>JAEZZQ010000003.1 GCA_023442465.1 Bacillota bacterium | reverse complement strand
GACGAATGGGTTAAAAAAGGCGGAGCCTCCGATGAGCGGGAGGTTATCAAATGAACGGACTTAAATCTTTCAATGCCCGCAGGCTTTCTGTTGCCGGATTTTCATTTCTCTTTGCCTATATTCTGTCCTTCCAGTTTGAGGGACAGGTGCTGTATAGCCTGTTGGATCTGCGTGGAACTGACGCCGACCGTTACATATTGACTGCAATTATCGCGCATTTCGCGGGGCTTTTTACCTGCGGCCTGTTTGTCAAGTCACAGGCGGCCGCCAAAAGCATGATGCTCGGCGGCATGGGCTTATGCTTAGCCGCCACTGTCCCCTTCTTTTTTCCTCTCCCCACTCTATGGATGGGCGGACTGATTGTCAGCGGATACTTTAGCGGCTGCGCGGTGGCGGCATGGGGATTTTTTCTCAGGGCCTTTACTCCCAAGAACGAGCGCATTAAATCCTGTGCCGATGTTCTGATTTATTCCAATTTGCTGATGATTGCAGTCAACGTGGTGGCCATGAACAGGTCAACCTTTATCGGGCTTGCCCTCTCTGTGCTTTGCCTTGTGATCGGCATGGTCTTCATTTGGATGCTGCCGTTGGAGCAGGAGAATGAGCAGAACAAAACATTTAAAAATAAGGCGCATGGCGGCATTAAAAACCCGCTAATATTGCTCTGTCTTTTTGTGTTTATCATTACAATTAATTCCGGACTGATGTATCAGGTCATCAACCCCACTTTTGAGCATCTGACAGGGCTGGTAAGCTGGTATTGGGCCGTGCCTTATATCGTGGCGCTCGCTATTATGCGCAACCTGCCCATGAAGGCGAACCGCTCAAGATTCTTGTATGTAGGAATGGCAATGATTATGGGAGCGTTCATCAGCTTTATGCTGCTGGGGCGAAATACCTCCGACTATCTGACTGTGGATACGCTGATGCTCGGCGCCTGCGGTATTTTCGATCTGTTTTGGTGGAGCATCCTTGGAGAAATGCTGGATTATAGCAACAACCCGGCGCATACCTTTGGCATCGGTCTTTCCGCCAATGTATTCGGCGTCCTTTGCGGAGGCGTCCTGGGGATGGCTGTGACATCCATGGAGCTTCCCGGTGCGGAGGTGGCGGTGATTGCCCTGACGGTGGTGTGCGTTACATTGGTTATGCTGCCGCCCCTCAACCACCAGCTTGTTCTATTGCTGAAAAGCCATGCTTACCTTGCCGCTTATGACAATATGAGCCAGTCACAACAAACGGATATTGTACGGCAGGTCAAAACCCTTGATCCGCTGACTGTCCGGGAGCAGGAGGTATTGCAGCTTATCCTTTCCGGCAACTCCAACCGTGAGATTGCCGGGGCTTTGTTCATCAGTGAGAATACCGTTAAAACACACGCAAGAAGTATTTTTTCAAAATACGATGTTTCAAGCCGTGCGGAGCTCATTAGCACCCTGCTGAAAAACCAAACGGTTGGATGATACATAAAACTGCATAAATACTGGGTTTAACCGGCCTCTCACCCAAAAGGGTGAGGGGCTTTTTTCTGTAAATTAATCCTTTCGAACGATGCTTTTTGAGTCCTCCTTCTCTAAAATGAATACTGGAAGAGGGTTGATGCAAATGAAATTAATCCGCAAACGACGCAATGGATATGCCTTATTGTTCGCAGCCAGTATTTGTTTGGCGGTGTGGCTCGGCATGGCATTCATGTTAGAAGCGCTTTTCACCTTTGGAGCGATCAGCCTTATCTCTCTCCTGTTATTGGTGAGGCAGAGCCGTCTGCTCTACGACGCAACACTCATTTGGGATAACCGTATCCTTGCGGTGCCATCCGCTCTCGTCTCCATGCCGGGCCGCCAAATGAAAAAAGACACCGAGGAAACCGTAGTATCTACCTTTGGTATCCTCATCGGCAGTGAAATTTACCGATGGGGCCTTGACGGGGTGCATGGCGTACGGCTGCACACCGCCCATATTGATCAGGAACGGATGTACCTGACCTTTGGCGACGCAGCTCATACCATGCGGGTAGAGTTGCTCCACGGAATGACTCAAAAGCAGGCGGTACTGGATGCCGCACAAAAGCTGTTTCGTGAAACCGGCGTAACGGCAGACATCACCGGATGGTAACGCACCAAAAGCGAGCGGTTAATTAAAGAAGGAGTGAGTATTATGGGTAAATTCTGCACAAGCTGCGGCATGGCTCTGAATGAGGACGCAAAATTCTGTGCAAAGTGCGGAGCCAATGCTTTTCAAAGCATTGAATCTGCACAAATAAGTACGGAGACACCACCGGAGGTCGCAAAATCCGAGCAAGAAATTCCGAAAACAATGAACAGTACAAAGAAGAAGCCGCCGATAGACCGGGCTTCGGATGATGCTCCACAGCACAGTCCGATGGGTGCGGGAAAATTCATCATCGCATATATCCGTCAGTCGTTGGCGGTGCTGAAAAATCCTCAACAGATGCTCCCCACCGTCCTGTTGGGGCTTGTCTGGCTGGTGCTTGCGTTGCTGGGTTCTTTCAAAATCAATCCGCTTCCGGTACGCATTCTCAGTTTCCTTACCTTTGCGCAGGGCGGGATGTTCGGCGGTGTTCTCGGCGCAGCGGGTGGGATTCTCGGCAAGGTGGTGGTCGCTGCCTTTCTGAACGCCGCTATTGTGCCGCTGTTTCAGAAAAAAGCGCCGTTTTCGGGGATTGGCGGCGGTATCAAGGGCTTTTTCGGCGGGCTTGCCGTTAAGAGCATAACCGCCGTTGCCCCGTTACTGGGCGGAGTAGGTGCATCTTTGCTGCTTTACGCTTTTATGAACAGCTCGCAGTCCCTTGAAAACAGCATGGTTGGCATTATCGCCTTTGTAATGCTGCTGCAAAACCTTGGCAGACAGGGCGGCTTTTTATGGGAGCTTGCTTTTTCCGTAGCAAACATTCTTTCAAAGGGCAGAGCGCCGTCCTACATAGGGGTTAGGCGGTGCATAAGCGGCATGACGCTGGGGTTTGCGCTTGGCGTGGCGCTGTCGGCTATGGGTCTCCACTGGTGTGCGTGGCTGGGAACGGTACTGCTGATTGCTGCTTTGATATTTGTCATTGTCTTGAAAAACAAAAAGGAGGTGGCTGCGGTATGAAAAGGATGATCAAGAAGCTGTTTGCGGCTTTAATTGCGGCGATATGCTGCGCATTGGCTTTTCCCGTGGTGGCCTTTGCGGTTGAGTCTGAAATAATATTAGAGGAAGAAATTATCACTCGCTTGTGCTATGAAAAAAATGGTGATGAAGTTGTGGATTCTATCCACAACGCAATGCAGGGTGGAAAAGGCTCAAATAATAACCAAGTCCCTATTTATATCACCACTGACAAAGATAACAAGCAGTACGCAAAAATGTCCTTTAAGGGATACACAAATGTTTACCGAGAAGAAATTACCTATCCGCCAAGAACTCCCGGAGATGAAGAAACAAATCATAGCTATACGGTAACTTCCGTAATTGAACCATTTGAGGTCAGCGGAATAATAGATCCTGATGGTGAGATCGAGCCCATAGAATTGAAAATGCATTATACATATGCCACAGATACCAGAGGAGTGTTAGTTGATGAGGACGTATCGCTGAGGGGTACTGGCCATATCAGATGGCAGAAAGGATTGGATACTATAGAGCTTCATGTTGACTGGGCCTATGTGCTAAATGCCCCGGGGAATCACGGAAATAAGCCTAAAAAAGGTAACGTCGAGGCGTATAGATACTATGTATTTGATCTGCCAGAGACCGTCAGCAGCCAAAGTGATATTCTCACCACAGATAAGTCGAAACGTACTCGTAACGAAGATAAATCAGACTCTGTGACTACTGGAGATTGGGAGTTTTATGAACCAGAGGGCGGAGGCTGGGGTTGGCGAAAAAAATCTATAGATAATAGCGGAAACTCCGACCATGCCGATCCCCTTTCCACAATTACCATCAGCATTCTTGCAATTCTGCTGTCCATCTTGTTTGGCAATACGGGCGGATTTATCCCGACTGTGCCCGTGGGAACAGGCGGTGCGCCCGCTCCCGCACCTGCAGACAGCGGTTTGAGCCGATGGCTGCGATTTGACGATGACGGAGATATTGAGGCAACCGACCCTGTAAATGGGCAAAGGCGCACCTTTGTAAAGAACGGCGACGGCACCTATACCGACCCCGTCAGCGGCGCGACCTATACCCCGGAGGAGCTTTCCGAGCAGATGGAGCACCGTTCGGATAATGCCGGAACCATCCGTCAGGACGAAACGCAGTTTGAGAAAAACGTCCGCGAGGATAGAGAGCGCAATCAGGAGCGCAGTGACGAAAGCCGTCAGCTTGAGAAGGATTTGCAGCGCGAGCGGCAGGAGCGGGCCCGCAAGGAGAAGATAGAGCGCGTTGCCACCAATCTTGGCATAAGCGGCGCCAGCAAAGAGCAGGTTATAGAAGAGCTTGAGCGCCGCATGGAAAGAGATGAGGAGTACCGTCAGAAGATGAATGATTACGCTCAGCGCAGAGATACTGCCGTCGATGTTTTGGAAACGACGGTAGAGGTGGCCGATTACACGATGGCTGCAGGCGAGGCGATAGTTCCCGGCGGAAAGACTGTGTCCGCCACCTATAAGGGAGTCAAAAACACCCTTTCAACCATGGCGGAAAAGGGCGCAAGCTGGGGCTCCTTTACCGAGGGCGCAATTAAGGGCGGCACAGAAGCTGCGACTACCATGATGGATGCGGGTATCGGCAAGGCAGCTACATCCTTTGGCGGTACGGTTGCAGGCGAGGTTGCAGAGGCTGTCAATGACGGCAGGGATTTGACCGACGCATTGGTAAAGGGCACAGTGAAGGGGACCTTTAACGCAGCCAGTGGCGCAGTCGGTGACGCGTACGGCGACGGCCTCGGCGGCACCTACGGCGAGATACTTGGCAACGACAGCACGATAAAGAAGGTGGTAGAAACCGCCGGAAAGCTTAGCGAAGTCGGCTTTGAAAAAAACGTCACAGGAACGGTTGGGGATAACCTAAACGGAGAGAACAAATGATGGAGGTAGTATCATGAAAAAACTTATGGTTTTATTTCTGATGTTTATAATGATTTTCACTCTCGCTGCCTGTGGTGGGGGTGGCGGAGGCGAGGCTTCTCCCGAAAACCCTGCTACTGTTGAAACGGGCGAAAAGCAGTCCGTTGATGCGGAATTGGAGCGCCTGAAGGAACTGTATGACGGCGAATGGATCAATGAAGATCCCTATAACGGCCCGTTTACGATGGAGGTACTCAGCACAACCAGTGTTAGCATGACCTATGAAGCCTCGGGCTCCAATGTTTGCGACCTGTTTTATTCAGCCGACGATCTGACCAGTATCAGCGTCAGCCTGAGCGGCATGAGCCTTGGCAAATACAGCATTGATCCGCAGACCGGGATACTGAGCTTTAGGCCCAATGAAACCGACGTTTTTACCTACACGAAAAATAACGAATATTAGAGAAATCTAAAACAATAAATAAGGAGGCTTCTTTCATGAAAAAGACATTAATCATATTCTTATCATTGGCACTTATGCTCACCTTCGCCGCTTGTGGTGAAAAGAACGGCGGTAAATCACCGTCAGAAAGCTCCGTGCCCGCCGAATCGGGCAATGCTCCCTCCGACGAGGTGAAAGCGGATGAAAACAGGTATTACGGTATCGGCGAGGCGGCCGAGGCAAACGGGCTTTCCATCACTATTGACAGAGCGGAGCCTTTCGATTATACAGGTATGCTTTCAAGACCGAAGGATGGATTCGAATATTTGAAGGTCTGGTTTACGTTTACAAACGCATCCAACGAACCAGTGGAATCCCCCGACAAGAAGGATATCTACATCATCTACAAGGAAGGCCCAACTGGGGACGACAGCGATATGACATCGGAGGAAAATTCACAGGTGCTGCCAGATGTGGCCGACAGGAACGAGCGGTATATGGAGGATATAGAGCTTGCCCCTGGCGAATCCACCGGCGGCTGGATGGTCTATCAGCGGCAGACCGACAAAAGCGAGGTCACCATGCACTATTATTCCGGCTTTGTCAACGTCGCGCCGGATTTGAGGTTTAGCTTTGCGGTTGAGTAAGCCGACAGAAAGGAGCTTTGCGCAATGAAACGAAAAATATCATCTATTCTGCTTGTAGCCGTCATGCTGCTGTCCGCTATAGCAGGTCTTGCAGGATGTGGAGAAAGTGGTTTTGCCTCAACCAAAATTGTTTCGGACAAAGGAGCAGAAATCGGGAATCTGAAAAGGGACGGCTGGATAGTATCGGTTCCTGCTGGAGCTTTTGACGGGGATGTAAGTGTCATCGTGGCGAAAGCCTCCGAGAGAGAAGACGTCTTGCTCACTACTCCCATCGATATCAGCGTTGAGGGCATGGAGCAGGTGCGCCTGAACCAACCGGTGAAAATCACCATGAAGCTTGATAAGAAAAATATCCCCGATGCCGAGAGCTTTGACCGAACGGTCATGGCATATTGGAACGGCAGCGAATGGGAGCCGATTATCCCCGACCCTGTTCGCCTGTCCGAGGGGTATTTGGAATTTGAAACATGGCATTTCTCATCATACAGTGGCAAATTGATGAACAGAGAAGAACAAATCAAGCTTTACGCTCACAAAATGGCGGTGGATTCTGTTAGCAACGAAGTGAAAGATTCAACTTATATCGAAAAGATAAAAGCAGTGTGCAATGATTATTTTGATGGAGTTGGGTTTTATGCCGGTGAAACACGAGAAATTATTATTGACCGTGCTTTGGAGATGAACATTATTCCGACAACGCAAGAGCTTGCTGCAAAAGGTGATATAGAGGCATTAACCTATGAATGTGGAAAGATTCTTGCCGAAGCCACAATTGATATGGTTCAGGAAAATCCTCTCGTTAAGGAGAGCCTAATGGAGGGCTTAGGCAAATTAGGCACACTCACCGAAGGCACAGAGGCTCTTTATAATGGGGATTATAAAACAGCTGTGGTGGAGTTCACCGATTTAGGCGTTACCCTGTTTGGCGGTGCTGCTGGCGGCGCAGTGACTGCGATTAAATCCATAGGGGATTTAAGCAAGGCAGCGGTAGAGCAAGGTATTATGGCGTGGAAAGATTATGAGATGGAATGTGCTTACAAGTCGTATGCAGGGCTTGCAAAGGAAGGCTCTTACGGATATACGCTTAACTCCGGCGACTGGGAAACGCTTAAAATCCAGATGCGTGGGTATTACAACCGCCTTTTAAGCGAAAAGAAGGAAGCCTGGCGCAGACTTCACGGAAAAGACAGCCTGACCAATGCTGAAATCAAAATGCTGGAAGACTATGTGGAAGCCGATCTAAAGGAACAATTCGATAAAAGGCTGGCAAATGAGAAGCTGATTGAAGCCAAGGCTACGGAATATGAGAAGATCATTGGGAGCTTTAAGGATGCTAACCTGCTCAACCGCCTTGAAAACGGATATAAATATGACATGACTATTGAGCAGAGGTTGAAGTCGCTATTTACCATTCGACAAGTCATTTTGAAAATGGTAGGCGGGGATATATCCGTTTTCGGAAGTGAAAAAAACCGTGAAGATAATTTGAGTATGGCAATAGCCATGTGGCTGGGCTACGGTAAGGACAGAACCAAATTTTATGACTGGATGCGGGAGCAGGGTTATCTGAAAAAGGCGGGAGCGGTGACTGAGGGGTATTGGCTGCTTGTCAGAAGCTTTGATAACAAGTATGAAACAAGCGCAGCTGACGATTCCTATTCAGAATCATGGAGTGGTGGCAGCGGAAGCTACACATATCGATGCAAAACAACATTTGATTACAGTTACTCCGGTAGCACCCACGATAATTGCAAGGGCGAATTTGTTGAGAATATAGGAACCGCAAGCAGCCCAAATGGACGGTATTCGGGAGGAGAGCCGGTTACCTTGGATTTGAGTATCAAGGCAAACACATCAAGCAACATTTGCTTCCATCTTGGGGCGTCCTTGGGGGCCGCTATTACGCCTATCAACCATGACGATCCCTTTGTCTCATACGGTACGGACACATCTCTTTATGATATTACGGAAAAGCACACAAAATCATATATCTGGACCGAAAAAAACGATACCAACACTGGCTACACGGGTATGCGAGTCACGGTTGGCGGCACGATGCCAGCAGGGTCAGTCGATGGCGACAAGGTATATATTGTGGTCGGGTTTACCGGTGGTAATCAAATAATTGCAACAGCTTATGAGTATGAATGGCATACCAAATAATAGCCCGCGAAAACGAATACTTCTGCGGATTTCATCCATACTGATGCTGCTTGCCGCCCTGCCCATGCTGCTGTGGTGCCTGAACCTCATCGACACCGCGGCGCTGGACTACACCTACGCCGGAGCAGGCTGCTTTGCGGCGGCAATAGTATATGCCTTTTCTATGGTGACGGCTATCGCAGGGTTGGCCTTTGCAGGGTGGCTTCACTGGCATCGCCGGTGCCGGGTGCTGGCTTACATCCAACTGACGGTGGGAGTGCTGTTGATTCCCTTTCTCGCTTCCTATGCGGCGCTGACCCTGCCGCCGCTGTTTCTCCTGACTATCCTATATCTGTTCGGCGTGGGCTGGCGTGAACATAAAATCAACGATTGACGAGGTGATAAACCGTGGCAAAGAAGAAAAAGAACAACAAAATCCCCCTTCCCATATTCATCCTCATTTGCGCCGTGCTGGTGTTTGCCATGTACATAAGCCTCAGTACGCTGGTGCTGGCAATTTGGGGAGAGAGCGTCATGGGTACGGTGGACAGCTATGACAGCCGCCGTGATGATATGACGGCGCAGGAGAACCGCTCCCGCACCATATCGAAGGGCTATTGGTTTGTGGTAAACGACAAGGAATACCGGGGTTATGTGATGTATTCGAGCGACGAGGCGTGGCCGAATCTGGACGAGGGCGAAACACGTTCCGAGCGTATCAGCTACCTTTCGTTCCTCCCCTATATCAATAAGCCCTCTGCCCTCTGTGAGTTTAGAAGCATGGGAGAGGTTGCCATCATCTATCACATACTATCGCCCGTCGGTTGCCTGCTCCTGCTGCTTTTAGTGATCCGCACACAAAAGAAACAAACGAAGCAGAAGAAAAGGGCAGCGAGGAAACCCGCCGCACCTCAAATAATTGAGACAAGGAGTGATACGGATATGTTTTGTCCTAACTGCGGAAACAAACTGCCGGAGGGCGCAGCTTTCTGTTCGGGCTGCGGCGCAAAACTTAAGCAGACCGCGCCCAATATCTGCGCCTCCTGCGGCGCGGAAATGCCGAGCGATGCGAATTTCTGTATAAGCTGCGGCACGGCTAAAGGTAGCGGAGCGGCTGTGCCCCCGCCAGCACCCAGCGGCGCGGCCTACTCCCAGCCGACGAGTAAGGCCCTTATCGGTTTTTCCGATTATTGCAATCACCCGGAGATTTTGGCGGCGGCAAAGGGAAACAAAAAATTTGCCGTCGGATGTATGTGGATACTTACCCTCGTGCCGCTCATCGGCTTTCCGGTGGCCGGGCTTCTCATAGACGATCTGCCTTTTGGCGAGGCTGCGGTCATCGGCGTGGGCATTGCCATCGTGATGCTCATTTTCAACCTCATCGCGCTTCGCCGCACCAAAAAGCCCATGTGGGAGGGCGTGGTCGTCAATAAGTACAGCAAGGAGAAAAGCGAGCACAGGGGCGGCGAAGACGATAATTACCGCACCTATACGGAGTACACCACGGTCATCAACACCGACACGGGCAAGAAAAAGACCATCGTGGAAAGGGACAGCGGACGGCATATGTACGATTATCTCTCCGTTGGTGATAGGGTGCGGTTTCATCCGATGTTCGGTACATACGAGAAATACGATAAGTCCAAAGAACGCATTATCTACTGTAACGTCTGCTCCATGATGAACCCCATCCAAAACGACCGTTGCAAGCGGTGTAATAATCTACTGTTCAAATAAAGAAGGAGGATCTGTAATGGAACAATTCAACACATTGCTGAAGGCGGCGGAGTTTGCCGCCACACGCTGCAAGAGCTGGAGTTTTGCCACTGCCGATGATAGATACGACGTAAAAGGCTTGCTTGTGCTTGCCGAGACAAGCGACAGTGAAAACCCCATCGATGAGGACAGCTTTTATGTGGTTTCGCCTGCCGGAGCCATCGGCTTATGCGAGGACGGCGAGGACATCGACTGGCTGTTTTTATCCGACGGCGCACCGGATAAGGATTTGCCACTCACATACCAAGCTGCCCCGCAGATAAGGTTCTGCCCCAAATGCGGCGCTCCCGTCGTTCCCGGCGCACGTTTTTGCGGAAAGTGCGGCAATAGACTATGAGACATCTTTGGATAATACAGAAGAAGCCTAAAAATATGGCATAATAGTTAAGACGAACAGGTAGCTGTTTTACCGGCTGTCTGTTCGTCTTTTATATCATTCTTTTTTCCGTATTCAGTTTACCCTGACCCTCGGTTCACAAGTTGTCTTTATGACTACTCGTATTTATCCGCGGGTGTTTTTTCGAAAGATTCCTTATTCGCTCTTGATCATTGTCTGATAGCCTTTTCCCTGTAATTCAGCCGCGAGTTTTTCCGCATTTGCCCTGTTGGAAAACGCGCCGGTCTGCACCCGGTAGATCGTTTTTGTTTCCTGAATGGGCTGGGAAGCAATCCGGCTTAAAATTTTATCATACGGGAACATCTCTCCCGGGCAGTGCGGTCTGTTGACCGGGTTGATCTCACAATGCCCCATGTGATGCGCACGGTCGGCCGGGATACCGGCGGATTTGCCATAAATGGTTTTCAGCTGTTCATTGCAATATTGCTCGACCTCAACGGCCGCTGCAATTTGTTCCTCCGTTATTGCTCCCCGGCAGCCTGAATACGAAAGAACGCCTTTGCTATAAAAATCCGCGTAAAAGCCCTCAAATTCAATGCTGATGCAATAGCAGTTTGGGTTGACCGCACGTTCTCTTACCAGCGGAGAGGTCGACTGTGAAGGCATAGGCGTTTTCCCTGTACTGTTGTAGTTGAGCCCCTGCGTGTAGGCCGCCATATGAAGCGGTACAAGCTGGGTGATGCGTCCGTCCTTGGCTATAACAAAGTGAGAAGAAATATAGCTGGTGGATAATTGCTCCCAGGCGATTGTTCCGGCATAGGTTCCGTCTGCGATGT
>JAEZZQ010000025.1 GCA_023442465.1 Bacillota bacterium | reverse complement strand
ATCTTAAGCCGCGCAAAGCCCACAGGCGCGCCCTCGTGCTCGGCGATGAAAAACCGCCCGCCTTGGTTGAATAGATGGGTCACCACGTCCAGGTGCGCGCTGTCCAGCGCGCGGCGGATGGCCGCCGAAACGCCGGGCGCTTCACTTAAATGGCTGAGCGTCTCTTCATCCTCAAGCCACCCGGCAATGCGCCGCGCGTCCGAAGAAGTAATTTCCGGGCGTAAACAAATAAAAGGCCCTATCACTTTGCACACCCCGCTGCGATTGATAAAGCCTTTCACGCAAATGCTCTAAATTCGGAGATTTGCCATGACGGTTCTTTGCCCTTTAATTCTACCAGATGCATATGCGGTTGTCAAATTCCATAATGGGGCATCGCCGGTCCCTGAAGAACCGACGCCTATAAAGCAGAGGACGCGGCCGCGGACCTGCGCCGCGGCGAAAAACCAAACTTCGCTGCCCTGGTTAACAGCCCGGCCCCGGTGTAATTGGGCCTTTTAAGCGGCGTCAGTGCCTCATGTTCATCTTTTCCGCCAAGTGGTTGGACAGGATGGCCAGCGAACTGGCCATGTTCTCGTTTTGAACCAGGATGCCCTCCGGCACCACCAGACGAACCGGCGCAAAGTTCCAGATGGCCAGAACGCCTGCGTCGATCAAGAGGTCGCACACCGACTGCGCCGCGGGTGCCGGCACCGTGATGATGCCGATGCGCACGCCCAACCGCTGGCAGGTGTCCTTGAGCACCTCGATGGGCATGATGGGCCGGCCGTTCTCGTCCTCGCCGATCAGGCTTTCGTCGGCGTCGAAGGCAACGAGAATGTTGAGGCCGTAGTCCCGAAATCCACCGTAACTCATCAGCGCGCGGCCCAGCTTGCCCGCGCCGACGATGACGGCTTCGTCCGCGCTGTCGTAGCCCAGAAACGCCTTGATCTCGCGGATCAGATCCCGCCGCATGTAGCCCACCTTGGGCTTGCCGGACGAGCTGACAGAAGCGAGGTCCTTGCGCACCTGTACCTGGTTAAGACCCAGCGCCGCCGCGATCGCCGTGGCGGAAATGTAGCGCACCGTTTCCGGCAGCGATTCAAGATGGCTCAAGTACTGCGGCAGCCGGGATAATGTCTGTTTGGAGACTGTCTGGGTTGCCATGGCTGCTCCTCCTCATGCGTTTACACGATTCTCTTCTATTATATGAATATTAAGTTATCGATAAAAGTGGCTGTAAGTTAATTTTTTGTGCATTTTTATCGCTTTTCCCGTTTTTCTCCGAGGCGCGTCTGGCTTGCCGCGTCCCGCGTGTTTTGTTATAATATGGCTGGGTATATTAGGCTTTGGACAATCGCGCCGAGCGACCCGCGGCGCGCTTCCATTTGCGCGGGCGGCGTCATCCGCGCAGCGGCCCTCGAAGGCTGCGGGCAATCGATACATATATAACCCGATATTGAAGGAGGGAATCTCATGCTCAATTTTGATTTCTACAACCGCACCCGGCTGATCTTTGGACGGGACGCGCAGCATCAGATCGGCGCGGCGCTGGCCCCCATCGCCAAGAAGGTGCTTTTGCACTACGGCGGCGGAAGCATCAAAAAGAGCGGGTTGTACGACGAAGTCGTGAAATCGCTCTCGGACGCAGGGATCCAGTGGGTTGAGCTATCCGGCGTCAAGCCCAATCCCCGCCTTTCGCTGGTGCACGAGGGCGTTAAGCTGTGCCGCAGCGAGCAGGTGGACCTGATCCTCGCGGTGGGCGGCGGCAGCGCCATCGACTCGGCCAAGGCCATCGCCATCGGCACCTACTACGACGGCGATGTGTGGGATTTCTACGGCACGGGCAAGCCCGTGGACAGGGCGCTGCCGGTGGCCACGGTGCTCACCATCCCCGCCGCGGGCAGCGAGGCCTCCGTCGGCTCGGTCATCACCAACGAGGCGACCAGCCAGAAGATGGCCTGCAATTCCCTCCAGATCCGCCCGGTGGTCAGCTTTGTGAACCCGGAGCACTTCGCCACCCTGCCGAAGAACCAGATCGCCAACGGCGTCGCCGACATGATGAGCCACATCTTCGAGCGCTACTTCACCAACACCACCCACACCGACCTGACCGACGCGCTGTGCGAGGGCACGCTCAAGACCATCATGAAAAACGCGCCCATCGTCTACGACAACCCGTCGGACTACGACGCCTGGTGCCAGGTGGGCTTTGGCGGCACGGTGGCCCACAACGACCTTCTGGGCATGGGGCGCGCCCAGGACTGGGGCTGCCACGACATGGAGCATGAACTCTCCGCCATCTACGACGTGGCCCACGGCGCGGGGCTTGCGGTGCTGACCCCCGCCTGGATGACCTACGTCCACCGGGAGAACCCCGGCATGTTCGTACAGTTCGCGGTGAACGTCATGGGCGTGGGCGGCGATTTCCGCGATCAGGAGGCGATCATCCTCGAGGGCATCGCCCGGCTGCGCCGCTTCTACCGCCGGATCGGCCTGCCCCAGACGCTGAAGGAACTGGGCATCGACCGTGCCAATTTGGAATTGATGGCGAAGAAGGCCACCGGCGCCGCCTACGGCAGTGAGCACGGGGTGGGCGGCCTCAAAAAGCTGATGTGGCAGGACGTTCTGGCCATCTACGAGCTGGCGGCGGAATAGTCAGACAGCGCCTCGCCGGGCGAAACCCTTTCATAACCATAGGCCGCCGCAAATTCCTGCGGCGGCCTAAAAGCATTAAAAACCCTGTTTTTCAGATTGCGGGCTGTCTTCTCGCGCAGACCGCCAGCATGCCGCGTCCCACGTGGGCGGCGAGGGCGGGCCCCAGCGG
>JAEZZQ010000002.1 GCA_023442465.1 Bacillota bacterium | reverse complement strand
CCGCCCATCGTCCTGACGGCGCTCTATGCCTTTTTATCCATACGTTTTGAGGACGTGAGTATCCTCGATTTTATCCGCTATGCCGCCTCTTTCTTCTTCGGCAAGCAACAATCCTATGAATGGAGGGCATGAATATGAACAGAAAAAGGAAACAGGAGGCAAGGGAGAAAGCCTCCACCCGCCAGCTCATCGGCATCGAGGACATCACAGGCTACAGCCTTGTAACTCCCCACGGTGATCTGGTATTTTTTATGGTTAAACCCACCAACATCAGCGTCCTGTCCGATTCCAGCATTGGGGCAAGGATTTATGCCCTTATGAATGTGCTTAAGGGCATCTCCGATATTGAAATGCTGTGCCTTAACAGCCGTGAGAACTTTGAGGACAACAAGAGCTATCTGAAAGCCAGGATGGATGCCGAGCAAAACCCTGTCATCCGAAAGCTGCTGGCACAGGACACGACCGCCCTTGACCGTATGCAAGTGCAGATGGCAACAGCGCGGGAATTTTTAATCATCATCCGCCTGCGTGGAGAAAAAGAAAAGGACGTAGGACCCTACCTCTCCCGCATCGAAAAGAGCCTCAAGGATCAGGGATTTACTGCGCGCAGAGCCGGTGAAACCGATATCAAGCGCCTGCTTGGAGTCTACTATGAACAAAATGTCACCACTGAAATGTACGAGGATTATGATGGGGAACGCTGGGTAATTCTCGGAGAATAAGTAAAATTCAATCAACGGCCGTAGGGAGATACCTTGCGACCAAAGGCATGGAACCTCCCTCGGCTGGACAGGAGGTATTTTTTCATGCCTAAAATCAGAAAAACAAAGGCTGATATTTCAACTGTAGAGCCGAAAATCAAGGATTTCCTTGACATGATCGCACCGGGCATCGTCAAGTTCAATACGGATTATTTTATATGCGGCAACACCTATCGGTGTGTCTGGGCTCTCCGTGAGTACCCTACCGCAACCGATGAGCAGGCTATCCTGCGCCATCTTGGGGAAAAGGACGGCGTGACCCTGCGCATCTACACCAGACAGGTAACGGCGGCCGAGGAAAAGAGAATCATTCACAACGCCGCCAACAAAAATCGCATGGATAAGAGCAGCACCAATGACCTCCAGCAGACAGTCACCGCCGAAAGCAACTTGCAGGATGTGGTCACACTGGTATCCTCCATGCACCGAAACCGTGAGCCGCTCCTCCACTGCGCTGTGTTTCTTGAGCTTTCAGCGAACAATTTGGACGATTTAAAACTCCTCCAGACCGATGTTCTGACCGAGCTGGTCCGCTCAAAGCTCAATGTGGACCGGCTCATGCTTCGCCAGCGAGAGGGCTTTCTATCGGTCGGCCCTGCAGGACGAAATGTGTTCGGCAGCCAGTTTGAACGGGTTTTGCCCGCCAGTTCGGTAGCAAACCTCTATCCGTTCAATTACTCAGGCAAGACCGACCCCCACGGTTTCTATCTTGGCCGGGATAAATTTGGCTCAAATATCATTGTGGACTTTGATAAGCGTGACGATGACAAGACGAATGCGAACATTTTGATCCTCGGCAACTCCGGCCAGGGCAAGAGCTATCTTCTCAAGCTCATCCTCTGCAACATTCTCGAATCGGGCAAGGCCGTCCTGTGCCTTGATCCGGAACATGAATACATTGACCTCGCGGAGAACTTCGGCTGTTTCATCGACCTGATGAGCGGGCAATACCGAATCAATCCTCTGGAGCCTAAAACATGGGATGAAGGAGGCAGCCCGGAGGATACCGATGCGCCCCAGGCATTCCGCCAGTCCACCAAACTCAGCCAGCACATTTCCTTTCTCAAGGATTTTTTCCGCTGTTATAAGGATTTCTCCGACCGCCATATTGACGCCATTGAAATCATGCTGGGCAAGCTGTACGAAAAGTTCGGCATCAGCGACCACACCGATTTCAGGAGCCTTGCAGTCACAGACTATCCCATCCTATCTGACCTTTACGCTCTCATTGATGATGAGTTCAGGGAATATGACAAAACCAAATATCAGCTCTACCCACAGGAACTGCTGCAGGAAATTCTGCTGGGGCTCCACTCCATGTGTATGGGTGCTGAGAGTAAATTCTTCAACGGCCACACCAATGTGACCTCCGACCGCTTTATTGTATTTGGCGTCAAGGGGCTGCTGCAGGCCAGTAAGAATGTCAAGAACGCCCTGCTGTTCAATGTGCTTTCCTTCATGAGCGACAAACTGCTGACCGAGGGGAACACTGCCGCCTCGATTGACGAGCTGTATCTGTTCCTGTCCAATCTGACTGCGATTGAGTATATCCGAAATTTCATGAAGCGTGTGCGCAAGAAGGAGTCGGCTGTTATTCTGGCATCTCAGAATTTGGAGGACTTCAATATCGAAGGCATCCGAGAGCTGACGAAACCGCTGTTCTCTATCCCGACCCATGCTTTCCTCTTCAACGCCGGAAACATCGACAAGCAGTTTTATATCGACAGCCTGCAGTTAGAGGAATCCGAATACAACCTAATCCGCTTTCCCCAGCGTGGTGTGTGCCTGTATAAGTGCGGTATTGAGCGGTATAACCTTGCGGTCCATGCCCCTGCCTACAAGGAAAAGCTGTTCGGAAAGGCGGGTGGCAGATGATGAAGAAGGGAGAAAAAGTCATGGACAGAGTTCAAAATCAGAAAGAAAACAAGGCGGGTATCCTCGATGATATGCTGTCTTTTATCCGCTACACTCCGAACCGGGAAGCGGATATTTTAGCTTTTATGGAGAAGTACCAAAAAGCGGACCACGAAGAACGCCCTGCTATTTTGGGGCATCTTCGGTGCTGTATGGACGGAAAGGAATACCCCAACCCTTACGCCCGAGGCTACCATTATACGCCGGAGGATGTGTCCCTCATGGGAAAGCTTCTGGATGAATACATCGATGACCTCATATCCGCAGAAGGTGATCCTGCCGCTATCTCCGAGTGTGTACGGGATACGGTTTTGAAAATCAATGCGCTCAATGAGGAATGCGGACAGTACCTGATTGATACTTGGCGCAGGGAACGGCTGTGTGGATTTATCAACTCTGCTGCCCAAACAGCGGGGCTGTCACAGGAAAAAGACCTTACCCTGCAGCACAGGATGTGGTAAAGGCGGTGGGTAAATGGAGATACAAGGTCAGAATTTCGGGATTGAAATTGAAATGACCGGGATTACACGAAGCCGCGCCGCCGAGGTGATTGCCGAACATTTCGGCACGACAAAAGAATATGAGGGCAGCTTCTACGATGCCTATTATGCCTGTGACAGCCAGCGGCGCAAATGGAAGGTCATGAGTGACGGCAGTATTGACTGCCAAAAGAAAGACGGCCGCAGAAAAATCAGCGCCGACAGGAATTACAGCGTGGAGCTGGTCAGTCCCATCTGCCAGTACCAGGATATCGAAACTGTGCAGGAATTGATTCGTAAGCTCCGGGAAGCCGGAGCATTTGTGAATTCCTCCTGCGGTATCCATATCCACATCAATGCCGCCCCCTTTGATGCTCCAAAACTCCGCAATCTGGTCAATATCATGGCGGCCAAGGAGGATATGATTTATAAGGCATTAAAGGTTTCCAGGGGCAGGGAAAACAGCTACTGCCAAAAGATTGACCCTGCCTTTTTAGAGCGGATTAATCGGCAGAAACCCACTACCCTCGACCAACTGAAACGTATCTGGTACAACGGCAATGATGGCAGCCGTGAGCATTATCACCACAGCCGCTACCACTGCCTGAATCTGCACAGCGTGTTCCAGAAAGGCACGGTGGAATTCCGTGCTTTCAACGGTGACCTCCATGCAGGAAAAATAAAAGCGTATGTACAGTTCTGTCTGGCCATGACTGCACAGGCACTCAACCAGCGGTCGGCAAGCCCGGCAAAAACGCAATCCACCAATGAAAAATATACCTTCCGGGTGTGGCTTTTGCGCCTCGGTATGATTGGGGATGAATTTAAAACGGCCCGCAAGCATCTGCTGGATCACTTGGAGGGCTGCATCGCATGGAAAGACCCGGCACAGGCCCAAAGGCAAAAAGAACGGCTGCGGCAGAAGCGTGAAGCGGAGCGGTTACAGGAGCAGAGGCCACCGGAAGAAGCTATGCCGGAAACTGTAATGGAAGCGGAGGATGAACAGTCCTCCGCTTTTACTATGTCAATGTAAAGGAGATCGTATGAAAAACAAACTGTATATTGCCTATGGCAGTAACCTCAATCTGCCGCAGATGGCGCAAAGATGCCCCACCGCCAAGGTGGTTGGGGCTTCCGAGATCAAGGATTATGCCCTTGTGTTTCGGGGCGGCAGGCACGGTGCGGTGGCTACCATTGAACCTTGTGAGGGCTCTTCTGTCCCTGTTTTGCTGTGGAAGATCACCCCGAAGGATGAGGCGGCTCTCGACATTTATGAAGGGTTTCCCCGATTTTACGACAAAGAAACCATAGAACTCCCGCTGGACGGAAAGACTGTTTCAGCCATGGTCTATGTCATGACTCCGGGACACCGGCTGGGCTATCCCTCCGATTATTATTATAATACCATCCATGACGGCTACGAAACCGCGGGGTTTGATACCGCTGTTTTGGAGCAGGCAATCGATTATACCGAGCAGCTCATGGAAGGTGAGCCGGAACCGGAACAGCAAAACCTGTTCGGCTTTGGCGGCTTGAAATGGTGGTGATGGCATGGCAGATCCCGCTACCATTACAGCTATTGCAAAAGCCGCCGCTGCCGCACTCTCGGATGAACGAATCCGAAAAACCATCGGCTGGATCATTGCCGCCGTCCTGTCCCCGCTCATTTTAGTTATCGTACTGGTCTGCTCCCTGCTCTCCGGCACCACAAACCACAACAACACAGCCGTAGAGCTGTGCTTTCATGGCGGTGTGATTCCAGGGAGTATGCCTGCGGATTACAGAGGGCACATCGGGGATATGCGGCAGAGCTTCACCCTAATAGACGGTGCCATATCCACAGTGAACACAGAGATGGAGGACGGCCACAGCCTTGACGATTACCGAGTCAAGGCTATTTTTTATTCTCTGTTTTTCGGTGCGGAGTCTCCCTCCCGCTTGGAACACCGGCGATATGTGGACTGCTTCGTCACTTACGAGGAACGCACCCGTACCGTGGAAAACGATGACGGAACAACCTCGGAGGAAACTTATACCGTGGCTGTTCCCATTTCCTCTCTGCCTGCCATCTACAACAACATCAGGTCACTGTTCGGCAGGGCCATCACTTATGACGATCAAGCCAATGCCAACGAAATCTATTACCGTGCTTTATACGGCATCGGTGCGCCCGCCGAGGATGACGATTCCACCATGTGGGAGAATTGGACTCCAGACCAGCTTGGCGGTTTCTTTTCTGACTTGCCTGTAGGTGAGGTGGGCGCTGAAGCTGTCCGCCTCGGTCTTTCCCGCCTTGGAGATCCCTACTCCCAAGAGCTGCGCGGACAAGGAAGTTACACCGACTGCAGCTATCTTGTACAGTGGGTGTACAAAAAACTGGGGGTAAACCTCCCCGGTACGGCTGCGGCGCAGGGCAAATATTGTGTGGACAATGGGCTGACCATTCCTAAATCAAGCCTTGCTCCCGGTGATTTGGTGTTCTGGAGCCACAAGCCCAACGGCCGTTTTATGAATATCACTCATGTGGGAATCTACGCCGGGGACGGCAAGGTGGTGGACGCTTCGTCCTCCAGAGGACAGGTCGTCTACCGGGATTTATTCGATTCCGGCAAACAGGTTCTGTACGGCAGGCCCTATGCAGACACACAAAAATCCTCTGCCAGCGGATTTGTTTCACCGCTGGGGAATGGATGGCGCTCCATGGTGACCTCCGAATTCGGCGGCAGGACAGACCCCCTCACAGGGGAATGGGCGGGACATACCGGCCTTGACCTTGGCGCCTCCAAGGGTACCACTATCCGCTCGGCAAAGGCGGGAACGGTGAAAACGGTGATCTATGGAAGCACGGGCTATGGTTATTATCTGACCATTGACCACGGAAATGGAATGGTCACCTTATACGGACACTGCTCCCAAATCCTCGTCCGTGAGGGACAGACGGTCAAGGCCGGGGAAACCATTGCAAAGGTGGGTTCCACCGGGCGAAGCACCGGTAACCATCTGCACTTCGAGGTGAGAGTGGGCGGTGTGCAGAAGAATCCGAGAAACTATTTGCCGTAAACCGGCTGATTTTTTCTTTCTGTTTTGCGGCGCTAACACCCATAAAAAATCAAAGGGAGGACACTCAATATGAAAAAAGAAGCCATCACCATACAAATGGATGCCGAAAAACTCCGTGCAGTCAAACGCTACATGGAGAAGAAAGATGCGGACTTGGAACAGGAGCTTGGCGACTCATTACAAAAGCTCTATGAAAAATACGTTCCTGCTTCCGTCCGGGAATACATTGACGAGGGGTGCGATGATACCCCTGCTGCTACAACTTCAGTTAAAAAACAGAAAGAGAAAAACAAGGCATCAACCGCTGTCGATAGCGATTCGGTAAATGCAACACCTTAAGACTCGCACCCGTCCACCAGCGTTGCCCCCTGTCCGCCCCTGTGTGGGCTTTTGCAGGGCTGGGCGACAGGTTTACCCACAGCACCGACTAAAACCGATTATGAGGGCTTTGTGCGGAGGTGTCAGGAAACCGGCTCTCAGCCAAAGATACCGAAATCTCATGCACCCTCTGCGGTCGAAAAAAGAGCAGGATAAAGGCGGGTGGTCGCAAGCGCCCTACCGCCGCCCACTTCGCCCAGCAGTGCTGGGCGTTTTTCGCACCTTCCTATGAGGTGGTCGGATTACGGCTTTGTCACAGCCGAGGTGGTCGGAATCCACGAAAACGTGAAGAAACAAAGGAATTTGCACGGTCACCTCATAGGTCGACACCCAAGAAAGGTCGGATTTCATATGAAAAATAATAAGGAACGGACAGCGGTCTGGCTGTACCCCGAAACCTTGGAACGGCTGGACGGCTGGCTGCCAAAGGACAACTGCAAGAGTCGCAGCGAGTTTATTGAAAAGGCACTCAGCTTTTACATGGGCTACCTTGGGACGGAGGACATCTCCTCCTACCTCTCAAAAGCTCTGCTTGCATCCATCCAGGGCACACTGCAAAAGACCGAAAACCGGGTGGCAAACAATCTGTTTCGGCTTTCTGTGGAAATCAGCATGATGATGCATCTGCTGGCAACTACGTTGGAGATTACCGATGAGGAACTGCACCGGCTCCGCGGCCGGTGCGTTGCCGAGGTAAAACGGACCAGAGGAAAAATCCGTCTGGACGATGCGGTGGATTTCCAGAGCAGCCCTGAGACGGAAGAATAATGGCCCGCATCATTCTCAAGTGCCCCTACCTCAAAGGAGGAGAAAAGACTGCCGCTCATCTGAACAACCTCGTCAAATATATTGCCACCCGTGACGGTGTAGAAAAAATGGAAAGCGGTCATAAGCTCTGGCACTCCACAAAAAAACAAAAGGAATTGATTGCACAGATACTCCGGGAGTTTCCTGATGCCCGGGATTTATTTGAGTATGAGGATTACCTCAAAAACCCCAACCGGGGAAACGCCTCCGAATTTATCACCATTGCACTGGAACAAAGCCTTGATAAAATCGGCAGCCGGGAGAAATATCTGGACTACATTGCAAACCGTCCCCGTGTCGAAAAGTTTGACAGCCATGGTCTGTTCACGGCCGGGGGTGAGCCGCTGGTCTTATCACAGGTTGCTGATGAAGTATCCAGTCACACCGGAAATGTGTGGACCCCGATTATTTCTCTCCGTCGTGAGGATGCCGCACGGTTGGGTTATGACAATGCCCCTACGTGGAAGGCTCTGCTTTCCGAAAAAGCCGTGGAGCTTGCGGAGAATTTAAAAATCCACCCTGACCATCTGAAATGGTACGCCGCTTTCCACAACGAGTCCCACCACCCTCATATCCACATGGTCTGCTATAGCACCGATCCAAGAGAGGGCTATCTCACGAAACAGGGCATCAAAAAAATGAAGTCCTCTCTGGCAAATGAGATTTTCCGTCAGGAGCTCATCCCGCTTTACGGGGAAAAGACCCAGCGGCGGGATGACCTGAAGGAACAGGTGGCCGAAGCCATGGGAGAACTGATCCGTCAGATGAATGGCGGCGTTTTGGTCAGCGAGCGCATGGAGCAGCTCCTCACGCACCTTGCCGAACGTCTGCAAACGGTCAGCGGCAAAAAGCAGTACGGCTATCTGAAAGCAGACCTGAAAAATGTGGTGGACGAAATTGTGGATGAGCTTGCCAAGGACAGTCGTGTCTCCAAAGCCTACCGCCTGTGGTGGGAAGTCAGGGGCAGGATCGAATCCATCTACACAGAAACTCCGTCCGAGCGGCCTCCTCTTTCCCGCTGTGATGATTTTAAGCCCATCCGCAACATGGTCATTCAGGAAGCCCTAATGATTGGGAACATGACCTTTGAGGAACCGGCATCTGTAGAAACATCCCTGCCGGAGCCGGAGAACGATCTGGAGATGCCCCTCTCTGACATGGCGGATGAAGAAGATCAGGAACCGGCAGATGATTTCGGGGAACGGTCCTCCATCGATGAAGCCTCTGCCGATAAGGAATCCTCCGCCTCATGGTGGACGGATGGCTACAAACAGGCAAAGCAATATTTGTACGGCGATGAGGATGCTGGAATCTCGCAGGACTTTCACAAGGCTCGTGAACTTTTCCTCGCAGAAGCGGATGAAGATAATCCCCTTGCACTCTATGACCTTGGTCGAATGTCCGCCGATGGTCTTGGATGCGAAGCGGACGCCGATGAAGCATATCGCTGGTACGAAAAGGCCCTTGCTGTTTTCCATGCTGCCGAGGAAGAAAAGCCTTGGAAGTACACCGAGTACCGTATCGGCAAAATGTATGCCGCCGGACTTGGCACAGAGCAGGACTATCTGCAGGCGGCGGATTGGCTCACCCTGTCTGCGAATGAGAATTACAAGTACGCACAGTATTCCCTTGGCGGCCTGTATTCCCTTGGCGGCCTGTATTACCATGGCAAAGGCATGGATCAGGATCATGAATCTGCCTTTGCCCTCTATACCCGCTCGGCCAATCAGAGCTTTCCCTATGCCAGCTTCGAGCTTGGTAAAATGTCGCGGGACGGAATCGGCTGTGTGAAAAATCAGCAGGATTCTGACCGCCGCTTCAAGGAAGCCTTTCTCGGCTTTGTGTCTCTGGAGGAACAGGGCCATGACGATAAGCTCCAGTACCGTTTGGGCTGGATGCTTCTGAATGGCATTGGTACAGACAAGGATGAAGCCAGGGCAAAGGAATACTATGAAAAGGCGGCATCCGTAGGAAACCCCTTTGCCTGCTACCAGCTTGCCAAGCTCATCCTCTCGGATGAAAAGGCACAGCCGCAGGAGGTGGAGAAAGCCCTCGGCTATCTCCGGGAAGCGGTGGCTGCTGAGAATCCCTATGCCGCATATTTTCTCGGCAAGCTCTACGAAAAGGGACAGCATGTTCCGCAGAATACTGCCGAGGCGGTACGGCTCTATACAATGTCGGCAGAACAGGACAATGACTTTGCTGCATACCGGCTCGGCAAGCTGTATCTTGGCGGTGAGGGCGTGCTGAAGGATGTGGAGTCCGCCATTCTCTGGCTGACCTTTGCCGCCGACAGAAAGAACCAATTTGCTGAATATGCCCTCGGCGTCCTCTACTTCAAGGGGGAGGATGTTCCGAAGGATGTCCCCAAAGCTCTGGAATACCTGAAACGGTCTGCCGGTCAGGGTAATCAGTTTGCACAGTACCGGCTGGGCAAGATTTATC
>JAEZZQ010000024.1 GCA_023442465.1 Bacillota bacterium | reverse complement strand
CTTGTAAGGCTGGTGAATGAGTAATGAGTAAAGAACACTCATAATGAGTAAAGAACACTCGTAATGAGTAAAGCACACTCATAGAACACTCATAAGAGACAAGAAAGAAACGGATGAAAGAGATATGAGAAAGTAAGAGTGGGATCCTGAAAGGGAAGAAGCTCATTGGTATTCGGTTTTGAGGGTATGGCCCCTTAAAGAAACAGATTCCTCGATAGCTCAATGGTAGAGCACGCGGCTGTTAACCGCGGGGTTGTAGGTTCGAGCCCTACTCGGGGAGTAACAAGTGAAATGCACTTGTAACAAGTAAAGAACACTTGTAAGAAATACCTGACCGTGGCAAAGTCCATAGGAAAGAGATAAGGCTCCGTGGTCAAGCGGTCAAGACACCGCCCTTTCACGGCGGTAACACGGGTTCGATTCCCGTCGGAGTCATTCGTGTTAATTTAATATGACACTTAGTCGTTTGTTCGCAGTCCGCCGATGTGGCTCAATTGGCAGAGCAGCTGATTTGTAATCAGCAGGTTATCGGTTCGAGTCCGATCATCGGCTGTTGTAATACCCGTTTGGGTTTGCGGACCTTTAGCTCAGTTGGTTAGAGCAACCGGCTCATAACCGGTCGGTCCTGGGTTCGAGTCCCCGAAGGTCCATTTGTAAGTTTTATATTTTTGGTTAGTTGGCCCGGTGGCTCAGTTGGTTAGAGCGCCGCCCTGTCACGGCGGAGGTCGTGGGTTCGAGTCCCATCCGGGTCGTTTGTTTGAATATCATATTGATTATGGGATCTTAGCTCAGCTGGGAGAGCATCTGCCTTACAAGCAGAGGGTCATAGGTTCGAGCCCTATAGGTCCCATTAGGTTTTTTGTATAAGCTGGTGTGGCGGAATAGGCAGACGCAAAGGACTTAAAATCCTTCGGGAGCAATCCCGTGCCGGTTCAAGTCCGGCCACCAGCAGCAGAAAAGCATAATTTTCCCTCAGTGGAAATTATGCTTTTCTTTATTTAAAAAACGGTATGATATTACGTACTGTGAGCTATTGCTTCCCGGGAATAATGTTCAAAATATGACATAATGAATTTAATAATATAATGTATGATAAATAGGGGCCCATGAATTATTATAGTGAAAGCGGTTTATTGATACGCTCTATGGTTGAAGAAGATATTTCAGCCTTACATACTGTTTTTTCCGTATTCGACAAATCAAAGACAAGAGAGTTATTTCAATATTATTATTCTCAGTATAATACCGAGGAAAGAATCGTACTGATAGCAGAATTGGAAGGCGGCTGCGCAGGATACGTTACGCTGGTCCCGAATGCGAAGGAAGGCCCATTTAAAGATAAAAAAATTCCTGAGATTAAGGGTTTCAATGTTATCCAGTCCTTTCGAAAAAAAGGAATAGGATGGAAACTCATGGATGTGGTGGAACAATGTGCAAGTAAGCAAAGTGACATCGTGTTGTTGGGTGTTGGTCTTTATCGGGATTATGGTACCGCTCATAGAATGTATGTGAAACGTGGATATATACCCGATGGTACAGGTTTATGGTATGGGAATCAACAGATATTCCCCGGGAACGAAGTTTTCGTTGACGATGATTTAGTGTTATACATGTCAAAGAGTCTGAATGTCACTCCATACAGAAAATAGACAGATAGCTGATTGTAAAATTTTTTTCTATTGTTAATTTTAAAAGACATATCTTTCCTTCGGCGGAAGATACGTCTTTTCCTATATAAAGCAATGTGATATGATTAGGGCAATAGTATTTGTGTTTGGCAATAAATAAGAACTTATCGTGTAGTTTGAACTCAAAATTATTTATAAAGAAGAAAGGTGCCAGGTAAATGGATATTTAAAATATGTCAGTAAATAAATCTAAAAACAGAATGGAAGGATTGCTAGATGATAGACATATATTATATAGGTGGATCACCGTGCAGTGGGAAAAGCACTATTGCGGAAGCTATTTCTAAAAAATATGATTTGTATTATTATAAAGTAGATGATTTTTTAGACAAATACACGCAAATGGGGGCAGAAGCAGGAAAAACAATTTGCACGAAACAAAGCATTATGACACCCGAGGAAACGTGGATGCGGAATCCAGTGGAACAAAATATAGAAGAATTACAGTTTTATGAAGAAATTTTCGAATTTATATTAGAAGAAATTAAGAGCATTTCGGACCATAGCAGAATTATAACAGAAGGAGCAGCGTTTACTCCAAACCTGATGAAAAAGCACAATATTGCAAAACAACGATATGTTAATATTACGCCAACGCCAGAATTTCAAATCTCACATTACAAGCAAAGACAATGGGTTCCATATGTACTTGATGGTTGTAGCGATAAGGAAAAAGCATTTATGAATTGGATGAATCGGGATATTTTATTTTCAGAAGCAGTAAGGGAACAATGTGAATTGCTGGGATATAAGGCATTTGTAAATGATGGGACGCAGTCGGTCGCAGAATTAATGAAAAAAGTTTGTTTCCAATTTAATATCGAGGACTAGTATGGGAAAAAGAAATCCGTTTACAAAAATTAATACCAATACCAAATCCTTAAATTTAAAGACTAAGTAAAGCTTATAAGTATGATAATTATAACTCGAAGTCTGCAACTTCCAATTTGCTGATTTAAATTTAAATAATCTTTGCTTGATACTGAAAACTTTTTCTATTATCTTTACAAAAAAACGGAGAATTTCGACATGAAATTGCCGGTTTCTTTTGTACTTCCATTTAAACTATTAAAGGACGGTAAATTAATTTGACAGAATATAGCCGAGTATTTAAAAAAAGTATCATTTCCAATATTTATACTGTATTTTGCCATAAATACGGCAAAGAAAAAGGCGGACACATCTACGCACAGGCAGGCGAACGCCTGTTAACCATGATTTCCAGTGTAGACGACAGAGGGAATACAGCAATTCGTCACCATTTGGATCGAAATCTGCTCCCGATGATTTCTTGTTATCAGGTCATGCAGGAGAATGGTGTGCCGAAGGATGAAGCGCGTACATTCCTCGTCGGCGTTATGCACGCACATGCTCAAAAGGCGGGCAGTACTTTTCACCGTCTCTCGCGGCTGCCTTTTTTTTATTCTCTGTTTTGCGCGTTATGCCAAAAGGTAATGGATAGGAACTACCCTAATATCGGATGGGATGTCCATTGGCTGCAAATAGATGAAGAGAAAATCGCTTTTGACTGCAGGGCCTGTGTATACCGCGACACCACCGCACTTTTTGGCTGTCCGGAGCTTTGTCAGCACTTCTGTGAAAACGATGTCCTCGTATATGGCACTTTGCGGCCTAAAGTGAGCTTCATCCGAACGAAGACACTGGCAGCGGGCGATGATTGCTGTGATTTCCGTTTTGTCAACGGCAAAAAGTATCAATAAGTTTCATATAGTAACGATGTTAACAGCTCCTATTATTTTAGATGTTGCAAAGCAGCAGATGATGCTCAAACAGGAATTAGGGATAAAACGATGGATGGAACAGTTAGAAGTAATATTAAAGTAGGTACAAAGGTGCTTGTGGTACAGAAACAAGACCAGAGAACAGGAAAATTAACAGAAGGTATTGTACAGAGATTACTTACCAATTCAGCAAATCATCCGAGAGGAATAAAGGTAATGTTAGAAGGCGGAATCGTTGGAAGGGTACAGAAAATTTGTGATTAGTTGAAAGGTGACGATAGATATCAATATACAAATTAACCACTAACACCAAGATTTATATAAGAGAGTCTTTTTCTCAGTTAAGTGCTAGGAAGGGACTTTTTTGTATTCTTAAAGAAACTTTTTCCCTTGGCAGAAAAAGCTTGCTGTTATAGTCTAAGTCAGAATTTTTAAATCCAATATTGTTTTTCTAAAGCAAGGATATGGATCATGGAGGACCGGGCGAATTCATGAACCTGCAATGAGGCTGAACCCGTTTTCCATTGACATAGGAAAACAATGCAAATGGAGAATGCGGAGCATACCTTTTCACGGAGGAAAAGCCCAATGTAATAAGTGACATCGATACTTTACTGTGGATTATTCCGAGGGGAGGAGCAGGAATTACCGGAGAAGGGCAGACAGTGTCTGAAAAAGACAATCCTTTTATTTTAGAGAGTGCGAATTGCCTGGGGGACTATTTGACATCCGGAAAACGGGGTCAATGAAGCGGGACATAAAGACATCGTTGTTTATAAAGATGGCGAGGATGCTTATTTTGCATTGCAGAATCCTGGTGATGAGGAAATGTGGACCGTATGGCTTATGCCGGAATATGGAAACTGGAAGGATAGCGCTTATTCAAAGCATCGGGAGCCATACCGTAAAGGTAGAACCGCCCCCCGGCGTATCGGTAATCCGTATAGAGCCGTTATGCGCCTTCACAATTTCAGAAGCAATACATAAACCTAACCCGAAGTGTCCCTTGTCACTTCGGGATTTTTCACTTCGGTAAAAGCGGTGAAAAATCTTCTCCTTTTCATCGTCATCGATACCGATTCCCGTATCGGTGACAGTAATAAGAAAATGCTTCTTTTTCAGATGAAGGGAGAGGTTTACGGTTCCTCCTGCGGGAGTATAGCTTACCGCATTGTGCAAAAGGATGGCAGTTACTTGTTTAATGCGGTTCCTATCGCAGATGCAGGATGGCAGAGCAGCATCCGGCAGATGGATGGAAAGCGTCAGCTTTTTTTCCTTTGCCATGGGCTCAAATGCTTCGTAGGAGTTCAGCAAAAGTGTATCCAATTCTACGCTTTCCTTTTCGATAGAAAAGCTATGGTTGTCCGAGCGGGATAAATCCAGCATATCGTCAACAAGGGCCGACATGCGCCGGGATTCGGATTCCATGATGTTAAGAAACGTCTCTTTTTTATTTTCAGGCGCCTGCTTAAAGCTTTCCAGACAGGAAAGGATAACAGCCAGAGGAGTACGCAGCTCGTGGGAGGCAGAGGCTACGAACTGAGCCTGGTTTTTTCTGTTTTCTTCTATCGGATGCAGCAGTATTTTAGTAAAAGCATAAGAAAAGAGCCACAGTATGATCAGGACGAAGGAAATGATACCCAGAAAAAAAAGACGCTGGCTAAGAAGCTGCTCTTT
This sequence comes from Bacillota bacterium, assembly GCA_023442465.1. Classification (GTDB taxonomy): domain Bacteria; phylum Bacillota; class Clostridia; order Lachnospirales; family Lachnospiraceae; genus Kineothrix. The sequence continues at coordinate 62,700 of JAEZZQ010000024.1, read as the reverse complement.
CATTGGTGCCAGCGGCGAAAGCACCAGCATTTGCAGTATATTTTTTCCTTTTTCCAAGGTGATGACGGAAGCATAATATTCTTTTTTATTTGCAGAGCTAAAGATAAATTCTGTATGAGTAGAATGATAGAGAGCAGGCGCTGTCGTTTCTACGGAAAAGTTATTCCGATAATAGGCAAAGGCTTCTGTATACAATTCCTCCACATTCGAATCTGTGGAACGGCTGTTAAATAAAAAGGGAATGTCATTGTCCATCAGAAAAATCATATATTTACCGTTATCCTCCAATTTGGACAGCCATTCATGCGTAATGACAGACTGCTGCTCTAAATTGGCAGTAACGGTATTCATATTATTTCGAAAGGAAAGAAGCTGGGTGTCTTTTAAGTTTTTCTCAGATATGTATAAGTAGCCCAGCGTCATAATCACCAATATTAAGGTTGTAATGCCGCCGCACATGAGTGTCAGGCGAAAATGTACTTTTTTAAACATTAGCTGCTCCTTCCTTCAGGCAGTAGCCTATTCCCCGAATCGTCTTGATTTGGAGCCGGCTTCCGATCGCCAGAAGCCGTCTGCGTAAAAAGTGGATATAATTATCCAGATTTCCGTCTTCCACATCGCTGTCCGGTCCCCATACCTTTAATAACAGCGTGCTTCTGGAAAGAGTCTGCCCCTGGTTTCGTAAAAAGGCTTCCAGTAAAGTGCCTTCTCTTTTGGAAAGGGAGCAATTTCCCTTTGGTCCTATTAAAATGTTTTCTTCGGGAGAGTAAGTAACATCAGACAAAACAAATTTATTATCTTTGGCAAGGATGGGAGAGCGCCTCGTTACGCAATAAATTCTGGCAAGAAGTTCTTCAAAGGCAAAAGGCTTGACCAGATAATCATCTGCTCCCATATTCAACCCCTCTACCTTGTCGGAAAGCGCTCCTAAAGCGGTGATCAATATTACCGGAATGGTGATTTCTTCCTTGCGCAAGTTTTGCAGTACATTGGTGCCCTCTATCATAGGGAGCATGCGGTCGAGCAGAATGATATCATGAATATTTTCTTTGGCAAAAAATAAGGCTTCTTCTCCGTCAAAACAGGAATCTACCGTAAATCCTTGAGCATTTAGCTGATAGGAAAGAGTATGATTTAAGTTTATGTCGTCTTCGGCAAGTAAAATTCTCATGTTCATATGACCTCTTAATTGGAATGTAAATACTATCACTATAGTAACATAGAAATCTTTAAATATTCTCTAAAACTTTAATTTCCGTATAAGGGAATACTGAATTTTAATAAATTTTAACCTTAGAGAAACTTTAGAGAATGGTCTGTTATGATGAGCATCATGAAGAGAGCCTTTGCAAGGTCGTGAAATTGTACATAAAATGGCGTAAGATATGAGTTTTGCAATTGGCAATTGATCAGAGATGTAAAAGGAGAAAAAGTAATGAAAAAGAAGATGATTATTATAGGGCTGATGATTGCAGCGTTTTGTCTGGCTGCAGGCTGCCAAAGTAAGACAGAAGAAGCAGTACCTCTTGAAACAGAAATTATAGAAGATGAAGTATCGATGGAAACAGAGGATAGTGGAACGCAGAACAGTAGAACAAAGAATAGTGAAACAGAAGATATTGCTGTAGATACAGAAGCAGAAGAAACAGAAGATGCAGATACAAAAACAGAAGATACAGATACGGAAGCACAGAAGCAAAAGAATAGCACAGAAAATAATTCCGACGGTCAAAGCGTAAAGGAAGAAATAAGCGGTATGGTAAAAGGTGTTGGCGATAACAGTGCAACAGTCAGCCAGATATTTACAATGGACACAGAGGATGGTCAGATTGCCGTGTCACCTGCTTCGGAGGATGGAACTGAAAATATATTGAGTATATATTTTAACGCTGGAGCTGAGTATGAATTTAATATAATCAGAGATGGGGGAGGGAATGTAGAAAGCAGAGAAGGGTCCTTTGAAGACATTAAAAAGGGTATGATTTTACATATGACAGGCAATTGGGACGGAAATGATTTTTATGCAGATATTATTTCAATCAATGAAGTTAGGTAAGAAAAGCCAGAATAATAGGGAGAATAACAATGAAAAGGGATTTTTTTAGGAAAAGACTGATAAGTCTGTTTCTCACCGGAGCAATGATACTTTCGACAGCAGGCTGCGGAGCCAAAGATATGACAATGGGGTCAGCTAACGGAGATGCAGAGCAGGCAGCTCAGATAGAAGACAGTATATCGGCGACTGGAGAAGGCAGTAAGGGGATGGGACGGTATGTAGAGAATGTGACAGACCTGTCAGAATACTGTTACCAACCGGATGGTATTGCGAAGCTGTCCGATGGGAAGCTCATTATTGCGGATTACTATATGGGACAGATTAAATCCGAAGATAACGGCATTACATGGAATCCGGAAGAGAAAGACTGGTTTACGGCACTGCAGGCCAAAGATGCTTATATCATGGATATTGCGATAGGTGCAGACGGAACAACGGGCGTTATTTATGATGCCAGTTCCTCCTCCGGGGAAGAGACAGACTTAGAGGAGGCGCTTACAAAAGCAAATGCGGTAGAAACGGATGGAGGGGAAGCCGGGAAGGAAGCAGACGGCGGAGAAACCGGAAGTGAAGTGAGCGGAGAGGGAGAAAATAACGGTGAGGCTTCTGATGAGTTGTTTCAGCTTCATCCCGTATGTATGATCGTAAAGCCGGATGGAACCCGGATAGAAGCACAGTTTTCTTTGACGGAAGATGAGAAATACCCTTATGGAATATGGATTGCGGATTCCGGCAGGATTTTTGTAACCACCTTGGGAGAAACCATTTATGAAGTAAATGAGGATGGCAGCAGCGAGAAATTTCTTACGGTGGAAGGACGCCCTGAGATGATACAGCTTCAAGGTGATCTCATGATCATAGATGGTTACACTTATGCCAATGGAATATTGATTTATGATATGACCAAAGAAGAATATATAGTGGATGAGGTTTTAAATGATTTTGTTCTGGAGAATTATACGCAAAGGGAAATGTACGGATTCGGTACTTATGATTTCTATTTCTTTACCGGTGAGGACGGAGTTCTTTACATGGCAGGAAAAAAAGGACTGCATCGCCATGTGATCGGGGGAAGCGCCATAGAGCAGGTCATTGACGGAAACTTATCCAGCTTCAGCAATCCTGCCGATGGATTGATTGCGATGGTCGCACTGGAAAATAATGAATTTTTGACACTGTTTTCAGGCGGTAAGCTGGTGCATTATGTATACAATGCGGATATACCATCAACGCCAAGTGAAAAGCTTAAGGTTTACAGCTTAAAAGAAAATGACACCATGAGTCAGGCAATTTCCATATATCAGACCGAAAATCCGGATGTTTTTGTCGATTATGAGATTGGAATGGGTGATGATAACTCCGTTACGAGAGATGATGCGCTGAAGAAACTGAATACGCAGATTATGGCCGGGGAAGGGCCTGATTTGCTTGTACTTGATAATATGCCATTGGATTCCTATATCGAAAAAGGGATGTTACTGGATTTAAGTACCTGCCTCAGTGGCCTGACGGGAGATGCAGAGCTGTTTTCCAATATTATAGACGCATTTAAGAAAAATGGCGGGATTTATACGATTCCTTGTGAAGTACAGCTTCCTCTGGTATTGGGGAAAGAGAAATATGTCTCCGGGATGAAGAATATAGAGGGCATAGCGGATGCGATGGAAGCACTTCGTGAGGACAATCCGGAAGGCGGATTGCTGGATATCTATTCGGAGAGAGGGATTATTCGGTTATTGGCCATGATTTCATCCCCTGCGTGGAAAACAAAGAATGGAGGGATTAATGAAACTGCCGTTTCAGAATTCCTGACAGAGGCAAAGAGAGTCTATGATGCTCAGATGGAAGGCGCGTCGGAGAAGGATATCGATCGTTATAACAGTGTAAATGATTATTATATGACGGAATATGCAACGACCAGAGAAGAGTGGGATTACTTCGGAGCTATGGATGAAATGAGTTACATAGGCGGAATGACCCATATGGTATTGGGAACCTTACCCGATCCCTATAGTTATGCTTCACTCAATTCCGTACATAGGGTGAAAGGTTTCGAGGATAATGTGCTTCTTCCGGTAAGCGGACAGAGTACGAACGTATTCCTGCCAAAAACACTCATAGGGATCAGTGCAGTTTCAGATAATACGGAAATGGCACAGGGGCTGATTAAAGTTCTCTTAGGAAAGGAGAACCAGGTATCACTGTTTAACGGTCTTGCAGTAAATAAAGAGGCCTTTGAGGAAAGCTTTATACCCAAGGAAGAACATATGGGAGAAGACGGACTTTACGGTTCTATCGGAATGTCCGATGGGGACGGAATGATGGTTTCTCTGGATGTATATTGGGTGGATGAAGGACAGCTTCAAACACTGAGAGACTGGATGGCAAAAGCGGATACTCCTTATGTGAAGGATACGGTGCTGGAGGATGCGGTATGTGAGGAAGGAATCAATTATATGCAAGGCGGAAAGAGTCTGGAGGAAGCAGTGAGCGATATTGTAAAAAAGGTGTCTATTTATATGACCGAATAAATGCCAGACGGATAGGATTTCGTGTCCTGTGAGGGTAATTATGGAGAATAATCGGAGGAAGCGGTGAAGGAATTTAAAACCTACAAAAGGTCGGTCAGGGAGCGGAGGGCTTTCCTCCGGTTCCTGACATTTAGCCTGTCAGGCGTGTTTCTGTTTGTCATATTGCCCTTTTTCGATGTATTTGGAAGGTCCTTTACGACGGCAGTCACGGGCCGGTTTAACGGTATTGAAAATTATAAGACTATTTTTAATAACCAGGCATTTTTGCTGGCGGTAAAAAACACATTGCGGTTTACGGGTGTTTGTATTCCGCTCCTTACAATAACGGGGCTTCTTATCGCTGTGCCCCTTTCCCGGCGAAAGGATGCCGGAGCCATAAAGTCTTTATACCTGTTTCCGCTCGCCATGCCTACGGCAACAGTGGTCATCGTTTGGAAGCTGTTTTTTTATAAGCAGGGGTTCCTGAATTTATACTTAAGCCGTCTGGGAGAATGGACGGGGCTTTGGGGAGAGGTTCATACGGATTATCTTGGAGGCGGTGCGGCTTTCTGGGTATTGGTGTTCAGCTATATCTGGAAAAATACGGGGTATACGGTAGTGCTATGGCTGGCGGGAATATCAGGCATACCGAATGCGCTTTTAGAAGCAGCTGAAGTAGATGGGGCCACCGGTACGCAGTGTTTTTTTCGAATTGTGCTCCCGAATCTGAAGGGAAGCCTTTATACAATAGTAATCCTTTCCTTTTTAAATTCTTTTAAGATTTACAGAGAAGCCTATCTGGTGGCAGGAGCCTATCCGGCACAGGATATTTATCTGCTTCAGCATCTGTTTAATAATTGGTTTGTAAATATGGAGTTTGACAAAATGGCGGCAGCGGCGATATGTGTAGGGGGCCTTCTGTTTCTGGTAATTATGCTGTTGCAATACTTCTGGGATAAAGAGGAAGGTTGAGAAGGTTTATGAAGAGAATACGAACAAAAACCTCATGTGTATGCAATAGAAATGAAAGCAGGAGGGAATTTCGAAAGATAAAAGGGGCGGCAATAAGGACAGTGACAACAGCGCTGCTTCTTTTGCCGGGGATTTTCGTATGCATTCCAATCCTTTTATTGGTAACAGGCTCGGTTATGGGAAGTAACGAATTAAGGGATTGTCTTTCGCCGGTTCTTTCGAATGGTACCGGGTTTGTTTCGTGGAAGCTCGTGCCTGACTATCCGACTTTTTCAAATTATGCAAAACTGCTGTTTTTCACGCCGCAGTTTTTTGTACTGTTCTGGAATTCAATGAAGCTGGCAGTGTTAATCTTGGCAGGGCAGCTGTTTGTGGGAGTACCTGCTGCATGGGCGTTTGCCGTGTATGGGGTAAAGGGAAGCAAAGTGCTTTTTGCACTTTACATCGTTCTGATGCTTTTGCCTTTTCAGGTAACGATGCTGTCCAGCTATCTTGTGATGAATAGGTTCTCTCTTTTGAACACCCATATGGCAGTGATATTGCCGGCAGTCTTTAGTACCTTTCCTATTTTTCTTACCTATGGAGGCTTCCGGGCAATTCCGATAGAATTGTTAGAGGCGGCCAGAATGGACGGAGCAAGAGAGGAATACTTGTTTTTGAAAATAGGCTTACCGCTTGGGAAAGGCGGTATGCTTTCGGCCATGGTGTTAGGTTTTTTGGAGTACTGGAATATGATGGAGCAGCCTATGGCTTTTCTGGAGGATAAGTCGCTTTGGCCTTTGTCTCTGTATTTGCCTGAAATCACATGGGATCAGGCAGGATATGTATTCCTCGCTTCCATTTTAATGCTGTTGCCGTCGGTATTTGTATTTATGATAGGCCAAGATTATTTGGAACAAGGTATTATTTATTCCGGATTAAAAGCATAGAAAATATTTCGGGTTGAGGTAGATGAAATATGTATGAGAAGAAAAAACCGGTAAATTTGGCAGATACAAATTTACAAACCGGCAGATTCAAAAAATGGATGATTGCTTTTGCGATATTTTTAATATTTATGTGGCTGTGTACCATTATATCCAAAAGTATCTATGTATCAGGTTTGCCTGTGGTGCAGACTGGCACGCCTGAAAAGAAGTATGTGGAGCATATTGTGGAGGCGGAAGGTATCACGGTAGAAGGCGGAAAGCAGGCGGTAACGGTGCTTGAAGGATTGCGGATAGAGAATATCTTTGTACAAAGGGGGGACCGGATAGAAGAAGGAATGCCCTTATTTCAGGTAGATATTGAGGATTTGCAGGAAATAATAAAGGAAAAAGAAACAGCAATAACCAAACTGAACTATCAGATTTCCGATTTACAGGCTAATCAAGCCTTGCAGGAGCAGAAACGGCAATTGGAGGAAAAGAGGGCGAAAGAAGACTACACATCTGCGGACAGTAAAACAGGTACGGCGGCAGAGCGGGCGGAGGAGGATAAGAGCAGGGCAGACGGCAGCCTGCAAAGTCATTTGAATAATCCGGCAAGTGTTACCTCAAGCGAGGATAGGCAAAAGGCGTGGGATGCATATAACGCATGGCTGAACAAAGAATATGAATTACTTGATAAGATTACGGCGCAGGAAAGAATAGTAACGGATATGGAATCAGCAGAAGGAACGAAAACAGAAGAAGAAAAGGCAGCGCTTGAGGAAGCAAAAACGCAGTTGGATAATTTGAGGGATGAGCTTACTGTTCATGAAAGAAATAAGGCAGCGGAACCCAATTTCAGCAGTGAGGACAGTGCATATGAGAACTGGAAGAATCAGACGAAAAGTCTTCAGGAAATATTAGATGATGCGGAGGATGCGAGGGAGGATGCCTATGTGGACAGAAGCAGCACGTTAAAGCAGGAGGAAAGAGGAGTGGAGGACGCTCTTTTGCCGGGGCAGTCGGATTCTACTCTGTCCATTTATCAGCTGGAGCTTGCAGCCTTGCAGGAAGATATCGATGAATATAAGCAGATTATGGAGCAGGGAGGAACGATTACTGCTCAGACAGGCGGATTTATTACGGATATTCCCATTATAGTTGGGGGAAGAACACCGGATACGGCGGCTCTTTTGTTTACGGATGATACGGTTCCCTGCCGGTTCAAGGTAACCTTGGGAAAGGAGCAGAAAAAGTATGTGAATATGGAGGACAAGGTAAATGTCAAGCTTGGAGGCAAAGCCAGTCTGGAGGTGACGGTGGATTATCTTGAGGAAAGCAATGTCAGTCCGGGGAGTTATGATGTGTTTATGAATCTTCCTGAAAAGGAGGCAAGTCCGGGAATCTCCGGCACTATGAGCGTAAGCGTGCAGGGAGAGAGCCATGAGCTGTGTGTTCCTGTGGAAGCTTTGTATAAAGAAGAGGAAAGGTATTATGTGTTTGAGGTAAAGGAACGGGAAGGGATTTTGGGTGTAGAGTTGTATGCAGAGAAGGTGAGTGTGAAAGTAACGGATCAGAATGATAGGTTCGCGGCATTGGAGGAAGGGACGATCAATAAGGACAGCAAGGTGATTGTTTCGGCTGAGGAGGAAATAAAGAGAGGAGAGATTGTTAAATATTAATATTCACGGCTTGGGTATAATTTACAAACAATACTTAAATCATGCGTTGCCGAGAATGGAGTGAACAGTAACAACAAGTTTAAACTCAGATAATAAAATTTTGGTCTGTACATTAACGGTTATATTTGTCATACTGTCCTTAGCAGATGCGTTCGTATAATTTGGATGGCGGCATAGGGGAAAGGCAGAATGGCTATGAGTGAGATGAATCAGCAGAATAAGGAGTTTGTGGGATATGAATATTTGGAGGTGTCTGCGGATACATCGAAGACCTCCTTTTTAACCGACGGATATAAGAATTTCGGGTGGGAAACAGATAGCAATAGGAGCGAGAAAGTTTTTAGAGGTCATAGGCGTACCGCTTATCATCCGAACCGGAACAAGGTAACTCTATACCTGAAGCGGAACCGGGAGATAAGGAACAAAATGGAATTGACCAGCCTTCAAAGAAAATTTGAGGCCTGTGTCAGAGATATTGAGAAACTGGAAAAGTCCAGAAGCATTTTGGCGATAGTCCTCGCGCTTGCTGTAGGAATTATTGCTACGGCATGTATGGCAGGCTCGGTATTTGCGGTAACAGCACAGCCGCCTAGAATTGTCCTATGCATCCTGCTTGCGATACCAGCCTTCACGGGCTGGCTTCTTCCGGTGCTTTTCTTCAAGAAGCTGGTGGAAATCCGATCCAAGGCAGTGAACCCTTTGATTGAGAGGAAGTTTGACGAGGTCTATGAAATCTGTGAAAAGGGAAGTAAGCTGCTCAACTCCGTTAATATTTTATCATCTTAGGCATCGTTTAGCCTTTATATTTTGAGGGAGGAACTGGGAAATGAAGGACTTTTACAGAACGAATCCGTGGTTTTCCTTATGCGGAGAAGCTTTTTAAAGAGGAGGCGTCGAAGCAGAATGTGGAACTGAAACTGCGGAAAAAGAAGAAGGGAGAGAGCAATGAATCCATGGGAAGAAATTGATTTAACCGATTATGAAAAACATATGAGCCTGGCTTCTGTCAAGCAGCTTCAAGCGCTGAACGAGATGATGAAGGCTCAGTTTTACCGTTACCCGGTGTCCGACATAATGATCTTGGGAATTGCCGGAGGCAATGGCCTGGAGCATATAGATGCACAGAAAATCCATAGGGTTTACGGTGTTGACGTCAACAAAGAATACTTAGCGGAGTGCCTTCACCGCTACCCTGATCTTTCGGACATGTTTTCTCCGCTATGTGCCGATTTGCTATCGAATGACATAACGCTTCCGCACTGTGATTTAATCGTTGCGGATCTGCTGATAGAATATATCGGTTATGATAGATTTCTTCATGTGGCAGAAGAGGTAGGTGCTCCTTACGTATCGTGTATTATTCAAGTGAACGTGGACGAGGGGTTCGTTTCCGATTCCCCTTATCTTCATTCTTTTGACGGCATAGCCAAGGTACATCACGAAATAGAGGAAGAGAGTCTTACTGCAGCCATGCAGTCCATAGGCTATGGCAAAATTTTTGGCAGCGAATATCCGCTTCCAAACGGAAAGAAACTGGTATGCGCAGACTACGGATTTATGTGAAGGAGCGAACGAAGCGCTTGATTAATCATAGCGTTATGTTCAGCTTTGCCCCCGTCTTTGTCGGGAATCTCAATAAATGTGGAGCCGGGGATAAGCGTATGCAGATATTCTCCATATTCATAGGGATGGCATAGGTCATTTCTGTTTGCCAGTATGGTGACCGGCATATTCAGTATAGTGAGGTCAGTGAGTGAAGATACCGGAGCCTTGTCCGGAAGAATCAGATATTTTTGCCAGTTCTTTACGGAGGCAGGCTCGAAAAAGGGGGAAAGGAAGGCCTGCTTTGTATAAGAAGAGCATTCTTTCACGATGTTCCAGCCCTCCGTCCGGTAAAATGCTTCCGGGCCTCCGCTTTTTAGTGACATCCCCAAGTCGCGGTAAGCTGTTCTTACCTCATCGGACATGGACTTGTCCGTCCACGCGTTTCGAATCAGGAGCAGTCCCATAACTCGCTCTGGATATCTGGAGGCAGTATTCAGACTGACGGCAGCACCCATAGAGATGCCTGCAAGATAAGCCTTCTCGATATGCAGATGATCCAGCAGCGAGATGGCATCATCGCCTAGACGATTGAAATCCAAATGTTCCGGGTCCATTTCGCTTTCGCCATGGCCTTGCTGGTTCATGGCGATTAACTGTATGTCATTTGACGGTTGGTAGGTGGAATGAATCTGCTTGGTGCTTCCGCCCATTCCGTGAAGAAATAAAAGTGGAATTCCTGTTCCCGACACTTCGTATTCCAGCTTTAAACCTTGGTGTATGAACTCACGCATTTACAATTATCTCCTCTAAAAACTTCCGGCTTCCGGGAATTTGTGCTTCCGACAGTCCATGCATGATAAGCGCACCCCTATAGCCACTCCTTTGCAGTAAGGCTATATAGAGTTTAAAATCCAGCATTCCTTCCCCGGCTGCGACGAATTCCATATGTTCCTTTGCCGTAAAATCTTTGGCATGAGCCAGCACGATATCCTTTCCTAAGATGTCGAAAGCCTCTTGCAGGATACGGGGCATATCGTCCGCCTGCTCCTTTCGAAAGAGATTGGCGCCGTCCATGATGATCTTGATATTGGGACTTCCTATGCAGTCCAAATATTTGCGGGCTTTCTCCGGGGTGTCGATAATATTGCTTGCCTCCGTCTCCACGCCAAGAACAATGTGATTATCTTCGGCATATTTTAGTATAGTCTCTGTGGAACGCATCAAATCATCCCAGGAGGATTGCTTTTCGTTATCTTCATGCCAGCTCCATTTGCTCTGCTTGTTTTTAGAGCCGGTACAGAGGGTGACGATGGGAATATTCAGCATACGGGCAATACGGCATTGGGTTTCGAATTGCAGACATCCTGCTTTTCTTGCCTCTTTATCAGGGTCAATCATATTGAAGGTGCCGGAAAGCGCATCCAACAGGATTCCATATTTACCGGTTATCTCCTTTATTTCTTCGATTTTCTTCTCGTCAAAAGCTTCCGGCAGTGTAGGCATTCCGGCGTTCAGCAGATTGAACTGCGTATGAACAAGTCTTTCAGCCTTCATTCTCATACAGGTTTCTTCTATATTATCTGTTTCATAAGTGCGGGAAAAAATTCCTAGTTCCATTCCTTATAATCCTCCCTTTACATCTTTAAGCTTCACCCATGTGCTACCCTCTTGCACGGACTGGTAAGTAGCAATTAACGCCTGCATAATCATAATGCCGTCCTGTGCGGTAGCACCTGTGCATGGGACTTTCTCCAAGATGCTCCCCGCAAATCCCTCCAGCTCCCGGCGGTAGAACTGCCCGTCAAAGGCAGCAGGTATGAAAGCAGTTTCCGTAGATTTATCGAAGCATTCCACAACGGAGGAGCGGAATTCCCAAGGATTAAATGTCTTTGCATAGACGGTTCCCTCTGTGCCGTAAATCTCACAGCCTTCATGCCAGTGCTGGGCAATCGCCACCGTGAGGTCCAGGCTTCCGATGGCACCGCTTTCGAAATTACAGTCGATAAGCCATGAATGAAGATTTTCCTTATGAATGTAGCGGGCACAGACATCTCGAATGGGCCCCATAAAGTATAGGGAAGTATCGAACAGATGGCTGCCATGTCCGAGAAGATAGTAACGGTCCAGTATGGCCTTTGGATTCCCCTCCGGTTTTTTCATAGATGAGCTGGAATAAAGGATGGGCATGACATTGTCGGTCAGAGTATAACGTCCGATACTGTCGCAGTACCAGCCTTTATAGGTAGTGATTTCACCCATTTTCTCTTCCTTGAAGCGCTTCGCATATTGCAGTCCCTCGTCATATCGTTTCATATGCCCAACTTGTAAAAGAAGGCCCCTTTCCTCCGCCAGTTTTTTCAGCTCCAAACATTCCTCGATGGAAACGCCCATCGGTTTTTCTAAAAGCACATGCTTGCCGGCCAAAATAGCCTGCTTTGCGCAGGGCACATGAAACTGGTCGCCGATTCCTATGATGACGGCCTCCACAGCGGAATCCGCCAGCATTTTCTCATAATCGGTATAGATACTGTCCGGCTCGTAAACAGCGGCCATTTTATTTAAGAGCTCTTCAGAAACATCACAAATTGCCTGCAAATGAATATTTTTTGCCTTGCTGCTTCCGATGAGATGAGCCGCCTGACAGATAATGCCGCACCCCAGGACACCGACGCGCAGACAGCGTTCGTCTTTCTTTACATTTGTGTTCATTTTAAAATTCTGCCCCTTTCGAGTAAGTTATATTTTTACAATTGCTTATCACCATGGCTGTAATGGGGGATAACGCATTACTTTATTGTATTTACCGTAGCACTTGCATGGTGTAGTATCAAGCATATATCTTGCACGTTTTTGCATGTTTTTATTTGGAAGGATGAAAACGCAGTATTTCCGGAGATAGATAAAGCCTGCACGAAGATATCTGCGAATAAGAATGATATTGCAATGAAGGAAAGAAGGAGTTGGATTTGCCTTTCAAATAGGCGCAAGTGCCCTGCGGAATGCTGTACTTTCAAAGCAGCATTCCGCAGGGTAATGATTCATTTATAATACTACTTTTTAAAAATTAAAAACTTTCTCCCAATCAAAACGACCGGATTCTTCCGTGCTTTTCGGCCACTGGCTGCACCATGCAGGGACACCGGGATTTTCCACTCTGTCAAGGCTGGGTGTGTAGGGCTTGATGTCGAGTACTGGTGTGTTGTCATTTGCGTCAATAAAGGTAACTTGAATAATGCCCTTTTCCAGGTCAATTTGAATGATTTCTGTTGCGGTCAAAGCTATCGGATTAGGGCGCACAGGTGATCTTGTAGCAAAGATCCCCATTACTTCCGGAGCACCTTTGTAAGGCTGCTCTGTTTGCAGTACCGAGCGTGATCCTTCGTCATCATATTCGCTGAACCACCAAAGTACGTTGATATGGCTAAAGCCATCCAGTGCTTGTAAGGCCGGAATATAATTTTTATCCACCTCAATAAAGGTACCGTTTTCACTGCTGCAAATCTTTCCAATGGAATGTACTGCTAAATTACTCATATGAATATCCTCCTTATATTTGATGTGGGTACAGCGTAAACCCTCACATCATGTGAGGGTCAAGGAAATAAAAAAACGTCCTGCAAAAATGCAGGACGCTTTGATTACAAAGTCTCCAATGGTATTTGGAGTTCTATCAGATATTTTTCAGAATTATTTTCATTCCACGGCCCGCGATGTACAATCTGCCGCGTTTGACCTGACATCTTGTACCGGCTGTTCTTTTGCAGCCACTCGGCAAAAGCCGTATATGCTCCGGCGATATTAGAAAAATCACCATATACCATGGTACAAGCCATAACCGGTACAGGCTCAGTGTTTCGATATATAAAAATATCAGTATTCCTGCCACACTTTTTCACGGGAGCACATAGTTCAACGTCAACATTGGTTTCTTTGTATTCGATATCGTGGTAAATAGAGAAAGTATCATTTGATATAATAATCTGATTATCTGCGGCAAAAGTGGATAGCTCCTGCCATAGCCCGCCCTCCGCATAATAGTCCGCTATTACCCTGCGCAGGGAAAGGACTTGATAACTGGGGATGGATTTAATGGAAATATTATAATGCATTTCATTTTTTTCGTTTTGGATTTCTTTTTTAGCAAGTTCTATTTTTCTTAATTTTTCCCGTTCATGCTGAATTGATTTTTCTATTTCAGCATATTTTTTATCGAGCTGTTCCACAAGCAATTTATCCTCCTTTTTGTTGAGGGCGGAGGCAATTTCTGAAACATTAAACCCACTGTCGCGCAGATATATGATTCGGTTAAGAATGGGTATTTGCGCAGCGGAGTACATACGATACCCTGTCCATTTATCAATTTCTGCGGGCTTTAAAAGTCCTATCTCGTCATAGTATCGGAGCATTCGTATTGAAACTTGTGTCAGTTTTGAAAATTCTCCAATTTTGAACATAATATCACCACCTGATATCTATAATTATAAGCATTGTCTTCGATACTTCAAGATTGCGTCACCAGCAGATTTTATTCTTATATTTTGTTTGCATCTGTTTTGTGACCGGATGCTCGCAAATGATTCGGTCTGCGGCATCGATGGGGCAGATAATATAGTTAGAAATTTTATTTAACTTTGAACAGGAGCACATGACGTTAATTTCGGCGCTGTTTTCTACAAGAAGCCGTTTTACGGAGGTTTCGTCCTCATAGGGATAGGGCACCGAGATGCCGCCCTGTGCATCCACTGCATAGGCGCCCAGAAAGCATTGGTCGAAGCGAAATTCCTTTAGCTGCTGATAGACTGTCTCGCCCACGGTAGTCTGAGATTCCTTGTTGTAATGTCCTCCCAGAAAGGTGACATCTATGTTGGGGCGCTTGCGAAGCTCTTCCGCAACCGGGAAACTGTTAGTCACCACGCGCAGAGTGATAGAAATCGGCATGAGCGAGGCGAACAGAGTATTTGTCGTGCCGCCGTCCACCGCGATGAGAGAATGTGGGCGGACGAGGCTGGTGGCCTTTTTAGCGACCATGTATTTTTCGTCTCTTTCCAGGTTCTTTCTTGCATCCAAAGCTAACGGCAGCCTCTTCTGCGCAATAGCGCCGCCGTATACCCGCCTTAAGATTCCCTGTTCCTCTAATTCGCTCAAATCCCTTCGGATGGTGTCTCTGGACAGCCGGAAATTATGTGCCAGTTCCTCCACGCTCACCTTTCCGGAAGCATATAGAACATCTAAAATATGCTGATGGCGTTCTTCCTTTAACATAGCCTTCTCCTCGCAATTCACTGAAATCGTAGATTATCCAAGCCTTAATGGTACTATTTTTCAAGCCTTAATATTGCCAATATTTTAACATATTTCGGCCGCATTTCCAATAAGCGTGAAAAGCTAAATTAATTGGGGAAAGATACCGATAGTAATATTACAAGGATGTAAATTGTGCTATGGATGGCGGTTTCTTTGAAGAGGATAATGATATGGCGATAACGGGATTAAGAAACGGTTATGACGAGCAAAATGAATTTCGTCAGAAGCTGCGGGAAAAGTGCGGAGATGAGAAGGAGAACCGGACATCGGACTTCATGCAGCAGATTCGCGACAAAAAAGAAGAGATACTCGAAAAGGTAAAAAATGGGGATACGGAGCCGAGCTTCCAGATAGGGAGCCAGTCATTTACGCAAAAGGAATGGGACAAACTCCTTAAAGCCTTTGACGGGCCGGAGGAAAAAACGAAGAAAGAGGCCCGGGCCGGCAATGAAGCTGTTTCTGCCGGAGAGCAGCTTTTGTTCCGCGCGCGTAGCTGCGCATCTATTTTTATGTAATAGAAGCCTTTCTTATACATAATATACCATAGGCGGAGCCTTACCGGTCCGCCTATGGTATATCGATAAATAAGTTTAAATTATCTCATATGTGTCCCGCCTACTCTATGATATATGCGCTGACAATTTCTGCGCAGTAAGCGACATGGTAATCTTTGTTCGCACCGTGGAAACTGCTGTCCACGTCCTGCGGATAAAATGCAGTATTGATTTCTTCCGGAAGCTTGCTGCCTTCCTGCTTATTCTTATAGAGTACTTTACATTCCAGTGTAAGAGGAAGTTCCTTGATGCCAGGTACGGAAGTCTTGGCGGGAGCTTCGAGAGTTAAGCCCAGTTCCTTTATCTTATCCACGTCCCGGCCGGATTTCGCGCCGCAGAAGCCCAAAATCTTTTTATCAAAATCGCCGTAGGGCACGTTGATCGTGAACTCCGCATTTTTCCCCAGCTGAGAATTCGTAAAACGGCCTTCCCTGACAAACACTGTAAAGATAGGCCTGCCCCACTCAATGCCCAGCGTTCCCCAGGATATGGTCATGGAATTTACTTTGTCATCTGTTTTCGTAGTTAATAAGACGCCCGTCTTCACGCCGCTCATGATCTCATTTGCATAATTAAAAACCTCGATTTCTTTTTTCATCGAATATTCCTCCTTGATGATTTATTATTTGTATGATACATTGATATGCGTGAAACTGCAAGTATGCACTTTTGGGGTGAGATACTATCGAAATAGAGAGTGGGAATTGTGAAATATGGTGCTGCACTTGGAGGTTATGGCGGCATATTTTAGCAATTGGTTGGGAAAGAGAAAAGGATGGAAGGTATTTACAGGTATAATTAATAAATAAAATTTATATATTTTATATAATGTTAATTTTGCATCTAAAATATCATAGTGTATAATAAAGAATAGGGTTACTGAGGAGTGAATACTTGGCAATCGTGTTATACAACTTAATGGGATTTTAAAAAGAGGAGAGAAAATGAAAGTAACGAGAGATGAAAATGGAGCTGGATTCGAAAGATTCAGCGGAGGAGAAGTAGGCAAAGGTTCCTCCAATTTTAAGAAAGTAGTGAGGGGGATCAAGATAACCCTTTTGGTACTTATCGCAGCAGTCTGTCTTCTGAGCAGCTTCTATAAAGTAGGGGAACAGCAGCAGGCTGTTATTACCATGTTCGGTAAGGTGATAGATGTGAAGGGAGCCGGATTATATGCCAAGATCCCTTTTATTCAGCATGCGGTTAAGGTAGATACTACCACACATGGTTTGCAGATAGGCTACCGTACATCCGGCGAGGAATCGGAGAATTATAGTGTACCTGAAGAGGCGATGATGATTACTTCTGACTTCAATTTTGTCAACGTGGATTTTTATTTGGAATATAGAGTAAGCAACCCTCAAACCTATTTGTATGCCTCCGGTTCTCCCGAAGAGATTCTTCGCAACACCGCGCAGGCATGTATTCGAACGATTATAAGCAACTATAAGGTCGATGACGTTATTACCACGGGAAAGAGCCAGATTCAGGCGGATATCAGGGTTTTGCTTGGTGAGGAGCTGCAAAAGAACGACATCGGACTCCAGATTGTAAATCTGACCATTCAGGATGCCGAGCCGCCTACAGACGCTATTATGCAGGCGTTTAAGTCTGTAGAGACTGCAAAGCAGGGAAAAGAGACTGCTATCAATAACGCGAAGAAATATCAGAATGAGAAGGTACCGCAGGCGGAAGCGGATGCGGATAAGATCGTTCAGCAGGCGGAAGCTGCCAAGGCGGCGAGAATTAGTGAGGCAGAGGGACAGGTGGCAAGATTTAATGAGATGTATGCGGAATACATCAAGAATCCTCTTATAACGAAGCAGCGTATCTTCTACGAGACGATGGAGGATGTGCTTCCTGACGCAAAGGTTATTATCGATGATGGGAATACCCAGAACATTCTGCCATTGGAGCCTTTTACAGGTACGGAAAGCAGCAAGTCTTCCACTGCTCAAAGTGCAGGAACCGATACGGAGGGAAACGCACTTCTTGAAAAAAGCGACGAAAGTAAGGAACAGTAGAGAAACGAGTATGGATAAAAAGAGGGAAAATAGATGAAAAAAACGAAAATTATAACGGTTATTGTAGTTCTGGCAGTGTTGTTCATATCCGGCAATTCCATTTTTACCGTTGCGGAGAACGAATATGCAGCAGTGACTCAGTTTGGAAAGATTCAATATATAGTATCTGAGGCGGGAGCCAGCTTCAAGATTCCGTTTATCCAGACGGTAAGAAAGATTCCTAAAGAGCTGCGGCTTTACGATATCAATCAGTCGGATGTCATTACAAGTGATAAGAAATCGATGATTGCCGATGATTATATATTATGGCGCATTACGGATCCGGTTAAATTCGCACAGACACTGAATTACTCCATCGGAAGCGCAGAAGACAGAAGCAGTGTGGCAGCTTACAATGCCACTAAGAATGTCATAAGCTCTATGACGCAGGATGAAATCATTGCGGCCAGAGGAACGAAGCTGACGGAGATGATCACCCAGAATGCCAATGCGGCAATCGGAGAGTATGGTATTGAAATCGTTAAGACAGAAATTAAGCTGTTGGATCTGCCTGATGATAATAAGGATGCGGTTTATGAAAGAATGGTCTCGGAGCGTAATAATATAGCGGCTTCTTATACGGCTGAGGGCAAGGCGGAAGCGCAGAAGATCATGAACCAGACGGATAAAAATGTATCGGTCATGCTGGCGGAGGCCAAGAAGCAGGCGGCTGTTTTGGAAGCCTCGGGTGAATCGGAATATATGAAAAAACTGGCGGAGGCTTATAACGATGAAAGTAAGGCAGATTTCTATACGTATATCAGAAGCCTGGATGCGCTTAAGAACTCCTTACAAGGTGAGAATAAGACAATTATTCTGGATAAAGATTCTGCTATCGCAAGGTTGTTTTATCAATAGAAAGTAATCAATAGTATAAAAATGTCGTTTTTTAGTATAAAATCGGGGAGAATGTAGAAAAATATTCTGCCCGATTTTTATTTATTTTATCAATAATATTGAATACGCGAAACCAATATGATATATTTGAACTTACGTGGGGAGTAAGCAAACTTGGTTGGTAGGAAAGTAGGGAGCTTATGAAACGGAAAAGGAAGGGATGCCTTCTCGTATTCTGTGTCAGTATGATATTAAATATGCTAATTTCCATTCCTGCGCTGGCAGCAGAAAGCAGCGCGATGGATTTGACCAGGGAAGAGAAAGAGTATCTGGAGAAAAAGGAAGTTCTCAGAGTCGCAGTAGTTGACGGATGGCGTCCTTACATGTACAAAAGCAGCGAGGATACCTATTCAGGCTTTGCCTTGGATATGTTGGAAACCTTGCAAAAAGAAAATGGAATATCCATACAATATGTGGAAGTGGAAGATTATGAGAGGGCCCTTGAACTGCTGAAGGACGGTCAGGCCGATATCGCCGCGCTTATGGAGAAGGAAGGCCTTCAAGAGGATGCTCAGAAGGGTTTCGTCTCCTATATGACTGCGCCCTTACAGATGATTACAGGGACCGATGCAGTACTATTTGAAGACCGGAATTTGAAGGCGGCTGTACCGACAGGCGCGGATTACATAAATTTTGATAAATACGGGAATGTTGAGCGGATGGAATTTCCAACGCTGGAGGATTGCCTGAAATCGGTAGAGAAAAAGCAGACGGATTTTATCATAAGCGATTTCTATACGGTGGAATCGCTGACTCGCTATGCAATAGCTCAGACAATCGTGATAAAGAATATCCCACAGACTTATGTGACGATAGGATTTTTGACCGGAGAATCGGAGAGCGTCCTGCAGGGGATTCTGGAAAAGCTGAGGGGGAGTATATCCGATGCAGAAGTGGTGAACAGCCTGACGCTTCACGGGGATCGTCTTTTGAATGAACCGAAGATTGTAAAGCTAATGTATACTAATAGTTTTATTGCATTAAATGGTGTGTTTATTCTCATCTTTTTAGCAGTATTTATTTTGCTCTTATATATGAAAGCACATGCGGAGAGGCAAAGTGAACTGTATGGCCATGAGCAGAGCTATCAGCTTCTTGCGGATACTTTCGGTCAGGCGGGCATGGAGTATGATTTTCTAAATGACAGATTAGTGCTTTTTGGTAATAGGCATGATGAAATAGATATACCGGAAGTAGTGGAGAACCTTCATGATAAGTTGGCGAAACGGGAACTTCGCATTACTTTGACAAAGGAAGAGTTCGATAAATTCTGTATGAACAGTGAACCGGGAAAGACCTACCAGACGGAATTCCAATGCGGTATGCGGGGAGAGGGCTGGAACTGGTTCAGTATGATATATATCGTAGTGGGCAGCGAGGAGTCGCGCCGCATGCAAAGGAGACTTCTGGGTGTTTTAGTGGATGCGCAGAAGCAGCATCAGACTCAGGAGAAATTATTGGAAATCGGTCAGTACGATAAGCTGACGAAGGTTTTCAACAGGGCGGGAGCAGAGGCCTTGCTTGTGCAAGCACTGCAAAATCTGGGGGAATATTCCCAGAACGTCTTCCTGCTCATGGATGTGGATAAGTTCAAGCAAATCAATGATACTTACGGACATTTGTACGGAGATGAGGTACTTCGTACACTGGGCCGCAACATGCAGGAAATCTTTCAAGGAGATACAATTGTCAGCCGGTGGGGCGGCGATGAGTTCATCATGTTCGTCAGAGGGCCCGGAGCGGAAGATGAGCTGCTGAGAAAGCGTGTCGAAGAGCTTCGCCGCAGAATGAAGGAATTTCAATACGATGGAGTGGCATATCCCATCGGGCTTAGTATAAGCGGCGTGGTGCCCAAAAAAGGAATATCGCTTCAGGACTTGTTCAAAAAAGCGGATGAAATGCTATATCGGATAAAGCAAGAAGGACGTGACGATTTTCGTATTCAATAGGAATCGGGAAGAGGAAGAATGATGAATAAGGTCGGTTTGAAAGAGGACATGGTGCACGGAACGGTGAAGTTTCCTCTTGCCGTATATTATTGGCAGAAGGCGCAGGAGCGGTTTGCGGTAAAGCTTCACTGGCATGAGGAAACGGAAATCATTTACCTTGTGAGCGGCAGATTCAGCGTGAACGTCAATATGAAAAAATATAAGCTGCAAGGCCCGGTCATTTTATTTGTGGGAGCGGGCGACATCCATTCCATAGAGGGAGAGCCGGGCGGTCTGGAGAATGCGATGGTATTCGATATGAAGATGCTCAGCTTTGAACAATTGGACGGCGTACAGCTGCAGATTATAACCCCTCTTTTGGAAAAACGCATGCAGTTCCCTCAAATTGTTACGGCCGATGATCCGATATGGGAAGAGCTGAAACGTCTCTATGAAGCGGTGCTTTCAGAGGCAGAAAAAGATAATCCGGCTTCTTGCATGAAGGCTAAGGCATATTTGTATGAAATGCTGGCTTATCTTTATGAGAGCGGAAGCTTTATCAACATGGAAAATACCGGCGATTATAACAGTGAGAAGATCAATAATGTAAAAAAAGTCCTTGGATTCATCCAGGAGCATTATAATAGACGGATTACAGGCAAGGATATGGCTCAGCTCATCGGTATCAACGAGCAGTACTTTTGCCGGTATTTCAAAAAAATTACGGGAAAGACGCCCACCACGTATGTCAATGAGGTAAGAATCGAGAAGGCGGCGCGCTATCTCCAGCAGACAGACCGAAAGATTATAGATATCGCCATGGAATGCGGCTATGATAATATAGGATATTTTATTAAGCGCTTTAGAGAGCAAAAAGGGTTATCCCCCTCTGAATACAGATTGAAAAGTCAAAATAGTGTAATAATTAGTCAGAATAGATAAAGAATGATAAGATATGTGTTCATATAATGTAATTAAGCTTACAGACTAGAAGAAAGGCAAGGTTACTTACATGAATATGAAAAAACAGTGGTGGCATGAAAAAGTAGCATACCAGATATACCCTAAGAGCTTTAACGATACTGACGGTGACGGAATCGGGGATATCAGAGGTATCATTGAGAAATTGGATTATTTGAAGGAGCTGGGAATCGATATCATATGGATTTCTCCTCTTTACCAGTCTCCTTTCGTGGATCAGGGCTACGATATTTCGGATTATTATAAGATTGACCCGGTATTTGGAACGATGGAGGACTTTGATGAGCTCCTTTTAGAAGCGAAAAAGAGGGACATGTATATCCTTATGGATTTGGTGATCAATCACTGCTCCGATAAGCATGAATGGTTCCAGAAGGCACTTGCGGATCCTTATGGTGAATATGCGGATTATTTTTATTTTGAAAAGGGCAGAGGCGGGAATCCGCCCAGCAATTACCGCTCCTATTTCGGAGGCAGCGTATGGCAGCAGGTGGAAGGAACGGATTTATACTACCTCCATTTATTCGCCAAGGAACAGCCCGATTTGAACTGGGAAAACCCAACGGTACGAAAAGAACTGTATCAGATGATCAATTGGTGGCTGGATAAGGGACTGGCAGGTTTTCGTATCGATGCGATCATCAATATAAAGAAGGTGCTAAGCTTCCCTTCTTATGAGCCTGACGGAGATGACGGTCTGGTCACATGTACGAAAATGGTGGAGGAAGCGGAGGGAGTAGGCGGCTTTCTTCAGGAGCTGAAGAGGGAAACCTTCGAAAAGCACCATGCGTTTACAGTAGCGGAAGTATTTAATATGAAAGAGGACGAGCTTAGGGAATTCATCGGAGAAGAAGGACATTTTTCTACTATGTTCGACTTTTCACCGCTTTCTGTAACCTTCGGAGAACACGGCTGGTATGATGCGCCGGAGTTCGACTTTAGAAAATGGAGAGAGGTGCTGTATACTTCTCAAAAGGAATGTAAGAATACCGGCTTTTTAGCGAATATTATAGAGAATCACGACGAGCCCCGGGGGGCATGTACCTATCTTCCAAAGCATGCGCAAAACGACAACGGTACCAAGATGCTTGCCACCACCAGCATTTTGTTAAGGGGACTGCCGTTCCTCTACCAGGGACAAGAGATCGGTATGAAAAATTGCATGATGGACAGTATCGAGGAATATAATGATATTGATACCATAAATCAGTATGAACTTGCGAGGAAAGCCGGCTTATCGGATAAGGAAGCCCTTATGGCATGCTTCAGACACAGCAGGGACAATGCAAGAACCCCGATGCAGTGGAGCGGGGCGGACAACGCAGGGTTTACGGAAGGGACTGCATGGCTTAAGGTAAACCCGGGCTATAAGGAAATCAATGTGGAGGCGCAGGAGAAGGATGCAAATTCCGTGCTCTCTTACTATAAAAAACTGATAGCTCTTAGAAAGTCAGAGGCTTACAGGGAAATATTTACCTACGGAGATTTTCAGCCGGCCTTCGAGTCGGAGGAAATGATATTCGCTTACTATAGACAGGCAGAAGGCCGGCGAATCCTCGTTGCGGCGAATTTTGGGGAAACGGAAGCCGCGCTCACAGTGGACGAAACGGGGGAAATGTTGCTCTGTAACATGGAAAGCATAGAAATAAAGGGCATAGGAGAAGGCGGCAGGCTAATGCTTCCCTCTTGCGGTGCGGCGGTAATTGAGATATTATAAGAGTTGGGATAACAGATAGATGAGCAGCTACGCGCGCAGAGCAAAGGCTGTGCTGCCAAAGTATTTGGCTGCGGAAGTGTGTGAAGAACACTTTTGCTGTACAAAAATAATACATATAATTTCAGCAATACAAAAGACATGTGAAACCGGAAGGCTGGTTTTATATGTCTTTTTGTGTAAAAAGACGGTAAGAGTCAGGGAGAATTACATGAAAAAAGCTTTAACGTATTTAGGCTTGTGTCCGGGCGGAAGGTATGGAAAAGACGTAGAGGAAGAATTATTTTACTATTCGAAGCAGTCGTATCATATTATGCGGCTCATTATCTGTGTATGCGAATTCGGACTGATATTTCTATCGGCAAGGAAAGCGAAGGGCATTTTCAGTGCGGAAACGGAAGTAGGATATCTTCTTTTGTATGCGGGCATGCTGGCTGTGACGGTGGCTTTTATTGGACTGGATATTCTGTGGGAAGTGAAAAAAATCAAGCAGTATATCTTATATAGAAACCTGGGATTTATCTATGTGATGTTTACCGTGATGTGGGCCGGCGGGGTCACTTTGTTCGACCGCTTCCGGGGGGACGGTCTGACAGTATATACTTATATACTTTTGATGATTGCGGCGCTGGCTGTGCTGGAGCCATGGCAGAGCATTCTGACTTTTTCATCGGCCTTTGTAGTATTCAGTGCAGGACTTCCCTATTTTCCTGCTCCTGTCGGGGAAGAAAATATTTTTTACCAGAGGATGAACGGTTTTTTTATTGCAGTCATTTCCGTGGCGGTCTCCGTTTATTTCAATTGGTATAGAGCGAGAAACTATAAGAATCAGAAAATTATTGACGAACAGAACAAGGAACTTTCTATGGCCAATGAGCGCCTGAATCGGGAAATCATCGTGGACAGTCTGACCGGATTATATAATAGGCGTTATTTGGCGGAAATCGTTCATCTGCGCTTCCATGACAGCATCGATAAGATGGAGAAAAAGCCGTTAGCCTGTCTGATGCTGGATATAGATTATTTCAAGCA
Organism: Bacillota bacterium; assembly: GCA_023442465.1. Lineage (GTDB taxonomy): Bacteria > Bacillota > Clostridia > Lachnospirales > Lachnospiraceae > Kineothrix. The sequence continues at coordinate 38,554 of JAEZZQ010000024.1, read as the reverse complement.
ATATAACGATACATACGGACATCAGCAAGGCGACGAGTGCCTTGTAAAAATATCGAGGATCATGAAAAAGTGTCTTCCTGCCGAGGCGGCGAAAATTGTTCGCTATGGCGGGGAGGAATTTGTAATCTTTGTCTTCGGCTGCACAAAGGAACAGGCCCTTGCTTACGCCGAGAACCTGCGGGAAACGGTGGAACAGAGTCATTTTGAAAGGCAGGATACGGCACAGGGATTCCTTACGGTCAGTATAGGGGTGTACACAGAGATTCCGGGAAGCGCAGACAATTCGGAAATGCGCGGCTTTATCTGCAAGGCGGATGAAGCATTGTACGAAGCGAAGAGGGCCGGAAGAAATTGTGTTAAGGTATATGGGGAATAGGAGAGCGTATTACCGCTCTCTTTTTTACATGGATTTTACCCAATCTTAAGATAAGAAGGATAGCTGCAAAAAAATAAATATATTACGATGGGAAATAATAACATCTATGGGATGAAATGAGTGAATACACTCATTGAATAAAGAACGCTCATAAAGAAATGCAAAGGAGATAAGATAATATTGAAGCAGGTCACATATAAGATGATAAAAGACTCTGAGGAAATTAATGCCTATATAAAGAAAGGCAATGATACCCTCGGAACTATGGGATATACAGAGCATTCGGAGCGCCACGCGGCGAAGGTAGCGGAGACGGCGGGAAAGATACTGAGGGAATCGGGCTATGGGAAAAATATTATCGAACTGGCTAAGATAGCAGGATATATGCACGACATCGGCAACAGCATAAACCGTTCGGATCATGCTCACAGCGGCGCCCTGATGGCGTTTCAGATACTGCTCGATATGGGAATGGATTATAAAGATATAGCGGTGGTAGTAAGCGCTATAGGGCAGCATGACGAGAGCACCGGGATGGCGGTGGACGAGGTATCGGCGGCGTTGATATTGGCGGATAAGACCGATGTGCGGAGAAACAGAGTGAGAAATCAGAACATTTCTACTTTTGACAAACACGATAGAGTAAACTATGCAGCCATATCTTCAGAACTGGAAATCCATGCGGACAAAAAGACTATTCGTCTGAACATAGAATTAGACGAAGAAATCTGTTCTATTATGGATTATTTTGAAATATTCCTGCAAAGAATGCTGATGTGCAAAAGAGCATCGGAAATCCTCGGTATGCAGTTCAAATTAAATGCAAACGGTAATAAAATCTGTTGAGAGGCAAAGCGAAGATGGTAGACTGGAAGCTGGAATTGGACAACATCATAGAAGAGAAGAGGATAAGGTCGGTATTTCAACCGATTATCTCCCTGCGGGACGGGGATATTCTGGGATTCGAGGCGTTGAGCCGTATTACAGGAGATTCTGCAATCGAAAATATAGAAGTGCTGTTCGAGCAGGCAGTGCTGCAGGGAAGAATCTGGGAGCTGGAGAAGCTATGCAGGGCAAAGTCCTTAAGCACCTTATTTTCAGCAAGAAGTTATAAAAAAAAGCTGTTTTTAAATGTAAACCCTCTTGTAATGCACGATGCAAAATTCCGGCAGGGATTTACGAAGGAGCATTTGGATACTTACCATGTTTCTTCGGAACAGGTAATTATAGAGATAACGGAAAACAGCTCGGTAAAAGAAAGCGAAGCATTTCAGGCAACAGTTGCACACTATAAAGAGCAGGGGTATGAAATCGCGCTGGATGACGTAGGCTCCTGCTATTCCGGACTGAACCTGATTTGTGATATAAGGCCCCATTTTATAAAGCTGGATAGGAAATTAGTTCAGAATCTTCACAATGATGGAATGAAACGCGCCCTGATAAAGAGTCTGGTGGGGCTTACTGACAGTCTGGGAATGTTTTTGATTGCAGAAGGAATCGAAGCGGAGGAAGAACTGGATGCGCTCATAGAAGTTGGAGTCCATTATGGACAAGGCTTTTTGCTTGGGCGTCCCGGAGAGGTAATAGATAAGCTGGATCATCAAGTGATTTCTATCATAAGAAAATGCAATGCGAGGAAAAACAGCGGAATCCATATGGGGGTGGAGAAATATTACATCGATAATATCAGTACCTTCGGAAAGACGGTTCCTTTCCACATGATGGTGGAGGAGGTCGCTGTGTTGTTCGATAAAAATCCCGATATTCAGGGAGTGACGGTAATCGATAATAACAATAGGTCTATGGGAATCGTAACGAGGGATAAGCTCAGCCAGTGTCTGGGAGGAAGATACGGTTTCAGTCTTCATCAAAGGAAAAAAATAGGCTCTATCATGGAGAAGAGGTTTTTGATGGTTGACCGCATGTCATCCATCAGCGCCGTTGCCAACAGTGCTATGGAAAGAGAAAACGAATGCCTTTACGACTTCGTAGTGGTGACTAACGCAGGAGAATACGGTGGGATAGTGACGGTCAAGGACCTTCTGCAAAAGACGATAGAGATAGCAGTAACTGCAGCAAAATTACAAAATCCTTTAACGGAGCTGCCGGGGAACCTCCTAATAGAAGAGGAAATCGAAAAGGCGATACGCAGTGAAGAAAAATATACGGTAGTATATTTTGATTTGGATAATTTCAAAGCCTTTAACGACGTTTATGGCTTTGGAAAGGGCGATCTGGCAATTAAGGAATTCGCCGAGATATTAAAGAGCAATATATCTGAAGAAGATTTTGTGGGGCATATCGGCGGTGACGATTTCGTAGCCATATTCAGGCATCATAACTGCGAGTACCTTTGCTCGAGGATCATAAAGGATTACGAGGAAAGGGTACACGGCTATTATTCGCCGGAGGACCGCAGAAACGGATATATTGAAACACCGAACAGACAAGGGGAACTGGAGCGTTTTCCTCTATTGTCGGTAACGGCAGCCATGGCTGACAATAGGGAGAAAAGCTATTCCTCTGCCGAGGAAATATCGGAGCTCTTAGCGGCGAGAAAGAAGTACAAAAAGAATCAGAAAGGGAAGATGGCGATGTAGAAAAATGTGTTGGCACCTCACACTATCGGCATCTGTGGGGATATCACCGATTTCAATTCGCTCAGAAGCCGGCACAATCGGTCTGTCTAGTTCATCCATATGCTTCATGTTTTTAATCAGGGCAATAAAACTCCGGATGTTTTCCTCTTTATTTTTGCAGAGAGTTATTCATTTGCGGGGTTGGTTGCTGCCAGTTCCTGATTCCGTACGATTTACCCCGTCACCGCAGCCTTCGGTTTTTCTGGAGCTGGTGATACGACAATCACAGAATACATTAATTGCTGTTTTTGCATGTTGCTTTTAGTCGTCATTTCTTAGATAATAATAAAAAGTGATAAAAAATCAGGAGGAAGGAATGAGGAGCAAAAGTTCAAAAAAAGCTATATTTATCATAAGTATAACAGTAATTCTGCTTTTTATTTCCGGATATATGTTTATATCTCGGAATGCTAAACTGATCATTCAATCCAATGACAGACAGACTAATAACGAAATTGACGCGGATACGCGAACCCTTTTTTCGGAAGTTGAGAAACTGATCATAAATAAAATGGGACAAGGGAAGATTCCCGGATTATCAGTGGCTATTGTCAAAGGCGAAGAAACGGCATATAAAGCGGGATTCGGTTATGCCAATATAGAAACTGGCGAGAAAGTTACATCCGATACTTTATTTCAACTTGCTTCAAACAGTAAAGCTTTTACAGCTCTCGGAGTGCTGCAATTACAAAAAGACGGTCAGAACGGTCGTTGGTCTGGAATTAGTAAGTAAGCCTGGTACTAAATACGAATATGCAACCATTAATTATGATGTTTTGGGACTGCTTATTGAAAAAGCCTCGGGGAAAAAATATGAAGATTATATTCAAAAATATGTGCTTGATGCCGCAGGACTAAGCAGTACCTATATGTTTAAAAGCAAAGCCAATGAACCCCAATTGGCATCGGGATATAAATTAGGCTTCTTGCTGCCGCAGTATTACAATGCCCCTTGGTATGAAGGTAATAAACCAGCGGGCTATATCATTTCGAGCGCCAATGATATGGCTACATGGCTGAAGCTTCAGATGGACACAGACAAATCATCTTTACTGGATGCAAAATTAATTGCGCAATCACAATATCCCAATCTGAGTGTGAACACTTTTGGAGAAGGAATGGCCTATGCTGCTGGCTGGATAGTATACAATAACGCGGGGACGGAAATTCTTCACAGTGGTTCCAATCCTAATTTTTCCTCATTTATTATATTTAGGCCAGATGAAAAAACAGGTGTGGCAGTCTTATGTAATACAAATACGACATACGCTATGGATATTGCGCAATCTATTATAAAAATATCTGTTATATTGATTATCTTTGTTCTGATAAGCTGTATCGTATATTCTTTACCAGGATTTTTATTTAATGGAGCCACGTGGAGTTACATGATTGTATGGTACCCTGTTACTGTGAAAGTTGCATTATTTTCAATCTATACATCATTATTTCTATTATTATGCAATATTTTAATAAAGATTTTACTCTGAAAGTAACATCAAAAAAGGTTGACATTGTGCGCTGCTTTTAATAAACTTGATTTAAGCTGCGCTGTATTGCACTAAAACAATAAAGTCCCGAGAGGAGAAATAAAATGTCAGAAAAGAAGATACCGTATAAAATATATCTGGAAGAGAGCGAGATGCCGAAGCAGTGGTATAACGTGCGTGCAGATATGAAAAATAAACCGGAACCATTATTGAATCCAGGCACCCTGAAGCCGATGACCTTCGAGGAACTTCAAGGCGTGTTCTGCGATGAGTTAGTAAGGCAGGAATTGAATGATACGGATGCCTATATCGATATTCCCGAGGAAATCAGGAACTTTTATAAGATGTATCGTCCGGCGCCCCTCATTCGAGCCTATTGCCTGGAGAAAAAGCTGGGAACGCCTGCGAAAATCTATTATAAATTCGAAGGAAACAATACAAGCGGAAGCCATAAATTAAACTCCGCCATCGCACAGGCTTATTATGCGAAGGAACAAGGCTTAAAGGGTGTAACGACAGAGACCGGAGCAGGACAGTGGGGAACAGCCCTTTCCATGGCGTGCTCGTACTTTGATTTGGACTGTCGTGTGTACATGGTAAAGGTTTCTTACGAACAGAAGCCGTTTCGCCGTGAAGTGATGCGCACCTATGGTGCGAAGGTTACGCCTTCTCCGTCTGATACGACGGATGTGGGCCGTAAGATTCTGGAGGAGTTCCCCGGAACGGGCGGAAGTCTCGGCTGTGCGATTTCCGAAGCGGTAGAGGCAGCTACCAGTATGGAGGGTTATCGCTATGTGCTTGGAAGCGTGCTGTCTCAGGTGCTTTTGCATCAATCGATTATCGGTGAGGAGACGAAGGCGGCCCTCAAGAAATACGATATTAAGCCGGATATTATCATAGGATGTGCAGGCGGCGGCTCTAACTTGGGCGGATTGATTTCCCCTTTTGTTGGGGAAAAACTGAGGGGTGAAGCGGATTATCGAATCATAGCGGTAGAACCGGCATCCTGCCCCAGCCTTACGAGAGGAAAGTATGTATATGATTTCTGCGATACGGGAAAGGTATGTCCGCTTGCGAAGATGTATACGCTGGGAAGCGGGTTTATGCCTGCACCGAATCATGCAGGAGGCTTACGTTATCACGGAATGAGCTCTGTCGTTTCTCAATTGTACCACGATGGTTTATTAGAAGCGGTGGCTGTAGAGCAGACCTCTGTCTTCGAGGCAGCAGAGCAGTTCGCAAGGGTGGAAGGTATCCTTCCTGCTCCGGAAAGTTCTCATGCAATAAAAGTTGCAATTGACGAAGCGCTGAAATGCAAGGAGACAGGCGAAGAAAAGACCATTGTATTCGGGCTTACCGGTACCGGATATTTCGATATGGTAGCCTACGAGAAGTTTCATAATGGAGAAATGTCGGATTATGTCCCTACGGACGAGGATTTGGCGAAGGGATTTGCAGGAATTCCTTCATTCCCGGGAAATGAAGTTTTTTAAGCTTTGTACTTGACATTTATTTAAGAAGCATGTAAAATAAAAATCGTTGCGAACGAGAATAATGTTTGCAGCGGATGTGTGCTTAGCTCAGCTGGATAGAGCGTTTGGCTACGGACCAAAAGGTCGGGGGTTCGAATCCTCTAGCGCACGTAGAGCGTGTGGTTGTGCACGTATAGAGCCCTGCAGGTGAAAGCTTGCAGGGTTTTTTGATAGGTGCTTAAAAGGTGAGGGAGGAAATTAGAATTTTGAATTATTTGAAAAAGTATGGTTTTTATCTTTGGGCAATCTTTGGGGCAGTAATTTGCTTCATGACTGTTTATGGAGTTAAGATTCTCAATCCGTTATACGATGACTGGCTGCTAAGGGGAGGGGACTTGACGCAGCATTATATCGGATGGGAATTTTTCCGAATGAGCGAATGGAAGTTTCCGATAGGATTGATGGATACTATCGCATATCCAAATGATGTTTCGGTTATTTTTACGGATTCCATTCCTGTTTTTGCTGTTCTTTTTAAGCTTTTATCTCCGTTTTTGCCGGATACATTTCAATATTTTGGACTATGGGGATTTCTTTGTTTTATTTTACAATCTGTTTTCTCGACAAAATTGCTTTACTACTTTACCCGTAATAAGATCGTTGCTTGTATTGGAAGCCTTTTCTTCGTGATGGCTCCTATATTTATCGCCCGTATGTTTTTCCATACAGCATTATCCAGTCAATGGTTGCTGTTGCTTGCTTGGTGTCTGTCCTTGAAATATATTGATGATGAAACAGATATTATAAGGAGCTGCGCAGCGTGGGGAGGGATGGGAATATTATGTGCGATGATACATATATATTATGTTCCTATGTGTGGAATTATTATGGCAGGATTTTTGCTGGGTAGGTTTTTGAGAGATAAAAGAAATATTTCTCTGTTTTTAATTGTGCCCTCATATCTTTTTGGCTCTTTGTGTATGATTTATTGGCTCGGTGGTTTTTCCCATGATCATCAGCTCGACGCAGGTGGGTTAGGGCAATTTAGTTTTAATATGAACGGATTTTTTAATTCTATGGGCTGGTCGAGATTCTTTCCGCCATTATCCTCTTACGGAGAAGGTTCAGGAGATGGATTTGCTTATTTAGGGGGTGGTATATTTATATTGCTTGCCATCTCTATTCTTTATAGTTTTTCGAACATTTTCAGGAGAAAAGAACGAAAAATATCATCTCACTTTTTTGCATATATTTTTATATGTGTTGCATGTGTTATGATTTCGGCTTCCCATTTATTTGCGATAAATGGGAATTTAGTGTTTGAGTTGCCGTACCCGAACAAACTGGTTTCCTGGTGGGGAATGTTTCGTGCCAGCGGACGGTTTATCTGGGGAGTAGTATATTTACTTATGTTTTATGCTATCGCTACAGCAACAAAGGTATTGGGGAAGGGATGGGTTTCTGTACCGATATTATTTATCTTGTTTATGCTGCAAAATTATGATATAAGCAACGTTTTGGATAGCAAGAGGCTGGAATTTAAGTCTGATGTAAAATATGAGAGTATGCTGCAGGACGATTTATGGGAGACAATTACTAATGATAGAAAACATGTGATATTTGTTTCTCATGTGACAGGCAATCAGGATATCCTCTATAACGTGAGCCAGTATGCCTACCTTCATAAAATGACTGTTAACGATTTTTACTTGGCTCATTCTGCCGCAGCAGGGGACATTCATGAGGATTTGGAAACAAGTATGGGGAATCTGCAAGAAGATACTATATACATATTTAAAAAGGAAGACGAAGCATTGTGCAGTCAGTACCCTCTTATGTATCATGAATTGGATGGAATCATTGTAGGACTCAAATAGAAGAAATATTATTTCATATAATATGGAATTCATCTTGCATCCACAATTCTTATAAACTATAATATTTTATATCGACGAAAACTCGGACATATTGTTGATGTGGTTCGAGTTTTGTTCTTTAATGGGAAAGTGTACCTATTAAAGAAAGATAGATGCGCAGCTACGCGCGCGGAACAAAAGCTGTGCTGTCAAAGTATTTGGCCGAGGGAGTGTGCGAAGCACACTTTTGTTTTATTAGAACCAGGACCTTCCCAATGAAAAAGGAGACGACTACGAATGAGAAATCAGACATTGGATTACAGCGAGTATATTGAAATTGCGCAGGGGGTCTACTGGGTTGGGTTTGCCGATGAGAACATGGGGCTGCATTGCAATCCCTATCTTATCGTGGATGAAGGAGAAGCAGTTTTGATCGATAGCGGCAGCAGGGGAGACTTTAGTACGGTAATGCTGAAGATCATGCGGACAGGAACGAGTCCGAGCCAGATTAAGCATTTGATTTACCAACATTATGATCCTGATTTATGTGCGAATATTCCTCATATGGAGGCCATGATTAACAGTGAGGACCTGAAAGTTATCTCGCACCGGGAGAACAACCTTTTTATCAATTATTACTCGACGAAATCGCCAAAGCTTTGCATTGAGAAGATGGGAATGCAGTTTGAGTTCGCAAGCGGCAGACGCCTGCAATTTATCCGGACGCCTTATTCGCATTGTCCCGGCAGCTTCGTTACGTATGATACGAAGACAAAGGTATTATTCAGCAGCGATATTTTCGGAAGCTACGACTACAATTGGCATCTTTATACACAGATTGACGAGCGCTGCAAGGACTGTCTGCCGCAGGAAATCTGTCCCTATTCGAATAAGAATTGCCAGATAGAGGGTATCTGCAATTTTCATAAGCATAATATGACTTCGAAGAAGGCGCTGATTTATGCGCTGGAGAGAATTGAGGAACTGGATATTTCCCTTATCGCTCCGCAGCACGGAAGCATTCTTCATACCAGAGCTGCGCAGGAAGCGGCCATATCACATTTGAAAGCATTGACCAACGTGGGAATCGATTACTTCTTAGAGGAGGAAAGATGTTGAAACGGGCGGAAGAAATTATAGAGGAAATGGAAGAAAAGCAGCCGGGCTTTTATGCGGATGAACATATAAAGACCGTTTTTGATTACTTTGCAAATCAAATCGATAACTGCATACAGACAAGGCTGGTTTCAGAGCTTATGACCAGATACGCGGAGGTGTCCAAGCGGCTGGAGAGAAGCGATACGAGGCTTAGAGAAGCACAAGAGATTGCTTTGCTTGGCAGTTGGGATTTGGATATCAGAACGAAGGAACTGGGGTGGTCCGGTACGACGAATAAGATATTGGGGCTTGGAGATGATGAGGAATCGAGTCTGAACATCTTTTTTGGCAAAGTTCATCCTGAGGATAGAAAAAAGGCGATGCGGATTCTGGATGATTTCATGGAGGGAGCCGAATTGCCTGAACTGCGTTATCGTCTGGTTATGGAGGATGGAAGAATTAAATGGGTTCACATCCGCAGTGTGGTTTTGCGCGATTCAGGCGGAGAAGCGATATCGGTGCACGGTACGATTCAGGATATTACCGCGGCTAAGATAGCCGAGGAAAAAATGACGGAATACAACAATCATTTAGAGGATTTAGTCCGGGAAAAGGTGGAAGAAATAAGTGCCTCTCAAATAGCCACTATCCATGCGCTGGTGAAGCTGGCCGAGTCCAGGGATGATGATACGGGTGAGCACGTTGTGAGAACCGCCCAATATTGCAGCTTCGTGGCAAAGAAGCTTTGGGAGCTGGGGGCATATCCCGGTGAAATCGACCAGACCTTTATAGAAAATATAGGAAAGGCAAGCCCTTTGCACGATATAGGCAAGGTGGGAATTCCCGATGCCATTTTGTTAAAGCCGGGCAGATTGACACCCGAGGAATTTGAGATTATGAAGACTCACGTTACCATAGGGTATGAAACGCTGTCCAGCATTCAGAAGAAATACAAGATGAACGAGTTTATTAAAATGGGAATGGATATTGCCCTTTACCACCATGAAAAGTGGGACGGGAGCGGATATCCCAATCGTATAAAGGGAGCGGATATTCCGGTAGCGGCAAGGATTATGGCGTTGGTAGACGTATACGATGCGCTCCGCTCCAAGAGAGTGTATAAAGAGAGCTTTTCCCATGAAATGAGTGTGGATATCATTAAAGAAGGAAAAGGAAGCCATTTCGACCCGCTTCTGGTAGACATTTTTTTAGAGAATGACGGAGAATTTTATGAAATATCTGAGAGAACAAATCATGTCCCATAACAATCAGAAAAAAATAGCAGTAATTAATGACTTATCCGGTTTCGGGCGTTGTTCCCTCACGGTATCGATGCCGATTATCTCTTATATGGGAGTACAGTGTTGTCCGGTACCTACTTCTATTTTTTCTAACCATACCGGATTTAAGGATTTCTTTTTCGATGATTATACGGACAGAATAGAGACTTATATTTCCAAGTGGCATAATCTGGAGCTGGAATTCGAGGGAATTGCATCCGGATTCCTAGGCTCCAGGAAACAGATAGAGACGGTAATTCATTTCATCGAAGAATTTCGAAGCGATAGGACTACCGTTGTGATCGATCCGGTCATGGGGGACCACGGCAGAATGTACGCCACCTACACGGACGAAATGTGTGAGGAGATGGGGCGGTTAGTTGCTTATGCTGATATTATAACTCCTAATCTGACGGAATGCTGTAAGCTGACGAAGACGCCATATAAGGAAAATGGCTGGAAGAAAAAGGAGCTATACGCTATGGCGGAAGCACTTTCCTGCCGCGGACCGGAAAAAGTTGTGATTACCGGAATTCCACAAGGAGAATTCATTGCAAATTATGTAATGGAAAAAGGGAAGGAACCAAAGCTTCTGCGGACACATAAAGCAGGAACCGAGCGATCGGGAACGGGCGATGTATTCGCTTCCATTATAGCAGCGGATGCAGTAAACGGGGTGGATTTCGACCGCTCTGTAAAGAAGGCTTCTGATTTTGTGAAGAAATGTATTGTGAAATCCGTGGAGATGCATATTCCCCAGACCGACGGCGTATGCTTTGAAGAAGTTTTGTATACACTGAAGAGAAATTGAAAAAATCGAAATAAGGAAGGCACCACCGCGGCGAAAGAAGGCTGTGAGAAAGGTATGACCGTTATGATGACAATTTTATATGAAGTGTACGATAATCTGTATGTGAATTTGACCAATCGCTGTCCCTGTGCCTGCACATTTTGCCTGCGGCAGACGCGGGAAGAAATGAATCAGTCGGGCAGCTTATGGCTGGAAAGGGAACCGTCCGTACAAGAGGTAAAAGACGAATTCGAAAAATTTGATATGGCTAAATATAAGGAAGTGGTATTTTGCGGATTTGGCGAGCCTACGGAGAGGCTGGAGGAGCTTTTGGAAATAGCCGCATACGTAAAGGAGAAGTTCAAGCTTCCGATACGGGTGAATACCAACGGGCTTTCCGATTTAATCCATAAAAAGAACACGGCGCCTATGTTTGACGGCTGTGTGGATACTATATCCATAAGTCTGAATACGCCGGACAGAGAGGAATACTATAGATTGACCCGGAATAAATTCGGAGAAGAGGCATTTGACGCGCTTTTGAAATTTGCAGAGAATGTGAAAAGGTATGTGCCTAAGGTTATACTTACGACAGTGGAAACTGCAATTACAAAAGAGGAGCAGGAAGAATGCCTGAAAATCTGCGATTTATTAGGCGTTTCGTACCGTATCAGGCCATGGGAAGATTGAAGCAATAGTGGTTACTGAGAACGGAGTGAACAGTAACCAATAGTAAAAGTATATTGACAAATTTTATCAATATGGTATTATATATTTAATAATACTAAGTATTATTAGTGTATAATTTGATAACGTCAGAGCAGAGTCAAATACCTCGCGGCAGGCCCACTTGGTCCGTTGCCTTCGCGAGAATAACGAAGAGGTGATTCTCATGGCAGAACGCAGAAATACTATACAGCAGGAAATCGTGGCGCAGACCTTACGGCAGATGCACGATCATCCTACGGCAGATGCCATTTATATTGAGATTTGCAATAAGCATTCGTCTATTAGCCGTGCTACCGTTTTCCGGATACTGAACCGGATGGCGGAGGAGGGCCGTATTCTTCGTATATCCAATGTCGAAGGAGGAGATAGATTCGACTACGAGATTGAAAAGCATTGTCATGTGCAGTGTAAGAAATGCGGCAGAATTGGAAATGTAAGTATGAAGAAGTTTCCTGTACCGGAGGAAGAAATCGAATGCTCACATGGTTATCGAATTATAGGGCATACTTTGTTGTTTGAAGGAATATGTGAGGAATGTGACAAGTGTGTCAGTGGAAATGACACGAGCGCGGCAGATTGTTGACCAAGTCGGTAATGGAGTGCACGAACGATGGACAGGGTGATAAGCCAGGGAAATCGTAAAAATAACTAAAAAGAAAAGGAGAACAAGACTATGGCAGATTTAAAGGGTACAAAGACAGAAGCTAACTTAAAAACAGCATTCGCAGGGGAATCAGAAGCGAGAAACAAATATACATACTACGCTTCTAAAGCGAAGAAAGACGGATATGTTCAGATAGCGGCTCTTTTTGAAGAGACGGCAAACAACGAGAAGGAGCATGCAAAGATATGGTTCAAGCTTCTTCATGACGGCATTGGCAGTACTATGGACAATCTGAAGGATGCAGCGGCAGGTGAGAATTACGAATGGACCGATATGTATGCCAAGTTTGCAAAAGAGGCGAAAGAAGAAGGTTTCGATAAGATTGCAATGCTGTTCGAAAGCGTAGCGAAAATCGAAAAAGAGCATGAGGAGAGATATCTTAAGCTTCTTTCGAATATCGAAGGAGATGCGGTATTCTCAAAGGATGGAGACGTTATCTGGCAGTGTGCGAACTGCGGTCATATCCATGTCGGAAAGAAAGCGCCTCAGGTGTGCCCTGTTTGTGATCACCCGCAGTCATATTTTCAGGTAAGAGCTGAGAACTATTAAGATGAATGGCGTAGAATAAGAACATCCGGTAAAGCTTTCGTAAGTTTTACCGGATTTTTATAAATGCGGAGGCGGACGAAGGACGTGAAAAGGTTTATTGGCGTAGTTTTTAAAATAGTTTTCAGCAGGACGATGATTACCCTTATTCTTCTGTTGATACAGCTTTTTTGGCTGATTGCCGGATTCAGATGGCTGGGAGAATATTCGGAAGTATATTTGGCAGTGATGGTATCTGTAAGTGCTGCCCTTTTGATTTATATTATCAATAAGGATGAAATGCCCGAATTCAAGCTGGCGTGGGTCATACCCATTTGTGCGGCTCCGGTGTTCGGTGCGTTGCTTTATCTGTTCATTGTAGGAGACTGGACGAACCTGGGGATGAAAAAGCGGCTGAATAAGAGGAGAAAGGAAACGGAAGAATTTCTCCATACTGATGAAAAGACGAGAAAGCGGATGGAAATTTCAGGAGCTCATATGGCTAACTTAAGCTGTTATGTGGAAGCAGAAGGTGGTTTTCCTTCGTATGGCGGTGCTTCCGTCACTTATTTTCCTACAGGAGAAGAAAAATTCGCTGATTTGTTGAAGGAGCTTAAAGATGCGAAGGAGTTCATCTTTTTGGAATATTTCATCGTAGAGAGAGGGCGGATGTGGAACTGCGTTCTGGAGATTCTTAAAGAAAAGGTGAAGGAAGGCGTGGAAGTCCGGTTCATGTACGATGGTATGTGCTCTCTTTTACTCTTGCCCTATTCCTATCCGAAGCAATTGGAGGCTTGCGGGATTAAGACAAAGATGTTCTCACCTATTATCCCCCTCCTGTCTACGGCCCAGAATAACAGAGATCATAGGAAAATTCTCGTCATAGACGGCAAGACGGCGTATACCGGCGGAGTCAACATGGCAGACGAATATATTAACGAGGTAGTCAGATTCGGACATTGGAAGGATGCGGCGATTAAGGTGGAGGGGGATGCCGTGAAAAGCTTTACCCTTATGTTCTTGCAGATGTGGAACATATCGGAAGCAGCGGCAGGCGATTATTCCAAATACATCAGGAAGAGCGAAAAGAAAGGTGTAAGAAGCTCCGGCTTCGTAATCCCTTATGGAGACGGTCCGGCAACTCCGGAAAATGTTGCTGAGACGATTTATATGGACGTGGTAAATCAGGCAACGAACTATGTACATATCATGACTCCTTATTTTATCGTGGACAACGCGATGCTGGATGTTCTTCAATATGCGGCCAGAAGAGGAGTGGACGTCAGGTTGATCGTTCCCCATATTCCGGACAAGAAAGCAGTTTTTGCAATTTCCCGTACCTATTATCCTGATTTGTTGGGGGCAGGCGTAAAAGTATACGAATATGAACCGGGCTTTATACATGCGAAGATTTTTGTTTCTGACGATGAAAAAGCGGTGGTCGGAACAGTAAACCTTGATTACCGCAGCCTGTATCATCATTTTGAATGTGGTGTCTACCTGTACAGAAATGAGGCAGTGGCGGATGTGGAAGCAGACTTTGCAAAAACCTTGGAGAGCTGCATTGAGATAGATATGGCATATTATAAAAAGATCCCGGTGCTTTTAAGGCTTACAGGAAGAGTGCTTCGGCTGTTTGGTCCGCTAATGTAAAATACAATATAAAAACTCCTGCAAGGATGAGAAGGCATATCAAATATTTTGCCGTCCTTGCAGGAGTTTATTCATGAATTTTTAGCCCATTACGACTATTACGTCGTAGGAGGTCTTTCCTTTTACGTAGGGGATGATACATCCATTGATCGGACTTCCGTCCACATAAATTTGCTTTATACCTTTTTCCACATTGTCGGGATTTTGTACCTTGATCGTATAATTGCCCTCGCGGAATTGTCTGGTCAGCTCGAAGTCTCCGAAGCCCTTCGGCACACAGGGATTGATAGAAAGTCCGGTATGAGTCGGGTACAAGCCTAAAATATATTGTGAAATATTGACAAAGGTCCAAGCTGCGGTTCCGGTCAGCCAGCTGTTTTTTGCTTCGCCGTGAAATTTCGCATCGCGTCCTGCTACCATCTGCGCATATACATAAGGCTCCGTTCTGTGAATCTCGCTAATTTCTTCCACATAGGCAGGACAAGTCTTCCGATAGATTTCAAAAGCGCGGTCTCCGCGTCCTATTACCGTCTCAGCAATGGAGACCCAAGGGTTATTATGACAGAAGATACCAGCATTTTCCTTGTAGCCCGGCGGATAGGAGGAAACTTCTCCAAGCTCCAGATGATATTTGGTATAGGCAGGCTGTAAAATCATAACACCGTACTTGGTATCCAGCTTTTCTTTTACAGAATCCAAAGCTTTTTTTGCTAATCCTTCTTCTACGCCGACTCCGGCAAGGGAACAAAATCCCTGAGGTTCTATGAAAATCTTGCCTTCCTCACATTCTTTGGAACCGATCTTATTGCTGTATGCATCGTAAGCGCGGATAAACCACTCACCATCCCAACCGTCTTTTAAAATCGCCTCGTTCATGAGCTCCACTTCTATTCGGGCTCTCTCGGCTTCTGTGGGCATTCCCATCAATTCACAAAGCTGCGCGTATTCTTCGCCGTACTTAACGAACATGCCGGCAATAAATACAGATTCTGCTACTGGCCCTTCGCTGGGGCCGAAGGTCTGGAAGGACTCCCCGGGATGCTCGGAAAAGCAATTCAGGTTCAGACAGTCGTTCCAATCGGCACGTCCGATTAGCGGCAGCTTGTGAGGTCCTTTGTGTGTTATGACATAATCTAACGAACGCCTTAAATGTTCCATGAGCGGCGCCGCAACAGAAGCATCGTTATCGAAAGGTACCATTTCGGTCAATATGGAAACGTCTCCCGTTTCCCGGACATAAGCGCTGGTTCCGGCGATGAGCCATAACGGATCGTCATTGAAGCCGCTGCCGATGTCGGAATTACCCTTCTTCGTAAGGGGCTGATACTGATGGTAGGCACTTCCGTCCTGGAACTGGGTAGAAGCGATATCGATAATTCTTTCTCTTGCGCGGTCAGGAATGAGATGAACGAAACCGAGCAGGTCCTGACAGGAATCGCGAAAGCCCATACCCCTTCCGATGCCGGATTCATAGTAGGATGCGGAACGGGACATATTGAAGGTTACCATGCACTGATATTGATTCCAGATATTTACCATGCGGTCCACTTTGTCGTTTGAGGATTTGACCGCATATTTGGAAAGCAGACTGTTCCAATAGCTGTTTAACTGAGCGAAGGCCTTTTCCACATCCTCGTCCGTTTGATACTTGGCAAGCATTTCTTCTGCCGGCTTTTTGTTGATTATGCCCGGAGACTCCCATTTTTCTTCCTGCAAATTTTCCAGATAGCCGAGTACGAAGATAAAGGATTTCGTCTCGCCGGGCTGTAAGGAAAGATTGAGCTGATGAGCGGCGATGGGAGACCAGCCGCTGGCGATGGAACCCGTACACGCACCGTTTTCTACTGCTAAAGGAGCGTCAGCACCGCGATATGCGCCAAGGAAATCGTCGCGGCTCGTATCAAAGCCGTCAATTTTGGAATTTACCGAGTAAACAGCGTAGTGATTCCTGCGTTCTCTGTATTCTGTCTTATGATAAATCGTGGAACCGATGACCTCCACTTCTCCGATGCTCAGATTACGCTGGAAGTTCTTCATATCATCATCTGCGTTCCAAAGGCACCATTCCACATATGAAAAGAGTGAAAGTGTCTTTGCAGAAGAGGAATTGTTGGTCAGCTTCAGCGAACTGATCTCGCAGTTATCGCCCAAAGGAACGAAGGTAAGAACCTGTGCCTGCACATCGTTCTTGGATGAAGTAAAGCGGCTGTAGCCAATACCGTGGCGGCATTCGTAGGAATCCAGCTCGGTCTTCGTAGGCTGCCAGCCGGGATTCCATACGGTATCTCCATCTTTAATAAAAAAGTATTTACCGTTTACGTCGCCGGGAACATCGTTGTAACGATATCTCGTAAGGCGTAAAAGCTTCGCGTCTTTATAGAATGAGTATCCGCCGCAGGTATTGGAAATAATGCTGAAAAACTCATTGCATCCAAGATAGTTAATCCACGGAAGGGGCGTCCTGGGGGTGGTGATGACGTACTCCTTCTTGTTATCATCAAAAAAACCAAATTTCATAATAACTCCTATCTGTGTGCTTTAGCACACGTATAAATCAGGATGTTGAAAAACCTTTTATTTTTCAACCTATCCTCCCTATCCTATAAGTAAGGGTGTGAAATATAAATCCACCATGTTTATCATCGCTTCAAGTCTAAGTAATAAGCAATGAAATGAATCGATCAAAAAATAGAACAAAAGCTGTGTATCCATTGTTTCTGTAATAGACACACTCCTTATTACAGAAAAGTACAGCAACAAGAATACAGCAAGAATATGACAATAAAAATAAAGTATAAAGGTACTTAAACAAATGGGAACGCATGAAAATATGTACGAAAACAATTAATGACAGCAAAAATACCTCTTAAAAATGCATTATAGAAAACGATTAAGTAAAAGTCAAGTAAAAGACGTAATTCTTTGTGAATTAAATTATACAGAATATATTTCTATAATGCAAGATAGAAACGTGTAAAACGCAAGTAAAAGTATGGGTTCTTCATTCGATTGAAAAAAACGATGTAAAACGAAGAAGTTTTTTGCTTGTACGAAAACGATTCAAAGAAATATCCGTATCAAACGCATTATATAGAAGAAAAGGAAATGGGAATTGTGCAAATGCTTGAGAAAACTATGTTCAAAACTGTTTAAAATTTACAAAAGTATAAAAAATGAACAAAACAAATAAAAAAACTCTTGAAAAAGTATAAAAAGTGTTATACACTAAGAATACGAAAACGATTAAGTGATTCAAAACACTCATCTCTATAAAAAGATGTTTGGTTGGAGTTTTGGATAAGATAAGTTATAATATTCTATAAACGGCAGGGACCGAACTTCTAAATAATTGGAGGGAGTAAGTGACATGGTGTCAATGAAAGATATTTCGGTAACGTGTGGGGTATCGGTAGCAACGGTAAGCAAGGCGCTGAATAACCACAGCGATATCGGGGAAGAAACGAAAGAGCATATCAGAAAGGTTGCCAAGGAAATGGGGTACTTTCCCAATTCGGCGGCAAAGGCTTTGAAGACAAACCGTACATATAATCTGGGAGTACTTTTTGTAGATGATGACCAAAGTGGTTTGAAGCATGATTACTTCTCATATGTTTTAGACAGCTTCAAGAGGACGGCAGAACAGAGGGGGTATGATATGACCTTCATTAACTGCTGTAAGACCAGAACGAACAAGATGTCTTATCTGGAGCATGCGATGTATCGAGGCTTTGACGGAGTAGCGATAGCTTGTATCGATTTCTACGATCCGGAGGTCGTGGAGCTGGTCAGAAGTGATATTCCGGTAGTGACCATTGACCACTTGTTCAATAACAGAATTGCAATCATTTCAGACAATGTGAAGGGAATGAAAGATTTACTTACTTTCGTATATAACAAAGGGCATCGGCGTATCGCTTACATCCACGGTATGGATTCGGCGGTAACGCAAAGCCGGTTGTCTTCCTTTTATAAGACGGCGGAGGAACTTGGACTGGAGGTTCCGGATGAATATATAAAGGAGGCCGCATACAGGGATACGAAAGCTTCTTTCACACAGACGCAGGAGCTTCTGGATTTACCCAATCCGCCGACTTGCATCTTGTATCCGGATGATTTCGCCAGTTTCGGGGGAATCAATGCTATTACGGAGAGAGGTCTTAATATTCCTCAGGATATTTCCATAGCGGGGTACGACGGAATAAGGATTGGAAGACATTTGGAGCCGCAGCTTACGACTTTGCGTCAGGATACCGAGCAAGTGGGAGCCAAGGCGGCGGAAAGCCTGGTCAACCTGATAGAACATCCGAAGACAACGTTGATCCAGCAGGTTGTGGTGGAAGGAGAGGTTTTTGAAGGAAGATCGGTAGGAACCATAATTTAGGCATTGTTGCTGTGAGAGATACAATATTGAAATTACAATATTTATTTCACGGTAATCATATAAATGCAAACAAACAACACACCTATTATTAAACTAACTCAAAGGGAGGAAATGTAAATGAAAAAAAGAGTACTCAGTGCTTTGCTTTCTGTAACCATGGTAGCTAGTCTACTTGCAGGCTGCGGCGGAAGCACAACAACAACTACAACGGAAGCGCCTGCTGAAGACGCGGCACCGGCAGCAGAAGAGGCTGCGCCTGCAGATGAAGCGGCGCCGGCAGACGATGCGGCAGCATCTACGGATAAGTTCTATATCTATTCATGGAATACGGAACTTGGCGAAAGATTGGAATATGTTTATGCAGCATATCCGGAAATCAAAGACAGAGTTGAATATGTAAACGTTGGTGACTCCGCAATATATCAGGAGAAAATCGATCAGTTATTACAGACACCCGATGCGCCGGACTATCCGGATTTGATCGCCTTCGAAGCAGGTTACATCATGAAATATACGAACAGCGATTATACTCTTCCTGTAACGGATTGCGGACTTACGGATGCAGATTTGTCTGAAATGTATCCTTATACAATAGACATCGCGACCGATCAGAGAGATAATTCCTTAAAAGGTGTTTCATGGCAGAGCTGCCCTGGTTCCTTTATCTACAGAACAGACCTTGCAGAATCTTTGCTTGGAGTT
This sequence comes from Bacillota bacterium, assembly GCA_023442465.1. Taxonomy (GTDB): domain Bacteria; phylum Bacillota; class Clostridia; order Lachnospirales; family Lachnospiraceae; genus Kineothrix. The sequence continues at coordinate 18,899 of JAEZZQ010000024.1, read as the reverse complement.
AAATCTCCCGAAGAAATGCAGGCTAAGCTCGCTACTTGGGATGATTTCCTCGATACAGCAAGGGAAATCAAAGAGAAATCCGGCGATGCTACAAGAATTGTTTCCTCTAACGGTGACGTAGTTAACACATTCATGTCTAACAAGACTCAGCCTTGGGTTGACAAAGAAGGCGTTTTCCATATGGACGATTCAATGCTTCAGTACATGGACGTAGTTAAGACATTAGAGCAGGAAGATTTGACCCAGAAGACAACACAGTGGTCTGAAGAGTGGAATGCAGGACCTTCCGGTGACTCCGTATTTGGTTACTTCGGATGTACATGGTTCTTACACTGGGTAATTAAGTCCAACTGCGGCGGCGAAAAAGTAGGCGAAGGTACTTATGGACTTTGGAATATGACTCAGGGACCGGCACCTTATTACTGGGGCGGTACATGGTTGGGTGCAACAGCAGGATGTTCCGATACGGCTTTAGCAGGACAGATTATGAAAGCGCTTTGCACGGATACGGATATTATGACTAAGATGTCTGAAGAAACACTTGATTATGTAAATAACAAGGCAGCAATGAAGACATTATCCGATGCAGGAAAAGGCGCATATGACTTCCTCGGCGGACAGGATTTTATCTCTGTATTCTCTCCCCTTGCTGAGGACGTAGATGTATCTTGGATGTGTGCATATGACCAGAAGGTTAATGAGCTTCTCGATACACAGGTTACTGAATACTCTTTAGGCAACAAAGACAAAGATGCAGCAGTTGCGGACTTCAAAGCAGCAGTAGCAGAAGCTTATCCGGCTGTAACAGTAGAATAAGTTGCGAAATAGATTCCTATAAGAAATTTGAATTCTGTACCGGCTTACTCAGCCGGTACAGATATTCTTAGGAGAAGTTTCTATATGCTGATGCTCGCCGGCATAACGGCATAGATGTTTGACATGGTTTTATTGATAAACGGATAAGGAATGATAAAACCGTGTCCAATGCCTATGCAGGAATGCAAAGGCAGAAATGAAAGGCATCACAAATAAAAATAATAAGGAAAGAGGATGTGAAGATAATGGCAAAACCTGCAAAACAAAAGCGTAAGACAGTGGAATACAGCAGATATGGTTATTACTTTATTGCTCCATTTTTTATTGTATTCGCAATATTTCAGCTATGGCCTCTGATTTATACGATTGGTTTGGCTTTTTGTGAAAACTACACCGATACGATGTTCAACGTAGAAGTAGGTCCGGTATTTAACGGAATTGAGAACTTCAAGACGGTATTCATCGGAAAAGACGGTACGCTGTTCAATACATATACGTTTCAGTCTTTATGGAACACCATTCTGATGTGGCTTATGAACTTCGTTCCGCAGATACTTTTAGCTCTTGTGCTGGCAGTATGGTTTACAGATACACGCGTGAAGATGAAAGCGCAAGGCGCATATAAGATTATGACCTTTATGCCTAATATTATTACGGCAGCTACGATTTCTGTATTGTTCTACAGCTTGTTTAATTATCCCAACGGCCCGGTGAACCAGTTCCTCTTAGAGTCCGGTCTCCTGTCTCAGCCGTATAGATTCTTTCAGCAGAAATGGGCAACGAGAGGAATCATATCCTTTATCAACTTCTGGATGTGGTATGGAAATACGATGGTCGTTTTAACGGCCGGTGTGCTCGGCATCAGCCCCTCGCTTTTTGAGGCGGCAAGGGTGGACGGAGCATCGAGCTTCCAGATATTCAAAAAAATTACGCTGCCGTTACTTCGTCCGATTTTGCTGTTCACACTTGTGAACTCCGCAATCGGTGGTCTGCAGATGTTCGATATCCCTAAGCTTCTCACTACCAGCGGCTATGGAGATCCTGATTATACGACGAGAACAATTACTATGTACATGCGAGAACTGGCATTCACCGGCGCAAAGCAGATGGGTAAGGCTTCCGCTACCTCTGTTGTATTGTTTGTCGTAACCTTGTTCTTCAGCTTGATTCTCTTCTATATTATGCGGGATAAGGATGCGATAAGAGAGAGAAAGCAAAATAAAGCAATACAAAAAGAAATAGCAAGAAAGGGGGCGAAGTAATATGGCGACAAATACTTCTCAGGCAACAAAAATGAAGGATGGCGCTCATGCGAAAGTTATAGGAGCCTCCATATTTAGAAATATTGTTTGTATTTTCCTTTGCTTCTTAAGCTTGATTCCTTTCTGGATTATGCTGGTAAATGCGACAAGGTCCAGTACAGAGATACAGATGGCATTTTCACTCATTCCTTCGACGCATATTTTGGAAAACTTTCAAAAGCTGCTGTATCAGGCCAACCAAAATGTGCCTTTGTACAGATATATGGTAAACAGTTTTGCTATCGCAGGATTTAGTACCGTGTTGTCCGTATATTTTTCTACGGCGACGGCATACGGCGTAACTGTTTATAAATTTAAAGGAAGCCAGTTTGCATGGGCATTCATTATGGCTATCATGATGATTCCTACGCAAGTATCTTCCATCGGTTTCTTCCGTTTTATGTACAATCTGGGACTGAGCAACAATTACATACCGCTTATTGTTCCTGCAATCGCAGCTCCTGCGACAGTATTTTTTATGAGACAGTACATGCTGAGTGCATTGCCTTTGGAAATCATTGATGCAGCAAGAATCGACGGTTCTGCAGAATTCAAGACCTTCAATACGATCGCTGTGCCCCTTATGAAGCCTGCAGTTGCTACACAAGCAATTTTCGTATTCATTGCGTCATGGAATAACTTCTATACGCCATCCATGCTGTTATCATCCCAGAAATTATATACTTTGCCTATGTTCGTACAGTTGATGAGAGGAGAGCGTTTCCGTTCCGATTATGGTATTATTTATGTAGGCCTCGTAATTACAATTTTACCTATATTTATCGTATATTTTGCTTTGTCCAAGTATATTATCGCGGGCGTGGCATTAGGCGGTGTGAAGGAGTAAACAGTTTTATAGATAGGAAAGATATATTTTATAAAAATGTAATTTGACGAAATTAAAAATCTCCACTATCATGAAGATGATGTGGAGATTTTTTGTGGTATGTCAGTGTAAAGGCTGATATAGAATACATTTATGGAAGAAGAGGGACTATGACAAGAAACGAATTTATTGAGACTTTGCAGAGAGTATTAGCCGGCAGCTTAGGCAGCAGTTCTGTGAATGAGAATATAAGGTATTATCAGGATTATATCGATATGCAGATTCGCTTGGGGCAGAGTGAAGAGGAGGTCATCGCGAGTCTGGGGGATCCGCGCCTTCTTGCCAAGACCATTATAGAGGCTTGTAAACTGGAAGGGCGATGCGGATATCAGGAATACGATGAGGTTTATGAAGAGGGCTATGAGGAGAAAGAACGAGGCGGCTTCGGCGGGAAGGTGTACCGTATGCCGGGCTGGCTGTTAGGACTTATCGTAGCAATTGTATTGATATTTATAATAGGAATAATCGGCTCCGTTTTATCTGTATTTCTTCCTATTATAATACCAATTCTATGTGTGATATTGCTCGTCCGTTTTTTGCGAAGCAGGTAACTGCTTTGCAAGGGGGCGGGCATTTCTTTTCATGTAGCAAGTATTCGTTACTGTTCACGCCGCTCTCAGTAACGCATGATTTCTGCATAAGTCATCAGTACCAGTTGGCTTTACGTCGGCGAATGGCCTTGTGCGGAAAAGAAAAATAAAAAGCAGCAGAGCGTCAGAAAGGGTCTGACGCTCTACATGAGGGGAGTATAAATAATTAATATAAGGGTCTGTAAATAGAAATGATGAAGGGTTATTTCTATTTACAAATGTAATTATAACACGAATTTTGTAAAAAGCAATACCAAAATAGTACCAAAGTCCTATTAAGTTTTTGTGCAATTTGAATAAAAAAATAGTACCAAAGTCCTATAAATGAAAATGAATACTTTCTTATATATGATGACATACTACTTTTGTAACAAAAACTTATCAGGAGGAATTAAACATGTCTAGAAACGATTATAACCAGAGCAGCGACAAGCAGAATCAGGAAAACAAGTCCAGTAACAGCAACAAACAGAACCAGAAGAACAGCACTAACAATAGTTCCAACAACAATAGCTCTAACAACAATAGTTCTAACAACAATCAGAAAAACAGTAATTACTAAAATGGTTCTGGGATAGGAAGGGCATCGGAAGATGTCCTTTTTCATGCAATAGGAAAATGTTCCTATTGCATGAAATTGTATGCGCAGCTACGCTCAGGGAACAAAAGCTGTGCTGCCAAGGGATTTGGTCGCGAAATTGTGCGGAGCACGCTTTTGTTCCATAGAAAAGGAGACGGTCCTGTTTTCCGCAAGTTTAAGCGGAATAAGTGATTGACACGGAATAGAAAAAGGACTTAATATAAAAAGGTATATTATTAAATCAGCACAAAGACAATAGGATGTAAGGTTGAGGATCAGATGAAAAGATATGAGTTGATTGCGCCCTGCCACTTCGGGCTGGAAGCGGTTTTAAAGAAGGAAATTATCGATTTAGGTTACGATATAAGCGGGGTAGAGGACGGAAGAGTCACTTTTTACGGGGATGAAGAGGCGGTATGCCGCGCCAATGTCTTTTTGCGTACGGCGGAGAGAGTACTCATTAAAATAGGAAGCTTTCGGGCGGAGACTTATGAAGAGCTTTTTCAGGGGACGAAGAGCCTGCCTTGGGAGGAGTTCGTTCCGAGAGACGGAAAGTTCTGGGTGGCGAAGGCGGGAAGCGTAAAGAGTAAGCTGTTCAGCCCTTCGGATATTCAAGCGATTATGAAGAAGGCTATGGTGGAGAGGCTGAAAGAAATATACCGCGAAAGCTGGTTTGAGGAAAGCGGAGAGTCATTTCCGGTAAGGGTCTTCTTATTAAAGGATGAGGTGACGGTAGGGTTGGACACTACCGGCGATTCATTACATAAGAGAGGTTATCGGAAGCTGACGGCGAAGGCTCCTATTGCGGAGAATCTGGCGGCGGCGCTCATTATGCTGACACCGTGGAGGGCGGACAGGATATTGGTGGACCCGTTCTGCGGCAGCGGTACCATTCCGATAGAAGCCGCCATGATGGCAGCGAATATGGCACCTGGCATGCGTCGGGGATTTACGGCGAAGAGTTGGCCTCATATCATAGGGGCACAGATTTGGCAGGATACGCTTGAGGAAGCGGAAGAGATGGTCGATCTTAGCGTAGAAACGGATATACAAGGGTACGATGCGGATGAGGATATCGTTGCGGCAGCGAGAGAAAATGCGCGCCTCGCAGGTGTGGAAAAGTTGATTCATTTCCAGAAGCGAGAGGTAAGCGAGTTAAGCCATGCGAAAAAATATGGCTTTATCATAACCAATCCCCCTTATGGAGAGCGTTTGGAGGACAAAGAGAATCTGCGGCCCCTGTATGAGACGATTGGTGAACGATTCCGTATGCTGGATGCGTGGTCCTTATATATGATCACCTCCTATGAGAACGCACAGCAGGATATAGGGCGGAAAGCGGATAAGAACAGAAAAATATACAATGGCATGATGAAAACGTATTATTACCAGTTCCTAGGGCCGAAGCCGGCAAAGAAGCCGAGGCCGGAGGGTGGAAACCGGCAGGAGTAAAGTATGTATGCGGCAGCAATTGATGAGAAAAACAGTGATATATAGTGTAATATTTGCGGTTGCCGCAATGGCTTTCATCGTATATACGGCTTCCCACAAGGTAATTATAATTGCAGATGTGGCGCAGGATGAGGTACAGGCAAAAGCGCAGAGCGAAGGACGCGCATCCGAGCAGAAAAATCTTCTTTCCTTCGGGGTGAATGCGCAGAATGCGGATTATCTTTGCATTCCTTTCCAGGAAGGAATAAAGGCGGAGACTGTAAAAATAGAAAATCACTATATGGATCATGAATTATGGATAAGCTTTGAGAATGATTGCAGCGATTTTTATAAGAACAATCCGATTACAGGAAACAAGGATAATATAAATAACGGTTATTATGAGCAGGAAGAAGAGAAAACGATATTAAAATTTTCGTTGACAGGAGTATTCGAATATCGTAGTATTTTGGAAGAAAATAATCTGTACATAGAATTTCTTCCGCCGAAGGAGATGTATGAAAAGATAGTAGTCATCGACCCGGCGGGCGGAGGGAAAGAAAACGGAGCAAGAAAAGGGCTGCTTTCTGAGAAGGAAGTGACGCTGGAAATCGCAAAGAAGCTGAAGGAAAAGCTGGACGCTACGGATATCAAGGTATATTACACAAGGATGGAGGATGTGTATCCCGACGAGGAGAGCCGGGTGGCAATCGCTAACGATACGAAGGCAGATATGCTGATACGCATTCAGGTAGGAGCGAACGTGGATTCTTCGTTATTTGGCACGCAGGCGGTATATAATGGAAGCTATTTCATACCGGAATTTGACAGCATCGGGCTTGCTGACCTGCTGGAGCGGGAAGTGGTTACAGCGATTCGAGGTAAGGCAGTCGGGCTGGTCGCTGCGAAAGAATCGGAATATGTGCTCCAAGAGGCTATGGTGCCGGCAGCGGGCATACGGGTAGGATATATAACGAATGAAAAGGAAGAGGCTCTTTTGAAAAGCGAAGCCTATCTGGAGAAGATTGCGGATGGGATATATAATGCTATTTTAAAGGCATATGAATGAGGCATATTATATGGGCAGAAAAATTGTTTTTGCTACGGGAAATCCAGGTAAAATGAAGGAAATCAGGGAAATCCTGGCCGATACGGGGTGGGAAGTGTTTTCCATGAAGGAAATGGGAATCGATATACCCATAGAGGAGAACGGGGCAACCTTCGAAGACAATGCGCTTATAAAGGCAAAAGCGGTATCCGAGGTTTGCGGAGAAATCGTTCTTGCGGATGATTCAGGTTTGGAAATTGACTATTTGAATAAGGAACCGGGAATTTATTCGGCAAGATACATGGGGGAGGATACCTCCTACCGGATCAAGAATGCCAATTTGATAGAAAGGCTTTCCGGGGTACCGGATGAAGAGAGAACGGCGCGCTTTGTATGTGCCATAGCGGCGGCTTTTCCGGATGGAGAGACAATCACTACATACGGAGAGATTGAGGGAAGAATCGGCTATGAGGAAAAAGGGGAAAACGGGTTCGGCTATGATCCGATATTTTATCTGCCGGAACGGGGAAGAAGCACGGCTGAGCTTAGCAACGATGAGAAAAATGAGATTAGTCACAGGGGAAAAGCATTGCGTAAAATGAAAGAGGAGCTAAAGAAAAAGCTTTAAAGAGAGGAATAGTATGCGTGTACTGATAGTAAGTGACACACACCGCCAGAACAATAACTATCTGAAGGTTCTTGAAATGGTAAAGCCCATTGATATGGTGGTTCATTGCGGAGACGCTGAGGGAAGTGAATATTTGATCTGCGAAGGTGCAGGCTGTCCGGTGGAAATCATCACCGGAAATAATGATTTTTTCTCCAACCTCCCCCGGGAAAAGGAATTCAGCATCGGCAGCTACAAAGTATGGCTGACCCATGGACATAACTATTATGTGACGATGGGAAACGAAGCCCTCAAAGAAGAGGCGATTGCGCGCGGCGTCGACATAGTCATTTACGGGCATACCCATAAGCCCCTTGTCGATATCGAAGATGAGATTATCGCGGTCAATCCGGGAAGTCTGGCTTATCCCAGACAGGAAGGAAAGAGGCCGTCTTATGTGATGATGGAGCTGGATAATAAGGGAAAAGCACATTTCGATATTTGCTATTTATAGGGATGAAAAGCTGATAAATTTTAAGTGCTGAGAAAGTTGTAAAAATATGTTGACACGATTAGAACCTTATTATATAATATATCTTGCGCTGTAACAAGGCGAGTGAGTGCGCCGGGGTGTGGCTCAGCTTGGCTAGAGCGCTTGGTTTGGGACCAAGAAGTCGCAGGTTCGAATCCTGTCACCCCGATTTTTGATCGGATATTATAATAGAATATGCGGGTGTAGTTCAATGGTAGAACACTAGCCTTCCAAGCTAGATACGTGGGTTCGATTCCCATCACCCGCTTTGGCGGAGCCTAATCGTGCAATGGGAATGATTTATTCTGGTCTGCGGCGCATGTTACCCGCCTTGATGGAGTCAAGCGTACGATGGGGATGATTTATTTCATTTTGCGACTCGTGTCATATATGTGTTCGTAGCTCAGTCGGATAGAGCAACGGCCTTCTAAGCCGTGGGTCGGGGGTTCGAATCCCTTCGAGCACATTTGAGATAGGAATTACTATCTTGTAATAGCAATTAATATCTCACTATGGTGGGTGTAGCACAGTTGGTTAGCGCGTCAGATTGTGGTTCTGAAGGTCGAGGGTTCGAATCCCTTTACCCACCTTTTTACTTTTAAGAGGAGCATAACGCCCTCGAGGTTGTCTTTTAGGACAAGCTTGGTGTTAAAAGTGATGGGCTATCGCCAAGCGGTAAGGCACAGGACTTTGACTCCTGCAGTCGCTGGTTCGAATCCAGCTAGCCCAGTTTAAATATGGGGTATTAGCTCAGTCGGTAGAGCACTTGACTTTTAATCAAGTTGTCCGGGGTTCGAATCCCCGATGCCTCACTACAATAAAGTGACATCTTTAGCTTATAAGCTATAAGATGTTCTTTTTTATGTAACAGGAAATTATGCTTTTTTGCACTGAAAGGATGAAATTATGGAATTGCAAACAGAAAATAAAATGGGTTATATGCCTGTAAATAAACTATTATTGTCGATGTCATTGCCTATTATGGTTTCCATGCTGGTACAGGCTTTATATAACATAGTGGATAGTGTATTTGTGGCGATGATTAACGAGAATGCATTGACGGCAGTCTCCCTGGCGTTCCCGGTACAAAGTCTTATGATTGCCGTGGCGGTAGGTACCGGAGTAGGAAGCAATGCGGTATTATCCAAATCACTGGGAGAGAAGAATTTTGAAAAAGTAAATAGAACCGCAGTCAATGGGATTTTTCTTTCGCTTATATCCTACCTTATCTTTCTTGTGATAGGGTTGACGGCAGTGGTACCGTTTTATCGCAGCCAGACGGCGGATGCACAGATTCTGGAATATGGTAAAGTGTATCTGACTATCGTATGTGTGGCTTCTCTGGGCATATTTATTCAGGTTACATTCGAACGTATGCTGCAATCCACCGGTAAAACCATTTACACCATGATAACGCAGGGAACGGGAGCGATCATTAACATTATTTTGAACCCTATTCTCATATTCGGATTGCTTGGAATGCCAAAGCTCGGAATTGCCGGTTCGGCGGTGGCTACTGTGGTAGGACAGACAATTGCAGGAATTTTGGCAATGGTCATCAACCATAAGATAAATCATGAGGTAAAGCTGCATTTTAGAGGTTTTCGGCCGGACAAGGAGATTATCAAGCAGATATATATCATAGGGATTCCTTCCATTGTTATGCAGGCTATGGGTTCTTTAATGACTTACGGAATCAACCTCATCCTCATTTCCTTTACGGCGACGGCAACGGCGGTATTCGGCGTATATTTCAAGCTTCAAAGCTTTGTTTTCATGCCAATATTCGGTTTGAACAACGGTATGGTTCCCATTATTGCGTATAATTACGGTGCCGGAAAGAGAGAACGCCTTGTAAAGACAGTAAAGCTCAGCATTTTTTATGCGGTAGCGCTTATGGTGGTAGGATTCTTTATATTCCAGATATTCCCCCATATGCTTTTACAGTTGTTTAACGCTTCTGAGACGATGCTTTCCATCGGCGTACCGGCACTGCGTATTATCAGCATCGGCTTTTTAGTAGCAGGATTCTCCATTATATGCAGCTCCGTATTTCAGGCGTTGGGAAATGGGGTATATAGCATGATAATTTCGCTGATCAGACAGTTGCTCGTACTTCTTCCGGTGGCGTACCTTCTGTCGAAGCTGGGAAATGTAGATTATGTATGGTGGGCGTTCCCGATTGCGGAAATAGTGGCGTTGATGCTGTCCGCGTTTTACCTTGCCCGTATTTATCGCAAGGTAATAAGGCATATAGGAGAGAAAGCATAAAATAAGATCACTTTTTAAGAGGTATACGGATAGTAAAACGGTGGAATATTAAGATAACTTACGTGAGAATAACAGGTACACTTAGAGCAGGAACCTTGATTTGGGAAGGAACTGAGAAAAGCCCTTTGGAGAAAACCAGAGGGCTTTTTTGCGTTTCACATATGTTTTGAATGGGATTGTAATGTTATGAGCCGAAAAGAGTAATGAAAATGCCTGCTATTAATGCGGGACCAATCGTGCCGGAGACGATGGGCCCATGGCGTGCATTAAAAGATAATTATGCGGATTATATTCCTGCCCTAACTTTTGAGAAACGCGGGCGGCCATCGGCATAGCGGATACACCCGAATTTCCGATCAACGGAAAGGCCGATCAGCATGGCGATCAATGAACCCGCTGCAGGAACAAAAAGTAATGTAACAAGAGTTATTCTGAATGAAAAAATAATTTTCTGCCTGCGGGTTACTCTTTTTGATTCCGGCATCACAATAACCCGTTCCTTCGGTGTGGTAAGCGCCCGCATGGTCGGAGGCTGGATGATAGGAACCAAAGCCATGTATAAATAAGCAGCAACAGCGATTACGGGTAAGAGGTCAGGCGCAAGGCGGTCTGCGGTATAGATAGAGGTTGGTCCGTCCGAACTGCCGATAATACCGATGGCAGCAGCTTTGCTCAGGCTAAATGGTTCCAGCCCGGGGAAGGCAGTACATTCACCTCTTTGCTTCCGCTCGCCGATTGATTTTTATTGCTTCATTCTGAGGGCAGCAGAGAAAGAGTTTTTCCGTCTTATAAAGAGTTTTGATGAATTACTCATCACCAGAACAGAGACAAATCTCTGCCATCCATGATTCATTCATTTAAGTACATTTTAAGTGAAGTTATATATTGACAATAAAATTTAAAAATGATAATATCTTGATATCAAGATAATATTAAAGGAGGCAGATTCCATGAAAGATGATTCCGCCAAGCTGGTAATTGCTCTATCCAGAAGCTACAATGTTCTGTTTACCTTAATTGAAAAAAATGTAAGAAGTTATGGCCTGACGGTCAGTGAATTCGGTGTATTGGAAGCATTATTGCATAAAGGTGAGTTACCGGTGCAAAAGCTTTGTGAAAAAGTATTGGTTACAAGTGGTTCAATGACATACATTGTAAACAAGCTGGAGGAAAAAGGATACGTTAAGCGTTACAAATGCGAAAAAGATGCTCGGATTTGGCTTGTCCGGTTAACCGGACAGGGGCATGAATTTATTTCAAGGATTTATCCTCAGCATGAGAATTTTTTAAGAACGATATTAAGTGAAATAGATGAAACCGAGAAGACAAGCTTAATCGGGAGCCTTTTTCGTATGAAGGATATTTTGGAAAGAAAACCATAGACTAAAGGATGGTGATAATTTATGGTAAGAAGAATTGATCATAAGAAAATGGGAAAAAGTAATCTGGGATGGTTAAATAGTATTTTTCATTTTTCTTTTGCAGAATATTATAATCCACTGAATATAAATTTTGGTGCCTTAAGGGTCATCAACGATGACTTGATTGATACAGGAACAGGATTTGAGATGCATCCGCATCAAGATATGGAGATTGTATCCTATGTTATAAACGGAGAATTGACCCATGGAGATTCCCTGGGAAATACAAATACATTAAGCCGTGGCGAAGTGCAGTATATGAGTGCCGGTACCGGCATATTCCACAGTGAGTTCAATCGGGGAAATGAAACCTTGAGGCTTTTACAGATTTGGATTTTACCTGATCAGACGGGCTATAAGCCAAATTACGGAGATTATCGATTTAAAAGGGAAGACAGAAAGAATAAGTGGCTCCAAATCGTGAGCGGTTCAAAGGGGGATGCACCTATTCGAATTCATCAGGATGCAAACTTATATGCTATAGAATTGGAAAAGGAGCAGGAAATTATTTTTGAAGTAGGGAAAGGGCGTCAAGCCTATCTGGTTCAGATTGAAGGCAGTTCCAAAGTTAATAACGAAAGCATAAATATGAGAGACGGGTTGGAGGCTGTTGAGGAGAATTTAAAAATAAAAGCCTCTGAAGATTCACATATTTTAGTAATAGAAATGGAAAACAAATAAAAAATAAAAAAGGAGAGAGTGCTATGTCATTTATTAACAATTTAGAAAAAAGAAGAACTTATTATAACATCAACCGGGAATTACCGGTATCAGAAAGTAAAATAATTGAAATCGTGGAACAGGTGACGGAAGCAACGCCGGATGCTTTTAATATGAAGAGTGCCAGAGCAGTAGTTGTATTAGGCGAAAAACAGGATCTGTTATGGGATACTATATATGAAGTGTTTGGAGGTCAGGTTGCGAGAGAAAAAATTGATAGCTTTAAGAACGGCTATGGAACTATTTTATATTTTATTGATGAAAATGTAGTAGAATCATTGCAGAAACAATTTGAATTCTATGCGGACAAATTCCCGAACTGGGCGAGTCAGGCAAACGGAATGCTGCAGTTCAATCTTTGGACGGCATTGAGAGAGGCTGGAATTGGAGCTTCCCTGCAGCATTATAATCCGGTTATTAATGAAGCTGTTACAAAGCTGCTTGACCTTCCCGCAAAATGGACCTTAGTGGCACAAATGCCGTTTGGAGGAATTGGAGAAGAACCGGCACCGAAAGAAAAAGAAGATATAGCAAAAAGAGTTATTATTAAGAAATAACTTATTATTTTATGAAAACGCTTCCGGATAATGGGAGCGTTTTTCTTTTGTATAGCAGTCTTTTAATAAACCACCTGCTATGCAGGTGTGATAAGAACTGCTTTAGCTTACAGTAAAAAACCTCCAATGTTATAATAGGTACAGGTTCGCCAACCGCACCAAAACAAAGGAGGTATCCAAAATGGATGTAAATAGTTTATCACATACGAAATGGAATTGTAAGTATCATATAATATTTGCGCCGAAGTTCCGGAGAAAAATAGTATATGGCCAGTTAAAACAGGACGTAGCGAATATATTAAGTACGCTATGCAAGAGAAAAGGGGTAAAAATAGTAGAAGCAGAAATCTGCCCGGATCATGTGCACATGCTGGTGGAGATACCACCGAGTATGTCAGTGGCAAGCTTTATCGGATACCTGAAAGGAAAGAGCACGTTGATGATATTTGAAAGACATGCAAATCTGAAATATAAATTTGGGAACCGCCACTTCTGGTGTAGAGGATATTATGTAGATACGGTAGGAAAAAATGCAAAGAAGATCAAAGAGTATATCCAGAACCAGTTAAAAGAAGATTTGGAATATGATTACTACTATTATTAGTATGGTTTGTTTGGCTATTATATCAAATATTATTGTCCTTTTAAGAGATAGCAAGGAATTAAAACAACATAAATGATTTTATGAAGTAAAAGGAGCATGATCTTTGCGTTCAACTTCCAGCTAATCAAGCGGAGAGCTGAAGTACTTTTGAAATATGCGGATTGAGGAAACATTCGTCCATTTGTTATTATCAGGGGAAAGGAGAAGGATTTGCTCTTGTAAGCCTTTCCCTTTTAATATAGCGCGTCTGATTGAAGGATTAGCTTTTTTATAAAATCAAAAGGAATAGGAGAATTTTCTGATTGGCTGGTTATGGCTATGACTATCTGCCGTGACCGAAGATATCCGGAAAATGTATCCGCCAAATGTATTGACAGTGAAACGTCGAAATGATAATATAGCATACGTGAGCAACATAAGCGGATGTGGCGGAATTGGCAGACGCGCCAGATTTAGGTTCTGGTGTCCCCGACGTGCAGGTTCAAGTCCTGTCATCCGCAGAAGCCTAAAACACCTCAGGTGTTCATAAGGACAAAAACAGGTTGGATTATTCCAGCCTGTTTTTGTTTGATTATTACGCTTCAAAAAGACAGTCGTGTATGGTATAATAATGTAAAATTTCTGCGATTAAAGGTGGGCTTTGAGATGAGCGAAGTCACGATGAGTTTTACAATTCAAGGTGATAATGAAGGTTATGTTACTTTTGAATGTCCCTATTGCAATTCAGAATTCAAGCTGCAAGCAGGGGAATTCCAAAATGATGACGAGCTGTTTAGCGATTTGTTTTGTCCATATTGTGGATTGTCGAAGGACAAAACTTCTTTTTATTCGAAAGAAGTCTTGGAAAAGGCAAAGGCATTAGCAACAAACTATATGATTGAGGAATTAAATAAAGCTTTCGGAAAAATGAAACGCTCTGTCAATAGAAGCAAGGACTTAATTAAGATGACTTTTAAGCCCTTAAATAAAGTGACAGTTAAGGAACTCAAAGAAAAAGATACCGCCGAAGTAGAATTTGAATGTAAAGCATGTCATTATCATGTAAAAGCACTGTACTGCGCTGGAGCGTCAAAGATCTTTTGCCCATACTGTGGGGTGGACTTATGATAACTTATAGCGAATTACGTGAGTTAAGCCTAAATTTCCGCAGACTATCCAGTAATTTTCTAGGGTCAACCAGGGATACCGCTGAAACACAAGTCAAAAGATTTAAATTATTTATTGATACCACTCCCTTTATTTCCGACTTGCTACAAAAAACTATGGCTGGCGTGGAATATGAATATACCCTATGCTTTATAAATGATAGGCATGGAGGCTGGAGTGAAATGTGTCCTCCAGTTGACGAAGCATGTCATATTAAGGCTATGTATGATTATATGACAGTGATAATCGAAAATGGGGCAAATGTTTTTGGTGCAGCTATGTCCTACCCTCATTCCGATAAAAAATTCAATGATATTATTCAGGGTTTTATTGATCGAGCATTCAAACCACTGATTGACTTTATAAATGATGCCATCACACGGGAAATGATTATTGTTGAGGAAGAAAATAAAAAAGCGGCCCCAGGCATGACTCAAAGCATTGGCAGTGTTCACGGTACAGTTATTCAACAAGGGACTGGGAGTATTGCCAACCAGACACATATTGTTAGTGGAGAAATCGAGACAATTCTCGAATTGATTGGAAAGCTTGTGCCCTCGTTGGATGATATTGATGACGTGCCTCCCGTGGTAATCGATGATATAAAGGATGACTTGCTTTCAGTTGAAGAACAGCTAAAATCTCAAACGCCTAAAAAAAGCAGATTGCAAAAGGCTCTTATTGGCATTAAAAGATTTGCAAGTGATTTTTCAGTAAAGCTGGCAGTTTCACTCGCGGCTTCTGCTGTAACCCAAACGAGACCGTTTCAAAGTTTGTGTAAACACAAAAAACTGATAAAAGATATGTAAATAGTTGCATTAAGGGCAAGGCTGTTTTCCTAAGTCTTGCCCTTGATTGTATTATAATGCTGATTTTAAGTATGTCAAGCAATGCTGCCATAGCAGCGCGCTTTTTCTCTTTCCGCTTATATTCCAGATAGCCGTTCTTCAAAAAATATCTCCAACTGGGAGTGTATCTGTCCCCAGTCCTTCCGGTGCCCTGTCCATTTTTTGGTGATGTCCATCATTGCCAGATATAGCATTTTTAAAAGACTGTCATCGGATGGAAATACCGTCTTTGATTTGGTCACTTTCCGTAGCTGGCGGTTAAATCCTTCTATGGTGTTTGTTGTATAAATCAAGCGTCGTACGGCTTCCGGGTACTTGAAATAAGTAGACAGATTTACCCAGTTGTCCCTCCATGATTTTGCTATTTTGGGGTATTTCCCGCTCCATTTTCCATCAAAGGAAGTGAGCTCCGATAAAGCGATCTCTTCGGTTGGTGCTGCATATACACGCTTTAAGTCTGCCATAAGTGGTTTGACCTCTTTGTAGGAAACGAATTTCGTCGTGTTTCTGATCTGATGGATGATGCACTGCTGGATTTCGGTTTTGGGGTAAACGGCCTCTATTGCCTGAGGGAAACCGGAAAGCCCGTCTACACAAGCAATCAGGATATCCGCTACGCCACGGTTTTTTAAGCCGTTCAAAATAGAAAGCCAGAACTTTGCACTTTCGTTTTGCCCCACGTACATGCCGAGGACATCCTTTTTTCCATTCAGATCAATCCCGATGGCGATATAAACGGCCTGTTTGGCAATGCGTCCTTCGCTGCGTACATGGAAGTGTATGGCGTCTAAAAATACCACGGCATAGATTTCTTCTAAGGGCCGTTCCTGCCATTCTTTTACAATCGGCAGTACCTTGTCTGTAATGCGGCTGATGGTGCTGTCGGAAATATCCATATCGTACAGCTCCCGCATATGACTTTCGATGTCATTGGTAGTCATGCCCTTTGCGTACATAGAGATGATCTTTTCCTCCATGTCCTGAGTGACGGTATTCTGATATTTTTTGATGACCCTGGGTTCAAACTCCCCGTTCCTGTCTCTTGGAATGTCAATTTCCATGTCTCCGTAGCTGGTGTGCATGGTTTTCTGGGAATGTCCGTTCCTGCTGTTATCCGTTTCTTTGTTGCGGAAGTCATACTTGGAGTACCCCAGCTCCTCATCCATTTCTTCATCCAGCGCACCTTCCAAGACCACACTCATCATGTCCCGCATGATAGCATTGACATCGGTACCATCTTTAATTTTAACGTTGTTTTGTTTCAGGTAATTGCTCATGAATTCCCGCATCGCGGCTTTTTGTGGTGTGTCATTTTTCCTTGCCATAATAAAACCTCCAAACTGAGTGATTTTATCTTACATCAGTCTGAAGGTTTACACAAACTTTGGGATACTCCCACCCAAACTGACTGGGCAAATCTCATCACACAAATTGAAGCTTTTATTTCTTCCTTGTAGAATAGCACAGCGCCCAATATGGGCGCCATCACTAGTAATATTCGTTTGCTTGTGCCGCAAAACCTTATTCTATGGTGGTTTCCGAGTTTGTCCTTATGAACACTCGTACCACTACGAGAAACCCTCGAGTGTTCATAAGGACAAAAAGCAGGTTGGTATGTGCCAGCCTACTTTTGTTGTGTAAAAATACTTTTGCCGTTACTCACAATTTGGTTGTTGGAGTTTCTCCATCATCAATTCATCAATTTTTTTAGTAGTTAAAAATTCTGGATTTGCAGCAAGTATTTCGATTGCCATGCTCAAATATCTTATAGCAAGGGCAACTGGTGCAATTTCTTCGCCTTGATTGATTCTGATTAATTTCGTTGAAGGTCTAGGTTTTCTGGAGTGTACAATATCTGAGCGGTATCTATATATTTGGGAAACCGATTGTTGAACCTCAATCGGAGTATAGGGGCAATCCGATTGAAGCGTCGAAAGAGTTGCCATTCTAGATGAAATTTTGTATGTAAGCTCTCCTTTATCGTTATCACTTAACAATAATTCCAGGCCAATAATTGCATCCAAAATAGTATCTTCTTCACAATTTCTCAACATACTTCTGTTCAATCTATTGCAAGCCAATTTGAATGCATTTTGGCTGTTTCCCAAAAGTGCTGATGTGAGTGATCCAATTTTCACCCCGACCTCCGTGGTTACAGAATTGCGCGGTTGCAACCAAAAATATTCTAAGAAAGAATCAGGATATTCTTTTGCTTTGGCACCGGTTAAACCAATTAGGTTCCCTTTGCAATGTCTAGGTATCCAGTTGTTTGTAGGGCGAACAATGATTTGTGCATAACCCGTGAGCATTCCGGTTGTTGCACGAATACTTGCAAATACGAAGTCAATGATATCAATGGGATATGCGCGCCAGTTCCCGAAAACTTCTTCTGATTTGAACTCGTTGTTTTGTAGGGAATACCCCTTAATTACAATCATATGTGTAGCACAGTCTAGAACTAATTTTTCAAAATGCGCATCATAGTTGCCCACAAAGTGCTTTGATTTTATGAAGTCATCTGTCATCTTAGTAATAAAAATATTATCATTGATGGAAATATTATCATTGCTAAATCCAACAAATAATACAGGCACACAAATATCGAATTCAAGTGTTTCTAAGAAGTAAGCATTAGTCACACTTATATAAATATCTTTGAAGAGTTGTTCTTCATAGTTATATTGTCCAGTTAGCGCAATGTATCTATTAATAATATTTCCAATCAGTAGACATAGTGCGATTCCAATATTATCGGTGGTTTCCCTGTACCAAATCAAGGATAACAACTTGGTATTTTCACTCAGAAATTGAGCACAGGCTGCATATCCATCTAAATCAAGAACACATATCTTGTCATCGGTCCTCTGAATTGAACAAAGTGATGAGAAGTCAGAAAATTCATAGCTGCGCTCACCAAATGAAAATCCTGCATATGGACTGAGTTCATTTACAGTAGTCCATCCTCCAAAGCTTTCGTTGCTGACAGACTGCGGATAGGAGGAATAGGTTGAAACATATTTGGTTGCTGCTACATGAGAGGCTATTTTGGTTAAAACTTCTTTTGACATGTTGCCTATTAATAAATAAAAATTATCCCATTGTTCTTTTGTAATAATCATCACATAGCTCACCCTACTCCCGTAATAACATTACTTTTCTTCTGATATGCGCTTTTCAATAAAATTATTTACAGCTCCACACAACTGTTCGTAGCTGCTTATTAATTCGCATATTGCTTTATAAGTTTCTTGGGTTGAAATCCCCTTGCTATTGCAACTTGCATATACGCCACCTGCAAGTCTTGCTACATCCATACCGTAGTAAGTTGATGATTTGTTGTGTACGAAATTATCACGAATTCCTTTTACAACTTCAAAAGGTTGAGATTCTGTAATTGTTTTGTATTCAACGCCATGATATTGTCAATATTGGTTTACACTTTTTTCTCAAGAATGTTCGACCTTATGCTGCCTCCTGCAATGAATCATAGTACTGCTGTCGCTTAACCATCGGAGGTAAGCCACCGTTAGCTGAACAGATT
>JAEZZQ010000012.1 GCA_023442465.1 Bacillota bacterium | reverse complement strand
TACCCATTAACATCGTACCGCCCACGTTGCGCCCATGTGGAGAGAATGTGAGAAAGCCCCGGATGCGGCGATAAATCCTCAGAATGAGGGCATTCCGGTAGGGTCGAAAGTGGTGCAGGTTAAAGGGTTTATGCTGCTTTGGCAGCCTAAACCCGAAAAACACCGACCGGCAAAGCCGTTCGGGGATTCTGAAGTGACATAACTTTCTGCCTAAAGCCTTGATTTGTTATGCTGGTTTCAGTAGAAGGCAAGGAAAACCGGACGTTTGCGGGGCTTACACTGCATACCGGGGAAAACTCACAGAAAAAAGGAGACAATATGGCAAAGGAACCGGAAAAAGTCCGCACCGGCTTTTATATTGAAAAAGAAGTGCTGGATCGGTGCGATGAGCTGCTGGAGCAGGCCAATGTAAAATCCCGCAATGAATTTGTCACCGAGGCGCTGAAGTTTTACTGCGGATATCTCACTTCACAGAGAATCGAAAATTATCTGCTGCAGAGTTTCTCATCCGTCCTTGTCAGTACCATTCGGGATACGGAAAACCGTCTGGCCAGAATGGATTTCAAAATCGCCACCGAGCTTTCCAAGCTCTCTCATGTGGTGGCGTATACTCATGCGGTTGACGAGCAGGCACTGCAAAGCCTACACTTAAAATGTGTGGAGGAAGTCAAGCGGATCAACGGTGCGATTGATTTTGAGGACGCATATAACTACCAAAAACGGCGAACCTAAAATTATAAGATGAATTTGTTTCTTTTGGATATGGACTATGAAAGCACATTCGTTTATATGTTGGTGTACAGCATTTTAATGCTGAGAAAGGAGATGAAAGTGCGATGGAGAAAAGTGAAATCTTTGAAATGGCAATCCGGGAACTGACGGAAGCCGCAATCGAAAAGCGTAAGGATACTCTGGATGACAGTGAACTGCAGCTTTATGCCGAAGTAAAGGCTCTCAGCTCACAGGCTCGTGAGATTGTAAAATCACTGCCGGAGGATCAACAGAGAATACTCACCGATTACTTTGAGAAAACAAATCTGATTGCTGATCACGAATGCCAGCATCTCTATGTACAGGGCGCAAAGGACTGTGTGGAGCTACTCAAAAATCTCGGTGCGCTGTAAGGAATCATAGGTGGACGGCCTCTGCGAAAGCATGGGCTGTTTTACATATTGGTGATGAATTTTGTCGGGAGAGGTGGTATGATTATATCAAATTAAATGAATTGGAGGCGTTTCCGTGGAAAACACAATCAACGAGAGATTTAAAGATGAATCCGAAACCATAGATAACTATGTTTCTTATATTGAAAATAACTTTTACCAACGTTCATGCAGTGTTGTTCGAACTCAAGGATATGAGGACATGAATATACTAAAGGAGTATGTGTTCTTTTCCGATACTACAGAAGAAAAAGAAAAAAACAAACTCATCATCGACCAGTTAAAAGGGATTGTAGATAATAAGATAACCTTTTTACAGACCAAACTTTCTCAAATGCAACCAGTGGAGTTGCCTGAATTAAGCTCGAAAATTATTTCTAATGATTTAGCAGATAGTTTAATTCCATATGCTGAATCAACAGTATATGACTGTATGGATAATCCTGAAAACAAAGATTATTTTGAACTGATTGATGAGATTATTCCCGCTGACTTTAAAAAGGAAGTTGATACACAAGATGAGTTATCTGAAGAAAAGTATTATGATATGCTTTCAGAAGATGACTATGTAAGCCTTTTGAGCCATGTTAGGTGCAAATTGTATAATGAGGCTATCGAGAACACTGAGCACGATTTGGAGGAGTACAATGAACTCAAAACACTTTACAATATTTTTGATGATAAAAATCCTATAAATATTTATAGGCAGGCATTTATCTTGCTTATGACAGCTTTTGATGCAGCCGTATTTGATTTATTTTCTGATGTTTTTAATCAAGATTTTTTTAATATAGCCCGTATTATGAATTATGATAAAAAGTTTTCTTTAGGTGACATAACAAAACATCAAGATTTCAACGATTTTGCTTCCAAGACAATTGATATAATGATTTCTGGAAAATACGTTTCAGATGTTTTGGAAATACTGCATGGCTATAAGGCTGATTATTTTCTTGTCCAAGGGAGTGATTGCTTCGTGGAAATAATGGAAATGGTTCAGCGAAGAAATCTGCATGTTCATAAAAATGGCATTGTGGACGAAAAGTATTTTACAAAGGGAAATGGTTCTCAGTTGGACATTCATCTTGGCGAATATTCTGTAATTGATAATCTGTATTACAACAAAGTATCTGAAACATTAAGGGCATTTATCTCTAACATTCAATAAGCAATGATAATCATATTTCAAAGAGCGATCACTAAAAACCGTGGTCGCTCTTTTCTTTTGCCCAAAACTTAGAAAGGAGGCCGCCATGCCAAAAATCATATTTACCTCACAATATATGCGGGATGTCCCGCCAGCCCAGCTTGAAAACTATGTGAAGTACATCGGAACCCGTGAGGGTGTCGAAAAGATTGACGAGAGCAAACAGCTGTTACCGGCTACGGTCAAACAGCAGCAGCTCATCGGGCAGCTTATTCAAGACATTCCCTCTTCTAAAGATATGCTGGAGTATGCTGACTACTGCGAAAGCCCCACCATCGGCAATGCGACTGAATTTATCTCCCTGGCATTGGAACAGAACCTAAACCTCATCGGCAAGCGTGAAAATTATGTGGAGTACATCGCAGGCCGTCCCCGTGTTGAGTGGATCGGCGAGCATGGTCTGTTTACTGATGCGGGAGTACCGGTAGTGCTGGCAAAGGTGCAGGAGGATGTGTGCAACCACAAGGGCGCTGTCTGGACTCATGTCATCAGCCTGCGCCGGGAGGATGCCGCAAGGCTCGGATACGACAGCGGAAAGCAGTGGCAGGATTTACTGCGCAGCAAAAAAGCCATGCTCTGCAAGCATATGAAAATAGACAGCGAGAACCTCCGCTGGTATTCCGCCTTTCATAACGAAAGCCATCACCCCCATGTGCATCTCATGGTTTACTCCGCCAAAGACAATGACGGATTTCTCACTGAGCCTGCCATCGAAGCCATGCGCTCAGAACTGGCACACGATATTTTCCGTCAGGATTTCGCTCATATTTATGAACATCAGAGCGAAGCTCGAATCCAACTCAAGAAAGGTGCCGCCGAAGTGATGGCCGAGCTGCTTTCACAGGTGCAGGATTGTGTCTGTGAAAACAAAGCTATTGAAGCAGATCTGCCGCTGTTGGCTCAGAGGCTCCAGAACACAGGCGGAAAAAAAGTGTATGGATACCTCAAGGCCGATGTGAAAGCCGTCATTGACCGCATTGTGGATGAGCTTGCCAAGGAGGAACGAGTCGACAAGCTATACCGGGCATGGAATGACTGGCAGAATGAAATTCTTAAGACCTATACCAACAAGCTGCCGCCCCTTCCTCCGCTCTCTCAGCAGAAACAATTTAAAAGTATCAAAAACATGGTGATCGCCGAAGCGTTAAAGCTGGGTGGTCACCATGTTTCATTTGAGGATGAAGATGCACCGGAACCGGAGCTACCGGAGCCTGCGGATGGTGAGTCGGATGAAATGTTCATGGAGCCTGCCGATACAATTTTCCGTGCCGAGTGGAGCAAGCAATACAAACTGGCGAGAAAATATCTCTACGGCAGCGAGGAGGTACCACAAGACTTTGATAAGGCATACAATCTGTTGCTGTTGGAAGCGGACTCCGGCAATGCCCTTGCTATACATGACCTCGGAAGAATGTTCGCCGATGGCTTGGGTCGTGAGATTGATCTGCAGGCCGCACACGAATGGTATGAAAAAGCGCTGGCTGCCTTTTTATCCGCAGAAAAAGAAAAGCCCAAGCCCTATCTGGAATACCGCATTGGCAAAATGTATGCCGCCGGTCTTGGAACCAATCAGGACTATGGGCAGGCAGCTTCATGGTTTCAGGAGGCAGTGGAGAAAAATCATAAATACGCCCAATATTCCCTCGGCGGCCTTTATTACCGTGGTCAGGGTGTGTCGCAGGATTATGTGCAGGCGCTCCGGCTCTATACCCTGTCCGCTGATCAGGGAAACCCCTATGCAGATTATGAGCTTGCAAAAATGCACCGTGATGGTGTCGGTACACCGGTGGATGCTGCTGCATCCAATCAGCATTTCAAGGCTGCCTTTACCGGCTTTTATCGCCTGGAAAAGGACAGCCACGATGACAAGCTGCAATACCGCCTTGGTCAGATGCTCTACACCGGAACCGGTGCGGATAAGGATGTGCAGTCTGCGGTTTCCTATCTGGAGAAATCGGCGCAGCTTGGAAATGTGAATGCCCAATATTTGCTGGGCAAGGTGTGTCTGGAAACCGGTATAGGAAACCCTGCGCAGGCGGTGGATTGGATGACCAAAGCAGCGGAGGCTGGAAACGCCGGAGTGCAGTATGCTCTCGGAAAGCTGTACAGGGATGGCAATCATGTGGAGAAAGACATTCAAAAAGCAGTAGCCATGTTTACAGCCGCCGCAGAACAGAAAAACGAGTATGCAGCCTATCAGCTCGGCAAGCTCTATCTTTCCAGTGAGGATATCCCGAAGAATGTTCCCGAAGCAATCAAGTGGCTTACACTTTCCTCCGATCTCGGCAATGCCTACGCCCAATATGCCTTAGCAAAGCTGTATCTTTCCGGTGACAGCATTCCCAAGGATGTAGGTGCGGCA
Organism: Bacillota bacterium; assembly: GCA_023442465.1. GTDB lineage: Bacteria > Bacillota > Clostridia > Lachnospirales > Lachnospiraceae > Kineothrix. Next base: position 5,212 of record JAEZZQ010000012.1, on the reverse strand, counting down.
ATCCGACTGTTCACCTTATCGGCAGAGAAGAAAAATGAGTTTGCGGCTTACCAGCTCGGCAAGCTCTATCTCCAAGGGGAGGATGTTTCAAAGAATGTAGAAGCCGCCATCCGCTGGCTGACTACTTCCGCTGAACAGGGAAATCAGTTTGCACAGTATGCTCTCGGCAAGCTGTATTTTTATGAGGTTGATGTTCCCCGTGACAAGGAAAAGAGCCTTTACTGGCTGGAGCTGTCTGCGGCGCAGGGCAATGTCTATGCACAGTATCTGATTGACAACATAAGCAGCTACAGCAATCCCTCGGTACTTCTGGCCGCTACCCGGCTGATGCATCGGCTGGAAAATCTGTTCCGGGAGGACTACCGCAGAACCGCAGGAATTGCCGCCGGTCATATCGACCGCAAGCGCAGACGGAAGCTGCAGGAGAAAAAGCAGGCACAGGGTCACAAGCGGGATGACCATGCGCCACAAATTCATTTATGATGGGAGGTTTTATTGTGTCAGGCTACATCTATTTTACAGACGAACAAAAGGAACGAGCCAACTCGGTGGACTTGGTGGATTTCCTCCAGCGGCAGGGAGAGAATCTCCTGCCCTCTGGGAGAGATAAGCGGCTGGCCAGCGACCACAGCATCACCGTGCGGGGCAACAGCTGGTATGATCACTCCGCTCAGGAGGGCAGCTACGCCATTGATCTCGTCAAACGGCTCTACAACCTGTCTTTCCCGGAGGCGGTCAGCCTGCTGCTGGGCGGTGAACAGGGAGTGGAATACCGGCAGCACAGCAAAAGCGGCGAGCCGGAGCAGCGAAAGCCCTTTACTCTGCCGCCAGCACACACCGATATGCGCCGGGTGTTCGCCTATCTTATCAAGCAGCGCTGCATCAGCCGGGAAGTTCTGTCCGAGTTTGCCAGAGAAAAGCTGCTGTTTGAAGATGCCGAATACCACAACGCTGTGTTCGTGGGTCATGATGAAAATGGCATTGCCCGTCATGCCCATAAGAAAAGCACGGCAACCGGAAGCTGCTTCCGCATCAACGTGGAGGGCAGCCATCCGGCCTACAGCTTTCATTACATTTCCAAGAATCCGAATTCCCACAACCTGTTTGTGTTTGAAGCGCCTATCGATCTGCTGTCGTATATCAGTTTGCATCCTCAAAATTGGAAAAACGCCAGTTATGGGGCATTGAACGGTGTGTCACAACAGCCTGTACTGAAGATGTTGGAACTGTACCCTCAGCTTCAACGAGTGACACTTTGTCTTGACAATGATAAATCCGGACGCAAGGCTGCCAGCCGCATTCATAAAACTTTGCAGCAGCAGGATTATAAAGATGTGGTGTATGATGTTTCTGCACACAAGGATTGGAATGAAGATTTGAAGGCATCATGCTCGCAGGAGCAGAGTGAATCGATTATGACGATGACGTAAAAAAGCACGGCGGTCAAGTTGACTGCCATGCCTAAATCGGCTTTCTACAATTCGGCAAGTGTATTTTAATCCAATCGATTATTTTTTATGAATTTGTTGACTATAGATAAATTAGACAGATAGAAATGAAAAACAATCGATTCAACAAATCTTAAAATTATACCGGAGTATGTTAACAGCGCTAATGGAGTAGCATAAAAAATTTCGGTGTTCACATTGATACTACGAATGGCAAGCAAAAACATAAGGCCATATATTGACACCATTAAATCCAATACATCTTCACTTGTTTGAATTAAAACAAGTATATTATAGTATTTAAATTCATCTTGTTCTGTATTAAAGGGAAAGCATTTTTTAACTATATATCTAACTATTTTAAAAATGAAATTATGAAAGAGTAAGACGGCAAAAATCCACATTATTATGCTCTCACTTAAATTAGCATAATTTACAGATATAAAATCCAAAACATCTAATCGGATATCTATGACAGTAAAATGATTAATAAACAAAATCATTATTAACGCCCCTGATAAAAGGTTAATTACTTGCGACAAAGATTTTTTTGACCATCTAGATATAATTTCGCCCATTAATACTCCTCCTGTAAATTTGAAGTTTGTCAAGCCATGTCATCCGCTAAATATGGCTTCATTTTAGATTATTTTACTACAGAATTTATCCAAATGAAAGGAGTTTTCCCTATGCCATCCCAAGTAACTATTCTCATAGCAGTAGCCGCCGTGATGTTTTTCGTCATTGGCGGTCTTTCTCTTTTAGCACATTACTACACCCTCAGCGGCATCAAATCCAAGACGGTCGGTGACGGTCAGCACGGTACCGCCCGCTTCGCCACAGAAAACGAAATCAAACGGACATACACCCATGTACCCTACGAGTCAGAGAAATGGCGGCGTGGGCAGAATCTGCCCGCCTTGCAGGGGCTTGTGGTGGGCTGCAAGCAAAAAGCTGGCTCAACCACTGCTCTCATTGATGACGGCGACATTCACTGCCTCATGATCGGCGCTGCCGGTGTCGGCAAAACAGCAAACTTTCTGTACCCTAATATTGAGTATGCCTGTGCCTCCGGTATGAGCTGGGTCTGCACAGACACAAAGGGAGATTTGTTCCGAAACTACGCAGGAATCGCAAAGGATTACTATGGCTACAAAATATCGGTGCTGGATCTACGCAATCCCACCCGTTCGGACGGCGACAACATTCTGCATCTGGTCAACAAATATATGGATGCCTATCAGAAAAATCTGGGCAATTTATCTCTCAAAGCTAAAGCTGAAAAATATGCAAAGATTACCGCCAAGACCATTATCTCCAGCAGCGGCGAGGACTCGGCAAGCTATGGACAAAACGCCTTCTTCTACGATGCCGCCGAGGGTCTTTTGACATCGGTAATTCTGCTGATTGCGGAATACTGCCCTCCGGAGAAACGACACATTATATCAGTGTTCAAAATGATTCAGGACTTGCTGGCTCCCTCGCAGGTGAAGAACAAAAGCCAGTTCCAGCTGCTGATGGATAAACTACCCTCTGACCACAAGGCAAGATGGTTTGCGGGAGCCGCTCTCAATACCGCCGACCAAGCGATGGCCTCAGTGTTGTCCACCGCCATGTCAAGACTAAATGCGTTTCTGGATTCCGAGATGGAGCAGATTCTGTGTTTTGACAGTTCGCTGGATACGGAAACTTTCTGCAAGGAGAAGTGTGCTATTTTTATCGTACTGCCGGAGGAAGATAATACGAAATATTTCATGGTGTCCCTGTTCCTCCAGCAGCTCTACCGGGAGATGCTGACCGTGGCAGATGAATATGGCGGCAAGCTCCCCAATCGGGTCATGATCTTTGCCGATGAGATTGGAACTATCCCGAAAATACAGTCGATGGAGATGATGTTCTCCGCAGGCCGTTCCCGCCGCATCAGCATGGTACCCATCATCCAGTCCTTTGCACAGCTTGAGAAAAACTATGGCAAGGAGGGTTCCGCAATCATCATCGATAACTGTCAGGATATTCTGTTCGGTGGTTTTGCGCCGAACTCCGAAAGCGCCGACATCCTCTCAAGGGCGCTGGGCAACAAAACCGTTATGTCCGGCTCTATCAGCAGAGGAAAGAATGATCCCAGCCAAAGCCTGCAGATGATTCAGCGTCCGCTAATGACACCGGACGAGCTGAAAACCCTGCCCAAAGGCAATTTTATTCTAGCCAAGACCGGCTGCTGTTCCATGCGTACAAAGCTGCCCCTGTTTCTCAAATGGGGCATCCGATTCGAAAAGCCCTTTGAGGTGGAAGAACGTTCCGCCCGAAAGGTTCATTATGCTGACCGCTTCGAGCTGGAGCAGGAAATTCTCCAAAGGAGCTGCGCCTATGACGAGGATGACTTCGCCGAATTCCCAGATGTTCCCAGTGATGACCGAAACGGAGGTACGCTTCTTACGCCTGTGCAGGAGCATGAGCCGGAGTCTCCTACTATGCCTCTGCGCACCGATTAGGAGGTGTTCGTGGTGAGCTATCTATCTTCTCTCTATGCTGTCGATGTTCCGCACCGTGCCGTAGTAGTGTACCGATACCTGAAAGATCGGGCAAACAAGGACGGAACCTGTTATCCTGCCATCGGTACCATTGCCAAGGACTTAAAGCTCTCACGCCGCACGGTACAGAGAGCTATCGCTGACCTTGAAAAGACCGGCTATCTACAAAAGAAACAGCGCTGGCGGGAAAATGGCGGCAAGAGTAGTTTGCTGTTTACGGTGAAATGAAAAAACACATACCCTACCGCCAAGGGAGCAATGCGTCCTGTCGGCGGCATATGGTATGTGTCATCATGGCCTATGCAGAACCTGTCACTCTAAGGATTTCTTAAACACAGAGAAAGAACAATCAATCTTTATGGGATTACAAAATTCTACCCTTAAAGATAATGTGTCTGGATTATCTGGCATCCAATAACGCCTTAACGGTTGCGGCAGCTATCTTAATTTCCCTTTCATCGCACATATAGATCATGTGAATAAGCTGTTCCTTTTCTCTGTCTGTATGCTGCGTTTCAGGATAAAAGATTGTATCTGCTGATATTTTCAAAGTGCAGATGATCTTAGATAGTACCTGGATACTTGGATATTTATTTTCATTTTCGATAGCCATTATATACCGTGGTGTGACCCCAACCTGTGTGGCAAGGTTATCCTGTGTTAATCCTGCCTCTAACCGTGCATTCTTAATTAATCTTCCTAAATTTATAGGTGATTCACCCATCGGCACTTCACCTCCGAACAGTTGCCTGTTTATTATTAAAATGAGCCCTCTTGATATTTTTACTAAGGTGCTAAAAATTTGTAGCCATAACCGACTAATGTTTGAATGTAGTTTATACTTGTAGAATTTATAGCCATCTTGCGCCGCAAATTGTATATAATATTTTCTACAGCGTGTTGATTACACACATACTCTTCTCCCCATACGGTCTCATAAATTTGGGATTTTGTAAATGCCCATCCCGGATGGATAGCCAAAAAGTACAAGAGATCAAATTCCTTCGTGGTCAGGTCTATGCGGTTGTTATTTATTAAAACACTGCGATGGCAAGGATTGATTATTAAATCCTTAAAACGCAGCTCTGATTGTAGTGTTGCTTCCTTTAAGTTATCCACTTTCTCTCTCCTCCTTTGGCTACATGAATTTCATGCCAGATTGATGTCCCTCATTGCCTATCTCGTCATACGCCTTATCAAACAAGTGACGAGTTTTATCCAATCGATCATCCG
>JAEZZQ010000011.1 GCA_023442465.1 Bacillota bacterium | reverse complement strand
AATCATTGATATCAATCCCGGCTTTAAGCAGCCTTGCGTAGCGCTCGTTAGACATAACAACCACGATGGGCTTGCCATTCTTGAGAACGAATGCAGTTTTATCTCCGTCAGCTATTGCGGTCAGTATCTTGGATGACTGACCTTTCAAGAAATCACCAATATTGTGATGTTCCATCGGTTCTATCGGTTTTTTGTCTGGCACTTTCAGCCCCTCCTTCATCGTGCATAGTCATACATATAATATTTTATCACAGAGTAATTACAATTGGAATGCCTTTTTCAATGTCTTTTTATGAGCAAATTGCAACTCAGTGCATATAATGGTTTAAAATCTTCGTAAAAAAAGATTCACATGGCGTGTGAGTTTTAGGCGGCGGTAGTGTGGCGGTAACGTCAGCACTGCTGCCGTTTTTTGTGTTCATAAAAAAGCCGTGAGAGTCCAGTATTACTGGGTTCTCACGACCTTTTGCGTTTTAGTACATCGGGCATTTCGGGGCTTGGTGTGGAACACCTCGACCGATACACAAAAGTAATCGTTAAATTTCAGGGTAGCGGTGCATTTTTCAGAGTAACCGTTAAAAGATAGTGGGTAATGGTTAAAAGTGAACCTCTCAATCGTGAATCTATACGTCTACGGCGTTATCCTCGCTGCGGACTTCATACCGCTTTTCGGGCTTTCCGTACACATTCATCAACTGGCGACTTGTTGCGAACGAGTTATCCTCAAGTTAGTTTTGCTTCCAAGCATTATTTCTTCGATGACCGGAGGTAGTTGCTCGCTCCATGTCAGCTGTTCCTTGCAGAGTCTTTCAATTTGTTAGGTAATCTGCATATACTAACAATCCATGCTTATTACAATAAACATATAGTTTACCGCCAGTAATTATAGGAAACCTACAACTTGGACTTTGTTCCGGGTACAAGCGATTCAGAAATACTCTGTCACTTTTAACAAAGGCCATAAAGGAAATATAATGTTCTTTGGTCATTGGATGGTCAAAGGTGATAAAGTAATCCGTATCCATTTCCTCCACTGTGATTTTGGGTGCAATAGTCGCATCCGTAGGGAGGATGCGTTCTAACTTTCTTCCGCAACAGAAAATAGAGGCACTTCCTGTGCTAACCAGAATATTTCCGCAGGAAGGACATACATAAAAACGTATTTTATCAATGTTGCCGCTATCTGGCTTGTTTGATGTAATTTCACCCTCCATCATCGGTTTCATATCAACGCCCAAAATAGCAGACAGTTCCGGCCACAGCGATAGATCAGGACACCCTAAACCACATTCCCATTTAGAAACCGTTTTATTTTGAATACCCAACGCATCTGCAATATTTTTCTGAGTAAGGTTTTTTTCTTTTCGCAGCTTGGCTATTAAATTGCCTATTTTCACACAATCCATGCCACCACCTCCATTTCTGCTTAGTATACCATACTACAGGAACCTTGCGATTACTTGTACCAATCTTGCCGGGAGCTGCTTCAAATCGGTAATATCCAATGTGTTTTCAGCACCGTAAAGTTCACGGATAGCCTCTTTATCCTGCCCAATAGCTGCAGCAAGGAACTGGATGCCTTTTCGCCTATATTCCTGCAAAGTATCTTTCATATCACGAGCTGCTTTTTCACCTGTATAATCGGGCATCGCCTTAGGCTGACCGTCGCTGATGCTGATTATTACTTTGGTTCTTTGCGGTGCCTTAAACAACCTATCGGAAATAATCCGTAGTGCCATACCATCCCGATTGTTGCTGCGAGCCTGAATGTTCATAAGAGCATATTTTTCATCTGCATCTTTGCTTTCAAAGTCTACATAGGCGTAGACGGACATTTGCTCCAGCTTGGAGCGGTCTGCTGTATCCCCGTAAACCATGATCGGAATGCCGCACCCGGTGCAGAATTCATATAAAGCGACTGCGGCCTGTTTTGCTGCATCTAAACGGCCAAAGGCTGACATTGATGCTGATTCATCAATTCTGAGAGCAACTGCAAGGGAGGGTTCTTCCTCAGGTGGGCGCTTGCGGGCAAATACGCGGAAATCCAAAGAAGCAGCCTGATCCGCACAGAATTTTGTGCCATAAAGCTGAGATTTAGCAAATTCAGCGGAAACTTCATGCTCTAAAAGCGGGTTTGTTTTTCGGATTAGTTCCCGAATAACTGGCATCAAAGTTGCAATCATGCTGTTATATTCTTCTCTGTCCTGAGCGGCAGCTTCCGGGCGGTGGACAATAAGCTTAATATCTTCATGGCAGCTGCCTTGAACACTTTGCCGGGCTTCTTTGTTTAATTGTTTGCGAAATTCCCTTTTTTGTTCATTTGAAACGGGTTTATCCAGCTCATGGTAAACTGGAGTGCCATTTTCTCCATTATCATTGCTTGACACATCAGAATTCTTATCGCTGCTCGTATCCGAATGCCCCTCACTGTCTGCTGATTTTCTCAGACGGATTGCATTTTTATCAGCTTTATCTGTTTCTGCAGAGTATTCTCCGTTTCCTGAAATATGAAGTTCCATTACTTCCGAATTCTCCCCATCCGGATGAGAATGACAGATAATATCTAATTCTTCAAGCTTATCTGTCAAACCGTGGCTTACCAGTGCCTGCTCTAAAATGGCAAGCTCCTGTGGGTCAGTGGTAATTTTATAGAGCACCTTATGATATAGGGTACTTCGCACTGGTGCACCACTTGCGACAGCATCAACCCAAAAGATATAGGAGCGCATCCCAGCCACACCTTTAATTGCATTAGCCCGAGCTGTTTCATCCAGCAGCATAATTGTTTCGGCTAAAAGAGAAAGAACATTTTCAGATCGATAACCGGTCTTAGCTTCGGCCCGTTCCATCATAACTTCTTTGGGTGGTAAATCCAGTTTTTCTGCATGTTGCACTCTATCACGCAAAGCCTCATTTAAAGGGCGGTAGCCATTGTAGCCGCGGTTTGTTGTAATAACAGCAATAAAATCCGGATGCCTATGTGCGATACGGGTGGGTAAGTTTAGACTACCATCCGGTTCCAGTGCAGAATTTAGAGCCATTAAAACAGCGGCGTCCCGGATGACTGTCGGTTCCTGAATCTCCAAGAGCCATCCATTTTCATAAGCGCGGACAATTTCTGATGGATAATAGCAATATTCAACCGTATCTGATTTATCCTTTTCAGATAATACCGGTAAAATAGAGCCCAACACATCGGATTTATCCATATCTGCAAAACAGGTTATTTTCGTATAAGGCAGGTTAAAATCAGCAGAGAGGGCTTTGGCAAGCTGGGTTTTCCCCGATCCTGCATCGCCCTCCAGTAAAACTGTACTGATTTTCATTTCACCGCGGTTCCAATTCCTTACTACTTCTTGATATATACGTTTTTCTGCTTCACTTTCAATATGCGAAGGAGGTTTTTGCCAGACAAGGGATTGCTCCTCTTCTGTCAGCTGTCTGGCAGGTGACAAAACACAAGTCTGTTTCATATTAATATAACTCCAATTCTTCTAAAATGCGGCTAAGGACCCGCTTACGTTCTCCAACCAATTCCCCTAAATCATTCAGACTTTGGGCAAATGCTTTAATGTCCTCATTGATGTTTTGATTATCTACACAAACTTCTACAGGTAATACCCCACCTTGTACCCCAACTCGTTCCACTGTGGGTTTTTCCGGGTCATATAAAAGCGGAAGCCGGTAAGCCTCTTTAAAATAAAGCAATGTTCTGGATAAAAAGATCATCAAGTCAAATACTTGATGGATAGGTAGCTCCTGTGCCAAAAACAATTCGCCATCTTTACCGGTTTTCCAGATCTGTGCGGCAATCTGCATTTTTTTATTTTCATCCAGCATAGGTTCACCTAATGTTAAGCTTTTGATGTCAGATTGATAAGCGTTTCTACCGTCTATGAGGTCATAATCGTTCGACACCATAACAATTTTTTCATTCATCGCCATATCCTCCTTGCATTTGGATTAGCAGCGAGACACTGCTCTCTTAAACTTTCTAATTTTGCTGTATGATCTTCGCTTGGGTCATCATACTTTAGCACTTTGATAACTGATAGTTCAAAGCCTTCCGGGCCATATTTGTTCCAAAGTTCCTGTAATTTTTTATTAGGGTGCCAGTTGGCTGACAATTTCATATTAGTGCCGTTAAAATCCGCCTTTGTATCTTTGGAAATACCTAAGAATATTTCGCCGGTTTCTTTACAGCAGTAAGAAATTACACCCATTTCCGGATGCCTGTTTTTATAGGATTCCAAAAGTTCTTTTTTTCTTTTTATATCCATTGTTTTCACCTCGACTTTAGTATACACTTATATGCTCTAAAAAATAATCCACGCTCCGTAGACAAAACAGAGCGCGGGTTATTCAAAAGTCCCATTTGATCTTTTTTTGGAAAAGCAGTGCAATTGAAGTAATAAGGCAAATCCCAATGCCTGAAATGAAAAACCACTTACTAATACCGATAATTTCGGCCACCGGGCTTGCTATGGCAAGTCCAATCGGCATTGTCACAGATGAAGTTACTGATAGCAAAGAAAATGCTCTGCCCATTTTTTCGCGCGAAATGGTTTCGTGCATATAAGCCGTTAATGGTATGGTATGGATATTACCACCTCCGCCAATAAAAGCACAGGCAAAAATGAAAAGCCAGCACGCTATAAGCGATGATGGCAGTAAGCCACAGAACAGAACAGCAATTCCCATAATCCCAAGACCAACATAAGCCGTTTTCAGTTTGTTCTTTACTCTCAATCTGCTGCTAAGTAGTATGGCACTTGCCATCATACCCAGCGCACAGCTCAAAGACCCTGCACTGGCATACCATGCACCCGCGTGAAAATGGCTGCTGATCATTAGCGGGAAAAAAGTTGTCAAAGGCATATAGAAAATCAAACACAAAGTTTCGGCTATAATGATAACAAGCAGTTTTCTATCTGCGGCGTACACCGATAATCCTTCCTTGAAATCGTCTTTAAAGCTTTGCTTTACTTTGTTTTTTGCTATCAGCTTCGGAACTTTTACTACACCTAATAAACAACAAGCCACAATAGCTCCCGTAAGATCAGTAAGCAATATGGCATTTATGGGGAAAGCTGCATACATGGCTGCACCTAAAATAGGCCCAAGTATATAGGAACCAGACTGCATCATCTGATTCCAGCTGTTTGCCTGTACAAGCTGCTCCGCAGGAACCATTTGCGGAATAATTGAACGAATAGACGGGCAATGGAATGTATTCCCAATCGCTCGCATTAAAAGTACAAGCAACGAAATCCAAATTGGCATCTCATAAAGCCACAATAAAAGCGCAAATACAGCGGCAGACAGTCCTACAAACAGGTCAGCACAAATACAAATGACCTTTCGATTATACCGGTCAGCTATAACCCCGGCAGCTGGGCTGAATAAAACTACAGGAACATAAGCTACCATACCAGATAACCCCAAGAGCAATGCGGAATTTGTTTCGCTGGTAATCCACCAAATTAATGCAAACTGAACAGCGGAACTCCCAATTAGTGAAATAGACTGCCCAATAACAATCAGAAAAAATGGTAATTTCCACTTTTGTTCTGTTGTCATGGTTATTTTTGAATTATCCATAATCATTTACCTCCTCTTACTTATTGTAAAAGGATATGATATATAGAACAATCCACGCTCCGTAGACCATTTCAATGATACAGGGTTACGGAGGAAACTAAGCCATTTGCGGAATATCTGCCGCCCACCGAAAAAGATGGGCATAAGGTGTACTGCCGCCATATCATCAGCGTGCTCAAGCTGGTGCGGGATTGGCTGACCCCCAGCAAGGTAAAGGGCAAAAGCCAGTTCCAGCTCCTCATGGAAAAGCTACCGCCCGACCACAAGGCCCGCTGGTTTGCGGGAACCGCTCTCAACTCCGCGGAGCAGGCCATGGTGTCGGTGCTCTCCACCGTGTTGTCCCATTTAAATGCCTTTCTTGACTCGAAAATGGAGCAAATCCTCTGCATTGAAACAACCATTGATACCGAGAAATTCGCAATGAAAAATCCGCGCTGATTATTGTACTTCCCGAGGAAGACTTGACTAAATATTTTATGGTCAGCCTTAAGTTATCCACTTTCTCTCTCCTCCTTTGGCTACATGAATTTCATGCCAGATTGATGTCCCTCATTGCCTATCTCGTCATACGCCTTATCAAACAAGTGACGAGTTTTATCCAATCGATCATCCG
>JAEZZQ010000034.1 GCA_023442465.1 Bacillota bacterium | reverse complement strand
GACCTACTGGACCTACCGGCGCTGACGGACCCACGGGGGCTACCGGACCTACGGGACCTACCGGCGCTGACGGACCAACGGGGGCTACCGGACCTACCGGACCCACGGGGGCTACCGGACCCACGGGGGCTACCGGACCTACGGGCCCTACCGGCGCTGCCGGACCCACGGGGGCTACCGGACCTACCGGACCGACAGGGGCTACCGGACCTACCGGAGCTGACGGACCCACGGGGGCTACCGGACCTACTGGGCCTACCGGCGCTACCGGACCTACTGGACCTACTGGGCCTACCGGACCAGCCCTCGGTTCTACGCTTATGGAGGCTGAATGGGCTACTGGTGGAGCAACAACATTAGACGACGGAAATGCTGTACCATTTGATAGCATTACAGCAAGTACAGGCAATATTTCTTATGCGCTTAATTCCGGGCAGTTTATAATAAGCGAAACCGGCTTCTATCTTGTAAATTGGTGGGTAGCAACAGATGGAGCCCAAGCATCACCCACTATCACTTTTGACCTTACGCTAAACAATATTACAGTATCTCAGACAGCCTCTCCTATCGTATCAGGGCAGGTGGCTGGTACTGCATTGGTTGTGGTTTCGACAGTTCCTTTAACCCTAGAATTAGTCAATAATACGGGAGCAGATATTTTTATGCCAAGTACCTCCATTCAAGCAGCTATTACGATTGTTAGAGTTTCGGCACTCCCTTAATGTAATATTTCCCTCAAATTCACGCTCTTACCATCCCTGCCAGATGTTTGAGGATAATAACATTTACCTTTATTAATTGACAATTACTAAAGGGGGCTTCCAAAAGTCATAAAATGACTTGGGGAAGTCCCCTTCTTTTGTACAACATAAGTGCTTAATAGGTTCTTCCCAAAGTTATTGATTTGGCACTTAAAGTGCGCCAAATGCCCCCGTTCAATCTTCCACATCCAGTAACAATAGGATTTGATGCCAGTTTCATTGGCATTCCACCAGTCAGACACTACTTGACCGCTGTCTTTGCCTTCACGGATTCGTGAAAGCTAAAGCTCAAGATTGCGTTCATGGGTAGTTAACATCAAGAAATCCATTGACAATTCTCCAATCCCTTAGGGCTCTCAAAGACACTAAGCCTTTTTAGAATCAGGTTTACTACCACATGGATGAATTCAAAAAACTATACACTAACTTATTTGACACTTGTAAGGATGCAAACCATTTACACTTATACACATATAATAAAATGAGGATAAAATAATAAACAATACCATAAGGAGATGAAAATATGTCATTACCCAATTTTCCGGAGGTAAGTCCTCCAATTAGCAGAGATGATGCAATCAATTATATTCTGACCTCTATAGCTTTAGAGGAACTAGGATTGAGCCATATAATAAATGCTGAAGGTGAAAAAATTCAATATGCTTTGGGTACACTTCCGGGCATAACCGGTCCCAACGCAAGTATCGAAGAAATCATTGAGGTGAACAAAAATGTGCTTGATATTTTGAATAGTACGGCCGAAAACCAGATTATTCTAAAATCTAAGATGCAATATGCTCTTGATGCTCCTACTTTACAAGGTCCAACTGGTCCTACTGGGGCCGAAGGCGCTACTGGGCCTACCGGCGCTACCGGACCGACGGGACCTACCGGCTCTACCGGGGCCAACGGGTGCTACTGGACCGACAGGCTCTACTGGACCGACGGGTAGTACAGGTCCCTCCGGAGAAGTCGTTTTAGCTTATGGTTCTTTAAGAGGAAGTACTATAGAGACGCCCGGAACAACATTTGAGCCCGTATCATTTAATGTAATTGGCCCTTTATCAGGTACTGTCACAGTTAGTCTATCGGGCAATGAATTAGTGGTAGGAGAAGGCGGAATTTACCAAATAACAATATCTATTAACGCTATAGCTACTGAGGATCCAGATCCGGACCAACCATATCTGGAAGCTATTATTACTGTGAACGGGGCACCGATTTTTGGTGATACCACTACTTTCTTCAAGATACAAAATAGAAGCAGTTCAGCATTTGTCGTTCAAGCCTCTTTATCTGCAGGAGATGAAGTAGGTGTAAGTATTAGTACGGCTTTTCCTGTTATGAGTTATATGAACCGTTCTTTAACTGTTGTTCAATTAAGTAATTAAATGGGCTTATTTTGCAGTTTCCTACTGTAAACATCCACGCACTGGGCCTCCCAGATTTACCAGTGCTGCAAAGTCGAATGAATTATAAGTGGGGTAACAACATTAGACAATGTACTATACCCTTAGACAGTATTAATGCAAATAAAGGCGATATTTCTTATATGCTGAATTCCTGAGCATTTATAATAAGCAAAACCGGCTTTTATCTTGTAAATTAATGGGTAGAAACAGATAGAACGCAAACATCCCCCACTATTAATCCCAGCAGATGCTGAAGATAATAATATTTACTTTTATAAATTGATAATTACTAGGGCTTCCAAAAGTCATAAAATGACTTGAGAAAGCCCTTGTCCTTTATATAATCATTATCCATCTACATTCCTTCAATTGAACTTAAATTTTTACATGATTCCTCCAGTATATCAGTAAAAACTTCCGAAGGACGCTCCCGCAAATCGTGATTCGGCAATACTAAGACACAGTAAAAGCACTTTTAAGACCTTAGGAATAGATTCTTTAGTCCTGATCTTATATTTCTTAGCAGAAATAGATTTTACAAGTATGACTCCATAACGTTTATACATATCACCTCCGCCGGCTCCAAGATATAGACCGCTTAAAAATCAGTTTTTAAAAGTAAATACCTTAGTGGAAAAACCATCATTCATAAGCTAATTATAATAGTACTAAAATGGTAATCTGGATTGTTCATAGTCTCTTATTTGATTGAGCTGAGACGGAATTTTTTGTATAGCCAAGTCCACAAACTCGTTTTCGAATAACCAATTCTCTAACTCGCTCCTCTCTAATAATAATGGCATGCGTTCATGTACGTTCCGGACAGATTCATTGGCCCTCGTTGTTAGTATGACAAACCGCTTGGCATCTTCATATGATTTCCATATCCCAGCCATATATAAAATATTTCTATCCTTTCTTTCAAAGCGAACCTTGTTCTTCTCCTTATCCCATTCATAGAACCCGGTAGCAGGAATAATGCAGCGTTTATGCAAAGCAGAGTCCCTAAAAGTTCTCTTCGTCTTTACTGATTCACATCTAGCATTAATGATGACTCCTTTTCCATTGTAATGAGGAAATCCCCATATCATACCGGATAGCATCAGAGACTCCTGATCTCCATAAATTACAGGCACTGTATTGGTTGGAAAAACATCGCCTTTAAAGTTTATCTTATCATCTAGCTCTGTTACTATTTCCTCTATTTCATTTATCAATTCATCCTCAATATAATATCTTCCACACATATTAATTTATCTTACACACCCTAAATTATTCTCTATATCCAGCCATACAGAATCAACCACACTGCCAGTCTTCTTATCATAGATAAAGATATTTACTCCATTTGGCGCCTTTGAATAATCCAATCTATTATATATGATTTGGTTTCCACCCTCTGCATTCCCGCCTAGTCTCACAACCAAATCAGAAAATGCAGCTAATTCCATATGATAATATTCCTTATCCGCAGGCTTCAAGCGCTCCATAATTCTATTACTTTCTAAAATCCAGACCGAATTCTCCAGGTGATCGTCTTCTATCTCAGACAACGAAAGACCCTCTTCCCAAATTTCTTTAGATAGATTTACACCCTTCATAGAAACAACTGAAATATAATTATCATTATGCAATAATTTAATTAATTCGATACCGGACGTACAATTTTTTACTCTTTGGTTGTAAAGCTGTTGCTGAAAGTATTCGGAGTTTCTTTCCCAGGAAGCGTATGCCGCATCTCCTCTTCTGTCAATCAAAAGATCATCATAATTCCCATCTAAAAATTTTCCTAGATATCTTGTAAACTTTTGATTTCCAATATAGTTCAAGTGGCTGCCATCCGCCATATCCGTTGTGAAATCTAAACCTATCTCATCATAATCACTATTAAAATTATAGAACAATGCGCCTTCTTCCTCTGCAATAACGGCTGCGCGGTTGTATATGCATTGATCAGCAATGGTAATGTCTGCATATGGACTCACTATTACCAAAACAGGTATACCATTTTCATTTGCCAGTCTCAATACTTTTACATAATATTCTTCTGTCTTTTCAGACATCTCTCCTATCTCGGTTACCCCACGCACATTCGGCTTGGCAAACCCAACAGTCTCCATGTTGCAGCCAAATCCTTTCCAATCCTCATATAGATTATTCCCTTGACCCTTAACGAAATCAGCCATTGTTAGCTCTTTATAACGAGTATGATATTGTGTAAATTCCAATAAAAACTCCTTCTGTCTCTCAACCGGCGAACTTGTTCCTATCGCTTTTATTTTATCCAAAGAAGGCTTTAGCCCATAGGTATTTTTTATAATTCTACTATCATTGCTATATTCGTCGGCAAATGTCGTTGTATATGCCTCTAAAATAATCAGTCTTGGCGTTTGTGTTTTCAGCGCCTCCTTCAAGTAGTAATAAGTATTCCATAACGGTTGTATGGAACCACATAAATCATATGCCGCAATACCATGCTCATCCCATAATACTGCCGGATTAATATCCTCATAGGCATGACTGCTTCCCAGCACCAGAACATCTATCTGGTTTTTTTCTAATTCATAGAATTTTTTTAAACTATATATGCCATCGCCATACTTAAAGCAATACACATTATAAGTAATATAGAAAAAACTTATCATGATAGCGGAAAAAAAACAGAATCTTATTATATTCTTTTGCATATTTACCCCCTGTGACTCTCCCTCTCATACCCCTATGTAACTTAAAATTGGAAATATATAAATTGTTGAGCATCAAAATTTGCTCCATACTTTCCAAAAATAATTATGGCAAATATCAATGCAAAAATCGCTCCCCAACGAAACCATAAATTCTGATTTTCCAAAAACGCATCAATTTTCTTATTTTTTAAATACCTTAGTAAATCAACAAAAAGCAGTACTGCTAATCCTACTACCAAAATGTTCATTTCTATTCTGTCTAACCCAAGTGTATAAAGAGTTCCATCCGATAGTGCCCATAAATCAATTTTAAGAAACATTCTTTTAATATAATAACATCCATCATTTATGGTTGAGGATCTGAAGAATATCCATGCAAATGTAGTCAATAAAAAGGTTATTACCACACTTCCCAGTCTATAACTAAAACATTGTGTATTCATGTGAACAGTCACCCTTTTCTTAAGCGGAGAAAGAACATCACCAATTACCTGGTATAATCCATGAATTCCGCCCCATGCTACATATGTCCAATTTGCCCCATGCCATAATCCAGAAACCAAAAAGGTAATCATTAAATTTAAATACTTTCTTGCCTTGGAGCATCTGCTTCCTCCTAATGGAATATAAAGATAGTTCCTAAGCCACAGACTTAAAGATATATGCCATCTTCTCCAAAACTCTTTTATAGATTTTGAGAAATAAGGCGTATTAAAGTTGTCTGTTATAGAAAAGCCTAACACTTGAGCAGCGCCCAGCGCCACCGTCGAATAACTCATAAAATCACAGTAAATTTGGATAGAATATACAACAGCTGCAACAAATAATTCTACAGAATAATATGACATATAGGAATCAAAGACCGTATTGACTAATATTGCGCTTCTGTCTGCAATGACCATTTTTACAAAAAATCCCCATAGCATAAGCACTAATCCGTTCGCCACTCTTCTATAATCCCATCCCCTTATTTTTTCTATATTGTTAATCTGCTCCAAAAAATCTTTGGATGGTTCTATCGGGCCTGAAAGTAATTTGGGAAAAAAAGAAATTAATAATGTGAGCTTTAAAAAATTCTTCTCTGCTGGAATTTCATTTCTGTATACATCGATTAAATACCCCAGTGACTGAAATGTGTAAAACGAGATACCAATAGTCATTATAAATTCAGCGGATAATCCTATATTTTCAAAGCCAAACTTTTGGAACAATAGATTAAGATTTCCAATCAAGAATTGTGCATACTTGAAAAACACCAATAACCCTATGTTGATAAGACAACATAGAGTTATGACTATCTTTTTAATCCGCACTTTACTGCTTATAGAATCGTAATTCAGCAGCCTTCCCCCAAAATATGTAAGAACGGTTGAAAATGTTAAAAGTATTGCATACTTAGGGTTCCAAATCATGTAATAATAATAGCTAAGTAAAACCAACCAAAAACATCTTAATTTTTTGGGAATAACCAAAAAGGTAATTACGGCAATTAAGAAAAACCCAATAAACGAAAGTGAATTAAATAGCATCTTATCTTAATGTGTGTATATCACATTTCTCCCTCTTGAAAATCTGTATTTTACATCATTTAACCCATTGGGACCATTTCATACGATATTCCTCAGCAGTCATTCCTTCACTGTCCTGAAAAAGCTTATAAAATAAATCTTCGCTTCTAATTCCCGATTCCTCCATTACTTTTTCCATCGGCTTTATCGTAAATCTGAGAAGTTCCTTTGCCGCCGTAAAGCGTCTATTTATAATATAATCTCTTAGAGCAATACCATACATCTTTTGGAAATAAGAATCAAGCTCCTCTTCCTTCATATTGTACTTCTTGCTCAATCCTTGAACAATCTCTTTCTCCTGATAATGCTCGTTAATATATTCCCTGATTTCCTTACAAATAGCTCTGTATGTTTCATGCTCTTCCTTTTCCTGGTGCATTACCGAAATCAGACAAAAATTAATCAATTGAAGTAAATATTCCCCGCTTAGCAATTCCGATTTAAAATCTTTTTCTTTCTGGCAATTCATAAGATTATCTATAATATCTCTAACTTCCGTTAGACTGGCCGGCTTAAAGATACCACACCCCTGATTATGCTCACTAAACACTTCAAAGTATGAGCTAACAATATTCCCATTAAAATGCACCCACATTAATTCCCACGGTTTCTTTTCACTGCTTTCATGAGCATAAATATTTTTGCAGTTTATAAACGCACAATCCCCTTTTTTTACTTCATAATCACTTCCATTAATAGATATTGTACCTTCACCACTTAATACGCTTAAAAATAAATATGAATCAAGATTTTCCCGTTGTGATTTATGAGGCTGGAGACTTTTGAGTTTTCCAACTTCTTGTATATATAAAAGATTTTTTTTGGCAAAAACCCCCGGCGTATGCAATATTCTATTAGAATCTGTCACTCCGTTAGTTGTAAATAGCGTATTATTTGTATTCATAAGCCCCTTCCTTACACCCTTTCCCTCCAATAATTTAATGTTTCCTTAATGGTCTGCTGTAAAGGAATTTTAGGCACCCAACCTGTAAGCTCCTTTATTTTTGCTATATCCGCCTCTATAATGGGAACATCCACCGGCCGTATCTTATTTTGATCAATTTCTACTTTTATGTCTTTATCTGATAAGGATATTACTAGCTCCAATATTTCTCTTATTGCCACAGCATGTCCACTGCCAACATTATATGTTTCTCCCGTTTTTCCGTTTTCCATTAACAACGCATATGCCCTAACTACGTCACGCACATCTGTAAAATCCCGCATAGAATCAAGATTCCCCACGTACATTATGGGCTCTCGCATTCCCTTTTCGATTTCGGCTACCTGCTTACAAAAATCCGATACTACAAAAATCGGAGCCTGCGTCGGTCCTATATGATTAAAGGCACGTACCATCATAATTTCCATATCATATGCCCGAGCATAAATGCTGCCAATCATATTTTGGCATACCTTGGTTGCCGCATAAATATTTCCGGGACGAATCATCGTTTCCTCTCCAATCGGAATCTCATCCGGTTTTATATGTCCATATTCTTCTCCTGATCCAATTAATAAAACCCGAGGCTTATAATAAAGCTCCCTTACGGCATCCATCACATTGACGCTGCCTTTAATATTTATGTCAATCGTTAACCCTGGATTTTTCCATGCAGTGCCTACCGAACTTTGTGCAGCCAAATGAAAGATATAATCTGGACGTATTTCAAACAAAAGAGAGACTATTTCTTCCTTCTCTAAAATATCCAAATCATATTTCTTTACACTTTTATCTTCAATATGTTGATACGGAAGTTTTGTAACATGCACTTCCATATTGTACTCATCCAGAAGATGCCCTGCTAGATAACCGCCTACAAATCCTGATGCCCCTATAATCAATGCTTTTTTCATCGCTTATACCATAAAAGGGAATCCTTATATAGAATTCCCTTCTCCAATTTTATCTTGATAGTTTACAAATTTACAATAGCAACTTCTTTCGCTACTAAAAGCATATCATTCTTTACCATGCGCTCCACCAGTTCATCAAAAGAAATCTGGCGCTCCCATCCCAGTTCTTCCTCTGCCTTTTGCGGATTGCCCAATAAAATATCAACTTCTGCCGGACGGAAGAAGTCCTTATTCACTTTTACAAGTATGTTTCCGCTTTTTTTATCTTTACCAATTTCATCTACACCTTGTCCAGACCATTCAATTTCTATACCAACTTTATTAAATGCAACCTCGACAAATTCCCTAACAGTTCTTGTTTCATTCGTAGCTATTACATAATCATCTGCCTGTTCCTGCTGAAGCATCAACCACATAGCATAAACATAATCCTTGGAATGTCCCCAATCACGCTTAGAGTCCATATTCCCTAATTCCAAACAGTCCTGTAACCCATGCTTAATCCTTGCAACTGCATCGGTAATCTTACGGGTAACGAATTCTTTCCCTCTTCTTTCACTTTCATGATTGAAAAGAATGCCGCTACATGCATATAAGTCATAACTTTCTCTATAGTTCTTAGTAATCCAATGTCCGTATAACTTTGCAACTCCATAGGGGCTCCTAGGGTAAAACTGCGTTGTCTCGCACTGCGGAATCGCTTGAACCAAACCAAACATCTCGGAAGTGGATGCCTGATAAAATCTACAGGAAGAGTTTATCAGGCGAATAGCCTCCAGCATATTCGTAACTCCCACCGCATCTATTTCCGCTGTTGCCAAAGGCTGCTCCCACGAGGTAGCCACAAAGGATTGAGCAGCAAGATTATATACTTCATCCGCCTGTGATACCTTCATGGCGTTGATTAGGGATACTATATCCGTCATATCTGCATATATGAAATGAATCTTGTCCTTAATATGTTCAACATTACCATAATCCACTACCGACTTACGGCGCATAAGACCATATACATTGTATCCCTTTTCTAATAATAGCTCCGCTAAGTAAGAGCCGTCTTGTCCGGTAATTCCGGTAATTAATGCGTTTTTCATTTTTTAGGTACCTCATTTATATTTTAATTATATCATCTGCCAAAATATTAACATTTTATATCATGTCTAAAGGTTTCTTATTTATATTTTTTCTCTGGATGAAGCAATTATAATAATTAATTCAGAAGATTGATATATTGGAAAGCCTTGCTCAAACATTACTATATACTAATTATGCCAAAATATCAATAATTTAGTGCGACTACACCTTTTCCTTATAAGCCCAAAACTTATTAATGACAAAATTTAATGGTATGGTTATTAAAAGATTCATTATGGGTGCAATTAATTTACTTATTCCCCAAATATCAATTTCTATATGAAGCATAATACTGTTAAGTACTATTCCTGTTACTCCATAAGAAACATATGTTTTAATAAAAGTAAATATCCAAGAACGCTTAACCCTTCCATCATCCTTAAATACATACCTATTGTTCCAATAAAAGGAGTTTATTACACTAATTGTAAATGCTACAAAATTGGCAATCATATACTGCAAGCCCATTAAGGCAAGTAATAAGTATACAATATAGTGAAGAACTGTATTAGAAGCACCTACACAACCAAATTTTATAAATTGCAGAATGCTTTTTGCCTTTTCTCCATCAATCGGTATATGAAATATGTTTTCAAAGAAAAAAATTATTGAGTTCTCTAGTATACTTCCTATTTTTTGTATCATCGTTTTCATTCTTTGTTACCGAAAGCATTAATGTTTTCTATCACATATTGTTGTTCTTCTTCACTCATTCCGTTATATAAAGGAATAGACAACACCTCATCCGCATGCTTTTCTGTTATAGGAAAACTGCCTCTTTTTAATCCCAAATATGCGTATGCTTCTGATAGATGCGGGGGAATTGGATAATGTATAATAGTGCCTATCTCTCTTTCGTTTAAGTAATCAATTAACTCCTGTCTATTATGGCAATGTATCACAAACTGATGCCATACTGTTGTAGCGCCCGTGCGTATTGTCGGCAGGACTATATTCTCGTTATGAATAGAAGACAAATAATTATTGCATAGCCTAATTCTCTCTTCTGTTAATTCTTTTATATGTCGTAACCGTACCCTTAATAAGCCTGCCTGTAATTCATCCAAGCGAGAATTAGTACCAACTACCTTATTATAATAGCGCTTCTCACTTCCATAATTGCGAAATACTCTGAAATCTTCTGCCAATTTATCATCATTGGTCACAATTGCTCCCGCATCTCCAAAAGCTCCCAGATTCTTGGACGGATAAAAAGAAAAGCAGCCTACATCACCAAAAGTCCCTGTCATTTGACCATTAAAACAAGCTCCGTGGGATTGGGCACAGTCTTCCACTAAGCGTAGACCATACTTTTCTGCCAATTGCATAATTGAATGCATATTAGAGGCCTGTCCATAAAGATGTACTACCAAAATTGCTTTCGTATTTTTTGTTATTTTTTTTTCAATTTTATTCGCATCTATATTATTAAACTCATCCGGCTCCACAAAAACCGGAGTAGCACCATTCATGGTAATACCCATTACACTTGCTATATATGTATTTCCCTGCACAATTACCTCATCACCAACGCCGATTCCTAATATCCTGAATGCAATCCAAAGAGCATCCAGTCCACTGGCAAGACCTACACAATGTTTGGCACCTGTATAAGCAGAAAACTCCTCTTCAAATTTCTTTACTTCGTTTCCAAGGACATACCAGCCTGAACGTAAAACCTCCAGTGTTTTTTGTTCCAGCTCTTCCTGATACATCTCAAAGCCTTTGTCTAACCGATTGGGCATTATTTTCATAATCTCTTCTCACTTTCTCTTAGTTGTTCATGTCTCAAATCATTGTCACTTATTTATACAATTATACTCATGCCTCAATATAGAGTACCATTTCAATGACTTATACTTGCCTTCCACTAATAAATGATTCCGAAATTCTCCTTCAAATACAAAACCACATTTTTCGTACAACTTAATCGCTCGGATATTATCTGAAAATACATTTAAGTATACCCTTGCAAGCGCATATTCTTCAAATGCCAGTCTAAGTATTTCCCTAGTCGCTTTAACTCCAATTCCCATTCCTTGTGCTTTCTTTCTAAGGCTGATTGCATATTCCGCATTCTTGTTTACCATACTTATTTCTTTCAGGCTAATTGTTCCTAAATATTCATCACTCTCATCATCCGCAATGGCATAATGGATGGTACATCCTTCTATTGGTGATATCGAAATTTTTGCATTTTGAATAAAGCTCAAAACACTCTTTTCATCCGACTTATTCGAACTGAAACGAAAGTTCTGTCGTATATCCGAATCTGTCATCCATTCTAACATTCCTGCCATATCTTTCTCTTGCAATTCACGAAGCCTCATTCTTCTCCCTGCCCTATTTCATTTTCTTCTTCTATAATATAAGGTGGTCTATTCCGAGAAGCATCAAAAGTTCTCCATAAATAACTACCCAGGATCCCCATTGTCAGCATAATTATTCCAAAGCTAAATAAATTAAATATGAATAATGTGGTCCAGCCACTAACTTCTATCAATCCCATTAATTTAAAAATCAGCACAAACACTGCCCAAGCCAAAGCACCTACGAATGATAAGGTTCCAATTCCGGCAACTAAGGTAATCGGCAGTGTAGAAAAGCTAAATAAAGTATCTGCAACCAATTTTATTTTTTTCTTAAGTGTCCATCGGCTTGTCCCTATTTCTCGTGCTAGCCGCGTATAGTAAACTTCGTCTGTTTTAAATCCACTCCATAGTATTTGACCAGTCAAAGCACTATTATTTTCATCTAAAGCCATTAAGACATCTATGACCTTTCGGTCAAGCAAGTACACGTCGAATCCTCCTTTAGGCATAGACGGCAACGCTGCTTTGCGGACTAACCTGTAATATAAATCGGCAAACATCGTCTGGCTTCGTTTTTCATCCCGTCCACTTCTTACCGCGAGAACTACATTGTTTCCCTTTTTCCAGCGATCTACCATTTCAATTATTAATTCTGTAGGTTCCTGCAAATCTGCCGCTTTTACAACAGCACAGTCTCCTGTGCATTTGGAAAGTCCACATAAGATAGCTGCATGAGAACCAAAGTTTCTGGATAAACTAATTATTTTGATATGAGAATCTTCCTTTGATAATTTCTGCATTACACCATAGCTCTTATCCTTTGAACCGTCATTTACAAGCACAATCTCATAATCATAGTCAATAACATCTATGACCTTTTGCTTAATGTCATCATATAATGGCTGCAAATTATCTTCGTTATAATATACCGGTATTACAATTGAAAGTTTCATCATATCCTCCCTTCATTTATAAGTTCTACAAACTTATCATAGTCACGTATATATTCCTCTGCATCATAGTGTTCACTGGCCAAGCAAAGGAGTACAGAATCCTCACTAAAATCGTACATGTCCTTCCATACCATCTTTGGAAGGTAGATACCTGTATGGGGACGATTCAAGGCAAAAACAGCCTCATTTCCTTTTCCATCTTTAACCCGCACCTTGCTTTGTCCTGACACATTTATTAACACAAATTCTGTTCTTTTATTTGCGTGCTGTCCTCTTACTACCTTATGATCTGAGCCATATATGTAAAATATTCTCTTAACATCGAAAGGAATATCACGTCCTCCCTCAACAATAACTAAATGCCCTCTTTCATCTCCATTTTGTGGGAATTCTAACATCTGTACGCTTTGTTCTTTCATTTTAATTATAATTCAATTTTTTATAGATAACTATTGAATTTTCCTCCTCTCTCTTTCTTTACTAAGAATACATTTAATACTAATCTGCACAATATTATATCACTTCTTGACAATTTATTAAGTTCTCACTCAATTTTAATATTTAAAATAATAAATGCTAACTTTCTAACATCTGGTTTAGGAGCTTGTATTGCCCCTTTTGTCGCAAATCTTATTTCTATAATTTGATTTTTTTCCGTTTTTATTTCATATTCAAACTCCTTGTCTAAAATCATCTTTCCATACTTAATATCATTTATATACACCTCACAACTCGGATCATTCATTTCCCCTATATTCGGATTGTAACCAGCTATTTTTATAATACCTTGTTCTCCACTCCTTACCTTTAGCGCACCAACTTCTTCTACCCAAGAGTCATTTCCTATACCATACAGAAACTCTATTCTTCGCTTTAACTCCACGTCATCATCATAAAATAAACTCAAATTATTTTCTTTTAATATATCAGTCAATTCTCTTATATATTGAGGCTTACTTTGTAGCCCCATCAAGTCCTCATCACTGGCATAATCAATATTTTTTATAATTCCTCCCAAATTTTCTTTATAAGCATATCTACTTTTTGCAATATTACACTCATTATAAAACGAAAATACCATACAAGTTGCCACCCATAATATACATGACCAATGAATAATAATATTTCCTATTTTCTTATCGGAAGTAGCTAATAGGGTTGCAATAATAAAAATCATACCACATAAAATCAATGTAGTTTCAACTACATATCTTGATGATGTCAAATAGAATGCCCCATACTCTCCAAGTCTCCCATACGCAATAATTCCCATGTTAATACCACCATACAATATGAAAAATATTGGTAAATAAGTATTTTTATAAAGTTTTTTTTGAAAATATTTAAATATGCAAAAAACCAGTACCCCCAAAAATATTAATCCTATTATGTATACATATATGGCATTAATATTCTCAAGAAAAGTTTGGGGAAGAATTATTGCTGCAAACATACTTAAAATCCCAATAACCAACTGACCATTAAAAATCAGTTCGATAAAATCGCGTATGTTTCCTGCTCCACTCGAAGCCATATTATTATTATAAAAATAAATGAGTACGCCTCCTATTGATAAACCCATCCAAATCAATATATATTTATACGAAATTGTTTCCTTTCTTCTCCTAGAAATAATACAATATATAAAAAACACAATCCAAGCAGATAGAATAAGCGCAACAAAGTACAATTGACTTAATCCGCATATTGCCAACATTGCTAAAGCACCTGATAACAATAATCTTTTTTCATAATTGTTATCCACTATTGCCTGATCAGCCAAATAAAATATAAGGATATAAATACATATTCTTGCCATAAACGGGAACGCAAATTGTATATGTAATATTTCCCATTGATTCAGATTAAATAAACTGAACATAAGTAAAATACTAAATACGGTCTGATAAATAAAAGTGATCTTATTACCACTAATATTTTTAACCCATCTTTTATAAATTAATATGCATGATATCGACATTGGTATAACCGAAATATATTCTGATATTTTACAGTTTAAATGTGCATATTTTATATTTAATATTACCCCCCCAATAATTAACGGATTTCTTTGCCCAAAATCACTCTCCCAAATTATTTGCATAATAGGGACTTTTTGTTCCATCATTTTTATAGTTCTTAATATAGTTCTCCAATAATCCATAAATGGTATATTATAGCTCACAATATTAATATAGCATAAATATATAAATATAAAAAATGACAAAATAACTATAAATATAAAATGATTGAGCAACTTTTTTTTCATATGTTCATCTTCTTTCATTGTTATCAGATAAATATTATGTATAACTCTAAGTAGCTATATATTATTTTAAAAAGCAAAGTAACTCCACCCCAAAAACAAAATTCACTTTTTCTGTATATCCATATTTCCATTTTCTTTTGCATATTCCTTTTCATTAAATAAAATAAAAATGTAAACTGTAATCCATATAAGAATACAAAATATGCATAAGGCTAGTC
Organism: Bacillota bacterium; assembly: GCA_023442465.1. Taxonomy (GTDB): domain Bacteria; phylum Bacillota; class Clostridia; order Lachnospirales; family Lachnospiraceae; genus Kineothrix. The sequence continues at coordinate 172,671 of JAEZZQ010000034.1, read as the reverse complement.
CGATGTATGCAGTCATAGGCTTGTAAACAAAACTTACAGTATGGTCCCCTGCGGTAATAGCACACCCTCTATTGCAACAGTTAACCTGTAATACATCTGCTTCCTCTCCATCTATGTATACTTTCCATCCCGGGTACCATACTTCGGCTGTTACAAGCAATGCCGCCTTCTCAGAATTAACTTTCATTATTATTTCGTCATCTTTATATATAATATTCGTGACACTCCAATCATTATCCCCTGCGTCAACATTAATCTCTTTTGAAACATATGCCGCTGTTCTATAATCCATCTCTTCATCACTTAGCAACGCCAATACATCATCTGAACTCATATTTTTAACATCATCAACATAAGTTATATCATTTACAACCCATGCAATCCCCATAGTATCAGCTTTATAAACATCAAATTCTTGTAATTCTGTTGAATCATATGATGGATAAGTCTGAATTGTTCCTAAGTAACTACTAATTTCTTCAAGAATTTGATGGTAATAATCTTCATGATCCGTAGTAGTATACCAGTATTTCATATTTCTCAATATAGCTTGATTGCGCCATGATGTGCTATATAATAAATAACCTGTTCTTGGAATTGGATTTATATATCCTAATGCATCATTATTACCAACAAGCGACATGGTATTGCTTGACCACGCACTCGCTCCAAACCCAAAAAATCTATCATATCGATTACTTTCCTCAGGTAATATTGACTCCGCCACTTCTACATTCTCAATCTGGCGTTCTACTTTTGCATAAACATCTTTGTACGTAAAGCCCCAAACTTCTCCACAATTAATGTACATTTGTATACAAATGCACATTAATAACAGAGCTGCCAATACTAACCTCATCACATTATCTTTTTTTATTATCTTGGGACATAAAAAAATCAGAAGTATAAAAATAAGAATCAACACGTTCTTACTTTGAAAATTATAAGGAATAAATATTCCTAAGCAACATACGCCAATTAATATAAAGCAGATAACCGGAAAATGCAACGACTCTATTAATTCTTGTATGGAACTACGCGCTCCTAAAATAGTATCAAGCCCTAAGCCAGTCAGATATGTAAGAGGCAATACCAAATATGGAATATACAGGTACGGCTCTCTTACTGCATTATATCCAGGCAAATAATAGAACACATATGAAATCACAAAATTACATGCATAGCAAATACAAAATATGGCTAATATTTTAGAAAAAATATTTTCTACCTTATTATCTTTAACCCTTGAAAATAAACCAATAACTGCACAAATTGAAACAATAACTGCCACAGAACCACAAGTGTAAGCTCCTGAATTTTCCGTATAAACTGTCGGAAACTGAAGAAAAGTTCCAAAGCTCGATAAAGTTGTAGCATGTGTTGTAAACGCTTCCAAAGTAAGGTTGGTTCCAGCATCAATAAAGCCCATCTCGGGAACATACCTAGAGCAGTTCAATGTAAACTCCAATGCCGGAAATAGTGCTGGTGCACAAATAGCGCAGCCAAGTATTCCAAAACTTAGCATCTTCCCTGTCATTCGAAAAAAATAAGCCTTAGATCTTCTTGAAAACACATAGCATAGATACAGTATACATAACACTAAAATGTTTATAAGTAATGTCTGACCCTGATTAGCTAGCCCTGAAAGTCCTAAGACAATACCTGCTGCCAATACATACTTCCATGCCTTTTTCCCCTTGCTACGTTCAAATAAAATCACGAAATCAATAGTTAACGGAAAATATACAAAGCCCGAAAATAAGTAGGGCCAACCCGATTGATGGATAAACTCATACGAAAAAGCTGTTGCCATCGTTGCAATAATACTTGATTTTATTGAGATTCCATTTAATCTATTAAATAAATATACCCCCACTACAAGAAGACCCATATGGAAGCTATATGATATTGGTAAAAACAATTCAAAACTTGCATTCTTCAATATTGCAAATATAGCCAAATAAATTGGATAGACGGTTTGGAATACCGTATGCCCTAAGGCAGGCATTCCTGTCCATTGATATGTATTCCAAAGCGATATATCTCCATTACAAAAATTTAAATAATTTCTATAAAATAAGGTAACGGCTCCTTCACCAAAGTCTCCGTCCATTCCTCCGAAAACAGGTAATGTAAAATAATATATAATTGTGAATACCATCATCAATAATGCAGCTAATAAATCCCATTTTTTTATTAATTTTTCTTTTTTCATATAACTCCAAGCCCTCTTTGATAATAATTCTGTGTATATTTTAAGAAAATAAAGATAAATCCTTAGAATTAATCCTTCGTATCCTAAATAACCCAATATCATCTTTTTCAAGCAACCTAACTCTTACATGTTTATATTGATTATCATAATTACAGTTCGCTTCACAACGTTCTTTTCCCTAAACATGCCGTATCTGTTTAGCCGCTTTTAAATCCAGCGTTCTTAACCTCAACTCCTAGAATAAAGATTTATTCCTGCTTCAATGATTGTTCCAAATTACTTTCATTATAATTCGTAATCACTCTATAACGGGTACTTTCACAAAACTAACCCCTCCCATAATCGGCACACTTTACAGTGCCCTTCTGCAATCAGTCGGAAGTTTATCAGACTAAAGAAACATATCTTTACAGAAATTACGGTCTTTTTCATTCAAATATTTTGGAATCTCTGTCAGAAGATATTTAAAAAGATATTTAAAAATAATGTCAGAAAATGTTTGTATCACAAGTCCCTATTCAAAACCTCTTGCGCTTTTTCAAGCGTAAAATACTTCTTTATAAATTCAATTCCCGCATCCGACATCCTTTTTAGGGTATCAATATCCTCATACAAACTGCACACTAATTCCGCCATTCTATCAGCATCATCCTCTACGACCATGTTTCCCACATTTGCATCCAACCCCTCTGCCCCAATAGTAGTGGTAACAAGAGGAATTTGATAATAAGCCGCCTCTACCACCTTGCCCTTTACACCTGCTCCTACTCTTAGTGGGACAACTGCCATACGGCATTCGCGATATAAGCTATGCAGATCATCATCCGACAAAAAACCTTCAATGATGATATTATTGCTTGCCATTTTCTGGATTTCTGGCGGAACTTTTCCGCCAACAACATGCCATTTTATATCTGGGTATCTGCGGATAATTTCAGGAATTACTTCCTTCCCAAACCACAATACTGCATCAATATTGGGAGGATGTCCAAATCCGCCCACATAAATCAAATCCCTGCGTTCTGTGAAATTTTTATCAATATCCGTCAATATATCCTCATAAATATATAAGGGAATATTTCGAATGGGTTTCTCCGGAAATGCTTTCTGCATTACATCTTGCTCATAACTTCCCACTACATGACCGACATCCGCCTTCTCAAATAATCCATATTCAATTTTCTTCCATTGCTCAGAGGACTTCAACTTTTCTTCATCCTTAGTAAGAAGGTATTCCCGATATTCCCTCACATGATGTAAGTCGTGAGCAAAGTAAAATACTTTAGCCTTACTATTCTGTTTCACAATGTCCATGTATTTAATGGATATATGAGGGCGCTGCAAATACACATAATCAAAATAATGCAGATTCTCTTTCAGCCATTTTTGCCAATTATCATGATAATAATTACCATATAAAACTTCAATTCCGTGCTGATTCAAGTCAGTGGTATAAGGCTCGTGCTTGAAAAAATTATCTCCGATAAAAGTTACCTTAAGTCCCATTTTAACAAACAACAGCAGATACATATACGTACATTTTCCACCTGCATCCCTATCATAATGAGGTACATAATGGTCTACTACCAATATTTGCTTTTTGAAACGGCTTCTGTCCTTTGCAAAAAAAACATTCTCGCCATTAGAAAAGTGTTCTTTCTCTAATACTTCCTTCCACTTCTTATAGAATTTTGCTTGATTAGTTAGCTGATACGACTTTTGACCGCTTGTCAAATCTGTGCCGTTGGAAACACCTTCAAAATGAACTACAACAGAAAGCGGCTGATATACCACTTTATATCCATGCTTCCTAACCTCAAATGCCAAATCCGAATCTTCATAATAGGCCGGCTCAAATTGTTCATCAAACCCACCAATTTCTTTCCATAGAGAAGCCCGAATCATAATAGAAGCCCCTGATATATAATCAACCTCTTTTACATAGTTATATTCCGGATCATCAGGATTCTTCCTGTTACCATAATTCCAAGCCGAAGCATCTTTCCAAAATATTCCTCCTGCCTCCTGAAGCCATCCATCAGAATAGACTAGCTTAGAACCTGTCATACCTGCCATTTCATCATTTTCAAGAATATCTACCAGCGGCTTTAGCCAGTTTCCCTGCACCTGTGTATCGTTATTCAAAAATACGATATTATTTCCTCTTGCATATTGTGCAGCATTATTACAGTTTTGCAGAAAACGCAGATTAGACTGATTGTGAATTACTGTAATTCCCTTAACTACCTGCTCCAATTGTGTTGTTAAATCTGTAGAGCAGTCATCCGCAAGAATAATTTCATACTTAACAGCTCCGCTATTCTTTAAAATAGCGGAAAGACAGTTATATGTGTATTCAAATTGGTTATATGCCGGAATAATAATAGATACTTCAGGTTGAGTGTATTCAGTAAAAAGAAGCAATTCATACTCTGAGATATCCCTATCACTTTGTTCTAAAATCTTTGTAACTTCAAAATGATCCGTATCAAATGGAACTAATTTTGAATTCTCCTTTTCTTCTACTTGTTGATAATGTTCCTTTACCCCTTCCATTCCTTCCTTCTCATAAATAGTAAAAAATTTTATAATTCTCTTAGGCTTTATAACATGCAACATCAACTTTGGGGTTTTTATAATCTTTCTACATATTCCTGCTACAAAACGTCTTTTACTATCTTTCGGAAGAATCCATTGACTAAACTTCCTAAGTTTCAATGCAAAACGGTACGCTCTGGAATTTTTCTCACGTTCGTATTCACGCTCCACCTCTAGCAGGAGATCAATATGTCCTTCCTTGTTGCGAATAGTTTGAAGATGCTGAGTGATGGTCTCTTCATTGTCATGAATTGCTTTAAATAATTCTTTTATCGCTTCCTCTTTGTTTTCTATAATTTCATTAGTATCAAGGATATTTTTTCCCTTTTCATCAATACTTTTTTGCAATTCTGTAATAAGAAAGTCCTTTTCATTAATTATTTTTTCTTTACAAACCGATTGTTCTTCGAGTTCCTTAAGTTGATTATTTAATTGCTGCTGTTGAGTTTCCAAAGTCAAATCTTCACAATATCTATTGCAATAGCCATCCTCACCATAGAAATCAGTCTGCCGATATAAAACCTTAGACCATATAATTTGCTCTAATTTTTCATATGCCTCTATTTCTTCCCCTTTAATCCCAATATAATTTAAAAGTTGTTCCAAACTAATATCTGTATCCACATCAGCTTTTGTATATGCTGACTTTAGTGAATAATATAGACAGAAATTTAAAGGAACTTTTTCAAAACACCACTCTTGATCATAAAACAACAGTTCTTCGTCTTTCCAAAAAGAATTATAAAATGTCATATCAATAAAAGCTTTTTGCAGAATAACTCCATAGTCAACATCTGCAGAAGCAATCGTATGATGAACTAACATATTATTAATATTGTACTCAACAGTTTCACTGCTCTTTAATAAGTTATTTTTCAGGCAATCTAAAAGTTTTTTACTTAATTCCATGTTACTGGAAGCTAAAGCCTGGGCAAACACATCTTGAGCACTAATTCCTTTAAAACGTGTACTTCGCAAGACATTATTCTCCAAAGTAACTGGAAGAATAGAAACTCCTCTGCTTAATAAATATTCTGTATTATAATATATATTCTTGATGTGACTAATGGCATTTTTATGCATTGGCACCTTATAAACATATCCATCATTATTTACTATCGTACTCACACGAAAATCTTTATACACCTCTCCCTTTGCAGACACATGAATTACATGTTGATCATCCAATTCATCCTTTGAGGCTTCAATCAAGAATGAATTAGCAAAGAAAGAGAATACTTTATTTTCAATTATATCTTTATAGAGAGTTCTTTCATCTGCATATAAAGAACTATTTTTCGAATATGTAAATGACACCTTCTTTAAATTCATATAATCAGGCTCATATTCATCATCAAAAATTAATTCAGGAAATTTATAATCCGGCAAAACATTATAAAAACGATAACGGGAAAACCCAACCCTTTCCAATAAATTCTCAATTTCTTTCTTTGAAAATGTACGCGCTGTATTGGGTTCGTCATAACCTCTGATTCCTACAAAAGGTTTCTGAAGATGATCCTCAGAACCACCAAGCCAATATTTAAGTCCGAAACGGTTTTCAATAGCAAATAGCAACCTACCATCGTCTACCAATAATTCCTTAATTCTATTCAAAAAGTCCTCATATGGCTGAGATGAATCAGAAAAGATTGCTGCGTATTCCAATACTCCTATAAATACTACATAATCAAACTTTTCATCGGTATCCCACGAATTAATATTTTCGCTTATGACGGTAAGATTCTCTCTCCCCTTTAATCTACTTCTTATGACTTCAGCTCTTGCCTCGCTCATTTCAATAGCTGTTACGCTTTTAGCTTTATCACACAAAAGTCCCGTAATAGCACCCATACCAGCACCGACTTCCAGTATCTTAGAATCTTCTTTGAACGTATACCAGTTCAAAATATTACGTCTTACCGAAGAAAAGGTGTTGTTAAGAGTGTATGAACTGTTCCTTGCAATAAAATCCTCTGATAAGTCCTCCGGATACTTTCGAGCAATTTCTAACATACGACGTTCCGTTTCTTCCCCGTCAGAATAAACAATTTTTCTTTCCTGCTCCTTAATTATCATATAACACTGATCTCCTTAATTATTTTCTTATTGGAATTGCCATATCATCCATGTTCAACATATACTTCATAACCATCATACCTGCATTCATTAAATACAATCGGCGATATAATACATTCCTTTCTGTATGAAACTGGTTATCGTTACTATGAAGCAATATTTGTGCTTGAAGAATAACTCTGGCGGAGTACACCTTCCTTATATCCATATAATTTAATGTTAGAAATTTTTCTCATTTCTTTCAATATGATTTTTCTGTTTCAATACCGTCTAAATATAGAAATAACTCTCCATCCACTTAATTCTACTTCATAAACCAATGAAACCCAATTACCAATAATTAGATCAAAATCTATTATATCTTTGTATAATTCCTTTTCATTAGCTGTTAACAGACCATTTTCAGCATATTCTTTAGCTCTTTTCTGGAAAACGTTTTGGAAATCCTTTTCTCTTTATATCTTGCTATACCTGCAAAAGACACTTGTAAATGATCCTCTGCTCCCCCAAGCCAATATTTAAGTCAAAATCTATCTTTAATAGCAAATAGAATCACGCCACACGGCTTCAATCATTTGTGAACACTGGACAAAAAATACTCAAAATAATTCCCTTCTATTAAAAAATGCAACATATCCTAACACTCTAATAGAAATTATATAATCATAGCGCTGGTCCGTTTCCCAATTAACAATATTTTCACAAAGCATACTTGTGATTGATCCCATTCCTGCTCCTACTTCAAGAATTTCTGCTTCCGCCTTGAAATGATACCAGTTTAATATGTTTTGTCTTACAGAGGAAAAGGTACTATTTACCGTATATTCACTATTATTATATATGTCCTGAGACATATCTTCAGGATACTTAGCTGCAATTTCCAACGCCTTTCTATCAGTCTCATATCCATCGGAATAGGCCTTTACATTTCTCCGTTCTTCTATTATCATGTTCAGCCCACATCCTATAGTCAGATTTACTAAAATAAATCTAAAGACAAACTAATTATTCCCACAATTAATCAATATAATTATTTTTTACCCATCTAACCGCATTATTGTAATCACCAAGAGTATCTATTTCTTTCGTTCTTAAAGAAAGTAATGGTATCGGAAGTAAAGGTTCTATCAATTGAAAAACATGTCCATTCCCGGAACCTAATCTATTTCTTTTTACTTTCATAATTCCTGTCCACTCATATTCACTTTTTTCGCGTGTAAAAGATTCCACACACTCTACCCCTTCATGAATCTTCATTTTAAGATACCATGGTTCTTCAGAAGAAGGTATCCCACCCCCAACAAACTCTTCTTTATGCTGCAATATTTTTTTCATATCATCTGGATGAACCAGCAAGTCTCCATCTAACGACATTACCATCTCTTTTGAATTTTCTGCACCTAAGCAAAAACTCGCGCCCGTGCCAGTTGTCCTATAATCCTTATTATATACAAATGTTATATCATTTCTAAAGCTTCCAACTAAATCAATGACTTTTTGAGCCTGAAACCCAACCACTATTTTTATATCCTCTACTTCTTTCAACATTTCTAATTGTCTAATAATTAAAGGAACCCCATTAATATCAACCAATGATTTAGCAATATTCATTCCTAAACGATTTCCCATACCTGCACAGCATATTACTACTGTTTGATTAGACTGCATCTTAATTACCTCATTTATCTTTTTAAAATCCAATAATATTGAGCTGTTTCTTTTCTGTTATTTAATTGCCTGTCTTCACTAAATAATAAATCTTTCTCTATTATCTTAAATCCATTTAATTCTAAATGTGCCCAAAAGTCTTCTTCATATTCTTTTTGTGTTCGGTATATTGCATTATATTCTGACGACAACTCATCAGAATAAAAGTTTTTCAAAGACAGTCTGTCTTGTATTCCTACAGGTTCCCTAATATAAATTGTACATTCTTTATGTAAAAAGGGCTGTAAAGATTCTAATAATCTTTTGATGTCACCATCATTTAAATAAACCAATATGCCTACAATTAAAACCTTGTTAAATTGAGTATTCCACCCATTTTGTAAAATACAATTCGATATTTCCGTTGCTTCAGATATCGCAAACTTACAATTTGGTTTAGATATATTCCTCTGTCTCGCTATATCTATCAATCCTTCCGAGAAATCTAAACCAAAATAATTCTTAACAGGCATTTGAATAGCATCGCACCAACGCCCCACCCCACAAGCTATGTCGATAACTATAGAGTTATCATTCATGCCCAGTTTAGGGAGTATTTTTCTTATCTCATACTCATTCCTTTTTTCTACCAACTCCTTATTATTGTCCTGATACATTGTTGTAACATAAGGATTCTTATCATCATAAACTTCTTTTCTATTATTAAAAAATTTTTTAGTATCATCGTAATTTACATCAACTTTTTCGTTATATATTCTCATTATTTATTTTCATCCTATCTTTATTAAATTCATTGCTCTTTCATAATCAAAACATGGCAATTGATCTTCTCTAACTGTAATACTATCATTATCTTTATTCAAATCTTTTAAATAATCCTTAATTTCCTCGTATCTTAATAATTTAACATTGGGAAAATTCTTTAACTTATTTCTATATTTTTTTTCTGATTCAATATCATCCAAAATAGAAATGGCTCTCCCCCCGCTTAATGCTGCTTCATAAATTACTGTCGAAACCCCATTTCCGATGATTAAATCAAAGTATTCAATCATATCAAAAACTGTTTTTTGAGAATCCATAACAGAAAAACCTATTTGCCTCAATTTTAAGGATAACATCTCTAAATCTTTATTTTCATGTAATTTTATCGGTATCCTTTTATCTATACTCTTATCCCACAAACCTGCCAATCCCTCTACTCCCAATAAAGATAATTGCGGAAATATATTAGACGGAAAATAAATAGGACTACACTCTTCTCCGAGTGTTTTCAATTCATAAGTTCTATTTTTTTTAATCCACCCTACACATTCAACCCTAGGGCACAAATATTTCAATTTATAATAACAATTATTGATATAGGGTACCAAGATAACATCAAATAAATTGCACCATTTCAGCTCTTCCTCTAACATAAACTCATCTAAATCATGTGGATAAAAAACCGACTTAATGGGATTTAAATACTCCATTATTTCCAATGGTGCAATACTTTCATTATTCTTATTGCCACCTGATTGTGTATAGTTATACCTGTCCATGTGTAAATGATATGACGTAATAAAAATTATTTCCTTACCTTTTACTTCCTCAATCTTTTCTATATAATTTTTGTCATAATAGGGATTTATTTCAACAACTTTAAATCCTTTTTCTTTCATATAGGCTGCAATAGGAGCCAATACATACGTAGACCCATATCCCATAAACAAGTAAACTCTATCCATTTTTTTTATTTAAACTACCTTTCCGTTTACAAATAAATAGCATCATCTCATCTTCAATAGATTCATTTACCCGTTCTATATAGTGATAAACCGAATCGTTCACTAAAAATCTACTCACTAAATGCTTCTTTATAAAGCCATTTTTTAAGTGATAAGATTCAATCTCAAAAAAACCTGTTGAGTGCAAAATTGTCCTTATATAACTTTCGGGCATCATGTATTTGTAGAAATTGATATTTTGATCACTTTCATATAATGTTTCGCCGCTATACGTCTCTGTATTATCAACATCAGTTATATCCCTAATTTCTAATCCGGCAATAATAAACTTTAACTCTCTTATATCTCCATTATTCAGTGCTAAGGCATTGCCATCATATTCTATTTTTATTTTAGATATCCCACAAGGTATTTTCTCTTCGAATTCTATATTCTTCCAGCCTTCCCCGAACCTGACATCAATTGATTTATCGATAAATGATATATTAACATTAGCTCGAGGGTTTATTGACCATAAATTAAATTTTATACCTATATTTTTGGAACAATTTCCATTATTTACGATGTATATCTCCCCCGTATTTGATGTCCGACTAATAAACCACTTCGAATAATTGCCACTATTATCTTCACTCTTTCCATACCCCTCTCCCCAAATTAATTGAATATTTTCTCTAGTTCCTCTCGTAGGTGTCAAAAAAATAAACTTATCCTTTATCCAGCGCGACAATAAAAATGCTTTATGACTACTAAGTAAATTATGGAGGAATTCAAAATTTGTACATAAAAGATTCTCTCTTGATAAACTACCATCTATTAATTCTTCGCCTAAATTCATCTCAGGTATATAACTCTTAATTTTTTCATCTTCAATAATCACTCTTGAGTAATATCCAATACAACTTGTCGAATCAGAAACTGAAGCATTAATTATATCAGAAACTTGTTGTATGTTTATCATATCCAATAAATCAAACTCTATATTTTCATCGTATAATTCTATGCTCATTTTAAGTCACTCGAACCGTTTATTCCGATTCACTAACTCCTTTTCCAATTACTTTTAATTTTTATATTCAATCTTAGGCAAAATATTACCATCAATTTTCCAATAGTGGGGCATACTAAAAATTCCTGATTCCTTTGCCTCTGTATTTTTTACCTCTAACTCCAATAAACTAAATATATTGTCATACAATTCTTCTTTATTTTTTCTAATTCTAAAATCTAATAAATATTTTCCTCCTAGTAGCTTATTGGACTCAATTACAAACTCTGCCAGTCCTTCTTTCTTAGCCTTTACTAATTCATTTAATTCCAAGAAAGTAGTAGCCCCATAACAATATACTCCATCTTCTCTGGTAAAGCATATAACAAATTCTGCCGGAATTGAATCTTTCTTAGCCCTATATTCCATTTCTATTACTATTTTTTCTCCAGTCATGAAAACATTTTTTTCTACTCTATTTTCGTCACTTATACTGATCTTAGTAAAAATAATTTGCTCATCACCACTGCGTCTTGCCCCAGCCCTATAAAATTTAGTCAAAAGCTTTAATGTCTCATTTTTCTCTATTTGCAAACGCTGTCTATCTAAATCTTCCAACCTATTTTTTTCTTGTCTTTCCATCTCTATTTTATTACGTGTTTCGTCTTCTTTCTTTCTTTTCTCTTCTTCTCTTCTTCTTTTTTCTTCTTCTTTTTGTATTCGTTCCCTTTCTCTTTTTAATTCATTTTCAATTTCAATCTTTCTTTGCTGTTGTTCTACGTCTATGCGTGTTAATCTGCGCCCTTCCATTTCATCTAAATATTCCTCTCCCACTCTTTGGGGCACCCCTTCTTTTCGTACCGTCCCATCTTCTATCCAAATTAATTTATCACATATTTTATACATTTGCTCCATAGAATGGGAAACAATAATAATTGATGTTCCATTTTCTTTAATTTTTTTAAGCTTTTCAAAACATTTTTTCTGAAAAGCAGAGTCACCAACTGCCAAAATTTCATCTATTAGTAGTATATCAGCATCAACATTAATCGCTACAGCAAATGCTAATCTTGTATACATTCCAGATGAATAGGTACGAACCGGATTATCAATAAATTCTTCCAATTCAGAAAACCTAATAATATCATTCAACCGTTTATCCACTTCTTTTCTTTTAATTCCAAAAATCGATGCATTGGTATATATATTTTCCCGTCCAGTCATATCAGGATGAAATCCAGCTCCCAGCTCAATCAAGCTGGAAACTTTGCCTTTCATATCTATTATACCTCCATTCGGGTAGAGAATATGTGTTAATAATTTTAACATAGTACTTTTGCCGCAACCGTTTTTTCCGATTAAGCCTACCGCTTCTCCTTTTTTTACCTCAAAATTGATATCCTTTAACACCCAAATATCTTCATGCATATTCCTGCTAGGTCTTATCAATCTTTCCTTTAATGTAAAGGCTTTATCAGTGTAAGATTTAAATCTTTTCTTTACATCCTTTACTTCAATCACATTGCCTTCTTTCATTACATTTCCTCCGCAAATCCCTTATCCATATAGGAAAATATTATAAATCCAATTAAAAATACTATCAAACTAATACTACTTGAATATAGCAAATTAAAGCCTGATGGTATCTGTTTATAATATAAAATATCATGAAAACTCTCTATTATCGGCGTCATTGGATTATATAAAATCACAATTTTGAGTTCTTCCGGTACTGAGTTTAAGCTATACATTATTGGTGTTAAATAAATCCATGCCATCATAATAACTCCAACAATCTGCTCCAAATCTCTTAAATAAACAGTACAGCTTGAAATTATAAGAACTAAACCTAATGTAAATATATATTCAATTACCATTATAAGGGGTAAATATAATATAGCGTATAAATTAAATCCAATCCCTGAAATCAATACCGCAGCAAAAACAATGATAAAACTAAATAACATATTAATAAACATACTAGTAACAAAAGAAATTGGAAGTATCTCTCTCGGAAAATAAATCTTCTTTACCATATCAGATTGGTTTCTAATACAAGCAGATCCTCCTTGCACTGAAGTGCTAAAAAAAATCCATGGCATCATACCAATAACTAAATACAAATAAAACTTTTCAACTCCAGTATCAAAAATAACTGAAAAAACTATTGAATAAACAATAATCTGGCAAAGTGGATTAATGTAAGTCCACAAAAATCCCAACATAGATCCCTTATACTTACCACGTAATTCTCTACGCACCAAACTATATATCATATCTTTGTATTCATATATAGATCTAATTTTCTTAATCATTTTGAATTGTTCCTCTCATAGCTTTTTTATGCTTGAATTTTTATGGATTAGTACATCTTCTAATATAAAAACTGTACTAATCGCAATTATGTAATTTTGCAACTTTCACCTATACACTATATTATAATTTTGTATTAACTCAATTATATTTTACTATTTATAAAGCGCTGAATAATTATAGCATACAATAAAATTCATAGCAAATTACCTTCTACACCATCATAGCTATATAATCCTTATTCCTTCATTCTTTGTACTGCCATTAAATAATCTTTTGCTTCAAAATGCTCTCTCACTAATCTTATTCTCCATTTCTTCTCAAACATTTCTCTATTCCTGCTTATGATGCCATTCCTTCCATATTCGTCCTTTTCTGTAACTCCTTCAAAATGTACGACTTCAGACTCCGGCTGATATACTACTTTAAACCCTTTTTCTCTCACTTGAAACGCCAGATCAACATCTTCATAATATGCCGGCGCAAATCGTTCATCAAATCCGCCTATTTCATCCCACAGTTCTTTTCTTATTATAATAGAAGCACCCGATATATAATCTGTCTCCCTCAAAAAATTCAATTCAGCTTCCCCTGCCTGCCTGCCATTTCCATATTGCAAGACATTCGCATCTTTCCACACTATACCTCCTGCTTCTTGTACTAATCCGTTTGGATACACCAATTTTGATCCTGCTAGTCCGATACTCTCTTCCATTTCCATTAGTTCCACTAATGATTTTAGCCAAAACTTTTGTACCTGTGTATCATTGTTCAAAAAGACCAGATATTTTCCCTTAGCTTTTTTACCCGCACGATTACAATTTACAAGAAATTGGTAGTTTTCTTTATTATGGATTATCTTTATTCCTGCTGTTATTTTTTCAAGTTCGGCAGTAAAATCAGTAGAGCAATCATCTGCAACAATTATTTCATAAGTGATACATTCACCATGCCTTTTTATGGCCGATAAACAATTGTAAGTATATGCAAATTGATTATAAACCGGAATAATAATTGAAACTAGCGGATCTTCAAATACCGAAAAAGTAAGAGGTTCATATTTCTCCAAAGATTCATATTCACAAATCGGCCTAATGTCATATATTCTTCCTTTTTTTTCTTGCAACCCTTTCTCTTTATCCCTCACAAGTAAAAAACGGTATTTAATTCCATTCCATCCTTGTTCCTTAAATATGAATATTGCATTGATAATCCTATGAAATTTAACCATTTCTAGTAACAATTTAATTTTCTTAAACAGATTCATCGTAGCCTATTATACTCCCTCTACCTGCTCCATCCACTTCTCAATCACGCCATCCCACATATAACACTCATCTATATATCTCCGGGCATTTTCACTATAAAAAGAATACTTCTCTCCCGCAATTCTATCTACAGCATTCTCGAATCCCTTATAATCAAAATAACTCTCACCGCCCCCGCTTCTCTCACAATGCCCCCGCAGGACCTCGCATTTTCCGTTCACGATCACCGGCACTCCAAGGGCCATGGCCTCAAGCACCGCGATGGATAAGCTTTCGAACTTCGACGGTAGCCAGAGCATCCTGGCGCCTTTTATCGCGTTATATTTATCTTCCTCAGATACAAAACCGAGATATCGGATATTGTCATGTTTAGGGATATCCATATACGCTTTCCCTATTACCACGAGCTGCAGATCACTCCTCTTTTCAATGAATCCTTGAAAATAGGCAAACATCTCATCACAGCCCTTTTCCGCATCCACTCTTCCTGCATAGAGCAGATATTCGCCTTCGATCTCATATTTTTCCAGAAAGCTTTCTTCATCGGCATCTGCCGGCGGATCTATGCCTACACCGATTACCTCACTGTCTATTTTCTCATTATGAAACAAGGCATGTACAAAATCTCTTTCTTCCGGTGTCAGAAATACTATTTTTCTGGGCAATCGGAATGTTTCCTCATATAGCTTGAAATAAATGCAGTATTCATCATGAGCCGTAGGCACGAATATAGCTTTCTCCGCCGCCTCCCGCATACCGAACACCGCAGGATAATACATATAAGTAACAAATATGAATGCATCATATTCATCCTTATGTTCCCGTATATATTTTACCAGTTCGGGCACATATGGACCCAATATTTTATTCCACGCCTCCGTTATTTTAAGGGTATTCCAGCCAAAACGGGTGACAAGAATCTTAAAAAGCCTTTGAAGGATGCGGTTTCGCTTTCTTTTTACAGAAAACCGTCTTACCCTTACTCCGTCAATGTCTTCCACATCTTCTTTGTAATAGTCTTCCCACTTTTCATAAGTAAGCGCTTTTGACGTCAGTACCTCCACCTCATAGTGCTCTTTCAGCTTCTGCGCCATCAGCATCGTATAATATTCGGATCCGCCGTTTACTTCTTTTCCATAACGCTGGTTAACAAATGCTATCCTCTTCATATATTTCCTTCAATCTGCTTTTCATAATACCCGCCGTGAACTCATAAGTCAAATTCTCTTCGATGCGTTTCCGCGCATTTTTACCTATCTCTTCCCGATATTCCTTATTTTCCCACAGCATTTTCATATAATAGGCCGCATGCCCCGTATCCGCATCTGCCCAGCGGTTTCCCTTTTCATACGGGCCAATAGTCTTTTTTAACTTTATCAGTCTATAATCCACGAGGCAGGCACTGCTCTCATCCATAAATTCCGTGGACGCAGACCAATTTGTGGATATAACAGGCTTTCCCTGCGCCATCGCTTCCGCTAACGGAAGTCCAAAGCCTTCTGAACGATGCAGAGAGACGAGCACATCGGAGACGTGAAGCAAAGAATCCACCTCAAGTCTTGTAAGGTTGTTTGTGATGAAATACACGTTTTTATAGTCCTTCAGCCTGATTTTTAACTTCTCCAGCCGCTTTTCCTCCGCATGGTTTACCTTGATGACAAGCCCGACGTCTTTTTTTTCCACGGGAAATGCTTTGATATATGCGTCAATCACAGCGGAAGGATTCTTTCTTTCACTGATACTTATAAAGTCGTACATGGTAAGAAATAAAAACTTATCGGACGGCAGAGAAAAATATTTCCTGTCGTAGTAATCGCTTTTTGCCGTTTCGATGACATATGGTACTGTAATGACCGGCTTATCCGTTTTCTTCCTTATGCTGTTGCTGATAAACTCCGAAGGAGTCCATATTTCATCCACCGTATCGATGCAGGACAGCCATCGATCGGGGAACTCCTCCAGTTCCCACAGCCAGTAGGCAATGTTGTAACGGCAACTCAACAGGCCGCTGTCCGCCGCATTATAATCCGCTGCCCATGTCTCGGGTATCCAGTTAATTACATTAATATCGTATTTTACCCTGTCCGCAATTTTATGTTCCCATGTATCGTCATTGTGTTCCAGATTCCCATGAAGGTCTATTTGTTTTATATCAAAGGGAATATTGCCATTTTCCATAATACCGGCCAATATCCGCATGCTTTGTCCTAATCCGGTCTCTGCCTTGATGTCGCCCACCAGATTGATACCATGTGGATAAAATTCCTTTTTATATGGCTCGATGTCCGCCTGCTTGGCAAGCATCTTCCGGGTATTTTTTATGCCAATCATATCCTTTAATTTTAAGACAATATCATCTGAAAGTATCTTCCTAAACATTTGCCTCAATTTCATCGAATTCTTTCCTCAATCCTCTTTGCCGACTTCCTCCACTGGAACATCTCCACTCTCTTCTTAATTTCCCTCACTGTCACTTCATCGCATTCCTGATGAATACCCTGACGCATTTTTTCCTTCAGCTCCTCTTTATTTCCCGATTGAAAATAAGAAGCGGCCTTGCCCAGCACTTCTGGCAGGGAGGCAGCATCGGAAGAAATTACCATCGTACCTACCGCCATAGCCTCTAACGGCGGCATGCCAAAACCTTCATAGATAGAAGGGAAGATAAAACAATCAGCCATATGATATACATAGGGCAGATCCTCGTCTTCGATAAATCCTGTCACCACAATACTCCTTCTGTAATCCTCTTCAAGCCGGTTCAGGAACTCGTCCATTTTCCATCCCTTGCGACCTGCAAGGACAAGGGGCATATCCGTCATTCCCTCCTCCAGCAGTTCCACGTAAGCCTCTACCAGAAAAGGCAGATTCTTCCGCGGTTCTAAAGTGGCAAGACAAAGCAGATATTGCTCAGGAAGGTGGTATTTATGACGTATGTCCAGCGACTTATTCCTGATTTCTTCAAGATGCGCCTCGATTTCTTTTTTATTCGCCTCACTATTAGGAGACTCTGTCGGCTGAGCCGCTATATAATTCATAAATACATCCGAAATTCCGCAGTAAGCGATTGTAATTCTTTTCTTATCATAATGAAACTTGTCCACGATTCTATCCCGTGTGAACCTAGAATTTACAATAATTCCTTTGCTTGCCCATAGTGCATTTCTAATCGTAAGTTTGAAGTACAGCTCCATCTTTTTCTTCATGGTCTCAGGGCAGTCCCAGCTGGTCAGGTCGTGAATAGTGTTATAAATTCCCTTTCTGCGAAAAAGCACCGGGCTCTGGAACGCCAGAAATAAATATACATCCGCTTTGATCCCATACAGACAAAAGGGCAGTATAATCTGTTGGAATACCAGCTTGTTCCGCCCCGGATACACCTTGAAAACGACATTTTTCCTGCCCTTATATTTTTCGAACTCCTTATGAACTTTTCTTTTGAATAATAAAATATAAGTATTCTTTCTCTCACCATCCAGCGCAATTAATTCTTCGGCTATACTCATGGCATAGCGCTCTATTCCTGAAAAATTATCAGCTAACGAGGTGAGATCAATCGCTATTCTCATGGATTGTCTCCCTTATCTCCCGATACTGTAATACTCTACTCCATGTTCTTTCATGTTTTTCAGATCATATATGTTTCTCCCGTCATAAACAAGGGGCGTCTGCATAAGACGCTTGAAAGTATCGGCTTCGATTTCTTTTATCTCTTTCCACTCTGTGAAGATAAAACATATATTTGCTCCCTTTAAAGCTTCCTCCGGTTGCTGTACATACGAGATTTTCCCTCTGCCTTTCATGCCTTCCGGATACTTCTCTTTAAAGTTATCCATAGCAACTGGATCATACGCACAAACTTCTGCGCCATGTGCAAGAAGCAATTCTACGTTGTCGATAGAAGGTGCTTCACGTAAGTCATCAGTTCCCGGTTTAAAAGAAAGCCCTAATACCGCAACCTTCAAGCCTTCAAACGTAATCATCCGGTTACTGGCCTTCTGAAATAATCTTGTCTTTTGTCTAGTATTGACCTCAACCGCCGCCTCTACCGTTTCCAGACGATATCCAGCCCTCGCAGCAAGGAACTTCAGGGCCTTGGTATCCTTAGGGAAGCAACTTCCTCCGTAGCCGATGCCCGCCTTCAGGAAATTTGCTCCGATACGCGCATCGTAGCTCATCCCTTTTGCCACATCCTCAATGTTGGCTCCGACCAATTCACAAAGATTCGCAATATCATTCATATATGATATTTTAAGCGCCAGAAAATCGTTGGCAGCATATTTGGTCATCTCCGCACTGCGCCTGCTGACCGATACGATAGGCAAGTGAAAGGGTTCGTATATCTTCATCAACTTTTCCTCCGCCTGTTTGCTTTCCGTACCTATAATAATCCGGGCCGCATGCAGCGTATCGTGCACAGCAGAACCTTGGGCCAGGAATTCTGGGTTGGATGCAACCTCAACCGTAACATTCTTCACAAGGAAATCCCGGATAAACTGTTCCACCTTATCGTTAGTTCCAACCGGAACCGTGGACTTTACCACCACAAGACAATCCCGTTCCACTGATTCAGCAATCTGTCTGGATACTGTGGCAATATGGCTTAAATTAGCCGACCCGTCCGGCTGTTCGGGCGTTCCCACTCCGATAAAAATAGCATCGGCATCCTTATAGGCATTCTTATAATCTATCGTATAATGGAGTCTTCCCAGGGCATGGTTCTTCCGCATCAACTCTTCCAATCCCGTTTCATAAATAGGAGATTTTCCAGACTCCATCAATTCTATTTTATTTTTATCCACGTCCACGCAAGTTACGTCATGTCCTACTTCCGCAAAGCAGACTCCCGCAACCAGACCTACATAGCCAGTTCCTGCAACTGCTAATTTCATAAGCGTGTTTCCTCCGTTTATTCTTTTTATTATATCGGACCTTTCCCATAATTACAATCTTTCGGCCACAATATTGCCATCTACGCCGATTTATTAAGTTTTTCTATTCAAGCCTGCCACACGCGCCCCAGATATTATACTTCCCGTCATGGCCCCCATTAGCATCCAAATAATTGCGGTTCTGATCTGCTCTATCCTCACAACGCTACCGTTCATTTTAACAAAATATGAATCCTTATAAACAATATGCTCAATTCTATCAGCTCCTTCACTTTTCCATATTCTTTTAGATGTAAGCAGCTCTGTAGAAATACCCGCCTTCTCATTTTCCGATTGAAGCTCTCCAGTAATTTCCTGCAAAATCAATCCATAGGTCTCTTCGGAGATATCACAATCGGTTTCTAAAATGCGCATTCTGAAGACGTTATAAATTCCGCTGCTATGCACATATTGAGGAAGGGAAAACTCCACCATGCTTTTCAATTTCTCTGCTGTTAGACCAGCAGCTTCATTGGCATTATTTCCTCCGTTTTTCTGCAATTCTGAAAGTACTTTATTACAGAAATTCTCGTCCGTAGTTATCTGTCTGTAATGTTCCATCAAATTATTCAAATCGCTTTTTTGTCCATACACATCTTCTGTATGAAAAAGGACCCCTTGCGCATCAATGTAATTAAGGGAAGTAAGCGGCACAGTAATATAATCTGCCTTAGGTATGAAAGATATATATACAAAGATACTCAGCACTCCTGCTATACCTGCAGACAGCCATATCCATTTTTTCCTATGTACTATTTTCTCTACCACTTTCTCTTTTCGAACCGACTTCTTTTTAAAAATTAATACTTTTTTTTCTCCTATTTTAATCAATCCTGAAAAAATTCCGTTTTTTTGAAGCCTCATAATTTTTCTTGGATTCTGTGCACTAAAAAACATCTCACCGATAAACAGCAAGGATAGATTCATAAATGCGTTAGATATAAACTGCTCCATAATTCCATACAGTAAAAAGGAAAAAATGATAGCCAGCTTACCATGTTCTCCCCGTCTGGTGTAAGTAATGACAGCAGACATATACGCTAATATAAACAGAAGAAGTACAATCACTCCAAAGGTCATGAGAATGTATACGTATCCATTATCCATGATGACCCAAAAATACGGAACCTCTTTCATGCGTGCTCCCAATAGAGTAATTGGCTGATTGGTTAAATAATAATAAGAAAAGCTGAGCCTCGCTTGTAAGAGAGAATCCACCTTCTGCCCTAGAGGATACTTTACTAAAAAAGGCATGATAAACGAAAACAAAAGGCATAGCGGCAGCGGCAGCTGACAAAGAACCCGCTCCGGTGAACTGAGCCTTCTACGCTTTATGGCATATAAATTCAGCAAGAGGTAAAAGGAGGTCACTGCGACTCCCGTATAGCTTAGTGAGAATGCAAAGACCAATATATTGCCCGCCATCAGCCAAAATAGATTTTTTAATCCATATCTCGCACCCATATGATAGACCAACAGCACGACCAGTATAAAGTAAGAGACATGAAAGATATTTCCCGTACTGTATCCCATGCCCCACCGTATCACTTCGCCGATAGCGCCCTTTTCATGAACGACCAAAGGGTTGGGAATAACTCCGGTGATTGCTCCCAAAACAGTCACTATAAAAGCTGTCCCAAACGTGACAAGCCCCAGCCTGAATAATTTCCCAACATCCATGTCCTTCATCCCTACGATTGCGAGAACGCTTAATACGATTCCCAATCTGCCGGAATTTATATATGCGAAAAAGGCTATAAGTACTAACATACCTATAGCCGCGGCCTCTATAAGGCGATACTCTGTCATGCAAAGCTTACAGGCAATACATACCAAAGCAGCCAGACTAAGTACATAATATAGCTTATCACCGCTGTCCAAACCAAGTCCCTTCGCCGTGAACATCAATATGAAGAAAATATAATAGGACAGCTCTTTTATTGTCAAAGAATCAATAATTGAATTTTGCTTCATGAACCGGTGTCTTCCCTTCCCTTTCGAAAGCCATATAAACATATATATAACCATTTTCATTTGCCGGAAGCGTAAAATATCTATCTTCCTCATAGTCCCTTAGCATATGATAATCCGCATCATTTTCCTCTCTTTTAGAAATAGCATAATAAATCTTATCCAATTTATTGACAATTGGTGTGATCGTGTATGTGGAGACATCTCCGGCAGTCTCCGTACACTCGCATATTAATCCATATGCCTTGGCCGGACTTTCCTTTAGCTTCTGCTCATAGCTGTCATAAAAGGCCTTTTCTGGATCTTTCTCAGACATAACACCAGCGAAGGTGGCGCTGAAGGCGTTCGCCCCCTTTCCATTCAAGTGCTGATCATCCTGAAAATCAGTTCCGTCCAGATTTAAAAATTCAGGCCTGCATAGATTAAAATCATAGTATGCCACATTTTTACCTTTCAAGAAATCCTTCATCTGCATAATATATGAATCATAATTTCCGATATCTATCAGCCGGAAATCCGGCATAGGCGCCGAATAAAATACAATCTCTATTCCTCTGCTCTGACAGTAGGAAATAATCTTATCCAGGTATTCCTGGCTTTTGGAGGATATTGCATCCTCGGAAATCGGTGCAAAATGACTGGCAGAAGAAAGGAAATCGCTCTCCGCTGCCTTTTGGCTATAGACAAAGCCTTTTCCCGCATAATACTCATCTTCATTTGTTACATACTCATAATTCAAATAATCCCTATTTATTTTTTTACGCAGAATATCTTTTATATATATCGGGTCGAATAAATTCTCCCAGTTTCTGCGGGAAAGAACAAGACCGTGTACCAGATAATCCTCACCTCCGCTTTTCCACAAATACTCCATCCGATTGAAAGAGGGTTTCATATAATCAGAAATAATATACATAGCATTGGGAGATTGATAGCTTTCATTCTGCCCCACTACGTCGCAGAAAACTTCCATATATACTTTTTTTATTTCCCTGCTTTTTCCTGCTTCTTTTAGAAGATAATAGCTTCCATCCGTCCGCTGGGAAGAGCTTCCCAAATTAAATGTATTCGTTTCCCATATATCATCAAGGACTGCCGGATTAATTGCACGGTAGCAATGAGAGGAACCGAGGAACAAAACATCAATCTCTTTCTGCTCATACATTTCCTCCAGTGTAACTCTCGTATATGATTTAGTATCGTCAACGACAAGAAAACGCGCTGTCTCGTTTACTGCCCAGAAGAGAACTATAAATACGACGACAAAAGCTGTCCTTTTCAAATATTTTGATTTATTTTTCATTTGCCGCTCCTTAAAACTGGCTGTAAATAAAATTGCTTACATCGTATTGAAGTCCATAAACCCCAAACATAATAACTGCCCATAAACCGAATACATAAACGCATAATCGGATTCCGGCATTTTTCTTATATAAGCTTTCCCTGATTCTGTTCCCGCCTTCATGCAGGCAATCCACAAGGATGAGGAGGATAAGCGCAAAAATAAGCACCAGCCAGTTCACGTAGTCGAGTCCCATATCCGTAAAGGAATGCAGCCTGCGATGCTTAAACATTTGTCCGATAATTCCCCATGCCTGACTTATGGTATCGGCTTTGAAGAATATCCAGGCAAAGCTGACAAGAACGAAGGTAAAACCTATTTTCCATATTCCCAATATCCAATGTTCCTTAACACTCTTCCCTCGGTTTCTGCTTATCTGGGTCTTTAAATTACCGGCCACCTGGAAAATCCCGTGAATAGTTCCCCATATCACATAGGTCCAGCTCGCACCATGCCATAGTCCGCTGCATAAGAAAACGATCATAATATTAAAATACTGCCTGATTTTTCCTTTGCGGTTACCGCCTAACGGAATATATAGATAATCGGTAAGCCATGAGGTTAACGAAATATGCCATCTTCGCCAGAAACTCTTAATATCCTTGGCCAAATAAGGCTGATGGAAATTATCTATCAGTTCAATTCCCATTATCTGCGCCACGCCTCTGGCAATATTGCTGTATCCTCCAAAATCAGTATAAATTTGAAAAGCAAATAATACCATCGCAGTAAAAAGCTCTACAAAGCCATATTCCTGATACGAGCTATATACCTGATTGACAACTATCGCTATTCGATCGGCAATAACAAGCTTTTGGAAGAACCCCCAAAGCATTAAATGAACACCGCGGGTTATCCGTTCATAATTCCATATCTCTAACTCTTCCAGCCTTCTTATTTGTCCCAGAATACTTGTCGACCGACCGATCGGACCGGAAAGCAGCTGTGGGAAAAAGGCTACGAACAAAGCATACTTTAAGAAATTCTTTTCTGCACTTACGTTCCTTCTATACACATCCATCGTGTAACCCAATGCCTGAAAAATATAAAAAGATATTCCCACCGGCAGTACAATATCCAGTCCGGGGGAAAGAACTCTCAAGTGTGCTTTTTCTAAAATAAAATTGATGTTATCTATCAGAAAATTAATGTATTTAAAAAATAACAGCAAGGATAAATTGGCAGTAAATACTCCTCCTATACACCATCTTTTCCATCTTATCCCCTTATCCTCATCCCAGTCCTTTTGATCTATCGCATCCAATAATATGCCGCAAAGCCATGTGATTGCCGTAACAAAAAGCAAAAGCAATCCGTACTTCGCATTCCAGAACATGTAGAAACAATAACTGGCGATGAGCAGCCATATATATCTTATTCTTTTCGGCACTATTGCATATATTAAAATTACTGCAGGAAAGAATATCAAAAATTGAAAAGAATTGAAAATCATTACTTCCACCCCAACATAATACTGTCATTTATATACTCTATATTACATTTTTCCCATTATTTCTTCCACCACATCATAATAATTTTTAAACTGGTGATTATTTAACACTGTTTGATAACCTGCGCGTCCCATCTTAGGAATATTCCCCCTGTCACACACAATCATCTCCAACTTTTTCTTATAATCCTCTTTGTCATTATCTTCAAAGACATAACCGTTATTTCCTTCATCGATGTAGCTCGCCGTACCGTTATCACTACCGCAGATTGCCGGTATGGAAAATGCCATCGCTTCTATTACCGTTATTGTTGCCGCTTCTTGCGTACTGGGAATCACGTATACGTCTGCTTGCTCATATTGAGCAAATACTTGCTCTTTATTAAGATTTTGCAGCAAGGTAACATTATTCTGCAGTTGATGTTCTTCGATATACTTCTTCAGCGCGGCATAATATTCCCTATGGAAATCAGAAGAGACTTCCCCGGCTATCGTAAGATGAAGATCGTACTTATCAAGAAGTTCTTCAATTACTTGAACCGTCATAAAGTGATTTTTAATTTTTTGATATTTTCCAATACAGAATACGTTGATTCTTCCATCCTTAAAATATTTCTTTTTCTCAGGTTCTACCCTTGCTTCCATCAAAAATGGAGCAAAATATCCATATTCATCTTTTACCAGTCCCGCGAAATCTACACCTACCAGCTTCGAGGGAGTCATCCTGTACTTTGGCGTTAATTTCCATACTATTTTATGTGCAAGATCCATTTTCTTAGGTTTGTCCCATACCGGGCTTAAGTTATATAAAATAGTTGGAATATGCAGACTCCGACAAATAGCATTTAAACAAATTGTATAAATGGAACGTTCCCGCAAAATAGCAACATCAGGCTTAAACTCTTTTATCAGCTTTCGCGCCTTAAAAATAGGAGGTATTCCATATTTTAACCGCATGTCCATGGCATACGGATCTTTGCGGAACAAAATATTTACATAAATATAATAGATAAACTGAAAAAAAGCCGAATATCCCACTACAACCGGCCTTACATAAGTATAATCTTCAATTCTTCCCGCATATTGGCTTAAGAAGCAAATCTCGTGATTATTTTCTACCCATCCCTTCATTATGGTATTCTGATTTGTATGATATCGATGGGACATATATAATACACGCATAATTATTTTCCTCCGTTTTCATTCGGTTAGCGTTCTCAAAACTTCAACAAACTGGCTGGCACAATACTCGGCCGTCAGCTTTTCTCTATAAAGCAGACAATTCTGTACAAATCGTTCGTTTTCTTTGCATATATGGTTTAAGGCATCCTTATTCCAATGGTCATCCACGATTCCCAGCTTTTCTTTTTCAATATAGGCTGCATTAAAAGGTACCGACGTCGTTATAACCGGAGTCCCCGCCGCAATGCTCTCCGCTATGGAAACCATGTTATTATCCTTTTCGGTATATACGAGCAGCGCCTTCGCATCTGCTACAATAGGAGCCATTTGCTCATGGTTCATCCATCCGTGAAAAATCACAGAATCTTTTACCCCCAATTTTTCAGCCTGTTTTCTTAACTGCTGTTCCAGCTCACCCTGGCCTATAATATCCAATATATATTCCTTCGTTTCTCCGCTTTGATCAAGAAATTCGGAAAATGCCTCAATTACTCTATCTATTCTTTTGCGGCCGATTAACTGCGATACTACTGCAAAACGTTTCCCTTTATCTTTTTTAGTTTTCATAGTGCTTATGTCAACGCCATGATCTATTGTAATATCCGATACGTTATTACAATATCGCCCAATAAAAGCCTTTGCCCTTTCAGAACGCGGAACTATTAATATTTTCCTTAAAAAGAGCCCAGCCACCACGTTATACCATACTTTTGACGGAATATAATGCAGCATCCTGTTATGGGCTCCCAATTCATGCCATATAACAGTCTTATCAGGCAGGTTTCTCGCTGCTGTAAGCGAACATAGCGAAAATACTTCACTGGAAATAATTCCGTCTATCTCTTTTTTGTTTTTCTTTATATAAGCACTAAGCTGGGGCAGGTACGGCAAGCACCGAGGCTTGCATATATTTTTCCACACGCTGTCCAGCCATACGACCTCAAAGGGATAATCCTCCTCGCTTTGGGGTTTATAGTCGGATGCAGCAATAAGTATCGGCTCATGTCCATTCTTAATGAACCCTAAACACATAGAATAAATCATCGTATCCTTAATAGAATCTACGGTGGGAATCTTTTCCGTCTCCGACGTATATAAGATAGGGTTTATAATTAAGATGCGCATATTAATTTCCTTCCCTGCCAAGTGCCATGGAATCCAGCAGTTTATCCGCAATCTTCCCTATGGAAAATTGTTCTCGCAGCTTGGCGGCATTTTTTGAAATAGATAGTGCGAATTGTTCATCTGAGGCAATTTTTTTCATCGACACACATAAGGCTCTTTTGTCATCTACAGGAATCATGATTCCATTTTCACCGTCCCTAATGCACATTCTCGTACCGCCTACCGGACAGTCAGTGGCAATTACCGGTATTCCCATAGCAAGAGCTTCTATCATAGAGTTAGAAATCCCTTCGTATCTGGAGGGGAGCACATATATCATACTATCTCTTATTTTCTCTCGTGCATTTGCACAAAATCCATTAAAATGCACTTTTTCTTCCATTTCCAAGGTTTGCACCAGTTTTTTCAAGTCATTTTCCAAAGAGCCTCTTCCATACAACTCCAACGTATATTCCGGGAATTCTTTCTGGAATTCATAAAACGCCTCTATCAATAGCCGGTGATTCTTTTGTTCCTCCAACCTCCCGACCGCCGTTATTTTTTTCACTCTTTTCCCCTCAAACACGGGTGGCAGGTCAGGGTCTATGGGATTGGGAATAACTACCGCTTTCTTTTGGATAATCTCGTCAAAACATTGAAGTACGTCCTTCGTCTGCAGGATGACTCTGTCCGCTCTCCGATAAAAAAAATCTCGCAGCCACTTATGATCATATTCCTCAGGATTGTTTCTCTCCGACACGAGCATAGGATGTCTGCTTCCCGCCGTCGATATATATGAAAATACTGCTCCCATTACGCTAAAGGCAAAGATGACGCAGTCCCTATTTTGACGGTAATATTTCCGCATTGCTTTTATTCTTTTCAAACGCACTCCAATACTTCCGTTGGAAGGCCCGCCAATCTTCACTATCTCTACTCGTCTATCCAGTTCATATTCCACTTTATCCCCTGCGAATATTAAAATGGCGGTGTCAATTCCTCTTTGTACATATTCGTTCGCTAAAATCGAAACAATTCTTTCTGTTCCACCGCCAATCATATTAGGGACCACAAATACTATTTTCATTTTTCTTACCCGAACACTTCCTCCTTCGCCTTAGGCAGTACTCTACCTCCGGCAACCTCATAAATTTCATCTACATTTTTAATCGTTGTAAGCCTATGAGCAATAATAATCATCGTCTTCATTCCCTGAAGGTTCTCTATCGCTTCCATTACCGCCGCCTCTGTCTCATTATCAAGAGCGGAAGTAGCCTCATCGAGCACAAGAATCTCAGGATTATGATAAAGAGCTCTTGCAATTCCGATTCTCTGCCTCTGTCCACCGGAAAGTCTTACTCCCCTGTCTCCGACAAAAGTATCCAGTCCCTCTGTCAGATTTTCCACAAAATCATATAATTGAGCCTTTTTAAGCGCCTCAATAACGGCCTTATCCGAAATTTCTTCTGACGGTACTCCAAAGGCAATGTTATTCCGTATGGTATCATCCGATAAATATATTACCTGCGGTATATATCCGAGCTCATGGTGCCAAGTGTTTGGGTTCTTATGAATATCCAATCCGTCCGCCAGCACTTGACCTTCCTGCGGCTGCAGCAAGCCAAGGATAATATCTACCATAGTAGTTTTTCCGGCTCCTGATGAACCGATAAAAGCTACCGTCTTCCCTTTCGGAATCACAAAATTAGCTTTATCTATTACCAGCTCCTCGGCATCGGGATAATGATAGCTGACATCCTTTACAATTATCTCTTTCTCAAAGTTCCACTCCTCACGCTCTCCATGCGCTTCTTCAGAGCTTCCTTCTATTTCCTTTAAATCGCGATAAATCAAATCAAAAGAAGGCAGAGAGTACAAAATATCTGCCACATGTGAATTTATTTTCCCAACAGAAGGAAGCAGCTTAAAAGCCGCAACCGCAAACACTGCAATCTGTGGAATATATACGGTAATATCGCTGTATCCAAAAAACATCTTAACGAGTATCGCTACTAAAAGGCCTGTCATACAGGAGGCTTCTACAAAATGTCTGGGTAATTCGGCTATCAAACGATTTATTCTTAGTCCATAAACATACTTCTCAAAATAGCCTGAATAAGCAGATACAAAGTAATCTTCTCTATTTAAAATTTTGACTTCTTTAATTCCCCCTAAGGACTGGTTCATCCATTGATATAATTTCCCTTTGTATTTCTGACCCTTCCTTCCAAGCTTCTTCGAATATCGTTTCGATAAGGCTGTAAATGCACCTAAGCAAAGTAAAAGCATAATGAGCACAAGAGCGGCAATCGACTTGCTGACTACGAACAAATAGATTCCCAATACCGCGCAGACAGTTACCTCCATAATAAGCTCCAAGATATGAATAATGCCCTTTGCAAACAAATCCGTATCTTCTTGTATGCTTCTTTGCAATTCCGCCACATTTTTATTGAGATGAAAAGTATATGGCTTTTTCATATAAGACTTTAACAAATTGACGGACAGCTTCATCTGTGTGCTATAGCAAAACCGATAAATCACATTTTTTTCTATCGCCAAGAAAGCATTTTTAAATATATAAATAAATATGATTACACCGGTCAGCCCTGCCAGAAAATATTGCTCAGTGCTAAAATGAAATAAATCATAGAAGTAATATAAATAATCATTTTCTTTTATTACGGAAGGATTCGTTAGTATTTCAGTAAAAGGCATAAAAATCGTAACGCCCATAAGCTCGAGCAGGCTGCCCATTATAACCATAAATAAGATAAGGACTATCTTTACTTTTTCTTTTCTGCTAAAAATGTATCTTAATTGATTAATCATATTTTCTCCACATTTATCTTCCTAATTGTAAATCTGCAAAACAACTTTTATTATATCTAATTCATACCTCAATTACAATTATTTATTCAATTTCCATATAAGGACAAAACGATGAGCGGCACTAAGATAAGTGCCCGTACCCATAAGATAAATTTCGTTCCCAGTTTCAGTTCTTCACTGTGAGGGGCCTTAAATCCAGGATGATTTATTAGGATGAGCAGTATAAATGCCGCAATATATACGGCGGAAATCCCATATACATACGGTTGAAAGGTGGGTTGCCCCAGCCCGTTCCTTACATTGGATAAAGCCGCATTACCGAAGTCCGTCATCCTGTCTCTTACGAACTGGAAAATATACCAGCTGGAAAAAAATCTTTCATTTCTTACAAAAAATACGATAATTGCACATGCACTGGCGATTACTTCAATCAACAAATTTAGCTGAAGCTTCTCCTTGTTATACAGAAAAAGAATAAATATAAATGGAGCAATATAAATCATCCTATAGGTCTTGGGCATTGTCAGCATTAAAAAAAGAAGAAACGACACTGATGCCGCGTACACGATCCAAATACTTTTTTCTTCATCGTACCGCTTCATATACATGTAAAAATAAAATAAAACGATTGCCACAACAAAAAGAGGAATCTTCTGCCCTATTCCTCCATCTATGGATACGGACAACAGCGCATCCATCTGTCCGCCCGTCGGCCCTCCGCTCATCGACTCCTTATACATTGGTGCATTTAAATATATGAGGTTGAAAATTAACGTAACGCTTCCGCCTCCGAGTACATAAGCGCATATTTTCCATACGTTCTTTTCTATCAGCAAAATAATCGCTATGTAAGCAAACAAAACATACGGCTTTGCCGCTATACTCAAAGCTGCAAAAATTATAAACCATGCTCTTTTCTTACGTAAAAGATGATAAACCGCAATGGTTAAAAGGCATAAGGATACAACGTCCGTTTGTCCCGCAAAAAATATGCTTGTCAAAACAAAAGGTGAGGAAAATACCAAATATGCCGCCATCCGGCTCTCTTTTATATCACCAGTAAAATACATGGTGATTTTATATAAGTAATACAGCATAACGCCTTCTGCCAAAACTACAAATATTTTGGAATACAGAAGTGCCCACGCATGTCCCACCGCGATGACACCGAACCACCTTTGCATTATCCAGATAGGTATGTTCCAAATAGCCCATGGTATCAATGCCAAATAGCCAGATCCCATATATGCGGAGTCTACATTGTAAATATTTTCGGCACAATAAGCGTAATATTCATATGGTCTCCCTTCATAAATCACATCCAAAAGATTGAGCGACCAGACTGTTAAAGATTTTAAGTCGATATATCCATAAATAAAAAATATACTTCCTGCAACGATTACCGATGCACCCATTAGAATCATCAAGTAATTTTTTGCATACCATTCATAAATACTGCTGCCTAACTTCTTTATACCCGCCATCCTTACCTGACCCTTTCAAACATATTCATTTCCCGATGAATTTATTTTCCTTCAAACTATACTTGCTGCCTTTAAAAAGCTTGTGCTTTATTACCCACCAACCGGGTACCCAAATATATTTGTGCATGGCAGGAGATGCGCTTCCTATCATCCAACAGTTTCTTTCACAATTTTTTGCACATACCCTCACTTCGTCTGCTTGCTTGGAATTCCATAGTTCCTCCCATGACTGCTCCCTGAGGTTTCCCATGACTGCCTTCTTTTCCATGCCATTGCAGGGCAGTACATCACAAAAAGGATCAATAAAAAATGCATTTTTTGACATATCGCAAGGAAGCAATCTTTTATTTCCATAAATATAATTGATCAGCCCATGATTGAAATAGGCCCGGAACCATTTCTTAGGAGACTTGCTTTTCAGAAGCTCATTGATTAGATTCTCAAAATTCTGCGCCACCTTCAATTTATCGTCAATTTTGTTGTCAGTCTTTCTGAAATAAAAAGAATTATGCAAAGTAGCCGTAGCAAATTCCATTCCAAGCTCATTCGAAATATCATAAAGCGGTACCAGATCCGCACAATTCATATCCTGTACCGTCATTCCGAAGCCCACGTCAGGATGCTTCATTTTTACCAAAGTTTTTAACGTATTATAGCCCCTGTTAAAACCGTCCGGTATCCCTCTGATTTTATCGTTGGTTTCCTGAAGTCCTTCTATGCTTATTCGTATCCCTACCTTTGGGAATTCTTTACATAAAGCAATAATTCTGTCAGTAAAATATCCATTGGTAGAAATAACGATTCTGTCGGATTTTTTATAAAGCTCCCTTACGATCTCAGGTATATCCTGCCTGATAAAGGGCTCCCCTCCGGTAATATTGGTAAATGCCATTTCGGGAAGCTTTTTGATATCCTCCAGCGTAATTTCTTCACTGGGTTTCGTCGGATCCTTAAAGCAATCGCACATATTGCAGCGCGCATTGCATCTATATGTTACAATTACAGTTCCGTATAAAGTTCTTCTCGCCATCTTACTCCTCATTTCTCTTTCAGGCAGTATATTTCCACCAGTTTCCTGCAATATTCCTGCGTTGTATCGAATACAATACTCCTGCAATTTTCCGCATATTCCCTGCAAGCCATCCTGTCGTCCCATAGTTTCTTAATTCCGGCCCTCAAAGCTTCTTCATTCCCGCTTTCGAACAGTTCGCCGGTGACATTCTTTCTTATTAGCTCAGGCGTTCCACCGATATCAGCACCTAACACCGGAGTTCCATACATTTGCGATTCCATAACCGAAAAAGGACAATTCTCATACCACTCGGAGGGAAAAACAATGAATCGCGCCTCTCTTATCACTTGCTCTAATTCTCTTCCCGAAAGGAATCCTCTGTTTTCAACATTTTCTACTTCATTCACTTTTTCTTCCAACGGACCGTTTCCGGCAAATATAAACGGGATCTCTTTCAGTTTTTTGCAAACCTCAAGAAGCGTATTAATTCCCTTTTCTTCCGCATAACGCCCGAAATACAATACATAGTCCTTCTTTACATCATTATTTATATTTACTTCTTCTTTTTCTATAAAGTTATGCAGGGTAATCGTTTTTTCTTTTAATATCGGATTATTAGACAGGACTCGGTTCATAAATTCGCTGGGGCACACGACCATATCAACATACCGGTAGGTCTTTAACTTACTGTACAAAACACCTTCAACAGCGCCTAAAATACTCTTAACCTTGGAGTTATGGATACATCTGTATTTTGTGCAGTTTCCAAAGCTTCCTTTCACACACCGCATGCACAGTTCTCCGCTTTCAGGAATGCGCAGCATATGATTCGGACATACCCACTGATAGTCGTGAGCGGTGTATATAAGGGCTGTTTTCTTCTTATTCTTCTTATCAAAAGCACGTATTTCATAAATAATAGAAGGGGTCAATTGAAAATTAAAATTGTTCAAGTGAACGACGTCAGGTTCAAAATCATTTAAAACCCTTCGGAGTTTCCTTCTCGCTTCAGCAGAATATATAATCTTAAACGGATATAAGAGTTTCTGAAGCTTTCCAGTATGAAAGTCCATATTAGACGTATAGCTTTCAGCCCGGTTTCCAACAATGCGGCCTTCATGCTCCATTCCAAAATATTGCACCTCGTGTCCCATCCGGGTTAGTTCTTCACCCAGCTTAAAGATATAGGTCTCCGAACCTCCATTAGGATATAAAAACTTATTTACCATCAAAATTCTCAACATTTATCTCCTATATAGCTTTTCTGTCTCCTTCAAGACCTCTTCCCAATTATACTTTCTACAGATGAAATCTGAAGCCTCTTCCTTATACTTTTCAACGATTTCTTTGTTGTCCAGCAGGTAACACAATTTTTTCTTAAGGTCTGCTATGCTGCTTTTTTCGAAGGTAATGCCGTTTTTGCCTACCACTTCTACGTTCTCTTTAATGTCACTCACCACGCAGCAATTACCATAGCTCATCGCTTCTAACAGGCTGATAGCCATTCCCTCAATATCGCTGGGAAGAACAAATAAATAGGCGTTTGAATAAAGTTCTTCTAAAGTTTCTCCCTGCACAAAATCCGTAAATATAACTCGTTTATCCTTCTCCGCCATTTTCTTTACTTTCTCAATATACTCGAAGGAATGGCTGCTTCCGCCTGCCACTACAAGTTTTTTTTCAGTTTTTATTCTGGAAAAAGCTTCCAGAAGGTAATGCAGCCCTTTTTCCGGAACCAGTCTGGCAAGAAATAGGATATAACTATCTTTTTCAAGGCCATATTTCTGTTTTATAATATTTGCTTCTTTTATTTCAGGCTTTTCAATTCCGTTTGGAATATAATTAGTGTCTCTCCCATAAGTTTCTTTAAAATAACTTTGGACATTCCCTGATAATACAATGATTTCATCTGCATATCTGACCGCCATCTTTTCTCCAAATTTCAGCACGTAAGAAGCAAAATTTCCCCATTTTGCCCTTTGCCAATCGAGTCCATGAATCGTAGCCACAATACGTATCCCGAATAGCTTGGGAATCCATAACATGGCACATGGCCCCTCCGCATGGTAATGTATAACATCATATTTTCCGAACAAGGCACGCAATGTAGCAAGAAAGGAATATACGATAGCATTTAATTTTCCATTTTTAAAGGTGGGAACTATGATAATCCTGATATTTTCATAATATTTCCCTTTTTTCCCTTTTTTTTGAAACTCTTTACCGGAAACATGATATCCCGAGCGGTTGTAAGCATCCACTTCATACCCTTTTTTTACAAGACGGGTAGACAGCTCATTTACGACAATTTCCACTCCGCCTTCTCTGGATGGTATTCTTTTCTGCCCAATCATGGCTATTCTAAATCTCTTACCCATTTATTTTTCCTTTCAGGTTCTTTACAAAACATCTCCTTTATTATCGATAAGAACCCACTTTTTCCACAATTCATGCATCTGCTTTTCTTCCAGCCTCTGCGAATTCTTGTGAACAGACGGCCTGATTATTATCTTTTGAGAATTGCTATTCAGTCTGGCACCCCAGAAGCTGAAGGTTGAGTTCGCACATATATTATGCTTGCACTTGCTCATCAGCCATATATCATAAAAGCTGTCTTTTCCTTTGTTCCAATATACAACGGTATATTCGTCCGATATATATTTTTCCCTCACATATTCCTCATCATCCGTAAATACATAAAAATGAGCCTCCGGATATATTTGCTTTATGTGATTTATGGCGCCCGTATAATATTCCTCCGTACAAATATTTCCGAACATTTCCAAATTCTTAGCGTCCAGATAATCTCCTCTTCTTACATGGATGCTGACAGATTCCTCATTTTGCATTTTTACTGCCGTATTTTCGTTCGCCAGATTTCCACTTGGTGGAAAATGAAATTTTCCCCGAAGCAAGTCAAGGATTTCCTCATAATATTTTTCACAAGCCCAATAGCCGCACAAATACATATCCCTAAGCTCGAAAATCTCCGGATGGTACATAGCTGTCTCATAAAAGATTTTCTTTGTTCCCGGCAATAATTTTCCTTTAATCTTTCCCAACAGGCCTTCCGTTCCTATTAGCGACTGTATCTCTTCTGCGGTACATACTTCGTATTCTATTCCTTCGAAATAATTAAGCTCCAGTTCTCGCTTGGCATACACGCCATTCTGGCGTTCTTCCCGCGTAAACCACGAAATATCCAACTTTGCTTCTATGCGGAGGCTTAAGAACTTCTGATATAGGGCATATTGCTGCATCTGGTTTCCCAGACCGCCCGCAATCTGTATAATAATCATATCCATTTATGTCCTTCCAAATATTTTATGGCATATTCACTCTTTCTGCAAGAGCACGTTCAGACCAGGCCCTAACGACCACGGGTATGTTCCATAGATTTGGGGATACTCAGAGAAACCCTTGCACTCTCCGGAGCAGACGAATATCTTGCCGTCTTTCTCACATCCGGCAAGGAATTCAGCTGAAGCCCTTACTTTTTTCCCGTATGCGTTCTCACTTCCATCGATAATTCCTGTTTGTATTCCCTTTAATATTGCCGAAGTTATCATAGCTGTCGCCGAACTGTCCTGCGGCCCTTCCTGCGCTTCCAGCTGCCATGCAAAAGCCCCGTTTGCTTTCTGATAATAGTATGCGCTGTCTGCTATTCGCTGAAACACTTCCTTCAGGCTGATATAATCAAGATGCTCTTTCGGTAAGAAATGAAGGCTGCCTGCTATTCCCATAAGCAGCCACCCTACAGCACGGCCCCAGCCAATAATACCATATTTTACCTTACTTTCATACATATATCCGTGATAAGGAAGAAAGCTGTCTTCGTCCATACCGTATTCCAGCATATTTTTTATTTGTTTTATGCAAAGCAATATTGCTTTGTCGTCTCCAAATGTTACCCCATATTCGCATAAAAAAGGGCACATCATTCCTATTCCGTCCACATAGATATGATTATTTTTTTGTGAAGGACGATATGGGAGGCTTCCCTTTTCATCTGCATCCTCATCCGCAATTTTATACAAATAGGCTGCTATCTTATCCGCACCAGCCCTGTATTTTTCCGCTCCGGTAAGTTTGTATAACGCAAGAAGTGCTGTGCCGCACAGTGCATCATCGATACAATATATAGGCTTCGCATTTTTAATCCAGAAGTCAAAATAGGCTTCGAGCGCAGATAGAACCTCATCTTTGTTCTCCCATCGCTCATAATTCTCCATCAGCGCATTGGCAATAAGCCCCGTCGGCCATGAAATATAATCCTTAGGAGAGACATAGCGGCCCGCCGCTTTCTTCAGCAAATCTTTTGCCTTCTGTTTACCTGTCTTCTCATGATAATGCAGCATTACATATATTGCTTCTGCCTGCAGCCGCTTCATTCTCTCTGTCATATACATTCCTCTTCGTAACTATAACTCCCTGGTTTTAAACAAATGATACGCATTTAGATATAACCTTGGAAATTGACCAAAAACAGTCGTTTTTACTTTATAACCAAGCGAAAGCTCTTTATAAGCAGCCTTTTCCTCCCTGCATTTCTTCATTTCTTTTGTGCAGGCTTTTATACAGTCAGTATATGCTCTTCTTTCCTTGGCAGAAAGTACCGACAGCTTCCCAACCACCAGCATAATGGAAATCATTAAAATCGAAACCGCCTTGGGCCTCATCTCAGGAAAATTCCTGATCCGCTCCACCGCTCTTTTCCAACAGGTAATCTGGTCCATATAACTTTCCTTAAACTTGCGCTTCATGGCACCGGACTCATTTGCAAAATATCCGTAGCCCTCATAAGAGCTGCGGCAGATTTTCGTACCTTCCTCCATAAGTTCCAATAAGAAGAGCATGTCCTCCCCGATAGTAAGCCCCGTTTCAAAGCGTTTGCCATCAATGATCTGGGTGGTGTATAATTTGGCCCAGCACCTCGTGTCTCCGGAGAGAATTCCTCTTTCTATAAATTCTTTTCCCGTAAGGACTTCTTTCTTGGCATCTTCTTTAGGCAGAATCCGCTTCTTCCGTTCATCTAAAAAGGTGTAGAAGTTACAGCCCGCAATATCGCTTTCTGTCTCTTCCAGTATATTTATCAAATAATTTAATGCATCCGTCTCTAA
Organism: Bacillota bacterium; assembly: GCA_023442465.1. Taxonomy (GTDB): domain Bacteria; phylum Bacillota; class Clostridia; order Lachnospirales; family Lachnospiraceae; genus Kineothrix. Next base: position 135,384 of record JAEZZQ010000034.1, on the reverse strand, counting down.
ATAATCGTCTGCATCCACAAAGGAAATATAATCGCCCTTCGCTTCTTCAATCCCTCTGTTTCTTGCCGCTGATACACCGGCATTTTCAACGTGAATCGTTTTTATTTTATCATATTTTTCCGAAAATGTATCACAAATCTGACCACTCTTGTCCGTAGATCCATCGTCAATAATGGTGATCTCCACATTCTCATAGGTCTGAGCCAGCAAGCTGTTAATACACCGCTCCACGTATTCTTCCCCGTTATACACCGGTACTATGATGCTTACTTTTTTATCTGCCATCTGGCTACTGCCTCCAATAAACACTCAATAGTTCATATACTTTTTTATTGACCATCTTATAATCGTAAGCCTTGGAATTGACATAAGCATTCCTCGAATAGCTTTCATAATTATCCGAGATTCTCCTTATGGCTTCTTGTATGCTTTCCGCCGTAGCGTCTGTCTCTTCTGAGTCCTGCCCAAAGGAAAGCACCTGACCGATACCACCAACATTCGTACTGACAACCGGCAGGGCGTGACTGATAGCTTCCAGTATCGTCATAGGAATCCCTTCAAAGGCCGAATTCATCACGAGTATATCCGCCTCTTCCATATACTCCTTTACCTTTTTCGGGGAGACTGCCCCCGTAAAGCGTACGTTTTTGCTCTCATAAGGTATCAGGCGGTTATATTCCTCGCCGTTTCCTACGATGGTTAGATGCAAGCCTTCCATACCAGACAAACCTTCTTTTCCCGCAACGGCATGAATAATAGGCTCCACTCCCTTATCTTTGGAAAGGCGCCCTACAAACAGTATCTCACTTACCCTGCCGGCCTTAAGTTTATGAAGACCCTCCTCGATCTGCGGACATACGATGGAGTTTACCACCTCCACCAAATTCCCGTTATAAGGTGCATAATCCCTCAAGCTGTCCTTATCCAGCAGAAATATCATATCGGCATTTTTTAATATCCATTTCAAATATGCCACAAACCCTTTTTTTATAAGTACATTTTTCTGGAAAAATCGAAAGCCCCGTTCCATATTAAAATAACTGCCATGAGAAAAGATAACGCATTGGAATCCTATAGAAAAAAGCTTCACAATACCATAAGCTTCCGGTGCGTGAATATAATTACAATCACTTCGAGTGATTTTCAATATTTTTTTATATTTTAATAATCCTTTTGCATATTGTAAGCGCAGTGATTTTGAAGTATTAGCCAAATCACTCTCTGCTGAGGCCACCGGCAGAAAATCTATCTTCCTGCCATATAATTCCAGTTTCCTTATCTTTCCAATTTCAGAAGGTTCTAATGTAACACCTATCAGCAAAATATCATTTATCCTCTCCGAATGCTCTTCACATAAAAAGCGAAGGAAGCTACTGATACTTGTCAGTTGTCCGCCGATAGGAAAATCTACAAAATTGGAGTTATCATATATAAGTAATCTGCTCACTGAAACAATTCCTTCCAATATAAATCTGTTCTGGTTTGCCATGAAAATCTTCCAATATTTTCATAGCCCTTTGCTATTAGCTCTTCCCGTATCTTCTCATCTGTAAGAATCGCGTGCAGAGCCTCGGCTACGGCTACTGTGTCGTCAGGATTCACAAGAATCCCCGCTTCGCCCACGACTTCAGGAAGAGAACTTCTATTAGAGCATACCACGGGAATACCTAACTGCATTGATTCCAAAGGCGGGAATCCAAACCCCTCAGTATAGGAGAGAAATAAATATACCTTTCCACCTGCCGCTATACTGCACATTTCATTGAAACTTTCAAAAAACTTATAACATCTAACTTGCTCCTTCGCCTCTTTTTTCATCTCAGCATACAGGGAAGTATCTGCAATTCCGATTACCACTAAATCAAGGGGCTCTGCTGCCCGTTCTTTGGCCTTTTCATAGTAAACCTCGTATGCTCTTAGGATTCCAGCCGCATTTTTATGCGGGAGTCCAGAAGTCATAGCGATGATATACTCTCGTTTCTCGTTTTCTCTTTTTTCACTGTGTATATCAGGTACCGTATAAGACACATCATTTAATCCAGGGTGGATTACCGTTATCTTCTCTTCACAGCCCGGCACCTTATTCAATATTTCTCCCCTGGAATATTCAGATATTGTTATGATACGGTCCGCTTGTTTGATAGAAGCTTTCAGACGATTCATGATATAAGCGTTTTCTAGCTTGTTAAATACATCAGGATAATATTTATCATAATAAAAGGGAATCAAATCATTAATAATAACAGTGTCCCTCATCTTCCCTTTCATACCAAAAGCCAATTTCTTCGCGGTTCGCAAGGGTGCGAACCCTCTCGGGAACAATACCCTATCCGCCTGGTACTTCTTTGCATACCAAGGTACAAGAAAAAGCTCCCATAGGATACAGTATATCTTATTTAACGGATTCCCTTTCATCTCAACGAAGGTAACACCTGGCACATCAAAATCCTTTTTGTTATAGGAATTTCCGAGCACAATAATGGTGTCGTTCTGTGCCCGCTCTCCTAAATGTCCGGCAACGCTTTTTGCCAGATTGTAAATGCCGATGCTTTTACCTGCCCCCTTCACGAGCTTAAAGCAGTCAATCACCAGATTCATTATTTCGCTCCTTTTCCAAATATAACAACACCTATCGTCTGAAACAATATCTTGATATCCAGCTTCAACGACCAGTTATCAATATAGGCCAGGTCGTATTTGACCACATCGTCGAAATCATCAATCTCGCTTCTTCCGCTCACCTGCCACATGCCGGTAAGGCCCGGCGTCATGCTGATACGGCGACGGTAATACTGGTTATATTTCTCGAATTCATCCTGCGTGGGCGGCCTTGTCCCCACCAGACTCATATCACCCTTAAAAACATTATAGAACTGCGGAAGTTCGTCGATGCTCGTCTTTCGAAGAAAGGCGCCCACTTTCGTGATTCGGGGGTCATTCTCTATCTTAAACATGAGTCCCTGCATCTCGTTCTGCTCCTCTAATTCTTTTTTGCGCTCCTCCGCATCCATATACATGGAGCGGAATTTATATATTTTAAACCTTCTTCCGTTACGTCCGATCCTGACCTGGGAGAAAAATACCGGTCCCTTGGAATTCAGCTTAATGGCAGCAGCCACAAAGGGAAGGAACACGAAAGTAATGAGCATTCCTACCAAACCGCCGATAATATCCATCCAGCGCTTTATGAGCATTCTCTTATAGCTGCTCTGAAAACGGGTATAGGTAATGACTGTATAATTCCCAAAGCTGTCCACCTTGCTTTGGTTGGCTTCTATTCCAGGCAGTTCCAGATTATAATGGCAATTCACGCCCATGTCACCGAAACTGTGTATCACATTCTCCAACTGCTTCTGAGAAATATCCGACAGGCTTAAGAATACCTCGTCTAACGCCATCTGTGTCGATACCTCGATTAAGTCTTCTTTTCCCGCCACTACAGGGATTCCCCTTATTTCCTCACCCACCAGATTCTCGTCCATACAAACGAGAGCAACCACCTGATAGTAAATATCCAACTCCTTATTCAATCTGTTAAGCGTTGCATCAATCAGGTCCTTCTGCGTTACCACCATGACCTTCACAGAATTCTGCTCCGAAGAATAATACGTGTGCAGAAATTTTTTGATAGCCATATGGATCGCCAGACACATGATAAAATTCAAGATAAAGAAATATCCTAACACCAAACGGGAAAAGACATCTGCCCATTTGACCAGTACCATAAGGAAGGTAACAACCAGAATCATAATGGCGTTGTACTGAAGTACGGCATATGCCTCCTTCCATAGACTTCTTTTCAAGAAGTTTCTGTTCCAGTCGATAAAGAAGTTATAGACGGTTCCAAAGAGCAGCAGACATATACATACAAGAAAATGTATGCTCTGATCCCCCATATCCCTGAAATTGCCGAAACGGATATAAGTTGCGGCAACAAAGGAAACCACGATACAAATCAAGTCCGCAAACCATAATCCATATACTTCCATAATCTTGTTCTTCTGTTTCATCCTTACTCCCGTACCCTTTCAAAGCTTGACCGAATTTCTGCGAGGTAACTTCCATAAATTCCATATATGAACTTCGTTCTCATCCTCTAAGCACAGTATTTCACTCATATACATACCCATCAAAAACAATATATAATTTCTGCCGATATAAACAGATACCAAGTGTGCCTCCACCACCGTATATACGGCAAAAACAATTATCATTACCAGCCCCATTCCGTCCTTTTTCTTGTAAAACTGCAGGATGAGGAGCACTTGTAAAACAATATAAACAATGGCTGGTATTATCCCATACCAGTAAAAAAGCCTGACAAAACCCATGTCGAAATAATAATTGTTCTCCGGTCCCGAGAACAGCGACCATGTAGCTGTCGTCCCTTCCTGATTTATCGAGCCGTAATATAAGTCGACAATTCTGCCGTTTAGGTGGGACTCCGCCTCCGCAACCCATGGATTCGCGAACCAGTAATTTACAGGCTGTGTCACTCTGCTGTCCGCTACCAGAACAGAAAATAGAACACAGAATAAAAATACAGCAACTCCGGCAGCATACACCCACGCCTGCGTTCTTAGGCTTTTCCAATATCTGACAACAACGCCTCCCGCTATCACACAAGTACTCATCAATATGCCCGTATTCGAATCAGTAAGAATAAACAAGCCATAATTGAGCGCAAAGAGGATAATATAATAATACCACCTCATCCTATCATTATACAAATACAATCCTAACGAAAGCAGCATAAGGAACATGCAGTGAAGGGCGTTGGGATGTCCGATTCCAAGACAATATCTGGTCTGCACATATCCTCTTCCAAAATCCGCCACCAGCGCTACCCCTCCGTATATCCCGCTTATGGATAACACTATAAGAAGCATACATCCTGACAAGGTCGTATAAAATACAAGCTTTAATATCCTTCTCATATCCGCATTTTTACAAGCCGCTATAAATACAACAATGCGCAGTATCTCATTCCGTCCCGTTATTTTGTATGATACAAATCCCAGAAGCCCGAAAGCAATCAGCCAGGTCCACTCTTTTTTCGTATATTTGGTAAGGAGCACCTTCACCGCCGCAAGCAGGAACGTAACCCGAAACAATTGACCTTCTATTGGATTGATGTAGTTACTCTTATCGATAATTACAATAATAATTTCCAGGATAACACTTAGATATAGGAATAGAAGTCCCATATTTTTCACCTTAAAATTACCTTCCACTTCTGGAAATTTTAATTTCAAATGCTTTTCATCCCTATTCATATCTGCCTCTTTTCTGCTTATTTATACATTTCAACCCATTCCTCTTTCGGTATCGATACTACACTGTCTTTTCCATAGAAATCTTTTGTCACTGTATTCGTCCACGCCTCCGGATTGCTTGTTATCGGCATATGCATGAGCGGTCCCTGATTATCATTAATGTCCGGTACGATTGCATCTTTTATACTATCATCGAGAAGTATTGTCTTTTGTTCCTTCATCTGGCGTTTAAAATCGGCTGCCTGACCGCTCGACATATACTCAATGCAGGAAAATGTAGTAGTTTCCCGTAAGGTTCCTTTAAAAAGAACAGCCAAAAGCACCATCGCTGCCACCATGGAAATAATAACTTTATTTTTATTAATCCATTTTATATCGCGCCTTTCCAACCGGTACGCCAGCCAGCCTTCAACATAGAACATGCTACTAAATATCATGAGTATAAATATATAATAATTCATATTATATACACCGCCCGACACATCCACACCCGCATATATCTGCGGAGCGAACATCGCGCAATACACACAATAACTAAAAAATACGAATACGGCAGGATACGGATATTTCTTTCTTACACTTAAAGCTGTAAACATATGCCATATAAATAAAGCAGCGGCGGCAAAAATCAATATAAGAAATGGATGCTCCACGAAATATTCGCCAATCTGTACAGTTCCCTGAATAAAACATTCCAAAATGGTCTTGAGGGCCAGACCTATACTGAAGCCGAAGTCCTCCCCGCCTCTGTTCCTATTCCCCGGCGATCTCATGCTTATTACCAGTCCTACCATTTCCATTACCAAAGAAAGCAGGAAAGCTGCCGTTCTTTTTATTTGCTTATTTCTATAGTAGAACAATAAAGACAGGCTCATCACAATAGGGGCCAAAAGCGCCGCCTGATAGTTCATTCCTCCTAACAGCAGCATGCAAAGCAGCATACCTATGTATGCCCTGATTTTTCCCTCATTCATAAAGTACAGGAAAAAATAGATTCCAAGCAACGCCGCACCGTAGGGAATCACATAATGAGCCGCACCGTTATACCAGAAAATTCCTGATTTGGTACTTGGCAAAAACTGGATCATGGTTGTTACCAGCAGTACCGTTATGATTATATAAGAATACCTGCTGCCTCCCGCCAGCTTCACCAACAGATAATACGACAATATCCCCGTTGCCGAGCAAAAGATTCCCGTCATCAAAAAAGGTACAATAACATAAGCGTCAGGAGAAAAAACCTCCGGCTGAAATGCAAATAAGAATATGGAAGTCCATGTTCCCTGCCACCCCGCATAATAATTTTCCACCGTTTGGCATGCTGCTTTTATAACCGCGGTTAAGGAGTGCGTATTCAGCCATACCTCATGGGTCAGTTTCCCATAACCCAAATCGTCTCCGGTGGCCTGATTAATGCCAGAGAGCATAAAAACAGGAATCATACTTATGACAAAAATCACAAGAAAGAAAAAAGCCCAGAATCTTTCATTCAATATGTGTGTCATCTTCCATTTCACCTTGCTGATGAGCTTATCCGCCTGCACGCGTTTATATTCCCTTTCGGGAATCCCGTATTCTTCTGCATCTTTATAGTTCTTTCCAGCTTGTATCAGAATCTCTATCAGCTTACTCTTGTATTCCATTTCCTCTTTTAGGTCATACTTCTCGTAAATATATCCGTATTCATAAGCATTCAGTTCAAGGTCATCCCTGCACTGCTCCGTAAGCTGCCCGCTGCCTATTCCTATGGTAATAAGCGGCTGCTCCGTATATGCAAACCGAGGATTGTTCTTAAGGACCCCCATGTAATATTCCATGTCGACAAGCCATTTTAACTTCTCGTCATATTTAGGAAATACATCTCCTTTTCGTCTTACCATTACAGCGCTGGGAGCTCCGATCGTATTGCCTAAGTATAGATTGCGGTAATCCGATTTTATGAGCTGAGCGTCCTTCTTGCTGATACATCTGGCAAAGGAATTACATTCCTGCGCTTGAATTGTACCAGAGAATGCCATATCAGCTTCCGGATGGTCCTCTAACAGGCTGACAAAGGCCTGAAGACTGTTTTCATCAGTGAACCAATCATCATGATGCATAATTTTCACGTATTCACCACTGGATTTCTCCACCGCTGCATTCCAATTTGCCGTGGACCCGAGTCTTTTTTCATTCTTAAAATATCGGATGTATTTCTTTTCTTCAGCCAACCTCGCTATCGCATCATCCGTGGAGTCATCGGTAACGATCACTTCGTAATCCTTATATGTCTGTATTTCAATTGACTTAAACAGCCGTCTCAACGACAGCACATTATTATATGCCGGAATGCAAATCGATACCTTTGCCATCACATCATGCGCCTCACTTTCACTCCTGCTCTCACCGTTTTCCCTTACCCTTTCCTCAAGTAATCAGAAACCCGGTAATCGTCTTACTTTTCCTGCTGCCTTATCCGTATAATACATAAACCGTTCTTCTGCAATCTTTATTTTAATCGACCTTTCTCCGTAACTCACATTTCTCCGGCTTCCTTTTTTCCCTTTATACTCCTCCAGCTCTTCCACACATTCCCGCGCCGTAAACAGTCTGCCCTTCCTATCCTGATACACAAAGCCCTCATAAATATTCTGCTCGGAGGCCCAATATCCGTCGGACACATTGTGTCTTGCCCAATATTTGGGCGCTATGATCTTTACGGCCGTCTCACTGGTAAATGCAGGAAAAAAAGCGAAGGTGGAGTTAGACAAGATTAAATACTTAGCGTTTTTAATCGTCACATAGTCCTTCGCCAGTTCAAAATGATAGGCCGGGATGTCCGGCAAAAGCCTTTTTGCAGCTTCCACATCGTCCGTTACTATCATAAATTCCATATCGCTTCGAAGGCTTCTCATATATTTCATGGCATTCAGCCAATATTTTCTTCTTAAAAAAAGAGCGCGGTTATCCGCATATTCCCCACCTCGTACATTCATTATGCACAAGTTGTCTTTGCAGAATTCGTAGGAGTCGAATTCCGCCTTTACCTTCAGCCATTCTTTTATCTCTTCTTTATGGCGGATAAAATACCGCTCGGCCTGTAGGTTCCCGTAGATAAGTGTATTATCGCCGATTCGATACAGATTTTCGTCCGCTCCCGCCACATAACACCCGTTTGCCATGTCATGAGCGCAGCTTTTCAGATACAGCCTCTCCTCTGCTTCCCGATAAATGTGGAAACCAGTTACATCCAAGATGGGGCTGCCCAAATCCATATCCATGAAATACATGCCTTTTTTACTATGAATATTAACAGCGAGCTGTTCCTGTCCGGCTGTACCGAAATCACAGCCAAGATCCTTCGCGATGCACCGTACAGATACATAACAGAACAATTGATTGCCGAGCCCCTGCCCTTTCAAAAACTCCGTTCCGATCATAATTCTTAACCACGCCTTTTACTGGAATAAGCGTCGAAACCGCTTAAATCGTTTTCTGTTCCACTCATCCTTTTTCTTTATCATTTCCATACGCTCCAATAATTTATCATCGAAGGCCGTCTCATCATTCATCCACTCGTTTTCCTCATATGCCGCTTCGAAAATTGCCGGAAGCATTCTCTCTATCATATGCGCCTCCGAAGGAAAATTAGGATTCAACCCATAATTCATAATCTTGTTCAGATTACGGTAGAAAGCAGGACTATGCTTTGTTATCTGTTCCTTCCTCACGATATAGCAGGCCCCCGGCGAAAACAAGCAATACCTGGGGATTACCGGATCCTTATAAATAAAGGTCAGCAAATCATCGAAATTATCGAAATATCTGTGCGGATGCTCGGGAGAATCCACATACCACGAAGTATTCTCCTCTATATACTGGCTTTCGGAAACAAGGCTGGATATACTGCTTACCATAGCTTTCTCTGCCTCTGAGACCGGCTTTGAGAATTTTGCTCTGCTATCCTTATCCTCGTAGAGATACGTGAAATATTTATTGCCATACACCTTGTCGAAATAATCCTTAGAACAGTGCCGCCCCAACATATTTCCCTTACAAATACAGATTACTTCAGGCAACGCCTCGAAATGCTCCGCAAAATAGTCAAAATAGGTCGTAATGTTATGTCCTGTATTTTCGATGTGTACATGGCGAAGCCCCCGCTCCTTAAGCTCAGCCGTCACCGCTTTCTCCGTAGAGGCATCCACGATAAGGTAGTCTTCACAATATTCGAGAAGCTCTGTTGGAACCGTATTATAATTATGAATGAGAAAAAAATTATCCGTTCGTTTCATCACGAGAACCATGCCTTTACAACATCAAACCACTTCGGTTCTTTATAGAGCAAATACTGGTATTTATCTATATTTTCCCGCAGATACGCAGGAAAGGTCTCATCAACTTTCACTTGTACCATCTGAGCTTCTCTGCCGAAAATATCCTCATGGTTTTTAATATTTTTTCTTACCTTCGACAAGGTGGAGCGGTTGTTGTATTCCTGGTGAGCAGCGCTTTTAATCTTGTACTTTACCCTTTCCTCCACGGACTGGTTCTTGCCTCCGCCCATGTAACTGAAATGCCAGCCTCCGTCAGGAACCCTTACTCCAATCGCCTTCTGCTCTTTATTCCTCAGTTCCTCCGTAGTATAGTGCTCCAACATGTTATAGCGACATACCTTGGTGCCAAGCCACATGGGCTTTTCCACACCTTCAAAATCACCTGTTACCGAAAGCAGTCTGCCCGATATCTCTTCCATATCCAAATAACAATAAAAAAGCCTCTGAGCCAACATGTAGATTTTCCCGTCTTCCACCTTCGGAATAAGTGTCTTAAGCACCTCGGGATTCGGAATCTCGTCTACATCGCTGAATATCACAATATCCTCCGGCTTACATCCTGAAAGCCCTCTGGCTACGGCACATTTCTGATGATGGTCTCTCGTGAAGGCATCGCAGTCCATGGGGGTGTCATCCACTACATTATGAATGATTTTGTGCTCGAATTCCTTGAACATTTCTTTATTTTCCGCATAAAATAACGGCTTTTCGTCGCCGGAAAACGTAACTGTGGATTCGCTGATCACGAACTTGTCCACCACATCATTTAAGATATGCATTCTAAGCAGCAAAATATCTAATTCATTAAAAAACTGAAAGCTGTCATAAACCATTCTAATAACCATGCCTTTCTCATAACCTGCAAACTTGGGACTATATGTAGGAGCACATATTAGGCACAATGTTCGCAAACAAAATAATTTTTGCTGTGAAAAATTCATTTTTCACATTATTGTCTTACAGACAAGCATTCATTTTATCTAAAACCTGGGATACTGCGCATTCGTCCCCGCCCACTTATGGAATACGAAGGGACGGATACCTTCCACCTCCGGTATCATGGATTCATGTCCGAAATATTTTGCCACCTCCAGGGGTGCATACTTCATGCCCGCCGCCTCAAACAAATGCCTGTTCTTACAGCAGATAAAGCCATCCTCATTAAAAAATCCATGGTCCGCCTCAAAAGGAATACCCGCCTTCTCAGGAAATTCCAAGAGCCGCTTGCTTCGAATGGACACACTGTTCCCCACCCTGCATATATTTCCATTCGCATCCCTATAGGAAAAATCATCCCCCGGAAGCGGAAAAGGCGAACCAATGTAATCATAGTCTAAGAACTCATCCCGCCACATGTCCGGATTTACCACAAATCCGTCGTAATGTACGAGCAGCATGAAATCCGTATGGATGTATTCATGTATCTTATAAATCATATCGTAATTAAAATGATCGATGGTCTTCAATTTATCAATATGCTTATATGTGATTCCCTTCGGCAAAAAAAGGGGCTTTCTATGAGTGATCAGCACTACCTCGCCGAAATCGATATCCTTCATGCTGTATTCTAACGCTTTGATCGTCTCTTTCACGTTGACACTGGTCAGCGCCGCTAACGTTATGTTAGGAAGCTGCAATCTGCCGTTTTTATATTCGCTCATCTCGTATTGATCGTCCTTTCCTGAATCAACGTTCCCTTTTAAAAATCTGGTTTTCTACCCGGTAAACTGCATCGCACTTTTCAATGGTTGTCAATCTATGGGCAATAATAACAAGTGTTTTTTTACCGTGAAGCCTTTCGATCGCTTCCATAATCGCCTGCTCCGTATCGTTGTCCAACGCGGAGGTCGCTTCATCGAAAATCATAATATCAGGCTCCGTATACAGCGCTCTGGCAATACCCAGACGCTGTCTCTGACCACCGGAAATACGCACACCTCTCTCGCCAATACTCGTATCCAGTCCTTCGGGGAGTCCGCGCACGAATTCATCCATCTGCGCTTCTTTTAAGGCATACCATACCTGTTCATCGTCGATATCCTCTTCGTCTACACCGTATGCCACATTATTCCTGATCGTGTCGTCCAGCATGAATATCATCTGGGGAACATAACCTATTTTCGCATACCAGCCGGGAAGATTCGACTTAATGTCCACCCCGTCCACCGTTACCTTACCCTTCTGCGGATGCAAAAGTCCCAGCAGTATATCTACCGTAGTGGATTTCCCTGCACCGGAAGGCCCGATAAAGCCGACAGATTTTCCAAGCGGAATAGAAACGCTGGCATTTTCCAAAATATTCAGCTCCGTATTGGGATAACAATACGTAATATTTTCAAGCTTTACCTCTTTTATAAATCCCACAGGCACAATTTCTTCATTCTTAAGGAATAGGGCATCCGTATTCACATCCTTTTCATGGCTGCGGATAATGATATCTTCCACCGCGCCTAAAGAAGGCTCGTAGTAAGCAATATTGTTAATATAAGTAGAAAGCTTATTGGCGCTCGGCATAAGCTTGATCGCAACAGCCGCGAGCATACCTACCTGCTTGATCATCTCTCCGATGTTATTGCCCACAGCGAGGAAAGCCGCCACGATTCCGAGGATTCCGCACATGCAGACCGTCTCTATCACAAGGCGCGGAATATTCTGCATGGAATTCTGCCTTTTTTGAATCGTATTCAGCCTGCCTGCACTCTTTTCGTACTGCTCCACGAAATACCGCTCTTTGTTCAGCACCTTTGTTTCCTTCATGCCGTTTACCGCCTGCATGATCCACTTTGTGGTAAGAGCGCTATTGGTCTGCACCTCGTGCCCGAACCGTCTGAGGATGGGGCCGAGGACCTTTTTATTCAGCATCAGGATGATTCCTAAAACACCGCAGATGATAAGCGTCATCAAAGGACTTATCGCTACCGCCAGTATGAGAAGTGCAACAAAAATGAATAATTCAGTAAACATCTGCAGGAAGGTAAGAAGCAGATTATAGGAGCCGTTCACATCGCTCATAATATGCCGCATCACCACAGGCGTACTGGCATCCAGAAAGAATTCGTAGGGGCGTCTTACATAATCCTTGAACAGATTTCTGGAGGTATTATACTGTCCGTTATAGATAAAACGGTACTGCGCATAATACATGAAAAATAAATATATGCTCTTCACCACATACACGATGATAAGTACGATTGCCAGCATAATCAGGAAACCGCTGGCATCGGTCAGATGAAAGAAATCGTAGAAATATCTTAAATATTCGTTCTCGGATATGCTTGCCGGATCCATCGCTACCGTGATAAAGGGAAGGAGCAGAGAGGTTCCCACCGTCTCCAGCGCCGCACCGATCAGCATCATAATCAGCAGAAGACCAAGCAGTTTCTTTTGTCTTTTAGTTAAAATTTTTGATACTCTCTTCAATAAATTCATAGAAATAACTGTCTCCTATTACGCTTTGCTCCGAATCGGAATCACATATTTATCATACAGCTTCACTGCGAAGTAATACCCATAAGGCCAAGCTAATGCCAGCTTCATCCGGGCCTTGTCTCCTATGGCAACATACTTCTTTTTGTGAATCCTTCGGATGCTTTCCTTCTCTTTTCTAAGCTGCGAGGCGATTTCCTTTGCGAATCCTCTCGTAGCCGTACTATCCATAAAATCTATATAATAAAACAGCATCCGGCGGTAGAAATGATAAGCCGCCTTATCGGAAAGCTCCGTCATGCCCGCCTCTGCAATGTAGGCAATCTGCTCCCTCCAAAAGGGAATCTCATCCTGAAGTCTTCTTTGCCCTGCCTTTTCATTCATAATGCTCCCCTCTCGGTCCAGCACATAATTATAATAGGGCGTATCCAGATAAACAAGCCGGTTCATGCGGCAGAAAGCTTTCGTAGTAAACATGATGTCCTCAGAATTCTTTCCTACTGGAAAGCGCATATCCCTAATCAGTTCGGCAGCAAAAAGCTTGCTCCACACTGAATTATATATCACGTATTTTTCATCTCCGCAGACATACGCCTCCAAAGCGTTCTTTTTGGATAATAATACACTATTACCCTCGGATGCGTCAATCATCCCCGCTTCCTCACATTGCTCCGAGGATCTTATCTGTTTATAACGGCATGCTGCCACTTGGGCAGCCTCCTTTTCGCAAGCGCAGTACATGGCCAGATACATGTCCTTATCGATCCAGTCGTCTCCGTCCACAAAGCCGATATATTCACCGGAAGCGACATCCATCCCAGCGTTTCTCGCATCGGACAAACCGCCGTTTTTTTTGTGAACTATCTTTATTCTGCCATCCCGCTTCCCATAGCTGTCGCAGATATCCGGTGAACTGTCGGTAGAACCGTCGTCCACCAGTATGATTTCCAGCTTCGAATAGGTCTGTGCCAAAAGGGAATCCACGCACCTTGGCAGATATGCTTCTATATTATAAATTGGTACTATTATTGATATTAATTTTTCCATACGCATCAATCCTAACCATCTCCGGCGTGAAAATATCGTGACATTCACGCGTATTCAGCCATTTTTCAGGAGCTGCCACACATTTGTCCGACGCGGTTCCAAGCCAGGCTCCCCACCAGCTAAAGCTGCTGTTGGCAATGATATGATGCCTGCATTTACTCATCAGCATCAAATCAATATACCCGGTAGACTCCTGTGTTCCCTTTATTGCCGTAAATACCAGCCCTTCATTTTCTTTCTGCTTTGCCCCGCACCATTTTTCCGCCCAGATAGCATCGTTGGTAAATACGAAAAAATGCGCTGTCTTGTACTTATTTTTCATATAATCTATCGCTTTGTCATAGTAAGCGTCCGTACAGATGCCTCCATATACGTCTGCCGCCTGAAGATAATCCCCCCGCCTTATATGAACACTGACAGATAGGCTTTCGGTGATTTCCTTCTCATAGCCTTTGATCTGTTCTTTTATCCCCGTTGGTATCTGGACATTCCGGAAACGGAACGCTTCTCTCACTTCTTTTTCAATATCCTTAAAGTACTTCTCGCTCTGGAAGTTTCCGCACAAGTAGGCAGAATCCCTTCTCAGCACCTCTTCGTCGTAATCGAAGGACGCTTCGGTATACTGCCTGCTCTTTCGTCCAAACAGCTTCCTCCTGACTCTGGCCTTAAAGTCCAAGGAGCCGTCCGTTATCTCGACCACCTCATCCTTCGTCGCCTTCGGATAATCGATGCCGAACACCGGAAGCATAATGGGCCTTGCGTTATCCAGCTCATATTCCGTCACATCATCGAACTTCACTTTCCTGCCGAGAGAAACGAGCTTCAAATACAGCGCATACTGAAACATCTGATTCCCGATTCCCCCGGACATACGAATTATATTCATCAATGATCACACCTTTCACACCAGCATCCATTGCTGAAACATCAATATAAACCATATCTGGATACGCCAAACACCGTTCTTCGTATAATCCTCCCATATCTGCCATACTACGTCGGCATCGAGGATTCCCTGCTGCTCCAAGGTCTTTCTGTCTATGAGGGCTTCCGCCCAGCCTCTAAGCTCCGGCTCCAAAAGCCACTTATCGATCGGTATACTGAATCCCTTTTTGGGACGCTCCATCATTTCCCTGGGAACATATTTGTACAGCACATCCCTAAGAACCTTTTTTCCCGTCTTTCCCTGACGTTTATACTCAATCGGAAGTGTCCATGCGAATTCCACCACATCCTTATCCAGCATAGGAACCCTCGTTTCGAGAGAAACCGCCATCGCCGCCCGATCCACCTTCACAAGGATATCGTCGGGATGATACATGAGCATGTCCATCAGCATGATATTATGGTTCACTTCTTCCATATAATGGGTAAACTGGCTGTATTTATACGGGCAGTCGGCATGCTTCCTGCTGATTTTCTTCGTAAGCGGATCCGTTTCATATGAAATTTCATATAGTCTGCCCGGTGTCTTAGCACCTAAAAGGGCTGCCTTCGTACGGTAAATCTGTTTTTTTGCAAGGGGACTGTGAAGAACCAGCTCACTGCAAGGCTTTCTTACAAAATATGGTATGCCCTTCATCTTATTCCAGATACGGCTTACCGACTCATAGGACGTATAGCCGCCAAACAGTTCATCTCCCGCATCCCCGCTCAAGGAAACCGTCACATGCTCCTTCGTCATCTTACTCACAAGATAGGTTGGAATCTGAGAGGAGTCGGCAAAGGGCTCTCCGAACATGTAACCCAGCTTTGGTATCACATCGATGGCATCCTGCTTTGTAATATACAATTCCATATGATCTGTTCCCAGATGCTTCGCTATCTCTTTCGCCGCCGCCGCTTCATTGTACCCTTCCTCGGTCATACCGATAGTAAAGCTCCGCACCTTGTTATTATTCAGAGACTGCATCAGCGCTACAATCGTACTGCTGTCGATTCCTGCGGACAAAAACGCGCCTACCGGCACATCCGCCACCATCTGTTCCTTTATGGACTCCTTCAAAAGGCGTTCCAGCTCTCCTGCTGCTTCCTCCTCGCTGCCCGTAAATAAACACGATTGCCCTTTTACCGCCGCTTCCTTCATTGACCAATAAGTAGATATGGAAATATTTTCCTCGCGGTAGGGCGCTTTAATTTTTAAAATACTGCCCGCCTCTAATTTATAAATGTCCTTATAAATAGAATAGGGCGCCGGAATATATCCATGGGTAAAATAAATGTCCAGCACCGACGTATTGATTTCATTGTTGAAGTTTTCCAAAGCGGCGATACAGCCTATCTCAGAAGCGAAAGCAAAGGTATCGGTACCCGCAAAGCCATAATAGAGCGGTTTTTCTCCCACTCTATCCCTTACTAAAAATAACACCTGTTCTTTTTTATCATATAAGGCGATGGCAAACATGCCCTTGCACATTCCGATGGCCTGCTCCACACCATAAGCTTCCATTGCCTCTAAAAGCACTTCCGTATCGCAGGTTCCTCTGAACTGAGCAACCTTTTCTTCCTCCAGAAGCTTGTTGGCAATCTTTTTATAATTATAGATTTCCCCGTTGAATACGATAACAAAACGCCCGCTGCTCGATTCCATCGGCTGAGCGCCGGTAGGAGTCAAGTCCATGATGGACAGTCTCTGGTGCCCCAACACCACTGTCCCCTCTTCGCTTCTCCATACGCCGGAAGCATCCGGCCCTCTATGAAGCATGCGGTGGTTCATTCTGTCTATATTGCCGCTCCAGTCGCCTCTTAAGTTGCAAAATCCCGCAATACCACACATATCCCTGTCTCCTTTATTCTTCTGCTGTCACTTCCGCAAAATCGCCGCGTTCAATCCGCCCGGCAATTGTCTGTGCTGCTTCTTCATAGCTGCTCTTCCACTGCTCATATGCAGCGTCCCATTTGGCATAGCGGTCATCGCCTCTTTTATCTTTTAAGGAATAATTGCTTGTGACATAATCCGTCAAAAATGACGTACACTTTTTAGCCCCTAATGCATTTGTATGTCCGCCGTAATCGCTGAAGTCGGAAGCGAAGTCCAGACCGATTTCTTCATAATGATCGTTCATATTCAGGAATTCATAGCCATAGCTCTCTATAATATCCGTCATATAATTGTACATCATTTGCTTTTCTTCCTCCATTACCGTCGGAGAGAGAATAAATAACGCTTGTAATTTTTCTTCTTTCAAATAGTCGAGCAACTCATATAAATGCTGCTCCTGTTCCTCGGGCATCGGGGCTTTCCCTGTAATCGCAGAGGTGTCCACCGCTTCACAGGGCCCTACTTCATCTGTCATCACATATCCCTTTTGACCGTCCAAGAGCTCATAGCGGAAGCATGCCAACTGTTTTGGCAGCACTATCGTCTTCCAATTAGAATGGTATTTAAAAATATCAAAATAATACGTATAACGCTCAGAAGGTTCTTCTACCATGGCATTTATGGTCTTTATCCGGTTCCACGAGTATTTCATGTTATCCGTAACACCTCTGGTATAAGCCATATTGTTGGTAAGATCTATTTCACTGGCCGTATACATACGCATTTCGAATACATATAACGACGGATTCTGTGTCTTCCTTACTTCGTCCACCATATAGACTCCTGCTACCGGCCTTTGCAGATTGCTGGAGATAGGATATGCCGTTATGCCATATTCTCCCCACATCTGCGGAGTAGAATAATAGGGATATACAGGACTTGAGCCTATCATAACCACATCTATGGTATCCTTCGGCTCTGCGTAAAATCCCGCAAACCTGTCCTTTACATCTCCGTTGGTCCGTATAATATAAGTAACGGTAAGAAGGATATATATGAAAATAATGATAAAAATTGCCGATTTCACCGCTTGCTTTACAGTCATTTTTATACCCATGCTTCTTTCAACCTTGTAAACATGCCGCTCTGCGGCACAAACAATCCATGAAGAAGACTCAGAGAGTCTTCTTCTGTGTAAAATTATAGAAATTCTTAGATGATGCATTTTATCAGCTTAGGATTTCTTTTCACACTTATCCTTGCATTATCTTTTCCAAATAATTTTTCCATGCCCGGTTTATGATTTCCGGATTGAATTCTTCTTTCACTTTTGAAGCATTTCTGCCCATTTTTTTTGCATAATCCGTGTTATCTAATAGTTTTTGCAAGTTTTCCGCCAATTCCTTCCAGTCACCCGGAGCGATTAACAGACCGTTTTCCCCATGGACAATCAACTCTCTAGGGCCGCCCGGCGCGCAGTCCGTAGAAATAACAGGTATTCCCAAAGCCATAGCCTCCAAAAGAGTATTGGGCATCCCCTCGGAATAAGAGGATAGTACGAATATCGATGCCTTATAAATGGCATCCTCTACATTAGATATGGCTCCCGGCAGCTTAATCCGTTCCGAAAGTCCCAAATCTCCGGCATATTCTGTCAGCCTCTGCCGCAACTGTCCTTCGCCGTATATGATGAGCTTATAGTCCGGATATCTGTCTGCAATTTCTGCAAATGCCCTGATAATCATTTCATGGTTCTTGTTGGCATCCACCCGTCCCACCGCTACGATCTGTTTCTCTCGCTCTCCTTCATAGCCTTCCTTTATAAATGCACGATTAAGAGAGTTTTTAAGTATAATTGCCTTTTTGTTCACCGCTTTTGGAAAAAACGAAAGGCAGCTTTTTGTCTGCAGGACAATGCCGTCTGCCAGTCGAAAGACGTATCTTGCTGCCAGTCTAAGTCCGCGAGAGTAATATTCCAGCTCCGGCTCGCCCCGTACCGACACTACCACCGGTATGTGCAGAAAGCGGGAAGTCAGTATCGCCATAATATTATTCTTGCCGATAAAGGATAAAATCAGGTCGGGCTTTTCCTGTTTCCATATGCCTCGAAGCTTCCTAAAGCGCCCGCAGAAATTGGCCGCCCTGCCCTTTCGTATTTCCTCTCCGTCGATATCCGACAGAACCCTGCTTATACCGTCGCTTACCGGATATTCGTTCTCCGAACGGTACTGGGTCACGATAGTTACTCGGTATCCCTGTGCATAAAAGTATTCGGCAAGATTGACTAACACTCTTTCGGAGCCGCCTTTATTCAAAGAACTTATAAATAGAGCCAGGTGTTTCTTATCCAAAAAACCATTCCTTTCTTTATCTTACGGGCTAAACGCCCCTCCTCATCGAAAAGCAGTGCCCTCATTTTCAGCTAAAATAGTATTGGTACCACTGCTCAAATATAAAGAAGGACCATGAAAGCTTGGAATAATTAGCACCGGTAGCGGGACCTCCGTCGCCTGTCTTAATATACTCCCGAATCATATTGGATACATAAGCCGAATCAAAGATTCCCTGCTTTTCCAAGTAATCCTTTTCGCTGTAGGAAAGGAGCTGCTCCTTCAAAGGACCTCTCAGCCACTTGTCGAGAGGCACTCCAAAGCCCACCTTCGGCCTGTCCAAAAGCTCCTTCGGTATATAGTCATACGCAATATCCTTCAAAATATGTTTTTTATCCCCTTTATAAAACTTATACTCATGGGGAATCCTATAAGAATATTCCATAACATCTCTATCGAGAATGGGACATCTGGCCTCAAGAGAATACTTCATGGAAGCTCTGTCCACCTTACAGAGAATATCTCCCGGAAGGTAAGTGTCCATATCTAAAAGCATCCGGCGAATCTGCCATTTACGTTCTCCATATTTGCTTTCTATCTCATAATGGCAGGGAAGTTCGCTGCCATCGTTCTTTACCATTGCGCCTGCGCGCACGATATAATTGCTGGCACCGAATTGCGTCTTCGTCTCTTTATTCCTGTTCTCCGCAATAACGCGCACACGAAAAGGGAGCTTCCTTGAAAGTCCCGCCTGCTTTATGAGGGGAAGACCACAAATTCCATGTACCGCTGCTCCGGCCATATCCAGCATCTGCGCCTGAGCCACATTTTCATAGATATTATAGCCGCAGAAAAATTCATCGCCTCCGTCACCGGAAAGCGCCACAGTCACGTGCTCCCTTGCCAGAGCAGAAACGAGCATAGATGGTATCTGGGAACTGTCGGCAAAGGGCTCATCATAATACTTCGGTATGCTCTCCACGAGGTCGAACATCTGCTTTTCATCGATATACAGCTCCGTATGGTTTGTCCCGAGATAATCCGCCACTTCTTTCGCATACTTGGCCTCATTATATTTTTCCTCCTGAAAGCCGATGGAAAAGGTCTTAACGGGTTCCGAAGAATGCTCCTGCGCCATAGCTGTAATCAAAGAGGAATCATAGCCACCGCTCAAAAAGGAACCAAGCGGAACATCCGCTATCATCCGGGAGGCGGTGGCTTTTTTTAAGAGCCCCTTCAACTCCCCTTTGGCCTGCGCATAATCCGTAACCATATGCTGCCTTTGCTTAGCGTATATATCTTTGATATCCCAATACTTCCATGTTTCTTTCGTAAGGGCACGAGATTCACTATTCACAGAAATCTTCAGTATGGCCCCCGGTTCCAGCTTGTATACATTTTCAAAAATCGTCTCCGGCGCATTGATATACTGCTGATACAAATAGCGGGAAATGACTTCTTTTTTTATCTTCTTTTCAAAACCCGGAAAGGACATGATCGGCTTCAGCTCCGAAGCGAAAACAAATTCAGCGCCATTCTCCATATAGTACATGGGCTTCTTTCCGATACAATCCCGCATCAGGTACAGTTCCCCTTTCTCCCTATCGAATAAGGCGATGGCGAACATACCACTAAAAAAGTCCACACAGCTTATTCCCCATTTCAAATATGCGGCGATAATTATCTCCGTATCACAAGTGGAACAAAACGAATAAGCGGACAACTTCTCTCTCAGCTCATGAAAATTATAAATTTCACCGTTAAACACCACGCTGATACGCCCGTTGTCCGAGTGCATCGGCTGATGTCCTAAGGCAGACAAATCCTGTATGGAGAGCCTACGCTGGGCCAGTCCTACGCTATAGCCGTCTTTCAGCCCATAGATTTCTTCTCCGCTGTCGTTAGGGCCTCTATGATACATTGTGTCATTCATTTCCTTTAGTTGTGCCAGTTTTATATCCTGCCTCGACACAAATCCGCATATACCGCACATTCCGGTACCTCCTGCCGTGTTCTTATCTACTAGCTTCTAAAAAACTATCCTTATATTCCGCGAAATCTTTGCACTCTCTGTCGATGCTATCGATGAGTTCTATATATTTTTCGCGTACTAACGTCTTGTAATTTTCATAATTGTCATATCCTTTTCTCGTCCAGGCGAAAGGATGTGTCAAAATCTGCACTTTGTCATATCCTAAGATATTCTTTTCGTCGGGATAGCCGTATCTCCATATATGGTTGGCATCAGACATATATTTTACTCCGAGCTTGGAATCCTCCGTTACATTTTCCGCAAAAGTAAAGAAGTTATCCTGATATGCGTTGATAATACCGGGAAGTTTAATATTTTCAGCCAAAATTGCCGGTGAAGGTCTATGAACTGAGAACTGGGATATTTCAAAGCCCAGCATCTCACTTAGCATGTGCATCTCCTTTACAATCTGTCTGCGAACCTCCTTCATATCCGTCATTCCGTTCAACGCGAAATGAAGGCCGATATTCTGTCCTCTTTCATGCATATCGCATATCATATCCCTGTTTTTTCTGGACAGCAGATTATAGGAATTATTCGTCCACTGGAAAAAGAAGGTGGAGGTGAAATCCATGGAGGATTCCACTTTCGCCAAATCGTACGCTCTCTCTACGCTGTATTCCACGTCATGGCGCATAATAATAAACTTATCCCTGTAAAGGGCCTCCTCATAATCCGCCTGCAAGCCAGTGGACTTAATAATTCTTATAATCTCCTTGTAATCATCGAATGAAAACATTTTTCTGCTCCTTTATCAATTACTTCGGCAGTTAAATACCGAATTCTAAAATTTTAAAAGTAATCTTACTGCTTCTACTTTTAATATGCTTTACCGCTTATTTTTACTGCAAATTTCCTCAATATAATCCCGCCATTGCTCAAATATCGCCTTGGAATTGGCGATTTCACAAATCTTTCTTGCGTTATCTCCCAACTCCTCCGCATATTCCGGATTCTCGATCAGCTTGTTAATTCCCTCCTCTAACGCCTTCTGGTCCTTAACTTCGATCAGCAGACCATTTACCCCGTTTTCCATTACAGTGCGCGGGCCGCCGCAGGGACAATCGGTAGCAACGATGGGAAGTCCTAATGCCATCGCTTCTAACAGCGCATTGGGCAGTCCCTCCCAATCGGAGGAAAAAGCGTATAAAGCCGCGTCGGTCAAGTCCTTCTCCAAGGAATCGCTTCGGCCCATCAGCTTTATATAATCTCCGGCATGATTTTCTTCGATAATGCCCTCAAGAATTTCCTTCGTGCCGTCGAAGGAATCCGGGCCGTATATCTTGAGCGTATAATCGGGATGCTTCTTATGGACCTGGATAAATGCCTGAAGCAGCATCGGCTGATTTTTAAAATCTACCAGCCGTCCCGACTGCACCACGTCTTTCGTACGGCTTATGGGTTTCGGAACACCAATATATTTATCGTGCAGCGGATTCAATATGATCCGCGATTTTTTTTGTAAAAAAGGAGCAAAAAACTCCCGCTGGCCCTCCGTTTGGAACACACATCCAGCCGCTCTCGGAAACAGAAGCGGTATTTGCAGCTTGTCCGAGACAGCATCATAATGCCCCACCGGATCGGTCCGAATGGATATGATGACAGGTACCCTCGTAAAAAAGGAGGCCATCAGCGCCCTATAGTTCGCTCTTTGAGCAAAGGCTATGAGAACGTCAGGCTTTTCTTTCTTCATAAAGGCTCTCAGGTGGAAAATCCTTAAAAAAAACTGCATCACCCGCGATTTCTTCTCATCTTCTATATTCAGTCCTACATGGACCCGTCTTATCCTCTCATCTATCTGAAATTCATTTTCTCCATACCACTGTGTGGCAATGAGCACCTCGTATCCTTCTTTCGCAAATTGATTCGCCAAATTGGACACTACCCTCTCGGCTCCCCCTTGCTCCAGACAGTTTAAGTGAAACGCTATTTTTCGCTTTTCCAATACTTCATACCTCGTGTGACTTCGCTTAGCAGGCGCAAAAACTTCTGTGTATTTACCTCATAATACTTTCCAATTCTACCACATTCATATAGTAAGCGCAAATTAAAATACTATGACAAAGGTGCCGGCAGCCGGCCTATACAAGAACAAAAGTGTGCTTCGCACATTCTCGCGACCAAATATTTCGGCAGCACAGCTTTTGTTCCGCGCGCGTAGCTGCGCATCTATCTTTCATTAATAGGAGCACTTTCCTATTACATGAAAAGAAGAATATGCTGCCGCATATCCTTCTTATATTTTACCATTTATAAATAATTTACTAAATATACGTTATGTAAATATGGCATCTATTGTTTTTTCATGACCGATTTTTCATTCTTTTTCAGTTCAAATAAAATTCTGAGTGCTTCGGTGACTGACTTCATGCGAAAACTGGATTCGGAGCCTGCATAATGAATGGGCACCTCTACCGTACGGTAATTACGGCAGTAATACCTCATTTCAGTCTGGTACATATGACCCTTAGAAAGGAATTTGTCCAAATCCATATTCTCCAATATATTCCTCTGGAAACCTTCAAATCCGCTGGTCATATCCTTTAATCTTGTCCCCAGCACCGCGTTGGCCAAAACAGTGCCGCCTGAACTTAAAATTCTCCTATATAACGGATGGTTGCTTATTCCTCCGCCCTTTACAAAACGCGACCCCCATACACAGTCATAACCTTCTTCTAATTTTTCTATAAACTGAGGTACCTGTGCCGGAAGATGACTTCCGCCTCCGTCCATCTCGATAATTTGCTCTGCTCCATCCTCCAGCGCGTGACGAAACCCCTCCAAGTAACAGCTGATAACTCCATAAGATTCTTTATAAAAAATAAGCTTTACCTTATCTGTTTTTTGCTCAAATTCTTCCACGATCTTCTGTGTCTTATCTTTGGAATAATTATCCATAACCGGATATATGTATAAATTGTCATAACCTAACGACAAAATTTCATCGAGAACCTTTGCAATTGTCGCCTCTTCATTCGCTATTGGCATTACAATAATTGTCTTTTTCACTTTTAGTATCCCTTCATCTGCATTTCTATCTGTTTCTTTAGAATCTCCACATAAGCCTTATTCGAAAAATCGCCTGCGCGTCTAATAGCGGCCTTTTTATAGTGCTCGTAACTTTCCCTATCTGTCATCAGTCTCTTTATTTCTTCATACAGCCCCTGCTCCTCCCCTGAAATGAACTTCTCATCCAGGTTTTTCTCAGGACTCATATTCTGTATGAGCACGCCATAGTCGCTATTTAGCAGTATTTCTCCCGGCCCCGTCATACAATCTGTAGCAATGACCGGAATTTCTAACGCCATAGCCTCCAAAAGGGCATTCGGAAATCCTTCGTTGTAGGAGGTAAGCACATAAACTTCAGCCGCCTTCAAGTAAGGGAATGGATTTTTCTTCATTCCGGGGAAGTAAACGTGGTCACCGATCCCCAAACGCTTCGCGAGACTGCGATACTCTTCAAAATCGCCGTCCCCGATAATCATCAGTTTCGCATCCGGAATGTCCTTCTGTAAGAGTGAGAAACTCTTCATTAAATGCCAATAGCCTTTTACATCATCCTCCCGCCCCATGGAAACGATAATATGCTCCGCATTTTCCCATGGTAATCTGGGCTGCTGCATCGATGCGTTTTTTTGTATTTCCTCCACGTTAAGAGGATTATACACGGTAATTGCCTTTTGGCAGTTGTATTTAGTACGGATTTCTTCCTCGATCAACTTGGAACAGCATAATATTTTATCCGAAAGCCTGCAAAGCAGTCTGATTTTCCCTTCGTTCTCCATATCCATATAGCTTCTTATGCCTACCCATACCTGCTCGCTCCTGCGGGAAAAGACATTTACCACATTTGCCGACGGCCCAAAGCTGTATGCAATATCTATTTTCAGCTTTTTCTTCATTCTGCTCACTGCAAAGCTGCGTTTCAGAACGTTTAAAAGCTTACCGGCCATATCCTTTTTCACGCCCATATGCAGGTCGATCACGTTCAACCCTTTGATATCATAAGCGATATCCTTGGAATCAAACATCACTATGTATACGTCGTAAAACGGCTCCAACAGCCGTGCCGTCGCTACGCATACTCTCTCGAACCCTCCCTGATGAAGCATTGGGACTATCAGCATGATTTTTTTCTTCATGATTACCTCCATTACATCTTTCCGGTCTTATAAAAGCCTTCCATCTTCGCCGCTTGTTCCTTTACATCGAATCCGGCTCCCTTTATCGTCTCGTACATGTCACTTCTTACGTATGAGGCATTCTCTAAAATATACTTTGCCCATAACTCCTCAGGCTCGTCTATGCTTTCGTAATGAACCAGTTGGCAAAGTCTCACTTCCGGCGTGATCTTATCGGATATTATGCACCTAAGTCCTGCTGCCTGCGCCTCCACTACGGTTCCCGGGAGCCCCTCAAAACGGGAAGGAAATACAAAAAAGTCCATCGCCTGATAATAGTTTTCCACGTCCTTTTTATTCCCCATGAAAATCACATCTTCTTCCAGATTAAGCGCCTTAACCTGCTGCCGCACAAGCTCTATTCCACCCCCGTCTCCCAGGAGGAGAAGTACCGCCCTTACGCTTCTATCCTTCATTCCGGCGTGCAGAGACGAAAAAATCTTAAGCAAATATTCATGGTTTTTCGCATAATGAAACCGCCCTACATGTCCGATTACATAACAATCTTCTACCCCTAGTTCTTTCCTTATCTTATCCCTTATCTCCCTATTAAAAATATATTTCTCCGAAGCGATGGCATTGGGCAGCACCACCGATTTCTTTGATTCCCCCCACTTTTTTCCAAAAACTGCTTCTCCCGCTTCCCTTGAGCAGGCAAAACAATAATCTGCCCGTTTTAACAACGGTAACCGCAGAAGCCTGGTAATAATGCCCTTCACTCCCTTATCCACTCCTGCACTTCTCGCATGGGCAACCGATACTGGAATCCCCGCCTTTTTCGCAGCAGGCAGATAGATAGAAGCAGTGCTGGTCATATGTCCCTGTACAAGCGCAAATTCATGATGTTCCTCAAAAAAATCTGCGGCAGCTTTCTTATACTGAATATAATTATATACCTTAAACTTGGGGAGCACGAAAATCCTTCCGCCAAGCGACCCTATCTCTTCATCATAAAATTCCGGTTTTCTTGACTCTGCACATTCGGAATGCACAAGGAAGTCAAACTGTATTTCTTCTCTATCCATGCAGCGATATAAGTCCATGATGCGGCTTTCCGCGCCTCCCAGACTCACTCCTCCGAATACATGCAATATACGAATGGGCTGTATCATAATTTATACCTCATATCCACTTTCGCAGACCTTAAATCACAAAAATTTCACCAGTAAACGCTTCACCGATGCCATCCCATATTCGACAGCATTTCCGATCCATCCTCTTCTCACCGCCTTCAGCTTTAGATATTCCTCATAAGAAATTATTTCCTCAGACTGAAAAATCCTTCGGCATTTGTCAAAATCCGAATCCTTCATGGTATTCGTATGAATCACCATGGTTGTAACTCCCTGTTTTTTCTTCAGGCTGCAGCTTAGCTTGAAGGAAATCGGATAGAAAGTGATTCCTCCGCGCATATACGGCTTGGTGCCGAAACCATCTGTCAGCTTCATAAATCCCAATTCCTTAAGTGCACGAAGAGTATTTATGTCATAAGAATGTGCCGGAGCCATGAAAATGTCCGTTTCGATTCCATGGGAAGCGAAAATATCCTTACCCGCGTCCAGCATCCTTTTCTGCTGCTCCAAGCTTAGGCCGGCAAACTCCGAAAAACGGTTCAATGGAAAACAGCCGCCCTTTTTTTGCGTATACAGGTGCTGATATCCATGCAAAGCCACCGTCCAGCCTTCACTTTTCCACACTTTTACCTGTTCCCAGAAGTACTCCTCCGGTGAGCCTCCGTTTAAAGCTGCACCTTTATCTTTATTCAGATTTTCATCCCTATTATCCGGAACAATCCCTACTAATGGCTTTACCCCATATTCTTTAAGGAGTCCCCGAAATCTCTCAAAGTTCTCCCAATCCATACGAGGAGTTATGTCATCCATTCGAACAGCAATTTTCATTACTCAAGCACATCTCCCGTCATAAGCTCTTTTTCGCACTCATACCGTTCAATCAGAAGTGACCCGTCCACCGTGCGCACCACCGGCTTTCCGTCGAAAACGTCCACCACTTCTCCCGGCGCATAGGAGGAAAAATCTATAATCTCGTCGAAGGGATGAGCCTCCCATATCGTAACCTTCTGCTCCCTGCACATAGCGAATGCCCCCGGAAAAGGAGCCGCTACCCCGCGAATCAGGTTGTAAATATTTCTTGTGCGGTCATGAAAATCGATTTTGCCATCCGCTGCCGTACGTTTATTATACCATGAATCAAAGTCCTTGGACTCCGTTCTTATCACGATATTCTTCTCTGAATAAGCCTTTAACAGTTTCCTTATCAGGCTCTTGGAGCAAATCATATTTTTATACTGAGCCGAGCGTATATCATCGTGGGGTGTTATGGAAAACATCTCCGTAGCAAATACGTTAGGGCTGTCCGCATTCTCATCGTAACGGAAAAGATTTAAATTAAATCTTGTATCCCCGTTGATTATGGACCAGTTTAGCGGAGACCGTCCGCGCCCGAAGGGCAGGTACCCGCAATTACCATGAAATCCGTATACGCCATATTCGAACTTTTCCAGCACGTAAGCCGGAATCAGGCGCTGCCATCCCATGGATATCGCTATTTCGAACTCATTCCCGGCCATGAAGCCGCGGGTTTTTTCATCTGTGAGGAAATAACTTTCCGCCTCGAATACCGGTATTTGATATTTTTCCGTCAGTACGGACAGTCCCTTAAAACCGGAAACCTGATTCTTACCCAACACATCCTTATGAATGGTGATGACCAAATCCACCGGACAAATATTATGATGAATGAATTCAACAATGTTTTCCGACGTATCTTTTACGCCGAATACCACAACCTTATATTTCATACCCAGCTCCCTATTATCTTGTACTATTCAGCCAAACGGCTTCATAGCAGCAAATTCTCTTTATACCAGTCAATTGCCAAGCTGATTCCTTTCGCGAAGTTGTACTCCGGGTCATAGCCTAAAAGCTCTCTCGCCTTTGATATATCCGCATTGGAGTCCCGAATGTCTCCAAGCCTGTCCGGTCCGAAATTCGGTTCCACTTCTTTTCCCAGTGCCTTGCATAGATTATAATATACGTCAATTAAATATTCTCTTCCGCCGGCACCGATATTAAAGGCATTTCCTCCAGCTTCGCCGGGAGCGAGACAGGCCCTTAAATTAGCCTCGATAACATTGTCGATATAAGTGAAATCGCGGGATTGCTTTCCGTCTCCGTTGATAGTAGGCACTTCCCCGTTTAACAGCATACGGATGAATTTAGGAATCACCGCAGCATATGCGCCATCCGGATCCTGCCTTCTTCCGAATACGTTGAAATAGCGCAGGCCGTAAGTATCCAGACCGTACAGCTCCTTGTACAGCCTTCCGTATTCCTCATCCACCTTTTTCGTCAAGGCATAAGGGGATAGTACCTTGCCTTCAGCCCCTTCCTTCTTCGGAAGCTGGGGATGGTCCCCATACACAGAGGAGCTGGAAGCATAGACGAATTTCTTCACCCCGTTTTGCCTGCAGGCTTCCATCATATTCAATGTACCTCGAATATTTATCTCTTCATACAAAAGCGGCATCTCGATGCTTCTGGGCACACTTCCCCAAGCCGCCTGATTCATGCAGTAATCCACGCCTTTAGCAGCTTCCAGACAAGTATCCAGTTCTCTGATGTCACCCTTTATAAAGGTGAATTTTTTATTTGCCGTAAATGGTTCTATATTCTCATATTTGCCGGTGGACAAATTGTCCAGACACCTTACCGTATATCCCATTCCTATCAGCGCTTCGCAAATGTTCGAGCCGATGAAGCCGGCTCCTCCTGTTACGAGAAAAACACTGTCTTTATCGAATTCCAATTCTTTGTATCCCATCTTTTCACTCCTTTATATTCTCTTAGCTGCAGTTCTTAACCATTCCACCAGCAATATGAAGTATGCCGTATAAAATAAGGAAAAGCTATAGATCATATACCGCGACAATGCCATGATCGTAAGCGATACCGCAAATACATTAGCCGCTATTGCAAGAAGGGCCAGTACCATCAGCCATGCGCTGCCGCTTATCCTTCCCTTCTCGCGAAGGGATCTTCGTATCCGCCATATGGCCATGACAATTGCCGACAGATAGAGAAAAACCGCTATCCAGTTAATAACCGGATGTACTACCGCAATACTCCGAATTAGCCCATAACCGGCAATCAACAGATAATCGGCAAACCACTGACCGAAGCATTTCGGCAGCACGCCTGCGATGATCTTCCCTGCCGTCTCATCTGCCATCAGGTTCTGTGTAATATAGTCACTTGTCACCGTTTTATCGTATGTCTGATAAAAAACATCCTCTATCATTTCATACTTTATAGTGTCATGCCACTGCTCTATATACTCCACCTTTTCCCGCCACGAATCTCCTGCATATTTATAATTTGCCTGACGCGCCTCGGTAAGGTCGTACATTTGATAAAAGAACGCACGTGCCTCTTCATCCTTTATGTTTTCCCCGTCCTCTCTGTCTGCAGCATAGAGTATATTGGTCAGGGTATTCACCGTTCCATAAGTATTATTGATAAAATGGCCGTTAAAAACTAAGTTGTAACTCTTTACCGCCATCGATCTTCCGAAAAAGGCCAGAGCTACTATGAGAAGCACTGCTCCCACGAGACGCAGCGTGAGGAATCTATTTTTCACTCTGACTACAAAAAGCTTCGCACAGACCACAAGCCCCCAAAGCAGAAGCGTCAGCATCATTTGGCTTCTTGTAAGTGCCAGCAGGAATGCCAGTGCCAGAGCAAGCCATGCAGATTGTGTTTCGTCTGCCGTTTCTTCCCCGGCCGTTAATATTTTGAAGCATTCCAGAATAAACAAGGTAAAAAGAGGAATACAAAGCGCTTCACTCATTACAGAGTTCGTAATGAATAAGTGCAGGGCGGAGAAATATTTCGTAACCATATGGGGCATTATCCCCAGGAAAACAACTACTATTTCTTCCCAAAAACACAAAGAAAATTTCTTCGACATATATTCTGCAAACAGCCATATGCTGAGCGCCGCCAACAGATTTTGGATAATCCCCATCGCTGTAAGCCACGCTTCTCCAAACAGCACCCGAAGGCATAAGAGAAAAAGGGGATACAGCGGCTCCCTGTGAATGTGCATCTCAATATACTGATTGGAATCATTGTATACGCCCGGTCCGAATACGACAAACATTCCGAGGAACAATGCGGCAAGCGCTATAAGAAATCCTCCGGATTTTATCTTTTTTGTCATTACAGTCTCCAATATAGAAATTCGCCGTCCGAATAATCTCGCTTATCGAATAAGCTCTTGAGGTCCATCAATACCTTTTGCTCATGGTCCTCACGGAAGAAACCTGCAATTTTCTCCTTAGACAGCTCGAGGAACTGGGAATGGGCTACTGCTATGATGACCGCATCCATATTCCGGATTTCCTCCATAACATGGAAATCGATTCCATACAGCCTCTTCGCTTCCCCCGAATCCGCCGCCGGGTCTACCACGATGGGGGTGATTCCATATTCCTCTAACTCTTTATAAATATCGATAACTTTGGTGTTTCTCGTATCGGGACAATTTTCTTTAAAGGTAAAGCCTAAAATTGCCACCCTCGCGCCTTTTACCGGAACATTAGTTTTTATCAGATTTTTTACGAGGCTTTCCGCCACATATCTTCCCATGTCGTCATTAATGCGGCGGCCTGAAAGAATGATTTGTGAATGATATCCCAGCTGTTCTGCCTTATAGGTCAGATAATAAGGATCCACACCGATACAGTGTCCTCCTACGAGCCCCGGGAAAAACTTGAGGAAATTCCACTTTGTGCCCGCTGCCTCTAAGACAGCCTTCGTATCGATACCCATCCTATGGAATATGATGGACAGCTCGTTCATAAATGCGATATTGATATCTCGCTGGCTATTTTCGATTACTTTTGCCGCTTCTGCTACCTTGATGGATTCCGCCCGATATACACCAGCCTCTACCACCAGCTCGTACACCTTTGCAATGGTGTCCAACGTCTCCTCGTCCATGCCGGATACGATTTTAACGATGGTTTCCAATCTGTGTACCTTATCGCCCGGATTGATTCTTTCCGGAGAATATCCTATTTTAAAATCTACGCCGCATTTTAGACCCGATTCCTTTTCCAGGATGGGAACGCATATCTCCTCGGTAACTCCGGGATATACCGTGGATTCAAATACAACGATAGAGCCTTTTGTCAAGTTCTGTCCGAGCAGACGGCTTGCACCCTCCACAGGGGAAAGGTCAGGGGTATGGTCGTCGTTTACCGGAGTGGGAACTGCTACAATATGGAATTTGGCTTCCTTCAGCTTGTCCGCATCTGCGGTAAATTCTACGGATGTATTTTTGATTACCTCCGAGCCCACTTCGTTCGTGGGATCCACTCCCGACTTATATAACTCTATCTTCTCTTTATTTAAGTCAAATCCCACCACTTTTATCTTTCTTGCAAAAGCTACCGCAATCGGCATGCCTACATATCCGAGGCCGACCAATGAAAGCTTTTCCTCTCCACTTACAAGCTTCTCGTATAAATCCATCTTCTTATCCTCCATTATGAGTTATATAATATCGTGTTGATTTCGCTTATATAAGAATCGATGACAGAATCTCTGTCGAATTCACATTCCATCTTCCCCCTTGCCGCTTTTCCCATATGTGCCCGCTCTTCCTTGGATAATGCGAGAAACTTCTCCATTGCCCGAATCAAATCATCCGCATTGCCCGGAGTGAAACCAAATCCCGTCACTTCCTCCTCAAAGGCCTCTCTGCATCCGCTGATATTGGAAGCAATTACCGGACGTCCCGTAGCTGCTGCCTCTATAAGCGCATTCGACATACCTTCGTGAAACGATGCCACTACAATGGCATCAGCCTTTGCTATATAAGAATGCACCTCCGTATGGAAGCCCCACTGACTGATAATTCCTTTTTCCGTATATTCATCCAGCATTTCCTGATAATCTTCATCACAATAGCCCAATACGGCAAATTCGATATCCTCTCTATGCAGCCTGACTGCCGCCTCCAAATATTCTAAGATGCCGCGTTCCTTCATTACCCTTCCGACAAAAAGAAAGGTAGTCCTTACGCCTGCGGGATATGGCTCGAAGAAGTGTCTTTTCAGATTCACTCCGGAGCCGCTTACCATCCGTTCCTTTTTCCCTGCGATGCGATAGCTGGAAAAAATATCTCTATTCTCAGTATTCTGGAAAAAGATGCACTCCGTCTTTTTAAGACCTGCCCGGTACATATGAACGATCATCTTAAGGAACAGTCCTTCCCTGTCAAAAGCACCGCCCAGCCCCGTTATCGTAGTGATATAGGGCACCTTCAAGAGCCTGCTGGCAAAGCCTCCGTATATATTCGGCTTTATAGTATAAGTAATTACCATATCAGGCCTTATCTGTTTTATCAGCCTTTGATATGTCATGAAAAGCTTCATGTCCTCCCTCGGATCCATGCCCCTTCTGTTGATAGGTGTTTCGATAATCTCACACCCCTCTTCCATCAGTTCGGCAGTCTTAGTCTGATCCGGAAGGCTGATGATCACCCGATGGTTTTCTAACAGCCGAAGGAGCAGCTCATTGCGGAAATCATATAGTCCGCCCGAGGAATTGGTTAAAATCAATATTATACCCATCTACTCTCTCATCTCCGTATCGCTCATGTCTTTGATCATGACTTCATTATATTTCATCATACATATCCCTGCTTTATAGTTGCCCACAGCATGGGGATTGCTTTCTCCCATTAAGTTACGAATTACCTGTTTAGGAATATTCACGCCGCACTCATGGGCGTGGGGATAGCCTCCGCCAAATCGAGGATTCACTTCGGAAATGTAATAAATGTCTCCAATCTTAAAAATGTCCATATCTATCATACCACAGAACCCGCATTTTTCCACAAATTTTTCTATCGCGGAAAAAAGACTCTCATCCTTATAAGATATGGCCTTATCCGTCTCTCCGGCACGCATTTTTATCTTTTCTTTTACAAAAATTGAGGTACACTTCCCGCTCAGCATATCGACATACACATCTGCTCCATACTCCGTCCCGTCCATGAACTCCTGAATCATAAGGTCATCATGCAGTCCGAAAAGGACCTCCAGCTCCTCTTTCCCGTACACCTTGTTGATGTGCAGGCTGGCGCTTCCCTTTACCGGCTTTACGAATACCGGGTAAGAAAGTTCTCCTTTTTCTTCGGCAAAGTAGAAAGCCTCCTTATCGACAAAGCATCTTCCCGTTGGAATCTTCATCTGTGTAAGCAGCTCATACATTTTATATTTATCAAAGCAGGTTTCCACAAGCTCATAAGGTGAGATGATAGGGGTCGTTCCTGCTTCACGAAATCTCTCCCGTTCCTTGGCAAGCAGGCTAAGCTCAGGGTCGATTAAGGAAAAAACTCCATCTATGTTTTCTTTCCTGCATATGTCCAGCACGGTATCTAGATAGTCAGGAGCGTCAATACGTGGAACGAGATAAAATTTATCCGCTTCATAGATTGCAGGCGCCAGACTGGAACAGTCCGTCGCTATGACTCTGCCCTTTTCCGCCAGCTCCCTCTTAAAATATTGTACCACCTTATTTCTTGTTCCCGCACTTAAAATCAATATATTCATAGGTTATTATCAATCCTTTCAAGACTTCCGGTCTCTTCCAGTCTTTTCTTTCTGATTTCGGCAAAGTTGCCCTCCGTCACATTGGTATCCTCCGCCACATCACTGTGTCCGAGCACGGTCCGCACGGTCAGCCATAACACCTTCATATCCATACCAAAGGAAAGGTTTCTCACATACTCCACGTCCTTTTTAAAACGGCTGTCCCAATCGATGAAATTCCGGCCGCTTACCTGAGCCAGCCCTGTAAGTCCGGGACGTACCGTATGGCGCAGTTTCTCTTCCTCAGTGTAATAGGGAAGATAGGAAATAAGAAGAGGCCTGGGGCCTATGATGCTCATATCTCCCATTAATATATTCAGAAGCTCTGGAAGTTCGTCCAGACTGGTGGCGCGAAGGATTTTGCCGAACTTAGTAAGCCTCTCGCTGTCAGGCAGAAGATTCCCATTCTCATCCTTTTTGTCCGTCATCGTCCGAAATTTGCAAAGAGTAAAGATTTTCTCATTCTTCCCCGGTCTCTCCTGCTTAAAAAAAATGGGGCTTCCGAGCTTCGTCCTAACGAGGAAAGCCAGCACGAGAAATAAAGGAGACAAGGTAATAATTCCTATAAGCGCTAATAAGAAATCCAGTATTCTTTTCACATATCTACCATATATCGTAATGGCCGTTACCTCCTTATAAACCGAAAACCTGTTACTGTTCACTCCGTTCTCAGTAACGTATGATTTCTGCATTAAAATTCGCTCCGCGAAGCGGAAATCATCCCTTGCATCACTTTCTTACATAGCTTAACAGCAAGTGTTAAGCTACTGTGTGAACAGTAACGAAAACCTTTCTCACAATACCGATTATCCGGTCCATATCTTCCTGTGTATTCTTGATATCGCTGGGGAGGCACAAGCCTCTATTGAAGATATCCTCCGATACGCTTCCCTTACCGTCTTTTTCTTCCGAAAGGGAGATAAAATCGTATTCCTGAAATACCGGCTGCAGGTGCATCGGCTTCCAAATAGGCCGGCACTCGATATTCTCTGCCTCAAGCGCATCCATCACCATGTCGGGGGTGACTCCACAGCCCTCTTTTATCGTCATGCAAGACAGCCAGTTATTGGCATCCCCATCCGGATTCATCGGATTCATGGAAAGCTCCGGTATATCCGAAAAAGCTTCTTGATACTGCTTATAAATCGCCTTTTTAAGCGCCTTGTGCTCCTCCAGAGACAACAGCTGCCCTCTGCCGATTCCGGCAGTCACGTTGCTCATGCGGTAATTGTATCCGATCTGAGAATGTTGATAATGTCTGGCAGGGTCTCTGGCCTGTGTAGATAAGAACCTCGCCCGCTCTATCATTGCTTCTTCTTCGGACACAAGCATGCCGCCCCCCGAGGTCGTAATAATCTTGTTGCCATTAAAGGAATAAATGCCGAACCTGCCGAAGGTTCCGGTATGTTTTCCTTTGTATATGCTGCTTAGGGATTCCGCCGCATCCTCGATGACCGCCGTCCCCTTTTCTGCGCAAATCTCCATGATTTCTTGAAGCTTTGCCGGAGTTCCATATAAATGAACGATGATGACCGCTTTGGGCGAAGGATATTTTTCGTAAGCCTTTTTCAGCGCCTCCGGAGACATATTCCATGTTTCTTCCTCAGAATCGATGAATACCGGCGTAGCGTTCTCATAAATAACCGGATTACAGGTTGCTGAAAAGGTAAGAGAAGG
The DNA here is from genome assembly GCA_023442465.1 of Bacillota bacterium. Taxonomy (GTDB): domain Bacteria; phylum Bacillota; class Clostridia; order Lachnospirales; family Lachnospiraceae; genus Kineothrix. The sequence goes on along the minus strand of JAEZZQ010000034.1, from coordinate 99,655 downwards.
CACAAATACAATATCTCCCTTTTTCACTCCGAGCAGACGCAGTGCAAGATGAATCGCTGCGGTTCCGGAACTTAGGGCCGCCGCATTGGGTATATTCACATACTCCGCCAGTTCTTTTTCAAAACTGTTTACGTTAGGACCAAGGGGGGCTACCCAGTTGGTATCGAATGCCTCTTTTACGAATTCCTGCTCCTTTCCGTGCATGGTCGGAGAAGACAAGTAAATCCTCTTATTTTCCATCGATAAAACGCCTCTTTTCTTTTATAAAATGGTATAGTCAATCCTTATAATGGTAGGTCGGCACGATTTCTTTTACTAAGGGACGGATATCCGTCACTTCTTCTCTGGATTCTTCCTTCAGCTTTTTCAACTGGGCAAAAAACTTCATCTCATCCAGCTCTATCGGTTTTCCCACGTGTATCAATTTATTTGCCGTTTCCTTCAAGCCCTCTTCATCCATGAGAAGCTCTTCGTACAACTTTTCACCGGGGCGCAGTCCCGTAAACTCTATCTTAATATCCTCTCCTACCCGGTAGCCGGATAAACGAATCAAATTCTCGGCCAAGTCAAGTATCCTTACCGGCTCGCCCATATCCAGCACGAAGATTTCTCCGCCCTTCGCATAGGCTCCTGCCTGCAATACCAGAGAAACCGCTTCCGGAATCGTCATAAAATAGCGGATAATATCAGGATGGGTCACCGTTACCGGCCCTCCCTTCATAATCTGTTTTCTGAAAAGAGGAATAACACTGCCGTTGCTGCCAAGTACATTTCCAAAGCGTACCGCAACGAATTCCGTCTCATAATGATTGTTGAAGGTCTGAATGATCATCTCACAGATGCGCTTGCTGGCCCCCATAATATTAGTAGGATTCACTGCCTTATCAGTGGAAATGAGTACGAACTTCTTTGCCCCGTAAAAGGCCGCCGCCTGAGCAGTTTTCCAAGTACCGAAGACATTGTTCTTCACCGCCTCATTGGGGCTGTCCTCCATTAGGGGAACGTGCTTGTGTGCCGCCGCATGGTAAACGATATCCGGCTTGTAATGCTCGAATATCCAGTTGATTCTGTTCGTATTGCGAACGGAAGCGATGAGAACCACAAGATCCAAATGCGAGCCTGAGTCCGCATCGGAATATTTCGTCTTTAACTCCTGCTGTATGTCATATACACTGTTTTCATAAATATCCAGAATGATAAGCTGCTTCGGCTTATGTCCGGCAATCTGTCTGCACAGCTCGCTGCCGATGGAGCCGCCCGCGCCAGTTACAAGCACGGTTTTATTCTGCACGTAACCAAGTATGGAATCGATATCTACGCTGATGGGATCCCGGCCGAGCAAGTCCTCAACTTCAATATCTCTTAACTTGCTGACATTGACCTCGCCGTTTACCAACTGATACATACCGGGCAGGGAACGCAGCTTACAGTTTGTCTCCTTACAGATTTCCAGAATCTTTCGAAGCTCGGAACGGGAAATGGAGGGCATGGCCACGATGATTTCATCGATATCGTAAATGTCGGCGCATTCGATAATCTTATCCCTGCCGCCAGCTACCTTGATGCCTTGAATGTATCTTCCCCATTTACCTTTGTCGTCGTCGATGATGCAGCGAATTACCATCGTGCTGAAATTGCTGTTCACGATTTCCTTGATGATGACATTTGCCGCCTCGCCTGCACCTATTACCATAACAGATATTCCGTTCTTCTTATTCTGCTGCTTATGCTTCTGGCTCCGCAGAAACCGGTAAGAAAAACGGCTGACAAAAATCATGCTGATCAGCACGAACATATACAAAAAGTAATAGCTCTTAGGTACCGGCTGCTGTACGGTCCTAAAAAACTGCAATCCGACGCTGTTTAAAACTGCCGATATCACACAGGACACAACCACATTCTGCAGCTCCGTCTCCCCCGCAAATGCCCATAGGCTATGATACAGCCTAAAAAAATAAAAAATGAGCAGTGTCAGCAATATATTGACCGGAAGAAACCTCGTAATGGGATCCAGAAAGTGGATCGGTATCGTATCGATATGAAATTCGTAACGAATGAGCACCGCCATATAGCTTGCAAAAATAATGCTGATAATATCATAAATGATCAGGCTCGTTCTTCTGTAGAACAATTTTACATTAAAAGGCTTTTTATCTTTCTTCATTCGTTTCATCCTTTTTACCCATATCAAATAACAGGGGCGCTAAGACAACAAGCAAGGTAAATCCTGCCGGATGGCAAAGATGAAATATCCATTCCACCATGCCCGCCGTGGCGAAAGCCACTACGACTGCCGCAGGCATCGCCGCACAGGGAACGCTGTTATTCCTTCTTCTATAGAAAATACAGCCCTGCACGAAGGTTGCCGCACCCAAAAGGACAAACACCACCCCTACAAGGATACCATTGTCATATGCCACCTGAAGATAAATATTATGCGCATGGACCGCCAGCGTTCCGTCCGGCAGTAAAGCACCCATCTCATCATGCCCTGTCAGATTAAGCTGGTCCAGATAAGCGCGGAAAATGTCCATACGTCCATTGGCATATTCCTCCGTTTTCTCATATACGCTGATATCTTCTGCGGCCTCCTCCTGAACCTCGGGAGTCCCCGTAAAATCGCCTTCCTTTGCATCCTTGGCAAGTTCCGCCGCACGGGCATCGTCCGCGGCTCGCTCTTCCTCGGTCTTAGTGCCGATAATATTGAGCTGAGGCTCGCTGTCATTATCTGCCGGCGTTTCGCCTGCTCCGGCGCTTTCCTGCGACTGATATAAATCGCTGATGCCGCCTTCCCACACGACCTCACCATTGCTGTTAAATCTCTTTGCGCGGTATTTCTGATATTCTTCGCTTCTTTCATAGGAAGAAGTTCCTTTTTCCGGTATTCCAAAAATCTTATTATTGAATACTTCTGCGAAGCGTTCTACCGTTATATAATACATGGAATCCCATTCATTCCCTCTTTCGATCGCATCCGGAAACACTTCCACCTCATATTTGTATACATCGTTGCTCAGAGCAGGAATAATTCTCTGACCGGTAAAGATGATGGGGAAGCACCATATTACCGCTGCACCCATCATCGCGAACAAGCGCAGAATATTTATAAGTTTACCTTTTCCTACGCCTCCTGCTGCCATTATCACGCCTACCATCAGCATCGCGGCTACGGACATGAATCCGGTTCTTGAGGCCGTAAACAACATATAGGTGCCGGAAGAACCCAGTACCAGAAGCTCCGCCCACATATCCTTCAACTTATGCGTCTTTTTGTATTTATCCATAAGCTTCATCAGCGCTGCACATATAATGAGCGTCAAATATACCGCTGTTACCGTTACCGTATGGAAAATAAACGGGAATCTCGGATATACCCACGATAAAAACGGCCTGTGCAGCATTGAAAATATAATGCAGCAGACAAAGTGCAGAAGCAATCCGTTACTCATATTTTGCAGCAAATGCTCCTTTTTATCCCAAAGTGCATAGCGAAGATAAAACAGCGTAAAGGAAATGACCAAAGCCACCGTCCACCATCTCGTATTCCTAAATACGATGATGAGAATGAAGAATACTCCCAATATCCCGGCGTACCAAAGGGAGATTCTACCCATTCTTTCTTTTTTTAACAGCATAGAAATAAGACGAGCTGCGATGGTTACAATTACTAAGCCGGAAAGCACCAGTGCCAGCACTCCGTACCGTATCGCCTTCAGATCCATCTCGTTCATCGCCAGATAGTCCACATAGAAGCTATAATAACGGTAAACTGCCACCGCCGCCGCGGCTGCATAAACCAAAGTAATCTTGCTGAATATCTCCTTCTTTTTGCACATAGTAAGGATAGTCAATGCAAAAAAAACGATGAACTGGCGTTCCGCAATTCTATGGTGAATGTCGTAAAGACCGTTCATATAATTGCAGCAGGCCCATACAGTTCCCGCGATAAAGGCCGACTGAAGGTAATCCGCACCGTGCGCCTTTATCTTCTCCCTAAGGGGTATATACTCGCTTCTGTCCCTTTTACGGTTAATGGCATAGAACAGTGTTGCGCTGCCCAACAGTGCTCCTATCGTATAAAAAATGTTATCTGTAAACTGTCCGCTGAAAAATCTGCGCACGCTTATGATATATAAAGCGCCTCCCGTTATCGCCGCCGCCACAATATTTGCCGTATAACGCAATGCCTTTTCCACGGTAATCAGCTTGTCCTTCTTGGTCAAACGGAAATATGCTTCCACAGCTCCTACTAACAGAGCAGCTAAAATGAGAAGTATCGCATCGTAGACAAATATTTTATCCTTGCGAAGAGGAACCATATAATAATATTCCCCTACAATATTATAACCCTGAAGCTCATCATAGTTATAAACCAAACGGCTTACATACTGCGTCCCTGCCGACGCTGTCTCCTCCAGTCCGAACCATACGCGGCTGCCGTTTAGCCCTTGAAGGAAGAAATAATAATCGCTTCCCACATCCAGATCCTCATTGATATAGACAGGACAAAAGCCGGGGATATCGATGAATCTCACATCCACCTTTTGCTCGAACAAAACCTGCATGTTCGAATCCAGCATGCGGAAGATAAAGGAATCAACCCTCTGGTCTTTGTTCCAGCCATTCTCGAAATCTGCAATATACAGATTAACCGTTCCCAAATGGTCATACTGGGCAATAAAACGCTGTAAAAGATAATCCTCTCCTATGCTGTCCGAGGAGCCGGCCAGAATCTGATTACTGACGGAGGGAATCGTCTCGTCCCACATACGGATCGGATAAATTGTCATCATTGCTATTAAGGTCAGCAATATTATTACGCTCTGTATCGCGCGGCTTTTTTTCACAATTTTATACATATTGTCTCTCCATTTCAAATGGTAAGTATAGCACAGATACCCTCAGTTTACAAGAACGGCCACCGTAGCCGGAAGTGCGAACCAGAGGATCAGCACATAGCGGGGCAGGTACGTAGGGCCGAGAATCGCAGTGAGCCATACGAGCAGCACCATCAGGAAGGGAATGAGCAGATCATAGCGTCTTGTGTAATAAGTATAGCCAAAAGTAAAGGCGAACACCCAGAAAAGGAATCCCGCCGAAAACAACATAGATAGGACAGGCACCTTCTGCTGTGTAACCTCCAAGGATATGCTTCTATACCATTCATTTAAAACCGGCAGCTTGCTCTCCCTCGTTCCGGGCTGCTCCACCTCATAACCAAAGAACGAACTGTCCTCATAGGTAAAAGTAAATACTTCATTTCCACGATATACGTCGATGACTGTGTCCGGATACCAGAGCCCATAGGAAGTCATAAGCCACGCATTAATATACGTAAACGGATGCTCCATTCCTATCTTCGCCCAAAGCCGCATATATTTCCCAGGATCAGCCGTATAAGCCCCGTTATCGAACCATATTTTTACTCCATCGGATACCTTCGCCGTATAAAACCGAAGCGCTTCCTCAGGGAGAATCTCATACAAGGTTTCCAAATCCTCCCCGGCAAAGCTTTCCCTATCATATTTATAAGCTCTTGAAAGCTGTTGGATCGGGACGGTAAGCATCTCCTGCTTTCCGGCATGCTGTGCTGAAAGCAGCGCAGAAAGACCTGCCGCTACCAGAAAATAAATTGCGAATGTACCTCCCAGAAGAAATGCCAGCTTCTTACGCCATCCCTTCATGTAAAGCAAAAGTACCGGCGCCATAACTAAAAACGCATACATGCCGTTATGCCGAAAAGACATCATAACAAAGGCACACGCTCCGAAAAAAAACTGTTTCTTCCAAGAAGTAAAAAAGCTCTCCTTTTCTCTTGCCATATCTGCCAAAGAAAGAAGCAGTAAAAGGAATGCCGCCGTGAAGATTCCGTCCTTTGCCGAGCATAAAGTGAACATAACGATTACCGGGAAGAAGGCAAAGTAAAAAAAAGTGCCTACGCGAAAAAGAAATGCAATGCCTCTTTTTTTCATGTAGGAAACCACATAAGTAAATACCCCTGACATGAAAAGCATCTGAAGCAGCGTATATGCCGCAATTCCTATATTATAGGAGCCGGTCAGCTTATTTACTCCTAAAATCGTGCCGCCCAGCAAAAGCACGTGCAAAAGAGGATGGTGAGTGGTAAAATTTCTCGTCTGTACTTGAATGAACTCATCCTGTGCATCGTACACGAAAAATCCCGGATATACCGCCAGAAATACGGGCAGCCAGCAAAGGAAAAGCAAACACATCGTAAGAGCCGTACGCTTTCTTTCAGACATGCTGTTCCACTTCCCGCAGAGCTTATACCATATACAAGCTCCGCCCACAAGCTTATTTTCACCCTTATCCCTGCCTCGTCTCTTTTGCCAGGTCTCAAGCGTTTCCCAGGCACATTGTATCCAGATTGTCAGTATTACTGCCCAGACTATGATAGATATCCACATTCCGGCATCCTTAAAATTTACGTTTTCCCCATAATCCAGCTGAACGCCGAAGGCGACGCAGCCGGAAAACAAAAGGCCCAAAAGCCCTGCCGCAGCAGCGCCTCTTCTACCCGTTTTCTTTCCTGTTCTTATAATGGAGCGGTAAAGCGCATAGGCACAGCCGCCCCATAGAAATATACTAAGGAAGCTGTTGCTTATGGCAAGACTGTTTCCCTTCAAATTCAGCATCTTCGGCAAGCACCACGTCGCTACGAGGGCCAGCAGCAAAGAAACGATAATAGCCTTTTTTTTCTGCATAACCGCTTATTCCTCTTCATTCATGACTTCCCTTATGACAAATTGGGGGGAATTATTCATGGAAATATACATTCTGCCGATGTATTCTCCTATCAGGCCGAGCATCAGCATGATCATTCCTCCTATAAATACCAGCGCCGACATCATGGAGCTGAATCCCATGGGAACAGCCGGGTTAACAAACTTTTTAACTACCGTATATATCCCGTAAATAAATCCCATAGAAGCAAGCATACAGCCGACGGCTGTGGCTATGCGAAGAGGCTTCACACTGAACGCCGTAAAGCCGTTGAACCACAATCCGATCAGCTTGCGAATGGTATAGCCGGAGGTTCCCACCTCTCTCTCTCTATGATGTACGTTCACATTAGTGATTCGCTTCGTCGCCCGGAGCACCAGTCCGATTACGTAAGGATATGCATTGGTATACCGCTTCATCTCCTCCACCACGAACCTCTTTGCCGCAAAATAACTGGAAACATAAATATCCTTAGGTTTGCCCAGCATAATCCTCGCCATCTCTTCGTTTACCCAGCTTCCAAAATTACGAAACATAGAGTGCATCTTATGGTCATATTTCGCATATACCACATCGGAGCCTTTTTCAATTTCCTCAAGCAGCTTGCCCACTTCATCGGCAGGCGTCTGTCCGTCGTCGTCCAAGCATACAACCACATCGCCCTTTACGTGGTGAAAACCTGCCATAAGGGCCGCGTGCTGTCCAAAATTTCTTGCCAGATTAATGCCTTTAATTTTCTTATTGTCCTCGCACAAAGTACGAATTACGTCTAACGTCTTGTCTGGGGAGCAATCGTCTACCAGTACGATTTCGTAGCCGTACTGCTTCCCCTCCTTGTTCAAACCGTTTACCGCTTCCGTTATTTCTGTCACAACCTTGGAAAGCGTCTGCTCCGACCGATAGCAGGGAATCACGAAGCTTATCAGTTGACTGTTATCATCCTTTATATCTATATCCATCAAGTACATATCCTTCTTCTCACCGTCTGAACATTCCACAGCTTTTAGTGTAAATCTCCTGACAAATCCTGCCTTTTCGTAGCTGCTGACCGCCGCTTCGTTATCGGTAAATACTCTCAATATAATCTTATGGAGCTTCATATTCTCAAAGGCATATTTTACCGCAAGCTTCGCAGTCTCGGTTCCATATCCATTTCCCACCGCATCGTCTTCTCCGATGAAGATGCCGTATTCCGCTTCCTTCTTGTCCATATCCACATCTCTGAGATACACGCTTCCGATAGGGCGCATTCCTTCTTTTTCACAGATGATGAACTGAACGGCACTCCCGGTCTCCACCCTTGTCCTCATCCAGTTTTCATGACTTTCCGGAGTAAAGGCATCTCTGAAAATAAAATTCCTCCTGACCCTTTCCTTATTCCTCCACTCCACAATATAATCCGTGTCCTCATAAGTCATAGGTCTAAGTATTATATTCTTCCCGATGATATTCATAGTCTGCATAAAACTCTTATGCTCCTTCCCCGCGTAACAAAATTATTTTACAATCAGTCCGCAATCTCTTCTGCCATATATCCTTGGATTTCATATACGCCCATTATTCCGTTTATGGTATCGACCAGTTCTACTTCCGTCTCTACTCCCTGATCCGCGTAATAATCCGTTAAAAAATCCGTACCCATTTCAAGCTTCGCCATCATATAAACATTTTCGCTATAGGCCAGCGCCTCTTGCATGGAGCTTAGTCCAAAGGCCTTCAGTTTCTTGTCATAAAGCGGGCTTTTATTCAGCCACCCACCCATGATGTCATAATTTGCGATATGATTATTTACATTCTGAAACATTTTCTCAGAATATGGTATTAAAGTAACAGAATCTGATACGGAAGAATATACGTCGATAAAATAAAAGTTACCCGGATGAGTGCGGCAGTATTCCTTCACTGCTATATCTGTCGTATTCACTTCCCCGCGCGCGGCATATTCTGTATCCACTTCCCCTATTCCTGCCATGAGGGAAGCGGCCGCTGTCAGCGCCAAAACTGCCGGAAAAACTACTGTCGCTTTTATCTTTCCACAGATTCTCGCTTCGATTCCCTGACTTTCCACATGAAGCATAGCCCATAAGATACATAATTCTATCAGATACAAGGAGTGCGTAATGCGTTCCGGGGAACGTTGGTTCATAAGAATATACATCCAGAGCACGGTTCTTACAAATCCCATAAGAAACAGCTTCCAGCCTATTTTCCACACTCCGCAGCCGGCCAGCTTACCGTGTACCGCTTCGTGTTCCTTTGTCAGGCAATCCTTTGTCAGGCAATCCTTTGCCTTGCATACCTCATTCCATATTCCCGCGATAAAAACAGAAATATACGTCAATACCACCATGACATTCCACGGATAATCGTCAGGAGTCGCCGAACCTTCCGGCTCCCTATGGAAAGTTCTATACCGGTATTCTCCCAGTTTCTTCACAAGATTTTCTCCCACAGATACCGTTTGCTGCTTAGCTTCGGATTGATATTTCGCCATAGCGTTAAGCATTCCAGCATCTAATGTATCATCCATGCCAAAATTATATCTCTCGAACAGCATGTCCTGCTCCGCCCTCGTAACTCCCAGCCTTTCATACAGCTTTTCATTCTCCTCATAGGATGGAATTCCTTGAAAATCGTATAGCTCGGTCCTGCTGTCGAAGTAATCGATAAATTTCCTCCAACTCCCACCGCTGTAAGCCGCATCATTTATCACATAAACCAATACGATACCCGCCAGAATGCTTCCGATAACGCCCAAATATTTCACTATGTTTTCCGTAGAAAACAGCGCTCGCTTCCCAAAAACCTCTAAGGACCACCTATATATGCCCGCCACACAAATAAAAGGCATCGCCAGAAGAAGCATTTCCGAACGTATGCCGAATGCCGCAATAACTAATGCAATGCTACATACGTTCTTTCTTATAAATTTACTTACCGAAGGCTCATCCGCCGCCGTGACAAACAAAAAAGCCGCCGTTGCTGCCAGCAATGCACAGGTTACCGTATACTGTATAAATATAAAATGCGGCAGAAAAAGGACCGTCATCACAAGGCCCTCCAGTCCTGCCATCAGCAGCTTGGAGACCGTACTGTTTCGAAAGTACAGACTTCTTTGCACAATGAGATAAAGACAGACAAACTGGCAGCCGCACAGAAAAACACCATAAACCGGCACCTGCGGAAAAATCCTGTAAAATAGGCTAATCAGCAGGCTCATCGGATACATCATCTGTATGTTGCGGCTTTCCGGCTTACCCGTATAGACTCCTGCCAGAATATCCTTCATTACCACATCGTCATTCAAATCGAAATAGTAATCATACCGAACCGCCACCAGCGCGCCCAGAAGTATCATAAGCACCGCCGCAATTATTTTGTTTTCATTTTTTTTACAGAACTCTCTAAGCACCATAAAATTCCTTTACCTTACCGGCAATGTAATCCACTTCCTGTTCCTTAAGTTTATAGAACATCGGAAGCCTCAACAGTCTTTCGCTTTCCTTTGTGGTATATACGTCTTCTCCGTGGAATCGTCCGAATTTTATTCCTGCCGGAGCCGAATGGAGCGGTACGTAATGGAACACTGAAAGAATTTCGTTCTTCTTTAAGAAATCGATAAGAGCGGTTCTTTCTTTCATGTCTTTCGTCTTTATATAGAACATATGTCCATTGTGGATACATTCCTCCGGCACCTTGGGAAGCTCTGCTTTTCCGCTTTCCATAAGAGGGCTTAAGCTTTCATAATATTGCTTCCATCTCGCCAGGCGGATATCGTTGATTTCATCCGCCATTTCTAACTGCGCATATAAATAAGCCGCATTCATATCGCTGGGCAGATAGGAAGAGCCATGGTTCATCCAGCGGTATTTATCTACCTGACCTCTGAAATATTTACTTCTGTCCGTCCCCTTTTCCCTGAAAATTTCCGCATCTTCAATGTATTTTTCATCCCGAATCAGCAGAGCGCCGCCTTCTCCCATACTGTAATTCTTCGTCTCATGAAAGCTAAAGCAGCCGAAGTCGCCTATGGTTCCAAGCGGCTTTCCTTTATAAGAGGCCATAATACCCTGGGCTGCATCCTCTACCACGATAAGCTCATATTTCCTCGCGATTTCCATGATTTTATTCATTTCGCAAGACACACCTGCATAATGCACGACTGCAATCGCCTTCGTTTTTTCAGTAATGGCGTCTTCAATGAGATTTTCGTCTATGTTCATCGTATCCGGCCGTATGTCCACAAATATGATTTTGGCTCCCCTCAGCACAAAAGCATCTGCCGTAGATACAAATGTAAAGGAGGGCATTATCACTTCATCCCCTTCCTTTATCTCCGCAAGGAGGGCTGCCAGTTCGAGCGCGTGAGTACAAGAGGTTGTAAGAAGGCTCTTTCTCGTACCCGTTCTTTCCTCTATCCATGCACTGCACTTATGGGTAAATTCCCCATCTCCGCATATCTTCTGGTTTTCTACCGCCTGCCGCATATATTCCATTTCTTTTCCTGTAAATGGAGGTACATTAAAGTTAATCATAATATTTGTTCTCCCTTTCGGTTTATTCCTGTGGGCAATGAGCCGTAACAGTTCAGCCTTCAATACCGCGATGCCAAAATTGCGTCTTTATGCAATTTTGCGAGGGCTGTAAGCGCCAAAATGCAGTTTTATCGCATTTTGTGTGCATATATGTTGCAGTTTAGCCGAGGGCTGAACTGTAACAATGAGCCAAGCGCAAGCTCGCTTGCATTTGACTTTACTGCCGATACACCTTGTAATTTTCATTTTCAAAGATACACTGATATTTATGCACTGCAATAAAATCCAGAATCAAATCCGTTTTTTCTCCGGGTACAATTTCCTTTCCCGTATCGTTATGAAGGATTATCACGGGCAAGGTATCTATTTCCTCAAGCGCCTGATCGAGAGCATCATAGGTGTTGCTGGGTATCTCCGGCCAAGTAGTAAAAATTGCGGAGGGTATATCCAGAATATAACTAAGTCCCGGTGCATCTCCCCAAAAGATTGCAGGTTCCTTAGGAAAATCCTCCTCCTGCCAAAACGCGATAAGCCCGGTCAGGCTTGCTGCATTCTCACTGGTCGTATTCATCCCTGCCAGCACACTGCTGTTTTTGACCTGAGAGTCTCTTTTTTCCCCGTATATACCGTCCCGGAACACATATAAACACCCAAAGCCGATTCCCTGTACAAGAGTCATCAGTATAATCGCCGCCGCAAATGCCCGGAGCGGGAAATAAACCGCTCGCCTTCCTGTCTTTAACCAGATACGATAACAAGCCCATAAGGTATAAGGTGCGACCAAAAACAAATTATTCATATTCTGATAGGTGTAATTATTGCTTCCAATTGGCGTGATTACGATAATAATGAGCACGATAGCCGCCAGTATGCGCTCCTCCTTGTCCGACTTTCCGGAAATAAAGCCTCCAATTCCTGCAATACAACAAACGACAGACAAAATGACAAACAGCATCATCCACTGAAAAACACTTCCTTCATTATAGTAGCGCAGGGAAAACATCCCCTGCCCCAGATAAAAACGAATCAGTATTAAAATTCCAACGCAGTACAGAAACTTTTTAAACCTCTCGTACCGGCCCTTTTTTATATAGAACATAATGATCCCTGCAAATATACATGGAATCATATAAGCAATCCACTTTAAAGAGGAAGCATATGCACTTGTAATATCGGAAAGCATTCCCATAAGAGTATAATCGGATGCTTCTTCCGTCATCCCGAACAGCCCGCTTATCATGCCGATAAAGGAATCCATCCCATACCTTACAATTATAATAAGCAAAACACTGCCTATTCCCGCAAGGTATCCGGCAAAACAAAGCCCCGTTTTCTTAATGATATCCCAACTTCTGTCCTTATTCAACCATCCCGCGAACCACAGCGCCACAATCAACGCTGCTTCCACAAGGTTGGGAAAGCGCACCATTACATTGAGTCCAAGAGTTGCTCCCGCCAATATATAATAGCTTTTCCTATCGCTTATTAGTGCCTGATAGAAAAGAATGCCTCCCGCTGTAAACAAAAAATAGGTCAGATAATTATACAAAATTGTCGTAGGGCACCAACAAAGGCTAAGAGCAATCATCTCTCCGATAAATGCTGCCCACCCGTTCATGCGATGCCTTGCCGCATAATAACAAATGAGAGCCAGGACGCTTAAAAGCAGCCCCGTGTATAGATTCATGCCCAAAAGCGTATTTCCAAGGGGTAGCCGCATCAAAAAAGAGCCTGTCACATTCGCCAGATAAGTTGCCAGCACCCATGTAATGTCCATGCGGTCCATAAAGCGATAATATCCCAGCGAATAGGTTGTATCCGTAATATCGATTCCCTGATTGATAAGAAGTAATGGATAAAGAAACAATATGAGCGGAAATACTGTCTTCTCCGCTATTTTCATATATACATTTCCGTTCTCTTCCCAAGCCGTAAGAGTTCTCATTCAAATACTCCTCTGTCCGCCTCAGCGAACGTTGATTCCATAAGTTGAAAAACTGCTGTCAATTTTCTTAAGCCATGCCGCCAGTCTCGTTTTCTCTAAATTCCTGCCGATATAAGCAAAGATAATCCTGCGTATTGCGTCTATAAAGCTTCCCACCAGATACACCAAAAATACTGACAGTATTAAATGAACAAAAAAGCCGCCTATGCCCGCTTCGCTTACCGGTCCGATAAATTCATCCAGCCATCCGCTCCATATCGAACGAATATCGATATGCTCATGGAACAAATAAACTCCAAAGGTAAGAGGCGATATGGCACATATGATGCCAGCTGCTCTCTCCGGTATTCTCACATAGCGGAAAGCATAAAATAATGCCACTGCACCCGACAGACAAAGTAAATAATTATAATGAAACGGCACCGTAAAATAATAAGCGAAGGCACCCGTTTTTCCGTGGATATAATAAAGTCCGCATACGATAGCAAATATAACAAAGGTACAGCCCGCATAGGTAATCCATGCACGCCTGCCTGTAGAAAAAGCCTTCAGGCCATATAACCTGATATACGCCGCTATCAAATAAACGCATAAAAACCAACCGAAGTCATAGCCAAATCTGTCTGTAACAAACTGTACCGGCGAGATACTTTTGAATCCGCAAAAGAAAACGAGCAGCAGTACAAGAGTAACTTGCAATTGTTTCTTGCTCATCGTTTTCACCGCCAGATTGAGCACCGGAGTAAACAGATACAAAATCACATAAGAGGTTGCGAACCAATAATGCTCCGTCCCTATAGGAAATAGATACTGTATCCATACATAAATGCCACCCGCTTCATTTCCTGCGACCCCGCTCCCCAACATAACGAGGGGAATGAGCATCGAATAAAACCACACCTGACAAATAAGAATCACGATCCTCTTTACCTTGAATCCTGCTTCCACCAGAAAATAACCGCTGATCAGCACATATACGTCAACAGCCACAATACAGAAGGACTCTATAAGTGTCCCTATGATTTTCTTCGCATCTGCGCTTTCTCCCAAAGAAAGCAACGCTCCTGTGTGATTCAAGTAATGCAGTGTCACCACCATGAACATTGCGATTATTCTTAATAATTCGTAGTTTGCCTGACGTTTCGAATTCGACATACGTCTCTCCCCTAAGCTTCTTTTTTTCTGAACACCCAAAGCTTACTGAAAACATAATTAGATACGATTACGATTACATTACATATAAATTTGGAAATAACATCGTCCACACGGATCACATCTACTAAAACGTACATGAGGACGAGCTCCATAATTCCTGTTACAACTCTTGCGCTGATAAACGATACGAATTCTTTATGCAGTCCCGCTTTATCCGTTACCTTGCTTTTAAATACGAAGGTGCGGTTTGTCCAATAGGCGAAGAGAACCGCAACAACCCATGCGAAGGCCGTTGCCATCAGCACCAGTACTACTCTATCCTCATCCGCTCCAAGAACCTTAGCTGCCGCCGCGTAGGCGAACATATTTACAAGAAATGCGAGGAAACCGAAGAATAAATAGCTCACTGCCTCCTCATATTTTTTGTACATATTCATAATAAATTCTTTCATCGTTTCTTCCTTTTGCTTTTTGCAATCCTTTCGTTTTGAACTATCTTTCTCTCGATGCTTGTCCATTTTCTACGCGGTAAACAATGTCACACTTTTCAATCGTCTGCAATCTATGGGCAATAATAACTAATGTCTTTCTTCCGTGCAGGCGGTTGATAGAATCCATAATTGCCACCTCCGTATCGTTGTCCAGAGCAGAGGTGGCTTCATCCAGCACCAATACCTCCGGGTCTTCGAACAGCGCGCGGGCGATACCGATACGCTGCCTTTGCCCGCCGGATATACGGATTCCTCTTTCTCCGATTCCCGTATCCAGCCCTTCAGGAAGCCCTCGCACGAACTCGTCAAGCTGTGCTTCCTTTAACGCCTGCCATACCTTCTCATCGTCAATGTCCTCATCCGCATAGCCGAAGGCCACATTTTTACGGATAGTAGAATCAATCATAAAGATGGTCTGGGGAATATATCCAATATTTTTCAGCCAGGACTCATAATGATCCCTAACCTCTAGGTCATCTGCCAGTATTTCGCCCTCCTGCAAGCGCAGAAGTCCCAGCATGATATCGACCACTGTAGTTTTTCCTGCTCCCGAGGTTCCGACGATGCCGACGGATTTTCCTACCGGAATGCTCATCGTCGCCTTATCGAATATGAGAACGTCCGTATTTGGATACTTATACGTGATATTCTTCAAAAGTATCTCCCTTTTCACCGGAAGCTTTTCAATATTTCGTTTTTTCTTATATGCATCTTCCTTATAATCGATATTTTCATCCCGGATATCCTCCTGAAGGTTATCCGTTACTCCCATAAAAAACGGCTCAAAATAAGCGATAGAGGTCAGATAGTTGTTGATACGGTTGGCACTTGGAATCAGACGCATCGCTGCCACTGCAAGAGTCGTAATCTGAGGCACGATATCGGCTACCGCCGTTCCTCCCGCTATTTTTATCATCAGATAAAAGACCATGCCTGCAATCGCCACAGTCTCTATCAGAAGCCTCGGGGTCGCATTGAATATATTATAGCGCTGTACCGCATTTACATATCCTGCTCCGCAAGCGGAGTATTCGTTTATAAAATAATTTTCTTTATTTGCCACTTTAATTTCTTTAATACCCATGACTGACTGCTCAATCCATTTATACAATCCGCTGTAATAGTCTTGATTCTCTTCCCCGGCCTTACGCATGATGGGCTTTAAGATTCCTTTGATTACAAGAAGCACTACAACTAACAGTACCGAAACCGTTGCCGTCATCATTACATCCGATTTCAGACATACGAAAACCAGACATATGAATACAATCAGCTCGCTAAAAAGCTGCAGAAGGCTTAAAATCAACCCATACATATTGTTGACATCGGAAGTAATACTGCGCTGAATTACCGAGGTATCCGCGTTCAGATAATATTCATATGGCCGTTTCATAAAATTGATCATCATTCTTCTTGAAGTAGCAAATTGATTGCTGTATACGAATTTAAGCTGTACCTTATTCTGGAAAAATAAATAGGAATTCTTCACAGCGAACACCACGATCAAGGCTCCCATAACCGCCATCGTAAATTGCGTAACACTCTGCATATGGAACATATCGTATATTGTCGATAAAAGTTTACTCTTCTCAATTGCATTCGGATCCGTAATTACTGCCGCAACGGGATAAACCATTCCGATTCCCAGTGTCTCCAGCACCGCTCCTATGAGCATGATAAATACGAGTCCCACCATCTTTTCCTTCTGTTTTCTATCCAATAATACATTTAACTTTGCCAGTATTTTTCCCATTCGGTGTCTTACCTCTGCTTATTTATTCCATCGCTGCTCTGTCTTTTTGTATCTTGCTTATATCGCGCCTGCCAAAAAGAAGCATTTTTATATTTTAACATACTTACTTACAGGATTGCAAATTCTCCATATCCAAACCCATAAGCGCCTCGTATTCTACCCGTCTTCCCTCCGAAAGGTAAAACTCTCTGCCTCCTTCATTGCTAAATTCCTCTCCCATCTCCTCTTGTAAGCTGCTTCCGGGATGGAATAGAATTTCCAGTACTCTACCTTTTTTATATGCCTGCTCTTTCATAAGCGGCAGTATCCTGTCAACGCGCCTAGCATCCATATATCCGCTGAACAACACTCCCCATAAAAACATAGGATGGATATCTATACCTTTCCTTTTTATCATTTTCTCCATAGGTATGGAATAAAAATTTAAGAGTAAATTCTTAATGATATTGACCGGACGGTAAGATTTCCATAAGGAAGCACTCTTTAAAAAGGGACGTATCGGTTCCTTGGTCACGCGGATATAATCCACCAAATACTGCTGCTCTTCTATCACTTTCATGAGTGCTTTGTATACGATGGGAATCATTTGTGTATGTTGATGGCCATCGAAACGAAGCGGTATGTCGATGCCGTAGCCTTCGCCGAAATGCTCCCTGAAGAGTTTGGTCTGTGCTTCTATCTCCGTCGCCAGTTCACTTTCTATCTCTTTATATTTCCACGGACAATAATTCCATAGAAAAAGATTTCCCCATCCTATTTTAAAGTAACCCCTCTCGTCAACCAGATGGGGCACCATTTCCACAGGCGCCAGACAATGGCCCTCCACAAAGTTCAGATGAACGGTAAGGAGGGGCACCCGGGACCATCTGCTTTTCTCTTTATTGAATCTCTCCGCATATTCCCTCAGGCACTCCATATTTGCCAGCACACTGATACTGTCTAATTTTTCCGCATGCAAGCATTTTAGGATATCCTCCGAAGCTTGACCAGATAATCCATAATCATCCGCATGAATATCGATTCGGCTCCGGGTTACCTCTTTACTCTCCATCTTCTGATCCTTGTCCTTCCTCATCAGCCTGGCCATCCATCCAAATTATAGACTGTATGATATATCTAGGCCGCGACTTCGTCTCCAAGTATATTTTTCCCACATATTCGCCTACAATGCCAAGAGAAAATATGGTCAGTCCTCCCATCATCAAGGTAACTACCATCGAAGTCGTATATCCAGGAATATTGTGACCCGAAAGCCAATCCACAAGACTTATAATAATCATAATGATACTAAATACGCTGACTGCAAAGCCGAGAAGGGTAATGAGCTGAATTGGCCTCGTACTCATGGAAGTAACTCCGTCTGCCGCTAATTTTACCATCTTTTTAAAAGTATACTTAGATTTTCCTGATTCTCTTTCCTTCACATCGAAATAAACAATATCCGATGGGTATCCCATGGTGGGAATAAGTCCACGAAGAAATAAATTGACCTCTTTATATTCTTCTAATGTAGTTATTGCAGTCTTCGAAAGTAACCGATAATCCGCATGATTTTGCATCACGTTGCTTCCTAAAAGGTTCATCATTTTATAGAAACAGGTAGCAGTCATTCTTTTAAAGAGTCCATCTGTATTTCTATCATTTCTTACTCCATATACAACTTCGCTTCCCTTTTGATAGGCTTCGATAAACCCGTCAAGTGCTTCAATATCCTGCTGTAAGTCAGCATCTATCGTCACCACCATATCCGCATACTTTCCTGCCGTCAGCATTCCAGACAAAATCGCACTTTGATGTCCGCAATTGCACGAAAGGCAGAGCCCGGAAAAAACACAGTCCTCTTTGCACAAATCGACGATTATTTTCCAAGTATCGTCCTTGCTTCCGTCATTGACGAACATAATCTTACTTTTAGGTGATATTTTATCTTCTTTCACAAGCCTGCTCAATTTGTCGCGCATCACGGCGGCTGCATGCCGCAGCCCTTCCTCTTCGTTATAACACGGAACGACCAAATATAAAGTTTTTCCTCTATTTCCATAACTGCTCATTTTCTTCCCCCTATCTCAGGCATTTATTTAATTACTTTCCTAAATCATTTCATTCTGCCTGTGCATCTTTGGTGGCTCATAATTGTCCATAAAGTCTTCGCCCAAGTACACGATTTCCTCCGCGAAACGGATGGAGGAAGGCACCGTAAATACCGACACTACCCGCCGAAACCTAAGATCCGGAATGAAATTAAGCACTTCCATAGGGAATTTACCGTCTAAAACAATATACTGGGAAAACAGCCTATGATAATCCAATACGTCTCTCGGATGAGGCTTTATCATAATGACCGTATCCTCGCCGCAGGCATTGCCGTACTGCTCTATCACATCGCGAAAAATCCTTTCCCTGACCTCCAGGCTGCATAGCGGCTCCGTTAACACGAGTACCTTGTTCTCCCCGCCCTCACGAAGCTTTCTATTGATTTCATCCATGTCGGCAATAAATAAGTGAATCAGAATATTCTTCGCCTCTTCGTCCAAAGCCTCTACTAACGCCGCTCTGGGTTTTTGTATGTATTTGGGACAAGGGTAGGGCAGTATGGAAATATCGTTTACTTCCATATCGATGCAGTATTTTGCCCAGCCATTCTGGATGAAAATGAGATTCAAAGATGCCATAAATGCTTTCAGCTTAAAATGTCCCCGGTTATCATAGCGGGCTGTATCGTAGGTGCTGATGCAATCCAGCCCGTCCTCCAGCGCATGATACTTTATCTTCTTATAGCTTAAATAATAGCCAATTGGATCGGAATCGCAGAATACATAAACATCCTTATATTCTTTAAAATCCACCGGCACATAAGATTGCTGCAATTTTCCCAAAAGTTTTGTGTATTTTATTCTGTCAATCATATTGAGGAGAAGATTTCCTCTATCCTTATGATACTTCATAAGCTCCGGAAAACAAATATCCTCTTTTTCTTCAAACATGTACACAGCTCCAAAAAGCCCGGAAGCTTCTGCCCTGCTCTTCAAATCTCCGAAGTCGTTGGACATCGTGCTGAGTACCAGCTCCGCACGCCCTCTCCTTTCCCGCGGAAGGTTCAATTCCTTCAAGCATGCGACGTATACATGATAATAAGTATGACAGACATAGATTCTTTCTTTCATGTCCCCTATTCCTTTTCCATATTTATATGAATAAATTCCAGCGCTTTTTCAGCGATGTCCAGAGCTTCCCCTGCGGTCTTTCCGCTGGCAATCACATGTCCCAGCCTGTCGTTGCTGGACTTCGTTCCGTTTATTTCATCTCCGGCCTTTTTATAAAGTACGAATTCCTCTAATCCTTCCAGAGCGTGGATATCCTCCTCCACTGCTATACTCTTAATCCTTCCTGGAATCCCCGGGATAAAACGGATTGCAGAGCCCTTTTCCCATCTGGCTGACAAATCTGTTTTCTCTCCGGCAGCCAAAAGTACGGAACTGCCTACCATATCCACTCCGGTGGACAGAGGTACAAGCTTTGACGTAATGAAATCTCCTCCCAGTCTTGCCGCAATTTCTACGATTTTCGGCCCGCTTTCAGTTACCTTTATTTCCGTATGGGAAGGACCGTTCTGCAACCGTATTGCTTTCACAGCCTGCAAGGTCACCTTTCTTATCGCTTCCTTAACCTCCCCAGGCAAAATGCTTGGCTGGGAGTGTCCCAGTTCCACGAAGTACGGAGGCGGGGTAATGAATTTATCCGTAATCGTAACGATAGTTGTTTCCCCGTTTACGGTCATGGACTCCACACTCACTTCTGCGCCCGTCATAAACTCCTCCGCCATGACGATTCCATTTCTGGAATTGCTCTTGCTATATTCATAAATTTTTCTTAGCTTCTCATCATCAATTTCCACATGACCTGCGGCTTCCTTCTTCAAATCTGTCGTCTGCCCGCTGCCGTCCCTAAAATCCACAAGCACGACTCCGCGGCTTCCTGCGTTATCCGCAGGCTTCACAATACAATATCCGTTAAGCTCACTTACCGCCTTTTCCAATTCCCCGAAATCATGTATCGCATAATATGCAGGAATCGGCACACCATTTTCTTTCAGTCTGTCGCGCATATAGCTCTTTATCGTAGCGCACAAGGAGTCTCCATAAGAAAGGTCCGGTTTTTTTCCAAGCTTCTCATTTACATAAGCAGCGGTGCGCACCGGCCCATCACTGGTAGAGGTAATTACCACATCCGGTTGGTAAATAAGCGCCTGCCTGTAAACCTCCTCCTGATCCAATGTACTGACTACCAGCTTCACATCGGCAAGAGGAAAGCCAGGTGCATTCTCATCGTAATCTACAAGAATAATCTGGAAGCCCAGCTCCTTCGCCTTTTTGATTGCCGGAATCTGTAGGGCACTGGCTCCTAAAATCATCATTTTTTTTTGCATGAGCATACCCCCTCGCATGTTGATGGCCAAACTGTAATCTTTGTCACTCTATATATTTCCAGTCCATAGGGGTTCCTTTTGCAAGAGCCTCCTTTGCCCGTTTCCCTAAAATTTCATCAAAATACATTGTGTGCATACCAAAAGCCGGACGGATGGAACGGACATTCTCCTTTGTGAATTCCTCCCCTGCTTTCATATCCTTTACTACAAACAAGCTCCTTCCGTCTTCTCTGCTCTTCTTCTGCTTCTCGGTCAATTCGTAGGTCACCTTGCCGAGGGCTTTTTCCGCAATACGGATATCCGTTACCATCTGTTTGAATTCCGCAGGCTCCATGGAAAATGCTGCATCCGGTCCGCCGTCCACACGGGACAGTGTAAGGTGCTTTTCCACCATCTTAGCACCAAGCGCCACACTTGCCACCGCCGCCGCTGTTCCCATGCTATGATCCGACAGACCGGTAATACAGGAAAACACTTCCGCCATATTCGGTATTACCTTCAAATTCATATCCTCATAAGGAGAAGGATAAGTAGAGGTACATTTTAACAATATAATCTGATCGTTGCCTTCCTCCCTGCACGCTTTCACCGCTCTCTCTATGTCCTCGAGATAAGCGATTCCTGTAGCGAAGATAACTGGCTTACCTATCCGGGCAATCTTCCGTATCAGCGGTATATCATTAATTTCAAAAGAAGCCACCTTGTAGGCAGGCATGTCCATTTCTTCCATAAAATCCACAGCCGTCTCATCAAAAGGAGAAGAAAAGCATTCCATTCCCAGCTCATTTGCAAGCTTCATCAGCTTAGGCTGCCATTCCCATGGCGTATATGCCGTTTCATAAAGCTTGTGCAGAGTCGTTCCGTCCCAGATCGTGCCCTGCGTTATTTGAAAATAATCGTTGTCACAATTTAGAGTAATCGTATCCGGCATGTAGGTCTGCAGCTTTACCGCATCTGCCCCCGCCTCCTTTGCTGCCTCGATGATTGCCGCAGCTCTATCATAATCCTGTAAATGGTTGGCAGAAACCTCCGCCACCACGAAGGTCTTTTCTCCCTCTCCCACATAACGGCTGCCTATCTTAATTTTCTTCTCCATTTTTATACCCATGCTCCTTTCAACCTTGTAAACATGCCTCTCTGCGGCACAAACAATCAACGAAGAAGACTCCGAGAGGCTTCCTCCTCCATCATACGGTACTTGATCTCCGCCAGCTTCCAATCCGAAGTATTATCAATATCCTGCACTTGCGTCTCAGGAACTACGATCGGTACATAGCCGTCCTTCAAGTCGCCCCTGCAGGCGCGGTATTTTTCCGTATTGTAAAAATAAAACTGTCCGCAGTCATGATACATCGTCTCCAAATCCTGGGAGCGCTTCATCGCGTTCTCCGGATAACAATATTCCAGTCTGCCATCCCTTATCGCCATCCCCCGCTGAGGAGGAAAGGAGAAGCTGACCACCGGCATAACGCCTGAAGCATTGTCCTTTTTCAATATGTGAAATGCACTTTTCAGCTTCTCTGCCGTAACGAATGGGGCGGTTGGATAAATGCACGCCATATATTCAAAGGTCTTTCCTCTTTTTTCGTATTCCTCCAGCACCTCTGACAGCACATCGTCCGTAGTCGCGTAGTCGTCTGAGGCTGCGCCGCTTCTCATAAAAGGCACACTCGCGCCTGCCTTTACTGCGATATCCGCAATTTCGCTATCATCGGTGGAAACCATCACTTCATCGAACAGTCCGCTGGACAACGCGGCTTCGATGGAATAGCAGATTATGGGCTTACCCAAAAATTCTTTTTTATTTTTTCCCGGAATCCTTTTACTTCCGCCCCTTGCCGTAATAATCGCCACTGCGCCTAACTGCATATCGTTTCCTCCGCGTTCTATAACTTTATGATTTCTTCCGCAATCCGGGCCGCTCCGTTTCCATCCGTCACCTCATGCAGCTTTTTTTTCATCTCTCTTCTCAGCGCCTCATCCTGAAGAAGCCGTTCCAGTCCATCGCATATCCTCTTTATACAGCCCTCTCTGTCTGTCCTTATATCTCCTGAAAAAAGCATTCTTTCCTCCCTATCGAAGAAATCGCTGTCATATTTCTGATTGTCCGCACAGATAAAAAATACCGTAGGCACCTGTATGGCGCAAAGCTCAAAAAGTACGGTACCCGCCGCCGATACAGCGGCCTCGCAGCCTCTCATAAGCCTCGCCATATTTTCTACATTGCGGTGCAGCACGATTTGCTCATGTCTGTCCGCAAGCTCTTTCAGCTCATCCTCCCTTTGATGGAACCTTCCTACCACCGTGTTGAACACAACGCCCGAAAGCTTCTCTCTCGTTACAGCCTCCGCAAGAATGCCAAAAAGAGCGTTATGAACATCTCCGCCTCCGCTGCTTAACAGAACATGCCTCTTCTCTTCGCAAGAAGCACCGTCCTCTTCGGAAAATTCCGCGCGGAGAGGTACGTATTCCGTACCTAAAAGCAGCTTTGTATCCTGCCCGTAAACTTCTTTATAGGGGAAGAGATGGTGATACGCATTGTAATTAATGATCATGCGCACCGGATAAACTGCTTCAAACATATCATCTATATAAATAACATCACATATTTCCTTCAACGCTTCGAAATATGTAACAGCATACTTTCCATTTGTCACCTGATAAGAATCCACCAGCAGTTTTTCACAGCCTGCCGCTTTCAGTTCAAAAGATAGGGTCTGCAATTCGCTCTCCGGCTCCTTCCATTCCGTTTGCAGACATACATATTCCATACCGGCTTGTTTTAACATCGGAACGGCAAATTCATCCGCCACAAAGAAGCATACTCTTTGGCCCATTTTCATAAGCTGCTTTGCAATCGTAATACAGCGCATGATATGCCCGGTGGCAATTTCTTCATTGGCATCCGCCCTTATTCCTATAGAATATCTGCCGCCTGCAGATATGCCATTCCTAAGAGTTCTCCGTTCGTAGTCAAAAACTGCATTTCTTATCTGCTCCATCGCTTCACTGTCATACCTTTGATCCATAGGCAATGCGAGAAGATGATCAAAAATATACCTTTCCTCCGTGGAAAGATAACCTTCATTCTCCTTTCCTACGGGCCAGAGCACCGGCGCATACACATCCCTCTTTCGCAGAAATTCCTGAAACTCCTCCCGTTCCTCCGCATAAACCGGAAAATACAAAGGAGCTGCCTCCTCTTCCAGAAATTCGAAAACGGGTCTGACGCTTTTTATGTCCTGAAACGCCTGATGCAGCTGCTTATAATTCTCATTTCTCCTTCGCTTGCACATTTCTTCGTTTTCTCTATCCAGAATTCCTCTCGAAATTCCCGATATGGAGTTTACGTCCGAATGCTTATCCAGCCATTCCTCCATCTCTTTGTTTTTCTTAAGATAGGCTTTCTTCAAGGCTCGTTTTTCTTCCTCGTCTTTCCCTCCGTAAAGGTAGTCCCACTTATCAGTCAAAAGCTCAAGCCTGCTCTGCGTAAATTCTCCGCCGTATGGAAGCTCCTTTTTTGAAAGGGACATATCGGAAGCTGCAAAACCTCCGTCCGGTAACGGATACCATTTTCTAAGGCTGCCTATCACATAATCAGCCTCTGCTCCCGCCTCCTCCAAATAATAAGACTGTGTCACATCCTCCATAATGTGAAGCCCCTGACTGCGCCATTCTTTAAGCAAAGACCGCATCGGCTTCCATGTATCCATTCCGTAATAAGGATGGATAAAAAGCAGACCCGGTCTTATATGTTCTATCTGTTTTCGAAGCTCTTCCTGCGCTGCCTCCAGATTCTTTCCAATATGATAAAAATGAAGTTTCCACCCTTCCTGCTCAAAGGGGAAAAATACCGTATCGCACATATAGGCAGGCATCAGGCATTCTTTCAAGATTTCAGGCTCATTTTCCTCAAGGCTTCTAAGAGCCCATGCAATTGCCTCCCTGCCGGACTGAGTATATACGCAGTATTTTTTATTGTATTTCTCCACTTCCTTTAAATATAGCTCTGCCGTGCCGCCTAAGCGTCCTGCAGACATATTTTCCGGGTCGATTTCATAAATACTTCCTATTTCCATGAAAGAGCCTTTCCCTATTTATGTCCAATCATTCCTACCGAACATGCTTTTCTCCACCTTCGGTACGCCCATAACAATTTATAATACAGCATGAAAAAAATCGTAGATTTCTGCTGCATTCTCACTAGCTTCTTCTCTTCCTCATGGGTTCTTTCCAAATAATACGGATTCTCCATAAAACCCGGGAAGGTCCGCCTCATTTCTTTTCCCAGCTTCTTTACAAAACGATACTTCGTATGCGCTACGCCGGCCATATAAGTGAACAGCGTATTGACATAGAACAAAAGAGTAAAGCTATATTCCAGCTCAGAGGCAAAATCCTCCATGTAATGATGGCGCCTCGCTTCATCTAACATCAGCCTGCCTGCCTCCATGCGGTCCTCACAGCGCTTCGGCGAAATCGTATGCACAGTAGAAGTTTCGTGCTGATAATAAAAATAAAGAGGCTCCTGTATATATTCAAAATGTCTCGCAAGTATTAGGTAGGAATTTCCAAGAGCATTATCCTCATAAAAGATATTTTCAGGGAACCAAAGCTCATGCTCTGTAATCATCGACCGCTTAAAAATCTTAACTACTAAGCTCCCTCCATCCAATATGAGGCTGCGCCGTTTATCCGCAGTAAGTACGCCGCTTTGCTGCGCCTTGTTATTATGCACGACCTGACCGACCTCCATGGAATGTACATCCGTCAGGCTGTAATCGCAGCCCACTAAATCGGCGCCCGTTTCCTCCGCTCTTTTTAAAAGACGCTCATACATATCAGGAGTAATCCAGTCGTCGCTGTCGATGAATCCGATCCATTCCCCCTGAGCCAGCCTTAAGCCGATGTTCTTCGCACCGCCCTGACGCTTATTCACTTCGGAATGCACCGCTTTGAATTTTTCAGGAAACCGGGCCTCATAATCCTTTAAAACCATAAGCGAATTATCGGTAGAACAATCGTCCACCGCTATGATCTCGTAATTGTTTATCGTCTGATTCACCAGGGAATTCAGGCAGTATTCCAGTTTTCCGTCCGCCGCCATATTATAAACAGGTACGATAATACTCAGCTTCATCTCCTGCACCGCCTTTTCATCATTTCGCATAATACTGCGTGATTTTCGTTACTGCATGGATAACGTCCTGTACATCCTTATCCGTCATTGCGTAATAAAGAGGAAGGCTGATGATCTCCTCGTATAGCTTCTCCGCTTTCGGACAAAGTCCCTTTTCATACCCGAGCTTCTGATAGTACGGAAAGTAATAGGTAGGAATATAATGTACGTTACAAATGATGTTTTCCGCTGAAAGCGCCTCGAAAAACTGCTTTCTGTCTATCGTGAGCCGTTCCGGTATCAGTCGCAAAATATACAAATGCCTCGTCGTATCGGACTCAGGAATCTCTTGCTGTAAGGCTATCTGCGGAAGCTTTGCAAACGCTTCATCGTAAAGGGCAACGATTTCTTTTCTGCGTCCTGAAAAGGCGGGAAGCTTATTCAGCTGACTGATCAAAAGTGCTGCCTGTATATCCGTCATGCGATAATTATAACCCAAATCGATCTGCTCGTAGTACCACGGCCCATCCGGCTCATGCTCCATCTGCTTTGCATCTCTCGTTATTCCGTGGGCTCTATAAAGCAAAAGCTTTTGATAATATTCTTCGTTATTCGTAAGTACCGCTCCGCCTTCTCCACTGGTTACCGTTTTCACCGGATGAAAGCTTAAAGTAGTCATATCCGCAATAGAACCGTTTGGCTTGCCTTTATACTTTGTGCCTATTACATGTGCACCATCCTCTATCAGCACCAGCTTCTTTTCCCTGCATAAGGCTAAGAGCTCGTCCTCTTCGATGGATTGCCCGGTAAAGTCTACTGCCACTACGGCTTTCGTCCTCTCAGTAATATGCTCCTTCACCGATGACGGGTCAATATTATAGGTCCTATCGTTAATATCCGCAAATACCGGTTTAGCGCCAACATAAAGCGCGCAGTTGGCGGAAGCTGCGAACGTGATCGGGGTGGTTATCACCTCATCTCCCGCAGTAACCCCTGCTGCCATACAGGCAATATGAAGAGCCGCCGTGCCGTTGCTGCACACCACCGCATATTTGGCTCCTGTTATTTCGCACAGCTTCTCTTCCAGCTCGGCGATTTTGGGGCCGCAGGTCAGACAGTCACTTTTCAGTACATCCACCACCGCCTGAATATCTTCTTCATCGATATATTGATGTCCATAAAATATTTTCGTATCGCGCACGGGAGTTCCGCCGCAAATTGCCGGTTTTTCCATCCTGATGACCATGCCTTTCTTATTTTTCTAACTCTACGGTCTTAAGGAGTTCCTTTATCTCCTCTACGGACAGCCACTGATCATTGTTATCCGAACTATAAGAGAATCCTTCCGTTACTTTTCTGCCGTTTAGATTTATCTGCTGCTTGCTGTTCCAAACCACCTGCGGATAAACGATAAAATGCTTGTCATATTCATAAGTCGTATCGGAATCCTCCACCGTCACCATAATTTCGTGAAGCTTTTCGCCCGGACGGATTCCAATCTCCGGCATCTGACAGCCCGGAAGCATCGCCTGTGCCAAATCCGTAATCTTAAAAGAAGGAATCTTGCTGATGAAAGTCTCCCCTCCGGTGGCTTCCTCAAGTGCCTTGATAACCAGTTCCACGCCCTCCCTAAGGCTGATCCAGAATCTGGTCATGCGATAATCCGTAATCGGGAGCTCCGTTTTACCATTCTTCACCATATTGTGGAACAAAGGAATGATAGAGCCGCGGCTTCCCGCCACATTTCCATATCTTACGATAGAGAAATTGATGTCCTTCGTACCTGCATATGCGTTTGCCGCCACGAACAGCTTATCGGATACAAGCTTGGTACCGCCATATAAATTTACCGGGTTCACCGCTTTGTCCGTAGAAAGTGCCACCACTTTCTTCACATCGCAGTCCAGCGCCGCATCAATTACGTTCTGGGCACCGTGTATATTTGTCTTAATTGCCTCGTTAGGATTGTATTCGCAGGCGGGCACCTGTTTAAGCGCCGCTGCATGAATCACATAGTCTACCCCTTCAAAGGCTCTTTGCATTCTCTCCCTGTCCCGTACATCGCCAATAAAGAAGCGAAGCTTGTCCTTATATTCCTTGAATTCATTCTCCATCAAGTATTGCTTGAATTCATCTCTCGAGTAAATGATGATTTTTTTCGGTTCATAATGTTCCAGAACATATTTGGTAAAACATTTTCCAAAAGAGCCTGTCCCGCCCGTTATCAATATCGTTTTATTATTCAGCATAGTTAATTCCTCCAATATTATTATTATTGGGTAAAAAACACCCAAGGGATACAGCACCCAAGAGATAAAATATCCAAGGGATGAGACACCCAGAATGTAAGCCACTTGAACAAAAGTGTGCTTAGCACACTCCCGCGGCCAAATACTCTGGCAGCACAGCTTTTGTTCCGCGCGCATAGCTGCGCATCTATTGTTTCAGTAATAGACGCTCTTTCCTATTACTGAAGTAAAATACACCAACGGTGTAATTTCACTAGATATATATTTATGGTATAATTCGAAAGAATTATACCATAAATCAAATCACATGACTATATATAATGCACGAAAAGGTATTAGGTATTAGGTTATTAGTCACACATTACTCGAATTCGTATACACTCCAAAGGGATTTCTGTCCTATCATCCGGTATCCTTCAAGTTCTGGATTGCTTCGAAGAATCAGTGAAAGACTTTCCTCTTTAGTATCCCCATCTGCCGCGTATACAATCAACTTATGACTGCCGCATACGATTCTATCGGTAATTTCCTCCTGATTATCTTCACTCATAAAATATGCACTGTCATATTCTAACAGCTCATCGGAGCACCACCAGACATGATAGGGGGTCACCTCATTATATAGGATCACTACCGGAACATGGGCATTTTCCTTAGCATATTCCACCCTGTCTCTATCTTCTTCATAGAGAAACAGTACCTTGCCTGTTACAAGCTCATGAACATCCTGTGCCAAAAACAGAAGGAAAAGAAATGCAATGCCGGCCCTCCGAAGTCTCTCGTTAATGAACAGTGCACGGAAAATTCTGCCGGATAACGTATATACCGCCGCAATGGTCAGCAGCATACATATTCCATACACAGGAAGCTCATAACGGTTAGAGGTCTCATAAAGCAAGAGCGCCGTTTTGGAAACTGTAAAAAAGTAACCGCAGGCCGCAAAGAGCAGCAGAAGATATGCCTTATAATCTCCTCCTATCACAAACGTTTTCACCTCGGAATTCTTTTTCTTCCGGATAAACAGCACGATTGCCATAACAAAAATCGACGCAAGAAGCAGCAGGAAATGTCCGTCAAAAACATATTCATCCATCAGACCTCCAAAAAAGCGAAGCCGATCCGCCGTATTCGCCCCGTCCAAAAACTCTGCCGCCGCTCCGGTCCCCCGATATCCCCTGAAAATATGCGACAGAGAGGCCGGATAGCTTATAACAGCCATCCCTATGGAGACGGCGCAGCTAAGTCCGTATCGGAAGCAATTCCACAGGTTTTTGTCCCGCCATAGAAGCCACAGACAAAAGCCTGCCGCTATGAAAAACAAGAAAATAATATAGTAATATTGTGTCAGAAATCCCAAATAATTTACAAACATAAGAGGCAAAAGGAATTTGTGGAAACGCAAATCCCCCTTTTTCATTGAATGTTCTGTAGTCATTGCCCGTACATGCAGGCAGGCGAGGAGCAGCACGAAAAGTGTCAGCCATTCATACATCCTTATAAAAAGAACCCCGGAAATAATAACCGCATTGAACCCATGAGCTGCGCTGACTAAAAAGGTAAGGGTTTTATTTCTCTCTGTTACCATATAGGTCAGCCAAGCCAACAGAAAGAAGTTAACAGCGTATGCGAATAAGTTCACCCCAATGCCCAGCCATTTGCTGAATATCCCCGGAAACAGCGAACAGGCGGTATGCAGGAGAAAATAGAAAAAAGGCGGGTGTACGTCCCAAGATTGCACCGTCGCTACCAAACTGTAGTTAAAGCCCTCTCCCTCCAGTACGACGAACTCGTTGCGATACGTATCCCTATCCAACCATTCCCTATCCGGCTCGAACAGCCCTGACGTACGGTTGGAAGAATAATAGGAATAATATTCATCCTCATGAAAGCCTGCTTTTTTGCCTCCGTAGTATAGAACAAGAAGAACTTGCAGACAAAGCAAAACCAGCATGCTTAGCTGCCACACATAATCTCTGACCTTCTTTTTTTTGTTAAAATCCCATTTCTTTTCTATCATGTTAATTTCCGCCGTATATTTATTTCCTTATTTTCGGTTTTATCTTTTTACTTTTATCTTCTTATATTTTTCTTTGCCATTATCTTCTCATCTTCAAACGATGAAGCCTGCGTACTGTCTTGGGCGCTATGGTAAGAAGTATAAGGTAGAGTTTGTTCTTTGCCGTAAGATAAGGATTCCCTGCTGTATCCGCCGAATGTCTCCGCAGATATTTCTTTACTGAGCGGTAGAATTCATCTTCATCCGACATCCTCGAAACCGGAATATGAAGCATATAATCCAATCTTTGATACAGTCCGAACCGGACCGCTTCCTTTTTTAACGCCGGATACTTTTCTTTCACCAGTTCTTCGACCATATCTGCATTATTCACAATATCGATAAATACCCTTGAAAACTCATCCTTTGTTTTCTTTCTCGTATTGCTTCCGATACGATAAAACACGTGATAACACTGCTGTGGAATCACTGCGATGCCTCCCGACTCCTCCAGCATATTTACGAGAAGGTGGAAATCCTCATTTAATACTCCTTCGGGAAAACAACGGCCTTCAAACAGCCTCCTATCCGTCAGCTTCGTACAAAAAGAGCTGTCTCCCCTATGCAGCAGCAGCTCCCGCAAGAACCTTTCCGGTTCGCATATATACGCCGCTTCAGGCGGTTTGCATACATCAGGAAGCCTCCGTCCATTCTCATCGATTTCGTCCCTGGAGGTCTGCGCCATGCGAACTCCATGTTTGTCCACACATTCCATCAGCCTCTCATACATTCTGCTATCGATAAAATCATCGCTGTCCACAAACCCAAGCCAGCTTCCCCTCGCCTCGCTGATTCCCAGATTCCGGGCAGAAGAAGATCCTCCGTTTTCCTTATGGAACACCCTGATTCTTTCGTCCTTGCCTGCAAGCTCATCTACCAGCCTCTCCGTTCCGTCATTTGACCCATCGTCCACCAATATGATCTCCAGGTGAGGGTATGTCTGCCCGCATATGGACTCCACGCACCGCGGCAGATAATCCATAATATTATAAACGGGAACGATAACGCTGATCAACCTCTGCTCCGTTTTCTCCATCTTCACTTCATTCCTCATGCTCTTATCCCTGCTTCCTACACTTGGTGTCCGGCCACTTTTTCATACATACGCCTAGGCGCAATAACCGGTGCCGGGCTTAGCGGTCCCTCTTTTGCCGGAATCACCTTCCCGTCCTTTAAATCCCCGCAAAAGCGAAGCAGCTCCTTTGCCGCATATTCCGCATTCCACTTACCAATAATCGTACGGTAAGCTTCTTTCCCAAGCCGTTTGACAAGCTCAGGCTCTTTTACGAGCTTCCTGACCTGCATGGAAAAGTCCTCATAGGAGCCGTTTTTATACACCAGACCATTTTCTCCGTGCTTTATCAGAAACGGAACCGCTCCCGCTTCCACATTAGCCACTACGGCACAGCCGCTGTTCATGGCCTCGTTCACAACCGCTCCCCATCCCTCCAGATAATTGCTGGTAAACAGATGAATCCGACATTTTTCCATAACTTTTCTAACTGCTTTCGGTTCCGTATAGCCGTAAAAAGTAAAGCATTCGTCCAGACCTTCCGCCCTTACCGACCACTTCAGTTCCTCTTCCAATTCGCCGCTTCCCACCATGTGGATATGGAAATCCGACTTTTCTTCCCGCAACTGCTTCGCGAGCTTTACCACAAATTCCGGGTGCTTTAACGGTATAAACCGCCCTGCCCATACCATATCAATTCTCCCTGTGCTGCCCTTCAGGCTCTCAAGCTCTCCTTCGGCATATCGAACAGTCTCAGGGAAATACCCGAACCGGAACATTTTGTCCGGATAAGCTCTTACGATATGAAAGTCCGAAGCCACATATGCTCCTGCACACAAGAGGAATACCGGTGCCTTCCGGTATTTCGTATGCTCCTTATACTTTTGTACCAACCCTCTCGGCGACACAGCTTTCCACTGACCTTCCCGATACAGCCTTTCGCTCACCCGTATGGCCGGCTTTCCCCCGCGCAAGCGTTCTTCCACAATGTCCTCCCGCCCGGTCCAGCCAAAAATAACGATATCGCTTTCCATGATCAGCCTGAGGCACTCCTCCTCCTGCTCATACAGGCAGCGCACGTAGGGCAGCTTATGAAGCTCTACGCTCCATCCCATGGCAACCCGCTCGGTTTCCATGGGCTCAGTCTGTATAAAATGATAACCTTCTCCCAGTTCCTTATAGCATGCGTTCGAAAAAGGAATCTGATGATGATTGATGTAATTGGATACAAATGTAACCGTCATTCGCAAATCTCCCTATATATCTCCAAAAGCCTTTCGTAATTGGCATCCCCGTTGTGGGTTCTGCACGCCCTTTTTCTTGCTGCTTCTGCCCTCGTCTTTGCTTCCTCCGGATTCATCCACACCCTAAGCACCGCTTCTGCCAGCTTATCCACATTGCCTGCATCATAAAGAAGTCCTTCGGTGCCGTCTTCGAGCATGCTTGGAATGCCTCCGGCCCGCGCTGCCACCGCAGGTACGCCTAAAAGCATGGCCTCTCCCATGGAATTGGGGGAATTCTCCAGGGAAGACGGGCATAGGAATAAGCTGCTTTTTAAAAACTGCAGCTTCATCTCCTCTGCGGAAAGCTTGCCAAGTATCTTCACCTTATCTTTTAGACCGTATTCGCGTATCAGCCGCTTTAAGTATTTTCCATAAGAGGAAATTTTTATCCGGTCTTTCATCGTCCGGTCATCGATAATACTGTTCCCTGCCACATAGACGATAGCATCCGGATATTCGGAAAGAATCTTCGGCATAGCCAGAAGCACATAATGAAAGCCCTTTAGGGGATAATCCCCCTGACTTAGAAAAATGCTGTGAGGCACGCTCCCTTCCCGTTTCCATTTTCCATCATAAAAATCAGATCGCATCGTCTCGTTCATATGATAATATTTTGCATGGGGATTGATTTTTTTCGTTTCTTCTTTGTCGAATATGGTTCGTCCGGTAATATTCCCAGCATTTCTAATAGCCTGTTTCTCATATTCTCCCCGCAGCCTGAACTTCTCCTTCTGCTCTATTATTCCGTCCCTTTTTATCCAATCCCGGAAAGTCCTTCTTCTCTGTACGTATTCCGGAAGGTCTGCCATATAAGCGTCGGCGCAGGCAAAACAAAGCCCTTGTATCCCTATCAGTATTCTCTGCGGCCGTCCGAAGGCTCTTGTCATCGCCAGCGTATGCGGAAACTCCGTTCCAAAAATATGAACCACATCGGGAACAAAATCTCTCAGAATATCCGAAAAACACGCCTCCATACTCACATCATATTTTTCCGGTGAGTTAAGGTTCTCCTCAAAGGCGTAGCAAACCGTACTTCCAAGCATCCATCGCCCGTCTTGTTCCTTGAGTTTCCCTTCCAGCCTTTCCACCGGAAAACAAATCCCCAATTCCACCTGCTTCCTATCATCCCTGCTCATACGCTCATAAATTCCGGTCAGCCACCCTTCCCTATTGCTGTAGGGAAGCCCCAGACTTTCTGCAATGGCCGGAAGCATAATATTACATAGCCACAATATCCTCATTTTTATATTCATGCCCCTTTCCTGCATACCGACATTGATGGCACAAAAGTGTGCTTCGCACACTCCCGCGGCCAAATACTTTAGCAGCACAGCTTTTGTTCCGCGCGCGTAGCTGCGCATCTATCTTTCTTTAATAGGAGCACTTTCCTATTAAAGCACAAAGCCCTATCCTGTACGGATTATTCCTATCGCTTGTATACAAGCGCTTTCAACTTGTTATATATATGGGCCGTCGCTTTGTTTCGGGAAATCCACGTTCTAAGTGAAGCGAGCGATAGCATCATCAAGATGCGGTATTTTAGTACCTGTCCATCCGACATATATTTCTTTACGATTTCCCTATGCTCTATCTCAGATCTCTTTCTATTTTCCCTCGTCTCGGAAAAGCCGCCGCCCTCATAATCAGCAATCAGCATCGGCATATATACCATATCGGCTTTCCCTTCAAAAAAACACCAGAGGAAATGCTCGTAATCCGCCCTTACAAGATATTGTAAATCAAATCCTTTTTGTCTCATAAGCTCTGCCGAATAGAAACAGGCTTGATGGCAGGGCACATTTCTATAACACCCGAAAGCGTCCATACAGGGATTGGAACTTACCCTTTCTCCCGTTACCCTTTCCTTGATATCACCATAAAAAATGACATTTTTCCGGCCCTGATGTTCCTCTATTTGCTCCGCAACTCTTCGAAGCACGTCCTCGCTGTAAAAAGCGTCTCCGCAGTTTAAAAAGTAAACATAATCTCCCTTTACTTCCTCTACTGCCTGGTTCATCGCATCGTATATCCCCGTATCCCTCCGGCGATACACCCGTATCCTCTCATCCGCAGGAAGCGCCTCTATCGAACCATCCTTAGAAAGTCCGTCCTTTACGATTATTTCATAGTCGGCGTATGTCTGCCGCTGAATATTTTCAATTGCTGCTTTCAGCCTTTCGCCTTCGTTCAGGCAGACCACTACGATACTGAACCTTATCTGTCCCATAAACTCTCCTTTAATTCATATCCGATAAAATCGGCACCATATCGTGAAACATAAACGTCTGGTACGGCAGCACCCGGATGCCGTCGTTCCCTGCCCTCATCAGATAAATCGCAAAATATCCCACCGCTGCCAGCACGATTGCCGCGGTGAAAAATTGCTTCTGCCGCTTATCCGGTATCCTGCTTATAATCGCAGGAAGGAAGAAAATCTGTGTTATGTTCAGATAATAGCCGATTCTCGTTATAATAGGCAGAAAGGAGCAACACACATACAACACCAAGGCTCCCAGATTACAATAGAAATAAAAGCGGTTTCGTTTACTGTCCTTTACCGCATCCTTATAATACAGCAAAGCTAAGACGAGTACTCCCGTGCAGCGGAGTATATTAAACCAGCTGACACCGCCCTCCAAATATTCCGTATCCTCATAAGAAGGATAAAGAAATACCACCGCCTTTAAATAAAAATCCTGCAGGAAGAAAAAGGTGCTGCAAAACACCGCCATTAACGCAAGCTGCCATTTTTTCCAAGGAAGCGTGGCAAGAAAATATAAAGGTATAATCACCAGTAAAGATTTATGGAAGGTAGCGCCTAAGAGAACAAGCAGAATAAACTTTCCCCATTCTTTTTGCAGCACATACTTTATGGAATACAAAGCCAGCGCAAGCGCAAAATAATAGCGCATCGTATTAAACGTATGAAAATAAAAACCGAATGCCATGAATAAAAAAAAGCTGAAGCCGAAGCTGTCGCTTTGCTCGTATATGGCCTTCAGGAAGAAAAGAATCGTAAAAAATGCGAATACGGCAAATACCAACAGAAAATTCTCATAACCTGAAACAGCGTACAGCACCGTTACCAGCGCATTAAATCCCGCTTCCGTAGGTACATAATCATATGCCCCTACTGCAATCAGATGCATGAACTCCACATATTTGGCATAATCATTGCCTACATTTAATCTGCACGCAGACAATCCAAATAAGATAATAAAAATAGAAAACAGGCACAGCCCGTTCAAAGCCTGCTGCCTGCTCCATTTATTGTTTGGGAGATTATAAGGCGGATTTCCCAAACAATGATTTATGCCACTTGGCATGACCCGCACCGCTACTGCGAGCAATACGGTAACCGCCGTAATCACTATATACAAAATCATAATCCGCGAACCCCTTCCCGCATCCACCTATACGCCTGCTTCCAGCCGATTTCTCCGCACATTTCCTTTTTATGTGCCAGAAGAAACCTCAGAGAAAAAGGAATTGCCATCCTTCCGTATAAATAGCGGTACAATACGCCCCTATCCTTAAAAAACTTCTCGTTATAGCCGTAAAACCACGTGGACTTTCTCTCTATCTCTTCTCCTATCACCACAGGAGAAGCATAGATGCGAAGTCCGGCCTTTAAGCAATCCCTTAGAAAAAGGCTGTCTTCTCCGTTACTGTATACGGCTCCCCCTCCGAAAAGAAGAGAAAAGCTTACATTCGCACTATGGAGTGCAGAGCGCTTCGCTGCAATGCTGTATGCCGGATATCTTCCATAATTATACCAGCGGATCCTTTTTGCCTTTTCATTCCAATAGGTCCTCCTCGCCGGAGCCACCTTTACATTGAACAAAATAAGATCTGCGTCTTTCCTCTCCGCGAATTCTTTTTCCACTTTTTTTGCATATCCTGTATCGTATACAATATCTTCATCTGCAAAAATACAAATATCTTCGTCGGCACGCATAAGAGCTGTGTTTCTGCTAAGCCCTACCCCTCTTTCCTTCAAGCTGTAGCAACGCACCCGATGGCCCTTATGCCGGTATTCGTCATAGGAAAAGCTTTCGCACTGATTGACGACGACAGCATCCGTTTCTATATTCATTTTCTCTGCCAGTGTCAGGACGTCCTGATTCACTGCGGAAACCAACATCTGCAATTCCATCTCCGGCTCCAGTCTATCTCCTATTTTTATACCCCATATCCGCTTTAGCGGACAAGGAATCAATAGCTGAAAGCTCTTTTCTTTCAACCTTTTGCCTCTTGCACATATAATACTTTTTTAAAAAGCGAATGTCCGCTTCTACAATTAATATTCCAATAACCCTGCAATCCTGTTTTTCCAGATTATTCAAGGCCCGTTCTACTAACTTCCCGTTTCCCCTGCCGTAGCGCACCGTCAGGAGAACTCCGTCCGTATTTCTGATTTCCTCATACACCTTCGATTCCTCAGCAAACTCTACCGCAATAATCTCGCATCTCTCCTCCAGCTTCTTTGTGCTAAAGAGCTTTTCCATAGTAAACGCAGCATTCTTGGCATCCTCGCCATTGTCCGCGCTCATAAGGGACACCTTCTTTAATTTTCTGCACAAATAACTGTAATTAGACAAAAATTCGCTTCCGTAGCTTTGAAAAGTGCCGGATTCTCCGGACGTAAAAATACCAACTGCGGGTATTCCAAATCGTTTCTTTGCATCCGCCTCCACATAAACGGAATCATCCAATATATAATATAAGGT
This sequence comes from Bacillota bacterium, assembly GCA_023442465.1. Classification (GTDB taxonomy): domain Bacteria; phylum Bacillota; class Clostridia; order Lachnospirales; family Lachnospiraceae; genus Kineothrix. Next base: position 62,157 of record JAEZZQ010000034.1, on the reverse strand, counting down.
CAAAGACAACAAAACAACAATGAGCATAAGCACGGCTCCCGTCACCGCCGCATTTACCGTACGATCGTCCCATACGATCTGCTCTGGCTCTCCTGTACTGTAAATCTTTATGCTTTGAAACAGTTCATCCGTTTCTCCAAGATGCACCAGCGCAATCTGAATAGCCTCCATAATCTGAGCCGCAAGCTCCGGCTGCTTTGCAGTTACCGTTACCGTAAGCAGGCGGATATCGGAAAGAATCTCCGCTTTGGTCGCGGCCGTCACTTCCTCTCTGCTTATCTGCTCCGGCAGTTCCGCCATCGCATAGTCTAAGATAGGGTCCGTATCCAGCAAGTCGTTCCAAGTATAACCGTTATAGGAAAGTTCGTTAAAGTCCTTAGGATCACAATTGAAATTCAGGTATATCTTAGACACTGATTGATATTCCTTCTCCGACGCAAATATAAGGTGTGCAGCGAGATAAATTCCCACTCCCAAGACGGCTCCCAGAACGACTGCCGCCACCGCCAGCCATAGCTTATTCACAAACAGCAGAAATACTCTTTTCAAATCCATTTCTGCCTGCATATACCTTTCATTTTCCATTCTTCCAATCATATTCCCTTCCCAATTTCACCGATTCCCGCGAGCAACGAGCCAAGCGCAGGCTTGCTTGCATTTGACTTCTTATCTATCCTCTTCTTGCCTAATCGCCGTTATCTGCTTGCTGTCCACCCCTTCTGTGCTTTCTGCACGGAACAGTATCTTCAAGGTCAACAGCATCAGTTTGATATCCAACCATACGGTATAATTTTCAATATAAGCCAAATCCAGTTTCAGTTTATCGTAGGGAGTCGTGTTGTATTTGCCGTAAACCTGCGCATAACCCGCCAGTCCGGCCTTGACCTTCATCCGGTAAACAAATTCCGGCATTTCCTCTACATACTGAGCAATAATTTCAGGGCGCTCCGGTCTCGGGCCTATAAAGGACATCTCACCCTTTAGAATATTAAACAGTTGGGGAAGCTCGTCGATGCGCACTGCCCTGATAAATTTTCCTATCGGCGTAATCCTCGAATCGTTCTTCGCAGCCAGCCTGGCCACGCCGTCCTTTTCCGCATCCACCCGCATACTTCTGAACTTCATGATATAAAACTCTTCCTGATCCCTCGTACAGCGAACTTGCTTGTATAAAACGGGACCGTTGTCATACAATTTTATGATAAGTGCGGCAACAAGCATAATCGGGGAGGTAATCATAATCAAAAGCAAGGAACAGACAATATCTATCAATCTCTTTACCGCCCGCTGCTCCACCGTCAGGGAATATTCCTTTGTAAGGAAAATAGGCGTATCGAAAAAGTGAAGCTGGTCCGAGCCCTGGATCAGCACATCCGTAATCTTAGGCATCATATATACACGGATGGATCTGCCGTAGAAAAACTTAAGAAGCTTGTTCCTTTCCTGAGTGGAAATATCCCAAAGAACAACTGCGTCATAGCGCTTCACCGCTTCTTCTTCGATGGCTGTTACCCCTTCGCTGATGTTCATACATTTCACGATATTGAATTTATCTTTTCTGGTGGCGAACTTGCTCATAATATCGTCGATGGACCGCTCTCCGTATACTAACAGCATTTCCCGCGGCGGAAATACACTGCGATAAAAAGTATTGCAAAAATACGTCCACACTCCGGATATCACGAACTGTATGGCCGTCACCTGCAGCATAGGCCCTATCGGAGCCAGCCAGTTTCTCATAAGGGAAATTTGAAAATAAGATATTACGTTTACAGCCAAAAAAGAAAATATCTGCGAGAAAAAGACCTCTGAGGGCTTCAAATATCCGATTTTCAATCCCCCGTAGGTATTGGTAAAAAAGAACAAAAGAACAAAATAAATACCTATAATCAAAATATGTCCGTTAATATAAAACTTCAACTTCAACAATACGAGAGGATAATAGCCTTCAAACCAAAAATAAGCATAAACAGCCGTTTGCAGGCAAAGACCCAGCAGCGAAAGCTGTAATATGATAATTCTTTTCAAAGATTCTACATGTTTCACAAATGCACCTCGTCCCTTATGTTTATATCCGCCTCAATACCGCTCCAAATGCCCATAAGACGAAATTATATATGCTATAGGGTAAAGACAGCTTCTCTTCCCTTCTATACAGGTCCCAGATTCTCTTTATCGCCGCAATCTTGTTCGAAGAAAGAGATTTTCCCGGTCTTCTGTAGATTACGAGCACCTCGTTAAGCCCATAAGCAGTATATCCATTTCTCAGGATTTTCCACCAAGTTGCCGTATCCTCGCTCTTCACATCGGGCATTTCTATCAGCGGTTTACCGATTTTTTCCGTATCGAATAACACTGTGGAGGTAAAGATAACGGTCCTTGAAAGAGCCTCCTTATAGGTAAGAGCTTCCGGCACGGTCACTACCTTTCCGGTTCCTTTCGCCTGCTCATCTCCGAATTCATAACCGGTGAAAACAAAGGCAGCCTCTTTCTCCTCCATAAACCGAAGCTCTTTTTCCAACTTTGCAGGAAGCCACACATCGTCGGCGTCCAAAAAGGCGATAAAGCGTCCTTTTGCATGAGAAATTCCTGTATTGCGCGCCTTTGCCGCCCCTTCATTTTTCTCTTTCACAATCAGGCGGATTCTCTCATCCCTGCGGCAAAAGGCTTCTATTTTCTTCCTGCCGTCGTCTGCAGAGCAGTCATCCACCATCAAAAGCTCCCAATGCCCATAGGTCTGACGGCATACCATTTCAATCGTATCTTCTATATATGCTCCGGCGTTATATACCGGTACAATAATGCTGACCAACTTGTCCATCAGACTTCCCTCTAAAAAATGCTATATTTCTTCCTTCACAAGATAAATCGGCCTTTTTTTCACTTCCATATAGGTCTTCGACAAGTACTGTCCGACGATTCCGAGGCAAAACAGCTGTACGCCGCTCACCAGGGATATGATACATACCAAGGAGGGCCAGCCTGAGGTAGGATCACCGAATATCATCTTGCGCACAATGATTACAATGATAAATAAAAAAGCGAAGCCACAGAACAACACTCCCATAATCGACGCAATGGCAAGAGGAACTGTGGAAAAGGCAGTAACTCCGTCGAGGGAATATAGAAACAGCTTCCAGAAGGACCACTTCGTCTCGCCCTTTTTGCGCTCGATATTTTCATATTCCAGCCACTTCGTCTCATAGCCTACCCAGCCGAAAATACCTTTCGTAAAGCGGTTATACTCCGTCATGGAAAGAATGGCGTCCACCACATTCCTTTTCATTAACCGATAATCTCTCGCTCCATCCACGATCTCCGTACGGGAAATGCGGTTCATTATTTTATAAAACAATCTGGCAAACCAGGAGCGGATGACAGGCTCGCCTTTTCTTGTCACCCTTCGCGTCGCCACCGAGTCATAGCCTTCGTCGATATATTGAAACATCTCCGGTAAGAGCGAAGGCGGATCCTGCAAATCCGCATCCATCATCACCGCATAGTCTCCCCTCGCTTTCTTAAGTCCGGCATAAATAGCCGCTTCTTTCCCAAAATTCCTAGAAAAAGACAAAAGATGCGCCCGCGGGTCTTTGGCGTTCAATTCTTTTACCTTGTCCGCCGTTTTATCCTTAGAGCCGTCATCGATATAAAGAATCTCTATCTCCAGACCCCTATTCAACAAAAACTGCTCGTTTTTCATCAATTCGTTATAAAAATCAAAAATATTTTCCTCTTCGTTATAGCAGGGAACAATTACGCTAAGCAACTCCATTTCATACCTCTTTTTGTCCGCGTTTTTTCATGCTGCTTACATACGGTATCATTCTATCATATATTTCCAAAAATCACAAGAAAGTGTAAAAGGATGACCGAAGCCATCCTTTTGCTTTTTGTTTTATAGTTCACCATTTTCCATATCCAGATTTATTTTATCTGCAATCTGAGCGATATATTCGCTGTTGGTAGGCCTTGTCTGGCCCGTCAGTATTGAATAACCGAATAATTCCTCAAAGGTTTCGGGATTTCCCCGCATCCAAGATACCTCGATGGCATTACGAATAGCCCGCTCCACCTTCTGATCCGTCGTCTTGAACTGCTTTGCAATCTCCGGATATAAAAGCTTCGTTACACTTCCTACTACTTCCATATCCTTTTTCGCTATAATGATTGCCGCACGCAGGTAATGGTATCCCTTTAAATGTGCAGGCACTCCCATATCGAGCATTATTTTGGTTACGTGTTTTATCAATTCTGCATCTCTTAATCCGTCAATATCCACGATAAAATTCCCCACATATTATATATACGATTTCTTATATTGTTACCGAAGCCCGCTTATTCCGGCAATTTCCTGCAAAATTCATCATACCATATGCCGGTTTTTCTGTAAACCTTAAAGCGTCGCGTAGGTTACTGTTCACTCCGTTCTCAGTAACGCATGATTTCTGCATTTAAATTCGCTTCGCGAAGCAGAAATCATCTCTTGCATCACGTTCTTACGTAGCTTAACAGCAAATGTTAAGCTACTGTGTTAACAGTAATTCGCGTAGCTCACTAAGCGCTACTCTGTTTATAAATATTTGGTTTTGCCCTGTTCTTCCAGAATCTCCACGATTTTCTTCACATCCTGGGCTTTGTTCTTGTCACAGACCAACACTGCATCCTCTGTCTCCACAATGATGACATTGTCCAGTCCGATAGTGGCAATCAGCTTATTCCTGCCATAGGCAATGCAATTTTTGGAACCGATATGAATCTGTTCTCCGTAGATTACGTTGTTATTTTCATCCGCATCATACAGTGTATCCAGAGCATCCCAGCTTCCAACGTCGCTCCAGCCGAAGTCACCCTCCAGCATAATTACGTTATCCGCCCTCTCCATAATTCCGTAATCCACAGAAATCTTCGGAATAGTCGGGTATATTCTGTCAATAGTTTCCTTTTCCCTATCCGTGCCGATAGCCTCCTCAATTTCTAAAAGGCATTCGTATACATCGGGCAGAAGTTCTTCGAAATATTTTAGTATAACGGAGGTTTTCCATACGAACATTCCGCTGTTCCAAAGATAACAGCCCTGCTCCAAGTAGGACTTTGCCGTAGATAAGCTGGGCTTTTCCACAAAATCAGCTACCGGATACGCCGTTATGCGCTTGCCGCTCTCTTTGCTTATCGCATGGCCAACTTCCTTCACCTTTTTGTTGTACTTAATATAGCCGTAGCCGGTCGCCGGATTCGTAGGCTTGATTCCTATTGTCACCAGTCTGTCCGTCTTTTCAGCCAGCTCCATTGCATAATCCATAACCTCTGCATATGCTGTGCCGTTTTTGATGTAGTGGTCCGATGCCAGCACACACATCACGCCGTCTCCGTACTTTTTACGGATTTCCACCGCAGCATAGCCGATACACGCCGCCGTATTTCTGGCCGCAGGCTCAGACAGAATATGCTTTGCCTCAAGCCTTCCCTCCGTTACCTTCTCCATTAAATCTGCCTGCACCGCGTTCGTAACGATATAGATATTCTCTCCCCGAATGCTTTTTTTAATCCTGTCGATGGTTTCATTTACCATCGTGTCCTTACCCGTGAGATTCAACAATTGTTTCGGTACTTCCCTGCGGCTTAAAGGCCAGAATCTGGTTCCGCCTCCGCCCGCCATAATTATGCCGTATCTTTCCATGCCGTCGTTTCCTTCCGTTATTTATCTTCCATCCATTCTTGCACTGTCTATGTTTTCCTTAAACCATTCGTACGCCAGCCTTACACCTTCCTCTAAATCCACCTTATGCTTCCAGCCCATGGCATGAAGCTTATTCACATTGGTGAGCTTTCTGGGCGTACCGTCCGGCATGTCCTTGTTCCATACGATTTCGCCTTCGAATCCTACCGTACGGCAGACAGTCTCTGCCAGCTCCCTGATGCTGACTTCCTTTCCTGTTCCTATATTCACATGCTGCTCGCCGCTGTAGTTTTCTAATAAGAATACACAGGCATCCGCCATATCATCCACATATAAGAACTCCCTCAGCGGACTTCCCGTTCCCCACAGCTCCACAGAAGAAATGCCATTTACCTTAGCCTCATGAAACTTGCGAATCATGGCGGGCAATACGTGGGAATCTTTTAAATCGTAATTATCGTTAGGTCCATACAGGTTCGTCGGCATGCAGCTGATAAAATCATCTCCGTACTGAATCTTAAAATACTTGCACATTTCCAGCCCCGCTATCTTCGCAATCGCATAAGCTTCGTTCGTCTCTTCGAGAGGTCCGGTCAAAAGTGCGTCCTCCGGTATAGGCTGGGGAGCCATTCGAGGATAAATGCATGTGCTTCCTAAAAACAACAGCTTCTTTACCTTATAATCATGACAACATTTGATGATGTTACACTGCACCTGCATGTTCTCATATGCAAATTCGGCAGGCTTCGTATTATTGGCGTTGATCCCCCCTACCTTAGCCGCCGCAAGCACGACCACATCCGGTCTTTCCGCTTCAAAAAAAGCGATGACATCCGCTTGAACCGTCAAATCCAGCTCCTTGTGCGTTCTTCCTACGATATTCGTATAGCCCTTGGATTGCAGATTCCTCACGATTGCACTGCCTACCAGCCCCCTATGACCTGCCACATAAATTTTATCCGTCTTATTCATTACCTTCTCCATTTCTTTCTTAATATTAATTGCTAAATTATTATTAATCGCTTATCTTTTTATAACGGAAGCCCTCTCTTATATTCGTTCCCCGTAGTGTCATCTCCGCCTTCGCGGGGGAAGAAGGGAACACCGCATAACCTGCCCGGTCACCCTCCAAAGGATAGAAAAAGGTTAATCCGTCTATTTCATAAGCGGTCATTTCGAAATTCTCATAATCCTTCTGATCGATCATATAATTACCATCATAAGCGAAGGCAGCCTCCCTGCCGAATGCGTATATTTTATAACAAGCGGCAAGTCCCAGAACTATATAAACTGCTCTCCAAGTATTTTTCCCCTTTATTACATACAACATCAAGCCTCCAAAAGTCATTGCCGAAGCAAGCCATACATAAACGCAGCCATAGCGAATGAGCGGAGCAGAAAAAAGCCAGAATAAAAAGGACAGATCCACCGTCGCCGCCACAAGCAGGAGGTCATACATTTCTTTTTTTCTTTTTATCCATGTGGCAAGGGCTGCCGCCGCTAAAGCAGGAACCGACAGGACAGCTCCGAAAACTGAGAACTTATCCACCGCTCCGAGTCCCCTTATCCACTCTGGAAACCATGAGCTTATCGGCTCTCCATATCTTGCCGCATCATAAATTCCACGTCCCCATGCCTGTATTTCTTTGGCGTCATAATCAGCAATTCCCTTCGGTATCTTCCAATCCACGGAAAATATATCCAGCGCAGTAAACGGATAGACAAGCCAGCCTGATATTATCACATTTCGAATGAAATAAGGTGTGATAATAATGACTCCAAGCCCTATAAAAGAAAAGATTCCCCGAAAATTTCTGCTTTTCATGAGCATCGCCGCCGGCTTTACCACCAGCAGCAAAATGAGCGCCGCCGAAAGCTTCAGGCTCATGGCATAGACCGCCGCAAGGCTCAAAAGTCCATAGGGAATCCATGATTCTACTTTTTTCTCCGATAAATCCAGAAAACGAATGACTATATAGAAAACAGTAAGCACCATAAAATAATCTGAGGCTGGAGATATCATTTCATCGAAAATAATGAGCAGATAATAAATACAAGTTATCCGCGCAAAGTCAGAAAGGATCAGCCGTCTTCGCCGGAAGACCTCTACTATTTCTCCACATACCTTCGCTAACATAAGTGCAAAAAATCCTGCCATGCAGTGGTAGGATTGTATTCCCAAAAAGGAAAAACTAAAAAGAGCCGATAAACTGAACGCCGAACTGTTATAAGCCAGTCTGCAATGCAAGTTCCCCAAGCCCTTTACTATGCCGTATTCCTCTATCCAGCGAATGCTCTGGGCATGATAAAGTCCCGTATCGTAATGAATAATGCCTCGCGAGGTCCCGTAGGCGAACAGCAGAAATAAAAACAGATACCCCGCTGCCTTTTTCCATGTAACAGTGTGCTTGACCTTGATAAGCTCCTTAAAAAGTTCCTTTCGAAAAATTGCAGATGTAATAACGCACAAGAGGAGAAGAAGGAGGTTTGCCGCAAGACCGACCTTATAAAACAAGCTGAAAAACTGAGCGTACACCGTAAGCGCCACCAGCCCGGCCATGCAATAATCGGCCGTTTTCATCGTGTGCCAAAACGCCTCCGGTACTTCTATTCCATTTCTGCCCGTACAAAATCGTCTGATACCCTTCAGTACCATAAAACCCGCCAAATACGCTGTCAGAAGTACATATAAGAAGATCAGACAAACTGAAAGCATATATCATACCTCACATTGTGTTATTTTGCTATTCCATTAGCGAGTATACTATTGTATAATGCAAGTGGCAACCTACAATATTGCGTCATAATGGTAAAATATTGCTGCCGCCATATCTGAGTTTCATCTAAGTCTTGAGAAACCCTAAAAACCGGGAAAGGAAAACAACTTATGGCAAAATCAACTTCTAACCGTATCATTTCAACCCCCACTGCCTACGCCAAAGAGCATTATCTCCATGTGCAGGAAGTGGGCACACTACAAAGTCTGGAGCCACATATCAGCAAGAGGCAGAATCTTAATTCCTATCTGTTCTTCGTTGTGCTGGACGGATGCGGGGAGGTTTCCTATGAAAATAAAAGGTATCCTATTTCTGCCGGAGACTGCGTCTGGATCGACTGCACCCGTCCTTATTCACATGAAAGCAGCGCCAAGAACCCCTGGAGCCTGATGTGGGTTCATTTTAACGGTGCGGAGGCAAGAGCACATTACGACAATTTTATCCGTCATAGCAATTCTTTTCTGTTTCGCCCCAGAAACCTTGTGGCCTTTACCGACGCCCTCACGCTGCTTTATCAGACACAGCAAACGAAATCCGTGTTCATGGAACTCATTTCCAACAAATACCTTACCGATATTATCACTCTCTGCTTTACAGAAAGCAGGCAGGAACATGAGGGAGAATATTCTATCCCGGAAAAGCTCATGCAGATACATTCCTATTTGGAACAGCATTATAACGAAAAAATAACCCTGGAAAAGCTATCCGAGCATTTTTTCATCAGCAAATTCCATCTTTCCAGAGAGTACAAAAAAATATACGGGATAACACTGTTCCATGACCTCACCGCCAAGCGCATCTCCCATGCGAAATCCATGCTGCGCTTCAGCGACGATTCCGTAGAATCCATTGCCGCAGCCACCGGGTTTCAGGACGCCGGATATTTTATAAAAGTATTTCGACAATCGGAAAATATGACACCGCTGGAATACCGTAAAAAATGGTAATCTGCCAAAGAATCCTTCGGCGATTACCATTATCTTTTCTTATAAATACATCAATACGGCAATCCCTATGCCAAGCAGTGCTCCCATTAATACCTGCAAAGGAGTATGTCCCACGAATTCTTTAAGCTTGTCTTCCACGCTCATCTCCTTGCCCATATGTATGAACATTTCCATCATTTCGTTGAGAACCTTAGCCTGTATGCCGGTTTCTCTTCTGACGCCCATGGCATCGTACATGACAATGATGGCAAATATTGCTGCCATGGCAAACTGAAAGCTTCCGCCTCCATATTCAAAGCCTGCCGCCGTCACCAGGGCACACACCGTCGCAGAATGAGAACTGGGCATGCCTCCGCTTCCTATCAGGCGTTCTGCCACGAACTTCCGGTTAAACCACATATGTATGACCGTTTTCAGCACCTGCGCTACAAGCCAGCCGGTTACCGCGGCCATAAAAACGCGATTATAAAATAAATCTTCTAAAAATTCCATTTTTGTGATCATAGTCCTTTCAAAGTCCAAAGACTTCGGGCATAAGTCCGAATCTTCGACCGAAATTTTTTATTTAAAGACTTTGCATATACTTCTCAATCGCATCGTGCCAATCGGCAAACCGGAAATCGGAGGTGAGCCTGAACATATAATTCTCCAGAATAGAATACGCCGGCCTCGGTGCAGAGGCAGGATTCGCCGCCTGATACTCCTGAGTCGAAATTTCCTCCACTGCGGTCTTCTTACCCGCAAGCCTGAATATTTCCTTAGCGAAATCGGCCCAATGGCAGTAGCCCTCACAAGTACCGTGGAACAGACCGTAATTTTCACTGGGAACTAAATAACAAATCGCTTTTGCCAGTTCCTCCGCGCTTGTAGGAGTACCGAACTGATCTCCCACTACCGTAACCTTGTCGGTCTTCTCCGATAATTGCAGCATGGTCTTCACAAAATTCTTTCCTTCACCATATAACCACGCGGTACGGAGGATAAAGTAATCCTTCGCAAATTCCCTTACGAAATTCTCCCCCGCCAGCTTAGAGGCACCGTACACTCCCTGCGGGCCCGTAAGATCGAACTCCGTGTAGGGCTTGTCTGCTTTTCCTGGAAAAACATAATCTGTGGATACCTGAACGAGCTTCGCTCCTGCTTCTGTGGCCGCAACGCTCAGGTTGCGGGGACCGATGGCATTAATGCGATACGCGTTATCCACATCAGTTTCACAAGCATTTACATTCGTATACGCCGCACAGTTGATAATCGCATAAGGCTTAACCTCTTTTACCAGTTTCATCACTTCATCTATATTTGTTATATCGAGCTGTGCAACATCCGTATTAATAAGCTCGATCCCTGTATTTCCTTCGTATTGCTTATTGATGGCAATTCCCAATTGCCCGTTGCAGCCGGTCACTATTATTTTTTTCATATTCAGAACAATTCTCCTTTCTAATCCGGTCGCTTTGCGCTAATCCGGACATTATCATAATACAACCCGCAATTCAAATATGCAAGCAAAGTTTCTTGTTCGTTAATAGGAAAGCGCTCCCATTAACGAAAAGTAGATGCGCAGCTGCGCGCCCGGAACAAAAGCTGTGCTGCCGAATTATTTGGTCGCAAGAGTGTGCAAAGTACACTTTTGTTCCTATAACATTAAAAATCTTAAGGTTTACCTAAGTACAACAATCTCTTTTAAATAGCAAAGCAAGTATATGTTACATTCCTGTAATAAATTCTTAAGATTTTTGTATATATTTTTCATTTCTCCCTAGTGACTCCGTCAATATAATATGCTATAATTTGCCTTGTGGTGCTTCCAGTGGGATTTGTGCGCGTTATTTTCCGATTCTAAGCCCCATTTTATTTATGAAAGCGAGGATTATACATGAAACGATTACAAGTACTTCTTCTTGTCGCTTTATCCTCCACTCTCTTATTAACTGGTTGTGGTAAAAAAGAAGAAGTTGAAGAGCCTGTCGTTGCACAGGTCATTGAACCCCAACCTGAATTAGAGACGGATGAGACAGGCGCCAAGGAAGAAACAGCTACCGATGATGATGTGCCCCCTGAAGAAGGCATGGTCAGAAGTACACTTACCAACGAATGGATAGATGGAGATTTAGAGGATGCACGTCCCATTTCCATTATGGTTCCCAATGATTCATCAGCACTTCCGCATTATAATCTTTCCAAAGCGGACATCCTTTATGAATGTCCCGTAGAAGGAAGCATAACAAGAAGCATGGCTGTCATTAAGGATTGGGAAGGATTGGACCGTATCGGCAATGTTAGAAGCTGCCGCGACTATTTTGTATATTGGTCTTTCGAATGGGATTCCATTTACCTCCATTTCGGCGGTCCCTTCTACATCAATGATATTGTAGAGAAAGCTGATACGGATCATATTACAGGATGCTCCTACGGCGACAAGAGAACCGATGCAATGTTCGAAGGCGCTTTTTACCGTGCTACCGATAAGAAGGCTCCTCAGAACGCATACGCCAGCGCAGACGGAATCAACAAGGGTATCAGTAAATTCGGATATTCCAAGACATACCGCGACGGTTACTACAATGCTGATCACTTTAAGTTCGCTTCTTCAAAAGCACCGAATACTTTGGAAACATATGGCGATGCAGTTACAGCAAAGGAAATCAATATGAAGCCTGCGTATCCGGTAACCAAGACTTCCTTTACTTATAATGAAGACGATGGTTTGTACTACCGCTCCATGTACGGCAAGCCGGATGTAGATGCTGCTAACAATGAAGTACAGCTTTCCTTTAAGAATGTGCTGGTTCAATTCACATATCACGAGGTTAGGGACGAGAAAGGCTATCTGGCATTCCAGGTACACGATACCACCAGAGACGGCTACTACTTTACAAATGGAAAGGGTATCCATGTAACGTGGAAAAAGACCGCCGACTACGAGCCTACCAAGTATTATGACGATAACGGAAATGAAATCCAGATAAATACCGGAAAAACAATGATTTGTATTGTAGAGGAAGGCGACTCCTTCGATGTTGACGGAGCTTCTCTTCAGTCTGATGCAAAATAAATTACTTATTCTATTCCATACAAAAAGGCTTGCATGAATCTGCAAGCCTTTTTTATGTAATAGGAAAGTGCTCCTATTACATAAAAGCCCTTCGGGCAAACAATGCGCAGCTGCCGCGCGCAGAACAAAAGCTGTGCTGCCAAAGTTCTTGGTCGCGAAAGTGTGCAAAGCACACTTTTGTTCTACCTTAATTTATGTCCTAAAACTTATACTTATTTTTTTCCGCCTATTCCGAGGCGGTTTACCGCTGAGAAGATAGCCCTTACGGACGCTCTTGTAATATTGGAGCTTACACCGACGCCATAGGTAACCATTCCGGTATCGGAATCCAGCAGATGGATATAGGCGGCTGCCTGAGAATTGGATCCGCTTTGCAGCGCATGCTCTTCGTAATCCAATATCTTCATCTCTTCCCCAATAACCTCCTGAAGGCCGCGCTTTACTGCATCGATGGGGCCATTTCCTACCGCTTCAAAGGACTTCTCCACCCCGTGGTCGGTATAGATGACCATAACTCTTGTATCGAATTCGGAAGTAGTTTCTCCGCTCAAGTCGTCCACCTTCAGCTTCCTGAAATGAATCGGCTCCTTCCTTTCCAGATATTCCTGTCTGAACTGCTCCATAATCTGGTCTGGAGATACCTCTCCCTGCTTCTCTGAGATTGCCTGGATGGTCTTAGCAAACTCCTTATGCATTCCCTTCGGCAGCTTGAAGCCGAAATACGTATCCATAACGAAGGCGACACCCCCTTTGCCTGACTGGGAATTAATTCTTACGATCGGCTCGTACTCTCTTCCGATATCGGCAGGATCGATGGGCAGATAAGGCACCTGCCATATCTGGCTGTTTCTTTCCTTCATCGCCTTTATACCCTTGTTGATAGCATCCTGATGTGAGCCGGAGAAGGCGGTAAATACAAGCTTTCCTGCATATGGATGTCTTGGATGAACCGGAATCTTGCAGCACCTTTCGTATAATTCTATCGTCTCGCCTATTTTATCCACGTTCAGCCCAGGATCAATTCCCTGCGAAAACATATTATAAGCTATATTCAATACGTCCACATTACCAGTCCGCTCCCCATTGCCGAACAAAGTGCCTTCCACGCGTTCTGCACCCGCTAATAGCGCCAGCTCCGTACTTGCCACTCCGGTTCCCCTGTCGTTGTGCGGATGGACGCTCAGGATAATGCTTTCCCTATTCTTAAAATGACTGTCCATCCATTCAATACGATCGGCATATACATTGGGGGTAGTCATCTCCACAGTTGACGGCAGATTAATAATAATAGGATCTTCCTTGGTCGCACCCCACGTCTGCTGAACTGCCGTGCATATATCCAATGCGAAATCCAGCTCCGTACCGGTAAAGCTTTCAGGCGAATATTCCAAAATAATTTTGCCCGGGAAATCCTTCGCTCTTTCTTTTACCCACTTCGTTCCCTGAACCGCAATCTCTATGATCTGCGCTCTGTCCATCCCAAATACCACATCCCTTTGCAACGTGGAAGTAGAATTGTAAATGTGTACGATTGCCTGTTTACAGCCTGCAATTGCTTCGAAAGTCTTTTCGATCTGCTCCTCCCTGCACTGAGTGAGCACCTGTACCCTCACATCGTCGGGTATCATCTTTCTATCTACGAGCTGACGCAAAAAATCATACTCTATCTGACTGGCCGCCGGAAACCCGATTTCTATATCACGAAACCCAAGCTTGATTAAATATTGGAACATCTCTACTTTTTCTTCCACTACCATCGGATCTATCAACGCCTGATTACCGTCTCGCAAATCCACACTGCACCAGTGGGGCGCTTTTTGAATTTCCTTATTCGGCCACTTTCTTTCCGGATAATCCATGACTGGATTGCGCTGATATCTTTTATAATTTAACATAGCCATACCTCCCTCTATATTTATAACTCACCTTGACTATTTTTTATGTATAGGAACACTTTCCCCTCGTGTTTATATCATAGGAGGCATACCTTCACACATTAAAGCAGCAGGGTTTCCTATGATATAAAAAACCGGCTCGAAGAGCCGGCTATTTTTCAGCTATGTAGATTTATTCCCCAAGACCGCTTTCAATAGCATGAACCAAAGACTTAAGTGCCACTTCCTCATCTTCGCCCTCGCAAACAAACTCTATCTCATCGCCACACTTTACACATGCTCCGAGTACGCTGAGTACGCTCTTCGCATTTGCCGTATTCTCTCTGAATGTGAATGTAATTAATGATTTAAACTTCATTGCCTCTTTACATAGGATGCCTGCCGGTCTTAGATGTAGCCCTGTGGGGTTTTTAATAACTACCTTTTGGCTTACCATACCTTTTTTCCTCCAATTTCATATGCTATTTAACGAATGGCATACGTTCCACATACATACTATATCATCTTTTCCTGCACTTCTCAAGTATCTTCTTCGCTTTTGAGCCATGTTATGTTACTATCGGTTACTGTTCACTCCGTTCACAGTAACTCATGATTTCTGCATTTAAATTCGCTTCGCGAAGCAGAAATCATCTCTCGTATCACGTTCTTACGTAGCTTAACAGCAAGTGTTAAGCTACTGTGTGGACAGCAACGTATGATTTTTTCATGTAGAAAACTTGGATTACAGCATGATATTCTGAATCAATTCTGCAAGCTTTTTCGCTTCCTTATCAATTTGCTCTTTGTTCTTTCCTTCAATCATAACACGCACCATAGGCTCTGTACCGGAAGGCCTGATAAGTACCCGGCCCTCGCCGGCAAACTTCTTATTCAGTTCATCGATGGCATCAGCTATTTCTGGATAATCCATATAATTTTCTTTTTTATGATTCGGCACCTTTGCATTAACAAGCGCCTGAGGCATAACCTCCATTACCTTCGAAAGTTCGGACAGCGGCTTTCCCGTCTCCACCATAACTTCCAGCAGATGAAGCGCGCTCAATAGTCCATCCCCCGTCGTATTTTCATCCAGGAAAATAATATGTCCCGACTGCTCTCCTCCAAGGCTGGCACCGATTTCCTTCATACGCTCTAACACGTAACGATCGCCTACCTTTGTCTGCTCTATCTTGATTTTATTCTCCTCACCCATGAGAAAAAACCCTAAATTACTCATAATGGTAGCTACTATAATGTTTTTCTTCAGCTTCCCTTTATTTTTCATATGGCTTCCGATAATTGCCATAATCTGATCTCCGTCAATCATGTTTCCCAGTTCATCCACGGCCATCAGTCTGTCTGCATCTCCGTCAAAAGCGAGACCCACATTGGCTTTTTCATATACGACCCGGGCTTGAAGCTCTTCCATATGAGTGGATCCGCAGTTGGCATTGATATTGGTCCCATCGGGATTGTTGTGAATAGCCACAACTTCACCCCCCAACTCTTTCAGGGCTTCAATAGAGGTATAATAAGACGCACCCTCCGCACAGTCCGCGACAATCTTAAGCCCGCGAAAGTTCACATCTACCGCCTTCATGGAATGATTGATATATTCTTCTCTCGCATCCGTGCGGTATTTGATCTTCCCTACACTACTTCCAGTAGGAAATTTCACATCCTTCATTCCGCTTTTGATCATCTCTTCAATTTCATCCTCCAGAGTATCCGGAAGCTTATAGCCATTGCCGTCAAAAAATTTAATTCCGTTAAATTCTACAGGATTATGAGACGCGGATATCACTACTCCTGCATCCACCTTGTATTTCCTCGTAAGATATGCTATCGCCGGCGTAGGAAGTATTCCCACATACACACAGTTAGCCCCTACGGAGCAAGCTCCTGCCATCAACGCATTCGCCAGCATATCTCCGGACATACGTGTATCACAGCCTACCATTATTGTCGGTTTATGCTCGTTTTCTTTTGTAAGAACATATGCGCCTGCCTGCCCGAGCTGCATCGCCAAAAGCGGTGTCAGTTCCTCGTTAGCAACTCCTCTTACACCATCCGTACCAAATAATCTGCCCATGTAAAGCCTCCTGTCGAATACTTATTCTTTCTCTCTTATATTTAATCTTACCGTAACGTTTTCCCTCAGACCCACATTTTCAGGAAGATTAAAGGATAGGGGTACATCCCAGTAACCCTCTTCCACTTCCTCGATAATTCCGCTTTCCCGCAAGTCGGCGATATCTACAGTTCCCTTTATTTCATCACCGTTTATGCTATTCACATCGGCTGAAAGTCCAATGACCTGAATGGGAAATTCATTTTCAAAGGTTGACACCTCACCCTCGTAGCCCTCCGGCATGTTCAAAATCGAAATATCATCTTTAGAAACAGTGAAGTTTCTGGCAATTACCGGCTCGATATAAACCGTTACCACCACATTTCCGTCAAATTTCTTATCTCCCAGCTCCACATTGCCCGGCAAATATTCTCCCACAGCTATAGTCGTTACCAGATTTTCGGTAAGTCCTGTAATATCCAGAGAGGTATCAGGAATATCCAGCGAAGAAATATTTTTCAGCATATTAGCTTTCCCTGCCAAAACAACGGACGCAGGAGTACTGCTCACTACGCCGGTCGCCCGGTATCCGTCAGCAGGCGTCCCTATCACGGAGAAATTCAAAGGAACATCCTTGGTCGCCAATATCTCCACATTAACACGCACTGTACTTATATTAAGGGTAAGATTCGTCTTAGGTATTTCCGCGCCATCGGCATCGTACAGCTTGATTTCCTCCACCGTACCGATATCGCTGGTAAAACCGGTTACCGCCACGCTTACCTCTGCCTTATTGATTCTGGATACGATAGACTCCGCCCCCGACACCCTCACAAGGTTCTGTTCCGTCGTAACATCTCCAATCATGTATCCATCCCCTACACTTCCCGAGGTAGTCGCTCTCAGTGCCAGACTAATGCTTTGTTTATCTTCTATATTCAATTTTACACTATCGATATTTCCCGTTATGCTGTCTAATCTATCATTATATTTATTAGTTGACAGCTTGATACTTATCGTATTAAGACTCGTTAAGTCATTCATATCAGCCACTGCAACAACATTTTCCTTGCTGATCGTATCAATAATAGATCTGGGTGCCACTACGGTCACCGAATCTATAACGTCAGTCTCGTCCAATATTTCGTATACCTTTCCCTGACTGGTAATCGCATCCGCATTCTGGATAACTACGGGAATATTGGAGAACTTTGACGACGTAGCCGGATCGTTTATATTAGTTACCAAGAGCCACAGAATAGCTGCGAAAAGGACCGAGCCGATTTTCAGGACAAGATTTCCCGTCAACTTATTTTTCATTCTTTGCCCTTCCCTTCCAAAGCTTGCGCTTCTTTTCATCTAATGGCTTATTCTGGACAATGCGCAGCTTTTCCTTCAACGAGTCTCCATCCAGACTGCGGTATAAACTGCCCTCATACGCCACACTGATTTTTCCGGTTTCCTCTGAAACGATAACCGTCATGGAATCCGTAGCCTCCGAAATTCCTATTGCAGCTCTATGCCTCGTTCCCAACTCCTTGCTAAGCTCCATATTATCGGATAAGGGAAGATAGCATGTAGCCGAAACCACTCGATTTCCGCGTACGATAACTGCACCGTCGTGAAGCGGTGTATTATGCTCGAATATATTCACTAATAGTTGGCTCGAAACGATGCCGTCCACTGCTATGCCCGTTCTCTCATATTCCGCAAGGGACTGTGTCTGCTCCATTACGATGAGAGCTCCTGTCTTCACCTTAGCCATCTCTACACATGCCTTGACAATCTCATTGACCGTGCGGTCGGAAAACAATCCCTCCTCCGGTTTGCTTGGTTCAAAAGGAAATATAGAAGAAATAATGTTCTTTCGTCCTAATTCCTCCAGCGCCTTCCGAAGCTCGGGCTGCAATATGACAATAATTGCCGTTGCCGCTATTCCCACCACATTTTGCGCAATCCACAAAATCGTATTCATATTGAACACTGCGGCTAAAAACAAAAATACAGCAATTACCACAACACCCTTTAAAAGAGACCAAGCTTTCGTGTTTTTTATCCATACTAAAATATGGTACACCAAAAAGGAGATAATTATTATCTCCACGATATCAGTCCACCTGATACTGGGCATGCGCTTGAAATAGGTATCTACAATCTGTGTAATCTGCTGCATCTTAATCATTCCAGTCTTTTATAATATCCACAATCCACATCTTCCATTTACTATCTTTTGGCGGAATTTCTTCCCTCCACCATTTTAGCTCCTTGTGAAGGCCTCGTTCTCTTCTGCGAATTGATTTGTTTCACCTTACGCTCAGGTGTCGCTACGGTGACCTTAGGCACCGCTTTTACATAATAATAATATTCGTCGTCCTCGAACTGCACCTTCTCCGTCCTGCTATAATCCACGTTGAATTCGAAAAACTGGATTACCACTGCGATAAGCGCCGAAACAATCGTTCCTACAATGATTCCGCCGATCGATACATTAGTCTCGAACATCAAATCGCCTACCAGCAGAATCATTACATTCACCAAAGCACCCGCAACGATAGCGATCGTCCACGAATGGTCCATGGAAAGCCTTCGAATCAAATATACGAGGATAATCGTTGCAGTAAAAGCCGCAAGGGTTACAACCATCCCTTTATTATTCAAAATTCCATCGATTAAATATCGGAACTTTGCTGTAATATCTTCCGTTTCCATAGATGCCAGTGCGGTATCGCTTTGTCTTATGTATGCAATCAAATAATATACAATTACACCGCATGCCGCTGACACTGCGGAAGTCGGTGCGCTAAGGAGTCCCATAGCGATAGGAATCACATAAGGTATTTTCAGCGCAAAGCAGATGGGGGTAAGAACTACCACCAGCATATCCTTGGGAGAGAATCTGAAATACAGTAAAAACATAAGCAGAAAAAGCGCCAGAGCCACTACCGCACACTCCAGGGAAAGTGCATATAAATGTCCGATTACCAGTGCTGCTGCCGCTATAATCACGAAATTAGCCGGCATGAAGGAACACATAAGTGCCAATACCAATACTATTGCTATATTATTGATTTTATTCATGTATCCAAGATTGGCGTTTACTAACAAAAAACAAATGAAAGAAATCAAAAACTTAAACAATGGTATCAGGTATACTTCATATCTTCCATAAATTTTTTTTAAATATTGCTTTGCTACAAGTAATGATGTCATAATAATTTCCTTTCAAGGCCGCATAAGCCCCGTACTACGTCTTATCATACATACCGGTCAGCCTGTTAAGGTTGCTCATATACAGCTTCATTTTCTTTTGGGCTTTTGCATACCGATAGGAATATACCGCGTAGGAAATAATTGCGTATATTCCTATTACAAATAGATATTTAACCAAAACTGATTTCCCGAACTGAAACAGATCCATCTTATAAATATCCGTCATAAAAATTTCAAAATCATAAAAAACATACATCCCGAACATGATTCCAAAAGCTATCGTTCCATAGATTACAGACTTCAACACTTGGAACCAAACATAATCCCCACGAAAATAGTTCATGACGGAAGTATTCTTCTTCCCTTCATGCTCTTCGTAGGACGCCATCTTCGTCATCAGGATGACCCTTTCTTTATTCAGCATAATTTTCTCCTAGCGATCTAAATATCGCATTCCGGCCTTTTCTTCCTTTTCCTTCTTCTCCGGCTTTGGTTCAGGTTCTTTCTTATATGCGGTCTGCAAATGATTTACCATTCCGGCCTTGCATTTCTCGCAAAAACGTCCGCTGCGTATTATCGCTCCGCAGTTCTCGCATTCCAGACCTGTCGGGGAATCCGACGAGAATTCCAGCCTCTCATCCCTAAGCCATTGCTTAATCTGCTGGGGCGTCACGTCACACTCTTCCGAAACCTCTGCAATTCCGCATCCTTTGTGCTCAGATATATATTTCTTCACTTCCTGAAACTTCACTTCCAGTGCTTCTCTGCACTGCGGACAGATAATCGGCCCCATGGCATAGTTAAAAAGCCTCCCGCATCTTCTGCAATTGCGTACATCCATTTATTCTTCCTCCCAATCATAACCCCCTACCGATAGCTAATGACGCATAATAAATATTTGCAATCCCTTTTTTTTGCAATTCATATGCGACCGCATCGATCGTACTCCCGGTTGTATAAATATCATCTATAATTACAATCGTATTTAATTTTACATCATTTCTACAGATTTTAAAAGCCTTTTTCAAATTATTTTGCCGTTCACCATCGCTCAGATTCTTTTGCGGAGCCGTTTTTTTGCACCTTTTTATCAAATCTGCCCTGGTAGGAATACCGGTTTCCCTGCTAAGCCGCTTTGCCAGCACCTCTGCCTGATTATATCCCCGTGCCCGCATTCTCGAGGAATGAATCGGCACCGGAACAAAGGCTTCCGGCTTCCATATACGAAGATTGTCTTCCAAATGCTCCGCCAGCTTCTTGCCGAAAAAATCCGCATATTCCTGCCGCCCTTTGTATTTGAAGCGGTAAATGGCGGCGGACATGCTCTTATACTCAAACAGTGCCATGCCGCTCTTATAATAATGCTGCTTTCGCGCACAGTCATAGCAATACTCTTCTTCCTGCGACAAGGGCTTTCCGCATTTGACACAGACGACCCCTCCGATATACCTGACCCTTCCCCGGCAGCTTTTACAAATAAGCTCATGGGAATATCCGGTTAAGCCGTCACAGACCGGACAATGTCTCGGATAAATAAGATCTGTCAGTCTGCCCATAAAATAATTCATTTTAGCAGAATCATTCTTGCGGGTAAAGTTACTTTTGCGAGCAAAGTTATTCTTGCTTCCACTCATATATGCTCCCTTCGCATTCTCCGGGCAAGGGATTATTTCTGCATTTACAGCGAGGATAACTCCTCAAGCCTCTCGCATAGGCTGGTATATCTTTTGTTCTGATTCTCATTTGCAATCATTTCATTTACCGTCTGCCTGCTTCCCAGGATCGTCACACAGTTCTTGGCGCGGGTAACTCCGGTATACAACAGATTCCGATTAAAAAGCATCTTAGGGCCTGTAAGTAAAGGCATAATTACGGCTGGATATTCACTTCCCTGGGATTTATGTATCGTTACGGCATAAGCCAGTTCGATTTCATCCAACTGATGAAAAGGGTATATCACCCTTTTATGCTCATCGTATTCCACTACCATCTCCTGCGCATAATCGTTTATTTCCTTTATAATGCCTATATCCCCGTTAAACACTCCCATCCCTTTATCTATGGGAATTTGGTATTTGCTTACAATCTCCCATTCGAGCTGATAATTGTTTTTAATCTGCATCACCTTATCCCCTACCCGATATACTCCTTCGCCAACCTCATATTCCTCCTTTGATTTGTCCGGGGGATTTAGATACTCCTGAAGGATGTTGTTTAAGACCTCTACTCCGAGACTGCCCTTTCTCATTGGTGTAAGCACTTGTATGTCATAAGCACTGGCGCCTACATATGGCGGCAGCTTCTCGCATATAAGCTGAACCATGTGTTTATAAATCACATTTACATCGTTTCTTTCGAGAAAGAAAAAGTCCTTGCTTTTGTTGTTTAGCTCTATCTGTTTCCCTTTGTTGATAGCATGGGCATTGACCACAATATCACTCTCCTCTGCCTGCCTGAATATCTTCTGCAGCATGACTACCGGTATGCAGTGACTGTCGATCAAGTCTTTCAATATTTGTCCAGGCCCTACCGATGGAAGCTGATTGATATCGCCCGCCATAATCAGCCGGGTGCCCGGCATAATCGCCTTAAGCAACGACTGGAATAAATGAATATCCACCATCGACATCTCATCTACAATAATAACATCCGCTTCCAAAGGATTTTCTTCATTTTTCTCGAATTTAGCCCTTTTATTCTCTTCTAAAACCGCTCCGCTAAGCTCCAACAGCCGGTGTATGGTCCTCGCTTCATATCCTGTGGTTTCTGTCATACGCTTTGCCGCCCTTCCCGTGGGAGCCGCAAGGAAAATATCCATATTTTCCCCCGCGTAATACCTTATAATCGTATTGATTGTTGTGGTTTTTCCTGTTCCGGGGCCTCCGGTCAGAATGAGCAAGCCATTTTTCACACTTTCCATCACTGCCTTTCTTTGCAGTTCATCCAGTTCGATTCCCTGTTCCTTCTCTATTGCCTTAATCCGGCTATTGATATTCTCTTCCTCCGCCGGAAGAAGCCCCTCTTCCGGCAAGGTGGACGCATTTAAATCATGAAGCATCTTAGCACAATTCAATTCTTCATAATAATAAGAAGCAGCATATACTTTCTTGCCCTCTTCCTTCGCCTCCGGCAGCGGCATCTTTATCACGACCTTTTTATCCATTGCCAAATTGGCTATCTGAGGTTCTATGGCAGACTCCTCAACCTCCAAAAGCTCGCTGGCCCGCCTTAAGAGAATATTCTCCGGCAAATATACATGTCCTTCCATCGACGACTGAAGCAGCACATAGAGAACGGCACTCCTTATACGGTAATCGGAATCTGTGTGTATACCTATCTTATTCGCGATTTCATCTGCTATTTTAAATCCTACTCCCGAGATATCCTCCGCCAGCTTATAAGGATTTTCCCGAAGTACTCCGTAAACGCCCATTCCGTATGTATTATATATCTTCATAGCGAGGGCACCCGAAATTCCATATTTCTGCAAAAAAACCATAGCCTCCCGCATATCCTTTTTTTCTTCCATCTGAACGGCTATTTCCCGCGCTTTTCTATCGCTTATACCCTTAATTTCTGCCAGACGCTCCGGTTCCTCTTCAATAATGCGAAAGGTATCCTCACCGAACCTTTTTATAATTCGCGCTGCCAACGCCTCTCCGATTCCCTTAATCGCACCTGAGCCGAGGTATCTTTCCATGCTGATGACATCATCGGGTGCTGCAATCTGATAGCTTTCTACCTTGAGCTGTCTGCCGTAAACGGGATGCTCCACATAGTTTCCATCTATTTGAAGCGTCTCTCCTTGGTCTATGGTTCTAAACATGCCTACACAGATAATTTCCTCCTGCCCGCTCACCATGTTCATGACCGTGTAGCCGTTTTCGTTGTTCCGGTATATGATATGTTCCACATACCCCTTTACATTTTCCATATATCCAACCTCTCTCCTTTTTTAAACAAAAGTATGCTTTGCCCACTCTCGCGGCCAGACACTCCGGCAGCACAACTTTTGTTCCGCGCGCGTAGCTGCGCATTCATTTGTTCTGTAATAGACGCATCTTCTTATTACAGTACAAAAGTGTACTTCTCTCAATTATCCGTATGCAGGATATAAATACGCAAAAAGGCTGCTTAAATAAGCAGCCTCATCATTCAATAATCATATACCTTACAAGCCGTAATTCCGTTTCATCTGCTCGAAGAGCATCTGCGCAAGACCGAGCCCTTCCTTTTCCGTAGATGTGCTCGCCAATTCCTGCAAAGTACTGTCTTTGAAATAGCCTACCAACGAGTCGTTAGGCGTTGAATTCTCATCCTTAAATACATCTACCGTCTTCTGCATCTCTTTAAAAATCTGCTCCAGAAAGTAAGACTCAAATTCCTTGCATGCCGACAAGAGTTCTTCATCGGAAGACTGGGAATAATCCTTCGTCTTGATATGGGTATCCAGCTTGCTGGATGCCTGAGAAGACAAATAACTCGTATATGCAGAAGAAACACCGCTTCCTATATCCATTATGTACCCCTTTCACCTTCTTAACGCTTCAGATTGTTCGCCTGCTGGAGCATCTCATCCGAGGTAGTAATCGCTTTGGAATTCATCTCATAAGCTCTCTGTGCAACGATAAGGTTTACCATCTCATCCGCTACCTTGACATTGGAACCTTCTAAGTAGCCCTGAATAACCTTGCTCTTAGTAATACCTGTGCTAGTCTCTTCATTAATCGCTACCCCACTGGCACCAGTAACAGCCCAAAGGGAATCTCCTTGCCTTTCCAATCCTTCGGGATTGCGGAACTGATATGTTCCTATCTTAATATTTAACGGTTGCGGGTTATTATTTGTATCCGGATACATGAGCGTTCCATCAGAAGAAATCGTAATTAAATTTGTCATGAAAGAGCTCGCCAATGCTATAGACCTGCCTTGTGAATCCAGAACCGGGTTGCCATCCGTAGTTGTCAGCATAATTCCGCCGCTGGTGGACAATCCCCATGTAAAATCACCATTTCTTGTATAGTTAATCTCACCATTTTCATTTCTGACTGCAAAAAAACCGTTGCCTTCGATAGCAAATGAAGTATCACTTTCAGAAGCAATCAGGCTTCCCTGCGTAAATATCTGATTGATAGAAGAATTTCGCACACCCAAACCCACCTGAGAGGTAACCGGCTTCGCAGCTCCGTCTGCCGTAGTAGTCTTCGTCTGCAATGTCTGATATAATAAGCTTTTAAACTGAGATACTTGTGACTTATAGCCTACTGTATTTACATTAGCAAGATTATTTGCAATCGTATCTACGTTTGTCTGTTGTGCATTCATTCCGGTTGCCGCTGTCCATAAACTTCTAACCATTCTTTACCCTCCTACAGCTTTCCAAGCTGATTTACAGCTATCTCCAAGCTGCTGTCGTAAGTCTGAATCACCTTCTGATTCGTTTCATAAGCTCTCGATACGTTTATCATATTAGTCATCTCCGTTACCACCGAAATATTGGAGGTCTCAAGATAACCTTGATTCACTTTCGCTGTAGCGTCCTGGAATCGGTAACCGTCTACCGTCTGGAAATAATTCTCGCCGAATTTCTCCAAATAATTATAATCTACAAAATCACGTATTCTTAAGGTTGCTACAGGAGAATTATCATCCCCTTGCATGATGTTGCCCGAAGTATCTACTCTGAAATCGAGAAGAGGATCAAGCTTAATCCGGCCGCCCGTATCGCCCAGGACATAATCGCCGTCATGGGTTACCAGATAGCCTTGCGAATTCATGGTAAAGCTTCCGTCACGCGTATACTTTGTCGAGATGTCACCTTCTTTGTCGGTACACTGTACCGTAAAAAATCCTTCGCCCGACAACGCCAAATCGAATGGGTTCTCCGTCCCTTTTACCGGTCCCTGAGAATAATCCGTATAGCCTTCGCCTATCTTAACTCCCAGATTATTTACGCCCAGCCCTCTTGCTGTTCCGCGCCCTTCGGACATATCTTTAATTTTGTAAGCGAGTACATCGTCAAAAGCCTGACTGGTAGCTCCTTCCTTTTTATATCCGTTGGTATTCGCATTCGCCAGGTTATTGGTAAGGACGTCCATCCTATGTTGCTCATTTACCATACCTGTATAAGCAGTGTATAAACCCTTAACCATATAACTACTCCTTTTCCCCTCAGTATATTATACATTCCCTTTTATCAATCTATTATTTGATAGATTTCTATCATTTAATAGATTTCTATCGTCAAATAGATTTCCATATAGCAACAGACTTCCATCATACAATGGGTTAGTCCTCTTTATATCCTGCTAAAAATTCCACGTATTTACCAGTTCCGATTGCAACGGCTGTCATGGGATCCTCTGCGGTCATCGTGTTGATTCCCGTCTTGGAAGCTATCAGTTCCTCCAGTCCGCGAAGCAGGCTTCCGCCTCCGGTAAGAACAATGCCTCTATCCGCAATATCCGCTGCCAATTCCGGCGGTGTCTTCTCAAGCACGCTGTGTATCGTCTCCACGATCTGTGCCGTCGTCTCGCGAAGTGCCTCCTCCGTCTCCTCCGAAGAAACCTTTACCGTTCTCGGTAATCCGGTTACTAGATTACGACCTCTGACATCCATATAATCCACCTCGGTACGCCTGTAAGCAGAACCGATCTTTATCTTCAAATCCTCCGCCGTCCGTTCACCAATCAGCAGATTATGTTTCTTTCTCATATAACGAACGATAGCTTCGTCGAAATCATCTCCGGCTATCTTAATGGACGCACTTACTACAGTACCTCCCAAGGAAATAACGGCAATGTCTGAGGTTCCTCCGCCGATATCGACAATCATATTTCCGCAAGGCTTGGAAATGTCGATTCCCGCTCCAATCGCTGCAGCAATCGGTTCTTCAATAATGGAAACCTCTCTGGCTCCTGCCTGATAGGTCGCATCCTCTACCGCCTTCTTCTCCACCTCGGTCACTCCGCTCGGTACGCACACCGCAATACGAGGCTTACGGAACGTTTTTTTACCCAGCGCCTTCTGGATGAAATATTTCATCATCTTCTCCGTCACTCTGTAATCCGAGATAACACCTTGTCTAAGCGGTCTTACCGCCACAATATTTCCGGGGGTTCTGCCAAGCATCAGCCTTGCATCTTCACCAATGGCTCTTATTTTGTCGGTATCTCTGTCGAATGCTACTACGGAAGGTTCCTTAAGTACTACGCCCTTTCCTCTGATATATACTAAAATACTCGCTGTTCCCAAATCAATTCCTATATCTGTGTATTGCATATGTTAAACCCCTTTCTCAGTGTCCTATCTCATGCAAAATCTATCTTCATATTTTCCAAAATATCTTTAAGCCAAACGCACACAGCTATTATACCTTAAAGATTCGATTTTTCAAAGGGGTTTCACAAAATTTTATAAAAAAATCAGACACAGCAAATGAAAGCGGTTCCTTCCGCCTCACTTGCCGCCTCCATGCTTTTCTTTATATTCAATATTATCGGCTTATTTTGCCGATTACTTAAGACATTTTTTATTTTTTCGGCTTATTTTTATTTATATCGTTCCAACATTTTATTAACGTAAAATCCGGTATATGACTTGGAATTTCCTGCCACTTCCTCCGGTGTTCCCTCTGCGATGACAGTTCCTCCTTTGTCTCCGCCCTCCGGACCGATATCGATAATATAATCCGCAGTCTTTATAACGTCCAGATTGTGCTCTATGACCACCACCGTATTTCCGCCGTCAGCCAGTTTGTGCAATATCTCCGTCAGCTTGTGGACATCCGCGAAGTGAAGTCCGGTAGTAGGCTCATCCAATATATAGATTGTCTTTCCTGTGCTTCTCTTGCTAAGCTCCGTAGCCAGCTTAATTCTCTGCGCCTCGCCTCCCGAAAGGGTGGTGGATGGCTGTCCCAGCTTCACATAGGATAAGCCTACGTCGTTTAACGTTTCTATTTTCCTCTTGATAGAAGGCACGTTTTCAAAAAATCCTACGGCTTCTTCCACCGTCATGTCCAGTACATCGTAAATACTCTTTCCCTTGTACTTCACATCTAAGGTTTCCCGGTTATAGCGTTTCCCTCCGCACACCTCGCAGGGAACATAGATATCAGGCAAAAAGTGCATCTCAATCTTAATAATTCCGTCTCCGCTGCAGGCTTCACATCTTCCGCCTTTAACATTGAAGCTGAAACGCCCCTTTTTATACCCTTTTGCTTTCGCATCGGCTGTCGTCGAGAACAAGTCGCGAATCTGGTCGAATACTCCTGTATAAGTGGCAGGATTAGAACGGGGCGTCCTTCCGATTGGAGACTGGTCGATATCGATAACCTTATCCAGCTGCTCGATTCCATCGATACCCGCATGCTTTCCCGGAATAGTCCTCGCACGATTCAAATCCCTCGCCAAGTGCTTATAAAGGATTTCGTTAACGAGAGAACTTTTACCCGATCCGGACACACCCGTCACGCAAGTCATAACTCCGAGAGGAAACGTCACATCAATTCCCTTTAAATTATTTTCCTGCGCCTTACGTACAATTAGCTCTCCAGTGGGTACACGGCGCTTCTCGGGTATCGGTATCTGCAACTTACCGCTCAGATACTGTCCGGTTATAGAATCCGGAGTATTCATAATATCCTCTGCTGTTCCCTGTGCAATTACCTCTCCGCCATGGGAACCGGCCCCCGGTCCTATATCCACAATATAATCCGCCGCCAGCATCGTATCTTCATCGTGCTCTACCACCAGCAAAGTGTTTCCCATATCCTTCAGATTGCGCAGCGTATTCAAAAGCTTATCGTTGTCCCGCTGATGCAGTCCGATACTCGGCTCGTCCAATATATAACAAACACCAACCAGCCCGGAGCCGATCTGGGTCGCAAGACGGATTCTCTGTGCCTCACCGCCGGAAAGAGTTCCCGTAGCTCTGGACAGAGACAAATAATCAAGCCCCACATCGATCAAAAAGCCGACTCTGGCGTTAATCTCCTTCAAAACTTGCTTACCAATCAATTGCTGCTGCTTGGTAAGCTCCATTTCACTTAGAAATTTATGGAGCTTTCTAATAGAAAAAGAAGTAATCTCATATATGTTCTTATCGCTGACGGTAACAGCCAAAGCCTCCTCCTTCAACCGCATCCCTTTACATTTCTTACACGGGATGATATTCATGAAGGTCTCGTACTCCTGCTTAGAGCTCTCGGAGCCCGTCTCACGGTAACGCCTCTCCACATTTCTAACCAGCCCTTCGAAGGCTACCGGATATACTCCCTGCCCTCTCTGTCCTTTATAATGCACTTTCACCTCTTTGCCGCCGGTGCCATGAATCAAGATTTGTTTCACCCTATCGGAATATTCCTCAAAAGGAGTGTCCAGATCAAAATCATATTCCCTGCAAAGCGCCTGAAGAATCGCATTGCTAAAACTGCCCGGGTCGTTGCAGGACTGCCAGCCCATTACCGCAATCGCGCCTTGATTGATGCTCAGCCGCTTATCAGGAACCATCAGATCTACATCGAATTCCATCTTATATCCCAGTCCGAAACATTCCGGACAAGCACCGAAGGGATTGTTAAACGAAAAGCTCCTGGGCTCTATCTCGCTGACGCTCACTCCACAGTCCGGGCAGGAAAAGCTCTGGCTGAAAGTCATCATTTCCCTTTCCAGCACATCTACAAAGAGCAGTCCCTCCGCCAACTCCAATACGTTTTCAATGGAATCCGTCAGTCGCCTTTCGACTCCGGGCTTTACTACCAGTCTATCCACTACCACTTCGATATTATGCTTTATATTTTTATCCAGCTTGATTTCTTCCGACAGCTCGTACATATTACCGTCCACACGAACACGAACATAGCCGCTCCTTTTCGCCCGCTCGAACACCTTGGTATGCTCACCCTTACGTCCTCTTACTACCGGAGCCAGCAATTGAATTCTCGTTCCTTCCGGCAGCTCCATAATCTGGTCCGTCATCTGGTCTACTGATTGTTTCTTGATCTCCTTTCCACAGGAAGGGCAATGGGGAATACCGATTCTTGCATACAAAAGACGGAAATAATCATAAATCTCCGTTACCGTTCCAACGGTGGAACGAGGATTACGGTTAGTGGATTTCTGATCGATGGAAATTGCAGGCGATAAGCCTTCTATCTTCTCCACATTGGGCTTCTCCATCTGTCCTAGAAACTGTCTGGCATAAGAGGATAAAGACTCCATATAACGCCTCTGCCCTTCCGCATAAATCGTATCGAATGCCAAAGAAGACTTTCCCGATCCGGACAAACCGGTCAATACCACCAGTTCATTCCTCGGAATATCCACGTCGATATTTTTCAGATTATGTTCGTTCGCTCCCCTTATTTTAATATACTCTCTCCGGGGGAGCATTTTTTTACTTTCTTTCTCGATACCGCTTTCCATAATAGCCTCCATATCATGTTACTGTTCACTCCGTTCTCAGTAACCATATCCTTTCCTTCGTTTTTCATGACTTCTCAAATGTCATTCTTCTATCGATGCGAGCTGCTTTTTCAGCTCCACCATCTTGTCACGCAGCTCCGCCGCCGCCTCGAAGTTCAAGTCTGCCGCCGCCTGCTTCATTTTCTTTTGAACATCTCCTATCAGCTTCTCCAATTCCTGACGGTCCATAGATTCCGGATCCTTCTCGAAACGCAGTTCTTCCTTTGCTATTACCTTGGATATGCTGATTAAATCCCTTACCGCTTTCTTAATCGTCTGGGGAGTTATTCCGTGCTCGTCATTAAATTTCTTCTGTATCTCACGCCGGCGCTCTGTCTCTGAGAGCGCTGCTCGCATGGAGTCGGTAATCTTATCCGCATACATGATTACATGACCTTCGGCATTTCGTGCCGCACGTCCTATCGTCTGTATCAGAGATGTCTCCGAACGCAGGAAGCCCTCCTTATCCGCATCCAGAATGGCTACAAGCGAAATCTCGGGGATATCCAAGCCTTCCCTCAGCAAGTTGATGCCTACCAGCACATCAAAAACATCCAAACGCATATCCCGGATAATCTCCGCCCGTTCCAGAGTGTCGATGTCGGAATGAAGATATTTCACGCGGATGCCCACTTCCTTCATATAATCTGTCAAGTCTTCCGCCATACGCTTGGTAAGCGTAGTGACCAACACCTTGTTCTTCTTCTCCACCTCTTTGTTCACTTCCGAAACGAGATCGTCAATCTGTCCTTCCACCGGACGTACGTCCACCTCCGGGTCCAGCAAGCCTGTAGGCCGGATAATCTGCTCCGCGCGCAGCAATTCATGCTCGCTTTCGTAATTAGAGGGCGTTGCCGAAACGAATAGAAGCTGATCAATATGGCCCTCAAATTCCTCAAAATTGAGCGGACGGTTGTCCAAAGCGGAGGGCAGACGGAATCCGTAATCCACCAACGTATTCTTTCTGGAACGGTCGCCGGCAAACATTCCCCGTATCTGGGGAACCGTCATATGAGATTCATCTATAATAATAAGATAATCGTCTTTAAAATAATCCATAAGGGTAAGCGGAGTCGCTCCCGGCTCCATTCCATTCAAATGTCTGGAGTAGTTCTCGATGCCGGAGCAAAAACCGGTCTCTCTGAGCATCTCGATATCAAAATTGGTGCGTTCTGAAATCCGCTGGGCCTCTAACAGCTTGTCCTCGCTCTTCAAAAATCGAACTCTTTCCTCCAGTTCCTCTTCGATATTCTTGCAGGCTGCACCTATCTTCTCCTGAGATACCACATAATGGGACGCCGGGAAAATAGCCACGTGATCCAAGGCCGCATGTACCTGACCGGTAAGAGGATCCGTCTCTACGATACGCTCTATCTCATCGCCGAAAAACTCCACCCGGACCAAGTAATCGCCGCCCTGTGCCGGATAAATCTCAACACTGTCACCCCGCACGCGAAAGCACCCTCTATCCACGTCCATATCGTTCCTATCATACTGTATGTCGATCAGTTCTCTAATGACCTGGTCCCTGTCCTTTATCATCCCAGGCCTAAGCGATACGATCATCTCCTGATAATCGTCAGGGCTTCCCAAACCATAAATACAGGAAACGCTGGCCACCACAACCACATCCCTTCGCTCCGTCAAAGAAGCCGTCGCGGAAAGGCGCAGCTTATCAATCTCATCGTTGATAGAGGAATCCTTGGCTATATACGTATCGGAGGAGGGGACATAAGCCTCCGGCTGATAATAATCGTAATAAGAGACGAAGTATTCCACCGCATTATCCGGAAAGAACTCTCTGAACTCCCCATACAACTGTCCCGCAAGTGTCTTGTTATGTGCGATAATCAGCGTCGGCTTGTTCAAAGCCGCTATAATGTTCGCCATTGTAAATGTCTTGCCCGACCCGGTAACTCCAAGCAAAGTCTGAAATTGATTTCCATTCTTAAAACCTTCTACGAGTTCAGCAATAGCCTGAGGCTGATCTCCGGTAGGAGCATATTCTGATACTAAATGAAAGTGATCCATAGAATTCTCCTTATATTATATTTATCATAAATTTTATGCTGCAATGAGCGTTTCCGTATTATACGAAATCTATTCTACCACAAAGCATAATAAAAGTACAGAACAAATTAGAACATTTGTTCTGTACTTTTCATGTTACTGTTCACACAGTAGTTTAACACTTGCTGTTAAGCTGCGTAACAACGTGATGCATGAGATGATTTCTGCTTCGCGAAGCGAATTTAAATGCAGAAATCATGCGTTACTGAGAACGGAGTGAACAGTAACCTTTTCATAGTTATAATTTCTTTGCAATTTAATTTGTTACAGAAGCGATTTTCTCCGCGATGATCTCCTTCGCGCGCTCTAACTGGTTATCATAACCGTTATTGTAATACTGGTCACTGTCAAACTCACAGACCTCATCCGGTTCAATGCCGATTCCGTGAATATTATTTCCCTTCGGCGTGAAATAGCTGCTCACTGTGAGCTTAAGGGCCGTTCCATCCGACAAGGAAAGTACTCTCTGCACGATTCCCTTTCCAAATGTAGTAGTTCCCACCAACTCTCCTATGCTGTAGTCCTTAATAGCTCCCGCCAATATTTCCGATGCGCTGGCCGAATATCCGTTAACGAGAACGACCAGGGGCAAATCGAACACCTTAGTTCCATCGCTGGAATATTCTGTCCGGTTTCCTTCTCTATCCTCCGTATATACGATCAAACCCTTGGGGAGCATCTGTCTGGCAATCTCCGTAACCGTACTTAAGTTGCCGCCCGGATTAGAGCGC
The DNA here is from genome assembly GCA_023442465.1 of Bacillota bacterium. Classification (GTDB taxonomy): domain Bacteria; phylum Bacillota; class Clostridia; order Lachnospirales; family Lachnospiraceae; genus Kineothrix. The sequence goes on along the minus strand of JAEZZQ010000034.1, from coordinate 29,279 downwards.
AAATCGAGCACTAAACCTTTCATCCCCTGCCCTCTAAGAACCGCCATAGCCTCCGTAAACTGGTCTAAGGTAATGTCATCGAATTCCGTAATCTGAAGATAGCCGATGTTGTTATCGAACATTTCATGGTTAACCGTAGGGCTTTCTATCTTTCTTCTCTCTATATCGAACTGCAGATAATCGTTTTCGCCCTCTCTATATAAAGTAAGATGTACCGTTGTTCCTTCCAGTCCTTTGATTTTGCTCACTACCTCCGAAAGCTCCAGCCCCTGCACATCCACATCATCTACCTTATAAATGATATCTCCGTCCCGAAGTCCCGCTTCCTGTGCCGGTGTACCGTCTATCACTCCGCTGATCTGCGCCAGTCCGGTGTCCGCATTCATGCCAACATACGCTCCTATGCCGTAATAGATGCCCTCCGTCTCCTCCATCAGCCGCTGAACGTCCTCCTGCGTATAATAAGTAGAATACGGATCGTCCAGGGATGCCACCACGCCTTCGTACATCCCGTCAATCATCTTCTGCACATCCACATCCTCTTTGTAATAATAGGTGCCGATGGCATCCTCGATGGCGCGCAGCTTAGACATTGTAAGATCGCTTACAATTTCCGCAGGCGCTGCTGTGTCCGTACTCGCAACCTCACTGGCTTCCTTCGATTGATGCGTTGTGTAAATCTGTTTTACCGTAAATATACAGCTCGCAACTAAGAGACTGAGAAGCACTCCGGTAAAGATTCCGCTGAAAAAACCACCCTTGCCATTTTTATCCTGTAAATTATCTTTGTTCTTCTTATCGTTCTCCGGGCTATTCTTATATTCCTCAGAATCATTGTTTAATTTATATTTCATGTTCTATCATCTCCAATTATTTACTCAAGTAGTTCCAAGGTGAAACATAACTTCCGTTTAAACGTACGCTGAAATGGAGATGGTTACCGGTAGAACGGCCTGTCGAACCCACCGCAGCAATATTTTGCCCCTTTGTTACAAAATCGCCTTTTGAAACGTATAGCGCGGATGCGTGCATATAAATTGTATACAATCCGTCGCCATGGTCAATCATAATATAATTACCCATGGAGCCGCTGTAATCCGAAGCAACCACATTTCCATCGTATGCAGCCAAAATCGGTGAGCCCCCCGGTGCTGCCATATCCACACCGTTATGAAACTGCTCCACTCCGAGAATCGGATGGATACGAGTGCCGTAATCGTCACTGATCCTCGTATAGGAAGGCGCCGGCCAGCTAAAAATACCGCCGTCGTATCTTAGGTTGTTTTCTGCGGCCAGCTTCGCCTTTTCTTCTGCAACCACCTTCTCCAACGCGGATATCGTCTCATTCTGCTCCGCAATATCGGCCTCGTATTCCGCAATCGCCGCTTCTTTATTCGTTATATCGGTGGAAACCTCTGTAATCGTCCTTTCCTTTTCGTCTATCAACTCACCTAAGGAGGCTTCTTCCTGCTCTACTCCCGCCTTGGCTTCCACAAGGTAATCTCTGTCTTCTTCAAGCTGCTCCTTGTATAACTCGATCAGCTTTCGCGTTGCTACATATTCATCCAGCATCTTTCTGTCATAGGAGGAAAGCATCTCTATATACTCCGCCTTATTGAGCATTTCACCGAAGCTGGAAGAGGAAAAAAGCAGTTCCATGTACAGGTTATCTCCCTTTTCATACATGAACTTAATTCTTTTTTTCATCGCATCGTATTGATTTTCCTGATCAGCGACCGCTGCTTCCAGTTCTTGCTCCGTTACTGAAATTTCTTCTTCCTTTTCTGCCATCTTATCCTTCAAATCAGCAATTTTTTCCTGAATGGTCGTAAGCTGCCCGTCGAGCTGGGTCACATAAGCGGTCAGATTATTTTTTGAAGCTTCCAGTTCCTCTTTTATCTTCTTAACATCCGTAAGATCCGACTGCAGTTTGTTTTTCAATTCCCGCGCGTTTTCTATTTCTTCTTCCTTCTGCTTGATGCTGTCATTCGTAAGCTCAGAAGCCCGGGCTTCTATCGAAGCCGGAATGAAGAAAAAAGCTGCTTGAACGATGACAGGAATGCAAAGTACAGCGCACAGAATCTTCCTCCATTGTTTCATATGCAATATTCCCTATACTCTTAAGTGCTTTCTAACAGTTACGATACTTCCCAGGAAGCCGATTCCAACGCCCATAGCAATGGATACGGGGGCTAATGTATTGAAAATCGTCTCTACAGGTAAAAAGCTCAAAAGCTGTGCCAGCATGGAAAACCTCTCCGATACATAAAGAATAACATTATTGTATATGAAATAAATCAGCCCCAACGGAACCATTGAGCCTATTATCCCAATCAGCATTCCCTCAATAACAAACGGTGACCTGACGAAAAAGTCCGTCGCCCCTATATATTTCATAATGTTAATCTCTTCCTTACGCACCGAAATTCCTATCGTTACCGTATTGCTTATAAGGAATATGGACACCGCGAAAAGAATTCCGATAATGCCGATGGAAACATAGGCAATCAAGGCGTTCACTCCGCTTAAAGTAGTCGCCGTGATTTCCGACTTATTAATTCTTCTTATGTCGTCGATAGATTCCAGATAAGTGACAAGGGCCGGCTGCAGGGATACATCGTTTAAATAAATCTCATAGTGCGCAGAATCCGCCAGAGGGTTTTCTGTAAAACCGTCCGCATATTCCCCTAAGTAATCTTCCTTAAAGCTTTCCCAAGCCTCCTGCGCAGAAACGAATTTCACATCTGAAACCTCCACTCTTTTCGCGATCATGTCGCCGATTTCGGCAATTCTCGTATCGTTTACTCCTTCGTCAAAGAATACAGTAACCGACACGCCTTCTTCCGCCGTCTTCACAATATGCTGGAAATTCGTAATAATCGCATAGAACAAACCGAATAGAAACAAGCATGCGCCGATTGTGGCAATAGAAGCGAGGGAAAACCACTTATTTCTTATAATATTGCGGAATCCCTGTCCGATAGTATAAAAAAATGTACTAATTCTCATCGATATAACCACCTTTTTCCTCATCGCTTACAACGATACCACGTTTCATTGTAACGACTCTTTTCTGCATGGAATTCACAATTTCCCTATTGTGTGTTACCACCAGAACCGTTGTGCCATTTTCATTAATCTGTTCCAAAAGCTTCATGATTTCCCATGAATTCTTCGGATCCAGATTACCCGTAGGCTCATCGGCAAGCAATATAGTGGGTCTGTTGACCAACGCCCTGGCAAGAGCAACCCTTTGCTGCTCGCCGCCGGAAAGCTGCCTCGGCTTCGCTTTATACTTTCCTGCAAGTCCTACCATAGACAGAACGCTCGGTACATTTCGTTTTATTTCTTTATTGGATACTTGAATGATGCGCTGGGCGAAGGCCACATTCTCATACACGTTCCTATCCTTCAAAAGCCGGAAATCCTGAAACACGATTCCCAGATTTCTTCTGAACTTCGGAATCTTACGATGTCTGATTTTCACCAAATCATACCCCATAACGCTGATGTTCCCTGATGTCGGCGTCAATTCCCTGAGAAGGAGCTTGATTAAGGTCGATTTGCCGGAACCGCTGTCGCCTACAATAAATACGAACTCTCCTTTATTAATATGTAAGCTGACGCCGTTTAATGCCGGCGCTCCTGTTGCATATGCTTTGCTGACATTTTCGAGGGTAATGATTTCATTCCCAAGATCAGCCTGCTTTTTCCCTCTTCGTCTCTTTCTTTCTTTTTCAGCCAAAGTTATTCACCCCTAATTGTTTTATCCTTTTTGTCTCTTTCTGATAATAGCTCAGCCGTTTTTGTTACTGTTCACTCCGTTCTCAGCAACGCATGATGTTCTGCAATGCAAACTTTTGCATTTAAATTTGCTTCGCGAAGCAGAAATCATCTCTTGCATCACATTCTTACGTAGCTTAACAGCAAGTGTTAAGCTACTGTGTAAACAGTAACCCGTATTTATCAATATTCAAAAGTTTCCATATACTTCATATACTTTACGACCATAAGCGCAATCTTAAAAGTAATCGCATCCTCGAACACTCTAAGATCCAGACCGGTGCTCTTTTGCAGCTTATCCAGTCTGTATACAAGAGTATTTCTATGAATGAAAAGCTGTCTCGACGTCTCCGATACGTTTAAGCTGTTCTCGAAAAATTTATTGATTGTCGTAAGGGTCTCCTCGTCAAAATCATCCGGACTCTTTCCTCCGAAAATTTCCTTTATGAACATCTTGCATAGAGGGATAGGAAGCTGATAAATCAAACGTCCGATTCCCAGCTCACTGTAAGCAACGATATCCCTTTCATCGAAGAATATCTTTCCAACGTCCAGCGCCATCTTAGCTTCCTTATAGGAACGGCTTACCTCTTTGATCTCATTAACCGTGGTTCCGAAAGAAATACGAATGTTTTTCATTCCTTCTTTCAAAAGATAGGCCTCTGCGCTCCGGGCAGTCTTATCGATTTCCTTGATGCTGTCACCTTCCGACAGATCCTTTACTACTATAACATTATTTTCATCCACTGCGGTAATGAAATCTTTGCTATTATTTCCATAATATGTCCGCATGAGTTCTAAAACATTGCTGTCTTTCCCATTTTCGGTCTCTATAATCATGACGACCCGTTTTCCGTCCGTCTGTATATGCAGCTTTTTGGCGCGGCTGTAAATATCTACCAAAAGCAGATTATCCAGCAGAAGATTCTTAATAAAATTATCCTTATCGAAACGTTCCTTGTACGCGATCAGAAGGCCCTGAATCTGAAAAGCAACCATCTTTCCGACCATATACACATCTTCGCCTGCTCCGCCGGCAATCAGGATATACTCCAGCTGCTGCTCGTCGAATATCTTGAAGTACTGATATCCTTGTATCTCTTGGGAATCCGCTGCAGAACTCACAAATTCTACGGCTGCCGCGGAACAGCTCTCCATGCCTGCTGCAGTAGATGCTACCTCTTTGCCGTCTACATCCATTACACATAATTCTACTCTGGCAATTGCCTTAAGACCATCGATTGTATTTTGTAATATTTGATTTGAAATCATTTCCCCGCTCCTTTTCCTTCTCTTTTCCTAACCTTATATGCAATTTATACAACGCATAATTTGAAAAAAAATCTGTTTTTACTACACCCAATTTCCATTTTAATTCAAAACTACAAAAAAATCTATACTAATTCTTGAAAGTTTTGTGTATTTTTAATGTATCCTAAGAAACCGTACAGATTTTATCCAATGTACAACTTCCACAACATTTTTCTATAGCAACTTTTACACCGACTGCAATACTAAAAAGGCAGATTTGAAACTTATTCTCATTTCAAATCTGCTTACTGATTCTTTTCGTTTTCTCCATTATATCTGTTCATCCGATCATGGAACATCTTCTTATAGATTCGGCTCATTGCCTTCTTCTGAAAAGATTCATGGCGCTCACCCAGCTTCATATCCTTGGAAATTCCCAGCCATACCTCCGCATTGATATACGGCTTCGCTTCCAGCATCCATTGTTCCTGCCTGCTTCCTGTCATTCGCGAAATAATTACGGAAGGAGCGATATCATTAATATCGTTCACGACCTCCTCTACATTTCCCGCGTCATCTTTAATGATCTGATAGCCGCTTACTGCGATGCCCCGCTGAAAATCTTTCAGCTCATCCCTCAGCTTCTGCGCATCCTCTTCCGAATCGGATAACAAATATACCGTTTTCCCTCCGCGCACGATTCTTCTCAAAAACTCTTTTAAAAAAACGAGATTCTCCACTTCATACGAACGGCTCTTGGACTCTATCTTCGCCACCCGCAAAATATCGGACTCCCCGCACAGGGTCATATCCATGGACTCGATTCTCTCTTTTTCATTTTCATCTTTTCCCGCCAATATAAGCATCGGTGTCGTAACGTATAAAATCGTATTAAGAGCGCCGTTTTCTAAAAAACCGTCCAGCAAAAGCAGCGACTCCTTGAGAGAATAATCGGTAAGCGTAACCCCTAAAATATCCATTTTTTGCATACTTTCACCATCATTTCCCCATATAGTCGAACGAACCATTCCCCTAAACAATCTTTAAAGTTACTATTCGCAGCTTTGCTGTTCATCGCAACAATATGTACACCGGCCACCCTCGGGAGTTTGTGCAAAAACTGCACAAGACATCTCGCGGAATAGCGATTGTGAATACTAACTCTTTAAAACCTTCCCCGACTTGTCAAGTATATCAAAAATATGGTATACTTGCAATATGATGATTTGAATTATAGAATCTTAATGCTGCATTTGTGTTGCTGTAAGGCCAAAGGCCGAATGGTGACATTTCAATCTTAAGGAGGTAATAAGTATGGATATTCCTGCATTATCAATGGCTCTTGCCCAGACACAGACGATATCGGACGTAGGTGTTGCCATGCTCTCGAAATCATTGGACAGCATGAAGACCAGCGGCGACGCGATGATGGATATGATGAAATCCTCTATGGAGCTGTCTGTAAATCCTGCCATCGGCGCTAACATTGACTTATATGCATAGCAGCCCGAAACATAAAATGTAAGCATCATATATCCTGAATGCAGCGGAAGAAACTCTTCCGTAAAAAACGCACATCTTCATAGATGTGCGTTTTTATTAATATAAAAGCAACTTATAAGCTTATATGCTTCGGGCCTTTCAAATCAATTAAAAATGGGATTCAATAAAGAATAAAATCGAGAGCCATATAAGAAAATGCCAATACCACCGCTATTAAAAGCGGGACGGTCACCATGGGGTTACCGGTCTTGTTTTTTCTCGTTCTCCAGATATTTCGAAGATTCTCTTCCCGCTGTTCATTTTTGGCTATCCATGCCAGTACACACGCCGCTAAAGTAGTAGTAATCGCAGCAATAATCAAATAGCCGCTGATGGCAGCCAGCATCATATCCGTAGTAATCTGCGACTGAGCCTCATCCAGATTGCCCATTCCAAAAGAATCATATAGATACATGATGCATACTTGCTGGGAATTGAATATTACATGAAATAAAACCGAACTCCACAAACTCCCTGTAGCTTCCACCAAAACTACGAGAATCATGCCGATCACAACCGCATATGCCGCCTGATTAAAATTCATGTGCATAAGGGCAAACAGACAGGAGGACAACAGAAGTGCCTGTAATGCAGTTCCCGATTTCTTGTAGCCCTTATACACAATCCCTCTGAATACCAATTCCTCGCTGAATGGCCCTATAACTCCTATAATGAGAAGCATAACAAAAAAGGGGATCTCTAAGATATCCCCACTAATTGCCACCACCGTGTTATCCACGAACAGCATGGAAACTGCGTTGATTACGGTAGTTAAAGGCATAGCCAGAAAAGTAAAAAGAATGATCATAAACACCGAGGATATTTTAATCCTTCGAAAGCCCACGAGCTTTATCAGGTTCTCCTTAGAAATCAAGAGCCCGATAAGAGCGGGCACCAGTACGATCAACTGACTGATTATGAAATTAGGTACAATTGCCAGTGTATAAAACGGACTTAAAGCTCCCAGCAGAACCACTGCTGCGATATGAAGCAGGATAACTGCCAGAAAAATCCGGTTTACCTTTTTACTATTCATTCGCTATCCTAATTCTCCATCATAAAGTTAACTAATTTTGTAATATCTTCCGGTTCATAAGCAATCAACTCAAGCTCTGCAATCGTTCCGTCAGAAAAAATATTCGCCATGGATACATACTGGGAAAGCTTGGACTTAAGGTTCAGTCTGTCTCCTTCACCCGTTACCAATTCTACCTTGCCCGCACAGCTGTCAATTACTTTAAAAAACTTATCGATATCTCTGATATTCTGTACTTTCATTTCATTCTCCTTTCCAAATCGAAGCCTTGGCTTCCATTATAAATCGCATTTTTATTTACACCATGATTATACTGATTTCAGTATGAATATGCAAGCCAATTATCAATGAATAAAGAACATTCATGAATAAAAAACTGTTACTGTTCACTCCGTTCTCCGCAACGCATGATTTCTGCATTTAAATTCGCTTCGCGAAGCAGAAATCATCTCTTGCATCACGTTCTTACGTAGCTTAACAGTAAGTGCTAAGCTACTGTGTGAACAATAACACAAGAGTTTCATTTCCCAGCTTTTCTTATACTGCTGCCGTCTATGACTACTTTTTCTTCCTTCAGCAAACGGCCAATTGCCCGCTTGAATTCATTCTTGCTCATCTGCATTTCCTGTCTGATGGTCTCCGGATCCGCCTTATCGTTAAATGGGAGCACTCCTCCATAGCTTTCTATGATTCCCATTATTTTATCCGCATCAGTGCCAATTTGAAGATATGCCTTTTCCCTCAGGCTCAGGTCCAGCTTTCCATCTTCCTTGACTCCTGCCACCCGGGCCTGAACGATATCCCCTTCCCTGACATCTCCATACATCTCCTTTTTTGAGATCAGACCGGAATATTTATCGTCTACCGCCACAAAGGCTCCGAACTCCCTGCTGATTTCATAAACGCGGCCGGTCACCCTGTCATCCTTTTTATAAGGGCTGTCAGTGTCCAGATAAGGATATATCTTCATCGTGGCACATAATCTGTTGCTCTTATCCGTATAAAGAGCTGCCAGGCAGTCCTCCCCTTCCTTCACCGGCCATGTCTGTTCCTTAAAAGGAAGCAGCAGCTGCTTTTCCAGCCCCCAGTCCAAAAACGCGCCGATTTTCGCAACCTGCGCAACCCTAAGAAGAGCAGTCCTGCCAAGAGTGAGTGCCGCTTCCTTCGTAGTAGCGATCAAACGGTCGCTGGAATCTCTATATATGAATACCCGCACCGTATCTCCCACCTGGGTTCCCTCTGGAACTTGCTTTTCTGGAAGGAGCACCTTTTCATCCGCATTTCCTGTATTCTCAGCCAGATACACGCCGAATTCCACTTTTTTTACAACGATTAAATTCTGAACTTCTCCTAATTTTATCATACAATACCCATATTCCTTTCAAACTCTGCAACACAGTAAGCCTGTCCCTCTTCGTTATTGAGCGAAATCAAGCAAATATTATCCGCAGGCCTGTAGATTTCCGGTACAATAATGTCCCCTAAAAGCGCCTGCTTCTTATATTCTGCCCGCATCTGCCTTATCGTGAAGCCTTCCGGCAAATATTCCATAGCGATGCGGATATACTGCCCGTTATTTACATGATGGTTGGTATCCAGGTGATGCTGCCTGACCTCTACCTTCTCCCGCCTCTCCCCTTCCGTCTTGGGGAGTGCGATCTTGCGTGGCGCATAATCCATCTCAAGCTTCTCTTCCAGCACATATGCCGCATGTAACTCGTCGGGAACCCTGGCCGGGTGCATGTTCTCCATGTCCATTAAAGTCCAAACAGTGTTGGCACAGGAAAGACGTTCCCCGCTCTCCGTCTCCATTAGGAAGTTACGCCACCCGATAAATCCTTTGAAATCATACGGAGCCGTTTCGATCAATACCCTTTCTCCAAGAGCAGGGTACCTCTCGACGACTATCTGCCAAGCCGACATTACCCAAGCCAGATGCCTTTCCTGAAGAAACTTAAGCCCTACCCCGATATCCTCTGAATGAAACGTCGAACAGTCCTGAAAATAATCCAGCAGGGATTCCAAGGATAATTTCCCCGATCTGTCCAGTTCACTGTATCGTATGCGTCCTGTGAATTTATACATTTATAGCCATGCTCCTTCCAAAGTCCAAAGACCCTTCGCTTTCCATATATCAATGCTCCAATTATATCACAGCCCATCTCGTAATTGCAAACACTTCACCTTGAAGAGAAACCCCTTGTTTTTTCATATTAAGGGCATTGACGCATAGAATATAATAAGCCGTTTATGATTGATATGACCACTTCCGGCGTTTGATAGCATCATTCTTTGCAAGGAGATTTTTATGGAAAAAATTCTTGATGAAAACTATTACGACCTAATGATAGATAATGTACTCCTTCCCAATTATGACACGGGCAATAACATTACTAATATAAATGAAAGACATTCCCTGCTGCATGTGCTTGCAAATCAGGTGAATATCTGCGACCTCGGAACAAATCCTTATCATCGCTTTCCTTCTATTTTTACTTTGACGGCTTCTATCAACTCACAAGTATCCGGCGTTCAACAGATACAGCGTAATCCTTCTCTCGCACTCTATGGGACCGGCGTAATCGTCGGAATCATAGATACGGGCATCGATTATCAGCATCCTGCCTTCAGGCACAACGACGGCAGTACGAGAATCGTTTCCATGTGGGATCAGACGGTGCAGACCGGTACTCCTCCCGAAACATTTTCTTATGGTTCCGAATACAGCCGGGAATTAATTAATCTGGCCCTCATCTCTGCAGAGCCTTTGACCGTTGTTCCTTCCGAGGATACGAACGGACACGGAACAGCAATTGCAAGCATCATCGCCGGAAAAACGGATAATGTTCAGAACTTCAGCGGAGTCGCTACCGAAGCAGAGTATGTGGTAGTAAAATTAAAAGAAGCCAAATTGAATCTGCGCGAAATATCCTTTGTTCCTGAAAACGCTGTTTGTTATCAGGAATCGGACGTCATGCTGGGCGCCCGCTACTTATTTTCCGTAGCCCGTAAGCTCAACCGCCCGCTCGCCATCTGCGTAGCCCTCGGCACCAGTCAGGGAGGCCATGACGAACATGGCGCTACTACCGGCTATTTGGATTATCTCACCCACCGCCCTCAAATCTGTGTCTCCATATCTGGTGGAAATGAAGGAAACAGCGGCAGACATTATTACGGCAACATCGCTGTTCCTACCAGCGACACTCTGTTCGAACTGAAGGTAGGCAGTGAAGATAAGTTATTCGCCATGGAAATCTGGCCCTACGCACCCAGCCGCCTTACCATCGAGGTTACTTCGCCCAGCGGAGAATCCACGCCGTTGGTTTACCCGGGCATCAACACCTGTGAGAGATTTAATTTCGTATACAACCAGGGCTCGCTATGGATAAACAATATTACCTTTGAAGAGGAGACCGGAGAACAGCTCATACTGCTGCGCTTCCAAAACCCTTTTACCGGCATATGGAGCTTTAAGCTGCATAATCTGGAAAACGAACCGTTTTCTTTTCATTCATGGCTTCCCTCCGGAGATTTAATTTCCAGAGAGACTTATTTTCTGCAGTCGAATCCAAGCACTACCATCACTTCTCCCGGCAATGCGATCCGCCCTCTGACGGTAACCGCATACAACCAGTCGAATGATAGTATATGGATAGATTCCGGAAGAGGCTATACACGCACCAATCAAGTAAAACCTGATGTGGCCGCACCCGGCTATGAACTTCCCTGCGCAGTTCCCGGAGGAAGATATGCCACGTTAACCGGTACCGGAGCCTCCGCCGCATATGCCTGCGGAATCACCTCCATGCTATTGGAATGGGCAGTAATACGCGGAAATTACACCTCGATTACGGGCACCGATATCAGCCGCCTTCTGACCCGCAGCGCATATAGAGATCCTAACACCACTTATCCCAACAATATATGGGGCTATGGGCAAATCGATATCAATGGAGTCTTTGAGCGGCTCGCCAACTTATAAGCTCCAAACAGCAAGAAAACAACATGAGCCTGCGGCAAAGAAATTGCAGGATGCAAGAAAGGCATGACAATGGCATTGGAAAAAATTCTCGATGAAAATTATTATGATTTGATTATAGACAACATAATGGTCCCTTATTATGACATCGACAATAATATCACATATTTAAACGAGCGGCATTCCTTGCTGCACGTTTTAGCGGGTCAGATAGATGCTTGTGATCTGGGAACAAATCCGTATCATCGTTTCCCTTCTATATACACATTGACTTCGGAAATCAGCCTCGAAAAATCGGGCGTCACCGAGGTTCAGCGCAATCCTGCGCTGTCGTTATATGGAACCGGAGCTATTATCGGAATCATAGACACCGGCATCGACTACCGCCATTCAGCTTTCAAGCATAATGACGGCACTACCAGAATACTTTCCATATGGGATCAGACCATTCAGTCGGGAACGCCGCCCGAAGATATGGTCTATGGTTCGGAATACCCGAAGGAATTAATCAATCTCGCCCTGAGTTCCGCAGATCCCCTATCCATCGTCCCAACTGTGGATGAAGATGGACACGGTACCGCCATAGCCAGCATAGCAGCCGGAAAGCCGGATCCTGCTCAAAGCTTCAGCGGCGTGGCACCAGAGGCAGAGTTCGCCGTCGTAAAGCTTAAGCCGGCTAAATATAATTTACGCAATATCTCTTTTGTTCCCGATAATATCTTATGCTATCAGGAATCGGATATCATGCTGGCGACCAGCTACCTGTTATCCGTCGCAAAAAGGCTGAGCCGTCCGGTGGCCATATGCGTCGCACTGGGCAGCAACGACGGAAGCCATGACGGACAGGGAGCGGCAAGCAGCTATTTTGATTATATCACCCGGCTTTCAAAAATTTGCGTCGCTATCTCGGCAGGAAACGAAGGCAACAGCAACAGGCATTATTACGGCAATGCGCCGCAGGCGCCCTACCATTCGGAATTCGAACTAAGGGTGGGCAATCCGGACCGGCTGTTTTCTATGGAAATCTGGCCTTATGCTCCCAGCCGCCTTTCCATAGAAATAACTTCTCCCAGCGGAGAATCCACTTCGCTCGTTTACCCGAGAATCAACACTTGTGAAAGATTCAGCTTCGTATTCAATCAAGGAGTCATATGGATAAATAACATCACCTTCGAAGAAGAGACGGGGGAACAATTGATATTGCTGCGCTTTGAAAATCCAATTTCAGGCATCTGGAGATTTCAGGTATATAATTTGGAAAACGAACCCTTTTCGTTCCACTCATGGCTGCCCGCCGGAAATGTGATTTCCTCGGAGACGTACTTTCTCCAGTCGAATCCCGACACCACCATACTCTCACCAGGCAATTCCATACACTCACTGACGGTTACCGCCTACAATCAGGATAACGACAGCATATTGATCGATTCCAGCAGAGGATACAGCCGCACCGGACACCTCAAACCTGATCTGGCCGCTCCCGGCTATAATTTGACTTGTGCTCTTCCCGATAACAGATACGGTACTCTGACCGGCACCGGAGCAGCCACCGCCCACACTACAGGCATCATCGCCCTCCTTTTCGAGTGGGCGGTGTCCAGAGGAAATTATACATCCATTACAGGGGTGGATATCAACCAGCTCCTGATCAGAGGTTCATTCCGCAGCCCCACCACCATTTACCCCAACAATATTTGGGGTTATGGACAGATAAATATCAATGGAGTTTTTGAACGGCTTGCCATTTTTTAGATAAAGGAATCCCGAGGTATTTCTTTACCGCCCCATCAACTATTGCAGCATCAAGCAACAATATACTCCTGCATATTGCGTGCATAAAAAAACTCAGCCGAATGATTCGGCTGAGTTTTTTAGCGGAGCTAAAAGGGTTCGGACCTCGAGATGGGAAACCGCCTCTCGTTGCGCCGCCCTAATTTCTCTTTGTTGCCCAGTTTAAAATATTCTCCCATAATTTTTTATTACAATCCGATTCACAGAATTCCGCCGGCATCCAATGAGGTGCACAGTCACTAGCCCATGCAAATGTCCTTCCTTCTCCGCATTCCGCGAGAGACAGAATCGGATCACCTTTATAAGATACTACAACATCGGCATCCTCTTTTGCAAACAGTTTATTGTAACCAAGGAGCGGAAGCCATTCCTTCGGTAATCCATTCAAAACCGGATGTTCCTCATTCTCAATAGTGATTCTAATACCCTCCGGATGTTCCTCTCTATCATCACCCTGCATCATAGTAACCGGCAGTATTTCTTCAATAAGCGTTCCCTTCCACTTACCTTTTCCTTCAAACCCCATAAAGGTCATATAGCCGCCCATCATTCCAAAAGCTCCTCCTTGCTTTACATAGTCTGCAATTGCCTGAAGACGATTAGGAGTTGTTTTACTCCTGAAAAAGGTGTCAGGATGCAGCAAAAAAGTATTCGCTCCCACATCACTGATAATCACCACATCATATTTCTTAAGTTCCTCCACGTCAGTAGGAAAATCTTGCAGCACCTGATGTGAAGGTATATGGGCAATTTCCGCATAGCCCTCCATAAACGCCCTAATCCTGCCTATTTCCGTCTCATATCCTCCAATGGTAAACTGATCAAATCCTTTTGTTTCTATTGTCGTAAAAAACCATGATTCTCCCGCAAAAAGTACTTTAATCTTGTCCATACAACTTCTCCTTCCAACACGTTTAAGCTTTCGGCACAATACAACTGCCATATATTAACTTTCCTTGATCCTATCTAAACCAACCGCAATAATAATAATCAATCCCTGCACAATAAGCTGCCAGTTCGTGGAAATGTTCATTAAATTCATTCCATTTGTAATGATTCCCATAATAAGTGCCCCCAGAAAAGTGCCCCAAAGCCTTCCCTTTCCTCCGGTCGTACTGGTTCCGCCGATCACACAAGCAGCTATGGCATCTAGTTCCAGACCACTTCCCGCACTTGGCTGGCCCGAAAACATTCTTGAAGATAAAATAATTCCCGCGATACCCGCTGTAACTCCACATATGATATATATTAATATTTTGTTCTTCGCCACAGGAATACCCGATAACTTCGCCGCATCGATATTACCTCCGATAGAATATGCACTCCTGCCGAACTTCGTATATTTAAGTACAATAAAACCAATCACATAACACACTGCCATAATAATAACCGGTACCGGTATCGGACCCAAATATCCTCTCCCGATTACCTTAAAGCTGCTCGGAAGCCCTGTAATAGAATAAGAATTTGTAATAACGAGCACAATTCCTCTCGCTATATTCAACATGCCCATCGTAACGATAAAGGAGGGTATCTTCGCAAACACATGTATAGAACCATTTATTACTCCGCACAGAGCCGCAGTTCCTAATGCCAGTACTATCGATACAAACAAATTCATTCCTTCACGCAGGCACAGAGTAACTATAATACCCGATAAAGCACAAATGGAGCCTACACTCAAATCAATTTCACCGGATATTAATACAAATGACATGCCGATACCTATAATTGCCACCATAGTAACCTGGCGAATAACATTAATTATATTGTCTGTTGACAAAAAAACAGGTCTGATAACAGAAAGAATTACTATAAGCAAAGCAAGAATAATAAAGATTCCCATGTCATTCCAGTTTATATTTAGTTTTGAACTCTTTTCCTTTTGCACTTTATTTGCCTCCTGCTGCCAAAAGCATAATTTTCTGTTGTGTAAGTTCCTCTTTTTCGAGAACACCTGTTACTTTTCCTTCACACATAACATTCACCCTGTCACATAAACCGATAATTTCGGGCATTTCGGAAGAAACTAAAATAATAGATTTCCCTTCCTCTGCCAGCCTCACCACAATATTATAAATTTCCATTTTAGCATTAATATCAATACCTCTTGTGGGCTCATCCAAAACGATAATATCCGGAGCACAGTTCAGCCACTTTGCCAATACTACCTTCTGCTGGTTTCCTCCGCTTAAGAACTTAGCATATTGTTTCTCAGACGGGGTCTTTATAAGCAGACTTTTTATATATTCCCCGCAAATACCCTTTGCTTTTTTCAAAGAAAAAAATCCCTTGATCATTGCATTTTCCGGCTTTGCCATTACAATATTGTCAAGAACCGACAGTTCGGTGATAAGCCCTTCCCGTTTTCTATCCTCCGGTACAAAACCAATCCCACACCGTATGGCATCCCGGGGCGAGCGAATCATCATATTTTTCCCGTTTATCTTTATTTTTCCTTTGGCTTTCTTGTCCGCGCCGAAGATAGCTTTCAGCGTTTCCGTTCTTCCGGCTCCTACCAGTCCGGCAAATCCCAATATTTCTCCCTTTCTTAAAGTAAAGGAAACATCCTTTACTTCTGCTCCGTTACTGATATGCTCCGCTTCTAGTACGATATCTCCCGGCTTATTCTTTTTTTGGGGAAAAACCTGGGATAAAGACCGACCAACCATATATTCAATCAAATCCTCAACTGTTACATCACTTATTTTCCCGGTAGTAATATAGGCACCGTCTCTCATAACCGTAAAAGAATCGCATATTTCAAATATTTCTTCCATCCGATGACTAATATAAACCATCGTAATTCCACGCCTTTTCAGATTGCTGATGACCTGAAATAATTTCCTTGTTTCTCCGTCGGTAAGCGTTGACGTAGGCTCATCCATTATCAATACATTGGAATTAAGTGAAATGGCTTTTGCTATTTCCACCATCTGCTGCTGTGCCACACTAAGAGAAGAAACGGCTGCCCTCGTATCAATCTGCACATCCATCATTTCAAGTATGGCAGCCGCATTTTTATTCATTGTTTTCCAGTCTAAAAAACCGCTTTTCTTCGGATATCTTCCTAGAAATATATTCTCTGCCACCGAAAGATCGGGAATCAGGTTTAGCTCCTGATATATAATTGCTATTCCCATTTTTTCCGAGTCTACCGTATTTCGAATCTGTACCACTTCTCCATTGAACAGAATTTCTCCCGCATCTTTTGTGTAAGCCCCGGATAAAATCTTCATAAGTGTCGATTTTCCAGCCCCGTTTTCTCCCATCAAGGCATGAATCTCTGCTTTATTTATTTTAAAACTAATATCGTCTAAGGCCTTAACACCGGAAAAGGCTTTGCAGATACCCTGAAACTCCAAAATATACTCATTTGCCACTTGCTCACCACCCTTTTATTTAAAATAAACAGCCTGCTTCTAAAATAATATTAGAGTACGGTGTGAACTCTCCTGTCCGTATTACCGCTTTCGCCCGTCCGGATAATTTCTTTACCTCTGCATGAGGCATGATTTCCAGAGGAAAGGCATCTCCTACCGTTTCTCTTATTTTCTTCCCCATCTGAGGGCTTACCTCGGCCTGTTCTTCATCTATTATGCCTTTCGCAATAAGCATCTCACTCATAACCGCATTTAACACATCAATAAAGGATGGCACTCCGTTTACGATTGCCAAATCAATAAATTTCGTACCTTGAGGCACAGGCATTCCGGCATCGCCGATAAGAATAATATCTTCATGTGCCAGTTCTGCAATTACTTTTGATAATTCCCCGTGCAATAACCCTACTTTTTTCATACTATTTTCTCCATTTTCTTTATCAGAAGCCTTATACTTACTGTAAATCTTTCAGATATAAAATTCCATCTGCTGTATAAATACCTACCTCTACTCCTATTTCTGCATCCAACGTTTCTCCATTCAATACACGAATTACGCTGTCCACACATGTTTCACCCAACTTATCCGGAAACTGGATAATGCTTCCTTTATAAGAACCATTTTCTGCTATTGCAGTCTGTTCCTCTTCACTTGCATCAAAACCAATTACTGCTACCGAATCCTCTCTGCCTGCTGCCTGGATCGCATCATATGCACCAAGCCCACCCTGAGCGCTATAAGCAAAAACTAAATCTATTTCTTTATTAGCTGTTAAAAGATCTTCCATCGTACTCATAAATGCTTCTCTTGTATCTGCTCCCTGCTCCGCCACAATCTCTGCTTCCGGCATCAATTCTTTGATTGTATTTTTGAAACCATCCGCTCGTTCAATTGCAGAAGAAGAAAGAGGATTGGTGAGCACTACTATTTTTGCATTCTCTTTGCCCGCAATTAGTTCCTTTGCCGCCCATCTTGCTGCCAGCTCACCACCCAGATAGTTGTCAGAGCCTATATATGTCTCATATTTACCATCGCTCGGTTTCATATCCACGGTAATTACCGGGATATTTTTTTCTTCCGCCGTCTCTAATGCAGTTACGATTCCTGCAGGGTCTACTGCGTTCAAAATAATCGCATCCACACCCTGAGCACAGAAATTTTCAATTGCATCTATCTGGCTCTGCAAGTCCAAAGCCGGATCATTGAACACAATATCATAATCGTTTCCGGCAGCCGCTTCGATTCCCGCTTTCATGTCCTGAAAAAATTCATATTGCAGCGTCATAAGGGTTACTCCTATCACCTTTTTGTCCGTATCTGACGCCTCGGTAGCTTTCGCCGTTTCCGCTTCTGCCTCCGTACCTGTCTGCGCCTCCGATTCCCTTGTTTCTGCTGCCTGTCCTCCACATCCGGTAATCAACATTGTCATCGTAATTACTGCTGCCACTACTGCCACTGCCTTTTTCATACTTCTTCCTCCTTTAGATTTGGGGTGATTTTTTTAATTACATTCAACTGTTCCAAAAGCTCCAGTGAAATGTCTGTCATCACATACATGTTTTTTAATTTACTTTCTTCATAGATATCCTTTGGTGAATGTAAAATCCCCTGATCATTAAAAGTGAGCATACATGCCGGTATCCCTGCCGAGTAATACGGCTCTTGATCGCTTCCGGGCGGCGGCGGACATTTATATATAGTAGTGAGATTTTTTCTACTTTTTGTAAAAATCTGCCTTATTTCTCTTTCAAAAGGTTCCGGGCCGCTCCATACCTCCAGAACATCATCTCTACCCACACCGTCAATGCACAAAACCATTGAAATCTCATCGTCGCTGCATTTCTTATACCGTTGTCTGGAACCTACCAGATTGTACTCCTCACCATCGGTCAGTAACAGCTCTATCTGCATATTCAGCTCATAATCTCTTGTAAGTCTTCTTCCAATTTCCAAAAGAACTGCGGCCCCCGATGAATTATCATATGCACCGGGCGTATTATAAACCGTATCATAATGCGCACAGATGACCATTTTCTTCTTATTGTCACCCAGAAGTCCTACTATGTTATGACATTGTGCTTCCGGCAACTTTTCCGTTTCGGCATAGCCCCTTACAATAACATTATTGTCTGCAGCCTCTGCAAAGAAATCCGCTTCTTCACAGCCTACTATAAAATGCGGTATTTCGCTTTCTCCGGTAAACAACATCTGCGGTATTGCTTCCCCGTTTCCCCGAACAGTAATGTATGCAGTTATCTGGTCCTTTTCGTCCACTACCGCATAGCGGTTCCATACATACATGTTCCAAATTCGATTGTGTCCTGCAAAAATCACTTTTCCTTCAAAGCCTTTAGAAGCGCCGCTTCCCAGAAAAAGGTAAGAATCCAGTTTCCTTTTTTGTGGACTTACTATGTGCAAATCCCAACTTCCTGGTTTCCATGCAGGAAAATCGTAGCTTTCAACAAATGCAGAAGGTGTGATTTTTTTCATTTCACTATGTAAATACCGACTGCATTCTTTTACCGAATCAGATCCAAATGGCCTGGGGCCATAATCAATAATCTGTTTCCAGTTTTTCTGCATCTCTATGCAGGTTTCTGCTACCTCCATTTAATCCTCCTGTTAACTTTATTTAGATCATGTTGATTTTCGTATCACCAGCTCGGAGTTAAGTACAATGGAACGGGGGACATAATCTGTTTCATCCTTCATACTCATTCTTTCCAGCAATACCTGAGTAGCAATTTTGGCTAATTCCATAACAGGCTGTCTTACCGTCGTCAGCGGAGGTGTTACAAGTGGGGCAACCGTAATATCATCGTATCCTACCAGTGCCATATCTTCCGGCACTTTATAATCATGTTCTATAAGATAGCGCAGCGCTCCGATTGCCGACATATCATTTGCGCAAAAAACTGCATCCGGGCGGTCCGACAGATTCATCAGCTTCTCCATTGCGGAATAGCCGCCTTCCAACTGATAATAACCATCTGCTTCATATTCCTCTTTACATTCGAATCCATGTGCTTTCAGACAATCCTCATAAGCTTCTTTTCTTTTCACTGCCATCATAGATGCCTGAATACCTCTGATATGAGCAATCTTTTTGTATCCCTTTTCCACCAGATATTCGACTGCAGCATAGGCTCCGTAGTAATTATCAATCTTCACGGAATCAAACTTACTATCACCGGAATCTCTTTCAAGAAGCACGATTGGAACCTGAATATTGATGTCCATCAGATGCTGTACCGGAAGATTCACACCTACTATAAGGATTCCGTCGATCCTTCTCTGCTCCAGCATCTTAAGACATTCGATCTCCTTATTTATATCCAGATTGGAATCACACATTAAAATGTTATATTCCGAATCCCTCAGTTCTGCTTCTATTCCTTGTACCATATGAAGAAAAAACGGGTTTGTCAGGTCGTTCACCACTAGTCCAATAACCTTTGTCGCCTTCCCCTTCAAGCTTCTTGCTACATTATTCGGTGAATAATTCAGTTCTTTGATCGCTTTCTTAATACGTTCTTTCGTTTCAGCAGACATATGCCCGCTGTCCTGCGCATTTAAATACCTTGATACGGTTGTTTTGGAAACTCCTGCCAGTTTTGCTACATCAATAATTGTCGCCATATGTTTTCTCCTTTTACATTTCTGATTCTGCTGTTTTTTGTTTTATTTGCTTATTCAGAAGATTTGAATTTTGAAAGGGGAACGTTCCCCTTCAAGCGGAAATAAAAAAGAAGCTTTTATTCTTCTTTAAAATTATTATACCATATCATCTGCTTCTTAGCAATCAGGAATGCTTATTGATAACATTATGCAACTTTTTTAAAAGAATAATCCCCTAATATTTCTTAACATCATAGGGACCGTTTTTTATGAGGGGAACGTTCCCCTTCACTTATTGATTACATTATATCAAAATATGTTTTAATGTCAATACTTTTTTATATATTATTCCATACATTGTATAAGAACTGATATTTTTCAATATACCATATGGGCCAGTGAATGCCCAATTTCCTTAACCGGTTCTCTTTCTCTGCATTCCGGGTACACCTATCTGTATCTAAAATAACAAATACTATAGACACAAATATGTTCATGGTATAAATTTTTCAAATTAGCCTATGAATTTACCCATCCATCCGAAAAAGCATGAAATACCCGTAGATAACGTATAATTAATTTCGCACTTTTAATTTCATAAAAATAGACATGGTCTATAGCCGTTTGGTAGAATTAAGTTACCACACAAAAATCTCACAAAGGAGGCTATTACCATGTCTGATAACATTATACAATTGAATGAGGACTTAATAAAGCACGATTTAAAGAATCTTGTCCGTAGCAGTGTAGAAGAAACATTGAATGCTCTGCTTGATAAAGAGGCTGATGAGCTTGTGAACGCCCAGAAATATGAGCGTTCTTCCAATCGGCAGGGTTACCGTTCCGGCCATTATAAGCGGAACTTCCAGACCACTTCCGGAGAAGTGGAACTTAATGTTCCAAAGCTTAAGGGGGTTCCTTTTGAAACTGCTATCATCGAACGTTACCGCCGCAGGGAATCTTCTGTGGAGGAGGCCTTGATCGAAATGTATCTGGCGGGTGTTTCCGTACGCCGTGTAGAAGATATCACAGAAGCACTGTGGGGAACCAAGGTTTCTCCGGGAACCATCAGCAACCTCAACAAGAAAGCTTATGAACACATTGAAACATGGCGTTCAAGACCTCTATCCGGTACTTATCCCTATGTCTACGTGGACGGGGTATATCTCAAGCGCAGTTGGGGCGGTGAAATTCAGAACGTATCCATCCTTGTGGCAATCGGTGTCAGCATGGACGGCTGCCGTGAGATCATTGGTGCAGCCGAAGGCATGAAAGAGGATAAGGAGAGCTGGAGGTCTTTCTTTGTATGGCTGAAAAAACGTGGTCTTACAGGCGTTCGCCTCATCATCGGTGACAAAAGTCTTGGAATGCTTGAAACGATCCCGGAAGTATTTCCAGATGCCCATTATCAGCGTTGCACGGTACATTTTTATCGAAACATTTTTTCTGTGATTCCACGCAATAAAATGAAAGCGGTTTCCATAATGCTCAAAGCGATTCATGGGCAGGAAAGCAAAGCGGCTGCTCTTGAAAAGGCGCAGCAGGTCGCTGCAAAACTCATAGAAATGAAGCTCTCAAAAGCAGCAAAAAAACTTCAGGATGGAATCGAAGAAACACTAACCTATATGGATTTTCCTACTCAGCACTGGACCAGAATCCGGACAAACAATACGATTGAGCGGCTAAACCGGGAAATCAAACGTAGGACCAAAGCCATCGGTGCTTTCCCGGACGGACAAAGTGCCCTGATGCTTGTATGTGCCAGACTGCGTCATGTAGCCGGAACGGTGTGGGGGACACGATGCTATATGAACATGGATCATCTCAATCACCTGGCTGATGATCCGCTGTCTGATGACATAGCCGGTTAACTACTGGTTGCTAAACGGTAGAAATAAAATTTGCGAAAAAATCTTGACACTATCTACCCGTAAAACGGCGTAAAATAGATATCCTTAAATTTTACTGTCAAAAAGGACCTAACATCTTATGGATTTGGAAGAACCACATATTTGCTATATTTCCAGACACAAAAAAACTCAGCCGATTGTCTCAACTGAGTTTCTTAACCAGGGCTACAAGGATTCGAACCTTGAGATGACGGAGTCAGAGTCCGTTATGTATGGGTTCGAATCCGTTGATTTTATGGGCTTTCCCGCTTGGCGGGAAAGGAAATTGACCTATGGATTGACCTATCGTATATTAGTTGCCCTTCTATATTATTTCTTGCCGTTGTAAATAATCTTTTATTTCTGACACGATACTCCTAGCCGAATCCAACTGTTCCTGCGCTTCTGCCGCAGAAGCAACATAAAAATCATCGTAGTCACTCGTTTCCCTTTTCCTTTGAAGTCTGGCTAATTTTCTTCCGGCTTCTCTGGAAAGCATATCTGTTGCAACATAATGTTGATTGAAATAAGCCACTACGTCTTTATGGCGTTTAAAGTCCACATCAGAAATAGCAAGAACTGCTTTAACTGCATAAAAAGCCGCATAATATGCTCTGTTGATTGCATCTTTATAAAAACGATTATCCACGCATAACTGCGCACTACTTATCGTTTCCTCCGCTTGAGCAAAACGGTACACACATAAATCTTTCTGCTTATCTGTCATGCAATCTTCACCCCTTCCCTCTTTACGTTACGGTAAAAAGGCAGCGTATCTGACCAGTATTCAAAAAACTCTTGATTCTTTATAATAGGAGAAAGAACTTTTCCATATTTCAATTCTAATTCGAAAGCATTATCGTAAATTGTATTTTCGCATTTCTTAATTTCTTCTTCTGGGAGACCGACCAGGATCATAACATCGATATCCGAGCTGGCATTAAAATCACCCCGGGCGTAAGAGCCATATATCAATATACTCTTTAAATCACTTCCCAGGCATCCCTTTACGCTCTGTACAAATTCATCCATTTGCATATTTAAATTATCTGGCAATACTCACACCTTCTTTCATGTATTTGTGCCATTGTTTACACGCCACTTCCACTTCAATATTTTACTGAATTATCCAACTCTCTTACCTTCTTCTAAAATATTTCTGAAATATGCGTACCATGTCCTTTTTTCAATAAATTCATCATATGAAATACTGACAAAATTTACAACAGCGAAATGTTTCATTGCAAGGCCAGTCACTATTCCAGCCAAATTATCATCATATTTTTTAGACTCTCATCTTTTCAGAAATAAATACAAAACGGAAAGTTCTATTGTGTATTTCTGTCAGCATACTTCATCAATAGATCATGCTTAGTGCAATAGTCAAAAATATGATAGTACACTTCTAATGCCCCTTCATTGCAGTTTTCCATTATCCAGATTAGTTTCTGCCGATGCAGCTCTCTATTAAAATAATCGTGCGTGATTTCATTTCGAAGCAGCATTTCCTTAAGAAACAGCTTTTCTTCTTCCGTCTGTTGAAATTCAAAAGTATCAAAACTATTCATGCAATAACGTAAAGAAGTCCCGTTTTTATATGTTCCTTCTTTTTTACGCATAAAAATAACCAAATCCTTAAAAACTTGAGTAAAATCATTTAATTTCACCGTAACAATATCAACACAGTCCAGTTGTATATCTGCATCTGTAGTATCTATATATTTCTTACTCTTTTGCATAATCCTTTCAGCACAGGCTTTCAGGAACTCCAACATTTCATCGATACGCATTACATTGACCGGTTCCAGCCTTTCGTTTGGCTCTAAATTAAATTCTTTCAGCATATCTTCATTAAATTTCATCCCGCTACCCTCGCTTTGGTTTCATTTAATCTATACTGGCATTTATTCTTAAAATCAATTAACTTTTGAGGATAATAATCCGTAAATTGTACTTTCGAGTTAAGAGGAGCGCAATAAATGGGAGCTTCCATAGTAAGGTCAATAAAGAATATATCACTTTCTATTCCCTTTTTCCAAAAATATTCTTCGAGATAAAACGATATTTTTTTATACAAGCCGAAATCTTCCGAATAAATGGCAATATCAATATCGCTCTTTCCTTCTGTATAGTTTATCGTTAAATAACTTCCAAAGAAAAAAACATTATATCCATCCGTCCCAAATCTCTGCTCTACATCCTTTTGCAGTTCCAAAAGCCCATACAGGCGCTCTAACGTTTTTTCTCTCAGTTCATCTTTCGTCTCCATATTATTTATCATCTTCCGGCCTCCTTCCCTTTAGATAATTTTATTACATTAAGGAACTTATAAATATATTATACCCAATAACCTTAGCTTTCACAATAAGCATTTGAAAGTGTCCTTATCAATGGTTCCAGACAACTTTTCCCCGCTCCATTCCCCTTTTTTCTTCTTTCTTCTCTTGTTTGTCAAGATCTTTTTCTTTTGTTTCCGGCAACTTAACAACATGCTTTACCTCTCCATCAATAATAGCCTTCTTTCTGACCGCTATATAATATCGTTCGGTAGTAGATTCCAAATCACCTATATATGCCGCAATTTCCTTTGTACTCACACCAGCTTCAAACATCCGGGTTGCAAAGGTTCTCCGGAATATATGTAGTCCTCCCGATAATTCTTCAAGACCCGCATTCTTGAAAATTGTAGCCATCCTATGTTCCAGATTTGTCGCTGTATTTGGTTTTCCGGTAGCAGTCATTACTATCAGCTCGTTCATACGACTTTCGTCAAAGCCACTTTCCATACTGATTTTATTTAAAATATCAACCGCTTCATCCTTCAATTCTATTATTCTGGCCTTATTGTTTTTAGTGCTGCCCTCTACTATTATATACTTATTATCGCTTTCCGACCGCTTTCGGTTCTTGGCAACAGACCTACTTTTCTCAATAGTCAGTAATTTACTTTTAATATCCACATTTCTCCATCTTAAAGCAAGAAGTTCTCCACACCTCATGCCGGTATAAAGCAGCAGTACACCGTATAAACCGGACCTGTATTTATATTTTCCTGTTTTAGGGTTCAGGGAAAGCGCCTCTGTTACAAACCTTTGCTCTTCTTCCGGCGAAAGCACAATTACATCTGCTTCATTTGCCGTTTTGTTTTTTAGTCTCCTAATTCTCTTTGTAATGGAGTCTTTAATTGCTATTACCGGGTTAAGCTCAAGCTCGCCACGGATAATCGCCCACTTATAAGCAGCATTGAGAACATCTACAACTTTTTCCAATGAAGAGTCTGACAGATTTGTCTCCTTTATCAATTTTTCGATATGTTCATCAATATCCCTGCCTTTCACAGCATAAACCTGTGTCCGCCCCAGTGGGTAAACTGCAATATGTTTTTCTATTGTACATTCTCGCCGGTCAATTGATTTGGGTCTAAGTTCTTCTTGGTCTATCTGATACTGTAGGTGTGCACTGCATAATTCTGCAACCGTACTGCCGTTCTGAATACAAATCAATTTCTTCTGCTTCTCCCATTGCGCCTCTTTTTTCTTCATTGCTTTAAGCGCCGCTGCCTTACTGGTTTCTGTAACAGTAAGAATCTTTCTGCCACCGTCCCGTTTATAACCGACAGACTTTCGATGCGTTATCGTACCTTCCGGGTTCTCGGTAAAACTACCTTCCCCTTTGGCATTTCTCTTATTTTGGGTCATACTGGTCTCCTATATAATATCGACCGGCTCCAAAAAGCCGGTCGATTATTTTTACATTATATAAATTTTATATTCGTAACTTTTCAGCCATTTTTCCAAGGCCTCTTCCGTGACAATATACCGTCCACCCAACTTTGTCGCTGGGAAGCCACTGGAGTGCATAAGGGCATAAGCCTTGTCTCTACCTATATTAAGTTTCTTTTGAATATCTTTAACACTCATTACCACCACGTTATTTACCTCCTGTTCTAGCTTCCATTCGCTTATAGTAATTCAAGAGTTCCTGCGTTTCTCCTTCCAAATCCATAAAATGAAAAGGACGGGTAACTCCATAATGCTCCTCAAGAAGTTGACTATCATAAGCAATCTCATTATACTCATCCCAATATAGATCATCATAAAAATCATCAGGCTCATCATATTTAATAAAATAAATATCTTTCCCTCCTATAGGGGGCAAATCGTATTTTTTAAAAATACGATTTGCATATTCCTTTAACTTCCTACAATCACTTTTATTCTGGGATAACTTTTTCCCCGTAACCATATTTACCGTATTAATAATAATATGGCTATGTAAATTGTTCGTATTACAGTGTGTACATACATAAACTTGATATTGGCTTCCGTAATACTCTGCAATTTCGCATCCAATTCTATGTACTAAAGAGGTGTCACGCACAGAAGAGTTATTAGATACAACTAAATGCTGGTACTGTTTTCCTTTTTCTTGATGAAAGAGCACTTTGGCCTGACGCATTTCATAATATATGTCCTCCCCCATTATTCCAATTTTTCTAACCAACTCAGGATTTATTGTTTTATTCCTGTCTGCGTATTTAAGGATTCTACGGAGTTCTTCAGTTCTTCTATTTTTATCATTAATAAATCGTAGCATTGACATAAATCGGTTTTCCTTTCTTTAGATTCCACCATGTTGTCAGCAGCCCTAATAAATTGAAATATTGCTGATGCTAGCTCTTTTCCACCTTTAATTTCTGTTATATTCTTTTTTTCTAATAGGGTTATAATGTAAGAACTTATACCCTTATAACCATAAGTTTTTGCTTCCAGTTTAATTTTTTCATACAAATTATCCGGAATTCTAATAGATATTTTATAGCTCATGTATCGTTCCTTTCTTGTCTGTGCAGGATGTTTGTTACTCCCAATACTTCTGTCCGTCATTTCCTAATCTTGGGGGAATGTTTTTTTACCAGTATTGAAAACTATCTTTTTATTTTTTCCTGCACATTCTTTAGGCTTATGCAAAGCATTCTTTTTTTGTATTCCTATAAAATACATTTTCTGATCCCCCTCTACTCTCCTGCGTTCCTTTTTTACTCCGTTAAGGCTGCAAATTTTCTGGGTAAAAATTTGCATTGTTATTGATTTTGCAAATAAATTATTATCGCAAAATGCTAGGTATTCACACAAAAAATCCTTGCTCGATACCATAGCCTCAGGGAAAAATTCGCATTCTTCCTCTATAAATACATCAATTGAATTTAGTGATTCTTCGTAAAACTTCGTATACTCAGCCGAATCAGCGGGAATGCAAAAGGCAAAGTTTTTCTCTATCAGTTCCTTCAATGTGTCAACCGCTAATGAGCAAATAACATCTCTTTCCTCAAATAATTCGTCCAACATTCTAATGTTCCACTTTTCTCGTGGAACACTCTGTTTAAATCTTAAAAAAGTAAGCCGTTCTACTATGGCTTTCGTTCCGTCACCATATTTAGGAACCGGCATTACGTTTCCGGCATTCCATAACTTGACTTTAGGCCGAAAAAAGAACCCGTCTTTCCCTTTGTGTTCAGCAAACATCGTATCTCCTGCTGTTATAGCTTTAAAAATGTCTATTTGTGGAAACCCCTTCTCTGATAATTCACTGCACAAATTGACTCTACTATTATGTAGCATCCCCTTCTCAAACCTATTACTAAGGTTCGTAAAAGGAATCTGTGTAGTATCATCGTCATTCAAAATCATTTTTATAAACTCTAATATCACAGATTTTCCACTGGATGGTGGGCCGATAAGGAAAAAACTTGTTTTTCCCTTTGTGCAATCGCTTATTGAGTATCCCAGAGCTTCAAGTAACAACTTCGCATCATCCGGGCTTCTTCTATATTCCAAAGTTGTCTCTAGGAAGTTTTGAAAAACGGGGGCATCCTGCAGTTTTGCACCCGGCATGTAGTTTGCATTTACATACGTTCAGTAGTACGTATCGTCATTCGGGTCAATCTCGACTAATTTTTGCTCTTTTGCATCGTACATACCGTTCTGAAATATAATCTTACCGGTATCCCTAACGTCGGTTTCCATCTCAAGCTCAGGGTCGGTTTTCAAAATCCTTATAATATCCTGTAAGGTATGGGAGCTTATGTTTCCTTGTGTTTCACCCGATATAAACTTGCGCAGTTCTTTTTGTTCTTCATTATCAGTAATAGGAATTCGTTTCCATCTGTTTCCCTTTTTAATAAGAAGCTGTCCATTTGGATCGTGCCTAATTACACGCAAATCCTTAAATAGACCGTAAATATATTCTGTTGCTAAACGTTTATTGATTTCTAACATTCTTCTTTCCTCCGCCTGACTGTGTACTATCCCCCTAACACCTATGCAATAACTAGCCTGAATTTCCGTCTGCTCCATTACATGAGGCAACGCAACCTATAACCACCTCTCTTTCACCACGCAGACCGGAAATCCATTCTCGTCATTGGCCTAGATGTCAGGCAGATAGTACACTATTTTAAGTTAATAGTTACTTCTTCCCGGGAATAATATTATTATATATCCATAAAATAGATAAATAAAATCTATGACTTATAATAATATATTTTTTTATAGTATATTTTTTAAAATTTATGCTATATAATAAGATTAAGTCTACTAAATTTATTTATTAATATTTTTTTGCATGTATATTCTTAATTTGGTTTATATATATTTTTTATATCGTCACATTATTATTTGAGTTTTTATTTATACGGAGAGATTAATTATGACGCCAGAACAGTTTGAAATACAATTATATGAAAAAAGAATGTTGTTAAAATATTTTTATAGAATAGATACTAGTTATACAAATATTTATGATAATTACGATGAGGTAATAATCGATATTTTTAACACTGCTATGGATAAGTGCAACCTTTATTCGCCTTTTCCTATTTGATGTTGTATCATAAAAGTTGACACCCTATTCTCAAGGACTTTGATATATAATCATAATCAATACGAGAACAGGAGAAACAACCTATGGCACAAAATCAAAAATCTTATGACAATGAATTTAAAGC
>JAEZZQ010000044.1 GCA_023442465.1 Bacillota bacterium | reverse complement strand
TCTTTTGGCAAAACGTCATATATATTAATATAGCTCATTTTGCATCTCCTAATCACTCTATGTTATTTAGGATTAGCAAAGGCTATTTTTCAGTTGCTCACTTTTAGCGTGCAATAGCCCCTGCTATTGCATAGAAATAATTACTCCCATCGTGAATCTGCCCTCCTTTACTCAATTTAGCATAGGCTGTTTTATACAGTACGATTATCAAGTGACTGTACTACGGGAAGTACAAATACCAAAAATGATATGGCTATAATTCCTATTCCAGAAATCAAAAACCATTTTTCAACACCTATTTGTTCTGCAAAAAGACCAGAACACAATAAACCCAAAGGCATTGCGAATGACATTACACTTCCAAGCAAAGAAAAAACCCTCCCTAAATATTCAGGTTTAATTTTCTCTTGGAACAGGGCATTTTGCACACCATAAAATGGAGCTGACACTCCCATAACCATGCAGGATATCGCAAAGGCAATGAAAGCATTTGGTGGAAGTATTCCAGATATGGTAACACCAATTCCCATCATAAGAACCGATACCCCAATGGTAAAAGTACGTTTCTTAAAACCACCCCAAACGCTTAATATGACCCCTCCTACCAACATTCCAATAGCAAAGGCGATTTCTGCTATTGAAGCATGAGTAGGTGTTCCGCCGAAATATCCCATACTCATCAGCGGATATAGCGCACTAATCGGCATATAAAAAAACATATATAATGCGCCAATCCAAAGCAAAGCAAACAGACCTTTATTCTCTTTTAAGACAACGTACCCCGCTTTCATTTCCTGCATGACATTTTCTTCTTTATCAATGCTGCTTGATGATGGATTAGGAATTGTAATAATCGCTATGGAAATACAAGCTATAATCGCACCGACAATATCAAGTATAACGATATGATTCAGATTCCAAACAGTATATAAAAACGCGGCAGCGGCAGGACTAATGATTGACCCTATGGCTTGTATAGTTTGGCTATAACCCGCACACTTTGTCAGTTGATCTTCTGGCACAAGCAGTGGTGTAACTGCATTCAATGCTGGCGAATGAAACGCTGTTCCCATACTTCGGACAAATAAAACCGCCATGATTACCCATATTGGTAAGTCCATATAGAGAGTAACAATTGCTAATATCCCTCCAGCCACAGCAATAACTAAGTCTGCGCCAATCATTACTTTCTTTCGGCTATGCCGGTCAACAAAAACGCCAGCAAAAGGCCCTATAAGTGCTTGCGGTAAGAAGCCAATTAGTGTTGCTATGGATAACACCATTGCAGAACCTGTTTTTGCTGTTAAATAAAAAATAATTGACATTTGCAAAATTCCACTACTAATAAGGGAGAATCCTTGCCCAATCAATATAGTAAAATAATCTTTCTTCCATGAATTTTTATTTCGTTGCATATATTTATTCCTCCAAACATTTTTATTGCATGACTCATTGTTTTTTGTGCAATAAAAAATGCAGGTTAACACCCACACAAGGGCATTAATCTGCATTACTACAAAACAAGGCAAACCAACATTATGCGACTATACAGTCGCATAATGTATAAGCACGTGTTTATTCGTAAACGCAAGCGAAAAAAGCCCACAATGTGGATAGATAGTTCTGCTTTTTATTGCTTTATTTGCGTATACGAATTAACACACGTAAGCCTCCTTTATTTATAAATTATTAATTTATTGTATCGTACTAAACCTGTTATGTCAAGAAACAGGTTTTGGCACAACTTCATCACAGGAGAGTTTTATAAAATCTATCACAAAAAAATTTCAAAAAGTAGCGAATTAAAGCAAATGCTAATCGGCAAGCAGGGCAAGTGTATTGACACTTGCACATTTTTAAGATTTTCCCTTGCGGGCAAATCTCAAAAATTGCTTGTTGGGGCAGGCCGCCCCAAACCCGGCTACTTCGGGCCAAGTTGACCCGAAGTGGTTGCGCTCCGCTTGTTTTTCCCTCATACCGCTACCTCTCCATTTCTTTATTTTTCGTTGTGTCCGTCAAGCTGAACAGACGGTCAATATTGGCCTTTGCCGTGATAAGTTCCTG
Source organism: Bacillota bacterium (assembly GCA_023442465.1). Taxonomy (GTDB): domain Bacteria; phylum Bacillota; class Clostridia; order Lachnospirales; family Lachnospiraceae; genus Kineothrix. The sequence goes on along the minus strand of JAEZZQ010000044.1, from coordinate 88,259 downwards.
CATATCTTTTTTGGTCGCCCGGTATTCTCCATAGGCGGCTTTTTTCTTTGCCGATAGTGTCTGATATTCTGCTTTAAGGGTATCCATCTTCGGAAGTTTCGCCCCGTTCAAAATCCTATCCATTGTAGCCCTTGCCGCCCGGTAGGTTGCAATATCGGCTTCATGCTCCGTAAGATATTTACGGCTGTATTTTGTAGCTTTGTATCCCTCAAATACGGAACGGGTTTTTGCGTAGTCAACCACCGCCGCCTTTAATTCCACATTGGTGCGTATAGCAGATTCAGCGGATTTTATGCTATCAGAAAGTGTATGAAAACGGTCTGTAACCTCTGCGGCTTTTTGCTCTAACTGTTCATATTCCAACAGGTCATTTTCCTGCAAATATTGGAGTGTTGCCGCCATCTGCTTTAGGTTGAAGATTTTAGCCCACCGCTCATAAGCAGGGCCTTTTCCTGTTCTCATGCGTGACTGAATATCTATAATCAGATTGACTTTTCGGGAGGCCCCGGCTCGGCTTTCCGGCATAGAAGTACGCCCCTCAATGATGGCCTGTATATCCTCTACACCGTAACCCTTGCCAAGTGTAGAAGCCCGTAACCGGGTAAAGCGTTCCTGCCCCTCAACCCCAAAACTGATTGTACCGCCACGTCCGTATTTTATCTTATAACCTGCCGCCGCCATTAACTGCAAAAAGCTGTTCATATCCGTTGGCATCTGTGCAAGGCAAACATCAATTTGTGTCTTTAACCGCTCTTGAAAAGAGGGGAGTTTATCCCTGCCTTGCCATTCGCCATAATGCTTGAATTTGCCCTGGCTATGAAGTTTTGGATTTGTAATGACCGATAAATTGTATTCAAGGCACACCCGGTCAGACAAGCGGCGAAATGCCCGTGCCGAACCAATAAAATCCCGAAATTTTCGGGTGCAGTCCAGTGAAGTTGAGTTATAGTAAATATGGCAATGTGGGTGGGGGCGGTCAATATGGGATACCACGAAAAAGGCGTGCTTGCCTTTTGTCCATCGCATAGCAACGTCATAGCTGATTTTAAGGGCTGTTTCTGCGTCTATCTCTCCGGGCGGGAACGCCTGCCGAAGCTGATAATATAAAACATCTTTTTCACTTTTTTGTTCCCGTCCGGTAATCGCCTTATACTTTGCTTTGGAAAGTATAAATTCTGCGTCGGCTGTGGCGGGATCACATTCATAGGCAAGAATCAAATCGCCGTTACGGGTCTTATCAGGATTTTTACCATAGTCAAATCCATCTTTCAAAGTTTCCATAATGGTTTTTCCACTTCCAATATGGCGGCTCATAAGTCGGGTAGTTGCCATGAGCATACCTCCTTTCCTACAAAAAATAACTTCGGGCCAAGTTGACCCGAAGTTGATTTGACCATTCTGTTTTTATCTCTATCCCATAATGTAAAGCTGAAGCCGGTTGCCTAATCCCTCTATACCATTTATTAGCCATTCCGCAATCGCCTGTATTCCAAAAGGAGAGAGCAGGAAAGCAAACACCATGACCCATATACAGTTATTGAGCGTTACACCTGTGACAAACATGGCAATCGAGAGCAAGCCTAAAATCCCCGATAGGACGGTAAGAATGCTTGACGCAAAGCAGAACAGAAAGCGAATGATTGCACCGAACAGTGTCAGCACGATTGCAAACGGTATTGCTATGATTTTTCCTATTATATTCATAAAAAAGGCTCCTTTCATGGTAGGATTGTAAAGTTTATTCCTACCTATATTTTACCATGTCCCAAAGGGTACAACAATGTTGTCGAGGTGACAGAAATCTCGTCTTTAGACTTCGGGGCAAGTTGGCCCGAAGTGGCAAAAATAAAGTAGGTGCGATTGCCCTTGTGAGGCCATCGCATCTACTTTATTTCTGCTCTGTATTCTTATTGTCTGATGGTACAAACTCCAACAAGTCGCCAATCTCACAATCAAGCACCGTACATAACCGGGCCAGAACATCAATATCCAACCTGCTTATAGTATTGTTGCAATAATTGTTAAGTTGAGTACGCTGCATTTCTGCTTTATGGCTTAGTTTGTTCTTACTGAAACCTCTTTGTTCAATTAATTCATCCAGTTTAATTCTAATTGTTCCGTATTCCATTAAAGCCCTCCTCTCCATGTAAATTCTCCACATGGTTGACATATATAGTATGTACTAAGTAGAATAGAAAAGTAAGTTCTAACAAGTCTAATTAGACATCTTGCACATACCAACGAAAAGGAGAGAGAAAACAATGGATATTGGAAAAGCGAAAAGGGCAATAAAAAACCTTGCCAAGCAGAAAGGTATCAGTGAGGGAGAGGTGCGCCGTGAAATTGAAATTGCCATAGCAGAGGGCATGAAAAGTTCCGAACCCAAAGCACTGGCATTTTGGGAAACCATACCACGCAGAGGGGAGAAACCAACTCCCGAAGAAGTCATTGCCTACATAGCGGATATGGCAAAACCATAGTGTTCTAACAAAAAATAAGGGAGCGTCGGCAGAGTGCCGCCGCTCCCCATTTTTTATAAAGCTGTAACCGCCGCAAGTTCTTTGAGAACATCGGAAACCCGGCTCCACAGTTCGGCATAGTCTTTTTGCAAGGCCGATATTTCAGACGGGTATATGCCATAGGTATTGGCGTGAATAGCAATCTGATTGAGGTTGTTTGCACATCTGCGTTGCAGGGAAACCAGTTCACGCACAGGCGCAAGGTCAACATGAAGCACATAACCGTTAAGAGCCATCTTGCGGATATAGGCACTCAAATTTTGTGTTCCTACTTCTTCCATGCGCTGTTGAATGGCAGTATATTCTTCTTCGCTCACCCACACATAGAGAGGAACGCCCCGTCTGCGCTTTCGTTGGCTCACCTGTCCTCTCGTTCCCGGCTTCTTCGCTTTGCCGGTGGCTCCTTTACCCGGTCTTTTGGTCTTTCCTCCAGGCGGGCCTGCGGCACAGGCAGAGGGGCATTATTGGGAATCCCATCAATCATGTTATAATTTTGCTCGGTGGAGAGTTCTGCATTTCTCAAATAGTTGTCTTTTTCCTGCATAGAAAATCGCTCCTTTCATAACTTTGGGTCAAGTTGGCCCGAAGTGCTATTGTTTGTTTCACAATGTTACGAAGTTCCCCCTATTTTAAGGGGTAGCGGACATTTATCCCTCTCCCCTTAAAACGGGAGCCGGAAAGCCACGGAAACCGTGGCTTTTTTCAGTGAACATCGTAACACTATACCCTTGATTTTTGCCGCTTTTTCCTCATACGGTCCCGGCTCCTGCGGCGGTTGCCCTCGTCCCGGCAACGCTCGGAACAATATGTCTGGCTTGTCACTGGAAGAAATACGTTGCCGCAGACAGGGCAGGTTTTTCTGGCAAGGTAGGATTGGCCTGTCAGTGTGGATTCTAAAACTGGGTTCAGAGGAAGAACAGCCTTTTCAAAATACTTGCAGTAGCAACCCGTCCACCACTTATCAAGCATATAGCACCTACCGTAATCCAGTGGCAAGCAGCAATGTTCTCCGTCATAGTTAGCACACATACCAACCACAAGCCTGCGGATCGTTGCTCTTTCATGGCGGGTCAGTTCACGGGGCAATGCTCTGTCTGTTTCCATAGGCGGTTACTTCGGGCCATGTTGGCCCGAAGTTGCCTCCCTCCGTGAAATAATCAAATCCCGGTAGCAAACACCCACGCAGGAAATGCCATTCCAATAATTGCAATCCCGGCAAGAGGAGCCTTTCGGCGGTTTCTGCGATTTCTGACGTGAGGGACGGGGCTTCTGCTTCATCATTTTTTCGTAGGGGCTGTTGGTAAAGTTCATTACTCGTCCTCCCCGGTGCTTTCGTCGGTGTCCCACGGCGGGGTATCGTCCTCCTGTTCATCATAAGGGTCATTTTCATATTCGCTGTAATCATCGTCTGCGGAAGCGGCCTGCTCCTGCTTCGGGCGGTAAATCTTAAAGTAGTACCCGGCTCCACCGCCAACCAATATCGCAAGGGCAACAAAAATCATCATACCCATGTTGCCGCTTTTTTCCGGTTCCGAGGTGGGTTCGGGAATCGGCTCCGGTGTCGGTTCGGGAGTGACAGGGGGTGTCGGGGCCACTTCTTCCGGTTCCTCGGACTGCTCCGCAAGAGCCATCAAGTCTTTTTCCGTTACCGCATTGAGGAAGTACACGTTTTCCTGCTCCCTCTGACGGTCAATCACAAGATAAAATACATTTTCATTTGGGGTCATAATGGTAAAGAACTCTTTTCCATCCCCATCGGTAGCATTATCAACCACCGTTCCCGTTCCGGCAGGCGTAAAGGGATTGGGGGCGGCTATCGGCTCCGGGGCCGGGGTTTCCGTTGGCTCCGGGGTGGGTTCCCCACCTCCGGCATAGGCCACGGTACTAAAAGAGATAGTCAGCAAAAAGGCGACGCATAGCGCCGCCATCATACGATATTTTTTCATTCTTCTGTTTCCTCCTGTTCTTGATTGGTTGACTTCGGGCCAAGTTGGCCCGAAGCAGCACCGCCAGTCTTTGCGGTTTTCAGCAAGGCGGCGAGATCCGCAAGGGAAATATCCATGCCACGCACCGCCTCTACAATTTCCATATTTTCAAACTCGGTTTTCTGCTTCTCCAATTCCCGCAGTTTGGCTTGAAATTCGCTGATTTTTTCTTTGGTCTTGTCGATTTCCTTTTTCACACGTTCAATTTTTGCGTTCAAAATATCCCTCCGTTTCTGTTAATTCAACCGCCCAAAGGCGTAAAAATGTTCTGTCCAATACCGGCTATTGGTGGAAGCATAGCTGATAGGGTTGCCACAGTGAATCATCATGCCATTGCCTACATAAATCCCAACGTGCGATACCGGCCCGGAACTGTCATAGGTTCCAGTGAAAAAGATAATGTCGCCGGGCTTTGCTTCGCCGGGGGGAATTTTTGCACACAGGTTGAAAATGCCTTGTGCTGTTGTTCTTCCCACGCTGCCAACACCGGATTTGTTGATAACCCAACACACAAAGCCGGAACAGTCAAAGGACGTTGATGGAGTGGAACCGCCCCAAACGTAAGGAAAGCCGAGATACTTTTCAGCTTCAGCAATCATGGCGGCAAACCTTGTATCGTTTAAGGCTTCGGGCGGTATGTCATAATCGGTGTATTCTCCGGCGGTGTAGATATTGCCCTCAAACAGATTAGGGCGGTTGCCTTTGGTCTTTTGGTAGACGAGATAGCGTTCTGTCTGCTCCGGGTCGAGATTGGCGAGAGCCACAGCCCCCAATGACTTATTGCGTAGGGATACATTGAGGATATAGTAGTCATAGGGAACTTCCACCGTGTAGGTGTCAGAGTGGGTTGTGGTTTCCCCGGTTTCAGGGTCGGTTTCTGTCCATGTATCTGTCCGGGTTTCTGTACGGTAGCGTACTTTCACGGTTTCCGTAATGGTAAGTTGATACTGCTGCTCCAAAAGGAATTGTAATTCCGCCCTTACCTTTGCCGAGTTATATCCACCGAATTTTGCGGTCAGATAGGAAGCCAGCTCAAAAGGGTCATGCCCGATTTCATCTACCGAATACCGGTATTCGTCATAGCCGGGATAATCCCTTTCAATATGAGCCAGTTCTTCCCGCAGGCCGCTTTCCAGTACGGTATAGTCTGATTCCACCCCCTGCATTTCGCTGTCTGATGAAACGTAGGAAGTGCCGCCCACCGCACCAAGCAAACCGTTTCCGATGGAAGTAACCCCTGCCACACAGGACTGCATGACGATTATCAGCAGAAACGCACAGGCGATTATCAGTATAACTTTGGGATTGCTCCGAAGATAGTTCCATGCGGCCCCGGCTATGTTTTTCACTGTAACGGCTGTTTTCTTTGCCGCCTTTGCGGTTCCTTTTGCCTGCTTGCGGTATTGCTTTTTCAACCGCTGTTTTTGCAAATACCGGGAAATGGGGTTGCTTTGCAAAGAGGGATTTTCCTGTACAAGCTGACGGTAGGCATAATCGGCTTTTGCGTTGATGGTCTTTTTCTCCCATTTGCGAACCTGCCGGGTCGGGCGGGTACGGATACGCTTTTTAACAAAACGTGTACTGCCCCGGACGGTATGCTCCCCGGCAAGTTCCGCTTTGTGGGCGGCTTCTATGCCTACATTTTCACGCTCCCCCTCACGGATTTTCCCATGCACATACAGGCGGGTCTGATAACCAGCCGCCCGGCCTATGGTTTTTATCGGGCCGGGGCGTTTCAGAGGTTTCTGATTTTCCAGTCTATCACGGGCTTTCTCCAATTTATCGCCGTTCTTTTCCATAGGTCGTTTGGATTTCTCCATGCGCTTGCCATCTTTCGTTGCCTTTTTATCAGTGGGGCCGTCATGGGGGACGGTTTCATCGGGTGGGGATTCTCCCTCTTGCCGCAGACGGTCAGAGGGGCGGGGCTTTTTGCTGTCTTGCCGGAATTTGCCCGACTTCGGGTCAACATGGCCCGAAGTGATAGGGCTATCCTCTATCAGCGAAGAAGTATCCGTTTCCTCCGGAATCGGTGGGGAGTTGTTGGGGTCAGCACAGGTTTTTACAAATCGTTTGCGGCCCTTTGCACCCGGCTTTGACTTCGGGCCAACTTGACCCGAAGTTGCCGACGTTTCCTCACTCTCAAACCGCAAGCGGCCCGATGGGCCACCCCGGCTGTTCTCACGCATTTGCGGCCTCCTTTGCTATATCCTCCGGGCGGGTAGTCAGTAAGCGGTAAATCTCCGTGTTTTTCGGGAAGCGGTCAACAAACGGAATCGTCGTACTTCCAAAGAACAAAAGCCCCTCCCCGGAATTGCTATGGGCGATATAGGATAGCTGATGTTCGGAAATGCCTAGTTGCCGGGCGAGGATAACCCGGTCAGCTTGTGCCTGTGCCAATAGAATCATAAAGTCGCTGTTGTCAAAGATATTTTCTACTTCACGACTGGCAAGCAGGTCTTTCACATTTTGGGTCAAGGCCGATGGTATGCAGCCTTTTTTCCTCAGCATTTTCCAGACACGGACAAAATAACTGGCACTCAAAACGTCTTGCAGGAGGATATGAAATTCATCAAAATAGCACCACGTTGCAAGGCCATTCGCAAAATTGGTATTGACCGCCTGTGTCACAAGTTCATTTGTGATGTGCATAGCAATTTTACGGAGGTTTTCACCCATGCCTTTCAGTACCACACACACCACACGCTTATTAAGGCTCACATTTGTATGGTGGTTGAACAGGTTAAGCGAACCTGTGCAGTAAAGTTCCAGAGCGGTTGCAATCCGTTTCGCTTCCGGCTCCGGCTGTTGGCATAGAGTTTCATACAGGTCTTGAAGAAGTGGCATTTTTCCGTCCCCGATACCGAGTGCAAGTTCACGGTACACAAGGCGTACACAGCGGTCAATGACTGTTTTTTCAATGGGTTGCAATCCGTCCTTACCGCCTAAAATCAGTTCGCAGAGGGATAGCAAAAAATCCGCTTTCATAGAAAGCGGACTGTCCTCATCGGTCATGTTTATTTGTATATCCATTGGATTGATATAGTTTCCAAGTGGGCTGTCCGGGGAAATGTCGATAACCTCTCCGCCAAGCCTTTTTACCAGTGGAGCATATTCGCCCATCGGGTCTACAATGATAATTCGGTCTTTTGTGGTAAGGAATACGTTAATAAGTTCCCTTTTTGCCGCAAAGGATTTTCCCGAACCAGTAGAACCGAGGTACAGACCGTTGGCAGATTTCAATTTTTTGCGGTCTGCCATAATAACATTGTGAGAAAGGGCGTTCATGCCATAGTAAAGAGCCTGACCGCCCATGCGTAACTCCTGCGTCATAAAGGGTACGAAGATGGCGGTACTGCTCGTTGTCATTCCCCGCTGTATCTCAATACTGTTATACCCAAGCGGCAGGCTGCTCATAAAGCCTTGTTCCTGCTGAAAATCCAGACGCTTCAGAAAACAGTTGTACTTTTGCGTAATGCCGGACACCGTGAAAATATCGTTTTCAAGCTGTTGCCTTGTGGGTGCGGTGTTTACCACAAGAAAGGTAAGCAGGAACATTCTTTCATTGCGGTTTTGTAAATCCGATAAGAGAGCGGCTGCGTCCTTGCTGTATGTCAGCAAATCGGGTGGTAAAATATCAATGTCATACCCGGAACGTGCCGCCTTTTTTTGTTCGTCCATTTTCATACGGTCAATGTCGCTTAATTTTGCTTTTACCGTTTTTACTGCCTTTGTCTGGTCTACCGTCTGAACGTGCATAGTAATGGTCATTTCTGCGTCCACTTCCAGTAGTTCCGCTAACAGTTTGTCGGAAAGTTCAGAAGCCATAATCTGCATATACATAGCGGCTCCCCAAGTCTGCCCGACACGGAAAAAGCGGCTTTGCCGAAAATCAAATGAAGTAGGGGCGATAAAATCTTTTGTTCCCATGCCGGTTTTCGGTATCATATCCCATGAAAAACGGAATGGTTCTTTACCGCCGGGGTGCAACTGGCTGTGTATCACTTCCAGACGTTCCCGCCCGGAGAGGGAAGCCGATTGCACACCAAGTTTCTTGAAGTTGCCCACAATGTCAGCTTCGATACGCTCCAAGCGTGGCCGGGCCGTCCCGATCCCGTCCGCATGAATCCCAAACGTGATATATTTGGAGCGGACAATGCCGTTATTGCTTTTGGCAATCTGCCCGGTCAGCATATCGGTAAATTCTCTGCGAATATTATTAAAGTCATCGTCCTGCGGGGGAATGTTTACCGTGTACTGGTTTTCGGGCCGGGAGCGATGGTTGATAAAAGAAAGCTGAAAGGGCAAGGCACTGTCAAAATAATTGAGGAACGAACAGTAGCCATCAAAAATAGTGCTTTGGTCGTCTGATGACGCTACGGAATAATTGATGTCCTCATAGGAAAGGGTTTTCGTATAGTAACCCTCCCGCACCTTACAAATACCGTCCCGGAGCATTTCTTTGTAGGGGATTGTCTGTTGTGCCGACTGCGGCCCACGCTGTTTACGCTTTCCGCTTTTGGCGGGAGCAGGCGGGCTTTTTCTTGTTTGCGTCAATCTGCTGTACCTCCTTTCCGGGGTTGCTCAAATAAGCATAGATGTTTTGGGTCTGATATGGTCTTGTACTGGGCCATAGGAATTTGGAGCGGACGATATTCCTCACTACCTTTTCAAAAGGCAATCCGTCACGCTCGTACATGGCAATCAAAAAGCATGGGAGCATAAGGGCAATCATCAAAAGCATAGCCCCCGTATTGCCGATGGCAGAGCGGGCAAACAGATAGGCAGGTATGCCAATAACCGCCGCCGCTCCGAAGCATAGAAGCTGGCGTTTCGTAAGATTGAACGCCACTTTGGTTTTTATTTTCGATAGGTCATTTGGTACACTTACATAAGCCAATGGGTAAAATCCTCCTTTCTGACTTCGGGCCAAGTTGGCCCGAAGTGTCAGCGTTCAGCATTGTGGGCCGGAACAGCCTGCCGGGTGGAAACTTTCTCCATTCCGGCCTGCCTGACCCGCCAATAGTCCGGGTTGTATTCCCGAATAGACTTGTTGATGTTTTCTTCAAAGGCAGTCTTATTTTTTATGCGGTCAGGAATACTCCACAGCTTTTTGTCCAGAAGTTCCCGCAGTACAATACTTTCCTGCGAATCTTCCTCAAAGCAAAGGTATCCGCCATGCCGAAAACCGCATTTTTGAGCGGCGGGGGAAAGCATAGCGGACACCTCGTTGGAAACAAGCGTACCGCCATGACTGGCGGTACTTACAAGGAATACACCGGGGCAAAGAATATCACAGGTTTCAACTTCGCCCCAGGGCGATTTTTTCGGCTGTTGGTACATGAAAATCCTCCTTTCCACTTCGGGTCAACATGGCCCGAAGTTAGCGTTCTGCATTTTTTGCTTTACCGGCCTTTGCAGGAGCCGGACGTTCAGCGTTATCCTTTGCCGCCTGTTTTTTCCCCTCGGCAAGCTGCTCCGGGATAGACTGCTTTTCGGGAACAGCGGCGGCACGGGCCTTTAGCTTCTCTATCTCTGCATGATAGGCCGCAACCACAGCCCCGGTCAGTTCTGCACGAAATTCCTTTGTGATAGGCTTTGCGGTGTCACGATAGCCGGTAGGACTGTTTTTATCCAGCTTGCTCGGCATACCCACAAAAAAGCCCTTGTCGCTCTGCAATATCTTAAAATCCTCAATCACAAAGCTGTCATTGATTTTCAAGTTGGCAAACCCCACAAGGTTTCCTTTCGGCTCAATGGGCCGGGCAGTAACATCCAGTTTCATCGGCATTGCCGCCTGTTCCGCTTCCTGCGGGATATTGGTTTTATCATCGTTCATATTGAAATGACTCCTTTCTCACTTCGGGCCAAGTTGGCCCGAAGTCCTTAATGCGCTCCAAAGACGGATTTTGCAAGACTTCCGGTTTTGAACAAGGTAAAACACAACAGTACCGTATAGCCCATGACCTGCCACACCGCACCGATAGGGTCGCCACTGGTGGCAACACTTTGAATCAGCACCGCATAGATCGCTACGCATACCAAAATCAAAAAGCCTTGAAAGCCAACCGCCAACAAGGACTTAAAATAGTTCTGCCCCATGCCGCCGATTTCCCGGTTTACTACCGTTGCCATTGGGATAGGGGCCAGACTGGACAGCATATAGATTTCCAACATACGCCCATACACAATGATGAAAATTACAATACCTATAGCTTTCATGGTAAATCCAAGAATGATGGTTTGAAGCCATAAGCCGAGCAGAGGGCCGATTTCCATGCCCTGCAAAGTTGTTTCAAGGCTGTTCATCATAGCGTCGCTTACATTGGTACTGCCTTGTATCAGCCCTCCAGCGTTGCTCACTACGTTCTGCGCCACATCAAATACTGCCATGACGATGTTGAACGTATTGGAGAGTATGGTTACAGCAATGAACGTCTTGAAAATCCATTTGAAAAATATCCATGTATCAATGTCGTGTAGGTTATTGCGGTCAATTATCATCTGAATCAGTTCATAACACATGACAAAGGTTAAGACGATACCCGCAATCGGTAAGACGACCGTTTCGGAAAGCTGACGTATCATGGAGAACACCCCGGCGTGCCATGCCGCCGGGGTGGTTCCCACTTGTGTCGCAATCTCTCCGACCCGGTTGTTTACATCAAGGAAAACTCCCTCCAGGTTGCCCATGATACCGTCAACCAGAAGATTTTTTACCCATTCGTTAATCCAGTCGGTGAGAAAATCCATAGGCGCTTACCTTAAAACAGAGTAGACAGCAGGGGAACGAGAGTGGTTCCAAGCAGGATAACACCGCCTCCGGCCATCAACTGTTTAATTCCCTGGCTCTTAGCCGCAGGGTTATCTGACCCGTAGCCCTCAAGCAGATTGATAACGCCCCATACGGCAAGGCCCGCACCAAGAGCGACAACAAGGGTCTGTAATGTAGTAACTGCACTCGTAAAAAATTGCATAATCAAATACCTCCATATTTTCATTTTGTTTTTGGGTACAAAAAAACCGCCATTTCTGGCGGCTCCACTTCGGGCCAAGTTGACCCGAAGTTCTATATTCGGTTTGAGCAGGGTTTAGGGGGAGCACGAACCATGAAAATCACCTCTTTTCTCGTTGTTTTGTGTGGAATTTTGGTATATAATGAAAACAACCACCTAAGCAAAATAAGTGGTTGTTGAATAAGGAACTTCTTAATAGGTTAGGTGAAAATTATAATTTGGCAATAATATGGAAGTGTGAGGTGATTTTTTGAAAAAAGCATTAATAATTGGCATTGATGACTATCCAACAGCGCCCCTAAATGGATGTGTAAATGATGCCAACGCTGTCGCTGAGTTATTAAAAACAAATGGAGATGGCTCGCCAAATTTTGACGTTTTTTTGAATCTTAATGTGCAGACAAAAGCTGAATTTCTGGACTTAATTGAAAAATTATTTGCTGGTGATGCTGATGCTTCATTATTGTATTTTTCAGGTCACGGAAGTGAGTACGGACACCTTGTAACTCCTGATTATCGGGGTAGAGATTTAGGCGTATCTATGACTGATGTTCTAGGGTGCGCAAATCGTTCAAAATGTAAAAATAAAATAATCATTTTAGATTGTTGCTTTTCTGGAAAATTAGGAGAGTCTTCCGTTACACAAAGTGCTGAATCTATTCTTGGTGAAGGCATTACTATAATGACAGCTAGTAATCGGGACGAAGTGTCTATGGAAAGTAATGGTCAAGGTCTTTTCACAAGTTTATTTTTGCAAGGTTTAAGAGGAAGCGCGGCTGACATAACTGGAAGAATAACACCGGCAGGCATATACGCATTTATTGATCAGTCGCTTGGGGTATGGCAGCAACGACCAGTTTTTAAAACAAATATATCACAATTTCTTTCAATTCGTGATATAGAACCTAGGGTTCCTAAAAATGTTTTACGTAAGCTGGGTCAGTACTTTGATTCCCCAAGTGATAAATTTGAATTAGATCCATCATTTGAATTTACTAATAATCCAAGTATCCAACATGAAGTTATTGAGCCATACTCAAAAGAAGAAAATGTAAATATATTTAAGGAACTTCAATTATTCCAAAGTGTTGGCCTTGTTGAACCGGTAGATGAAGATTATATGTATTTTGCAGCTATGAAAAGTAAGTCTTGTAAATTAACGGCTCTTGGGTTACATTATTGGAAATTATCTAAGGATACAAGATTTTAATATTCATTAGGAGGAAAAGTAATGATTAATGTATTTATACCACATCGTTGGAATAATAACGACTATTCTGAAATTAGTGCCCTATTGGATCGTACGAAATTCAAGGTTAGGGATTATTCAGTACCAAGCAGTTCGCCATTTGATAGCGTTGATAAAAGGTTCAACGTCGACCCACAGATTCAAAAACAAATTAGGTATGCTAGCGTAGTAATTTGTTCAAACCGACCAGCAAATAACTATGGAATGTCAATTGAGGAAATAAAATTTGCAATTAGTATTGGAAAACCTGTAGTCGCAGTCAGAGTTACTGATAACACCAGTACCGATATTTCAGCATTAGGCATAACTGTTGTTTCTAAAAGAAAAGATTCGCTAGAAACATGGATTAATCTAAATACATAAGAAATTCCTATTATCTGTGGAACTTTGCATTGTATTCATAATCACCCGTCAGATGTGAATCTGGCGGGTGATTTCTACTTCGGGCCAAGTTGACCCGAAGTTATGCAAACGCTTCGGGATCGTCCACATCATCATAGTTGAGAATGTCCTCGTTCTCGTCCATGACGGTGGTTTCCTCGGTAGCATCTACTTCGTAAACGGTATATTGCTCATTGGGATTGAGCCTTTTTATGCGGCGGTTTACCAGTTTTGAAGTGTCAAACGTGTTACGCTTATCGGCTTCGGCGGTAAATCGATAATTGGGGTGCTTTTTTAGGTCATATTTGGGAGAGAGGAAAGGACGCAGGCCACGAAGCTGTAAGATACACTTATCCCCCGGCATGGTGGTCAATTCGTCCATTGTCATTAGTTCCTTGCCAAGCCGCTGCATATTCTGTCCGTAGCTTTCCGACTGGCCCCGTGTCCGGCTTTCCGTCTGCATGGAGATTGTTTCTTTTCCCAAGACCTCCGAAAGTTCTTTGATAGTGGAATGTTCCCGCCCGCCGAGAAAAATAACAGAATCCATATTGCCCATAATGGTTTCCGCATGGTCTTTATATAGGGCTTTCAACTGGCTCTGCGCCTGTAAAAACAGGCACAGGGAAATCTCCCGTGAGCGAATGACCGCACAAAGTTTTTCAAGCTGTGGAACCTGCCCCGTGTTGGCGGCCTCGTCCCATAGCACCCGCACATGATGGGGCAATCTGCCTCCATGTACCGTGTCTGCCCGTTCACACAAAAGATTGAACATTTGCGAAAAGGCAAGGGCTACAATGAAGTTATAGGTGGTGTCCGTGTCGCTGATGATAAAAAAAGTTGCGGTTTTCCTGTCGCCCATGCGGTCAAGTTCCATTTCATCATAACTCATAATCTCCCGAAGCTGGCCAATGTCAAACGGGGCCAATCTGGCCCCGCAGGAGATAAGGATACTCTTTGAAGTTTTTCCACTGGCGAGTTTGTACTTCTTATACTGACGGACAGCAAAGTGGTTGGGGTTGCGCTTCTCCAAGCCAATAAACATATAGTCCACGGCATTTTTGAAATTTTCATCATCTTCCCTTGTTTCCATGCTGTTAAGCATATCCACCAGAGTATTGATATTGCGTTCTTCTTCCGGCCCCTCAAAGACGATATAGCCGATTAAGGCGCAATAAAGGAGAGTTTCCGCCTTTGTCCAAAAGGGGTCGCCCTCCTTGCCATCGCCCTTTGTGTTTTCAATCAGAGCGTTTACAAACTTCAAAATGTCACTTTCCGTTTTGATATAGGAAAGCGGATTGTAGTGCATGGATTTTGAAAAATCCACGCTATTGAACACCTTTACTTTATACCCCTGCGCCTTTGCAGAAAGAAAAGCGCCCACCTGCCCTAAGATTCCGCCCTTTGGGTCTACCACAACATAGCTGCTATGTGCTTGAAGCAGATTCGGGGTCAGCCAAAAGCGGGTTTTGCCGCTTCCACTGGAGCCGATAACACAGCAATTAAGGTTTCGGGCGTTTGCGGGTTTTTTTGGCCGGGTGTTCATGGTAAGAAACTCTGTGCCTGTGAGTATCACGTTGTTTTGAAATTTCGGGTCGATAAAGGGCTTTATGTCCTTTTCCGTTCCCCACCGGGCCGAGCCATATTCCACATCCTTTCTGAATTTTTTTGCTTTTTTTACCTTGTTCCATACAATCAGCCGGATAATGACCGCCCCGGCAAGACCGACAAGCCAATCGGACAGCACAAGGCCCGGTGCCATGATTTCAAACACCGGGCCTAGGGTTTTGACCATTCCTATCAGCTTATTGCCAAAGTCTGCACCGGGAGCCATGCGGTAGGCTGTGCCAAGTTTCAGAAAGAACCAAAGTACGAACAGATAGGGAAGATTGGGGATAAGATACTTTCTGATTTTATCGTTCATTCCGCACCGCCTCCCTTTTTCGTTCCTGTTGACGGGGCTTTGAATGCTCTTTCTCCGTAAACTGTTTAAGCTGTTGCAGGATAGAGGGGCGTTTGTGTTTGCCCCGGCTCATTACCAGTTTTGTATATTCGCCAAAACAGGCCGTAATAGCGTCAGCTTGCCCGGCTTTGAAAAACAGTAGGTATTTATCCGGTCCGGTTTTATGAAAGGCATAATCTACATTGTATTTCCGGGCTACACAGTCAAATAACTTTGTATCCCCCGAAAGGTCAAGGCTGTTTGTAGAAACACCGTGGTTCATCAGCTTTTTCACGCTTTGCCTGCCCTGTGGGATTTGCCGCTTTTGATACCCTTTCTGCATTTGTTCAAGTGCTGCCGCCAAAACCTTTGCCAATGCCCGGCCTGTCAGCTTTGAAGCATTGACCGATAGGGCAACCGTCCTGCGTTCTATATCCTCCTGCATATAAAACCTCCTTTCCTGCCAAATGTAGCAATAATACAAGAGGGAGGGCTTCGGGCCAAGTTGGCCCGAAGTGGGCTACCTCTCCGCACTGACAGGGCGGGGCCGCTCTGCGGTAGGAGCGTCTTTTGTTTCCTTTGCCGCCTTTTGACTATGGGTATTAAGGGCATCCCGGATTGACGGCTTTTTCTCTGCCGCCCGTTCTTCAAGCCGGATCATTGAGCCGATGGCTTTTTCCACACTCTTTTTCATGTCGGCAAGGTGGGAACGCTCGGCCCGGAACGGGGCTGATATGACAGCAGCTACCTTACCCGGTGGCTGTGCTTTCTGTATGGATTCCTTTCCAAGCATAGCCCAGCCTATGTTTTTCAAGTGCCTCCCGGCTTCGTGGTATTCGGTGCTGATGGCTTCTATTTTGGCGATAGTCTTATCATTGGAACGGATATTGCTGTCTAAGTTATCCCGCATGGATTCCAACATGGGGCGTACCTTGAAAAACCGGGCTACATTATCCAATGCGGAAATGCCCTTTTCTCTAAAGGCAGCAAGGGCATTTTTACATCCGTCTATGATATTCTGCTTTAGCCCGGCAAGCCGTTCCCGCAGGTCGAGTACCTGCCCCTGCATGGAGATAACCGCCTTTTGCATGGTGGATTTTACAGGGTGGTTCTGTTCCTGCACCGCTTGAAGTTGCTGGCGCATGGCGGCAAGTTCTTTTACAGCGGTGTCAAGCTGACGTTCCATTGTGCTTACTTGCTGAAGCATAGCAAGAAAGTCATTTGTAGATGGGGCATTGTTTTCCCGCAGGATTGCCAAAAGTTCCTTGACGTACTCGTTTTCTGCAATCGGTTCGTTGACGGGGTTCTTTTTTGCCATTGGTTTTCCTCCTTTCCAGACTTCGGGCCAAATTGACCCGAAGTG
Source organism: Bacillota bacterium (assembly GCA_023442465.1). GTDB lineage: Bacteria > Bacillota > Clostridia > Lachnospirales > Lachnospiraceae > Kineothrix. The sequence continues at coordinate 71,810 of JAEZZQ010000044.1, read as the reverse complement.
GTTCTAACGCTCCGCACTGGCAGGGTGGGGGCGTTCATGGGCGGCAGGGGTGCTTTTGCTTATTGTCTGTTGATAGGTTTCCAGTGTTTTTTTAATAGATTTTTCCGGTTCGGGATAGGCAAAAATACGGTGTTCTTCCGGCAAATCATCGTTTCCGCTGTAATGCTCAACAAACAGAACATCGTTTCTGGAAACATAGCCACTTTTGTAAAAGTCGCCGCCCTCATTTGTAGCAAAATCACTTCCGTATGCTTCGTAATCAAAATAATCTACAAGGGATTCCGGGATATGCTCCCACCCCAATTCATCAATCAAGTACCGGCCCAAATCCTCCTCATTTTTTACACCGGGGTAAAATTCGTAGCACTCCAAGTTTTGAGCAAGGTTGATTAACTCCCTGACGCTGTTATGTTCCCCTAAGTCCACAGCGGCGGCAAACTTTTCCCGTTCCCATTCCTCCAAATCGTCAAGCAGAGAAGCCAGATAATTCAACTCGTCAATGCTTTCGTACTGACCTAAATATTCATGCAGGCCGGGAATATCGGTTTTATATTCCGTGATGAAGTAACTCTCATACCTTACCCCATCAACACCAATTTGTTTCAAAAGGGCTTGCACTTCCTCGGTGGTAGTGGGAAATTCCAGGGGTTCACTGATTAAATACCCCTCATTGTATCTGCCAAGATTAGTAATATAGGCTTCAATCATGGGAGTTTTCACGGCCCTGTGTTTTCACAGTCAAAATCCCATCAAGGGTAGTTGCCGTGATGTTCAGCCGTCCCGCAATGGCAATATCGTTTTTAACAATTTCATCCACCCTATCCCCACATACGACAAGCACATGGGAACGGCGAAGCATATCACGCCCCATATCAATACCGCTTTTGTGTTCTTCCGGGATTGCATGATTTAAAAACAGCGAGAGATAGAGAAAAGGACAGTGCGGGGAAAACCCGGCTTCATAGACCGCCCTGCAATACTGTATCGCCTGTTGAGTATCAGCATTATAATCGCCACTCCATGCGGCAGTAATATATGCTAAAGGTCGTTTCATTTTATAAGCACCTCCGTTCATGTTGCGTTAATTGGTCAACCTATCCCCCCGCCCTTTCCACTCATGGAAAGGGCGCGGCTCAAAGGAATATATATCCCCGTCGCTTGACTGCTTAAAGCATAACCGGGAGAAATCCGTCAAGGGTGCGTAGCACCGCCTATGGCGGCAAGCCCTTGACTGATTTTCCCGGCTATGCTACTCCATGATTGGCGACGGGGAATATATTATATCCTTAGAGCTTCGGGGTGCGGGGCAGCGCCCCGTATAACGGACTTCGGGCCAAGTTGACCCGAAGTGTTTTTACTTCGTTTGCTCGGATTTCTTTTCCGGGGCTGAAATATCTTTCAGCTTATCCTTGTTTTCCTCAAGCAGTTTCATAATGGTATCTTTCATTTCACGGGGCGTTTTTTCCTTTCCGAAATACTGACCCAATTCTTGACTGGATAAAATCACTTTGTCTACCTCCTTTTTTTCTTCAAGCATGATACCGTCGATCATGTCGGGATTTAACAGCTTCTTTTGGTCAAGGTCACGCATACGCTGCGCCTGTGAAAGTGAGGGGGCAGACTGCTGACCCTCAATGGCGATAGCAATATACTTCTGATTTTTAGGCTTGATAAAAGCCAGTTCCACGGCGGGAGTAAAAGCAATTTTCTTCTCGTCCACCATTTTCAAAAGGTCGGGTACAAGTTCATTGAGTTTGATATACCGCTGAACCTGCTTGACCGTCATTTTGTTACGCTCGGCAACAACCTCATTGGAGCGTTGCCCGTTGCCGGTACGCACACCTTGCTGTTTGATAGCTTCTAACTGCATTTGCAGGGCTTTGGCTCTCTCACTGGGCAGGATACTTTCACGCTGATTGGTATTGTCCTCCACCATCTGCGTGATGGCCTGCTCATCAGTCAGATTTCGGATAATACAAGGCATATCCTCAAATCCGGCCAATTCACTGGCTTTTTGGCGTCGGTGGCCCGATACGATTTCATAGCCGCCGTCCTCACGGGGGCGGACAATGGCGGGTTGTGTAACTCCTTTGTCCTTGACGCTTTCCACCATAGCCGCCATTTCATCATCATTTCTCACTTGAAATGGGTGGTCTTTGAAAGCGTAAAGTTCAGATAATTTCAGATAGACAATCTGCTCCGGCTCAGTAGAACGTGGGGCTTCTTTTGGCTCCTGCGGCTGTTCCGGTTCGGTAGCCTGTGGGGTTTCTTCTGATTCTCCCGATTGCTCCGGGGAAGAGGATGGAGTTGTCTTTCTGTCGGAAAATGGTGTTGGACGTTTCCCCTCTAAAAAATCATCCACGTTCTGTCTGCGTTCTTTGCGGGTTTGTGCGCCCTTTTGGGCACGGGCAGAAAGCTCTTCTTTTGTGGGCTTTTCAGCCTTAGAGCCTTTCTCTTGTTTATCTGAATGGGTGGCTTTCTTGCCGGATTCTTCGGTTGACATATCTGATGGAGTATCCTCAAATTCCTGCCCGGCTTTGTCTGACTGTACTTCGTTTTCCGCAGGAGAATCTTTTTCCGGGACAGCCTGCTCCATTTCCGCTGTTGCCTTTTTCCCTGAAATAATCTCGTTGATTTTCTCAAAGGGGACAACTACATCGCCGGGGGCAGGAATATCGAAAGTAATAGGCTTCTCTATTCCGCTGTCACTGGTTTCATGGGAAGCAGGTTCCTGTTCCTCTGAAATAACTTCATCAGAAGTGATTTCTTCCTCATGCCCCAATGTTGCTGTTTCTTCGGCTGTCACTTCCGGGGACAGTGTACTGTCGGAAACTTCTTCTGTTTCCTGTTCCTCTGAAACAACTTCGTCACTAGGGGCGGGCGGTTCCAGCCCATCGTTGCCGAGTTCATGTAAGGCCGCTTCTCCCTCATGTTCTAATACCGCTGTTTCCTCGGCTGTCATTTCCGAGGGTGGGGTACTGTCGGCAATTTCTACCGTTTCAATGGGGGCAGTTTCCTGTGCGGGGGCTTCATTTTCCGATATGGTTTTCATATCGTCCGGCTTGTTTTTCCTGTTTTTTGCCATGCGTTTACCTCCTGTTCTATTATTTAATGGCATGAAAAAAGGGCCTGACTTTTCAATCAGACCCAACGGGATATTTTTAATCCCTCCTTTCTGCTTCGGGCCAAGTTGACCCGAAGTGGCTATCTAAAACAGAAATACCGCCCCTTTGTCCTCATGGGCGGTACTCTGCGTAATGTGATAGCCAATATTTTATTTTTTTGCCCTTATAGTGGGCTGTTTTGTAGTTTCCTATTATATACGGTGCTACTGGAGCAACAGGTCCACAGGGCCCCGTAGGTCCAACACCAGATTTAGCAGCGAATTTAACGACAACTGTAGCTGGGAAGGCCCTTGATGCAACTATGGGGAAAGTGTTGGATGATAAGATTACGGTTACTAATAGTAATTTAACCGCCAATGTCAACGCTATTACAGGTACATGGCTCGGCAATAACAAGATATCTTTTGACGGTACAAATTTTTATGCTACATCTTCCGGTGGAGTAAAAAAAAAATTGGGTAGCGGAGAGATGGAAAGTGTATCCATCTATAGGTCTCAAGACGCATCAAGCTCTAACAAATATCAGATACCGGAAAGCACATATTATCTAATCATAGGCGTTAGAACATCCTTAAATTATGGTGCGGTACCGAATAATGCGTTATATGTCAATGACGTAAATGTGTCGTGGGACTATAATCAGTCAGCTACTACCTATGATGGGAGCACGTTTACGGCCGCGCGTGTATGTTATAAATTTATGCTACTAAATGCCGGTGATATGGTACGCACAGAAACCAATGGGGGACATTATATTTTTAAGCTCTAATTGCTATTTATTTTAATATCAATCAGCAGTATTAATAGTAGACTATCTTCTGTACCCAATGCAGGCAGCAGATTCTGCTGGATGCTTAAAAATTACATATTACTGCTATCAAAGAGCCGGACATTAAGACGCAGAGCCGATAATTTGTGAGAAATAATCCTCACAGTTATCGGCTCTTTTTTACACCAACACAATACCCTAAATATCCGGCCAGTAGGAAATTGTATCATCAAACATTTCCGATATGGCAGCAGCCATTTTTTCCGGCGATTCCTGAAAGCCGGAGGAAATCCAATGGATCAGTACATTGTGAAAACCGCCGGTGACAAAGGAAATATTATACTGTAATTCTTTTGAGATGCGGCCGCTTGCTTGGGCATAAACCGATGGCATAAAGCTGTTAAGCATTTGAATGAGCATGGCGAACAGAGATGGATCGCTTTGAGCCGTTTTCAAAAATTCAAGATGACAAGCCCAAAATTCAAAGTATACTTTGGCAAGAGTATAGAAGGTACGTTCCTGAATTCTTTTTAATACGGCAAGATATTCATCCTCAAGAGTAAAAAAGTAAAACAGTAAAACATCGTTCTTGTCCTTAAAATTACGATAAAATGTACGCCTGTCAAGATTAGCTTGCTTACAAAGCTCCGATATGGTAATTTCCTCAAATGTCTTTTGCTGAATCAATTGAAACAGTGCTTCCACAAACCAATTTTGTGATTTGACTGCCAAAGTGTGAGTGCTTCTTTCCATAGGGATACCTCCCGAAAATGCTACAGAATATCGGTAAATGTGGCGTGTTATGTCAAACTATTGCTTATGTTTTCTTTCTCTATTATACTACAATCACAAAGTCGCTACAAGTGTAGCGAGTATAATTTTTTGTTGGAAGGGAAGGTTGGAAAAAATGCTTTCAACTATAAATTTCCCCTCCTTGATTTGTATGCCCGCTAAAGCGGGCAGATGGGAGCAAAGATGAAAGGTTTCTTAAAGGGCAACAGATGGCTGCTGTTTGCCACAATCACTTTTTGCCTGTTGGCAAATATTGCTTTGGTATTAACCTCAAAGCAATATGAATGGTTTTTTGATGTAGTTGCGTCCGGGGATATCTCCAAGTTTGCATGGCTTGTGCTATTTGCCATGGGCTATATTGTTGTGATTGCAATATTATTCTACATCTACTTGGTTTGCAGCAAAAAACTCATCAAACAAGTTCTTGTGCAGCTGAGAGGGAAAATTTTCAATGGAATCATGAACAGGGACATGAAGGCCTATTATGAGCAAAATACATCCGAATATATTTCCGTAATGACAAACGATATCAATTTGTTGGAGGAAAACTGGATGAAGCCAATGCTTGGCGTTTGCGAAAGTACCGGAATGTTTGTAACTACAGTCTTGATGCTCTTTTATTACAGCCCATGGATTACCCTGTCTATTTTCGTAACCTCCGCCCTTGTGTTTTTAGTACCTGCGGCATTGGGGAAATACCTTTCTAAACGACAGCAAGGCTTATCAAAAGAACTGGCATCCTTTACAAACAAGGTAAAAAATATTTTTTCAGGTTTTGATGTTATTCACTCGTTTAACATGATGTCTCATATCAATAAAAACTTTGTCATGTACAACGAACAACTGGCACAAAAAAGTACGAAGCCGACCATTTTAAGGTTGTGAATGATACGGTGGCGCATGTGCTGGGCATTACAATACAGGTCGGCACTTCCTGCCTTAGTGCGTATCTGGTGCTGAGCGGGCAAATCACGGTTGGCATTTTGGCGGCAGTAATCCAGCTATGCAGCCGCTTTGTATCTCCCCTGATGTCGATTATGAATAATTTGAGCCTCATCAAAAGCATGAATCCGATTATACAAAAATTTGAGGATCTGTCAAAACAATCACAAGAAACATGCGGAAAGAAACCTCATTTTAGCAGTGCGGTCACAGTGTTTCAAATGAGCTTTGCTTATAACGGTCACCCTGTGCTTCAGGATATTAGCTTAGAGATACTACCTGGTAGAAAGTATGCGATCATGGGAGAAAGCGGATGTGGAAAAACAACCTTGGTAAAGCTTCTTCTGGGCTATTATTCTAATTTTACCGGAAGCATCCGGTATGATAGCGAAAATGTTCTTGATCTTGATTCCTTTGAGCTTAATGAAATGGTTTCCATCATTCAACAAAATGTGTATATGTTCGATGAAACAATCATGTACAACATTTGTTTGCAGCAGGAGTACTCCGAGGAAAGTCTGATGCAGGCGCTTGATAACAGCGGCTGTAGTAAAATATTAAAGGACGGTTTGAATATAGACTATCGGGCCGGTGAAAACGGCTGCAATCTTTCCGGTGGTCAAAGGCAGCGGATTGCAATTGCAAGGGCACTGATCAGGAAAACCCCTATTTTGATATTGGATGAGGGTACGTCAGCGGTTGATATGCAAAGCGCCTATGAGATAGAGGATAACTTATTGGCTATCGGAGAATTAACGCTTCTCTCTATTCTTCATAAAACGAGTGAAAATTTACTGCGCAGATATGATGAAATCATTTATATGCAAAAAGGACGGATTGCCGAGCAAGGAGCTTTTGACGAGCTAATAAATGCAAAGCAAGCTTTTTACGAATTCTATACCATTTCTGATAAAATCTAAGGTCAGACTGGATATTCTCAGAATCGGTTCGGCAGGAAGATAAGTGAAGTGTGCAAACAGGGCACGGATAGTTATGTACCGAAGGGGAAATTAATTCCCTCCGGGTCCATCTTGACGCGGCCTTGATGACTCAGGAAGCGGCTCTACATTGTAGTCGGGTTTAGTTTGATTCTTACTCCTCGGCAAGTCTATTTCCGGGATGTTACCGTCATCAAAGGTACTTTTGGGTTCGTTGTTTTTAGATTTCATAGCGCACCATCCTTTCGGTATAGGGTGTGCAGGAGAAGAGCTATTTATGCAGAAAATTTATTAGTATGAACGAAAGGCAATATCTTCATGCTATATGGCAGAAAGGTGTTTGCTGTAACATAAAATAAGCTGCAAATCCATGCGATAGACTTGCAGCTTATTAGAAGTACTTACTTTGTTTTATGCACATATACGAGTAAAGCAACTAGGAAACCTCCGAATTGAAATATTAAAGATAATGTTTGATATGTATCCATAATAAACATCCTCTTTTTTCTATATATATGCTAGTTGTCCCGAAATTATTCTCTAAATTTGTAAATTATTGCGCTAATTGAAAAGTGTGTCAGCCCTTCAGGCCTAAGTCCCCAATTATGAAATATATAATATTGTCATATTTGCTAATTGCTGAGACAATTGCTGCTGCAAAAAAGCTTCTGCCTCCTGCCGAACTTCATTTCGGTAGCAATATTTGCCGCGCCCGCGGCCGGTCATGGTTTCCCGGTTTAAAAGCTTTGTAGAATTAGGAAAGGCATCCGTGTTAATGGCATTTTGTATGAAGCTATAAGTCATTAGTATAATTTCTATAAAACCATTTTGTTTGACTTTGGGGCTTAGCTCATCGGATAGCTGCTCAATCAGTCTGCCATATAATTGCTTCCAGTCAGGAAGCAGAATAATGGGAGCAAGTAATATTCCCACCGGATATCCGGCTTCCGCCATCTCATTCAATGCATGGATTCGTGCAGGAAGCGGAGATGTCCCTAATTCTATGCGTTGTATAATTTCTTCGGGATTTATGCTCATACGAAAAATAATCTTGCCTTTGTGATCGAGCCCAAGCAATGGGTCCACCATATCGAATTTTGTCGGAAAGGTAAGATGTCCGCGGCCTTCCTGCGCAAAACGCTGGATGGTATAGATTAAATTATCCGTAATTGTATTTTCTAACAGCAAATCGCTGTTGCTGCCAATTTCAAAGGTTTGCGGCATGGGAGCGGCAGCCGCTTTTTTAAGAAGCTTGTCCAGCATTTGTTCCCGGTTGACGAACAAGCGAAGATAAGAGCATTTGTTGTAATTGCATACTAGATAGCAATACAAGCACATTGCCCGGCAACCGGAGGATGTATATGGTACCAGCCAGTCCGAAACCTTATGGTTGGGTACGTATTTATGAGTTTTTCTTGTACCTATGATGAGATGGTTTTTTAATTTTGTAAAATCACGGTTTTCTGACGCTGCCAATTCGGGTATATGGTTATGATTCTCTATTTCTATCCAAGGCAAGGCAGAATATTTCTCTTGGAGCATCTGGCCCAATTCATAGTTGAGCGCAGCGGGTTCATAATAAACGGCATCAAAGCTCATATCCATTTTTGTAATCCTCCTGACAGATATAGCTTTCCCTTAAATAGATGTTTCTATTATTTAATAAATGCTCCGATAAACCTCAAGAAAATGCAGGCAGTGTGCTTTTGACTGTAAAAGTCTTTTTAATATACGGCTTAGATACACATACATTTTATACCGTTAACGAAGGGTACTACCCTATATTTTCGGAGATTGCAGATTCCTCTTTTGTCCGGTATGTGCTTCCGTGAGGATGAAGCGAAGGGGCATAGATGGTAAACATTTTTAGCGGAATGGAATCAGTATTGATTATGTTGTGCCATGTACCGGCGGGAACCACAACTGCATAACCTTCTTTTATATGTGCCTGATATTGAAGGCAATCCTGACAAGACCCCATGACGACCAGGGCGCTGCCCTGCTCGATATAGAAAAACTGGTCGGAGGTCTGGTGAACATCCAGACCGATATCTGTGCCGACTGGTACGGACATAAGGGCAAGCTGCATATTTTTGCAGGTCCAGCGGGCGGTGCGGAAGTAGTTATTGCTTATGGTATCTTGTTTTAGATTGGTCACAAAGGGTTTAGGCCCCTGATCCATACTGCTTGTGGTATTGGTATAGTAATCCATGAGTTGCTCCTTGAAAATATCTATATTATTATTATATGAATATGTGGTATTTTGTGATGTAGAGATAGTAGGTGAGTCGATTAGTTATATTTGTCATCGGGAAATAATCATATAAAAAGTGCCGCATTTCATATTGGCAGTTTCAGTCAGGAAATATGTCCAATATAATAGGAAGACAAATATGGAATATTTTGGTATAATGTACAGGCTTATGTACCAAAGCGGCTGGATTCAGTCATGGGAAGCAGAGAGGAAAAGCGGGCGAATATTGAGGGGAACGAGGAGATGGGGATGAAGAGGTATATTGTTTTTTTAACAATTATTCTGGCAATCGGGTTATGTGGCTGTGGGCAAAAAAATGCGCCGAAAGTGGAAGAAGCAGCGTCTGTAAGTGAAATGGCCGAAGGGGTGGAAGAAAGAGCGGATGACCTTTCAGGGTTGGAAAAAACAGGTAAAGATGTAGAAACGGATAAAAAGACAGAACCGGATAAAAAGGCAAAGGCAGACAACAATGCAGGCGCAGGCAAGAATACGAATGCTGATGAGAAAGCAGAGAAGGGCCAAAAAGCTGACTCAGACCAGAAGACGGCAGGAAAGGCTGATAACAGCTCAGTGAAAGAAAAAACGGATGTAAAGACTAAGCCAGAAGAAAGCGAAGAGGGAATACTCTCTGAATACAAGGTAACAGCTTTTGAAGAAACAAGGGTTATGTATGCATCCAATCCGGTAAATGTGAGAAAAGGGCCGTCTACTGATTACGATAGAGCAGGCAGTCTTATCCGTGCCCAGGAGGTTATCGTAAGCGGGCAGGCCGATACCGGTTGGTTTGAAATTATATATGGGGAGGGAAAGGCCTATGTGAGCGACCGCTATTTGCAGGAGGAAAAGCCGGCCGAGGAAATGCAGGAAGCGGCGGCAGGACAGCAGGGGAAGGCAGTGACGGAGGTAAAGAATGTATCAGGGGTCATTCTGGTAGGTGATTCCCGGTTTGTTCAAATGCAGGAAAATGCGGGAGAAAATAGCTGTACATGGATTGCGGAAAACGGAAAGGGGTACAACTGGCTGAATGAGAATGCGATAGCGAGAATCGACAGCTGTACAGGGAAGGGCTCGAAGATTCTAATAAATCTGGGCGTTAATGACCCCGGCAACCTGAAAAACTATCTGGAGTTAGTCAATGCGAAGGCGGCTGAGTGGGTAGGAAAGGGTGCAAAGGTATATTATGCGTCAGTGAATCCTGTTTGGGAAAATCCGTATGTGACGGAGGAGCAGGTAGAGTACTTTAACAGCCAGATGGTAAGCGGCTTAAGCGGAAATGTACAATGGATAGACAGTCACAGCTACCTCGATTCGATCGGCTACAAGCTGGTGGACGGACTTCATTATAATGCGGAAACCTATCAGAATCTCTACGCATATTTTATGAGCTGTCTGTAAGAAGGATAAAACGGGTATTTTATCTTGTATTGCCGAAGTGAATCTGTTATAATCGGTGGTGGTAATTGACCGCATACACAAAACGCGGTTGAAATAAAGAAATTATAAGAAGATCAAAGGAGAGGAAATATGAAAGGAAATATTGTTGTTGGACAGTCCGGCGGACCTACGGCCGTAATTAACTCATCGGTAGCTGGCGTATATGCAGCAGCTAAAAAGCTTGGCGTAAAGAAAGTATATGGTATGGTACATGGTATCCAAGGATTTTTGCAGGATAATTTGTGCGACCTCGATGAATATCTCTCAGATGAGACCGGTATTGAGTTATTGAAGAGAACTCCTTCAGCATTTTTAGGCTCCTGCCGTTTCAAAATGCCTAAAATTGAAGGGCATGAAGAAGTATATGAAAAAGTATTTGAAATAATGGAAAAGCACGACATCGAATGTTTATTTTATGCGGGCGGTAACGATTCTATGGATACCGTGAAGATGCTGTCTGATTATGCAGCCGCTCACAATAAGCCGCAGAGATTCATGGGTGTACCTAAGACTATTGATAATGACCTTCCGATTACGGATCACTGTCCGGGATATGGCTCTGCAGCGAAGTATATCGCTACAAGCTTAAAGGAAATCATCCGCGACAATGAGTCTTTTGGTGTTGAGAAGCCTACGGTATGTATCGTAGAGATTATGGGACGCCATGCAGGTTGGCTGACTGCAGCGGCAGCACTCGCAAAGGGAGAAGATTGCAGCGGCGTGGATGCTATCTACCTTCCGGAAGTAGCTTTTGATGTGGACAAGTTCATGGCTAAGGTAAAAGAGCTGGGCGCTACGAAGAGTTCTGTAGTGATCGCAGTATCCGAAGGCGTAGCTTTGGCAGACGGACGTTTTGTATGCGAGCTCGCAGATGCGGATAAGGCAGTGGATGCGTTTGGACACAAGCAGTTGTCCGGTACTGCTTCTTATCTTTGCTCTTTGGTAGCGGCTGAGACAGGTCTTAAGGCTCGTGCGGTAGAATTCTCTACCTTACAGCGTGCAGCTACTCATCTCGCTTCCCTGACAGACATCAACGAGGCATTCCAGGTTGGACATGACGCTGTTGTTGCCGCAGAGGAAGGCAAGACCGGCATGATGATTACTCTTGACAGAAATGGAGACGATCCTTATCAGTGCGGTACGAGTGCATACGATATTCATGCAATCGCTAACGTTGAGAGACCGGTTCCGGCAGAATGGATCACAGCAGATGGATGCGGCCTTAACGAAGGCTATGAGAAATATGCAAGACCGCTTATTATCGGCGAGTTACAGCCTTTATTCGTCAATGGTTTGCCGAGACATTTAGTAAGAAAATAGATCTTCTGAAAGTAATTTTTATAAAACGAGACAGATGCGATTTACATCGCATCTGTCTTTTTTTGGTGTTTTATTTCGAATGAGTTTTCCGGTAATCGCTGGGAGAGCAGCTCATAATTTTTTTAAAGGTTTCTGAAAAGTAACTGCTTCCGTGAAATCCTATTTCTACGGCAATTTCCGTCATGGATTGTCCCCCGCTTAAAAGCAGAGGAAGGCTTTTTTGTATGCGATAGTTCAATAAATAGGTAAAGGGGGTCTGGCGCAGCGTTCGCTTGAACAAATGGCAGCATTCGCTTTTGCTTATATGACAGGAACCGGCGATGTCCTGAAGGGAAATATCCTCGCTATAATGAGACTGGATGAAGCCGATTGCCGTTTTCAGGCGGTTGATGTCGGTTGCTGTGCCGGTCTCTTTTTGATTTAAAAAGGGCTGAAGCTCCTGAAAAAGGAGAAACCATAGCGAGCAGAGCTTTTCCGCAACGAGAAGCTCATAGCCTGCCTTCGTCTGGTCTTGTAATTCGGCGGCCTCCAAAAGCAGGGAAATCATTTGTTTTCCAAAGGGGGAATCCCCGCTTAAATATTTGGAAAAGAGTTCCGGCTCCGTACAGATGGGATTAACATACCGGTTGAAAATAAGGCTGTCCTCATAGCCGAAGATGATAACAGGATTGAGCACAAAGGCGATATAGCTGCAGTCGGTCTCCGCGCCGACTGTTCTGGCGGTATGCAAGACATTGGAGTTAGTGAAAATCCCGTTTCCGGCACTGATTTTATATAAATTATCGTTTGCCTGGTATTCCATGGTGCCTTCCGTTACATAGGTAAATTCTACTTCGGGATGCCAGTGGATAGGAAAAGAATCCTGTTCATAATTGGAAAGCCTCTCATAGCCCACACGAAAAGGGAAGGAATATTTGTCGGTAGTATTTCTTTCCTTCAGATTATTATCAAGAAAAAGTCTGAATTTCTCCATGGAATCCTCCTATAGACAATATTGTTATAGAAAACTACATTTTTAATATAGAATAAATATATTTTTATACATTATACTTGGTATATAAGGAAAAAGCAACGTGTATTAGGGCGACGGATAAGATTTGGAAAACATGAATTTATTTGTCGTAAATGGGAAGGAGTTTTAGCTTATGGAACAGTACAAATTTATCGATGCAGAAGGCAGTTTTCGGATAGAGAATCCGGAGCTTACGAGTTATCTTTATTTTCCGGTAGCAGGAGAATCAGGGGTCATGAGCAGTGTTACGCCCTTGCTTGGCGGGGATTCCAAGACTGGGCAGAATACATTTTTGTTAGAGCCGGTCAGCAATGAAAATTTACATAATAATAAGTCATCCCGTAATTTCTGGCTAAAAATGCAAAGCGGAGAGCTTTGGTCCGCTACGGGGGTTTCTTCCAGGCAGCAGACGGAGAAGTTCACTAAGGCGAAGGAGGAGACGGTCCTTGAAGCGGGTATTATGTGGCATAAGGTGAAGAGGAAATCTTCCGCCTATGGTCTGACCTCAGAGGTGACGACCTTTGTTCCTCATACGGAGGACAAGGTTGAGCTGACTATGATAACGATTGAAAATACAGGGAAAAATTACATAACGGCCACACCCGTGGCAGCCATTCCCATATATGCGCGCAGTGCGGACAATATAAGGGATCATAGGAACGTTACGAGCATGCTCCACCGGATCATAACGGCAGAAAACGGCGTTGTGGTGAATCCTACGCTGACTTTTGATGAACGCGGCCATAGAAAGAACGCGGTAGTATATGGCGTGTTTGGAAGGGGAAACGGCAGGCTTCCCATCGGTTTTATTCCGGTAGCCGAGGATTTCATCGGTGAAGGAGGCGATTTTGAGAATCCCGGTGTGCTGTATGGGGAGAAGATAGATATGGTACCTGCGGGTATACAGGTGGACGGCTTCGAAGCCATGGGCGGAATTGTGTTTGAAGAATTCACGATAAATCCGGGTGAGAGGATTTCCTACGTGGTGGCTCTTGGGTATGGAGAAGATGTGGATGCTCTTTCGAAGGCAGCAGATTCCTACCTGACAGAAGAGGTCTTTTTGAAGAAGCTGAAAGAGACAAAGGAATATTGGAACGGAAAGGTAAACATCTCTTATGAATCAGGAGACGATAGGTTCGACAGATGGATGTATTGGGTGAATTTCCAGCCGATACTGCGACGCATTTATGGCTGTTCCTTCCTGCCCCATCATGATTATGGAAAAGGAGGAAGAGGCTGGAGGGATTTGTGGCAGGACTGTCTGGCACTTCTTATGATGAACCCTTCCGGTGTCAGAGAAATGCTTCTGTCTAATTTCGGGGGCGTGCGCGTGGACGGAACCAACGCTACGATTATCGGAAAGGAGCAGGGCGAGTTCATTGCGGATAGAAACGGAATTGCCAGAGTATGGATGGACCATGGCATGTGGCCCTTCATGACTTCTCATTTGTATATCAAGCAAAGCGGTGATTTGGATTTCATGCTGGAGGAAGCAGGATATTTCAAGGATGCCCAAGGCTTCCGGGGGGAAGGCAGTGATGAGAACTGGGTGCCGGAGCAGGGCTGCATTCAGAAAACGGCAGAGGGCGATGCTTACAGAGGAACGATTCTTGAGCACGTATTGCTGCAGCACCTTACCGCATTTTATGATGTGGGGGAGCACAATCATATGCGACTTAGGGGGGCTGACTGGAACGATGCGCTGGACATGGCGCCGGAGCGGGGAGAGAGTGTGGCATTTACGGCAGCTTATGCGGGAAATCTGGAGGAAATCGCGGACCTTTTACTTCGTATGAGAAAGAAGGGAAAGGTGCAGACTGTCACTCTTTTGAAGGAAATGGAGCTGCTTCTTTGTGAAGAGAAAGGGCTTTATGAGAGTATAGAGGAGAAGAAGGAGCTGTTAAAGCGCTATTGTAACGCCTGCGGGCATACGGTAAGCGGTGAGAGATTTGAAATAGATACGGAAAGGCTGGCGGAGAATCTAAGGAAAAAAGCCGATTGGCTGAAGGAGCATATCAGAAAGACGGAATGGATCAAAAATGGTGCGGGGCTTTCCTGGTACAATAGCTATTACGATAACAGCGGAAAAAGGGTAGAGGGCGATTTTGAAAAGGGAGTACGCATGATGCTGACCGGGCAGGTATTTGCCATTATGTCGGGGACTGCGCAGGAGAAGCAGGTAGAGGAGATCGTAAAGTCTGCGGATGAATATCTCTACGCGCCGGAGGTAGGCGGCTATCGCTTAAATACGAATTTCGAAGAAATCAAGGCCGATATGGGAAGAATGTTCGGCTTTGCCTATGGACAGAAGGAAAACGGCGCGGTGTTCAGCCATATGACGACGATGTATGCCAACGCTTTATATAAGCGCGGGTTTGTAAAGGAAGGTTATAAGGCGGTAAAGAGCCTATACAGCCATGCGAGTGATGTGACAAAGAGTAAGATATACCCGGGGATCCCTGAATATATAGACCCGAAAGGAAGGGGAGTTTACCATTACCTTACGGGGGCAGCGAGCTGGCTGCTGATGACGGTGCTCACTGAGATGTATGGAGTAAAAGGAGAGTATGGCAGCCTGAAGCTGGAGCCGAAGCTTATGGCGGAGCAGTTCGATAAGAATCATGAGGCCGCGGTGCATTTAGAGTTTGCGGGACGGAAGCTGCATGTGAAGTATTTAAATCCGCTTATGAAGTCGTATGGAGAGTATGAAGTGAAGGAAGTTATTATGAATGGGCAGCTTGTGGCGGGAAAAGATGCTTTGATTGGGAAGGAGTATTTCGTTTCTTGTAAGGTGCATAGGGAGAATGATATTGTAGTGATTTTGAGGTAAAAAGGGGATTTTGTGAAATTTTAGGTGGTGGTGGGAGGCCGGCTTTCTTCGGCAGCTTTGGTTACGGTAAAATAAAATTGCCCGAAAATTTTGGCTGTGGTAAGTAAGAGGCGGTGGCTGAACGTGGGGATGAGGATGGAGTTTGGTGTGAGAAGGGGGATAAAAGAGTGGGGAGTAAATCGTAGTATAAGGAAAGAAATGTTTGTTTATGGAAGGAGTGGAAAAGATGTTTGATAAGATGGGTAGGTATGTAATAGAGGATTTTGGGAAGAAGACGGTTTTTTCCAGTTTTTTGCCGGGGATTAGCGGAAGGTTGGGGATTCCGGTTTGGACTTTTTATGTGAATAGAGGGCAGGGGATCAGCAGCTTTGGGAGTGGGGATAAGGATCATTCCATTATGGAGTTTTATCCGGCATATCAAGCCTATCAGATGACGAAGAGGCAAGGATTCCGGACGTTTGTAAAAAAGGATGGCAGGTATATGGAGCCGTTTTCGGATGAGGGGAAGAAGACAGCGATGTATATTGGGATGAATGAATTCGAGATAGAAGAAGTGGATAGTACAGAGGGACTTCAGACGAATGTTCTTTATTATACGCTGCCTGAGGAAAATATCGGTGGGCTTGTGAGAGAGGTTACGTTTAGGAATGTGAGCGGTAAAAGGATGCAGCTTCAGGTACTGGATGGCATGCCTGCGCTTATACCTTATGGGGTTTCTCTTACTCATATGAAGGAGATAGGACAGACCGCTAAGGCCTGGATGCAGGTGGAGGATGCGGAGAACAGGCTGCCGTATTTCAGAGTCCGCGCCAGTATTGCGGATAGTATTGCCGTGCAGGAGATTAAAGAGGGGAATTACAGCTTTGCGGTAACGGAGAACGGAGAGAAGCTTCCGGTTATTGTGGACCCGGAGGTGGTGTTTTCCTATGATACTTCATTGACCAGCGCAGTCGGCCTGGAGGAAATGAATCTGACAGAACTGTTGGAATGTGGACAAATTACGGAAAACAATGTACCGTGTAGTTTTTTTGCGATAGAGAAGGAATTGGAAGCAGAGGAAAGTGTCACCATATATGAGGTAATTGGTATGGTGGAAAGCAAAGAGATATTGAGAGAGTTTTCTGACAAGTGTGTCGGAAGAAAGTATTTTGAAGCCAAGAGAGCGGAGGCCGTCCGATTGACGGAGGAATTGTGTGAAGTAATCCATACGGAAACAGGGAATCCGGTATTCGATGCGTATTGCAAGCAGACTTATCTGGATAATCTCCTTCGGGGAGGTTATCCGGTGAAGCTGGGAAGAGAAAAGATATTCTATCTTTACTCAAGGAAGCACGGAGACATCGAGAGGGATTATAATTTTTTCCAGATGTCGCCTGAATTTTATTCGCAAGGAAACGCCAATTTCAGAGATGTAAATCAGAACAGAAGATGCGACGTGCTGTTTACGCCCTATGTAGGGGACATGAATATTAAGACGTTCTATAATCTCATTCAAACCGACGGATACAATCCTCTTTTGGTGCAGAGGGCGGTATATACGATAAAAGAAGAAAAAGTGGATAAACTCTCGGTTTTCATTAAAGATGACTTGTTGAGTCAAACAAAAGAGGAGTTATCCAAGCCCTTTACGCCGGGAAGTCTGGCAAGATTTGTCAAGAAGTATAAGATTCTGAAGATGGTGGAAGGGGGAAGAGAAAGTACTGCTTTGGAAGAGTTTACCGGTGCAGTAATGGATGAGGCTGACAGTGCCGTTAACGCATCCTTCGGAGAGGGCTATTGGACGGACCATTGGACCTATAACTTAGATTTAGTGGAAACATATCTGTCAGTATATCCGGATAAGGAGGAGTCGCTGCTGTTCGACGATGCTTCTTTTACCTATTTTGAATCCCAGGCAGCGGTGAATCCGAGGCGGCTTCGCTATGAAGAAACGGAAAAAGGAATCAGACAGTATCATACCTTGAATCACGAGGTAAAGAAAGAAGTGAACCGACAGATAGTCCGCACCGGATATGGAAAGGGAGATACCTATTATACGACGTTAATGGAGAAGCTGCTGCTTTTGTGTGCGGTGAAGGTTGCGACGCTGGATCCATATGGAATGGGAATCGAAATGGAGGGCGGCAAGCCGGGATGGTACGATGCGCTTAACGGAATGCCGGGACTTCTGGGCTCTTCTATGTGCGAAACTTACGAGCTTTGCAGAATGCTGGACTTTGTTATTGAAGAGCTGGAAAGATACAAAAGAACAGTGGTATGTGCGGAAGAAATCGTTGACCTGATGACAGGGTTGAATAATGCGCTGGAGATTCAATCGGGAAAGTCTGTGCCGGAGGGAAATGCCGTACTGATAAGTGAAACAGGCAGGTTTACACAAGAGGGCGGTGTACCGGCAGCAGGAGATGTCGCATGGAGCGGAATGGAAACATGGAAAGCCCTCAATGATGTAAAGGAAGAATACCGTGAAAGGACTTTGTTCGGGGTGAGCGGGAAAACTGCAGAAATCCCGGCAAAGGAAGCAGTATACATTTTAAAACGGTTCCGTGCTCTTGTTTTGGCCGGTATCGAGAGGGCAGTCGCGTATGGAAATGGAATGAGTCCGGCATATTTTACTTATGAAGTGACGGATTATGAGAAAACCGGAAACGGTATTGATGTTAAGGAAGTGCGTTTGGGACAGATGCCGTATTTCCTGGAGGGACCTGTTCGTTTCCTGAAGCTGAATGCATCTAAGGAAGAAAAAGAAAAGCTGTACCGGAAAGTGAAAAACAGCGGAATGTACGATGAAAGGCTCCGGATGTACAAGGTAAACGAGTCACTGAGCGAGGTGAGCTTCGAGGTAGGCCGTTCCAAAGCATTTACCCCCGGTTGGCTTGAAAATGAATCTATTTGGCTTCATATGGAATACAAGTATTTACTGGAACTTTTGAAATCAGAAATGTATGGAGAATTCATAGAGGATTTCGAAAATGCAGCAGTCCCCTTTTTAGATGCGGACGTGTATGGCAGAAGTCCGATGGAAAACTCCTCCTTTATCGCCAGCAGTGCGAATCACAATGAGAAGCTGCACGGAAAAGGTTTTGTGGCAAGGCTTAGCGGTTCTACGGCGGAATTCATCCATATGTGGCAGATTATGATGTTCGGCCCCCATCCTTTTTCAATGGAAACGGGTGAGCTGAAGCTGCGGATAATGCCTCTGTTTCCCGAATATTTAATCGGAGAGGAGAAGAAAATACAGGCGGTATTTTTAGGAAAAATTCCGGTGGTATTCTATCTGGCGGAGAAAAAGGCTTATATTCCCGGAGGGTATGAAATTAAAATAAGAATTATTCGTCAGGACAGCAGTATGGAGGAATACGAAAACGGTATTATATCCGGTATAGACGCTCTTGCGGTAAGAAACGGAGAAGTGAAGCAAATACAGGTATTCATGAATTAGAATATATATTAGAAAAATAGAGTTAGGCTGGACAGCCTAACTCTATTTTTCTGAAGTGATACATGGCAAGAACCTCCCCCGCATTTGCTCTCGCTGTTTACATTAAAACGTAAAAGCCGGGATGAAAATAATAGATTTTATCAATATGCAAAAACAATATTGACAGAATTTGGGAGGAATGATATAGTTTCTTAGAGTTAGTCAGAACTAACCAAATAATTGGTTAGAGCAAAGCTAAAAAAAGGAGGCTTAAAATGTCTGAAAAAACAAAACTAAAATCAAAAGACTTAATTGTTGCCGGGGCCTTTGCGGCCTTGTATGTGGTTGTTCTTTTTATAACAGTAGGGTTAACGGGATTCATTCCGGTGCTTTATTTGATGGCACCGCTGATCCTGGGTGTGGTTCTGGGTTCTATCTATATGTTATACGTAACGAAAGTACCAAAGCGAGGTGCTATTTTCATATTGGCTGTTGCGGTAGGTTTGGTTACATCAATGGGTGGCGTATGGCTGGCCGGTGTTTGGTCTCTTTTATGCGGTCTTGTTGCTGAACTTATAGTCTATGCGGGAAAGTATCGCTCGCGAAAGCTTTATGTTATCAGTTATATGGTGTTTGCCTGTACGGGAATGGGGCCGTTCTGGCTTCTTGTATTTGCAAAAGAAGCATTTTTGCAAGCATGCTTGAATTATTATAATCAGGATTATGTGAACAAGCTGGATGCATTGACGCCGAGCTGGTTTATTTTTGTTTTGCTGGGGCTTGCTTTGACCGGCGGATTGATAGGCGGATTGCTCGGAAATAAGTTGCTTAAGAAGCATTTTGAGAAGGCAGGGGTGGTTTGATGGAAACAGCTGTTGTTTTCCGAAGACATAATGTACATCTGGACCCGCGTACGAAGTTTTTGCTTTTATTCACAGTAGGAGGAGTCGTGTTCGCAAATATCAGCAGGGAAACAGAAATCGTCATTTTCTCCGTTTTAAGTATCTTAATTATTTTTGAACATCAGTACCGTACGTTTCTGCGTTTTGGCGGCGTATTTGCAATTATGATGCTGGTGGATATCTTTGTGGCGCCTCATCTGTCCGGAGCGTTAGGCGCCGCCGTTTTAACCTTGGCACGCATTCCGCGGCTGCTGATACCTATCTGTCTTTCCAGCACTCTCTTAATAAGAACAACTACCGTGAGCGAGTTTATTGCGGCTTTTCAGAAGATTCATGTCTCTGAGAAGCTGATCATTCCTTTTTCAGTCATGTTTCGATTTATCCCTACGGTAAAGGAGGAGTGGTGTTCCATCAGCAATGCCATGCGTTTCCGAGGTATTGGCGTGTCCGCGCTCAACATGCTCACACGGCCGATGGAAACACTGGAATATGTCATGGTACCCCTCTTGATGTCCACAGCAACTATTTCCGGTGAATTAGCTGCCGCTTCTCTTTCCAGGGGGCTGGACTCCGATATTAAGAGGAGCTGTATTACGCAGGTAAAGCTGGAATTGGCCGACTATATTGTTATTCTTGGTGCGGTCGTTCTCGTTGCAGAAACAGTGGTGAGGTAGATTATGATCAAGATTGATAAAGTAAGCTTTTTTTACGGAGAGGATACAAAAGCCGATAATGGGATTCGCGATATCAGCTTGACGATTCGTACCGGGGAGTTCGTGGTGCTATGCGGAAAAAGCGGATGCGGGAAGACGACACTCACCCGGATTATCAACGGATTAATTCCTCATTTCTATGAAGGTCAGCTGACAGGAACCGTACATATTGACGATTATGAGGTTACAAAGGAGCCATTGGCTAGAACAGCGCGGAAAGTGGGCTCGGTTTTTCAGAATCCGCGAAGCCAGTTTTTTAATGTAGACACGACGGGGGAACTTGCTTTTGGCTGTGAGAACATGGGGATTGCCGTAGATGAAATATGGAAGCGGATTGAAGATGCCACTGCCAGGTTTGAACTGGCACATCTCAGGGAACGAAGCATATTCGAGTTATCGGGAGGAGAAAAACAGCGTATCGCTTGTGCATCGGTTTATGCGGTACATCCCGATATAATTGTTCTGGATGAGCCGTCCTCCAACTTGGATGCGCCTTCAGTGGAAAAATTGCGACAGGTGCTGCAGAAGTTGAAGGAAGAGGGGAAGACCATTGTAATATCGGAACATCGGTTACATTACCTGGCCGGGCTGGCCGATCGTTTTATCTATATGGAAAACGGCTGCATTACGTATACCTTCCGGGCGGAGGAGATGTGGTCGATGAGAGAACGGGAACTTGCCGAGAAAGGGCTCCGTTGTCTTAATATTAAAAGTATTAAGAAGCAAGAAGGTGGAATGCAACGGCTAACCGGCGAAAAATTATCGATTTGTTCATTGGTATGTAAATACAGCGGCAAGCCTGTGCTGGAGGTTCCGGAGCTTTGCCTCCATAAAGGTGAGATTTTGGCCATTATTGGCCCGAACGGTGCGGGCAAGTCTACGTTTGCCGGCTGCCTGTGCGGGATAATAAAGCATAAAGGAAGATTTGATATTGGCGGTAAGCCTATCAGAGCAATGGAGAGGCTGAAAAACAGCTATATGGTCATGCAGGATGTAAACCACCAGTTGTTTACGGAAAGTGTGCTGGAGGAGGTGACCTTGGGGGCTAAAGATAAGAATGCGGAAGAAGCCAGGGCCGTTTTAGCTGAATTAGAATTGGAGAATCGGGAAGACAGCCATCCGCTGGCGTTAAGCGGAGGGCAAAAGCAGCGTGTTGCCATTGCCGGCGCCATGTGTGCCGGCAAGCAGTTTCTCATTTATGATGAACCTACCAGCGGCCTTGATTTCGTAAGTATGCGCTCGACCTGCAGACTCATTCGCAAAGCAGCAAAGTCTGCATTTCTTTCAGCCATCATTACACATGATATAGAGTTTATTTTAGAATGCTGCACGGCAGTGCTGTATATATCCGGAGGAACGGTCTGCGATTATTATCCTTTGGATGAAACAGGAGTAAGCAAAGTAAAAAACTTTTTTATATCATAGCGTGTAAAACACACTTTTGTTCTGGAAAGATACTCATAAAAAATAGGAGATATAAGGTTGAAAGAAATGCACTTTCACCCTCCTTGATTTGTACGCCCGCTAAAGCGGGCAGCTGGGAGAAATTATGAAACAGAAAAATAATTCAAAGACCGGTATGGCACGTCTTCTTGAGCTGGCAGCCACGAAGAAACCTTACATGATCGGTTCTGTTGTTCTATCATCTCTGGCCTCGATCGCGAGCTTTATTCCTTACATCGCTATTTATTTGATGGTAAGGGAAATCCTAAGCGTTTGGCCGGAGATAGATTCGCTGGATGCTGCTGCATCCCTCCGTTTCGGAGGGATGGCTTTCGGAGGTGTAGTACTTAATATACTGCTCTACTTCGGGGCCCTGTCCTGTTCCCATTTGGCTGCGTTTGGTACCTTGTATGAACTTAAGGTAAACTTTGCCACTCACCTTGCAAAGGTACCTTTAGGATTTCATGTCCTTGTGGGAAGCGGAAAATTAAGAAAGATCATGGATGAGAATATTGAAAAGATAGAGGAATTCATCGCGCACCAGCTTCCTGATATCGTAGCGGCATTTGTAGCGCCGGTAGTAATGGTGGTAATATTGCTGGCAGTAGACTGGCGTTTTGGATTGGCGGCTATGGCAGGAGTGATCCTTTCTTTTGTGCTGCAGGCATCGATGTATGGCAATGAGGGCGCTAAGAAGATGATGAGTCAGTACCAGAAATCTCTGGAAAACATGAATAATGCCTCTGTAGAGTATATAAGAGGCATTGCTGTGGTAAAAGCCTTTAAGCAGACGGTATATTCCTTCCGCCGTCTGCACGATACCATTAAGGAATATACCAGTATGGTAATACCTTACACCTTAAGCTGGGAGAATTCCTTCTCCGGTTTTACGACGCTTATTAATAATATTTATCTTTTTATTCTTCCGGTAGGTATACTTGTTGGGATGAATACACCAGATTATACCGGGTTTGCGACAACGATGATTTTCTATTTGATTTTTGTACCGGCCATAGCGGGTATTCTGATGAAAGTAATGTATGTTAACTCCAACAGTATACGTATTTTGAATGGAGTGGAGGCGATGGACTCTCTACTGGCAGAGCCCGTGATGCCGCAGCCGGCAATAGCAAGAAGTGTTGACACTTATGATGTGGAGTTTCAAAATGTATCTTTTTCCTATGATAAATCAAAGGAAACAAAAGCGCTTAACGGGGTGTCATTTATTGCAAGGCAAGGGGAGGTTACCGCTATCGTCGGAGCGTCCGGCGGAGGCAAGAGCACGATTGCGCATCTCATTCCCCGTTTTTTTGATGTGACAGATGGCGCTATCCGTCTTGGCGGAGTAGACGTGAGGGATATGAATACCTCTTATTTGATGGAGCAGGTAAGCTTTGTATTCCAGGATGTATTTTTGTTTAAGCAGAGCATCAGGGATAATATACGTCTGGGTAATCCCGACGCCAGCAATGAGCAAATCGTAGAGGCGGCCAAGGCGGCCCAATGCCATGAATTTATTTTAAAGCTGCCCAAAGGTTATGATACTGTGATCGGAACGAAGGGCGTGCACTTAAGCGGCGGAGAAAAGCAGAGGGTAGCGATAGCCCGTGCAATTGTGAAAGATGCGCCGGTGATCGTACTGGATGAAGCAACTGCATTTGCCGATCCCGAGAATGAACACCTGATTCAGAAGGCTTTTGAAAAACTGATGAATAATAAGACGGTGGTAATTATTGCACACCGTTTATCCACCATCCGCAGTGCCAATAAAATCGTAGTAATGGATTCCGGAAAAGTGCTGGAGGAAGGCACTCATGAGGAACTGCTGGCTCCAAGAGGAAAGTATTCCCTGATGTGGCAGACCTATAATGAAACAGCCAGCTGGACGATGAAAGGGAAAGGGGGAACCGTAAATGCCTGATAAGAAAAAGCTCCTGCGCCTGCAGGATGCACTGATGCTGACAGACAAAGGTTATAAGGATTTAAAAAAGGCAATCGCCGCCTGTACATTTACTAATTTTTCTATGATGCTTCCCACGATGGTGATGCTGGAAGTCATTATGGAACTGATCAAGCCATTTACGGGAGATGAGATTTCCTGGAACAAGCTGTGGATTCTTTTTGCGCTTGGAATCGCAGCAGCCTTGATCGTATTCCTTTGCAATAAAAATGATTACAAAAAAACTTATATCGTATCTTATATGGAGAGTGAAAATGCCCGTACTTCCATGGCGGAGCATATCCGCAAGCTTCCGATGAGCGTATTCAATTCGAAGGATATTTCAGAGCTTACAACGAACCTTATGGGTGACGTGGCAACTACAGAGCATGTGCTGAGCCACATTTATCCTCAGTTGTTTTCAAATGCCATAACGATTACCGTCATCTGCATTATGATTGGATTTTTTGATTGGCGTATGGGCATAGCCATTTTTATTTCGGTGCCGATAGCGTTTTTAATTATTGTTGGAAGCAGGGGAGTGCAGCGAAAGCTAGGGAAAAAGCATGCGGACGCAAAGCTTGCCGCTTCGGAGCAGGTGCAGGAGTACATTGAAGGTCTGAAGGTGATCAAGGCATGCAATATGGACGGTGAACGGTTTGAAACTTTAGAAAAAGCCTTACGTGCCATGCGCAATCTGGCGATAAAGTTTGAACTCGGTACCGGAATTTTTATTACCGGAGCACAGGTGGTGCTGCAGGCAGGTGTGGGGCTTACTGTATTTGTTGGCATTACTTTGCTGACAGGCAGACAGATTGAATTGATTCCTTTATTGATGTGCCTTTTGATCGTTACCCGTATATACGGACCGATCCAAACGGAGCTTACCTTATTGCCCGAACTTCTGTATCATCAGATTGCCATAATGCGAATGCGCGCACTGATGAATATTTCCCCTATGGAGGGCGCAGAGACGCTGATCAAGGAGTTTGATATAGACTTTAAAAATGTGAACTTCAGTTATAATGCGGACGGAGGGGAGACGATAAAAGATGTGAGCGTATCGATTCCGGCAGGAGGAATCACTGCTCTGGTAGGACCTTCCGGCAGCGGAAAAAGTACCTTATCGCGGCTGATTGCAAGGTTCTGGGACGTGGTCGGCGGCAGTATTACGATCGGCGGAGTCAATGTGAAAACTTTGGATCCCGAGCACCTGATGGCTTATATGTCTATTGTTTTCCAGGACGTAGTATTGTTCAACGATACGATTTACAACAATATCCGTATCGGAAATAGGAATGCGACCAGAGAACAGGTGATTGCAGCGGCCAAGGCAGCACGTTGTGATGAATTTGCAGATAAGCTTCCGGACGGATATGATACGCTGCTCGGTGAAAATGGAAGTACGTTATCCGGGGGAGAGCGTCAGCGTCTATCCATTGCAAGAGCATTGCTGAAAGATGCGCCTATCGTCTTGCTGGACGAAGCGACGGCTTCCCTCGACCCGGAAAGCGAATCTTTCATTCAACAGGCAATCAGCAAATTAATCGAGAACAAGACGGTGATTGTAATAGCGCATCGTCTGCGTACCATTGTGGATGCGGATAAGATTATCGTCATGAACGAGGGTGAAGTAGTTGAGCAAGGGACCCATCAGGAATTGCTCGGTAAGGAAGGACTATATAACAAGCTGTATTCGATTCAGCAGGAAAGCCTAGGGTGGAGTATCTGATCGGACGGTTTAAAAAGAGTGATAGACAATATCACTCTTTTATTATAGAATTATAGAAAACGCTTTCCGAACGAGAAGGAATAGTCACAAAGGAAAGCGAAGGACAAGATTTACAGCGCTCTCACAAGTAATGTGTGAATGCATAAAAACGATATGTTTTGCAATCAACTATTTTTATTGTAAACAGAGGTAGATTATGGTATCGATTAAAGACGTTGCCAAGCATGCTGGTGTAGCTATATCCACAGTTTCTAAGGTACTCAATCACTATCCGAACGTCAGTGAGGAGACGAAGCGGAAGGTAAATCAAGCGGTAGAGGAGCTTAATTTCGTTCCCAATTCTGTCGCAGCGGCTCTTTCTTCTAAGCAATCCGGCAGGGTAGCTTTACTGCTCAACCTGAATACGAAGACGCAGGCAATTGACGAGATTGTCATGCAATATATTTCCGGTGCCATCAATAAAGCGATGGAAATGGGACTGGACGTTATCACCTTCTTTTTTTCCATGTTCGAAAATAAGAGCGTGGAGGAGATAACGAGATATTTGAACGCACAGAGCATCCATGGAATCATTATTTACGGAATGTCCAAGGAGGACAAGGTACTTCAGAAGCTGATTGCGGCACAGGAATTCAAGGCGGTGCTGGTAGACGCACCTCTTTACAATTCGAATACCTCCACCGTATGGGTGAATCAGGAGCAGGCTCAGTATGATGTGGCCAAAAAGACAATCGTGGAAAATAAATCCCAAAAAATCCTTTATATTGCCGGAAAGAAAAACGGCTATGTGACGGAACAGCGTTTAAAGGGAATCAAACGCCTTGCTCAGGATATGGATCTGAATCTTCTGATCAAGCATGGGGAATTCTCAGAATTACAGGCGAGAAACATCACCTTCCGGTTTGCCAAGAACAGGGATGTGATAGTGTGCGCTTCGGACTTGATGGCGATTGGCGCGATGCGGGCGCTTATGGAAATGGATATTTTCCGTCCGGTATGCGGCTTTGACGGCATCACGCTCATGGGTTATGCCGGAAAACAGATGAACACGATCAGTCAGAACTTTGCGGGAGTGTCTGCAGCCGCAGTGGAGGAACTGCATTATTTGATGAACGGAGGAGAGGGACGGGAAAAAATACTCGGTTATACCATCGAAAGAATGAAGTATATGGATATTATCTGTTAAGATTACACAAAATTATAAGAAAAAAATGTAAAAAATGACAGTTGCAGAAAACGTTTTCCTATGTTAACTTACTTAGTAAGAGAAGAAAAGATAGAGAAAATGTTTAGCTGATACAGGAGGAGAGAGTATGTTGCAGCAAACCAATATGAAAAGAGATGTGTTATTGTCCAACCTGGAGCATCAGCTCGAAGAGCTGGCAAACGAGATGTTCCAGAAGAACGTGGAGGCACTCACTGACCACGAAGTATATTTCTGCCTGCTAGAGCTTGCCAAGAGACTGATGGCAGTGTCGGGACAGATTTCAGGAGAAAAGAAAATTTATTATATTTCCGCAGAATTTTTAATCGGAAAGCTATTATCCAACAACCTGATTAATCTGGGTGTTTATGATGACCTTGCTTCTATTTTGAAGTCGAAGGGAAAGGATATCGCGAAGATGGAGGAAATCGAGCCGGAACCGTCCCTCGGCAACGGCGGACTGGGCAGGCTTGCAGCGTGCTTCCTCGATTCCATAGCAACCCTCGGGCTGCCCGGAGAGGGCATCGGCCTCAATTATCACTACGGTCTGTTCAAGCAGGTTTTCAAGAACAAATTGCAGACCGCTGAGAAGAATGACTGGATAGAGGAACGCTCATGGCTGACGAAGACGGACGTTACCTTCGACGTGTATTTTGGAAAGAGAAAGGTGACTTCGAGATTGTATGATATCGACGTAGTCGGTTATGGCAACGACGTGAACAAGCTCCGACTGTTCGACATCGAGTCTCTGGATGAGAGCATTGTAAAGGAAGGCATCGATTTTGACAAGGAAGCAATCGAAAAGAACCTGACGCTGTTCTTATATCCCGATGATTCCGATGAAGCAGGCAACCTGCTTCGTATCTATCAGCAGTATTTCATGGTAAGCAATGCGGCCCAGCTCATCCTGCGTGAGATGAAGGAGAAGAAATATGACCTTCGCAAGCTGTATGACCATGCGGTAATCCAGATCAACGATACACATCCGACGATGGTAATCCCGGAGCTGATTCGTATTCTGGTAAACGAGAAGGCATTTACCATGGACGAAGCAATCGAGGTGGTAAGCAAGACATGTGCCTATACGAATCATACGATTCTCGCGGAAGCGCTGGAAAAATGGCCGCTGAAATATTTGGAAAAGGTAGTTCCCCAGTTGGTTCCGATCATCAAAGAGTTGGATAAGCGGGTAAAAGCGAAATACAAAAATCCCGAGGTTCAGATCATTGATAAGGATGGAAGGGTGCATATGGCACATATCGACATCCACTACGGCTTTTCCGTAAACGGCGTTGCCGCTATCCATACGGAGATTTTAAAGGATACGGAGCTCAATGATTTCTATAAGATTTATCCTGAAAAATTCAATAATAAGACAAACGGAATCACCTTCAGAAGATGGCTTTTATCCTGTAACAGAGAACTGGCCGGATATCTTTCCCAAGTGATAGGCGACGGCTATAAGAAGGATGCGAACGAACTTGAGAAGCTTCTTAACTATAGTGATGATCAAGAGGTGTTAGATAGACTTGCCGAAATCAAGATGAACAGGAAAAAGGATCTTGCGGCATATGTAAAGGAGGCGGAGGGTGTAGAACTCAATCCGGATTCTATTTTCGATATCCAGATAAAGAGACTTCACGAGTATAAGCGCCAGCAGATGAACGCACTTTATATTATCCATAAATATCTGGAAATCAAAGGAGGCAAGAAGCCATCTACACCGCTCACCTTCATTTTCGGCGCGAAAGCTGCACCTGCATATATCATAGCGCAGGACATTATCCATTTGCTTTTAGTGCTTCAGGATATTATCAATAATGATCCGGAGGTAAGTCCCTACATGACGCTCCTTATGGTGGAAAACTATAATGTAAGCTATGCGGAGAAACTGATTCCGGCGTGTGACGTATCCGAGCAGATATCCCTTGCTTCCAAAGAAGCCTCAGGTACCGGAAATATGAAATTTATGTTAAACGGCGCAGTTACCATCGGTACCTCGGATGGTGCAAATGTGGAAATCAATGAACTGGTAGGCGATGAAAACATATACGTATTCGGCGAGAAGTCGGAAGCGGTAATCGAGCACTATGCGAAGGCGGATTATATATCCAAGGATTATTATAAAAAGAGCCCGGTCATCAAAGAAGCCGTAGATTTCATCGTGGGCAAGCAGGCTCTTGCAAAAGGCAATAAGGAGAACCTGAAGAGACTTTATAACGAGATTCTGAACAAGGATTGGTTTATGACCCTTTTGGATCTGGAGGAATATATCGAGACGAAGGATAGAATGTTCGGGGATTATGAGAACAGACAGAAGTGGAAGAAGATGATGCTTGCGAATATTGCAAAGGCAGGATTCTTCTCATCCGACAGGACGATTAGCGAGTACAACAGAGATATTTGGAAGTTAAAATAAGAGATAAAAACGCCATATGATGGAAGAGGGCGTCCCAAAGGTCTATGAGACTGAGGACGCTCTCTTTTTTCTGTGATAGGAAAAGATTCGTATCACAGACTCCTATTACAGAACCAATAGATGCGCAGCGGCGCGCGGAACAAAGGCTGCGCTGCCGAAGAATGTGTGTAGCACACCTTTGTTCTGTATGCAGCAATATTGAATGTATAAAGTGTATGGATACATCAAAATTGGAAATAGTAATACATAAGATGTTTAAAATAAGTGCCTATTATGTGCTATGGAAAACGACAGGAAATTGATATGCTTCTTTATAAAGAGGTGTGATATGGGTGCTAAAAAGACAGTTAGTGAAAAAGAATTGAATATTCAAATAGGTGAGCGCTTGCGTGAGATCCGGGAAAATCTCGGCTATACTCGAGATGAGTTTGCGGATATATTGTGTGTGGCAGAAGGCCATTATAAACGATATGAGACTGGGGCCACTGAGCTTCCTATGTATAAAGTGAAGATACTACATAACAAGCTGAACATCGATCCGACCTATTTGATTATCGGTGAAATGGAGGACAGCTTCGACTTGGATGTTTTTATGGCTAACAGCACGAGGGAGCAGAGAGACCAGCTTTTTAAGAGAATATTTGAATACATGGAAAGGCTTTTAGTTAAGATATAGCATCTACACATTTCAATAGATTTGTGAGAGGGGACCTACAAATGATGAGGATAGCGGTATGTGATGGCGAAATAATCCTCACATCGGAAATGGAAAGTCTATTGCTCAAAATTGCGAAAGAGAATAATGTTTCTGTGGATATCGATGTATTTTTCGATGGAAAGAAGCTTACGGACAGTATTTATTCGGAAGAAAAATTTGACTTGATTTATTTGAATATAGAGGATGAAAACGATATTAATACGGCGAGAGAAATCAGGGGGATGAATAAGCATACATTAATGATCTGTTTTTCCAGCCAGGATAAGTATATAAGAAAGCTGTTCGAAGTAGATACCTTTCGGTTTATGGATAAGCCGATAGATAAGGAGCTGTTTGAACGTTACTTTTTAGACGCCTATTTAAAAATCTATGAACGCGCATCCTGCTTCACCTATTGTTTCAAAAAGGAAGTACATAATATATCGACAGAGAACATCATATATTTTGAGAGTCAGGGGAGAAAAATATTTATTCATACCGGAGAGGGCAGAAGAGAGTGCTTTTTCGGGAAGATGAACGAGATAGAGCAGGAACTTAAGGATTCTCAATTCCAATTTATCCGGACGCATCAATCGTTCCTTGTGAATGCCATGTATATAAAGAGCCTGCTGAAGGCCTGCGTTAAAATAAGGGATGGCAGGAAGCTTCCGGTCAGCGAGAACAGGAGACGGTTCGTGAAGGAGAGGTATTGTGAGCTGATAGAAAGGGAAAGAAGCTTTTGAGTCGGGTAATGCGCAGGTATGTAACGGAACCACCCCCTAAAAGGTGGTTCCTCGTTTGTATAGGTTTAGTTTGACACGAAAGAAATCAGTCTAATTTTCAATTGTGATTGTGACTGTAATATCCTTATTAGGCAAGCTAACTGTTGCTTTAAAATACAATGAGAAACTGATTTCATAATTTTCGGCCTCGAATACCGTCAAATCAACACTTCCCGGCGTATGGGCAATGCCCTCTAATACTCCATTATCTCTGAAAGTGACAGGAACCTCTTTATTAGGAAGTATAATAGTGATAATTTGAGTACCTGTAGGCGCATTACTTTATACGCAACTCTGCAAAAGCGGAGAAGGCATTTTATTTCCGCCCTGAAAGGGAAGATTATATTAGCCGCACAACTGTCATATACGTGCTTGCACCACCAAGAAGGGTTGCCGCTCCGAGTAGACCGAACAACTGTAGCGTCAACGTATCTCCTGTAGTCAGTGGAACAATAAAGGACGTAGACAGATTACTTGCCGATACGGTAGGAGAAACAACAGAAGCCGCTATCGGTGCGCCGTTCTGCAATACCCGTGAGGAAATCGCCAACGAAATCGTTGTGGCAACGGCATAGCTGACCAGGTATTCTCCCGTAACCGGTACGGTAAATTCAGTATTCGTACCGTCCACGGTGAACGTGTTTAGGTTTTGATTGTTCGGCAGGGGTATATCGGTACCGCCCACCACAACGGCAATAAGAGCTGAAGTTGTGTTGGCTGTTGACATGCTGTCGCTCGTAACGGCAGGCCCAGTCGGTCCGGTCGGTCCATCAGCGCCAGTGGGTCCGGTAGAGCCGGTAGGTCCAGTGGGTCCATCAGCGCCAGTAGGCCCAGTGGGTCCGGTAGCGCCGTCAGCGCCGGTAGGTCCAGTGGGTCCTGTCGATCCATCAGCGCCGGTAGGCCCAGTGGGTCCAGTAGCGCCGTCAGCACCGGTAGGGCCAGTAGGTCCCTTCGGTCCAGTTATTCCATCAGCACCGGTAGGTCCAGTGGGTCCTGTCGATCCATCAGCGCCGGTAGGTCCGGTAGCGCCGTCAGCGCCGGTAGGTCCAGTGGGTCCAGTTATTCCATCAGCGCCAGTAGGCCCAGTGGGTCCAGTAGCCCCGTCAGCGCCGGTAGGGCCAGTAGGTCCCGTCGGTCCAGTTATTCCATCAGCACCGGTAGGTCCAGTGGGTCCTGTAGCGCCGTCAGCGCCGGTAGGTCCAGTGGGTCCTGTCGATCCATCAGCGCCAGTAGGCCCAGTGGGTCCGGTAGCACCGTCAGCGCCGGTAGGTCCTGTCGGTCCATCAGCGCCAGTGGGTCCGGTAACACCGGTAGGTCCCGTAGCACCAGTGGATCCGGTAGCGCCGCCAGGGCCAGTAGGTCCCGTCGGTCCGGTTATTCCATCAGCACCGGTAGGTCCAGTGGGTCCTGTCGATCCGTCAGCGCCAGTAGGCCCAGTGGGTCCAGTAGCACCGTCAGCGCCGGTAGATCCTGTCGGTCCATCAGCGCCAGTGGGTCCGGTAACGCCGGTAGGTCCCGTAGCACCAGTGGGTCCGGTAACACCGGTAGGTCCCGTAGCACCAGTGGATCCAGTAGCGCCGCCAGGGCCAGTAGGTCCCGTCGGTCCGGTTATTCCATCAGCACCGGTAGGCCCCGTAGCACCAGTGGGTCCAGTAGCGCCGGTAGGTCCCGTAGCACCAGTCGGCCCCGTAGCACCAGTGGGTCCAGTAACGCCGGTAGGTCCCGTAGCACCAGTCGGGCCCGTAGCACCAGTGGGTCCAGTAACGCCGGTAGCCCCCGTAGCACCAGTGGGTCCAGTAGCGCCGGTAGATCCCGTAGCACCAGTGGGTCCGGTAGGCCCAGTGGGACCGGAGGTATTGGGATCTTCAATCCTAACGATTGCCGAGCCCGGAGTTACGGTAATATCGAGAGTAGATGATTCGAAAGTGATATTTTCTCCAAAACCGACACCAGCTGATCCTGTAGGGCCTATAACATTAAAAAGCAGTTCTCCCGGAACAAAGACACCAGTAGGTCCAGTAGGTCCAGTAGGTCCTGTTGGTCCGCCGGAAGGTCCGGTAGGCCCGGTGGGGCCTGTCGGTCCCTGAAGAGTGGGTGCTGCAAGAGCATTTCTCATCTTAGTATTTAAAATAACCTGATTTTGGGCAGCACTGTCCAAAATAGCGAGAACATTTTGATTTACTTCAATTACTTCTTCAATAGTTGCATTAGGACCGGTTATACCGGGAAGTGTTCCCAATGCAAATTGAATCTTTTCGCCTTCGGCATTCAAAATATGACTTAATCCTAGTTCTTCTAAAGCGATCGAAGCCAAAATATAGTTTATAGCATCATCTCTGCTGATTGGAGGGCTTACCTCCGGAAAGATCGGTAATGACATATTTTCATCTCCTTTTGGTATTGTAATTATTTTATCCTCATTTTATAGTATGTATATGTATGCTTTTGTTGTCATATTTTGTCGAGTATTTTCATATACTAATAAGATAGCCCTATATCTATTACTGGTGGTTATGTTTGTGTTTGTTTACATTGTCTTTGACAGCAGGATTCAGGAAGATGTATTCCAGCCAATCTCGTCAGACGATATATCGTTTGAAATAATGTGAACTGGTTAAAAGTCAACGATACAGAACACTAGGTATATACAGCAATAGACTTTTTGAAATTCTTTAGAATGCTTGGGGTATGGACAAAAATAAGGCTCACCTTGTCAGCCGACAAGTTGAGCCTCGAAACATACAAATAAACAAACAACAGTAAATACACATCTGATTTGGAAGAAATTGGAAAAACCACATGCAGCGAAGGGGAATAATGAATACCAGATTGTCTTAACGCTCACTTTTGTTCTATTCGCTTAGAACACCTTCGTCGTCCACTTCGTGCAATCCCACACATCGGTAACCAGTCCTTCATAGAACTCAGGTTCGTGGCAGACGAGAAGGATGCTTCCCCTGTATGCGGTAAGAGCCCGTTTAAGCTCTGCCTTGGCATCCACGTCCAGATGGTTGGTAGGCTCGTCCAGAAGGAGGACGTTAGTCTCCCGATTGATTAGTTTACATAATCTGACTTTCGCCTGCTCCCCTCCGCTCAGCACCTTTACCAGGCTCTCGATATGCTTGGTGGTCAGTCCGCATTTGGCGAGAGCAGAACGCACCTCATACTGGGAGTAGGAAGGGAATTCCTTCCATATTTCTTCTATGCAGGTAGTGGTAACCTTCTGGTCGGTTTCCTGCTCGAAATAACCGATATTTAAATAATCCCCTTGTGTAACGCTGCCGGATAGCGAAGGAATGAGTCCGAGGATGCTTTTTAGCAGGGTAGATTTGCCGATGCCGTTGGCGCCGATAAGGGCAATTTTTTGTCCCCGTTCCATTTCCAGATTTAAAGGCGAGGAGAGCGGCTCCGTATATCCGATCACAAGCTCCCTGGACTGGAATATATACCGTCCGGGAGTTCGCGCTTCCCTGAAATGGAACTCCGGCTTGGGTTTTTCTGCTGCAAGCTCGATCATATCCATTTTATCCAGCTTTTTCTGGCGCGACATGGCCATATTTCTCGTAGCCACTCTGGCTTTATTGCGCGCTACGAAGTCCTTCAAGTCAGCGATTTCTTTTTGCTGCTTATTATAAGCAGCCTCCAACTGAGACTTTTTCATGGCATAGACCTCCTGGAACTTGTCATAGTCTCCGACATATCGGTCTAACGATTGATTGTCCATATGATAAATCAGGTTGATGACGCTGTTTAAAAAAGGGATATCATGTGAGATAAGGATGAACGCGTTCTCATAATCGTTCAAATACCTCTTCAGCCATTCGATATGCTCTGCATCAAGATAGTTGGTAGGCTCGTCCAGGAGAAGAATATCCGGTTTTTCTAATAAAAGCTTTGCCAGTAAGACCTTGGTTCTCTGGCCGCCGCTTAGATCGGTAACATCCTTATCCAGCCCGATATCGGTAAGGCCCAGCGCCCGTGCTACCTCCTCTACCTTGGCGTCGATCATGTAGAAGTCATGCATGGTGAGAAGATCCTGAATGGTGCCCAAATCTTCCATATATTGCTCCAGCTCATCCTCCGTGGCCGTTCCCATCTTATCGCAAATCTCGTTCATTTCTGCTTCCATTTCAAAGAGAAAGGAGAAAGCGGAGGATAGGACGTCGCGAATCGACATTCCCTTTTCCAGTGCGGTATGCTGATCCAGATAGCCTACGCGCACGTTTTTTGCCCACTCGATTTTTCCTTCATCAGGCATGAGCCTGTTCGTAATAATATTCATAAAGGTAGACTTACCTTCTCCGTTGGCACCGATCAAGCCGATATGTTCTCCCTTCAGTAAACGAAAGGACACATCGTTAAAAATGGCTCTGTCACCAAAGCCGTGAGTCAGATTTTCCACGTTTAAAATACTCATAACAATCTCCATTTCAACATATTCATTTTTTCAATGAGTGTAAGTACGACATTCCCCCTCGACGGTTCCCTGTGTATATAACTCCTATACACGCTCTGCAGCAGTTCGGAAGCGAGGCTGAACTGTAACAGTATAGCATATAGCCGGTGTTCGTGACAATTATAAAAAAAGAACACCTTATTAAAAAATGAACGACTGAATAAAAACGTTTTTATTTATATGATAAACAAAGAAAAAGTGAAAGCCAATAGAGAAATTCGTCTGATAAGAGGCAAATTTATATTTAAAGTTACTGTTCACTGCGTTCTCAGTAACGTATGATTTCTGCATTTAAATTCGCTCCGCGAAGCAGAAATCATCTCTTGTATCACGTTCTAACGCAGCTTAACGGCAAGTGTTAAGCTACTGCGTAAACAGTAACTGCTTAAAACTGCGAATTTCACAAGGATTCAATAAGGAAGGAAGAGGGCAGAGGCATTATGAGATGTATTACGACAGATTACTCGAAGAATGAGTTTTGGAAAGAAACGGATATTCCGGTAGGCAAGACGGAGGACTATGCGCATCTGGTAAATATTTATCCTGAACTGAAAGGACATGTGATACAAGGCTTCGGAGGCGCATTTACCGAGGCCAGCACCTATAATTATTCCAAGCTTGGAGAGGCAAATAAACGGGCGGTGATCGAAGGCTATTTCGGAAAGGACGGACTTAGATATAATCTGGGTCGTACTCACATTCATAGCTGCGATTTTGCACTTGGAAATTATACCTATATCGAAGAAGGAGACAGGGAGCTTAAGAGCTTCAATATTGCCCACGATAGGGAGAATATGATTCCTATGATAAAGGATGCGATGGCGGAAAGCTCATCGAAGCTTTATTTTCTGGCATCCCCGTGGTCGCCTCCGGCCTTTATGAAGACCAATGGGAATATGAACAACGGCGGCAAGCTGAAGGAAGAATACTACAGTGTCTGGGCAAGCTATATCGTTCGTTATATTCAGGAATATGAAAAAGAAGGAATCAGGATCGGTTATCTTACCGTTCAAAACGAGCCTATGGCTGTGCAGACGTGGGATTCCTGCATTTACACTCCTGAGGAGGAAGCGCTGTTTGTGAGAAAGCATCTTGCCCCGGCGCTGGCGGCAGCTTCTTTAAATCATGTTAAAATCTTCGTATGGGACCACAACAAGGATGAGGTCTATGACCGGGCGAAGGCGGTATTCGCGTCACAGGAAACATCAGACGAGGTGGCAGGAGTCGCGGTGCATTGGTATTCGGGGGACCATTTCGAAGCATTAGAAGCGGTAAAGAGGAGATTTCCTGAAAAATCTCTCTTCTTTACGGAGGGCTGTGTGGAATATTCCCGCTTTGCGGATTCCTCGGAGGTAGCCAAGGCGGAGATGTACGCTCATGACATGCTGGGCAATTTAAAGGCAGGAGTAGAAGCCTTTTTTGACTGGAATCTCTTGCTGGACGATAAGGGGGGGCCTAACCATGTAGGGAATTTCTGTGCTGCGCCCATGATGTGTGCGCCCGGAGAAGATACTCTCGAAAAAAGGCTTTCTTACTATTACATAGGACAGTTCAGCAGATAC
The DNA here is from genome assembly GCA_023442465.1 of Bacillota bacterium. Taxonomy (GTDB): domain Bacteria; phylum Bacillota; class Clostridia; order Lachnospirales; family Lachnospiraceae; genus Kineothrix. Next base: position 35,127 of record JAEZZQ010000044.1, on the reverse strand, counting down.
ATTAAGCGCGGAGCGAGAAAAATAGAGACCAGCCGCTATACGGATCAAATCGAAACGGCCGGTTTCTTAAATCCCGACGGAGAGAGGGTAATCGTCCTCCTTAACAGGTCGGAGTCTGCGGCAGAGGTAACCATTCGCGAAAGCGGCTTGGGCGGGCAGCTTACGCTGCAGCCCCATACGATTTCCACCGTATGCTACGGTGCATAATCTAAAAAAAAGACACCTTTTTAAAAAACGAGACATTAAAAACGTTTTTATAAGCTTATATAATGAAATTATCTACTAATAGGTATGAAAAAGGAGGATATGAAATGAAGTTTAAAAGACTGACGGCATTAATGCTTGCCGGAATGATGACATTATCTCTCGCAGCATGCGGAGGAAGTGCCAGCACAACAAGTGGGACATCCGATACGGAGACGACGGACAGTGCAGAAGAAACGACAGAGGCCAAAGACACTGACACTGCTGCGGCTGCGGGAAGCGGCGATAAAATCGTAGTATGGACGCTGGCAGCGGATTTAGAGCAGTTCGCGGCACGTTATACGGAAGAAACGGGAAATGAAGTAGAGGTAGTCGTAATCGCTCCGGCGGATTATCCTACAAAGCTTACTTCTGCGCTCGGTGCGAAATCCAGCGAGGCGGATGTAATCGTAGGAGAGCCCCAGATGCTTCCTAACTTCTTCGAAGCAGGATTTTTTGATGACTTGTCACAATATAACGTAGATGACTATAAGGACACTATCGTAGATTACGTATACGAAGCGGGTAAGGATGCACAGGGAATCCAGAGAGCGCTCAGCTATCAGGTAACCCCGGGAAGTATCATTTATCGCCGTGACCTTGCAAAAGAAATTTATGGCAATGACGATCCTGCATTTATTTCAGAGAAATTCAAGGATTTCGATACCATTCTTGCAACGGCGAAAGAAGTAAAGGATGCAGGTTATAGAATCTTCTCCGATACAGGTAATTTAAGATGGTATGTAAATACGCAGGAACCTTGGGTTAAGGATGATGTCTTGAACTTAAGCGATACAGCGAAAGCTTACATGGATACAGCGGTTGCTTTATATCAGGATGAGCTGGTAGCCTTTGCTCCCGAATGGTCTGCTGCATGGTATGCTTCCATGGCAGGTGAACTTCCGTTAAATGCCGGCTGGAGCGATCTGGAAGAGTTAGAGGGAGCTGATATGACACAGGTATTTTCCTACTCCCTGCCTTCTTGGGGCGCACTGATCGTTCGCGATAACGCAGCGGACAACAAGGGTAACTTCGGAATCTGTAAAGGACCTTCTTCTTATTTCGGCGGCGGTACCTTCTTAGGAATCAACGCATACAGCGAGAAAAAGGATGCGGCTTGGGATTTCGTAAAATATTGTACGTTGAATGACGAAACTGCACAGTGGTGGCTTGAGAAGTCCAACGGCGACGTTGTATCCAACACAGCGGTTCTGGAAACGAACAAGGATTATACCAACGAATCCTTCGGTAATCAGAAGACATATGAGTTCTACATGGGGGAAGCTAAAAATATCGATTATTCTGTAAAGACGAAATATGATGATACTATCGGCGGTTTCTGGGGAGCATCCATCGAAGCGGTACAAAAAGGTGAGATGACGAAGGAAGAGGCGATTGAAGATTTCTACATGCAGGTAGAGGCTACCTTCCCTGAAATTACGGTAGTAAGATAAGGAAAAAAGTTAAAAGCTACTGCTCGGGAATCACGGGTCACACCGTGATTCCCGATTGAATGATAAAAACAGATGGAAAAGAAAGCGGGTGGAAAGGTGAAGGCAGCGGATAAAACGAAGAAAACAAAAGGGCTTCACAATCGGGATAACATGGGGTATGCATTTATTGCTCCCTTTGTTTTGGTGTTTCTTACATTTAATATCTACCCTGTAGCCCGTACTCTGTATTTGAGCTTTACAGATTACAGCGGCTTCAATGTTCCTACATGGGTAGGACTCACCAACTACATAAGGGTATTTAAGGACAAATTACTATGGGAAGCGTTTGGAAATACGGTAAGAATATGGGGCATCAATATTATTTTACAGCTTGGTATAGCGTTCCTGCTGACGATAGTATTTAGTGACATGAAGTACCGAACGAGGGGCCTTAGTATTTTCAGGGCTTTGTTTTATCTTCCGAATCTGATTGCAGCCACCTCCGTGGCTTATCTGTTCAAAACGATGCTAGACTGGAAATTCGGTTCTTTCAACCAAATTCTTAAAGGGCTTGGACTCATAAGTGAAAGCGTAGACTGGATGGGAACCCCTCCTTTGCTGCGCACTGCGGTGGGAGTCATCGGCGCGTGGATGTGGTTTGGCAATTCCTTTATCATGCTTATGGCGGGTGTTCAGGGAATTAACAGGGATTATTACGAGGCCGCGGCTATCGACGGCGCAGGGAGATGGAAGGTCTTCGGGAAGATTACCATTCCTCTTTTAAAACCGATCATGCTTTACGTAGCGATTACTTCTTTGATCGGAGGTCTGCAGCTATTTGATATTCCTTATCTGATGACATTAGGCCAGCAGAAGCAGGTGCGTGCGGTAAATACGGCAGTTATGCACTTGTATACGATGGCGTTTAAGAACAGACAGATAGGATATGCGGGCGCTATAGCGTTTATTCTTTTCTTCATCATTTGTATATGCTCCATCATGGTATATTTGATGATGTACTCGAAAAAAAGGAAGGAGGAGGACTAAATGACAAAGAAAGTAAATCAAACGATTATTTACCTGCTGCTCCTTCTGCTTTCGACGATATGCCTTCTGCCCTTTATCATGATGTTAGTAAACTCTACGAGAGAGGGCACGGATATCATGAAGAGCTTTACCCTGATTCCCGGTGATTATCTGATAAAAAACTGGGAAGTGGTCAAAGCGAATCTGAATATTCCCAGGGGCTTTGCCAACAGTATCTTTATCTCGGTACTCAGCACGGCGCTAGCAGCTTACTTTTCATCACTTACCGCATTCGGCTTTGCCTTCTACCGGTTTAAGGGAAGAAAAGTGATTTTTACCATTATCATTGTTTCCATGATGATTCCGGCACAGCTTGGACTTTTAGGCTTTTACGATTTGTCTACGAAGCTCGGACTGATAGACAGCTTTATTCCTCTTATCGTTCCGTCCATCGCTTCTCCGGCAACGGTGTTTTTTCTCAGGCAGTATTTGCTTTCGGTCATGCCCAAGTCGCTGCTGGAAGCTCCGAGGATCGACGGGGCAAGCGAGTTCTATATTTTCCATAAAATAGGACTTCCGATCATGTCGCCGGGCATTGCCACCATGGCGATCGGTCTCTTTATCGGCTCGTGGAACAGTTACCTGCTTCCGCTCGTTATACTGAATTCCCAGAAGAAATTCACGCTGCCTGTTATGATTGCTTCTCTCAATTCGGTGAGGGATATCGCCCAAAATATCGGTGCTACATATGTAGCAGTTGCAATTTCGGTAGTTCCGATTATCATTGTATTCTGCTTCTGCTCGAAATACATTATCAGCAGTATTTCGTCGGGAAGTGTAAAAGAATAATAGATTAGCCTCCTTGTTTATTTATGGACAATTTGATATATTGGACATAAAGAAACGGGAGGCTGTTTTGGCAAAGTGGAGAGCGGTATGACAAAAGATATGACAAAGAAATCTGATAAAAAATGGATAGGAATTTTGGCAGCAGTCCTGATTTTGGCGTTGGGACTATGGGGATGCGGTGCGGCGGAGGCCGGAGGAGAAAAGGTGGGAAAAAGCTCTTCTTTAAATATGACAGAAGTGTCGGAAAAAGAAGGCGAAGAAATCATTACCTTGGATTGGTACATCAATTTTTCATGGTTCACCACCCCGTGGGGCGGCAACGCCGTTTCGAAGAAGATTACGGAGGATACCGGAGTAAACATCGAATTCATCACGCCCAAGGGGAACGAATCGGAGAAGCTCAATGCGCTTATTTCCTCTGATACGCTGCCGGATATCATTACGCTTGGCTGGTGGGAACCTCAGATTGACGAGATGATCAACCAGGATATGGTATACGCCCTGAATGAGCTGGCGGATGAGTATGATCCATATTTCTGGCAAGTGACGAACGATAAGGTGTGCGACTGGTATACGAGGGAGGACGGTAATATCTACTGCTATCCCAATTCCAGCTATCTGGAGGAAGATTACAGGACCTACGGCAATATCGGCTCCAACCAGACTTTTTTGGTGCGCAAGGATATATACGAGGCCATCGGAAGTCCTGACATGACCACGCCGGAGGGTTTTATGGAGGCGGTGCGAAAGGCGGCAGAGATGTTTCCTGCGGTAGACGGGCAGCCGTTAATTCCTATCGGTGCCCATGCGTTTACCTCCAAGGGCTGCGATTCTTTCGACCAGTTTTTACAGAATTTCCTTGCGGTTCCCTATGAGCAGGACGGAAAATATTATGACAGATTTACGGATGCGGAATACATCAGATGGATGAAAGCATTCAGACAGCTTGGAGAAGAGGGGTATCTGAAGGAGGATATCTTCATCGACCAGAGAACCCAGATGGAAGAGAAGATAAAGCAAGGGAGGTATTTCTGCATGATTTACCAGCGGACAGACCTGGATGCCCAGCAGAAGGTACTTTATAAAAATAATCCTGAGAGCATCTATATCGCGGTGGACGGTCCGAAGAATTCTGCGGGAGACGATTATATGCTTCCCGGTCCGGGAATCACCGGCTGGACGGTGACCTTCATTTCCAAGAACTGTGAATATCCGGACCGGGCGATTGAACTTTTTAGCTACTTTATCAGTGAGGAAGGCCAGAAAGCGACGTACCTGGGTGTAGAAGGGGTAACCTATGACGAGGTGGATGGTGAACCCGTCCTAAGAGAGGAGGTAAGGAATCTCCTCAACACGGATAGGAAGGAATACGACAGACTGTACGGCGGAGACGACGCCTACTGGATGTTCCAGAACAATGTGATGCAGCTTCAGTGGAAGCCGCCGCTTTCGGAGCCTCTCGGACAGATGGAAGAGTGGACTTACCCGTACACCTGTTATCTGGAGCAGTATACGATAGACTTGGAGACAGACTCTAAGGTGGGCTATGCGGACATGAAGATACAAGATCTTTGGGGCCGCTTTTTGCCGAAACTGCTGCTTTCTTCCTCCGATGAGGAATTCGACAACATCTTGGAGGAGTTTGTGCAAAAGAGGCAAGAGCTTGGATTTGACGCCGTCATGGAGGAAAAGACGAAGCGGATGATCGAAGCTAAGGAGAAGCTTGGAATTCATTAACGGCAATAAGATAGAAAATGGAAAAAGATGAAGCAGATAAGAGAAAAATGGCAGGGTTTAAAATTAAATATAAAGTTTACGGTTATCATCATTGCTTTCGTTATCGTGCCCATCGTCTTTTTTTCCATGTATCTTTTTTACAGCATGGAGGAAAGTGCAGTCAGGGAAAAGCGCAGCAGTATGGAGTACAGTATGGAAAGCAGCTATACCCGGATACTGAAAAACGTGGATTCCATCAATATGTCCACCCAGTTTTTCTTAAGCGACGCCTTTTTGACGGATTGTCTGGGCAACATTAAAAAAGGACAGCCAATGAGCACAGAGGAGCTGCGGGAATTTTATAATGTCAATATCGCCTCTTTGGAGAGAATGGTAAACAGCAATCCCTACCTTTATCAGATTCGGGTTTATGCGGACAGCAACTCTCTTCAGGAAATGATGCCCATCCTCTATAAAAGAGAGAGAATGGAGCGGCTGGACTGGGCCGAAGATACGGATATTTATGGCTGGAAATATGATTATACGGATATGATTTTCGACTCCTATGTGATGGACCAGAATAAAAAAATAATGTCTCTTGTAACGCCTATCGAGGATTTTGAAAACGGCGATCTGGGCGTGCTGGAGGTAGCCATGTCCATGGACACCATGTTTCCCGAGCTGTATGAGAATCGTCCGGGGCGGTGGAGCTGCTTTGCCGACGATAGCGGAGAACGACATTACGGTGCGGAAAAGGAAAATCAGGACAATTACATAGAATATATTATGAAGAATACAGTTTCCGGGGGAGAGGAAGAAAGCAATACCTATTATATAGAAATAGGCGGAGAGCCCTTCGTGGTGGGATATCTTCCCGTAAAGGAGCTGGCGGGCAGCCTGATTTATGTGGACAGTATCGCGTCGGAAATCGGAAGAATCCACAATATGAGGGCATTTTTTATCCTCATTATGCTCGGAATTCTCATGTGTCTGATTGTCCTTATCAACTTCGTAGTAAAGAGCCTTTTGAGCCAGTTCTACAGCATACTCTTTTCTATCAGGGAGGTGCAAAAGGGTGACCTGGGTGTTGTGATCGAGGGCTGCGGTACCGATGAAATGGGAGAGCTTGGCACCCAGATCAACAAGATGCTTCTGCGCATCAGGCAGCTTATGGAGGAGAATATCAACCGGGAGCGTTTGGTGAAAAATTCGGAGATTAAAGCGCTCCAGAATCAGATCAATACGCATTTCATATACAACGTGCTGGAATCCATTAAGATGATGGCGGAAATTGATGAAAAATATGAAATATCGGATGCAGTGACTTCCCTTGGAAAGCTGCTGCGCTATAGTATGCGCTGGGTATCCGGCAACGTGACGGTGGAGGAGGAAATCGACTATATCAAGAACTATCTTGCGCTGATAAACCTCCGCTTCGACTATGAAATCTATCTGTCCCTGAATATGAACGATATCATTTATAAGCAGGAGATTCCCAAGATGTCCTTACAGCCCATTGTGGAAAACGCTATCTATCATGGTATAGAAGAAATGGCGGAGGATACCAGCATATACATGAAAGGCTTTGTGGACGGCGATGATTGTATCATAGAGATTACAGACGCCGGAAAAGGAATGAGCGAGAAGGAAGTAAGCGAGCTTTATAAAAAGATTTCGGGAGAGATCGAAGCCGGCGGCGGCTCCGGTAACGGAATCGGTTTAAAGAACGTACAGGATAGAATAAAGATGAGTTTCGGAGAGCGCTATGGAATCGAGATAGCCTCTAAGCTGGGCTGTTACACGAAGATTATGGTAAGGATACCTTTACGGAGAAAAGAAGGAGCATAATGAATACAGTACTCATTGTAGAAGATGAAAAAATGATACGGCAAGGCATTAAAACGATGATACAGCGCTCCGGCGTTCCGGTGGCTGCCATTTTAGAGTGCAACAACGGACAGAGCGCCTATGAGATATTGAAAAGCCAGAAAATAGACGTAATGTTCACTGATATCCGTATGCCCAAAATGGACGGGATAGAGTTGGTTTCGGCTATTCAGGAGCTTCCTCATAAGCCTCTCATCGTGGCGGTCAGCGGTTACGACGACTTCTCTTATGCGGTGGAGATGCTGCGGGGAGGAGTACGGGAATATATTTTGAAGCCTGTGGAGCGGGATAAGGTAAAAACGATCCTTGAGACCTTCCAGAGAGAGCTTATTCAAAGGGAGGCACAGGAGGCAGAGTTAAAAAGCATCGGAAAAAACCAATTGAAATATGTAATGACGTCAGATGTGACCCGTAAGGAGATGCAGATAGTTGCGGAGTGGTTTGACGGTATGCCCGTAAGCAAGGACTATTATATCCTCTGTACCCAGAGGCAGGAGGGCGCGGAAGTCTCAGGTGAGGAATTTATGTACTGGCGGGACATAGAAAAGAGTTCGGTTTACATAATTATGGGAACGGAGAAGGACAGATTCCTTAAGGAAGAGCTGTCCGGATGCCATACAGGAATCAGCAAAAGATATCAAGGCGTGGAATATTTAAAGGCCGCTTACAAGGAAGCAAAGGCGGCAAGAAAGGAAGCCTTCTGTACCGGACGCTACGAGGTGAGCTTCGAAGAGATACGCACGGATACCGATAAGCCCAATACGGAGAAGATGCGCCAAATAGCCCAGCAAATCGGGACAAGCAGGATCGAAGAATCCTTGACAAGCATAAGACAGATCGTTAAGGATACGAAGCGGAAGAAATATTCCGCGGTCACCTTCGAGGAAGACATTTTGTCGCTGATCGATTTGGTAGTGGGAATTTACCAGAACGTGATGCAGCAGGTAGCCCAGGAAGCCGAACGATTCAAGGATATTTACAGCTTCCCCGATATTGATTCCTTTACGGAGGAATTTACCGGCTGGCTGATGGAATTTCATGACCGGCTGGACGAGGAATTCGACGATTATAAAAACAAGCAGAAAATGCAGGAGGCTATCGGTTTTATTCAGGAGAATTTCGACAAGGACTTGAACATGGCGGTGGTTTCCAATCACGTATCCATGAATTATTCGCTGTTTTCCTATGTGTTCAAGCAATATACAGGCAGGAACTTCGTGAATTATCTGAAGGAATTCCGCATAGAAGAGGCGAAGAAGCTTCTTGCCCAGACAGAAATGCGCGTGGTGGAAATCAGTAAAAGGGTAGGCTACGAGAACGAAAAACACTTTATGAAAATTTTTCGAAACGTATGCGGAGTATCGCCCACCGAGTATCGAAAGAACATGCAGGCGGCAAATAATATGTAAAAGGCAGATAATTATTCAATATATACAAAAACAAGCATTCTGTTTAAGCTATTTGTGACAAAAATACGAAAAATTACGAAAAAACTGTTGCAAATTGTTCATCAGAATGCTATGCTTTATACATGTTCGGAAACGTTACCGATAACGATACCGAAAACGGTACCAAGAAACTTATTCACAATTAAAAGGAGAGGTATTCATTATGAAAAAGAAACTGATTAGTGCATTACTTTGTGTAGCAATGGTTTCTTCCATGCTGGTTGGCTGCGGCAGCACTGCAGCAGAAGTACCTGCGGCGAAGGAAGAGACGACAGCTCCTGCGGAAGAGACAGCAGAACCCGAAGCGGCAGCTCCGGCAGAAGAGACCGCAGAGGCAGAAGGCGGAAGCGTATATTACCTGAACTTCAAGCCTGAGGTTGATGAGCAGTGGCAGGAGATCGCAGCGGCTTACACTTCAGAGACCGGTGTAGAGGTTAAGGTCGTAACTGCGGCGAGCGGTACATACGAAGAAGTATTGAAATCTGAAATTGCAGGTCAGGATGCACCTACTCTGTTCCAGATTAACGGACCGGTTGGTTACAATAGCTGGAAGGATTACTGCCTTGATTTATCAGGCTCCGAGCTTTACAACGCTCTTTCTGACAAAGGTCTTGCTATTACCGGTGAAGATGGCGGCGCATACGGCGTTCCTTACACGGTAGAATCCTATGGTATCATTTATAATGACGCTATTATGCAGGCATATTTCGCACTGGACGGAGCGAAAGCAGCAAGTGTTGACGAAATCAATTCCTTCGACAAGCTGAAAGAAGTTGTAGAAGATATGACAGCAAAGAAGGCAGATCTGGGTATTGAAGGCGTATTTGCTTCCACATCTCTTCTTCCCGGCGAAGACTGGAGATGGCAGACACACCTTGCAAACATTCCTGTTTACTACGAATACAAAGACAACAAGGTAAGTGACATGGCAGCTATCGAATTCACATATTCCGATAACTACAAGAACATTTTCGATTTATACATCAACAACTCCACGGTTGCTCCCGGACTTCTTGGAAGCAAAGCGGTTACCGATTCCATGGCTGAGTTCGCTCTCGGACAGTGCGCTATGGTTCAGAACGGCAACTGGGCATGGGGACAGATTTCTACAGTAGAAGGCAACACGGTAAAGGAAGAGAACGTTAAATTTATGCCTATCTACACCGGCGTTTCCGGCGAAGAGAACCAGGGACTTTGCACCGGTACAGAGAACTTCTGGTGTGTAAACAGCCAGGCTTCCGAAGCAGATCAGAAAGCAACTTTAGATTTCGTTAATTGGATGATTTCTTCCGATACAGGCAAGGATTACATGGTTAATTCTTTAGGAAACTCTGCACCGTTCACTACCTTCGGCGATGATGAGAAACCTACCGATCCTCTTGCAAAAGAGATGTATCGCTACATGGAAAATGGAAAGAACAGCGTAACATGGAACTTCACCACATTCCCCAGCCAGGCATTCAAGGATGATTTCGGCGCAGCTCTTCTCGAGTACTGCAACAAAAACATGACATGGGATGAAGTAAAAGACTTAGTAGTTACGAGATGGGCAGAGGAGAAAGCTGCAACTGCACAATAAAGAGATTACTGTTCATACAGTATCTTAACATTTACTGTTAAGATACGTAAGAACGTGATGCAAGAGATGATTTCTGCTTCGCGGAGCGAATTTAAATGCAGAAATCATGCGTTACTGAGAACGGAGTGAACAGTAACGTAAGGAGCACTCTCCTGCTGCAGAAAAAGGATTTGATAAATATTCCAATTCAGAGTAGTATATAGACATAAGATTAATATTTTAATAAATATTTGTTTATCAGCAAGTTGAGTAAAGAGACACTTCGCAGCCTCGGCTGCGGAGTGTTTTTCAAAATTTGCCAAGAGGAGGACGGACTATGGAAAAGACATTAAAAAAATATTTTTTGATATTTACCCTTCCTACGGTGATAGCCTTTGCGTTTGCCTTTATCATTCCTTTCGTGCAGGGCGTGTATTTGTCTTTTTGCAAATTCACCACGGTAGGCAATGCGAAATGGGTAGGGTTTGACAATTACAAAACGGCCTTCTCCAGCGGACAGGGATTTACGAGCGCTTTGGGTTTTACGGTGGCATTTACGGTAATCAGTGTATTGACGATTAATTTATTTGCATTTGCGATTGCGTTATTACTTACGAGAAAGATCAAAGGAACAAATATATTCAGAACCGTATTTTTTATGCCGAACTTAATCGGCGGTATTGTACTCGGCTATACATGGCAGCAAATGATTAATGCTATTTTATATAAATATGAAACGACGATCGTGTCCAGCGCTACCTACGGATTTTGGGGCTTAGTGCTTCTTATGAATTGGCAGATGATAGGCTATATGATGATTATCTATATCGCCGGCCTCCAGAACGTGCCGGGAGATTTGGTAGAAGCGGCGAAGATTGACGGAGCGACACCATGGCAGACCTTGATCAAGGTTAAGATTCCTATGGTAATGTCCTCCATTACGATTTGTATGTTTTTAACGCTGTCAAACAGCTTTAAGCTGTTCGATCAGAATAAAGCGCTTACGAACGGCGCGCCGATGAAAAAGACACAGATGCTGGCGCTGAATATTTACGAGACCTTCTATGGTAAGACAGGGTATGAGGGCGTTGGCCAGGCGAAGGCAGTAATATTTTTTGTCATAGTGGCGCTTATTGCGTTAGTGCAGTTATCGTTTACGAGAAGTAAGGAGGTAGAGCATTGATGACATCGGCAAAGAGCAGATTCTCCAATAAAATATTTTTCGTGTTGTTATGCGTTTTGACAGTTGCTATACTTTATCCCCTGCTGTTTATTTTGAATAACTCCTTTAAGGGAAAGTTTTTTATCAGTAAAGACCCGTTTTCCCTTCCCAATTCGGAGACCTTTGTAGGAATTACAAATTATGTGAATGGTTTGATCAAGACGGGGCTTTTCAAGGCCATCGGCTGGTCTTTCTTCATCACGATTATTTCCGTCGGACTGATCATACTGTTCACCTCCATGACCGCATATTACATTACGAGGGTAAAATCCAGATATTCCACGATTCTTTATTATATGTTCGTGTTTTCCATGATCGTGCCCTTTCAGATGGTCATGTTTACGATGACCAGCCTTGCGGATAAGTTTCATTTAAGAAATCCTCTGGGAATGTGCCTGCTGTATCTGGGCTTCGGAGCGGGTTTGTCCGTCTTTATGTTCGCGGGCTTCGTGAAATCCATTCCGCTAGAAATAGAAGAGGCGGCCATGATCGACGGCTGCAATCCGTTGCAGACATTTTTTGGAGTGGTCTTTCCGATACTTAAACCTACGGCGATTACGGTAGCTATTTTAAATGCTATGTGGATATGGAACGATTTCCTTCTGCCTTATTTGGTAATCGGTATCAGTACGCAGTATAAGACGATTCCGGTAGTTGTACAGATGCTTGTGGGCTCTAACGGAAATAAGGATATGGGAGCGCTCATGGCAATGCTCGTATTGTCGATTATTCCGATTGTTATATTCTATCTGACATGTCAGAAATACATTATCGAAGGCGTTGTAGCCGGAGCGGTGAAAGGCTAATGGGAGGAACTATGAGAAAAGGCGGCATTTTATTACCGATATCGAGCATTCCGTCTAAGTACGGCATCGGTACGTTTTCTAAGCAGGCGTACGAGTTCGTCGATTTTTTGGAAAAGGCAGGGCAGAAATATTGGCAGATACTTCCCCTTGGTCCTACAGGGTATGGAGACTCTCCATATCAATCCTTTTCTACTTTTGCAGGAAATCCGTATTACATAGATTTGGAGGCTCTCGTTAAGGAAGGCTGGATTACCGAAGAAGACTGCGAGGCGTGCGATTTCGGAAGCGATGACATGTATGTTGATTATGAAAAAATCTACCTGTCGCGGTCGAAGATATTGAAAATAGCATACAAGAAAAGCAAGATAGCAAAGAATGTGAAGTTTCAGGAATTCAAGAAGGAAAATGAGTACTGGCTCTTCGATTATGCACTTTATATGGCAGTAAAGAATTCCTTCAAGGGAGTAAGCTGGATAGAATGGGATGAGGATATAAAGCTGCGCAAGACTTCCGCCATGAAGGCTTACGGGGAAAAATACGCAGAGGAAGTGGAGTTCTATGAATTCCAGCAATTCCTTTTTGCAAAGCAGTGGTTTGCACTGAAAGAATATGCCAATAAGAAAAATATAAGCATTATAGGAGATATTCCTATTTATGTAGCTTTTGACAGTGCGGATACATGGGCTAATCCGGAGTTGTTTCAGTTGGATGGCACTTGTACGCCTATCGGAGTGGCAGGCTGTCCGCCGGACGCTTTTTCCGCTACCGGACAGTTGTGGGGGAACCCGCTCTATGAATGGGAATACCACGAAAAGACGGACTATGAATGGTGGGTGCGCCGGATTACCTACTGTTATGAGCTGTATGATGTAGTGCGGATCGATCATTTCAGAGGCTTCGACGAATATTATGCCATTCCTTATGGGGATCCTACCGCAGAGTTCGGAGAGTGGAAGAAGGGGCCGGGCTACGACATTTTCAAGGTCATAAAGGCGAAGCTTGGCAATAAGCCGGTGATTGCGGAGGATCTGGGATTCCTTACGCCAAGCGTTATCAAGCTGGTGAAAAAGACCGGTTATCCGGGAATGAAGATATTGCAATTCGCTTTCGATTCAAGAGAGGAAAGCGACTATCTTCCCCATAACTACACGAACAATTCCGTAGTTTATACGGGAACTCACGATAACGATACGACGGTGGGCTGGTATACCACCTTTAACAGAAGGGATAAGAACTTTGCCAAGCGGTATTTGAACATCAAGACGAAAAAGGATATCCATTGGGACTTTATCCGCGCCGCGTTAGCCAGCGTTGCGGACACGGCGATCATTCCGGTTCAGGATTATCTGGGCCTTGGCTCGGAGGCGAGACTCAATACGCCCTCCACCTTGGGTGATAATTGGAAATGGCGGCTGCTTCCGGATCAGCTTGACGACGAGCTGGCGGAAAAAATTCGGAAGATGACAAAGCTATACGGAAGAATTTAGGCGACGGGACGCTGTGATAGTCAGGGATATTTGTTGAGTATTCCTGGCTATTTATATCTTGTGTTATAATATGATACAAGGGTCAAATAAGGGAGAAATATGGAGGGATGTAGTATGCCTGAAATTACGATAAAGGATATTGCAAAGCAGTGCGGGGTAGGCATCAGTACGGTTTCCAGAGCCATCAATAATCATCCGGACATCAATCCGGAGACGAAGAACATGATTATGGATGTGATAAAGACTACGGGCTTTGTTCCGAATAACAGCGCGAGAAATTTAAAAAGAATCGATGCAAAAAGCATTGCGGTGCTCGTAAAGGGTATTACGAATCCGCTTTTTTCCGATATGATCAAGGTAATTGAAGAAGAGACGCAGAAGAAAAAGTATTCTCTCGTGCTTAAGCATGTTGAGTATTACGAAGATGAGGTGGATGTCGCCTTAGAGCTGGTGAAGGAAAAGAGACTTCGCGGAATTATTTTTCTGGGGGGGTATTTCTTCCATTCACAGGAGAAAATAGAGAATCTTAGGGTACCTTACATATTCAGTACCATAGGAACTGCTGTGCCGGAGAATATCAGCAGGGTGCTATATTCCAGCATAGCGGTGGACGATAGAAAGGAAAGCTATGCTATGACCGCTCACCTTATCGGTCTGGGGCATAGGGACATAGCGATTCTGTCGGCGGAATCTGAAATTAACAGCATTGGGCAGCTTCGTCTTGAGGGCTATAAGGATGCTCTTTCGGAGGCCGGTATCACCTTCAACGAGAGGCTGGTGCGCCAGGTTGAGGATGACATTGAGCATTATTCCATGGAAAATGGATATATTACAGCAAAAAAGCTCGTCGAATCCGGAGAAAAATTTACTGCAGTATTCGCTACCGCGGATATACTGGCGGTGGGTGCATGCAGGGCGCTTTTGGAAGCAGGCATGAGAATACCGGAGGATGTTTCTGTTGCGGGCTACGATGGAATCGACGTTGGTAAATATTATAATCCGGCAATTACTACCGTAAGGCAGCCGGTTAAGGATATGGCGAAGACCACCATCAAGCTGCTGTTCGATATCATTGCCGGACGCAAATCCTATGAGCACATTGTATTTCCGGCGGAGCTGATCGTTCGGGAATCAACGGGGACGGCCAAGGGCTGGAACGTGCCGGAACCGCCGGAACCGGTGAAGTACTAAATCAAGTTAGAATTATGGTATCTATGGTCGTAAGTCACATCCTCTCCGAGCCACTCAGGCGGAAGAAAGGATTTTGCTTCCTCCTCTGAGGAGAACTCCACCTCGGCGATAATGAGAGGAGCGAGGGGGGCATCGAAGATATCCAGCTCGATAGTAAGCGAAGAGCCATCGATGGGAATTAAATATCTTCGTTTTGATATTGTATTACCGTCGCATTTTTGGCGCAGATGATAGTAGGATTCTTTGTTTAAGGGCAGGTTGTATTCCTCCCTTGCAAGGAGTCCTTTTCCTTTATAGGTCAGATAATATTCTTCGTCCTGTTTCCTGATACGGACGACGGGATTTACGTTCAGATAAGCCTGCTCGATATGGTGGGACGGATAGGAGCTGAGGTTATCGGGTAATTTCTTTATTGTGAATTTTCTTTCGATTTCCATGCCGTTCATAATAGTATCTATTCCTTTCCTGGGGATTATTTGTTCATTATACTACTCTTGCTTTTAAATGAAAAACAGCTTATTGATATTTTCTCCGATTTATCTAGTAATATTTCATACAGATATCCCTAAGGGTATAAGGCGGTGCTAATACGAAACAGTGTATGGATTCCGATAGCCAGCATTGCCGCCTGAGCAAGAGCGTACGGTGGCCCGATAAGACAATGGCGAGTTATACAAAAACAGTGGAACGTTTTGCCAATATGACTTAATCGATAAAAGAAGAAACGAAATAACATTACGATACAGTTTTCCAATAATTTTTCTTTTGCTCGCTGGAGAGAGAAGCAGCAAAATCTTGTTTAACCTGCAGAAAATATTCAAAATCCTTTAAGAGCGTATAGAGTACTGCTCTGGATTCAAATTCTTGCCTTGTAGTGGGCAGATCACTTGCTTGAAATTTTTGAAATAATGTTTCGCATTCCAAAAGCAAAGCGGCAGCGTTATTGGTTTCTTCTAAACTTATTCCAATATGGTCAATAAAATTTGCAATATCTTCTGCTTGTTCCGGTACATAATCCAGTGTCTTGATCTTCTGATAAATATTTCGAAGTACTTGACATTGCTGTTTTCGCATCTGCATGTAATCAATGAAATACTTTGTATTCTTGGTAAGAGTATTGTTCATATTATCATAGGCATCCTTTAGACCTCTTTCAATATGAGATTCGAGAACGTAAAAGCATTCATCGGTATAATTTTCCTTTGATTCCTTTAAAAGGTTTTCAGACATTCCGGATAGTACCGCTCTTAAATCGGATTCCAGTACGGCCTGTGTATTTCTTATGTGTTTTACTTTATCCGGCATAAATAGATTAAGAAGTGTTCCAATACCTGCGCCGATGAATAATAAGAGAAATTCGTTTTGAATAAGAGAAAGCGGCATATGGTAAGAAACTAAATAATGAGTAGCCAGGACTGCATTCATTGCAATAGCGTCTTGCAATTGAAATGTATAACAAATCCATACAAATACAAGAAGAAAAAGGCCAAAGGAAATTGCATGATACCCGATTAAATTAAAAAGGCCAAAGGAAAGTAGAGTTGCAATGCAAAAAGCTACCACTCTTTTTAAAGAAATGTGTATGGTCTCTTTGGTGGTATCTTGAATGGTAAGAAGTGTAATAATGCCCGCAGCAGTGCTGTATTCCAGTTTTAATAAGCTTGCTAATATAATTGCCAGTGCACCGCCAAATGCTATTTTGAATATTTTCATGCAAATCATTTCCTTCCTAATATTACAATTATTCTAGTAGATAAAATAATTTTTGGCAATATAACCTGAGAAAAATAGACAGCTTTAAAAAAACAGAAAGGAGTGGTAAAATAGATATGGCATAAATATACCCAGTCCGTTTTTGGCAAGATAAAACGGACGGAAAGGAAATAAAATGGATAAAGTATGTGTTTTTTTCGCGACGGGATTTGAGGAAATAGAAGCTCTGACGGCAGTGGATCTATTGCGGAGGGCGGGAATCGATACGGAGCTGGTTTCTATAACCGGAGAAATGGAAGTGATGGGTTCTCACGGAATCGCCGTAAAGATGGATAAATTATTTGAAGACGTGGATTTTAGCGAGGTTACGATGCTCATCCTTCCGGGAGGCGCCGGAACGAAGCATCTGGAGGCGCACACGGCATTGATGAATCGAATAGACGCATTTTATAAAGAAGGAAAGGATATCGCCGCAATCTGTGCAGCTCCCAGTATTTTAGGGCACAGGGGCATGCTGAAGGGAAAGAATGCCTGCTCCTTCCCCGACTATGAAAGCCACCTTGAGGGGGCTAACGTAACGAAAAATCCGGCTGAAATTGCAGATAATATCATAACCTCCAGAGGCATGGGCTGCTCCATAGACTTCGGACTTGCCATAGTGAAAAAGCTTCGGGGAGAAGATGCGGCAAGAGCGCTTGCGGATAAAATAGTTTACGGACAATATTGACGGATACAGCTTCTGGAGAAAAGTTTATGAATATACTGTTTTTTTTAACACCGAAAAATGAGGTCGCCTATATTTATGACGACGACACTCTGAGACAGACATTAGAAAAGATGGAGCATCACAGATATACCGCAATTCCGGTTATTGATCATGTAAATGGGAAATATATAGGAACGATAACGGAAGGCGACCTGCTTTGGGATGTAAAGGAGCGGTATGATCTGACACTCAAAAAGGCGGAGGATATCCCTATCCTTTCGATAAAGAGAAAGAGAGACAATGAACCGGTGGAGGCGGATGCCGATATTGAAGATTTGATAAGCAAAGTCATGAATCAGAATTTCGTACCGGTTATCGATGATAAACGGTGCTTCATTGGAATCATTACGAGAAAAGATGTAATACAATACTTGACAGAAAAGTGCGGATTAAATAAGTAAGCATAGGAAGAAGGAAAAAAATAATGCTTCATTTTGACAGTGATTATATGGAAGGTGCACATCCGTCTATTATGAAGAGGCTGATGGAAACCAACATGGAACAGACGCCCGGCTATGGAACGGATGAATATAGTAACAGTGCGAAGGAAAAGATAAAGAAAGCCTGCAATGCGCCGGAGGCAGAAGTTTTTTTTCTTATGGGAGGAACGCAGACCAATCGGATAGCAATTGACGGGATATTACGGGGGTATGAAGGCGTTCTGACCGCAGAATGCGGACATATCAGCGTTCATGAGTCCGGAGCGATAGAAGCGGGCGGCCACAAGGTGTTGGCGCTGCCTCATGAGAGGGGCAAGCTTAAGGCGAAGACGGTGGAGGATTATTTGGCGAGGTTTTATCAGGATGCGAATTGGCCCCATATGGTGATACCGGGAATGCTATATGTATCACATCCCACGGAATACGGAGCCATTTATACGAAAGCGGAGCTGGAAGGGCTGCATGAGGTCTGCAAAAGGTATCATATTCCAATGTATATCGACGGAGCGAGGTTAGGCTACGGGCTGGCAGCGGATAATACGGATGTGACACTTAGTGACATTGCAAGGTGCTGCGAGGCATTTTACATCGGCGGAACAAAGGTAGGCGCCCTTTTTGGGGAAGCGCTGGTATTTACCAGGACAGAGCTTGTTCCCCACTTTTTTACCACAATCAAACAGCATGGTGGTCTGCTGGCCAAGGGAAGACTTCTGGGACTGCAGTTCGATACACTTTTTACGGATGACTTATATATGAAGATTTCCCGCAGCGCGATTGAAAGAGCCCGGGAATTGAAGGCAGGGCTTAAGGAAAAGGGCTATGAGCTGTTCTTCGAATCGCCCACCAACCAGCAGTTTCTTATTATGGAAAATAAAAAGATCGAAGAACTGAAGGAAAAAGTGTCTTTCGGCTTCTGGGAGGTCTATGACGAAAAACGTACGGTAGTCCGCATCGCTACGAGCTGGGCAACAGAAAGTGCGGCTATCGGGGCCTTGTTAAAATTACTTTAAACAATCAAATTATTTTTCCAAAACTTACCTTCATAATTAATTCATCTTCGTAAATACTAACATCAAGATAAGTAATTAAGTTCGTGCTTGGTTCGGATACGGAAACGCATTTGAGGTAAGCAAAGAACAGAAGTTGCTTATCTCAAATATAGATAGCGGAAAGCTAGAAACAGTAAAGTGGAGGTGAATTAAGATGGCAAGTAGCAGGTCTAATAGAGTAGAGGTTCCTGAAGCTAAGGCAGCTATGGATCGCTTCAAAACAGAAGTTGCTTCTGAATTAGGTGTTAACCTGAAACAGGGTTACAATGGTGATTTGACGTCTAAGGATGCCGGTTCTATCGGCGGCGAGATGGTTCGTAGAATGATCCAGAAGCAAGAAGAGCAGATGAAATAACGTAAAGAAGTAAGTAGTGCCAATAAGAAATATCGATAAGAGGTAAAGACGACCCGCCTGTAAATCAGGCGGGTTGTTTTTACGAATAAATGCTGGTATTTTTGGAATCGATGTGATATAATCGTAAAATGACTGTGATTGTGTACTTTTTTACAAAAGTCAATGAATTAATGGACATGACCATTTATATAATAAGTAGGAGGAAATCACTTAATGAGCTTACAAGTAGAAAAATTAGAAAAGAACATGGCAAAACTTACGATAGAAGTTTCTGCTGAAGAATTGGAAAAGGCGATAGAAGGTGCTTATAAAAAGAATAGAAACAGCATCAGCATCCCGGGCTTTCGAAAGGGTAAAGTGCCTCGTCCGATGGTGGAGAAGATGTATGGCAAGGAGATTTTCTACGAAGATGCTGCTAACGCATTGATTCCCGAAGCATATGAAAAGGCATTTGACGAGTGTGAGGAAGAAATCGTATCCTCTCCGAAGATTGAGGTAGTGCAGATCGAAGCCGGAAAGCCTTTTATATTCACGGCAGAGGTTGCATTGAAGCCGGAAGTGAAGCTTGGCAAATACAAAGGCGTAAAGATTGACAAGGTGGACGCAGAGGTTACCGAGGAAGAAGTAACTGCGGAAATCGATAAAGAAAGAGAAAGAAACGCAAGAAATATTAACGTGACCGATAGAGCGGTAAAAGACGGAGATATGACAGTTATCGACTTCGAAGGCTTTGTAGATGACGTTGCTTTCGAAGGCGGCAAGGGAGAGAATTATCCTCTCACCATCGGTTCGGGCGCATTTATCCCCGGCTTCGAGGAGCAGCTTGTAGGAGCAGAGATTGGCAAAGAAGTAGAAGTAAACGTTACCTTCCCTGAAGATTATCAGGCGGAAGAACTGAAAGGGAAAGCTGCCGTATTCAAATGTACGGTAAAAGAAATCAAAGAAAAAGAGCTGCCTGAATTAGACGATGAATTTGCGGGAGAAGTATCCGAATTCGAAACTCTGGCGGAGTACAAGGAAGATATAAAGAAAAACCTTGTAGAGAAGAAGGAAAAAGATGCTAAAAATGCGAAGGAAGAAGCGGTGATCGATGAGATTATTAACGATTCCGATATGGAGATTCCTGAAGCTATGATAACCACGCAGCAGAGACAGACAGTGGATGATTTCGCACAGAGAATGCAGATGCAGGGCCTTTCCATGGAGCAGTACTTCCAGTTCACCGGCTCTAATTATGAGATGCTTTTAGAACAGGTTAAGCCTCAGGCTGAGAAGAGAATCAAGTCCAGACTGGTGCTCGAAGCCGTAGTGGAAAAAGAGAAGATTGAAGTTTCCGAAGAAGAATATGTAAAGGAAACGGAGAGAATGGCTGAAGCATATCAGATGGAAGCTGAAAAAGTAAGAGAGATGCTCGGTGAGAAGGAAAAAGCCCAAGTTATGAAAGATCTTGCTATTCAGAAGGCCGTAGATTTTGTCGTGGAAAATGCGAAGGAAAAGTAAAGCATAAAAACTTTATAAAACAATTAAAATTCTCTTAATTCAGTGCCTGTTTTATTGCAAAAACGAATCGTGTGAATTATGATTAAAACATCTCTGACAGAGAAATAACGGATCAGGCTAGGAGGAATTAAAATGAGTTTAGTGCCTTATGTCATTGAACAAACGAGCAGGGGCGAAAGATCCTACGATATTTATTCAAGACTTTTAAAAGACAGAATTATTTTTTTGGGCGAGGAAGTGAATGATGTTTCCGCCAGTATAGTCGTTGCGCAGTTGTTATTTTTGGAATCGGAAGATCCCGAAAAAGACATACATTTGTACATTAACAGCCCGGGCGGTTCCATTACGGCGGGTATGGCGATTTACGATACGATGAATTATATTAAATGCGATGTGTCTACCGTTTGTGTAGGTATGGCGGCCAGCATGGGAGCATTTCTCCTTGCAGGCGGTGCTAAGGGCAAAAGAATGGCTCTTCCCAATGCAGAAGTCATGATTCATCAGCCATTAGGCGGTGCGCAGGGTCAGGCGACGGAGATCGAGATTACTGCAAAGCATATCCTCGCGACGAAAGAGAAGATGGCAAGGCTTATGGCGCAGAACACGGGTCAGGATTATGAGGTTGTTCTGGCAGATACCGAAAGAGATAACTGGAAAACGGCAGAGGAAGCCAAAGCATATGGCTTAATCGATAAGATTATCGAGAACCATGCCAGTTTGGAAAATAATTAATAATCTATAAAAACAGGGAGTTAACAATGGCAGGAAAGAATTCCGACGATATCAAATGTTCTTTCTGTAATAAGTCGCAGGATCAGGTCAAAAAGCTGATTGCAGGCCCCGCAGGAGTTTATATTTGTGATGAGTGTGTGGAGATTTGCGCGGATATTATTGAAGAGGAATATGAAGAAGAACCGGTAGACGAAGAAATGGATATCAATTTGCTCAAACCGGTAGAAATCAAAGAGTTTCTGGACGATTACGTTATCGGACAGGAAGAAGCAAAGAAGGTTCTTGCCGTCTCCGTATATAATCATTATAAAAGAGTAACAGCTCCCAGAGATAATGATGATGTGGAGCTTCAGAAGAGCAATATTATCATGATAGGGCCTACCGGCTCAGGCAAGACTTTTCTGGCGCAGACTTTAGCTAAGATCATCAACGTACCGTTTGCAATCGCAGACGCGACCACACTCACCGAGGCAGGTTACGTGGGTGAAGACGTTGAGAATATACTTTTAAAGTTAATACAGGCGGCTGACTATGATGTGGAACGTGCGCAGTATGGTATTGTATATATTGATGAGATAGATAAGATTACGAAAAAGAGCGAGAACGTATCTATTACGAGAGACGTATCCGGCGAAGGCGTCCAGCAGGCACTTCTTAAGATTGTGGAAGGTACTGTTGCCAGTGTGCCTCCTCAGGGCGGAAGAAAGCATCCTCATCAGGAGCTCATTCAGGTAGATACCACCAATATTCTGTTCATTTGCGGCGGAGCCTTTGACGGTCTGGAGAAGATTGTGGAGTCCCGTCTCGACCGCAGTGCAATAGGTTTTAATGCGGAGATTTCGGCTAAAGGCACGAAAGACATAGGAGTGCTGTTAAAGGAAGTAACGCCTCAGGATTTGGTAAAGTTCGGGTTGATTCCCGAATTCGTAGGACGTGTTCCGATCAATGTATCCTTGCAGGGATTGGATAGAGAAGCTCTCGTTCGTATTTTAAAGGAGCCTAAGAGCGCCCTCATCAAACAGTACCAAAAGCTGTTTGGATTTGACAGCGTAAAGCTCTCCTTTGAGCAAGATGCCATTGAAGCGATTGCGGATAAGGCATTCGAGCGAAAGACAGGGGCGAGGGGCTTACGTTCCATTATGGAAAACGTTATGATGGATGTTATGTACCGGATACCCTCCGATGATACGATTGTAGAATGTGTCATAACAAAGGGTGCCGTGGATGGAACGAGCGAACCGCTGATTATTCATCGGGAAGCGATGCGTCCGGCTAAATAGTATCTGTCTATGCTAATGTAATATCAATGCTATATATTCGTAATGTTATTATGGCATGATATTTTAACGCCGCCTTGATAGGGCGGCGTTTTGTTTCATTAATAGGAGAGGACTCCTATTAATGAAAGATAGATGCGCAGCTACGCGCGCGGAACAAAAGCTGTGCTGCAAAAGTATATGGCCGCGGGAGTGGGCAAAGCACACTTTTGTTCAAGTTTAAATGAACACGGAAATAAAACACACGGGAATGATGAAAAGAATGGATAAAGAACAGATAACGAAAAGTGTTTTGAACATAGAAGAAAAGCTGCCGGCAGTGGCGCTTCGGGGAATGACTATTTTGCCCGGAGCGATAATTCATTTCGACCTTAGCAGGAAGAAATCGATTCTGGCGGTGGAGGAAGCGATGACGCAGGACCAGAGGATATTCCTCGTTACGCAAAAGGACATGCAGGCAGAGGACCCCGGTTATGAGCATGTATATCCGGTGGGAACCATAGCCCTTGTCAAGCAGATTATAAAGGTGCCGAATAATATCGTCAGAGTGATGGTGGAAGGCATATCCAGAGGAAGGCTTATATCCTTTGCAGACAGAGAGGATTATCTGGAGGGTGCGATAGAAGCGCTGGAAGAGCCGGAAGAGATTAAAGGAACGGTGCAGGAAGAGGCGATGGTGCGCCAGATTAAGGATTTGTTTGAGGGATATGCTCTTTTTTATCCTAAGACCGGCGTTTCCTTAGAGCGGCATCTCAATGATATTACCGATTTGGGGAAGCTTTTGGATCAGCTTACGATCAATATGCCCCTTAGCTTCGATAAAAAGCAGTCTGTGCTGTCGGCGGTGGATTTGGAGGAGCGCTTCGATACGCTCTCTTCCATATTAGCCAATGAAACTGAAATTGCCAAGGTGCGAACGGAGCTGACGGAGCGTATAAAAGGGCGGGTGGAAAAGAACCAGAAGGAATATCTGTTAAGAGAACAGATGCAGTTCATTAAAGAAGAGCTTGGAGAGGGCAATTCTTTTTCTGATGCAAGTCAGTTCGAAGAGGAGTTAGAAAAGCTGAAGGCTGATAAAGAGGTGAAGGATAAGATCCGAAAAGAAATATCGAGGTTCAAAAGTCTTTCGCAGAACAGCTCGGAAAGCTCCGTAGAACGAGGATATATTGAAACCCTGCTGGACCTTCCGTGGGAGAAGAAGTCCAAGGATAACACGGACTTGACTAAGGCTGAGGAGATACTGAAGAGGGATCATTACGGCCTTGAGCAGGTAAAAGAAAGGATTCTGGAATCACTTGCAGTACGTTGCCTTACGAAGCAGGGACAGACTCCCATCATCTGTCTGGTAGGACCTCCGGGTACCGGCAAGACTTCTATCGCGAAAAGCGTGGCCGAAGCGATGAACAAAAAATACGTGCGCATTTCGCTTGGCGGCGTCAGGGATGAGGCGGAAATCAGAGGACACAGAAGAACCTATGTGGGAGCAATGCCGGGACGTATCATTGCGGGACTCAGGCAGGCGGGAGTGAAGAATCCCCTGATGCTTTTAGATGAAATCGACAAGGTGAGCAGCGATTATAAGGGAGATACTTCTTCTGCGTTGTTAGAGGTACTGGATGCGGAGCAGAATAATAAGTTTCGCGATCACTATGTGGAGATTCCTGTTGATTTATCGGAAGTACTCTTCATAGCCACAGCCAATTCTTTGGCCCAGATTCCCAGACCGCTTCTGGACCGTATGGAAATCATAGAGGTGACCAGCTATACCGCTAATGAGAAATTCCATATCGCAAAAGAGCATCTGACCGCGAAACAGCTCGAGAAGAACGGCCTGAAAAAGGAACAGCTAATAATAAGCGACAGTGCCTTAAAGCGCATTATCGAAGGCTATACGAGGGAAGCGGGTGTCCGTGAGCTGGAACGCAAGATCGGCAGTATATGCAGAAAAGCGGCCAGAGAAATTCTTCAGAAAAATAAGACCGGCATTAAGGTAACAGTATCCAGGCTGGAAAAATATCTGGGGAAGGAAAAATACACTTCGGATAAGGCGAACGATAAGGATGAGATAGGAATTGTACGAGGTCTGGCATGGACCAGTGTAGGCGGGGAAACTTTGCAGATAGAAGTCAACATGATGCCGGGAAAGGGAGAGATTGACTTGACTGGTCAAATGGGGGATGTGATGAAGGAGTCAGCCATCACCGGTATGAGTTATGTGCGTTCTGTCAGCAAGGAATATAAGATATCGCAGGATACATTTAAAAAGAATGATTTTCATATCCATATCCCGGAAGGTGCTGTTCCCAAGGACGGACCAAGTGCAGGTATTACGATGGCTACAGCGATTTTGTCGGCAATAACCAATATACCGGTGAAAGCCCAGGTAGCTATGACGGGCGAAATTACCTTAAGGGGGCGCGTGCTTCCCATCGGTGGCCTGAAGGAGAAGATTCTGGCTGCGAAGACGGCAGGTATCAAGACCGTGCTGGTACCGAAGAAGAATGAGAAGGATGTGGAGGAAATCGCAGGGGAAATCAAATCGGGGCTTTCGATACATTTTGTGGAAAACATGGGAGAGGTTCTCTCATATGCCCTTGTAAATGCAGATAGCCATATAGGGAAAGGGAAGAAGGAATGATAATAAAAAACGTCGGTTTGGAAACCGTCTGCGGCATTACCAGTAAGCTGCCGGACAATGCTCATATGGAGGTGGCTTTTGCCGGTAAGAGTAACGTAGGGAAATCTTCATTGATTAACGGCCTTATGAACAGAAAGTCGTTAGCGAGAACGAGTGCGCAGCCGGGAAAGACTCAGACCATTAATTTTTATAATATTAATGATGAGTTGTACTTTGTGGATTTACCCGGTTATGGCTATGCCAAAGCGAACGAAGAGGTGAAAGCACAGTGGGGAAAGATGATAGAGAATTACCTGAAGAGCAGCAAGATGCTGCGGGCAGTCTTTCTCTTGATCGATATTCGGCATGAACCGTCGCAAAACGACAGGATAATGTATGACTGGATATTAAATCAGGGATATAAACCGATTATTATCGCGACAAAATTAGATAAAATAAATAGAAGTCAGGTACAAAAACATGTTAAAATGGTAAAGGAAGGGCTTCAAGCAGATAGGGATACCGTAGTGATACCTTATTCTGCGCAGACGAGGCAGGGAAGAGAAGAAGTTTATGAACTGCTGGATGGCCTTCTGGATGCAGAGCATTTGGGATAAAACCCCATCGGCAAGAGAGGTGTTCATATGAAACCGACAACGAAGACATATTTAAAGGTACTTATGAATCTGGGAATAGCAGTGATAACTGTACTTTTACTCATTCTGCTGGTTCCCAGGGTGCTTGTATTTTTCATGCCGTTTGTAGTCGGCTGGATCATCGCTATGATTGCAAATCCTATCGTCCGTTTTTGCGAGGAGAGGCTTAAGATAAAGAGGAAGGCAGGGACTGCGTTCGTCATCATATCTGTTATCGCCCTTGTTATTTTAGGCAGTTATGTTATAGGAGCCAAAATCGCTGAGGAAACGATAGGTTTTATAAATGCGCTGCCTGATATCTGGGACGATATTGAGAACGATTTTAAAGCGAACAGTAAGAATCTGGATATTTTTTACAGCAGACTGCCGGAGGAAATCCGTACTTCCGTGGAAAGCATCGGTGAGGAGATGGACGGTTATGTAGGGGATTTGGTGAGTCAGGCAGGAACGCCCACCATAGAAGCCCTGGGAAACTTTGCAAGGCATTTGCCTACGGCAATCGTCGGTGCAGTCATGTGCCTTTTGTCCGCATATTTTTTCGTGGCGGAGAGAGAATTCCTTTCGGAACAAATGAGAAAGCACATGCCGGAAGCTGTGAGATATCGTTATTATATGATGTCACGCAGTTTCAAGCGCGCGGTGGGAGGATATTTCAAGGCACAGTTTAAGATCGAGATATGGATGTATTTGCTTATGGTCATCGGATTGTGGATATTGAAGGTGGATTATGTGCTGCTGATCGCGCTTGGCATTGCGCTGTTAGATTTTTTCCCGATTTTCGGAACAGGAACAGTGCTGATACCATGGGCTGTTATTAAGATGTTGGGTGCGGACTATAAAATGGCCGTAGGGCTTCTCATCATCTGGTGTGTCGGACAGCTTGCCAGACAGATCATACAGCCTAAGATCGTAGGAGATTCCATCGGTATCGCGCCCCTTCCCACTTTGTTTTTGCTGTTTATTGGCTATAAGATAGGCGGGGTACTGGGAATGATCATTGCGGTGCCTGTAGGTATTATTTTTATGAATATGTACGAAGAGGGCGTGTTCGATACAACTCTTAACAGTCTGAAGATACTGATGGCAAGTATTAATAACTTCAGGAGGCTGGAGTCTGAGGATATGTCCGCGGTAAAGAAGTATGAGGAAAGCCAGAGGGATAAGCTGAAGAAGCATGGAGAAACGGGCGGAGGAGAAAGTGATAAAAAATGAATGTGACAGTGTATAATTGCAGGGAATTCGATGAGGAAGAACTGTTCTTCCGGTATGCGAAGGAATTAGGAATTGGACTTACCTTGTGTCAGGATGCACCGGATATGGATAATATTTCGCTGGCAAATGGAAGCGAGTGTGTGAATATCATTACTTCCAAGATGACGGAGGAGCTTCTTGCAGGTTTGAAGGAAAACGGAGTTTCTTATCTGACGACGAGAACCATTGGCTATGACCATATCGATATGGAAGCGGCAAAGAACCTCGGAATCAGAGTAGCGAATGCTCCTTACGGGCCTCATGGAGTGGCAGATTATACGGTCATGCTCATCCTTATGTCCATCCGCAAGATGAAGCGCATCCTGCAAAGAGGCAGCATACAGGACTTTTCGCTGGAAGGGATTCAAGGAAGGGAACTGAAGGATTTGACTGTAGGAATTATCGGTACAGGAAGAATCGGAAGAACGGTCATTCACAGCTTGTCCGGTTTTGGCTGCAAAATGCTGGCTTATGACTTATATGAAAATGAAGAAGTGAAAAAAGAGGCTGATTACGTATCCTTGGAGGAGCTGTGGCAGCAGGCGGATATTATTACTTTGCATGCTCCATTGACAGAGGAAAACTATCATATGATAGGAAAAAGCACCATTAGTAAAATGAAGGACGGTGTGGTAATCATCAATACGGCCAGAGGAGGACTTATCGATACGGAGGCATTGATTTCCGGCATCGAATCCGGGAAGATCGGCGCTGCCGGATTGGATGTTGTGGAAAATGAATTTGGCCTATATTATTATGACAGAAAATCGGACACTTTGGATAATCGGGAACTTTCCGTACTTCGGAGCTTTCCGAATGTTACCGTGACGCACCATATGGCGTTCTACACGGATGACTGCGTGGAAACGGTAATCAGAGATTCCCTTATGGGTTGTAAGCTATTCGTGGAAGGGAAAGAAAATCCTTGGGAGGTCGCATAATTGCGCAATATAAAAGTAATACTTCAATATGAAGGAACGCGATATCAAGGCTGGCAAAGGCAGGAGGGCGGCGGCAATACGATTCAGGGAAGGCTGGAAGCACTGCTTACCAAGATGTGCGGCTGTCCGGTAGAAGTGAACGGTTCAGGAAGGACCGATGCCGGAGTTCATGCGTTGGGACAAACGGCCAATTTTCATATCGATACGGATATGACACCGGAGGAAATCATGCGCTACATGAACGAGTATCTTCCTGAGGATATCGCAGTTATTCAGGCGCAGGAGGCTTCAGCACGTTTCCACAGCAGGCTGAATGCCACGGGCAAGACCTATTGCTACCGGGTGTTAAACAGCAGCGTGCCGCACATATTTGACAGAAGATATGTATACGAGGTACCGGAAGTACTGGATATGGAGGTGATGTGCCGGGCTGCAGATATTCTATGCGGAACACACGATTACAAAGCCTTTACTTCCACAAAAAAAGGTAAAAAATCTACGGTACGTACTGTAGAAGCCATAACTGTCACGAGAGTTGGAGAGGAAATCCGGTTTACCTTTAAAGGAAATGGTTTTTTGTATCATATGGTACGGATCATGATGGGAACTTTGCTTGAGGTAGGGATGCACAAAAGAGAAGCGGCACAGATCGAAGAGCTTTTAACGTCTGGAAGGCGGGAAGAAGCCGGTATGTTAGTGCCTGCCAAGGGACTTACACTGGTGGAGGTTCATTATTCGTGAGTAAATCCAAGGTTTGGAATTTCAGGAGCTGGGATGCCAAACATATAAAAATTGTATTTTTTGTTTATATTGCAATTGTCATAAAGGTCATCATATTCAAATATCCGTGGGAAAACTTGATGGCGATTGCAGGAACGTGGCGCAGGGGAATCGTTTTGGAGGGCCTGGACACCGCCAACTTTACATTGTTCAAAACCATAAGGATGTATATCGATTATTCGTATATGCTCAATAGCTTTGAAAATCTGGTGGGAAATGTGGCTGTATTCGTTCCCTTCGGGTTTCTTCTTCCGTATGTGAAGGAAAGCTGTAAGCGCTTCCTGACACTTCTTTTAAATGCATTTATCTTTGTGCTCGGAATCGAGGTTTTCCAATTATTCAGCGCTTTCGGAGCCTTCGATGTGGACGATATTCTGCTGAACTGCTTCGGAGCCGCACTGGGCTGGATTGCCTTCGTAAAGTGGGAGGCTATCATGGATGACCGTCTGGGCAAGCGGAAGAAAAATATATAAAATATAAAAACTGCATATTGCTTCGAAAGAAAAAGTTGTGAAAATTTTGTGAATAATTAAAATTTTTGCAACTTTTTCTTATGGAAAAGCGTCTAATCTATTGGAGGTATTGATGATTATGAGCTTAAGAAAAAAAATAAGGAAAAAATAATTAATTTTTTTGCAGTATTTTTGTTTTGTGTGGGATATTAATTATAGATGGATGATAAGAAAAGAAAGATAACTCGAAAATAAATAGAAAGTATAAATGAGAGACCGTACATATGGACAAGAAAAAAGGGGATAAATTGTCTGTTTCGAAGATGGCTGACACGGAAGCGTTGCAGTTGAAAATAAACCTATACAGCGACATGCTGTATAAAATAGCATTTTTACAGCTTAGGAACAATCAGGACGCGGAGGATGTCGTACAAGAGACATTTTATCAGTTTATTAAAACGAATAAAGTATTCGAGTCGACAGAGCATGAAAAGGCATGGCTGATCAAGGTAACGCTGAACGGCTGCCGGAAAGTATGGCGTTCCGCATGGTACCGCCATACAGATGTTATGCCGGAAAAGGAAAGTGCATTGAATAGTGGGGAGAATTCGGAAAGCCTCATGGAAAGGGATGCACTGCAAAGAGAGCAAAATAAAGAAGTACTGGAAGCGGTGATGGGACTTCCGAGAAAATATCGGGAAGTCATACATTTATTTTATTTTCAGGAAATGAGCATAAAGGAAATATGCTTTGTTACGGAGAGGAAAGAATCTACTGTAACATCCCAGCTCACAAGGGGCAGGGAGCTGCTTAGAAAAAATCTTAAGGAGGAATATCAGTATGGATGATTTTAAAAGTACTTATCAGTCGGCCATGCAGGATGTAAAAGAATTTCATATTGATGTTTCTAACTGTATGGATGAGAGCAGACATAGGCGGCGTGTCGTGAAGCGGGCACAGAAAGCTACAGCTACGGCATTTTCTGCTATGTGCGTAATCTTTGTCTGTGGATTCGGCTCCGTAAAGGCGGCAGAATATTTTCAGAATGTCATACGGGTGAACGAATGGGGATTCGAATCCAGCGATGCCTTTACTTTGTCCAAGGGAGAAGCTGCGCAGAACAGGTCTTATGTGGTGGAGGAAGCAGTGGAAAAAGAGAAAGAAAGTCCGATGCTGGTCTCGTCTCAGGATGAAAGTACTATGGTGGGAGAGATTGCCGGTGAAGATACTTCTGCGAAAATGCAGATGACAGCGGACGAGGCGAATATAGAAATGGCCAGCGTATCAGGCAATTCTGTGACGGGTAATTCAGCAGCGGATAGCCCGGCTTCGGCAGTGGGAGATTCAGAAATATGCAACTCGGTAACGGGCAACAGCATAAGCGGTGACAGGGGGGCAAACATTTCCTCGAAAGCAGAAAAGCCTGTGTCAGGAAATATGGCACAGACCGATGGCACAGCGAAGAATCAGCATTGGGAAAATGGCGAAGTTCCTGTATACCATTACGCTACATGGGAAGAATTTATAAGGAATGAAGATATTATATTTCCTCAGCCGTCTATAAATATAGGAAAAAAGGTTGTATCTACGGAGGTTACAGTTTGCGGAAGCTGGGCGATGGTTCGATACGAGGCGGACGATAAGGTGCTTTGGATGGAAAGAACCGACTACGCGGATACCAAAGGGCACGAATCCTCCAAAATATACCCGGGAGGAGTGACCAACGAAAGAGAGTACACGACGTCAGGAGCATATACTTATACGCTTGTGGATTCCGTAAAGGAAAAGGACAGCGATAAATTGCAGATACATGCGGCGATTACCGTAGGAAGCTATGAGGTGTACATTGACTTTTTAGGCTTTACGGAAAGTGATGCAAAGAAGATTATGGATAATATAGATTTGAAACAGTATGAATAAGGGCCTTAAGAGAGGAGGAAGCCAAATGAAAAATGTATTGATTTACAATCAGACAACGACAAATATGGAGGTTCTCAAGATTTTCCTGGCACAGGAGGGGTATCAGGTAATTGTGATGAATGCTCTGCAGGATGTGGTGCAAAGGCTAAAAAGCAATGATATTCATCTTGTAATTATGGACATCGATTTTCCGAAAAGAGATGGAATCGAAAAGCTTAAAAGTGTTAGGAAT
The DNA here is from genome assembly GCA_023442465.1 of Bacillota bacterium. Lineage (GTDB taxonomy): Bacteria > Bacillota > Clostridia > Lachnospirales > Lachnospiraceae > Kineothrix. The sequence goes on along the minus strand of JAEZZQ010000044.1, from coordinate 3,580 downwards.
GCAGAAAGAATGCCGATTATTGTATTATCGACTAATGATACGGAGCAAATGAAGATTGCCGCACTGGGTGCAGGCGCGGACGATTACGTCCTGAATCCGTATCATCCGTTAGAACTTATGGCGAGGATCAATTCCCAATTCAGGCGTTACACTCAGCTTTCCAATATGTGCGAGAATATCAACCGGATTTACCGGGTAGACGATCTGGTGATTGATGATGTTATAAGAAAAGTGACGGTGGTGGGCAGGGAAGTGAAGTTAACGCCTATTGAATACAAAATTCTGCGTCTGCTCGTTCAGGATAGAGGAAGGGTATTTTCCATTGATCAGATATATGAGTCCATCTGGAATATGCAGGCCATCGGCGCAGATAATACCATCGCCGTACATATCAGGCATATCAGGGAGAAGATTGAGAGCAACCCGAAGGATCCTCATTACCTGAAGGTAGTGTGGGGAACGGGGTATAAGGTAGGCTAGTGTACCAAGCGGACAGAACACCAGGAGAGAAAAAGACAATCCATGTGAATCGAACATGTGGATTGTCTTTTTTGTTAAAATAAGGAAAGGGCGGCAAGCGCTAAAATGCAGTTTAGCCTTAGGCTGAACTGTAACATGATTTGTGTGGATAAAGACGCTCCAGGATTGTAAAAATAGAAAATTTAAACTATAATTGTGTTAATAAAGGTTTAATCAGGGAGTGGAAAAGGAGAAAAGAAGATGGCAATTTTTGAAATAAGCAACGGGAGGCTGACGGCCTCTGTGGATTCCCGTGGTGCAGAACTGAAATCACTTAGAAAATCGGAAAGTGGGAAGGAATATATGTGGTGCGCGGATGCCCGTTACTGGGGAAGGACTTCGCCCACATTGTTTCCTCTCGTAGGCGGTTTGAAAAACGGCGAGTATCGTTTGGACAATAAGACATATAAGATGGAAAAGCATGGATTTGTACGGGATGTTGAATTTAAGCTGGTATCCCATGAATCTACAGAGCTGTGGTTTACGTTCGAAGAGAACGAAGAAACAAAGAAGCAATTTCCTTTTTCTTTTCAGTTGAAAATAGGCTATCGCTTGGAGGATATGACCCTGAAAGTGCTATGGAGAGTGGAGAATCCTTCCTCCGAAGTGCTTTATTTTTCCATAGGAGGGCATCCTGCCTTTAATTGTCCGATAAACCGGGGCGAAAAACGGGAAGAGTATTTCCTGAAATTCGATAAGGAAGATGAGATAAACTGCACTGCAATCGGAGAGGACGGTCTGGCAAGCGGCGAGAAGCAAAGCTATAAGCTGCAGGATGGATTGCTGCCGATTTCGGAAGAATTGTTCGAAAGGGATGCGATTATCATGGAAGATTATCAGATTCACAGCATAGCGCTCCTTACCCCTGACAAGAAGCCGTATATTACTGCGAAATTCGATTTGCCCGTCGTTGCAGTGTGGGCTCCGGCAGGTAAAAATGCACCCTTCGTCTGCATAGAACCATGGAACGGTATCTGTGATCATACAGATTTTGCAGGAACCTTAAAGGAAAGAAAATGGGGAAATGAGGTGCATCCGGGAAAGATATTCGCATCAGGGTATGATATTACGGTGGAAGAATAAGAATGAAAAAGATGGATAAAAGATTATGGATACCGGCGTCTCTGGCTGTCACAGCGATACTGGCCGTACTCGGCATTCGGTATACAGTATTGGAGAGCGCAGAGCAAATAACATTTTACCCGGTCAGAGGCTTTTCCAATATGTGTGCTTACGAGGGAGGAGTATATCGGGGCGTAAACGGGGTATACGGTGAGAATATTCCTCAGCAGAGCAGTATTTTTACGATTCAGGATGACAAAATCTACTATGTGGAGAAGGTGCAGGAGGCTTATGAAAGTGTGACAGACGAGCTCCTTTCCATAAAGCGCTCCGACATGGACGGCGGCAATGAGGAGGTGCTGACCGAGGATGTGTTTCTCGCGGGTATGGGACATGAAAAGCTGATAGGAGATAAGTTGTTCTATGGCTATGAATACGATGACGACTACCGGATGCGTTATGCCTATGTGGACTTGGATACGGGAGAGCGAAAGGAAATAAAATCTGATCGTATCGACAATATACTGGGCTATGACGGAAGGTATCTTTACTATAATGGCTATGACGAGGCGAAGGAGGAGAATATACTGGGCCGCATCTATTTAAAAAGCGGCAAGGACGAGACAGTGACGGTTTATTCGCAGGTGGATGAGGAGGGATATATCGATAGCGTTTTGTTTTACGAGGGTAAGCTTTATTGTCTGACTCTTGTGATGAAGCCCGAGGGCTATGATTATCGTACTTATGGCTATCAAATGCAGGTGCGGAGCGGAGAAAGCGGCAAGGTGGAGAGGGAACTTCCAATAAACTTTACAGGCTCGGCCAACTATTCTTTTCTTATTGAGGCGGGGAAATTATACACTTCCCTTGCCGGTAAGATTGTTGCCTTTCCTATTGACGGAAGCGGAGAGATGAAGATAATCGCCAATATGAAGGTGGATGAATACTGGGGAATCCTTCATTTTGTTCCGGGAGACGGATACCTCTATTATGAAGCAATTGCACAGGTGAATGTAGAAACACAAAATAACGATTATTTTTACCGTGTTCCGATAGACGGTGGAGAAGTCGAACTTCTGAACGAGTGGTTTACCATCTAATGATAGCATTGATGTGCGCACATACTGTCGAAATTTGACAATATATGCACCGACCTGACTGCTGCACATATAATATAATTGAAGATAAAATAATGACAATACCATAAGGAGATAAAAGCATGTCATTACCAAGATTTCCGGAAGTAAGTCCTCCTATTAGCAGAGAGGACGCTATCAATTATATTTTGGCCTCCATTGCCATGGAGGAGTTGGGATTAAGCCATATCATCAATGCTGAAGGTGAAAAGATTCAATATGCGCTGGGGACCCTTCCAGGCATAACTGGGCCCAATGCGAGTATTGAAGAAATCCTTGAGGTAAATAGGAATGTTCGAGATATACTGGACAGTACTGTCCAGAATCAAATAATATTAAAAGGAAAAATGGAAAGTATTCTTTCTGCCGCTGCCATCCAAGGCGTAACGGGACCGACTGGTCCGACCGGCCCTACAGGAGCGACGGGAGCAACAGGAGCAACCGGCCCTACAGGAGCAACAGGAGCCGCGGGAGTAACCGGCCCAACCGGCCCTACAGGAGCAACGGGAGCAACAGGAGCCGCAGGAGCAACTGGCCCTACGGGAGCAACGGGAGCTGCGGGAGCAACCGGACCTACAGGAGCAACGGGAGCAACGGGAGCCGCAGGAGCAACCGGCCCTACAGGAGCGACGGGAGCTGATGGAGCAACCGGTCCTACAGGAGCTGCGGGAGCCACGGGAGCAACCGGCCCTACTGGGGCAACAGGAGCGACGGGAGCTGATGGAGCAGCCGGCCCTACAGGAGCGACGGGAGCAACGGGAGCCACGGGAGCAACCGGTCCTACGGGAGCAACGGGAGCAACAGGAGCCGATGGAGCAGCCGGCCCTACGGGAGCAACGGGAGCCACGGGAGCAACCGGTCCT
>JAEZZQ010000041.1 GCA_023442465.1 Bacillota bacterium | reverse complement strand
TCTTTCCTTCACATCTCGGATTGAAGAAATAACGCTCCTTGAGGATAATGTGTCAGATCGGATCTGCACTTATGATTATAGAAACGGAAAGACCGATACAGAATTCGCCGAAGGTGTCGCAGAGTATGTGATAGACAAAATCAAGCAATTACCTCAGCCATCAAAACAGGACGATTCCCTGCTTGTTACTCTGCTGTCAGAAGCTAATGGTAAGTGTTTATATTGCGGTGGTTATCTTGGAATTCCCAAGCGAGGGAAGATTCCGGTTAAAAACTGTGAAATTGTCTATTTGAAGCAGTTACCAGATGAAGCGGACAGCTATGAAAATGCGGTAGCATTATGTACAAACGAATGTGCTCCTCTTGTTCCGGCGATGTCATCTGATGAAATAGCAGAGTTGCTTGAAAAAAAACACCGTTGCGCGGATATTCAGGCATTTCTTGACAGAATATCCGGCATTAAGTTTCAGGATGAAATAGAGACCGTTCTGCGAGAAGTTCATAAGACAAAGAACGCGCAAGGACTGGAGCCAACAGATATCAAAGATTTGGTTGAGATTGATCGTAAGATTCACGAACCTTTCCTGAAGGACAAGATTAATGCGAGTATGGCTCGCTTATATAAAACTGTAAAAAACACTTGCTCCCGTCTTGAACAGGAAATTGGATTTGACACGAATATGTTTGGGGAGTTAATGAAATCCGCTTATAAGCTGCTCGAAAGTGGAATACAGCAAAAATCAGATATCATCGATCCACAGGAATACATAGCAGATCTCTTAGTTGAAAAACTATTTTCACAAGTTGGACAGAGACATAGAGACGCCTGTGAGATCATTGTTGGATATTTAGTGAAAAGGTGTGATTTGTTCAATGAAAATACCAAGCAAAGTTAATTCTTTCTCCGATAGCGTCATTGCTCTCTTTGCGCCTATCTTGGAGAAATTAGAGGAGCGGGATATGACCCCGCATGAACTGCTCGAAGCGACACGGACAAAGGTATCGGAAATAAGCATATTTCTTGATGCTCTTGATTGTTTGTATAAACTTGGGCAAATAGAAATACCTGATGGGACGGAGGTACTCCACTATGTTAAAGCGGATAACATGCGAGAAGTTTAAAACTCAGCCGGAGGATTTCCGGCCTGGGCTTAACGTCATCCTTGGCAGTTCGGATGGCAGCAACGCTATTGGCAAGTCCACTTTTCTGCTGATACTGGATTTTGTATTTGGAGGGGATAACTACCCAAAATCCGCAAAGGATGTGATCACTCATCTTGATCACCACACGATAAACTTCATCTTTGAATTTGATGGCTTTTCCTACTTTTTTTCTCGAAGCACAAGCCGCCCGTCCGTGGTGAATCGCTGCGACAGCCAGTTCCATGTCATTGAGGAAATGAGTGTGCCGAACTATCGCAAATGGCTGTTCCACGAGTATAGAATACTTCTGAGGGGTATTACTTTTGATGAAATTGTAGAAAGATTCTTCCGTATTTACGGCCATGGAAGCCATAATGAACACAAGCCTCTGCAAAGCGAGCGCGAATCAATGGCAACGGCTGTCGAGTACCTTATGAAATTATTGGATAAGTTTGAAGCCATCCAGGATCTGAAGACCGCCGAAGAAAGCTATGGCATCAAGCCAAGCAAACAAGCGGAACGTTCCATATCGGATATCACGGCTGATATTGGCGAGAATAAAGATAAAATAGAAAGTCTGGAAAAGCGCCGGGAGAGGCTGTGCAGGCAAAATGAAGAGGCCAACCTGCGCGCTTTGGGTATTGATCCGCAGCAAGCGGAGCGGCTTGCTGAAATTAAGAGTGAGTTGGGTAAACTGAGCCGCCGGAAGAGTCGTTTGATATCCCAGCTTAATGCAGTCCGCAACAACATGCCTGGTAATGATGGAGTGCTAAAAAAAGACTTTTCGGCGCTGCTCCATTTTTTCCCTGATGCTAAAATTGATGCTTTTACTGATGTCGAAGCTTTCCATGCTAAGATCAACGGTTTTCTTCGTGCTGACATTGAGGAAGAAATTGCACGGCTGACGCCGCAAATTGAATACATAGATGCTGATATTGCAAACTATGAGAAGCAAATCGAGGGTTCAGGAGTCGCCAAATCTCTCTCGCAATCCATTCTTACTCAGTACGCCCGTGTGTCACGGGAAATAGAAAAACTGGTGGAAGAAAACGAAGCACTGCAAGGCGAAATGGAGCAAATGGAAAAGCGCAAGGAGATCGAACATCTGCTGGCGAATCTCCGTAAGCGGCAGGAAGAAGCTCTCGCCGCTGCTCAGGATGAAGTGAACGCTGAAATGAAGCGAATTAATGATATTATTACCGGCGGTGACAGAACCGCACCAGAATTGACGCTAAAACCGGACAAGACCTTTGAGTTTGAAACCCCCGATGATAAGAGTGAAGGAACAGCGTTTAAGAGTCTTGTGGTATACGATCTGAGTATGCTCGCTTTAACTCCGCTCCCTGTTCTGATTCATGATTCAAGCATCGTTAAGCGTATAGAGGATGCCGATTTTGAACAGATACTTGGTTTGTATCAGAAAAGCGGTGAAAGCGGCAAGCAAGTGTTCATCGCATTTGATAAGGCAGATACTTATACACCAAATACATACAAAATCGTTGATAAGGCGTCAGTTCTCCGCCTGTCCGTGGGTAATGAATTGTTTGGCAAGTCTTGGAGTCGGCAAAATGCTGTACCAGAGACGGAGCCCATTTCCAGAGCAGATGCCGAAGATAAAGCAAAAACAGAACAGCGAAACGATGAAGAATAAGGAGATAAAAGCACATGGCGGCTATTAAAGACCTATTACAGCAAATTACTGACCCAATGCTGCGTGAACGGTTGACGGAGGAAGTAACCCGCATCAGTAAAAATAAAAAGTTCGGTCTGGTATTTGAGGAACATGTCCCTGAATGCACTCCCCTCTATGGCGTGCCCATAAGGTGCGATTCGACCGTTGCACGCAAGACAGGAAAACTAAACCAAATTTACATAGTAAAAAAAATTGACGGCAAAACTGCCGTCTGTGAGGATAAAGTATCGTCAGAAATAACAACCATATCTTTATGCGATCTGGTTGCTGTGGCACAGTTTGGCGATCCTATTTTTCCTTCGCTCGAACCCATTGCTAAAGTGGAAAATTCGCCGAATGACAGCCTCTGGCACACGATTATTGAAGCGGATAACTACCATGCTCTTCAGCTTTTGGAGTACCTTTACGAAGGACAAGTGGATTGCATATACATAGACCCGCCCTATAACACAGGGGCAAGGGACTGGAAATATAACAACGACTATGTGGATTCCAATGATGCTTACAGGCATAGCAAATGGCTTTCGATGATGAAGAAACGTCTATTGATTGCGAAACGTCTTTTAAAAGAAACAGGTATACTGATTATTACAATAGATGATAACGAATTATCTCACTTAGACTGTATATTGATGAGTATGTTTCCAGAATATGATCGGTTTATTGTTACTATTGAACACAGTAAACGCGGAAGACGCGGCAAAAACATGGCTAAATCAAATGAGTATGGACTTTTTTTGGTTAGACATGGTCTGGATATTATTTGTCAAGAAACTGCAATAGGTCTTGGCGGGGAAGTTCGAAATCTAAGACGCACAGGCTCAGGCTCCCTCAGAACACAACGGCATAAGAAATTTTATCCAATATATATTGATACTAATAAGCAATGTGTAGTTGAGATAGGCGAGTATCTTCCACTTGATCAGGAGCCATCTTACGATGTTCCTAATGATGTCAAGAAAAGGTTCCCTGACAGTTCATTAAGTGTAATTTGGCCTTTCGATGAAGATGGGGTACAGAAAAATTGGCATTATGCAGCACCAAGGGCAAAAGACGAACTTAAGCTGGGGAAACTCTCTGTACGGGAACAGAAATACGGCTGGCAAGTGTACTACCAACTTAGGGAAAGGAATTCAAAAAAATATAAAACTGTGTGGACTGGTTCCCATCTTGATGCAAGTACCCATGGGACAGAACTTCTCACTAAAATATTAAATCGGGGACAAGCATTTGATTTTCCGAAATCTCTATATGCTGTTTTGCAATGCCTATATGCTTCTGTTAAGGATAATCCCAGCGCTCTTATTGTTGACTTTTTCGCCGGTAGTGGAACGACTCTTCATGCTGTTAATCTGCTGAACGCTGAGGACAATGGAAAACGGCGATGCATCCTTGTAACAAACAACGAAGTCTCTGAAGCCGAAGCCCAACTATTGACTGAACGTGGATACCAGCCGGGTGATCCAGAATGGGAAAAGCACGGCATTTGCCGTTCGGTGACTTGGCCGCGCACGGAGTACAGCATCCTCGGCAAACGGGCTGATGGTACGGTGCTTTCAGGCGAATATTTTACAAACCAAACAACGACAAAAGAAGTCAATCGCTCGTTCTATCAGCTTGGCTTTGTTGAAAATCCTGCATCACTTACCCCTGCTGCGAAAAAGCAGATTGTTGCTCTCATCGGTAAGGATAAGCTGCCGCAGTCTCTCGTGAAAGCAGACAGCTGTTTCATTGTATCAGAAAAGCATACAGCGTCCGTGTTGTTTGACCCTGATGCTGCTGATGAATGGCTCAATGTCCTTGAAGATCAGGAGCATATAACCGATTTCTATATCGTGGCAAAAGACAGCCGAACATATAATAACATCAGACAAAAGGTCGTGGACCTTCTCGGTACGGTCACGGTAACCGAACCTCTGAAGCGCCCGATGAGCGAAGGTTTCGCCGCTAATGTAGAATACTTCAAGCTTGGCTTTCTTGACAAAAACAGCGTGTCGCTCGGTCAGCAATTCGCCGAGATTCTTCCCTTGCTATGGCTGAAAGCTGGAGCGATTGGCAAGCGCCCCGAGCTGGACAGTGCGGAACTGCCGAATATGTTGATTTTGCCGCAGAACTCTTTTGCAGTTCTCCTTGATGAAGACTGCTACGGTAAATTTGCCGAGGCTTTGCTGGAAACGAAAAATATTGGTACGGTATATTTTGTTACAAACTCTGAGGAAGCGTTCAGAGAGATGTCGGATGGTATTGGGATCGAGCAAACTTATCAGCTATACCGCGACTATATTGATAATTTCGTAATCGGGAGCAGGAGGAATAATCTATGAGAGCAACGTTATTTCCGTTTCAAGAATCGGCACTTGCCGACTTGCACGAGAAGATAAAAAAAGCACATGCCTATTGGAGTGAAAAAGATCCTCAGGTCATTTCGTTTACTGCTCCCACAGGTGCCGGTAAGACAATTATTATGACCGCTTTATTTGAAGATATTATCTTCGGCCATGCCTATGGAGTAGCGGAGCCGGATTCTGTTTTCGTTTGGCTTTCGGATATGCCGGAACTCAATGAGCAGACACGTTTGAAAATTGAAAGCAAATCGGAAAAATTTCGCACAAGGGACATTCGGGTAATTGACTCGACTTTTGATGCAGAGTATTTTACCCCCGGCGGCATCTATTTTCTGAATACACAAAAGCTCGGTTCGGACAAGCTGCTCACGCAGAAATCCAATTTGCGCGAATATACGATTTGGGAAACAATTGCAAATACTGCGGAGCGTCAGCCCAAGTCCTTTTTTGTTGTAATCGATGAAGCGCATAGAGGAACATTTACATCCCCACAGGCCGAAAATAAAGCACAGTCTATCATGCAGAAATTTATTAAAGGAAGTAAAGAAGATGGTCTCCCTGTTATGCCTCTTATTATCGGAGTGACCGCTACGCCTCAACGGTTTCAAAAGCTTGTGGCCGATACGACATCTACTATACAAAAAGTTGTCGTTCCTCCTGAAGATGTGCGAGAATCCGGTCTTTTGAAAGACAGAGTTATTATTCACTTCCCCGACATTGCAATCGGTGCCGATATGACGATGTTTAAGGAAGCCGTTGCCAATTGGAAAAAGAAATGTGAACGATGGCAGTCTTATTGTGACCACGAGGAAATTAAGAAACCCGTCCGCCCTGTTCTTGTCATTCAGGTTGAGGATGGAAATGAACGGGAAATCACTCAAACAGATTTGGATTCCTGCATCTCCATACTTGAAGATGCGATCGGGCGCAGACTTCAAGCTGGAGAAGTTGTTCATACGTTTGATAAACACGAGACCATTAAAAGGCATGGGCTGGATATACGCAGGGTGGATGCTTCCCGCATTGAAGAAGATGAAAAGGCTATCGTTGTGCTCTTTAAAATGAATCTTTCCACTGGCTGGGACTGCCCTCGTGCCGAAACAATGATGTCGTTCCGACACGCAAATGATTATACTTATATCGCTCAATTGCTCGGACGTATGATACGTACCCCGCTTGCCCGTCGTGTGGAGTCTGATGCCGAACTGAACAATGTAGGTCTATTTCTTCCTTTTTTTGATGAAAAAACAGTCAAAATGGTGGAGCAGGCATTGCGCGACAGTGAGGCAATTGTTCCTGCTGAAACCGGATCGCATAAGGAGCTCATCACCCTGAAACGTGATCCTGCATTTGCCGATGTATTTAGCGATATGAATTTAATAACCTATCGCATAGATTCCGCGAGGAAACAACCCGCACTCCGCAGACTGATTGCGCTTGCCCGTGCGCTAACGCAGGACATGATTGCCCCTGAAGCTCGAAAAAGCACACTGAAAAGGGTGCTTGATGAGTTTGAATCGGAAATAGCCGAATTGAAGAAAAGCGGCAAATTTGAAGAGATCTCTAAAGCTGTTACCGGCTTGGCGCTGCGAACGCTTACCATAGATTACGGCAGCGGCGCAGAAGGGACGACAGACAACATATCAGAAATTGTGGAGCTCTCAGAATTTGATATCAACAATCTCTTTGAACGGGCGGGAAAAGTGCTCGGCGAGGGTTTGCACAAGGAATATTGGGTCCGTCACGCTGTCCGTGATTTTAAGGATGTAAAAACAGAAATTATTGTGTTGACAAACGACAATGCAGCCATGGAGCGTCTTGAATCGTTTGCAGACAAGCTGTTCAACGAATTATATGACATGCATAAAACAGCATTCCGAAAATTGAAAGAGGATCGTAGAGATGCTTACAAAAAGCTGGCTCTATCATCAACAACCCCAATTGCTCTTGACTGGGAACTGCCTCCAACCATTGATTTTTTAATTGGCGAAGATGCTGTAATTCTGGAAAAGCACCTCTACATCCCTTCTGATGGTGGTGAATTCAAGGTAAGCCTGAATGACTGGGAACTTGGTGTTATCAGGGAAGAAATGAAGGATGAAAAGGGTGCTGTAGCATGGCTCCGCAACCTTGACCGTAAAAGGTGGTCATTGGAAATTCCATACGAAGTGGACGGTGTGGTAACTTCGATGTTCCCTGACCTGATTGTTGTTCGAGCTGATGCACATGGATATGTTTTTGATGTACTGGAACCGCATGACTCAAGCCGTAAGGATAATTATCCGAAAGCCGTCGGATTGGCCAAGTTTGCAGAGAAGCACGGAGAGCATTTCGGACGTATTCAATTAATCCGCAAGGCAAAAGGAGCGGATAAGCGAGATCACTTCTATCGCTTGGATATGGGAAAACTGAGCGTCAGAAATAGGGTCCGCGGTGTGACATCTAATGCCGAACTCGATAGAATCTTTAATGAGGATGCACAAACAGAGGAATAAGCTTCAAGAAGGGGGAAACATCGTGGCTAATTGTGAATATCAATATCCGGCACTGACCGTGGAAAAAAAGCATGGTGACGAGTGTTTCCTTAACGGCTGCTGCTCCGCTCATCTTGTAGACTTTTGGAGATGGGCATACTCCGACCTGATGGGAAATACGGAGCGTGGCAAACTCGCCGAGTACATTGTTTCTCTGGCAATGCACTGTGCCAATGGTGTTAGCGAAGGCTGGAGAGCTTTTGACGTGTTGACACCCGAAGGAATAAAAATCGAAGTGAAAACCTCAGCCTATTTGCAGAGTTGGGCGCAAAAAAGGATATCCAATATTCGTTTTGACATCCGTGAAACTCTGGCTTGGGATTCGGTTACGAATACTTATGCGGAAATTGCTATGCGCCAAGCGGACGTTTATGTGTTTTGCGTTCAAAACTGCAAAGAACAGAAGTTGGTAAACCCGCTTGACTTAGCACAGTGGGATTTTTACCCCATTACTACAGAAGCTCTGAACGCTGCCGTTAGCAATCAAAAATCAATAGGATTAAATACGTTACTGGCCCTTGGTGTCAAAAAGTGTTCTTTTACCGAATTGCGCGACACAGTAATTTCATTGGCTAAGACGCCGATTTACAGATAATAACAGACCAATAAAAAGATTTGGAGGTACTTTATGGCTTTTCAAACTGCTCTAACAATTAAGGAAACAATCGCCAATATACATAGCAAAAAATATTTGCTGCCGTCTATTCAACGTGAATTTGTCTGGGATGTAGACCAAATAACCCAGCTGTTTGACAGCCTGATGCTTGGCTATCCTATTGGTTCCTTTCTGTTTTGGGAGGTTAGCCCTGCTAACGTGAAGGAGTTTGTTTTTTATGAATTTCTTCGGAATTATCACGAACAGAAAAAGGATGGCCGGCACAATCCGAAAGCAAGTATTATCGGCAACGAGACCGTCACTGCTATTCTTGATGGCCAGCAACGCTTGACATCGCTGTATTTAGGATTAATGGGGACATACGCCTATAAAAAACCATATATGCGGTATGACAATCCGAAAGCCTACCCGATAAGAAAGCTTTATCTGAACTTATTGAAAAAATCGGATGACGATGACTGGTTTTATGATTTTGCATTTCTTACTTCTGATGAGTGCAAAAATGACGATAGCCACTACTGGTTTTTCGTTGGGGATATACTGGGGTTTGATAAACTGTCCGATGCGATGAAGTACCTCCAAAAAGTCAACAGCTATCTTGTTAAAATCGGACAAGGCTCATATGATGAGGAGAAAGCAGAATTTGCCACCGAAACACTTAGTAAACTGTGGCAAGCAATTCACGCCGATGGAACGATCAGCTATTATCTTGAAAAGAGCGATAAACTGGACAAAGTCCTCAACATATTTATTCGTGTAAACAGCGGAGGAACACCACTCAGTTACTCCGACCTTCTCCTTTCCATTGCTTCTGCACAATGGGATGATCTGGATGCCCGTGAGGAAATTCATAGTGCAGTTGACGAAATAAACGCAATTGGCAGAGGATTCAATGTCAATAAAGATTTTATACTCAAAGCCTGTTTAGTCCTGTGTGATTTCCCTGACATAGCATTCAAAATTGATAACTTCAATCACACTAATATGATGAAGATACAGTCGGAATGGTCAAATATTATGGCTGCCCTGCGAGAAGCGGTAACCCTTGCCGCCAGACTGGGTTTTAACAGAGATAACCTGACATCAAATAACCTGTTCATACCTATCGCCTATTATATTAAACACATAGGCTTGCCTTCAAATTTTGCGGCATCACCCAAAAATGCTGAGAACGTTAGGGCAATCAAAAAATGGCTTGTAAGCGCCATGCTGAAGCGTGTGTTCAGTTCCCAGCCTGATGGTGTCCTGCGCCCTATTCGGGAGATAATCGCTAAAAGCGATGGTTCGATCTTTCCGCTTGAACAAATTATTGAGCGGTTTAAGGGAACAAACAGAACACATGAATTTACGGATGCTGACATTGAAAATCTGCTGTATCTCAAATATGGACAAGGTGATACGCTGACAGTGATGTCGGTTCTCTACCCTTGGGCAGACTTGCACAATTTGTTTCATATGGATCACATTTTCCCAAAAGCAGAGTTCACAGAGCGCAAGCTTCGCAAGATGGGAGTTCCTTCAGATAGAATTTCAGATTTCTTGGAGAACTTCAATTACATAGGCAACCTTCAATTACTTGAGGGGCTGGACAATACATCAAAAACCAATAAAGATTTTAAGAAGTGGTTTGAGGATAACCTGCCTACAGAAGAGGCAAAGACTGCCTATCGGCAGAAACATCTGATACCCGCTGGCGTTGATCTTGCGTTTACAAACTTCCCGGAATTTTTAGAAGCCCGTGAAGCTTTAATAATTGATAGATTAAAAAAGGAACTGCAAGGATAGCGTGTGAGAAAAGAACTTGAGGGATGGATGATGGAACTGAAAATTGAAGAGCTGTGGTATTCTACCCGCCAAGACGACTGGCTGATTGCCGAGAATTGTTATTGGAATCAGGTTTCTGATGCGAATAGAAATCTGGAAAAATCGCTTGAGATGTTAAATCCAGATGACATAAAACATATGAATGTTGAGACATTTTATCTTTTTCTCCACGACACTTACTTTGTCTGGAAATATACTGCCAAAAATCGGCTTGCCACCACCCGCGCACAGTTAAAAAGGCATTTGACTGACATCACCACACTGGCTGAGATTCAGAACGAGTTGTTTTCTTTTGATAAGGCACAAATTCGTACTGGACTTGAGATCGCAAGCAGGATTCGAGGTTTGGGCATCGCCGGAGCGTCAGGATTACTTTCAGTTTTATTCCCTGATTATTTTGGGACTGTTGATCAATTTGTAGTGAAGTCCTTGCTGCGCATTAATGAGTTAAATGAACTTGAAAATCTTGTTCGGATGCGCCCAGAGGCACTGACGCTTGCAGATGGCGTAGTGCTTGAACAACTATTGCGTGCAAAGGCAGACGAATTGAATCGGATATTCCAGACTTGTACATGGACACCAAGGAAAATTGA
>JAEZZQ010000029.1 GCA_023442465.1 Bacillota bacterium | reverse complement strand
TTTAGGTTGCATCCTTTCGGATGCCGTTCTCTGAATTTTCATTCATTTCCTGCAATTTGCTCTTTCGAGCCATGCAGTTATTTCAGAATTTTCAGGGTTGTATTACTGTTTACTTGTCAAGGTTCTGTTCGCTGCCGCTCTGTCATTCTTCATCGGCAACGAAAATGAGTATATCATTCTCAAATACAAATGTCAATCATAAATCTAATAAATTTTACAAATTTTTTGAACATTATACAAAAAAGCCCATTTTACGAGATTTTTACGAAATATAAATTATGAAAACATCCCTAAAAACAATGACAGACTACTTTGTTATGTCACCAAAGTAGTCTGTCATTAATAATTGCAAAATAATCTTTCCACTATGTATACGCACGCTTATTAATTATGATTATTTATTTCGCTGTTACCTGGTATATCGTCCATCAATAACCAGTTCAGTTAATTTGTGGATGATATACTAGTTAGTTACCGTAGCGTCAGTTGAATCTGTAACCTCTTCCGAAGCATCCGGAGAAATAGAATCAGTTGAAGAATCATCCCCCAGTGCTAAAGCGACAGACCAAATGGAACCTACTTCCTTTTCAGGGACTTCTCCTATCAAAATGAGATTCTTCGTATCTCCTACATTTATCGTTCCCGTAAACGTAGATAAGTCATTCGGCAATATTGTGGTCAGTGCATATTCCGGTTGTCCGCTATTGACGGATATTTTAAACTTGACCCCTGTAGACGCCATATTTACATCTACATCCTGCTCAGTTGTATTCTTCATTTCAAAGTTAAGTACCAAAAGCTTATATCCGCTTTCCGCACTCATGGCATAAGATGATTCCTCCATATTTCCATCCGGATAAACATCGTTTAATTCATAGCCGATATATTTTACTTCCACGCCTTTTATTCCGTAAAAGCCCTGAATGCTATTATTTGCTTCTACAACTGACGTATTCGTCGCCTGATTCTTTTCCTGAGGTGCCTGAGGCTCTTCTTTTACCTCAGCGCTTTCCGTCTTCTTTTTTTCCGAAGCTTTTTCTTCCGCTTTGGGTTCCTCTTCTACCAGTCTTGTCTCATAATTCTGATCATATTTCAGCAATAATCCTGCCGCATATTCCACCACCTGCGCATTTTCTTCTTCCGTCATTTCGGGAACGGATTCTCCGCAAGCCATCAGCATCAAAGACATAGCAGCTATTAAAACAATTCCTATCGTTTTCCCTCTTCTCATGTTAACTCCCATCTGCTTATGTACATACAAGCTTACATATTGCCCCTATTATACATCATTTTGCGGATTCTGAAAAGCCCTCTTGTTTATCTCGCTGCTAATTCGAACCAAAACTCTACACCATTATCGTAATTCATCACACCACATTCCTGATTCATGGATTCCATAATAGCTTTTACAATGGATAAGCCTACTCCGCTTCCTCCATACGCCCGCGTCCTCGCCTTATCCACCTTATAGAATTTCTCCCATAAATGTGAAAGGCTTTCCTGCGGAATCTGCTCTCCCGTATTAAAAACTGAAATTCGAACCTTATCTTCCATTTTCTTCAGCTTTATATCGATAATCTTTTCTCCTGCCACATGATTTATAGCATTGCTGAAGTAATTTGCAAATACTTCCTCCGTCTTGAATTCGTCTCCCCATACAAAAATGGATTCCTGCTCATGAAAATACACCGATATTTCCTTTTGCTTGGTCAATATCTCCGCGGACTGGATATAGTTTCTGATTAAAGCCGCTATATCGAACCGCTCCATGGATACCACATCATTACCGAATTCCAACTGATTCAGCGTAAGGAGCTTTTTGACCATCGTATTCATCTTGTTGGATTCATCAATAATTACATCACAGTAAAATTCCCGGCTTTCCGCATCGTCGTTAATTCCCTCTTTCAATCCCTCCGCATATCCTTGTATTAAGGCTATGGGCGTCTTCAGTTCATGGGAAACATTAGACAAAAATTCCTTGCGTATTTCATCTATTTCATTTTTCTTCTCTATATCTTTCTGCAGTTCGTTGTTAGCCGTCTTCAATTCCGAAATCGTCACCTCAAGGGTATTCGACAGTTCGTTGATATTATTTCCCAGCAAGGCGATTTCCGTCCTGCTCTTTCCATAATATTTGGCCTCAAAGTCAAGATGTATCATCCGTTCCGATATATCCGCCAGTTCCAGTATCGGCTCCGTTACCTTCCTCGATACCATTAATATAACGATTCCGCTAATTACAACTGCTCCTATACCTACATAGGCAAGAAAACGATTGGCAATGGATACGCTGTCTTGTATACCCTCCAAGGCACTCCGGAGAAGAAAAATATTACCATTATCCAAGACACCCCACATCTCTACATATTCTGTCATCGTTCTGGAATCAGTCATCCTTTGCACTGAATAAAGACTGTTCTCCTCCAAAATAATACTGTTGTTGCTGGCTGAATTAAAGAAATTATCCCATAAACGCCTGCTCATGGTCTCGGGATCGCTGCTGAAGGTTATCCTCATCTGGGAATCCGCATCCAGTACAATTAGGTTAATATTGTATTTTTCAGCAATTTTCTGTATCTGTATTCCGAACTCTTCGCTCAAAATATTTCCTGCATTAGCCGCCCTGTTAATTACAGCGTATGCATTCTTGAGCGCATTCATCTTATTATTCAGATAATATTCTCCTAAAAATGTACTGTTAATAAACCAGCACAGCAATATCGTAGCCGTCATCAATCCTATAAATATTGTTGCGAACTGTCTTTTAATAGAATATTTCATTTTATACCCCATATCCACTTTGGCGAACTCAATTTATCACCTTAGAATTTCTTTTCACACTTGTCACTCCGCCTCGAATTTGTATCCCATACCCCATATCGTCTTGATCAAATCGCCCTTCTCCCCCATCTTGCTTCTGAGTTTTTTCACATGGGTATCGATTGTCCGCGCATCGCCAAAATAATCGTAATTCCAGACATTATTTAAAATTTTTTCTCTGGAAAGAGCTATTCCTCTATTTTCCATGAAATAAGTAAGCAGTTCAAATTCCTTATAACTTAAATCTACCGCTTTATTATCGATCATAACGATATGCGCGGCTTTGTTCATCTGAATGCCGCCGGCCTCCATGATTTCATCCGTATTCGTCTGATTCGTCCGGCGCAAAATAGCTTCCACCCTCGCCACCAATATCTTGGGGCTGAAGGGCTTTGATATATATTCGTCCACTCCCAGTTGGAACCCCTGCAATTCATCCCGCTCGTCCGTTTTCGCCGTAAGCATAATAATAGGGACTTTAGAATACTCCCTTACTTCCCGGCATACTTCCCAGCCATCCATCTTGGGCATCATAACATCCAGAATGATGAGCGCAATATCCTTCTGCTCGAAAAAAATATCGAGAGCCGCACTTCCATCCTCTGCCTCCACCACATCATAATTATTTTTAACAAGAAAATCCTTGACCAACTTCCTCATTCTGCTTTCGTCGTCTACAACTAAAACTTTAAGCTTATCCATAATATCACCGTTCCCTCCTAAATCATTCGTCTGCTGATATTATACTACTGTTCTATACCATTGACTGATTGCCGGTGGTATAGAACACTGGTATACATATTCTTCACTATTTTTAGTATAACCAATAAATATGTAAAAACTGTGAAGCGCTTTTTTATACTATATATCATTATAATAGAACAAAAGTGTGCTTCGCATACTCTCGCGACCAAGGTTTGGCAGCACAGCTTTTGTTCCGCGCGCGTAGCTGCGCATCTATTTTTAATATAATAGGAGCACTTTCCTAATTTATATTAAAAAGGGAAGCCTTCACCTCCCTTTTTATCAAAATATGTATATTTTATAGCTTGAATATTCCCATATGCGATTCCAGCTTATCCGAAATCGTTTTTAAGCGTTCTGCATTTTCAGAAATATCGGCAATTATAGCACTTACCTCCGTTACCGACGCAGAGGTCTCCTCCGTACTGGCCGCATTTTCCTCCGCAATCGCCGTTAAGTTCTGTACAATATCCACAACACTTACGCGAGCTTCATCCAACTTCTTCGTTCTGTCGGCGATGGCCGTCACTCCATCTGCAGAACTGCCTATACCCACCTTGACCTGCTTGAAAACATTATTCGTCTTATTAACATTTTCGCTCTGCTGACCGATAACCTCTTTTACTGAATTCATCGTCTCTACCGCTCCCTGCGAATCGCCGATAAGGGAATTTACGATAGTCTCTATCTGCCTTGCAGACTCATCCGACTGCTCCGCCAACTTCTGTATCTGAGCTGCTACCACTGCAAAGCCCCGGCCTTGTTCGCCCGCTCTCGCCGCTTCGATGGACGCATTTAAAGATAACAGATTGGTTTCCTCCGCAATCGATGTAATGATAGCTGTCGCCTCACGTATTTTAACTGCAGATTCATTCGTTGTATTTGTCTGTTCATAAATCGTATCGATAGAATCCTGCGTTTTCTTATTGATTTCCTCCAAATGGCCTAAAATATTTACCGCCTCGTCACTGGAGCTTATTATTGATGCCGCATTATCCTTCAAGCCCTTGACCTGCGTATTCGTTTCCTCTACCATACTGCCCATGAGGATAACATTTTCCGTCGCCCTTTGCGTTTCCTGCGCATGGGAGGTAGCACCCTGAGCAATTTCTGCAACGGTCTTTTCCACTTCCGCCATAGTCTCCGCTGTATTCTTCGCCCCTGTACTTAAAGTTTCCGCAGAGTGGAAAATCTCTTCGCTGAGCTGCTTTATCTCCGATACCATTTCCCGCAGTTGTTCACGCAGGCTGGAAATCGCCCGGCTCATACTTCCGGTTTCATCCCTTCGTTTATTCAACGTTATCTGGTAATCGTTCTCCGTAAAATCCATATCCGACAACTTCGTAATGACAGAAGTGATTCGATTAATGGGTCTTACCGTAAACTCAGTTATAAAAAAGCCAAGAATCGAAAATACGACCAATATAGCAATTCCGGTAAAAATACAGCTTTTTACGATATCGTTAATCGGCGCAAAAATCTCGTCTTCATCCGTGGTAATAACCAGAATATATTTAGCATCCGTACCTATGTAATAGGCAGCGTATTTCATAACTCCCTTAAATTCGTAAGCCACCACATCCGGTTCCGGAGTCTCTCCCTTTGCCAACTGTGCGACCAGATTGCTCACCACTGCATTTTCTACCGGATTACCAATTTTCTCCGCTGTAGGATGATAAAGCATGATTCCTTCTGCATTCACCGCATATGCATAACTGGAGCTTATATCGTTAATAGAAATATCCCCTATGAGCGCCTTCATGTTGTCCGCGTTTAAAATATCTTCCTCTCCGCTCATGGCCATATCCAGCATTTCCCCATAGGAATTCACCACATCATTCATGTAGTTACGAGTTAACGCCGCATAATCGCCTTTTATGAGCGGGATGATCGTCCATAAATAGATACCTGTCGTCAGTATAATTGCTCCTATCAGCAAGAGTACTATCTTTGTCCGAATTGAGCTGAGCACCCTTACCTTTGGATTTCCGCCCCGGATAGCGGAGCCTTCATTTGTTTTTTGTGAATTCATTGCAATCCACACCCCTTCCTCCTTATGCCTCGATATATTCGAAGCATCTTATGTATCTTAAAAATCTTATCTGTATAATATTATATCATTTTAATGTGTATAAAGATACAACTTTCTGTTCTCTTAAAAAAAGAGTACACCTTCTGTTAACAATGCCATTTTATTTGGGCCGTATTCTCTTCGTTTTCAATAGCTACAGCGCGTAAGTCCGTCTCCATCGCCATACATACCTCCTTCGCGATCCGCTCGTAAACCTCCGGTGCCGCCTCTGTTCCGACGCGGTCGTAAGCAATCGCTGCCGATCCATAAAAAGCGATTCCCAAAGAATGTGCCGGCATATGAATCGACGATGCTGCCTGTCCTGCTGCCCTTGCCGCTGCCTGTGCCCCGGGTTTATCCTCCGCCTCTCTGGCTGCACTATGCGCATCCAAAATCAGTTTTTTAGCCGCAGGCAGCTTGATTTTCCCTGCGAGCCAATCCCTCGCACCTTCTAACGCCGCCCTCGGCCGTCCATCGCCGGGATAGGCGTCCTCATAAATAGCCAAAATATTCTTTTCGGCATAATCGATACACCAATTAACAATCGTTGTCTTGCTCTGTGTTTCAATCAGTCTCATCAAAGAAATAATATATTCGGAATCATAGCTCCCAAGCATCTTCCGAAGTTTTCCCTTTGCTGCCCCCTTCTTTGCCTTTTCAGCCTCCCGCTCTTCAAAAGTCACATGCACCATATCTCCGGGCTGCTTTCCGATCGTCCTGCGAATATCCTTCCGAATCCCAATAATATGACAAGGTGTTCCCATCCTGACAACCTGCCCGTCATACTCCACTTCATCAAAGGTGGCATGCACCGCAACACGTCCCTTCCCAAACTCCTCCTTTATATCAAAAGGCACCTCCACATAAGCGCCGTCCATATCCGGCACCTTCATTATCACTGCATCAAATTCATACTTCTTCCCCACTATTTTTCCCTCCTTTTTAATTCTATAGAATAAAAATATGCTTTACCATTTGCCCAAAAGGCAAAAAAACTGCTTACCAATCGGTAACAGTTTTTCAGCTTCCTCATTCTTTTATCGCTAATTATCTTTTATTCAACAGCGAAACCCGCGGCTTTCCACAACCTTCCGCACTGTTTCCGCTCCTATCTACTCCACCTGAAACGTATAATCCGTGTTATAAGTTCTTACATACAAAATATTATCTTTCAAGATCAGGTAATCTGCCCTGGTCTTCAAAGGGATCTCCCCGATCACCTTCCCGGATGTCAAATCCAACTGATATAAATAATCCGGTTCCTCCGTAAACCCATAACCGCAAAGCAGCACATTCCCTGCAATCACAAAATTGTACGCATTGCTCACAAGCGGTTCACTCTTCCACAAAAGCTTTTTTTCCGCCAAATCGACTGCTGCCACATAGGCATTATGAGGAGAAAACTTCGCATAAGTCAGATGTCCGATTGAAAAATATAAGATACCATCCTCTATCTGTGCGTATTGTATGTTCTGTTCTACAAAGGGTTCGTCCTCTTCTGCAAAATCGTCCGCATACCGGAACCCTTCGAAATGAAGTGTAAAACTTTCACCCTTTTCTCTGTCCGTTACCTGAATATCGCACTGCTCACTGTCATAAGGAGAATAGATCTCACAGCCGTATCTCTCATCGCTTTCTGCCTTCAAACTCAAATCGTTCTTCTCAAACCACTTTTCCGTATCCGTAATCGCATTCGCCGACTCCGTAAGCTGCACAAGCTTTAAAGGAGAAGCCACGGATACCGCTTCGTCTTCGATGTAATAATCCCATGAAGGATTTTCTATATCGATTATCGCAGGACCAGCTTCCAACACCTCCACGGTCTGGCTCTCTGCCAAGTTCTCCGTATCATTTTCTGTCAAATTGGCTGCAACGCTTTCCTCCACCGTCGTTGCCGTCTCTCCGCTGATTTCCTCCGTCCCCTTCTTACCGCACCCTGCCAGCAAAATCCCCAGAGAAATCAATACAATGCTACCTATTTTGCTTTTCATAACTCCACTCCTTTTCAGACCCTTTTATTCATTTCTTCCCTTTTTTTCCTCATTCTTTTCAATATTTTTTTTCTGCCTCTTATTTGTAATATATCATACACCCCTCTAAATCTCAATGTATTTTGAAAAGTATCACTCTATTTCCCTCAGCCTCTCCACCACCGTCTGACGCGCCATTACGCGATAAACGACCAGCGGTACCACAATTCCCAATAAGCAGAATATAGGTGCGGCGCACAGAACCGGACGCAAGGTAAACCGATATGTGAAAAACCAGAATATCCCTTCTAACGCAGAAGCTAAACCCGGACCGGAAGCCGCGCTGAATATAAGAGCAACGCTTACCGCCCCTAAGGTAAAATACAGACCTTCCCATACGAGTATTGCCTTTAACTGCCCTCCGGTCATGCCAATAGATTGGAGTACGGCAAATTCATGCCTTCGGGATAATATCCCCGTCAGCACTACATTTAAGAAATTTAGGGTTCCAACCAATCCGACGATAAAACTTAGAATACTTCCTAATATTAAGAACATACTTTTAAAGCTTTCAAACTCTTTCTCGTAGGTCTGCTTGCTCTCATAGTCATATTCCGCCTGCTTATTGTTTGTAAAATCTTTTAAAAAGGCTTCCATAGAGGCATTCGAATCATCTTCGGTATCAAAGCAATACTGCATAATATACGAAGTTCCTGTATCCTGAATAAAGGTCTGCGCATTTAAAACGAATTCATCCATGCCGTAATAACGGTAGCTGAGAGAAGAAGGCACCGTAACCAGCGCCGCGACCTCATATTCCACATCCCTATACTCCGCTACGCGCTGTTCAAAATTTCCATCTTCAGGAAGTGCATTCGGATCCAGGAGCTCGCCGGTCTCAAAATCATAATATTCATATTTTTCCACATATCGCAGCGTAATAATATCCCCAAGCTTTGCCCAATTAGAATCCATCCGGGGATTCCCATAATCGTCCTCCATATAAACTGCTGCCACATAACGCGAACCTGACTGATATAGCTTCGTAATATCTCCCTCCAGCACTGAAAGCTTATCCAGCGGATAACGCTCCATCCCATATAGCTGTACCCTGTCTGCAAGTCTGCCGTCGTCCAGACGAGCCGTGGCATTAACCAGCATATCCACCACTTCCTTACTGTTATAGCGCCCCCAGCGAGCTCTGAAATAATCCTCCGTAACAGATTCCTGAATATCGGAAACCTTTCCATATATGCGGCCGCCGTCCGTAATTCCCCCGTGATCGGTTATCTGCCCAATCACATCCTCGGATACTGCCATATCCTCATTCCACCAATCTCCGCTCACTTGAAAGTAGCCCGCGTTGCCCACAATGAAATCTGACACCACCTGCGCCAGATATTTATCCATATCGAATCCATTGGCAAAGGTGAAGGTCAAATTGAGCAACACCACCGACAACGCCAAAGAAACAATTGTTACCGCGCTCTTACTGCGGTTGCGGCCCAGATTCGCCCATGCCATTCTAAACTGTGAAGCTCCCGCACATCCGCTTCGCTGCCCTCTTTTATATTGTATTCTTTCCGTATAGCGCACCGCCTCTACCGGGGACACTTTTGCTGCCATGCGTTCAGGCTTGCGGCAGGAAATAAGCACCGTGATAAGCGAAAAAACAGCGGCACCGATAAAGATGAAAGGATTTATCGAAACAACATCCTTTACCATGATGTTCAGATTATTTAAAACGAGCGGTGTCAGCTTCACTCCCACACCATAGCCAATGATAAGCCCTAACGGAATCCCTGCACCTGATAATATAAGGGCTTGAAGTCTTATTACCTTCTTCAACTGCCTTCCGGTGGTACCGATGGCTTTTAATAAACCATAAAACCGTATATCTCCCGCCACAGAAATCTGAAACACATTATAAATAATGAGGTAACCGGTAAAAACAATAAGAAGCAGCAGAGTTGAAATAGCCAGCACGGTACCCAAATCAATACTGTCCGAAAGCTGTGACCCTACATATCCCCAGTTAACTCCTGTAGCAATATATTTGGCTTCATTTTGACTCTCATTTTGCCACCCGTAATGAAGCAGTACCTCTTTCACATCCTCTGCAATATGAAGAGAATTTTTGAACATGACGTCCATATTCCACGTGCCGGTCATGCCGTCCTTTCCCTGCGTGTTCAGCTGCGAAAAAATTTGTTCCGCCCGACTTTGAGGGAGCAGCACATGGCTGGCCACAATGGCCTCGTCGTATTCCCACCATCCGCAAAGAGTAAAGGTCTGTGTTGTTTCCTGCCCGTCTACATCGAAGGTCATGGTAAAATCCTCTCCCAGCTTTGGAGAAATGCCAAGGAACGACAAGACGCGGGTATCGGTAGCGGCCTCATTGGTTCCTTCCGCAGGCAGCCGCCCTTCCTTCGGCTTTAAAAACATCCATTTTGCCTCATTTTCATCACACCAGCTCACCTCCACATGAGCTTTGCGAAAGGGATCTCCTGAGGGCATTCCTACGAAACGCCGAAAACCATACGCCCTTATAAGCTTATCCCCGCTCAGCTCCTGCGCCTGCTCCCCGGTCAGATATTTAAAGCTGCCATGAGCATATCCTCCCGCCTGGCGAAAGTTTTCCTGCTGGAAGGAATGGCTGATGGACATGGAAATGGTAAACAGCGAGGTGAACAATACCGTTGTCAGTGCTACCGCCGCCACCGCAATAAAATTTCTCGTAGCATTTGCTTTTAACGTTTTTAAGGACAGGCTATAGATTGTTTTTTTATTTTTTACCTTCATCATGCCCGATCACCGCCTATGATTTTTCCATCCTCAATTCGAACAATCCGGTCGCACATCTGTGCAATCTCTTCGTTATGAGTTATGATCACAATGGTCTGACTGAATTTTTGACTCGTTACCTTCAATAACCCCATCACATCCTGACTGGTACGGCTGTCCAGGTTGCCGGTAGGTTCATCAGCCAGGATAATCGCAGGCTTTGCCGCCAATGCTCTGGCAATGGCAACACGCTGCTGCTGCCCTCCTGATAGGTTGTTTGGCAGGTTCTGAAGCTTGGTGCTAAGCCCCAGCGTATCGATGATGCGGTCCACATAAACTTTATCCGGCACATTTCCGTCCAGTTGAATGGGCAGGAGAATATTTTCATAAACATTCAATACCGGCACCAGATTATAATTCTGAAACACAAACCCTATTTTCCGCCTCCTGAAGATGGTAAGTTCCTCATCCTTCAACGTAAAAATATTCTTGCCGTCTACCGTAACACTGCCGGAGGTAGGTCTGTCCAATCCTCCCAGCATATGGAGCAGCGTGGATTTGCCGCTGCCGGAGGTTCCCACAACCGCCACGAATTCACCCTTTTCCACACAGAGATCCACACCATCCAGCGCATGCACTTCCATCTCCCCGCTTCCATAAATTTTTTTTAAATTCTGGGTTTCTAATATTGTCATCCTTTATATTTGCCCCTTTCGATATACTAAAAAATCCATATTGTATTTCTACAATACAGACTATATCACAACAATCTTTCCACATTCTTTCCAGCGGGCGCAAGAATCTAACAGTTTTGAAAGATTTTACTGTCCCGTTGGTAAAAATACGGAAAAAGTACTTCCTTCTTTCGGTGAAGACTTTACTTTTAGATAGCCTCCCTGCTCTGCAATAATCTGTCTTGCCAAATAAAGACCGATTCCCACGCCCTCAGTATCATGGACTGCGGCAGAACGATAAAAGCGGCCGAATATTAACGGCTGTTCCTCTTCTGCAATACCTATCCCTTCATCGCTTACATCGATTCGAAAAAACAACTCGTACTGCGCCGCACTAAGCTGTACCCGTCCTCCTCTCGGTGTATACTTAATCGCATTATCCACAATATTATAGAGTGCCTCCGCCGTCCATTTCAAATCGAAACAAGCTATACCCTTTGTTTCTTCCATAAGGAGCAGAACCCCCTTCTCGGCCGCCTGCGAAGAAGCCTGCTCCAGCACCTTATGAAAAAGAAGTTCCACCTCCTGCATTTTAGGGCTGAGGACGAAGACTCCCGCTTCCAAGCGGGAAGTTTTTATAAGAGAATCGATTAAAAAAGCCAGCTTTTGTGCCTGTGTGCTCAGCGCTTCCACGCAGGGAATGCTTTCCTCCGGTAACTCATACTCCTTCAAAAGCTGAGCATAAAGCAAAATGTTAGAAATGGGAGTTTTAGTCTGGTGCGAAATATCCGCAATGAGAGCTTTGATCTTATCCCTTTCCTGCGCCAGATTCTTGGCCGATACTTCCGATGAAGACAAATAATTCGCCATTTTCTCTTCCACCGCTGAAAGAAGGCTTTCGTCAAAGACGGATTCCGAAAAGGTTCCATTTTCCGCCCTCTCCAGCATGGCTTTTAACCGATTCATTATTTTCGTATTTTTATAAGCCGTGTAAACAGTCAATACAAGGGACATTACGAAAAATATAACCGAGAGAACTAACAAAAAAAAGGGCCATATATTCATTTTCTATTCCCTTCCCAGGCATATCCGATTCCATACACCGTTTTGATATATTCAGGCTTCGAGGAATCTTCCTCCAGCTTATTCCTCAGACGCTTGACCGTAACGGAAAGCGCATTTTCATCCACGTATTCCGCTCCATCCGTCCAGATGCGGTCCACCAGATCAGGCCTGGAAAGGGTCTTGCCACTGTTTAGCACGAGAATGCGCAAAAGCTTCTGTTCCGTCTTACTCAGTTCAATAGGTGTGCTGCCCTTATAATATTCCATCTTGTTGAAATCAAAACGAAAGGAATCCACAGTTACCACCTCACTCATGTGATGGGATGAACGTCTGAGCTGGCTTTTCACCCTGGCACGCAGCACTGCTAATGAAAACGGCTTAGTGATGTAATCGTCTGCACCCATTTCCAACCCAAGGACAATATCGGTCTCCATATCGTTCGCTGTCAGCAAAATCACCTTCGCCTCATACATCTGCCTGAATTCCTTTAAGAAATTCAGCCCGCTGCCATCCGGCAGGTTAATATCTAAAATCAGCAGTTCGAAATGCTCCTTTAAAAGTGCATGCCTTGCAGAACTCAAATCGAAACTTTGTTGAATATGATAATCCTCACTTTTCAGTGTCAGCAAAATACCATTGCTCAGCGTACGGTCATCTTCGATAATCAGTATATTCTTCATGTTTTTCCCTTATCCTACTTTTTTCTAAATAATAAGCCTTTCTTTTCAACTATTCACAAACATAATTTTTCCATACACCAATAATATAACATATCGAAAAATACTTCCACCGCTATATTTTAGTTATTGTTTACTCCGTTCTCAGCAACGCAGGATTTCTGCCTGCAAGGCCATAGGCTTCCCGTTATACAACAGGACAGCTTTTGCTTACGCGCGCATTGCGCGCAATCACACTCCTTTCCCAATTTATAAATACAATTCAAAGAATACGCTCATAAAATTTCGCATATTTTATCAAAAATATTTTTATTTATTGACAAATTAATTTCATTTAGGTAAATTTATATTAACAGTAATGAATCTTAATATTAATAACAAGGAGGATATTTATGCATTGGTCTGGCATCATCATCGGCATTATAGCTTTTTTAATTATCGGCTCTTTTCATCCTATCGTCATAAAATGTGAATATTATTTCACATGGCGCATATGGCCTGTATTTCTCATTCTCGGATTGATATGCTGCATATCCTCTTTATTCCTTTCGCATATCATTTTATCCGGAGCACTTGCAGTATTGGGATGTGCTATGCTTTGGTCGATTATTGAACTGAAAGAGCAAGCCGAAAGAGTTCACAAAGGATGGTTCCCCGCAAACCCTAAACATCTAAAAAAAGAACAAGAGAAAAAGGAGTAGCTGCCTATGCACATCCGTACTATTCTGTTAACCGCATTGGGTTTTCTTTTTCTGGCTTTGGGGCTAATCGGAGTTTTTTTACCAATATTGCCTACCACACCTTTTGTCCTCTTAGGAGCAGCCTGCCTAACCGGTACTCCGAAGCTGAGGAAGCGGATTCTTCGAATTACTTTTTTCCGCGAATATCTCGAAAATTATCAAAAAGGAAACGGTCTCCCCCGCAGTACGGTAATCAAGAGCCTGGTTTTCCTCTGGGGAATGCTGCTTGTATCCATGTTCCTCATCGGGCGGCTTTGGCTCACCCTCCTGCTCATCGTCGTCGGAATCTGTGTAACGATACATATTCTCTGGATTGCAAAGCCAAAAGGAGATAAGAAATAATGCAAATGAAAAAACGAGTGTTTGGCCGAATAGAGGCTGCTTTCGATATTCTTTACCTATTGTCCGCTTTTATCATCGGCATTTACCTTCTATGTACCGGTAATTTGCCGGTCCGCATTCTTGCCGGAAGTATGGCTCTTTTGCTGGTATTTGGAGATGCCTTTCATCTCCTGCCCCGCATCGGCGTCATTCTTACTGATAAAGAGGAACGCTTTACAAAGGCACTGGGTATCGGGAAACTTATCACTTCAATCACTATGACTATATTTTACCTTTTTTTATGGCACATCGGCCTTATGCTGTTTCAGCCTGATGCGTCGTTTCTTCTGTCGCTCCCCGTTTACATACTAGCCATCCTTCGTATACTGCTTTGTCTGCTTCCGCAGAATCGTTGGACAGACCGCTATCCTCCGGTACGCTTTGGCATTTACCGGAATGTCCCCTTTTTCCTTTTGGGTTTAGCCGTCGCCCTGCTCTTTGCTATACACATGGATGCTATTTCCGCGGTAAACGTTATGTGGATCGCCATCACCTTAAGCTTTGGCTTTTATCTTCCGGTGGTGCTATGGTCCAATGAGAATCCGAAGCTCGGCATGCTGATGCTGCCGAAGACCTGCTGCTATCTATGGATGTTACTCATGTGCCTGAAACTCTGAGCCATGTGCTTCCCTATAAAATCAAACGCATGAACCTATGCGGCTGATCATACAAAAATTAGAATCGAAAGGAGAGAAACTATGGAACAGTATAAGAAATTAACAAACGAGGTCGGTGCACCGATTGCCGATAACGAAAACGCCATCACTGCCGGCCCCCGCGGCCCCGTGGTAATGCAGGATGTATGGCTGTTGGAAAAAATGGCTCACTTTAACCGCGAGGTCATTCCCGAACGCCGCATGCATGCCAAGGGCTGGGGAGCCTACGGTGATTTTACAGTTACGGGCGATATCTCCGAATTTACCAAAGCCAAGGTATTACAGCCCGGACATAAAACCGACGTTTTCGTCCGCTTCTCTACCGTTGCCGGAGAACGAGGCGCTGCTGACTGCGAAAGGGACATCAGAGGCTTTGCCTGCAAATTCTACACCGAAGAAGGAAATTGGGACTTGGTCGGAAATAATACTCCTACCTTCTTCATCCGTGATGTACATAACTTTTCCGACTTAAACCGCGCCGTGAAAAGAGATCCTCGTACCGGCAGGCGTAGCGCACAGAACAACTGGGATTTCTGGACGCTTCTCCCGGAAACCTTCCATCAGCGCACTATCGTCATGTCCGATCGCGGAATTCCTGCCTCCTTCCGCCATATGCACGTTTTCGGCGAGCATACCTTCAGCTTCTATAACTCGGAAAATAAAAGGGTATGGTGCAAATTCCACCTGCATACGCAGCAAGGCATTAAGTGCTTTACCAATGAGGAAGCTGCAAAAATCAACGGCATGGATCGGGAATACCATGGAAAAGATCTCTTCGAATCCATTGAAAAGGGTGATTATCCGCGCTGGACAATGTATGTACAGATTATGACGGAGGAGCAGGCCAAGAACCATTATGAAAATCCCTTCGACATCACAAAGATTTGGCCCCACAAGGAATTCCCTTTAATCGAGGTTGGCGTACTGGAGCTTAACAAGAATCCTGAGAACTATTTTGCAGAGGTGGAGCAGGCTGCATTTACTCCTGCTCATGTAGTGCCGGGTATCGGATTTTCTCCCGACCGCTTCCTTCAGGGACGTCTGTTCGCTTACGGCGATGCACAGCGTTACCGCTTGGGCGTGAACCATAACCATATTCCGGTTAACCGTGCCCGTGTGGAGGTCAATGAGTATCACAGAGACGGAGCAATGCGCACCGACGGCAATTACGGCGGCGTTCCCGCTTACTCTCCCAACAGCTACGGCTACTGGACAGCTCAGCCCGAAGTATCAGAGCCGCCCTTGGAAATCGAAGGCGCCATGTGGCGTTACGACCCTAAGGACGACCCTACTGACGATAACTTCCGCGCCGGAGGTAATCTATGGCGAATCCTGACAGAAGATAAAAAGCAGCTCCTCATCGAGAATACTGCCGGCGACATCGCCTCAGTTACCGATAATATTAAATATCGACATGCGGTACACTGTTATCTGGCGGATACCGAATATGGAGAACGAATCACAAAGGCTATGGGACTGGACATCGAAAAAGTAAAGGAACTGTCCAAACTTGACAACAACGGCTTAATCAATGCTACTCTCTCTCCCGAAATGTAAGCTTCCATAGCATTCATTAAAACAGGGTCTATAAAAACAGGAGGATGCCCCCAAAGTCATGAAATGACTTGGGGGCATCCTCCTATTCGGAGCAGCTTATTTAAATTGCTATCCACCAAAAAACACCAAATTTATCAATGAGATTCGAGCAGCACGGATTCCAGTCGCAAGGACCAAGGGAATCGATAACCGTTCCTCCCTCCCGCAATACATCATAAGCGTTTCGTACCGCCTCTTCACTTCCCATGTCATACACGTTAAAAGCCATGGTCTGCCATGCACTTTTTCTGCTCACGTCGCAATCCTCCGGTGCCTCGCTGACAGCCATGAACAATTGGCCATTTACTGATAATTCGCAATGTGCATATGCATCTTTCGATTCATCTGATATTTCAAAGCTTATTTCGGCCCCAAAAGCCTTGCAATACATTTGGACAGCCTCTATGCTGCCTCTTACATATACTTGTGGACTGATTTTCATATAAAATATCCCTTCTTTTCCCATGATCTGCACACGCAGTAGGCATATCCCTTCTTCATCACTGATGCCCATTACGTTTTGCCTGCTTCTTAAATTTTTCTATTCTTTTCACAATTTATAATAATGGGGAACGATGTCCTGATAGCTTCACACGTTCGCCGCCCTTTACCGCTCATTCTTCCGTCTCCAATTCCATTCTCAGCATATAATTAAGAGCCTTCCGGTTCGTTGTAAGAATACCAATCTGATTCAGCCATTCCAAGCTGCCGTAATATGCCGTTAAGATAACCAATGTTATACATGATATGCCTTATCTGTCCGGTGATAACATCAGCATAAGTATATCGCTGATTGTCGCCGTAAACAGAACAACCTAATCTCTCATCGTCAAGACCATCAAAAATACGCGCCGTTTTCGCTTGAATCGCCTCCACTCTGTAAAAGGCCTTCCTGCATTTCCACATTCCCTTAATCACGGTCAATATTGCAAGCCATAACCGACCGGAAAAAGAACCTCCTCAGTTCCGATTGCACTGATTTCTGAGTAGTACGGCATAGGCAAGGTTCCATGAAAGCTTTTCTTTCCGCTGAGAACGTTTGCAATCCCGTCTCCTTCACTTCCCGGCAGATAACATATAACTGCCGCATCCCAAAGCTCCAAATATTCCTGAATCATTACATTTCTTCCTGCAACAAGCAAGGTAATTGTCGGAAGTCCAAGACTGTCTGCGAGTTCAATCGCTTTCTTGTTCCCTGCAAGCGCCAGTGTACCTGTAATGCTGATATCTTCACTATCGCCTTCCCATTCCGAATAGGGCTTTTCTCCCAGACATAGAAGTGTTACATCTGCCTGCGATGCCTGGCTTTCATCTGTTATCAAGGTAAATTCATATTCCTCTGCAAGAGCTTTCAGTCCGTCTAAAATTGATTTTCCTTCAGGAACCCACTTATGTCCGCCATTATCTGCGTCTGTTTTTCCCTGCCAGCTAATCGTCCATCCACCACACTGAGCACCTACATCATCTGCTGCCGGGCCGGTAACAAAAATCCGGGTTCCCTTTTTTAAAGGAAGTATTTCCTTCTCATTCTTTAACAGAACAAGGCTTTCCTCTACCAAGGTTCTGGCCAGTTCCCGGTATTCCTCAGAACCAACTTGATCCTTACAGGTATTTTGATTTTCCATCATAGGGTCATTAAAAATACCAAGTTCCATTTTTACGGATATAATTCTTCTAACTGCATCTTCAAATCTTTCCTTGGGAATATTTCCGTTTTCAACACCTTCCACAATATACTTACGGCATTCCTCATAGGAAGTATCCTCCATCAGCATATCAATTCCTGCATTGACTGCTGCAATTGTCTGTTCTTTCAGATTTCCCCCTGAAATATTATGTATAGAATTCCAGTCACTTACAATAAAGCCGTCAAAACCCATATCTTCCTTCAGCATCATAATATATTTCTCATTTTCATGCATTTTAACACCATTCAAGCTGCTGTGACTGATCATGATCGTCTTCACACCACTGTCGATCATCGCCTGATAAATATCCAACTGTTCCTGTATCTCTGCCTCCGATAGCTGTGCATTCCCCCGATCGATCAGGCGGTAAGTACCGTCCGAATTTTCACCGCTGCCATAAATCGTATTACCGTCTCCTAAGAAATGCTTTGCGCAGGGAAGAGCCCCTCCGTCAATCAAACCTTTGGAAAAAGAACTTCCCATTTTTTTAATGAGCTCCGCTTCGGTAGAATAGCTTTCATAAGTTCTGCCCCACCTTGGATCTTCGGCAGCCGCAATGCAGGGAGAAAATGTCCATAGCACCCCCACAAGCCTTGTCTCATCCGCTACCGCCCGCCCCATCTGATAGGTCAGTTCTTCATCATTAGCAGCCCCTATGCCGATATTATGAGGAAAGATAACTGTTCCCGCACAAGTATTTACTCCATGTACGGCGTCATTGCCGAAAATGTAAGGAATCCCCGCTTCCGATTCCAATGCGCTTTTTTGTAGACCGAGAATAATTTTGCGCCACTCACGTGCTTCCATCGGTATCCCAAAAGTAGAAAGCACACTACCGTAATCATATTTCTTCATGTCATCCTCAGTAATACAGTAAACAGCACCCTGAACCATCTGTGCCGCCTTTTGCTCGGCGGTAAGCCGAAGCATAATTTCATCCACCGATTCCTTAGAAATACTTATATTTTTCCCGTCCTCATAAACAAGGACACGTTCAGAGCTTTCCGGCACATTTGCCGCCTCTTTTGTTTTTGCACTGCAGCCGGCTAAAGCAACCAGAAAGGTACATAGTAATGCCGCTTTTATTGCTGCTTTCTTCCAATTCATACCCAATCCCCCCTTTGATTTCACCTATTTATTATTTGTTCCTGCAATTCTTCCGTCAGCATTTATTACCATAAGTGTTTATTGATTCATTTCCATTGAACACATGACGGAAGTCAATACCTCTAATGCTATTCTACAAAAATTACCTTATTATGGCAATTACTATTATAGCAATCCTTTTAGATAGGTATATTCCTCACAGAACTTCATAAGACCACATAATTACACCCTTGCTTCCTCCATCAACCATTACAAAACACTGCATAATAAAAGCAAGCATATCGTCCGATTTGAACGATACGCTTGCTTTCTTAGACATCATATCAGGCCACACCCATAAATACATTGTTGTTATGCGCCTTATGGAAGTCTGCCTGATTAACAATCTTTCTAAAACGATTCTTTATGCGGGACGAACATTAACTGCCTGTAATCCACGTGCACCTTTTGTTACTTCATATACTACGATTTGTCCTTCATCCAATGTCTTATATCCATCCATTGTAAGTCCTGAGTAATGTACGAAGACATCTCCTCCCTGATCGTCAGTGATGAAACCAAAACCTTTTTGTCCGTTGAACCATTTTACTGTACCTTTATTCATAAAAGATACCTCCTTATTTTTTTTATATACTTTATAAAATTAAAAAAATCACATATCTTTTGTGAATCATCAATACAATAATGACTTACAAAAAATATGTGAAATCAAAACTTTATTAAAAATACTACTAGAATATATCACAGCAGTAAATAAAAGTCAAGAAAAAATAGATAATTATTTAATTATTTAAAAATGCAGAATTTATTATTCTGCGTGGAATTTATTTTTAAAACCTCTTCGAAGTGGTTCTTTAGCGTTAACTGCCGGAGCTGTTCTTGTATTAGTGATAAATTTAGATACTTTATGTAAACCATTCGTTACATTTTTCTACAATATAGCCTCTTTCTATTGTAATATCTTCTTTATTATTTATTCCACAAAAGTACAGACTGTCCGCCATTTCGACCTCCATATGACCACACCAGTGATGTATACACTCAATAATATGTTCACATTCCATCGTTCTCAGTCCGGTTCTCAGCGCAATTCCATAACATTTTTTACCTCTTTTTAACACTGGACGATTCGGGTTAGGATTCGTGTTGGAATAAACGGTACACCTATCGATAAATACTTTGAATTGCCCCGGAACATCCCCCCAATAAGATGGAGCGCATATAACAAATATATCAGCCGAATCCATCGCAGATATTAAGACATCAACATCATCGTTTTGCGTGCATTTGCATGTTTTATAACATGATTTACATCCTTTGCAGTATGATATATTTAAGTCACCCAGGCAAAAGGAATCAACAATGTAAGAATCACAAATCTCCTTTTTAATGATTGAAAGGATTTCTTCCGTTGCCCCATTATTTTTTGCACTGGCATTCAACAGTAATATACGTTTCATAAATCACCTCCACCTGTTCCACATACGATAATAAAGTGAAACTTATTATTTCCCCTTAACTTTATGTGCTGTAATAATCGTATAGCTATAAGAGTTTACTGTTATTATACAATCATCAATAGTTGCATAATAATTTTTCCCTTGTTTTATTATAGAACACTCCGGAAGCTTAATTCTATCTTTACACCACGCTATCACATCTTCTGTATCCAATCCTAAATTTCTTTTTATTCTGTCAATGCCCATTTGAGTGGTATGAATCTTATCTAAATTTGAAAGCAAAATTTCATCGTCATGCATAATATCATCTCTCTTTGCTAATTGAAATTGCAATTACTATTCCAATGCTTTTTCTCTCCAAAAGAAAAAGTCTTCAACTATTCTTCGTAAGAATCCCCGCTGTTTTCCTTGTTTAAGGTGCCTTCTAATTCTATCATCAAAAATTTAGTCAGCGTTTTTACAACTGGTCTATGTACAGTTCCTTTGGGCACAATAATTAACTCACCTTCCTCAAGTTTTATAAGTCCTTCTTGTGTCTCAAGATGAAAGCAACCTTCAATTACATAAAATAATTCATCTGAATCCTCGTGAACATGAAAGTCCAAAGTTCTATTCTCGACATTTACTACGCTCAGTGTATGCCCATTTAGTTTACCAATTTTATCATACACATATAATTTCTCCACTTGATTTACTGCATCTTTTAGATTAACCTTTTTTAACATTGTTCTCCCTCCAAATCATCTGCTGCTTAAACGCTTGCCCATCTGCCATCTACACACTTTACTCTTTAAATTAAATGATTTTTCTTACAATAGAAATAAATTCCATCTTCCGCAACACTTTCACATGTATCATCAGCTATATCTTTTACATCATTTGTTGCATTGCCCATTGCCACGCCGGTACCGACAGCTTGTAACATTTCAATGTCATTTGTTCCATCTCCAAAAGCAATTGCTTCTTCTTTTTTTAAATTATAATAGTTAAGAATCTTTTCTACACCTAATCCTTTTCCCCCATTTGCCGGTATGATGTCTACTGCTCTAGGCCACCATGCTGTAATTTTAGCCCCTTCTACATCATTTAAAACTTGGCCATATTCTTCTTTATAACATCCCATCATAATTTGATAGATATCGTCTTTTTTTAAATCATCAAAATCATCCGCAACTTCTACCAATTGATCAGATATTGCAAAATAATCTATTAAATCCTGATCTTTACCATTCGCTCCCATCCTGGTCACACTGGCGATTGAAACCGGGCGATGAATTTTTCCCGCATTCTCTATGATTGTTTGCACATCAGATGGCGGTATAGGATTTTTATAGATAATTTCATTTTTCGTACAGCAATACGATGCATTAAATGTCAGAAATGCGTCAAATTCGATATTCGGAAAGTGAGGTACACTTTTAAGCGGTCTTCCAGTAGCAATACAAATAATAATTTTATTTTGCTTTAATCGGATCAATGTTTCTTCTATTCTCTTTGTCATCTTTTTTTTATTTATATCAATTAATGTTCCATCTATATCAAAAAAAGCAATCTTTATATTTTCCATCTGTTTTCTCCTAATACAAATTTTTATTTCTATAAGTGAACACCTAAACCTAAAATCTATAATACCATGCTTTACTGCATAAGAAAAGCCATAGCTCCCTGATGTACGTACCACTTGGAAGAAAGCTATGGCCTTTTGTAAAGGTGATGGAAAAAGTTTTTCTGAAATAGCAAGGCTATTAGCTATAACTTAGCCGTCATATTGAAGTAAAAAATGACCATGCCCGCTTAAAATACAACACTTAGGAAGTTCCACCGGCTTCCCTCTGGTATATTTCATTTTTTCGGCATGAGGAATATGGTATAAATCCAGTGCCTCGAACAGCTTTCTACCCTACATTTTCCTTTTTCAATATTCATCATGCTTCCTCAATCGCTATCCATACTTCCTGGTGATTTTCTTGCATATAGCATTCAAATACAGGCAGATCCGAAAGCTTATAGCCTGAACTCGGCAGCCATTCAGAATAAAACTTCTGATAAACATCCTGTACTGCATCCGGAATCTTACCGTCCGCATTGATGATTACCCATGTTGCCGCAGGATAAGAAAACTCCGTCATTCCTGCCGGGGGAGAGATATAGGTGCAATCCGGTGTATCCACATGGTTTGTAACGGCTAAAATATAATCCATTTCTTCCGAACTGCCCCACCCTCCTCCGGCGGCAATTCCCAGAAAGCCGGCAGGGCGATAATCAGGGAAAAACTTCATGAATTTTTGCATAGTACCGTCTTTCCACGCCTTATCCCATATTTGCGGCACAAGTTCAAAAGCTTTATCTGTTTTAATCCTGTTGGATATTCCTGCTACTTTAAATGCAGGCCATTGCTCAATCTGATACCTCATTTTGTCTGCTCCTTTAATCATAATTTGAAAGGAGAGCTTAGGACAGGATTTAAGCATCACTGATTCATTTCTTGCTTTTGACGGCAATACTCCATGGAAATTTTTAAAAGCCCGTGAAAAAGCATCCTGCGAATCATAGCCATACTTCAAAGCAATATCAATGATTCTTTCGTCACCTTTTATGACATCGAAAGCCGCCAGTGTCATCCTGCGATTTCTGATATATTCAGACAATGGGATTTGTGCGATATAAGAAAACATTCTTTGAAAGTTGTATATCGAGCAGCATGCAATCTCAGAGATGCTGTCATATGATATTTTGCTTTGTAAATTGTCATCGATATAGTCCATAACCTCGTTAAGCTGTTTTATCCAGTCCATTTATCCTTCTCCTCTCTGATTACAATTATAGGATTAATATTTATTTCATCCCGACTTTTTGTGCCGCAATTAGTAGGTAAAGGCTAAACATCAATCATCTCAATGCTTTGCAAGAAATCCCCGTCAAATGTAAATTTTACAATCCAGGGCATAAGCGCTTTAATTTTTTTGAAAGAGAGATACCCGAAAGAAGAATCATAGTAATTAATAATCGTACTTAACGCGGTGCCATGACTGCCAACAACGATATTTTTATTTTTATATTCTTTCAGAACCCATTCCAGAGCAGCAATATTCCTGCTTTGTACCTCTCTCAATGTTTCACCATCGGTAAGTTTGTAATCAAAATCTATCCATTGCCGTTCGCTGAATGCAGTAAAATCATCGATCCAAACACTGTCGACTTTTCTCTCCCTGAAATCAGAGATAGTTATTACTTGACGGCCGTATTTATCCGCAAAATGTTTTACGGTGTCAATAGAACGTTTATAAGGGCTAGATAAAACTACATCAATATTTTTGTCGCTCAGAAAATCCGTAACAAGCTTCCTGTCTGCCAGACCTTTCTCGGTGAGCTCCCGCAACTCGTCGTTATGATTCTTATAGTTTGGTTCCGCATGTCTTATGAAATAAACTACTGTCATTTTTTCACCCCGCCAGATAATATCTGTATTTATTCTACTTTCTGAAAGTTATCGTTCTCTTTTTATTGCATAATAAATACAATGCTGTAATTTATCCTGATAGGCTATATCTTCTTCCCGGTCTATCCGTTTCATTCCGCACTTTTCCATCACTCTGATACTTGCTTTATTTATTGCGAAAGTTCCTGTGATGATCTCATTGAATCCTTTTAAGAATATATCTTCAATAACTGCTTTCAGCACTTCTGTTGCATAACCATTATTATGATAATCCGGATCAATAACATAACCCAATTCTATTTTACCCGTATCTTTATATACATCATTTACCCAGCCGATCAGTCGATTGTTCTTATAAATACCAAATTCATAATGATCATCTGATTTTCACTCATTAGCAATCGTATCATATTCTCTTGATCTTCATCAGAATAAGGTTTTATTACTAATCTCTTTGTTGTTATCATAAACTGCTCCATAAATTACATTCTAACTTACAGATAAATTGGAATTTGAACCTTGTATTATCTTTTACAAATTCTCACTGAACACAGACCAGCAAATATCATTTCTCAAACGCTCATCATCAATTACGAGACTGCGAATTCTTTCCGGAAGTCTATCCCGTTGCCATTGACACTCTTGGTGCCTGAACATTTCCCTTTTGTCTTCCGGTGAAGCTGCCATAACAGCCCGGATCGCATAGGCTGCCGCTCCTAATTCATGCGCAGCAACATGAGCCACTACCGCTGCCTGACCGGCTGATAGAGCTGCCAGTTTCGCCGCTTCTGACACTTCTTTTACTTCTCTTGCCGCGTCTTGTGACGCGCCGGCGGCAAAGCGCGCCTGTTTCATTGTAATTTCACCGTTCACCCAAGCTTGGGTTGATTCGATAGCGCGGCGCGGACGGTCATCCTCCGGACGAATTTCTTCAAAATAGTGCAACACATGCTGAGCGCATTGTGACGCCCAAATCGCTAACAGATGATGGTCTTCCTCTAATAATGTACCGCCGCGGCGAACTGTAATGAATCTTTTATCACGGATTTTAGGTAATATCATATCATTCTCCCTCACCTAATATTAATACTCTGCAGTTTAAGGCTGCCTGATAGGTTTCTTTTTATCTATGTGATGTAATAATTTTGAATTTATTATACCGCATTTTCCCAATAAAAAAGACATCTCTTTCTCTTGTGGAAGATATGTTTTTGTAATAATAGTGAAAAAAATTTGTGCTTGAGCAGAAGTTATCATCGTCTGATTCTTCCATTAGAATTTGACAATATCATAACAAAATATTTGTGAGTTGGATAAAATCGGTAACAGTTTTACCTTCATATTGAACATTTCTACTATTAAACAAAACAGCATTCATTCCAACTTTTATTGCCGCTTCCAAATTTCCCTCCCTGTCATCTACATATAAACAATCTTCCGCCTTACAGCCCAATTGTTCTATTGTAAGCTGAAAGATACGCTCATCCGGCTTTTGAATTTTCAAATCGCTGCTGATGCTAATCACGTCAAAGTATTTATTAATATCAAATTTTTCTCGAAGATATTTACTCCATCGGCTTGAATCATTTGAAATAATAGCCATCTTGCAGTGCTTGCTTACAGACGATACAAAATCAAAAAAACCATCATTTATTTCTATCGTATCTAAATATTCTTTTTCAATTTTCCCTATATCGCCTTTAAAACCAAGACTTTCCCACACCTCTAACGATGTTAATTCTCCCGCATCAGCTTTGAACCAGGGTATATATATTTCTTCCGGCTTTAAATCAGGAAATGTCCGTTGAACATATGGAACAAAATCATCTCCTGTTTGTTTTACTATTACACCATACATATCTAATACGATAGCTTTCATAACTTAATATCCCTTCCTGCAAATTCCTGTTTGCCTGCGTGATGCAATATCTTTAAATCTATAATATCACATTTTTATGTATAAAAAAAAGACATACCATCCTTTAGTCGGAACGATATGTCTTCTGGATGGAATAGGCGGGAGTCGAACCCGCGTCCAAAAACCCATTCCCTGTCCTTCTACTATCATAGTCAATTATTTCGGGTTACCCCACATTCCCTCCTACATCAGGAAATTGACACCCCAATGTTTTCAGTAGCTTCATAATACGCCCGCGGGCTCAAAGCTTTGCCCGTGTCGTTTCCTACATAGTCGATGCCCGGTTCTTAATGTATAGGTGCACTAAGTCGGACAGCTGCCATTAGGCAGCGTATGCTAAATTGTCTTCAGCGTTTATATTTATTTTTGCGATTTGACGCATCGCCTGCGGATAGCTTCTCCAGCTGCAAGGCCCCTGTCGAAACCTTTACTATCCCTTATTCAATTAACTGCCGGTGTAACATTGAAAAATGTTTCGGTTCCTTGAAATCATTATAAAGCAATTTTAAGTAACATTCAATCCAAACCAATTTATTTTATTCTTTTTATTTTTATTTTATTATATTTTCTTTCAACCATTCCGTTTCAATCTGTTTTTATTAAAACTTTTTATATTTGAATCTATTTTTTACTTTGATTTTGTTTTTACTTTAATTTTTTTTACTTTGAATCTGTTTTCACTTTGAATCTGTTTTTATTCAAATTATCCCCGAAGCTTCATTTTCATTTCTTTTTCCACTTCTCTTTTTTGATCCTTTTTGGCGATATCCTGTCTCTTGTCGTAGAGCTTTTTACCTTTTGCGAGGCCGATCTCTACCTTCGCCATGCCGTCCTTGAAGTATACCTGAAGAGGAACGAGGGTATAGCCTTTTTCGGCAATCTGGCCGGTAAGCTTATTGATTTCCTGCTTGTGGAGTAAAAGCTTCTTCACCCGAAGCGGGTCCTTATTGAAGATATTGCCTTTTTCATAGGGACTGACATGCATTCCATAGGCGAACATCTCGCCGTTATCAATACGGATAAAAGCTTCCTTAATGCTGCACTTTCCCATGCGCATAGACTTTACCTCAGTCCCGTGAAGAACGATTCCCGCCTCGTACTTTTCCTCTATAAAATAATCGTGGTATGCTTTTTTATTGTTCGCAACCAGCTTCATCGCTTCTTTCGCCATAATCATCATCCTCCAAAAAGTCCACAGTTCTCGCAAAACGATCGGTGCCATGCACGATTACCGCGATCCTCTCTCCCAATTTATACTTCTTGCCAAAGTCCCTTCCTACCATCTCATAATTCGCCTCATCGTAATAGAAATAATCTCCCATCAACGATGAAACGTGTATAAGCCCCTCTACGGTATTGGGAAGCTCCACATAGATGCCCCAGCTCGTAATACCGGAAATCACTCCTTCGAAGCGTTCTCCGATATGCTTTTCCATGTATTCCGTTTTCTTTAATTTGTCTGTCTCTCTTTCCGCCTCGTCCGCACGCCTTTCCATCCTGGAGGAACGGTCCGCCACTGCCGGAAGAATCTCATTGTAATGAAGAATGCGGTTCTCCTTCAAGCGTCCCCTAAGCTGTTCCTTAATAATCCTGTGTATCTGTAAGTCAGGATATCTCCGGATGGGAGAAGTAAAGTGACAATAATACTCACAGGCCAGACCAAAATGTCCGGTACATTCTACGGAATATTTCGCCCGCTTCATGCTTCGCAGCGTAAGTCTGCTGATTAGCGCCTCTTCCGGCGTCCCCTCTATTTTTCCAAGAAGTTTCTGAATTTCCTTGGGGTGCACATCCTCCTTAGAAGACTTGAGCCCGTAGCCGAAGTTACTGATGAACACGCTTAGCTGCATGATTTTTTCCGGATCCGGGTTATCGTGTATTCTATATACGAATGGAAGCTCCAGCCAATAAAAATACTGCGCTACCGTTTCGTTAGCCAAAAGCATGAAATCCTCGATGATTTTTGTCGCCGTATTTCGTTCATAAGGCTTTATCTCCAAGGGATGCCCTTCTTTATCCAGTATGATTTTCGTCTCCGGGAAGTCGAAATCTATGGAGCCTCGTTTCTTTCTCTTAGCCCGCAGGATTCCCGCCAACTCCTCCATTAGCTCGAACATGGGAACGAAGGCTTCATACTCTCTGCGCTCCGCTTCGTCCTTATCCTCCAGTATTTTTTTTACGCTTGTATAGGTCATTCGTCTGTCTACACATATTACAGACTCCACAATGCGGTAATCAATCACTTCTCCCTTGGGGTTTACCGTCATAAGGCAGCTAAGCGCCAGTCTGTCTACGCCCTGATTCAGCGAACATATGCCGTTGGACAGAACATGGGGCAGCATGGGAATGACACGGTCTACCAGATAGACGCTTGTGCCGCGGTTCAGCGCTTCTCTGTCAAGAGCCGAATTCTCCTGCACATAATTAGTCACATCTGCGATATGAACGCCCAGTAAGTAATTCTCTCCCTCTTTGGACACGCTGACCGCATCGTCCAGGTCTTTCGCATCCTCTCCGTCTATCGTTACCATCTGTACGTTTCTTAAATCTTCTCTGCCCTCTCTATCGGCATCCAACACCTCTGAGGATACTCTCTGAGCCTGGTTTAATACCTTCTCTTCAAAGCCTATGGGCAATTCAAAGTTCTTTACAATAGATAAAATATCCACGCCGGGGTCGTTGATATGTCCCAGTATTTCTACGACTTTTCCTTCCGGCTTCTTATTCTTCTGCTCATTGCCGTAATCGGTGATTTCTACCACCACCTTATGGCCATCCACTGCTCCTTTGGAGCGCTCTAATGGAATGAAGATATCCGATGCCAGCTTTATATTGTCCGGTATCACAAAGCCGAAATTCTTCGATTTCTGAAAGGTACCGACAATCTGCGTCGTTCCATGATCAAGCACCTTGATGATTTCAGCCTCCTGCCGCTTTCCTCTCTGTCCGGGAAGAAGCCTTGCCTGAACAATGTCTTTGTGAAAAGCGCCGCCGGTTCTCGTTTCGGGAATGAACAAGTCTTCCGGTCTCCCTTCCACCTCTACGAAGCCGAAACCCTTGGCATTACTAACGAAGATTCCCGTTACTATATTTTCATCAGGTTTTGTATATTTCCCTTTAGAGGTAATGCCTATCTTTCCCTCTGCCACAAGTTCGTCAAGGACTTTGTGAAATTCTGCTCTGTCCTCTTTCGATACTTGCATGAATGCCGCCATTTCCTTTTCTTTCATGGGAACATACATCTCATCCTGAATCAACTCGCCTATTAAATTTTTTCTTTTATTATATAATTCCTTTTCCATGATGTCTCTCTCCGACCACGCACTTTCCTATTTGCAAAAAAAGCGCTCTTGTTCTATGCAAGAGCGCTTTCGTAATCATTCTTAAAATACATTAAGATTTAAGATTGCTGCCAATAGGATAAAACCGGCTGCCAGATACTTAGTAACTTTAACGAGAGTTCCTTCCATTGAACGTCCCTTATTCTTACCCCAGTATGACTCCGCCGCACCGCTGATAGCTCCTAAACCTGCTGATTTACCTTCCTGCATCAATACTAATATAACCAAAGCAAAGCATATTATAATAAAAATTATTAACAATATCGTTCTCAAAATTTCCATTTTTACACCTCCTAGTACACGCAGAATTTAGTTTATCATACGCAGGTAATATTTTCAAGCACTTTTACAGATTTTTTTATCCTTAAATCTTTCGTTACTGTTCACACCGTAGTTTAGCACTTGCTGTTAAGCTACGACCTCTACCTGACACATTTTCATCGTAGTTAACGCCGCTTCATGGCTCTTAGCGGTCACACCGGCACAGCAGGAAGCATCCACACTGATTCTCGTCTCCGGAAGTCTGGTTTTTAAAAGAAGAGCGTTTGTCACTACGCAGATATCTGTACACAGTCCTACTAATTCTATCTCTATTTCTTCCTTCTCAGACTCTTTAAACAGCCTTTCGGAAAGCTCTGATGAACCGAAGGACGGCTTATCTATTACGATAGCCCCGGGCATCGCTTCCGCCACTTCCTTACGTATTTCCCAGCCCTTCGTACCTGCGATGCAATGCTTTACCGGAAGATACCTGCCCTCGGAGGTCTCCAGGTAATTGTCCTCATGAGTATCCCTCGTCGCATAAATGCAGTCCGCAGGATAAGCATGAATCTTAGCGATCACATTCTCTACAATCGCCTGCGCCTCCTTTGTTCCCAGCGTTCCATCTATGAAATCGTTCTGCATATCGATTACCACTAATATTTTTTTCATTTCCCTCGTCCGCTCCTATATCCCCATTTAATATTGGACTTATATCCGCTTTGCATTATAACATTTATTTCCGGCAAATTCCATAATATCCGATAAAATATATTCAATAAAATTAAACCGTAGTTACTGTTCACTCCGTTCTCAGTAACGCATGATTTCTGCATTTAAATTCGCTTCGCG
This sequence comes from Bacillota bacterium, assembly GCA_023442465.1. Taxonomy (GTDB): domain Bacteria; phylum Bacillota; class Clostridia; order Lachnospirales; family Lachnospiraceae; genus Kineothrix. Next base: position 32,812 of record JAEZZQ010000029.1, on the reverse strand, counting down.
AAGCAGAAATCATCTCTTGCATCACGTTCTTACGTAGCTTAACAGCAAGTGTTAAGCTACTATGTGAACAATAACAAACCGTAATCCATTAAGCATTAGGTGAAAGCAGTACAAAATTCCGTGCAGACATTTAAAAAATCTGCATAAGTCATTATATACTAAGTCCGCCATCAAAAGTTTGCTGTAAGCTGTAAAAACTTAGGTGCAGACTACTTCAGGGAGATAGAAACATTAAATTTTATTAAAGGGGTCTTTATACGCAGCTACGTTCCCCAACTCTTCTTCGATACGAAGAAGCTGGTTATATTTCGCTACTCTATCCGAACGGCAGGGCGCTCCGGTCTTGATCTGTCCTGCGTTCACCGCTACTGCAAGATCCGCGATAAAGGTATCCTCTGTCTCGCCTGAGCGATGCGATATCACCGCACGATAAGCGTTCTTATGCGCCATCTCGATAGCTTCCATGGCTTCCGATACCGTTCCGATCTGATTTACCTTCACCAAAATGGCATTAGCCACTCTCAGCTTAATTCCGGCATCCAACCGCTTCGTATTTGTTACGAATAAGTCGTCTCCTACCAATTGGATCTTGTCTCCCAGACGCTTTGTCAGCTCCTTCCAGCCATCCCAGTCATCCTCCGCAAGTCCGTCCTCGATGGAAATAATCGGGAATTTTTCTATCAATTCCTCGTAATAAGAAATCATCTCGGAGGTATCCCTTACCACCTCGCTGCCAAGCAGCATGCTTTCTCCCGGGAAATGATACATTCCGGTCTTTTCGTTATATAGCTCACTGCTGGCTACGTCCAGCGCGATTTTGATGTCCTGCCCCGGAACATATTTGCTCACTTGAATGGCTTCCACAATCAGCTCCAGAACCGCCTTTGCATCCGGCAGATCCGGTGCAAAACCGCCTTCATCTCCCACTCCGGTGGAAAGCCCTTTGTGTTCCAATATCTTTTTTAAGTTATGGTAGATTTCCGCACAGATACGAAGCCCGTCCGCAAAATTCTCCGCTTGGACAGGCATAATCATAAACTCCTGAAAGTCCACCGTATTCGCTGCATGCTTTCCGCCGTTTAAAATATTCATCATAGGCACCGGCAGAAGTCTCGTATGCCCGCCTCCGAGGTAACGGTATAAAGGCATTTCCAAAGCCTCTGCCGCAGCCCGGGCGCAAGCCATGGATACGCCCAATGTTGCATTAGCACCCAGATTCCCCTTATTGTCCGTTCCGTCTGTCTCGATTAATATACGGTCAATAAGGCCCTGATCCATGACATTTTGTCCTATCAGAGCCTCCTTTAACTTCGTATTGATGTTCTTTACCGCCTTGCGCACACCCAGACCAAAGTATCTGGTCTCTCCGTCTCTTAGCTCCACCGCCTCAAAACGTCCGGTGCTGGCTCCCGAGGGAACGGCGGCGCGGCCCGTAATGCTTCCTTCTACGGTCACCTCCGCCTCCACAGTGGGATTTCCCCTGGAATCCAAGATTTCTCTTCCATGTACATCGGTAATTCTTAAATATAAATTCATGATAGCAGCATTCTCCTTTTTATAAGCAATTTTGATAACCATGTCTTTATATTTATATCCCAATGTCAAAAAATCATTCCTATAAGTGTTTTTTACTCATTATATATTTTATGTTTTATCATGCTGCATCCGTTAAAATACACGAATGTGCCGTCTGCTCTTCATTCATAGTTGGTATCCTTTTTCAACCATTCGGGAACTTTATCTGCGTTGAAATAAAAGCCGTTGTCCCCGCGGTAATAGCCTGAGCTCGTCGCTCCGCTCTTGAGCTGCACGATCACATAATAGTCATTGGATATTTTATTGTTAAAGCTGTAATCGAAGCTTGACGGATATAACGCTCCTGCCAGCTCGTCAATCTGCTCTTGTTCGGAATACGTCTTGGTAACGGACCAATCCTCCATTCCTGTATTCGAACTTTCATCATACATTTCGTTATGGAAATTAGTAACCGTAAGGCTGGCGATATCCTCGGGCTTTAGGGTCATTTTCTCATACAATCCCTTCTCCTTCAAATAACCGATGATATTCGTATAGGAGGGATAGATATCGTACTGAAAATAAGTAGTTCCGTAATTGTTCGTTTTGACAACAAACGCCAACTGACCACAAATGAACTCATTTTTCAAGGTAGAATAATTGGAATTATCCAAATCCTTTATATAGAGCTGTCTGATAATATCTGCATCCTCAGGGGAGAGGTTCTCCACGTTTATGCCCGTAGTATAAGTAATCTGGAAAGAGTCCTTCTCTTTCATTTTATTATAAACAGAGTCGTCATAAATTTGATAAGCCGCCTTTTTGAACTGCGAATTACCAATCACTCTGTTTAAAATATCTTCTTCCTTGGCACTTACCGCAAAATCTCTCCATACAGTCTTCCCGCTTTTCATCTGATAAGCCACCTCAAGCCATATATAGGTGCCTCCATCTTTCATCTCTTCTCTATGCAGCTTTTTCTTCGACAGCTCACAAATAGTGGAGATATCCGTCATGCCCGGTTCATTCAAATAATGTTCCGCACTGGAAATAACTTTAAACGCACCATTCAAATAAGATTGCCTGTATGCTATGGGAGAAATCATAACATCCGCCTCTTCCAGCTTATTGGGGTCCGGTATCCATTCATCGAAGCCAATAAGGTCGAACTGGAAGATGCAGTAAATTGCCGCCGCACATACACCGGTAATCAATATCTGATATTTTTTCCGCAAAGCCGCACGGAGATCAAATTCATAAACGACTTCAATCGCGCAGCAGCTTATAATCGCCGCTGCCGCCATAACAAACAGCAGAAGTACTGTACAATTTTCACCTTCATCTCCTATCCCTACCATCCCCAGCACGATCAAACCTGCAAACAGCGTGACGGGAACCGTAAGGAGTATCTTCACAATGCCTTTTGTCTTCGGAAATGCCATGGTCTTCCCAGCCGCCTCAGAAGGACGCTTTCTATAACAAAAATAAGCAATAAATCCAAAAAGCACAGCCAGCAGTATACATTGTGCTATCGGAAGTACTGTCGAAGCCAAAGACAATTCTGCTCCTCCGATATATGTATATATCGCACTTACTGCATTGTGATGATGCCCAAGCGGAGAAGAAAATGCTTTGATAGCCCCCCGGTAACCATAGGAATTGTAAGAAAAGTATTCAAAAAATTCGCTTTGGTATTCTGTCATCAATAATCTTACCGCTATTTCATAGAAAAGAAAAATTGCTGTACCGAATAAGGTCATAATAATACTGCCCGTCATCATAACTGCTATTATGGTAAGCCCATATGTTCCTAAAAATAATATGAGATTCATAAATAGGGAAATTACTGCCGTCCTCGCATTCGCAAAGCTCATGCCTCCATTCGCTCCCGCTACTGCCACCGCAAGCAGGAGATTCAAAAGATAAGGGATAAAAAATATCAGCACTCCGTTGATATATATGACTACAAATCTACGCCTCTTGGATACCGGCATGCTATGATATAAATCCACCTTTTTTCTGCTGTATAAATAAGAAAATCCTTGAATAGCGCATATCACCGCAAGTATGCTCACGAACACAATGACTACACCGTCCGCCTTAAGCCACTCGCCTGCCGCTTCCGCCAGTCTGTCTTTGGCGGCTGTTCCTGTCACTTTATCTATAAGGTTGTGCCCTTTTTTACGGCTCATGAGCATCTGCATGGCAACCGGATAATAGAAGAACCAAAACAACATAGATGTAACCCACACCCATGCCCGTCTCTTATTGTTTTCCATCATACTAGCTAAGAATGAGTTTTTTGATGTCATAACCTACCACCTCCGTCTCACTGATAAATATTTCCTCTAGGGAAAGAGGCAGCGCCTCAAAAAATATCGTATCTACGGCAGAAAAATGAGAAATGATTTCTTCTCTGTTGCCTCTTACCGTAAGTGTATACAAAGAGCCTCTCTTTTCCTCCTTCATAACCTGGAGCCCTTCCAGCCCTTTTTTCTCAGATTCTTCGTCCTTAAATACACATTGGACCTTCTGAATATTGCACTTCATATCCTCCAGATCCTTGGATAAAAGTACGCCGCCCTTGTGCAAAAGTCCCACATGGTCGCAAATATCTTCGAGTTCCCTTAAATTGTGGGACGCGATGACGGGGGTAAGACCTCTGCTCTCCATCTCCTTTGCGAAGATGCTCTTTATTCCCTGACGCATTACAGGGTCCAAACCGTCGAAGGTCTCGTCGCATAGAAGGTATTTCGACCGGGAGCAGATTCCGCATAGCAAAGCGAGCTGCTTTTTCATTCCCTTGGAAAAAGTGTTTATCTTCCTTTTCTTATCGAGCCCGAAATTCTCCATGTATGTATAAAAATCATTTCTGTTGAATTCTTTATATATAGTAGAAAAATATTTCTCCATCTCTATCGCAGTGGAATTAGCAAAAAAATACGGCTCGTCAGCGATAAAAAATACTCTTTCCTTAGCTCCTATGTTGTCATATACAGAAATGCCGTCTACCGAAATCGTTCCCTTATCCGCTTTCATAACTCCTGCGATCATTCGAAGTACTGTACTTTTTCCCGCCCCATTGGTTCCGATCAGGCCGAATACTGTATCTTCCTTCATCGTCACACTGACATCATCCACTGCCAGAATATCTTCAAAGGCTTTGCTGACATTATTTATTTCAATCATCTTCTCCTCCTATCCGCCCACCAGGCTCTCACTCTTCTATTCCTCGAAGGCAGTCTATAAAGTCGGCCTTCGTCATGCCGAGTTCCTTGCCCTCCTTGTATAAAATGAACATCCTCATTTTTAGTTCTTCTCTTCTCTCGTCGAGAAGATTCCCATTCTCCGCCACAAAGTTACCTCTGCCCTTTACTGTGTAAATATATCCCTGTCGCTCCAGTTCCATATAGGCTTTCTGTATCGTATTCGGATTGATCGCGAGTTCCACCGCAAGGCTTCTGACAGAAGGCATCTGCTCATCCTTCTGCAGAATTCCCTTTAAAATCAACAGCTTGAACTTCTCCACTATCTGTTCGTATATAGGTCTGGCATCCTTGTAATCCAGGATTATCATATATTCACCTTCCTTCTGCTGCATCTGTTATTTCCTTGTTTTCAGTGTTTCAACTGTACTATCACTACTAATACACATAATATACAATTATTTCTATTTTGTCAAGCAAACATAGATTAATTTGGAAACATGGATTAAGAACAAAAGTGTGTTCCGCGCGCGTAGCTGCGCATCCATTTTAATGTAATAGGAGCACTTTCCTATCACATAAAAAAAGCCCCGGGAGTCTCGCTTTTTACAAGCTTCCCAGGACTTTCGTATACTTTATCATGTTAATACTAATACTTTTTATATCGATATTTTATATAAATCTGCAAAGGATAATTGGGATAAAAATTGCAGGCACATAGTTCATTACCCTCAGTTTCGTAATTCCGATAATGTTCAGACCAAGCCCGATCATAACTACGGAACCCACACAAGTCATCTCGGCTACCACTGCATCCGTCAGATAAGGGGCTATCCACTGGGCGAGCAGGGTAATCGATCCCTGATAAAGGAAAACCAATCCTGCTGAAAAAGCAACTCCTATTCCCAATGTGGAGGAAAAAACTACCGCCATGATGAAGTCGAGGATGGATTTTCCGAAAAGCATCTCATGGTTTCCCATAAGCCCGCTTTGCAAAGAACCAACAATTGCCATCGCTCCTACGCAAAAGAGCAGGCTGGCCGTCACAAAGCCTTCCGCAATGGATACTTTTCCGTCTTCACCCTTCTTTACTCTTCCTTCCACCCACAATCCTAGCCTGCCGACCTTATCTTCTAAATCGATTCCTTCACCGATCAAAGTGCCAATCACCACAGACAGAATGAGAATTAAGGGATTCTCTCCCTTCAGGGAACCGCTGATACCGAGAAACATAGTACACAGCCCCACTCCCTTCATTAAGGTATCCGCCATTTTCTCAGGAAGTCCCTTTTTTAAAGCTATTCCGATTACCACGCCGGCTACGATTGCCGCAGCATTTACTATTGTTCCTAACATCTTGCCGCTCTTTTCCGGTTGTATTATCCTTTTTTATTACATAACGTTGTCAATGACTTTATTTTTTTAACAGCAAGGACTTTCCGGTCATTTCCTGCGGCTGCTTCATTCCCATCATCTCTATCATCGTAGGAATGATGTCCGCAAGACATCCGCCCTCTCTCAAGGTATAAGCTTCGTCGTAGTTTACGAGAATAAAAGGAACCGGATTGGTAGTGTGTGCCGTAAACGGTTCTCCTGTCACATAATCTACAAGCTGTTCCGCATTGCCGTGATCCGCACAGATGAACATAGCTCCGTCTACTTCTTTTATCGCATCTACAGCCTTGCCTACACATTCATCTACCGCTTCTATCGCTTTTATAGCTGCGGACTCCACGCCCGTATGCCCTACCATGTCAGGGTTCGCAAAGTTGATAATGATTACATCGTATTTTTCCGACTTGATTGCACCTACCAGTTTGTCGCATACCTCATATGCGCTCATCTGAGGCTTCAAGTCGTAGGTAGCCACGTCCTTGGGAGAATTAACAAGAATTCTGTCCTCTCCTTCGTTGGGAGCTTCCACACCGCCGTTAAAGAAAAAGGTCACGTGAGCATATTTCTCCGTCTCCGCAATTCTCGCCTGCGTCATATGGTTTGCTGCGAGCCACTCTCCAAAGGTATTGGTTACTGCGATTTTATGGAACGCTACATCCTTATTGGGTATCGTCGGGTCGTAATCGGAAAAGCATACAAAGGTGGTATCCAGCCTTGCGCCTCTGTCGAACGCCGTAAACTCGTCGTTGCAGAAGCATCTCGTAATCTCCCTGGCGCGGTCCGGTCTGAAGTTAAAGAATATCACGGAATCCTTATCTTTGATAAGGGCTACCGGAGCACCGTCCTTTACAACAACCGTAGGCTTTACGAACTCGTCCGTCTCTCCTCTGTCATAAGATTCCTGAATCGCCGCAGGACCTCCCGCTGACGTTAAACCTTCGCCCTTTGTAAGCACATCGTATGCCAGTTTCACTCTGTCATAGTTATTATCTCTGTCCATAGCGTAGTAACGTCCCGATACGGAAGCTACCTCGCCTACGCCGATTTCCTTCATTTTCTCTTCTAACTGCTCTACGAAATTCTTGCCGCTTTCGGGAGGAGTATCTCTTCCGTCCAAGAAGCAATGTACATATACCTTGGACAGCCCGCTTCTCTTGGCAAGCTCTAAGATTCCGTAAATATGTGTATTGTGGCTGTGCACGCCGCCGTCGGAAACGAGACCGAACATGTGCAGAGCGGAATCGTTATCCTTACAATTCTTTATCGCCTTCAAAAGGGCGGGATTCTCATAGAAGGTTCCGTCCTGAATTTCTTTCGTGATTCTGGTAAGCTCCTGATATACGATACGTCCTGCTCCCATATTGAGATGACCCACCTCAGAGTTTCCCATCTGTCCGTCGGGAAGTCCTACTGCCATGCCGCTGGCATAACCCTTTACAAAAGGGTATTCCTTCATCAGCTTATCCATAACCGGTGTATTCGCTTCTGCCACAGCGTTTCCATCCGTTCTCTCATTTAATCCGTAGCCGTCTAAAATCATCAAAACTGTTGGTTTTTTGCTCATTTTTTCATTCTCCTTTTCTCAAATCACGAAAGTATTTTCATATTATCATAAATCATTATTATAATAATTCACCTCTGCATAATCCGTTACTTTCGTAATTCATTATGTTTGTAATTTGTTCCTCTTACATAGAGAGGCATTTATGACTCATTGCTCTTATAGATTGTAATCGTAAAGCCAATAGAATTGCCCTGAAATCTATCATAATTTTTTGTACATAGCATATATATTATGAATGCATCTATTTATGTTCAATCCGTCTGCAATTATACATGTTTTTTCCCCGGTTGTAAATACGAAATAGGCGAATAATAACAAGTGTTTGTGGGTTCATGAAGGGTTATGGCCATAAAGCATTTGTCATTTATAGGAAAAAGATATAAAATAGATACTATTACTTCATCATTTTTATAGGAGAAATTTTATGGTATCATTGCTTACAAAAATATTTATAAAGGATAGAGACAATACTTCATCTCCCCAGGTTCGTCAGGCGTACGGCGTTCTGTGCGGCGCGGTGGGAATCTTCCTGAATATACTGCTTTTTATCGGCAAATTCCTCGCAGGAATTATCAGTAATTCCATTGCGGTAACGGCAGATGCTTTTAACAACCTATCCGATGCGGGTTCCTCTTTGATTACTCTCATCGGCTTTAAGATGGCGGGACAAAAGCCGGACCCGGGCCACCCATTCGGCCATGGACGCATTGAATATTTATCCGGGCTTCTCGTTTCCATCGCTATTTTAATCATGGCCTTTGAGCTGGCACGTTCCTCCGTTGATAAAATCATTCATCCGCAGGCGGTGGAATTCAGTCTGATTACCGTGGTCATTCTGGCCGTTTCCATAGGCGTGAAGCTCTATATGGCTTTTTACAACAAAAGTATCGGAAAAAAAATAGACAGTGCCGCCATGAGCGCTACCGCCATGGACAGCTTAAGCGATACTATGGCTACCACAGTAGTTCTTATTGCCGCTTTGGTCGGTAAGTTTACCGGTCTTAAAATTGACGGCTACTGCGGCATTATGGTAGCCCTCTTCATCTTCTATGCAGGTTACTGTGCCGCGAAGGAGACCGTCAGTCCTCTGCTCGGCCAGCCCCCACACCCCGATTTCGTGAAAAATGTGGAAACCATCGTTATGAGCTATGAGCATGTTCTTGGTATTCACGATATGATCGTGCACGATTACGGCCCCGGCCGGGTCATGCTCTCCCTGCATGCTGAGGTCCCCGCAGACGGCGATATCCTCACACTCCACGATATGATCGATAACATCGAGCATAGGCTGCGCAACGAACTGCACTGCGAAGCCGTCATACATATGGACCCGGTGGTCACACAGGATGAACAGATCAACGCCTTGAAAAGCCGGATTTCAGAAGTAATTACCACAGCCTATCCGGAAGTATGCTTCCATGATTTCCGCGTGGTAAAAGGCCCCACCCATACAAACATCATTTTCGACATTGTAGTTCCTTTCCATTATAAAAAGAACGATGAAGAAATTACTAATTATATCAGCGAGCAAATCCGCCTCATTGACGAAACATATATGGCGGTGATACAAGTGGATAAGGCTTATAACCCGCATGCACTATAGCAGCTTAAAAACCCATACCATTCTTCGCTGATTGTTCCTATATTAAATGAAATGAGGATGTCCTCAGATTATGAGTTCTACACTCATAAAAAGGGGCATCCTCACTTTTTCTTATGTAATTAGGAAAGTACTCCTGTTACATAAAAGCTTCAATTAAGTGTCGCTTGAATTAAACTTTCTCGATCTTGCAGTCTTTAATTTCCATCCCGCTCTGTCCGAAATAGAATTTTAAAAAGTAGGTGCTGCAAAAAGCAGGTTCCAAATCGAGTATTTCCGTTCTCCACTCGCTATCCTTTCCGGTCAGTGTAATCGTCTTTAATAACTGTTTATCCCGGAAAATGGAAAGCGGTATCTGAGAGAGTTCTCCCGCCGAAGGAATCCTGCATGAAAAAGAGAGTCTGGACGCATCCTCTTCTACAAAAACTACTTGCAGCAAGGTGCTCTTTCCCTTTTGCGTGTCAATCCACTCTGCCGGAATTTCTGTTTCCTTCTCCACCTTAACAATTCTCATCTCGAGCAGTTCCTTTTCATCCTCCTCGATGCATTCCATCAACTGTTTATCCAATTCCGTCTCAATTCCCCTGCTTCGTAAAAAGGCCGGCATACGCATGAGTGTTCCGCATAAGTTCATGGCGCTTCTCTGGAATTCCGCTCTCGCTGTTTTTCCTCCCGAGATGCCTTCCATGGAATCATCCTGCAACGTATTTTTCTCAGAATCTATCGTCACCATGAACAAATCATTCTGACAGCGCACCATTGCCGAAGTGTTTTTCACGTCCGCCGGGCCGCCGGGCTCATTTCCCCTCGCCCACCAGTCGGTCATAACGATTCCCTCAAATCCCCATTCTCCGCGCAGAATAGTCGTCAGCAGGTCGTAATTGCTGGCTGTCCAGAAGCCGTTTACCGGCCCATAGGTACTCATGATACTATAGGCACCGCCTTCTTTTACCGCTATTTCAAAGCCTTTTAGATATAATTCTCTTAAGGCCCTTTCCGAAACGACCGCCTCTACTTCATTCCGGCTATGCTCCTGATTATTACATGCAAAATGCTTTATCGTCCCCGTTACTCCATATTTGTCCATACCCTTTAGCTGAGCGGCTGCCATTTTTCCCGTTACCAGAGGGTCCTCAGAAAAATATTCGAAGTTTCGCCCGTTCAAAGGGTTCCTATGAAGATTCATTCCCGGGCCGAGTAACGTATCGATATTGTTCTTACGAAGCTCCATTCCCTCGAACTCATATAATTCCTCCAGCAGTTCTTCGTTAAAGGAGCATGCCAGACAAGTGCCGTTTGGCATAGCGAAGGCATATGTTCCGCTATCCATACGTATTCCGCTGGGACCGTCCGCGCAGCATCCTAACGGGATACCGAAAGCCGACAACCGCCCTGTGACACCGCCGAAGGCTCCTGCGGTACCCGGCGTTACCTTGGAAGAACACATTCCCTCTCCTCTTACGATACAGCACAAGTCTTCATCCGAAAGCTGTGCGATAAAGTCTTCCATCGAGGCCCTTCCTTCGGAAACATCCTCCAATTTTAATCCTTTATCACCCGTATAGGCGATTTCCTTCGGAATATTCCCGCCCCGTCTTTTCATAGGGTCCACCGTACCCATAGGCACCTCTTCATACGTCACATGAAGCTGTCCGTCATCTCCTGCTGCGGGCTTCATTCTCTGGTAAGAAACAGAAGGTGCCATCGCCTCCTTCAGGGTTTCCACCACGGTAAGCTCTGCTACATCGATGCTTCCTGCGTATTCCGCCTGCCTTACATCTGCGCCTATATAAATACCATAGCTTCCTTCCTCCAGCACATAGCTGTATCTATAGCCCGTTACACCGCTGTCATCGTAAGATGAAAACAGATATTTCGGACAGGAAACTTTCACGGTAACACTTTCCTTCGGGCTAAGTATTTGGGTCTTGGCAAATCCACACAGTACTCTGGCAGGCTTCCCAAGTCTGCCCTGAGGTGCCTCACAATATATCTGAACGACTTCCTTCCCTTTATACTCTCCGATGTTCGTAATCTTCACCAGAACATCGACCTTATCCCTTGTCTCTTCCAATTTCTCAAGCTTTCTTTCAAAGGAGGTATAAGACATGCCGAAGCCGAAGGGATAAAGCACCTTCTCCTTCGCAAAGGTCTCGAAGTACCGGTATCCTACATAAATATCCTCCGCATAAAAATTGCGTTTATCATCTCCATAGTTCGCGGTGGACGGATAATCCTCGATATTTCTTGCTATCGTGTCCGTCAGCCTGCCGGAAGGCGTTACTTTGCCGCTAAGAACATCTACAATGCCGCTTCCTCCCTCTTGTCCTCCCTGCCATACATACAATACCGAGGAAGGATTGTTTTCCTCCACCCATTTCATGTCGATGGTATTTCCTACGTTCAATAGAACAATGGTGTGCTTGAATACCCTGCACACCTGACTTATCATATTTAATTCTGTCTTTGTAAGAAGGTAGCTTCCTTCCTCCGCTTTGTTATCCTGGTCTTCTCCTGCCGTGCGCCCGATTACGACAATCGCTGCGTCCGAATCCTTATTGGCTGCTTCCACGAATTCCGGCTTCAAAGGCATCTCTTCCTGAAACCATGGCTCCTTCGCCCAGCCGTCGCCCACCTCAAAGGGATGCTCTTCCATCCAGCTCTCATATGCTTCTTTTACCGCCTGATTTACCGTAAAGCACTTTTCTGCCTCAAGCGCCTCCAGGATTCCGGTGACATATCTGGTATTCACCATTCCTCCCGAACCCGTTCCGCTTTTATAATAGTGAAATTGTGACCTTCCGAAGATCGCTACCTTCGTGTCCTTTGAAAGCGGGAGCAGATGTCCGTCATTTTTAAGCATTACGATTCCTTCAGCCGCCGCTTCCCTGGCCTTCGCCGCATATTCATTCAAGTCAAATATCTTGCCGTTCATTTTGTACCTCTTTCCTCTTACTATAAAATAGTCTTTGGCGAAGCGATAGGCCTTCTTCTGCTTCGCACAAATATATTGACTTCATTTTTCTATTTTATAGTACCATAGCCACATTAGATGTACTATCTTCTTTTATGACTTATTTTTAGGTCGATATTGACTTTTATAACATTATTATTCGCAGTAATAACTATATTTATAGGTTATTATTTACCAGTTTCCAAAGAGGCATCTCTCAAGCGGCAGTAAAGATTCTCGTCTCCCTCCTCCTTATAGGTTTCAAAGGTTCCGGTTACTGTCACTTCGGCCTCATCCTCCGGATATTCCTCAGGATAAGCATGACTTCCGTCCTCCCAAATAAATTCCAATCCCTGCGCGCAGCAAGCGGTTGCATCCTCTATGATCACATAGTGGTAGTACTTAGCTGTGGGTTCATAGTATGTAGCATAATATGTCCCTTCCATCCTTATTGTTTTGCCGACATATTCTTCAGGATTTATCATCAGTTGATAGACAGTGGCATATATCATATCGCTTCCCATAGCAGTCAGATCATAGTCAATATTATCCTGATCATTTACCGGCTCCTGTGTCAGTTCCGCCGTATCGTTTTCCTGATTGTTCCCCTGCTGCCCGGAATCCTTTGTTATATCTTCTGTCACATCATTTGTTACATCTTTTACCGTGTCGGTTGCCCCTTCCGTTTGCTGGCTCTGCTGATCCGTCAGCCCGCCGTCCGCAACATTTACTTGTGCCTCAATAACTTTATCAACATTATTTTTCCCGCCCGGCAATCTGTCTTCCTTCCCAGAGCATCCGCTCAAACAAATCAGTACACCCGTAACTAAAATTACATATTTTTTAAACCTCATTTTTTAACCATGCTCCCTTCTGCCTTATTATCTCTTTACTATTTTTCCTATGATACAGCTTACAAAGAACACCACGATATCCGCAGCTACTATCGTAGAACCAACCGGAGTCGAAAATAATATGGATATGAGCATCCCAACTGCGGCACAGCCAACGGAGATGAACGCCGAACAGATAACCACGCCTTTAAAATTCTGAATGATCCTCATTGCCGATAATGCCGGAAATATGACCAACGCAGATATAAGCAGCGAGCCTACCAGATTCATCGCCAAAACAATGATAACTGCAGTTACCACTGCAATAAGAAGATTATAGCCGTCGGCATTCGTTCCCGTCGCTTTCGCAAAGCCTTCGTCAAAGGTAACCGTAAATATTTTATTATAGAAAAAACAGAATAAAGCAACAACCAGTATAGACATTATCACACAAATCCAGACCTCTCCCTTAGTCAACGTCAATATGGAGGTGGACCCGAACAGGGTGCTGCATACATCTCCTGATATATTTGCGGAGGTAGAAAACAGATTCATAATTAAATAACCGATGGCAAGCGAGCCGACCGATAGCATCGCTATCGCCGCATCCCCTTTGATTTTCGTATTCTGTCCCGTTCTTAAAAGTAAGACGGCAGTGGCAATCGTCACCGGCATAACGAATATCGTATCGTTTGCAAGCTTAAAAATCGTCGCAACCGCCATCGCACCGAACGCCACATGGGATAGTCCGTCCCCTATAAACGAAAATCTTTTTAAGACGAGTGTTACCCCGAGCAAAGAGGAACATAAAGCGATCAGCGTACCTACGATCAACGCATACCGCACAAACGGATAATCCATATAAAACTGCAGCTTCAAAATGATATTATTCATCTTTTCCACCTCCCGCATACTGGAATCCTTTCCATTCACTGCTCCTTAAATATTCTTCTTTGCTTCCAAAGAATGACTCCTCTCTTTCCACATGCAGAATATGGCTGGCATAACGGACAGCCGCCTGAATATCATGAGAGATCATAATAACGGCGATGCCGTCTGCGTTCAATTGCTGTATGATGCGGTAAAACTCCGCCGCCATCTTTGGATCCAGCCCGGTGACCGGCTCATCCAGCAGCAGCACCTTCGTCGTGGCACATAATGCTCGTGCCAGTAACACGCGCTGCTGCTGGCCGCCGGACAAATTGCGATAGCATTGCTTTCGCAGTTCCCACACAGCCATGCTTTTCATATGTTCTTGCGCAAGTTGTTTCTGTGCTTTTCCAAAAAACGGTCTTATCCCGCATTTGGGCAGCGTACCGGATAAAACAATTTCCCATACGGATGCAGGAAAATCCTTCTGCACCACCGTCTGCTGCGGAAGATAGCCGATTTCATAGGGCTTTAAACCGTCTCCTATCGTAATCTTTCCGCCTAACGGCTCCATTAAATGAAGCAGCGTTTTTATCAGCGTACTTTTTCCGGCTCCGTTTTCCCCTACAATACATAAGTAATTTCCTTTATTTACTTCAAATTGAATATGTTTGGCTATTACATTTCCATTATAGCCGAGCGTCAAATCCTCACAGGCAATATAAGCCATAGTAGTCCTCATCCTCCTAGTTCAAAGCTTGCTTCAATATTTCCAGGTTATCCTTCATCGCCGAAATATAGGAAAACCCAGCCTCTATATCCGAATTTGTAACCGACTGCAAAGAATTCATAACCAATATCTGCTGATCCTTACCTGCCGTATTGCCCTTAATCGCTTCTGATATTTTTTCATCAGAATTCTCGATCACGAGGATTACCGGCAATTTCAAGTCGTCTACCTTACCTGCCAGAAAAGCTATCGTTTCGAAACTGGCCTCCGTCTCCGCGCTGCATCCGACAAATGCCGCGTAATAATCCAATCCATAATCATCTACCATGTACCGGAAGGGAAAACGGTCGCCGAACAGCACTGTATTCGTTTTTCCGGAGAGAACAGCCGCTTCGTACTCCTCATCCAACGCTTTCAGTTCTGTTATATAATCGCTGCTATTGTTTTTATAAATTTCTGCATTATTGCTGTCAATATCAGAAAGGGTCTCCTCAATTACTTGAACCAGGGCTTGTGCATTCTTAAGCGAAAGCCATACGTGCTCATCATATTCTATTTCTTCTCCGTCATCATGCACGTCTCCTTCTCCATTACCCCCTTCGTCTTCATGCACATCTCCTTCTTCATTCACATCCCCCTCTTCATGTTCGTGTGCATCCCCATCCTCGTGTTCGTGCTCCTCCTCTTCCATTCCTTCAACAAGCTCTTCTTCTTTTACCTCGCTTCCGAGCGCGTCCATCAGGTTGATTACCCGCATGTCTTTATTCGTGGCCTCTTTTAAAGCATCTTCTACCCACCCATCAGATTCTCCGCCTACATAAATGAACAAATCGCACTTGGCGATCTTAGCAATATCCTCTGCCGTAGGCTGATAGTTGTGCAGGTCCACCCCGTTATCCAGTAAAAGCGTCAAATCAAAATCTTCCGCCCTTTCTCCCATTACCTCTTTTACCCAGTCATAGGATGGAAAAGTAGTACATACCACACTAAGCTTATTATTTGATGTTACTGCTTCGTATTCGGCTGCTTTATTTCCACAGCCTGAAATAAGCCCTATACATAGTATAAAAGCCAAACTGATTATCAATATTTTATTGTTTTTCATAATAACTCCTATCTGTGTGCTTTAGCACACGTATAAATCAGGATGTTGAAAAATCTTTTATTTTTCAACCTAATCCCCCATGTTTCCGGCGCCTGCGAATTTGGACGCAAGAACAAATTTCAGTGTGAAAATTACATCTCACACCAGCCTCCATATTAAAAATCGATACACAAATAACGCCAAGCGTTCTTGGCGAAATCGCTTTTTCTTATGAAATCAATTCAGTAATTCTACCTTCAGTAAAACAAGGGTATTTCTTACGCAGACAGACCTCTCTGAAACCGCGTAAATTCGCGTGAATACGCAAAGAACTATCGCAATAAACGATAGTATGGGAAGAATCTTTATACTTGAAATGAAGTGTACGGCCGCCTCCAGCTGTATACATACAGCACAGTCCTTGCCGGAGCAGTCATGCTGTGTATTTGAAACAACATACTCGTAAGAAAAAAGCAGGCAAATTAATAAAGCCAGAGTACAAACTATGGAAAATACCCTATCTCTTGCCTTCATCATCCTGCCTCCGTTCCTAAATCAATCGTCAAGCCTGCACTCGTTACATAATCCTATCAATACTGAACCCGCACATTCCAGTTCAAATCCATGATGCTCCAGCAGATGCTCCGTAATCTCACTCATAAAATCGCAGTCCAAATGGAGAATTTTACTGCAGCCTCTGCACTGCATATGAACATGCCCAAGACAATTCGCACGAGGTCCGGAATATTGATACAGGCTGCTTTCGTTCTCCGCTGTCTTATATTTCAGCACGATTCCGCTATCGGTCAGCTTATCCAGATTTCTGTATATAGTAGCCAGATTTACCAATATATCATTCTTCTTCATATAAGAATATATATCGGCAGCACAAAAACCATGTTCCTTATTTTCCTGTAAATATTCCATAATAGCCGTCTTACATTTTGTATTATAATTTTTTTGCATGGCTCTTCACCTCAAAATGCAAATCTTTTGCATTTTTAAATTATAGATTTTTTATTTTGTCCTGTCAAGTACTTTTGTAAACGATTTGCATATTCTGTTACTATTTTGCTTACAAAGAATATCCCTCGTTATTGAAGGCCGAATGATAACCAAATACTTCAGCACGTTAAATATCGGACTCCCAGCTCACCCTAAGTATCAGTATGGTCGTGATAAGGGCCGCCGCATAATTAGAAAAAAGATTCCCCCAAAATACGGAATAATAGCTTAAATACGACTCTGTGGCAAGTATAAAAATATAACGCAGCAGCCATACTCGCAAGATACTCATTACAAGAGTAATCTTTGTCTTGCCTAAACCTATGAAGGCTCCCTGTTCCACCATACAGACACCAAATCCTATTACGGAATAGGTATAAATATGAAGCGCTTTGTTCGCTACCTCGAGCACCTGCGCTTCTCTGGTAAACAATATCGTCAAGTACGAGGACAACGGCACTACTATGGCGATAAGTACAGCCGCAGTTATGGCGCTGACAATACAGCCGATCAGGCAGGAATACTTCGCCCTTTTTACCTGCATCGCTCCTACGTTCATACTCACCATGGTAGTGATTGCCGACGCAAAGGAGGATGGAAGAATAAAGCAGACAGAGGTAATGCTATTTGCAATCCCTTGTCCGTTTAGCACAATGGAACCATACTTCTCCACTTCATTGTTGATCAGAAAGAAACCCAGATTCAGCATCAGGCTTGAAAGCATGGACGGAAAGCCAATATACAACAGCTTTTTAATGATCCTATGGTCGAAGTGAAATCCCCGCATTTCCAAT
The DNA here is from genome assembly GCA_023442465.1 of Bacillota bacterium. GTDB lineage: Bacteria > Bacillota > Clostridia > Lachnospirales > Lachnospiraceae > Kineothrix. The sequence goes on along the minus strand of JAEZZQ010000029.1, from coordinate 15,263 downwards.
CTGTCGCCGTTTTTCTTAAGGAACAGCTCATAAAACATCCAGAAGGTAATCAAAACATTGGAAGCTAAGGATGCGATTACCGAGCCCACAAGTCCCCAATGCAACACGTAGATAAAGAGAGTGTTAAACACAATCTTGAGAATCAGCATGATAATCATGCGTATGAAGGAATCCTCCGGCTTGCCGTTTGCATTTTTAATAGCGTTATAGATGGATTCCAAAAAAGAAAAAGGAATGACCAGCGCATTTAATGATATATAGACGAAAACATTATGTGCAATTTCCTGATTTACATGACCGGACAATCCGAATGCCACTACCACCAGCAAAGGAGCCAAAACAATTCCGAGTATAAAGGCAAAAATAATCAGCTGTATTGTAGTGCTCCTGCTCCCTTTAAAATCCCCTCTGCCGTTGGCCTGGCCTATAATCGCCATTCCGGCAACACTGAGCCCCTGAGAAAGAGCTGTTGTCATATTTACCACCGGAGTACAATAGGTTACGGCACTGGCTGCCGTGGTACCTACCAGATTATTTAGGAACAGTCCATCGATAACCGGTATCAGCGATTGCACCAAGCCCATCATAAGCGAGGGAAGAGACAGCATTAAAATCGTGGGAACTACATTTCCCTTCAATATCATATCCCTTCTTTGTTCCATATTCTGACTTAAAAATTTTAGTTTCATTGCTCATCACCTGCCAACTCCATAGAAAAAAGCATACCTCTCATCTGAGAAATATGCCTATTTCCGGATTTCTTAATCCAAGCTCCCGAGGGGATTCGAACCCCTGACCTACGCATTACGAATGCGTCGCTCTACCAGCTGAGCCACGGAAGCAATCCGGCATCTGCGATACCGACAAATGCTATTATAAAGGCTAATGACATTTTTGGCAAGATAAAAATATCCTTTTTTAAACTTTTTTGTTTTTACGACTTTTTTCTATTGTTTTTTAATTTCATCCTTAGAGGCAATTTCCTCCTTCACATACACGTCCATCTGAGAAGACGGTATGCTTATTCCTGCTTCGTCCAGCGCATATTTGATATTTTCCGTTATCCGCCACTTACCAGCCCAGAAATCCTCCATGGAAAACCAGCACCTTATTCCCACATTTACACTGAAATCTCCCAGCTCGCTGATATAGACGAAATGCTCTTCTTCCTTTAAGACCGCTGCATCTTCGTCCAGAACCTTCTGCAATACTGCCTTCGCTTTCCTGATATCCGCATCGTAGGATATCTTTACAACAATATCCATCCGTCGGTTATCGCATGCGGTTACATTCGTCAGACTGGAATTAGCAAGCGTACCGTTTGGAAGCACGATGACCTTATTGTCCGAAGTCGTAAGCTTCGTATAGAACAATTCTATTTCCTTTACAACACCTTCATTGCCTCTGGAATCTTCCTTAATGTAGTCTCCCACCTTAAAGGGCTTCAGCAGTAAAATGAGTACTCCTCCCACAAAGTTAGACAAGCTTCCCTGAATGGCGAGACCGATGGCCACACCGGCTGAGCCTAACAACGCCAGTATACTCGCCGCATCCAGCCCGAATCCCGATGCAATGGTTATAATCAGTACCGCGTACAAGGATGCCTTTAAGAAGGAATCGATGAACTGCACTACCCCGATATCCACGTTCCCTCTCCTCAGAGACTTCTTTATGATCTTGCGGATCAGCTTAATAAGCTGTATCCCCACAAGAAGAACTACGATAGAAAGCAGCACCCTCGTGCCTAAATGTAATGCCTTATCCGGCAGCTCATGAAGGAACTTCTCAATTACACCTATATCGATAGGCTCCTCTGTCGTAAAAGATGTCAAAACCTTCAAATAATCCATATACATATACATTTCCTACCTACTTTTTCTTTCCCGGTTTCTTCTCTGTCAAAACAATACGTCCTTTGCCTCCGCTGCGGACTCTTTCCTCTTCCAGACGCGCTTCTTCCGCGGCTTTCAGCATCCGCTCCGCACGCTCCTTAGCTTCTTTTGCCTCCTCTAAAGCTTTTTCAGCCTCCGCCTGCTTCTCCTGACGTTCTTTTTCCAGAGCTGCTATCCTCTCCTGACGCTCTCTTTCAAGGGCCGCCTCTTTTTCTTTGCGGATTCTCTCCTCTTTTCTCCTCGCAGCTTCCTTCTCCTCCTCCGGAGTATAAGGAATATAACTGAATACGCTTACAGACAGCGGCGCGCTTATTACCTGAATAGAATAAGGCCTGCCGTCGAATTCCTCCTGCTCGGAGCAGATTAATTCCCCATTGACCACACCCTCTCCGCCGAAAGCCGCATCATCTGTATTCAGTATTTCTTTATACTTTCCTTCAAGGGAAACCCCGATGGTATACTCCCTTTGCACATTGGCGAAATTAGCCATCACTACCAAGGTGTCCTCCGGCACCTCCGACTTACGCATGAAAACGAGCATGCAGTCGTTAGAAGAAATACAATTGATCCATTCGAATCCGTCCCAGGAATCATCGCACTTATAGAATGCCGGATAATTTTTATACAGCTCATTTAAGGTCTTTACCAAATTTTGAATGCCTTTATGGCTGTCATACTGCAGCAGCCCCCATTCCACTTCACGCTTCTCGTTCCATTCATCGAATTCAGCAATATCCTGCCCCATGAACAGCAGCTTTTTCCCCGGATGAACCATCATATAGGCATAGGTCAGCCTCAGATTGGCGAACTTTTCCTTAAGTTCTCCGGGCATTTTTCCTATCATCGTCGCCTTTCCGTGTACGACCTCATCGTGGGAAAATACAAGCATAAATTTTTCACTGTACGCATAGACCATGCTGAAAGTAAGCTCATTATGGTGGTGATTTCTGAAATACGGATCGTAAGCGATATAACCAAGATAGTCGTTCATCCATCCCATATTCCATTTTATGTCGAAACCAAGTCCATTATCCTCCACTTCTCCCGTAACCTTAGGCCACGCGGTGGATTCTTCCGCAATCATCAAAACTCCATCGTCCCTTTTTTTTACGATGGAATTCAAATGTTTCAAGAATTCTATCGCTTCCAGATTCTCATGGCCTCCGTACATATTGGGGAGCCACTGTCCGTCACTTTTTCCGTAATCCAGATACAGCATGGAAGCCACCGCATCCATGCGGATACCGTCTGCATGATATCTTTCTATCCAAAACAGTGCATTGGCAATCAAATAATTGGATACCTGCGGCCTGCCATAATTATAGATAAGCGTTCCCCAATGGGGATGATAACCTCTTCTCGGGTCCTGATGCTCGTAGAGGCAAGTGCCGTCGAAATTGGAAAGCCCTTGAACATCCCTTGGAAAATGCGCCGGAACCCAGTCCAGGATTACTCCGATGCCCGCCTTATGCATTTCATTCATAAAATACATAAAGTCCTCATTGGTTCCGTATCTGGAAGTCGGCGCATAATAGCCGATTACCTGATATCCCCACGAGCCGTCAAAGGGATGTTCCATTACCGGCATAAGCTCGATATGAGTATATCCCATCTGCTTCACATACTCGATGATAAGAGGTGCCAGTTCCTTATAATTTAGGTAGCCGCCGTCCTCTCCTGCCCGAAAGGATCCGAGATAAAGCTCGTAAATACTAATGGGCTTATCCTGCCCCTGTCTTTCCTTCCTCTGTGCAAGCCATTGGGCGTCCTCCCATTTGAACCGTCCTTTTTCAGAACTCATTCCTCCCCGGATCACGGACGCCGTATCCGGGCGAAGCTGCTGCCCAAAGGCATAAGGATCTGCCTTTAAATAAGTTAATCCACCCTTTATCTTCAATTCATATTTGTAATTCTGCCCCTCCTTCGCATCAGGAACAAAAATCTCAAAAATGCCCGAATCTCCAAGTCTGCGCATCTGATGGACTCTACCGTCCCAATCGTTGAAATCTCCCACTGCGCTCACCCGCACCGCGCCCGGCGCCCATACGGCAAAATAAACACCGTTTACTCCATCCAATCTCTTCGGATGCGCTCCCAGCTTTTCATAAACGGTATAATGAATACCGGCTGCGAACTTATCCATATCCTTTTTTTCTATCTGAGGTGCGAAGTTATAAGCATCCTTCACTTTTTTTAACTTTCCCTCTTCGTCCTCTACAATATATTCATACTGCATGGGTATCTTGCCCGGTATCAGCGCTGCAAAAAAACCTTCTCCATCGGCCAGTTCCATTTCATAGCTCTTTTTATCCTTTTTGTCCTGAATAAGAACGCTCTTTGCTCCGGGAAAAAACGCCTGAACCAGCGTATGGTTCCCTACCGCATGCGCTCCCAAAATCTCATGGGGATTATCCGACTCCGAATAAATTATAGCTTCTATTTTCGGCCAATTCATTAACTTATACAGTTTATTGTTCATAGATACCATGCCTCGCTTTCACATTAATCGTTACTGTTCACTCCGTTCTCAGCAACGCATGATTTCTGCAATGCAAAAGTTTTGCATTTCAATTCACTCCGCGAAGCAGAAATCATCTCTTGAATCACGTTCTTACGCAGCTTAACAGCAAGTGTTGAGCTACTGTGTGAACAGTAACCATTACTCTTTTTCCTTCAAATTTTATGAATAAACAAGCCGCTCCTGAGCTTGGGTTCAAACCATGTGGATTTAGGAGGCATCAGCATTCCTGCATCGGATACCGCAAACAGTTCTCCGATGGAAGTGGGATACATGGAAAACGCCACTTTCGCATCGGTATGTACTCTGCGCTCCAGCTCCTTGAGCCCACGGATTCCTCCTACGAAATCAATCCTTTTATCGGTCTTCGCATCGCCGATCCCCAGTACAGGACATAACAGTCTGTTCTGAATGACCGCTACATCCAAAGCCTCTACCGGATCTTCCCCGGTATATAGCTCCCTTGCCTCAAGCTTATACCATGCCTCTTCCAGGTACATACCGAAAGTTCCTTTTTCTTCCGGCCTATAAGGGGTTGCTCCCCGTTTCTCGATATGAAAATACTCCCCCACCCTTTCCAAGTATTCCTCAGCACTAAGTCCGTTCAAATCCATAACTACGCGGTTATAGTCCATGATCATAAGCTGATCGTCGGAAAATAAGACCGAAAGAAAATAATTAAATTCCTCTTCACCCGTATAATCCGGATTTTCCGCTCTTCTTTTCAGAGAAACTTTTACGGCAGAGGCGCAGCGATGATGTCCGTCAGCGATATAAATGCTTTCTACCTCTTCGAACGCTCCTCTAATTCTGCCTACCGCTTCTTCTTCCTCTATTTTCCACACTTTGTGCGCAATACCATCCACCGCTGTAAAGTTGTAAAGGGGGGCACCTTCTCTTGCCCTTTTTATCTCCTCCCTAATAACGGGATGGGAACGATAAGCCAGGAATATAGGTCCCGTCTGCGCCTTGCACGCATCCACATGACGAATGCGGTCTATTTCCTTATCCTCCCTCGTATTTTCATGTTTCTTTATCGTCTGGGAAAGATAATCATCCACCGAAGCGCAAGCCGCAATACCTATCTGCGAACGTCCTTCCATTACCAGTTCATATACATAGTAGCAGTCTTTCTCCTCCTCTACAAGCTCGCCGTCCCCTACCATCTTCCACAGAAGTTCATGTGCCTTCTCATAAACACAATCGGCATAGGTATCCACTTCACTTCCAAACTGAGTCTCCGCACGATCCACTCTCAAAAAAGAAAGCGGTTCCCTATCCACCTCCCGCTTCGCCTCTTCTCTATTGTATACATCATAGGGAAGAGCGGCTATATGCTCTTCCAATCCTTTTTGGGGCCTTATCGCTTTAAAGGGTTTTATCTTCGCCATTTTTTTATCCTCACAAGTATTGTTTTATAGTTACTGTTCACTCCGTTCGCAGTAACGTTTTATATACAATTATTCTAACAAATTAACCTATGCAGCACAAGCATCAAGTGATAAAATAAAAGTCAGCAAAGAATAAATGGAGGAAAATAAATGACTGTTGAACATATTCAGATATGGGAAAGAATCAGCAAATATGCCGAGGAGGTCTTGGGGGACATCGATCCCCAGAAGACAAAAATCTCTACTCAGCTAGAGGCCCTGAAGCCGGTAATGGAGCAAATTGCCAAAGAGAAAAACATGACCCTCGAGGACGTGTTTATCCTCTATATGGACCTTGCCAGCCAGGCTGGCCTTCAGGCAGAAGCGAATCTTAAATCGGAGCTTGAAGAAGATGGTATGAACGGTTTTTCCAATATCGCTAACTCTCTAAAATAAAATACTTCATAGGCAATGCCAAATGAGCGCGTAGCTGCGCATCTATCTTTTTTAATAGGAGCACTTTCCTATTAAAAAATAAAAAGGATATTCCCGTTCTGTCCTCTATTCAGGGGATTACAGACTGGAAATATCCTTTTCTTTATACTAGATTATATTTTTTGATTATTTTACTACGCGTACACGGAATACACCTTCGATTGCCTTCAGCTTATTTACCATTTCCTCCGTTGCAGCATTTTCCAAATCGATCATCGTATACGCAACTTCTCCCTTGGACTTGTTCATCATATCGGTAATATTGATACCTTCATCTCCAAAGCAAGCAGTAAATCTCGTAATCATATTCGCCTTATTCTTATGGAAAATCGCCACACGGCCGGCCTGAGTGCATACTCCCATATCGCAGTCGGGATAATTCACACTATTGATGATATTACCGTTCTCCAAATAGTCCATCATCTCCTTAACCGCCATCTTCGCGCAATTATCCTCAGATTCCTCCGTAGAAGCGCCCAGATGAGGTACAACGATACAGCCTTCCTGACCTGCCGTTATCGTATTCGGGAAATCCGTCACATACTTGCGCACCTTGCCGGACTTTATTCCTTCGATGACATCCTCTTCATTCGCAAGCAAATCTCTCGCAAAATTAAGAAGGACAACTCCCTCTTTCATCTTCGCAATCGCCTCTTTGTTGAGCATTCCTCTCGTAGTCTCCACAAGCGGCACATGAATGGAAATAAAATCGCAGTTTTCATAAATCTCATCTACGTTCAGAACGTGCTTTACGTCGCGGCTCAGGTTCCATGCAGCGTCTACGGATAAATAAGGATCATAGCCGTATACCTCCATGCCCAAATGCCTGGCTACGTTAGCAACCTTGATACCGATAGCGCCCAGACCGATCAAGCCCAGCTTCTTATCCTGTATCTCCGTACCGGCGAAATTCTTTTTCTCTTTTTCTGCCGTTTTTGCAATGTTTTTGTCATCTTTATTGGCTTCTACCCAGTTAATACCTCCTACGATATCGCGGGAAGCCAAGAGCATACCTGCTATTACCAGTTCCTTTACACCGTTGGCATTCGCTCCCGGCGTATTGAATACGACAATACCTTTTTCCGCACATTTATCTAACGGAATGTTATTCACTCCCGCACCTGCTCTCGCCACCGCCAACAGCTTTTCGGGCAGTTCCATATCATGCATAGCGGCACTGCGTACCAAGATTCCGTCAGCCTCATTTACATTTTCCGTTTTTTCATAATTCCCCGTAAATTTGTTCAATCCGATATCCGCAATCGGATTCAGGCAATGATATTTAAACATCTCTACATCCTTCCTCTCATCCTTATTCTATCGATACGTCGCTGCACCTTCGGCGTTATCAAGCATTTTTTTCTTCGAAGGCCTTCATGAACTCAACGAGCTTTTCCACACCTTCGATAGGCATAGCGTTGTAGATGCTGGCGCGCATACCGCCCACACTTCTATGTCCTTTCAAATTCTCGAATCCGGCTTCCTTTGCTTCTTTTACAAATTTGGTGTCAAGCTCCTCGTTTCCTGTTACAAAAGGAACGTTCATCAACGAACGGTCTTCCTTCCTTACCGTTCCTTTGAACAGCTTGCTTTCATCGAGAAAATCATAGAGAACCTTCGCCTTTTTCTCATTATATTCCTTCATAGCGCCTAAACCGCCCCGCTTTTTCAGCCACTTAAAAACTTTTCCGCAAATATAGATGCCATATGCAGGAGGCGTATTATAAAGTGAGCCTTCATCCGCATGAATCTTATATTTTAACATAGTAGGCGTACCAGGCAAGCAATCCTCCGTAATCAAATCCTCTCTGATGATTACGATAACAACGCCTGCAGGCCCTATATTCTTCTGCACTCCGCCGTAAATTATGCCATATTTTGTTACATCCACCGGCTCGGACAAAAAGCAGGAGGATACGTCCGATACGAGCGTATGTCCCTTGGTATTGGGCAGCGTCTTGAATTTCGTTCCGTAGATGGTGTTATTCTCGCATATGTACACATAATCTGCATCTTCAGGAATGTCCAGATCGGAGCAATCGGGAATATAGGAAAACGTCTTATCTGCAGAAGAAGCCACTTCTATCGCTTCTCCGTATATCTTGCCTTCCTGATATGCCTTTTTCGCCCACTGTCCCGTAACGATATATGCCGCTTTTCTATTCTTCATCAGGTTCATGGGAATCATTGCAAACTGCTGGCTGGCACCGCCCTGCAAAAATAATACCTTATAATTATCCGGTATATTCATAAGCTCACGCAGATCCGCCTCCGCCTCTTTGATAATCGTATCATACGCCTTGGAACGGTGACTCATCTCCATTACGGACATGCCGGTTCCCCTGTAATCTAACATTTCATCTGCAGCCTCTTTTAATACTTCTTCAGGTAGCACTGCCGGACCTGCTGAAAAATTATAAACTCTGGACACTTCTCCATCCTCCTATTTTATACATAAAAATCATTCCAACCACTCAGCACATTCACAGCCACCGCTCCGCGATGCGCACAAATATGTATAAACCCGCATTTTGAAGCGAAATAAATCAAGGCTGAATAGTTACAAATCATTTTACATTTATTGCCTATATTCGTCAACCATAAGTTGGGGCATCTTTGCATATTTATGTAATAGCTCAGCCATCAACACTATGGAGCCAAAATTGCGTCTCTATGCAATTTTGCGAAGGCTGCAAGCGGCAAAATGCAGTTTTACCATATTTTGCATGCATACATGTTGCTGTTTAGCCGAAGGCTGAACTATAACATATTTATGCAAATTTATATAGGCACTGCCGCCTGCAAAATCAATAGAACATGACTACCGGCGTTCCTACCTCCGCCATTTCATACAGCTCGCTCATTTTATCGTAAGGAGTGTTGATACAACCATGGGAACCGTTCGTTTGATAGATTTCCCCACCGTATTCACTTCTCCATGACGCATCGTGTATTCCGATATTCCCTTTTACGGGCATCCAGTAGTTCACATGAGCCGCATATCCCGGTCCCCGCAGGGTACGATTTTCCTGTTTCGCATATACGTAGTTCACTCCTGAGGGCGTTCCCATCCGTCTTCCCGTATTGCCGGTTACCACTGCCGTCTCTATTTCAAGTCTGCCGTCCTTATAGTAATACATCATCTGCTTTGTCATATCTATCTCAATATAGGTCGTGCCGATGTCGTCCTTTCCCTGCTGCCATGCCTTCTGCACGTATTGGGGCGTATGTATCTCGCTCACCTCATCCCGGAAAGCTTTTTTCAGGTATTCCTTCTCCGCCTTCCGGTCTAATTTGTTGCCGTAAATGCCGCCTTCCACAGTTACGGTCTCTCCTCTGGTCGCTTTGAAGTGCCTGATTCCTCCTACCGTATCGTATTGGTCCGCAAGGCTTTCCACAAATTCTTCTATCTTGGTATCATCCGTTTCCAGATTGCCCGCCTCGTCCAGAAGAAAATTCCCGTCCTCTCCGGCCGCAATCCAGTCGCAAACTACAGACTCATTTATAGGCACCTGCTCATCACCAAACTTATATATGATAAAACAGGACTGAAACGCCTTTATCTTCTCCCATAAGGAAAGAGTCTCACTCATCTGCTGCGTAAGGGGTAAGTCCTCATAACAGCCTTCCCCTTCCAGGTACACTTCCTGCGCAAAGCTGTTAAGAGCTGCTTCTATGGCTTCTTTAGCCTTTTGCTTATTCAGTACTCTGGTTCGCTCATCGACCAGCTCATAGCCCTGATAGGTCTTGATGATATAAACATCCCTGTCCTCCTTCGCCGTTGTATCGGCGAAAAGGCTGATGCGAAGAAGCGCCTTTTCCAGCTTCTCCGGTTCATAAGAAATAACGGGAATCAGCGTGCGCTCCTTGGAGACCAAAAGGTTATCGATCCAAAGGTATGGGTTTTGCTTGTTCAAATAAATCCTCAGCGCCTCCTCGAAATCAAAGGCGAAGCCGATATCCTTCGCCGAAATCTCATAAGAATACCCATCCTTGTCAAAAACCTGCAAGCCCTTATAAGAACAGCTTTTTAGCAGCTCTCCGTTCACTTCTTCCACCGATTTACCGGTACAGTAGATGCCATTGATCCACGTACCGTAGCTGAAGCCTCCCTTATAATATTCCGCCAGCCCCATATAAGCTGCCAGAAGCAGGAAAATGACGGCTGACAGCGCGACAGCAATTCCCCTTGCCGCCTTCTTATTCGCACCAGATTTCATCATTTCGATTTTGCCAAATCCTTCTCATCAAATACTTCGTCAATAGCGGAACCTGCCGGAACCATGGGGAATACCTTATCGTCCTCTTGGATGATACATTCGATAAGCACCGGCTTCTTAAGTGCGATTGCCTTTTCGATCGCCGGCCCAACTTCCTCCTTGCTGGTTACGCGAATCGCTTCGCAGCCCAGTCCTCTCGCTACCATACAGAAGTCCACCTTATCATTCAGAACAGTTTGGGAATAGCGTCCCTCGTAAAACAAAGTCTGCCACTGGCGAACCATGCCCAGAACATGATTATTGATCACGACCTGGATAATCGGAATATCATACCGGCTAGCCGTAGCCAGCTCGTTCATGTTCATACGAAAACACCCATCTCCTGCAATGTTCACACAAATCTTATCCGGCATTCCCACCTTCGCACCGATACATGCACCGAGACCGTAACCCATCGTCCCCAGGCCTCCGGAACTTATGAAAGTACGCGGCTTGGAATACTTATAATACTGCGATGCCCACATCTGATGCTGTCCTACATCCGTACTGATAATCGCATCTCCCTTTGTAATACGGTCCACTTCCTCCATGATAAAAGGACAAGACAGACCATCCTTATTATAATTCAGCGGATATTTTTCCTTTAAATCTTTTATATGCGCAACCCACTCCGCATGTTCCATCTGAGGCATCTGTTTGTTAATAATAGAAAGCACCTCTTTTAAATCACCTACGATAGAAGCATCCGTCTTAATGTTCTTATTGATCTCTGCCGCATCGATATCGATCTGCACGATTTTCGCGTTACTTGCGAATTTCTTCGGATTGCCTACCACCCTGTCGGAGAATCTCGCGCCCAAGGCTACCAGCAAATCGCATTTGCTGACACCCAGATTAGAGGTCTTCGTTCCGTGCATCCCTATCATCCCTGTGTAAAGAGGGTCATGTCCGTCAAAAGCCCCCTTGCCCATAAGGGTATCGCAAACCGGCGCATCCAGCTTCTTGGCAAATTCCATTACCTCAGGAAAAGCATCCGAAATAATCGTCCCGCCGCCTACATATATATATGGCTTTTTCGCTTCCTTTATGAGCTTCAGTACCTTCCCGATGTCCTCCTGCGTATAGCTTTTCGGAAGTTGTTCAGGTTCCGGCACTACCGGCTCATATTCCCCAAGCGTCGCTGTCACATCCTTCGTAATGTCTACCAGTACCGGTCCCGGCCGGCCGCTCTTCGCAATACGGAACGCCTTGCGCAGCGTATCCGCCAATATCGTTATATCCTTCACAATATAGCCGTGCTTCGTAATCGGCATCGTCACGCCTGCGATATCCACCTCCTGGAAGGAATCCTTTCCAAGACAGGGAAGGGTTACGTTACATGTAATGGCTACCATAGGCACGGAATCCATCTGTGCCGTCGCGATTCCTGTTACCAAATTGGTAGCGCCCGGGCCGCTGGTCGCCAGACATACACCTGTTTTTCCGGTGGCTCTCGCATAGCCGTCCGCCGCATGTGCCGCCCCCTGCTCGTGAGAGGTTAAAATATGCCTTATTTCATTGCTATGCTTATATAACGCATCATATACATTCAAAATAGTTCCGCCCGGATAACCGAAAACGGTATCTACCCCTTGTTCTTTCAAACATTCTACTACGATTTCCGCACCTGTAAGCTGCATTCGTCTCTCCTCCATATGACCGGATTCTATTTTCTGGGAATCTCCAAAATTGCACCTCTGTTGCCGCTGGTCACCATTTCTCTGTAACGTGCCAGATATCCTGTGGTTATCTTAGGCTCTCTCGGCTGCCAAAGTGCTTTTCTCTTCGCAAGCTCCTCGTCGGAAACCTTCATATCTATCGTGTTGGCCGGTATATTGATACTGATGATATCGCCCTCTTCCACTAACGCAATAGGTCCTCCTACCGCTGCCTCCGGAGATACGTGGCCGATGGAAGCACCTCTGGATGCTCCCGAAAAACGTCCGTCTGTAATAAGTGCAACGCTGGAGCCCAGTCCCATGCCTGCGATTGCGGAGGTGGGATTTAACATCTCGCGCATACCCGGTCCTCCCTTAGGGCCTTCGTAACGGATGACTACCACATCACCTGCAACGATTTCGCCGCCTTTGATCGCATCAATAGCGTCCTCTTCGCAGTCAAATACTCTGGCAGGGCCTTCATGCACCATCATTTCCTCCACTACGGCAGAACGCTTTACCACGCAGGAATCCGGAGCCAGATTTCCTTTGAGCACGGCAATGCCGCCGGTCTTGCTGTATGGCTTGTCGATGGGACGGATAACCTCAGGATCAGTATTGATGCAGCCTGCGATATTTTCTCCTACGGTCTTGCCGGTAGCTGTAATTAAATCCGTATATAAAAGATTCTTCTTATTCAATTCATTCATTACCGCGTAAACGCCGCCTGCCTCGTTCAAGTCCTCCATGTAGGTCGGACCTGCCGGAGCAAGATGGCAAAGGTTCGGCGTTTCCTCCGAAAGCTCATTTGCAATATCAAGATTCAGCTCCACGCCGGCTTCATGAGCGATTGCCGGAAGATGCAGCATAGAGTTGGTGGAACAACCAAGTGCCATATCCATACGAAGCGCGTTTATAAAAGCTTTCTCTGTCATGATGTCGCGGGGCTTGATATCCCTCTCCAGCAGCTCCATAATCTTCATGCCGGCATGCTTCGCCAGACGGATTCTCTCGGAATAAACGGCAGGAATCGTGCCGTTGCCTTTCAGTCCCATGCCCAGCACTTCGGTCAGACAGTTCATGGAGTTCGCCGTATACATACCGGAGCAGGAGCCGCAGGTAGGGCAAACCTTCTCTTCGAATTCGCAAAGTTCTTCCATGGACATCGTTCCTGCCGCAACGCTTCCTACTGCTTCAAACATGGCGGAAAGGCTCTTCTTTTCTCCCCTTACCCGTCCTGCCAGCATCGGTCCGCCGGAAACGAATACGGTAGGAATATTGATTCTTGCCGCCGCCATCAAAAGGCCGGGAACATTCTTATCGCAGTTGGGTACCATAACCAGCCCGTCGAAACCGTGAGCCATGGCTACTGCCTCAGTACTGTCCGCGATCAGGTCTCTCGTAACGAGAGAATATTTCATGCCGATGTGCCCCATAGCGATACCGTCACAAACTGCGATCGCCGGGAATACCACCGGCATTCCTCCTGCCATTGCCACTCCCATCTTAACGGCCTCAACAATCTTATCCAGATTCATATGCCCCGGAACGATTTCATTATAAGAGCTTACAATACCGATCATCGGTCGTCTTCTTTCTTCCTCGGTATAACCGAGCGCATTGAATAAACTTCTGTGCGGTGCCTGCTGGGTACCTGCTTTAACGGAATCACTTCTCATAGTCATCTCTCCTATCTTAAATTTCTGTTGTTTTTATTCTTAAATGCTGTTATTTCTATTATTTGTATATCATCTATCTGCCTTTAACTGATTCTCTCTGCCAGCAAGTCGCCCATCTGTGTACAAGACACCTTTTTACAGCCCTCCGACATAATATCCGACGTACGGTATCCTTCCCTCAACACCTGCTTCACAGCCGCTTCTACGGCATCTGCTTCTTTATCTAAGTCAAAGGTAAATCGAAGCATCATCGCTGCTGATAAAATGGTTGCGATGGGATTTGCAATGTTCTTTCCCGCAATATCCGGCGCGGAACCATGGCTGGGCTCATAGAGTCCGAATTTCGTATCGTTCAAGGAAGCCGACGCCAGCATGCCGATAGAGCCTGTTACCATGCTTGCCTCATCCGAAAGAATATCACCGAACATATTCTCCGTAAGTATTACGTCGAACTGTGCCGGATCCTTCACAAGCTGCATTGCACAATTATCCACCAGCATATGTTCCAAGGTCACCTCCGGGTAATCTTTCGAGACCTCCTCCACCACACTTCTCCAAAGTCTGGAAGAATCCAGCACGTTAGCCTTATCTACGCTGGTTACCTTTTTACGCCTTTTTTCCGCAATATCGAAGCCCTTAACGGCAATGCGCCGTATCTCGTTCTCATCATAGACGAGAGTATCCGTCGCTTTTCGAATCCCGTTTTCTTCTATCGTCTTTCTTTCTCCGAAGTAAAGACCTCCTGTAAGCTCTCTCATAATCAACATATCGAAGCCCTGTGCGCTGATTTCTTCGCGAAGGGGACATGCTTTTGCAAGCTCCTCATATAAAATAGCCGGCCTTAAATTGGCAAAAAGGTTCAGCGCCTTTCGAATGGCGAGAAGTCCTGCCTCCGGCCGCTGGCTCGGCGGCAGCTTATACCAGGGCGAAGTCGTCGTATCGCCGCCTATGGAGCCCATGAGCACCGCGTCGGCAGCCTTCGCCGTCTCCACCGCTTCCTCTGTAAGAGGAATGCCATGCACATCGATAGAAGCTCCTCCCATCAATATATCCGTATATTGTATTCGATGTCCGTAACACTTTGCCACTTTATCGAGTACTTTTCTTGCTTCTCCTACGATTTCCGGCCCAATGCCGTCGCCGGGAATACATGTAATCTTCAATTCCATATCAATTCCACTCCCTTAATTTCATTCTTTGCCGTAGTACAGTACAAAAGCCTACTCATCTCATAATATATTAAAATATAGCAAATTTCAACCCTGTTAGAACAAAAGTGTGCTCACATACTTTCGCAGCCAAATACTTTAGCAGCACAACTTTTGTTCCGCGCGCGTAGCTGCGCATCGATTGTTTCAGTAATAGACGCACTTTCTATTACTGAACAAAAGT
>JAEZZQ010000005.1 GCA_023442465.1 Bacillota bacterium | reverse complement strand
GGTCAATACCATGGATATTCAGGCTGTCATTTACGAGGACGGCTCCATGTATGTGACACAGGTATGGAAGGGAAATTTTAATGAGGGAACCGAAAGCTACATTCCCATGAACGCACCTGATTATCTGACTATCAGCCAGCTTACAGTCTCCGACCAAAACGGTGCTTATGAAACCGTGCCGGATTGGAATATTGATTGGAGCTTTGAAGAAAAGGCGAGAAAATGCGGCATCCATGATACGGACAGCGGGTATGAAATTTGCTTTGGCATCAGCCGGTATGGGCAAAACCGCTATGCCATTGAATACAAGCTGGGCAATGCAGTGGGCGGTTACAGCGACAGGGATGGAGTCAATTTTCAATTTGTCAATGACGGCATGAACACCATCCCCACCGATGTGAAGGTGGAAATCCGATTGGCGGACGGTACGCCCATAACCGAGGAAAACGCCGCAGTATGGGGATTCGGCTATGACGGACAGGTGGAATTTTCAGACGGCGCTATTCTGGCCTACACGGAAAGCCCCATTGCTCCCGAAAACCATGTGGCGGTACTGTTTTCTCTGGAGAAAGGAATCCTGTACCCCTCACGGCAAGAACAGGGCAGCTTTGAGGAAGTAAAAGAAACTGCCTTTTCAGGCAGCGATTACGATGATACCGGCGAAGAAGTATCCACATTTGAAGCGATTGTCACGATGCTTTTGTCCATGGGACTTCCCATCGGGTTGATGATTTGGTCTTTCAGAATAAAAAAGAAACGTGCGGAGAAAAAAAGGCAACGATTTGCAGAGCGGTTCGGGTATTTCAGGGACATTCCCAACGACGGCAATCTGAGTGCCACCTATCCGCTGGGACGGATGTTTGATGTGTGTGAGGACGGAGCGATTCTTTCCACAGGAATGCTGCGGCTGATTCAGCTTGGCTGCCTGTCCCCCGTGGAAACGCAGCAGATCGGTTTGATGGGACAAACCCGCGAAACAGTGAGCCTGCGGCTGGTGGGCAGCAATCATAGCAGTATGAACGAATATGACGAGTACCTTTATACAGTGCTCGAAAGCGCGGCCGGTTCGGATTCCACTTTGCAGGCAAAGGAGCTGGAACGCTTTGTAAGTCAAAACGACAAGCTGCTGCGTACCTACATACAGAAATGCGACAGTGCGGGCAGAACCTATTTGAACCAAAAGCATTGTCTGAAACGGTGGAATACACCGGTAAAGCTCACCGACCTGACCCCTGCCGGGGAGCAGGAGCTGGGCGAGCTGATGGGGCTGAAACGATATTTGACGGATTTTTCATTGATTGCCGAACGAGGTGTCAAGGAAATGCCGATTTGGCGGGAGCTTTTGACCTATGCCATGCTCTTTGGTATCGCCGATCAGGTGGCGGAGCAGATGAAAGAGCTGTACCCACAAATTTCTGCCGAGCTGACCGATTATAGTCAAAGTATGGCGACCGCCTATTCCTACCACTACTTGCTTTACAGCAGTATGAAGAACACTGAGGAACAGCGTGAGCAGGAAAAGCGCAGCGGCGGAGGCGGCGGATTTGCTTCCCTTGGCGGAGGCTGCGGCTCTATCGGCGGCGGTTCGGGCGGAGGAACAAGATAATGAGAACAAATGGAGGAAATGATGATGGGTCTATTTTCTAAAAAACCCCCTTGCCCCATCTGCGGCGGCAAGATTCCACTGATTCTGCCATCGAAAATTGAGGGCGAATATATTTGTAACAACTGTTATAACAAGATTGATATGGACGCCGACAAGGAAAGCAATCTGACAATGCAGGGCTTTCGGGAGTATCTGGCATTCTACGATCAAAACCAAATACTGAAAGGCCAGTTCGTGGTTTCTGAGCGGATTGATTTCGGCCTTTGGGATACCAAAATCATCTTTGATTACCAGAACAAGCTGTTCTGTATGAGCAAAAACCCGGATAAAACCGTGTTTGAAGGAAGGCAATTGAAATCCTTTACCATCAGGGAGGACAGTACCCCTCTGTTTGAGGGTTCAGCGGCAGGCATACGCCGTTATACCAGCACCGTAACCGAGCGGGCTATGGCGATGGCGCCGCAAATCGCACAGATTGCAGCGAGCAAGCGGATGGCACGAACCCTTGACAGGCTGGACGACGGCAAGGTAAATAACTCCACACCGGTGCAGTATTTTGATATTCCTGAACCCTTTCAGGCGTTTCACGTGGAGCTGCATTTCGACCACCCCTACTGGACGGTGCTCAAATGTGATATGGACGGTCCCCGGTTTAATAACACCCTCCCGGATGTGAACAACTACCTCTGTTCCTATCAGCAAAGCATAGAAGAAATGGAAAAGCTGGTGGCGGCACTTAGGACGGTGGCCTTTCCCGAAGCACCGGAGCAATCTGTCGGCCCCGGCATGGCGGGGATGGGGACGATGTATATGTCCATGGTTTCCCCTGCTGCGGCCCCTGCCGACGCCATCGAGGAAATCAAGAAATACAAGGCGCTCATGGAGGACGGCGTGATTTCCCAGCAGGAGTTTGAGGCGAAGAAGCGCCAGCTCCTTGGGATTTGAAGAAAATTGCTGTGTCTATGCGGAAGGGGGGCATGACATGACCTACGCCTGCGAGGACTGCGGCTTTTTATTCTGCCGGGTGGGAGCGGTAAAGGAATGCCCTTCCTGCGAGAAACCCCATATTCGCCTCGCCACTGAGGAAGAAGCCGATAGGCTACAGAAACTTTTGGAACAAGGAAATACAAATTTATAAATCAAGGAGGGACAGACCTTATGAACAAACGACTATTCAGTATGTTTCTTGCGCTGTGCATGATTGTGACCATGCTGCCGGTATCGGCAATGGCGGAAGAAATACATACGACCATTGGCGGGAGCGGAGAAATCATTAGCTTTGCACCGCTGACAGAAACAGCAAAAGCGGTATCACTGGGAACATCCATTGAAGATTTGGAATTGCCCGAAACGCTGACCGCCACAGTGCGGACAGCCGTGCCTGCCGATGAAGATTCCACACAGGATTCCGGCAGCCCGGAAACGGCAACTCCCACAACGGCCGCCGAGCCTAAATGGAAAGAAACCACCGGGGATATTCCGGTGGAATGGGCCTCGCCCGACTATGACATGGATACCGAGGGCGCATATGTCTTTACGCCGGTGATTGCGGACTATACGGTCAGCGCCCCGCTACCGGAGCTTACCGTGACGGTGGACGAAACGCTGCCAATTGCGGCGGCGCAGGGGATGGCAAGCCCCCTGCCTGCCACAACCTACAATATATGGGTGGGCGGCGTGCAGGTGACCGACGCCAACAAGGACGATGTGCTAGACGCAGCGAATTATGAGGGCGCAACCATCACCTATGACCCTGACACAAGCACACTTACTCTTGACAATGCGACCATCAACGCAGCGCATAATGGGACATGGATTGACAGCGCTACAACCGCCTATTACGGCATTTATGCCGAAACTGCTCTGAAGATTGAGATGGTGGGAAGCAACACCGTCATAGGCAAAAACCAGAGCGGTAGCGCCAGCATCGGTATCTATACCGGTGGCACGCTGAACCTTTCCGGTAGCGGCAGTCTGTATGTCAGCGGCGGCACAGGAAAATTTAGCGTCGGCATATACAGTACAGGAAGTATCGCAATTGAAGGCGGAAGGGTTACGGCTACCAGTGTAGCAGCAACCCAGACCTCCATGGCCATAGCCTCCAATGGCGATATAACGATTTCCAATGAAGGAGTAGAAGCGTCAGCGGGCACATCTGCGCCTAATTCCTATGGAATGATCGCAACCAACGGTTTCGCGATTAACAATGGCGAGGTAACTGCAAGCGGGAAAACAGGATTGCACACAAACGCAGCAGAAGGCCCCGTCACAGTCTCCGACGGCCGGCTAACGGCAAATGGCTCTTTGGTAGGCATAGCCGGTGCGCTAACCGTCACAGGCGGCACGGTGACTGTCAAAAGTGATACGAAAGCGCTGGACGGAAGCTTGGCGACCTCGGGCTATACGGGATGCACCGTTACCGCGGGCGCCAACAAAAACGGAGATGGTGCGGGTACGTATAATGCGTCGAGCCTTGCCAGCTACAAATACATCAAGGTGGAGCCTGCCGCCACACCGCCTGTGATTTTGATTGCCGACCATACGGCTCTCCAATCAGCCATAGACGGTGCGACAGGCAATTTGAATTTGAAGCTTTCCGATAGTTATAGCGGCACTGGGACAATCACTATTCCCGAAGCTTTCGGCTACAACATCACCATTGACTTAAACGGCAAAACGCTTGACGGCGGTTCATCTCCTGCCATCCAACATCAAGGTACAGGCACGCTGACCATTATCGACAGTAGTAGCGGCGGCACGGTGACAAGTAGTACAAGCAGTCATGGGACGATTGCTGCGGTTGGTGGCAGTGTGGAACTATTGGACGGCACGGTGAGTAATAGTAATTCTTCCAGCGGCGCTGCGATTTACACCAAAAACGCAACCTTAAATATTCGCGGCGGAGCGGTGAGCGCGACGGGGGATGGAGGTGTTTCGGTTTGGGATGACAGCAGTAGTAGCTTAAATATCTACGGTGGGACGTTGAGCGCGGCAGGTAGTGACGGAAATGCAGTTTATAGTACTAACGTTTCCAGCCGATTGAACATATCAGGCGGCACAATAAGCGCCGTCAGCAGTATTGCGATTTACCACCCAAATACTACTATTCAATGCGGAACAACTGCTATTATTCAAGGCGGCAGTAGCGCAATGCAATCTGCGCCGAAGTTGAGCGGCGTGCAGGGTATGGCAAGCATCAATTACAGCGGGAGCGATCCGGCGCCTTACGATTCGGTGAATCTCGCAACATACAAATACTTAAAGTTTGAGCCTGCGGCGGGTGTCTTCGAACAATTCAACCTCACCCCCGGCGGCACCTACTATTTTGACCTGTCGGGCGAAATAGGCAACATCGGCACGGTGAATGCCGCCCTGCCTGACACAACCCTACACTATGTGCCCTTTACCTACGCAGGCACGGTGAACGCCTACAGCTTGACAAGCGCAATGGCAACAACCGAAGAATATGCAGCCGCAAACAAATCCGACCGCAGCCTGTTTGTGGGGGATTTTGTCATCGACAAAGCCATCCGTTGGAACACATTAGACACAGCAAACCTCATCTTCGGAAAAACCTTTGATACCAATTATAAGCTGCGCTCATTGAGCGCAGGGAGCAGCAAAACAGGCTCTGCATCAGACGGCAGTGATCATATAGGGCGGCCAAGCACCAACGAATGGGATCAGATTTTAACTAAATCGGGTTCAACCGATGATACAACAGGATGGATAAAAAATTGGAGTCCAGTTCACTCTTATGCACAGGACACTATTGGTACAGATGCGGGGCGCCGCACGGTTCGCGGCTACAATTCGGCCCGCCACTGGGGCAACCTCCAGGCATCAGATCTCGCCGCGCATGTCGGCTTCCGCCCCGCCCTCGAAGTGCTGAACCCTGCCGCTCTGACCTCTGACGGGTTGAAAGCGGTAACGCTGAAATTAAATGGCGGCAAGTTAAAGGAAAGCACAGCAGACATCAACATCATCTGTGCGGACGATAGCTTCAAAGTACCCAGCGGCGAGGGGCTGACCGCGCCCTCCGGCAAGACGTTTGCTGGATGGAAAGACAGTGGCGGCACAACCTACGCTGCGGGTGCAACTGTGCCCAATACGGTTACAGGCTTGACGGCACTGTGGGCTGAGCCTTCCGTTGCCCAAATCGGCAGCACAGGCTACGCTACCCTGCAAGCGGCAGTGGATGCGGTTACAAGTGGCCAGACTATTAAGCTGATGGCTGATATTACCCTTTCGACTGCTGTCACCATCGCAAGCAGCAATGCTTACAACTTTACCCTCGACCTGAATGGAAAAAAGCTGACTTTCAACTTCAACTATTATATCAAGCATGATGGCAGTGGCACGCTGACGATTACAGACAACAGCGACGAAAAAAACGGCAAAATCAGCGCCCTTTCGGGCACGATTGTAGTGCAATCCGGCAATCTTATTATCGCTGGCGGTACAGTGGAATGCACATCTGCCTCCAATGCAACAATCTATCTCTCGGGCACCGGCAGCGTGAGCGTTTCCGGCGGTTTGGTGACGGGCAATCGGATCGCAATAACTAACCAATCCGCCGGCACGGTAGTTATAAGCGGCGGGACAGTGAAAAGCATGGGCTCTGGTATGGCAATCTATAACGATTCCACCGGCAGCGTAACGATAAGCGGCGGCACAGTGGAAAGCACGGATTCCTCCGGGGTGGCAGTATATAACAAACCTGCCGGAATAATTACCGTCTCAAGCGGTTCGCCTGTTATCAGGGGCGGCGCTCAGGCAATGAACAAGGCCCCGACATTGGGCACGGGTATGCAGGTCACGGCGAGCACCGATTATAGCGGATCACCAACGACCCCTTACATCGCAGGGAACATCAGCAGCTACAAGTATTTGGCCTTTGCCGAAAGCGCCCCGGGCGCAGCAGTGTATCCGGTGAGTGTGCTTATAAACATATCCCACAACCACATACATGCTGATTCAACCCAGATTAAAGGTGTAAACCCCGGCAATCAGACCATTGAATATGCAATCAGTACAGACAATTCGACCGCGCCGACCAGCGGCTGGCAAGCGGGTGGGGCTTTTATTGGCCTTTTGCCAAGCACAACTTATTACGTCTGGGCGCGGACGGCGGCAAAGGCGGGCTACAATGCAGGAACTGCTGTGGCAAGTGCGGGGATTACCACCACCGCTCCACCTGTCAACGCAAGCATCTCCCCGACCTCGGTGACCTATGACCTGAACCCAAAGGTGAACGGGCATGATGGGTTTGACATAACACTTACGAGTGAAACCCACACTCTGACAGCGGTGAAGAATGGCGAAACGACCCTTACCAAAGGCTTGAACTATACGGCCGATGAAAGCCTGTACACCATCCTGTATCCCTATTTGAGAACCTTGCCCATAGGTACGACAACAATCACGTTTGATATGGACGGCGGTACCGACCCCACGCTTGCGCTGACAATCGAGGATACACGGACAGAATTGACCTCTGTAACCATTGGCAACACTGCACCCAAATTCGGCGATACGTTGAGTGCTGCAATCGTGCCAAACGCAGCGGCCGTTTCCTACATTTGGAAAGCCAACGGCTTACAAGTCGGTACTGGTGCGACTTATGAGGTCAAAGCTGCCGATATTGGCAAAATAATCACTCTTACCGTAACCGGAAATGAAAATAACGGTTATAAAGGCACGGTCACCAGCTCTGCTACTTCTGCCGTCGCCGCAAAGGATTACAGCGTTACGGTGGATTCCACCAAGAGCGTGGTGCAGGGGTCGGGATTATCCGCCCTTCCCACAGCAAACGCAGGAGCGGTAAACGGCACGCTGACATGGTATTCGGACAGCGGACTCACAAAGGCGGTCACTGACCAAAACGTCCGCGCGTTAGTCGTTGACAGTGTCGTCACGGTGTATTGGAGCTTTACCCCAACCACAGCAGGCTATGTTACAACACCCAAGACAGGGG
>JAEZZQ010000050.1 GCA_023442465.1 Bacillota bacterium | reverse complement strand
TCACTCCGTTCTCAGTAACGCATGATTCCTGCATTTAAATTCGCTTCGCGAAGCAGAAATCATCTCTTGCATCACGTTCTTACGTAGCTTAACAGCAAGTGTTAAGCTACTGTGTGAACAGTAACCTCAAGCTTCAGCTAAAAAAGCCTTCAATTCTGCCTTTTTTTCCTCTGCTACCTCATACCCATGCCGATAATACTCTTTAAGTCTCGCCGCATCCGTCTCGTTGTTAATTAGATATATGTCATCTGAAGGCCGCAGCACGAAAGCACGCCCCTCCTTCTCCATATGCTCCAGTATGTCGAGGGATTGGTTGTATCTGGCCGCCCTCCCGGCTACCAGATGAATGAATTTGGGATATTTATGATATAAGAGCCTGATCATAGCAAGATAGAAATATCTCTGCTTTTTGCGATATTTCGTATTCCTCGTAACGACTACGACTACCTTCTTCCAGCCCTCTTCTAACGCCTTACCAATCGGAATCGCATCTGCCATACCGCCGTCCAGCATGGGAATCCCGTCGATATGGGTCACTTTCCCGATAAACGGCAGCGAATTAGCCGCTCTGCATATTTTCAGAAAATCATCCTCATCGCTGAATTTATCATGATAAACGGATTCCCCTGTCACGCAGTTTACCGTGCTGGTAATAAATCTTTTTGCGGAAGCTGTAAATGCTTCAAAATCGAAGGGAGCTCTCCGTTTCGGAATCTCATCGAACAATAAATCCATATCAAAAAAGGTACCTTTTCTTAAAAAGGTGGAAAATCCCAGGTATTTCTCGTTCTCCATAGGCTCGATAATGGCTTCCATTACACGCCCTCTCTGTTCCGATACGTAATTCATACCGGCGTATGCACCAGCCGATACCGCCATCACATTGGGAATCTGTATGTCATTGTCCAGAAAAAAATCCAGCACACCCGCACAGAACATGCTGCGCATGGCTCCTCCTTCCAATATAATTCCTACATTTTCCAACACTTCATCTCCTGTTCCAAAATACAATTTTCTAATAACCTTTCTATTTCACGAATGGGTTATAAAAACGGTTCCCATCGTGAAAAGTAATGATAAGCGCCGCTACCGCAATGACTACAATAACTCCGATCACGATATAGTCCGCTCTTTTTAACTTTTTCCCCGCATACCACGTTCGCTTCTTATGCTTTCCGAAGCCGCGCAGCTCCATAGCGTTGCTCACCACATCGATACGCTCCATACTCGTGAAAATAAGAGGGAATATAATGGATGCAATATTCTTTATCCTGCCGAACAAAGAGGCTTTTCCTGACATCTCGATACCTCTCGCCTCCTGCGCATGCTTTATCTTCGTAAAGTCGTCCTGAACATCGGGTATATACCGGAGGGTAATAGCTACCGCATAACCCACGTTATAGCTGACTCCAATACGGTTTAAAGAAGCGGCAAATTCGCTGGGATTAGTAGTTATGATAAACATAAATACCGCAGGCACGATCGTAACATATTTTATCATGACATTGAATTCATAAAAAAGCTGCTCCTTCGTCAGAAAATATCCTCCGAACAAATGCATGATGTCCGTCCTGCTGCCATAAATGTTCACTCCCTCATAAGGCGAAAACACAAAAATAGCAATCAAATTAAAGATAAGAAAAAACAAGATGAATATAAAAACTGTTCCCACCTGTCTCCACCTGATCTTAGACATCTTATAAATAATCAAACTTCCGAGTACCATCGAAAGCAGCACTCTCGTATCATAGGACAGCATGCTTACCAGCGTCCACAGCAGGAAGAATATAAGCTTGGTAACGCCGGAAAGTCTATGAATCCATGTGTCCTTTTCTTCATAGGTCAATATTCTGGCCATAACTATTTATTTTCCTCCCGTCTGGCTCTTTCGTAATGAATAAAACGTTCTGCGAATTCAGAAGTATTCTCCACGCCGCACCTTATGGCAAGGTCGTAGAGAGAAGTCTTTTTCAGATACGCCCGATCCGCTATTGTCTCGTCCGTAAGCACATTGGCAGGGGTATCGTCCGCAAGAAGATGCCCATCTGCAATAACAATGGCCCTATCCGTATATTCCAGCATCAAGTGCATATCATGGGTGATCATTATGATCGTGATGCCGTAGCTTTCGTTAATTTCCTTGAGAAATTCCATAATTTCCGTATAATGCCTATAGTCCTGACCCGCGGTAGGCTCGTCCAAAATAATGACCTCCGGGTTCATAACGAGAATAGACGCGATGGTCACCCTCTTCTTCTGCCCGTAGCTAAGCGCCGATATCGGCCAGTTGCGGAACGGATACAGCCCGCATATTTTTAACGTGCGGTATACCCTCTCCTTTACTTCTTCCTCCGGCACTCCACGCACCGTAAGTCCTAAGGCTACCTCGTCATAAATCATCGGCTTGGATATCATCTGACCGGGACTTTGCATTACCAGTCCTATTTTTTCACCGCGTTCCTTTACCGACAGGCCTTCCATATCCTGACCGTTCAGAAAAATGCTGCCTCTCGCAGGCTTCATGAATCCGCAGATGATTCCCGCAAGCGTAGATTTCCCTGCGCCGTTCTTTCCCACGATACTTACCATTTCCCCTTTATGTATATCGAAATGAATATGCTGTAATACCTGTTTTCCCTCAGTATAGGAGAAATATAAGTCATTAACAGTCAGCACACTTTCTTCCGCCCTTTTTCCCTTTTCATACTCCGATGTGCGAAACCACTCTTTTACCTGCTCCTTATAAGTATCTAAAACCATGGTCTCTATATGTTGGGGCTTGCTTTCCTCAGTAATCTGACAGCCTGCATGTTTCAGTGCCGCAATATAAAGAGGCTCCCTGATTCCCTGCTCTATGAGAATATCCTTGGAAAGCAGCTCGTCAGGCCTCAAATCCGCCACGATGCGCCCCTCTCCTACTACCACGATTCTGTCCGCATCGCGGTACAGAGCATCCTCCAGCCGATGCTCGATAATTAAAATCGTTGCCTTTCTTTCCTTGCTGATTCGGTCGATCAAATCGATGGCTCTTTTTCCCGTCGCCGGGTCGAGATTGGCAAGGGGTTCGTCGAACAGCAGTATCTCTACGTCATCCACCATAACGCCCGCCATAGAAACTCTCTGCTTCTGTCCTCCCGACAGCTCCCACGGCGCATGAGTAAGTAATGTCTCCACATCCACCACCTGCGCTGCCTTTTCTACCCGTTCGAACATCTCCTCCTGAGACACCATATCGTTCTCCAGGGCGAACGCAATATCCTCTGCTACCGTCAGACCGACAAACTGACCGTTGGTATCTTGCAGTACGGTTCCTGCAATTTTAGACATTCCAAACACGCCCAGCTTCGTAGGGTCCTCTCCCTTGACGCTCAGCGTTCCCGTAACATCGCCGGCAAATGAAAATGGAACCAAGCCGTTGATGCAGTGGACAATCGTTGATTTGCCCGAACCGGATGGTCCCACAATCAAGACCTTTTCTCCGGGATAAATCTTTAAACTGATATCCCGGAGAGTAGGTTCTACCTGTGATCGATATTTAAATGTGTAATTCTTAAATTCGATAATCGGTGTCATCTTTCATCTAATCCTCTTTTAATCCTCTTTCGTTAAGCTGGAGGATTTTGCGCCGACCTTCGAATATCCCACAGCCAGCAGCGTACCGAGAATCGCGATGATCACCACGTTGCCGAGCCATGCTGCTACACCCTGCAAAAATACTTTATTCACCGGCTCCTTGTAAATGATGATATCCAAAACGGGAGCTACCAAAATCCACGCTGCTGCGTTGGCAATAATCTGTACCACGTTGAAATGGATAATTTCTTTTTTACCGAATCCGCCTTCTTTGATGGCATATTTCTTCGCGAATACACCTACGATAATTCCGAATACCGCCTCGGGAAATACCCAGCTCCACCATGCGCTTCCGTAAAAGAACATGTCTCCCACCGCATGTCCGATAAGACCTACCGCCGCGCCTACTATAGGCCCGAACACCGCTGCCAGAAACGCCAGAAGAGCTGCTCTCGGCTGCAAATATGTATTCGGGATTCCAAGCGGAATCTGTACCTGAGTCAAAGCGACAAATAATGCTGCTCCAATACCAACTGCAACCACTTCTTTTACACCAAAACTTGTCTTCATGCTTCCTTCCTCCTCACTCGTTGAACCATTCAGCAGTAAAGTTTTATCTTTATTAAAACTTCAACAAGTTATGCACAGAAATTATTCATCCTACGTAATTTCGCACGGAATAACTTGTGCTGCCGAATCTCTACATTTCGCATTTTAAGGGCTCCTTATGAGTCCACGCTTTATCATATCATAATTTCTTTCCTAAGTCCAAATGAATATATTATTTTTTCCTTTACCCGCTTCCCGGTAAGCTGCTCTAAAGCTTTTGCATAATAATCTAACTGCTTTTCGTACCTTTTAACGAGTTCCTCCGGCGTACTCACCTTATCCGTCTTGTAATCGGCCACCACAAGCTGCGCATCTTCCTCAAAATAGACGTCGATAATTCCCTGAATGAGCACCAGCTCCTCAGAAGGAAACTTTTCGTTCAGCTCATTTGCCGGAAGGCCCAGTACAAAGGGCTGTTCTCTATGCAGGCAGCCATGTCTATCCGCCTCCGCCATACGAGCCGCCAAGCCGGTATTCATGAATTCCTCGATAGCCGTAACGGAGACCGCTCCGGCATATTCCGCGCTTAGCAAGCCTTGCTGCTGCATCTTGGCAATCTGCTCCCCAACAGGCACTCTCACTTCTGCGTCTGCGAAATCCATAAGCTCCATTACCTTATGAAAAGCGCTTCCCCTTCCTGATCCCCCCAAGATTTCTTCCTCCTGCATGAATCTGGGAACGTAAGGAATCACTATTTCCTCCTCGTACAGATGAAAGGCAAAATCTGTTTCCTCCTCCTGACCGGCTTTCTTCAGTTCGGACACCGTAGTTTTCGTATACAAATCCTTTAAATTTTCATGCTCATACGCATAATCAAAGATTTCTGACATATGCGTCATCAATCCTTCATCTACGGGAAGCTGTCTGTCAGAAAGGTACAATCTCCGTCTGGCTCCTTCCGCCTGTATCTGCTCTTTTATCTCTGCCTCCGCCAACTCCTCATCCCCGATAAGTCTTACCCTTATTTGGGCATCGCCGGCATACAGCCCCGTTTCGGAAATAACGTCCGTGACATCTTCATATCCGAACTCCTTCCAAATTGAAGCAAAGGAAGAATGCCTTACAAGTGCGGGCAGAATAAAATCGAGGTAACTTCCGGCTCCGGTAAGCTCACTGTAAAATAGCTGCGGTTCCTTCGATATGCGCATGGGAACGAGAGCATTCAGCTTGCTTTCCAACTTATCGACTACTCCGGTCATTATTAATTTTTCCTTCGCTCTCGTAAGCGCAACATAGAGTACCCGCAGCTCTTCTCCCAGATTGTCCAGACGCATCTTCTCCGCTATGACATTCTTGCGAAGCGTCTTGCTTTGCAGCCTGTTTTCCACATCCACATAATCTGCACCGATTCCCATATCCATATCGGCAATCATTTTTCCGTTTGTATCCATCATGTTGAACCGCTTCGCCAGACCGGAGACAAAGCAAATGGGAAATTCCAGTCCCTTACTCTTATGAATGCTCATGATTCTCACCACATCCGCATTTTCATCCAGAATATTGGCTTCTCCATAATCCACATCGTATTTCTCAAGCTGCTCCATATATCGTATGAAATGAAATAATCCGTAATAGCTGGTCCGCTCGAAGGCCGATGCACGCTCTAACAGCGTTTCCACATTAGCCTTTCGCTGTTCCCCTCCCGGCAGAGCCGTTACGTAATGAAGATAACCCGTTTCTATGGCGATATCCCTCATCAGCTCATGAATCGGCATATATACGGTCTTGTCTCTGTATTCTTCCAAAAATTCAAGAAAGCTCCTTACTTTTTGTCCAAGAGCTGCATCCCCGGTCTCGAATTCCTTTAAACAAAAGTAAAGCTTTTTCTTTTTATCGGAAAAGGCCGCTCGTATCTTCGCGATTTCTTCCTCATCGAAGTTCCCGAAATAGGATTTCAGAACACCGAACAGCGGAATGTCCTGCTGGGGATTATCTAATATCCGCAGCAGTTGTAACAAGGTCTGTATCTCCTTTGCTGCGAAATATCCCGTCTTCGACGCTACGTGGGAGGGAATTCCCTCTTCCTTCAGCACACTCTTAAAATCCTCATCCCACCCCGCATTGGTACGAAGCAGAATTACGATGTCCTGATACCGCGCAGGGCGAAGGACACCGCTTTCCCTATCCGTCACAGGAAAGTGCCCTACCAGTTCTTTAATGCGCTTTGCTACAGCATAGGCCTCCCTTTGGCGGACGGACATTTTTCCTTCCTCCGATTCCTGCTTTTTTATCAGCAGAAGCTCCGTGCAGTTTTGGGATATCCTCTCCCCCTCCTGTTCCACGGCGGGATAAACCGCTCCCGGATACAGAGCTGCCTTATCGTCATACTCCACGCCGCCCAGTTTCCTTCCCATAATCTGGGCGAAGATATAATTCACGCTATCCAATATCTCCTTGCGGCTTCTGAAATTTTTATGCAGGTCAATTCTTCTTTCCGTATTCGAGCCGGCCTTGTAATCATTATACTTTTTCATAAAAATCTCCGGCCGCGCCAGACGGAATTTGTAAATACTCTGCTTCACATCTCCTACCATGAATCGGTTAAACGCACCCTCTGACTCTCCCGAAACGCTCTCCAGCAAATATTCCTGAACCAGATTGCTGTCCTGATATTCGTCAATCAATATTTCCTTAAAGAACGCGCGGTAATCCAGAGCCGTCTTCGTAATCTCAATGCCCTTCAGATACCGGGACGGCTCATCTGCGTTTTCAATATAACAGGCAGCTTCATCATTCCTCCTTTTTATCAGGATGGAAAGCGCCAGATGCTCCATATCCGAGAAATCTATGATATTGCTTTCACGCTTCTTCTTATCCAGAGCCTCCTTATATTCCAAAGTCAGGTCCACCAGCTCTGCAACGGCCGCGCTGCTGCCCTTCATATACTTAAGCACAGTCTCCGGCTGGGCAGGAAAATATTTGACGCACAGGTCTTTCCATATCTCTTTGATTTCCTTACGTATTCCCTGCACGATTTCACGCTTTGCACCGGATACACTGTCATCCTTCCTGGAAGGAAGCCTGTCGAACGTCATTCCTCCAAAAAGCGCATAACCTTCGCTGTATCGCGTCAAAAGGGTCAAACGTTCAAGCCGCTGCTTCTCCCGCTCCAAGACCTCTGCATACATATAAGGACCGTCCGGCTGCTCACAAATAAGAATACACTCCTCCATCTTCCGCACACAGTCCTGTGTCAGGCTCCTTATCTGCTCCATGCAAAAGGCAATCCATGAGCCGTCCTTTCTTTCTTCTAACTCCTTCAGGGAGTCTATTTCATAGTCGCGCTTTCTGTCAAGAAGCCATTCCTCCGGCCAAGGGTAACTTTCTGCGAACTGATAAAGCTTTAAAATATGCTCTTCAATAGCCCTATCGTGATTGCCGGTACTGAAATATTCCACGCAGTGCAGAAAGGACGCATTCCCCTCCTCAAATTTTTGTTCCAAAAGCTCCGCCATTACATCTTTTTTTAACAGCTTCAGCTCTCCCTCATCCGCCACCCGAAAGCCGGGATCAAGCCCGATGTCGTTAAAGTTATTCCTTATCACGAACATACAGAAGCTATCGATCGTGGTAATCTGCGCATTATGAACAAGCGCTGCCTGTTTTTGCAGATGCTCGTTCCAAGGCTCTGCCTCCAGCCGCGCTGCTATAGCGTTTCCTATTCTCTCCCGCATTTCGGCAGCAGCCGCATTCGTAAAGGTCACCACTAAAAGCCTGTCGATATCCACAGGCTTGGCTTCGTCGCTGATCATCTTCACGATGCGCTCCACAAGCACCGCCGTTTTTCCCGATCCGGCAGCAGCAGATACCAATATATTGCATCCATGCGTATCAATGACCTCCTGCTGCTCCTTCGTATACGTAATGCCCATATCTTTCTGTCTCCTATTTCGAATTCCTGCCCGAATTGATATCCGTATTTCAATTTCATATTTGGGTTCCGGCTCCATATTCGGATTTCGAATTCGCCTCTTTAATCCTCTCCATCGCCTCCTGCGCCTCCAGATTCTCAAGCCGCCTATATCCGTATCCGCTTATTCCTTCGTCGAAACCGCAGACGCTTTTATATTCGCAGTAATCACAGGAAGTTCCCCCGCTTTGCTCGTAAGGATTGATTTCTATATTTCCCCGCATAATATCCATACCGATTTGTTTGATCTTATAGTTTACATAACCAGATATTTCTTCCATGTCATCTCCAGTTATGACACTCGATTTCGAGCTGTAACTTCCGTCTTTTTTCCGTTCTACCGGCACAACGTCAGACTTATCCGAGAATTCTCCGTCAAGCAAACTGATAACAGTGTCATTTTCAGTGACCACACCGGTCATTCTAAGCTCTTTAAGAAGCCTTTCATTGATTTCCTCCGGCGTTACTTCCCCCTCTGCTTTCACCATCGGATCGGACACATGGTAATATAATAGCGCTGCCGGAACCACTTGTTTATCCGGATATTTCTTCTTTTCCAATTCTACCGCAGCGTTCATGTATACCACAAGCTGAAGCTGCAGCCCGTAATAAAGCGCTGCCAGGTTAAACTTTCTGTTCCCCGATTTATAGTCTATTACCTTTACATACACGTGCTCTTCGTCCTCATAAGTATCGATACGGTCAATCCGCCCCCGCAGCTTCATCTTCTCTTCCCCCGAAAGGGCGATATTCACAGACTCCAGATTGTCCGCCATCTGGAAGGACATCTCGAAGTTCTCGGGGATAAAGCTTCCCTTTTTCAACTGATGCTGTAACGTGAGCACCGTGCGTTTTAAAATACGGCGCATTCTGGCTATGGCATATTCGTTTCTCGCAGTGCTGTATAAAATCGTATTCCCATAGGCGGCCGCATAGCCATCCATGGCTTGAGTCAGCATTTCCTCCGCTTCCTCCTCGCCGAAGTCAAACCATGTATAGCCCTGCTCCTCCAACTTTCCGGCAAATAGCTCCAATACTCCATGAAACACATTTCCCATATCAGCCGCTTCGAAGCTATATTCCTCCCTTTCTTCCAGGGAAAGACCATATTTGAGAAAGTGGGCATAAGCACAAGCCGCATAAGTTTCCAGACGACTTACACTGCTGACCAAAAGATTCCCGTACAAAGCTCCGGCAATTTCCCTGCCCAGGCCTTTTTCCCGATAATAGGTAAATGCCGCTTCGATAAGTTCTCCGATACGGCTTTTATATACCTCATCCCCAAGGTAAGCGCGGTAAACAGTAAAGAACCTTCTTTTGTCTTCCTCGCCCAGCCTCCCTGCTGCATATTCCCTCAGCATGGACGTCAGATAGTCCAGCCCCGCCCGCTTCGTTTCCAGTTTTTCCTCCGGGTTCTTAAGCTCCGGCTTCTGTGCCTTTAGGCGAGGAAACAGCTTGCTTAGCGTATCGATCAGATATGCAGGACGCAGGCTCTTACCCTCTCCGCTCACCTTGCAGTAGGAAAGATATAAGTACTCCGAGGGTTTGGTCATATTCATATAAAGATACAACCTTTGTATGTACATCTGCTGCCTTGGCGTAGGTGCCAGCGCATAGGGCGATTCCTGAAGGAATTCCCTGTCGATATCGGATATAATTCCACCCATTCCCGCATTTTTGGGTATATTTCCATCATTGACTCCTATGAAAAAGAGCACCTTGATTTCCTTCAAACGAGTTCTCTCGATGTCACCTACCACAACCCGGTCCACATTCTGAGGAATCATTCCTACTTCTATTTCTCCAAAACCCGCGTCCAGAATATCGGCGAACTCCTTCATATTCATTTTTTCATCCGAAAGCAGACTTTCAATCTGATCCAGCAAATCTATGACCAAGCGATATATTTGACCGTACTCCTTGGCTCTGGCGGCATCATTTTTCCGCTCGAACATTTTTTCATATGCTGCCAGCTTCTCCTGGACCTTATTCTCGGTTATAAACCCATACAACGCCTTTATTTTTTCCCCGGCAGTGTCCGCTTTTCGGGTAAGAGGGATGATCTGTCCTGCAAACCTCTCACGTATGCCGTTCAGTCGGGCAAGTTCTTCTTCCTCGCCTTCCTCTTCCTTTCCTGTGAAAATGTCCATCCACCTTTTTTTACCCTTGATTCCTCTGGCAATTACATAATTTTCCAGCAGATCCGTCTCTTCTCTCGTAAAGTCGGCAAGGCCGCTGCGCAGATAATGAAACACAGATTGATAGGAAAAGTTCTCCATAACAATCTTAAGAGCGCTTCTGATATATTCGATAAAGGGATTTAACAAGATTCCCTTCGTTTGATCGATAAATACGGGGATTTCGAACTTCGCTGCCTCCGTCTGGGCATGTCCCGCATAGGTCTCCATATTTCCCGTCACGATGGCAAAGTCCCGATAACAATAATGCTTCTCTCTAATAAGCCGCTTTATCTCGATGCATACCTGTCTCATCTCTTCTCCCGGCGAAGAGGTCTCAAAAAGATGCAGCGCTTCGCAATCCTTTCCATACACCTTGGCAGGATACCGGAACAAATACTTTTCCAAATGCTGCATTTCTTCGTTGTTCAGAAATCTCGGCAGCCGTTCCTCCTTTAAGAACACGTCTGTGCCAAAGGATACGCTTGCCTCCGCCGCAAGCTTCCTTAAGTCCGCTGTAGTCTTCTTGCTTAAGTAAAAAAGCTTCTGCTCTCCATCCAGCTTATAAGGATCCTGACCAGCGTCCATCACCACCGTAACGATGACCTCCTTAGCCAGCGTCATCAACCGCTGGATCAATCTGTTCTGAATGGGAGTAAAGCCCGTAAAGCCATCGAAGGCTATCACGCTCCCCTTTACCAGCCTGGACTTTGGAAGCAGCTCACAGAGCAAATCCAGCGTTTCCTCTGTGGTAATATATTTATCTCGTATATATTCGAGAAATTTCTTATAAAGCAGCTCCAAATCCTTCAGTTTATGATAAAGCGCCCCCCGCTTTTCAGCGTAGGCCGCAAGCTCACCGAGTTCCTTTTCTCCGATTCCGTACTGCATGAACTCCGAGATCACGGATTTCACTTCATGAATATATCCGATTTTACGAAGATTACTTCCGATTACCGGCATCTCCTCTTGTATATTTTCCGCTACCTTTCTAAGGACCAGGCTCTTCCCGGTATCGTCTAACACCGCACGCCTATCCGCCCCCACCTCTTCCAGAATTCTGTGAGAAAGCCTTCCAAAGCTGAGAACATCGATGTTCATAATCCCTTTGCGCGGGTGTGCCTTCACCAGATCCATCTGCGTCTGCATGGTAAACTGGTCCGGCACAATAATGAGGAAATTGGTATCAGGCTCTTCCATTCCCCGCCTCACCATCTCCTCATGCAGCCTCGTGCTCTTTCCTGCACCCGAAGCTCCGAAATAAAAACGTAGTCCCATCCGTCATATACTCCTCTCATTACAAATACCGCATGATCTCCCTTACCGAATCAAAAATAAGATGAGGCTTTACCTCCGATTCCTCCGCGTCTTTCATGGAAGCTTCACCGCTCAAAACAAGAATACTCCATAAGCCATTATTTCTTCCCGCCGCAATATCCGTATAAAGCCTGTCCCCCACCATTACCGTCTTTGCCCGGTCCGCCCCGGTCCGCTCTATCAAATAATCCATCATATCCGCGTTCGGCTTTCCGATAATACGATCCGGATAACGCAGCGCAGATGCATGAATAAACGCATGAATCGCCCCCACATCCGGAATAAATCCCGTTTCCGTAGGGCAGTTATAATCAGGGTGAGTAGCGATATAGGGAAGCCCCTCCCGCACGAAATCACACACCCTGCACATCTTCTCATAAGTAAGAGTAGTATCAAAGGCAGTCACTACCACCTCGGCCTTCTCTTCCACAAGCACAATTCTCTCTTTCTCAAATTCCTCAGCCAGCATATCATTCCCCAGCAAGAACACCCGCTTCCCCGGAAAATGCCTCTTCAAGTAATAAATGGTCGCCTGCCCCGATGTAACTACTTTATCCATCCCCACCTCAAGCCCCATACGCCGCAGTTTCTCCACATACACCTGCGCATTCTTGGAAGAATTATTCGTCAGGAACACATATCTCCTCCCTGAATCCTCAATCTTCCTTAAAAACTCCCTCGCCCCTTCAATCCACTGTTCCCCCAAATAAACCGTTCCATCCATATCCAATGCAAAACATTCAATCCCCGCCAAGATTCCCTCTCTATCCTCATTTACCCCAGGAAGCATCGTCCAATCACTCATCTAATATTATCTCCCGTCCTTTATATAAATTTTAGCAAATATAAAATTCATAACCTTCCCAATTTTATATACAATTTCATCCCATAACCTTACCAATTTTATGTACACTTTCAATTCACATCCTTACCAATTTTATGTACACTTTCACAACCTTGCCGAGGCTTTCTTCGGTGGATTGGGTTTCAGTTCTTTTAGTGAGCGGCTTGCATTTTCTTAAGAAAACCCTAGACACCCAGGGAAAACGCCGCAAGGATGCGGCGTTTAGGCAGCATAGTACATGGATGTACTTTGCTGCCGGCCCGTCCGTCCTCATCACATTCACGGTTTTCTTTAGAAAATACAGCCGCAAACGTCAGAACAGAAACCCAATCCACCGAAGAAAGCCTTTCACAACCTCCCAAATTACACATAAAATCCACCCCACACTTCATTATACGTTCCCCCACCCCAAAAAACAAGTAAGAGGGTGACTCCACCCTCTTACACTCATTTCCCGCTATTCATTTATACTCCCTATTACATCAGGAACCCACAAATCAAGTCCCCCATACAATATTACGCTTCTTCCTGCGGCACATGAAACGCCGCAATAGTCGCTTCCATCTCATACACGATTTCCTGAAGCTTCACGCCTGCCTCCTGCAAGCCCTGCGTACCATGCAGCATTCCCTCCGCACTATGGGCCACTTCCTCTGTCCCTACGGCGCCATCCGTGGTCGCCCTTTGCAGGCTGTCGATGACCGTCATAATAACTTCGTTCTCTCCGCTTATTTTCTTCGCCACCTCAGAAAACTGCTTCAAAATACTGTCGATATTTTCCGCATCCTCATGATACTGCTTACTGATTTCCACCTGATGCTGATATGTCTTTCTAACATTGGTATCCATGTAGGAAAGGACCTGCGTAGCACAGTCACACAAATGCTTTACGCTTTCTGTTACCATTTGGGTAATCCGCTGAATCTCTCCGGCGGTATCCTTGGAACTCTCTGCTAACTTCCTGATCTCCTCCGCAACTACCGAAAACCCCTTTCCCGCCTGCCCCGCTCTGGCCGCTTCTATTGACGCATTGAGGGCGAGAAGATTGGTGGAATCAGAAATGCTGAGAATAGCCTTCGTCAGCTCGTTGATCTGCTCTACCTGACTGGAATCCGTAATCGCCTCTTCAAGACGCTTCTTGGTAGTATCAATAAGAATCTCGTTTTCCTTTTCTGCACTCTGTGATTCTTTATTCAGCCTTTTGGCTCTATCATAAATCGCCGCTATATTTTCGATACCTTCCCCGTTCTGCCTTTCCATGACAGCAACGTATTCCTCCATGCGTTTCGAGGTCTCTCCCAGATGGTCTGCCATGTTGGAGGTTTCTTGCATTCCCGCCGCCAACTCCTGCGCCACAGAGGAAATATTAGTCACCATATTGTTATAATCGTCAATAATGCTGCCCAGATTGCCCGATGCCTCTCTAATTCCTTTTCCCTCCCCGGACATCGTCTCAATCACATGCCCCATGGATTTTTGCACCTTATTTATGGCAATGGCAATCTTGCCGATTTCGTTTTTCTTATTCAGATACTTCACATATTCGCTGCCGGTAAAATCGCTCTCCTGCATCTTCTTTAAGTCCACCACCATCTTTTTAAGAGGATTGGATATAGTGCCTCCTATCATAAAGGCGAAGATACATATGAACAAGCTCACGAACAGTATGACAAAGAACGCACTTCTCTGCATGGAGGCGATTCCGCTTTCCACCTCCGAAACAGGCGCCAGGAGCACAAGCGTATATCCATTATCCAGCTTTACAAAGCTTACCAACGACTTTACGCCTCCAAGATCCATCTCCACCACTCCGGTGCTGTTCTCTTTAAGAGCCTCCATCAGCCCGGTATAGCCTACGCTTTCCAGCGTATCCGTTATCGTATAGCTTTCATCCACAAGGAATTGCTGCTTCGTATTGAGCAAAAATGCCCTTCCGGTATCGTATATGGAGATTCCGCGTATCATATCAGATATCTCATTGAAATCCACATCTACACCGATGGTGCCTACCAGCTTCGACTCCACATAAACCGGTTCGCAACGGCTTACGCATGTCTTGTCAAAAGCTTCTTTATAATAGGGGTCCAGCCAAATCGCTTCTCCCGCTTCCTTCGTCTGATAATACCATTCCCAGTTCGCAGCCCGGTTCAAATAATTATCGTACTCAGAAACAGCATCCATTTCCACCAGTTTCCCCTGACTATACCATGTTCCGGTAACTCCCAGCTGTACCTCAGGTTCGGTGTAGGCATACATGCTCGCGACCTCGGGATGAAGTTGCGTAATACGTGCGAGATAGCCACCCAGCTTCTTCATATACGCTTTGTTATAAGCCTTATCGCTGAGCCTTATCGGCTCATAGGTACCTACGATATACGACGATATACTCTCCGCAAGGCTTTCCAGATTCTGATACTTCATATTGATGTCGCCCGCATATTGCAGAGACATCGCACTCAGCTTTTCTCTGGCTTCCGTATTGATTTCCTTCACCGCCACCTTTGTGCTGATAGCCCCAACCGCGATGGACGCGACAAATACACAAGCAATGATAGAGACAATAATCGATGTAGAAATTTTATGCATTTTGTTTCCTCCCAATAGTAATCTTTCCGCTTAAGGGAAATCCTTCGCGTTATGACTTTTTATGAATCCTTGCCTTCACACAATACCGTATTGCGGTATTCATTTGCAGATATCCCCACTTGCTTTTTAAACACTCTGGAAAAATGGGCCATATCCAAAAACCCCACCTCTTCCGCAATATCTCCAATCCGCAAAGATGGATTGGTAAGCAGCCTCTTTGCCTGCTCCATCCGGACATTGTTCAGTATTTCTGAAAAATTCTGTCCGGTATATTTATTTAACAGCTTGCTCAAATGCCACTGGCTTACATACACGTTGTCCGCAACGTCCGCCAGCTTAAGCCTCTCTTTATAATTCTTCTCTATGTACGCGAGGGCATTTTTGACAATGAAGCTGCTTGCCGCACTGTCGAGCACCTCTTCGTTTTCCTCTGCTGTCTCATCCCGGCCTTCCAATAGACGCTTTACTACAGAAGGATTACTCTTCAGATTTACCAGCATGGCAAAAAGTGCTTCATCCAGTTCTTCCATCTTAGATGGTTTTAACAAAAAACGGCATACTCCCAATCGGATTGCCTCCTGCGCATAATCAAAATCGCGAAAGCCTGTGAGGATCGTAACTTCCATGTCGGGAAATTCCGATTTCAAAGCTGCTATCATGCTAAGTCCATCCATTTTAGGCATAGAAATATCGGATATTAGTATGTCCGGCTTTTCTCTTCGGATCACCTCCAAGCCTTCCACTCCATCCCCAGCGGTTCCCACCACCAGACAGTCGAGATTCTCCCACTTCACTGCTTTCTTAAGGCCTCTTACTATAATCGGTTCATCATCAATAATCACTACTTTATACATGCGTGATACCTCCATAATCATATATGGATTCTATCACAAAAAGCTCGACAAGAAAAGCTTCTTAAAATCAAAAAATGTTGTAAAAAGGCTACTCCTGCATCTGCGCCCCCGCCACCAAATCGATGAGCTGCGCCACAGCATCCTTCACCTCCTCTTTACCCGTCAGAATATCCGCCATGGAGTTGAATACCGGCACCCGCTGTTCCTGCGTGAGCTGATCCTGAAGCGCAGAAGCCATACCGGTAGCTCCTTCCACCATTTCCAATCCTGCCACCGCAAGCGAAGACAGCTTGCTC
Organism: Bacillota bacterium; assembly: GCA_023442465.1. Lineage (GTDB taxonomy): Bacteria > Bacillota > Clostridia > Lachnospirales > Lachnospiraceae > Kineothrix. Next base: position 199,661 of record JAEZZQ010000050.1, on the reverse strand, counting down.
TTATCCACCTGAGTACCTTCCTTTAAAGCTGTGGTGGCCACTGAAGCGAACTTGGTTACCATTTCATCGCTGGTCATGTAGGTAATGAAATCCACACACACCTGCTGTTTCTCCGGGTCGTTCCATGCCTTCTTCGTGATATACCAACCGGAGGACAACCCTCCGACAATATCCGTAGATTTGCGCTTATCCTTAGCGGGTACATATGTAACCGTAAAATTGTCGATATCCTCCGTCGCTTCCTCAATGCCGCCCACCTTCCATGAGCCATCAATCAAAAATGCTGCCTTTCCGTCCACAAATAGCTGGAAGGTTTCCCCATCGGTGGCAGACAATGTGTTAGCGGGTAGAAATCCTCTGTCATATAGACTTTTCATATCCATAATACCGTTAACCCACGCCATCCCCTGCTCGTCATCAATAGCCTTCGGAAGGATATTATGAGATGCGGTGTCCAAATAATTATAAATACAAAATTCAAACCAGTAATGGGGAACTTCCGCAAAAGAAGCCGCAATCGGAGTATACCCTGCGTCCTTAATGGCTTGGCATATCGTCATGAATTCCTCCCACGTAGTATCAGCGTCAGGTACCTTCACCCCCGCTGCCCGGCATACCTCTTTATTAACAAATAAGCCTTCCCAATAGCCGTTCATAGGTACGGAATAATTTCTGCCGTCTACCGGCGATGCGCCCATCATGCCGTCTTTCATATTGGATGCGTAATCGGGATATGCCGCGCGGATTTCATCAATAGAAATAACCTTTCCTCCTTCGACGAAGGGATTGGCATCCATACCGTTAAAATAAAACAGCACATCCGGCTCAGAACCCATTTCAAAATCGGATATTATTCTCGCTTTCAAGGTCTCTGTTACAGTTCCGGAAGCGTCGTTGATCGTGTTCCCGGTTTCCTCCTGCCATTTGGCGATTGCTTCCTGATAGTTCCCGGCATTAGTGTCCTCACCTGCGAACGTAGTAACTACATTGAGAGTAACCGGAAGCTCTCCGTCAGACACCTGCGCCTTCTTCGCCGAATCCGCACCGCAACCTGCTATTACAAAAATTCCTGCTCCCACTATTAGCGCTGCTAATACCTTTTTCATATCTGAAACCTCCCATATATATGGATATGCGATGATCTTCTTAGAATTGCTCATAGCAAATTTCAGCTTCCCTATACTATTTATTCTATTAAAACATGAGAAATAGTGAAATTGCCAGAATTGCTATTTATTGTCTTTTATTGTTGTCATATCCAATTTGACAGTAATTCTGCTCACTGTCTCATTATTTTCGGCATTTTTTACAGTGAGTCCGCACTCCTCTCCATATATAATCCTGATTCTCCTATTCACATTCTTTATTCCGAGGCTCGTGGAGCTAAGTTCACCCACCTCCTGCTCATCTCCTAAAAGCTGCTCTATCTTCTCTTCATCTTTCTTCGACATCGTGCCGGTATTGCGCACCTCTATTATCAGCTTATCCTCATCCGCAAAGACATTTAAGGTCACCTTCGCTCTTGGCTGCCCAATGATTCCATGTTCCACCGCATTCTCGATGATAGGCTGTATGATCAGTCTGGGAACCCTAACATTGAACAGCGTATCGTCCGTATTCTTCTCCACGTGCATACGCTCCCCCAGACGTTTAGAAATAATGAACAGATAGGCATCCACATAGGACAGCTCCTCCACCAGGGTAACAAATCGTCTGTGTCTTCTGTCCATAGTGGCCTCCAGCATAATGGACAGGTTCTCTATCATCTGGCTCACCTTATAGTCCTCATTGATTCTTGCTTCCCAATTGATGATTTCCAGCGTGTTATTGAGAAAATGAGGATTGATCTGGGATTGCAGCGCCATAATCCTGGCATCCTTAAGTGCAAGCTCCTCCGAATATATCGTTTCGAATTGATGCTTTAACTTCTCTGACATGCTGTTGAACGCTTCCGTCAGGTACTTGAATTCCTGACTGTTCCCAGCCCTCTCTATCTTATAGCCGAATTCTCCCTCTTCTATGATATGGGAAGCCTTGATCAAGCCCTCTATAGGCCTCGTCACTTTTCTATGAAAGAAGATGAATACGATGATCGTCAGCGGAATCATGAAGATGATGAAGAACGCACAGACATATTTGATTGCTGCCGTTTCATCGATGATAAGCTGCTTATTCAGCGATATGACATACCCCATATAATGTATGTCCGGCTTCCTTACCGTATAAACATAATATTCCCCGTCCTCCTGAATCAGACGCGACGTTCTGCTCTTTGTCTGGAAATTTTCCGTATCTGCTTCTATTTTGCTGTTCTCGTCTTCCAATAACAGTTCTCCGTCCACATATACCTGGCTTCCGGTATAGCCCCATGCGCTTTCCAGACTTCCGAAAATATTGTCCCTGTCCAGCTCCATCACAAGTACCGCAAAAGGATGGTAGGCTGAGTCCATCATATTACGGATCAAATAAATATGCCCCTCCACGTTGATCAGCTTCACATCTGTATCCAAATCAGGATATATATCCATGACTAACGGATGCACCTTTTCCATAAAATACAGATTCGTCCGGTATGCGACGTTGTTGGCACTTCCCGAAAAAGATGTGAAATAAGGCTCATAAGGCTGATCCGTGAACATTAAGGTGGTAAATAAAAAGTGCTCATCATATCGGTAATGCTGCTCCAAAAATCGTATTACCTCTCCGTAAAGAGTCGTCTTATTCCCGTCCTTCTTATACTGCTGCCAGCTTTTCTTAATCGTAGGCAGGTAAGAGGCGTTCTTGGACGCGGTAATCGCCGCGTTCATCTGCATCTCGCTTATCTTTATCGCATTATCCGCCGAGGTAACGATCGTTCGCTCTATCTGCTTATTGATCTTGCTCGTCGTCACATACAGCATCGCATACGCTATGATAGAAAGCGGCAGTATCCAGCACAAAATAAGGACCAGGATCATGCTCCACTTAAGCGGTGTCCTCTTCTGTTCCCGCCGTTCTTTCTTCTCCGCCTTCTTCTGCGCTTTTCTCTCCGCTTTATTATTTATATTCTCATCTATATTCTCATTTATGTTCTCATCTATATTCTTGTCTGTATTCTTACCCGATAAAATGCCCATCCCGCATTCCCCATTCCTTCTCTTAATTACCCACTGCCCGCAGAAACTATCCTGTATGCAAAATTATCCTATCCTGCACGCAAATACTGTTCTTTCGCCTTCACAGCAACACGGAATACCTCATGCATGCTGTGTGCTATATTTTCACCGTCTGTAACCAATTCTGTCTACCTCTTTACAGTAACACGTCACTTTTCATAAAGCAAGAAAAGCGTGAGGCACTCCCCTATTACATAAGAAAGGACTGCCCTTTCGAGCAGTCCTTTCTTAATTTCTGAGCAAGCCTTTTTATTTCAGTCCGAGGAACTCCTCATAAATATCACATACCTTCTTGGCATCGTCTAGATTCGGCATTTCGCAGAACACTCTGATCAGCGGTTCTGTTCCTGAGAACCTTCCCACTACCCAGCCTCCGTTCTTGAAATACACTTTGCTTCCATCCAAATAAGACACCTTTTCCACCTCGAATGGCAGCTTCGGAAGCTGTTTATCCTCCATTAGAAGCTTATGCATCTGTTCTTTCTTCTCCTGCGTGAATTTATAATCCCGCTCTTCCATGAAAATACTGCCGCATTCCTCTTCGATCTCTTTATAAATGTCGGACAGCTTCTTCCCTGTGACCGCAATCATCTCCGCTAAAAGCGCTGCTGCATAAATACCATCTTTACCGTTGATATGCCCCCGCACTGTCAGACCGCCGGAGGATTCTCCGCCAATGATGGCACCTGTGGCGTACATCTTAGAAGAAATATGCTTAAAGCCTACGGGAACTTCGTAGCACTTCTGTCCGAATTTCTCCGCCACCTTATCTAACATATGGGTAGTTGCAATGTTTCTTACTACCGGTCCCTCCCAGCCCTTGTATCTTACAAGATAGTAATAGAGCAGCACCAAAATATCATTGGGATGAAGGAAACGTCCCGTATCGTCGATAACACCGATGCGGTCGGCATCGCCGTCCGTAGCGATTCCGATGTCAGCCCTATTATCGATAACCGCATTCTGCAAAGGACGCAGTGTCGCAACCGAAGGCGAGGGGAGCTTCCCTCCAAACAGTGTATCGTGTCTGTCGTGTATCGTGATAACCTCACACCTTGCAGTAAGGAGTATGGTAGAAAGAGAGGTCTCGCTTACGCCGTATAAAGGGTCCAGCACTACCTTCAGGCCACAGCCTCTGATCGCCTCCATATTCACCGCCGCGATGATGTCATCCAAATATTCATTCAGCGGATAAATCTCCCGAATCAAACCTGCTGCCACAGCCTCATCATATTCCATTTCTTTCACATCTTCCGGTGAAAGCCTGTCGATATATTCTTCTATTTCCTTGGTCTGTTCCTCATTGGCATCCCTGCCTCCCGCTGTAAATACCTTTATTCCGTTATAAATAGCCGGATTATGACTGGCAGTAATCATCATTCCATAAGGGAACTCATGCTTCATCACATAAAACATGATTAACGGCGTCGGCGAAGACTTATTGATCAAATAAGCGGTAATGCCCTCCGCTGCAAATACACGGCCGGCCCACTGCATCGCTTCCTTTGCCAGGAATCTTCTGTCATATCCGATGACAATTCCTTCCTCTGCCATATTTTCTGCCTTCATCTTATCACTAAGCGCTTTCGCCAGAAGCTGAATATTCGCTTTCGTAAATTCATCCCCAATAACAGCCCTCCAGCCGCCCGTTCCGAACTTAATCATTTCGTCCTCTCCCTTCTTTTGTCACCCCATCACCACTTTTACCTGATGGGCCGTTCCTTTATCCATAAGCGGAATGCGCTCTACCAGCTCACCGTCCAGGTAAAGCTCCTTTACCCCTTTCATGACGCCGTCAGGGTTCACCACTTCAATATGATAATCCACGCCCCTCCACTGCCTTTGCATGGAGAATTCTTTCCAGTCAGCAGGGACACAAGGGTCGATTTCCAAGTGTTCGAACTGCGGCCGCATACCCAGCATATATCTGGTTGCGGAGAAGTAAGCCCATCCGCCCGTTCCTGTCATAAACGGATGTCTCGCACGTCCGTGAGCGGTATGATCCCGTCCCATGATGAACTGACAGTAAGAATATGGCTCTGCCTCTCTTATATCGATCTTATCGTTCTGGTAATAAGGACATAACGCATTGTAGAATCTCATGGCACGGTCGCCTCGTCCCAGTTTGCATTCTGCTGCCCAAGCCCAAGGATTGGGATGGGAGAATACCGCACCATTTTCCTTGACACCCGGATATACTCTCGTTACAAAGCCGATGTCCTCGTCCGGTACCGTGTAAGAAGGAGCATTCAACATGATTCCCCAAGGAGTATAGAGGTATTCATCCACACTGTCCATGGCACGGATTCCCTTCTCATGGTCAGCAGCTCCCGAAAGAACCGCCCAAGAATTGGACTCCAGATGAACCTTACCCTCCTTATCGGAGTGGGTACCGATTTTTTTGCCATTCTTGGTAATGCCACGGATAAACCATTCTCCATCCCACAGCTCGTCATTGCATACTTTTTTGACTTTTTCGGACATTTCGGTATATTTTACAATTTCTTCTTCTCTGCCTAAATATTTTGCCAGCTCCAGAAAGTTCTCGATTGCCCAGTAATGAAGGAATGATACCATGGCACTCTCACCGCCGCCCAAATTCAGGCAGTCGTTCCAGTCCGCACGAAGTCCCTTACATATTCCCGTAGCTCCTACCTGCTCGGCCGAAAAATCCAGTATACGCATCATATGCTCATAAACGGTGCCTTCGCCTCCGTCCGCATAGGTAATCACTTCATCTACAAAGGCCTTGTCACCCGTTTCCTTTATGAATTCCACGATAGAGGATACCAGCCACAGTGCATCATCTGAGCACGCATCCTTTAAGCCGTGTACAAGATTGTCCTTATCCGGGGAAGGAATAACAGTCGGCGAATTGAACGGTTTTTCTTCATGATCCGGCTCGAACCATTCCGGCTGGAACAAGTGCAGTCCATATCCCTGCGATACGAGGCCGCGCAGCAGCTCTACAATACGCTGTCTGCATTTTTCCGGATTGGAGTGAGGAATCGTCATGGCGTCCTGCGCCGTATCACGGTATCCCAATCCTACTCGTCCGCCTACCTCTATAAAGGATGCAAATCTGGAGAACATCACGTTAATTTCTGCCTGATATAAGGTCCATGTGTTGATCAGCGTATTCATACCTTCATTCGGAGTATTGATCTGAAGCTTCTCAAATTTATTGTTCCAGTATTCCCTTAAATCTTCATATACCTTATCTACTGTAGAAAGATCGCTGTACTTCTCCTTCGTTTTCTTTCCTTCCTCTCTTCTGCCCTCGCCCAGCATGAATACAACCCTGATTTCTTCCCCGGGCTGCAATACGATGTTCTTCTGTAAAGAACCGCAGTGGTTATTTCCAAGCTCGTGAGAACCGCTGCACTTACCTTTCTCTACTGCTGCCGGATTGTCCTCCGTATGGTAAAGCCCCAGGAACTTGTCTCTTAAGCAATCATAGCCGTCAGGCTCAAAATTGGACGCAAAATACTGATACCCGAACTCTTCATAAAACAAGTCGTGTTCGATAATACCGTCCCCATAGGATGAGCCTGCACAGTACATACTCATCTGGAAGTTCTGGTTGTCAATCATAATATGATGGAAGGAAAATTCACAATAAGAAAACAGGCTTAAATTTCTCGGCCTATCATCCTCATTCTTAATTGTCACATCCCAAAGCTCCACCGCATCGTTAAGCGGTACGACCAAAGTCTGAGTCGCTTTGATCTTGCTGTAGTCGCATTCGTAAATCGAATAAGACATGCCGTGACGGCATGTGTATTTCGCTTCCTCCAGCGATTTGCCTACCGGCTGCCATGATATACTCCAATAGTCTTCGCTGTCATTATCCCTTATGTATACGTAATGACCCGGTCTGTCCATGGGTATGCTGTTTCCGCGAAATCTCGTCACCCTATGGTACTCCGGAGTCTTATAGAACATGTAGCCTCCGGCCGTATGATTCACCACCACGCACATATCCTGCACGCCGAGGTAATTGGTCCACGATGTGGGTATATCCACTCTGTCGATTACATATTCCCGCTTCTCGTTGTCAAAATGTCCGTACTGCATCCACTCATCCTCCTAATCTAATCGGTATACCTCCAAGCAAAGTCAGAGGATATATCCGTAACCTTCTATGCTTAGATTATATATCGCCAAGGAGAATGGGCACATTGCTAAGTATGTTAATATTTGTATTTTGTTGTTCGATTGCTTTCCCGCTTACAATAACTCTTTATAAAGCTGCAGAACATTTTTATGGAAAATCTTCTCTACCTCATCTTTCGAAAAGCCCGCCTGGAAAAAGGCTTCCGAGAGCTTGGGGAGATGGGAAAAGTCGGGCAGTTCCCCGTGCCCCTCTATTCCGTCAAAATCGCTTCCAAGCCCAAGACAGTCAATGCCTCCGACATTGGTAATATGTTTCGCATGTTCTACAATTGCAGCAATTGTACCTGTATTCCTCTCCCCTTTTACCACCTCCGTCAAAAAATCGGGGCAGAAATTAAGTCCTATTACTCCACCGCGCAGCGCTATCTTACGTATCATATCGTCCGTCAGATTCCTTACCCACGGACAAACTGCTCTGGCATTGGAGTGGCTGGCTACAAAGGGCTTTTTCGTAATCTCAAGTACGTCATAAAAACCTTTGTCAGACAAATGGGAAACATCGATGATCATCCCGATGCGTTCCATCTCGGTAACGATTTCCATCCCCTGCTCCGTCAGTCCATTCATCGTATCCCCAATCTTATAAAAAGGAACACTTTCCCCCTGTACCTGAAGGTTTTCGTAATTCCCTGCCCGCACATTTGGATGGCCTATCTCATTGGGGTAATTCCATGTCAAGGTCATCATGCGCACGCCAAGTCTGTACATATCTCTAAGATAAGACAGGTTCCCTTTGCAGACAGCCCCCTCTTCCACAGTGAGCAGTGCCGATATCTTGCCTTCGACACAGTTTTTCTCAATATCTTTCCAACAAAAAACAGGAGCAATCATGTCCCTGTTTTTTTCCAATTCGTTATAATATAGGTCCACCATTTGCAGGAAATCTTCCAAGGGATTCTCCGTCCTCCCATTATGGATGAAGATGGCGAAATTCTGTACAAGGGCATCGCCCTTTTTAAGCTTCCCCAAATCGATGTGGCAACTGTTCCTGTGCAGACTCTCACCCTGCCCCTCTTTTGCTTTTCTATATAATTCGGAAATCGTATCGCAATGCATATCCACAGCCTTCATTTACCTATCCCCTCACCTCTGATTTATTCCTATCTTCCGTCTCTCCAGATCAAATTACGCCATTGTACAATTTGCTCCTCTGTCAGGAATCCATTAGAGGTTCCCATAAAGCCTATCTTATAGGAAGCGAAAAGGAGTGCATTCTTCACTGCAAACACCGAGTCCTGTGTCTTATTATAAAAATGAAGGAAGCAGGAAAACAGCGCATTACCGGCACCAACCGTATTCACCAGCCCATGGGTCCTCACCGTATTGTAATGAGCGATGATGTTTTTGTTCTTATCATATAATATGAGGCCATCCGCTCCCTGACCTAAAATAATGATTTCCGGCCGATATTTTGCCGCCAGGGACTTTACGAATTCATAAGGTTCTTCGATCAAATGATCGTCGCTGACATACAGAATGTCGGCAGCTTTCAAATAGTCCTCGTTATAGCAGATCTTGCTTTCTTGATATTCCCTTATATTTACTGCGATAGGTTTGCGCAGTTCCTTGCCGATCCCAATAAGAGGACGGCAGAAATTAGCATTGGACAACACGAGCATCTCTGCTCTCGCCGCCCGCTCCTCGAATAAATGTATGTCATAAGCGGTCTCCCGCAGATCCTTAATATCCTCGAAAATCTGCTGCTTTCTCTCTTCATCATAAAATACAGCCGCAGTAGGAGTATCCTGAAGCCTGGGAAGTATGTAATCGGTCACCAGTGTCACTTCGCTGCCCTTGGGATTGACCAGCTCCATGCTCTCATCGGCACCTACCATGGACATGAAATCTACCGAATTCCCCAGCCACTTTAACGCCAAAGATTCATTATAAGCATCTCCTCCGGCGCTGATAAAGATGGTGCCAGGCTTATTGGTCACTCCGCTGTATTCGATCGGAATCTTATCCACCTTGATGATCGTTTCTTTCTGTACAATTCCCGCCACTAAAAATTTACTCATACCTACCCCTTCTCCGTTATACATTTTATTTCATGCGAATTTATCCTTTTGCGAGTAATGTCACCGATCGTATGTTATCCGCATGCTCATTTCATTCGTATTCCAACACACCTTCTTATAAATATTATGCTGCCGTTCCGCGTTTGACTAAACTACAACATGTATGCACACAAAATGTGATAAAACTGTCTTTTGACGCCTGCAGCCCTCGCAAAGTTGCATGGAAACACAATTTCAACTTCGCAGCATGGACTGCTGAATTATAGTAATATTATACCATACGTTCCAAATATAGTCGACAAGGAACGAATTTTTCATGTATAATTAAAAATGCATAATCAAAATATAATTTATATACAATTCCCTTTATTATACAAATATCGATAGACATATTACACTTGGGAATGGCTGGAGGCTGTAACTTATGAAAGAAAAACTATATACGATTCCCTTAAACGATGCAGTAAACGCAAATGACGAGTGCCCCTTTTGCCTTATAGAGCGAAATGTGGAGCAGGACTTATTAGACTTTGTGCTTGGTTCCGCCTCCTCCTACATGGAAAGCGATGTGCGCGGCATGACGGATAAGGAGGGTTTTTGCCGAAAACATTTCAAAAAAATGTTCGACTACGGAAATACTCTCGGAAACGGCTGGATTCTAAAGACTCACTACGTTCGCATGAATCAGGAAATGGCAGAACAGTTCAAGTCCTTCTCTCCTAAAAAGTCCTCCTTTTTAAATGGGCGTAAAAAAGGTGAGAGCCGTCAGAATCCTATCGGTGTCTGGACGGAAGAAAAAGAGAATTCCTGCTATATCTGCAAACAGTTCAGCGAAACCTATGACCGATATATGGACACCTTCCTCATCCTATATAAGAAGGACAGTGCCTTCCGGGAAAAAATAGAAAACAGCAAAGGCTTCTGCCTTCACCATTTTGGGGATCTGTGCGAAGCCGCTGAAAGCAAGCTTAGCGATAAGGAAAAAACATCCTTCTACCCTGCGATGTTCTCCCTTATGGAAAAAAACATGAAGCGCATGGCTGATGACGTAGCCTGGCTTGTAGAAAAATTCGATTACCGGAATAAGGATGCAGATTGGAAGGACTCCAAGGATGCCCTCCAAAGGGGAATGCAGAAATTAAAGGGCGGGTATCCGGCTGACCCGATCTATAAAATGAATAAGTAATTCCAAAGGGGTGTTTTGTCTGCTTACGCAGTGTGAAGCTTACGCAGCAGACAGCATAACAAGCAGTACGGTTTGATTAAATGTCAGTGATACGCCAACTGCTTTATCATGTCCAAATAGCCGTTAATCTCTTCGTTTAACATTTCGGGGTGGAATGTACCCTCAAAAAAGCTCCTTTTCATGATACCCTGAATTGTATATTCGATCACATATAAAAGCTTTGCCGGGTCGGCACCCTGCTTAAAGGGAGATAGGTCTGCCCTATCCATAATAGCCTCCCTTGCTTCCTTAAGGACGTTCTTCTTCTCCTCGGCAGCCAGCAGCGCCTCCTTCACGTCTTCGTATCCGGTGCGGTCTATGAACTGCTGCATGTATGGATAATTCTTAAGCACTTGAAATTTAGCAGCTTCCATCTGCTTCAACAGGAGAAAAAAATCCTCCTCCTTCTTACCTACGCGGGTGGAAAGCTCCAAAGACATAAAGCGCACGCTGTAATCGATGAGAAACTCATAAAGCCCCAGTTTACTCGTAAAATAATGGAACAGCAATCCCTTGCTGATTCCAGCCTCTGCCACAATATCGTCGGTACTGGCATGTCTGTAACCGTTCTCCGCAAATATTTTTAAAGCGGCATTTATCATTCTATCTTGTTTTTCTTTCTTTAAATCAAAAAATTTCTCATTCACAGTATTTTCCAAGTCCTTTTTTCCGCAGTTATTGACTTTATCGGTCGATATTTAATATACCATATTTCCATTATAGATTCAATAAAGTTCCATATTTTATATTTAACAAAAAAATTATGGTTTTTTTATACATATTCTCTTTTCAATTTGACAAAATAGTATTAATATGTTTCTATAACCTCGAAATTGAAAGGAGTACTTATATGGCAAAAAAATTCGGTAAATTTTTGATGTTTACTGCTGTCGCAGGCGCTGCCGCAGCCGGTGTTTATTATTATTTACAGAATAAGAATTCTTCTTATTCTGACGATTTGGATGACGATGATTTCGATGACTTTGGCGATGACTTTGACAGTGATACAGAAAAAGGAGACAGCAAGCGCAACTATGTTGACCTTCATTTGGAAAAAGCAGAAACCGCAGCCTCCGATGCCGTAGACCATTTGAGTGACGCCGCAGCTGCTGCCGCCGACACTGCTAAGACGGTCGTAAAGGATACTGTAAAGGACGCAGTGGAAACTGCCGAGTCCAAGGTAGAAGAATTTTTCGACGACGACAGCGATAATTCCATATAATAAAAACATGGCGCATAGCTGCGCATCCATTTTTCTTTAATAGGAGGGAGCTCCTATTAAAGAAGCAAAAAGTCTGGAATCACATCCAGACTTTTTTTAATGTCTCAAGCCCTTTCCTGATCTGGGTCTTGCTTAGGGCGGCATATCCCAAAATTATCATATCATCTTTTTCCTTCAGCGCGGCCTCGCCGATATAAGCCTCTGAGAGTCCATATGCTCTCACCCCCTCTGCGGCAGCCAGCCTTAACAGTTCCTTCTCCTCTCGTCCTGCCTTATCCCGAAGGAGAATATGAAGCCCTGCTCCCTCTCCTGATAGCCGGAAGCACTCTTCCATATCCTTACATTCGCTAAGAAGCAAGTCGTGTTTTTCTCTGTATATTTTCCTCATCTTGTTCAAATGGCGTTCGAAATGCCCCTTTTCAATAAATTCACTCAATATGCGCTGATCGATTCTGGATACCGTAGTAGAATAGAAAGAGCACTTTTGCTCATATCGTTCCAGAAGGGGCAGAGGGAGCACCATGTAGCTGATACGAATGGCAGGTGCGATCGCTTTGGAAAACGTCCCGATGTAAATTACCTTCCCTGCCCAATCGGAGGCTTGAAGGGACGGTACCGGTTTTCCCTTGAATCGAAATTCGCTGTCGTAGTCATCCTCAATCAGATAGCGCTCCTCTTTCTCCTCCGCCCACTTAAGCAGCTCCATCCGTCTCCCGATAGGCATAACAATTCCCGTAGGATATTGGTGTGAGGGCATTACATAGGCTACCTGTGCATCGCTTTCCCTGAGTCTCTCCACGCTCATTCCTCCCGCATCCAGTTCCACAGGGCTGATTTGGTATGCGAAAGAATCGAAGATACGGTACGCTCTCTTATAAGTAGGGTTCTCCATGGCTATCTTCACATGCCTCCCCAATATCTTCTCTAAAAGCATGAGAAGGTAGTCGTTCCCGGCACCTATAATAATCTGCTCCGGCATGCAGTTCACCCCTCTTGAGGAATGCAGATAGCGGCTAATGATTTCCCTAAGCTTCCAGTCTCCCTTTGGAGAACCGGAGGCGAACATCTCACTGTTGGCATCTACCAGAATGTTCTTTGTGATTTTCTTCCAGGTGGCAAAGGGAAAAGCCGTCATATCGATAGCGTTGGGCGAGAAGTCGAATAAATAGGGCGTTTTCCTCTCTTCTCGTCCGATTCCTTCCTTCGGCAGTTCTCTTATCTTCCTTCCGTTTTCTCCTTCCAGAAAAAATATCTCGTCTATCCCGCATACAAAATAGCCCTTGTAAGGTTTGGACTCTATATATCCCTCGGACAAAAGCTGCCCGTATGCAATTTCCACCGTCCCCCGCGATACCTCGAGAAATTCTGCCAAAGAACGTGTAGAGGGAAGCTTCTCACCTTTGGGAAGCTTCCCTTTTCTTATCTCTTTTTTAATATGTTCATAGATTTGCTCATATAAATGTATTTCACCGTCCTGGCGAAGTTCAATGGTCAAATCGTTCATCGTTTCCTATCTCTTTCTTACTACTTTCCTGCATTTTTCAGCTTAATCTGTTTTACAATCTGCTCCTTCAAGGTACGCGCCTTCTCCTTCATTCGAGGGTTCGTAGTCTGAGATGCGATAATTTGTGAAATAAGCTTCGACGCCACATCGAACTGCTCGAATTTAATAGCGATTACTGAAATCAGATAGTCCACCGTAGGCTCGTCCATGCCGCACATCGGAAAGTTCTCCGCCTGCCTTGCCGCAAGGAATCCGTCCAGTGCATTTCTCAGGAATTCTGCTTCTTCGGCGTCCGTCTTCTTCTTCTGCTCCGCATAATTCGGGGCCTCTTTATCCAGAGCTTCTCCCTTTCCGCGCAGAAGCCATGCCGTTTTCAGACAGATATATGCTTTTTCGCTGGGCTTGGCAATCTTCACGATAGCGTTAGCCAGCGTCAGCTTATAGCGTTCTAATGCTTCATCATAAGTATAGATTTCTTTGTATTCGTTAATCGGCTTAAACTTGCTGGAAATCGCCTCCTTAATTCTCTTAGCCTGCGGCGATGTGATAAATTTAAAATATCTGCTGAGCGCCGCATAACCACAGCTGGGGCACATGATAATATCATATTTAAGCAAATCCACATGTTCATATTTAGGACGCAGATCCATATCCGTTCCTATTAATTTTGCCTTACCGATTTTAACAGTTCTCGTCTTAAACTCTTTGTCGCAGATAGGACAGGTAAAGGTCTTATCAAATAAAAAGTCCTGCTCCTGAACGACCTGTTCGACTTCCGCCTTCGCTTCTTCTTCCTGCTTCGGCTTCTCATATAAATCCATATTCTCCAAGCCGCTCAGACCAAATTGCTCCAAACCCGATAATAATCCAGACATACTCAACCTCCAATATCTATTTTTTTCCTTTAGTTCTTAGGCAGTGTATAAGAACTTTTTAAGGATACGATTCTATTAAACACAAGACCGTCCGGCTTCGAATCCTTATGGTCCACACAGAAATACCCCTGACGTACGAACTGAAAGCTCTCTAATTCCTTCGCCGCAGCTAATGCCGGCTCTAAATAGCATTCCTTCAATATGGTGAGAGAGTTGGGATTCAGATTCAAACTGCCGTCTTCATTATAAACGCCCTTTTCTTCATCTATAATGTTCTCATATAATCTGACCTCCGCCTTTACCGCCTGCTTTGCCGGAACCCAGTGAATGGTGCCCTTTACCTTTCTTCCGGTAAAGCCCAAACCGCTTCTCGTCTCAGGGTCGTAGGTACAGTGAACCTCGGTCACCTTGCCGCTTTCATCCTTGACAAAGCTGGTACAGGTCACGAAATAAGCATTCATCAGACGCACTTCGTTGCCGGGATACAGGCGGAAATATTTCTTAGGGGGCTCTTCCATAAAGTCCTCGCGGTCAATATAGAGTTCTCTTCCGAAAGGAACCTCCCTCGTTCCCAATTCCTCATTTTCCAAATTATTCGGAACGGCCATCATCTCTGTCTGACCCTCCGGATAATTATCGATAATCAATTTCACTGGATCCAGTACAGCCATCATTCTCGGCCGTTTCAGTTTTAAGTCTTCCCTGATGCAATATTCCAGCATCGCGTAATCAGCGGAAGAATTGCTCTTGGAAACGCCGCACAGATCCACGAACATCTTAATGGACTCAGGCGTAAAGCCTCTTCTCTTCAAAGCTGAGATGGATACCAGTCGCGGGTCGTCCCAGCCGTCCACGATTCCATCCTCTACCAGCTTCTTGATATATCTCTTCCCCGTTACCACATTAGTCAGATACATCTTAGCAAATTCAATCTGCTTGGGAGGATGAGGATATTCCAGTTCTCTCACCACCCAGTCGTAAAGCGGCCTGTGATCCTCGAACTCCAGCGTACAGATGGAATGGGTAATGCCTTCAATAGCGTCCTCGATGGGATGAGCAAAATCATACATCGGATAGATGCACCATTTATCTCCCGTATTGTGATGCGTCATATGTGCCACTCTGTAAATAATCGGGTCCCGCATATTGATATTAGGCGATTTCATGTCGATTTTCGCCCGCAGCACTTTTTCTCCGTCCTTATAAAGGCCGTTTTTCATATTTTCAAACAGCTCCAGATTCTCGCTTACGCTTCTGTCCCTGTTGGGATCGTCCTTGCCGGGCTCCGTAAGAGTACCCCGATATTCACGCATCTGTTCCGCAGTCAATTCGGAAACATATGCCTTTCCCTTTTCAATTAATCTCACAGCTCCTTCATACATCTGCTCGAAGTAATCGGAGGCGAAGTAAAGACGATCCTCCCAGTCCGCTCCCAGCCATGTGATGTCCGCTTTGATGGATTCTACGAATTCCGTCTTCTCTTTCGTGGGGTTCGTGTCGTCGAAGCGCATGTTGAACTTCCCGTTATACTCCTGCGCCAGACCATAATTAAGAAGAATACTCTTGGCATGTCCGATGTGCAGATAGCCGTTAGGTTCGGGCGGAAATCTTGTGTGTACGGTATCGTAAACGCCCTCCGCCAGATCCTTATCTATAATCTGTTCGATGAAATTTCTGGAACCGTTTTCTTTATTTTCTGTCTTTATTATTTCGCTCATTTTTCACTCTCTGCCTATTAAAATCATGGTATAAATATTTGTAACAGGCTACCTCCTCGATGCTGACTGCAAGCAAAATTGCTAACACACTTATCTTAGCACAAAAATAAGAAATAATAAAGGACTTTCCTTCTTCCTCACGAAAAAAGGACTGTTTTGTCTGTGTAAACAGTCCTTTTCTCACACGCCTGCAAACGGGGGCATTTTTCCCATGCCGTCTGCTTATACTGCTCTAAGAATAAAAATAATAAACAATTGAACTCCAAAATATTATCACATATTTCACCCAATTTTTTCTCCATGTAAAAACTCCCCTTTTAAATGTAATAATTCCCGCCTTCGCGGGAATTATTACATTATCTCTTCATAACTTTTGTGGAACAAATCCTTTTCCACAATATAAATATCGTCCTTATCCTCGCTTCTGACTGCCAGAAAATCCCCGGGCTTTCCGAGAATATATTTCTCGCTGTCCCATGCGGTAAATATCTTCACCCTATGATCTAAAGCCATCGCATGAATATACGTCTCTCCGCTTGTAATACAGGTCTTCGCATAATCGGTAAGTATCTTGCTGCTTCCGTCCAGTATGTTTCTTACAGTAGGAACATACTCATTTTCCGCCGTATACATCGAAGCATTATATTTTTCTTCAAGCACCTGATAGCACTGGAGAAACTTCTTCTCCCTTATGGGATAAACCTCTCCTTTTATGCCTATCATAATGATCAGATCCGGTTCCACCACCATGTCTATGTCGCCCTCCAGGGTGCGGACCATGATAGGCGTACCCTCAGGCAGTATCTCCGCCGCCTTTACATAGCCAACAGGGATTCTCTTTTTCTTGTAATCCTTCATCGGTCCGTGAACCACCGGTACTTTTCCTGCGATTATGATTTCACAGTCATTAAAATATTCGTTCATCCGCTGACTGAAATAGGCCTCCGAATGAAGCGTGGGAAAATGTTCGGCATACAGCTTCTTGGATATGACTCCTCCTGCCTTCTCCCTATGTCCGCCGCCGGAGCCGATGCCTTCGGTCAAAAATGCCGCCAGCTCGCTGGCGTTGACCTCTTTGATGCAGCTCCTTACGGAAATCTTATACCGTTCCTCCTGCTCGTTATAGACCACGCATGTATTCACCCCGTCCACCTGAAGCAAAAAATCGCTGATCAGTCCGAGAATATTCGGATCGCAGGGCTGGGCTTTGATAATCGCGTATAAGTGGTCGTCGTTATAGATATAACGAAGCATGGCGATTCCCGCTATTTCCAACTCCTCTAACGACAGATTGGAATTGCGGAATAAATTAATCAGACTCTTTTCACAAGGCACACTGTCCTTCATATCCATGTCCAGAGGGTTGTAGACTTCTGAAAACTGATTCGTATCGGAATACAAGCCATAATACAACGCCGTTCCAAGGCTCTTATCTTCCGCAAAATCAAAGCCCTCGTCGCTCATCATTTTCCATACTAAGGTAGAACAGCTTCCGAGGTTAGAGCGGATTTCACTAAGGCGAATACCTTCGATTTCGATTTGATGATGGTCGATAATCGCTACCTGAGAAGCCTTGAGCTTCGTGACGTTACCGGCCCCATACTGGCAGTCCACCGTGATGAGCAGCCCTTCCACCGCCTCGTCCTTATCCCAATATTGAATGGGAATCTGAAGCTTTTCTATCATAAGCTCCAGATTCTTCTTCTGCATCCGGTTCTTTCCGCTGTAAATGAGAGCCGCGTCCTTATTTCTGCTCTTAAAATAGCAGTAAAGGCCGTAGCCCGAAGCGATGGCGTCCGCGTCCGGGTTATCGTGACATTGTATCGCGATATGCTTATACCCCTCCAATTCCTTCAGCCGCATGTCCTCTCCTCTAAAATTTATTATCCCATTTATTAATGTTTGAAATGTCTCATTCCTGTAAATACCATGGCAATACCGTATTCATCACATTTATCGATAGAAAGCTGGTCTCTCATCGCTCCTCCCGGCTGAATAATCGCCGTGATTCCTGCCTGATGCGCAGCCTCCACGATATCGTCAAAGGGAAAGAATGCATCCGAGGCAAGTACCGCTCCCTTGGTCGCATCCGGTCCGATCAATTCCTCCGCATGCTCGAAGCTCTGCTTCGTCGGCCATATACGGTTCACTTGCCCGGGGCCGATGCCGATGCTTTGCTTATTCTTCACTACGGCGATGCCGTTTGATTTTACGAATTTTACCACTTTCATTCCGAACTTCATATCCTCCAGCTGGCTCTGGGTCGGCTGCGTCTTCGTAACGACCTTGAAGTCCTCCTCGTTATAAAGCTCGGAATCAATGGTCTGGATAATTAATCCGCCGTTTACCTTCTTCATATCATATGCATTAGGATCTTGGCTGATTTCAATATCTTTCAACTCAAGCACGCGAATATTTTTCTTGGAACAAAGCGTTTCCAATGCTTCCTTTTCATAGGAGGGCGCTACCACTACCTCCAGGAAAATCTCATTCATCTCCTCAGCCATTTTCTTCGTCACTTCTCTGTTGCACACTACGATACCGCCGAAAATAGAGGTTTTGTCCGCGCTGTAAGCGCTGGCCCACGCATCGTAAATGTTGTCGCGGCTGGCTACGCCACAAGGATTGCCGTGCTTGCAGCCTACTACAGTGGGCTCCGTGAATTCCTTCAAAAGCTCCAGCGCACCGTTGGTATCGTTAATGTTATTAAAGGAAAGTTCTTTTCCGTTATGCTGCTTTGCATCCACGAGAGAGCCCTTCTTCTTACCGATTTCGCGGTAGAAAGCCGCCTTCTGGTGGGGATTCTCGCCGTAGCGCATCTCCTGCACCTTTTCGAAGGTCATGGTCAGCGTCTCCGGAAATCCGTGATCATTTCTTTCCTTCTTCAAATAATCCGCAATCATCGTATCGTAATTGGAGGTGTGCATGAATACCTTCTGCATCAAATAAAACTTTGTATCCAGAGATACGCTGCCCCCCGCCTTGAGCTCGGAAATTATCTTCCCGTAATCGGAAGGGTCCGTCACAACCGCAACATCCTGATAATTTTTGGCTGCACTTCGAAGCATAGTGGGTCCGCCGATATCGATATTCTCTACCGCTTCCGCCCTCGTCACTCCATCTTTCAAGATCGTTGCCTTAAAAGGATAGAGGTTCACCACCACGATGTCGATAGGCTCAATATTCAAAGTTTCGAGCTGTTTCATATGCTCCGGATTGGAACGCATCGCCAAAAGTCCTGCATGCACTGCCGGATGAAGTGTTTTCACCCTTCCGTCCAGGCACTCCGGGAAACCGGTAATCTCAGAGATTTCTACCGCGGGAACGCCCTCCTCCTTCAGCTTGGCATAAGTGCCGCCCGTGGAAATAATTTGGGCTCCCAAGCCCACAAGCTCCTTGGCAAACTCCACTACACCCGTTTTGTCCGAAACACTGATCAATGCTCTCATTTTTTCTCCTCCTCGTTTTTGTTAATATTCATATATTTTTTCTCGAATTCCACCCTCGGCAACGGCTTATCAAAATAATAGCCCTGTACCAGACGTACCTTCATGCCTTCCAAAACCTTATACTGCTCCTTTGTCTCGATGCCCTCCACGCAGATGGACACATCTATCGCATCGGCAAGCTCCGCCACCATACGGATAAACGACTGGGAATAAGCATCCCCTGCCAAATCCTTCACGAAGCTCTGGTCTACCTTTATTACGTCGAAGGGAATCTCCCTTATATGATTTAAAGACGAATAGCCGGTGCCGAAATCATCCAGAGCGATGCGCACGCCCAATTTCTTGATCTTGCCAAGTATGGATTTCATACGCTCCATGTCATTGATTGCAAGGCTTTCTGTCACCTCCAGCGTAAGATTCCTCGGATTAATTCCGGTATCCTTCAAGGTCTGGGAGACAATTTCCACAATGTCTGTCTGCAATAACTGCACCACCGATAAATTCACATTTACCTTATAATTGGGATACCCGTTATCATTCCACTTTTTACAGTAAAAGCAAGATTGCCTCAGCACATGATTACCGATCGGATTGATGAGCCCAAGATATTCCGCCAGAGGAATAAATTCACCAGGAGTAATGAATCCCAACTCCTCGCTGTTCCAGCGGATGAGTGCCTCCGCGCCCGTGCAAGGCGTTCCCGGCAACTGGATGTCCATGATCGGCTGAAAATAAACCTCGAATTCCTTATATCCTGAAACTGCCGCATCTCTCATATTCTTTTCCATATCCAGACGTCTGTTGGAGCTGGAATCTATCTTATCCGAATACATAGCCACCCGGTTCTTACCCAGCTTCTTCGCCTCATACATAGCGATATCGGCTTTTTTTATAAGCTCATGGACGCTCTCCCCTTCATCGGGGAAATCTACGATACCCATACTCATGGTACAGTAGTAATCCGCATCCTTCAGAAACCATGGTTTCACGAAAATCTGCTTGATATCTGCGATGATCTGATCGAATTTACTCCGGCTTTTCGGTGGAATGATGATGATGAATTCATCTCCGCCCACACGATAGCAGGAATTCTCGATTTCCTCCACACGCTGTAAGCTATGGGAAATTGCCTTAAGCAAGACATCCCCGTACTGATGGCCCAGGCCGTCATTGATATGCTTGAAGTCGTCCAGATCCAAATAGAGCAAAGCTCCCTTGCTTCCGTCTTTTTTCGCCTCATCGATGTGACGTGCCAAATCTCTTTCACAGCACAATCTGTTGTATAGCCCGGTAAGGAAATCTGTGTAGGCCTGCTGCTCAATTTTCTTCTGATATACCTTTTTCTCCGTAATATCATAGATGGCGAAAAGGGTGACCGGCCGGCCGTCCACCCATGTAATATGGGTATAGTACAAGTCATACCAGCGCTCCCTCTCCTCTTGGTAAATCTCCTGCTTTCCCCTTCTGTTACCCTTGATCAAATCCTTTTCAAAGAGAAGGTCGAGCGTCTGATTTTTGATTTCCTTAGAAAAGTTGTTGCGCAGGCCTCTATTGGCGAACAATACCTCGCCCGTCTGCATATCTCTTACATAAATGGAGCTTCCTACGTTATCCAGAATCATCTCTAAAGAAGCATAGGAGCCTGCGAGAGAATTCTTCTGGATTCTCTTCGTAATGATACCCTGTAATATTTTAACGGCGTCGTTTAAGAACTTGACCTCCTCCACCCGCCATTGCCTTTCCTTTGCATGTTCTCCGAAACAAGCATAGAGGCTTATCACTCCGCCTATAACAATGGGAATGACGATCAGCGCCTTTACGCGGAAGAACTTCATCTTATCCTGTTCTCCTGCATCCCATACACTGCCGGAGGAAATCACCAGCACCTTATCTGTCTTCAGCACCCCTCCGCAAGGCAGATCCTTTGTCTTGTCGAAATTCGATACGACTCCCTTGTTGCACCATTCCGCGGCAATGTCCATCAACTCCCCGCCCTTATGAACACGACAAAGAACAGCCGTACTGATATCGAGATAGGTCCCCAATATTCTAAGTACGTCTGTCATAATCGCCTCGATCGTGTCATCGCTTTCGAGAAGCTGTACCACATCGGCTATCGCTTCACCTCTTTTTAAGGAAGCGCTCATCTCATGCTCTGAGTAGCGGCTTCTTCTCGTCTCCGCTTCCGCATCCAGCATGGAGAACCTGATCTTCAGCAGAGAATATGTAGTATCTCTCAGCAAATCCAACGCATAGTAAAACTTTCGTTCCGTCACTTCATATTCGAAGTCATGAAGGAATTCATTCCCGCCGCCGCTTTCTTCCTCGTCCGTAATAATCCCGAAGACGATCCAGACCGCTACGACCTTTCCCTCCAACATAATAGAAGCTGCTGCAAGGCGCAGATTCGCAGCAGCGGTGTTTTCCACCGCCTGCTCCTCCAAGCCGCCTTCTGTTACCCTTTTAAAAATGCTGCGAAGCGCTTCCTCTGAAACCGCCCGCTTTATCTGCTCAATATCCGTATCTCTTCCCGATATTTCCGTAATTGGCTGTCCGTCCGAATCAATGCAATACGCGTATACATTCGTTGCACTACAAAACTTATCCTGCCATCTCTTTAGTGTCTTCTCATCGATTAAGTTCTGCACATGTTACCTCCCAAGCCTCAATACATTTTGCTCGCCTCTATTCATTCACGCTGTAATTTGGAGCTTCCTTCGTGATATGAATGTCATGCGGATGGCTTTCCTTCAATGATGCCGCAGATATCTTAATAAATCTTCCGTTCTGTTTCAAATCTTCTATCGTAGATGTGCCGCAGTATCCCATACCGGAACGCAAACCGCCCAGAAGCTGGAATACAGTATCTTCCACTGTTCCTTTATATGCTACCCTTCCCTCTACTCCTTCGGGAACGAGCTTCTTGGCATCTGACTGGAAGTAGCGGTCCTTGCTTCCGTTTTCCATAGCTGAGATGGAACCCATACCGCGGTATACTTTATATTTTCTTCCCTGAAACAACTCAAAGGTTCCCGGACTCTCATCACAACCGGCAAAAATACTTCCCATCATACAAATGTTACCGCCTGCTGCGATGGCTTTTGTCATATCTCCGGAGTACTTGATACCTCCATCGGCAATAATCGGAATATTATATCCCTTCGCCACCTCGTAAGCATTCATAATCGCCGTAATCTGGGGTACACCGATACCGGCCACAACGCGGGTGGTACAGATGGAACCGGGACCGATACCGACCTTTACACCGTCTGCTCCCGCTTCAATCAACGCTTTTGTGCCTTCTCCCGTAGCCACGTTGCCTGCAATCACCTGCATGTCCGGGTATTTTTCTTTGATCATGCGCAGACAGCGGAGTACATTCTCTGAATGTCCGTGCGCGGAATCCAGTACGACCACATCCACCTTCGCATCGGCCAGCGCACCTACACGGTCCAGGACATTCGCCGTAATTCCTACACCGGCACCACAAAGAAGTCTTCCCTGCCCGTCTTTCGCCGACAGAGGATATTTTATCGTCTTTTCTATATCTTTTATGGTAATAAGCCCTACCAGATTATAGTTCTCATCTACAATCGGCAGCTTCTCTTTTCTCGCTTTTGCAAGAATCTGCTTCGCAGATTCTAACGTAATGCCTTCCCTGGCCGTAATCAGCTCCTGAGAAGTCATGGATTCTTTAATTTTTTTGGTGAAATCTGTTTCGAATTTTAAGTCACGATTTGTGATGATACCTACCAGCCGTCTTCCTTCTGTAATAGGCACACCTGATATTCTGAATTTGGCCATGAGCGCATCCGCGTCTGCCAACGTGTGATCTGGGGTCAATGAAAAGGGGTCCGTAATAACGCCGTTTTCCGAACGCTTTACTTTGTCTACTTCTTCCGCCTGCTCTTCGATAGACATGTTCTTATGAATGATGCCGATACCTCCCTGCCTTGCCATAGCAATCGCCATGCGATGTTCGGTAACGGTGTCCATTCCGGCACTCATCATCGGAATATTGAGTTTGATTTTCTTTGTAAGCCATGTTGTTAAGTCGATTTGATTGGGAATTACCTGCGAATAGCTCGGCACCAGCAGTACATCGTCAAATGTAATTCCTTCGCCAATTATCTGACCCATTTTTCTTCCTCCTATTCGTTTATATGTGCAGTATACAATGAGTACAAAACACTCATAAAGTAAAAAACACTCTTAGAATAAAAAATACTCTCAGAGCAAAAACACCCATAAAATAAAAACATTCATAATGATTAAAAGAGACTCTTAATGATTAAAAGATAATCATAATAAATGATGTAAGTTTGAAAAAGTTTACCAAACTTACACCATTATGTCAATCAGTAAATACTTTTCTGGGCGCCACATTTTTAATCGCTTTTACCAACTCGGCGCCGGGCTCCAGAATAACCTTTTGTCCGCCTTCATAATACATTACATATCTTGCCTCCGGCTGTTTTGCTTCACCGGAGCTGTAATCATAGGTCTTGGCAGTCCTGTTCTTATAATCGCCCAAATGATAAGAGTTCATGGGAGCAAGAATCTCCATGCGCTGCACATCGTACTTCGCCACTCTTTTCCTTTTCGTCTTAGCCATTACCTTATCTATGGTAATTTCTTTATCCAGATAAAGGTATTCATATTCCAAATCGGAATTAAGATAAATAAAATACGCGGCAACTCCGGTTAATGCCCCAACGATCAGCGCCGGCCAGAGAATCAGTCCAAGCAGTATGAAAACGACGGTAAGCATAACGGAAAGAATCCGAAGCAGCAGAAACAGCGTATTTGTTTTTTTCTTAACGAGACATTCTACGTATGTATCACTTATCATATTATCTTTACCATCCTCTTTCTATTATTAGGTAATATCATATTACAAATTCCCCAAAGTTTCAAGGGATATACACCGCATCCCTTCCAGTTTTTTTAACCTTTATAAATTGTTTATTCTTTTTTCATACATTATTGGCATAGTCTCATTGACACTCATTTTCCAAAACGTTATCATTATCAAAGTAATAAGTTTATGAATATACCAACAGTAATTACCAATAATATACAAAAAGCGAGGAGTATGCTATGTCAATACATGAAGAAATCCGGGATCAGCAAAAAAAATTGAAGGATATGACATTTAAAGAAAAGCTCAGTTATTTCTGGGATTATTACAAGATTCACACGTTCGTAACCCTTGCCGTAATCATTGTGGGGGGCGTCTTTATTCATGATGCCGTAACTGCAAAAGACCATGCCTTTTCCGCCATACTTCTCAACTCCTACGGCAGTGACAGCCAGGACATGCTGGAGACAGAATTCGCCGGGTATGCTAATATCGATTTAAATACGTACGACTGCTACATCGATACCGCTTCCATCCTATCCTACGAATCCATGTCGCAAATGGACCTCGCCGTCTCCCAAAAAATAACGGCCATGTCCCAAACTGACGGTCTCGATGTACTTGTCAGCGACACCGCTCCCTTCACCAACTTCGCAGAAGGAATGATGTTCGTCGACCTGCGTGAAGAATTGACCGCCGAAGAATTCGAAAAATATGAGCCCTATTTCTTCTATATCGACGCTGCTACTCTGGACTCCGATGATGAGCTCGTTTATGACGAAAGCGGAATGCCTGTAGTCACCGACGAATCTGTCGACCACTCAGACCCTTCCGCCATGGCGGACCCGATACCCGTAGGTATCTACCTCAAGGGCTCTGCCAAGCTGGCGCAGTATCAATGCTACACCACCGACGAGACGCCGCCTGTTCTGGGCTTCGTCTTCTCCTCCACAAAAAAGGAAACCGCTCACCTCTTCCTGCAGTATTTAACGGAAGAATAATTATCAGAACAAAAGTGTGCTTCTCACACTCTCGCGACCAAGAACTTCGGCAGCACAGCTTTTGTTCCGCGCGCGCAGCTGCGCATTATTTGCCCGAAGGGCTTTTATGTAATAGGAGCTCTTTCCTATTACATAAAAAAAGTGCCCGGGGAAAGCAAACCGCAAGGTCTGATTTCTTCGGACACTTTTTTTACAACTGTACTTCCACAAAAATATTATATATCGCCCTTATCGCGCTCTCAAAATCCTCATCCGAAACTCCAATAATAATATTCAGCTCACTGGACCCCTGATCGATCATCCTGACATTCACATTCGCATGTGCCAGAGCCGAGAATATTCTGCCCGCAGTTCCTCTCGTAGATTTCATTCCCCGCCCAACTACCGCAATCAATGCCAAATCAGATTCGATATCCACCATATCCGGATCAGCCAGCCTGTGAAGCGACGATACTACCTTCTGCTCCTTATCCATGAATTCATCCTGATGAACGAACACCGTCATCGTATCGATTCCCGAAGGAACATGCTCGAAGGAAATTCCATTATCTTCGAACGACTGCAAAACCTTCCTTCCAAAGCCAATTTCCGAGTTCATCATATCTTTCTCGATATTAACCGCACAGAAGCCTTTCTTTCCTGCAATACCCGTAATTACATATTTCGATTTCTGACAGGTGCTTTCCACAATCCAGGTTCCTTCATCGAGGGGAGAATTCGTGTTGCGGATATTGATCGGAATACCTTCCTTTCGTACCGGGAAAATCGCATCTTCATGGAGAACGGTAGCGCCCATATAAGAAAGCTCCCTAAGTTCCCTGTAAGTAATCGTATCGATTCCGGGAGGCGTGTCGATGATTCTGGGGTCCGCCACAAGAAATCCCGATACATCCGTCCAGTTCTCATATACATCCGCTTTTACCGCCCCCGCTACGATAGAACCTGTAATATCGGAGCCGCCTCTGGAAAATGTCTTTACCCTTCCGTCCTCATATGCTCCGTAGAATCCGGGAATAACAGCCCTTTCCGTTTTCTTTAAGCGTTCCGATAAAATCTTCTTGGTTTTTTCTGCGTCAAATTCGCCGTTTTCATTGAAAAAAATTACCGTTGCCGCATCCACGAATTCATAGCCAAGATACGCTGCCATGATGATACCGTTCAAGTATTCTCCTCTGGAAGCCGCATAATTATCACCTGCTTTTTCCTTGAACTGTTTTTCGATCACCTTGAACTCTTCTTCTAAAGACAAATCCAAATGCAATCCCTTGATAATTTCCTCATATCGCGCCTTTATCGCTTTCAGCTGAGCCTTGAAATCCCCTCCTGCCTCCGCAGCCGCATAACAGGCATAGAGCATATCCGTTACCTTGGTATCCTTGGAATCGCGTTTCCCGGGTGCAGACGGCACCACAAGCTTTCTCTCCGCATCGGAACGGATGATATCCCCTACTTTCATAAACTGCTCTGCGCTGGCCAAAGAACTGCCGCCAAACTTCACTACTTTCGTCATAATCTCTTCTTCTCCTCGTTTCATGCTTATTATAAAGCTCATATCTCATAAATATCAGGATAAACCTGCGTGCATTTACCCTGATAATGTATTCTATGGAAATCCATATTTGACGAACATCGTCTACGCTGGTGCCGAATAAATAATATCCTAACCGCTTGCCTTTTTATTGCTCAAAGAGATAATCTATCAGTTCATGCCCTTTCGCAATATAGATGCCGCCGGCCTTCGCTTCCTCTTCGCTATACTTCCGGTCCGACTTAAGAGGTCTGCTGCTGTCATAGAGCAGATAAGGAACACTGTCCGACGTATGGGTTCTTATGCGGACCGGAGTGGGATGATCCGGCAGCACCATAAGGCGGTAGTCGGTTCCTTCTTCATCCAGCTTGTCCGTCAGGGGCTTAAGCACTTTCTCATCCAGATATTCGATCGCCAACACCTTGCGTTCTGTGCTTCCCTGATGGCCCATTTCATCAGGCGCTTCAATATGGATATAGACGAAGTCATATCCGTCCTCAAGAATGGCTTTCAGGGCAGCTTGCGTCTTTCCCTCATAATTCGTATGTAAGCCGCCATTGGCGCCTTCTACGATGCTGACTCCCATTCCTGCGCCCACCGCAATTCCCTTAAGCAAATCCACGGCGGATACCATCATTCCTTTTTTCCCTGTCTTCTCCTCGAAGGAGGTGAGCATAGGCTTCGTCCCTGCGCCCCAGAACCAACAGCAATTGGCCGGATTCAGCCCCTTCTTTTTTCTTTCTATGTTGATGGGATGATTCACCAGAATATGGTAGCTTTTCTCCATCATCCCGCGCAGAATAGCATCCTTCGGAAGATACTTGCCGATGACCTGAGTAAGTACATCGTGGGGAGGCGTCAATTCCACCACTGTCCCTTTGTCCCAAATCAGGCAGTGCCTGTAGCTCGTCCCTACATAGAATTTATAAAGATCCGTCTCCAGTTCCTTCCTTACAGCTTCTAACAGAACCGCACAGTCCTCCGTACTGATTTCGCCGGAGCTATGGTCTATGATCGTTCTTTCCTCAAAGGGAATGTCTTCTTCCGATATCGTTACGATATTGCATCTGAGAGCGATGTCTGTATCCTTCATGGGAACACCGATACTTAAAGCCTCTAACGGTGACCTTCCCGAATAATAAATCTTCGGGTCATAGCCAAGTACTGATAGATTCGCCGTATCCGAGCCGGGGCTCATTCCCTCCGGTATCGTGTGTACCATTCCAATTTCCGATTTCTTACTGAGCCTGTCCATAACAGGTGTATCGGCATAAGCCAACGGAGTCCTATTCCCTAAAGACTCTATCGGCTCATCCGCCATACCGTCTCCCAGAACGATAATATATTTCATTTCTGAATCCTCTCTTCTTTTACGTATTCCGGCAAGCAATGCGCTTATTAGCTCTCTATGCGGATTCTGTTAAGCACACAACCTAATGCTTCCGCTTTCCCGGCAAATTCCTTCTCCGTCATTTCGTCTGTTACAAATGCGAACTCTCCTGCCACATCCGCTTCTATTACTCCAACGGAACCAAATACCTCCAAGGCCTTCTTCTCAAGCTCCGCCTTCGTGCGGACAAAGAATTTATGCTTCACCTGTGCAACATCGGTAAGTTTCACATTTTCCGTATCCCAGAAGCACATAATGGTCTTGCCCGCATGGCGTGCACAGTCCACAACGTCGGATACCACCGCGCTGGCCGTGGGAAGCTTACCTGCACCGCGTCCGTAATACATGGAATCCCCGAGCATATTGCCGTGAACGAACACCGCATTGAACACGTCGTTTACGCTGTAAAGGGGATGGCTTACAGGAATCATAAAGGGTGCCACCATCGCATAAAAATCACCGCCATTTTCCCTGCTGAGGGCCAACAGCTTAATGGAACGTCCCATAGCTTTGGCATATACGAAATCTGTCGCTGTTATTTTCGTAATTCCCTCCGTATATATATCTTCATATCTTACATTTTTTCCGGTCATCAAGGAAGATAAAATTGCAATCTTACGGCATGCGTCATAGCCTTCCACATCCGCTTCAGGGTTACGCTCCGCATATCCCTTTTCCTGCGCTTCCTTCAGTACATCTTCAAAATCAGCTCCCTCTGCCGCCATCTTGGAGAGGATATAGTTGGTCGTACCGTTTAAAATACCGGTAATGGCATCGATCTTCTCAGCCGTAAGAGAATAGTTCATGGGGCGGATAATGGGAATACCGCCGCCGACGCTGGCTTCGAACAGATAGTTGCAGTTATTTTCTTTCGCCAGACGAATCAATTCCGGCCCGTGGCTGGCTACCAGTTCCTTGTTGGAGGTACATACGCTCTTACCGCTCATAAGCGCCCTTTTGGAAAAAGTATACGCAGGTTCTATACCTCCCATCGTCTCGCAAATAATGCTGACGTCCGGATCGGTCAAGATAACATCCACATCGTGTACAACTTTATCTTCATAAGGGTCACCGGGAAATTCCCTAAGGTCGAGAATGTACTTGATGCTCAGCTCTTCTCCCGCCTTCTTACTTATTTCCTCTTTATTTTTACCGATTACCTCCACAACCCCACTGCCTACCGTGCCATATCCTAAAACTGCTACATTTATCATTTGATCTCCTCCGCTCTGTCCTGTCTTTGGACTTTTATTCTTTCGCCAATACTTTTACGTAATGGACTCCTTGCTTTTTCTCAAGCGTCTCCAGCATCTCCGACACATCGCCGGTTGTCGGAAGCACTTGTACACTGATGCTTAAAGACGCTACTCCATTGATAGGAATGCTCTGGTGAATCGTAAGGATATTCGCCTTAAAATCCGCGATCACCTTCAGCACATCCGATAACAGTCCCGGTTCATCATCCATCTGAAACGTAAGCGTAATCGTCGTTCCCTGCGCATTGTCGTGGAACTGAAAGATATCGTCCTTATACTTATAGAAGGAACTTCTGCTGATACCAACCTGCTCCGTGGCCTCATGCACGCTCTGTACCTTTCCGGTCTCCAAAAGGCGTTTCGCTTCTACCACTTTCAGAAGCACTTCCGGGATTGCCTTCTTTTTAACAACAAAATACCCATTTGCCGTATCCATACAAACACCTTTCATCCTTCGTTTCTAAATTTTATGTCCGTCCAATGAATACACTTGTATTCGAGTGTTTTTATCACGCGGACACTTGTGTGTCGACGAAGGATATTGTAGCATGTTACACAAAATAAGGCAATAAAAAATATGAACTTTTTCTAAAATAATTTCCAAATAATGCAACACAAACCTGATGCCCCGGCATGTACCGGGGCATCAGGTCTGTAGCTATTTGTTTATGAAACATAGGATTCCAGCATCCACAATAACTTTTGGTATTCACCCAAATAATCATTAAATTGGTCTGCAGTAACACCATCACCGGCTTCCTCTGCCAGCTTCGGTTTTAATGTTTTACACAAACTGTCCTAGATATTCCTTGCGCGTTTATAATATTCTGCCACACTCTTCCAATCAATAACATTAAAATACTCTTTTACATAATCGGCCCTTACATTCTTATATTTCAGGTAATAAGCATGCTCCCAGACATCAATTCCTAAAATAGGAATATAACTGCTGCCTTCGATTATCGGATTATCCTGGTTCGGGCTGGCGGAAAGTTTCAGCTCACCATTCGGCCCTGCAGATAACCATGCCCATCCGGAGCCGAATTGACCTAATGCAAGAGCAGTCAGCTTTTCTTTGAATAAAGAGAAATTCTCAAAACTATCAGCTATCGCTCCCGCTAAATCGCCTTCAGGTTCTCCTCCCCCGTTAGGGCTCATCGTTGAAAAATAAAGATTATGGTTATAAAATCCGCCGCCATTATTGCGGATTGCAGTACGCAGCTTATCATCGCCAATCTGCCCCAGAGAAGCAAGCAGTGTTTCTATACTTTTGTTTTCAAGGCCTGCTTTTTCAACAGCATCATTGAGATTTTTCGTATATGCTGCATGGTGTTTGGAATAGTGCGTTTCCATGGTCAGCGTATCAATATAGGGTTCCAGAGAATTAAAATCATAGGTTAATTGGTATTGTTTATACATAAGCGACCTCCTTTATCATTTACATACTAATAATTAATATTTTTTAAGTTAGTTATAACTAACTATATTATATCAAAAAACATCTTATATATCAATACTAAAAAAATATTTAATTGCCGCGTGGATATAAGTTACCGGCTTATGCCGGCTCCCTATCCACAGATAAAATTGATGATGAAATTAATTCTGCCAAGTTCTCCAGCGCAGAATACTGCTCCTTTTTCAGCGCGGATTTTATTTCGAAGACATCACCAATAAGGCGCATGTCCTTCATTTCAGACAGCATACACGCCATGGCTTTGCCTGCTGCCGGCGCCCATGAACCGTTGCCTAAGACGCTGACATCTCTGTTTTGCAGATTTAAGGCCGCCAAATCCTTAATCACATTTTCCATAGCTCCGTAAAGCTTCAGGTTATAAGTGGGAGATGCGAATACCAGATGGCTGAAACGGAACGCATCCGCCACGATCGTGGAAAAATGTGTCTTGGACACGTCGTAAATCCTTATATTTTTAACACCGTTCCCCGCAAGAAAATTTGCCAATAGTCTTACCGCATTTTCCGTATTGCCATACATGGAGGCATACACCAGTAATACGCCTCTTTCCTCCGGCTGATAGGAACTCCAGACAGCATATTTGTCCAGCAGTTCGCTCATCTGTGCCCCGCGCAGTACCGGGCCGTGCAGAGGACAGATCATTTGAATATCCAAATCTGCCGTTTTCTTCATCGCAGCTTGTACTTGTACGCCGTACTTACCGACAATGTTCGCATAATATCTTCTCGCTTCGTTTAAGTACAGTTCCTCGTAATCTGTTTCATCGCTGAACAGGTTTCCTGTATATCCGCCGAAGGTACCGAACGCATCCGCCGAAAAAAGTATCTTATCATAAGCGTCATAGGTAAACATGACCTCAGGCCAGTGAACCATCGGCGCAAAGATAAAACGAAGAGTATGTACACCCAGCGTAAGACTGTCCCCATCCTTAACCTCGAGTGTACGTCCCGTTATATCGATATCATAAAACTGTTCTATCATTTGAAAGGTTTTTTTATTGCCTACAATTTGAGCCTCAGGAAACAAGCGGCAAATTTCATCGATATTCGCACAATGATCGGGTTCCATATGATTTATGATAAGGTAGTTCAGTGTCCGGCCGTTCAGTGAAGCCTTTATGTTTTCAATAAACTGCCTTCCTACCGATTCATCTACCGTATCGACCAGCGCCGTTTTCTCATCGGATATGAGAAAAGAATTGTAGCTCACTCCGTTTTCCAGCGGAAACATGTTTTCAAACAGAGCCAGACGTACATCGCCGCCGCCCACCCACATCGTATCCTGCGTAATATTCCTTACCACTTCCATTTTTAGTAATCTCCTTTTATCAAATGCTGTCCAATACTTTTAACAGAGTATGCCATGGCATAGTAGCACATTTTACCCGCGCCGGCATATCGGAAATGTTCTGTAATGCTGCCGCATCTTCCAGTTCCTGCAGCTCGTCAGGCAAAAGAGGCTGTCTAAGCGCCATTTTCAGAAACAGCTCCGCCAGTCTCCTGGCATCCTGAGCAGTCCTGCCACGCACCAAATCTATCATGATAGAAATAGATGCCTGTGAAATTGCACATCCTACTCCGGTAAAAGCACTATCTTTTATTATACCATTCTCCAACTGTAGTTCAAGTTCTATTTCATCTCCGCAGCTGGGATTCCTGCCGGGTGCCACAATAGTTGCATAGGGAAGATGTTTTTTATTATGGGCTGAAATGCTGTGTTCTTTTATTACCTCCGAATATAATTCACTAAGTTCCATATCCAAGCACCTCTCTTACCTTTGATAAAGCATCGATAAAAATATCCACATCCTCCAATGTATTATAGAGGTAAAAACTGGCTCTGCATGTCGATGAAACACCTAAATGCTTCATCAGCGGCTGGGCACAATGGTGTCCGGCCCGAATCGCTACTCCATAGCTGTTCAAAATGCTGGCGACATCGTGAGGATGTACATCCTTAACGTTGAAGGCAAGGATTCCTGCTCTATTTTCCGGATGTTTGGAACCATACACCTCCACCTCGTTCAGCCCTCTTAATCTTTCCAGCGCATATTCCAGCAGTTGTTTTTCTATATTATGGATATTTGTCCACCCTGCCTGATTCAAATAATCTATCGCTGCCGCAAGTCCTACGGCACCTTCCACATTCGGGGTTCCTGCCTCCATTTTCCAGGGTGCATCCATAAAAACTACCGACTGCTCCCCCACCTCTTCTACAATCCCGCCTCCCAGCATAAGAGGCTCCATGGCGTCGAGAAGGCCCTTTCTAGCATACAATACGCCAATTCCCGCCGGTGCCAGCATTTTATGCCCGGAAAACGCCAGGAAGTCCACATCCAGTTCTTTTACATTTATTTTTATATGGGGAACGCTCTGCGCTCCATCCAGCACAACAACAGCTCCATGTCTATGGGCCATACGGGAAATTTCTTCTACCGGATTAATACCTCCAAGCACATTGGATATGTGCCCCAGAGCTACAATCTTTGTACGGCTGTTTATCTTTTCTTCCCATTCCCCAAGGGATATCTGCCCTCGTTCGTCTCCATATACATAGCGCAAAACCGCTTTCTTTTCCTTTGCCAGACGCTGCCAGGGCAAGAGGTTGCTATGGTGCTCGGCAACAGTGAGCAATATCTCGTCACCCTCTTTTACAGCCGCTCTGCCATATGATAGGGCGACCATATTGATAGCCTCTGTCGTTCCCGCAGTAAATACAATTTCCTGCGGATCATTGCAGCCGATAAAATGCGCTGTCTTTTCTCTTGCTTTCTCGTATAATCCGGTTGCATCCTCACTCAAAGTATAGGCTCCCCTGTGCGGATTTGCAGTATAATTTCCATAATATCCCTCTATTGCCTTTATCACAGAAAGAGGCTTTTGGCTGGTTGCCGCACTGTCTAAATATACCAGCCGCCTGCCCTTTTCTTCGCGGGTGAGCAGCAGAGGAAAGTCTTTTCTATAATTATTATCCATGAATGCTCGCTCCAATATATTCCTTGATTTCCTGTTTGATTTTCGGTATCTCAATTTTATTTAACAGAGGCGTAAAGGAGGCTTCTACAAGCAATCGCTCGGCTTCCTTTCTGTCAAATCCCCTGCACATAAGGTAATGCAGCTTGCCCGGATCGGGTCTTCCCGTAGAAGTCGCATGCCTGCCCTCCACATCATCCTCGCCGCAAAGCAAAAGCGGTGCGGAAAGATTAACGGCTTTATCGCTGAGTGTGAGTACGATTTCTTCTTCGCTTCCTTTTGATCCGGAAGCTCCGGTCATAAAATCCAGGGTGCTTTTCAACGTCTTTTTGGAGGAATCCGCCAAAGTTCCTCTTACCGTGATTTCTCCTTCTGTTTCTTTCGCCGCAAACTCAATGCGGTAGTTTAAATCCATTTCTTCCTGATTTTTACCGATATATGTTCCGCCTAAATTCCCGCTGCTTTGTTCGCCCTTCAAAACGATGTTGCAGGAAGCGGCCGTCCTCTCGCTTCCCAATTCGTTCAGTATGATATCTGCTGCCGCCCTGTCTTTAGACCATACCGCCACCGCATCAACATGATGAGCCTTCTTAGGCAGCGTCTGTACTTTTATTAGTTTAACCTTCGCATTTTCTCCCGCTTCCAAAAATGTAAAGCCACAGTGGAAAGCATCTTCGCAGTTATTGCTGCCATACTTTATGATAACTGTAACCTCGCAGTCCTTTTCCGCTTTAATATATATATAATCATTTAACAAGCTGTTGTTTTCATCCAAAGAATACTCTATGATAACCGGCGAATCCGGCGAAGCACCTTCCGGAATCGTCAATGCAAAGACGCTGTTATAATTTTTTGAGACGAAATCATAATTTTGTTTCATGGAACCGGGAATTTTTATAGATTCCGGTTCGACAAAAAAGCGGTCGGCCCGTACTTTGGCCGGCAAGGTAAGCTCAGCTTCCTTCGAATAACTGTTCAAGCCATTCTCTGCAATATCGAGAGAAACGCTGTTTATTTTAAGCTGGTTCCATGTAGGTACCGGCAATTGATTAATATTTGCAAATGAAATCCCCAACGTCCTTCCTCCTTTATCCAATGCTTCCTTCTAATTCAAGACCGATCAAACGGTTCATTTCCACCGCATATTCCAGCGGCAGTTCTTTTGTTACGGGTTCCACGAATCCTCTTACAATAAGGGCCTTTGCCTCTTCTTCACTCAGTCCGCGGGTCATCAAATAGTATATAGACTTTTCGCTTATCCTTCCTATTTTAGCCTCATGCCCGATATCTGCCTTATCATTCCTCACATCCATAACGGGAATGGTATCCGAGCGCGACTTATCATCCAACATAAGCGACTCGCAAATAACGCTGCATTTGCTGTTCTTCGCCTGCGGCATTATGGTCACCGAGCTGCGGTAAGTAGCATTTCCGCCGTTCTTGGAAATGGATTTGGAAGAAATCGTGGAAGATGTGTTCGGCGCCGCATGAACTACCTTTGACCCCGTATCGAGATACTGGTTGCTGCTTGCAAAGCTGACTCCCGTAAATTCACTCTTGGCGTTTTCTCCTTTCAGTATACTCATCGGATACAACATGGTGATGTGCGAACCAAAGGTTCCCGAAACCCATTCGATTTTGCCGTCTTTTTCAACAAGCGCCCGCTTTGTATTTAGATTAAGCATATTTTTCGACCAATTTTCTATGGTGGAATAACGAAGTGTGGCTCCTTCTTTTATATACAGCTCTACACCTCCGGCATGGAGGTTTATCGTATTGTGCCTCGGAGCGGAGCATCCTTCGATAAAATGCAGACTGGAATTTTTCTCGCATATGATCAAAGTATGCTCAAACTGCCCGGCCCCCGGCGCATTCAGGCGAAAGTAAGACTGTAAAGGCATATTTACCTTAACGCCTTCCGGAACGTATACGAAAGAACCGCCCGACCATACCGCACCATGAAGGGCCATGAATTTATGTTCCGTCGCCGGAAGAAGCTTCATAAAATACTCTTTTACAATGTCTTCATATTCGCGCAGCGCGGTTTCCATATCCGTATAAATAACACCTTGTTCCAGCAGCTGCTCTCTCATGCTATGATAAACCACTTCGGAATCATACTGCGCTCCCACGCCCGAAAGAGATTTCCATTCTGCCTCCGGAATACCCAGACGCTCGAATGTGCCCCGGATATCATCCGGCAACTCCTTCCAGTCATCGGTCATAGCCGCCTTTGGACGCACGTAAGTTACAATGTTGTCCATATCGAGTTCATGCAGTGAGGGGCCCCACTTTGGAAGCTCCATTTCGTTATATATCTTTAAAGATTTCTTGCGAAGCGCAAGCATCCACTCAGGGTCATTTTTATTTTTTGAGATTTCGGTCACAATGTCTTCGGTAAGTCCACGTTTTACCTGATAATCAATATTATCTGTATCATATATGTCATAAATATTACGTTCAAATTCTTCTATTTGTGTTTTCTTCTTTTCCAACCTAATTCACCTCACTTTTGGAGGAAATCTGCAAATCCCTCTCGGTCAATTTTCTGTATCAGTTCCTTTCCTCCGGTATGGACTATTTTACCGTTTACCAAAACGTGAACATAATCCACCGGTAAATCCCGTAACAGCTTCGTACTGTGGGATATAATCAAAAGGGAATGATCCCTATCCTGATTCTTGTAATGAGCAATTCCTTCCCTTACCGTTTTTACCGCATCCACATCGAGACCTGAGTCGGTTTCATCTAAAATGGCAAGTTTAGTATCCATCATCAACAGCTGCAAAATTTCACTTTTTTTCTTTTCTCCGCCGGAAAAACCAAAGTTTACATACCTATCGGCATAAGCCTTGTCCATTTGCAGCATGTTTAATGTATCTTCCAGTTGTTTTCTGAAGGCCAGCATAGGCATCGGCTTCCCATCCGTGGCAGCTTTCGCAGATTTCAGAAAGTCCCTCATAGTTATTCCGTCGATTTCTTCCGGTGTCTGAAATGACAAAAAGATGCCCCTCTTAGCCCTCTCATTTGTAGCCAGACCGACGATATCCTCGCCTTGCCAGTATATGCTGCCGGACCTCACAATGTAATCCGGATGTCCCATGATTACATTGGCAAGCGTAGACTTTCCTGCACCGTTAGGACCCATAATTACATGAGTTTCCCCCGTATCAATGTTTAAATCCAGTCCTCGGATGATCTCTATATCCGACTCAAGCGTTGCATATAAATTGTTTATGTTCAACAATGTTTGACTCATTTTCGTTTTCTCCTCCTTTTTCATTTTCAGAACTGCATATACAATCAAATTCGCAAAACGGAACGCAATCTTTTAAATGATCTAAAAAATCAAATATCGTCTTTATTTCATTCACATCTAACGTTTTCAAGTAATTACACAAATTTCTGTTGGAGCTTTCATGAAAGCATAA
The DNA here is from genome assembly GCA_023442465.1 of Bacillota bacterium. Taxonomy (GTDB): domain Bacteria; phylum Bacillota; class Clostridia; order Lachnospirales; family Lachnospiraceae; genus Kineothrix. The sequence continues at coordinate 162,403 of JAEZZQ010000050.1, read as the reverse complement.
ATGTTCTTTGCGAACTGCTTCTCCTGCTTTTGTCAGACGGAAATATTTTTCTTTCTTGTTCCCGGTCTTCGTATAAATCTCCAAAAGCTCTTTGTTAGAAAGCTTCACAGAAAATTGAGTGACAGCTCCTTTTGTAATTCGCAAAAGACTGGACATTTCGCTGACGTTCAACTCCGGAAACCGATGGACAACATCTAAGAAAACAACCTCTGAATGATACAAAAGCTGTCCGCCATATTCCCGCGGCTTTTTTTGTTCTTCCAAAAGCATATTCATTACCTCAAATATTTTTTCTGTCACTTTACAGTTCATTGCGGATGCCTCCCATTCTTTTTCTCGAATTCAGTATATGTCCAAACGAGTAAAAAGTCAATATTATTTATCTACTAAACAATATTGACTTGTAGTATCATAGAATGAAATTTTCAAAAAAGCACCCTGCTTCACTTTTAGGCAAGCGGGGTGCTTCATCTTCAGTCTGAATGTCTGACATGTTGTCAATTTAATGATATCTTCATATTTTTTTATTTTGCTTCGTTTATGTCAGGAATGGAATCCGTCGAAACGTACTGTTTGCCCGTCCATGCCTGTCCGGCACATCCGAAAGTCTTCATATAGTGTTTTGCCGTTTCCTTATATCCCAGTTCAAGCATTGGAAACAATGCGTAAATATTATTGCCTTCCATTCCTACTTCCTGAATTTTATCGTATGCTCCCTTAAACAAATCATTGGCTATATTAACTTTACTGATACCCTTTCTGCATGCCAGTGCAAGGTTCGCATCTCCGGTACCGGAACCGCCGTGGAGAACAAGCGGAACAGGTGCCTTCTCTGCCAATTCTTCCAATAAGTCAAATCTTAATTTCGGTTCCCCTTTATATACACCATGCGCCGTACCGATTGCAACGGCGAGGCAGTCAACACCGGTTTCTTCCACATATCTCACCGCTTCTTCAGGAACAGTCAGGGCAGAAATTCCGTCAACTTTATAGTTTTCCCCAACTCCTACATGACCGAGTTCGGCCTCTACTCCAATACCTGCAGCATGTGCTATTTGAACCAGTTCTTTTACCTGTGCTATGTTTTCTTCATACGGAAGCTTGGAACGGTCGACCATAATTGTATTAAATCCGGCACGTATTCCTTTCACCGCTTCTTCATATGTAGCGCTGTGGTCTAAAATCAATGCCACAGGCACATATGTTTTCGTTGCCATATCATTCAGGATTCTTCCAAAGTAATCCATATCAGGGTTGTGTCCATAACCGCAGAGCATGATCAACGGAGAATTCGTTTCTTCTGCTGCCGCTACACACGCTCTCGCCGACAATTCATTTACCGCTGCTACGGCAGGAACTCCATAACCGCCTTTTCTTGCTTTTTTTAATATTTCCGCCATTGATACTAACATCTTATCTCTCCTTTTCCTTCACTTATTTTGTGTATAGAATTTGCGCAGCATCTCTTCTATTTCCTTTGCTGTACTCAGCCTGAGAATTTGTTCCACAAGTTCTTTGCATTTTTCCGTGTTCAGCTTACCGATCCATTCCTTAACTTCCGGTATGGATGCCGCCGCCATACTGTATTCATCCAATCCCATTCCCACAAGCAGGGGAATCATCTTCGGATCGCCTGCCGCCTCACCGCACATTCCGCACATAATATTGTTTTTATGAGCTCCGTCAACAGCCATTTTGATCAATCGGATAACAGCCGGATGGTAATACGTATAAAGCTCTGCAACCGTCTCATTTCCCCTGTCCACAGCCAGCGAATACTGGGACAGATCATTCGTTCCTATGGAGAAAAAATCACATTCTCCCGCAAAACACTCCGCCATCACTGCCACTGCGGGTATTTCTACCATAATGCCTATCTCTATTTTCTCTTTAAACGGAACCTGTTCCTCCTGTAGCTGCTCCTGACACTGTCTCAGCTTTTCTTTTGCCCAGATTAATTCTTCCATGGAAGAAATCATGGGAAACATGATTTTTAAGTTTCCGTATATCGATGCCCTAAGAAGAGCTTTCAGTTGCGTATGAAATACATCTTCTTTCTGTCTGCACAGCCGAAGCGCCCTAAGTCCGAGGAAGGGATTCGCTTCTTTGGCCAGCCTCAGCGCCGGAACATCCTTATCTCCTCCTATATCCAGAGTTCTGACAATGACCGGCCTCCCGTCCATCTTCTCCAGTACCTTTTTATACGCATCATATTGCCTTTCTTCATCAGGCAGAATCTTCGAGGAAAGATACAGAAATTCCGACCGGAACAATCCTATTCCTTCCCCTCCTCTTTCCAAAACTTTTTCCACATCATCAGGCGATCCAATATTTCCGAAGATATCAAACTTTTTCCCGTCGCTGGTAACAGCCGGTTCTCCGGAGGATTTATTCCATCTGGATTTTTCCTCGTTTTGCTCCTCGATTTTCTTCTTCAGAGATTTTATTTCATTTTCCTTCAGATTAAGGAATATTTCTCCTGTCTCACCGTCAAAACCGATCAAATCTCCGGTTTTTACTTTTGCCAGAAGGCCATTTACTCCCACAACTGCCGGGATGTCAAGTGTCCTTGCCAGTATCGCAGTATGTGAAGTGATTCCTCCCAATTCCATCAGCATACCGGAAACCATTTTTAAATCCATTCCGGCTGTGGTAGAAGGTGCGATATCGCTTCCTATAATAATCGTAGGTTCCGGCAATGAACTGACATCCGGCTTTTTTATATTCAATATCTTACATATCAAATTATCTTTAATATCCTTCATGTCCAATGCTCTTTGGGCGAAGTATTCATTTTCCATCGCTTCAAACTGCGCGATGACTCCATTCATTACCTTCTCTACCGCCAGTGCCGCACCCGTTTGATTTGCAATCTCTTCCTTAATCGGCTCTATTAAACCGCTGTCCCTTAGCAAGGAACAATGGACATCTAAAATATCTGCGGCATTTCCGCCCGCTGTCTCATTTGTCTTATCTCTAAGCCTCATTGTTTCTTCGAGCACAGCAGCTTGTGCATCCAGGAATTTTTTTTCTTCTTCCGCAGGGCTCCCGATTTCTACGGGGAACGCAATGGCTTCTTCATTCAGTACCAAAACTTTTGCGTAGCATAAGCCTTTAGAAACCCCATATCCGCGCATACCTACTTGCCCCCTTTATCCCTTATTCACCCATTCCGCCGGCAATCAATTTAGTAACCGCTTCACAAGCTTCTTTTTCATCTGTTCCGTCACAAACCACTTCTATTTCCGTACCGCAGTCAACACCCGCCGCCAAAATGCCAATCAATGATTTTGCATTGTAAAGCGTGCCGCCTACAGATATTTCAACGGAGGAATGAAAATGCTGTGCTTCTTTTGTTAATAAATTTGCCGGCCGGGCATGCAGTCCCGCCTTCGCTGCTACCACTACTTTTCTTTTTACCATAAATTTATCCTCCCATTAAAAAGTAACAATAATTCTGTATGTATCCGGACGTACGGCAGCTTCAAATGCATCCTGTGCGTTTCCATACGAATAGGTTCCCGACACAAGTTTCTCCGGATCGATAATCTTTTTCGCCAGCAGATTCACCGACCGGTTAAAAGAACGTACGCTGGGGCTGACCGCTCCGGTAACTATGGTCTCCGAATTATGAAGCCAATTGGGGCTTATTTCAAAAGGCTTGTCAGGATGCTGGGAGCTATACATAATGCAGCGGCCCATAGGTGCGGTCATTTCCACCGCCTGTTTGGCAACCGCCGAAATGGGTGTGGTGTTAAATACCGCCTCGGCTCCCCTGCCCTCAGTTAAAGAACGGACGTATTCTACCGGGTCTTTTTCCAAAGGATTAAAAGTGATATCACAGCCCAATTCCTCTGCAACTCTTCTTCTTTCCGGGTCAGGCTCACTTAATATAACTCTGGCACCGCTCAGCTTGGCACTCATAACATGGAGCATACCCATGATGCCTCCGCCAATGACTACCACATCATCGCCAAGCTCTATTCTTCCTTTTTCAATGCTGTTGAGAACACAGGCAAGCGGCTCGGCAAAAGCTGCTTTTACATCCGGCAATTCATCGGGAATGCTGTAAGCCTGGGAAGCATTAATAGCAAGATATTCTCCCATACCGCCTGTTCCCATAATTTCCATCTCCGAGCTATCCAGATTATTTAATTCCACACAGAGGTTTTCTTCCCCTCTACGGCAGAAATAGCATTTTCCGCATACGTTAATCAATCTCGCGACAATTTTCCCTCCCACGGGAAACTCTTTCGGATTAACACCCTTACCTAACTGCGCAACTTCTCCTGCAATTTCATGCCCTCCCACGAAAGGCAGCGGCATATGTGATTCCCGTGTAAAGGTTCTCTGTTCCCATGTACAGATAGCGCACGCCTTTATCCGCATCAGAATCTGATTTTCCTTAGGCTGCGGCTTTCTTACTTCCTTTACCTCCACTTTTCTTTCCTCTGTGATTGCTACCACTCTCATTTTCTCACCCATATGATATAATCTCCTTTTTCTTTTTTGTATTATGAAATATGATCCTATTTTCCGTAATAAAAGGAACGGTACAAATTATTGAGTTCCTCTTCTGCAAGCTCTTTCGGCGCAAACATAATGTTTGCATCCTGAGAGGCTGCCTTTATATAAGAAGGAATCTTATCCAGATATTCCTGCTCGGAAATTCCTGTTTCTTTTAAAGTCAAAGGCATCTGGATTTCCTCATACATTTCCCAAATTCTTTTTACCAGCTTCTTTTGTTTCTCCTCCGAAGAACCCGTTATCTGAAGCTGATCTGCCACTTCTTCATAAACAGGCTGCGGAATAAGATATTCCATCGTATAAGGCAGCAGCAGTCCTGTCATCAGACCATGAGGCTTTCCAAAATCCCCTCCCGCCTGATCCATACCATGCGCCATTCCCGTAATAGAATTATTGATTCCCGCTCCCGCCATGGTCGCAGCCATATGCATTTTTTCTCTGGCCTCCATATCTCCTCGCACAGACTTCGGCAGTTCTTTTATAATTGTTACCGCAGCCTGAATACACTGCATCCTGACCATCGTACTCGCCAGTTTGCTGACGCCGGCTTCCAGCGCATGAGCCAGAGCATCCGTTCCCGAAAATACAATATTTCCGGAAGGAAGACTTTTTAATAAATCAAAATCCATAATGGCCAGGTCAGGAATGATTTCATCGCTCAAAATCATGCGCTTTTTCTTATGCTCATCTTTTATGACGGCACAGCCGGTTGTTTCAGATCCCGTTCCGCTCGTTGTCGGTACCACAATAAGTTCTGCTTTACCGGGGAACGGCTCCACCTCGTAAGCTTTTGTTGCTTTTTCCCAATCGTAATCAGGGAGTTCATAAAATAGCCATAATGCTTTTGCAGTATCCATTACGGACCCGCCGCCGATTCCTACAATTACGTCAGGTTCAAATTTCCGTATTTCATTTATAGGAGTTTCCAGCATGTACATATGAGGTTCTGCCTTCATATTACATACTATTTTATAGTTTGCTTCCTTTAGCATATTGTCAAAAATCAGCTTATCAAGTTCCAATGCCCGCATGATTCCTTCGTCTACCACGAAAGCTATCTTTTTGTCTCTGTACTCTCCTAATTTTTCAATACTTCCATTTCCCAGCACATATTGCGTGGTTTTAAACATTTTATACTGCATCTTTTATGCCTCCCTGTCTTTTTGTTTAACCTAAAATTCCTGTTACGCCGCCAATGACACCGATGATAACGATAAGCAGCAATACTTTAACGGATGACCAGCCTTTTTTCAGCATTTTATAACTTCCCAGCGTCAGCAGAAGGGGAAGCAATTTCGGTATGATGGTATCGAACAGCTGCTCCTGCACGCTGAATACACTATCTGCTGTCTGCTGGATCTGGATACCGCAGCTCATGGATACATAGTTTGCTACAAGAGCTCCCAACACCATACATCCCATGATATTTGCCCCTGCAATGATCTTATTGACAATACCGTTCTCAAGGATATTTAAAATAGCGCCGCTTCCCTTTTTATATCCGGTCATAAACAAGGTATAAGAAATACCGAACACAACCGCGATCATGACAAGCGAATATACAATAGGTGCCACAACGCTTCCTCCGCTTGCCATGTCAATGGCAAATGCAAGGAGCAGGGGAACAATAACACCCTGAATAACACTGTCGCCGATGCCCGATAGAGGTCCCATAAGCCCTGTTTTTATGGAAGTGACCGCTTCGCCATCGATTTCTCCTCCGGCAGCCTTTTGCTCCTCCATCGCTACCGTAAGGCCGGCAATCGCCGATCCAAGGCAAGGTTCACAGTTAAAGAAGCCTGTATGACGCCTAAGCATTTCCCGCTGCTTTTCCATATCGTCCTTGTATAATTTCTTTGCAATCGGAACCATTGCATGAAGGAAACCTGTTCCCATCATTCGCTCGTAATTGTAATTTGCCTGATTGTTAAACAACCAGTTGATCCAGGAACGTTTCACTTCTTTATTCGACAATAAGATATAAGAACCTTCCGTTTCTTTTTTTGTTTCTTTATGATTCATATCAGACATTTGCTTCTCCTCCTTTTGCATTTCTAAGCTGTGTATAAACAACTGCACTGCAAAGTGCCAGGAAACCGACAGCGATCATACTCAGTCCAAAATAAACCGCCAGTAAAAAGCCCACGAAGAAAAATATTCTTGCTTCTCCTTTAAATATGTATAATAATGTCAGACCAATACCGAGCGCAGGCATCATACCTCCGATAATAATCAGCACTCCCAGTACCGTTCCGCCCAGCGCATTAATGGCTCCCTGAATATATCCTGCCCCAAAATATGCTGCCAGAAAACAAGGGACAGCAGTCATAACAAACAGCATGGACTGTGGCAGCAGCACGCTGGCAATCCATATTTTTCCGGATTCTCCTTTTTCCACATACTTGTCCGCCAAGTGCGCGAAGAAGGAATCCAGTGTCAGCCTTCCGAACCAAAGTAATGTGCCGATCAAACCTATCGGAACCGCGATCGCCAAAGCCGCCTCTGTATCAAGTCCTCCCGTGATAGCAAGCGCCGCACCCAAAATACCTGCAAGGCACATATCTCCAGGCAGGGCACCTCCTGCGGATATAAAACCGATATACATTAAGTTAATGGTTGCACCTACGATAACCCCTGTTACAGGATCTCCCAATACAAGTCCTGTCAAAAAGCCGCCGATGAGCGGTCTGTAAATGGTATAATAACCCACCGGTCCCGCCACTATAGAACTATTTCCCAAATAGTACAAAACTCCCAATAGCATTGCTTGAAATACACTCATATTCTACCTTCTCCTTTTCCCTTATCATACTTGATAATGATCATGTTTGATAATAATCATTCCGATAATAGTTTACGTACATCCGTAGGGGTTTCCGTAGGAACCAACTGATAGAGGATTTCGGTGCCTGACTCTATGATTCTTTTCATAGATTCTGCTTCCTCACTGCTGGCGGAAACATTCCTGTTAAACTTTTTCCTTCCTTCTTTGGCTCCCATTCCCCCCAAAATAATTTTAGGTAATGCTACACCTCCTTTTATTAAATTTTCCAGAATCTGCGGTACTTTCACAAGAATGATAACTTTTTCCCCGTTCATCGCATCTTCCTTTAAAACATCCGTTGCATCGAGCGTGCCCAGTACCTCCACTTTCACATCAGGAGGCGCTGCTGCTTTTAATATTTTCTGCATAAATAAATCTTTTGTCAGAGCATCATCCACTACGATAATTTTATTTCCGCCTGTCTGTTTGACCCAGGATGTCACAACCTGTCCATGAATGAGCCTGTCATCAATTCTGCAAAGCACGATATTTTTCATCTTAATACCCCTTCCTTTTCACACTAATCCTCCATCATTTTATTCACATCCACAATGGTGTCTCTGCCAATGGACATTGCCATATCTTTCAATTCCTGTGCTTTTTGAAACTCTCTCGTTCCCAGAATTTCAAGAAAAATCGGAAGATTTATTCCTGCGATATGATAAAAACGATAATTTTGCATAAGCAGGGTTACTGCATTGAAAGGACTTCCGGACCTCATATCCGTCAAAATCAAAATTTCCTTATTTTGATCCTCCTCTCTGATTTCCTTGATTTTCTGTTCTACCTTTTCCCGCAATTCTTCCACATTTTCTCCCAGAAAAAAACCAAAAGCATGCACTTGTTCCTGTTCACCCATGATAAGTTCACTGCTTTCTACCAGCGATTTCGCATAGCTGCCATGTGATACTACAATTACTTCAACCATTCCTTCTCCTTTCTGTATGTTTCTATTATTTATCACTATTTATGATTTCGATTATCTGCGATGCTGTCTGTGCTCTCAGCAATCCTTCTGTGGCCTGACGGTCTGCCAGCTTCCGGCAAACAGCCTTCAAAGCTTCTATATACTTAATTTCTCCAGACTTAGGCGGTTTCTCGGGAACTGCAAAAAGAACTATAAACCGTACCAGTTTTGCTTCTTTGGGAATATCCTCCTGCTCTGCTTCCCAGAAAATATCTCTTTTGGTCCTTATAATAGAGACTGCCACTTTTTTCACCTGCAAAGATATTCCGTGGGGAATTGCTATTTTATTGCCTGCCCCGGTAAATCCCATCTTTTCCCGTTCCCATACATCGCGTAAAAATATATCTGGATTTTCAATCTTTCCGCTTCGAAAGAGCATTTCTGCCATTATCTTCAGCGTCTGTTCTTTCGTGTCAGCATCTGAGTTCAATTGTATATTTTCTTCCAATAAAATTTCTCGTATATCCATATGCCGCCCTATTCCCCCTCATTTTGCTCCCTATTCATGAAACTGGTTCTGATCGCTTTAATATCCTGTTCCGACAGCAATGAAGAAACTATAATATAAGGTACATCGTCCCTTTCGATCGGCACGGTCGCTATGATATAATCGATGCCTGTCAAGTCCATATCTTTCACTTTTCTGCCTGAAACAACATCTACAATCTGCATAAAAGCAAACTCATTTTTTAATTTAGCCGCCAGTAGCTGCGATGTGCCATATCCGCTGTGACAGACTACAAGCACCTTTTTTCTCATTGTCTTTTTTTCCAGCATAGTCTGAAAGTAAATGGCTATATTGACCACTTCGTCCCTGCTGATTTCAGGCAAACCATATTCCTTTGCCAGCTCTTTCAGTACCTCACTGCATTGTGCAACCATCCGGGGATATTGCCTGCCTATTTCTTCCTTCAGCAGGTTCTGTATCTGTATGTTGTATTCCAGTCGGTTTAACATCGGCCTTATATGAAGGATTAGACCTTGCATCATATCAGTATCTTGTTCAAAACGTATTCCAAACTTCTCTGACAGGCGTTTGGTCAATTTACTGGCAAATTCCGTACACTTATCGTCATTTCCCCGTTCCCTGCCTTCCTGCATCCCTCTTCCTTCGAAACCGGAAGAAATGAGATACTGGTAAATATAATAGGTTTCTCCTGCCCCTATCTGAATGTTATAGTGCTCATTGATTTTCTCCGCTATTTCTCTCGCCTTTCCATACTGTTCCAGTGTGTGGACATGAATCATCCTGCTTTCTTCGCTGTCTTCAATATGAATATTTTCCCTGACCCTTTTAATACAGATCAAAATGTGTGTCAGCAAATTCGCGTAATATATATCACTGATATCCAAATTCTTTTTCCCGATATCGGAAAGGAGCTTTTCTATAAAGTCGATATCCTCCTTTTGGAATAATTCAAGCAGGCCATTTCTTGTATTTTCGCGGATGGCAATACCGGCAATCGCTTTCCTGATATCTGTTTCGCTCCCGTTAATACAAGTACCCTCTTTTGTCTTCTTAAAAGTGAGATTGTATTTTTGAATCCATTCCTCTATATATTTCATGTCATTGACAATGCTGGTTTTTCCTACATAATACAAGTCGGAAAGCTTTTGTATGGAGGTCATCTCATTCGTTTTGAGAAGCATTTCTTTTAAAATCAATTCTCTTCTTTCCGTAGATGATTCTTCTCCCGCCTTTGGTATCTTCAAGCTTATTTCATTCAATAATTTTTCGCTGTCTTCTTTTTTCGCACAAGTCAAAAGGCCCCTGCCCGGCCTTGCATCTATTTTTATTTCATACTTTTTCACATAATTTCTTATATTTTTTAAATCTGACTGCAATGTTTTAGTTGAAACATTCAATTTTTTAGCATAATATGAAATAGGCTGATATTCACTTTCTCCGAGAAGCAAGTAAATAAAATCCACTTCTCTTTTACTTAAATTATTCATTTATCTTAACCTCTTAATTTAAATAGAGTTGTTTATTATTACTATATTGGCATTATATCAATAAAAATATTAGGGCAAAATACCAAACAACTTCCCTAAGGTTAGAGAAGTTTTAGTGTATAATATATAATACAAAGGAGATGTTTTATGTTTGGTTCATCATTTGGCAATATATTTAAAATAACTACCTGGGGGGAATCACACGGCAAAGGTCTGGGTGTTATTGTTGACGGCTGTCCTGCCGGTCTTTCTCTTTCGGAAGAAGATATCCAGGTATATCTTGACAGAAGAAAACCAGGACAATCCAGATACACCACAAAGCGGGGGGAATCCGACACCGTAGAAATTCTGTCGGGGGTCTTTGAAGGAAAGACTACAGGGACTTCCATTTCACTCATTGTCTATAATAAGGATCAGCATACTGCCGATTACAATGAGATTGCCGAGTATTACCGCCCGGGGCATGCGGACCTCAATTACGATACAAAATACGGCTTTCGGGACTACCGGGGCGGAGGCCGTTCCTCAGGACGCGAAACAGTCGGACGTGTAGCAGCCGGAGCCATTGCTTGCAATATCTTAAAGCAGCTGGGTATTACCTTGTCCTCCTACACATTGTCTATCGGTCCCGTCTCCATTGACAGAGACAATTTTGACAGGGATGCCATCATGCGCAATCCCCTTTACATGCCGGATATGGCCGCTGCCGAAAAGGCTGCCAAGTATCTGGAGGAATGTATGACGGAGAAGAATTCTTCCGGCGGTATTATCGAATGTGTTATTCATGGCATGCCGGCCGGTATAGGCGATCCGGTATTCGAAAAGCTGAACGCCAATCTGGGAAAAGCTGTTCTTTCTATCGGTGCCGTAAAAGGCTTTGAAATCGGTGACGGCTTTTTAGTTTCCACCGCCACCGGCTTATCAAATAATGACAGCTATCAGGCCGATGAACAGGGAAGTATTAAGAAAGTCACCAATCATGCCGGAGGTATCACAGGAGGAATGAGCGACGGCTGTGATATTGTATTCCGGGCTGCTGTAAAACCTACTCCCTCCATTGCCGCCACCCAACAGACCGTGAACAAAAACAAAGAAAACATTTCCATAAACATAAAAGGACGCCATGATCCTGTGATTGTTCCGAGGGCTGTGGTAGTTGTTGAATCTATGGCAGCACTGACTATTACAGATATGCTCTTTTCCAGTATGACATCCCAAATGGATGATGTGATTCGCTTTTTTATGTAATAGGAAAGTGGGTGAAGCACACTTTTGTTCCAAAAAAAATCCTTAAACAAAAACTCCGGGGACTAGAAACGAAAGTGTTCTAATCCCCGGAATATTATTTATTGAATATGGGAGCAATTCGCCGGGCGCACTGCTCATTGTTCTTATGTACTATACTCTTATATCTGACGGAACAATTCCTTTACCGTCGGATATATTTTTGCAAATTTACGGTATTTTTCCTCGTACTTCTCTGCAATCTCCGGTTCCGGCTCTATCGTGTCCACAATCTTCACAAGCTTTGCTGCCGCTTCCTCGACTGTCGCGTATTCTCCGCAGCCTACTGCCGCCAGCATAGCTCCTCCGTATCCCGGCCCTTCCTCGCTCTCTATTCTGTCAATCTTAATATTCAGTACGTTAGCGATAATCTTACGCCAGAGAGGACTCTTCGCTCCTCCTCCGCAGATCTTGGAGCGCTCGATATTGATTCCGAGAGAACGTGCTACTTCGAAAGAATCGCGAATAGCAAAAGCAACTCCTTCCAATACCGCCTGGGTCATATCCGCCCGGGTCGTGTCCATGGTAAGTCCGATAAAGGTTCCTCGCGCATAAGGATCATTGAGCGGAGAACGCTCGCCCATTAAGTAAGGCAGGAAATATACGTTATTCTCTCCCAGCTTCGTAATCGCCGACTGCTCCTTCGCATAATCATGCTCTCCTACGATATCATCCATCCACCATTTGTTGCAGGAAGCCGCACTGAGCATACATCCCATCAGATGGTAATAGCCGTCCGCATGAGCAAATGCATGCAACGCATTGTTCTTATCTACGCCGAACTGATTGCTGGAGATAAATATCGTACCCGACGTTCCGAGGGAAATGTTGCACATCCCATCCCCTACTGTGCCCGTACCCACTGCAGCAGCAGCATTGTCTCCGGCACCTGCGATGACCTTCACCGTCTTAGGAAGCGCCAGCTCCTTCGCCACATCGGCTTTTAATGTTCCTACGACATCCGCACTTTCATAGATACCGGCTAACTGCTCTTTTGTCACTCCGCAGATTTCCATCATTTCCTCAGACCAGCATTTATGCTCCACATCGAAGAGCAGCATACCGGAAGCGTCGGATACGTCCGTGCAGAACGTACCGGAAAGCTTGTATGCAATGTAGTCCTTGGGCAGCATGATTTTCTTTATTCTGGCAAAATTGTCCGGTTCGTTTTCCTTGACCCAGAGAACCTTCGGCGCCGTAAAGCCGGTAAACGCGATATTCGCCGTATACTTGGAAAGCTTATCCTTGCCAATTACCTGATTCAGATAATCCGTCTCTTTCGTCGTCCTTCCGTCATTCCAAAGAATCGCAGGGCGGATGACCTCGTCCTTCTCATCTAAAATAACGAGACCGTGCATCTGCCCTCCGAAGCTGATTCCCGCCACCTGCGACCTGTCGCAGGAGACGGTCAGCTCTTTCAATCCTTCCACAACCGCGGTCCACCAATCCTCGGGATTCTGTTCAGACCAGCCCGGATGCGGGAAGAAAAGGGGGTATTCTTTGGATACGATATTTTCTATTTTTCCATCCTCTGACATAAGCAGAAGCTTAACGGCAGAGGTTCCCAAATCTATTCCTATATAAAGCATTTTTTTATTTCCTCCTATACGATGCCGACACATCAATTATTGCCTGGAAAGCCAGATTTTAAGCTTCCCAAGCAATACTATAATATTATGCAAAAGGATTCTCCGTAGGATATCTTACTCCCTTCGGCTGATTGTAGCCGATTTCTTCTACCGGCACACCGATATATTTGAAGACTTCATACAAAGATTTTCCGAAATGTCCGAACGCAACAGCACCGTGGTGAGGATAGTTACCCTCGATCAATACGTGACGGTAGAAGCGTCCCATTTCAGGAATCGCAAAGATACCGATGCCTCCGAAAGATTTTGTAGCTACCGGAAGCACTTCGCCCTGTGCGATATAAGCGCGCAGCTTGGAATCTGCCGTGCTCTGCAGGCGGTAAAAAGTGATTTCACCGGGTAAGATATCTCCTTCCAGAGTTCCCTGCGTTACTTCTTCGGGAAGGTTTCTGGCCATGATCATCTGATATTTCATAGCGCAGGAAGACAGCTTCTTAGAGTTCGTGTTTCCGCAGTGGAAGCCCATGAACGTATCGTTATGGGTATAATTGAACTTACCCTTGATGCTTTCTTCGTACATATCTGCAGGTACGGTATTATTGATGTCAAGAAGCGTAACCGCATCTTCGCTCACACATGTGCCGATGAATTCGCTGAGCGCTCCATAAATATCAACTTCACAGGATACCGGAATACCCATTCCTGTCAAACGGCTGTTTACATAACAAGGAACAAATCCAAACTGTGTCTGGAATGCCGGCCAGCATTTTCCTGCGATAGCGACATATTTTCTATAGCCCTTGTGCTCCGCTATCCAATCGAGCAGAGTCAGCTCGTACTGAGCCAACTTAGGAAGAACCTCCGGCTTCTGGTTGCCTACACCCAGTTCTGCCTCCATATCCTTAACTACATCGGGAATACGAGGGTCGTTGTCATGCTTATGGAAGGCTTCGAACAAGTCAAGCTCGGAGTTTTCTTCGATTTCTACGCCGAGGTTGTAAAGCTGCTTAATGGGCGCATTACATGCCAAGAAATTCAACGGTCTGGGGCCGAAGCTGATGATCTTAAGGTCGGATAAGCCGATAATACCGCGTGCGATCGGAACGAATTCGCGGATCATATCCGCACAGCCCTCTGCCGTTCCGACAGGATACTCAGGAATATAAGCCTTGATATTGCGGAGCTTCAAATTGTAGCTGGCATTCAGCATACCACAGTAAGCGTCACCTCTTCCGCCAATCAGGTTATCTCCGCTTTCTTCCGCAGCCGCCACGAACATTGCCGGTCCGTCGAAATGCTTTGCAAGTAAGGTCTCAGAAATTTCCGGTCCGAAGTTACCAAGGTATACGACGAGAGCGTTACAGCCCGCCTTTTTAACGTCCTCCAACGCCTGTACCATATGGATCTCGCTTTCTACGATACAGATAGGACATTCATAAATGTCATTTTTTCCGTACTTATCTTCATAAGCCTTAATAAGCGCTTTTCTTCTCTCTACAGAGAGGCTTTCCGGGAAACAGTCCCGGCTTACCGCTACAATACCGATTTTCACCTTAGGTAAATTATCAAACATGTTCTTATCCTCCATTCTTTCTGCTGCTTTTACAGCGCAATGTTTTCGCCTTTTATGCCGTTTACCGCTCCTTCAATAGCAGCCTCGGCATGGGCGATCAACCACTTGTTCTTTGCCGTGAGCAATTTGTCCTCCGGCTGTACACCCGGCAGAGCTTCCAATTCCGTATTGGTTCCTGCCGGCAGGATCACCACATTGCGGAAGGGCTTTCCGGAGGCGCAGCACGGTGCATAATGCAGCGTCGTCGCATACATTTCATATACCGTGCCTTCGGGAACGAAAAAGGCTTCCACGTTTGCGGAATCATAGGAAAAGTCCGCTTCTATGTCCTGCTGTTTTCCAAGCAGTAAAATAAGGTCGGATGCAGCAACTCCGAATTCCGAATTGCGATGATACTCCACCGCGTTCAGCTTGTTATTCGTACCGTTGCAATATCCAAGCTGTATCTCCAGTCCTCCGAAGAGACTGTTCTTGATGTCGTCAGCTATAGGCAGCTTCTCAAGCTCCGCGATCGACGGATAATATACGATCGCATCTGTCGGCGCATCTGTCTCTTTCATGACGCTTATCAGCTGTGCAACGTCAAATCCATCAAAAACCCGTCCGTAGGCTTTATATGCCTCATCCATGATCGATTGAATCTTCACCCCGTATCACTCCTCCTATTCTTCTATAAAGATGTTTCTTATAGTTTTCATTATAGGAGTTTTTTTTGCTCTTTTCTACCAATAACTTGTCTATTTCATAGCACTTTCTTGCCTTTTTTGCATTTCTCTTCTATACTTGTCCGGAGTTATTCCAAAACGAGACGAAAAAGCCTTCGCAAAGCTTCTCGCATCGGGGAAGCCATTGTTCTCCGCAATCTTATTTACCGACCGGTCGGTATTCAAAAGCTCTTTAAAGGCATACTCCACCCGCACGTTTAAAACGTAAGTCTTATAGTTCACATTGGCATATTTTTTAAAGATTCGGGACAGATAGGTGGAGGAAAATCCGAAGATTTCCGCTACATGCTCCAGAGTGATATCTTCCCTGAAATGCTCTTGTATATAAGAAGTGATCTTGAACAGCTTTTCCATCTGTCTGCTCTGTTTCACCCTCTCCTTATCCACATTTTTTTCCCGATAACGTGTCAAAAGAGAATGCATCATTTTGTAATAATCGCTTAACACTTCCAGCTCATACCCATATCGCTTTTCTGCATATGCTGTGTACATACGGCGAATCAGCCGCACGAACTGAGCATCCTCTTCCTTGTAGCCATCGGAGGTATGACGGAAAAGAAGGTATTCTTCTTCCTTATATTTGTGGAATTCCTCCGGGGGTATCTGCAATACAATCGTAAAATTCTCCTTCGGTACGTCGATGGAGTGCACCTCATTGGAATTGACGATGATGAATTTTCCTCTCGATAGGCCATAATAAGAGGTGTTAATGTAAAAATCAATTTCCCCTTCGAAAACGAGAAATATCTCTATACTGTCGTGCCAGTGCTTCGTCACGCGGTAATTGCCGTTTCTTCCCTCAAATATAAACATTTTAAACGGGAGATCATCATTAGGTAATACGAGCTCATGTTTTAAATCCATGAATTTTTACTCCTTTTTGCATGTGAAAAGCGGTAAATGTATTGATAATATTCTAGCATGTATACAAAGCACTATCAACATTGCAGATATGCCGATAGGAAAAATAAAAACTCACACTCTCTCGCAGCCAAATACTTCCGCAGCATAGGTTTTATTCCGCGCACATAGCTGCGTATCTATCTTTTATTTCATATCGTTCTATAAAAGTTCTTTCAAAAGTTTATTCACCATACCCGGCTCCGCTTTGCCATGCATCGCTTTCATCGTCTGTCCCACCAAATATCCGATTGCCTTTTCTTTGCCGCTTCGGTAGTCTTCGACCGATTGAGGATTGGCGCCTATTACCTCTTCTATCGTCCTTCGCAGCGCATCTTCGTCGTTTACCGTCTTCAATCCTTTTTCTTCTATATATAATTGCGGATCTATATCGGTATCGAACATGATCTCAAATACCTCTTTCGCTACGGAACTATTGATTACCTTTTCTTCCGTAAGCCCGATAAGCTTTGCCAGGTTCTCGGGAGAAAAACGGATGTCCTCCGGCTCCATGCCATTCTCCTTCAACAAACGAAGCGTTTCTACCATAAGCCAGTTCGCCGCTTTTTTCGGCTGCCCGCAAAGAACTGTGGTCTTCTCGAAAATATCCGCCATGTGTTTCGAGCCGGTAATAATCTCTATATCATAATCGGGAATATCGTACTCCTTTTTATAGCGCGTTATCTTCTCCGTCCTCATTTCCGGTTGTCTTTCTTTAATCTGAGCGATCCATTCATGGCTGACCTGGATAGGAACGAGATCAGGGTCGGGAAAATACCGGTAGTCCTGGGCATCCTCTTTGCTTCTCATCGCATAGGACTCCCCTTTATTATCATCCCATCTTCTCGTCTCCTGAATTACTTCATCCCCAGCCTCCAGAATATCTATCTGCCTTTTCCGCTCGCTCTCCACGGCACGTTTTATTGCGCGGAAGGAATTCAGGTTCTTCATTTCCGTTCTCGTACCGAATTCTTTTGCACCTTCCTCCCTGACAGACAGGTTTACATCCGCCCTCATGGAACCCTCCTGAAGCTTGCAGTCGGAAACACCGAGATATTGAAGCGTCAGGCGAAGCTTTTCCAGATAGGCTATTACCTCCTGCGCACTCCGCATATCCGGTTCGGATACGATTTCTATAAGAGGAACGCCGGAACGGTTATAGTCCACGAGGGAGCATTCCTCCCATTCATCGTGAATCAGCTTGCCCGCATCTTCCTCCATATGGATTTCATGGATTCCTATCGTCTTACTTCCTTCTTCTGTTTCTATTTCCACCTTGCCGTTTCTGCAAATAGGAAGATAGAGCTGGGATATTTGATAGTTCTGAGGATTGTCGGGGTAAAAATAGTTTTTTCTATCAAATTTACTGTACTGCGTAATCGTGCATTCGGTAGCCAGCCCTACCGCTATGGCATATTCCAATACCTGCCTGTTCAGCACCGGAAGAGAGCCCGGCATACCGGTGCAGACCGGACAGGTATGTGTATTCGGCGCACCGCCGAAGGCAGTGGAGCAGCCGCAGAAAATCTTTGTTTTGGTAGAAAGCTCTACGTGAACCTCCAGACCGATGACCGTTTCATATTGCTTCGCCATATCCTGGACCACCTTTCCTTATTTTTCTTCGTTTTCTATAGTTGGAGCGTCAAAGACACCTCTTGCCTTTTCATAGGTGTAAGCCGCCTGAATGATTTTCTTCTCCTGAAAGCAGTCTCCGATAAGCTGCAGCCCAATCGGAAGCCCCTTGGAATCCATCCCGCAGGGCACGCTGATGGCCGGAAGTCCTGCAAGGTTTACCGAAATCGTATAAATATCTCCCAGATACATCTTAATAGGGTCTGCCAGGCTCTCTCCCAGTCCGGGTGCAGTGGTAGGGGCAACAGGACCGAGAATCAAATCATATTTGGAAAAAGCTTCGTCAAAGGCCTTTTTAATAAGAGCCTTTACCTTCAGCGCCTTCAAATAATACGCGTCATAATAGCCGGAACTGAGCACGAAGGAACCTAACATGATCCTCCTCTTCACCTCTGCCCCGAAGCCCTCGGAACGGGATTTTTTATACATACTGTGTAACCCTTCGTATTCCTGCGCCCGATGTCCGTATTTGATGCCGTCAAAGCGCTCCAGGTTGGAGCTGGCTTCTGCCGCCGCAATGGCATAATAGGCGGGAATCGCGTATTCTGCCAGACTCAAATCAAATTCTTCCACTATAGCGCCTTTATCTCTCAGTACCTGCGCGGCTTTTAAAACTGCTTCCTTCACTTCACCGTCCAGACCCTCTCCGAAATAATCCTTGGGAATACCGATTTTCATACCTTTTACATCTTCTATCAAGGCTCCGGTGAAATCGCTATCCCTGGATACGGAAGTCGAATCCTTCTCATCATGGGAAGCGATCGCCTCAAGAATTGCCGCACAATCCGCTACGTCCTTGCTGATAGGTCCGATTTGATCCAAAGAAGAACCATAAGCGATCAATCCATAGCGGGATACGGTTCCATAGGTGGGCTTCAGCCCCACCACACCGCAATAGGAAGCGGGCTGACGAATAGAGCCGCCGGTATCCGAGCCCAATGCAAAAAAACATTCCTGCGCCGCCACCGCAGCCGCCGAGCCCCCGGAGGAGCCTCCGGGCACCCTGCTTTCGTCCCAAGGATTCTTCGTCTCCCCATATGCAGAAGTCTCTGTGGTAGAGCCCATGGCAAATTCATCCATATTTGTCTTGCCTATCATGAGTGCTCCGGCCTTTTCCAGATTGAAAACTGCTTCCGAGGAAAAAACAGGGACAAAATTGCCAAGGATCTTCGATGCGCAGGTGGTTAAGATTCCCTCCGTACACATATTGTCTTTAATAGCCATCGGCACTCCCGCCAACGGTCCGGTAAGCTCTCCGCTATCAATCTTTCTTTGAATATCCCCGGCTTTTTTCAATGCCCCTTCTCTATCCACCGTAATATAACAGTTATACCGCCCTTCGCGGCTTTCAATGCTGTCTAACACAGCTGCTGCCGCATCCATTACCGTCACTTCTTTTTTCTTTATTGCGGCCGCAAGTTCCAAGGCCGTCCATTGTAATATATCCATAACCACGCCTCCTAAGCGAATGTCCGGGGTGCCATAAACATGCCGTCTTTTTCTCCCGGTGCGTTTTTCAGTATTTCCTCTCTCCTGTCACCGTTCGTGACTACATCCTCCCGAAAGACATTCCGGACCGAAAAAACATGAGACATAGGCTCCACTTCGGAAGTGTCCAGTTCACCCAGCTTGTCGATATAATCGAGCATTCTTCCCATATCCTTTTTCGCCTGTTCCTTTTCTTCCTTGGAAAGCTCAAGCTTTGCAAGGATGCCTATATATTCAATTGTTTCATCATTTATTATATTTGCCATTTCGAACCTGCTCCTTTCAAATCCTAAGTTGCTGATCATTTAGTCTCTGACTTTAATATGCACTTCCCGAAGCTGTTTTTCCGTCACATCATTCGGTGCACCGCACATCAAATCCTGGGCGGAGCCGCTCATAGGAAAAGCGATTACTTCTCTAATGTTCTCCTCGCCTCGAAGCAGCATAAGCATGCGATCGATACCCGGGGCCATTCCTGCATGGGGCGGCGCACCAAATTGAAATGCCTGATAGAGCGCTCCAAATTTATTTTTCAAAGTTTCTTCATCATATCCTGCAATTTCAAAAGCCTTTATCATTATCTGCATATCATGGTTTCTCACCGCCCCCGAGGATAATTCGATACCATTGCATACAATGTCATATTGATATGCCAATATATCCAGAGGATTCTCTTCCTCAAGCACCTTCAGTCCGCCTTGCGGCATGGAGAAGGGATTGTGTGTAAATCCAATCTGCTTTGTCTCAGGATCTCTCTCGAACATCGGAAAATCGTTCACATAGCAGAAGCGATACGCATTTTTTTCACACAAATCAAGCTTGCTGCCCAGCTCGCTCCGAATCTGCCCGGCGTAATAATTAGCTCTCTCCTCTTTATCTGCGATGAAAAAAATCGTATCTCCCACTGCGAGGCCGGCCTTTTCCAGCAGTTCTCCCTTCTTATCCTCAGGGATAAATTTATCGATGGGTCCCTTATAGCTCAATCCTTCCTCCACCTCCAGATATCCGAGACCGCCCATACCGAGAGAAACTGCAAAGCTAAGCAGCTTTTCATGAAAACCCTTGGTCATTTCCCCGTGTACCTTGACGGCGCGCACTGTTTTTCCAATAAAGGGCTTAAAAGTACATTTCTGGAAGAATTCCGTCACATCTATAATTCTGAGAGGATTGCGCAGATCCGGTTTATCCGTTCCGAACTCAAGCATTGCCTGTTTATAGCTGATAACGGGATAGGGAGCCTTCGTCACCTCAAAGCCCTCAGGTGCAAATTTCTCAAAAGCGGCGCCCAGAATCTCTTCTCCTGCACGAAATACATCTTCTTGTTCGGCAAAGCTCATCTCAAAATCCAACTGGTAGAATTCGCCGGGCGAACGGTCTGCTCTGGCATCCTCATCGCGGAAGCAGGGCGCAATCTGAAAATATTTATCGAATCCCGATACCATCAAAAGCTGCTTATATTGCTGGGGCGCCTGAGGAAGTGCATAAAATTTTCCTTTATATTTTCTGGAAGGAACGATATAATCCCTTGCTCCTTCCGGCGAGGAAGCGCATAAAATAGGGGTCTGTATCTCCAGAAATCCCATTTCCGTCATTTTCTCCCGCAGAAAAGAGATTACCTGAGAGCGGAAAATAATGTTCTCTTTTACTCTACTGTTTCTAAGGTCTAAATAACGGTATTTCAGACGAACGTCTTCTCTCGTTTCCCTGGAAGTCATTATCTCAAAAGGAAGCTGTCTGTATACCTTGCCCAAAATGACGATGGACCTGGCTTCCAGCTCTATGGTGCCGGTAGGTATCTTTGGGTTGTAGGTTTCCTCATCTCTCTTTTCGATGAATCCCTCTACCGATACGGCTGCCTCCTTCGTAATCTCTTTCAAAAGCTCAGGGGTACGGATCACTACCTGCAATACGCCGTGCATATCCCTCAAATCCAGAAAAGATACGCCTCCGTGGTCCCGAATATTTTCTACCCATCCCGCCGCTTTTACTGTTTTTCCGATGTAGGATTCGTCGATTTCTTTTACTGTGATGTCTCTGTAACTGTTTTTAGTCGTCATAATACTCTCTCCTTCTTTTTTTGACGTTCCGGAACTTCTTTACACTTTTGGGGATCGGACGAGCTCGTTGGCCGGACTCATTTACCGGCCCCATAAGCAGTCTCATTGACTGGCCTCATAAGCAGACTTTAAATTTCTCTTGCAGAGAAATTTAAAGTTCGCGTTGCTCGTAAGATTGACAAAACAAGACAGAACTGCAAGCAGTTCTGTCTTGTTCCGTCAACCTTACTCTGCTTATGCGCGCAAAGAAGTCCCGGAACACAGTCTCCTGCATTCCGGGACGGATAATTAAAATTATAATAATCCGCGGTACCACCCGCATTGACAAGCCGACATCTCCATCAAGATGTGTGAACCGCCTTGCCCACTCTTACACTTAACGCGTGTTAACGTATCTCCCTAGTGCCTTCATCGGCAGTTCGGAACATCTGCTCCAGAGTGTTCCCTTTGTTACTTCCCGCAAACAGCGCTCTCAGTCGGTGACGCCGTATTCCTGTCGCTTTTCATAACAAGAGTCTCTTTCAATGCATTTCAATAATCTTTTTAATAGCCACATACTATCACAACTTTTTTCTGAATGCAATACTTTTTATCAAAACTTTTAAATTTTTGTATTATTGTATACATCCATTACCTCTGATGCCTTTAAAACCGGCAGCGGTTTCTCAGGGTGGGGACCCAGCATTTTTTCCATCCAGATCATATCGTACCATTTGCCCAATTTATAGCCGCATTTCGTAAAGTGAGCTACCGTTTTATATCCGTATTTCTCGTGGAAAGAAATACTTTCCGGATTAGGATAAGCGATGCAGGCGTTGACATTTATGATATGCTGGGCTGCAAGAATTTCCTCCAGCGCCGCATATAGCTTTTTGCCGATGCCTTTCCCATGCGCTCCTTCTTTTACATAAATGGAAGTTTCCACCGCCCAATCGTAAGCAGAACGCCCTTTAAATGCGGACGCATAAGCATAACCAAGAATTTCCTCTCCCTGCTGCAGCAAAAGATAAGGATATTTTTCCATCGTATGCACCATTCTATTCCTGAATTCTTCCACAGAAGGTACTTCATATTCGAAGGTTATCGCCGTATTCTGCACATAAGGAGTATAGATGTCCAGCAGATGTGCCGCATCCTCCGCCTTTGCCGCTCTAATTATCATTTTTCCATTCATCATCAGCACTCCTGTCTTAGCTTAAGTTTCTTATAATCCTGCGTTAGGTCATATAATGTTTATCATTATAATCCTTTCGGTAAATTTAGCAAATATTTTTTATATAGAATTATTCCGCCTTTTTCTTGTAATGGGAAATTTTTCTATTACAGAACTAGGGCGTGTCTGAAAGCTCATTGCACCAATCTGTACGCCCCACTTTGCGGTATATTTGTCCCAAATTCAGTTGACGTAGCCCACTACGCCGCCTTCATTTGGGAACAAATCTCCCACAAAGCGTGACGCACATCTTGAAACAAGCAGTTTTCAGACACACCCTAACAGATGCGCCGCTACGTTCAAGGAATAAAAGATGTGCTGTCGAAGCGCTTGGCTGCCAGAGTAGACAAAGCATGCTATTTATCATACCATTTATAACGATTTAATTGATAAAAATTATCACAAATATGAGCCAATATTCTGCACCATTGGTCTTTATCTAAACTATGTTGAATCTTTTGCTCTATGCAAAGAAACTGTATGCTTCGCAGCCGACAGCAACATAAGCAGTGAAGTTTGACTGATTGTCAGTGATAAAGGACACTGGATACAGAATTTATTATAACTGTTTTTAAAATTTTCCATAAATTGGGTTGACTTTATAGCGTTTCTCAATTAGTATAATAAGGAATACTTATGAGAGGGAGATATGAAAATGAATAACGAAATTTATTATGATCAGGCATCCTATGCAGCAGCCATGGCTTTTATTTCAGCGTACCTTGTATTTATCCTGGTAATCGCAGTTATAACGCTCGTAGGAATGTGGAAAATGTTCGCAAAAGCAGGTAAGCCGGGTTGGGCTGCAATTGTTCCAATTTACAATATTTACTGCTTATTCGACATTTCTTTTGGTAACGGCTGGATGTTCTTACTTATGCTTATTCCGCTTGTAAACATCGTAGTAGGTATCATGATGTATTTCAAGCTGGCAAAAGCCTTTGGGCAGGGTGTTGCCTTCGGTTTCGGCTTATTGTTCTTAAGCACTATTTTTATGTTAATTCTTGGCTTCGGCAAGGCTCAGTATGTGGGACCGAACAATATATAGTTAGAATACAGGCAATGGGCAATGGCCCGTTGCTCAAAATCAAAAAAGCAGTACATAGTCGGTTATTCACCGATGAATGTACTGCTTTTTTTCTGTAACAGAAAAGTGCTCCTATTACAGAAACAATAGATGTTCAGCTACGCGCGGAACAAAAACGGTGCTGCCGAAGCACACTTTTGTTCTTACTCTATTCGCTTTCAATAAGTATCGCGCGGCAAGGTGCTCCGTCTGCACCGCCAAGATTAACAGGCGCTGCACTAAGTAAGTAATTGCCCTCAGGCACGTCTTTTAACACCAGACCTTCCAGCAGAATCACTTCTTTTTTTAACAACTCATAATGCACCTTCATAGGGCCGTCCTCAGGGCCCACGGTCTGGGATTCCACTCCCACGAGCAGAATTCCCTGACGGTTCATTTCCTCTGCCGCCTCTAAGGTTACCGTTGCTTTTCCCTTTATCAACAGGCGTTTATGACATTTAGCGCCTTCCATTACCTGACGTATCTGTCCGGCAGTTATGTTCCCTTCCATGGCAGCCACAGTGGCTTCTCCTACACAGCGGCTTAAATCCAGTTCATCCACTCTCTTCCCGTCGTCATAAAAATGATACGGAGCATCTAAATGGGTGCCGTTATGCGCGCACATGGAAATCTCGGTCAAATTGCAGATGTCGCCGTTCTTGATCTGTAAACGTCTCTCGTAGGAGGGTGCCGCATCTCCCGGAAACACATGGCTTGTGAACAGTTCCTGAGAAATATCATAAATCTTCATAGCTATATCCATGCCCTTTCCAATTTCTGCGTCTTTCTACAGCGCCTTGATCCGGTCTACCGCTGCAACCGTATTCTCATAGCTGCCAAAAGCAGTCAGCCTGAAATATGTCTCTCCGCTGGGGCCGAAGCCTGATCCGGGCGTACCGACCACGTTAGCATTTTCCAAAAGATAGTCGAAGAACTCCCAGCTAGTCATTCCCTTCGGTGCCTTCAGCCAGATATAAGGGGCGTTCACGCCGCCGGATACCGTATAGCCGGCATCCTTTAGCCCGTTCAAGATGTACTGTGCATTGTTCATGTAATAATCGACCTGCTTTTTCAACTGCTCCTTACCTTCCTTGGAATAAACAGCCTCTCCCGCGCGCTGTACGATATAAGGCGCTCCATTGTATTTGGTGCCGTGGCGTCTCGCCCAAAGGGAATGGAGCATCACATCCCCGCATTTCAAATCCTTAGGAATCACTGTGCATCCCAGACGTACACCCGTGAATCCGGCATTCTTGGAGAAGGAGCGCAGCTCGATAGCGCAAGTCCTTGCACCCTCGCATTCGTAGATGGTATGAGGTACATCCTCTTCCGAAATATAGGCTTCATATGCCGCATCATAGATAATTACAGCACCTACCTTATTCGCGTAGTCAACCCACTCCTGAAGCTGTGCTTTCGTGATGGTGGATCCGGTAGGGTTGTTCGGAAAGCAGAGATAAATAAGGTCCGGTGTCTCTTTGGGAATCTCCGGCGCAAAATTATTCTCCGAAAGACAGGGCATATAAATCACATCGCTCCATGTCTCCTTCTTCGCATCGTAAACGCCCGTTCTGCCGGCCATTACATTAGTATCCACATAAACCGGATATACCGGATCGCATACCGCAATTTTATTGTCCAAACTAAAGATTTCCTGAATGTTTCCCGAATCACATTTCGCTCCGTCCGAAATGAAAATTTCATCCGCTGCTATATCACAGCCTCTCGCCTTATAATCATTATCCGCAATCGCGCTTCGCAAAAATTCATATCCCAAATCCGGCGCATAGCCTTTAAAGGTATCTGCACTTCCCATCTCTTCCACCGCTCCGTGCAGTGCCTCGATAATGGCCGGCGCCAAAGGCTGTGTCACGTCACCGATGCCGAGACGTATGATTTTTTTATCCGGATTCGCCTGTGAATAGGCGTTTACCTTCTTACCTATTGTGGAAAAAAGATAGCTTCCCGGTAATTTTAAATAATTGTCATTGATCCTGAACATTCTGTTTCTCCTCTCACGCATTTCGTATTTCTTATTTTATATCTGGATTTCACCTTCGAAAACAGTTTCTGCAGGCCCCGTCATATATACAAGATTTTCTCTTCTGTCCCATCGTATATGCAACTTGCCACCTAATAGTTTAACAGTAACTTCCTCCTCCGTCAAACCATTTAATATACATGCCACTACCGTGGCGCAGGCTCCCGTGCCGCAGGCCAGGGTTTCTCCCGTCCCGCGTTCCCATACTCGCATCTGCACGGTATTTCTGTCAATTACCTTTACGAATTCAGTATTAACCCGATTGGGAAAACGAACATGGTTCTCAAAATAAGGCCCAATTTTATCTATATCCAGATTTTCCACATCTTCCATAAAGACTACCGCATGAGGATTTCCCATCGACACACATGTCATTTCATAAACCTTACCCTTTACTTCTATCATTTCGGAAATTACTTCCTCATTTTTTGCAATGACAGGTATGTCAGCCGCTTTGAGTATGGGGCTTCCCATATTGACCTTCACAGCATTTACCATTCCGTTCTTTATGAGCAAATCCAAATATTTTATCTGCCCGGAACTGATAACGCTGACAGAAGTCTTATCGGTCAGGCTTTTATCGTAAACATATTTCGCCACACAACGAATGCCGTTTCCGCACATCTCCGCTCTGGAGCCGTCCGCGTTATACATTTCCATTTCGAAATCTGCCTGTGACGACCGGTTAATAAAAATGACCCCGTCTCCGCCTATTCCAAAGTGCCTGTCACTCAGCCTTCGCACCAGCTCAGGCTTTTTCCTTGCCGATACTTCCTCCGTAAAACCATTCACATAAATGTAATCGTTGCCGCATCCGTGCATCTTCGTAAATTCCATGCTCTCGCTCCCTTCCGGCAGGCAGGCCCGCCGCTTTCTATCCTTCATTTCTATCATAGAAACTGATTATAGAAACTTCAAAAGTTTTTATTAGTATAACATATATATTTTGCCATATATATTGTAATCATTGCCTAAAAATATGCAAAAAGTGCTTTTGGGCTCAGAATAAGAGTGTACTTCGACGGCAATATCTTCACACGTTAAAACAGCAAGTATTTTCCTATAGCATAAAAAACGGGACCGGCATGAATCCGAACCCGCTTGTTTATATTTCCATATGACTGCCTTTTACATATGAGTGCTCTTCGCTTATGCGTATCCTTCACTTATGAATATTCTTCACCCATGAGTGTTCTTTACTCATGAGTGTTCTTTACTCATGAGTGTTCTTTACTTATGAGTGTTCTTTACTTATGAGTGTTCTTTACTCATTCATAAATAAGATCATCTGCGCCGTTTCTGTCATGTTTGTGCTGCTGTCCATACTGCACTTTTGTATATATCTATGAGCCTCTTCCTCCGTCATATTGTTGCGATGCATAAGAACCTGTTTTGCTTCCTCAATCAGTGCTTCCTCTTTTTCATCCCGCTCCCTCGGCTTGGATTTCTGATGCTTGCGGCGTCTCTCCGACGCCCGTATCATCATCTCCACCGTATTCACCATATCATAAATCTTAAGGGGCATCTCCAGACAAACAATGTCGTTATTCCGACAACCGGCGAGTATATGGGGAGATGCCATCAGAAGCATTTCGAATCCGGGAGGAAGGTATTCGTGCAACTGCGAGTAAATCATATCCGGCAGCCTATAACTGCATATGACAATGCCGCTGCTCAGATGATCCGCCTGACCGATCGTCTGTGAGCCGGTGGTACAGATCGCCGCAACAGAGAAGCCGTTTCTTACAAGAAGGTTCTTCATGTTCTTCGCATCTTCCAGCTTGGGAAATGCAACGATAATGCTTGTCATATACTCACCTCCTCCTTATGTCATTTCTTAACTTATGCTTTTTATTCCGCTTCCTATTTATGCTGTTTCCTATTTATTCCATTTCTTATTTATACTGCTTCCTATTCATTCCGCTTTTTATTATATTTCCATCCGTTCGATTACATTCTCCCGCCGGAAGTGTTTTAATATTTATTCAGATAAGCTTCTATTTCCCAGTCAGTAACCTGCGAACGGTATTCCGACCACTCCGCTTTTTTCGCCTTAATATACTTTCCACAAACATGCTCACCCAAAACAGCCTGAATGAACTCATCTTTTTCCAGCTCATGTACCGCCTCAATCAAGCTTTCCGGAATCGCTTCGATTTTTTCCGCTTCCCTCTCTTCCTCGGACATGGTGAAAATATTACGGCTTACACTCTCAGGCGGCATCATCTTGTTCTGAATGCCGTCAAGCCCTGCACGCAGGCATACAGCCAGCGCCAGATATGGATTCGCCGAAGGGTCCGGGCACCGAAGCTCTACCCGCGTACCTTCCCCTCTTGATGCCGGAATACGGATAAGGGGGCTTCTGTTCGTAGCGCTCCATGCGATATAGACCGGAGCTTCGTAACCGGGCACAAGCCTTTTATAAGAATTTACAAGAGGGTTGGTAACCGCTGCCATCCCCTTCATATGCTTCATAATTCCGCCGATAAAATAATATGCTTCCTCGCTCAGTCCAAAATCATCGGAGGCATCCGCAAAAATATTTTTGCCGTCCTTGGACAATGACATATTAATATGCATGCCGGAGCCGTTTATTCCATACTTGGGCTTTGGCATAAACGTTGCGTGAAGCCCGTGGCGCTTTGCAATCGTCTTTACCGCCAGCTTGAAGGTCATGATGTTGTCCGCCGTTTTCAAAGCTTCGTCATATTTGAAATCAATTTCATGCTGTGCCGGGGCTACCTCATGATGAGAGGCTTCGATGACAAAATCCATCTCCTCTAACGTAAGAACTATGTCTCTTCTGGCATTCTCACCGAAATCCACCGGACCCAAATCGAAATAGCCTGCCTGCTCATGAGTAATCGTAGTAGGAAGCCCATTTTCATCCGTATGGAAAAGAAAGAATTCGCACTCAGGTCCCACTTCAAAACGATAGCCCAGTTTCTCAGCCTCTCTTACCGCACACTTCAATATATAGCGGGGATCGCCCTCAAAGGGCTTTCCGTTCGGACGGTAAACGTCACAAATAAGTCTTGCAACCTTCCCTTGCTGAGGTCTCCACGGAAAGATCTGAAAAGTATTGTAATCGGGATACAGATACATATCCGATTCCTCGATGCGTACAAAGCCTTCGATGGAGGAGCCGTCAAACATACATTTATTATCCAGCGCTTTTTCCAACTGGCTCGCTGTAATTGCCACATTCTTCAGATTGCCGAACATATCAGTAAATTGCAGGCGGATAAATTCCACGTCTTCCTCTTCTACCAATTTTATAATATCTTCCTTCGTGTAATTTTTCATCATGCTTCCTTCCCTTCCTTTACTATTATCAAAATACAAAAAAAGGCAGTCCTTCACTAAAAGAACGCCTTTGCTCTGTTTAATAATAACAATTGCTTCTCTCCTTTGTCAATACCCAAATACATCCACACGCCACTGCGCTCCATTTTCCCGAAGGATTTTCGTACAATAAGGAATATAGGAATTTTCTATTATACAAGTGGCATAAAATATAGCACATAATAATAAGATAGTAAAAAGAATTTTAACGGGGATATTGTTATGAGTTCCAAAACAAAAATAGTTGTGCTCCATTTGAAAGAACTAATATACACCGGCATCTTTGCCGTTCTGGGGATTCTCTTTATCGTGCTTCTGATCATCATGTTCCTCCCCAAGAACAAGGATAACAACTCCAATATCATACAGCCGGCGAACTCTTATATGCCCGGCGTTTATACGACCTCTCTCGTGCTGAACGATAACATAGTCGATATTGAGGTTACCGTAGATGAAACCAATATTAACAGTATCCGCATTGTCAACCTTGACGAAGCGGTTGCTACCATGTACCCTCTTATCGAGCCGGCATTCGAAGACCTCGTAACTCAGATATGTGAAAATCAGTCCTTGGATGGCCTTACATATTCCGACGATAACAAATATACCTCCATGGTGCTGCTGGATGCCATTAAAGCGTCTCTGCATAAAGCCGAGTCGGCTGCTGCTGCGAACTCTTTGGAGGAACAATGATGTCATTTTTAAGAAGGTGCCCCAAAGGACACCTTCTTATTCTTTCCGCTTTCTTTCACTTGTTTGCGGCTATCAATTCCTCCGCCATAAGCTCTAAGTCCCCGGTCGCGCTACCGTCCGTGTCTTCGGAAAGCCCATACCACAGAAGGCCGTTCATTTCCCACTGAATGCCACGGTAAGTCGTAGAGCTTACTTCCGTTACCAGACTGTCCGTACCTGTTCCCAGCCTCTTCCCTCATCTATCATCTGCTTTTCTTCCTCTGTCAGTTCATAGTCCAGCAGAACCATCATATGAATATACTCGGTCACATAGACCTTAATCCAGTCCAGCGTCTTCTCTTCCACAGTATTTGCCGGCTTTTCACGACCCTTTCCATTATCCTCAATACTTATCGTAATTTGCTGATTTTCATTCCGGTATTCCAGCATCAAGGTTTTGTACTGCTCTCCAGTAAGCTGCCCTTCGCTGTCATACGCCTGGTTGGTCGACACGTTGATTGTTTCTATTTCCAGACAGGCCGAAACAAACGTGTCCTACTATAACAACAAGGTTATTACCCTCACATGGTCGGGTTGATGGAATTGATATTATTAGTACTTGTCATTAAATTAGTTAATGATTCCTTATAAGTTCTTATCCACTATTTCTTTTAGAACAGGTAAAACATCATTTTCAAACCATGGATTTTGCTTCAGCCAGCCAAGATTTAAAGGAGAAGGATGAACCAACGGGAAATATTCCGGTAAATATTTTTGAAAATTTCTCACGGTTTCAGTTAAACTTTTCTCACGTCTTTTATTTAAATAATATTTCTGTGCATAGCTGCCGATCAGAATTATGATTTCGATATTCGGCATCTCATCCAGTAAACATGGATGCCATTTTTCTGCAAATCCTTTTCTAGGTGGGGCATCACCGCTTTTCGCTTTTCCCGGATAGTAGAAATCCATAGGCAAATGAGCGATGCGATTCGTATTATAAAACATCTCGCGAGATACTCCCATCCACTCTCTCAATCGGTCACCACTTAAATCATTCCAAAACAATTGCGTTGCTTCTGCTTTACGTCCCGGTGCCTGTCCAACTATAACAATGCGTGCATCTACAGAAGCTTTAAATAATGGTGGGATTCCCATTTTTGTATAGGATTCGTTCATTGGATCCGCCATAATTTCTTGTTTGATTTTTTCGAATATCATCATATTTCACTTCCATTATATTTTTATAACATTTATCGTTACGATATCGTTGGTTTGCAATAAAATTCTTTCTTTCGCAGTCTATTATACACTATTTTTGACTTTTGAGGAATTTCCTATTAAAAAACAAAAGTGTGCTTCATACACCCTCGCAGCCAAGTACTTTAACAGCACAGCTTTTGTTCCGCGCGCGTAGCTGCGCATCTATTTTTCTTTAATAGGGGCACTTTCCTATTAAAGAAATGAACAGCATGCAAAGCCACGCATGCTGTCCGTAAAAGTATCTGTTATATTTTTTCCAACCGCTCGAGCCATATGCGAGCGCAGGCATCGGAAGGCATGCGCAGATCGCCTCTCGGCGAAACAGCAACGCTTCCCACCTTCGGACCGTCCGGCAGGCAGGACCGTTTGAACTGCTGTGCAAAAAACCTTCGATAAAAAGTCTTCAGCCACTTTAAAATTGTCTCATCGTCATACTGTCCCGCAAAGGACATCTTAGCAATCCGGTATATCTTCTCCGGCTCGAAGCCGCATCGCAGCATATAATACAGGAAAAAGTCATGAAGCTCATAAGGCCCCACCAGATCCTCCGTCTTCTGTGAAATGCTGCCGCCCACCGGCGGAAGCAGCTCAGGGCTGACCGGTGTATCCAGCACATCGAGCAATATTTTCTTCAGGTCTTCGTTGCCGCAAGTATCCGCATAATATTGCACCAGATGTCTGACAAGCGTCTTGGGCACACCCGCATTTACTCCGTACATGGACATGTGGTCTCCGTTATACGTAGCCCATCCAAGCGCCAGCTCCGACATGTCTCCGGTGCCGATGACAAGAGCGTTCTCCTTGTTGGCGATATCCATAAGAACCTGAGTCCTCTCCCTCGCCTGACCGTTCTCGTAGGTTACATCGTGATGATCCATATCCTGTCCGATATCCCTGAAATGCAGGGTCACGGCCTCCTTAATATTCACCTCTTCCAAAGTTGCTAAAAGGGCCTTTGCCAGCTTACACGCATTATCGTAGGTTCTGTCCGTAGTTCCGAAGCATGGCATCGTTACCGCCAGAATATTCTTCCTGTCAAGCGACAGCATATCGAAGGTGCGCACCGTGACTAAGAGCGCAAGGGTGGAATCCAATCCACCGGAGACTCCTACCACCGCTTTCTGACAGCCCGTATGCTCATAGCGCTTTTTCAGTCCGTAAGACTGAATGGATAGAATCTCCTCGCACCTCGTATCCCTCTGAACCTTATCGCTTGGAACAAAGGGCGCACTGTCAAAGGAGCGGATAAGAACAGTTTCCTCCTTTTCAAGCTTCGCCGGAACTATCGTATATTTTCTGCTGCCCGCCGGTCTATAGGTACTCATTCTTCGCCTCTCGTGAGCAATTCTGTGTATATCGATGTCAGCGTAAATAATACCGTTTTCAAAGCGTTTCGACTCTGCCAGAAGCGTTCCGTTTTCCGCGATCAAGTTGTGCCCGCTGAATACCAAATCCTGTGTGGATTCTCCTTCACCCGCGCTGGCATAGACATACCCCGCAACTATTCTTGCACTGGCAGACTTCACCAGCATTGTCCGGTATTCCCCCTTGCCCACCGTCTCATTGGATGCAGATAAATTCACGATGACAGTGGCGCCTGCCATAGCGTGCTCGGCAGCAGGAACATCCTGAACCCACAGATCCTCACAAATTTCACATCCTATCAGAAGGCCTTGGATAGCGCCTCCATCGAATAAGATATCCGTGCCGAAAGGAACTATCTTTTCTCCTTTTTCGCTTCGTAGAATATAGGGAACCGCCTCTTTATTTCCAGGCATAAAATGCCTTCCTTCGTAGAATTCCGCATAAGTGGGAATATTCGCCTTCGGTATCAGGCCTATGACATTTCCCCGATGCAAAGCCGCCGCCACGTTATACAGCTTGTTCTCTCTCACTAAGGGAAGCCCCACGAAAATAAGAGCATCTTTATCCACTGTATGAGCCGCAATCGTCAAAAGCTGCTCTTTCGCCTCCTCCAACAGAAGCTCCTGCAAGAATAAGTCTCCGCAGGTATAGCCCGTAATACAAAGCTCCGGGAATACAATGATTTTCGCTCCGTTTTTCGCTGCCTCGTCTATCCCCATACAAATTTGTCCGGCATTGTAAGCAGGATCGGCCACCTTTATCTGCGGCGTAACTGCTGCTGCCTTAATAAAACCGTGCTTCATAGCGCACCTCTCTTTTCTTATCCGTCTCAAGTCGAAAGACTACTTCCCCTTCCTCCTTGTCTCAGCTAGTCCAGCATCTTTTTCAGCTCGTCCACCGAGAACGAATACATCTTATTGCAGAAATGGCAATTCACTTCTACTTCTTTTCCCTCTTCAATCATTTCCTGAATATCTTTTCTTCCAATGCTCATGATTGCCCGGTGCACTCTCTCTTTGGAGCAATTACAGGCATATCTGACCTCCATGGTATCCGTCACCTGAACATCCAAGTTTCCTAACAGCATTTGAAGCATCTGTTCCGGCGTATTTCCGGCATCCAGGGCCGCAGTAACCGAGCGGAACTTCGATAGATTATCCTCCAGTGTACGAATCACTTCCTCCGTGGCGAAGGGCATCAACTGCAGGATAAAACCTCCTGCCTGTTTTACCGTGTTATCCCTTTCCATCAAAACTCCCAGTCCCACGGAAGAAGGCACCTGTTCGGAGGTAACGAAGTAATAAGTCAGATCGTCCGCAATCTCGCCCGTTTGCAATGCTGTCTGACCAATATAAGGCTCTTTTAATCCCATATCCTTTATCACGCTCAGATAACCATTTCCCACCGCTCCGCCTACGTCCAGCTTTCCTGCGGCATTGGCAGGCAAGATGACCTGAGGTTCATTGGCATAGCCTTTCACGTTCCCCTCTCCGTCGGCAGTGACCGTCATCCCTTGCAAGGGGCCGTCTCCCTTCACCTGAATCGTCAGCAGATCATCCTCACCCTTTAACATGCTTCCCATCATCACGCTTCCCGTCAGAAGCCGCCCGAGAGCCGCCGTTACTACCGGACTCGTATTATGTATTTGTCTCATTTCCTCCACTAGATCTCTCGTAGTTGCCGCAAACGCGCGTATCTGTGCATCCGCTGCCATCGCCCTTACCATATAATCACTCATTGACGTGTTCCTTTCCACATTCTCTGGCTATCACATAAATGCGCTCGCTCTCTTCCCATATCTCACCATGTGTATCCGCATCGATGGCCTTCACAAACTCCATACCCGCCTTTTCCACCAAAGCGCACATCGTATCCAGGGTATAGCCCCTTTGATAATGAGTCTCTGTAAAACGGCGAAAAATATCCCCGTCCTCCTTCGTGTCACCATGCTCTGCCGTCCTCACAAAAACCGTAAGATCATATTCGTTGACTCCGCTGTCGCAGTCATAGTAATTTTCCCAAATAAAGCTGCAGTCCTCTCTATTCTCAGCAATTGTCGCATCGCCGATAACTGTCTCATACTTATATACCGTATTAAAATCAAAAATAAATACGCCGCCCGGATAAAGGTAATTGTTCACCAGGCGAAGAGTCTGCTCTATCTCATCCTCCTCAAGCAGATAGTTCATGGAATCGCATACACATATGATTGCGCCGGTCGTTCCATACAATTCGAACTCCCTCATATCCTGTAAAAGATATAGAATATCCTTTCCTGATTTTTCCCTTTTCGCAAGGGCGATATTCAGCATTTCCTGCGAATTATCAATTCCTATCATATTGTATCCTGCTTCTGCAAGAAGCTGTGTCAGCGTACCGGTCCCGCAGCCAAGGTCCACTACGATGCTGCGCTCCGCCGCATCCCCTTCTCCCGTCCTCGGCACAGCGACTCCGTACGTTCCAAGCAGCTCCAAAAGATACGCCGCCCATTCCTCATAAGGAGTGTCGTCCATAAAGGTATCGTATACACCGGCAAAATCAGTATATGTCTCCATGCTTAACCACGCCTTTCAGATTCTCTATTAAAACATCCATTTCCTCCGGCGTACCTATGCTTATGCGCAGATAATTGCCGATTCGCGGCTTATCCCAGTAACGGACAAAAATATTCTTCTCTTTGAGTGCGGCAAAAATTTCTTTTGCCGGTATTTTCTCATGTGCCGCAAAGATAAAATTGCCCTTGGAATCGGGGAAGGAAAAGCCCAGCTCTTTCAATCTCTGCTTCGTATTCTCTCGTGTATTTATAATCTTTTCCGAGGTTTCCTTAAAATATTCCCTATCCTTCACTGCCTCCGCACCGAGCAGGATGGACGGTGTATTCATCGTATAGGAATTGAAGGAAAATTTTGCATCCTGAAGATAACTGATGAGCTTAGGATTGCCCATGGCAAAGCCAATGCGCATTCCCGCCATAGCCCGCGATTTCGAGAAGGTCTGTACGACCAAAAGGTTATCATATTTATCGATCAGTTTAAGGCAGCTTTCCCCGCCGAAATCTATATATGCTTCATCAATGATGACCACGCTCTCTCTGTTAGCCGCAATGATTTCCTCCATTATTTCCACCTTCTCGAAAACGCCCGTAGGAGCGTTAGGATTCGGAATAATAATTCCCCCGTTTGGCTTAAAATAATCCTCCTTCCGGAGAAAGAACCGGTCATCTAACGGCTGAAACTCATAAGGTATCCGGTAAAGTTCCGCCCACACGTCGTAGAAGGAGTAGGTAATATCGGGAAATAAAATCGGTTTGTCCGAATGAAAAAAGGTCAGAAAGGCCATGGAAAGCACATCGTCGCTTCCCACTCCTATAAAAAGCTGTTCCGGCAAAACGCTGTAATAGGCACAAAGCTCCTTTGCCAGCGCTCCTATCGAAGTATCCGGATACAAGCGTAAGCTATCCGCATCCATCTGCCGCAGCTTCTCCCTAACGCCGGGAGCAGGGGGATACGGACATTCGTTAGTATTTAATTTAATGACATTTGCCTCTTTGGGTTGTTCTCCCGGTATGTAGGGCTCCACCCGTCTCACATTCTCTTCCCATTTCATATGATATCAACCTCGTTTTTATTTTTGTATTATATGCTCTCAGACGGTTATTCGCAAGTGCCTTCCGTCCATTCTTCCGCCATGCGGGTATACTCCTCCGCCTGCGCCTCCATTCCTATGCGCTTATAGCATTCCGCCATTCCATGGAGAGGCTTTTCTCCTCTGCAACGGATATCTAATAGACTTTCTGATTCGAAGGCAGCGTTGTAAAACCATACCACCGCCTCATGGTAATCTTCCTCTGACATATAGAAATATCCCAGCTCCAGACAGATTTCCGCACACCCGTCGCAGGCTACCGCCTTCATTGCATATTTATGGAACTTCAGCTCCTCGCCCTTCAGCCGCGCCGCCCGCGCCGCCACACAGGCTGCCTCCTTTATCTCCTCCGCAGACCGTCCCGTATCCTCACAAGATGCCTCGAAGAAAGGACCTGCCAGAATCACGTCCTCTTCGCTCCCCGCAATAAAGAGTTCCCTTGCGTAAAGGTTATGAAGCCTCGACGATAAAGGCCCCTCTGCACACACTCTGCGAAAAGCCTCCAAGTCCCTCGACGCATGACTTTCTTCCTGCTCGTGGATAATCTCTATCTCGCTGTCAAAGACAAGCGGCTGCGTCCGCACAGTCTCATGAATCGGATCGATCCATGTAAAGCTTCTCACTCTTTTAAACAGCTTAGGCCTATATTCCTTATCATAATTGTAGACTGAACCGTGCTTAAGCTGATTGGTGTAATACATCTGAACGATTTCGATTTCCGTCAGCAGCTCCTGCTTCAAAATACGGAACCTTTCCCTATTCGTCTCATCTAACAGTTCGTCCGCATCCGCAGAGTATATATATTCCTTGGACGCCTTGGAAAACGCGTAATTCCTGGCAGCAGAAAAATCGTGGTTCCATGTAAAATCATATATCTTATCCGTATACCTGACCGCAATCTCCTTCGTCCTGTCATTGGAACCGGTATCCACAATAATGATTTCATCCATTAAGTCAGCAACGCATGACAGGCACCTGTCCAAAATCTTCTCTTCATTTTTCACTATCATACAAAGACTTATCGTTATCATCCGTTCCTCCTCCTTTTCTCCATAATGTAATTTACGCCCGGAAAAAGCACATGACCATTTATGAGTATACTTTACTCATTCTTCACACATCCACTTTTCCAGGCGTAAGCCTCATTATTTATTTTGCAATGAGTGTCCCTTACTCATTATAGCACCTTTGATAGAAATTCCTTCAGTCTGGGGCTCTTCGGACTATTAAAAAATTCCTGGGGGGTGTTTTCTTCCATTATAACTCCTTCATCCATAAAAAGCACCTTCGTTCCTACTTCTCTGGCAAAGCCCATCTCATGGGTCACGACCACCATCGTCATACCGCTGTCTGCCAATCCCTTCATAACATCTAAAACCTCGCCGACCATCTCAGGGTCAAGCGCGGAAGTAGGCTCGTCAAAAAGCATTACTCTCGGATTCATGGCAAGAGAACGCACAATTGCCACTCTCTGCTTCTGTCCGCCTGAAAGCTGGCTCGGATAGGCATCTGCCTTTTCCGTTAATCCCACTCTCTCCAAAAGCTTCAGTGAATTTTCTGAGGCTTCCTCCTTGCTCATCAGCCCGAGCTTAACGGGAGCAAGCGTAATGTTGTTCATAATCGTCAGATTATTGAACAGATTAAAATTCTGGAACACCATCCCTAAATGTTGCCTGACTTTATCTATATCGGTCTTCGGATCGGTAATATTAACTCCATCCACCCATATTTCTCCGCTGGTAGGAGTCTCCAGCAAATTCATGCAGCGCAGGAAAGTACTTTTTCCCGAGCCGGACGGTCCGATGACTACTACCTTTTCCCCTTGGTGCACGTGATAATTTACTCCTCTTAACACGTGATTATCTTCAAATTTCTTATGCAGGTCCTTAACGGTTATCACTCTTACGCAGCCTCCTCTCAAATTTAGCGAGCAGAATTGTCAGTATTTTAATTACGATGAAATAAATCACCGCCGCGCCTATAAGAGGCATGAACGCTTCGTAGGTTCTGGAAGCAATCTGATTCGCAACCCTCGTCAAATCGGTAAGGCTTACATAACCGACGATTGCCGTCTCCTTTAACAACACGATAAATTCATTTCCAATCGGCGGAAGCACATTTTTCACCGCCTGCGGAATGATGATATATATCATAGTCTGCGCTTTCGACAAGCCGAGGGAACGCCCCGCCTCCATCTGGCCGTTATCCACAGCAAGGATTCCTGCGCGCACGATTTCCGCCACGTAAGCGCCGCTGTTAATGCCGAAGGACAGAATTGCAACAATTACACCGTTCTTACTATTTGCCATTATGATGAACCACATGATCATCAACTGGAGCACCGAGGGTGTTCCCCTGATGACATCTATATAAACATTGGCAAGCACTACCAATATCGATTTCTTCCCATTTCTTCTGACCGACAGTTTCATAAAAGCTAAAAGCGTACCGATCACCATACCCAATATCGCCGCAAAAAAGGCGATTTCCAACGTAACTCCCAATCCATTCAAATATAATTTCCACCGGTCTCCGGTGATAAATGCGGCCTCAAACATTGCTGAAGCCTTCCCGAACCATGCCTGCATACCTTCTCTTTATCCTTTCTTATCGGATATCTCTATCATTTTAATGAGGATAGCGGGTATTCCGCTATCCTCCAAATCACACAGCATCTGCCATCCTGTCCGGTACATTAGTTCTCTTCTATGTACTGACTTACTAAAGCATCAAAGGTGCCGTCATCGATCAATTCCTGCAATGCAGTATTGACTTGTTCTACTAAAACGGTATCCCCTTTAGGCATAGCAATCGCATAATCCTCTGGTTCAAAGTTAAACTGCGCTCCGTCCACTGCCGTTACCTTGCCTTCGAATTTGGATTCGAATACCATAGCGGGATTCTTGTCGATAATAACGCAGTCAAGTCTTCCGTTGATCAAATCGTTAACAGCATCCACTGCCTTGTTATACTGGGAAACCGTAGCGTCCTCAATTTCCTCCGCGATGAAATCGCCGGTAGTTCCAAGCTGTACGCCGATTGCCTTGCCTTTTAAATCATCTGCGGTTGCAATTGCTGAGCCTTCCGGCAAAATCACATACTGAACAGCAGTATAATAAGAATTAGAAAAATCTACAGTGGCTTTTCTCTCGTCTGTTACCGTCATACCTGCGATAGATGCATCTATCTTGCTTCCGATGGAAGAAACAAGGGAAGCGAATTCCATATTGTCCACCTGAACCTTAACGCCCAACTTCTCGCCGATCGCCTTGATCAACGCGATATCAAAACCATCCGGTTCTCCGGCGTCATTCACATATTCAAAGGGCGGGAACTCTGCGTTCGTGCCTACATTTAGTACTCCATCCGCTAAAGCTTCTGATACTGCGGCTGTATCCTCTGCAGCAGTCTCCTCCTGTGCCGTTTCTTCTGTCTCTGTCTGCTCGGTCTGTACCGCTTCCTCAGGAACTTCTTCCTGTACTGTGCTTCCGCATGCGGTCAGAAGGGACATACTAAGTACTGCTGCCATCATTGCTGCTAACCATTTCTTCATAATATAAACTCACCTTTCCTGTAACCCGCAGACTCCTCACTGCGACTACAATTTCACTTTAACTATACGTCAGCATAGCATGTTCACCCTCTAAAATCAATAATTAATATACGTATTTCATGATTTTTTTGCATCTTTATACATAGGTTGGCAGCCTGAGAGGCATTTCCTCATCGATCCATACCGAAATCTTCTGTCCTCCTGCCGTAACGAGCAGCTCCTTGCCCTTATTTCTGCCGGTAAACAGACGTCCCGGTCTGAGACTGTACTGTCCGGTATTGGACTGCTCCAATATCATGCGGGGAATGGTTACCTCGAAACCTTCTTCTTTCTTTTTTACGA
Organism: Bacillota bacterium; assembly: GCA_023442465.1. Classification (GTDB taxonomy): domain Bacteria; phylum Bacillota; class Clostridia; order Lachnospirales; family Lachnospiraceae; genus Kineothrix. Next base: position 122,376 of record JAEZZQ010000050.1, on the reverse strand, counting down.
TACAGCTTCCTGCATAACGAAGCTTCTCCTCCCCGTCGCTGTGATATATCCTGATCGTTCCCAGAAGAAGGTAAATCAGCCATAGGATTCCTGCAGTGCCTATTACGCTCCCCAAAGTGAAAGCCGCTGCTTTTATAACGGGTGTGCTGGTATTTTTATCCTTTACTGTTTGTATTTCTGTTTCCTCTGCCACGGGCGCAGCCGCAAGGGACTCTTGTTTTTTTGTTTCCTTTTCTTTTTGAACCTTTGGAAGTTTCTTCGCCATAGGCTTTGTAAGATTTTTGTCTTGAGGTGGTGCTTCGTTTTTTATCGCTGTGCCAGAAACCCCGGTTCTGTTCTTCTTGGAGATTTCAACCGGTCTTGCTCCGGTTTCTACGTTGCTTACTTTATCTTCACTGTTCCCACCACTGTTGTTTTTGCTATTTTCTCCGCCGTTATTTCCTTCATTTTTATTATCCCCGCGGTTTCCTTCTTCACCGTCGCTTTCCGTTTCTTCCTTTGGTTCCTCCGGCACTTCCTCCTTTGGGGCCTCCGGCGTTTCCTTTTCCGGTTCCTCCGGCAAGATTTCCTCTGCCTTATTCTTTTGAATTATAAGTGTCTTTTCAGCGATGTTCCCGCAGGCATCCCGAACTGCTACTGTAAGGCTCCTCTCTTCCCCCAGTTCTTTCTCATCTGCTTCACCTATTTCCTTTTCACCCTTTACCCCCCACGTTATTCCTCTGTCATAAGAATATGCCTTATCCGCCAAGCCGCTGCCTTCGCTTCCATCCGGCTGCAAGTCCTTAGCACTTATTCTCACCACATTATCTTTACTGTCATAATAGGCACTTTCTATGATAGGAGCTGTAATATCTATTTTTTCTAAATGCATGGACAAGCTAAGCTCCGAAGGATCGATGTCCTTATTGCTGACTTGCAGTTTTACCGTATAGCTGCCATTCTCGCTTGCCGCTATGGAATCACCCTCCTCCTGCTTCACTCCGTCCTTCTCCCACAAGAACCGAGGCTCCTCCCACCGGAGAAAACCTTCATTTTCCAGCTCTATGCAGGACACCTTCAATTCCTTAGGCTCTGCAGTCCAGCCGCTGTTTCCGTTTGTAACGGATAGGAGGGCATAGATAACTTTTTCTTCTCTCCCGCAGTTTCTCATATAATGCTCGATCGTGTCCTTTGTCTTTTTACAGCCAAGGGCATAGGCATCTATACTCTTCTCATCTTTTCCACAACTTCTTTTGTAGGAATCTATGCTTTTTTCGGTCTTCCCACAGCTATTTTGATAGCTTTCCGCCATCAGCTCCGTCTTGCCGCAGCCTAACATCCATGCGTCCACCGTCTGTGCTCCCTTGGTGCAGGCCAGACGATATCCTTCTATCGTGCCCTCGTTCTTGGTACACACCACTCTTTTATAACTGTGAGACTTATTGAAGTATTGGCAAGTCCAGCACATGTAGTGGGTCTCGCTGGTGAATCCCGCTCCGCATGCAGAATGGGTGTAGTGTCCGCTTATTTCTGCAAACTGCGTATTTCCATGATGGCTGCAATAGGCATCCTGCGTCCGTAGTATTTTAAGATTTCCCACGTAGATCATGGTACAGTCCTCCGTAGTATAGCAGGCAGCAGTATGCTGATGATATACCGGTTCATAACATTCGCCTCCGCTTTCTTCGCTGCCGGAATGTACATGATAGGCAGGAACTCCGTAGCAGCCCCCTCCCGAAGTAGCCGTTCCGCTATGTACATGATGTACCGGAATCGTATAGCATGCGCCTCCGGTCTGAGGACTTCCGCTATGAACGTGGCAGACTTCCTCCTTGTAACAGTCCCCTCCCGTTAAAGAGTCACCCGTATGCACATGGAAAATGGGAACGGTATAACAGCCTCCTTCCGCTTCAGCACTTCCTGTATGAACATGGTTTACTGCCTCCTTGTAACAGCCGGTTCCCTCTTTTGCATCACCTTTATGTATGTGATGAATCCCCTTCGTAACGCACTCTTTTTCCTCGGCTCTTACCTTATCCGGCGAAGCGCATAGCAGTGCTGCTGCCAAAAAGCATGTACCAATTCCTAATCTTATATATCCTTTCATAATTTTTATTCCCTCCTGAGCCGTATCGGCTTATTTTTACATTAATTAATAGGCGCAAAAAACCTATCTATGGGAGTTACTTTTCCAATAGATAGGTTCACAATGTTTATAATTCATCTCACATATAGTTATATGACAACTATAACACAGTGCACAATACGTCGTCCACTAAAACATAAATAAATATTTTATATGATAATATAGCTGCGGATTCGAAGTCCTCACATTCACACTCAAATCACCGTTTCCAAATATGACGCCAAGGCCGTAGGCCGTCTGTAGAAGGAACACGAGTACAAGCGCGCTCGCCAACATCGAATAACGATGGCTATCCTTTGCCTTCTCCGCCAGCAGAAACAGAAGAAGAACAGATGCAAACCACACGCCCCATATCATATCCGCCATATAGCGCTGCAAGATTCCTGCACCAGTCACGTCCACGATGCCCAGTGCCGCCGAAATCATCAAATTAGTCACCACGAAAGCGTAGATACCCTTCTGCTTCATCGCCGCTTTTCTCCTATTTATAAGCAGCAGTACCCACGTAACCGCGTTACAAGCAAGAATGCCGCCGTAGGTATATTCCGTATTCAGCTTTCCCATATAGGAGAGGGAAACTATCCGGTTGTCCTTCAAAAATGGAAAATCACTTCCCACAAACGAAGGTTGAAAGAAATAATGCCAAAGACCGAGAAGCGTCTGATGTATGTGAAAACTCCGTTTTGTCATGTCATTGCTGGTCAGACTATATGTAGCTCCAAAATCAAAAGGCGAACTGAACCGCGCCGCATTGTAATACATAATACCGACCGCTACCACGACATAGGGCATACAGATACATAGCGTGTCCCGAAGGGAGCCTTTTGAAAACAGCTTTCTCGTCTCCATGACCTCCTCCCAGAAAAGAGGAATCGCAAGAAAAGAAAACAAAAGCATCTGGGGGCGGCATCCTGCTACCAGTGCCATGCACAACGAGCCAAGCAGAAAGCAGGCCGCTCTTTTCCCCTCCTCTTCATATTTGCCCTTAAGCCATAGCCATAGTCCTCCTACGGTAAACATAGTCGCTGCCATAATAGGGGCATGGTATAAATCCGGCCGGATAGCTATCGTCAAATAGTTGCCGCACAATACCGTCATAACGCTAAGCAGCAGATACACTGCATAGGGAGTACCGGTAAACCATCGCCTGATTACTTCTTTATATAGTGCAAACACTGCCAGTATAAAACCACAGTAGAACAGATATACCGCCATATAATTAGGAAAATGATGTCCCGTCAGCAAATAGCAGGGCAAGTAAAGGAGAAGCTCCGGCACCACGCCGAAATACACGTAATACTTTCCGTCAAAATAAGCATAATCCGCCCGATAATCGATGCCATTGGCCTGAAGATAAATCGTGTCATATGGATTCCTCACATTAAGAAGCTGTTCCGAAGGCTCTATATCCAGATAGAGCTGTCCCTTGGACAGTGCCTGCGCCAGTTCCTGATATTGCTTATGATGAGGCCACGGCGAAGCGATAGCTATCGGATTCACATGAACAATTTTCCATGTCAGAGCCATCAGTAAAAGTATTACTGCTGCCGTAATGAACGGCTGTATTTTCCCCACCGACCCCATGGAATATCTTCTCATCCCAAGGATGAGCAAGCCCACACCCAGAACAACAAGGACTCTTTCTATATGGAAGACAAAGGGAATATGTACGTTAGCCGCAATCTCCTTTACCTTCACCACACTTCCAGACGAAACATGAAATTGTACAGTCACGCCGCTTATCTTGCCCGCAGGATAAATGGCATTATAGAAAGACCGCGGTGTCCCTACCGCTATCTGGTTTTCCGGCAAGGCATAGGGGTAATAATTGCCCTCGTCCGTAAGGCTCACCGTATAGGGAATCACTTCATCGTCTGAAAACTCCATATCGAAGAAAAGATTATGTACCTCCCGATTCACCTGCGATATGTACACCGTCAGCGTTCCCTCCCGCACGATGTATTCCTCCGTGCCTTCCTTCGTTCGCTCTCCGCCCTCTGTCACCATATTCTGAAAGACAATTTTCTCCCCATAAAATAAGCTCTTCCAAAAGGAAAAATTAAAGGCAAATATCTCCGCTGCCAAAGCAATGGCAATCAACCATATCAGGAGCACCAAGCCCTTACCCTCTAACTTCATTTCTACCTTCCTCCCTCATCCCTCAATGACCGAATAATCTTTTTAAATGCATTACTTCCTTCTTCAAGCTCTATTAAGCCTGTCTTCGAAGTCTGCCTAATCCTTCTGTCAAAGCACCGTACCCTACCTTAGTCATCTTACCAATCACCAGCGGTATCACAACCCCCGCCGCAATGTAAATCCATTTGGTCACATCCATGCCGTTCCATAGGTAAATATAATTAACATCCATTAAAAATGCTGCCTTATCAAAGTCCGCACACCATGGAGTGAAAACGGATAGAGCAAAAAATGTCCCCTTCACCAGAAAGAAGGCCAGAATATGATGCATCATAATCCCATAAGTATTCTTCCCGATTTGCCAGACCCCCTTCACTCTGGGCAGCAGAGGCGACAACATCTTCGATACCCGCAGCCAGAACGCAATCCCCGTGGCCATCGTCACAAAAGGAATGACAGGCCCGTTCGCGAAGCTCGCACACCATACCGTGCTATAGGCCAATCCCGCGCAGGAGAACACCACAATGAGCTGGATAACAAATAAAATGGAAAAGTAAGTGCCATTTGACAGCGTATCCTTTCGTTCCAGATTTTTCTTATACAACTGCCCGAGCTCAAAAGCAGGAAGCATGAAGAGAATTCTTCCCGGAAATTTATAATATCCCCAGACATGCCCGCCGATGGCAAACGATACCGTCAGGATTCCTGCCAGAAGAACAGCGGCCATAATCAAATATTCCTTGTTAAGGCGTATTGCAGTAAGAACCTTGCGCATACAGACGTTGATGATCTCCACGAGAAACAGCGCAGGAACGAACCATGCCGGAAAGTTATAACCAAACTGATGCCCGGTCAGAAACGGATCGAGAAAAAGCGTCTTAAAGGTGATTCCGTCTCCGATGATAAAACCGAAATACTTAAGTGCCGCTGCAAGGCAGCCGTAAAAAAGATTCCACAAAAAATAAGGCACAAGCAGCCGCAGCGCCTTCCGCCTTATATATGCTCCGATATGAACTTCATCATTTTCATCATAAAAGTAGCCGGAAATAAACAGAAATACTGCCACATGGAAGGAATAGTATGGAAACAATCCTCCCAAATCGAATATAGAAAAGTCCGCATGCCCCGCCACGATCAAGATGATTCCTATCGCAGAAAGAATACGAAACTCATCATTTTCTCTCTTCTCCATCCCTCTACCCTATCCCCTCTATTAATAACCTCTCAAACTCTTCTTCCGGCATCGGCTTAGCGAAATAAAAACCCTGAATCGTGTTACAGCCCAGCTTCCTAAGGAATTCGTACTGCGCCTTAGTCTCTACTCCCTCCGCCGTTACTTCCATATGGAGAGCCTGCGCCAGTTCGATTACGCTGGTAATGATTTTTTGACCCTTAGGGTCGTCGAAATCATCCACAAAGCTCTTATCCAGCTTCAAAACATCGATAGGAATGGATTTGAGCATCATCAGAGAGGAATAGCCCGTTCCGAAATCGTCCATCAGTATGCTGAAGCCCATAGCGTGCAGTCTATCGATAATCTGGCATAACGCTTCCTGATTTTCGAAAATAGCGCTTTCCGTCAGCTCAAGCTGCATATATTTCGCCGGTACCTTTGCCTCCTCTACCATCTGTGCGTATTCCTCGATAAAACTGTCGTTGTACAGATGCCTTCTGGAAAGGTTAACGGAAATGGGAACCACTTGTTTTCCTGCCTCCAGCCATTCCTTTTGCTTTTTACATACCTCTGCAAATATATATTTATCCAAATAGCTGATAAAACCGTTCTTTTCGGCCAGGGGTATGAATTTACCCGGCATGACGGTAGAGCCGTCCGCCTTCCTCCACCGGACCAGGGCCTCCGCTCCTACCAGTTTCTCCGTCGTCACACCATACTTAGGCTGGTAATAGACGATAAATTCCTCATGCTGCAGAGCAAGCTTCATCTGATCCTCCAACAGCTTCTCCTGCAGCATCCTTTGTCTGAAATCATCATCGTAAAAAGCGTACTGCACATCGTCCTGCCCTTTTATGGAGGAGTGAGCCATGGTCGCATAGTTCATCATGTGCTGGGAATCCTCTGTCTTGTCCTTCACGATATAAATGCCGAAGGAAACCTTCAATATATAACCGTCTATTGTCTCAGGGCGGTTCTTCTGCAGAGCTTCTATAAAACTCTTAATACGCCTGTCCAGTTCTTCTCTGCTGTCAAAGTACCAAAGTGCCACGAACTTGTCAGCTATACGCCTCGCATAAATCTCTTTTTCCTTGCTGTACTTTTTGCACATCTGCCATATGTAACGCAAGGTATCATTCCCTTCCTCATAGCCGAATAATTCGTTGATTATCTTGAACTGCTCCACATCCATTACAATGTACGCCGCATTGGCATTCGTCTCCTTCAATCGTTCCTTGACTTCTGCGCTGAAGCGCGCGAAGGAATATCCGCCGGTCACGTTATCTACATACAAAATATTGGACAGTTCTTTTTTCTTCTTCTGCTCCGTCTTTATGATGTATAATATAAAGAAGGCGAAGGTAGCACCCAGCACCCCGCAAAGCGCATAAGTAAGAAACATGATAAAATCCCTGGTGGAATCCATTACCCCGGCCGGAACCACGTTCAGAACATACCAGTTCTTAATCTGAAGCGGCGAATAATACATATATTTATCTATCTTATTATGGAACCAGATATATCCGCTCTGTTCGTTATCCAGATCCATGTGCATCTTATTTACCGCTTCCGCATTGGAATCGGAGACCGTACTTAACGCCTCATATATATTATTGTATCCCCTGAATCCCGTAGAATTGGAGGTGTTCATTACAATATCACCACCCTTTTCTATGACATAGGAATATCCTTCTCCATCAAAAATAGACACAGTAAACAGATTCTGTATCTCTGCAATTCTATGCGTAGTAAAAACAACCGCACATACACTTTCGTCCTCATAAACCGGCATGCTGAATACGACGATATCTTCTCCGTTGTCTTTATCCTGAAGCTTTCCCGATATGCCCCTTTTTCCCTGTATGCTGTCCTTAAAAAATTCTCTGTCGCCCAGATTCAGCTTCTTTTTATCCGTAGTATAAGCTTGTCCATCAGGCATAACGATTCCCATCCTCTTTACAGGATAGCGCTTAACCACTTTGTCAAGCTCCTTGACCGCCGCTTCGGGATCAAAACTGCTCTTTACCGAGAGCCTGTCGGACACCTCTTCTAAAAGGATAAATTCTCCCTCTACCTCCTTATTCAGTATAACTACGCTCTGCTCGGAGGTTTCCTTCAAAACATCTATGATTTCATCGTTTAACTCTTTTTCCAGTATATTTACATAAAACAATAAGATACCGAACAAAACACTGCAAAGGAATATGCCTGTAAACAGCCTTTTCCAAATTTTCATAAACTTTTTCATATGTAGTGTTTCCTCCGCACGGTGCCGGCTTTCTCTGCTACAGATTGAGCTGCAATATTTACAATATTACCATACATTATCACACCGCACAAGAAGACAAAAATAGAAGTATATCTAAAAAACCAAATCACAAAAAACGCAAAAAAACCCTATTATTTCAGTCAGGTGTCAATAAAGTCATATATTCACACATATAACTAAAAAACAGATACCTATTTAAAATTTATATACTTTTTCCCAAATCTCCTTACAGATAAACTGATTATAAAAGCTGTAATTCTACAATCTGAAAGGATAACTGATGATAAAATGAAAAAAACAACGATGACAATCAAATCTCAATTGATTCTCGGCTTCCTATGTCCAATCCTCTTTATTATAATCGTAGGCGCCATTTCCTATCAAAGGGCCTCCTCAGGCATGATCGATAATTATAAAACCTCCGCGCTCTCCACCGTAGAGATGTCCATGGCTTGTCTGGACCAGGCATTCAAACCGCTCGTTACCTCAGCGGTCAATCTGGGCGGGGATACGCAGATACTGAATTATGGAATGGGTGCCTATGACAAAAAAACATCCCAGGTAAATACCGTATCCAAGGAAATCTCTGCTAAACTCTTCGCGGTTCAAGCTACGGATGAGTTCGTGCATAATATACATATCATCCCCTTCGGCTCCCAGAATATTATCACCACAGAAAATATGCAAACCGGCAGCGGGCGCACCCCCTTCATCTCCCAGATAGAAGATTCCGACGCAGAAAGTGCTATCCTTTCCGAGCAAGGTATTATCTGGGGCGGCCTTCACGCACTCACCGATGAGAAGCTGAAGCTTTCTTCTGAAAGTTATTTCATGTACTGCGGCTTTCGTCTCGGAACGGGCACAAACAGCGGCCTGCTTCTCATCGATGCAGACAGTAAAAGCATCCTGGCTCTAATGGAGAAGATGGACTTCGGACCGGAAAGTCAGATCATATTTCGTTCCCCCGACGGGCGTTCCCTCAATCTCGGTGCTCAGTACGAAACAGAGAGAGCCTCCTTCTATGAGGAAGCCTTAAGCAATATGGACGCCGGAAGCTCCTTTACCGCAGATGTGAACCATAACAGCACCGATTTCTTTTTTATCATGAAAAAAAGCTCGCTTACAGGAAGTACTCTTTCTGTCATGATTCCTAAAGATACCGTTACGACAAAAGCAGACAGTATTAAAAACCTGACCATTTTCATGGTACTTCTGGCTTCAGCCGTGGCATTTATTATCGGTCTTATCATTATCGTTAACATCTCCGCCAATATCACAAGAAGTGTAAAGCAGTTAAATGAAGTCGCCTCCGGCAACTTAAGCATCTCCTCATATAAAAGCAGAAGGGATGAGTTCGGGAAGATTCAGTCTGCCATCGCCGGTACTGTGACTAACACCCGACAACTGATAGAAGCCGTACTGGCCACCATCGGACAGGTATCCTCCTCCTCGGAGGAAATCGGTGAAGCAGTGGACGAATTTTCCCTTATGACGGAGAAAATGGGCTCTGAAATGGAAGAAATCAGCACGAACATCGACGGCGAAGCAGATGAAATCTCCACTTGTCACACTCAGATGGACGACTTGTCCTCCCACATCAAGACGGTAAATAAAAATACAGGAGAGGTATCAGGGTATATTGAAGATACAAGAGATTCCATCCGCCAAGGACTGGACTCCATGGACCGGATCATCGAGCATTCGAAGTCAACCTATGACGTGACTGCACACGTGAGGCAGCAGGTAGACTTGCTGGCAAAGAGGCTTAATGATATGGAAGGGTTCGTGGACAGCATCAAAGGCATCGCCGGCCAGACGAGAATGCTCTCCTTAAACGCCACTATCGAGGCTGCCCGCGTAGGCCAGGAAGGCGCAGGCTTTGGTGTCGTTGCAGAGCAAATACGCAAGCTTTCCGACGAATCTGCCATTGCGGCTTCCGACATCCATACGCTGATCTCAGAAGTGCAAAGCTACGCCTTCTCGGCGGCAGAGACCGTACAGTCCGCGGAAAATATCGTAGCCTTACAGGAGAATGCCGTTCAAGATACCTTTTCTCTTTTCCACTGCATCAGCGGCAACATGGAAAAATTTATCACTAATATCGAAGAAGTATCCTCCCATATGGAAGACATAGATAAAAAGCGCCATACCGTCACCCATTCCATGGACCGCATTTTGGAATCCTCCCAGGAATCGGTTTCGTCGGGCGCCCAGATCAGACAGTCTCTCTCCGACCAGGCCGCTTGTTCCAGGCGCCTGTCAGATACTGCGGACAGCCTGACGCTTCACATCAAAGAGCTGGAGGATGCCATTGCATCCTTCCGCTTATAAGGCCTTCCGTCAATTTTTGATCTGCCTTCCTTCTATATCCATATGATAATGATCCTTGTATATGAGCTGAGAAACCGGTACGAATTCGTAGCCCTGGTTTTTCAGCTCCTTTATTAATCTGTCCAATGATTCCGCTGTATACTTTGCTCCGTTATGAAACAAAATAATACTGCCGTTTCCCAAATGGCTGTTCTGCGTGACTTCCTTGATGATTGCGTCTGTACCGTAATCCTTCCAGTCGAGGCTATCTACATCCCATTGAATGGAATAATAGCCGCACTTCGCCGCACTGCTTATAACGTTATTATTGTAATCTCCGTAGGGCGGGCGGAACAGATTCATTTCATAGCCCGTAAGCTCTTGAACCTTTCTGTGCGCTTCCATGATTTCCTCCTTGCACTGAGCCTCGGATAGCTGAGACATATTCTTATGGCTCTCACTATGATTTCCCAAGTCGTGCCCTGCCGCCAGAATCTCTTTTACATCGTCAGGATAAGCCTCTACCCAGCTACCCGTCATAAAGAAAGTTGCGTAAATGCCATACTTTTCTAAAATCTCCAATATTTTTTCCGTATCTTCATTCCCCCATGCTGCATCGAAGGAAAGAGCGAGCTGCTTCTTCTGCGTTTCCACACAGTAAATAGGAAGCTCTCTTCCATTTACGCTGCTGCTGACCGTAACGGAGCCGGGCAGAACTGCTGCCGCCCCTTTTATGATAGCCAGTGTAGCCAGCATAAAAACTGCCGCCTCCACCCCTTTTATAATCAGCATATTTCTATACGCCTCTTCCGATTGTCCCTCTTCCCGCTTCGGAAGTATCTCCCATATTTTCTTTTTGATTCGTTCCACATATCGATTCATACGCACAAACACCCGGCATAACTGTTGTTACAGTATATGCCGGGCATAGGTTGTCATATGTTTTTTACTCACTATGAGTGTTCTTTACTCATTGATGTGCAGCAAATGATGAGACTTCTCCGATAGAGGTTCCCCCAGAAATTCCGCATACAACTGCTGTATGGTAGGATTTTCATGCGAATACCTGATGCTCCTTTCCTCATCCAGCTCATATAGCTTGGCAGAACGCTGCGGTGCCATCTTTACGTCCTCCCAAATAGGCTGTCCGCCGCCGCCTACGCATCCGCCGGGGCAAGCCATGACCTCTACGAAATCGTATTCCGCCCTTTTTTCCAGAATATCATCCATCAGAAGTCTTGCATTCTTAAGCCCGCTTACCGTACATGTCCGTACCATGGTTCCATCCACGTAATAATCTGCATCCTTGCGTCCCTTTCCTCCACGTACCTCGCTAAAGCCTGCAGGGTCGGGATTACTTCCCGTCAAGGCAAATACTGCCGTCCGAAGGGCGGCTTCCATTACACCTCCGGTAGTTCCGAAGAGAACGCCGGCCCCCGTGTTCTCCGAAAGCGGGGAGTCGAACTCCACCTCATCTAACAGTTCCGGTTTTATATGCTCTGCCGTAATCAGCCGCACCAGTTCTCTGGTCGTCAGCACAATATCAACATCAGGCCCGGTTCCTGTCACATCCATTGCGGGTATCGCCGCTTCTCCCTTTTTGGCTACACAGGGCATGACAGAGATACAGCATATCTTATCCGGAGAAATATTCAGCTTCTGCGCAAAATAGGTCTTCGCCACCGCACCGAACATTTGCTGGGGCGATTTGGCGGTAGAAAGTCTGCCTGCCGCCTGAGGATATTGACTATTCATAAAGCGTACCCAGGCCGGACAACAGGAAGTGAACATAGGCAGCCCGCTTTCCTTGATTTCCGGCAGTCTCTTCAGCAGCTCATTGGCTTCCTCCATAATGGTCAGGTCTGCAGCAAAGTTGGTATCGAATACATAATCGAAGCCCACTTGTTTCAAGGCCGCCGCCATTCTCTTCTCTGTTGCCACATCCTCCGTCAGTCCAAGCGACTCGCCCCATGCGGTACGCACTGCGGGGGCAACCTGAACTATTGTAATTTTCTCAGGATCGGCCAAGACATCAAACACCTTAGGAATGTCATTGCGCTCTCTAAGTGCGCCGGTAGGACAATGGGAGATACACTGACCGCACATACTGCAGTCGGTATCCTCGATATTGCGATGGCCGGATACATCAACCGTAGTACGGGAACCGGTATTCTGCACATCCCAAATGTGTAAATCCTGAACCTTATCGCATACTTGCACGCAGCGCATACATTTGATACACTTCTTAAAGTCTCTGATCAGAGGATAATCCTGATTCCAAGGCGCATCCTCCACCACCTTCGGATAGGAGATTTCAGTGAGGCCCAGATCGTTAGCCATCTTCTGAAGGTTACAATTGCCGCTTCTGACGCAGGTCGCACAATGGCAATCGTGCTGGGAAAGAACCAGCTCCACATTGATGCTTCTGACTGCACGCACTTTGGGGGAGTTGGTGTAAATTACCATTCCCTCCTCTACCGCATTATTACAGGAGGTGATCAGCTTTTCTTTCCCTCGCATTTCTACCACGCACACCTTACAAGCACTGATTTCATTAATCCCCTCCAGATAACACAGATGAGGAATCATGATTCCTGCATGGGCCGCTGCTTTCATGATAGTAGTTCCTTCTTCTACACAAATATCCCGATTGTCAATTTTTAAATTTACCATATCGCAGCACGGCCTCCTTTTAAATTCCCATATCCGTAATGATCACAGCGCAGGCATCTGCCTGCCTCTTGCGCCGCTTCCTGCTCGGTCATGGTACATTCTATTTCATCGAAATCATTCTTTCGTTTGCCCGCTTCACGCTCCCTCAAATTGATTCTGCCGCAAGGCTCCTTATCCTCATAATTTACCTGAGGGATTTCTACATCGCAGCTAATGATGTGGTGATAGCCCAAATATTCGTCGATATTAGCTGCGGCAACCTTGCCTGCCGCAATGGCCCGGATAACAGTGGCAGGACCGGTCACACAGTCACCACCCGCAAAAACGCCGGGAATCTCATGGAATCCGCTTTCGCTCAAGGCGTCGATAACTCCTCTTTTTACCGGAACTCCCGATTCCTGGAAATGGTGGGATTCGATTCCCTGACCTACGGCAACTACCACAATATCACAGGGTATCCTCTCCAATTCTCTATCGGCTCGTACCGGACGGGCACGTCCCCATGCATCAATAGGGCCTATAATCTGAGGTTCAATCCAGACAGCGGTGACTTTTCCTTCGGCGTCCGCTTCGATTTTGATAGGCGCATTGAGGGGGTAAAGCTCAGCTCCTTCTGCTATGGCTCCCTCCACCTCTTCGGGAAGAGCCGTCATATCCTCCTGCCTTCTGCGATAAGCAATGCCTACCTGCGCAGCGCCAAGGCGGATAGCTGAACGGGTGCAGTCCATGGCGACATTACCGCCACCTACAATAATGACCCGCTTCCCGGTAAAATCAGGAGGATTGTTCTCGCCGATGCTTCTAAGCATTTCTACCGCGGAAATTACACCTTCCGAATCTTCTCCTTCAATGCCCATTTTTTTATCGACATGTGCACCGATTGCGATATATACGGCGTCGTATTGTTTCCGCAGCTTATCTAATGAGATATCGTCTTCTTTTTTACCAACCTTTTTCTCCGTATGTACTTCTACTCCCGTAGACAGAATTGCTTCGATATCCTCGTCAAGACGTACTCTCGGGAATCTATAGTTCGGAATACCATACCGCAGCATGCCTCCCAGCTTTTCCTTTTCTTCATACACTACGGCATGATGCCCCATGAGTTCCAGATAATAGGCTGCCGATAATCCTCCGGGGCCGCCTCCTATGATAGCTACTTTTTTGCCGGTGGAGGGCGCTTTCTCAGGAACAGGTACTGTGTTGGCACGGGCGTTGTCCACTGCCATGCGCTTCATACCACGGATGTTCACGGAACTGTCGATCATATTACGGCGGCAGCGGGCTTCACAAGGATGCTCACAAATCAATGCACAAGCGGTAGGGAAAGGATTGTCCTTACGAATCAGCGTTACCGCATCCGCATATCTCTTTTCCCCTACCAGCGCGATATACCCGGGTACATCCACGCCGGCCGGACACAGCGCCACGCACGGAACGGGCTGTGTAATCCCGTAAGAGCATTTCCCATGCTCAATGTGATAGACATAGTCTTCGCGGAAGCCTTTTAAACCCGCTAATACCATGACTGCTGCCTCATAACCTATAGCACAATCAGCGGAGTCGGCAATACTGCTCGCCGTCCTTAACATTAAATCCAACGTGGCTAATGTGGCTCGATTTTCCAGCACATCTTCTAACATCTTTGAAAGCTGCAGCAGCCCTACGCGGCAGGGAACACATTTCCCGCAAGTCTGGGCATGGCATACTCTCAAAAAAGATAGCTGTAAATCCACCGGGCATAATCCCGGAGGGCTGGCGACAATGTGTCTTTCCAGATCCTTATACAGCCGTTCCACTGTAAGCTGGGCCTGATTGGGGGTACTAATTCTTAATCGACTCATCCTTTCTCCTCTCTGAGTTAAAACAAATTTCCTTTGTTTATACTTGTACAAAATAACTATAAGGTTTGTACTTACCTACATATTAATTATAATTAAGTCACAAAAAAACCGCCTTGTCAACACATCTCGACACTTTTCTCTTTTATTGTCCGCCAAATATTACAATTCCGCTTTCAGCTTCGCCGGAACAATTCATACGCAAAAATCCCCGGCATAACTTTTACAGTATATGCCGGGGATTGGCTGTCATATGTTTCCTATCCGTTTATTAGATTAAGTATCCCTTGAAGGCTTTGGTTCGCCTGTGCCGGCATGGACTGCCCCACCTGAGATAAAATATTGTTGTATATGCATTAAATCCTTAGCAGCTTTTTTGTGCTGCACCGTATTTCTCAGAAATACGCACCAGCAGTTCTACGATCTTCTCCATGGATTCCACACAAATATATTCATACTTGCCATGGAAATTATGCCCACCCGTACAGAGATTGGGACAAGGAAGTCCCATAAAGGAGAGCCTTGCGCCGTCAGTTCCGCCTCGAATCGGAATGACGATAGGCGTTACACCGATTTCCTCCATGGCGGCTTTGGCGTTATCCACCAAATGTATATGATTCTCTATGATTTCTTTCATGTTATAGTAGGAATCCTTTAAGTCAATGGCTACGGTACCTTCCCCGTATTTCTCGTTCAAAAAGCTCCCTATCCTAAGAAAGTTTTCCTTTTTCTGTTGAAATTTTTCTTTGTCATGATCGCGGATAATGTATTCAGAAACCGCTTCCTCCACATTTCCCTTTAACGAATCCAAGTGGTAAAAACCCTCGTACTTCTCCGTATACATAGGATTCTGAAATACAGGAAGCATAGCTTGAAATTCCTGTAAAATAAGCAGAGCGTTTATCATCTTGTTCTTGGCATCGCCGGGATGAACGCTCCGGCCATATGCAGTCACCTTAGCCCCTGCCGCATTGAAGTTCTCGTATTCCAGTTCTCCCAGCCTGCCGCCGTCCACCGTGTAGGCATAATCAGCTCCGAATAAGTCCACATCGAAATAATCAGCCCCTGCTCCCACTTCCTCGTCCGGAGTAAAACCTATTCTCAGTTTTCCATGGGTGATTTGAGGATGTGACAAAAGGTACTGCGCCATAGCCATGATTTCTGCAATTCCTGCTTTATCATCGGCTCCCAACAGGGTAGTTCCATCCGTCACGATCAAGTTTTTTCCAACATAATAGGAAAGCTCGGGAAAATCCTTCACGCGCATCGCTATGTTCTTCTCCCGGTTCAGCACAATGTCGCCGCCATCATAGGCTTCTACGATACGTGGCTTTACTTCCGCTCCTGTCACTGCAGGAGACGTATCCATATGGGCGATAAACCCCAGAACCGGAGCGCTCTCCAAGCCCTTCGACGGGGGAATGGACGCATATACATAGCAATGCTCTTTATCCAGCGATATTTCCTCTGCTCCCATTTCTTCGAGCTGCTCCACCAGCAGCTTCGCCAAATCGAACTGCTTTGCCGTAGAGGGAGTAGATGTGCTCCCGTCTTCAGACTGGGTATCTAATCGTACATACTTCAAAAAGTTATCTATTACTGCCGACATGCCGCACTCCTTAGGTCAATTCCTTATTTTGCGTAGGTTTTAAGCTCCTGCGCCAGCTCGTGTATCGATTCCAGCATACGCCTGCATTCTACCATCTGGCCCACAGACTCCTCGGCAGACTTCACGCCCTCTTCCGAAGATGCCGCCACTTCTTCTCCCGTCGCCGAAAGCTGGGAGATATTGTCGGAAATTACTCCGGTAGCCTGCATAATATCTTCCATCGTCTGCTCCAGGTTATTGATACTGCCTGCAAGTTCTATTACTTCATCGTTGATCGTCTCGAATTTCTCCTTCGTGACCTCTATCATCTTCGTCTGTTCATTAATGAAACCTACCGAGTGATCCAAACTCTCCGACGCGCTCTTAGCATCCTCTATCAGCTCGGAAATAATTCCTGTAATCCGCTCCGTCGCACCCTTCGTCTGATCGGAAAGCTGTCTGATTTCATCCGCTACTACAGCGAAGCCCTTGCCCGCTTCTCCCGCTCTCGCAGCTTCTATGGAAGCGTTTAAGGCAAGCAGGTTAGTCTGGGAGGAAATATTCATGATATCTCCAACGATATGCTTCACTTCATCCACGCTGGCTGTCAGTCTGGCTGTGGCGCTTACCGTCTGGCGGCTCGCTTCCTCCACACCCTTAGCCTGTTCCTTCAGGCTGTTGACGAGATTCACACCCTCCGCAACGTTTTCTGAAGTAGTAAGGGATACCTCCGCAATTTTGGATGTTTCTTTACCTGCCGCATCTGCGCTCTCCTGAATGTTGGAGCACATCGCTGCCTGCTCTTGAATAGACTGTGCCGTGCTCTCTGTGCTTTCCGCAATATTCTGCATCGCGGAGCTATTGGAATTTACACTTTCCTGAAGGAGCTTCAGCAATTCATTGGCGCGTTCGAAGTCCTTTCCTATATTATCCGCAGTCTGAACCATTTTATCCGCTGACTTCGCCTGATCATCGACTACTGAATTGATGCTGTCCAGATTTTCTTCGTTAAACTGCTGTATCAGCTTCAAAGACACATAGGCTGTTGCACATATGAGAAGCGATATCCCCCATCGGGTAACGCTATCCTCCCATACCAGACTTCCGGCCGCTGCATCCTCTATGGTCCATATTGCATTGCCAATGATTATAGCTATCGTACCTGCAGCTGCGAACCGTACGTTCAAATACATCATTGCTCCTATGATCATAGGAAAGGCATATATGTAAGTCATCGGAAAAGTGCTTACGGACATGAGCACCACAAAGGCAAGTGCGCCCGAGCCGGTCAGTACGGAACCGCATATTCTTCTTCCTTTACAAATTATGAAACCCACAATGCTTACTATTAATAGAACAACCGGCGTAAACAGTCCAATGTAATCGTTAAGCTGTGCGTCCGTCCCTCTCACATTATTTAGCATGGATATCGCGCTGAAAATAAGCGTACATGCTATAATTACAAAAACGTTCTTATCACTTCTTAAATATTGTTCTCTCGTCATTCACTCATCCTCCACCATTTATATGTCCATCAAATAACCGGCCTGAGTACGCAGGATAAACTTTCAGATGTGATATGGGGAAAACACAGGCGCGCAAGGCTACGTCGAGGCTTTTCACATATTGCAGCTGGAAGTTTAGACAAGTAATCGGTCCAGTTAATTTGTGGATGATATACCAAGACACTTCCATTAAATAATATAACACTACATAGAAGAAATTTAAAGGGAAATTTCCCAATTTAACGTATATTTCGTCTTTTTTCTTCCCTATTTTTCAATTCTTATAATTGTAAAGTTTTTGTGTACAAATATCTACTTTTCATATATAATATAGATGCAAATTGATAAGGCTTTAATACAGAGGGAGCAACCGTCATTTATATGGATTCTTTCGCGACATATCCAATTCGTTTATGTTTCATACGCGGAGAATTGAAATGGCAAGATTTTTATTGTACCGGGTGCGGTTACAGTAAAAGTCTTTTTTATCTTGCCTCTTCTCCGATATTAAACACTACTAAAAACCAATGTAATTAAAATTGAAATTACGTACTTTTAAGGAGGTATTATTTATGGGCAGCGACCCTGTCGCCCGAACGATTACTTTACAAATTTTATTTCTAGCATTTTTAACGCTGGTGAACGCGTTTTTCGCGGGAGCCGAGATGGCGGTAGTTTCCGTCAACAAGAACAAAATCAAGCGGCTCGCCGGCGGGGGCAGCAAGAAGGCGGCTTTGATACTTCGCCTTTCGGAGAATTCCACCAACTTTTTATCCACCATTCAGGTGGCGATAACGTTCGCAGGCTTTTTCTCCAGTGCATCTGCAGCGACGGGTATCTCTCAGATACTCGCCGGCAAAATGGAGGAACTTAGCATTCCTTATAGCGGAACAGTTGCTGTGGTGGCAGTCACGTTGATTTTATCTTACTTCACACTGGTCTTCGGAGAACTGGTACCGAAGAGGGTGGCATTGCAGAAGGCCGAGAGCTTCAGCCTTTTCTGCGTAACTCCTATTTATTATGTATCTATTGCCTTGGCACCGTTTATCAAGCTGCTTTCCTTATCCACCAATGGGTTTCTTCATCTCATCGGTATGAAGTCCGCTTCTCTCGAAGAGGAAGTATCCGAGGAGGAAATAAAGTCTCTTTTGGAGACTGGGCAGGAAACGGGAGTTTTCAATGACATCGAGAAGGAAATGATCACTTCAATTTTTTCGTTTGATGATAAGAAAGCGAAGGAAGTGATGACTCCAAGGCAGGATATGATTGCAATAGATATTTCCAAGTACCGGGATGAATATTTAGACACCATATTACAGAGCAGACGCTCACGTATTCCTGTCTACGACAAGAATATGGATACCATCATCGGAATTCTTTCCGTGAAGGACTTCATAATCAAGGCAAAGGAGCAATCCTTTACCAATGTGGATATAAGGGCGCTTTTGCAGAAGCCCTATTTCGTTCCGGAGAATCAGAAGATTGACAAACTTTTTCAGGAAATGCAGAAAAGCAAGATTCATATGGCCGTTTTAGTGGATGAATACGGCGGCGTATCGGGTCTCGTAACTTTAGAAGACCTGATTGAGGAAATTGTCGGAGATATTTGGGAAGAATATGAAGAAGCGGATACTGGTATTGTGGAGCTTTCTTCCGGCGCATACCACATTCCCGGCAGCATGCTCATTTATGATTTAAACGAAGAACTGCATCTTCACCTTACGAGCAACTGCGACACTCTATCCGGTTATTTGATCGAGCAGCTGGGGTATATCCCCGAGGAAACACAGCTTCCGCTTACTCTTAAGACGCCGGAAGCAAACTTTTCCATCACGGAGTTAAAAGATCGCGTCATTACTTCTGCTACAGCAGAAATAATAAATAAACAAAAGGAGAACGAATCATGAATTTTATTATTGAAGGAATTATGTCTGTAACATGGCAGCAAATTGTTATGTACTGCGTTGGCGTTTTGCTGATCTGGCTCGCTATAAAGAAGGAATACGAGCCGTCCCTGCTTTTACCGATGGGCTTTGGTGCCATCCTCGTTAACCTTCCCGCTTCCGGTGTAATCAATCAGGTGCTCGAAGGTGTAGGTGAGACTAACGGTATTATCCAGTGGTTATTTGAAATCGGAATTGAAGCTTCCGAAGCGCTGCCGATTCTGCTCTTCATCGGTATCGGAGCTATGATCGACTTCGGTCCTCTGCTTTCCAAGCCCATTATGTTCTTATTCGGCGCTGCCGCACAGTTCGGTATTTTTGGCGCTATCCTCTTGGCGACTGTTCTCGGATTCGACTTGAAGGATGCTGCTTCTATCGGTATCATCGGTGCAGCTGACGGCCCTACGTCAATTTTAGTATCCCAGATACTACATTCCAAATATATCGGTGCCATAGCCGTGGCCGCCTACTCCTATATGGCCCTCGTACCGATCGTTCAACCTTTTGCTATCAGGCTCGTTACAACGAAAAAAGAACGTCGTATCCGTATGGAGTACAAGCCTTCCCAGGTTTCTAGATCCATGCGTATCGCATTCCCTATCATCGTTACCTTTATTGTTGGTTTCATCGCTCCTTCTTCCGTTTCGCTCGTTGGTTTCCTTATGTTCGGTAACCTGCTTCGCGAATGCGGCGTGCTCGGTACGATGTCCGATACGGCACAGAATGCTCTTGCTAACCTGATCACACTTTTACTCGGTATCACTATCTCCTTCAGTATGCAGGCTGCTGCTTTCGTAAACATAGACACTCTGAAGGTTATGTTGATCGGTCTTATCGCATTCGTGCTCGACACCATGGGTGGTGTGCTTTTTGCAAAATTTATCAATCTCTTCATACCTCACAACAAGATCAACCCTATGGTTGGTGCGGCAGGTATCTCCGCATTCCCTATGTCTTCACGTGTTGTGCAGAAGATGGCCATGAAAGAAGATCCGGGCAACGTTCTTATCATGCAGGCTGCGGGTGCTAACGTATCCGGACAGATTGCTTCCGTTATTGCCGGCGGACTTGTTATTAACCTTGTAACCAACTACTTGAAGTAAGGAGGAACTTATTATGATGAACAACGTAATAATTGCTTTGGAAATTATGGGAAAAGGAATGGCTGGCATTTTCATTACAACCCTTATCATCATCGGTATTGCCATGCTTCTTTCCAAGCTCACTGCCGGAAGCAGTAAAAAAAGCAAAGAAGAGAACTAAATCATATTATGAAAGATATGAAAGAAGGGCGCTAAGCGTCCTTCTTTTTTTGAGCAGAGGAGAAATCCCGGAAGCGCGTTGTGCATTTCCTGAGGACGAAAAACGGCTCAAAAGAACTTTTACGTCCTCCGAACCGTTTTCCCAAACAAAACACCTATTATTAAACTACTGCGTTTTTATTTTATCACGAAGATTGCAGATTCTCAACTGCTTCTCACAATTTTCTACAAATTACCTGCTACGCTGTTACTGTTCACTCCGTTCTCAGTAACGTTACGCGTTCTCCTCCATTTTATCTTTAGTTTATAATTTCCTCATTCTTTTCTAATAATCATTAGTTTTGTTTAAGGAAATGAACACATCGCGTTCATATTTATACCATATACTATAGTTATCAAAAGGAGGTGGATACCACAACATGCATAAGGAAAACACACCACAAAGGATATCCATGACAGAAATGGTTTCTTCAAACGATAACTGGAAAATGTACTCTCACTTTCATGATTATTTCCTGGAATTGCTCTCTTATGAGACACAAAAAGTTTCCAGCTCCGACGTATGGCAGCTTAATTACATATAGATTCATGTTTCTCCCCTTTGTTCCCCCGCATAGCATTATGCGGGGTTTTCTTGTTGCTTCATCATGTTCCTCTTATATTCCTTGGGTGTACACGCGAAAAAACGCTTGAATACCTTAGAAAAGTTGCTGGGGCTGTCAAAACCGCACAGCGTAGAGACCTCTGCCACGCAAAGCCCGGAGGCACTTGTCAGCATGGAAGCCCCTTGCATCACCCGGTATTTCAGCAAATACTGTATGGGCGAAATCTGAATGACTCTCTGGAAACAGCGCAGACATTCCCTCTCCCCGATATCTGCTGCCTGCGCAATCTGGGAAAGCTGTATGTTCTCTGCATAGTGCTCATGGACAAAATCTAACATCCTTCGTATTCGTATCTCATCCTGGCTGACCTCCGAATTATTCTCGTCCATCTCTTCCTTATATTGGCGATACAGAAGCATGCAGAACGTGGACAGATGTGCTCTCACCTCAAGCTCGTAGCCGAACCCGCCCTCTGCCATCGCTGCGAATGCTTCGGTAAAATGATCGATAAGAGGTACCTGCCAGCCAATTCCCCGATAGAGCTGACAGCCATCCAAGAGAGAATACCGAACGATAGGCTCTACATATTTCTGGGCAAAAACTGAATTCTTGCTGCCCGTCACAAGCAGGTCCAAAAAAACAAGGGAATGGTATTCGCAGTCAGTATCCGCCGTAGCCCGGTGAAGAATGCCGGAATTAATGAAGACAGCCTCTCCTGCTTTCACTTCGAAAACCTTACTGGGAATCTGAACCCGCATCATACCTTCTTCTATATAAATGATTTCCAGTTCCTCATGATAATGCCACGGAATCTCATCCCACGCCCGGCTGGTGCACCGGTAGGAATAACCGGCGCAAGGAAAATCGATAGTCCCGTGGGGACTGAGTTCCCGTCCGCTGCTGTCCAAATTGAGCGTACATTGCTGAAGTGCCATGGGAATCCTCCTTTTAGTCGTTTTTATTATATTATATGTCCAAATAAGTATTGTTTCAAGATGCAGAAGGCGATATTCTGTTACTGTTCACTCCATTCTCAGCAACGCATGATTTCTGCATTTAAATTCGCTGCGCGAAGCAGAAATCATTTCTTGAATCACGTTCTTACGCAGCTTAACAGCAAGTGTTAAGCTACTGTGTGAACAGTAACGATATTCTTACATTATAATATATATCTGCAAGGAGAAAAGACATGACATCCATTTTATTAGTTATCATTTATATCGCATTTATCAGCCTCGGCTTGCCGGATTCCCTTCTCGGCTCCGCTTGGCCGTCCATGTATGGAGAACTAGCCGTCCCCGTATCCTATGCAGGAGCTATCAGTATGATTATAGCCGCAGGAACTATCATATCCAGCCTTTTCAGCGACAGGCTGATCCGCCGTTTCGGCACCGGCATGATCACTCTCATTAGTGTAGCTATGACTGCTCTGGCATTACTTGGCTTTTCCTTCTCCGGCTCTTTCTGGCAGTTATGCCTATGGGGCATCCCTTACGGACTGGGGGCAGGAAGCGTAGACGCCGCTCTGAATAACTTCGTAGCTCTGCACTACAAGTCCCGCCATATGAGCTGGCTCCATTCCTTCTGGGGAATCGGCGCAACTACAGGCCCTTATATCATGGGGCTATGCTTGACAAACGGCTTTCAGTGGAATTACGGTTACATGGTCATAGGTATCCTGCAGGTTGCTCTCGTGCTCTCCCTCATTCCTACATTGCCTTTATGGAAACGTAAGCAGAAGGCACAGGAAGAAGAAATCCACGCTCCGAAGGCTCTGCGCCTGTCAGATACTATAAAGCTTCCCGGAGCCAAAGCCATTCTGGTCGCATTTTTTTGCTACTGTGCCTTAGAAGCCACCACTGGCTTATGGGCCAGCAGCTATATGGTGCTTCATAAAGGTATCGACGCTCAGACTGCCGCGAAATGGGCTTCTTTATTCTACCTCGGAATTACCATTGGGCGTCTTGCATGCGGTTTTATCACGGACAGGCTGGGCGACCGGCAGATGGTGCGCATCGGGCAGGCTATTGCCGGACTGGGAACGCTATTGCTCCTTCTCCCTTTCGGAAACAGCATGACTCTTACAGGACTGATTTTCATCGGGTTAGGCTGTGCGCCCATTTACCCCAGCTTACTTCATGAGACGCCCGATAACTTCGGTGCTGATAAATCCCAGTCCATTATGGGTATGCAAATGGCATGCGCCTATGTAGGCACAACGCTCATCCCGCCCTTATTCGGACTCATCGCGGAATATGTTTCTATCGCACTGTATCCGCTGTACCTTATCTTCTTCATTGTGTTCATGTTCATTATGGCTGAAAGGATGAATAAAGTTCATGGCAAAAGAGTTAATTGATCTTCATATGCACAGTTATTACAGCGATGACGGGGAGTACTCTCCCGCTGAGCTCGTGCAAAAGTGTAAAGAATGCGGCATCACCATAATGTCCATCACCGATCACAACTGCGTGCGCGCTATTTCAGACGGGCAGCAAGCTGCGGAGGACGCCGGTATCCGTTTCCTTCCCGGCATCGAAATCGATTGCACCTTCCAAGGTGTCAACCTTCATGTCCTTGGCTACGGCATCGATTATACAAACGACGATTTTTATCTGCTGGAGAAAAATATAGAAGAACAACACATGCAGGCTTCCCTGCAAATGCTGCTATCCACGCAGGAACTGGGTTTTCATATCACAGAAAATGATATGGCAGAGTTAGCAAAGAATAACTATTGGAAGGACTGCTGGACCGGCGAGATGTTTGCCGAGCTATTGCTCAACCGGCCAGAATATAATGACCACCCGCTTCTTTCCCCTTACCGGAGCGGGGGGACGAGAGGTGATGATCCATATGTGAATTTCTATTGGGATTACTATGCACAAGGCAAAGCCTGCCATGCTAAGATAATCTATCCTTCCTTAATCCAAATCATAAGGACTATTCACAACAGCGGAGGAATTGCCGTCCTCGCCCATCCCGGAATCAACTTGCAGAACCATTACGAATTACTCATCCCTATTCTCAATGCAGGTCTTGACGGAATCGAAGTCTTCAGCAGCTATCACGACGCTCCCGCTACGGAATACTTTTTGGGTAAGTGTCACGAATTTCATCTGCTCCCCACCTGCGGAAGTGATTTTCACGGAAAGACGAAACCTACCGTAAGGGTTGGGCAGATCAATTGCACTATCGATTCAGAAGAGATAGCGGCAAGGCTAAATAGTTATTTTCCGCAGGTAAATTAAGTGATATACTGTAATCACTATATGACTTAAATTCTGTGAGGTAAATAATACATGGACATTATCGATGCTGCGAGAAATATCAATAAGACACATGAAGAGGATATCTTGAACAAGCTCTACACCAAGTGGGGCGAAGCCCTGGACCCGGAGCATGTATTAGAGGAATATCCCCGCCCTCAGCTTAAAAGGGATAACTATACGATATTAAACGGCTATTGGAACTACGCTTTTACCACCTCTAACGACATTCCTGCCGCATATGACGGCCGGATTCTCGTTCCCTTTTCACCGGAAAGCTTGCTATCCGGTGTGGAAAGACAGCTTCATCCCCACGAGTACCTATGGTATGAGCGCACCATAGTCTGCGATGTTCCTGATGCTTTCCGTCTCATACTGCATTTTGGTGCGGTGGACCAGCATGCGGCGGTATATATAAACGGTGAGTCAGTCTGTGAACATCACGGCGGCTATCTCCCCTTTGAAGCAGATATTACTCCCTTTCTTCGCCGGGGTGACAATTCCCTCCTTGTAAGAGTTCAGGATTTCAGCGATACCTCTCACCACTCAAGAGGAAAACAAACCTTGAAAAGAGGAGGCATGTTCTATACTGCCCAAAGCGGCATATGGCAGACCGTTTGGATGGAATGCGTACCGGAACACCACATACGCAAGCTGAAAATAACACCCGACTATGATAAAGGCGAGGTGTCTCTTCTTCTGTCGGCTTGCGGGCGGGAACCTCTGAATATTCGCATCCTTTCGAGCGGCTATTGTATCTTCGATACCTCATACGAGGCTTCCTCATTGTCTTCCTCCGGCGAAAACACATTTTCCGGCAATCGTGTCCCTTCCGGCGATTACCAAATTGCGATACGTGCCAAGCTGTCGGAGATTCATCCTTGGAGCCCGGATTCACCTTTTCTTTATACCTTATGCATCGGTTATGGTCAGGACGTAGTCGAGAGTTATTTCGCCATGCGTACTTTTACCACCCAGCCCGATGAAAAAGGCATCATGCGTTTTTGTCTGAACCATAAGCCTTTATTCCTGCACGGTGTCCTGGATCAGGGCTATTGGTCCGACGGTTTATATACTGCGCCCTCCGATGAGGCACTGATCTATGATATACGTACAATGCAAAGACTTGGCTTCAACATGATGCGCAAGCACATCAAGATAGAAGCCGCACGCTGGTACTATCACTGCGACAGGCTGGGTATGATTGTATGGCAGGATATGGTCAGCGGAGGCTCCCATTATTCCATGCCCATCGTCTGCTACCTGCCTACTCTCTTTCCTGGTCTCTTCCAGAAGCTAAGCGATGATAATTACAAATTATTCGGCAGGCATTCCGAAGAAGGACGGGACGAATGGCTACAGGAATGTATAGATACCGTAGACTATCTGTACAATGTTCCTTCCATCGCAGTATGGGTTCCCTTTAACGAAGGGTGGGGCCAATTCGATTCAGATGCTGCAACAAAGCGGATCAAAGAAAAAGACCCCACCCGCCCGGTGGACCAGACGAGCGGCTGGTTTGACCAAGGCGGCGGAGACTTTAAAAGCGTACACAATTATTTCAGAAGGCTGAAGGTGCCAAAGGACCCCAGGGCCTTTGTAGTGTCCGAATACGGCGGCTACGCCTGTCATATCGACGGGCATTCCAGCGTAGAGCGCATTTATGGCTACAAGAAGTTCTCAGATCGCGAGGCACTTACCAAGGCTTACCATAAGCTTATCGATGAGGAGTTAAAGCCCCTTATCGATAAGGGGCTGTGCGGGGCAGTGTATACACAGGTATCCGACGTGGAAGAGGAAGTCAACGGGCTTCTTACCTATGACCGGAAGGTATGCAAGCTGCTGCCCTAATGGTACCATTGACTAATTATCAGCGGTACTGAACACAAGCATTTTCTCCAGCTTCTTTTTCACGTGAATATACGCGGGAATCAAAAAAAGATCAGCGAATATCCATGCCAAAGGGCTGGCGAAGCACGCTGCTATAAAACCGAAGGCAGGAACGAGCAGGATTCCTGCAAGGCTTCTCGCTACCATTTCACACACACCCGCGAGGATAGCAAAAGAACTGAAGCCCATTCCCTGAATCATAAAGCGCACAATGTTCACAAGGGTTAATAGAATGTAGAACGCACTGTTAATGATCAGGAACAGTCTCGCATCGGCAATCAGATGTGTCTCTCCCGCATCAAGGAACAAGGACGCCAGATGTCCGCCGAAAAAGAACAGCACAACAAAGGCGATAACTGAATAAACGATTCCAAGCATGATGCTGGCCTTCAATCCCTCTCCCAGGCGGTCCAGCCTCTTAGCTCCTACATTCTGACCTCCATAGGTAGCTATTCCGGCTCCCAGCGCTTCAAAGGGGCAACAGAAGAACAGGCTCACCTTGCTGGCCGCAGTTACCGCAGCAACTGCGCCGGAGCCCAAGGTATTCACTGCGGACTGGAGAATGACGCTGCCGATTGCCGTAATGGAATATTGCAGTCCCATAGGAATGCCCATGATACACAGGGTCTTCATGTGGGACAAATTTATTTTCCACTCTTCTTTCTCAATTCTAAGCATGGGGAATTTTCTTATATAGAGCAGACACATAATGCCCGATACCGTTTGGGACACGACGGTTCCTATGGCTGCCCCGGCAACTCCCATTCCGCATACGACGATAAACACCAGATCCAAAATAATATTCAGAAAAGAGGATATGGTAAGAAAGATAAGGGGTGTCTTGGAGTCTCCCATAGCACGGATAACCCCAGAGAGCAGGTTATAAAGGTATGTAGCCGGAATCCCTATAAAAATAATGAAAATATAAGTATAGGCATCATCAAAAATATTTTCCGGTGTTCTCATCAGAAGAAGCAGCGGGCGGCAGAAAAGCGTAGTCACCACCGTCATTACTGCCGCAAACAAAACAGACAGCCAAATGCTGTTGGCAATGAATGTGCGCATCCCGGAAAAATCCTTGGCGCCGAATTTATGCGCTAACGGAATAGCAAAGCCATTGCAGACACCCATGCAAAAGCCGATGATCAAAAAATTAACGGAGCCGGTACTTCCCACCCCCGCCAAAGCTTCTACACCCAGAAACCGGCCTACAATAATCATATTTACAACGCTGTAAAACTGCTGAAACAGAAAACCGAATAAAAGCGGAACGGAAAAGCCCAGTATCAGCTTCATTGGAGAACCGTTCGTCATGTCTCTCGTGGAACTCTTTTCCATAATATTTTATCTCCCAAATAGATGTATTCCTATTTCTGTATACGAACAAAAGTGTGCTTCGCACACCCTCGCGGACAAAACTTTGACAGCACAGCTTTTGTTCTGCGCGCGCAGCTGCGCATTATTTGCCCGAAGGGCTTTTATGTAATAGGAGCACTTTCCTATTACAGAACAAAGAATCTGCAATGCAGATTCTTTGTTCCGAACATATACGTCACTTCATTTATTCCATATCTCTGACTACTTTTCTAACCGGCAATACAAAGGTGGGCGTTACGGAAAGCTCATCCACTCCCATTCTCACAAACTCCTCCGTAAGAGTAGTATCCGCACCAAGCTCTCCGCAAATTCCGGCCCAGATGCCTTCCTTATGCGCGTTCTCCACTACCAGCCTTATCAACCGTAAGATTGCCTCATGATGGGAGTCATAGATATTATCAAGCTTGGCATTCTGCCTGTCGATTGCCAGCGTATACTGGGTCAAATCGTTGGTGCCTATGCTGAAGAAATCTACTTCTTTCGCCAGCAGGTCACTGATCATTGCCGCCGCCGGAGTCTCTATCATAATACCCTGTTCCACCTCAGAAAAAGGAAGTCCTTCCTCCGTCAGCTCTTTCTTCACCTGCTCTGCAATTTCCTTGATCTGCCTCACTTCATTTACTGAAATAATCATCGGATACATAATGGAAATCTTTCCGAAGGCGCTGGCTCTGAATAAAGCTCTAAGCTGCGTCCTGAATATTTCCGGTCTGTCCAGGCAGATACGGATTGCCCGGTAGCCCATCGCCGGATTCTCTTCATGATCCAGCCCAAAATAATCCACCTGCTTGTCTGCTCCGATGTCCAGCGTACGGATGATGACCTTTTTGCCCGCCATATTTTCCGCCACTGTCTTGTATACTTGGAACTGCTCCTCCTCCGTGGGGAAGGTGTCCTTCTCCAGGTATAGGAATTCACTCCGGAAAAGACCGATTCCGCCGGCATCGTTCACCAAAGCGCTGGCTACGTCCGATACGTTGCCGATGTTGGCATAGATGTTAATTTTCTTGCCGCTCTTCGTAACGTTCTCTTTTCCCTTCAGCTCCTGAAGGAGCTGCCTTTTTTGAAGTTCCTTTCTGCGCTTCTCCTCGTACTCCTGCAAAACGCTTTCCTCGGGATCCACAATAAGCTTTCCCGTAAAGCCGTCCACCACGGCCATCTTCCCGTCTGCATCTGCCCCGTAGTCCACGCTGATAAGTGCAGGAATATTCATAGTCCGGGCTAAAATCGCCGTATGGGAATTGGAAGAACCGAATCTAGTCACAAAAGCGAGCACTTTGCTCTTGTCAAGCTGCACCGTCTCGCTGGGTGCCAAATCCTCCGCTGCTACGATAACGGGCTCCTCCGCCTCCAGGGAAGCTCCGCCCTTACCTTGAAGTGCGCTGATCAAACGCTCCGATATGTCTTTGACATCGGCCGCTCTGGCCTTCATATAGTCGTCATCCATAGACGCGAACATCCCAGCAAAATTATCACCCGTGGCCGCTACCGCGTATTCCGCATTTATACTCTGGGATTCGATCATGTTGGTAATGGAACTGAGATAGTCCTCATCCTCCACCATCATCTGATGCACCTCAAAGATCATTGCTCCAGATTCTCCGACCTCCATAACCGCTTTCTGATACAGTTCCTGTAATTGGTCGATAGTCTTTGTCTTAGCGGCATTCAAACGCTCCAGCTCTCTTCCGGTATCTTCCACATGTGTTCTTTTCACACTCTGATCGTCTTTCTTAAGAATAGCAATCCTCCCTATCGCAATTCCCGAAAAAACAGATTTTCCTTCAAATACTGTCATATTCTGTCTACCTTTCCAAGCCCTCACATGCATTAATTCAGGACATGCGAGGCTTATCGCATTTTATACGTATAGTTTAAAGCATAAAATGCGATAAGTAAACATCTACTTTCCTAATGTAGGAAAGATAAAGGTAAAATATTACTGTTTACACAGTAGCTTAACACTTGCTGTTAAGCTACGTAAGAACGTGATTCAAGAGATGATTTCTGCTTCGCAGAGCGAATTAAAATGCATAAATCATGCGTTGCTGAGAACGAAGTGAACAGTAAAAATTAAATTGAGTAATCGATGGCCTCTTCTCTCACCATCTGGCGCTCTATCAAATTCGCAATCGTTACGCCGTCCACCACCTTATCGATAGCGTCGTTCAATTCCTGCCATACTCCCAAGGTCTCGCAGGTATCACATCTTTCACACTCGTTTACCTCATCCTCCAGGCATGCCACTGGGCATAAACTGCCCTCGGTCAGCCGAAGGATCATTCCTACCGTATAGTTTTCCGGGCTCCCCGAAATACGGTATCCACCCTGTGCGCCCCTGGCGCTTTTTACATATCCCGCCTTATTCAAAATTGCGATGATCTGTTCCAAATACTTTTCTGAAATTCCCTGCCGTTCCGCTATCTGCTTCACCTTAACATACTCTCCCGTATTGTTCAGTGCAAGGTCGATCATAACACGGACCGCATAACGTCCCTTCGTCGAAATTTTCATGTTATCCTCCTTCCAATCATTGCTAAAGTTTTATTGTCCTTCTATCAAATCAATTGAAACCGCTCAAAGGCTTTATATATCCCATGCTTCCCAATATCTGCCGTCACAAAATCCGCATGCGGCTTTAACCGTTCGTCGGCATTTCCCATTGCGATTCCTACTGTACATTCCTTAATCATTTCCAAATCGTTCAGGCTATCTCCTATGGCAACCGTATCCGCCATATCTGCGCCTGAATATTCTATCGCTTTTCTTATCCCGTTTGCCTTATTGTTCTTTAAAAGGAGCAGCTCTGCACTGTACGGATACCTTTCATCCGTCTGCCCGGATACCATATGGAACCCCTTCGAGAATCTTTCCTTTACCTTAAACAAGTCCTCCTCGTGCAGCGCGTACAAAGACATTTTATATATGATTTCTTCCTCTTCCAGATACTCGTTCATTCCCCGAAACATTTTATGTGAGAAAAATGCCTTCAAAGAATCGTCCATACCGCCCATTCTATTAAAAAATCCGGTCACCTTGGAATCCAAATAGACTCCGCTTCTTCCTTCCAGAATATATGCCACATCATGCTCGTCGCAAAAATTTACGACTTCTTTCAGTTTTTCCTTTTCAATACTTTCTTCGTAGATAACTTCCTCTCCGACCTTTACATATGCTCCTGCGGCCGCAATTACCCCTTCGAAGCCAATTTCATCAACAAGATCCAGCATACAGCAGGTGCGTCCCGTAGAAATGAAGATTTTATTTCCCCTCTTCCCCGCCAACTCCACGGCCTTCTTCGTGCTTTCAGGAATACAAAGGGTATTGTGATCGAACAGCGTGCCGTCAATATCCAGAAAAATATATTTCATTTTGTAAACGTTATCCTTTCATCATAACAAAGGAGGGTGCCATGAAAACTACCGCTTTGCAAGTTCCGGCACTTCCTTCACATACACCCTCTCGTCGTTTTATCACATTATTTATTCAAACGGTACAACAGAACCTTGATATTTCTCATTGATGAAGT
This sequence comes from Bacillota bacterium, assembly GCA_023442465.1. Lineage (GTDB taxonomy): Bacteria > Bacillota > Clostridia > Lachnospirales > Lachnospiraceae > Kineothrix. The sequence goes on along the minus strand of JAEZZQ010000050.1, from coordinate 90,877 downwards.
CTTTGATCTTATCGGACTTCAATACGTCGACCAGCGCTTTTACGCCTTCGTTGCCTTCATTTCCTTCTTTGACAACGATAACATTTACATAGGTCTTCGCTGCTTCGGAATCCGAGGTTTCATATGCCAAAGCATCCGTCTGAGCATTTAAGCCCGCCTGCAATGCATAATTACCGTTCAGCACTACGAAAGAGGTCTCTCCGATAACTCTGGCAACCTGAGCTGCTTCCAGCTCAACGATTTCTACGTTGTGAGGGTTCTGCGCTATATCGTTCTTGGTCGCTTCCATGCCCGCGCCCTCTTTCAAGGTAATGATTCCATTATCCTGCAAAAGAAGAAGTGCTCTCGCCTCGTTCGTCGTATCGTTAGGAACTGCAATCGTCGCTTTGTCGGAAATGTTTGCAAGATCAGATTCTGTGCCTGCATAAATTCCAAGAGGCTCATAGTGAATCTCACCTACACTTACAAGGTGTGTTCCCTTTTCTTCATTAAAGCTGTCAAGATAGGGCGTATGCTGGAAATAATTCGCATCGAACTCGCCGGATTCTACTACTTCGTTGGGCTGAACATAGTCGTTGAATACCGTAACCTGTAAATCCCAGCCCTGCTCAGCCAAAATAGGCTTTGCCGCTTCCAGTATCTCTGAGTGGGGAACTTCCGTAGCCGCTACCGTGATAGTTCCTTTTTCTGTTACTTCTGCCGCCGGCTCCTCAGCTTCTGCTGTCTCCTCTGCCGGTGCTGCTGTTTCTTCTGTACTCTCCGTTTCCGCCGATGCTTCCGGCGCTGTCGCCGTCTGTCCAGCAGAGCCGCATGCGGTGAGAGTACCTGCCGCAAGGACTGTCGCTAATACTGCTGCCAAAATTCTTTTTTTCATAACTTTCTCCTCCTTTAGCTTATGAGTGTCTTTCACTTATGAGTGTTCTTCACTCATGAGTGTTTTTTACTCATTTATATCATAAATCCGCATTTATCCTGTAATTCGTTTATCCAGCTTTCTGGACATCTTCGTACCGATAAATTGCAGAATCTGAACGAGTATAACTAATAAGATAACTGTAACAATCATAATATCGGCCTGATAGCGATAATATCCATAACGTATCGCCACATCGCCCAAGCCGCCGCCGCCAACGGCACCCGCCATTGCGGAATATCCCAGAATCGTTCCCAGCGCTATGGTAGCTCCTGCAATCAAAGAGGTTCTTGCCTCTCCTAAAAAGACCTTCCAAACGATGGTTCCTGTACTGGCTCCCATGCTCTGTGCCGCCTCTACTACACCGCGGTCTACCTCCAAAATGGAAGACTCCACCAGTCTGGCGATAAACGGAGCTGCCGCTACAGTAAGCGGTACTATCGTTGCCGTCGCTCCGTAGCTCCTTCCTACCACATATCTGGTAAAGGGAATCAGCAGCATAAGTAAAATCAAAAACGGAACACTTCGCACCACATTCGCGATTACATCCAATATTTTATAGATTACCGCATTGGGCCTAAGGCCGTCTCTCGCGCTAATCACAAGAAAAATTCCCATAGGCAGTCCGATACAATATGCAAAAAATGTCGATGTCAGCGTCATGTACAGGGTGGTACCCGTTTCTTTTATAAGCATCATTATTGTCGCATTATCCCACATAGTTACTTAACTCCTCCACTTCCAGTTTTCTTTCCTTCAGATAATGAATCATCTTACCTGCTATGACTTCATCTTCCGGAAGCTGCAATATCATCTGTCCGTGTGCCACGCCGCCGATATCCTTGGTATCAGCCAGAAGTATATTCGCAGGAGCCTTGCATTCCAGAACCATATTGGCAATAACCGGTTCGAAGGAAGAATGATCCTTGAAAACGATACGGATGCATCGTTTCCCTTTCATCTGTTGATGGTTTCCGCCATGCTGAAATACCAGCGCTTTTGCAGCCGGCGTCTGAGGCCTTGTAAAGACCTCCTCCACCGTTCCTGTTTCTGCCAGCGTCCCGCCGTCTATAATCGCTACGTGAGTGCATATTTCCTGCACCACTGCCATTTCATGGGTAATGATAACAATGGTGATGCCATATTTTTTATTAATATCCTTCAAAAGAGCGAGGATGGATTTGGTAGTGGTCGGGTCGAGAGCGCTGGTCGCTTCATCACAGAGCAGGATCTTGGGGTTGTTCGCTAAGGCTCTGGCAATAGCCACTCTCTGCTTCTGTCCGCCGGAAAGCTGCGCCGGATAAGCCTTCGCCTTTTCGGAAAGTCCTACGATCTCCAGCAATTCCTTCGCCCGGCCACGGGCTTCCTTTTTCTTCTGCCCCGTAATTTCCAAGGGAAAGCAAACGTTATCCAGTACCGTCCTTTGCATCAGCAGATTAAAATGCTGAAAAATCATAGCTATCTGCGTGCGGGTCTGCCGTAATTCCCTTTCAGGCAAGGCGGCGAGATCCTTTCCTTCTACCATGACCGTCCCGGCGGTCGGCTTCTCCAAAAAGTTCAGGCAGCGTACCAGCGTACTCTTTCCTGCACCGCTCATACCGATAATTCCGTAGATTTCACCTTTATGAATCTCCAGGTTGATACCTTTTAGCGCTTCTACCCTATTATCTTTACCAATAAATGTCTTTCCGACATCCTTTACCTGTATGATAGTCTCCATAACTGCTCCCATCTATCTCAAAAATATAGTAGTACAGACCGTATCATATCATAGGCCGCCGTTTTCTGCAATGCCCGCTCTATCCGCATATCCGCCCTTTTCTTATTGCCGGTTTAACGTTCTTTACATAAATAACTCAGGGAAACTTTCCTTCACTCTTCTGCGAACAAAGGTGTGGAAAGGTAACGATCTCCTGAATCGGGAAGGAGAACAACGATTGTCTTTCCTGCATTTTCAGGCCTCTTCGCCACTTCTGCCGCCACATGGAGCACCGCGCCTGAGGAAATTCCTACCAGGATTCCTTCCTTTACCGCAATCGCTTTTCCCGCTGCAAAAGCGTCTTCATTCTTTACGGAGATAATTTCATCATAAATTTGTGTGTCAAGTACAGCGGGTACGAACCCTGCGCCGATGCCCTGAATCTTATGAGGTCCCGGCTTGCCTCCGGAAAGTACGGGAGATGCTTCCGGCTCCACCGCGATAATCTGCACGTCTGCCTTCTTGGATTTCAAATATTTACCAACGCCGGTAATGGTTCCGCCCGTTCCTACACCTGCGATAAAGATGTCTACCGCGCCGTCAGTGTCCTGCCACACTTCGGGGCCCGTGGTAGCTTCGTGCACTGCCGGGTTAGCCGGGTTATCGAACTGTCCGAGTATTACTGCTCCGGGAATAGAATCCCTAAGCTCTTCCGCCTTGGCAATAGCGCCCTTCATCCCCTTCGCGCCCTCCGTCAGTACCAATTCCGCTCCGTATGCCTTCAACAGGTTTCTTCTCTCCACGCTCATGGTGTCGGGAAGAGTCAGGATTGCCCGATAGCCTCTCGCTGCTGCCACTGATGCGAGGCCGATTCCTGTGTTGCCCGATGTAGGCTCAATAATCGTTGCTCCTTCCTTCAGCTTACCAGCCTTCTCAGCATCCTCGATCATCGCCAGTGCGATTCTGTCCTTTACGCTTCCCGCCGGATTGAAATACTCCAGCTTAGCCAGAAGTGTCGCATTTTCTACTCCCGCCGCCTTCGCGAAGCCCTTCACGTTCAACAAGGGAGTTCCTCCAATAAGTTCCGTTGCGCTGTTCTTAATATTTGCCATTTCCTTCTATCTCCTTTCACTTTCTTTTTCCATTTCATACTAACTTAGTAGGTTTATTATGAATTGAATGTTACCACTCTCTTCGGAATCTGTCAACTACCATTTTACCTTTTTTATAATTTTCCTTCCAAATACTTTATTCTTTTATATTATCGCAAATTGTGGTTGTCCAATACCCGGCATTTTGATATAATTTTCTTATATTTTAATAAGGGTAAGTGTGAAAAGTAATTCCAAGCTGACAAAGTATGTCAACTAAGATTTACTAAAATTTTACACCGGAGGAAACATGGTTATAAAAGCGAAATGAAATTAATTTCGCTTGCAAATATTAAGCCCTCAGACAAAGGTTTGCAGGCTATGAAGAAAGGCATGGTTATTAATTATGAAGAAAAAAGTTGTGGTATCTCTTGGTCATCAGGCGCTGGGCTATACGACATTGCAGCAGTGGGATGCCGTAAAGATAACGGCAAAGGCACTTGCAGATTTGGTGGAGGAGGATTATCAGCTTACCATCACACACAGCAACGGACCGCAGGTAAGCATGATTCACAAGGCGATGACGGAGCTTCGCCGCTTATATACCGACTATACTCCGGCCCCCATGTGTGTCTGCTCGGCAATGAGCCAGGGCTATGTAGGCTTCGATATTCAGAATTCCCTGCGCGCCGAGCTGTTAAGCCGTGGTATACCGAAGACGGTCAGCACCATTTTGACACAAGTTACCGTGGACCCCTATGATGAGGCTTTCTATGAGCCCACCAAACTCATCGGGCGCAATATGTCCGCAGAGGAGGCAGAGGCCGAGCTTCAAAAAGGAAACTATGTGGTTGAAGAAGCGGGGGAGGGCTTCCGAAGAGTTGTTGCAGCTCCCAAGCCCATCGATATTGTGGAGATTGAAGCTATCCGTCTTCTGGCAGATGCCGGACAGGTGGTTATCGCCTGCGGTGGCGGGGGAATCCCTGTTATTGAGCAGAATCATGCTCTGCAAGGAGCATCCGCCGTTATCGAGAAGGATTCCATTGCCGGGAAGCTTGCACAGGATCTTAATGCCGACCAGCTCATTATTCTTACCGGAGTTCCCTGTATCTATAAGAACTATGGAAAAAAAGATCAGGAAGCACTAAGCTCCCTTTCGGTGGAAGAAGCGCAGAAATATATAGAAGAAAAACAATTCGGTGAAGGAAATATGCTTCCCAAAATCGAAGCTGCAATCGCTTACCTAAAGGCATGCCCTAAGGGCAGCGTCCTCATCGCCTCGCTGGACAATGTGGCAGATGCGATAAAAGGTAAAGGCGGAACGATTATCACAGTATAAAAAAATTTCATAAAAACATAAGAAAGAACGCGGCTGTGAGCTGCGTTCTTTTTTGCGCAGACTTTATCTTCTTGACAATTCCTAAATTTGGTATTATTATAATGATATCAAATTAATATCATTATAATAATTATTTAGGAGGATTTATATGAGTATGCAGAAAAATAACGACACGATCCAAATGGTCGAAGAAAAAGAAATCGTTCCGATAAGCGGCTTTACGGCCCTTTTACTGATTCTATGCGGCCTTGCCGCTTCCGTGTTCCTTATTGTAGCCGGCAGTATTCTGCTCTCCAGGTTCAGACCCGGATTGGGCGGTTTCGCACTAACTTTGGGCATCTTGCTGTTTACCGTTCTTTGCATTATGCTGGCAGGTTTTCATATCATAAACCCTAACGAAGCCCTCGTTATGACCTTATTCGGCAAATATTACGGTACGATTAAAAAAGGAGGTTTTTATTACACAAATCCTTTTGCCACCGGCTTCAATCCGGCAACCTCATCTGCCAGTGCCTCTTTCAATCTTACCATCGGGTCGGAAACGACCGAGGTGCCTGCTTCTACTGCGCGTACGAAAAAAATATCCACTAAGACCATGACGCTGAACAATGAGAAGCAGAAGGTAAACGATGTCTTAGGTAATCCTATCATCATCGGCGCCATCGTTATATGGCGGGTAACAGATCCCACCAAGGCTGTTTTCAGCGTAGAGAATTACAAATCCTTTTTATCCATTCAATGCGATTCCACTATCCGTAATATCGCCAGGCTTTATCCTTACGATACGATGGAGGAAGATGCGGATGAAAAGACCTTACGGGGCAGCAGTCAGGAAATTGCTGATTGCATGAAGCAGGAATTGCAGGGACGGGTGCTGGAGGCCGGACTAGAAATCAAGGAGGTACGCATCACACATTTATCCTATTCCGAAGAAATCGCAGCAGCGATGCTGCAAAGGCAGCAGGCGGTAGCAATTATCGCAGCCCGTCAGACGATTGTTGAAGGCGCTGTCAGCATGGTCAAGATGGCCATCGATCAGCTCGGTGAAGAGGGAATTGTAGTTCTCGATGAGGAACGCAAGGCCGCTATGGTAAGTAATCTGCTCGTCATCCTCTGCGGCAACCGGGATGCGCAGCCTATCGTAAATACGGGCACCATTTACTAGCAGGTATCGCTTATGGATGATAAATTGAACCAAAAAGAAGAAGCCCTCAAGGCAAGGCTTCGAAACATTCAGGAAATGGAAGCCTCCATCCTAAAAGGAGAAAAGGCTATCAAAGAAAAGGAGAAAGCCAAAAAGCAAGTGCTGTTAAGGCTCTCTCCCAGCTTGTGGAATGAACTGGCCGCTTGGGCGGAAGACGACTTCCGCTCTATCAACGGACAAATCGAGTATCTGCTCGCAGACTCCGTTAAAAAAAGAAAAAATAAAGAAAAATAAGAGGAACGAAAAAGTTACTGTTCCCATCACCGCATAAATTCAGACATAGTACTGTGCTTGAGCCCGGAACATTTCTGCGTATATTCCTTCCGGCCTCTTTACCAGTTCGTCATGGGTTCCGTATTCTGCGAGTGTGTGCCCCGCAAATACTGCTATTTTATCACAAAACTTACAGGAGGAAAGGCGGTGGGAGATATATACTGCCGTCTTACCCCCTACTAATCGGTCAAACTGTTTATATATCTCGTACTCCGCCACCGGATCCAAAGCTGCGGTAGGCTCATCCAATACAACTACCGGCGCATCCTTATAAATAGCTCTGGCAATCGCTATTTTCTGCTGCTCTCCACCGGAAGGCTCTATTCCTTCTTCATCAAAATATTTAAAAATAAGGGTATCTAACCCCTTCGGGAGAGAATCTACTTTTTCCTTGATACCGCTCAGCTCACATAACTCCTCCAGGTACTCCGCTTCTTTTTCCCAGTTACCCATTCTGAGATTATCTCTGATAGACATGGAAAAAAGCTTAAAATCCTGAAATACTACAGAAAGCAGTTTCATATACTGGTCATATTCATACTCCTGAATATTTACTCCATTTACCAGTATCTCCCCTTCCGTAACATCGTACATCCTGCACAGTAGCTTGATAAATGTGGTCTTACCTGCACCGTTTAGCCCTACTACCGAAAGATGCTCGCCGGGTTCTATCGTAAGATCGATATTTTTCAGCACATACTGCTCTGTTCTCGGGTAACAAAAAGAAACATTCTTAAATTCAATCCTCGGATGACTCATATCAGGTACTTTTCTATGCCCCTTCACCATAGCATCCTTATACTCCATAAATGCAATGTATTCGCCCATAAATCCCGTCTTTTTCTCTAGTTCCTGAAGTTGGGTTATCATATTCTGCAGTCCGGTGCGAAAAGCGATGGCTGACGTAATCAGCATAGTAAACTGTCCTACCGTAATTTTCTCCATTACTGCCAGATATCCAAGGTAAAGATAAATACCAATGCTTTCGCACATAGCGATTACCGCACTCAGGCAGCCCCATTTTCTCTTTCCGTCCTCCAGTTCTTTAAATAAATGATACAAGCCGCGAAAGCTTTCTTCTCCCTTTCTTGTCAGCATCCGTTTCGCTCCGTAAAGCCTGATATCCTTTCCGTAGCGTGTCTCTCCCAGTATATCGTGAATGTACCAGAAGGCTCTGTTGATCTGCGGCCCCTTATTGAATGTGGCAATTTCCAGACCGTTTATCTTGCTCACGATATAAGAGCCGCCGGCCACGGAAAGAAGCGCTATGATAAAAAGCAAAGGGGAAGCCCCTGCAATAATCACCATCACTCCTAAAAGAGTGATAAAAGAGGCTACGATTTCCTTAAAACAATTGCTAAGGCCCAAAAGCCCTCCCGAATACCAGCCCATACCGTCGCGTGCTTTATTGCTTTGATTCAGCACTTCAGGATTCTCCGTATGCTCAAAATCCATTTCCATACTTCTAAGTACAAATTTCTTATCAAAGTATTGCTCAAACCAGTGGTCCAGCTTATAATTTTCCCGTTCGAAAACAGTAATCAGCCCTTGGATCGCCCAGTTCAAAATTACCATAGCTACAACCAGTTTCGCCAGTACTTCCACTCTTCTTTGTCCCAACAGCTCATCGATAACATATCTGGGAAACAAGATATTGACAAACGGTAACATTGCCATAAGCAAAATGGCAAACAGCAGGAAAACAATATATGCCGGTTTTTCCTTCCATACCTCCCTGTAAAAATACGCAACGGTTTTCCACGTCTTCTTATTCATAGGCTGCCTCCCCCGCCTGATAATACTGGGACTGAATGCGGAACATTCTTGCATACTCTCCGTCCCTTTCAAGCAACTTTTCATGGGTATCATATTCGATCATGCGTCCTTTTTCAAACATGGCTACCTTATGGCAAAACCTGGTGCTGGATAGCCGGTGGGATATATAAACTGCTGTTTTCCCTCCGATCAGCTTGTCAAAGTCCATATAAGTTCTGTATTCTGCCAGTGCATCCAACGCTGCGGTAGGCTCATCCAGCACTACTACGGGAACATCCTTATATAAGGCCCTCGCCATTGCCAGCTTCTGCTTCTCTCCTCCGGATAGCTCCGTACCATCCATATGGAGAAATTTCAGCAATTCCGTATCCAGCCCTTGGGGTAAGCTCTCTATCTTTTCTTTCAGGCCGGCTTTCTCAAGGCAGTCCAGAGCCTTATCCTTGTCTGTATCCTCCGGAACACTCATCGAAACATTCTCACAAATAGGAAGCGCAAAACATTCCACATTCTGAAATACAGGTGCGATCAGCTTATGATATTCCGCCTTATCAAACCGGCTGATATCCTTACCATTCATATAAATCGTTCCTTCCGTAGGCTCATACAGCCCACACAGCAACTTAATAAATGTCGATTTCCCGGCTCCGTTGAGCCCGACCACCGCAAGTCTCTTGCCAGGCTCCAGAACAAGATTTAATCCTTTTAACGCATATTCTTTCCCGCTGCCCGGATAAGCAAAGGAAACATCTTCAAACCGGAATTCATATTGCTCCGCATAAGGAATCGCTCCATCTCTTTTATGGTCCTCTTCGCCGAATCTCTCATAATCTTTCTTAAATGTGCCTTTAAGAGGCTCTTCTCCCGCCTTATCCGGATAGTCCAGAAATGCCCGAAAATCGTTGATCAACCTGCTGTCTCTCACTATATGATTCCACCGTTCCAAGCATCCTGCCACAGCGCTGTTAAAGCTTCGTATACTCCCCAAATACAGGGTAAAATCAGCCACACTCATTCCTTTTCTAAGCACGGCATACACCAGCCATGCATACATGATCCCTTCCTGCAGCAGGCCGACTGCGCCTTCCTGTAAAAGGGTATTCCTCCACTTATTGTTCATCTCCTTTGCACGGGTATGTATCCGGTCGAGAACCTGTCCATATCTTTCATGCAGAGGGCTCTTCATCCGGAAAATACGAATATCCTTCGCGTATTCAAAACTGGAGGCCGTCCTGTAATAATGGTAGCTTTCACGCCAATCGGGAACAGACGGATCATGGAACTTTTCCTTTTCCCATTTCGACATCCGGTCATGAAGGAGACCTCTTCCCACCGCAAGAAACAGCATAGCAAGAATCATGAACGGAGCCTGGTTCCACAAAATAACCGATGCAGCGGCCATCATAATAAAAGCTGACAAGAACCGGGCTGTTTCCCTAAGAATTCCCTCCATTCCTTCCACCATATTGGATGTCCCTTCGTCCCCTTTTCTCTTTGTATTGTACACCTTAGGCTCCTCCAGCAAAGCAAAGGGCATAGTCATTACTTTCTTATTGGAAAATAATATGAATTTACACCTTACATCCGAAATCCTGGAGGAAGCCGTAGTTACTCCCGCTTCCATGCCCAGACGAAGTATCAGTTCAATGGCTGCCGCTGCAAAAACAATACCGGCAATTACCCGGAATCCGCTTCCTGTCTGAGCGCTTTCCAAAATCTGAATGATCAATTTCGCGCCGTAAATCCATACAAAACCTCTCAGTCCGTCCGATACGGCAAAGATGACTGTACATAAGACAATGAGCGGCTGCCATTTCATGGCCCCGTTGAATGCATAGCGCAGATTTTGTAATGTAGTGTAACCATAGTCCGCTTTTAACTTTTTCATGAACAAAAATACTCTCCCCTCCGTTTATTTTTGATTATCATACTACAAATCCCCATCCTCCACCATTGCATATTTTGTGATAATTAGAATAATTAGGAGCACTTTCTTATTACATAAAAAATGCGCATGGTATCAGCCTGCAATAACTGCTTCCATGCGCATTTCTTGTTTCATAAAATTACTCCGGTTTTATTCGTTTCCAACGCTAAGGGCCGTAATGAAAGCCCCTATGATAATACAGAAATCGGATATATTGAAAATAATGTTGCTAAGCCATTTCCACCTGACGTGAAAACTCAGATAATCTACCACATATCCTCTCTTCCATCTATCATACGTATTGCTGAAAGCGCCTCCGAGCAAAAGGGACAAGCCTGCTTTTAAAACTGTATTTCCTTTCGTTCCAAGCGTCATAATAAAGAATACGGTAAGAACTAACGTGAGCATTAGCGAGATGAATGCCACCACCATTCTTTTTCCCTGCCCCGCGTTTAAAAACGCGCCCTTATTATGATGCTTGCGAAGCCATATAAAGCCTCCCGCTTTTTCCTTTTCTTTTCCTTCTTCGAGGGTCTTTTCCATATAATTCTTTATAAAAAAGTCCGTGCCGAAGATTGCTGCTATTATCCCGATATAATTCAACTTCTATCCTCCTATCGTTCCGGCGATGATTCTAAAAGTACGCTCAATATCCAACTGCCCGTAGCCCCACGAACGATTGGGATAAAGAACTTCCATATCCCTTCTCGCTCCTCTTATGAAATATGTCTTCAACTGAGGGGATTGAACCAGCGGCTCATTTCCTTCCACTACCGCCCACTGCATGAACTGCGCGGATGCGCCCGCAGTAATAGCTGCCGACATGCTGGAACCGGTCTGGTCTCCGAGCACGGTGGAAACATTGACTCCGGGAGCAGCGAAATCAGGCTTAGCTTCCCTTCCCCTCGCAAATCCTCTTCCTGATTCTATATAAAAACTATCGTTGCTGTCGTCGTAGGTAGAGGGCGTAATTACATTGTTTGCCAAGGACGGCTCTGTAAGCGTCGTATAAGGCGTTGAGCGAAGAAAATTGGTATTTCCCAGCAAAAATTGTTTAATCGGAAGCCACATGTTAATGTCGGAGTAGTCGCTGTCTCCTTCAATAACAATATTAAATGTCCATACTCCCGGCGTCGGAGCTTCAAAACGGAATACTACTACTTCCTCTCCCGTTACCTGCTCCACCAGAACGTGATCCACCGTTACCTTGGTTCTTTCATATATAAAGGAAAAACTTCGCGTCGTTCTGCTTCTGAAGTCGATGGCCGGAATTACCTCCCCGCCCGGAGAGCGAATTGCTACGCTGAACAAATTAGGCGGGCTGCCCCACAGCTCCATCACAAACCCTATTTCCTGAGCATCTACACGCACTTCCACCACTTCCGTCACAATTCGTGAGCTCATAGTAATGGAGCTTCCGTAATGATGCTCCGCATTACCTTCGTTGCCGCCGCATACGATGACCGCACGGCTTCTTTTTTCCGCTATGCGGCTCAGATATCTGGATAAAATGGAATTTCCTGCATGATCGCCCAAGTTCGTTCCCAGACCGATGCACATTACCACCGGACGTATTCCCGCTACGGCAAAGCTGTCCAGATACTTCACCGCCATCGCGATGTCTGTCCCCGAATAAGCTGGAACTCCCTCTGGTACAAAATAATAATCGCGCAAATACTGTTTCGCCTCTCTGCACTTTACTACAACAATATCCGCGTCCGGTGCGGCCCCCAAAAAAGTAAGTCCGAAATTGATATTGCTCCCCGCCGCCACGCTGGCCACCGCCGTTCCATGCCCTATTGTATCCGTGGTAGGCACTATGGATAACGGGTCGTCGCTTTGCAGCGCTTCGTTTATCTGCTCGTTGGTATACAGCGTGCCGTAGGAAAAACCTTCAGGCGGAGTACCATCCTGAATCGTCTGATCCCATATCGCCAGAATCCTGGAGGTGCCGTCTTCTCTGCGGAATACCTGCAGGTCATACTGTATGCCGGTATCTACAAAGCCGATAATGACACCCCTTCCGGTCAGAGACAAAGGCGGCCGCTGCACCTGCAGAATTCCCGTCCGAATTAAGCTCAGAGGATCAAAATTACCCTGTGCCGGAGTAACATTCTCCTGCATAAGCCCATACAACTTCGAAATCGAGGTATAGGTAAAGGTAGATATGCTGATAGGCGGGAGCAGACTTCTTTCCACGAGTACTATGATGAACTCATCATCGATCACTTCAATGCAATTCTCCGGATATAGTTCATCTATATAAGGCGATGTATAATCCAGCAGGATTTCCATATAATCATTAGACAACATCTGTTCTCTGCAGGCCATATATACTTACTCTTCATTTTTTTACTATTATATGACCTACTGCTCAATTACGTTAAGATTATCCGGCAGCTCGAGAGAATTGCTGCGGATATCGATAATCGGCCCTCCAGTATTTTCTATATATTCCCTCGTAATCGTTACCCGTCCGATATTGTCGTCCTTAGGAATCTCATACATGATATCCAACATGAAATCCTCGATAATGGCACGAAGTGCCCTGGCTCCGGTATCCTTTTCCATCGCTTTTTCTGCAATCGCCTCCAAAGCACCCTCGTCGAATTCCAGCTTGACCTCGTCCAGCTCCAGCAGCTTTTGGTACTGCTTAAGAATGGCATTTTTGGGCTCCTTAAGGATTTTAACGAGCATCTCTTTAGACAAGCCCTCCAAGGTGCAGATAATCGGCAAACGTCCGATAAACTCGGGAATCATGCCGAATTTCTTGATATCCTCCACCGTCACTTTGCTCAAAATATTCTTGTCCTTATCGTATTTATCCTTAAGCTCTGCCGTATATCCGATAGAGGTCCTTTTGTTCAGTCGCTGCTTTATAATTTCCTCCAAATCAGGAAAGGCACCCCCGCAAATGAACAGAATGTTCTTCGTGTTCATCGTAGTAAGAGGGACCATGGCATTCTTGCTGTTAGCTCCTACCGGCACCTCTATCTCCGCCCCTTCCAGCAGCTTCAGCATTCCCTGCTGCACCGATTCTCCGCTGACATCTCTGGAGGTGGTATTTTTCTTCTTGGCTATCTTATCGATTTCATCGATGAATATAATGCCTCTTTCCGCTCTCTCCACATCGTTGTCCGCCGCTGCAAGCAGCTTGGAAGCAACGCTTTCGATATCATCTCCGATATAGCCCGCCTCCGTAAGAGAAGTGGCATCTGTTATCGCTAACGGCACGTCAAGCAGCCTCGCTAAATTCTTAACGAGATACGTCTTACCGCTTCCCGTAGGGCCGAGCATAAGAATGTTGGATTTCTCGATTTCAATTTCATCCATTGTTCCTGTAAAAACGCGTTTGTAATGATTATATACCGCGACAGAAATAATCTTCTTCGCCTTTTCCTGTCCCACCACGTATTCGTCAAGCTGCGCCTTTATTTTATGGGGTGCAGGGATATTTTTAATGTCAAGTACCGGCGCTGCACCTTCTCCCGGCTTCTTCTTTTTCAGCTTCTGCTTGTTGGGAATACCGCCGTCTCCCTGCAAATCCGCCAGATTCACAAAACTGATATTAGGAATTCCCTTTCCCTTGTTTATCTTGTCCCAGTCCCCGTTTAGGTTGGTATTGTTCAGCATGCCCTGATAATCGAACTGGCTGACCGTATCCATCGTCTTGTGCATGCAATCATTGCATACGGATATGTTGTTGGGCAGCTTGAACATCTTACCCGTCTTGCTCTCCGGTCTGCGGCAGATGAAGCAGACGTCCTCATATTCGTTTTCTTTTTTCCCATCAGGCTTTTTCCCTTCGGTTTTCATTTCCTCCAAAGCGCCGTCATCTCCCATTTCAGAGCCGTTCTTTCCGGTACTTCCTTCTGACCCTTCATTAGAAAATTCTTTCATATCTCCCTTTAATTCTTCTCTTTCTTCTTCCTCATAATCTTTATTATCAAAATCGCTCATTTTAATTCCTTCGCTCCTTATACTTCATTTATCGGCACAAATATAGTGTACTATAGTTGTGCATTGAATTTACTGATTTTTATTATACGGCATCCATAAATGTTGTACAAGTTAACATTTTCTAAATTGCCCCTCAGTTATTTTATAAATATATTAGAAAAAAGCAGCTATTTTAAAAATAGCCGCTTCATCCGCTCTTTATTCATTATCGTTTGTATCATTACTGTCTGTATTATTGCTATTTGTATCATAACCCGCATATTTTTCACCGAGAGTCACGGTAACGGTCTTGCTTTCCCAGCCGGTGGGGCTGCCCTGCATAATCGTTACATCGACAGTATCTCCTACGGAATAATATTCCATAACACTCAAGAGGTCTTCCGCTGTGGTCACTTTATTGCCGTCGAATTCCGTAATGATATTGCCCTTCTTGATTCCTGCCGCCTCTGCTGCGGTTCCTTCATATACCTGAGATACATATACACCCTTAGGCATACCGTAAGTCTCTGCCATTTCATCCACTACGGTAAGGGGGGAGAGGCCGAGATAGCCCTTGTTTTCTTGCGTTACCTTTGTTCTCGTCTCTCTTAACATCAAGTCTTCAATAATCGGTTTTGCAGCTGAAATGGGAATTGCATAGCCCATACCTTCTATCGCATCACCGCCGATTTTATTAGAGTTGATACCGATTACCTCGCCTTTTAAGTTGAGCAAAGCTCCGCCTGAATTACCGGGGTTTATCGCTGCATCCGTCTGTATAAAAGTAGCATCTGACTCGGAAGAACTACCGCTTGCGCTGGACAAATCAATGACTCTGTTCACTGCACTGATTACTCCTAACGTTACAGATTGTCCGTAGCCCAGAGCATTGCCGATAGCTATTGCCGGTTCTCCTACGATAAGGCTGTCGGAATCACCCAGAGCTGCAACCGCAATGGCGTCCTTTGTGGCCGCACCAAGGCTCTCCAAAGGCACTGCTATGACCGCCAAATCCATATCCGCATCAGTTCCTTTTATCTGAGCTTCTGCTTCGGATCCGTCGACAAACTGTACTTTAAGCGTGTCTGCGCCTTCCACTACATGATAGTTAGATACGATGAGAAGCTCCGTATCACTTTCTCCTACGATAATACCCGAGCCTGCTGCCGTAGCTTCACTCTGCATGGACTGACCGAAAAAGGTAGTCATCGTCTCGGTATAAGTATTGTTAATGGAAACGATTGCCGGCATAACATTCTTCGCCACATCGCTGACATCCGTAACTATGGCTGTCGCCGGCTGCGTAGTATCGATGCTTTTTGCCGTCTCGGCAATGATGTTTGCGGTGTCCTTCGCCGACTCTATCGCTTCCGAAGCTGCCGTTACCGTAGATTTGGTAAGTGCTCCCGTAGTGGATTCCACCGCGAAGAAGCCCAACCCTGCACAAACTCCGAAGAATAGTCCAAGCCCTATGGCTGCTGCCGCCTTTTTCAAGTAGCCTCCGCCCTTCTTTTCCTTCTTCTCTTTCCCCGACTGATGATTTCCTCCGTCTCCTGCGCCATTTCCCTGACGATAAGCGTTCTCCATATAATTATAGTTATTGCCATAACGATAGCTGCCGTTGCCATAACCGGAAGTATTTGTATTATTATAGCCTGTGCTATAATTGCCTGTGCTCTGTCCGCTGAAATTGCCGTTGCCGGATGAAAAGTCCCTTGCCGTACTATCAACTACATTCTTGTTTTCGTAATCATTCGGATAATTATTCTCATACATAACAATTCCCTCTTTCCTTTCCTAATCTTTGAACTCAGTATATGCGGGAATTGTGTTCTTTTTGTGATAAAAATATGCGTTTTTTGTTAACGATTTTTTTATCATCTAAAATTTTTACTGGATTTTATCCGTTTCTCCTGCTCCCAATATTCCTTGTTCATCGTAAACTTTAAGATAAGCTTCGCCGGAAGCTTGCGGTAATTCTTTCCAAGGGCAAAACCGGCATAGCGGCATGCGCTGTTAAAGTAAAACATAGGAATCTGGCTCCTATAGCCCTCTTGCCACAAATGTCTGGTCATTTTCTTTACAAGAGCGAATCCCTCTTTTTCGGATGTTATCCCTTCAAACACCTCCGGGTGCTGCGCCTGAGATACGCCCAAATCGAAATTTCTGTGAAACTGCTGCCTGCCCGTATAGTTATGAGAGTGAATCACTCTCGCCTGCGCAGCGTATGCCACAGAGTATCCTGCCTTTATAGCCTTGGCTGCATATAGCATATCCTCGTTGAAAATCGTATATCGGACAAATTCTCCCAGGGAATCGAAGATATCTCTCTTGTATGCCGCGCATGCGTTCGAACAGAAATATGCTTTTATCCCCAGTCTCTCTACATCCGCCGCAGACTTTTCCACACTGGTCTCCGGATAGTTAAAGGCCCTGATGAAGCGCTCCATCTCATTGCAATCCTTTGCAGGAAGCTGTCTGGCATAGGAAACTGCCGTTCCCTCTTTTTCCAGAGGGCGGATGAGATCCTCCAGCAGATATTCGTCCTCCGGAAGAGCATCCTGAGTCATCATAACAAAAATAGGAGCCTGTGACCTTTTCACACCGCGATTTCTCGTATCTCCATGATTGAACTCTCTTTTGGATAAATGAGTTACATGAACATTCGTGTATTTTTCAGCAAAAGGAGTACCATATATCAGTCTGTCAAAATACTTTTGCTCCGTATTCATTACAATTATCTTTCTTATCGGAACCGTCTGTTTCTCCAGCTTTTCTATTAACGTAAAAAATGTTTTATCCGGCTTATACACAGGAATAATTACATCAATTTCTTTCATTCGTCTCCCTCTCGCCATTTGATGATTTCTTGATTTTAATAAAAAGGACCTGTTCTTATTCTCAGGCCCTTTTTTGTTTATTATACTATTCTATCATTTAAATATCCATAACTACCTAATATATGAACCCGTATCGCTCTTTATCTTATCGCTGTATGTCTGTACGTCCGAAGATACGGTGTATGTCTCATCGAATAAGAATTGATGCAGCCACTCCACATTTTCCTTCAAATCTACAGGGATAACACAGCTTCCCTTTGAACCGATAGTTCCCGTAGCCCTGTACTGCTCGTTGGGGAATCCGGTCTGGTCCACGATGTTGTATTTACTAATACCACCCAGCAGTTCTACAATTTCCGTCAAGTCGAGGGAGGTATAAACCTCGCTGAATACATCGTTGGCAATCTCATTCAGGGTTGCCGGCGAAGCGGTCTTCGCTTTGTCCGCAACCGCCATCAATACTTCTCTCTGGCGCTCTGCCCTCTTGAAGTCATCTCCTGCCGTATAACGGATACGGCAGTATGCCGTAGCCTGAAGGCCGTTGAGGAGCTGATACCCCGTCTGCGTCACTTCGTTATAAGGGCGCTTCAAATCCTCTGCCATCGTAAACTGATAACTGTTCAAATGATGGATTTCCGCACTGTCTACATCGACCATAATGCCGCCCAGCGCATCAATGGTATCCGTCAGTCCTGCAAAGCCTACCGTTACGAAGTCTGTAATATTCATATCCATATTCATGTTCAACATATTGATAGCCATCTCCGGGCCGCCCTTCGCGTAAGCGGAGTTACATTTATTATAAGTATCGTTACTCAGATTCAGATAGGTATCGCGGTATACGGAAACCAGCTTGCAATCTCCCGTATCCTGATTGATGGAGGCAATCATAATTGTATCGCTTCGCGTATTCTTCGTCAAAGCTCCCGTCGTGGAATCCACGCCGAACAAGGCAATATTTCGGTAGCCCTTCATGTTTGTCGTCTCTTCCCGTTGCTTTACTTCCTCATTAATAACTAATTCGTCCTCATTCAGTTCTACCTTACCGACCTTTTCCCCCTTAAGCACACCGTACAGAACTACGACCATAATGAGCAATACGAATATCTCCACGATAAAAAGAAGAATCTTTTTCCTCTTTTTCTTCTCCCTTTCCTTCGCGGACATCTTCTTTCCCTTACTATTTCCTGAAGCCTTAACGCTTTCACTGTTTCTGCTCTTCTTTGAATTTGTAGCCATTTTCATTCTCCCTTATCTTCTTGCAAATTTACCTCTTATACCTAAATAAATATTTTATTTAATAAGAACCTCTTAAAAATGTTCTTAACACGCAGTTTCAATAAACTTTCTTAACTAAAGATCAATAGGCGTTTTTATTAATGAACCCTTTGAACACGGTTAAAAACATGATTTTTATATCCAAGCCCATTGTCCAGTTTTCTATATAAAATATATCGTATTCGATGCGCTTCCTTATGGACGTATCGCCTCTATAACCATTGATCTGTGCCCATCCGGTAAGTCCGGGGCGCACCTGATGCTTGATCATATAGCGCGGAACCTCTTCCTTGAACTTTTCAACGAACAGCGGCCTTTCGGGCCTGGGTCCCACCAAACTCATTTCTCCCGCCAATATGTTAAAAAGCTGCGGCAATTCATCGAGGCTCGTCCTTCTGAGAAGCTTGCCCACCTTCGTCACACGAGGGTCGTCCTTTACAGTCCATGCCTTCTGTTCCTGAGAAGGCTTCTGCAGTTCCATGGTGCGAAACTTATACATCTGGAACGGTTTATTGTGAAGCCCGACTCTCTCCTGCTTAAAAATCACCGGCCCGCGGCTGGTACACTTTATAAGAAGGACTGTAACGAGCATAATCGGCGAAGAAACAATGATTCCGCAAAGGGAACCGACCACATCCACTGCGCGCTTTGCTACCCAGTTCAAAGTATTCGTCAGCGGAACATAGCGGATATTGATGACGGGAAGTCCCATCAAATCCTCCGTATACGGCCTGCTGGGCACAAGGCTGTTATAGTCGGGAATAAATTTCGTATGCACCCCGGATTTTTCACATAAATCCACAATCCGCTCCAGTCTGTCATAATCCTCAAGAGCCAGCGTGACCGCGATTTCATCCAGTTTGTTCTCCGGCAATATATAGAGCAGGTTATCGATTCTTCCCAATACCTTTACGCCCTTATATAAAGTTCCTCCCGGAACCCTGTCATCCAGTATTCCCCTTACCACATATCCCCATTGGGGATTCGCGTTGATTCGCGTAATATATTCCTCCGCCGCACGGGAATATCCCACTAGCAGAACATACTTTAGATTATACCCTTTTTTACGGAAATATTGCAGACCACTTCGAATCATCGACCTTGACAAGGTAGTTAAAATAATATTGATCACATAAAAAATAAAAATCAAGGAGCGCGAAAAATGTTCCTGCTTAACGGCAAACAACATTACCATGAACAGAAATACGCCTACTGTATTCGCTTTAAAAATACTGGATATTTCATACTTTCTTCTTGTCGCCCGTTTAGGCGTATACATATTAAAAAAATAATACAACAAAACGTACCCGGGCACAATAAAATAAAGCGCACTGAAATATGTCGCTACGGACAACGCAGTGACGCCCGGCTCTGTATTCGCAAATGGTGTCTTAAACTTAATGAGCCATGCAAGTGAATAGGAAAGTGCTACGACAACCGCATCCACCAGCAGGTGCAATCTATTGAAATACCTTTGGTTATCTTTTATCATATCTTCACCAAATTTCCTATACTGCTAAACATTTTACAATATTATTACAAAAAGTACAACTTAATTTTCTATAAATAGACTATTCCATGTTACTATTGTTACTGTTCACTCCGTTCCCAGCAACGCATGATTTCTGCATTTCAATTCGCTCCGCGAAGCAGAAATCAT
Source organism: Bacillota bacterium (assembly GCA_023442465.1). GTDB lineage: Bacteria > Bacillota > Clostridia > Lachnospirales > Lachnospiraceae > Kineothrix. Next base: position 70,941 of record JAEZZQ010000050.1, on the reverse strand, counting down.
CTCTTGCATCACATTCTTACGCAGCTTAACAGTAAATGTTAAGCTACTGTATGAACAAATAACCTGATACTCACAGTTTTACTGTTCATAGCAACAATATGCATACAAATTGTATGTAACGTGCAATTTGGCGCCGGCTACCCCGGGATTTTGTTCAAAAACAGCACAAAACACCTCGCGGAATAGAGGCGTGAATAGAAACTATCCCATTACCCTTCGAATTATGTTTATCCAAAGCTCCAACTGGATTTCTACATACCTTCGCCAGTTCTTTGCCTTAAACCGCATCTTGTTTTGTCGTCCTCTTTCGGAGAAGGACAGCTTAAAGCCCTCCGCCAAGCCGAAAAGATATGTTTTTCCCATACCCTTTTTCATAAAGAATAAAAGTTTTACTAAAAAGCCCGGCACGAGGAACGGCAGATTGAGGAACATCTGCAGTAACGGCATGTTTTTATATATCAGGTAAATGCTGTTCCTGGAAGAAAGCTTTACCTTGAATTCATTATATCTGGAACCGCTTGATCCGCTGCCCGCATGATATACCACGGCCTCAGGTGCAAAATAATTACGAAACCCCGAAAGCTTTGCCCGGTATCCTATGTCTATGTCCTCTAAATAGGCGAAGTGGTTTTCATCGAAATAGCCGATTTGCTCAAAGACCTCCCTTTTATAAATAGCAGCTCCCGCGCAGGAAGCGAAGATTTCCGCCGCCTTGCCATAGCTGCCTTTTTCCTTTCCTTTTCCAAGAGAAAACGCCCAGCCGAGAGCACAGTACAGGTCTCCTGCACTATCGATCAGATCCGGCTCTTTCATGGACAACATCTTGGCACTGACGGAAAAAGCATCCCCATTTTTTCTTATAGCCGCTTCCAGCGCTTCTACGAAATGCGGCTCCACCTTTGTATCGTTGTTGAGCAGGATGACAAATTCCGTCACCGCCGCCTTGATTCCCGCGTTCACTGCCGCACTGAAGCCTTCGTTCTTCTTAAAGCGTATTATCTGTGCCTGCGGATATTTCTCCTCCACAATCTTAAGACTTTCGTCGGAGGAACCATTGTCCACCACGATTACCTTAGGAACCGCCGTTCCCTTATAGAGCGCTTTCAGGCAGCCGTCCATATACTTTATTCCGTTATAATTAGGTATTACTACTGTCGACTCCATATGCTCAGCCCTAATCCTTTTTACGTCTATTGTCATGTTACTCCACTGCCCGGAGGAAATCGTCCTTGCCAATCATCCATCAGCGCCGCAGGGTTTTGGTTAGCTTCACCGATGCTTCCGGCTCAAAAACGACGGTATAGCCCATTTTTCTCACTCGCTCGCAAAAATTTATACTCACCTTCTTGAATTCTCCATTCTCTGCGTCGACACCTATCCACGTTTTTTCTCTTCCCATAATTTCCTCACGCATCCTCTTCGCAAGGTGAGACTTTTCATTGAAGCGATTCTTATTGGAATATTTCTCATAGGCGAAATATCCGGTATGCTCATCCTCTGCATAAGGTACGCCAAAGACCTCCTCGAACAGGTTCCAAAGCTCTTTTCTCACCTTCATGCAGCGCATATCTACGGCATAAGCCTCTTGAAGAAGCGTAGCTCTGTGCATATAGCCGCTGTATTCCTTATGAAGTCCTTCGTATATCGAGATACTATTTTCATCATAGATGCCCCCTGCAATCTTTCCTCCGGCACTGAATATCTTCCCTCCGATAACTCCTACCTCCGGTCTTTGTGAGAAAATACCCCCTTCATAAGCGATCCGGTAGAACCCCAGATGCGGGCTATCCGATACCGATGCTTTCCAGCCCCGGCTGTTTACGAAATCCTGTACAGCGCGCCTTCCGGCATCATACGCATATCGTTTACTCTCAGGGTTTTCTGCTGTGGACTGGGTATGGCAGCGCCAGTGGTATAGTACCTTCGGAACATGAACTATTGCAGTTCTTCCCGCATTTTCCCATTCCCGCATAAGATCCCTTCTCTGCTCCTTCGTCTCATAGAGCAGCCTTCCTGCCGCGCGCAATACTAAATCAAAGTCTTGCGCACCGTCATATTCCGACCGAAACCCAAGGCTTTTTATGAGACTTCTCTTCATGACCAGGAAATGGCAGATATAATTATTGGACAATAACAAATCCATGTTCAAATCCTGTTTGAAATGGGGTTCATAAAATTGCGTACAGTCCCCGTTTCCTTTATCTTCATCGGAATACAGCATCCATGCAGTATTTCCGTTCTTTTCCTTTTCGGCTATAGCTTTCGCCATTTCATATAAGGCATCGGGTGTAAGAACGTCGTCATGGTCCAGAAGACCGATATATTCCCCTTCCGTCTTTGCCAATGCAGCGTTGGTATTGGCAGAAATCCCTTTGTTCTCTGCTATTTTAACATAACGGAACCTTTTGTCATCATAAGTTTCCATCACTTTCTTTACCTGTTCCGAAGCGCTTGCATCCGCCACGATCAGTTCCAGTTTGAAATAAGTCTGGCTAAGGACGCTATCCAGCATTTCACGAAGAAATACGGGATTCGTTTCATAAGCAGGCACAAGGATGCTGAAGGTATACGGATATTTCTCCGCTTCCTCCCTCTGCCGTTCAAGTTCTTCCTTCGGAGGGGCCTGATAGCTGTAGTTCGCCGCGTTTTCCCTTGCCAGCCTTTCCATAGCCGCATAGTATGCACTTTTAAGTCCGTTCTTTTTTAGATAATAAAAGGTTTTCTTCCAATTGCTCTTTTTAAAAACAGCGTTTCCCATCTTCATTAACCTTCCGAATACGTTCATAGTATAGGGACTGCCGCATATAGGCTTACGCCATGGGCGAAAACCGTCTATACGACAGTCCTTATGAATCATACTTTTAATATATTAGATAAATGCTTTTAAATCTTCTGTCAGCTTTTCCACCTTCACCTGCGCATCCTCAAGGCTCGTTCCCTTTACGCCCATATAAAACTTGAGCTTCGGCTCCGTTCCGGAAGGACGGGCACAGCACCATGAGTCGCACGTCAAATCAAAATAAAGCACATTGGATTCCGGAAGTCCTGTCCCCGTTTCTTCTCCGGTTTCCATATTGACAATTATGCCGGAAGCGTAGTCTTTCACTTCGACTACCTTCAAATCGCCAAAGTTCTTCGGCGGATTGCTTCTCAGCTTATCCATAATCTGAGCAATTTGTTTAGATCCCTCAATACCCTTTAGCGTAATGGCATACTGAGACTCTTTGAAGTAGCCGTATTTCTCATACATATCCAACATCTGATCCCATACGGTCTTTCCGTGCTTTTTACACCATGCTGCCATTTCACACAGACACATAACTGCAACTACCGCATCTTTATCTCTCGCATGAGTGCCCGCAAGGCAGCCGTAGCTTTCCTCAAGACCGAATACGTAATTATTGGAACCACTCTCCTCGAACCATTTGATCTGTTCGCCGATATATTTGAAACCGGTCAAAACTTCGATGCACTTTACGTTGTAATCGTCGGAAATGGCCTTTGCCATATTCGTTGTAACGATTGTCGTAACGAGTGCGGGGTTCTCAGGCATCGTATTCGTAGCTCTTCTTTCCCTCAAAATATATTCCGCGATGAGCATACCCGACATATTGCCGGTAAAAGGAATGTATTCGCCACTCTTGTTATCCAAGGCGTAAATACCCAGCCTGTCTGCATCCGGGTCGGTCGCCAGCACGATATCCGCATTTTTCTCCTTCGCCAGCTTCAAAGCGAGAGCAAATGCCTTCGGGTCCTCCGGGTTAGGATATTCCAACGTAGTGAAATCAGGGTCTGGCAGCTCCTGCTCAGGTACGACATACACATGCTTAAAACCCAGCTCCGATAAAATGCGTCTTACCGGAATGTTTCCCGTACCGTGGAAAGGAGAATAAACAATTTTAATGTCATCGGACACCTCCTCGATGATTTCCGGATGGATAATTTGCTTTTTCAGCTCTTCCATATATGCATCGTCGATTTCTTTTCCTATTACCTGATACAAGCCCGCTGTAATGGCCTCTTGCTTGTCCATAGTCTTTACTTCGTGATAATTCGTTACGTTTTTCACTTCCGTAATGATTTCTTCATCCTTCGGTGCCGTTACCTGCGCGCCGTCCTCCCAGTATGCCTTGTAGCCGTTGTATTCCGGAGGGTTATGGCTGGCCGTAATTACGATACCGGAGATGCAGCCCAATTTTCTAAGCGCAAAAGACAGCTCAGGCGTAGGGCGCAGATTTTCAAAAACATATGCCTTAATGCCGTTAGCTGCAAGGCACAAAGCTGCTTCGTCAGCAAATTCGGGGGATTTTCTTCTGGAGTCATAGGCGATGGCTACTCCTTTTTCCTTGCCTCCCTGCTTGATAATATAATTGGCAAGCCCTTGCGTTGCCTTTCTTACCGTATAGATATTCATGCGGTTTGTTCCCGCACCGATTACACCGCGTAAACCGCCGGTGCCAAATTCCAGCTCTTTATAAAAACGATCTTCCATTTCCTTTTCATCATTTTTGATTGCCAAAAGCTCTTTCTTCGTATCTTCGTCGAAGTATGAATCATTTAGCCAAAACTCAAACTCTTCCTTGTAACTCATATCGGGTTCCTCCTGTATCTGTACTCTGATATTTGATTTTTCATGCGATACTATCATATATTATCACATTGGGATTATATCACATTCTTCTCTATTTTCAAAGAAAAGTCGCTGCGATCCAGGGAAAAATTGGGATTGTAATAAGGATCGCCCTTTTCCAGAACAGCCTTCCACTTCTCTCGAAACCTTGCAGATTCCTCATTATAGCGCTCCGCCTTCTCACCCTCATCGTCCAGACCTCTGGATATGGACTCGAAATGATACAGCTCTGCAAACGGGGTAAAAACATTTAAATATCCAAGTTCCCTAAGCTTCAGGCAGAAATCTACGTCGTTTAAGGATATGGCAAAAGATTCATCCAGTCCGCCTGCTTTTTCATACAATTCCTTGGAAACCAACAGGCAGGCTCCCGTCACTGCAGACACATCCTGCGCATAGCAGAGCCTTCCCATGTAACCCAGATTTTCCCTATGCTGTCCGTAATGGCTGTGCCCCGCCGTACGATGAGCACCGAGTGCGAGTACCACGCCCGCATGCTGTATCGTCTTATTTTCATAATAGAGCTTAGCGCCGGCGGCCCCCACATCCTCACGCTGCGCGTACATGAGCAGTTCCTCCATCCAGTTGACCGTAATCACCTGAGTGTCGTTATTCAGTAAGAGAATATATTCGCCGGCAGCCTCTTTTACGCCCAGGTTGTTTATAGCAGAATAATTGAATTTTTTATCTGTGCTATGCTGTAAATCCCTGGCATTTATTATCCTGACTTTCTCATTTTCCCTAAGTTTTTCATAGTATTCCCATATTTCCGGTGTCTCGCTGTTATTTTCCACCACGATGATCTCATAATTATCATAGGTGGATTTCTCCAAAATAGAAGTGATGCATCTGCTCAAGTCCTCTTTGTGATCCTTGTTGGCAATAACGATGGAAATCTTGGGATTACCGATAATCTGATAGCTGATCTTGAAAATCGTCTCAAAAGCTCTTGTACTCGATATTTTAAAATGCTCATAACCGTGCCCGCGCAGATGATCCGCCACCGCACCCTTCGCCGCATCGATTGCATAAGTCTTGGCCTGAATACCGGAAGCTACACTGCCCGCGTGAGAGCGCCAGTAATACATAAGCTTCGGCACATGGACCACATTCTTAGCCCTGTCCGTCAGCCGCAGAATCATATCGTGATCCTGACTGCCGTCGTATTTTGTGCGAAAAAGCTCCGTTCCCTCCAAAAGCTGTCGTTGGAACACGCTGAAATGACATATATAATTGTTGGCTCGCAGATTATCTACCGCATAATCAGGTTTAAAGTGCATAGTGAGCATTTTATTGATGTCGTTATTTTTAAAAGTCGTCTCATCACAGTAAATATAATCCGCGTCCTGCTCATTAATGACCTTTGCATATTCATAGAGCACCGACGGATGCAAGATGTCATCGTGATCGAACAGCCCGATATATTCTCCCGTAGCCATTGCATAGCACTGATTGGTATTTCCTGAGATTCCCTCATTCTTTTCCAGTTTCTTATAGATGATGCGGGATTCCCCTCCCGTATGCGCTTTCTCTTTCTCTATATATTCCTCACACGTCTTACCTACGTAGGAGTGCTCCCTGTCGGAACCGTCTGCAAGACAAAGCTCCCAGTTTCCATATGTCTGATTCACTACCGAATCCAGCATAGCCGTAAGAAACTCCTTAGGGGTATTATAAAGCGGCACCAAAATACTGAACTTTATCATACGGGGAAAAACAGTTTCGTTTTCCCTCTTTCTTCTCGCCTCATCGGGAAAGCTATCCGTACCATAGCATTTCATGGCCTCCCGTTCTCTTTGCTTATACTTAATCTTGGCCGCAAGTCCCCGCAGATTTCCGCAGTTCTTCAAACGGCTGCGCTGACGGAGCAAAAAGTGCATGGCTTTTCGAAAGGGTGCGCTCGCCTTCCAAACGGGGTTGCTCTTAATTCGGTTAATCTTAAAAGCAAGCTCCTCGTTCTTTTCCTCCAGTTGCGCGATCCGGCCCGCCAAGTCAGCACATTTTATATGTTCCTTTTCATAGGCCTCTTTATAATAATCATTATAATCTGTCCTTTCTTCCTGCATTCCTTGTCCTTTCCTGCCAATATTTCTCATGACAACGCTTATTTAATATTCAGATAACGGTTCGTCCATGAATACAGTTTCTGGCCCGAACATTTATCTTTCACAAGAATTCCCAACCGATAATTTCCCTCTTTGACATCTTTTCCTCGAAGCACTGCTCCGAAGCCCGCCATTCCAACATTGACCTGATCCGGCAGATTCTGCTCCACGTCCTTTCGAAGAAAAAGCTCCGGTGAGACTGCAAACAGCCTATGGACTCCTCCTTTTAAAGATTCTGCCCCTCCGCTTGTTCTCTCCAGTAAAATTCTCTTTTCATAACATGCGTTATCCGAACCTGCCACAAAGGAATACCCTTGTATATAATAATCCTGCATATGATCGTCCGGTCCATTCTCCGGCTCTATCCCACAACGCCATTCCTCCAAAGTTCCCGCATATTCCAGACTAATCATGACACATGCATCCTCCCTGGCAGCTTCCAATAATCCACCAGCTTCTACGACCTTCCCATAAGTCATATTCTCCTGCCAATCATAATCAGCCCTAAGTTCAAATCCCGTGGAAAGCATATCTCCTGCCAGATATTTATGGTAAAAGGGATCCTTCCCGTAAAGCCCCCTATGCCGGGCGTAAAGCTTCCGCTTTTCCGCCAGCAGCCGTTCAAGCTTATCCCTCTCTTCATCCTGTCCTCTGCTCAGCGATTCATAGTGATATAGCACCGTCCCTTGTAAAACTGTATTATAATACCCCTTCTCGTATAAAGAAAAACATAAATCCACATCATTAAAGGCCACCGGCAATTCCTCGGGGAAACCACCCACTTCCTCAAACTTCTCCTTCTCAACGGCAAGGCAAGCCCCCGTTACCGCGATAACATTTCTCATGCCACGGTTCCATCCATAATAATACTGCTCCTTATTATCTTTAAACTGAAGCTTATGCACCGGCCCCAGACGCAAGTTTACGATACCCCCATGCTGCACCCTGTCAGAATCCGGATACAATAGCTTGACCCCTACAGCCCCCGCATAAGGCTTCATCGCCTCCGCATAGAGCTTTTCCAGCCATCCGGTTGCTTTTCTCCCATTTTCCTCAGACGCATTCTGCTCAAGTCCTTCCGCCTCAACCCCTGCATGACCATGCTCTACCGGCTTAAATCCTGCCGAACCATACTTCTCCGATTTAAGTCCTGCCGAACCAAGTTCCGCCGGTTCCATTTTCTCTGGCTCAACCGCCTCCGGCACCTCTACATCATCATTGAGAAACAGGCACACTTCTCCTGCCGCCGCTGCCGCCCCCATATTGCACATAGCGGAGAAATGGAAGGGTCTTTTTTCATAAATATAAGTATATTTAATCCCAAGTCCACTTAAATAGCCGTTCAGACTCTCCTTAGTCTGTTCCTCACTGCCATTATCCACCAAAATAATTTCATAAGGCATCTTCGCCGAACCTTTTACGGACTCTATGCATTGTTTCAGCACTTCCTCGTTATCCTTAGATGGAATAATTATGGAAATAAGCCCTTTTTCACTTTTACCGGAATCACTATCTCCACCGAAAGGATTATGTTCATCAAAACAAAGGTTTTCATTGAGAGTATTGCTTTCACACCAATAACCGCCCTCATTATAAAGCAATTCTCCTTCTCTGTTTAAAAAAGAATGGAACAATATTTCATCGATATGTCCCACCGGAAACCCCTCCGGCCTTCCTTCCCGTCTCTTTTCAAAACCGCCGGCCTTCTGAGCCAGCAAACGACACATGCGATAAATCCATATACGTTCCTCCTCAGCCTCTTTCCCGCTAAAGCCAAGAATCTCCTCCTCCGACAACTCCATTAATACATAAGTGCGCACCGCAAATACAGAACCGAAATAAAAGCAAGACAAAAAAGTATCCGGGGACCAATCCGGTTTCAACCACGGCGTATATCGAATCCCATCGGGACTAAGCACATCCTCATCACCATAAGCCATAGAAATCTGCGGATGCGCAAGAAAAAAGCTGCTAATTAACTCCTCTGAAAGCTCCGAACACCTTCCGCCGGACGCTTGAAACAGAACGATATCCGCCTCCTCTTTACCGACACCGCCCCCCGTCACATAACCCTTCGCCTCCCCATAAGAAACCTGCCTGACGCTGAGCCTTCGTCCGCCATACGCCCCCGTCTCCTCCTCAAGTTTCTCTCTCAGAACCTCTTCCTTCTTCCGAATCCACTCATCATACGAAATACTCTTCTTCTCAAACAGCCTGTCATACTGCTTCCGCTGCCCTTCTATCAACTTTCCTTTTAACCACGCCTTCATTCCACCGCCCAAGATCCACTCCTCAACTCACCTTACATTTCAACACGCTTCACGCTCCAGCTACTTTATGCTCCACCCTTTTCTCTCCTTGAACTTTTTCATATCTCAACTCGTTTCTCTTCCCGAGCCTCTTAACATTTCAACTTTTTCTTTCAGAACCCCTTCGTACTCCCACTCTCTTCTTTTCCATTCACAAGTCTCTTGACGCTTCCACACTCTTCTCTCCTCAAGCCTCTTCGCCCTTCCACTCTTTTTTCTCTGCCTGCAATTGCGAAACTAGTAACCTCGCCAATTTTATGTACAATTCACAACCTCACCGAGCCTTTCTTCGGTGGTTTGGTTTCTGTTCCGTCAGCGAGCGGCTTGTGCTTTCTTAAGGGAACCCCAATATCTAGGGAAAACGCCGCAAGGATGCGGCGTTTAGGCAGCATAGGACATGGATGTCCGTTGCTGCCGGCCCGTCCGCCCCCGCAACATCCACGGTTTCCTTTAGAAAACACAGCCGCGAGCGCCGGAACAGAAACCAAATCCACCGAAGAAAGGCTCACACAGCCTCCCCGAATTGTACATAAAATTTCCACTCCCCACCAGTTTCGCACTCACTCCCCTCACCAAATCCTCTTCACCGCTCCCGCCATATCCTTCGCAATATCCTCCGGCACGCGCACAATTTCCATTTCTGCCACTATTTCATTCTTCCCCATCCTCTCCAAATTGCTCAGCCTGATATTTATATTAGGATCCTCCGTCGCAAACACATAACTCCCGTCCCTCATACTCTTCCCGTTAGTAATAATATTCTTCTTGCCAAGCTCCACCGCTTCTCCGTTAAAAGTCAGCGCCTTCACCCGCACGATACAATAATCCATTGCCGGATCTATGCGGAGCATATTGACATCCCCATCCGCCTCCAACTCCAAACGAATCAAATTTTCCCCTTCATAAGCGTCCCTTACGAAATAGGAATCCTCCTCACAATACCCATTTCCTCTATCTTCATAAATCTGTATTCTCTCTTTCTTTGAAGAATCATCAAACTTATGCACCCACTTTAGCGGCTCCATAATTTTATAACCTATGGATTCACGCATTTGTGCCATAGACTTATGCTTCCCGGTAACGAACTCCTGAAATCCCATCTCTTGCTCACGGAATTCCTCCGCCTCCCGTTCCGTAATACCAAGAGTGTTTATTATCGCATCTAAATTCAGTTTATTTCGCTTCTCATTTTCGAGGACATAGCAATATACCGCGCGGAATGCCGTTTCCTTGGCACTAACCGGCTTGCCGAAGGTCCACTCGTAGTCTATGATCGTCCAAACTCCATCCTTTATCGCCTTAAGACCAGGTTCCTCTGAATATGAATCCTCACTTACTGTCTCCCTGAAAGTTTCTTCTGCTGTTTCTCCGGCAACTCCTTTAGCTGCTTCTACTGATATTTCTTTAACCGTATCCCCGGCATCATTGCCAGCCGGTTCACCCAAAACTTCCTCTGCAGCTTTATCCGTCACCTCATCAGCCGCCTCTTTTGGTGTAATCAATATATTGGAAAAAATCAAATCATAATCTGCCACAGGCATTTCCTCATGATAAGAAATTCTCTCCAGATACTCATTAAATAACGCATGGAATTTATCAATCTCATTTCTCTCCAGGCAGCCGTCCAAAATCTCCTCCAGCGTTATCCCCTCCACATATTCGAACTGCGCCGACTTACCGTCTTCACATAAGCTGCACTTATTGACTTCCAGCTTACCTCCTTCGAATCTTTGCGTCAAGTCGATATATGCCGTCTCCATACTTCTGATATGCTCTATAGCCTCATTCGATAACGCATGTTTTTTTACTATCTTTTTCCCATCTTCGTCAATGCATATCTCGGTACGAATCTCGTACTCCGGCGAACGATCGTTGGAATACTTGGCATATTTTATATCGAAACCATCTCCGATAACCGCTACATAAGAATTGGAAAATACAGAAAAAATACCGTCCTTTATTATCCCGTCGAACGCCTGCTTCTCATCGAAAAGGAGCATTCTGTCCCTATCGAAATTCCTGCTGTTCTCCGACAGTTCTCCCGGCAGCGGAAGCCTCTTGTCGGAATACAACGCAGTCATAAATTTATAGTCAGGGTATGGATAATAGAAGGAATAGTTTTCCACCCCGCAGACGCGGAAAATATTTTCCAGCCCTTCTCTAGTGAAGGTGCGCACACCGCCGCCCTGTGCATAATCCTCAATTCCTGAAAAATAAGTTCCCAGATGATCTTCCCTGCACCCGGCGAAATACTTAAGTCCCAGTCTATTTTCAATAGCGATGATGATTCTCCCGCCCTTTTTTAAGTGGCGCAGCATCATCTTGAGCAAATCCTCATAGGGGTGGGCAGTTCCGGTATAACTCTGACCGTACTCGAACACTCCGATGAAATAAATAAAATCGAAATCATTCGGCAGCTCCGGCTCTATATCCTTAAAATTACCAACATGTATGGTAACGTTATCACAGTCCTGATGCCTATAGGCATTGATCATACTTCTTTTTCTGGATAAGTCGATGCAGGTAACACTTCCCGCTTTTTTTGCAAGACTGCCTGTAATCGCGCCGCATCCCGCTCCTACCTCCAGTACCTTCGCATTTTTATCCATAGGAATCCAGTCCACAATATTTTCCCTGAGAGGAGACAAATGATAGAGAACCGGCCATTTGGCGCGCTCTTCAATAATACGCCTATATTCTATGGAAGAATAGTTTTTAACAATGTCCAGAAGCTCGTCCTCCACCTCTCCGTCACAGTAAAGGTCCTCACCCGGATAATATTTATAGTCAAGAACTATTTTTCCAATCTGCTCCGTGCTTGAAAAAGCATTCATATCAGTTCTCCTTTTACCCTCGCCTGCTGCTATATATAGTCGCGTACTACAGCCTCCGTGTCCATATCGTAATAACCCACCGTATCCTTATCCGATATCACTGTCACATTGATTACATCATACAGCCTGTGATACACGGCAAAATCGTTGTTCTCATATCCGGTTACCCCCAGAGACAATAGATATTCTCCCCCCTGAAGGCTCATCTTCTGTCTGAAGGTAATCTCTTTCACACTCCCGGCCCTTACCGGCTCTAAAAATGTCTTCTCAAACATCGTATTCGTCCCTGTAATCTCAGTACCCCTTATATTTTTAACCGTAAATGCAAAAATAGGTGCCGGAACATCCTGTGAAAACTCCACCTTCATATGAATCGTGAATTCATGTCCCTTTATAACAGCAGTAGTCTTGATTCCTTCGCTGTCCGTAATATAATACTCCGTTATACAGGCAGCCTTCGTTCCATATTCCAGCAAATCAGGATTGATTCCCGCTTTCACAGCCGCCGCCTCTTTTAAATCGTCGTCATCTAACAGGTTCTCTTTCCCCTCATCTTCAATCGCATATTGCCCTACGAGCACCCGCTTATAGACATCTATCATTTCCTTGGGAGAACCTTCACCCAGCTTTTTCCCCTTATTGAGCAGTATTACTCTGTCGCAGTATTTACTGATGCTGCTCAAGTCATGGCTGACGAAAAGAATCGTCTTCCCGATTTTCTTGAATTCTTCGAATTTGTGATAGCACTTTGCCTGAAAGAATACGTCACCCACCGACAGCGCTTCGTCCACGATCAATATTTCCGGCTCGATATTAATTGCCACCGCAAAGGCCAAGCGCACGAACATTCCGCTGGAATACGTCTTGACCGGCTGGTATACGTAGTCGCCGATATCTGCAAAATCCAGTATAGCATCCATTTTCTCTTCGATTTCCTTTTCCGAAAAGCCGATCATCGTACCGTTTAAGTAAATGTTTTCTATACCGTTGTATTCCATATTAAAGCCTGCACCCAGCTCGAGAAGCGCAGAAATACGCCCGTTGACGGTCACTTCTCCCCCGGAAGGGTTCAGCACTCCCGTAATGATTTTCAAAATCGTGGACTTTCCCGATCCGTTGGTTCCGATAATTCCAACCGTCTCGCCCTGATACACCGTCATGTCCACCTTATCCAGCGCATGGTGCTCCTTATAGCGCTTCTTCCCCGACAGCCCGAAGGCCTCTTTCATCCGGTCAGAAGGCTTATCATATAATCGATATACTTTCTCCAATTCCTTGGTCTGTATCGCTATTTTTTTCTCTTTCATTCAGCCGTTTCTCCGTTGCACCGCTAATATTTTGTTACTGTTCATTCCGTTCTCAGTAACGCATGATGTTCTGCAATGCAAACTTTTTGCATTTAAATTCGCTTCGCGAAGCAGAAATTATCTCTTGAATCATATTCTTACGCAGCTTAACAGCAAGTGTTAAGCTACTGTGTGAACAGTAACCATATTTTCTTTCTACATCACATCCGCAAAATGTACTTTCAGCCTTTTGAAAATCAAAGAGCCGATGCAAAACAGCGTAACCGTAAAAATCCAAAAATAAGTGGAGGAATAAAAATGCTCAAAAAACCATTCCTGCTCGTACACGGCGCTGCGGTAACCATTCACGATATAAACCATAGGGTTCAGCTTGAACAGAGGCTTCATCGTATCGCTCAGCATGGATATATCCCATAAAATAGGTGTTGCCCACATGCCGATTTGGAGAATAATACCTATGATTTGCTGTAAATCCCTGAAAAATACAACAATTGCGCAGGTCGAATAGCTGATGGCGAGCACCAGCACGAATTCACAGAAGCTATAATAAAAAACCTGCAGCGTGTACACGCTTGGGTAATAACCGTAACCTATGGCGATGAGCAATAAAATCACTACAAAAAAAACATGTATGAAGGTAGCCGCAATTACCTTGATAATAGGTAAAATACTTATTTTAAAGACTACCTTTTTCACGAGGTAATTATATTCCATAAGGGCTGTCGTTCCATTGCTCAGCGCCTCCGAAAAATAAAACCACGGTACCAGTCCCGCCGTCAGGTATAAGACATAGGGAACCTCTATCCCGCCTGCAACAAGCTGACTTCTCGTATCGAATACCCTGTCGAACACGATCCAGTACATAACGACAGTCACCACCGGCTGCACAAATGCCCATACCATGCCGAGATAAGAACCGGCATATCTCTTTTTAAAGTCATTCTTCGCCAGCTTCCATATCAGTCTCCGGTTCTGGAGCAGCTCCTTGGGCAGCACCGTAAGCCTATCGTAAAATATACCGAAGATTACGCAGGTAAACACGATAAGCACACAAGCCATTACCTTTTTCATAAGCTCGGTAGTCTGGTCCGCCAACGGATTGTGGTGCATCACAACAATCCCTGCCAAAATGAGGGCAATCACATAGAATACCGCAACTGCTGCCCTTTTGGGAACATTTTTTATTTTTAATTTGAGTGTATCTTTAACCATACGACGTCCTATTTCTCCCGGGCATATTCCTTTATGCCGCCCCATTTCATGTCCTTTTCGGACATGATAAGTTCCATTCCTTCCGGAATCGGCCATTTCACTCCGATATCGGGGTCGTTGTAAAGCAGGCCTCCTTCATCGTTCGGATGATAGAAATCCGTGCATTTATATGCGAACTCCGCAAACTCAGACAATACGAGAAAGCCGTGTGCAAAATTTTTCGGAACAAAAAACTGTTTCTTATTCTCTGCAGACAGAACCACGCCAAACCATTTTCCAAAGGTAGGACTTCCTTCCCTTAAATCTACTGCCACGTCGAACACTTCTCCACTGACTACCCTTACCAGCTTGTCCTGCGGAAATTCCTTCTGGAAATGCAAGCCCCGGAGCACGCCCTTTTTCGAAGCCGATTGATTGTCCTGAACAAAAATCTGATCGATTCCGGCCTCCTTGAACTCCTCATAATGATATGTCTCCATGAAATATCCTCTGGAATCCCCGAAGACTGCAGGCGTAATTACTTTAAGCCCTTCTATCTCACATGTCTCTACCGCTATCTTTCCCATTTTAAATAACTGCTCCTTTTCTCTATTCTCATACAGGCAACATGCCAAGCAGGCAAATCCGCCTGTCCATTTGGCAACTGCCCGCAGTCATCCTGCTACCAGTCTGCTTTCTCCGTCCCCCCGATTGCCTTCGGCTCCACGATTTCTCCGTCAAGAGGCTCTCCTGCCTCAGGCAGTATCCCGGTTCCTTTTGTATTCTCAGCGTCATCCGCCTTGGGAGATTCTATTTTCAAATAGCTCAAGTTAAAGTCCACCTTGCCTTCAATTCCATCCACAGTTCCGCCGGAAGTATACTGCCACATATGGTAGTAGCCTTGATATACCGGAACATCTCTATATTCCGCAAGCCATATGATATAGTCCTTTAACGAGCTCATGTCTAACATCTCATTAAACCAGTTTCTCGCTCCGTACACGCCTGCCCGGTATCCTGCACTTTCCACTGTAGCGCAAAAGGCTTTACATACTTGTGTTCGAGCCTCCAGCTCCAGGCCATCCGCCCGGCCGTTGCCGCCCGCACCTTCCGTATCGATGAAAACCGGATAGCTGATATTGTAGTCCTTGCACATATTTATAACCATGCTGGCTTCTTCCACCGCTTCCACAGTGCTTACCGCCTGCGTAAAGAAGTATACTCCCACGGGAATACCTGCATTCAGAGCACCCTTTATGTTAGCCTTAAAATAAGGGTCCTCAATCAACGCGCCTGTCGTCGCTCCGCGGTAGCCCACGCGGATAATTGCAAATTCTACGCCCTCGCTTTTCACCTTATCCCAATCGATTTCCTTGTTCCACTTGGAAACATCGATACCGATTTTCGCGTTGGGATTGTTCGCCTGCATTTTAGTTATCTCACTATTGTCCGCATCGTCTTCCGCACCGTTTACTTCCAAATCCTCCAACGCAGGATCTACATCCTCCTCTGTAAATATGAGCAGACTGATATCGTCGATCGCCACATATTCTACACTCTGTTTCACTTCAATTCTGGCCGGCGTATCCGGTACCCGATAACCAACGATCTCCTTCAAGGTCACTTCATAGGAACCGGCACGCAGATGATCGATGTAAATGACACCGTCCTGATCCTCATCCAAATATTCCTTATCTCCGTTCAAGACCGCACAAAAAGACTCTCCCTTCACGAGCTTGCCCGCGTTATCGACAATCTGGATGCGCAAATCCTTTTCTACCGAAGTCATGAGCAGTGACAGATTCTTTTCACTCATTTTCTCTATGGAGGAATAAGGCTTTTTGTCCGGATCAAAAAAGGTTTCGTCCGTTAAAAATGCCCGTTCATCCGAGCCCGTCTGAGCCGTCTGCACATCTGCCTGCGTCTTCGTGCTCTCCTGAACCTCGGCAGATACCTCCTGCTCTTCCTTCTTGTTAAAAAAATCCTTGTTTGCGTATAATACGATTCCCATTACCGCCGCAAACATTATAATGACCAGAAAAACAGTCATATTCTTCAGCTTAGAGCCCATTTGCAACCTCTATCATGTATTTTCCATAATCCGTCTTCATCAATGGTTCCGCCAGCTTAAGGAGCTGTTCCTTCGTAATGAATCCTCTTTTATAAGCGATCTCTTCGATGCAGGAGATATACAGCCCCTGCCTTTTCTGAAACGCCGATACGAAATCTGCCGCGTCCAGAAGAGAATCATGATTCCCCGTATCAAGCCACGCGAAGCCTCTTCCTAGTGTCTCTACCATCAGCGTCCCACGGCTCAGGTATTCGTTGTTGATACTCGTAATCTCTATTTCACCCCGTGCGGAAGGCTTCACGTTCTTGGCTATTTCCACCACGTCATTGTCATAAAAATACAGGCCCGGCACCGCATAGTTGCTCTTCGGCTTTTCAGGCTTTTCCTCTATCGAAAGTGCTTTTCCATTCTCATCGAACGCCACCACTCCATACTCTCTCGGGTCGCGGACATAATACCCGAAGATAGTCGCGCCCTTTTCTCTCTGCGCAACTTCGCGAAGCACCCTTGAGAAGCTCTGTCCATAAAAAATATTGTCTCCGAGCACCAGCGCCACGCCATCGTTTCCTATGAAATCTGCTCCAATGATAAACGCGTCCGCAAGCCCTCTGGGATATTCCTGAACCGCATATTGAATCTCGAGTCCAAGCTGCTCTCCCGTGCCGAACAATTCCTTGAATACGGGCACGTCTCTGGGCGTAGATATAATCAGTATCTCCCTAATCCCCGCCAGCATAAGGGTAGACAACGGATAGTATATCATCGGCTTGTCATAAACCGGCATTATTTGTTTCGAAATCGCTTTTGTCAGTGGGTAGAGGCGCGTTCCGCTTCCACCTGCAAGAATAATTCCTTTCATGATAAAAAACGTTCTCCTTTCAAGGTCGTTTACATTATCATTTAGTATATCACAAAATATCTGGATTGAAAACGTAAAATGGGAACGTTTTAAAACCGTTCCCATCCGAATTATCTTACTGTTCACTCCGTTCTCAGTAACGCATGATTTCTGCATTTAAATTCGCTTCGCGAAGCAGAAATCCTCTCTTGCATCACGTTCTTACGTAGCTTAACAGCAAGTGTTAAGCTACTGTGTGAACAGTAACCGAATTATAGCATTTTACTTGTTCTTATTTACAGCCACTATTTCACCAGTTGCTCTGTGCTGTACATATCTGTATAATATTTCTGATATTCTCCGCTGGTAACATTCTTCATCCATTCCTCATTCTCAAAGAACCACTGGATTGTCAGCCTGATGCCTTCCTTGAACATAGTCTCCGGTTCCCAGCCTATTTCCGCTTTGATTTTGTCCGGCGCGATGGCATATCTTCTGTCATGGCCTTTTCTGTCTTCCACATAGGTAATCAAGTCCTTGCTTACGAGCTCCTTTCTCGGATCGTTCTCAGGAAGCATCTCCTGCAAGGTTTCTATAATAATATTAATGATTTCGATATTCTGCTTCTCATTGTGTCCGCCTACATTATAGGTTTCGAAAAGCCTTCCCTTTTCCTGAACCATATCGATTGCTTTCGCATGATCTTCCACATACAACCAGTCCCTGACATTCTTACCGTCTCCGTATACCGGAAGCTTTTTCCCCTGAAGTGCATTGTTGATGATGAGAGGAATCAATTTCTCCGGGAACTGATAAGGTCCATAATTATTGGAGCAATTAGTTATATTCGCAGGAAAATGATAGGTATCCATATATGCCTTTACCAGCATATCGGAACTGGCCTTGCTGGCAGAATAAGGGCTGTGAGGATCGTATGGCGTAGTCTCATAGAAATATTCGCCTTCCTCTTCCAGGGAACCGTATACCTCGTCCGTGGATACATGCAGAAACTTCTTATCCGGCTTAAAGCTGCCGTCTTCTAACTCCCAGGCACTCTTCGCACAATTAAGCATCACTGCGGTTCCAAGAACATTCGTCTGTACGAAGACCTCCGGATTACGGATACTTCTGTCCACATGGCTTTCCGCCGCAAAATGCACAACTCTATCGATATCATTCGTTTCAAATATCTTAGAAATCGCTTCTTTATCGCAGATGTCCGCCTTGATGAATTTGTAATTGTCCCTGTTTTCTATCCCCTTCAGATTCTCGGGATTGCCTGCGTAGGTGAGCGCATCCACATTGATAATCTTAATATCGCTTCCATATTTTTTAAACATGTAATGAATGTAATTGGAGCCGATAAAGCCTGCTCCGCCTGTTACCAGATAAGTTTTCATAATGTTTTCTATGCCTTTCCATTTTTTATTCTTACGAAGGCAACGAGCCAAGGTTACTGGCTTTACTCATATCAAGCAAGCTTGATATAGCGTATGCCCGTGAAAGCTTTGACTGATACCTATGGATAAATATAGCTCATTCTTTTCCTCTTTGCAATATTCTCCATTATTTATAAAAAATAATTAATATCCCAAATAGCTGATATTCAAATCCACAGAACCGCTTATACCCGATACGGAACCCTTGGAGGAATACTGCCACAAATCGTACTTCGTAGCCGAATAGCTGGGTGCCGCCGCATATTGAGCCAGCCATATTTTATAGCTGGTAAGGCTTGCCGTATTAATATATGAGGTCAGCCATGTCTTGTTCGCATAGATTCCCGCCGTATATCCTGAGTTCTGAATAGTCTGGCAGAATGCTTTGCAGACTGCAGTTCTCGCATCTTTGCCTATGCTGTCCGCCCGTCCGCCGCTAGGCTCTACATCTAAAAATACAGGATAAGAAATTTTATAACCGCTGATCAGGCTTGCCACCATGGAGGCTTCCTCAACCGCTTCCACCTCGTTTACCGCCTGCGTAAAGAAGTACACTCCCACCTTAAGGCCTGCTGCAGAAGCTCCTTGAATATTGGAGCGGAACTTTGGATCCTCGATCAGCGCTCCCGTACTGGAGCCGCGGTAACCGCAGCGGATGATAACATAGGATACGCCGGAATTCTTCACAGCATTCCAGTCGATATTTCCGTTCCATTTAGATACGTCGATTCCCATATTGCCTGAGGAGGAGGATAATGCTCCGTCACTGCCGAAATTATATTTCGCTCCTTGAATAATCTGTTCACCGGTCACCTTATTACCGTCGGCATTAAAATAATAAGTCTTGCCGTCGATGGTCTGCCAGCCGGTATATTTGTACTCGGCAGCCGCCGATGATACTTTGTAAAATTTATCCGCTTTGAAATAATCGGAATAAACAGCTTCTCTGAACTTGCTGTCCGTTTCCTTAACATAGAGCTGATTGCCGGAATTGTCCTTCAGCTTTGTGGAGCTGTCCTTTTCCGGATTAGTCTTAACGGTAACTTCGCAGGTCGCTGCGACAGAATTATCCGCATTGCTCATCGCCTTAATTGTCGTAGTTCCGGCACTCACGCCGGTTACCGTGCCATCACCTGACACCGTCGCTGCCGCATTATTGCTGGAGGACCATGTAATGGAGACATCCGGCGCATTTTTTACTTCCGCAGTAAGCTTAAACGTCTTTTCTGTAAGCACCTTTCCGGTAGCTGCACTGATCGTAATCGAAGGCTTCACCTTTTCAGGCTCTATAACTGTTACCGTACAGGTCGCTATATGCCCGGTAGATGTTTTAGCTGTAATATCCGCCGTTCCGGCACTCACTGCCGCGATAGTTCCTCCTGCTACCGATACAATTCCTGCATTGCTGCTGTTCCACTCCACCGCATTTCCTGCTGGATCCGTGGTCGCCGTCAAAACAGCTGTCTCTCCCGTTTTCAAAGAAAGGCTGGTTTTGTCCAGACTGACCTTTATCTCGGTGACCGCAGGTGGCGGCGTTGTATCTGTGGGTGTTGTCCCTGTATCCGTAGGTGTTGCTGCAGTGCCTGAAGATGTCGTATCGGCCGTTGGCGCTGTAGTACCTGCAGCCGTTTGATCTGTGGTAGCTGCCGCAAAACGAATGAATTCGCTCGCTTTTACAAGGGTGTTGGGGTCCGTAATCTTATCCTTCGACACTTCCTCATAACCGGCCTCGGTTCCCGATCCGTTTAATGCCGTCTTCGTGGATTCCACCCACGCTACCGTATCCGTAAGAACGGATTCAACCGCGGTTTCCTGCTTCTTCGTATCCTCCGCCGCCACGTTAACGTCGGATTCCTTCTTTACCTCATCGGAAACATCTACCTTCTTGTATTCGATTTTATCCTTTATGGTAACCGACACGCTCTCGGTGGAAAAGGTATAATCCTCCTCACCGGAAATACTTGCCATGGCAACACTGCATTTACCCGCCGCCATATCGGTCCGATAAATAATTCCGTCTTTGTCCTCATCCTTCAGCGTGTAGGTTTTCCCTCCCGCATCCGTAATATTTACTTCAAAAGGCACGCTTGCTACCAGCTTGCCGGTCGCGCTGTTCACGAACTTTATCTTTAAGTCCTTTTGCATGGAGCTAAGATGCATCTCTACTTTGACCGCCTCTGTCGTCTCCAGCTCCTTCTCCTCGTACTCTTTCACCGCCTCGGCCATTTCTTCCTGAACAGCCCCCTTAGCTGCCTGTGCGTCAGCCACTGCCAAAAGCCCGCTTTCCCCGATAACCTCGATTCCTTCCATTCCGGCGCCTATCTCCTGAAAGGAAGCCACCTGCATATCAGCCGCCTTCGCGTCCGCATACATCGTACATGTCACAATGGCAAAAACCATAATCAGAGCGCCGGTAGATGCCACGATTCTATCGATGGTATCCATATGCTTTATTTTATACCATAGACGGCTTTCTTTACCATTATTCCTTCTATCCCGGGAGTTCTTAGCTGCTGCCTTTGTCCTTTTGCCTGAAGTGCTTTTTCGCTTCTCCAATGCGTATTCTTTCTTAGACGATGTTTTCTTCCCGGCCGGTGTTTCCTTCTTGTCTGATATCTTCTTCTCAGTCGGCGCGTCTTTCTTCTTGGCTGATATCTTCTTCTCAGTCGGCACGTCTTTCTTCTTGGACGCTAGCTTCTTCCCAGTCGGAGTTTCTTTCTTCTTAGCCGATGTTTTCTTCTTCAGCGGAGCGTTTTCTCTCTCCCTGGAATACCCTTTTTGCTCCAGATATTCACTTCCCTCAGAATATTCATCTTCATCATAAAACTCGTCCTCATCATCATAATAGTCATTTTCATCCAAATCCATAAAATTTAAATGTTTTATATTATCAAAATTATTAATTTCGTTATCCATAATAACATTATCGAATCTTCTAGGCTCTTTTTTCATTGCTTATGTAAACCCCTCCCAAATAATTATTTGGCATCATATTAACATAAAAAATCTGTTTTTTCAATGTTTTTCACCATATCGCTTCTTTTTCTGACTTCTTCTCCTAGTGTAACGTATATCATAAATCTATGAGGGCTTTTTTTCGTACTTTTTTCATGATTTACATATTTTTCATCAATTGTATGATTAAATTAGTATTTTTTCGAATTTTGTCGATGAATTACTCGATTAAGTTATTGACTTTTTTCGTCATAACTGACACAATTAAAAACAGGCTTAATTATATTATGTTATTGGAAAAGGGGATTTTTTTCATGATGTACATGCACTATTGCAAACCTTGTCATCGGGTTCACATGCTAAATGGTCACAAGATGACATGTCCAAAATGCGGAGGAGCTATTATTGAGCTTCGCATTCCATACATGGATTACGTCTGTATGGATATGGCACAGAGAAACGCTTTTAAAGAGCAATGTGCCGATAAGGAACAATTAAAGGAGCTCAGCACCACCTATCGCATGTATAAGTACAGCAAGTGGTATAAGGAGCTTAACAACCAGCACTGCTGACAAAATTGGGATGTTACAAGGAAGAAAGAGAAGGAATATGAGCCGGATAAAATAAATCTTAAAATTTTATCCGGCTCATATTTTGTATGGATTTTTGAGATAAATAATAGTACAATAATTACTATTCAGTCTGCGGCTTCCTGTGAGCAATACATTCACAGGAACACTGCCGCGTTACTTGACGCGCGGAACAAAAAATACTTCGGTATGGAAGGCTGAATAGTAACGTAAATATATGCTCATCGGAGGAATCGTTATGGAAAATGGAACTGAAAATAAAAAATTATCGTTCAACTGGCATTATATACTTCTCGGCGCAATTTTTATCATTGCGGCGGTTGCCATCATAAAACTCGTCATCTGGAACATCGGAACCCGATCCGATTACGACCCGAACAATCTGGCAGAGGGTTATGACATCGAAGCGCTGGACACCATCATTCCATTAAGCGAAACTAAGCTGCAGGGACGAACGGACGACGGAGAGAACACTATTCTCTGTCTTGGAGGCAATCCTCTTACCGATGAAATGGGGCAAAATGGCTTTACCGCCCTCTTAGCACAAAAAACGGGAGCTACCGTATATAACGGCGGATTTCCTGATTCCGGTATCGCAGCGAAATACTCTGCTTACACCGAGGGGTATCCAAGGGATAACTTCAATCTTCCTTATGTGGCAAAAAGCATCGCAAGCAAGGACTTCACTGCTTTAACATCCGCAGCGGCAGGGGAACAAGATGAAAAATATGCACAGTCGGCAGAAACCTTGGAGTCCATCGATTACAATAAGATAGATACCATCGTCATCATGTATGATGCTATCGATTATTTAGAAAAAGTTCCATCCGACAATCCAAACGACCCCTATGAACTCAGCACTTATACCGGAGGCCTTCGTAACGCCATCGAGACAATTCAGGAAGCATACCCCTATATCCGTATCTTCATCATGTCCCATACCTTTGCGCAGTGCATCGATGAGAACGGCAATTACCAGAACGGAGGCACTGTGGATCTTGGAAACGGCGCTCTTCCTCATTATCTTGTGAAGGAAGTAGATGTGGCAATTTCCTGTGGCGTGTCCGTCATCGACAACTATTACGGCACGATAAACGAGGATAATTACAGAGATTATATGACCGACTATATCCATTTAAACGATGCAGGAAGAAACGCTCTCGCCGATCGGCTGGCAGAGGTCATAAATACCGGACACACTTCTTCCAAATAAAAATAGATGCGCAGCTGCGCGCGCGGAACAAAAGCTGTGCTGCCAAACTTTGGTCACAGAAGTGGGCGAAGCACACTTTTGTGACCAAAGTTTTTTATGATCAGTATTCTACTGAAAATAACTCTTCAAAATCATAAGACACAACAATATCCCTCATCTTTGTAAGTTCCTTATGAAGATTCACTTCTGTCACTTCGCACTCGCCTGAAGCGAAGCATTCCGTCATATAGCGGTTAATATCCGGATGGTAATGACTGTAATCCGCATAATTGTCCAGATCACTTATGATCCATTCCTGAGCGGGAAAAAAGAATACTCTTACATTATCATATTCCAGCAAGCGCTCCGTCAGGTACTCATATTCCCTCAAGGTAGCTTCCATATGATTTTCCCTCAAAACGTCATTCCAGAACAAGATACTGTAGGGGGGATAAAAAATATAAAATTCTGTATCCGGATTCGCTTCAATATAAGGGCAGATGTTCGTATCCAGATTCGCCTTTACATTGCGCACATAATTTTCGGGATCCGCCTCCTCCTCTACAAGCTCCGGCTGCTCATAGTTATGCATTACCCATTGTTTATTATAATATTCCTCTGTCCACCAGCTTGCATAAACAGTAGCCAGATCCGTCTTGTCCGGATCCGCAAGCGGCCTTAGGATATATTCCAGAAGCACGTCCTTATTCAGCACATAGGAAATATCATTCCATACATTATCGTCGTACAAGTATTTCGGAATCGGATATTTCGTCTCCTCCACCCCTCCGGTATAGGTAATCACATCGATTCCCAAAAAGGCGGCTTTCACCTTATGGCCGCTTCCAAAAACAATGTCCATGATGTTCGCCTGATCCTTGGGAAACGCGCCGCTATAGCTGAGCTTCAAGGTCTCAAGCCCCATCAGCTCCTGAAACC
Organism: Bacillota bacterium; assembly: GCA_023442465.1. GTDB lineage: Bacteria > Bacillota > Clostridia > Lachnospirales > Lachnospiraceae > Kineothrix. The sequence goes on along the minus strand of JAEZZQ010000050.1, from coordinate 46,541 downwards.
AGTTCGTATTGAAGTTTACCGTCATGGAAGAGCCGAGAATCACACTGTCGTAGTCCATGTGTTTGGCCATCCCCGGATTCTGATTGATCTGATTGTCCACCACGTAAGGAAAGTCCTCCAATGGTTCATGATATTGAAAAAATGGATCCACGTACACCACAAGGAGTATTACTGCTGCCGCTGCCGCCGCAAGTGTTACAATAAATGTTAATAGCCACTTTTTATATTGTTTCATTCTCTTTTATTCCTCAAGCGTTTCAAGTGCATACCGATCGGCATACTCCCCAATATTGCTCCCATTAAAAGTTAAAGTAAAGAAAACTGCTGACATTTGAAAAAGCCAGGACACACCACAGAAACAGTCCTGCCATTATCACTGCCGACCACACTCTCGGCTTTATTTTTTCGGAAATCTCCATCGCATTTTTGCTGAAAAATACGAGCATAAGAGAGAACACCGTGATAACGAACATCATAATATAATGTCCGTATTCCCAGCTATCCAGATGAAGCACCTTTAAGACATACCAGAACTCATCCAGGTTGAAGTATTCGGCAAGATTCTTATTTACGCGGCTAAATCCACCCTTTATTACCAAACGCAAAAGCTCGTTTCCCTGCGCCACACTTTCTGCCCGGAAATATACCCACGTAATACTGACGTATCCAAAAGTGAGCAGCACGCTCATCCCATGAAGGAATGATGTTTTCAAGTTATGCACCTTGCTTCCTTCCTTCAGTTTCGCTCTCCTTCTTTGCCACATACGGGTAAATACGTACAATACCCCGTGAAGCATTCCCCATAAAATGAAGTTCCATGAGTGGTTTATGCCCATTCCCGACCCATGCCACAGACCGCTGAGCAAAAATACGATCAGCAGATTGCGATACATTCTCCATAAGCCCTCTCTGTTTCCCCCCAGAGGAATATATACATATTTCGTGAAAAAGCGGCTCAAAGTAATATGCCACCGCTTCCAGAAATCTACAATGTTTTGCGCTTTATAGGGCGAGTTGAAGTTTACCGGAAGATCTATATTGAACATACGGCTGATTCCTATCGCCATATCTATATAACCGCTGAAATCGAAATAAAGCTGAAGCGCATAAAAAATTACCAAAAGCAAGGCATCGGTGCCGTGCATGCTTCCCAGGTTGGAATAGCCATAATCCACAGCTCCGCCGAAGGTATCTGCCAATACTACTTTTTTTAACATACCGAAAACAAACAGGCAAAGTCCTCGCATAAAACGTCCCGCATCGAAGCCTTTTTTCCCAATTTGTGCAAATTCCGGCAGCATCTGTGCATGGGAAACGATAGGTCCTTCCACCAGCTTGGGGAAATAAGAAATATACAGCACATAATCCATGAATCCACAGGATTTTATTTCTCCCCTATAGTTATCCACCAAAAAGGAAATCTGTGAAAAGGTGAAAAAGCTGATTCCGATAGGAAGTGCTGCTTGTAAAAGCGGCAAATTACCCCCCCATGCGTTTATATTCTCGATAAAGAAATTGACATATTTAAAATAGGACAAAAGCCCCAGATTACCAAAGATTCCAACTACCAGCAGCCCTTTTTTACAGTAGGAAACACTTTCTTTCACCCGGCTCATCCCAAGAACCGTCCCATAATTAAAAGCCATACTCGCTATAAGAATCAGCAGATACCCTGCCCGAAAACTTCCGTAAAACCATAGGGATATTGCTATCAGCCAGAGTTTCGCCCCTCTGCCTCCTCCCCTTTTTTCCAACAAGTAATAGATGAGAAGGCACACCGGCAGAAACGCAAATACAAATTCATATGAGTTAAATAACATCTTTACACCCGCCCGATCAGTTCCTATTCAGCCTTTCGCTGTTACTGTTCACTCCGTTCTCAGCAACGCATGATACATAGAAAATATGCATTCCGCATTATTTTATTTCGTGCTTGCTGCCGCTACCGGATCATAATAAACCGGATAGCCGTCTATCGTATCCAGAAGCTCCAATCCAAAATTCTCGGGGGCCTGTGTCACTTCCTTGTTGTTAGGAAGAACGATGTATGTGCAATATCTCTCCCGCGTCAGCTTTAACAGCTCCTCGATGTCGATAACCGTCGGATTGTTCATAATCGTATGCACCGGCTCCGCATACTGCCATTTCGGTTCTACCATTTCCCTGCCGTAAAGCATCTGTATATCCGTATCATACTGCCTTACGAAATAAACCAAATCCGTGGGAAAGACGGACCAAATTCTTTCTTCGCCGTCCTCTGGAGCTATCAGGTCGCAAATATCGATTACTGTCTGAGGAAGATGATAGAGATTCTCCGCCTTCGACATATATTGGCTGGCATACACGTATTTTCCGCAAAGAGCGATTGCTACTGCCAAAGCGGCCAGCACTGCCCTCTTCACCCAATCACCTTGATTGGCAGATACCCTTCCTTCCAGTCTATCATACAACAAGGCGGCCAGCTTCACTCCTGCGTAAGCGATAATAACGCCCATAGGAATGAGCCAGAGTACCCTGTAATAGGTATCCCCCTCTCCGCTCATCAGCCGCACAAACACTTTTCGGAAGATGGGAAAGAAAAATAAAAACAACAGCGAAAGCGGCGTATACACGAAGATAGCCCGCCGCCTTTTATCCTTTTCCATAAAAAGCAGAAAGACTAACGACAGTAAAAACAAGACTATCGTCAGACGGTTTCCCGCATAGTTTTTAAAAATGACCACGCTCTCCATAAAAATTCCATACATACCAAAAGTTCTCCTATTATATTCTTAAACGGTTACTATTCAGCTTTACGGCTTCATAGCAACCTTTTATGCGCAGAAATTATTCATCCTGCATAGTTTCGCGCGCGTATACCTCGGGTTTTCTGTGACCTTCACTTAAAACAAAAGTGTGCTTCGCCCACCCTCGCGGTGTTGATGACTGTTATAGTAATCTTAAACGTGCAAAAGCAAGTACAGTATCATATATGCTACATTAGGTATGCACACGATTCCCGCCTTGATGAGCACGCTGAATTTCCGCTCCGCTATCATCATCCAGAACGCGATAACTGCTATCATCACCGCTCCGAGGAATACCACCATGGAGGTACATACGCCCGCTGTCATATTTGCAAGCCATAAAAGGAGCCATAGGCCAAAGGTGCTTTCCTTTTCTTCCAAGCTTTCCTCTTTTCGTGTCTTATACTCATTCTCCTTATCGAATATCCACAGCAGCAGGCAAACGATAAGAGGAAGCACGAAATTTGCCGCCAGAGATTTTCCCTGCCATGTTCTCGTTAGGAAAAAAGTCTCATTGGTATATATGGATACGTTTCCGAATGTCTGCAAAAGAGCCATAAACACCATAAATGCCGGCAAGAACGCTTTCTTCTTACGCAAAAGCTGTTTGCCGATTTCAAAGTAAACCACATAGGTCAGAGGGATAAACACAAAAGGAATGACACTATGCGCCAATATCGTCGTATGGATTCCCGTCATTCTTCCCACGTACGCAATCCATATAGGCAGCACAGCCAGAGAATGTCTGATGTCCAGGGAGGTCGTCCCTCCTGTATACGGCTTAATCAGATACATCGTATTGCTCTGCTGAGTCACAAGGGATTGTGCCACATATTCCGCATCATCTCCGTCAAAGGAGGTGAGAGTAAACGCTTTATAGAGCTGGAATGCAATGAGTGCCAAAAACAAGAACCATTCTATCTTCTCTTCCATGGAAATATCAGCCCACCGAAATGCCGGTTTTAAGGATACCCACTGTTTCTTCTTAACAGCCCATGCGCTTAAAGCTACGCCTGCTGCTGCCGCAATCGCCATACCTACAGTAAAAAGGCGTACCATAACAAGAAAGCTGTCGTATTTTACAAGAAGTATCGCAGGCACGGTTACCAGCCAGCACATCGGAAGCATAATGACATAACCGGCGATGAACACTACTCCTATGTTTTTCTTTTCCTTCGGTATCCACCGCAAGGGAATCAGCCCGATACAAAAGGGAAGCACAAACATCCATAATATAATGCCTAAAATTTTAACTACGATCATTACTGTCTGCTCCGTTTCACTATTCTTTATACCCAGATTGCAGGTTGCTATTTGTAAGTTTAACCCAATTCGCATTATCTGTCCATACATCTATTTTATACATTGCTTTTCTGTTTTCCCTTTCCCCTGGTATTTCATCCTGCTGCATGTTACCACTCGCTTTTCCTGCTCCGCCAGAAGTGACAATGGATCATTCAGAAAACCCAAATAGGGCATACCGGTATACCTCCTTCCTGTTTTTCTGTCTTGACAAAGCACAAAATCAGCAATACCATATATCTTATAGATATATCTAATCGGAGGATATAAAATGCTAGAATTTATTATTTTAGGTATGGTATTGGAATACGACTTAACAGGCTATGACATTAAAAAAATGATAGAAAACGGTATTGGTGTTTTTTATAAGGCCAGCTATGGCAGCCTGTATCCCGCCTTGAAAAGATTGACCGAAAAAGGGTTTTTAACAACGTCTGAAAAGCCACAAGGCGGCAGGAAGAAAATATTTTATCACATTACAAAGGAGGGACAGGACCAATTTTTCGAGTGGCTTTCTTCTCCAATGGACATATTTGAAGGTACCAATACTCATTTGGCAAAAGTCTATTTCTTTGATAAATTATCTCCAGAAATCCGTGAACGTCAGTTATTTGAGTATGAAATAAACAACAGAAACTATTTGAAAAAGCTCCTTGATTTAGAGAAAAAGTTTAAAGAATTAGAAAATAGCGAATGTTTTTATTATAAACTATCTACTCTATATTACGGAATTGGCATTATGCAAAAAGCGATTGAGTGGTGCCAGCATATCCGTATGCAAAGACCTTTATCGGATTTGATTGAAAGCGAGTGAATACTATGGAAATTGTGGAATCCAAAACACCAATCTTGATTATTTCTTATCGTAACTGCGAAATATATTGCTGCCATTTGGATGGATATAAGACAAACAGAAAAGCTCTCCTTGACCGTATGTTAAAAATTGAAGCGTTCTTCTTATCCAAGCCTTCTCATGCCAGGTTCAGAATATGGTATAACGTGGATGAAAACAGTTTAGATAAGCAAACTATGAAATTGATAATTGAAAGCATTTCCCGGCTTCGGGAACATACATACAAGATAGCGTTTATAGGTTTAGAAGGATTTACAAAGTGGAGATTTCATAATATTTTAGGACAAACTCCGGAGAATAGAGGCATTACAAAGGCATATTTTACAGATGCAGAATTAGCAAAAGAATGGCTTGTCTGACAGGCTCTTTCGCACCAAAAACCGCGGAGCATATTGCAAGGATAAGCCCCCTCATTATAAAAGGGACTTCCTTAGGAAATGGACAAATTCACCGGTATTCAAAAAGACCTCTTCATAGCCGAGACTCTGACAAAGTCTGGTCACATTTGGCTGCTCTAAATAAGCCTCCTTCAAAATGGTCTCGTCAGCGAAAACTTCTTTCGCACTGCCGTCGAGAAGTATTCCACCCTTGGCAAATACGATAACACGCTCGAAAACATCCGCCACAAAATCCATATCGTGAATGATGGTAATGACCGTGACACCTTCACTCCTTAACTTACGGATCACCGACTTAATCCGCTCTTTTCCATAGTAATCCTGGGCGATTGTAGGCTCATCAAATATGATTACTTTGGGGCCCATCGCTACGATGGAAGCGATTGCCACAAGCTTCCGGCTGGACAAGCCAAGGTCGTAAGGATTTTTATCCTCATGGCCGGACAGTCCTACCAGTTCCAGCGCTTTTAACGATTTTTCCCTGGCTGCGGCCTCTCCCATACCGATTTTAAGCGGACCGAACATAACCTCGTCAAGAACTCTGTTTTTAAAAATCTGATCGTTGGGATTCTGGAAAACCATACCGATATGTCTGGCCAGTTGTGCCACTGTCATATCGCGTATATCCTTTCCGTCAAACTCCACAGTGCCCTCTGTAGGCCGAAGCAACCCTTTCAGCAGTTTTACAAAGGTGGTCTTTCCCGCACCATTTTGCCCGATAATAGCAGTCGCCCTCTCATCGAGGGCAAAATTAAGCCCTTTTAAAATCTCCTCCCCTTCGGTATAAGAAAAATGCAAGTCCTTGATTTGGATGAGCGTCTTATACTCATTGAGCGGTTCATACTCATTTATGTTTTTTCCTGAGTGTCTTATACTCATTTCCATCTACATCCCCCTCTTTTCCTTGCTAAGTAAATCATAAGCCTCCTCCAGTGTTACAGGATAGAAGCCGGTCTCAGCATTTTTTAGATTCAGCTCTCTGCAAATCTTCGTAAACGCGGGTGGCTCCACTCCATATGTGTCCAAATCTTCTCTTGAAAAGATTCTCTGGGGAGTGTCGAAATCGATGAGCTTCCCGCTGTCCAAAAGCAGAACCCTGTCGCTGTATGAGGCGATTTTTTCCATGTTATGTTCCACCATGAATATGGTAATTCCCTTTTTGCTCAACTTCTGCACCGCTTGATACACTTCCTCTCTGCCTTGCGGATCAAGCTGTGAAGTAGGCTCGTCCAATACGATAACTTCAGGCTGCATCGCGATGATTCCGGCAATGGCCATACGCTGCATCTGTCCCCCCGACAAATCGAAGGGTTCTCTATCCTTGTACTTCATGATGTCCAAAAGCTCCATCGCCTCGTCGATACGATGTATCATTTCCTGCCTTTCGATTCCCAAGTTCTCAAGCCCGAAGGCAATTTCTTCATATACCGTGAGCTTAGAGCCGGTAACCTGATTGAAAGGATTCTGAAATACGATGCCGACTTTTTTGCAAAGCTCGTCCAAATCCACATTCTTCACTTCCAGCTCATCAATCAGAATCCTTCCCCCATAAGCTCCCTTGTAAAAGTTAGGGACCAGCCCCGCAATAGCTTGACAGAGAGTGCTCTTGCCGGAGTCATTTTTTCCTATGATTCCGATAAATTCACCCTGATCCACAGAAAATGAAATACCATCCAGAGCCAAAAAATCCGTTGCAAGATATTTGTATTTTAAGTTTTCTACGACAATCTTTGGGTGCTTTGTACTCATTTCCATCCTGCAATCCTCCACACAATACCCGCGGCGAGCAGGATAAGCATCCCGAGCTGAACGTATTTGTCAGCACCGCATTTTTTCTCATCATTTAAAAATGTCTTTTTATTTTTTGCGTTAAATCCTCGTACCTCCAGCGCTAAAGCGCGTTCCTTCGTATTGATCAGCGAACTCATAACTACCGGTGAAATCAAGGGAAGAAACGCCTTGATACGCACCAGTAGATTTCCCTCCGTCTCCATTCCTCTGCTTCTCTGGGCATCGGTAATGGTAGACATGGTCTCCGTCATCTGAGGAATAATCTGAAAAACAGATATGAACACGTATCCGAATCTGGGCGAAAAGCCCTTTCTCACAAAATTTTCCACAATATCTGAGGGCTTGGCAGTAAGAATCAGCACGCAGAAGCTCAGCAGGATATTGAGCACATTAATCACGATTCCCAACGCAAAGTAAAGCCCTTCTTCGTAAAAACTGACAGGACCGATCGTAAGCACCGGAGTAACATTTCCGGCGCGGAATATTCCCTGAATGATAACAACAGTAAGCAGGACAAAGCCTGAAATGCTCAAAATCGGCACAGTCTTTCTAAGCACCTTCGATATGAGCAGCAAACAAGCGCTGATGACAATGAATCCGACGCTGACCCACTTGCTGCCCATGATAGCAGGCAGCAAAAGAGCGACCACGATATAGAGTATTTTACTTTCCGGCGCCATCTTATTCAGCAACGAACCTTTTTCTTCATACAAACTAATACTTTTCATTTTATAAATATGCCTTCCTTAGATTAATCGTCCAGACTTTCAATCGTATCACCGCTCTGATACAGTGCCACCAGACTCTTGGGCAGGCTCTTGCTGATTCCGAATACAATCAGGATAACCGCAATCTTATCCGGAAGGTCTACGATAACTTCATCCAGAAATGAAGCAATCAATACCGGTATATTCTGTGCCAGCGCCCATGCATAAACTGCATCGCCCCATATATTTCCGGTAGTTCCTCCCCAGAAAATCATGTTGAGAGGCGTAGATACCACAACTGCAACAAAACCGACTATGATGGAGGTAAGCAGCGACAGCTTGATATTTTTCATAAAGCCCTTGTAAGACAATACACCGACCACAAGGCCGATAGCGATATTCGTCAACGCGTATACCGTTGAAATCGGATCCATCGTAAGTCCGTAAATGATGTTGTTGGCAGCACCGCAGATCGCGCCCACAATCGGTCCTGCAAGCACCGCTGCCAGACAGGTTCCGATGGCATCCAGCCACAGCGGCAGCTTTAATGCGCCGGCAAACAGTTTGCCCAGATAGTTGATTCCGATGGCCGCCGGAATCAATACCAGCGTCGCCGTGTTAAATTTCAGTGACCATAAACTCTTTCCATTTTTACTCATTTCCTTATTCCCTCCGTTTAATTGTTCGTATTATTTTGTATGACAAAGGCTTCCAATGCTGTAATGATCTCATTTTCCTCGCCTTGTTTTACGATAGATTCTCCGTCCACATAATCGTTGATATTCTGCTTCAAATCGGCCTTAAACTCCACCACCGTATTCAAAATAGAGGCACATTTTACACCTCGCAGAGCTCCGATCGTGAACAGTGCGGCCGTCTCCATATCCGCTCCCAAGATTCCTTTCGACGACCAGTAGGCATCGATGGCTTCTTCTCTGTCGGTATAAAAACTGTCGTGGCTTCTCGCTTTCCCGATGTGGAAAGGAAATCCCTTCTCTTCCGCCGACCGAATAGCAGCCATAAGAAGGCGGGTATCCGGAATGGCCGGATATGCCGGCTCAATATAGGCTTTTGAAGCTCCGTCATCCCTTACCGCCCCGTTTACGAGGACGAGGTCCCCGAGGCGTATGGAAGGGTCAAGAGCACCACAGCTTCCAATGCGAATCATATATTCCACTCCGATATTGTGCAGCTCCTCTACGGTAATTCCTGTGGAAGCCCCACCCATGCCGGTGGAAACTGCCAGTACTTTAATGCCCTTGTAATAACCGCTGGCGCTTCGCATTTCCCTGTTATATTGAAGCTCCTTCGCATCCGTCAAAAACTTCTTAATATGGTCGATTCTTGCAGGATCTCCCGGCAAAATCGCGTATTTTGCTCCGTCCTGCACCGATAAGCGGATGTGAGCCTGTCTTTCTTCTATGGGTGTTTTGTACTCATTCTCCATATTCGTATCCCCTTCTTCCTCAATTTTCTCTTTCTATCAATGCCTCCAACGCTTCTTTACCGTTTGCTGTGATTTTCTTCTTGTCAATTTCAACATAGCCGCTTTCCTGCTGCTTTTGCAAGGCACTGCCGACAAGACAGTGGGTTCATAACTGCAAGCTTTCCCATTTCTTTGTGGAATATGTTTTATTTTCTGCGATAAATTTATTTACTTTTATTTCATTTTATTATAATGGTTTGAGACAGCAACTACAAGGTATTATGTTTTAAAACCATATATCTTTCATAGCTTCTCATAAAAATATTACCATTTCAGGAATATTTGTCCAGCTTATTTTTTATATAAATTTCAATATAAACAGTCGAAAACCCGATACAGGCGGTTTCATACCCGAGATTGAGAATGGACATTTTATCGATTACATGTTAAAATATACCTTAATTGTAGCTTATTTGTTACGGTTCAGCCTTCGTCTAAACTGTAACATTTGTTTTTGTTACGAATAGGAAAAATACAAATAATTAGTTGATATGAGAGGAATTTTGATATATGAAGAAGGTTCTTATCATAGGTGCTGGTCCTGCCGGATTGACTGCCGCCTATGAATTGCTGACAAGCAAACAGGCTGATAATCAGGGCAATAATGAATTCGAAGTGGTCATATTCGAGGAAAGCTCCGCCTTTGGCGGTATCTCCAGAACGGTAAACCACAATGGAAACCGCATGGATATGGGAGGACACCGGTTCTTCTCCAAGGTTCCTGAAGTTAACCGGTGGTGGGAAAGCATGCTGCCGGAGCAGGGCAAGCCATCCTACGACGATATTTTGCTAAACCGCTCTATGCCGCTTGCCGAAAGCGGCCCTGACCCGGAAAAAGAAGACCGTGTCATGCTGAATAGAAATCGCGTATCCCGCATTTACTTTAACCGAAAGTTCTTCGATTATCCAATTTCTTTAAAGTTTGAAACGATCAAAAATATGGGCTTTATTACGACCATCATTGTTGGATTCAGTTATTTGAAAGCTCTTGTCTACAAAAGGAAAGAAAATTCTCTGGAGGATTTTTATATCAACCGCTTCGGGCGAAAACTTTATTCCATGTTCTTTGAAAACTACACGGAAAACCTCTGGGGAAGAAATCCCAGTGAAATTGCTCCTGACTGGGGCTCCCAGCGTGTAAAAGGACTATCTATCATCGCAATTATTAAGGACGTTTTCTCAAAAATGCTTCCGGGGAAAGAGAGCCGCAGGGTGGAGACATCTCTCATTGAGCAGTTCAAATATCCTAAGCTCGGTCCTGGACAGCTCTGGGAGGTAACCGCCGACGAAATCATCAAACTTGGCGGAAAAATATTGAAAAACAGCGAAGTAACGGGCCTTACCAAAGACGAAACAGGCCGCATCACAGCCCTTACCTACACCCACGACGGAGTAACCTCCACCATGGAAGGCGATATTTTTATCTCCTCCATGCCTGTTAGGGATTTGGTGGGCGGCATGAACGATGTGCCCGATAATATCGCCGCAATCGCGTCAGGACTACCTTACCGCGATTACATGACTCTCGGCGTTCTCGTTCCGAAGCTGAACCTTAAAAACCTGACAAAAATGAAGACCGTGGGAGACATCGTCCCTGACTGCTGGATTTACGTTCATGACAGAACTGTAGATATGGGGCGTTTGCAAATATATAACAACTGGTCTCCTTATATGATTAAGGATCTGAAACATACTATATGGGTAGGACTGGAATATTTCTGTAACGAAGGGGACCGCTTCTGGTCTATGAACGATGAACAATTTTCTGAATACGCTATTGCCGAAATGGTAAAGATGCAGCTTATCGACAGCGCCTCCGAGGTGTTAGATACCCATGTGGAGCGTGTAAAAAAAGCATATCCCGCTTACTTCGACACTTACAAGGATATGGATAAACTCATCGATTACTTAAATACAATCGATAACCTATACTGCGTAGGCCGCAACGGACAGCACCGTTATAACAATATCGACCATTCCATGTGTACCTCCTTCGAAGCCGTAAATAATATCAAAAACGGCATAAAGGACAAGCGCAATATATGGAGCGTGAATACGGAAAAAGAGTATCACGAGGAAGCCAAAACCAATGAAATAGAATAACCAAAATAGAGAAGGTATCCCAACTATAGATTGGGATACCTTCTTCTTATTATTGAAAAGTCTCGCAGACCTTATCTGCAATGAGCTTAGCCCCTGCCGCATTTGGATGCGTTCCGTCACTGGTATATTCCCGCGCATTTTCATAAGTTATCCCGCAGTTATACACATCGATAAGTTTCGCTCCCTTTTCCTGCGCAATGGCAGTTATCCAGGCATTATAGTCCTTCACCGTCAGGCCGTGCTCGTTCGTAAACGGAAACTTTTCTCCCGCATCATTCCAGCGGGATACCTCTGCAACGGTGCAGCAATAAATTTCAGCATCGGGATACCATGTCTTCATCTTATCCAACATCAGCGCATAAGCTTCGCTGAAAGTCTGTATATAGCCCTCTTCCACCGCTGAAACGCCGTCATAGGATCCTAACGGGATGTGGTTAAGCAAGTCGTTGGCACCCATCAAAATGATAATTATGTCCGGCCATTCCCCCTCCTCGCTTGCCAAATCTGCAATCCTCTGATTGCCGCAGGAATACCTTCCTTCATGATTATCCTGAGACTGCCCGCTTACCGTGCTTCCCGAAAAGGACGCATTCCGGCAAAGCTCCATCCCCGTACGTTTTATCACCTGCATCCACCAGGTATCGTTCACATCCGTAATATCTCCGTTTTCCGGATAGAATTTGCTGTAATAGTCCGGAATAAAACCAGTAAAAGTAGAAATGCTGTCGCCGCAGATGGAGACTTTTTTGCCGGCCCAGGGAGAAGGGGGCTGCTCTTCATTTTTTGCTCCATCATCCGCCATACTGGTTTTATCCTCGGAATTTCCCTCTTTTTGTGCATCCGTTTTATTCTGTACACTATCTTCCGCCTGAGTACCGCCTTCCTCCTGTGCAGCCCCCGACTGGAGAAAATTATCTTGTGAATCTGTTTGTTCCGAAGAATCATTCGAAATATTTTCCACTGTGTTTTCTTCTGTACCGGCACTCGCTGTGCAGGATGTTAACATCAAAGCAAACGCTAATACCATTGCTGCCATATAAATCACATTTTTCTTTTCAGATTTCACTTCACCATTCTCCTTCTCCTAATCCGAAATTCTACTAATAAAAGGGACTGCCGCTGCCGTCCCTTTTACTTAACTACTTTTTAAACATGGACTGTCTCGCCCCGTGTATTTTACCATTATTCTTCAGTACATCATCCACCGCATCCATGCGGAGCCCCGCATCGATAAAGTCACAATGCTTACAGAACGGATAATTCTGTCTTCCCGTCCGGATTGCCTTTCGAAGCTCCTGATACTTCTTACTGTTCCATGCGTCTTTTAACGGCATATCATGCAAATCTGCCAAGTCCGTCACCTCGAAATTATCGCAGCAGCAAATTCCCAATTTACCGTTAGGCATAATCCACATATCCGTGTAGGGCATAAGACAGGTTTCCGTAATAACCTTTTCAGTAGCCTTCTTATTCGGAGCACTGCCTGCGCGGTTGGTAAGCACCTCTTTTAAGTAGCGCATCTGAATCAGTATATCCACATCCCCAAATTCCTGCGGATGAGCCTTGATATAATCATAGACAACCTGAATGTTATCGTGAAGCTTCATGTCCAAACCGTAGTTATTGATAATGAGCTGGTCCACATAGGGAATAATCGCCTTCACCTTGTCCACATTAAGCAAAAGCCCGTTCGTAGACATGAAAATGAACGCCTCGGGAAGCTTTTCTCTGGCATATTTATGAAACTCCACAATCCGGGTATCCAGCCACGGTTCATTATTTCCATACATCGTCAGATGCCCTTTATATCCCCACTCTGCCAGTTGGTCGATGATGCTATAGAACAACTCGTCCTCCATACGTTTATAGGGCCTCTTTTCTGCATTTTTGTTAGCCGTACAGAACTCGCACGTACTGTTGCAGCGGTTGATTGTCTCTAAATTTACAACTAAAGGCATGGGAACTTCTTCTCCCATAAAATAATCTATATAATTTTTCTGTAATTTCCTTCTTGTTATAAACTGAAGTTTCAGATAGCTTTCACTGGACAGCATCGGGAGATACTTCCTCGCGTTCCACCCTAATCTTCCCAAAAAGTTATGTATTCTTACCGCCATGTCTGTAAACGTTCTCCTTTCGAAAGTAAAAGAAACTCTTAAGTAGCTCTGATTCTAAAACTGCAAACTATGCAAGGTATTATCGTATTGTTCAATAGTAACGTCGGTTTCTATCATACCATCCAACCTGAATATGGTCAAGATAAGGTATATAGCATGCTATATACGGGTATTTATGGCACAAAGACATTCCCATACATAGAAAACATGTTTTCTCCCTGCAAATAATACGGTATAAAGCGGTCAAAAAGACTGTAGGCAAAGGAAAGCATCACGTATGCCATAATTCCCAGGCAAAGCACTTTACCAACAATTCTCATCCGAATCCGTTCAAGAACTATACACGCCTTTTGAACTCCTATTGTCACCAGATACATGAACGGAATCAAAACCGGCAGGATATACCTTCCCTGAGGCTGAAATTCCCATGTATAGGAATAATAAATGCTGAGTCCAATCGTTATCGCACAGAATAAAGCCATACAGGTATAAAAAGCAGCTACATCCTTTTTATTCGTATTGCGATAAGACTCCCATATAAAAGCTTCCTCTTGCAGATTCCTTCCGCCTTTCTCAACGCCTTCACTTCTTCTTGCAAATATCTCTCCTATTGCCTTAACCGGTAATAATGCCACTACACAAGCTATTATCCACAGACGCTTATAAAATATATAAATTAGCCCATGCGTAGGAATCAGCATCGGCCCGAACATCGCGATGAAACTGTCTCTGAGCAGGGTAATATATCCCGTATCGAACAACATCTCATTTAAGGGAATCCCCTCTTTCTGATAGGTAAAGCGTGTCAAGGGATTAAACTCCGCCGTGGCGGTCTCTATGGCGCATTCCAGGCGGGCATTCATCGCTATAATATCTCCTCCGTAAAGAATCGCATTGCGAATAAACCACCAACCTATACCGAGCAAGACAATAACGGATATAAGGCTTCCTTTTCGGAACATTTGCCGCCACTGTACCTTTTGCTTCCTTTTCCCGTCTCCGTCTCCCTGAGCAGGCACCATATCTATAAAGCTTATGATAAAAATAAGTATCGCCGCCAAAATAATACCGTAAGCATTATAGTAGGACATTGCACACAGTATAATTCCTGCCGCCAACAGAAGACAATCCTTCTTATCATAGCCCCTACGCTGTGCACGCAAAAGAGCATAAAATATGACAGAGACCGATAGCATCGCCATAGAATCCGTATTGACATAGGAATGAATAAAGATATTCTGGGGCAGGAAAACAACCAACAGCGTAAAAGTCCACTGAATATAAGGGTTCCTCCACGCCTCCTTGGAAATAAGGCGCACAAAATATGCCATTAGCACACCGAAACACACGTTCACCATCCGCGCCGCAAGAAGAAGCACATATCCGTCAGCGGTAAACAGCCCTAAAAACCGAAGCAGATATCCTTGTATAATATAAGTCAATATCGGCTGAAAAGCATACGAAGCCCCATAACCGCTTAATATTACCTCCGGGTCCCCGCCATAAGGCAGCCTTCCATGATTCCTAATAAAGTTTACCACCTTGAACCGATTGATTTCATCCGGTGGATCTCCATAAGTCTGAAACATAGCAAAACAGGCAATCGCCGCGAACACGAGCAAATAAAAAACAATCTCTCCCGCCAGTTCCCACTTACCTTCATTCCCTTCCCGCCTAAATGTCAAACCTTTCATACATCTCATTTCTCCTTCTGCCACTATTCAGCCTACGGCTCCATAGTAACAATTAATGTAGAACAAAAGTGTGCTTCGCACACTCTCACCGCCAAGCACTTCGGCAGCACAGCTCTATTTTTCATATAAATAAATTATATAAGGTGACTTCTCCTGTTCATATGCCTTCACGAGCGTAAGTCCCAGCGCCTTCGCGTTTCCAAGCTCAATCCGGGAAAAAATATACTTCCCCCCCAATTCCTTAAAAGCCCCGGTATCCATATATAAATCATGATCAGTTACATGTATTGTCTTTGTAGCACTTACTACGGAAACATCCGTCCCGGAATACACATACACCCGTGCCCCCCAGTCGTCATAATAAATCCTGCTGGCTTCCACCCTTTCCAGCGCAGGAGCTATCACCTTGCGAAACTCTTCTTTATATTGCTGGGAATAAAAACCCAGATAACCGTCCAGCGTAGCAATGCCGTTATATTCTAATACCGCCGGATGAATTCCATATGCTACGGCCCATTCGCCGCCATAACCGATGTCCTCTTTGATTTCCGTAAATAATTCCGTAGAATAGAATTCCCCATAGGACATATCATCGGCCACTTTTCCCTTGGCCAGCTCTAATGTCTTATTTTTGCAGGTGGCGTACCAATCGTTATACCTGCCGGGAGTCAGAAGGATAATGGCAATCGAAGCTAGTGCCAGCCCATTCGCAAGACCGCTTGTCAGCCATTTCAACACATCTTTCTCCTTTATTTTTCCCAGAAAAGGCAAGCTCCGGCAATCACAAAGACGCTGCAGCACCATAAAGAAAGACGCATACCATAAAAACGGGCTGAAAAATACTGTCCTATTAAATTGAAATCCCTTGAGCGGCGGCAGAAGAGTTTCCACCAGCCTGCGAAAGCCGCCCCAATTATAAATTCCGTATATTATGCTGTTAAATAAAATCACAAAGATGAGAAGGTTATAGCTGTCATGAAAAATCCCCCTCCAATTTCTATCCTTCATATATTTACCGTTCAGATAAATAAAATATAAGATGCAAACCGGAAGTACCAGCTTCCCATGTACGCTTTCCGCATGGAACATTCCATTTTTCCACACGTCCCCAATCTGTCTCAGAACCTCTCCCGCCGTTAAATCCGCCTCCACCATGGTAGCGCGAATCGTCTGCGTATCGCTAAAAAGCATTACGCTAAACAGGCGGTATTCAAAGGCCACGTATCCTGCCCCAAGCACAAAAAGTGCAAGCAGTAAGGCTTTGGAAAGCTTTTTATCCCGAATGGCAAGCCAGATAACAGCAACGGTAAGGTAAGCGAGAATAAAAAAACCGAAATAAGAAAAATAAGACAAAAAAGGATAACAAAAAAGGGCTAAATATAACCAAACCGAGGGCTTCTTATATATCCTTCTCAGTAAGTAAATGACAAGCGGGATAGAGGTGAACGGAATTCCAAAAGCAGGAAACATGTTCAAAGCCCCATAGGCAAAACCAAGCAGTGCTACAAGCGAACGATACTCTTTCCTCTTCTCTGCGTACCAGTCCCCTGCCAGCAGCCATACCGAAACCATCGCTATCACTATCTTAAGAAAATATCCCGTTATATACGCCGCGAAGGAAGGCAGACACATAAACAGCACTGTATAAAGCGAAAGCTCTGAAGGGAGATTATCCCTGCTGATTCCTCCTAAAAAGGGGGCTTCCACATTATGGGCAAAAAAGCTCCCTGTATTTTTCATCATCTGGAACTGCGCCACGAACAGGTCAAGATTATCATGTACAGCAATATAACTTTCCTCGCCAAAGCAAGCATAAACCCCGATCGATACTGCAAAAAATGCTCCAATCAAAACCAAATACCAGTAATTAAACACCCTCTTAATCATCTATCATCCTTACCCTTATCCATATTCAAATCATATTTCTTCAAAGTCCCCCAATTTTTACCGGAATACACCTCACTGCTTTCTCCCCTTCCAAGGAAGTAAATCGTATGCCAACAGAGACAATGCTGTATAAAACAACCCCATATTATAAATCATATAGCGGGGCTGCGTAAATATCATGGCCCCTACCACAATGGAATTCACAATCACTCCGCCGATCACAATCTCTGCCATGGTCAGCGTACTGTCCGGTAACCTCCACCCTTTTCGGCTTGCATTCGGCTTGCTGCCTTCGCAAGAAGAATACACGTACAAAAGAAGATAGAGCACATATGCCAAAACCGCATATAAATTCAGATAAGTATTCACCCTTGCGATGGAATTAACAAAGCCCTTCCACGTATTTGCCAAAAAGACCTGAAGCAAATCACCCGTATCAAAGTGTGTCCCTTGCAAAAGCAGCGTCTTTGCCATCGAATTACAATATATATCATATTGAAGTACCGCATCTATTTCCGAATATTCAAAATGCTCTGCAATATATTCCTGAACCACCGGATTGATGATACCATAACCTATGGCATCGTAGCTGTCCGCATAATGAGTAGATAAATCCACCCATCCTTCAGGCGCATACATCTTGCGAAGCCCCTGCTCGTTTGCCTGCGCAAGAATCTCCTCATATAGGCCGCGCACCGTCTCATCCTCGAACAAAGAAGCGTCCCCCTCCTCGGAGGTATAAATCAATGTGCACAGCATCCCCATAGAGTTGCCGGAATGTTCCATCCAAACGCCCCTGACGCAATAGTTGTAAAAGCGGTCTGAAAGCTTGCCGGCAAAAAATAAGCATACGGTCAGTCCCAGCAATAACAGCAGCTTTTTCATGTTCCTCTTTTTTATGAGATAATATAGGATAAATACCGCTGCCATCAAAGCAAGTGAAATGAGCATCTGCTTGCGGAGATTAACGAGAAGCAGGGCAAAGCATGCTGTCGCCGCCAGATTACGCATCTTTTCTTCCATAATATATTTGTATAGCTGAACGATAAAGAGTACATAGAGAGATAAGCCGAGCCCTTCGGTCATAATGCTGTCGATATACGAAGAACCTCTAATCGCCACAAAGCGGCAGAGAAACGTTACACCGAACTGAAAGCATACGGACAAAAAAGCCAGCAGCCGGCTGCCGGCTTTATATTTTTTCACGGTAACAGCCAGTTTCCACGTCGCATACGCTGCGAGGAGGCTTTGAATGATCACCACGGGCATGAGATACCCTTCTTCGCCGAACAGGCTGCGAAATATCCATAGAAACGTAGGATATAAAGGCTCCCTCGTAATGTTCATAGTTGCATAGCTGGGAGAATCTGCGCACCACACCGGCCCGTCGTAAAACGGAAAAAAGAGATAGAAGCCCAAACATACGATGAGCAGGCCCATATCCCATTTTTCCAAAGAAGTTGTATATTTTTTTATTTTTTTAATCCACATCATCATTTTTTATCTTCCCCTGAATCATGTTCAAACGGAATTCGAAGTCCCTTCTGTTTTTCAGCGCCATATTGGACAGAATCATGCCGGAGAAAAAGGCCTGAACTGCCGCCAGCATAACGAAACAGCAAACAAACAGTGTAGGAAACTTATCCACCACCCCGGTTCTTATAAAAGCCACCAATATTGGGATGAAGAATACAGTAGCGATTACTGCAAGAATAAGCGCCAGCAGAGAAAAAAAGCCAAAAGGCTTGTAATCCTTATACAGCCTTCCAATCGTTCCGAGCACTCTCATTCCGTCCGAGTAAGTATTCAACTTGGACTGGCTGCCCTCAGGCCTGTCCCTGTAGTCTACGATTACATTTTCAATCTGCATGTTGTTAAACACGGCGTGTATGGTCATCTCTGTCTCTATCTCAAAGCCCTTGGAAAGTACCGGAAAAGTCTTGACAAAGCCATAGCTGAATGCTCGAAATCCCGTCATAATGTCTTTGATCTCACATCCGAACAGACGATTGATCGTGCCTCTTACAAGACTGTTTCCCAAATTGTGAAAGGGCCTTTTATTTTCAGTAAAATATGTGGAGGAAAGCCTGTCTCCCACCACCATATCCGCATGGTGTTCGAGCACCTTCTCCACCATCTCCGGAGCATATTCCATAGGATAAGTGTCATCTCCATCCACCATGACATAACACTGGGCATCGATTTCACGGAACATCCTGCGGATCACATTCCCTTTTCCCTGCATATATTCATGCCGCACTACGGCCCCCGCCGCAGTCGCCAGTTCAACCGTACGATCCGTAGAATTGTTGTCATATACATAAACCACCGCTTCCGGCAGCGCCTTCTTCGTATCGGCCACTACCTTTGCAATCGTTTTTTCTTCATTGTAGCATGGTATCAAAACCGCAATTTTATCCATTTTAACTCTCTCCAGTTTCCTTCCAATCATGTGTTACTGTTCACTCCGTTCTCAGTAACAATCATTTCCTTCATGCTTTTTCTATTTTAGCAGAGTATCGCATGCCCGTCTATCAAAATAACCGATAGACAGCCCGTTCCCGCTCTTAGAAGCCCTGATAGATAAACTCCGCCGCACTGTATCCCGGTCCATAATTTCCAAGCAATATGGTATAGAACAAAAGAGCATACCAGATAATCCACCGAACGGGAAGTTTTTTCTTCTCAATCCGCTCCCTGACGCTTTCCTTCTGCTGCATAACAGATACCGCAAACAGAATGAGCAGGGATACTATCGCTATTGTAAATTCTATAAAATCCAGCCCCAGCGTAAATACGGAGCCGTCAAACAATATTCCGGCATTCCATACGCTTACCGCTCCCTTCAGCATATGAAAAGCATCCGCCGCACTATCCGCCCGGAAGAACACGAAACCGATGTTTACGAGGAAGAATGTGCGCAGCATGCGCAGTACATCCACCCATCTTTTCTTCGGATCGATATGAAGTCTTTCCATAAACTTATTAAAAAAGGGTGTCAGAAGCTCTCCCGATACGATGTAGAACCAGTGCAGCAGACCGGAACCGATGACGTACTTCCAATCCCCGCCATGCCAGATTCCCACCGAAAACCAAAGCACGAACATTGCCAGAAAGGTAGTGAGCTGTTTTCCCCTCTTCTTACCGAACCGTTCTCTCATATTTTTGGAAAGACGGCTAAAGATTCCGGTACGAAGCAGCGGATAAAACACATATTCCTTCATCCATACGCCCAGCGTGATATGCCATCTTCTCCAGTATTCCGAAATATTTTTTGCAAAAAAGGGAGTAGCAAAGTTTTCGGGAAGCTTTAGACCGAAAGTCTGAGACACTCCCAGAACGATATCCATACAACCGGAGAAATTAGTATAGAGCTGAAACGCATAACATACCGTAGCCAGCCATATGTATGCGCCGGGATAATCTCCGTAATTACCGTAAACCGTATCCACCACAAAGCGCATTCTCTCGGAAATTACCAAGGTTTTGAAAAATCCCCACACCATTCGCTGCAAACCGAAGGTCACTTCCCTATAGTTGAAGGGATGAGGTGTGAAGAACTGTTCTCCGTCCTCCCGATACCGCAGAATAGGTCCTGATAAAATAGAAGGAAAATACATACCATACAGCGCCGTTTTGAAAAAATTCTTCTGAGGCACGGCAATTCCATTGTACACGTCTATCACATAGCCGAGGATGGAAAAAGTATAAAAGGATATTCCAAGAGGCACCATAAGTTTAAATCCGGTAAGTACCGCCTCCTCACTTCCAAATAGCCCTGCAATTCCATTTACCGTATTGATGCCGAAGTTCACATACTTAAGCATTACTAAAGAGCCGACGAGCAGCAAGACCACTCCCGCCAGAGCAGCTCTTTTCCGCTTCAGGCTATCCGTCCCGCCCATAATTCGTATACCCGCATATGCCGCAATACATGCGCAGACCGGATACAAAATTAGTATGCCGTTTCCGGAGAGCAAATAATACGCGATGCTGGATAAAAGCAAAAATACCCATTGCGTTTTTTGAGGAATCAGATAATATATAATTAATATACATGCATAAAAGCACAAAAAATAAAAGGATGTAAACGTTGCTCCCATAAAAAAGAAATCCTTTCCGGGCTTGCAAGTGCTGTATCAATTGTTATCAAGAAGCCGAAGGCTGAATCGTAATATCGAATATGAGGAGGACTCGAAAATACAATGATAGATTTAAAAGTACACCATATCGGATATTTAGTGAAAAAAATAAATGCGGCAGCAGCACAGTTCCAACAGCTTGGATATGTGCTCCGTCAGGATATCATCTATGATGATTACCGCAAAATCAATATTTGTTTTATGGAGAAGGATGGATACGTAGTAGAGCTTGTCTCCCCGGTCAGTTCCGACTCCGTCGTTGCGGGACTTTTAAAAAAATATAAAAATACGCCTTATCATCTTTGCTACGAATCACGCAACTTCGAAAATGACCTGGCATACCTTACCGAAAACGGATATACCGCCATCGACATGCCCACGCCAGCTCCTGCCCTGGAGAATATGCGCGTGACCTTTTTAATGAACGCGAGTCTCGGGATGATAGAGCTTCTGGAGGTCCGCTCCTAACGCGTTACTGTTCACTCCGTTCAAAGTAACTCACGATTTCTGCATTCAAATTCGCTTCGCGAAGCAGAAATCATCTCTTGCATCACATTCTTACGTAGCTTAACAGCAAGTGTTAATCTACTGTGTGAACAGTAACCTTAACGATTCGCTTAAATCCGGCTGATAATAATATCAGCCATTTCGCCTACATTCTTCATCGTGACTACTTGCCCCATGGTAAATTTCATACCGAATTCCTGCTCTACTGCAGCAATCAGATTAATATGCTCCAGAGAATCCCAATCTTCGATATCCTCTGAAGTAGTCGTTTCATTCACTGTAATAGTTTCATCGTCAAATACGTCCTGAAACACTTCGCTTAAAGTCTTAAATACTTCTTCTCTCGTCATAATTATTTCCTTCCTTTTCATGCAGTAAGCCACGTTGTGTGGGACTTGCTTTCACGCCTTACTGGCTTTCAATTTTTTCCATATACTTCTATGACCTTATTCTTATTTTCATAGTTTTCGGGAATTTTATATTCCCATGTAGTATTCCCTTCGGAATCCTCTTCTATCTTGCTGAAGCCTTGTAAATCATAGAAGTTTTTTACCATTTGATTTTTAGCCGTAGGATAGTAATAGCCTAAGATCGTATGCAGGCCTTCCTTTTTACACTCCTGCACAAGACAGTCCATCATGGCGTATTCCATATCTCTTTTCAGTACACGGCAGCTCATAATCCATAATTCTATATGCAGCGCTTCGCTTTCCTTCCGCCCTATGACAACGGAAACTATTCCGTTATCTCCGAATTTATCCTCAAGCCTGCCATAAAGGGCGATGTGTTCTGCAGACGCTGCAGTCTGCTCGATTTCGCTTTGAGTATATCTTTTGGTCGTCAAATTGAATTGATTGCTTTTATTAGTAAGCTGGGCAATTCTCGACATGTACATCGGCTCGAAGGCCTTTATGACTGCATGCATGCTAAGAGAGCGGAGGTACTGCGAGTAATCTGCGAATCCTGCCTGCTGCTTTTCACGGAGCAAATTGGCCTTATACATTTCGTTTCTCTTTCTATCGTCCTGCGAAAGCCCCGTTACTTCGAAGAAGCCGGAGCGATCAAGAATATGAATGTATTGTTCCGGTCTTCCTATGTCCGGCACGGCTACTCCCGGTACATCCACACTGACAATCTCCCGCTCCGCAGGATTATCGTCTACGAACACAAGGCTGTCCGGTAAAATATTCAGCTCCGAGGCAATCGCGTCTATGTTCATGCTCTTCGGCTCCCAATTAGCCTTTATGAGAATAAAATCTTCGGGCTTCAAAATTCCTTCCGGGTGGCTCAGGCCGGCAAGTGCATTCTCCTCTTCGTTCTTGGAGCTCACATTGAGCATTACTCCGATTTCCTTGTGCGCTTTTATATATGCCTGGAACTCGGAATACACCTGTCCAAGGGAAGTCTCCTGACCGATTTCCAAATTCTCGGCTCCGTCATCTCCCACAATGCCGCCCCACAGCGTATTATCCAGATCCAATACCAGAGCCTTTTTATTTTTGCCGAAAACAGCTTTAATAATATTGGATAAATTAAATGCGAACTCTGGAATCGCCTGCATACACATGCAGTACTTATACATATGCCAGTAAAAAGGATCCGACCATCTGTCGAGGCCGTAAGCCGCTGCCATATAATTTATATCGTTAATATAAAAATTTTCATGATTCTGTGCATAATCATAAAACTGCTCGTTCAATCTCGTGATAAAACGAATGCGTCCATGAATGTCACTGGCATCTTTATTTCCCAGCATGCGATAGAATGGATATTCGAAGTTATTCTGTATGATTGGGCAATGATACGTATCTCTCAGCTTGTCCCACATACCGGAAAAATATCCGTATTGCTCCGCTAACAGCTCTTCGACCTGCTCTTTGCTGTCGTCTATCTGCGGATATGCCGCAATGTTCCGGTTACTCGTATGGAAAAAGATAATATCCGGCGCAAAGGAAGAAAGTTCCTCATTTTCGAACATAGCTTCCTGAAAATACTGCCCGTATTCCGATTCATAAAATTCCGATTCGATTCCCTGATCCAAAAGAAACAGCTCCAGCATACGTACGATGTCATGGGTGGTGCTCCCGCCCAGTACCGCTATCTTTTTCTTAAGGCGCGGCACGGCATTTTCCAAAAGCTCACGCCTAAGCTTCCTGGATTTTTTTAAAATATATTCGCTGTCAAATGGATATTTCAATTCTTTCACTCTATGCTTCTCCTGCAAACTCTTTTTAGAATCAGTTCTTTTTCCGGATGAACAAAAGGAGGCCTCGTCCACTTTCCTAATTACATGAAAAAAGACGGATGCTAAAACATCCGCCTTGTATTTTAACATATTTTACTATTTGCCGCAATCTTACATTGCATTGTTCAAATATTAATTATTTCTTGTTTCTTCATATCCTAAAATAACTTCCGAAAGCTTCTCCGCATATTTCCTGCGGCCTTTTTCCGACAAATGGATGCCGTCTTCCAAATACTCATCCGCCGAATAGGTATCTAAGCCGATTCCTTCGTATGCATTTAGGAATAATGTATGCTCATCCGCGGAAACATTGCCGCACACGCGATAGTAGGCTGCCAGCGTGCCTCCTCCGTTATCCACCATGTTACCGTCTCCCAGATAAGCTCCGTCCTTTCCCCAAAACTGTGCATAGTTCGGAGAACACAAAACAATCTGTGCATCGGGATAACTGCTGCGCAGCCAGTTAATGGCAATCCTTAAGGCTCCTACATAGGTGTATTCCTGATTGGTACTGGAATCGTTATTGATTGGAATCGCGCTAAGGAAATCGTTCATTCCATATTCAATGACAAAATAATCTGTTTGGCTGAAATCACAGGTGGCAAATACCTCTCCTGCACGATAACCATTCAATATGCCTGCATCTACGTTCCCGCATATCGCATGCACCACTCCCTGCAAGCTGCGGGAACTCCAATCTTCAAATACAGCGCCTTCATATTGAGATAAAGCTGCCGTCGTTCCTCCCATAGCGAGATTGTACACATCAGCATTGCACAAATTTCCGGTAATTGCTGCGATTCCGGTCTCATTCCGGTAACCGTCCAGAATGCTGTCTCCAAGAAAGACTATCTGCAGGCGGCCACCGTCCGATACTTCCGGAACCGCTTCTGTTACTTCCTTCTCCTCGATTTCAGGTTCGATCAAATCTCCCGGCGAAACGACAATAGTTCCTTCCTCAGGCTGCGATTCTTCCCGTTCCTTCTCATTTTCCTTATTCATTTCTTCCGTCGCCTGGGGAATTTCCTGCACGGTTACCGCTCCCTGCGATGTCTCCTCTCCCATGTCCTGCTTTTTCGCTGCTGTCCCGCAGCCTGCAATAAGCAGAAGCATTGCTAAGAGAATATACTTTTTCATTTTTCTCCTCATTATTATTCCTCCCGGAATTCATAAATTTTAGTTACAACGTATAAATCAGACCATCTTATGTGCACACTGAAATTATAACATATTTTTTCATCAATAACTTTTTCTGCCGAATAATTAAGGAATTATTCCCAAGGACTTAAAAAAAACTTAATAAATGTTTGTTTTAATATAAATAGACATAATATGGACTGATAAGTATAAAAATTGATACTTAATGCTAATTGCCATAGCTTTTAAAATCAACTATAATATGTTATTATTATTTTAGGAAAGTATTGAGGTAATTTATGCTATTTAATTCTATGGCCTTTGCCATATTTTTACCTATAGTTTTTATATTATACTGGATATGTCCTTCTAAATACCGATATATCTTTTTATTAGCGGTCAGTTATTATTTTTATATGAGCCTTGATGTACGGTATGTATTCCTCCTGCTGTTTGGCACCGCGGTTTCTTATTTGTTAGCCAGAAGCTTCGGCTCTGCAAAAAGCCTGCACACCAAAAGAATTGAGCTTTTAGCAGGAGTTCTTTCTTTGACAGGAATTCTCTTTCTATATAAGTATTTAGACTTTTTCTTCGAAATTATCAATGCCGCTATGCGGTCATTTTCTATTCCAATACAGACCCCTACCCTAAAGCTTATGCTGCCCGTGGGAATTTCATTCTATACTTTTCAGACACTCGGATATCTGATCGACGTATATAAGGGCAAGTACCCGGCGGAAAAGCACTTCGGTTATTACAGTTTATTTGTCTCCTTTTTCCCCCAACTTCTATCCGGCCCCATCGGACGGGGAGACAAGCTGCTTCCTCAATTTAAGGAAGTACGTCTCTTCGATTCCTCCAAGGCTGCTTACGGATTAAAGCTTATGGCTGTCGGTTATTTTAAGAAACTGGTGGTTGCTAATCTGCTCGTATCCAGCGTGGATTCCGTATTCGACAACGTAAATAGCTATATTGGCTTGGTTTACATCATCGTTACGATTATGTTCTCCATTCAAATTTACTGCGACTTTTCCGGCTATACGGATATCGCAGTAGGTACTGCTATGCTGTTTGGAATCGAACTGACACAGAACTTCAAGAGTCCTTATTTTTCCCATAGCATAAAGGAATTCTGGAGCCGCTGGCACATATCCCTTTCTACCTGGTTTCGAGACTATTTATATATTCCTATGGGCGGCAATCGGGTCGGCCGGCTCCGGCATGCTTTGAATTTGATGATTACATTTTTGGTAAGCGGTCTCTGGCATGGCGCAGGATTGACCTTTCTCATATGGGGAGGACTGCATGGCCTTTATCAAATTATAGAAAACCTGTTATTTCATCGCAAAAGAGGAAAAAACATAGTTCGCCGCAAAGGCTTCTTAAGCTTTTTCTCTCTCATTCTGACCTTTTTTCTTGTTTGCTTTGCATGGATTTTCTTCCGTGCAGGCAGCCTTGCGGATGCATGGCGAATGATCAGCTTAAGCCTTTTTCAAATCAATGATTTGAATGAATATTTGAAAACAGCGGTGATTTGCCTGGATATGACTTATACTCATATGGTGTATATCTCTATCCCCGTGATTTTACTTGGAATTTACGATTACGCCTCCCTGAAAACAGACGTTATTTCCTATATTTCCTCGAAGAAAATCTGGGTGCGTTACCCGGTTTATATCTTATTTTTACTCGTCATTCTTTTATTTTCGGAGAAAGGAGTATCGACTGAATTCTATTATTTTCAGTTTTGATGGAGCAGCTTATGAAAAAGTCTTACCTATATTTTATCGTGAAATGTATCGCAGTAAGCGGCATTGCCTTTTTGTTTCTTCTGCTGTTAAATTACCGCTATAAGCAAGTGATGGAAGACCCTTATGCCGATGCGCACAAGTTCGACTATATGAATTCCAACTATAACAATATCCAGATCGCCAATATCGGCAGCTCTCATGGAGAATACGCTTTTTATTATGAGGAGCTGACAAAACAGGGTGGCTACGAATGCTTCAACTTCGCCATGGCGAGTCAGACCTATAACTATGACCTCGCAATACTCTCCATGTATAGGGAGCATTTTGCAGAAGACAGCATTCTGTTCATTCCGATTTCTTACTTTTCCTTTAATAACGAAGTGGTTAACGAAACGGAAATGCAATCCCTGAACGCTAAATATTACACTTTCCTCTCTCCTCGGTATATCCCCGACTATAGCCCTTATATCGATTTGGTAACACATAGGCTGCCCATTCTGTCCGCCGGAGAGGATATTGTGAAAATTTTTCCCTCAAGTGTTTTGTATTCGTTCATGCCTCTAAAAGCCTTTGCCTCAGAAAGCAGCATCCCCACTTCCGAGGAAGCAAAAACAGAGTCGGAGACTCAGTTTTATGAAAAAGCTATGAACCGGTATCAAAGACATATGGAAAACAAAGACGAATATTTCATGCAGGAGCGCATAGACAATTTGTATGACATTATAAATCTCTGTATGGAAAACGATATTACTCCCGTACTCATCACTACGCCCTACACCTCATATTATACTGATATGGTTTCCTCTGAATTCAAAGCAGAGTTTTACAGTACCATTCATGCTATAACGGATGCTACCGGTATTCCTTATTATGATTATTCGCAGGACGAGCGCTTTACCAGACATCTGGAGTACTTTTCAGATGCGGACCACTTAAATACAGAGGGCTCCATCGTATTTATGAATACCATAAAAGAAGAAATTCCCGAATACCGGGAATTTCTTCAAAACAACGATCCTATTCATAGTGGTGACCCTAACTGGCATCCTGCTGATTAGCCTTATTATCTATTCCTTTTCAATCACGATGCCGGAAACGACCATATCTGCACCACCTATATTCCACAAGGCAAATTCCAGATCATCAGCGTGCTCGGAAAGCTCAACCTCATAAGACACCTGCGTGTCCCCAAGAATTACATTCTGCGGTTCGAGGTTCTTATTTCCGCTGCCGTAATAGCATTTTACCTCTGTGGATGCGAGATTGCTTCCCGTTACCGTAAACTTATATTTTCCCGCTTCCGCATTTAGATACGGCCCATAAGTATTTCCATAGGAATGGATGTTCCATGTGCCGTCCACTACCTCTCCGTTATTCATGAACTGGCCGCTTTCAAGCTCATAGCGGTAGGTGGTCAAATCCTTCCCGGTAAGAAGCTCCATATCTCCGAGAGGAACACTGCATCCGACAATCAGTCCGTCTACCTCATAATAATTCATTTCGTAATTCAGACATTTCTGTGCCTCGTTTTTGAAAAAGACAAAAACAGTATCTGCCGGAAGCTCTTGCAAAGCCATATCCAGTGCCATGACTTTCTTATCCCCGATAGAACGTGCAAAGTAAAAATCGCTCAAGGTCAGCCCGTAATTCGACCCGTAATCGCCGAAGGAAAACAATAGCTTCCTGCTGTTTGCCACATCCGATACGAAGCATATATGCTCTGCATCTGTCTCCTCAGCGAGCATTCTCCAAACCTCTGAGGGCAATAAGGTCTGGTAGCTGTCCACTTTATTGTATACCTCATTCTTCTGTGCCAGCATTCCCCTGATATCCGCAATCTGTAAAAGCATGCAAAGCGTCAGCAAAATCCCCTTCGTCCGCTTACCGATCACCTTTATATCCAGACATATTGCGCCAAGCACGAGCAGATAAACTACCGGCCATATCAAGCGTCCTGTAGCCCGGAAAACGCTCCACATTTTATAAACAAACCCGGAAACGGGCAGCTCATATAATACCTTGTCGTTGTACATTACGATATTGGAAGCAGATACAATGAGTGTGACCACTATGATAAGCGCATAGGAAAGCTCCTGAACATGATCCTTCATCCATATAGATATCCGCACCTTCTTCATCGCTATACTTCCTATCCATAGAACAAAAGAGATAAAAAACAACACCAAAATTCCAAGCCCTAAGTAAGCAAAGCCCTCGTACTGGCTGTCCGTATAAGGCATGTCCTTCCAATAGCCTGACCAGCCTTGGGGATTAAAAAATCCATTCAAGTTGAAGCTGTAATACCCTACTCCATCGTTCCCGGCCTTCATTCCCGAGCCAAAGCCGCCTAAGAGGAAAACTACAGCCGATGCTGCTCCTATGTAGGATAAAAGCGGCAGCAGCACTCTCCACTTCTTCTTTCCCCTTACAAAATCGATTAACATAAATCCGAGCAGGATAATTCCGCACATGGGTAAAAAATATATATGAATACTTGCGCACAGCGCTCCTAATATTGCCCAGCCAACCAGTGCATTCCTCGTCTCCCCAAACATTTCATCATAATATACGATAAATGTAAGAGCCAGCAGACATAAAAAATGAGCGGAAAGAGACGTCATCCAGTACATTCTGTCAATAAATGCAGGACTCAGTATAAATAACATACCTCCCAACACTATCAAAAAATCGTTCTTTAAATATTTCTTCACGAGAACTGCACCGATCCCCCCCTGAAGCATGAAGCATAAGAGGCCGAACCATCCAAAATACTGGAACTGTGCCGGCAGCAGAAACCGAATCGCTTTAAAAAACACCGCAAAGAGAGGAATAGAATCGGTAAAGATAACCGAGGTCGCATTGGGATACGCTATCGTATCGATGAGTCCAAAAGGAAATTTCCAGCTCGCATGCCTGAAAAACTTCCAGCCAAGATAATGCTGAGTCAAATCTCCGTCTTCACTGATCATAAGCCAGTCTGTATAACAGGGATTCAAAATATGTACACCGTAAATCAATACAAATACTACCGCCCCCAGCAGCGCGCAAATCCATACCGACTTATTGTCAACAAGCTTCTTTTTCATCTTTATCATCGTACTCCTTCAAAATTCTTTCAATCTTCCTACACAATATTAATACATGCTACGCCCAATGTCAAAAACTTCCAACTGCATATAAACCGAATTGTCAAACGAGAGGAGGTGTGTTACAGTTAACTTTATAAAATACCGGAGGTATACACATGATAACCACCACAAAAAGCAAAGTATTTATTCATAAGTTTTTATCCAGATGTTACTCTTTCCGAAGGGAAGGCTGCATTTTTATCTTTCTTCTTCTATCCTTTCTTAGTTCGGCACCGTCCGCGCTTCACGATTGGAACAGTGGCTGGTATGTCATGGACTATTCCCTTGGCTTCGATTCCAGGCTTCTTATCGGCTCACTGCTGCGTTTATTTTATCCCGGCTATCTGCCTGCCGAAAGCGCATATGCCTTTGTTTTTTGCTCCATTATCGTATTTCTGATACTGCTTTCCTACGTTCTCGGCTTCGCTCTAAGAAGGACAGACAAACTGCCTGCAAACACGTCCTTGCTCCTTCTCATCACGCTTTATCTGCTGGGCCCCGGCTCTCCTGCCTATCTGTGGACGAGCGAAAATATGGGGCGGTTTGACCTATATCTCATTATACTGACCGTTTTCGCAGCCATTCTTTACATAAAAATACCTTCCGTGACAATGCGGCTGATTTCCTTTACCATTATCGGCCTTATAGCTCTGTGCGTTCACCAAGTATTTATGTTTATTTTCTTGCCTCTTTTATTTACCATGTTTGTGGATACTGTCTCGGAAAAGTGCAGAAAATCCGATTTTGTTCTGGGAATCCTGGGTCTTTTTCTTTTGTGTGTAGCTTTTGTTTATCTGCAGGTCTTCTCTCATCTTAATATCAGCACATTGAAGGATCTTACCGCACTCTTGTCCTCCAGAACGGACATGAATGTAAACGAAACAGCGCTCCGTTATGAATATTTCTGCACTATCGACACTGCCTTTTACGAGCTCATGCTAAACCAGCTCTCGGAACGCATTCGCTACGGCGCAGTAACTATTTTTCTTCTGTCGCCCTTAGCTCTTATCTATGGTTACCTTTGGAATCGCATCTTAAAGGCGGCAGGTGCGGCGAAATTAAAATATTCGCTGTTTTTATTAAGCCAGCTGTGTTTCGTGCCGGCCTTTTGGCTCGCCATCGACTGGGGACGGTGGTTCGGCGCCTTTCTTACGGTTCAGGCACTGCAAATCGTCCTTCTGGCTGCAAAAAAGGATACTGTGGTTCTGGCAGGCCTTACAGAGCTTCGGACCTGCTTTCACAAGCATCCTTATGTGTTTATCGCTGCAGGACTCTGGATGGCTTCCTTAAGCAAGTTCCAGACGACGCTTCTGCCGGACGCCCCCGTATTCTTCACCTCTGTATATAAGCTCCTGCGCACGATATTATTTTATTTACTTTAATTGCTCCCAATCTTCTCTCGGAACCGCCGAGATACTGTTCACCTCATAATAAGTAGCATACGCGACGTTTACCCAATAACCGCTGTCCTCACTGAGTTCGGAATTGTAAGCGTCGCTGTACTTTGTCTCAAAGGCCGGACGCAGCAACGGTACGGTAATATCCATATTGCCTGTCGCCTTCTGCTCTTCGATATAGGCAAATCTTTCCTCGCTCTCTCTATATATTCTTACCAGATTCGCTCCACTATCCATATACGTAAAGAGGAATGAAAGGGTAAAGATAGCCGTTATTCCAATTTTCAACGCCTTCAAATACAAATCCTTGTCCGACACATCCGCAATCCCCTGAATACAACTGATCATGAGGAAAATCCCGGCTCCAAAATAAGCTCTTGCAACTGGTTCAGGAGTCAGTACCAGCGCATAGCAGGTGGCTATAAAAACAAAGAAAAAGGTAAGCATATTCTTGCTGCGCTTCCACTGGTTCTGCTGCAGTCTGACGAGAACAAACACTGCAATGCAGATTGCCAGAAGGATAAAAAAGTGATTTTGAATTGCCAGATTGCATTTTAACCATCTGGAAGCGATAGCAAGAAGTCCCGTATGCTCCTCTTCCATATACTGCTGCCTGTTAGCATTTCCCGGTGCCAGTATCATGAAGAGGAAACCAATTATATTTCCCGCCACCCCGCTCATCATCCAGAGACGCACCTTTTTCTTCTCCCAGAAATAAAAGCTGATCCATATAAGTGTTAATAAAATACAGCCGCCTGAGGTATTCTCATTGCACCAGCCGGCCGCGATTCCCATCAGGAACAAGCCGATTGCCGGCGCTATCTGCTGGGAATCTCTGTAATTCTTCTTCAGGCAATAGCGAAATGCTGAAATATAACCAAGGATGATCATACTCCCCCACAAATAATTGCAGGCTCCCGTTTCCCACAGAACTGTCTGCGCAAAGGATACCGAAAAGGTCCAGAGAAAAAGGTTAATCAGAAGATATACAAAAACGTCATATTTTTTCTTGAATTCTATGTTGTAATACATAAAAAGTGTAAGAGCAACAAACGCCATGCTATTGAAAATATTAAAAATCCATTTATCTCCCGTTAAGAAGGTGCGGAGTATCATATGATTGACGCTTCTTCCCGTCCACGTTGCATACTGCTGCATCTCCTGCCTGATCAAGTCGAGGAAGGAGCCGGCACCCGCAACGATTTTCCCATAGGACAAATCATCGGTCATCGCCGGAGTAAACATATTGTAAATGAAAATCATCAAAAAAGAAGACACGATCAAGAAATAAAAAATGATTCTTCTAAAATTTTCGTTCTTTATATCAAAAGCATCACGGTTCATACAAATTGCCATCCCTTTCTAAAAGCTCTTCAGCCAGCTTCATGGAAAGCTCCACCACAGCATCAGAGTTGTAATGCTCATGCTCTCCCCATCTGCCGAGGCCGTAAACCCTATCCTTTTTTGCATAAGCTAATAACCGCTCCATAATCTCTGGCTTATCCACTGTATTTAACGGATAGGCATATTCATTCATGTACCGGAACCTTCCGTCCGCAGGCAAGATTCTGTCCTTGTTCGTCTCTGTCCAATATCCCTTGGAGTCCGGACAGAAATTATGCCGCACCAATATTCTGTGATAGGAAATCTCTCTCTGAGGGTAATAAATCCAATGTGCCTGAGTGTTCAGCTGCTCCGGGTTGTATTCAGTCTGTGTAGAGCTATATTTCAGCCTTCCGATATCCGCTTTCATTTCCTCAGACATTCCTTTGATATATGAAAATTCCATCCACGGTATGGTGGTTATGATATTTTCTCCGGCATAGCTGTTTCCATCTGTGCAAGATACTGTTTTATCCGTTAAGCTAAGTCCGTTTACGGCCACACCGAGCACTAGCTTATCCTTAATCGTCTCCTGCATTCTGAGCCAAAGCTCTCCGTAGCCGTACTTTTTCGGATAATAGAACTGTGCATGTCCGGGTTGTTTCCCATATGCCCTTTTCTCTTCACAACTACGCTTCGTCTCCTCGTAGGAAACGTTAGGCAGTTTCTCCAGCCAATAGGTTCCCAAGGCGTTTAAGTTGCTGCCGAACATTTTCTCATTGTAGGGAAGCATGTAATCTTCCGCAATCTTCTGCCCCAGCTTCCAGTAAATCCAGTCCACAAACTCCTCCGGCATCGCCTCGCCCCTATTGCAGCCTGCATCCGCGATGGAGTCCAAATATTCCTTCTGCTTCTCCGGCTTCATCTCCCATATATTAGCTTCAAAGGGATGATGAATAAAGCTTCCGTCAAAGGATATCCTTGAATCACGTTCGTACGCATCCCACTCCTCCTTCGGCATAAAACTGAATAAGAAGTCCACCACCTTAGGCCTTCTCACGTCGAGAAAATGCCCTCCGCCAATGTCCAGCGGAGAACCGTCCACCTGGGAGCTGCGGCATAAGCCGCCGGCCTCTTCTTCCTTTTCCAGGACGAGAAAGGATTCCTCGCCCATTTGCTTTAACCGGTTTGCAAATGCCAGTCCCGCCGGGCCTGCTCCCAGTATCAGATACTTTACTTTTTTCATTTGCTTTCCATTCCATTCTGTGAGCTAACGATATTTTTATCTTTATCTTTGAATACAAAAAACTTTTGTCCTATAAAATTCAAAACAATAAAAATCCCCGTTCCCATTACTATCGCCACATTTTCTACAATTGTCTGCGAATGTTCGCTCAGTACGCTTCTCACCAACGGTCTGGCTACGCCATAAGCAAGAAGGTAACATACAGCAATATTGAGTGCAAATTTAATCACATATGCCCTACTGTTCTCCTGAACCTTAAAGGTAAGCTTCTTATTTGCAAAATAGGAAAAAATACTTCCGATCACATAAGAGGTCGCGCTGGCCACCCAATAATTCAGATGCAAAACGTTATAAAAAACCATGATAAGGAAAAATCCCAGTAAAGTGTTAACAACTCCTATTATGCCAAAATGCAGTACTTCTTCAAATAGCTTCTTAATATCCATAATACTCCTTGAACCAATCCGTAAATTTTTTTATCCCCTCTTCCATCGCAGTATCTGGCTTAAATCCAAAATCTTTCTCCAACTGAGAGACATCCGCATACGTCCGGTATACATCCCCCGGCTGCATTGGCAGAAACTCTTTTTTCGCTTGCTTTCCAAGACATCTTTCCAAAACGGAAATGAAATCCATCAGCTTCTCCGGCTTGTTGTGCCCTATATTATAAATCTTATAGGAAGCCCCCTGCTCATCCTCACTCTGGGGATTGCAAAGAATATTTTCCACACCCTTTACAATGTCATCAATATATGTGAAATCGCGATACATATCCCCATCGTTATAAATTTGAATAGGCTCGTCCTTCATGATTTTTAACGCAAACTTGTAGCATGCCATATCCGGCCTCCCGTAGGAGCCATATACCGTGAAGAATCTGAGTCCGGTAACCGGAATCTTATACAGCTTGCTGTAAGAATATGCCATTAACTCATTAGATTTCTTTGTCGCCGCATAAAGGCTCACCGGATGATCAACCTTATCCTCCGTAGAAAAGGGAACCTTCTCATTTCCTCCGTATACGGAACTGGACGAGGCAAAAACGAGGTGCTCCACCGGATAATTACGGCAGGCCTCTAATATATGAAAGAATCCCACAATATTAGATTGAATATAAACATCCGGGTTGTCAATACTGTATCTGACTCCTGCCTGCGCCGCAAGATTGACAACGATATCCGGTTTCTCCTTTTCGAACACAGAGAACAGTTCTCCCTTATCTGCTAAATCACACTTATAAAACATATAATGCTCATATTTTTCTAAAATAGCAAGACGCGCTTTCTTCAGCGAAACCTCATAGTAGTCGTTCATGTTGTCGAGGCCGATGACCCGTGCCCCCTTCTCAAGCAGACTTTTTGACAAATGAAAACCGATGAAGCCTGCGCCACCGGTAATCAAATAAACTTTATTTTCATCCAATCGTTTCATAGATGCTCTCCTATATTCCTTTTTATCTGCCTAATCGATCAGCGCCCCGTAAGTATCAGCCATATAAACTGTATGTTGGAACGCACATATCTCTTCAATAAACGCTTCGGGTCCTGAATCAAGCGGTACAGCCATTCCAAATAGAATTCCTGAATCCATTTCGGCGCACGTTTCGCCGTTCCTGCATGGAAATCGAAGGCCGCACCTACGCCCAGCATAACTGCATCGACCTTGCCTCTGTGTTCATACATCCAGCGCTCCTGCTTGGGCGCTCCCAAACCTACCCAAAGGAAATCGGGCTTTGCCAGACGTATTTCCTCCATGATTTCAGCATCCTCTTCCGGCGTCAGCTTCCGGAAAGGAGGTGAATATATTCCTACAATATTTAATCTTGGATAACGTTCCCTGAGATTAGCCTCCAGAGAACTCAGTGTCTCTTCCGTACTTCCATAAAAATAATGCCGGTATCCCTTTTCCTCCGACAGCTTCAATATCTCGGGCATTAAATCGGGGCCTGCCACGCGCTGTGCATCCTTATATCCCCGCAGCCTGCACATGAGAGACAATGGTTTTCCATCAGGAATTGCTAAAGCCGCCTCGTTCTGTATCCGGCAATAGGCTTCGTCGTTATATGCCATTACAGTAGTATGCACATTGGATACACACACATACTCCCCACGCAGCCGTTCCAGATTCTTGGTCAGATAACCGATTACGGACCGCATGTTCGTTACCGCGATGTCCACACCCAATATACTGCATGTTTCCGGCTGGATCGCACTTACCTTATTTCCGCTGCCATATTTTCTATATTTCAGGAAAATGGGGAAAATCTCCACGTCCTCTAACAGATAGCGCTTATATAATCTCCTCGGTTCCTTTAATAGTCTGTAAAACCATTCCAGTCCTACATAGCTGATCCACTTCGGAGCGCGCTTTACCACTCCTGCCTCGAAGTCGATGGTAGCTCCGATATGCAATGTAAGCGGCACTTTCAGCTGTTCCTTGTAGCGGTGATAGAATTTCTCCTGCTTGGGCGTTCCCAAACCGATACAGAGGATATCCGGTTTCGTCATGTTGATTTTCTTTATAATATAAGAAATCTCCTCCACATCGTTTTCAAACGCGTAGCTTGGAGAATATACTCCGGCAATCTTAAGATTTTTATATTTTTTCATGAGATTAACGGCAGCTTTCTTGGCAACTCCTTCGGCGGCTCCTAACAGGAACACCGAAAAACCTTCCTGCGCAGCCATCCTGCATACCTCCGGAAAGTAATCGGAACCGGAAATCTTCTCCTTAATCGGCGTCCCCATCCATCTGGACATCCAAATAAGAGGCTTTCCGTCCGTCAGAACCAAATCAGCCTTTTCATATATATCCCGGAATAACCCGTCATGTTCAATTTTTACAATATGATCCACATTCGGCGTGACAACATAACTGTTCTTACCTTCCAGAATAAGCCTTTTGGCTTCTCTGACCGCTTCTTCCATCGTTAAATTGTCAACATGTGTATTCAGAAACTTTATCCGCTTCTCGCTCATAAAAAAGAAACCTCTTTAAAAGTCATAATATAATACTTTACCATTATTATATCTTTTTTTCAAATATTATTGAAAAATATTAATTTGTTACTGTTCATTCCGTTCTCAGGAACACATGATTTCTGCAATGCAAAAATTTTGCATGTAAATTCGCTCCCTCGAAAACGTTACTCTGCATTCAATTTATGTCACTCTCTTTTTCTTTCTTTTTTGCGTAAATTCGTGGATTTTCGTCCCATTATGGTTGACATAATGATTTTGGTATAATATAGTATATTTATCATAATAGGCTAATTATACAAAATCACCAAAGCAGCAGGGAGAAATAAAATGAAATTCAAACGAAAAAAACTTCAACATTCCGTTTTTATTATGACATTGGTTGCCCTATTGGGAAATTCATTGCCCGTTTACGCAACTGAAGCTGCCACTGCCGGAGCGCTGCCCCTTATCACTTCTTTTAAGGAGCTTTCTTCCGACATTTCCAACTTAAGCTTCGATGACAGACCTGAACTGTCTGCCATAACTGCCATGCTGCCTCAGAGCTTATCCGTCTATCTGGATTCCACGGAAACATCTGCAGATATCCCTGTTACCTGGACATGCAGCTCAGATTATGACAACACTGATTACGAAACCTACGACTTTGTCCCTTCCTGGGATCAAGCCTTATATTCTTTATCCCCCGCGTTGGATCCGACGACGAATATTCCCCATATATCCGTTAGCGTAAATGCAGTGAAAGCCACCACTTATCTGTCAAATCCGGAAAACGCAAAGGCGGAGTTAAATGCGCTTGCTCAGGGTAAAGAGGTTCTCGCCCTCGTATACCTTTGTGACTCTTACGATATTAAGCAAAGTCCTTACAGCCGCTCTGCTACGGCAGTTACCGTTTACAGCGGGCAGTCCGTATCGATTACCGGCGTGGGCGAAGACAGCCAGAAAAATATATGGTATCAAGTATCCCTGACCTATGGCGGCACCTCCTACATCGGATATGTGGAACGCAAGTATCTCGCGTATTCCGATGAAGATTTGCTTTCCTGGGAGGCAAAATATGTAACTACGCGTATGGCAAAATTAAGATCCTTCAGCATACAAAACGCTTCCGCCACTGCAGCTTCCGAAGAAATCAGCAAGTTCCCCGCTTCCTACCAGTCTGCCCTCACCGAGCTGAAGGCGGCGCATCCAAGCTGGATATTCGTAAAGATGGACACAGGCCTGGACTGGAGCAGCGCGATTGCCGCCGAAAATACGAAACCGAAAAGCTTAATTTCCTCTACTGCAAACATCGCATGGAAAAACGGAAGCTACGATAACAGCTGGTCCTATCCTACTGACGGAATCCTTGCTTATTATATGGATCCCCGTAACTTCCTGACCGACAGCTACATATTCCAATTCGAACTGTTGAGTTATAATGCAACTTATCATACCCAAACCGCCGTTCAGAGTATGCTGAACAGTTCTTTTATGTCAGGAGCCATTCCGGATTACGGGCAGTCTTATTCTCAGGTCTTCACTTCCATCGGGCAGACCTTGAAAGTAAGCCCCTTCCACCTCGCTTCCAGGGTTCTTCAGGAGCAGGGAACCAATGGTACATCGGCCTTAATATCCGGTACCTACTCCGGTTATGAAGGACTCTATAATTATTTCAATATCGGCGCTACCGGTAAAGGGAGTACTGAAGTTATTACGAACGGATTGGCAAAAGCGAAATCTTATGGCTGGACAAGCCGTTATCTCTCCTTGTCAGGCGGGTCCAATGTTATATCCAAAAATTATATTCAGGTAGGGCAGGATACTCTATACCTGCAAAAGTTCAATGTAACTACTACCCAGACATATAACCATCAATACATGCAGAATATCGCGGCGCCCTCTTCCGAGTCTTCGAATGTAAAGAAAGCCTACTTCAACGCAGGTTCCATAGATAATACTTTTGTATTCAAGATACCGGTATACGATAACATGCCTGGTACGGCTTGTACAAAGCCGACCGAGCTGAAGACAGTGACTTTGGATAAAAGTACTCTTACGCTGGCGGCAGATGCGACCTCTGCCTTGAATGTCTTTGTGGATAACGTTAAAGTCGCGGCTTCTACCGTCACCTTTGCCAGTGCGGATCCATCCATCGCTTCTGTGGATGCTAACGGTACTGTGACGGCACTGTATCCCGGAACGACGACAATTACCGCTACCGTACCTGGCGGTTCTACAGCCTCCTGCACAGTAACCGTACAGAAGATCGATCCTGCCTATACCGTACCTTCTTTAGGCAGCGTCACCTACAGTCCAACTCTGACTTTAGGCAATATCGCACTTCCTGATCGCTGGACCTGGGATGCTCCGGCTACGGTTCCTGCCGTTACGAACTCCGGTTATCCGGCTACATTCACGCCTTCCGATACCGGAAAGTATAATACGATAAACAAGACTCTTACCCTAACCGTTGCAAAGGGTACTCCTGCCTATACCATTCCTGCCGGTCTTCAGACTGTAGCAGGTAATACGCTTGCTTCTGTCACGCTACCCGCCGGCTTTGCATGGGATATACCCGCTACCGCCCTTAAGGAAGGAACTGCTTCCTACAAGGCCTCCTATAACCCGGATGCCTCTAACTATAATACGGTAACGGGCATTGATATTCCGGTTATCGTAAATGCAGTTCCTGTTACCAAATGCACCACTCACACCTTCGGTGAATGGGAACATATAACAGCGGCAGCTTGTACAACGTCAGGCACAGATTCCCGTTCCTGCCATGTATGCGGCTATAAGGAAACGAGGACAGTCCCTGCAACAGGACATCTTTATACCTCTTCCGTAACGAAACAGCCTACGGAGGCAGAGACCGGTATCCGCACTTATACGTGCAGCATATGCGGCGATACCTACACGGAAGTCATCGACAAACTGCCTTCCACCCATAAGCATAATTATACAGCTGCAATAACAAAGGAAGCCACTTGCACAGTAAAAGGTGTAAAAACCTACACCTGCTCCTGCGGAAATACTTACACGGAGGATGTTCCGGCCCTGGGCCATAGCTACACCTCCAAGGTAACCAAGGAAGCTACTGCCGCCGAAACCGGCATCCGCACCTATACGTGTATCCGGTGCGGTGACAGTTATACGGAAATCATTGCCAAGCTGCCGGCCAGCCATACTCACAGCTATACGTCATCGGTGACGAAAGTTGCTGCTTGTACGGAAAATGGAATCAAAACCTACACCTGTTCCTGCGGCAGTACATACACTGAGGACATTCCTGCTCTCGGCCATAATATGGTGAACGGAACCTGCACTCGCTGCGGTTATACAGAGGTACAGAACAATTCGTCAGGCTCCTCCTCTTCCGGTTCCACTACGACAACTACGCAAACTTCCAACACAGACAGCGCGGGCACCGGTTCAGAGAGCACTACTGTTCCTTCATCTGCAGACGGCAGCTCATCAGAAGGCACTTCCTCTTCGCAAGGCTCATCAACTACCGGCTCTTCCGGCAAAACGACGACCTCCAAAGGAAACAGTTCCCCCTCAAAAGCGGATGAGACAAGCGGACGTGCAACTATCGATATGAAGAATAATACCGTTTTGTACGAGGAATCCATTTCCTCTATTCGCGGACAAGATGTAGATGTTGTACTTAACATGGGCAACAGCATAAGCTGGACTATTAACGGCAGCAATATCGTAGCTGATGAAGCTAACGGTATCGATATGGGCATAACGGTAGGCGCAGGGAACATCCCTTCCGGACTCTTAGATGCGGTAAAAGGAAATGATGAAAACAATACGATTATCGAGCTGTCCCTGGCTCATGACGGCACCTTTGATTTCACACCGATACTTACCATCAATACAGCGAAAGACAACGCCGGACGGATGGCAAACTTATTCTATTATAATCCAGAGACCGGCAAGCTTGAGTTCATGGATGCGGTAGAGGTTACTGAAACAGGAGATATCTCCTTTACCTTCCATCATGCTTCCGATTACGTTGTTATTATCAGTGATACCTCTATGGCTGAGCTGGCATCAGTCGGTGATACGACCATAGAAGAAGATAACGCCGCAGATACTGGGGTGGCTGACACAAATGCACAGAATATTCCGGTGGCAGCAAGCAGCAACATAAGTCCAAGAATGGTTGCTGTTATTGTCGTAATCATTCTGGTATGTGCCGCCGTTGGAGTTACTGCATTCTTCTTGTTCAGAAAGAGAGATGAGTATGAGGACGATGCGGACGATTCCTCAGTGGATTCTGAAGGCGAAGATAGTTCAGAGAAGGGTTTTGGAGAAGCCATTCATCTGGTACCTTCTGATAAAGCCTCTGATCATGAAGCGTATGATGAAGACGGAGAAGACGATTTTATCGACGATTATCACGAGCCGGAGGTTAATACAAAAAAGACTGGCAAGGTTATATCAATGAAGAAACTGAAAGAACAGGATAAGAAAGGGAACATGAAACAGGAGAGCCTTGACAACGATGAATTTGATGGGTTTGAATAATAAATAAATTATGAGATAGACAGATGCGGAGAAAGCTCCCTTTGACATTGGTATGCCAAGGGAGCTTTCTCCTTCCTCTTTTTCCAAATAATATCCGATTTCGAGCGCAGATTGATGCAAAATTATGCGATGGATTACACTTTACCAAAAAGGTTATGTCGTTTTATAATAGCTCTTGTAAAAGGGGGAAAAATAGAGAAAAATTTAATATTTTCTGCTCAAGATAATTGGTAAATTTTCTTTACTTTAACCCATAATAATTTCTAATGTCTTCAAGAACTTCTTGATATGTAACTCCTTGTATTCCCAAATTTTTCACATCAATCAATTCTTTTTTATCTACGACAAGAAACTTGTAACATCTGCTTCTATTCGTTCCAATATCCTACTTACAGTTTCTTTCTCAACATTAACCGCAAGGCGAAACACATCATTTTTATGTTTCTTGATATTTATCATCTATGTTTTCCCCTTTTGTTTTATGTGCATTGCCATAGGGAGCAAGTACATTTGTCGATCGTCGGATACCACCTCGCTTCAAGCCCGGATTCATGCAGCTTTGCGCGATGGATTACACTTTACAATAAAGTCTCTGTCGTTTTATAATAAATCTTGTAAAGGGGGAAAGAAATAGTGACTTGGGGCTTGAGCCTCAGTCACTATTTCTTTTCTATTGAGAAAATAACAGATAACTTCCTGCCATAAGACTTCATGTAACAAATAGTTGCATTTACATTCAAAAGTGCTATAATTATCCTTGTGTATGGGGATATAGCTCAGTTGGGAGAGCGATACGTTCGCAACGTATAGGTCACGAGTTCGAGTCTCGCTATCTCCATTCTCATTTATTTATGCCTGTTATCTTGGATTAATAACGAATAGTATCGCACTTGCCGTCTCGCAAGTGCGATTTTTATATGAAGGTCTTTTATATGACCTCTACACTCTTGTAATTAGAATTTCACAAAAGCCCTCTATCCTGCAAATCTTATCCGACTTAGGAAGAAAGATGCTTTCTCCTCCATAAAAGTTCATGGGCGGATAGTCTAATTCATTTATTTCAACGCTTCCGTTTCCATTTATGCAAATCAAGGAGAGAAAGGAGTCTTCCGTCAGCGAAAATTCCATACTGCCTTCTATCGTATATTTGGTGCATTCGAAGTATTTACAGCTGCACAGCAGACGGGATTCATAAGTTTCCCATCTTTCTGTCCCTGCTTCAAATTTCTGCGGCATATATGGCTTATAATCTATTACATCCAGTGCTTTCTCAATATGCAGCTCACGATAATTTCCAAAGCGGTCTTTCCGATTATAGTCATATAGACGGTATGTGCAGGAGGAGCTTTGCTGGACCTCACAGACCAGCAGGCCGCCGCCAATCGCGTGCACGGTTCCGGCGGGAATGAAGTATACTTCTCCTTTTTTTACCGAAATCTTATTCAGTATCTCCATTATGGTATTGTTCTCTATCCGTGCGGCTACTTCTGCCCTTGTAACTTCTTTTACAAAGCCGCAGTAGATGTATGCCTCTTTTTCAGCATCCACGATATACCACATTTCATTCTTTCCATATTCATCCTCCACTTCCAGTGCATACTCATCGTCAGGATGCACTTGGACGGAAAGAGGTGCACTTGCATCTATAAACTTAATCAGTATAGGAAAACGAGGCAGGGACTGGCATTTCCAGCCAAGGCTCTCCCTTCCTACCTTTTCCAGATACTCGGCAAAAAGCATACCCTTGTGCCGGCCGCTCATGACCGTGCTCTGACCATCTGTGTGCGCAGACAGCTCCCAGCTCTCTGCAATGATATCGTAATCACAATTTTTGCTATAAATCTCCTTGAGCTTTGTTCCTCCCCACAGATAATCCTTATAGGATGGCTGGAGCTTAACGTAGGGCTCCAACTGATAACCCAAATCAGTCTCCGTAAGGTCTTTGCTGTCGATGGAAACCATATCCTCCTCCGATACGTTTTCTCCTACAGACACTTCTATAATGATGAGTGGAACGATTCCTATGTTTGATACCTGATGCACCATGTTCCGGCCCACATCAATAACATCGTTCATGCCGAAACTGCCGCACGCTCCATCCAGTTCAATCTTAGCCGTTCCTGATACCACGGACCAATGCTCACTGCGATATTTATGACTGTGTGCATAAATGGTTTTTCCCGGATAAATAATAATCTTCTTGACACGGTAAGTCGCTTCGTCCACCACAAGCTCGTAACTTCCCCATGCCCGGTACATGATTCTTCCATTCTTTACAAATTCCGCAATCTGAGGAGATTCCTTAATAATGCTCTTAAGCTCGTCCGACTTCCCCTTTTTACCGATATAAACAGCATCCGGCGTATTTACCACCAGTATGTCCTTCAATTCGTTAGCCACTACCGTACTTCTGCTGCATTGATTTATAATCTCAGTATTCTCACAGTGATAAGCTACCTGCTTGCTTACTTCCGCGGTCTCCAGTTCCGTCGCCTTTAAATCCTCCAGACTGCCGATATCCTTCCACCGGAAATTGCAATGTACCACCTTGGCTCGCTTCGTATGCTCAAATACAGACTT
Organism: Bacillota bacterium; assembly: GCA_023442465.1. Lineage (GTDB taxonomy): Bacteria > Bacillota > Clostridia > Lachnospirales > Lachnospiraceae > Kineothrix. Next base: position 2,465 of record JAEZZQ010000050.1, on the reverse strand, counting down.
CTCTATGGCTGCTGCCGGTATCGTTCTTAGTATGTCTTCTGTGTATAGCACATGGCTCTTTATATGCCTTCTCGCCTTATAGGCGCTTCTGCATGCTTTCTCCAGCTCAGGTGAATACTTTTTAAGTTCCTGAAGCATATTACCCACATTGAACATAAAGGTTCCGCTATTTACCAGATATTCTCCGCTTTTCTGATATTCCAGCGCCTCGGCTCTGTCCGGCTTTTCCGTAAACTGAAGTACATCCTCTTCGCAAAAACGAATGTAGCCAAAACGCTCCTCCGGCTCCTCAATTTTCATTCCAAAAGTCACAAGATACCCGTCTTTGCTAAGCTCCTTCGCCCGAAGCACCGCGTCCTTGTACTCTTCCCCTTCGATCAACTGGTCTGTGGGCACTACAAGAACCGTTTCAGACATAGGGAACTGGAGACACGCAAGGATGATTGCCGCCGTTGTCTTGCGGCCCAGTTCCTCAAAAATGCAACTTTCCGTCAAGCCTTGAAAGACACTGAGCTGATTTTCTATGATAAATTGATACTCTTTATTCGTAACCACTACAAATTCATCACAAAAAGGTAAATTTCTCGCTATAGTCTCTTGAAACATAGAGTGAGTTTTCTGCAGCTTAATAAACTGCTTTGGATAATTTTTTCTCGATAATGGCCAAAGACGATCCCCTCGGCCGCCTGCAAGTACAATACATTTCACAATAAAAATTCCTCTCGTAATAAAAAGTTTATTTTTTCGTTATAAATTCTTAATTTTTTCTTGCTTTCTTTGTCAATATGTGCTATATTTTAGTAGAAGCAGGTTATGTCATCCATACGATGATGTCTCCCAAACCATTGGGTAGCGCGCCTTGTGGTTTATATATGCCTTGTCGAAAGACAAGGCATATATTTTTTGTCTGAATACATGAAAAATTCACGAAACATGTTGCCCATCATTTTTACACGCTTTCTATAAATCAAAGTATACTACATTTTATTAGAAATGACATCAAAGAATTTGTTACTGTTCACTCTGTTCTCAGCAACGCATGATTTCTGCAATGCAAAAATTTTGCATGTAAATTCACTCTGCGAAGCAGAAATCATCTCTTGTATCACGTTCTTACGTAGTTAACAGCAAGTGTTAAACTACTGTGTGAACAGTAACAGGAATTTCCCAGTTAATTTCTGTTATAACCTCTCTTATTCCCCAACCATCCACCGTACACGTAAGTCTCTCTGAATTATGATTTTTTATTTTTCTTTTCGGCTAGCCTTTTATACATTAGCTGACTTCATGTCCTAACAAGCTTCTGCTCATAAATCCCCTCTATACCGGCGCCTAAATCGTGTTCATACATCTTTCACTTTTCACAACACAAATGACTAACATATTAGTATATGACCTATAGTGACAAAAGATGCTAACACTTTACACTTATATACATATAATAAAATGAGGATAAAGTAATAAACAATACCATAAGGAGATGAAGATATGTCATTACCCAATTTCCCGGAGGTAAGCCCTCCGATTAACAGAGATGATGCAATCAATTATATTCTAACCTCTATAGCTTTAGAGGAACTGGGATTAAGTCATGTAATAAATGCTGAAGGTGAAAAAATTCAATATGCCTTGGGTACACTTCCGGGTATAACCGGTCCCAACCCGAGTATTGAAGAAATCATTGAGGTAAACAAAAATGTTCGTGGTATTTTGGACAGTACTGCCCAAAACCAAATTATCTTAAATTCTAAAATGAAAAATGCTCTTGCAGCACCCACTCTTCAAGGACCGACCGGGCCAACCGGGCCTACGGGACCTTCCGGCGGGGCTACTGGGCCGACGGGGCCGACCGGGGCTACTGGACCCACCGGACCTACTGGTGTCTTTGTTCCGGGGGATCTGCTTTTTAATGTTATAGGCCCTATAGGAACAGCTAGTGTAGGTTATGGAGAAACTATTACTTTCCAATCATCTACCCTTGATATTACCGTAACTCCAGGTTCGGCAATCGTTACGATAGAAGATCCCAATACTCCGGGGCCTACGGGACCGACCGGCGCTACCGGACCTACTGGGGCTACCGGACCGACCGGCGCTGACGGACCTACTGGGGCTACCGGACCTACGGGGGCTACCGGACCTACCGGACCTACGGGACCTACCGGACCTACCGGGCCTACCGGCGCTGACGGACCCACGGGGGCTACCGGACCTACCGGCGCTGACGGACCCACGGGGGCTACCGGACTGACCGGGCCTACCGGTGCTACCGGACCTACCGGGCCTACCGGCGCTGACGGACCCACGGGGGCTACCGGACCGACCGGGCCTACCGGCGCTGACGGACCTACCGGCGCTACCGGACCTACTGGACCTACCGGTGCTACCGGACCTACGGGACCTACCGGCGCTGACGGACCCACGGGGGCTACCGGACCCACGGGGGCTACCGGACTGACCGGGCC
>JAEZZQ010000020.1 GCA_023442465.1 Bacillota bacterium | reverse complement strand
CCGCAAAGACCGAATATACGGTTGGCGAGGGATTTGACCGAACCGGAATTAAAGCGACGGCTATTGTAGGCGGCGAAAAAAAGGACATCTCTGACGAAATCAGTTTCAGAAACTCCGGCAATGTGACGCTCAATCAAGGTACGGTATTTGCGTACATCGCAGGAAAGCAGGAGATTACCCTGCGGTGGACTGCTCCGGGCGAAAAAACAAGCCAAATCGTGGGAAAATATACCGTCACCGTCACCGGCGAATATGTTGCCCCTGAGAAGACGGCGCCCGCACCAACTGAGACTACTCATAAACTGTATGATGCGATAGACAACGGCTGGTACAGCATCCGCCTTGGCTCCATAGCCTCTGGTGCCGCCGGTTTGTGGTATGGCGCTGGAGATGACACTTTTATCAATATCGACGCCGCAGGCAACGCGGTGCTGCGCACAGGAGGCAGAGACACGAAATTCTATGTTGAAAAAAAGCGCATTGTAGACGCTAACACGGCTGAAATAACCATAAAGATGGCGGATGGACGTTATCTGGGAGTTGCGGGCGAAATTGATGACAGAGCGATGTATAAGGTCGGTACGAACCCGGTCTACCGATCAAAGCCGGATGGCGACATTGTCGGGGAGCTTCCGACAGGCACCATTCTGGAAGTGACCGAGCTCAAGGGCGACTGGGCAAAGGTAAACTATGAAGGTAAGGCGTATTATATGTGGGCTGCCAGACTGACAAAAGTGAGTGCGGGCGAGACACAGGTGGCGGCTGTGGATAAGCCTTATTTATGGCAGATAGAAATCAAGGATAGTGCTGTGGCGGCTAATGTTGTAATGCGCCCCTCCGAGAACCCCAAAATGATGGTGTTCACTCCTGAAAAAAGCTATAAGGACGGTGCGAGGGTTACCCTAACTCAACTTGTTGCGAATGTTTCTAACGTGCGTTTTGAGGACTGGGGAGTACCCGTTAGCAACACGGAAATGGCACAACTCTTCTCTGGTGTGTTCAATAATTTAAGTAAATACTATCCTGAAGAGAGCCCGGTGAAATGGACTAACGAAAGAATCACAACCCACGGACAAGCCGCTATAGATCAGTGTTACGGCTGGCGGGTCTTTACCAATCCCAATATGAATTGGAGCACGAATCCCACCTATGGGGAATTTACATCGTACCTGATCAAACTCATGGACTATAACAAAGGCCAGGTTAGCCGCAAGGTGGCTCCCTTTACCAAGGACACCATCAGGAGCTTTGCCATCGGTGGCGACACGAGCGCCAACGCAAAAATTACATGGGAGCAGGCAGCGACCCTCCAATATAAAACCATCTGGTGGGAAGAAAAAGAAAATGTGAGGTTAGGTGAAGTAAGCGGCGTGAGAGACAAAGTAGAGATTCTTCGGTTGGCCGTGCCGCCGCGGAACCTGAAGTCTTCTGGGGGGACGCCCGGACAGACACCTGCTCCGGCACCGACACCCATCAACACCGTTACGGCAACGCCTACCAATACTAAGTTTATGTTAAACGGTGCGGAGGCTGCGCTGCCCGCATACAGCATCGGCGGCAACAACTACGTTAAACTCCGGGATGTGGGCAACTCCTGAAAACACGCTTTGAAGTGCGCTGGGAGGACGGCAAGGCGAAGCTGTATAACCATGCGGCGTACACCAAGACGAGCGGCGAGCTTACTGCAATCGGCAAAGGCGGTAAAAGTGTGACACTAAGCACCACAGACTTCGTATGGGGTGACACCGGCGCAGCAGTGACGGGGCTGACCGCCTACACCATCGGGGGTAACAACTATATCAAACTGCGGGACATCGCAAAGCTGTTTGACTTCGATGTAGACTGGCGCGACGGAAAGGCGTGAATCGAGCCTGACGTGTCGCCCTACACCGAGGACTAATTGCACCGCCTACACTTTACACTTACACTTTACAAACCAACCTCCAAAATCATGTTTCATGTCGAAAAAATCATGTTTCATGCAGCAGACGGTTTTCTGTGGCAGGGTTTTGATAGAGTGAACGCATGGGACTTTGCCCGATACAACCCAACAGAAAACGGAGGATTTAGAAATGAAAAAGTTACTGGTACTTATCATGGCGCTTACCATGACGCTGAGCCTTGCAGCCTGCGGAGGAAACAATGCTGCTCCCGCAGAGTCTCCTTCCACACCCACACAAGTCGAGAAAACGGAATTTACAGCAGAGCAGCAAGCACTTGCGCAGGATTTTATGAGCATGGCAGAGGAATTTGATGCAATTGCTGACAGGGTAAATGCAAGCCCTGAACTTCTGGAAAATGAAGAGCTTGTCACTGCTATGAATGACCTTTCCAGTGAAATTATCAAGGCGGACGAATACTTTGCCAGTCCTGAAACGCTCACGCCTGAGATTATGGGCGCCTTGACAGTAGCCATTGAGGTAGGCCGTTCATTCATCGCTGAAGCCGGTGCCGCTTTAGAAGAAATCGGCCATTGATATTCCCTGAACACCACAAAATTAAACGAAAGAAAATGGAGGAATTTATAATGAAAAAGTTACTGGTACTTATGATGGCGCTTGCCATGACACTGAGCCTTGCAGCCTGCGGCGGCAATGCCACCCCCCCTGCATCCACACCGGAATCCACCCCCGCCGCTGCGGAACGGAAAGACAACGTAACCCCCGAGCAGGCAGCGGCCATTGTAGACATCATGGCTAAGATGGGCCCGCTGTACGAAGAGGCGGCGGCAGCGGCCACGGCAAACGGCTGGGATCAAGACGAGCTGGCGGTGCAGGAGCTGAACACAGTATATGCCTTTATGGACTCCGCAAGGGTTGGACTTGGAGAACTTGACGGATACGGAGACACCAGCACAGAGGATATTGACGCCGTTATAGAACAGTATCAGGCTATGCTGGACGAAATGCCCAACCTAGTTGCCAA
>JAEZZQ010000015.1 GCA_023442465.1 Bacillota bacterium | reverse complement strand
CGAAGTGCAGACATCGATACACTAAAAGCATCATTATCTATAACTAAAAGTAGTGAACGTTCCAGTATTCTCGCACCTCTTGATAACATCCTTTGGGATAGAAATTTAATTTATGAGCTATTCGGCTTTGAATACCGTTGGGAAGTATACAAGCCAAAAACAGAAAGAAAGTATGGTTACTACGTGTTGCCCGTTCTATATGACGATAAAATTGTTGCTCGTTTTGAGCCTGAAAAGCATCAAAAGAAATCACCATTCACCTTCAAAAATTGGTGGTGGGAAAACGATATATTAATCACTAATCAGATGAGAAACAGTATTTTTGAGTGTCTTGAACGTTTTGCCGAATATTTAGGTACATATTTACAAAAGGAAAATCTTAATTTTTGATTAAAGGACATTAGACAATTAGATATTATGAATATGAGAACAGGCACATTATTTTAGTTTTCGTATATGGAAACAATATCATATATCCTATGTTTCATTTCTGTGCGGATATGTAACGGCTCTAAACACTCGCATTTATCCCCAAAACTGAAAAGAATATTGTAGTAGTATTCGTTCTCTATGAAAGGAAAAATAACAATGTAATGCTCATCACCGTCTGGTGAAAAGTGCTCATAAGTGCAATAATCAAGTACCCTGTCCATGACAGATTTATGAATACGAATTTTGATTTTTGTTTGCATAGTTGCCAAAATATCAGTAAAATCTAACTGCGGTTTTTGATAATCTCGTGGTGTAAAAGTTTCCTCCTTCATTTGTAGGTTTGATATGCGGGATAGTCTGAATAAGCGAAAATCCTTTCTTTTATGGCAATACCCTTGCAGATACCAATGACTACTTTTCGATACAAGCTGATACGGCTCGGCTGTTCGTACGGTTTTATTTCCGTAGCGGTCTGCATATTCAAACGAAAGTAGTTTGCTTTCCTGTAAAGCTGTTTTGATAATCTCTAAATATGGTTGCATGTTCCTGTTGCCCATCCACGGACTTAAATCTATATATATTTGACCTGAATTATTCATGATAATTCATTCAGCAGCGGCTAAATCCGCTTAGTTACAAGCTTTTAACTGAATATTGCATTTCACTTATTAAGTGAATAGAAAAAGAACCAAACTTTTGTTAAAATTAAGGTGTCTAATCCAAATAAAAACAAAAGAGAGGTTCTCATATGGATATATTAAACACTATTTCACTTGAAAGCAATAGACAGATTAAAATAAATTTTAATGGAGGCGATTTATCCTCCGACGCAGGTCTTATTCTAATCAAAGAATTCGCCTGTAAGATTGGTTTTATCAAAATTTTACAATCCATGTTTAAAACCAATGATTCTGCAAGTTTTCGTCTCCATAAAGACGACCAGAACTTATGGCAGATGATTTACCAGATTCTTTGCGCATACTTTGAGGATGACTGTGCCGATGAACTAACAAGAGACCCTATTTTAACAGCGATTCTTGAAAAGAAAGCACTTGCTTCTCAACCTACGCTGTCCCGCTTTTTTAACCGTATGGATGAAACAACTTTGGAGCAGTTTTACAGTCTTATGAGCAGATTCCGCAAAGTAGTGTATGCCATCAAAAAACCGGAACTCATTCTGCTGGATTTGGATTCAACACTTCTTGATACTTATGGAAATCAGGAAGGCGAAGGTTTCAACTATCATTATCAGAGTCACGGCTATCATCCGTTGGTTTGTTATGATGGCATCACTGGTGATTTGCTTAAAATCCAGCTGCGTGACGGAACTGATTATTCCTCTACCGGAGTTGAGGATTTTATGCAACCTCTTTTGGATGAATTTCTAAATGACTATCCGGATATTCCACTGCTTCTTCGTGGTGATAGTGGATTTACAAAACCCGAGCTCTATGAGCAGTGCGAAACGAATGGCGTGTCTTATGTGATTCGCTTGAAGCAGAGCGAACCATTACGCAAGCTGGCTTCTGAAATTGATGAACGACTTACTGAAGCAACGAAAGATGATCTCACATCCTATGCTGTACAGTATGGAGAATTCATGTATCAGGCTAATTCATGGAAATACCCACGCCGTGTTGTATGCAAAGTAGAAAAGCCAACGAATCAATTTGTCCATATGTATACATTTATTGTAACAAATATGGATTCATCACCAGAGCTGGTAGTTAAGTTTTACTGCAAACGTGGCACAATGGAGAACTATATAAAGGAAAGCAAAAATGGTTTTGATTTTGCTGCTGTCAGCAGCTCATCTAAGATTGTAAATGCAAACCGTCTCCAAGTACATGCACTGGCATACAACATATTTAATTGGTTTAAACGCTTGGTATTACCAGCAAATATGCGTAAGCAGTTGGTTGATACCATACGTTTGAAATTGCTGAAAGTAGCAGCAAGAGCTGTGCGTTCGGCAAGATATATAACATTCAAGCTTTGCAGTAGCTGTCCATACAAAAACGAGTTCTATGAAACACTGGACAATATAAGCAGACTACAGCCGAAGCTGGAATAGCACAATTACCATGAACCTTGAAAACAACAAATGCAGATTTTAGACTCACGGGGAAAGTCTACCCTTTTTTCGGACTTTTCGCATGCTAAATCTCATTATCGTTGATTCAAAATCAAAGAAATTGAATTTTCAGGCAGCATTATGTTGCCATGAATAATTCAGGATTAGTATTACATTATGGGAAAAAATTCTTAAAGATGTAAGAAGGGAGAACAAAAAATGACAGATAAAGTAATTGAGAACAACCAGGTGGTAATTATGGGTGAAATTGTGAGTGATTTTACCTTTAGCCACGAAATATTCGGAGAGGGCTTTTATATGGTCGATGTCCGGGTAGAAAGACTGAGCGATTCAATGGATAACATTCCGTTAATGGTATCGGAGAGGTTAATCGATGTGAATGGGGACTACAAGGGGATGTACATAGTGGTGAACGGACAGTTCCGCTCCTACAACAGACACGAAGAGAGGAAGAACAAACTGGTGCTTTCCGTGTTCGCAAGAGAAATCGAATTCGTAGATGAAATATGCGAGAATACGAAGTCTAATCAGATTTATCTGGATGGCTATATTTGCAAAGAGCCTATCTATAGAAAGACTCCTCTCGGCCGGGAAATCGCAGATTTATTGCTTGCAGTAAACAGACCTTACGGGAAATCGGATTACATTCCCTGCATATGCTGGGGAAGGAATGCCAGATTTGCCAACGGCTTCGAGGTAGGAGCAAGATGCGCTGTATGGGGACGGATACAGAGCAGGGAATATATGAAGAAGCTTACGGAGGAACAATTGGAAAGAAGGGTTGCTTACGAGGTATCAGTAAGCAAATTGGAACTGATAGAAGATTAATAGTTGATTTTCACAAGTTTGTGTGATATTATAGGCCATACATTGTTAATTATTGCATAAGAAAAGGTTGTATATCCAGATTTGGAGATAGGAGCCGGATATGAAAAAGGGAACAATACATATTTACAGCGGCGACGGCCATGGGAAATCGCCTGCCGCACTAGGCAGGGCTGTGCAGGTGGCGTGTCACGGGAAAAGTGTGGTAATTATCCAGTTTTTAAAAGGCAAAGGGCTGGAGGACTCCGACTTTTTGAGGAGACTGGAACCCGAAATCAAATTATTCCGTTTTGAAAAGTCAGATGAAAATTTTGCAGAGCTGACCGAAGAACAAAAAGCGGAAGAAATCGGCAATATTATGAATGGATATAATTTCGCGAAGAAGGTACTGTCTACGGGAGAGTGCGACTTGCTCATTCTGGACGAAGTGCTCGGACTTATCGATAACAATATTATAACGGTGGAAGAACTGAAAAATCTGTTAGAGGCAAGAACTAACGAAGAGACCGACATCATTATAACCGGAATCACTCTGAATGACGATGTGTGTGTTCTGGCGGATGAGGTTACCAGAATGGATACCGTTAAATTTAAAGTATGGTAAAACGGGCGTTGACAGTTAAACTATACAGTGATATGATAACTTTATAAAATTAAGAGGTAGAGGTTGCGTATTTTATCAGTAATTTTTTGGATGTGGCAGGCACAGGAGAAGAAAAATGAAAGGAAAAGACGCCGAAAGAGCAGGATGCCGTGTAGTCTTGTGCTTGGGCATGCAGTGAATAACTGTATGACTGTCATCGATGAGATGGGGCGCTATCCGAGGTTATGGAAATAGGGAGAGTAAGATAATAGGTACTTTTCCGGATATTTTAGTAATCATAAGCCGGCGCATTTTGTGTCGGCTTTTATGTTTTTAGAAATTATAATTTCTAAGGATGAACGCGCAGGGAAGCCAGACCTACCGTTATATTTTTCATTTAAGGAGGAAAAGAAATGGCTGTTTTTACGGGAGCAGGTGTTGCGATTGTCACACCATTTAAAGAAAACGGAGAGGTAAATTACGAAAAATTTGCGGAGCTTTTAGAGTTCCAGATAAAGGGAGGAACGGATGCGGTCATCGTATGCGGAACTACCGGAGAGGCATCGACTCTCACGCATGAGGAGCATTTAGATGTGATAAAATACTGTGTGGATAAGGTGAACGGAAGAATTCCGGTCATAGCAGGAACGGGCTCCAATTGTACGCAGACGGCGATTTTTCTTTCTACGGAGGCAGAGAAATATGGAGTGGATGCTCTTCTCACAGTGACGCCTTACTACAATAAGGCAACCCAGAAAGGGCTCTTTCATCACTTCAAAGCGATTGCAGATTCCGTAAAGGTTCCGGTGATTCTCTATAACGTACCTAGCCGGACGGGATGCAATATCCTGCCGGAGACCGTGGTTAAGCTTTGCACGGAGGTGGAGAATATCGTAGGAGTAAAGGAAGCCAGCGGAAACATTTCCCAGGTGACGAAGCTGATGTCTCTTGCGGAGGGCAGGGTAGATTTGTATTCCGGCAATGACGACCAGATAGTTCCTCTTCTTGCTCTGGGCGGAAAAGGCGTTATTTCCGTTTTATCCAATGTGGCACCGAGGGAAACGCATGATATTTGCGAGAAATACTTCCAGGGAGATGTGGAAGGAAGCAGGGATTTGCAGCTTAGGGCCATCGAGCTGTGCGACGCTTTGTTCTGTGAAGTGAATCCGATTCCGGTCAAGAAAGCGATGAATCTGATGAATATGGAAGCAGGTCCGCTTCGAATGCCCTTATCGGAAATGGATGAAGTGAATGTACCTAAATTGGAAAAAGCGATGAAAGGCTTTGGCATCTTATAAGGAGAAAGGCATACGGTATGACAAAAGTAATTATGCACGGCTGTAACGGCAAGATGGGAAGGACCATTACGGAAATAATTGCCGCGGATGAAGGAATAGAAATCGTGGCAGGAGTGGATTCCTTTGACGGGGAGATTAACTCCTATCCGGTATTTTCCAACATCGAATTATGCGATGTGGAGGCGGATGTGATTATCGATTTCAGCAATGCGAAGGCGATAGACGGACTTCTTGACTACTGCGAACAGAGGAAGGTACCTTGTGTGCTCTGCACTACCGGGCTGTCTGAAGCACAGCTAGGCAGGATAAAGGAAGTAGCAAAGGAAGCCGCAATGTTAAAATCTGCAAATATGTCCCTTGGAGTCAATATGCTGCTTAAGCTTCTGAAAGAAGCTGCGGGAATATTGGCTCCGGCGGGCTTCGATATCGAGATTGTTGAGAGGCACCACAATTTAAAGGTGGATGCGCCCAGCGGTACAGCGCTTGCGCTGGCTGATTCCATCAATGAAGAGTTGGGGAACGAATATGAATATGTTTATGACAGAAGTGCCCGCAGGGAGAAGCGTCCCCGGAAGGAAATAGGGATTTCGGCCGTACGGGGAGGAACGATTGTGGGCGACCACGACGTGATTTTTGCGGGAACGGACGAGGTGATTACCTTCTCCCACTCCGCGTATACTAAGGCGATATTTGCAAAAGGAGCAGTTCAGGCGGCCAAGTTCCTGGCAGGGAAGCCGGCCGGTCTGTACGATATGAGCCACGTCATCGGCTAGAAAATGTGAGAAGGGTACGGCGGCCGGGAAAAGGAAGCCGACCGGATAGAGGTTTACATGGACGATTTGGAATTAAAGTATTTGCGGAGTCTGGCGCATCAATATCCGACCATTGCGTCGGCCTCCACAGAGATTATTAATTTGCAGGCTATTCTTAACCTGCCTAAGGGAACGGAGCATTTCCTGACGGATATTCACGGAGAATATGAGCAGTTCAATCATGTGCTCAAAAACGGTTCCGGCTCCGTAAAAAGAAAAATTGATGAGGAATTCGGGAATACGCTTAGCAGCAAGGACAAAAAGAGCCTTGCTACTTTGATTTATTATCCTAAGGAGAAATTGGACATCGTATTACAGGAAGAGACAAATATCGAGGATTGGTATAAGATCACGCTGCACCGGCTTGTCCAGATCACAAAGCGGGTATCTTCCAAGTATACCCGTTCCAAAGTGAGAAAGGCACTTCCGAAAGATTTCGCATATATCATCGAAGAACTTATAACTGAGAAGTCGGACATACAAGACAAGGAAGCCTATTATAACGAGATTATCAATACCATTATCCGCATAGACAGAGCGCAGGAGTTCATCATCGCTCTGGGCAACCTCATTCAGAGGATGGTCATAGACCACCTTCATATTGTGGGTGATATCTTCGACAGAGGGCCTGGTCCCCATATCATATTGGACACTTTGAGCAGATACCATTCCGTGGATATACAGTGGGGAAACCACGATATCGTATGGATGGGAGCGGCAGCCGGACATCTGGCGTGTATTGCCAATGTTATCCGTATGTCGGCACGCTATGGCAATCTGGATACCCTGGAGGAGGGATATGGTATCAATCTCATACCCTTAGCCGCTTTCGCACTGGAGACCTATAAGGATGTGAACTGCGATACTTTTTCCATTAAGTATAATACGGATTACAATACAAAGGATTTGAGCCTGGATATGAAAATGCACAAGGCGATTTCCATTATCCAGTTCAAATTAGAGGGAAACCTCATTATGAGGCGTCCGGAATTCCTTATGCAGGATAGGCTGCTTTTGGATAAGATTAACTACGAGAACAAGACGGTTACCATAAACGGACAGGCCTATGAGATGAGCGATGTGGAATTCCCTACGGTAAATCCCGAGAAACCTTACGAGCTGACGACCGAGGAGGAGCAGGTTATGGAACGGTTGAGGCAGGCATTTGTGAAGTGTGAGAAGCTTCAGGCACATGTCAGATTCTTGTATTCTCAAGGCGGACTATATAAGGTGCATAATTCGAACCTTTTGTACCATGGCTGTATGCCCATGGACGAGAACGGGAATTTCAGCGAGCTTACCATTGACGGTGTGAAGTATAGCGGGAAAGCGTTGTACAACATTTTTGACCATTATGCGAGAAAGGGATATTATTCCAGAAACAATCCTGCCGAGATGCAAAAGGGGCAGGACATCATATGGTATATTTGGGCCGGGCCTACGTCACCCGTATTCGGAAAGGATAAAATGGCGACCTTTGAAAGGTACTTTGTAAAGGATAAACAAGCGCATACGGAGATGAAGAACAGCTATTATCGTCTTTTGGATGATGAAAATGCGATCAATAAGATTTTAACGGAATTCGGACTGGATACGGAGAATTCCCATATTGTAAACGGACATGTACCCGTGGAATTGAAAAAGGGAGAGTCGCCAATTCGCTGCAAAGGTAAGCTTCTCATCATAGACGGAGGATTTTCCAAGGCTTATCAAGGAAAAACCGGAATTGCAGGCTATACTCTGGTTGCTAATTCTCACGGAATGCGTTTGGTAGCCCATGAGCCTTTCGAATCAATGGAGGCCGCTATATTGCACGAGTCGGATATTTTTTCGGATTCCATGATATTGGAGACGAGCAACACGAGAATTAGCGTGGCGGATACGGATGTGGGAGCGGAGCTTAGGGAAAGTATTTATCAGTTGGAGGAACTGCTAAAGGCATATCGGAACGGGACTATTGTTGAAAAGGCAATATAATTTAAAATTATAGGGAGACTATAAGTCCCCCTATTTTGAACAGACGATAAATGAGTTGTTAAGGATTTTTCTTGCTGTTACCTACGACATCGCTGGTAATATTAGATACACCGTTCGCGACATCTTCTACTACATCACCGACAGCATTGCCAGCATCATTAAGTGCCGAACCGGTATTATTATTGTTGTCAACATTGGTATCAGTCTTTGTACCCGTTTTGGTTTCAGTGCCGTTAGCTACGTTTTTTGTGGTGTCGGTAACACCGGTATTCTTGGCAGTATCGGTAACGTTGGTGTTGTTATTCGCACCGTTTGTATCCGTTACTCCATTATTGTTTACGTTGCTTGCGGTATCGTTAGTAGTGCCTGTGGTACCTGCTGTAGTTCCTGTGGTACCTGCGGTATCAGTTGTTGTGTTGTTGACTCCGGTAGTTGTGGTCGTACCGAGGCCAGTTCCGTTATCAGTACCTTTTGTAGTGGTACCGGTAGCGGTATCGTTAGTAGTGCCTGTTGTGTTTACATTACCGCATGCGGCTACGAAGCCGAGCATGAGGACAATAAGAGAAACCGATATTAGTTTTTTACCGTTTTTCATAACATTCCCTCCATTTTTTCATTTTTATAACATATCACACCCTGAATATATCAACGCCTGAAGCATATAAATGCCAGGAATATATAAAAATCCGCGAATATCGAGCATACTAATGCCCGGAACGGATAGGTGTTCCTTAAGTATTGTTCTCATGAAGGGAAAAAAATATACGGAAGCAGGAAAACAAAATGGAATTAAGACCTTGTATCGATATTCATAATGGTAAAGTGAAACAGATTGTAGGCGGAACCTTAAGAGACGAAGGCAATGCAGCGAATGAAAACTATGTTTCTGAAAAAGATGCGGCATTTTATGCAAATTTTTATAAAAAATACCATTTAAAAGGCGGACATATCATTCTGCTCAACGCCCTGTCCAGCACATTTTTCGATGAAACGAAGAGGCAGGCGATAGAAGCCCTCAGGGCTTATCCCGGAGGATTGCAAATAGGCGGAGGCATTACGGCAGATAACGCTGGAGAATATATAGAAGAAGGTGCATCTCATGTCATCGTGACCTCATATGTTTTAAAGGACGGCAGTATAAAATACGAAAATCTGGAAAAATTACTCAATAAAATCGGAAAAGAAAAATTGGTTCTGGATCTAAGCTGCCGGAAAAAAGATGGAAGCTATTATATTGTTACCGACAGATGGCAGAACTATACGAAGGTGAAGCTTGAGGAAAAGACACTCGATCAATTTTCAGACTATTGTGATGAATTTTTAATTCATGCAGTTGATGTAGAGGGAAAAGCGGACGGGATCGAAGAGGAGCTTGTAGCGCTTCTTGGAGGCTGGAATAAGATTCCCATAACTTATGCGGGAGGAGTGCACAGTTTTGGAGATTTGGAAAAACTAAAGCTTTTGGGGAAAGATAAAATAAACGTGACGATAGGCAGTGCCCTCGATTTGTTCGGAGGAAAGCTGAAGTGGGATGAGGTCATAGAATATATTACAAACAAAAAAGAACCTATCTGATGCAAAGATAGGTTCTTTCCTTAATCCGTTACCAAATCTGTTACCATATTACAAATTCTAAATAAGAATCATTATTAATAATAATATATTATTATAATAAAGTACATTATTTATATATGAAAAGGCACATGTTGATACTGATTAAAGCTCGTTATAATAGCGAAGCGCTAATTATAACTTGGATACGTTAACAGCCTGAGGACCTTTTTCGCCATTGATTACTTCGAATTCAACAGCAGCGCCTTCTTCAAGAGATTTGAAGCCGTCCATGTTAAGTCCTGAGTAATGTACGAATACATCATTGCCCTGCTCATCAGAGATGAAGCCGTAACCTTTTTGGTTGTTAAACCATTTTACTGTACCTTTGTTCATTTGAGATACCTCCAACAAAATAAATAAATATATCGTATACCATTACACGACATCCATAGAATAGCATAAGTAAACGAAAAAGTAAATATAAATGTTAAGAAAAAAGGAAGAAAAAGAAAAATAAAATTTATCAAATAGTTATGCAAAAAATGCAAATACATTTCGATGTACGTATGATAATCTGATAAAGGATTAATCAGTAATCCAAATGTAAAATTCCCCTTTTACATGGAAAAGACACTTGCCTCGGTAAGTGTCTTTTTTGATTAAAAGCAGAAGAGTGTGCATTGCGGAATTTTCCTTATTTAAGGGTAATAGATTTGAGAAAGGCATGGTTATGATGATGGAAGGCGATGCGAGAAGAAAAACAATATTAGAAATATTACATAAAGAATCTCTGCCGGTGTCAGGGACAGAGCTAGCGGGAAGGCTTGGCGTGAGCAGACAGGTAATCGTTCAGGATATTGCGCTTTTGCGCGCCACCGACAAGAATATATTGTCTACGAATAAGGGATATATTCTGTTCGTGGAAAAATCCAATCGAAAAAGAAGAACGTATAAGGTAAAACATGCGGATGAAGCCATCTTGGACGAACTGAATACGATTGTAGATTTTGGAGGAAAGATTCTGGATGTCGTGATCGAACATGATATTTATGGACAGATTGCGGCGGATTTGATTATTAATAGCAGAACGGATGCGGAATCCTTCGTGAACCAGACTTTGAAATATAAGACGAAACCTTTGAATAATCTAACCTATGGGGTTCATTTTCATACAGTGGAGGCAGACTCCGAGGAGATACTCGATAGGATAGAGAATGCGCTTCGGGGTAAAGGATATTTGATGGAATAACATAAAAATATTACAAGAATGTAACAAAAACATTAAATAAAGTTGTGTTTATAAGGTCACTTATGGTAAAATATGGAGAGTTTACTGGAGGTGACTTTAATTATGGATCTCAAAAGGAGAAAGAGTAAGATAAGCTATACGGTCATGATTATCTCCGATTCCACCAAGAAACATATAAAACAGTTTCACCTGAGAGCCGGCGCGGTGGGCGCCGTGACGGGAATTGCTTTTATAGCGATCGTGATTCTCGTCTGCTATGTGGTATACAGTTCTATCACTTTATCCGATTCACTGGAGAGGAGTAAGAAGCAGATGGAACAGATCACACAGCTGAGGGAAGAAAAGGAGCAGCTGGAAGCTTCCAACGAAGTGCTGACGGAAAAGGTCTCTATCTTAAGCGAAACTGTCAACCAAAAGGTAAAGGCAGAGCAGGCTTTGGCGGCGCAGCAAGAAGAGAGCCGCATCCCGAAAGGTTTTCCTCTCAGCGGTTCCGCGCAGATAAAGACGGCGGAGGAAACGGCGGCAGGTGAAGCGGCAGCGGAAGATAATCAGGATGCAGAGCAGGAAAATACAATTGTGAATGCGGATACAAAGGAAGTAATATTTACGGCGGCGGCAGGTATTAACGTCATAGCCTCCGGTGCAGGAACGGTAATGGCGGTGGATACGGATGTGCAGTATGATCATTCTGTCAGCATCGACCACGGAAATGGTTATATCACTATTTACCGCAATGCGGGCAATCCTATGGTAAAGGTTGGGGACGAGGTAACGCGCGGCTCGATACTATATGTCATAGGGGAAGAAAATACGGATATGGCGTACAGCATTAAGGAGGAAGACACATACATCGATCCAATGGAAATGATTGAAATCAACGGTTAGGAGGAACATATGTTGGGTAAAAAGACTACGGAACATTTAAATGCAAAAATCAGCAGCGTGATAGGTGCGGATATGGTAATGGAAGGAAATATTACCTCAAAGGAAACGATTCGTATCGAAGGAACGGTAAAGGGCGATGTTAGTTCGGAAGGAATCCTGATCGTCAGCGCTCCCGGTAAGGTTATCGGTAATGTGAAGGGAAGCAGCATTATGGTAAGCGGTACCATCGAAGGAGATATGGATTCCAACGGGAGGATCGAGGTGTCCGCTACCGGAAGGATTAATGGCAATATCAGGACGAAGAGCCTTATCATCGATGAGAATGCCGTTTTCCAGGGACAGTGTACGATGAATACACAGGAAACCGTCATGAAGGCGGCTGCACTTAAGACAGAAGCCGGAAAAGAAGATACGGCGGAAAAGAAATAAGCTGGACCAGAAAAAACAAAAGTGTGCTTTGCTCACTCTCGCGGCCAAGTACTTTGGCAGCACAGCTTTTGTTCCGCGCGCGTAGCTGCGCATCTATCTTTATTTAATAGGAGTACTTTTCTATTATATAAAAAAATCACTTCGGCGGTATTGCTGAAGTGATTTTTTGTTATTTTGCATCCATTCTTCCAAATACTAATTCATAGCCGTCGTTGCCATAGTTGAGGGAACGGTTGACCCGGCTGATGGTAGCGGTAGAAGCGCCGGTTTTTTCCGCGATTTCCAGATAGGTTTTATGGTCGCGAAGCATGGCGGCAACTTCGAATCTCTGTGAAAGGGACAACAATTCGTTGACTGTACATAAATCTTCGAAAAAGCTATAGCATTCTTCCTTATCCTTCAAACTAAGAAAGCCATCAAATAAATGGTCGACAGCGTCCGTCCTTATTTTTTTATTCATGTTGCAGTACCTCCGAATACTTTTCTGCTTTAAAGTTTTACAGCTGAATATATTTTATTTTATCATATTAAAGTCGTAAAGTAAAGAAGAGACTTAAAAAGTACGTTACTGAAGTGCTCCTATTAAAGAAAGATAAATGCGCAGCTACGCACGCAGAACAAAAGTACTGCGGTGCTAATCAGGAAGCGAAGTTTATGCTTGCCATGTGGTTTTTAATACTATATAATAAAGCATAGAGGTGTTATCATGACGATTGATAAGGATGATTTGTTAAATAGCATAATAGAAAGTCTGGACCGTATACAGTATATAAAGCTGGAGGATATTCCCAACATAGACTTATATATGGATCAGGTTACGACGTTCATGGATAAGAAGTTAAAGAGTGCGACGAGAAACCCGGAAGATGACAAGATTTTAACAAAGACGATGATTAATAATTATGCCAAGAATGATTTGCTGCCGCCTCCGGAAAAGAAAAAATATTCGAAGGAGCACATACTGCTTTTAATTTTTATTTATTATTATAAAGGAATATTGACAATCAGCGATATTCAGACATTGCTGAATCCGCTGAGCAAGCGCTTTTTTGGCAATGAAGAGTTTGGGCTTTCGAATGTATACAAGGAAGTATTCAGCTTGGAAAAGGAGCAGGTGGATGTTCTGAAAGAAGACGTGATCGGCAAATTCCATGTGTCGAAAGATACCTTCGCAGATGCGCCTGAGGAAAGCAGGGAATTTTTGCAGTTGTTTTCTTTTATTTGTATGCTGAGTTTTGACGTATATGTAAAAAAGCTGCTGATCGAGAAGATGGTAGACAGTTTCGGAAAAGCTGCGGACGGCAGGAAAAAGGATACGAAAAAGGAAAAGACGGAACCGGAACAAAAATAAAAAGACTTGAATATACGGAGATTTTATGGAAGATAAGACGAGGGATTGGAAAGAACTCGCTAGGCTGCTTGAGGAAAAGGAATTCAATATCGAGCAGGCGATGGAAATATGCGCGGACGATATGGACTTGTATATTGAGGTATTAAAGACAGCTATGGAGGAAGGAAGAAGAAAGATTCCGATCATCAGAAGCAGCATGGAAAAAAGAGATTACGAGCGGTATCATATCGAGGTACACGGGCTTAAGCATGCGATGCTTGCAATCGGAGCGATGGAGCTTTCCGCATTGTCCGCAGAGCAGGAAACAGCTGTGAAGGAAGGTGATGCGGAGAGGGTAAGCGCAGGTTATGAAGTCCTCATCGTGAAATATGAGGAGTTAGTAGCTTTTCTTCAGAGCATTTTCGAGTCCTGAAAGAAATAAATATAGAATAAGAATTGATTTGACGCGAAAGTAAAACGATAATAGAAGTTGATAAGAAATTAGGAACAGATGGGAATAGAATCGGAATATATGGTGTATAGAAATAAAAAATAGAAAATGATGAGTATTGGAATTGTCAGTATTTCCGGCAATTCTTTTTTTATATCATAGGAAGCTTCCTGTCTGGATAACGCATGAGAGTGTTGCTTAGAGCGGAGCGAACAGTAACGTTGCCTTTCCTATAACATGAAAATAAAAGAAAATAGTTGAAGATTTTGTAAGCGATGCTGCGTTATAATAAATGAAAGAGGAAAAAGGAAGGGGTGAGGAGTATTAATCAGATGAATAAAGAAGAACGGCTGTCGGCGATGATTGATACTTATCAGAACCTTGTTTTTTCGATCTGTTATAAAGTGACGGCGGATTATTTTGCTGCCGAGGATTTAACGCAAGAGTCATTTCTTGCCGCATACAAAGGCTTGGATGGCTTTGAAGGCACCAACGAAAAAGCTTGGCTATGCAGAATTGCGACCAATAAAAGCATCGACTATTTAAGAAGCGCCGGCAGGAAAGCGGTGCCCACAGAGGACGCATTTTTCGAGCAGCAAAGCGAGACAAGAGGCTCTCCCGAGGAATTATGTCTGGAGGAAGAAGTGCGGGAGCGGCTGCTTAAATATTGCAGTAAGTTAAAACCTCCCTACGATGAAATCGCTAAAGCGGTCTATTATGACGAGATGAAAGCGGAGGAAATCGCAAGAAAGAGGAACGAGAATATAAAAACTGTGCAGACACAGATTTACAGAGCGCGGGATATGTTAAGAAAACTGTATGGAAAGGAGAAGAGCGCATGAAGGAAGAGTACGGATATTTGAGCGAGGAAGAGTTAAACGACTTGATTGCAGAGGTGGAAAGTGGCGGGCTGGTCGTGCCTCCGGTGTATTTAAAAGACCACATCATGGATGCTGTGCGGGGAAGCCAAGTGATCTCTCTGGATGCAGAAAAGCGGAAGCGGGCGGCAAAGCTGCAGTTCATAGCGTACAGCCTGAAAATTTGCACGGCAGCGGCGGTAGCAGTATTCTGCCTGACGGTAGTGCCCATGGACTTCTCCACAGGTTCCGCCCTGACAGATAGGAACAAGGTTGAGCGCAGAATAGATGAGAACATGGAAAGGCATGAGGAAAGAAATAAAAAGCTGCTTGAGAGAACTCAGAAAAACGATTGGAAGGAAGTAATCGATACGAAATCAGAGGAGCTTTTCCGTATATGGAACGGCCTGAAATTAAAAGATGGAGGTAAAATAGGATGATTAGAAGAAAAAAGAGCAGATTTTGGACATTTTGTTTTTCGCTCATTCCGGGAGCGGGTGAGATGTATTTAGGGTTTATGAAAATGGGAGTAAGCCTTATGGCGCTGTTTTTTGGGGCGATGGCGCTTATGCAGATTCTTGAGCTGGGATTTATTTTATGTATTGCAGGAATCATATGGTTTTACAGCTTTTTCCACGTGAATAATCTGGCGGGGCTTTCCGAAGCGGAGCTTGCGGGTACAAAGGATGAATATTTATTTAATTTGGACAGATTTTTTAAGATGGATAAAGAAAGTGCCGGGAAGCATAGAAAGATAATTGCCGCTGTGCTTATAGCAGTAGGTGTCATCCTTTTGTGGAACGAGTTCATGGATATTTGCTATTCTTATCTGCCGAGAGGTGCATATGTAGTGGCCTATACGATTCCCCGCATCGCTGTCGGAATAGGAATTATTATAGCCGGTTTTTATATGATTAAAGGAAAAAAGGAAACTTTAAATGAAATGATCATAGATATCGAATCGGAGGAAAGTAATAGAACACAGACGGATATGGCGGAAGGAGAAACGGCACAGACAGCTGAGGCGGAAGAAATAGCGGAAGGGAGTCAGGATGGAACAAAATCAGATAACCCAAACACATAGGATCGGCACGATGACCTGCGGTATTTTGTTAGTGATGTTTGGGATATTGTTTTTAATCAATATTTTTATTCCCCAGCTGAATTATCACATGATTTTCAAGCTGTGGCCCTTCATCTTCATATTTTTAGGTCTGGAGGTGCTGGCAGGCAATTACAAGGCATCCAGAGCGGAGACGACGAAGGAAGGCAGCATTCAGTTCATCTATGATAAAGCGGCAATATTTTTGATGATTTGTCTTAGCTTCTTCGCAATGCTCATGGCTTCGGTGGATTATTTCATACAGTTTGGACACGTCATGTAAATGAGAATCATTGCTGTAAAAAAAAATCATTTCCTGTTTTGGAGCACAGTGACAAATAAATGGCATATTTTTTAAGGAGTAACATCAAACCATATAAATTAATGAGACAGCACTTGCAAAAAGCCATATTTAGTAGCTTTTATGCAGGTGCTTTTTTGAATAAAATATAATAAAAATAAAATATTAAAAGAATAAACGGCTTGAAAAAAGCTTTTATGATTCTTGTAAACAGAAACTTTAGTAAAATTATTTTATAAAGTCGCATGATAGGGATTGACTTTTTTATGTTGGCGTATTAAATTAATAATAAAGAAATCGCTGAAAATTTTCAAAAAAAAACAAAAAATGTCGTAGAATTACTTGATATTGATTTTATAAGATATGAAAAATATAAAATGAAAGAAAATTTTTGAAGATTTTTACATGCTGGTGACTTCTGTGGCAAGTATTTCAACAACAAGTAAAAAAATTTCTTAATATAATAATCTCAGAAACAATTTTAAAGAAGAGACGGAAGCGATAAGATTTTATAAATCGACGAGACGGACGGGGATTGGACGTTTTATTATGAAGACAGAATCAGGGGATATTTACAGACAATAGATATTGATATTTATGCCCGATAGGGAGGTGTTCGTATGGTATGCCTGCCGCCATCGAGGCATAACTTTTTTTATAGAAAAGGAATTGGAAAGTATTGGCAGAGGGCAAAGCTTTGTCCATATGCTTTATAAAATAAAAGATAGCCAAGGAGGAGAGTGGGATGCGCAAGCAAACTGAATGGAAAATTAAGAAGACTAAAAAAATCGAGAAGATGGAAAGACCAGAGAAAATTCAGTTATTTCAGAAACTTTCAGGGAAAAAGTCAATTAAAATGAGGCTGCAGGTAACCAGTGCAATGGTGGTAACTGCGCTGTCGCTCATATGGGGAGTGGTCTGCGGAGTGCTCCTATATAGCGATGCAGTAAGTAATATGAATGTACGTATTGAGGAAACGACGGCGGCCTATAGTCAATCCGTGCAAAATGCGATCCGGGTTTATACGACCAGGATGGCCGTGATGATAGATGACACTTCCATAGTGGATCAAAAGAAATCTCTGGAACGCAGAATTGACCTTATGGGACGTCTGGCCAATGAATACGGCTTCGATACCCTTTCTATAGCGGATACTACGGGGGAAACCACGGATGGGACGAATGTGGCTGATCAGGAATACTTTACGATGTCCATGGCAGGACATACCTACATATCTACCACTCAGGTCAACAATGCCACCGGAAAAACGGTGCTTATCGTGTCTGCGAAGCTTCATACCGGCTTTGACGGTATCGCGATCGCTACGCTGGACAGCAATATTTTCAGCGGGATGGTGGAGAATATTGCAATCGGAAAGTCCGGCTATGGTTTTATTACAGATAAGAACGGCAAGATTATAGCTCATGGAAATCAGGAGGTAGTAGAAAGTCAGACCAATTATATCGAGCTGGCAAAGACTGATTCCTCCTATGCAGATGTGGCATCGGTAATTCAGAAGATGACAGCGGGTGAAACCGGAACGAGTACGGCCAGATTGAACGGAGCGATGATGACGATAGGTTATACGGCAATTCCCGGTACTGACGGCTGGTCCATGGGTGTTGCGGTAAAGACATCGGAACTTATGAAAAATTTATATATCTCCCTTGTAATTACCCTGATTCTCTTCGTATGTTCGGTACTCGTTGCAGCATCCCTTATGAAGAAGATTGCCAATCCGATCGTAAATCCTATCATCAGTATGGTGAAGCGTTTAGAGCTTCTGGCACAGGGCGATTTGCATTCGGAAGTCCCTCAGTATAATAGCGAGGACGAAATAGGAACGCTGTCCCATTCGCTGACACTTACGGTAAATTCTTTGAGTGAAATCATCAGCGAGACTTCTTCCGTGCTCAGCTCCTTAGAAAAGGGAGATTGTACCGTTGTGTCGAATCTGGAGTATCATGGTGATTTCATCGAGATAAAAACGGCACTGGAAGGTATTATTACTAACTTAAACCAGATTTTTGCGAACTTTAGAAATTCAATAGACCAGATGTCCGGCGGAGTGCAGCAGTTGGCAGCGGCGGCGCAGGAGTTGGCTGTCGGTGCGTCCGATCAGGCGGCATCGGTGGAGGAACTGAACGAATCGGTTGCTTCGGTAGCAGTACAGTCTGAGAAAAATATTGAAAACATGAAAAAAGCGTCGGAGTATGTAAAACAGACCGGAGAAGGCGTAGAGGAAGGTAATGCGCATATGAAGAAGCTGGAGGACGCTATGGACCAGATCAGCGAGGACTCCGAGAAAATATCAGGCATCACAAAATCCTTGCAGGATATCGCATCCCAGACGAATCTGCTGGCGCTAAACGCCGCAATCGAAGCAGCACGGGCTGGAGAAGCGGGCAAGGGATTTGCAGTAGTTGCTGATGAGGTGCGCATCCTTGCGGAGAAGGCCTCACAGTCGGCAAAGCAGACGAACGAATTGATAAATCATGCGGTAGAATCCATTGCGGAAGGAAAAAGGATTTCCGCTGAAACGGCTAAAGTATTGGAAAGCGTTGAGGCTACCACGGCATTTGTGGAGCAGACGACTAAGGCGGTGGAAGTGGCTTCCGCAGAGCAGACGAGAGCTATTGAGCATATTAACAGGGGCTTGTCGCAGGTTGCTTCGGTAGTGCAGAACAACGCGGCCACGGCGGAGGAAAGCTCTGCATCCAGCGAGGAGTTGGCGGCACAGGCTCAGATGATGCAGGAAGAAATCGCGTGGCTTAAATTAAAATAAATATAGAATTTCCGGCTATACAGGAAAGGGCACCCGATGGGAAAATATACATCGGGTGCCCTCCTGTTTTTTGCGGCTGTGCGAGATTATTTTGCCGCTTCTTTCGCGAACTGGGTGTTAACCAGTGTATCATAAGGAACTCGCTCCGATAACTCACCCGCTTCGTCCAGAATGTTTTGAAGCAGGGTGAAGGAATCCTCTTCGAATATCAGATTATCTTTCCATGTATCCTGGTCGTAGTAACGGGTAACGATGGCGGTAATAGTGTCCAAATCTGTTTCCTTGAACTGCGGAGCTATCGACTTGGCAATTTCCTCAGGTGTATGGCTGTTTACATAATCCATGCCTTTTTGCAGGGCGTTGGTAAAGGACTGGAGGATTTCGGGATTGGCGTCGATATAGCTCTTCTTTGCGCTGAAAGCGGTGTAAGGAACATAGCCGGAATCTTTGCCCAGAGAGGCTACTACATAGCCGTCACCCTTTGCTTCTAAAGAGGTGGCGTGAGGCTCGAATTCAATAGTAAAATCACCTTGCCCTCCGGAAAAAGCTGCAGCTGTGGAACCGAAGTCAATGCTTTGGTCGATGCTTAAGTCGGTTTTAGGATCGATATTATTTTTCTTCAGGATGTATTCGAAAACCATTTCAGGCATTCCGCCGGCTCTTCCGCCAAGTATCTTTTTGCCGGTCAGCATATCCCATGAAAAATTATCGATAGGCTGCCTCGACACGAGGAAATTTCCGGCGCGCTGGGTGAGCTGTGCGAAGTTGACCACATAGTCCTGCGTGCCTCCGATATATGTGTAGATAGTGCTTTCGCTTCCCATAAAGCCGATATCGGCTTCGTCAGTGAGTACGGCGGTCATCGTTTTGTCTGCACCAAAGCCGGTAACGAGAACTAAATCGATGCCTTCATCGGCAAAGTAGCCTTCCTCGATTGCCACGTACATGGGAGCATAGAAAATCGAGTGCGCCACTTCGTTTAAAGTGACCTGCGTCAAATCTTTGCCGGGAACTGTACTATTTCCTGATTTTTGACATCCAGTGATACAGCTTACCAGAAACAGCAGGCACAAAATGAGAGAAATGACTCTGCGAGTTAAAGAAAAAGAAGTATGTTTCAGCATTTTTTCATAATTCCTCCATAAAATATCGATGGTTTATTGTATGAAGTAAGAATGAAAATGTGTTTGTCCCAGGTCTCTTGTTTGGCTGGACAATAGACATCAAAATAGTTATAATGTTTTATAAATACAAATATTATGAAGCGGCCGGAGGGGAATGTTTCGGCTGTGTGGAGGGTAAGTAGAATATGGGATTGATTAAATCTATTACAAGTGCTGTGAGCACGGCGATGGGAGACCAGTGGAGAGAATATTTTTACTGTGACGCTCTTAGCGGTGATGTATTAGTAACCAAGGGAAAAAAGCGTATCAACGGAGGCAAGAGCAGCAATACAAAAGGTGAGGAGAATATTATTACCAATGGTTCCGTTGTGGCAGTCAATGAAGGACAGTGCATGATTATCGTGGAGCAGGGAAAAGTTGTGGAGTTCTGCGCGGAAGCGGGAGAATTCACCTATGATACTTCGACTGAGCCGACGTTATTCTACGGAGATTTTGGAGAAAACATAGGCCGTACCTTCGCTGCCGTAGGCAGACGTTTTACCTTTGGCGGGGATACAGCGAAGGACCAGAGAATTTATTTCTTCAATACGAAGGAAATCATGGGCAATAAATACGGTACGGCGAGTCCGGTTCCCTTCCGTGTAGTAGATCGCAATATCGGTCTGGATGTGGATATCGCTATTCGCTGCAACGGGGAATATTCCTACAAGATTACGGACCCGCTTTTGTTCTACACGAATGTATCGGGAAACGTGGTGGAGGATTATACGAGAGATAGGATCGACAGCCAGTTAAAAGCGGAGCTGATGACCGCATTGCAGCCGGCCTTCGCTAAGATTTCCGACATGGGGATCCGCTATAGTGCTGTTCCTGCTCATACGATGGAGCTGTCAGATGCTTTGAATGAAGTGTTATCCGCGAAATGGTCGGAATTAAGAGGTATTTCTATCGTTTCCTTCGGCGTTAACTCCGTAAAGGCCTCCGAAGAGGATGAGGAGATGATCAAGCAGCTTCAAAGGTCTGCGGTACTCAGAACCCCCGATATGGCGGCAGCCACCTTGGTGGGCGCGCAGGCGGAGGCGATGAAAGCGGCGGCATCCAACGAATCCACCGGGCCGATGATGGCTTTTGCTGGGATGAACATGGCTAATATGGCTGGTGGAATGAACGCTAACACCTTATTCGGCATGGCAGGACAACAGCACAGTCAGGAAGCCGCTCCGGTGCAGGTGAAGCAGCCCGAGGAGGGGTGGAACTGTTCCTGCGGAAGAGCTGGAAATACAGGCAAGTTCTGTGCGGAATGCGGCACTCCAAAGCCTGTGGATGGCTGGGCATGTGCCTGCGGCGCGGTGAACAAAGGAAAATTTTGCAGCGAGTGCGGTCAGAAAAAACCGGCAGGCGAGCCTTTGTATAAATGTGACAAGTGCGGATGGGAACCGGAAGACCCTAAGAACCCTCCTAAATTCTGTCCGGAATGCGGAGATTCCTTTAATGAGGGCGATGTAAGGTAGTAGAGGAACCTTTTGCTTTAAAAATATAAAGAAAAAACAGTCCTCTTGTAAGCGGATATCTACAAGAGGACTTTACTTCTGTAATAGGTTCCTATTACAGAAGTAATCTATGCGCAGCTACGCGCGCGGAACAAAAGCTGTGCTGCCAAAGCGCTTGGCAGAGAGAATGTGTGAAGCACACTTTTCTTCTATTACATATTATAGGAAAGCCCTTATTATGGTAAAACATAAAAGTATTGTCTTTCCTTGGAAAAGTCTGCATTGTGTACTTTTTATAGTTTAAAACGAGAAAGCGGGGGAGAGGAAATGGTTTCGATCATCGTTATTTTAGTGCTGCTTCTTGCAGTTTTGCTCATTGGATTTCTTGCGGTGAGTGCGATAAGGGAGAAGGTGCGTTCCTTCAGTCGCCTGGCATGGGGAACGGATTCCGTTACTGAGGGCATCGAGAAGATGCAGGAGGAATATGCCTCTACTCCGAAATCGGTATCTGCAATGACCAGCTTGTACTTACCGAAGATCACTGCAGATTTTCCGGAGTTTAAATATGATGAAATGAAGGGGCGGGCAGAAAATGTCCTTGTATCTTATCTTATGGGAAAGGACAAGGAGGACGCATCGCTTTTAAAGGACGGTAATCAGGAACTAAAGGATAAGCTGCAATCGGAAATCGAGATGAACAGGGCAGCAGGAATCAGGGAACATTTTGAAAGCGTGGAAATCCACCGGACGGAAATAGCTGCCTACCAGAAAAAGCAGGGACGCTGCATTATTACGTTTCAGGCGTCAGTACAGTATTACGGCTATAGCAGCGACAGAGACGGGAAGGTAACGAAGGGGAATAAGAGCCGGCTCACGCAGTCCAAATACAATATTCATTTGATTTATATACAGGACAGAAATCTGGTGGAAGAGGAGCGGGACTTCGGGCTCGGCTTAAACTGTCCGAACTGCGGTGCCCCCATTTCAGGACTTGGGGCTAAGGTATGTGAATACTGCGGTACCCCGGTATTGGAATTGAACATTAAGGTATGGACATTTAGCGATGTGAGAGAGGTACAGTAACAGGTCTTTATCGCATCGATTGAAAGGAAACGGATAGAGAAGCATGAGTATTTACGATACACTGAATGAACAACAGAAGCAGGGAGTATTTACGGTGGACGGCCCCGTTTTGCTGCTTGCGGGAGCAGGAAGCGGTAAAACAAGAGTGCTGACCCATAGGATTGCATATTTAATCGATGAATTCGGGGTACAGCCATGGAATATCATGGCGATTACTTTTACCAATAAGGCGGCAGGAGAGATGAGGGAACGCGTCGACAGCATTATTGGTCATGGCGCAGAGCAAGTATGGGTATCCACATTTCATTCCACCTGCGTAAGAATTCTTAGAAGATACATAGACAGATTGGGTTTTGATAATAATTTCACCATATACGATACGGACGATCAGAAAACTGTAATGAAGGATATTTGCAAGCGTCTTCAGATAGATACGAAGATGTTAAAGGAAAGGACTTTATTAAGTGCGATTTCCTCCGCGAAGGATGAGTTGATTTCTCCTGTCGATTACCAGCTTCAGGCTATGGGTGATTACAATAAAGCGAAAATTGCCGGTGTTTATCATGAATACCAGGCAGTGCTTCGCAAAAATAATGCTCTCGATTTCGATGATTTGATCGTAAAGACCGTAGAGCTTTTTAAGGCATGTCCGGAGGTACTTGATAGTTATCAGGAGCGCTTCCGCTATATCATGGTGGATGAGTATCAGGATACGAATACGGCGCAGTTCGAGCTTATCCGGCTGCTGGCGGACAAATACCGCAATCTCTGCGTGGTGGGAGACGATGATCAGTCCATTTATAAGTTCCGCGGCGCTAATATTCGAAATATACTCGATTTTGAAAAGGTGTATGCGGAAGCCACTGTTATCAAACTGGAACAGAATTACCGCTCCACCCAGAACGTGTTAGATGCAGCAAATGCGGTTATTCAGAATAACGTCAGCCGTAAGGACAAGGCTCTTTGGACGAGAAAGGGAGAAGGCAGCAGAATCCATTTCAAACAATTTGACACCGCCTTTGAGGAGGCGGAATATATTTGTGATGATGTGGCGAAGAAAAAAAGAGAGGGGATGCCTTCTTACGGGGAATGTGCCATTCTCTACAGAACCAACGCGCAGTCCCGTATGCTGGAGGAGCGTTTCGTAGTAAAGGGGATTCCCTATGATGTGGTGGGAGGCACGAATTTTTACTCCAGAAGAGAAATAAAAGATATGCTGGCCTATTTAAAGACCATCGACAATGGCAGGGATGACGTTGCGGTGAAACGAATTATCAATGTGCCTAAAAGAGGGATAGGTGCTACCACGATCGTGAGGGTGCAGGAATATGCTGATATGAGGAATATCAGTTTCTACGATGCCCTGAGGGAAGCAGACCAGATTATGACGATAGGAAAGAGCGCCGTAAAGCTTGAGCCTTTTGTTACAATGATACAGGCCTTCCGCAGCAAATTGGAGTATTATAGTCTGGAGGAGTTGATGAGGGATATCATCGAGACCACCGGCTATGTGAAGGCGCTGGAGGAATCCGACGAGGAGGATGCGGAGGATAGAATTAACAATATCGATGAGCTGCTCAGCAAAATAGTATCCTATCAAGACACCCATGAGGAGCCGAAACTGAGCGAATTCTTGGAGGAAGTCGCTTTGGTTGCCGATATAGACAGGATTGAGGACGACGGGAACCGGGTGCTTCTTATGACCTTGCACAGTGCAAAGGGACTGGAATTCCCTCACGTGTATCTGGCAGGAATGGAGGATGGCGTATTTCCAAGTTATATGACTATCACTTCCGATAATCCAGAGGACATCGAGGAGGAAAGACGCCTCGCTTATGTAGGAATTACGAGAGCGAAGGAGGATTTGACGATTACTTATGCCAGGCAAAGAATGCTTCGGGGAGAGACGCAGTATAACCCTATCAGCCGTTTCGTGAAGGAGATACCGGAGGAGCTGTTAGACGGCAAGCTGCCGTCTGTCAGAAACCGGGATTATACGGAATACGAGGAGGACTCCTACGAGCGCAGCCATTTCAAGGCAAAGCCCTTCGGCATGAGTTATATGTCTCAATATGGAACCGGAGCAGCAGAAAAAAGCAGTGATAAGGAGGTTTCTTATAGGAGGGCGGAAGCAGAGCAGTCCGTCTTTTCAAGAGAAGGAGCATCGGGAAGCTATCAGAGGATTTTCGACAAAGGTGTGTCAGCACAGCCTGTCAAATCAAAGCCCAAAGCAATTGCGGTGCCTAAGCGTACTCCGGCGGAAAACAGACCATTTATAGCGGGAGGTGGAGCCGGAAGTTTGAGCGGTGTAAACGGCTTATCGAAGGGAGCGCCGGAAGCGGGAGAGTTAAGCTACGGCGTGGGTGACAGAGTACGTCACATTAAGTACGGGGAAGGAACGGTTGCCAAAATGGAGAAAGGGCCTCGCGACTATCAGGTGACAGTGGTGTTTGATGAGGTCGGACAGAAGGTTATGTATGCAGCCTTTGCAAAATTAAAAAAAATATGATCGCGGATTGGTAACGTTGAAGGTACCGAGTGGTTGCAATGTTAAGCTAAATTTAATGAAAAACTTATAGTAAAATATGGGAATTGGTGTTATATTATTAATAGGATAGCTTTTGAAATATACAAAAGTTGGCATTGCCATCATTCAAAGAAATAATTCATGAAAATAATTCATAAACTGAGTTATAAACGGTAACAATAAATCGAATAAAGGCAAAGAGAGGTATGCGCTATGAACAAATTAAGTAAATTGGAAGAATATATTGATATGTCCAGAATCAACGAGCTTCTGGGAAGAAAAGAAGAGAAGAAGAAATGCAATACTGTTCTTTGGGTATTTGCAATCATTGGTGCTATTGCCGCTGTTGCAGCGATTGCTTATGCGGTATACCGCTATTTTACTCCGGATTATTTGGAGGATTTCGAAGATGATTTCGATGAGGATTTTGACGACGACTTTTTTGAAGATGAAGATGATGGTTTTGATGAGGGTGCGGAGAAGTAATGCAGGCCGTATCACATAGGGCAGTTATTTTAGATGATAGGTAATAGGG
Source organism: Bacillota bacterium (assembly GCA_023442465.1). Classification (GTDB taxonomy): domain Bacteria; phylum Bacillota; class Clostridia; order Lachnospirales; family Lachnospiraceae; genus Kineothrix. The sequence continues at coordinate 651,585 of JAEZZQ010000015.1, read as the reverse complement.
CGGAATGTACTTGTGCGTACATTCCGTTTTTGGTATTGTATAATCGGTGGATTAGGTAGTGAAAGTACACATAAAATTTGTGAAGGTTATGAGTTTTGCAGTTGCGATATTAGTTTAGTTGAAAGGATAAAAATACAAGAATGAAAAAAGGACAGATAATAGAAGGGGTTGTGGGGAGAGTTGATTTCCCGAATAAGGGAATCGTGGAATGCGAAGAAGGGGTATGTATGGTAAAGAATACTCTTCCGGGGCAGCGGGTTTTATGCAGGATTAATAAGGTGAGAAAAGGGAAAGCGGAGGGAAGGCTGATTGAAACACTGGAAAAGTCTCCGCTCGAGATGGAAAGTCCTTGTGAACACTTCGGAATCTGCGGCGGGTGTACCTATCTGTCTTTGCCATATGAAGAACAGCTTCTTCTGAAGGAGGAGCAGGTGAAGAAGTTGTTGGATTCTGTATTATGTAAACAAGAATCCGAATATAAATTTGAGGGGATTAAGGGAAGCCCCAAGATGTATGGTTATAGAAATAAAATGGAATTTTCTTTTGGGGATGAAATCAAGGATGGGCCGCTTGCTCTTGGTATGCACAAAAGAGGAAGCTTTTATGATATTGTTACTGTCTCTGATTGCAAGATCATGGATGAAGACTATAGAAGGATTCTGGCCGGAACGCGAGCTTTTTTCGCGGAAAGAAAGATGAGCTTTTATCATAGATTGAGCCACGAAGGTTATTTGCGGCACTTGCTCGTAAGGAAGGCCGCCAAGACGGGGGAAATATTAATTGCTCTTGTTACGACTACGCAGGAGGAATATGATTTAACGGAATTTAAGGAGATGCTGTTAGCGCTGGATTTGGAAGGGAAAATCGTCGGTCTCTTGCATACGAAAAACGATTCTGTAGCCGATGTGGTAAAGAGTGACGAAACAGTTATTGTTTATGGACAAGACTTTTTTTATGAGGAGTTGTTAGATTTAAAATTCAAGATTTCTCAATTCTCTTTTTTCCAGACGAATACTTTTGGCGCAGAGGTACTTTATGAGACGGCAAGGGAGTATATCGGTGCCCTTTCGCCGGAAGGAGAACGGGGTAAGGTAGTTTTTGATTTGTACAGTGGGACGGGAACAATCGCCCAGATGATGGCGCCGGTTTCCGGACGGGTAATCGGGGTGGAAATCGTGGAGGAAGCGGTGGAAGCTGCGAAGAAAAATGCGGAGCTAAATAGTTTACATAACTGTGAATTTATAGCGGGGGATGTGCTGAAGGTTCTTGATGAAATTGAAGAAAAGCCGGATCTGATTATTTTGGACCCGCCCCGCGATGGAGTGCATCCCAAGGCGCTTAAGAAGATTATTGATTATAGGGTGGAACGATTGGTCTATATTTCCTGCAAGCCTACTAGCTTGGTACGGGATTTGGAGGTGTTTTTGGAGAATGGGTATGAGGTGGTAAGGGCTGTGGCGGTGGATCAGTTTCCTTGGACGGCGAATGTGGAGACAGTGGTGTTGCTGGAGTAGAAAGCCCAGTAAATAAAAGGGGTTCAGGTATTTGGGCAAGATACGTAGGCGTGCGTTTGTGGCTGAGCAAGGTGAAATATGTTTCCGGTTACCGTGGTGGGGTAAGGGAAATGAACGTTTTGGTAAAAGGTTTGAATTTTGTAGAATAAGCACTTTTGTCTTGTGGCTGAGAGATAAATTGGAATTTGCAAATTAACTTTCTAATATAAAGGAGATGATGATCTTGAACGGAAAAGAGGTAAGGATAGGTGCGGGTCTATTAGTTGACGATATAGACAGTATGGTTCGGTTCTACAGAGATACCTTAGGCTTTCATACGGAGTGGACTGGTGGGGATTTCGCAGAGTTTGAGACTGCAAGCGGTGTGTTATCCCTATTTATGTATAGTAGGAAAGAGTTCGTGAAGGCAATCGGGGAAAGTTATATTCCACCAAAAGGAATCAATCAGACGTTTGAAATTGCCCTTTGGTTGCCCAGCTTTGCTGATGTGGATATGGAATATGAGCGGCTATCAAAGCTGGATCTACAATTTCCTACAGGCGAACCCATCACCTATCCTTTTGGCATTCGCAACTTTTATGTTGCCGACCCGGAGGGAAATCTACTTGAAATCGGCAGTACGAATGAAACATAAATTCCCAGTTATATCGGAATGCAAATCGAAATTTGAGGGAGGTGAGATAATGATAACAGGATATTACTGTACAAATATTTTCTCCGAAAAAGCAGAAGAACTTATTGAATTTTATACACAAATATTAGAAATACCGATTATCAAAACAGATGATGATAATACAAATGGTGTTTATTTTGGCTTTTTCGAAAATGTACCTATGATTTGTATATGGGATTGCAAAAAGTGTAATGTAGAGCCAACTGGGCATCAATCTTTTGTTTTTCATACCCCAAACCTTGATTCTACAATTGAACACATGAAGAAGAAAGGTGTCGTATTGTCCGATGCAATTAGATATGACTGGGGTACTTATGAAGCTCGTCTGAATGATATTGATGGAAATGAGATTGTAGTAGTTGAGTTTGCTTGATAAACAACTTCCAGTTTGTAAGGTCGGGCAATTGGTTTTGCCATTAATTAAAAGATTTGCAGGGGAAACGGCAGCAGGCGGGGTAAAATCTTACCCCGCCTAAGAATCTATCAGTCTACTTCTGTCATGTAGTATAAAACGTCCGTCTATAGGAATACAGAGACAATTGTTCTTTTGCAAAAATGAGGTGCTGACCCGGCGCATTAAAGAGAGTCTGGCTGTTCTGGCGGTGAATGCCACTTCGGGATGCCAATGGATAGAAAAAAGAATTATCCTGTACAACATTGTTATAGAAAATCACATTTTTAATATATACTAACGCTATTTGTATACATTATACTTGGTGAATAAAGAAAAAACAATGTGTATGAGAACATCGAAGAAGGTTTGCAAAAGACGGTATTGTGCCCATATTTACTGTTTATTTGGGGAAAGGCTTAGCATAAGCTATCAAAACGAGGATTGCCTGGAATATGGAAATCATGAAACAGGAAAGATCTGTTTGGAGGAAGTGGAAATAGAGGTAAGACCGAAGGCACGTGATTCATTTTTCCAAAGAGGCGTTGGAAAAACTGGATGGAGGCCGGAGATACAGACTGACTGCGGAGCTGAAAGAAAGGAAGGATAGGCATGAGGGAGCAGAATGCTTTGCTGGAAATTAAGGAATATACTAAGGAAGGTTATTCGCCGGTAATTGATTTCGGTACATGGCGAGTGGCCATACTGAATTATTGTGAAGAACTCGAACCTCAGAATATACATAAATTCCAAAAGCATGAGAAGACGGACGAGATATTTGTCCTATTACAGGGAGAATGTACGCTTTACGTGGCGGAAGGAACGGATACAGTGGGAGCCATCTATAGTCAATCTATGGAAAAGAACAAGCTATACAATGTGAAAAAATCTACTTGGCACTCCCATACTCTAAGCAGGGACACTATGGTGTTGATTGTTGAAAACAGGGACACGGACTTGTCTAATTCGCCGGAAATCGAGCTTACGGAAGAACAGAGGAGATTCCTGGCAGCGGCGGTTGTACAGCGGACATAGAACGATTATTAAAGCGGAATGCAGGGGGGTACCCATTCCGATCCGGAGAGTTTTGAAAGACTGCTATACCTCATCTCTATTGACAAAATGAATTCACAGTCATATAATATGACTGTGAATTCATTTTTAATGACCAAAAGGTCATGGTGCGTGAAAAAGGAGGATATTTTATTGCCAAAAAGAACATTCAATCGTCTGGATGACGACAAAAAAGAAAAGGTTATGCGGGCAGCGATTGAAGAATTCCAAGCTCATGGATTTGAAAATGCGAAAATCGAAAGCATTGCCCAAAATGCGGGAGTCGCCAAAGGCAGCATCTATCAATATTTCGATGATAAAAAGGAGCTGTTTTTATATTCCGTCACATGGGCGATAGAGAATTTTATGAAGATGATCGACAGGCAGACTCCGATGAAGGACATGGATGTCTATGAGTATTTTCTTTCGGGAAGCCGCGAACGTTTTGAAATGATAAGAAAAGAACCCCTATTGGTTTCATTTGCCATTGACTTTACCTATGGCAAGTACGGCAGTCTGGCGGAAGAAATAAACAGAGAGTTAAAACGGGTCGGCGAAGAATATGAGCTGAAATTGATAGCTAATGGTAAAAAAAGAGGAACGATTCGCGATGACGTGGACGATAAAATTCTTTTGCTGTTTTTTCAAGGGGTAACTGAAAAATTCAATATGGAAATTTTAGCGAAAGTTAAGAATTTTGAGTCTGAGCCTACGGAAGAACAGCTTGTCGAGACAGAAAGTCTTGTGAAAAGCATGGTTACATTATTAAAACAAGGAATGGAGCGGTAAGTATGTTTATTATGGTAAAAAAATTGAAAAAGAGCTATAGTGCGGGTGAAAATAAAAGTGAGATATTAAAAGAGGTAAGCCTTGAGCTTGAAAAAGGGCAAATAGGTGTGATACTCGGTCCATCCGGCTCAGGAAAATCAACATTGATGAACATTATCGGGGGCGTCGACCACGCAGACAGCGGTATTATCCATGTCGACGGCTTGGAAATAACAGCACTGGACGACGATAAGCTGACGGACTACCGTAGGGACTCGGTCGGTTTTATCTTTCAGTTCTATAATCTCATACCTAATCTTACTGTTGCAGAAAACATAGAGGTAGTTTCTAACATATCCAAGGCCCCGCTGAATATTGATACGGTGCTGAAAGCGGTTGGTCTTGAAGTAAAAAGGAGGAGTTTCCCGAGAGAACTTTCAGGAGGGGAACAGCAGCGTGTAGCCATAGCCCGTGCTATTGTCAAGAACCCTAAGCTCCTTTTGTGTGACGAGCCGACCGGTGCGTTGGATTATGAAACATCTCGCGATGTGCTTTCCCTTTTACAAAAAGTCAACCGTGAATTCGGAACGAGTATCTTGATGATCACCCATAACACCGCCATTGGCGATATGGCGAATGTGGTTTACAAGCTGCGCAGCGGAGAAATCGTTGAAACAATCCGTCATGACGAAACGGTTGCAGCGGAAAGGATTGAGTGGTAATGACACTGTTTAAAAAAGTAATACGGACCATGCTGGAGCAAAAAGCCCGGTACATCGGCTCCATGCTGCTGCTCATAATCAGCAGTATGATGTTCGTGATGATGAATATGACGTCTATGAATCTGGACAATACGTTCACGACATTTTCCGGGAAAAATGCATTGTCCGACGCGGAATTTTCCACCGATACAGAAATCGACGTGACCGCTCTCGGCCGGCAATTTGCTGCTTCAATTGAGACCGGCGGCACGGCTGACTGTGAAGTAAATCCCGGTCAGACGCTTCGGGTGTTCTCCATGATGAACGCGGTTAATATCCCCGCCGTTCAGGAAGGAAAGCTGCCGGAGAATTCGGAGATTATGCTAGACCGCCTGTTTTCTAAGACAAACGGATACAAAATCGGCGATACCATCACTGTGGCTGGTAAGGAGTTTACCGTTTCGGGATATACGCTTCTGCCCAATTTTATCTATGTGATCAAATCGAAGGAACAAATGATGAACGACCCGAGTGCTTTCGGCGTGGGTGTTGTAGGCAAATCGGATTTTGACACCCTGCCGGACAGGGATCAGGTTTACGCCATTCGTTTTGATGATAGGGAAAATATCAAATCCCAGGAGGCTTCCGTAAAAAATGCGCTGCGTTCGCAGGGTGTCCAAATAACGAACTGGCAGAGCACCGAGAGGAAAATCAACGTATCTTATGTTCCCATGGAAGTCAGTGTGCTGTCCACAATGAGCGCTGCCGTGCCCTTTGCCATGCTTGCTCTTACCTGTATCTTATTGGGAATGTTGATGTGGCGGATGATTCTAAGTGAATCAGTCATCATCGGAACTTTTTACGCCCAAGGCTATCGGAGGCGGGAATTACGCCGACACTATTTGATGTTTCCCCTTTTGATATCCGTGATTGGCTCTGTAATCGGCTCTGTATTGGGGTTGCTGCTGGTGAACAGCATGTTCAGTTTCATGCTGACCGCTTTCCCTATGCCGGTTTATGAAACAATAATAAATCCCTTGCTGGCCATTTTCGCGATTTTTCTTCCGGTACTGATCCTTTGCGGCGTTACATGGGCGATCATCGGCAGAACACTGAAAACAGCTCCGGCTATACTCATGAAGGGCGGGGAAACAAAGGGTAAGGTTAATTTTATAGAGCGGGGACTGCGCATTGACCGCTTGGGGTTTGGCACGAAATTTAAGATCCGAGAGCAGGTGCGCAGCCTGTCCAGAACCCTCTTCCTGCTGTTTGGTGTCGTTGTCGCTACGATGCTCATGCTGTATGGATTAACGATGAAAAGCTCCGTCGACTATATGCTGGACGAGGGGATGGGCGAATTGTATAACCTCAAGTATGAGTATGTTTTCATATCGGAAAAAGATGGTGTACCTCCAGCGGGAACCGAAAAGTTCAATGCTTCGTATGTGAGCCTTGCAGATAATGAAGACATTAGCTTTTATGTCACCGGGGTTCTGCCCAACACCGATAAGATTAAGTTAAAAGATACTTACGGACAAAGGTTCAGACCGGAGAAGACCACGATTACGGTTACGCTGGCTCAAAAGCTGAACGTAAATATTGGCGACAGTGTGACAGTGTTCGATACGGAAAACGGTAAAGAACACACATTTACTATTGAGAAAATGGCCGACACCTATGCGGGAGATTTTCTGTTTATGCCACTTGATCAGTTCAACACGGAGTTTGGGCGGCCCGCGAATGCTTATATCGGTATATGGAGCGATGAAGCAATGACCTTCGCGCAAGGAGAGATCCAGAGTACGAAATCCATCGACGCCATCGCTGCTGGCTTTGGTAAGCTGCTTGATCAAATGGGGCCTATGATTTACGGACTGATCGCCGCCGCTTTCATTTTGGGGCTAATCATTATCTATGTAGTGACAGGCTTGGTGGTAGACGAAAGCCGGTCAAGCATATCACTTATGAAGGTATTCGGATATCGGAAAAAGGAGATCGGCAAACTGATACTTGGCAGCAATACCTTTATTGTAATATTGGGGTATTTGCTCGGCATCCCCGCCCTGCTGGGGACGGTGGGGGCGTTCTACGGCTCTCTGACGGAAAGCTTGCAGATTGTTCTGCCGGTCAAATTGAACGTATTATATATTCTGCTTGGTTTTATTATTGTGATGACGACGTATGAGTTCGCCAAATGGATGTGCAGAAAAAAGGTGGCGCGAATTCCGATGAGCGAAGCATTGAAAGCGGGAACGGAGTAGAAAAAAGTATACCTAATGGCAAAAGTCTATATAAGTTGCGAATCAAATACTTTGAAAGCCAGATACTAATATATTTTTTGTGTTGATTTTCATTAAAATATGGTATATCATATTTCAAGATTATATACTATATAGCAATGGCGGCAAGGATAGCAGAGAGCTGAAATTTGAATTGTTACAGTATGGATAATAAGAGGAATAATATAATGCGGTGTTTGAAGAAAATAAAGATCAGTCCCATACAAATAATTACGCTTGGTTTCGCTTGTATTATATTATTGGGTGCAATTCTTTTATCTTTGCCTATTGCCAGCAAGGATTTTAACTCGATTCCATTTGTCGATGCATTATTTACTTCAACCTCTGCTACTTGTGTAACAGGTCTGGTCGTATATGATACATATACACAATTTAGTTTGTTTGGACAGCTCGTTATTATATGTCTTATTCAGATTGGCGGTTTGGGTTTTATGATGGTCACCACGCTTTTTTTGATGATGGCTCGGCGTAAAATCGGTCTCACAGAACGGAGCGTCTTAGCTGAATCGGTCAATGCATTCCAAATAGGTGGTGTTGTACGATTAACTAAACGTATAACTATCTGTACAGCAATATTGGAAAGCATTGGTGCATTGCTGTTGGCTATTCGGTTCTGTCCTCAAATGGGATTTGTAACAGGAATTTATTATGCCATATTCCACTCCATATCTGCTTTTTGTAATGCTGGGTTTGACTTGATGGGACGATTTGAACCATATACATCATTGATTCCGTATCAGAGTGATATTCTTATCAATTTTACTATAATGGCTTTGATTGTTATCGGAGGACTTGGGTTTGTCGTTTGGGACGATATCATGGAACGTAAATTGAGTTATAGCAGATATAGACTTCATACCAAAATCGTACTGCTATTCACGGCATTTCTAATTATAGGTGGTGCATTTTTATTTTATATTATGGAAAAAGACAATACGCTGCTAGCGATGAAGCCGATTGATAAACTGGTGGCATCATTATTTCAGTCAATCTCGCCAAGGACAGCAGGTTTCAATAGTGTGGATATGGGAGTACTCACAGAAGGCGGCACATTTTTGCTGATGCTCTTAATGATTATTGGGGCATCTCCTGGCTCTACTGGTGGAGGCATGAAAACAACCACGATTATGGTTATTTTGACAGCAACGGTAGCCTACATCCGGAACACAAACGACATTAATATATTTCACAGAAGGTTGGAAGGTAATGTTCTTAAACGAGCGGTTTGCTGTGTAACTATATATATGATACTGTCAATTATGGGAATATTTCTTCTTATTATGGGGCAGGAATTACCTATAAAAGATGTAATTTTTGAGACATTATCAGCAATTAGTACAGTGGGACTATCCACCGGCATTACGCGTGAACTGAACACGCTGTCACGTTTAATCATCATATTGCTTATGTATAGCGGCCGGGTTGGTAGTCTGACCCTAATAACAGCGGTAATGGTGCGGACAAGGCCCAGCTTCAGGAATCCGGAAGAAAAAATTATCATTGGTTAATTTAGGAGGGAAAAATATGAAATCCATATTAGTGATTGGAATTGGCCGCTTTGGTTTGCATTTAGCTACAAAGATGGCAGAACTTGGCAATGAAGTAATGATAGTTGACAAGGATGAGGAGAAGATAACTGATTTGCTTCCTTTCGTTACACACGCTAAAATTGGAGACTGCATGGATGCAAAGCTTCTACACTCCTTGGGCGTAAGTAACTTTGATATATGTTTTGTATGTATTGGAGATAATTTTCAGGCCTCTCTGGAAATAACTTCCTTACTCAAAGATTTGGGAGCCAAATATGTGGTATCCAAAGCGGACAGAGCAATTCATGAAAAGTTCCTGCTGCGTAATGGTGCAGATGAAGTTATTCATCCAGAGAGGGATGTCGCATTACGTGCTGCCCGTAAATACGGCGCACATAATGTATTCGATTACTTTGAATTAACAGCTGATTTCTCTATTCTTGAAATCGGTGTTCCGGATAGCTGGGCGGGGAAAAATATAAAGCAAGTAAATGTACGCTCTAGATATAATGTTAATATTATCGCCATAAAGATAAATGGAAGGATAATTCCTGTTACAAACGCAGAGCACGTCTTTGATCAGAGTGAGCATTTAATTATCGGAGGAAACACAAAGGATTGTTCAAAGATGATGCACATAAAATAGTTTTTTACCTGTTGCATTGAACTTGGCTTTAAGTGGGAATAGCCCAATATAGATATGCATTACAGGACCAATTATAAGGCGTGAGGAATCCGCCTTATCTGAACCATGGAATTATAAATACAAAGATTGTAAGATAATTGATTGCCATCGTTGTCAGTATCAATATCTCCTTCGGCATCCAACTGTATTTCTATGGGGCTATTCGAACTTTTGATCACATATAGCATAAAGGCTATAAAACAAAGTACAAGTATAACACCATCCATGCGAGATAGATGTCCGTCAATAAACAGCATGGCAGTCAGTCCCCCTTCTATAACCTAGTAACATTGGGATTTCACGTCTAACTACCGAGTCCTGCACTTGTAAAGGCATAAAAGATTATTATATCCATTGACACTTGAAGTGGATATGTAGTAAAGTACTTTAATATAAATAACAAAAATGGTTCGGTTGGGCAAATACAATATTTGCTTTCAAGAATTATAGCTTCTGGGGTGGGAAGTTCGCTTTTTAGCGGTTCCTGCCTTTTTTAGTTACTTTTTTACTTTAGTTCTAATAGTCTCATTAGTTTCAGGGTTCTTATTAAATCATATGCTGTGAAAGGAAAGTATGCAGATGTTCCTATTTCGAACAATAGCTTATAAGGAAATATATCAAACCACCCTTTGTGTAATTGGGCTTTCTTTGATGATGATTAGTTTTTATATTTTTACAGACAGACTCAACACCTCCGTGATTTTAGGCTCCTTAGTGGGCAGTGCTGCTTCTATTCTTAATTATGCACTGAATGTGATCACTGCTCAGGTTTCTGCAAAATATAATTTAGAAAAAGCTAAGTTGATCATATTGACATCTAAAATACTTCGAATATTTTTAATGAGTTTCATCGCATTTATTATACTTTTATTTCCTATATTTAATACCACGTGCGGTATTGCATCAATGTTTTTTCCAAATATCAGATATTTAGTTAATAGAAGGATAAAATCATTATGAATCGGGTAGAGCTCGTATCAATCAGCATCTGTTAAAGGGATTTGACCTTTTGCGGGTACTGGAAAGCATTGGAGCAGCTGACTGACATCACAGATGGAATACACGAAGTAGCGAGTCGGCTATCCATAAGTTGTGGAACGGGATTTCATACGGCATTTGGTTCCATTATAACTTAATGGGAATTTACAAATTAGAATTTGCGGTAAATATTATTTATATTTTATAGAAGCGGAAGGGGGAAGAAATGGAAACAATTTATAAGTGCAAAGAAGGAAAAAATGAAATACTTACACTGTATGAGAAGCAGTTAGTAAAATTATCAGTACCATACAGGGACTTGTTTGTTGATACATCATTCGGAACAACCCATATTGTCGAAACTGGCAACCTCAATGGCATTCCACTCCTCGTTTTTCATGGAGGAAATGCAACAACAGCATATAATCTGCTTGGCTGTGATTTTTTGATTAATGATTTTCATGTTTATGCTATTGATACAATTGGACATCCGGGGAAAAGTGCTGAAGTGTCCCTTTCACCGAACAATTATGATTATGGTAAATGGGCAAGCGAAGTAATAACACTACTTGGTTATCAAAAGATGTGTTGTTTTGGCGGTTCATTTGGGGCTGGTATTTTAATAAAAACTATGTGTGTGGCGCCAACAAAGATAAAAAGATCAGTATTGTATGTACCTTCGGGGATTAAAAATGCACCAGCTATTAACAGCATAAGAATGATGCTTCCGATGATCATGTATTGGATAACCCATAAGGATAAATGGTTAAGAAAATGCATGCTACCGATGGCTATTAAAGAGGATAATATAACGCAGGATATGTACGAAACTGCAAAGTGTAGCATTGATTTTGCAAAAATAAAAGCAGGAATGCCCAGCAATGTAAAAATAAAGGATATGCAGAAATGCCTTGCACCGACTTTGGTTATGGCAGCTGAAAGAGACTGCTTATTTCCTGCGAAAAGGGTTTTGCCACAAGCAAAAAGAATAATACCGTGCTGTACTACATATCTCCTTGAAAAGCGTGGTCACATGAATCTGTTGACAGATAGCGAAAAGCGAATGATTATTGAATTCCTAAGGCAAGATAATCAGGATAATGAGAAGTAAAAAAATTCTAATTTGCATTGCATATTTATTTGATAAAAGGTAATGACCTTAATGACATATATTCTCCTGCTGAAAAGAAGAATGCACCTTATTAAGAAATTAATAGCTTGTTGATAAATAATAAATAAGGGGTTTGATCGATCTCAGAGATTCTGTGGCAAAATGACCCTTGAGGAGATAAAACAGATGCCAAATATATTGTTTCAAAACTTAAATCAAATCAACTTTCATGGTGTATTCCGTGATTATCAGCAAAAAGTTCTGGATCATGCTGAAAAACATATGAAGGATAAAAAAATTCATATTGTTGCAGCTCCGGGAAGCGGGAAGACGATTCTGGGATTGGAGTTGATACGCCGCCTTGGCCATCCGGCCTTGATTTTGTCCCCTTCTGTAACAATCCGCCAGCAATGGGGAGAAAGATTTGAAAGTAATTTTTTGACGGAGACGGAAAATATAAAAGAATATCTTTCTTTTGACTTGAAAACCCCCCGTTTTATCACTTCTGTGACTTATCAGGCCCTTTATGCTGCATATAATAAAATTACTCTTCAGAATAGTGAAAGTGAAGAGGAACTTGAAGTTGAGACCACAGAGAGTTTTTCTGATTTTGATTTGATCAAGGCGATCAAACAGGCTGGAGTTCAGACGATCTGCTTGGATGAAGCGCACCATTTACATAGCGAATGGCAAAAGGCACTGGAGAGCTTTCTTAGCTTAATGGCAAAAGATGTAACTGTCATTGCGCTTACTGCGACACCCCCTTACGATGGTACTCCTGTCGAATGGAAACGCTATACTTCCTTATGCGGCGAAATTGATGAAGAGATTTTTGTTCCTCAGTTGGTTGCACAAAAAACACTTTGCCCACACCAGGACTATATTTATTTCAATTATCCTGCTGAAAAAGAAACAGAAATATTAAAAGCCTACAAGACGAAAGCATTATCCTGTACGGATGAGATCCTGCACGGCGGGATGCTGGGGGAAATATTGCAGGCAGTTGGAGTTTTGGAGACCCATCGGGGCAAAGAAGAATTGATTCTTGAGAATGTGAAACAGTTTATTGCCTTATTCTGTCTGGCCCGATGCGGCGGTATAGAGATCCCCCGAAAGCTGGTCAGGCTGGTATCGCCGAGCGGCAAATTACCTTTGTTTAAGATTTCCTATGCGGAAACGGCATTTCAATTTGTTATCGATAATCCTGAAATATTTGGAGCGGATATTTCAGAACAATTAAGAACAAAACTTGCTCAGCATACCTTGATCGAAAAGAGAAAAGTATGCCTTGCCACAAATGAAAAAATAAACAGATTGTTAGTTTCCTCCATTGGAAAGCTGCACAGTATTAATGAAATCGTCTGTTTTGAATCCGGACAATTGGGCAATGATTTGCGCATGTTGATTCTCACCGATCATATTAAAAAAGACATGATAAAAATAGTAGGAACGAAAGAACCGATCGATGCGATAGGTACTGTTCCGATTTTTGAGTCTGTGCGGCGGGCTGTGGATGGACGCGTCAGCATTGCATTGCTGTCAGGAACGTTAGTTATCCTGCCCAATGCGATTCTCGAACCTGTATTGGAGCTTGCCCGGCAAGAACAGATTTCTTGTTCTTGCCGGGAACTGAGAGATGTGGAATACAGTATCGTGATGTTTTCAGGTTCTAATAAAAATAAGGTCCATGTTATAACGGAGGCGTTTCAACGGGGATATATTCAGATTTTGATCGGCACAAAGGCTTTGCTTGGCGAAGGCTGGGATTCCCCCTGCATCAACTCTCTGATTCTTGCCAGTTTTGTCGGAAGTTTTATGCTTTCCAATCAAATGCGGGGGCGTGCGATCCGGGTAGATCGAAATAATCCAGATAAGGTTTCAAACATCTGGCATTTGGTTACAGTTGAACCACCCATGATACACGAGAAAGGTTTAATTTCTCTGATCACAAAGTTTACGGAAAATGACAGCACGTTTATCAGCAATGATTTTGACATGCTGGAGCGTCGTTTCTCAGGCTTTCTTGCTCCGGCCTATCATCGGGATGTGATTGAAAGCGGAATAGAACGACTGGATGTGATAAGGCCTCCTTTTAATAAGGAGGGGATAGACAGGATCAATAAGGAAATGCTGGAACTGGCAGGAGCGAGAGAGGAGATGGCGAAGCGTTGGGAAAGGACTTTCGGCAGCGGGGAACATTCGGACATTATAGAACTGAATGAAATATCTCCTAAGGTTCAACCGAAAGGATTTCTGTTCCGGAATCTTCTGGGAGAGACTATTTTTTTACTGATATTTTATAAAGTCATGGAGATAGTTCCTCAGGTAATATTTGCGGATGTAAGCAGTGTATTCAGGCTCCTCATCAATCTGGGCCTGGTTATGTTCTTCGGATACTTTCTATTGATGGGAGCGGCTAGAATTTTCCGTTATTTGACGCCGGAACATACCGTTAAGACACTGGCAGGCTGTGTTTTAAACACATTGAAAGAGATTGGTGAAATCGAAAGTAAGGAAGCAAAGTTAAAGGTAAAAGCAGATATAATGGGATTTAACATTTATTGTACCTTGACGGAAGCTACCAATTACGAGAAAAGTATATTTGCCAAAACGATTAAGGAAATGCTTTCGGCTATTGACAATCCCCGTTATATATTAATTAAACGGATGAAATTTTTATGGTTCTCCGTAAGAAATTACAATCAGAGCTACGCCTGCCCGTCGATTATTGACAGAAAAAAAGAATACGTGGAAGTATTGGTACGCTACCTCCGGAAAAGCAGCGGTGGATTTGATCTGTTTTATACCAGAAATGAAAATGGACGAAAAAAACTTCTGAAATGTCGCAGGAAGTCTTATATGAATGCCAATGATGCGGTTGTGAAAGGGAAAAGGGTTACAAAATGGGAGTAGCCTCCTGTAAACCTGATATTCCGTTCCTCCCCCGCGCCGTGTATTTATTGAAAATTCTCACTGTCTTATAAGTGTCGCTGCATGTCCACTGATTTCCCTATGAAAATAGTGGAATACCGCTTCCGGGGGCGATTTTTGTTAAAAATCAGGTGGAGTTGGGAAAGCAGGTTTGATTATAATGGGTGAGAAGATAGGATGTATGTAAAAAAGATTGGAGTGCCTGTGGGCTGGAAATTTGCTATTCCACAGGCACTTTTTATATGTATTGGCATTAATTTTCAAAAAAGCTTTACATACTCATGATGTAGCAGTACAATATATCTATAAGATATATTGAGCGGAGGTTTTTGATAGATTATATCATTCTCGGTATGGTATTAAACGAGAATTAAATGGGGTATGCGTTAAAAAGTTTATTGAAAACGGAATAGGTACTTTTTATAAGGCAAGCTTTGGTAGTTTATATCGTGACCACCAATTTATCCGATGGTGCCGGCATATCCGGGCCGGCAAACCATTATCAGAGTTGATGCAAGGGGAGGAATAAATGATGTCAGAGATCAGCCGAATTGATTTGAATGGTGTAAATAGTTATCTTGTTAAGTGTATGGACAATTTTATTTTGTTTGATACTGGTGGCCATACCGTCATGGATCAGCAGTTCACAAACCGGCGCGAGCTTTTGTTAAAGGAGCTTGAAGCCGCCGGGTGTACAAAGAATAATCTTCGCCTAATCGTATTAACTCACGGCGATAACGACCATTCATGTAATGCCGCATATCTAAGAGAACATTTTAAAACTAAAATAGCCATGAACGATGGTGACAGGGAATTGGTTGAGAATCCGACATTACAAAAATGGATGGAGAGTTATCAATACGACTCTTCGGAACTGCAACAAATGTTTTTGCAACACAAGGATTTTATAACAAAAGTCACTTGCAGAATGCTTGACGAGTTCGAGAGGTTTTCCCCGGACATCTTATTGGAAGATGGATTTGATTTGTCGCCATATGGTTTTGACGCAGCGGTTATTCACGTACCCGGCCATACCAATGGGTCTATTGCGATTCTGGCAAGGAGCGGGGAATTGATTGCCGGTGATACGTTTGCAAACACCGGCAAGCCAAGTTCGTCTCCTAATGCCGGCGATTTTCCACAATTAGCCGATAGTATCAACAGACTAAGAAATTTGACCATAGAAACCGTTTATCCGGGTCACGGCAGCCCGTTCAGTTTTAAGGAAATTATTTAAGAGTGTGATATTATCTGAATTTATGTTACACATCGGGGGATAAAAGCTTTATCCTTTTTTGTTCAATTCCGCAAGTTCTTTCCATGAAATATCGGGGTGGATATACCTTTTTCTGTCCTGCGTTTCGTCTTTATAATTGATCGCCTTGCTTGGGCAGCATTGAATACAGGCCAGGCATTGCTCGCAGTGATGCTGGAAATAGGGCTTGGCACCCTTTTTTAACTCGATATTGCTTACCGGACAAACTTTCTCACAAATGCCGCAGCTTGTACAAGTGTCGGACACATTGAAATTCTTATCCATATTTGGCACAATGTGCATAAACCCTATAGAAGTAAGCTGTCTTGGGGTTAGAACGGTATTCCCGTTATTCGTCATATGAATTTTAATGCTCTCAATCATTGGTTTTATATCGGCAGCTGATTGGTCTGCTTCCTCTCTGACCGTATCGCGCATTTCATACCCGACGACATAGTTGGAAAACATATCAAGGCGTTCTCCATAGCTAAGCTTAATACCTTTATGCTTCAGCAAATTGCGCATCTGTGTAACGACGTTTTGGGCTCGGGATACTCTTCCGCAGGTTGCGACCGCAAAGAAATAGGCATCCTTGTTATTCTGCAAATCGAGATGTGAAACAAACTCCTTTACGCGTTTTGGCATTCCCCCTGCATAGGTGGGGTAGACAAAGCCGATGCTGTCGTAATCCCCCGGCAATGAAGGCTTTCCATTGCTACCCATAGTTGAAATCTCGCAGTCTTCCAACTCCTTTGCTATTTCTTTTGCCGCCCACAGACTGTTACCTGTTCCTGAAAAAACGAAAATAATGTTCTTACTCATAATACAATATCCTTTCCATTTGTTTGCTTTTTGTTTCAGTTTAATTGAATTGAGCTTGTATGCACATATTTGCATACATATCGCAGATAAAAAAGGCATTCCTGCCTGTTTTATTCCTTTGACTTGTTCGTCAATGATAATAAATTTTTAATGTTGTTTGTAGTCTGGTCGAATTTATCTATGACGAACATGCTATTCGCTTCATAGTAGATATTGCGGTTTTCCTTGGTTTTATCCACTATGCCATATCGGTACATCAAATCTAAATGCCGTGATATAACAGAACGGTCTTGTGAAAAATTTTCCGCTATCTCTTTTATGTTCTTAGTTCCATTAGAGACAAGATAAACTAAAATCTCCGTGCGTACCGGATCTAATAGTGTCTTGAAAAATTCAAAATCAATATTATCCTGTATCAGTTTGCCACATGCTTGCGGATCATAATTTTTTCCCATATCCTCACCGTCCTATATGTAATTATATATGCACACTTATGCATCTGTCAAGCGTTTGAAAATATCATTGAATTTTTCGATGAACGACTGTGTCCGCCGCATGATGCGCATAATGGTTGATGATGTTTCCTCGGCAGGGCAATAGACCGTACCAATAGAAAGAATTCAAAAATAGATAGGAAATAGTATATGGTATTACTACACAAATTCAATAATCTCGTTTATAATATAAACATTAATATGGACGGTGAAGAATTGGATGAAGACAGATTGCTGCATTTGCTCTTACAGAAGAGCGGATGCACGTAAAAGGCAGATTGTGTGAGAGCATTTATGTAACGGGGAAGGATTAATATTATGAAAAAAACGATAATTGGGGCTGTTCTTGCTGTTTGCGGAACGATTATTACCACATGTATTATTATTACTGCTTCAACATATTGCGCAACGTTGACCAGTTGGACCGGCTCAAAGTTCTGGTATGCTGTCTTCGGAACTCCTAATCGCGTCAACGAAGTAAATTTAAGTTTAAACCTTGGATTTCCCTTTGTTTTTGGATCGATCATTCTTTTGATGGGTGTTATAATTTTGGTCGTAGAATTATTCAGGAAGCCATCAAAATAGCAATTCATTTCAGAGAAAATGAGATTATTTATATTTATTTTATTAGGAGCGAATAGTGATCAATGTAATTAAGAGGTATCCCGCAACTTTTTGTATAATTTTAATTTGGGCTGCAATCCCTCCTGTTTCATCAATCTCCCCTTATTTTTGCTTGTAGATTATTCTCCCATAGTGATACATATGCTGGCTTTGCTGCTGGGGTTCGTTGTTGGATTTATGTGCATTATAACCAGATTTATAAAATGAAAGGCATAGCGAAGCATTAAGGGAGGTGTTGTCATGAGGCGTTTTAAAAGGGCAGTTTCGTATCGCCTATTATCGTGATTTTGATACATTTGAATCACAAGATTCGTCCGGCGATTGGATTGTTTTACAAACAGTATACAAAAACGGGAACTATGCCGCAAGTAAAGGTATTTCTGTTGGTTCGGGCAAAAAAGCTGCCCCTGCCTCCGGTTAAAATAAACTTATTAAAGGGGAAGTCTCGGATAAGCTCCCCTTAGCGGACATCAGAATTGCATCAACAGGGTATAAGGAGAATAAGGATACTGTTTAATGGAAACGTTTAGAAGTATTGGAGCATTGACGAAGGGTTTGCTTATTTTATCATAAAGAGGAGGAACTGATATGACTGAATATATTGCGATAGCGGCATTGTTTTTGCTTGTAGCACTCGTTTTGTCACGGGCTTTTCAATTAAAAAAATTGGGGATAAAGGCTATTCAATTTGGCGAGATGGACAAAAAGGATTTTTTAATTCCGCCGTTCGCCTTACTGTTATTTTATATTGTATTCGCAAGCGCGTTTGGCTTACCACAAATCGGAGCTGAATTGTTTAATAATGAATTGGTTGGCTGGATAGGCGTGGCCGTATGCGTAATGGGTATTTTATTATTTATATACGCTCTGATTTCATTTGGAAAAAGCTTTCGTGTCGGTTTGGACGAAGATCATTTCGGAGAGCTTGTGACCACGGGAGCATTTTCTATCAGTCGTAATCCAATATATTCAGCATTCGGGTTGGTTCTGATAGGAGTATTTTTGATTATTCCGAATTGGATAATATTGATTTATGTTTTTACCGGCATATGGCTTTTCAACCGGCAAATCCGGCTTGAGGAACAGTCGCTGAAAAAGATATACGGCGAAAAGTATATGGAATACTGTAAAAGAGTCAGGCGGTTTCTATAATTCGGCCGCTGCAAGTCTTCCCGCCAGGAATAAGCAGAGCCGCCCTTACGCGCCGCATCACAATAGAAAGGTGGGGCGAAGCACAGAAGAGCTTAGCCGGCTTTTTCTAAGGAAGAACCTCCATGCGTTATGTCTATGTTTACATTTTCATATCATAACCTCCTTTATGTGCCTAACCGGTTAAAAAGCAAAAAAGGAGATAAAGATATGCCAGAATTTTTAAAGTGGTAGCACATTTCCTGTTTACGACGGGACAGGATCAAACATGGGTATTTAATTAATCTTTCCAACAATAAGTTCGGGGCCGTCCACAATTAGTATGTATGTAACTTGGCAATATGGCTTAAATAAAGTAATGCGGTAAATGGCATTAACCATTTACCGCATTGCTTATCTGCATAATTTATAATCTCTTAATACACATTCAATACACCATAGTATTTATCGACTGTTGAACTGTCTTTTGTATATTTACCTACATCTTCAGGGCCATAACGGAGCAAAAAATAATCCATATCATGTACAATTTTATATATAGTTTCTATATATTCTACATTATGAGTTTCTTCGGCCTTTTGCATATTATCTATCAGTTGATCAAAATCTTTTTTAAAATCCTCATAATTTGTGCTTTCCCGCAATTTTTCCATACATGCAATGAAGTCCTCAGCAGTATATGCATTATATTGCATGACTTCTGTACCGTACTGCTTATTGAACTCGTCTTCTGACAGTTCAGTATTTTTCTTTATCTTCAAGGCTTCCTCTTCGTAGGCCCATCCTATTTGTACTTCACCGGTGTCACTCAGCAAGTTCCACAGCATATCTTCTGGATCACTCAATCTTACCAAACAGTTGTCCCACATAATTGCCTGCTCCAATTTAATATTGATATCTTTGATAACCTGATTCATATAGTTGACTTCTTCGTCACTCATGCCATCAAGAACCTGTGCTCTCTTGCTTAGTACCTCATCCTTGCTTGGGTTTAATATTTCTTCTGGCCTATTCTTTTTTGTTTCGTTATCCTGTATATCAACTTTCGGTGATTCTGTTGTTTCCCGTTCTTCGAGAACTGTTACTTTCGGTATTTCAATTTCTCCTTCTGCATCTTTTTGACCGCATCCTGTAATAACAAGGATAATCATTAATATTGATATAATTTTCATTTTTTTCATTGATATCCCTCTTTCAATTTCCCCTCCATGTATGCGAATTGCTTATATATCAAATTATAATTTATTAATAAATAATATCAAGTTTTTAAAACCATATTTTTAATGTTTACATATTGAGTTTTACAAATAACGCCTCTGTTGAAGGTGCACTCGTGTACGCAAATTTCATACTATACATGTATACGCATAAATAAGTTACATCTTATACCGCATGAAAAGTGATGAATTAATTTAATTACTTTTCTGCTTTTGGGGGACACTTTTTATTGCTATGGAGAAAAGTATTATCTTCAACAGCAGGTGAGATTCATCCGGAGTGGCTTTCTATTAAATATTTAGAAACAAGAGTGAGAATAAACATAGTTTTTATGGTAATGCTCTGGCGTATCGAATAGATAGTCATGTTTCCAAAACAACCCGGTACCTTGTGCCGGGGAAACATTGTTGGATGATTTTAGAAACTATGGTAAAATGACAAAGAAGGACAAGGTCTTATTGCTTATGCTGCATTTAACGGTGCTTGCTGGTATTAGGAAATCAGGCGGTAATAATTTTGAGAAGGAGGGAAAATGAATTGCGTCATTTTTTTAACTCAAAGCTTCGAGTAAAGAAACAGGAGTATGAATATTGCGATTTAGAAAAGGCAGCGGAAGAGTTTGGTACTGACTTGAAAAAAATCCCGTATTCGATTCGTGTTGTACTCGAGAATGTCATAAGAAATTCTAAGTCGGAGGAAGAATTAAGGATCAATGTTTCAAAGGTCTTAAACTGGAAAGAAAATATCAACTCTGAAATCGAATTCTATCCGTCCAGAATTTTGCTGCAGGATTATACCGGGATACCTTGCATTGTCGATTTGGCATCTATGCGCGATGCCGCTGTTAAGCTGGGGCTGAAGGAAAGTGGGATTAATCCCGAAATCCCGGTAGACCTTATTATTGACCACTCCGTTCAAATTGATATGGCCGGGAATGATCGTGCAGCGATTGGCAATACAAGGCTGGAGTTTGAACGAAATATGGAACGCTACCAGATGCTGAAATGGGCTCAGAATGAGTTTTCGAATCTGCGGGTTGTTCCGCCGGATACCGGCATTGTTCACCAAATCAACATTGAATATCTTTCTCCGGTAGTGATTGAGAAGAAAATAGAGAATGATCTCTTTCTTCAGCCGGATTCAGTTTTCGGCACCGATTCTCATACCACGATGATCAACGGTCTGGGTGTGCTTGGCTGGGGCGTTGGCGGAATAGAAGCGGAGGCTTGCATGCTGGGTGAGCCTTCCGTGTTCCCTATGCCCGAAGTAATTGGCGTGCGTCTGATAAACCGCATGCCTGCCGGTGTTGTGGCAACCGATTTGGCGCTGGAGATTACGCATGTATTGCGTGAGAATCATGTGGTAGGAAAATTCGTGGAGTATTTTGGGGACGGATATGAAAGCCTTTCTCTTGCTGATCGTGCTACCATTGCAAATATGGCGCCCGAATATGGCTCCACCTGTGGTTATTGCCCTCCGGATGCTGAAACTCTCCGTTATTTGGAACTGACGGGGCGAAATCCGGAAGAAATTGAAAAGATATCCGCTTATCTGAAGGTGAATCACTTATTCTATGATTCAAATGATACTGTGGAGTACAGCAAGGTGATTGAGGTAGATCTTTCTCATCTGATGACCAGCCTTTCCGGTCCGAAGCGTCCACAGGACCTGGTACCGATGGATCAGCTGTCGAAGGCGTTTGAACACGCGATTGTCAGTCCGATGGGGAATCATGGGTTTGGACTTGGGGAAGACGAGCTGGAAAAGAAATATGTGTTTGAACTGGACGGAAGAGAAGATATTTTGAAAACAGGCGATGTTTTGATTGCAGCCATCACCAGTTGTACCAATACCTCGAATCCCACAGTCTTGTTCGGTGCCGCTTTGATGGCTAAAAAGGCGGTGGAAAAAGGACTGGCAGTTTCCCCAAAAGTGAAAACCTCTTTTGCGCCTGGTTCACAGGCAGTAACCCGTTATTTGGAAAGCTCCGGGCTGATCCCATATCTGGAGAAGCTTGGATTTCATATTGTGGCTTACGGCTGTACCACTTGTATTGGTAACTCAGGACCGTTAAAACCTGAAATTGAAGCAGCCTTGAAAGAATCCAATCTGGTGTCCGGTGCGGTGCTTAGTGGCAACCGTAACTTTGAAGGACGTATTCATCCCCTTATTAAGGCTAACTATCTCGGTTCTCCGCTGCTGGTGATTGCTTATGCGCTGGCTGGTAATCTACGCAAAAATCTGGCGGTTGATCCGATTGGAGTGAATGCTGACGGAGAAAAAGTTTATTTAGAGGATATTTGGCCCACAACGGAGGAAATCGACAGACAGGTCAGAATGTATGTTACATCAGAAAGCTATCGTAAGGCATATGATGAGGTTTATAGTGGAAATCAACGTTGGAACGATATTGTAATTGCAGGTTCTCACACATACAATTGGGACGGGAATTCCACCTATATTGCAAATCCGCCTTATTTCGATGATTTAACCGCCGGCAAGGAGACCGCCGCTCATCTGAACAACCTGAAGGTGCTTGCCAAGCTGGGAGATTCTGTTACGACCGACCATATTTCACCCGCAGGTACTATTGCGGTAAACTCCTCTGCCGGAGCTTACCTGCAGGAGCATGGTGTGGAACAAAAGGATTTTAATTCCTATGGCTCCCGCAGAGGCAATCACCATGTAATGCTTCGCGGTACACTGGCTAATACCCGTCTGCATAATGAGTTGGCTGACGGAAAAGAGGGCAGCTTTACCCGTTATCTTCCTACCGGTGAGATTATGAGTATTTATGATGCGAGTTATAGGTACCGGCAAAATGGAACCGGATTGTTGATTTTGGCTGGCAAGGATTACGGTATGGGTTCCTCCAGAGATTGGGCGGCAAAAGGGGTAAAGCTCTTGGGTGTCAGGGCTGTTATTGCCGAGTCGTATGAGCGGATTCATCGTTCTAATTTAGTGATGATGGGGGTACTGCCACTGGAGTACCTATCGAATCAGACGGCGGCAACGCTTGGCTTGACTGGTGAAGAAGCTTTTACGGTTCATCTGCCTGCAAATGCCGGGGTGAGAGAACATGTAAAGGTTACTGCCAAACGGCCGGATGGAAGGTCGCTTGAATTCGAAGCGGTAGTTCGTTTCGATTCGGAAGCGGATATCCGCTACTATCAAAATGATGGTATCTTGCCGATGATTTTAAAACAAAGGTCAGGATTTGATTGAGTTATTCCATGATGAGGACAAATAGGAATTTATATGGAGGTTTGGCGTGAATAAAAAAAGAGAGCTGATTGAAACAAACAAAGAGGAAGTGGCAGAATTGACTACTCTACGACAAGGCGGCGCAGTCTTGGACGCCGGACCTTTCTACCACGGTACAAAAGCTGACTTGATGATAGGAGACCTGCTGGAGCCTGGCTATAGCTCTAACTATGGTGAACGAAAGAAGGCCAACTATGTCTATCTGACGGCTACCTTGGATGCGGCCGTGTGGGGAGCAGAACTTGCAGCAGGCGACGGCTCCGGTCATATCTATTGTGTGGAGCCCACCGGTACTTTCGAGAATGATCCAAATCTGACGGATAAGAAGTTTCCGGGGAACCCGACCAGATCCTATCGAACACAATATCCCTTGCGTATAGTGGGTGAAGTCTTGGAATGGGAAGGACACTCCCCGGAGATACTCCAGAAAATGCGGGATTATCTTGAAGAACTCAAACGTCTCGGCATTGAGGCGATAAATGACTGATCACAAGATAGCGAACAAATGCCAAGCAGAGGTGACTAAGTTGAGAATAAAGGCTGATCGGGACAGTGTTTGTTCAGGTGATGATACATACTCCATGTGGCGTGATGGATGGTTTGAAGAACTAAAATATTGTGATTATGTTATGGCATCAGAATATGAGTGATCAAGTACATAAATAGGAAGTTAACGTTGATGAGGCAGATACATTAGAATTCAGCTGTTTAGTGAAAGGAACGAGAACATGAATTGGGAACCGTGGACAGGATGTTATCAAATTAGTGATGGATGCACATATTGCTATTTTTATGGACCACATGCAAAACGCTGCGGTCAAAACACCATACAGAAAACAGATAAATTTGATTGGCCTATAAGGACAAACACTAAAGGTGAATACAATATTAAAGGGAATAAAATCCTTGCAACCTGTTTTGCTACTGACTTTTTTCTGCCCGAAGCTGATGAGTGGCGCAAGGACGCTTGGAGCATGATAAAACAAAGGGGCGATATTGATTTTCTGATTTTGACCAAACGAATTGACCGATTCCCCGTTTCATTGCCCTCGGATTGGGGTGACGGCTATGATAATGTAAGCATAGGCTGCACTGTTGAGAATCAATCTTTAGCAGATTATCGTCTTCCCTTGTTTCTGTCTTATCCAATAAAACGTCGTTTTATTGCTTGTTCTCCCATTTTGGAATCGATTAATTTGTCGGCTTATCTTAATGGGATTGAACATGTTACGGTCAGCGGCGAAAGCGGACGTGATGCTCGTGAATGTGATTATGGTTGGGTACTGGATATTCGGGATCAATGTGTAAAAGCAAGTGTTACGTTTTGGTTCAAAGGAACAGGGACATTTTTTAAGCGAGATGGTAAGGTGGAAAAAATAAATCCGTTTAAGCAAGGGAGCATTGCACGTGAACTTGACATAAGCATTTTAAACGGAAAGAAATTGTTTTGAAATAGCAGATATACAATGAAATCAGGCTAATGAATTGGAAGTGCTGGAGATTTGCATTAATAGACCGCATACAAAAGGTGAAAAAATGTATCTGGAAATAATGGAGATTTGCATTAGGTAAGATGACTTATGAAAAGTTCGTAGAAAAATTAGAAACAATATAGAGTGATTGAACTGATAGACAAATTTGAATTTGATGGTAACAACATATTAGAAAGTGAGGAGAATTTTATGTTAGAAATGCTACTTGCAAGGAGAAGCTGCCGGAAATTTGAAGATAAGGCTGTGGAAGAGGAGAAAAAGGAAAAGCTCCTTCAGGCAGCACAGCTCGCACCTACAGGGAAGAGTACCCGCCCATGGGAATTTATAGTTATCGAAAATAAAGAAACACTTCAAAAACTTGGTAACTGCCGGAATCCAAAGCAGCCGTTTTTACCGGAAACACCTCTTGCTATTGTGGTATTGGGCAATACACAGAAAACCGATACATGGATAGAGGATGCCTCTATAGCCTCTATAGTTATGCAGTTGGAAGCAGAGAGCTTAGGGCTTGGCTCCTGCTGGGTGCAGATTCGCTTAAGAGAATCCAATCAGGGAATGAGCAGTGAAGAATATGTGCGCAAACTCCTTGGGATTCCGGAGCATATGGCAGTGCTTTCTATTATTGCAGTGGGATATCCGAGCGAGACAAGACCTGCACATAAATTAGACGAAGTAGACCAGGCAAAGATTCATACAGAGACTTATTAATTACGACCAAGTCAGACCAAGATAAGGTCTTGTCACAAAAGAGGCATTACTGCTAGTGCGGGAAAATCACGGTCATCCCCGGAAAGAGCGAAAGCAAGCTGATGATCGACATTTCCGACGGTCACACAATGTATTTCGCAGGCGAGAAGCGCGAGCTTGCCTATGTGGACGTTAGGTGCTACGGTGCGACCGAGTTCGCAAACAAAAAGGCGTTCACCGAGGCTGCGTTCGAGGCCGTGCAGCAGACGACCGGCCTGCCGCAGGACGGTATTGTATAACAGTATATCGCATTAGGCTCATCAACACATTGTGCCTTACTAATATACAAATTCTAATTTGCCGGGCAGATTAAACTGCACGTTATTTATATTTGACGAAAGAAAACAGGTGAATGCTATGATAGAAACAATATATTTTGCTGGTGGCTGTTTATGGGGGGTACAGGCATTTATCAAAACACTGAAGGGCGTTATTCATACTCAAGCAGGAAGAGCAAATGGATGTTCAAATACGCTTGAAGGCGAGTATGATGGTTATGCTGAATGCGTAAAAACAGAATTTGACTCTGAAATCGTAACTATTTCTCAACTCATGGACTATTTTTTTGAGATTATAGATCCTTACAGTGTAAATAAACAGGGTAATGATGAGGGAAAAAAATATCGCACAGGCGTATATAGTAAAGTGCCTCAACATTTGGAAGAAGCGAAGAATTATATAACAAAAAGAGCAGATAGGGATAAAATTGTAGTGGAAGTTCTTCCGCTAGTAAATTACGTTAAAAGTGCAGAGGAGCATCAAGATAGATTAGATAGGTGCCCTGATGACTATTGTCACATCCCTAAAGATTTGTTACACAAATATTCATAATCCACTATTATGAGCATGATCGGAAACTGGCAAATTAGAATTTGTCACGAAGATAATGAGTATTTGCTCTTATAGGCGAATTAAAACAGAACTGCAGAAAATTTATATTAGTACGGGGAGAAAGAAAATGAGAGAGTTTAATATCGGCTCAAGTGTGCCATTTGGCGGTTATCAGTGGCGCATTCTTGATATACAAGGCAATGCGGCCTTGATGATAACTGAATACATGATCGAACAACAACCTTATAATAATTGCGCCGGTGATGTGACATGGGCTGACTGCTCGCTAAGAAAATATCTTAACGGTGAGTTTTATAACAAATTCACCGAGGCTGAACAGTCGAGAATCATTTCGGTATTGAACAAAAACCACGACAATCAGTGGTACGGTTCAAAAGGAGGAGAAGATACTCTGGATTACATATTTCTTCTAAATATTGAAGAAGTGGTGTGCAAATATTTCGGTGACAGCAGTAAAAACCTTGATAACCGCAGCGCCAAGCAACGATACTGGTTTCAAAAGAAAGATGAAAACAACGACAAGCGAAGATCTTCATTCGATGGGTATATATGGTGGTGGTGGCTTCGGTCGCCCGGGCGTGACAATAGAAGAGCCGTATATATCCACGGTGACGGCAATGTAGGCATTCAGGGAAACGGCACTTTCCGTTACAGCAGCAACACGATCCATCCGTTAACAGGAGATAACAGCGGCGGAGTTCGTCCCGCTCTGTGGCTGAGCTTGGAATTATAAATCATGGGAGCTGCTAATGAAAATAACATATAAATTACTTTCTAAAATTTATGATTTAATAGATGTCATATACTTTACGAAAAGAGGGATTAACCCTCGTAAAGCTATACTGGAACTAATACCGGATACAAAGTCAACTGTTTTAGATATGTGTTGCGGAACTATGGGGAATAGTATTAAAATAGCAGAAAAGCGCAAGAATGTTAAAATTATTGGATTAGATATATCCGCTGAGATGCTGGAGATTGCAAAAGAAAAGAACGAAAAAAATAATATTTATAATGTAACTATTATCAACGGGGATGCTACGGAAACCAGCTTTGATAATAATAGTTTTGATTTTATTATTTTGGGTTTGGTATTGCATGAAATAGAGGAAGGCCTTGCATCAAAGATATTAAAAGAGGGCTATCGTTTGCTTAAGGAAAATGGAAAATTGATAGTGCTTGAATGGGAAGAATCAAATAGTTTATTAAAACAGCTTCTTTTTTTCCCAATTAAAATATTAGAGCCTAAGCCTTTTAAGAAATTCTTTAAAATAGATAAAGCACGTTACTTTCATTCAAATGGATATGATATTTTGAATGAATATCATTGTGACTATAGTTGTGTATTTGAACTATCAAAACGAAAGGCATAATGAAGCAGCAGTCCAGCCCCTGACAGATCATAGATAATCTTGAAGATTTTAAAAGAAAGATCAGGATTTGATCGAGTTATTCCGTAATATGGACAAACTGGAATTTGCCGAGTAGCAGTTGAACTGCGGATTATTTATATAATAAAGGGTGTATAGTATGAAAAAAAGTATCTATGTTTTGACTTTGCTTATATTTTTTCTGGGTATAAGCGGCTGTGATGTTCCTCCGGCGGGCGAGACGAAAAGTGTATCCGATGCTTCTGGTGTCGAGGAAAGCGATATCGAATCGCTCACACCTTCCGCGGCCTTAGAGCCGACGGACACACCTGATCCCTTGCCGGGACTACAGACATACGAAATTCAGGCCCGCTTGCATGAGAGCATGCCTGAATTTCGTTTTGTGGCGACAGGGGTGGTGCAGGGAGAGGATGAATGGATGTACGGCTATGTTATGGGCCTTAATGTCTATGATGAAAACGGCGAATCCATCCTATCGGCGGATTTTTCGGAGATTTTGGATGGCGAGGTAGTCGGTTATTACGTCTACAATGGAATGATGGACACGATGGGACTTCACGTTACTGATGTGAACTTCGACGGATATAAGGATGTGATTATTTTGAACTCTTTCGGGGGTGCGCACAGCAATACATGGTATGACTGCTGGCTGTGGAATGAGGAAACATCGTCGTTCGCAGCATCAAAATCATTTGCTGAAATTTGTAATCCTGCACTTGATGCGGAAAAAGAGTGTATTTATTCAGCCGGAGGCTCAGGTGCAGCATATTGGGGCGGCAGGATTTATAAATTTATAGATGGTGAATACGTGGTTACGAATGACTTGGATACGGGTCCGTACGGATTAGTGGAAAGTGAGTTTATAAACGGAAAAATGGAGATTGTCCGTGAAGTGTCTTACCGAGACGATGATCAAATGCTTGAAAGGGAGCAGGAATACTATAAAAAAAGCGAGCTGTGGCAATTAGACCACCCTCATTGGTATTGGCTCGGTGGTCACCATGCCGATCAATGGCTGGGTGGGGAATAAGAACAAAAAGGAGCTTATATCACATCGCAGGACTTTTGGGACAAAGGTTGTACTGTATTAATCAAACAAAACAATATTCAGATAAGTTGAAAATACATCCTGAAAAATGTATGGGATGTAATAAGTGTGTTGCTTTATGCCCTATGAAAAATATAGAGCTGAAAAATCGAATTGTTGTATCCGGAAATCGATGCACACTATGTTATCGCTGTGTGAATGCTTGTCCGAAACAAGCAATCCCTTTGCTGGGCAGGCGTGTGGTTGAACAAGGTACTATAGATAAGTATCTGTGATATATTGTGAGACTTGCAGGAGGGCTAAATACATGAATGAAATGATTGATAAGAATATACTTTCCCTTCGTCCGGTAAATGAAGACGATTTTTGTATATTGGAAGTGTGGCTGAACAAAGAGTATATAAAAAAATGGTATGGAGAGCCGGGAGAATGGTTGGCGGAAGTCCGAAATGACGGTGGTGATTTCGGATGGCTGAATCATTACATTGTTATGTATGGGGACACACCGGTTGGATTTTGTCAATATTATAATTGTTCCCAGGCACCAGAGGGATTTGAATGGGACAATGAGCCACAGGGCACTTTTGCCGTTGACTATCTGATTGGAGAAGAAATATTTCTTAAAAAAGGGGTAGGCAGCGTGATTGTTCAACTGTTGTGTCAGTTAATCGTCTCCATTGAAAAACCTGTTCAAATTATTGCTGATCCTGTTGCCGAAAATGCGGACTCAATCAAGCTTCTTGAGAGAAATGGATTTATTTTAGATAAGGCAACCGGTTTATATAAACTTGAAATAGCAAATTCCAATTTGTAGTGAAATCCTAAATGTACAATACAGTTTAAGGAGAATGGAATATTGTTTTCGCTCCAGAGAAAGTAGTGATGTATTTATATATTAACAAGCGGGGAATCTAAGAGCGTAAAACGTTATTTCCATATGATGATTAGTTAGAACAAAAAGAGATTGAGTGAGTGGAATAATGCCTCCAAGTCAAAAGATTTGAGGGCTTTCTTCTGCCCATTTTTTAAGGGATATTTATATCATAATTTATAAGTTTATGGTAGAATAATCAAAATGAGATTCTGCACATAAAAAAGTGAACAGAAACTAAGTCGATGGGAACAGTCAAGGTTCCCTTTTTCAAACAAATAGTAATAGTGAGCAGAATATCTTAGAAAGATTTAAGAAGTTTCAAGGCTCGTAAATGGATTACTTAATTGTAAATAGAGGTGAGGTACTGAAATGACTAACTGGAAACGTAATGCAACATTGTATATTATCGGGCAGTTCGTATCGATGTTCGGCTCGATGCTCGTGCAGCACTCCATAACTTGGCAAATCACACTCGAAACTAAATCGGGTGTGATTATGACGCTGTTCACCTGTGCTGCGCTATTGCCAATGACACTGATTTCACCGTTCGCGGGCGTATGGGCGGACAGGCACAATCGCAAATACCTAATCGTGATATCCGATGCGTGTATCGCGCTGATAACGCTTGGCTTGGCGGTTGCGTACATCTCTGGCTACAAAAATATCTGGCTTATGTTCGTAGTTGTAGTTGCGCGGTCGTTTGGACAAGGCATACAGCAGCCCGCCGTCTCCGCAATGATACCGCAAATCGTGCCGACGGAGAGTTTGCAACGATTCAACGGCATACAAAGCTCGATCCAGTCACTGAATATGTTTGCAGCACCGATGGCGGCGGGTGCCTTGCTGTCGCTCCTGCCGATTGAGTACATTTTCTTCATTGATGTGGTGACTGCGGCGATAGGCATAAGCATAGTTTTGATATTTGTTAAGGTGTCCGGCGTTTTGCGCACAGAGGAGGTAAAACGTGGTGTAAAGGCATATTTTCACGAACTGCGTGAGGGGTTGCGGTATATCAACTCCAAAGCGTGGCTGAAGCTTATTATCATTTACAGTGCATTCTTCGGCTTTTTCGCATCGCCAGCCGCTTTGCTTACTCCACTTCAGACCGCCCGCACATTCGGCGATGATGTTTGGCGGCTGACCGCGATTGAAATTGTATTTTCTATCGGTGCGGTCATAGGCGGCATATTGATTTCTGTATGGGGCGGTTTCAAAAACAAGGCACATACTATTGTTATGGCTTGTGCATTATTCGGCTTGACCGGTTTTCTGCTCGGTGTAGTGCCGGATTTTTGGGTATATTTAGGTGTAATGTTCATCTGCGGCGTTACAATGCCGTTGTTCAACACGCCGAGCATGACGTTGCTCCAGAGCAAGATCGAGCCGGAAAAAATGGGGCGTGTATTCAGCGTAATGATGATGTTCGGTGGGTTGGCAATGCCGCTTGGAATGGTTGTATTCGGACCTTTGGGCGATGTGGTGCAAATTGAGTGGCTGTTGATTGTGTCCGGCATAGTATTATTCGTCAGCGGTCTTGCGTTGCTTCGGGCGCGTTCGCTGATTGAGATAGGTAAATCGTAGTATAAGCATTCCAAATGTCTATTGCTATATCACAGCGGTGTATTCTCGTCGGGTAATCGATAAGAATGCACCATTTATCCGCAAAGGTTACACGTGAGAAGGGAATTTAAAGCTCACTTTTGATATGACGGAACGGGTGGTTAGGAGATTTTTCTCGAATTAGATGATTTGAACAGAAATAGCTCTGATGCGTATCTGGCAGTGGCCTCCACCATCAAGAGAAAATTAATATTAGAAGTAATTAAAAGAAAAGAGTAATGGGGAATCCGATCTCAGAAGTAACAATATTATAATTTTCCAAGCGGATAAAAAAGTAAATAGATAAATTAAAAAAGATGGAGATATTTTATGGAAAAAACGGAGAAGATTATTCTGAAAATGGCTATTTCATCATCTATCGCGGTTGCTGCTTTTACAGTTCTTTTTGTAATTGCACTGATTACAACATTTGATTTTAGCGCTTGGAACGGAATTGAAAGTTATGCAGAGAATTTCAAACCGATACAACTATCGACTGTTATCCCTTCGATATTATTAGCGGTATCCTATTTAATCTTCGGCGCCAGCGTTCATTATTTGACATATGATAATCAAAAAATATGGAGTCATCTGGCAATGAATTTTGGGTTGGTTTATATTAGCATTTCAATGGCAAATTATATGATTCAGCTCATTACCGTAATACCAAGTGTTATGAATAATTCTCTAAATGGCCTGGATAAACTGGTATCGGGTTATCCGAACTCTATATTTTTTGCATTAATGGGTTCCTACTTTTTTATGTGCATATCTTTATTTTTCGTAGGACTATTATTTAAGAAAGGAATCCGATTAGTTCTCTTTATAGCCAGTATTGGGTGTATAGCATTCTTTATATTCGGCGCAATATTTTCAATTACGATGTTTTTTATGTTAGGTGCCGTCAGCTGGATTGGAGGAACAATAATTGGTATGTTTCTAATATCTGGATATTATATAAATGAAATTAAAAGGAAATAAAGGCGTAGAAAGCAACAGTTCTAATGGAACCGTATCAGGTGGAGTGCCAGAATACCTATATTGGATTCCAATTACAGAACTGGGATAAAAGAAAGAACTTCCGCTATTTTCTAAAGATAAATTATTGAAATTAACAGAGGGTTTAGAACACATTATTTTGGATGAAAGGATAGTGCAATGAAAGAATTGACTATAGACTTACATAATTATTTAGAAGGCGGTAGCGTATTTAAGAGAACTGCGGTAAGAGGAGTTATTCAAAAAGATGGAAGCTATCTGCTTATACATAGTAAGTATGGAGATCATAAGTTTCCCGGAGGCGGAATGGAAAAGGGAGAATCTTTAGAACAGACTCTGTTACGGGAGGTACAGGAGGAAACCGGTTATTCTGTAAAGAAAGAGTCTATCTCTGAAGGAATACTTGTTCATGAAAAGCGAAAAGGTGCTATTGATGATTTGATGGAAATGGATTCTTATTATTTTTTCTGTGACGTTGAAGAAACGGCAGGAGAGAGAAAACTGGATGATTATGAGGCAGAATACGATTATAAAGTAAGCTGGATGACGCTTGAGGAAGCCATTGCAAATAATGAGTCTGTAGAAAATCATGAAAATATTCCATGGATTAAAAGGGAGATAATGGTAATGAAGAAGTTGCTGGAATCATTGAGAATTTGATTTATTTCCGGCTCTCGATGTGCGTCCGTAAGAATATATTGAGGGTGTGTTTTTGAGGTAAAGATGGGTAGAGCTGAGTTTCTTCTTTCTGCATTTGTATTGACGATAGAAGTATCTTATGATATCCTTTTTGTAAATTAAAGAAACCCGTGAGGGAGTAGTTTGCACAAATATGTGTGACAAGTCAACATGCTGACTGATATTGGTCTGGCTTGTCTTAAAAAGCGAGACTCATGTATAACTTATACAGCTATACATAGTCTTTTTTATAATCCAAGTATATGCTCGTATGAGTAATACCTGGATTTTTCTTTTTGTGAAGATCTTTTTGGAAGGAGATTGTCATGAACCTATTTGAACTATTATTTATTGCTGTCGGACTGTCTATGCATGCTTTTGCTGTATCACTTTGTTTAGGGTTAAAGCCTTTGGAAATGTTACCCTTGGCTCTTGCTACAAGTATTGATGCACTGGCAGTAGGAATCTCATTTGCCCTTCTAAATGTTGATATTTTTTCAGCAATTATATCTATCGGGATTATCACTCTCACTTTCTCTATAGTAGGTGTAAAAGCTGGAAATATTTTCGGTGTAAAATTTAAATCAAAAGCGGAGTTTGCTGGTGGGATTATTCTTGTTTCAATGGGATTGCAAATTTTACTTAAACATATGATGGCCATGGGTTTCTGATATAAAATTATGAATAAACATCAGGGAGTTTTTGACTGAGGATAGTTAAGAGCAGATTTAGTTTATCAAATATAAGGAGAATTGAGATGAAAAGAAAAACTGTTATAAAAACTTCTTTTTTTCCAGCATCAAAAGAGATTATTTTC
Organism: Bacillota bacterium; assembly: GCA_023442465.1. GTDB lineage: Bacteria > Bacillota > Clostridia > Lachnospirales > Lachnospiraceae > Kineothrix. Next base: position 617,627 of record JAEZZQ010000015.1, on the reverse strand, counting down.
AGCCACTTAAAAGAATTAAAAACACTACAGTATGTTGCAGCACCGATGGCAACCTTCTCTCCATTGACGGGTGCTGAAAATATAGTTTGGCAGAAGAATCACGACTTTGTATTTCTCTTCAGACTATTTGGTTTTTTGCCTTTTGGAGTACATAAAATACATGTGGTTGAATTTGATGAAACAACCTATGAAATTTATACAAATGAAACAAATACACATGTAAAGGTATGGAATCATCGTATCATATTGAAATCAGCGGAGGGAGGAAGAACACAATATACGGATCAAGTAGAAATCTATGCAGGGTGGAAAACACCTTTCGTATATCTTTGGGCCGAATATTTTTATAAACACAGGCAAAAGAGATGGATTGCTCTATTACAGCATAGTGTAAAACAAGAAGTATAATTTCTCCCAGTCAGATTTGCTTTAAAGCGCAGGGGTTAGAAGAAAAAATAAAACAAAAATTGAGACAAGCCATGAAAAAAGAAGCATCATTTATTCTTAAAATAAATTCAAGATACATTGACAATTATCTATATGATTGCATATAATAATATATAGACAAATATCTATGTGAGGTGATTTTAAGATGAATGACAAGTATACTGAAAATGTAGGATTGTTCAAAGCTCTTGCGGACACGCACCGATTGATGATTGTGGATATGCTGTCCTGTGGCGAGCTTTGTGCCTGCAAAATTTTAGAAAAGTTCAACATCACACAGCCGACATTATCACACCATATGAAAATCCTCTGCGATTGCGGTCTGGTGAATGGACGTAAAGAGGGGAAGTGGATGTATTATTCGATGAACGGTGAAAAGGTACAGGAGCTCAAAAACTTCTTATGTGCTATCACGATTGACAAAGAAGATTGCATTTGCAAAGAGGGAGAGTGTAACTGTGGAAAAAAATAAGCAAAACCAAGGAATTGGTTTCTTTGAAAAGTATCTGACCGTATGGGTATTGCTCTGTATGGCGGCAGGTATATTGATCGGTAAATTCCTTCCTGCTGTCCCCGATTTCTTGGGACGCTTTGAGTATGCTCAAATATCCATACCCATTGCCTTGTTGATATGGATCATGATTTATCCCATGATGATGAAGGTGGATTTTCAATCCATCAAAAATGTACGAAAAAATCCTCAGGGCTTACTTATTTCAAGTGGAACAAGTTGGCTGATCAAGCCATTTTTGATGTTCGGTTTGGCAACGTTCTTTTTTTATGCGGTATTCAAGAATTTAATTCCTGCAGATATCGCTAAGAACTATGTTGCCGGAGCTGTGTTACTGGGAGCAGCCCCTTGTACGGCAATGGTATTTGTTTGGAGCAATCTCACAAAGGGTGACCCGGCACATACGCTTGTGCAAGTGGCTGTCAATGATCTCATTATCCTTGTAGCATTTGTACCCATTGTATCCTTCTTACTTGGCGTAAATGATATGTTTGTGCCTTGGGATACGCTGTTTTTATCCATTGCATTGTTTGTTGTAATACCTCTCATCGGCGGAGCTTTGACAAGAAATATTGTTATAAAGAAAAAAGGCATTCAATATTTCAATGAAAATTTTGTTTCTAAGTTTGACGGGATTACCACTGCAGGGTTACTTCTCACCCTAATTATCATCTTTACCTTTCAAGGCGATGCCATTTTAAGCAATCCGATTCATGTATTGCTTATAGCAGTGCCGTTAATTCTGCAAAATGTTATCACGGCCGCTTTTGCCTATGTCATGTGCAAGGTGTGTAAGCAGCCGCACAGCATAGCAGCTCCCGCAGCGCTAATCGGTGCATCAGACTTTTTTGAACTGGCGGTAGCGGTAGCGATTGCCCTATATGGCCCAACCTCGCCCGTTGTGCTTGTCTGCACCGTCGGTGTACTGACCGAAGTACCTGTTATGCTTATTCTTGTCAATATCGTAAATCGTACAAAAGGATGGTTTGAAAAATGAAAAGTAAAGTAGAGGAAGCGTTAGCGTGCTTTAACAGTGGATTTGATTGCTCCCAAGCAATCCTGTCTACTTATTGTGAAGAATTTGGATTGGAGAAAGAAACGGCATTGAAACTATCCTGTGGTTTTGCGGCAGGAATGAGCAGACTGGGTGAAACCTGTGGTGCTGTCACAGCCGCGTATATGCTAATCGGTTTGAAATATGGGAAGTATCTGCCCCATGACAATCCATCCAAAGAAAAAACATTTGAATTGGTGCAGGAGTTTGAACGCCGATTTGTTGAGCAAAACCAATCCACAAACTGCCGTGAGCTTTTGGGATTTGATTTGAAAAACTGCGAGAAAGAGAAGGCTTTGCCTGTTATCCGACAAGTATGTCCGAACGCCGTGAAGATTGCGGCAGAAATCATTGAATCCATTTTAGAGCTAACCTGAAAATGAGCGGTGACTTATGCCATGGCTGCGTAGACTGCCGTGTATTCTCTATCCAACAACCGCCGATTGCTATGATTATAACCCTTTGAAGCTATGCGATTAGAAAAAGATTTGAAACGTGCCAGATTGTGACAAAGAGGCGCGTTGTTGATTTATCCCAGTATACTACTGAAAGGACTAACCAGTTTTTAGTGGCGAAAGTAAATCATGAAATTGGATGGAACAATAAAGTCGGTGAACTGTCTCACGGTAATTTGGCCGTTATTAAGTGTAGTGCAGAGGATGTTCAGGGAAATCATTTATTTTCACTTTAGGAGGGAAAAGGGTATGAAAAAGGTTGCGTTTATTTGTGTACATAATTCCTGCCGCTCACAAATTGCGGAAGCCCTTTGCAAGCATTTTGCAGGGGATGCGTTGGAGAGCTATTCAGCCGGAACGGAAACAAAGCCGCAAATCAATCAAGATGCTGTGAGGCTTATGAAAGAACTTTATGGGATTGATATGGAAAAGACGCAGTATTCCAAGCTATTGTCTGATATCCCGCCCGTGGATATTGTTATTACAATGGGCTGCAATGTACAGTGCCCATGCCTTCCCTGCAAGCTTCGTGAAGATTGGGGGCTTGATGATCCAACGGGTAATAGTGACGAGGAATTTATTCAGGTCATAAAGACAATTGATGCAAAAGTAAAAGAATTAGTAAGGATTACAGTATAAGAATTCTATAATCGCAAACCCATTATAATAAGTTTTAGATAAGAATATAGAACAGTGTAGCATGACAAGAGGAATTCATTACTGCTTGGTCGTAAGTCTCAGAGGCAGGATGGATGATATTATCAATCAAATGTGAGGACGAATTCAGCACGAAAAGAAAAGGCACTGAATAATGCGATAAAAGCAACCAGAGTCCGGGATTGAATTAAAAAGTAATTAATATTGAAAATTCCCTGCAAGAATAAAGGTAAATTACCGGTTCTTGCAGGGAATTTTTATTTTAGTATCCAAGCTATCTGATAGAATTCTCTTTGCTATTACGGTATTCAAGCGGTGTTTTATCCGTAAGTTTCTTGAATATTTTAATAAAATATCCGCTGTCATCATAGCCTATATGTTCTGCAATAGTCCGTATGTTCCAGTCGGAATTAAGAAGCAGCTCCTTTGCGAGTTCTATTCTTATTTTATTGACATGATCAGATAGATTTCCCATGTTTTCTTTTGCAAACAGTTTACTGAAATAGCTTGGGGAAATATTACATAAGGCAGCCATTTTTTCAAGAGTGATTTTTTCTTCCGGATGCTTTTTGATATAAGCCAAAGCAGGCTGAATCAATTGATCGGCTCCTTTTCTGGGATGCCTTTTAATTGTACTGATTAAGTAGTCATCTTCTGCGGCTTCCGCATAGGTGCGGTTCGAAGCTTTTTCCGAGCGGTGGGCGAGCAAAGCTTTTAATTCAGCCTCTTCAACGCAATAATTAACAATATGCAGCAGCATATTAGCCAGAGCGGTAATTTTATCAAGAGACATAATAGGTAAGGTATCAAAAGCTTCTTTCAGGCCTCCGTCAATAGATTCCCACTTACTTTGAACGCCCGGGAGAATAGGTTCAGGAGTCTCCGCCAGATCTTGCGGAGACAATAATACCTGTCCGGCCATAAAAGCGCCTATGTACAAATCCTTTACTATAATGGGAATGGCAAAATCAATCAAACCGAAATGGCAGATATAGATATAGGGTTTTCTAAGCCTTGCGGCTTCCAGACCACCGTGTGAATCGCATTTTTCACAGTAAATCCCATAGTTTGAAGAACGGACCTTTTGGCAAAAGTCACTGCAATTGCTGTGCTTTGTCAGGGGTTTTCCTTTATAATCAACCGTAATCAAAGCAAGGTCTGTAGCAGATGCTATGTCATCCTGAATTTTTTGAAATTTGACGGGGTTGATAATTTGATCAATTTTACTAAAACTTGGCCGCATATTAGCCCTCCAATTTGGATTTTTTGTGAATGGACGGAATGGAAAAATATTGCACTAAGTGCTACATAACACCATTATATATTGTCTTTAGATAACAGTCAACAGCATTAAAAACCCTAAGATAGAAGATTTTTTGTTACTGTTCACACAGTAGCTTAACACTTGTTGTTAAGCTATGTAAGAACGTGATTCAACAGATGATTTCTGCTTTGCAGAGCGAATTTACATGCAGAAATTATGCGTTATTGAGAGCGGAGTGAGCAGTAACGATTTTTTAATGAAGTATAATAGTTAAATTAATAACAGCTTTGAAAAATCATATGAAAAACCGGATATTTCTATCTTTTATTCTTATAGTTGTATTGCATAGTTTAATGCTATTTCAGGAGGGGCTTATTATAATAATTGATGAAAACAAAGTTAATTCACATGTAAAAGTGAAAAAACATTTTTTCATTTTTATTGAAACAGTATCACAGGTAAGTCTGGGATATGTATGAGAGCTTGAAAGCTGCAATCAATAGTCAAGGTATGAAAGGAGATATTTATGAGAAAAGCATTTATTTGTCCGTCAAAATATGTACAGGGAGAAGATGAGTTATTAAATCTTGGTTACTTTGTTAAGGAATTTGGAAAATCAGCGCTTCTGATCGCGCATCCGGAGGATGTTTTAAGAGTAAAGAGCAAATTGGACGCCACGGCAGAAAAATTTAAGGTTACTTTTGTGGAAAGTGGATTCTGCGGGGAATGCTCCAAAGTTGAAGTAGAGCGCTTGCAAAAGCTGGCAAAAGATAATGGCTGTGCATGTACGATCGGTTTAGGCGGCGGTAAAGCCATTGATACAGCAAAATGTGTGGCAAAAGGAGATAGCCTTATTATCGTCCCAACCATTGCGGCAACGGACGCACCGACCAGCCATTCTGCGGTACTCTACACCCCAGACGGTTCCTTTGATGATTATGCTTATTTTAAGCAGAATCCCAATGTAGTACTCATCGATACGACGGTAATTGCAAAAGCACCGGTCCGCTTTCTGGTATCCGGCATGGGAGATGCACTTTCGACTTATTTTGAGGCAAGAGCAACTGCAAAAGCTTATGCAAATGTGAATGCCGGCTTACCCTGCGGCTTCCGGGAAGGAGTTTGTAAAGAAGCCAAGGGAACGAACACGGCATTGGCTTTGGCATCCTTATGTTATCAAAGCTTGCTGGCGGATGGTTACAAAGCAAAGATTGCCTGTGACAATAACATAGTAACGGAAGCGTTGGAAAATATTATTGAAACCAATATACTTTTGTCCGGCTTGGGATTTGAAAGCGGAGGTCTTGCTGCAGCCCATGCAATTCACAATGGATTAACGATTCTGGAAGGCACTCATAAGTATTTTCATGGCGAAAAAGTTGCGTTTGGTACCATTGCACAGTTGGTTTTGGAAAATGCACCGGAAGAAGAATTGAATGAAGTAATGGATTTCTGTGAGAAGATAGGATTGCCAATTTGCCTGTCTGATATCGGTGTTGATTCCATTTCCCGGGATGAACTGCTGCTGGTGGCAAAAAAATCCTGTGCGGAGGGTGAGTCCATCTACTCCATGCCTTTCCCTGTTACGGAAGAAGCAGTAGCTGCGGCTATTATTACGGCTGATGCTTTGGGTAAAGCTTATAAAAGACGATAGGGGTGATCATATGAAAAAGATTATTAACAGACCGGAAACCTTTGTGAAGGAAATGTGTAATGGTATTGTATCTGCACATCCGGAATTTGAATTTATTGAAAAATACAAAATTATCAAAAAGAAAAATATTGATAAAAATAAAGTCAGTCTCATCAGCGGCGGCGGCAGCGGACATGAGCCTGCCCATGCGGGTTTTGTCGGCAGAGGTATGCTGGATGCGGCTGTATGCGGAGATGTATTCGCTTCTCCCTCCCAGATTCAGGTATACCAGGCTATAAAGGAAACGGCAAGCAATAAAGGGACCTTATTGATTATTAAAAATTACAGCGGCGATATGATGAACTTTAAAAATGCAGCATATTTGGCTGGTGAAGACGGCATTTTGGTAGATTATATCAAGGTTGATGATGATATTGCCGTTCAGGACAGCTTATATACGGTAGGCCGCCGGGGCGTTGCAGGTACGGTGCTGGTGCATAAAATCGCAGGTGCCTGTGCGGAGCAGGGAAAGAACCTTGAGGAAGTAAAGAAGGCTGCTTTAAAAGCAGCACATAATGTGAGGAGTATTGGTTTTGCCTTCAGTTCCTGTACGGTTCCGGCAAAAGGAACCCCAACCTTTGATATGGGGGAAATGGAGATGGAATACGGAGTAGGAATCCACGGAGAACCCGGTATCAAACGGGAACAGATTACAACTGCTGATGAATTGGCTTTACGAATGGTGTCTGCTTTACTGGAGGATTTGAAGGTGGATGATTCCTCTGAGGAAGAGGTTGCATTATTAGTGAACGGATTCGGAAGCACTCCATTGCAGGAATTATATTTACTTAACAATGCGGTAACCCGGGAGCTGGCGAAGAAAAATGTAAAAATTAACAGGACATTCGTGGGAAATTACATGACCAGTATTGATATGCTGGGAGCTTCGGTTTCGATTATGAAGCTGGATGAGGAACTTGCGGATTTACTTTCGCAAAAATGTGACGCTCCCGGTTTTAAAGTAGATGGCCCCGTTGAAAAAGCAGTATATTCAGACCGGGTTGCGGCCAGTGACGAGGCAAAGGATGTTTCTTATCAATGTGAAACGGATGCTTCTTATTCCGTTATAAGAGATGGCAGACTATCCGCACAAAATCTCGTCTATATCCTTGATAAAATGAGCGAATGTATTATAAAAAATGAAGTGCCTTTTTGTGAACTGGATTCTTATGCCGGAGATGGCGATTTTGGCATGAGTGTGGCAAAGGGCTTCAAGCAGTTAAAAAAAGAATGGAAGGAAATTCTTCATACAAAAGCGGATACCATCGGAAATTTCTTAGACGCTTGTTCCATGGTTATTATGGAACATTGCGGCGGTGCTTCAGGACCGATTTGGGGTTCTGCTTTCCGGGCGGCCGGAAAAAGTGCAGGAGAGAAGACCGCTCTGTCGATCACTGATTTTGCAGAAATAATGCAGGCGGCCGTGAAGGGAATTCAAAGTACGGGAGAACGTTCTTTTGGCAGAGGTGCAATTGTTGGTGACAAAACATTAATTGATGCACTGGTCCCCTGTGCCGATTCCTGGACAGAAAGTGCCATGCGGAGTCTTGATTTTAAAACAGCCTTTGAAAGGTCTGCCCAAGCTGCCGCAGCAGGTGCAAAAGCAACAGAGAATATCGTGGCGAGGATGGGACGTGCGGGAACTGTTGGAGAAAGAAGCTTAGGGCATCCTGATGCCGGTGCCTATGCTCTTGGCGTAATATTTACGGAAATAGCAGAAGGTGTGAGCATAGCATAATAGGTTAAACCATATAAGTATGATATAATCTGCGAATATAATATAATGTTATATAGCCTACACGATAATTTGTCCTGTTCTTAGGGCTTATTACAGTAAATATAAGGAGAGGGTATCATATGCTATCAGAAAATTTTAGTTTTCAATCAGGTGATGGAGCAAATATTTTTTTCTATAAGTGGAGCCCTGATCCCGGTACAAAAGTCAAAGGTGCTGTTCAAATCGCCCATGGAATGGCTGAGGCAGCATTTAGATATGAACGGTTTGCTGATCTGCTGACGCAGAATGGGTATATTGTCTATGCCAATGATCACCGGGGACATGGAAAAACAGCAGGAAGCCTTGAACGTATTGGATATCTGGCTGAAGCAGATGGTTTCGACTGGTTAGTTAAGGACATGCACCGGTTAACAACCATAATAAAAAAGGAACATTCTGATTTACCGGTATTTTTATTTGGTCACAGTATGGGTTCCTTTGCTGCTCAGAGGTATATTATGTTATTTGGCAGGGAATTAAAGGGGGTGATTCTTTCCGGCTCCAGTGGAAGAGCAGCACTTTTGCATAACTTTGGATTTCTTGCTGCCGGCAGAGAAGTGAAAAAGAACGGAAGAAAAGCAAAAAGTGAGAAGATGAACAAGCTTTCCTTCGGAAGTTTTAATAATGCCTTTAAACCGAACCGAACAGAATTTGACTGGCTAAGCAGAGATAAGGACGAAGTCGATAAATATATAAAGGACCCATACTGTGGAGAAGTCTTTTCAGCGGGATTTTTCTATGATTTTATGGAAGGTCTGAAAGAAATTGATAAGCCCAAAAATATTGTCTCGATACCTAAAAAGCTGCCCATCTATATCTTTTCCGGAGACAAAGATCCTGTCGGCGGTGCCGGAAAAGGTGTCAGGAAGCTTTATAATACCTATAAGAAAGCAGGTATACAGGACGTGACTTTGAAGTTATATCCTGACGGCAGGCATGAGATGCTGAATGAAATCAATAAAGATGAAGTTATGAAGGATGTTATAGAGTGGCTTGATTTGAAATAAAGGCAACATTAGTGTACTTTTCTTTCCATAAAAATATGCTTCTCCTTGTAATAAACTGTTTTTAGATTTAAACGGTCTGTTACAGGGAGGCATATTATTTTTATTTATTGTCCGGAACCATAAGAAAATGAATATTCTATGATATTTGTATGTTATAGGCAAATAAGAAATAGGATTAATTAAAGCAGGTTCTGGTGAATGAACTGAAAATATATATTGGAAAGAAAAATATACGGACAGTAAGAAGGAGAAAAAGAATATGAAAAGAATCAAACAAATTGCAAAATGCTGTGCTGTAATCATCCTCATACTTTTTGGTTTATCTGCAGGGGGCATTGCGTTTCTTACTATACGTGAATATCGTCCTTCTGCCGTGGAGGTGCTTTCTGCATCAGAGGGAGATAAAAAAGTAAATCAAGATACGGAATTAACGGTTATTACATATAATATAGGTTACTCCGCTTTAGGCAGCACTGAAGACTTTTTTATGGATGGAGGAACAAAGGTTAGGCCAGACAATAAGGCGGTTGTGGAAGAAAATTTATTAGGAAATGCAAATATCATGAAGAGTAATCCTGCGGATATTTATTTCCTTCAAGAAGTTGATATAAATTCCAAGCGTTCTTATCATATAAATGAAATGCAATATTTAGAGGAGGCCTTACAAATACCGGGAATGTTTTCTTATAACTTTAAGTGTGATTATATACCGTACCCCATTCCGACAATGGGACATGTAGAAGCAGGATTAGTTACTTTAACAGATTTAGAAGTGAATTCTGCTTCACGAATTTCACTTCCTGAATCTTTCCGATGGCCGCTTAAAATATGTAATCTTAAACGTGCTCTTCTTGAGACCAGAATTCCAATAGAGGGGACAAAGAAAGAGCTTGTATTATTTAATTTACATCTGGAAGCTTATGACAGTGGAGAAGGAAAGCTTGCGCAAAGTAAAATGCTTGCGGATATCCTTGAAAAAGAATATGAAAAAGGCAATTATGTTATTGCAGGCGGAGATTTTAATCAAATGTTTGAAGGATATAAGCAATATCCAATAGTAGAACAGGGAAATTGGATGCCTGGAATTATTAGAAAGAAGGATATACCGGATACATTTTCTGTTGCAGTAGATGATAGTATCCCTACATGCCGTCTGTTAAATGAACCATATACGGGCTCATATGAAAATTCACAAATGTATATCATTGATGGATTTATTGTATCTGATAATATACAAGTACAAAATGTAAATGTTATACCTACGAAATTTCAATATTCAGATCACCAACCGGTAAAGTTAACCTTTACATTTAAATAGCTTTCTTAAATAAGCCATTAAAAAGGAGTGATAGCCACCGGCAGGACTATCTGAAAGTGAGGTTTCTATTCGTTTTATGAGGGATACATATATTATAATTTGAAACTTCTTTTTTTAATCCCGATTTATGTCGCATAGCCTTGCGTGTGCATTTAAGTAGCACATGCAAGGCATATAGAAGTAGTTTATCTATTAGAAAAATAGATATCATGACCGCGGTGGAAGAAAATTTGTAATACTTAATTAAAGACGACACTTACGCCCATTCATAAGGAGGATGAGAAGCATTAAACGTAGAGAAATATATAATTCTGGTTTACCTCATGGAGCAGTTGCAGTTTATTTGTATTTAAAAGACCGTGCAAATAAAGCGAACGCTTGTTACCCGGCAATAGGTACCAGTGCAAGGAAATTGAATTTTTCAAGCAGCACGGTCAAAAGAGCCATTAGTGACTTAGAAAGACAGAGGTTTATTCGGAAAAAACAAAGATGGCGAGAAAATGGTGGCAGAAGTAGCTTGCTCTTTGAAATTTTAAGATAAGCATAAAATAAGAGAATTGCTGTGCAGGTCAGGTGCGCTATGGTATAGTTCATCATGGCCTATACAGAGAAGTAAACATTTCAACGGATTATGACAGAAGTAAGAGGTATATTTTTAAATATTGTTGGTATTGAGCCAATATGCTATATTATATTTATTTAGAAAACATAGTGGGTATAATGGAATTGTATCTGTACCCATAAAGTGAGTCTATTATTTTCGCAATTCTATTTCAGTGGATATGTGAATAAGAAAATTGTAAACAGACTTTTATCCTATTGCTTATAAATTGATAGGAAAAAAGGTTAATATTACTGATTTACCCGGAAGGTTAACTCTTCATATACATGCTCTGGATCGGAATAATAATCTCTTGTTTTATTTTCTTTCATCAAGACTGAGGAGTCACCGAATGGCAAAGGAATATGATGAATTTCATCATGGTATCTCACAACTACATATAAGACACCTGAATTGCAAGGCGCATTTACATCACAATCCATTTCTGCTATAGCATATGTGATTAATGTTGCCGCATCCTCTGCTAAAAGAGAGGGATTACTCCAATCAGAAACAAGGCAGGTTTGATAGGCACCTCCAGTAAAAGATTGGTAGCCTTTCTCGCTTTTGATATTAAGTTCTTTGTATACTCTTGAAAATATGCTTCCAATATATTCTTCCTTAAAATCATCCCATAATAATCCATCTATGATATATGCATTTACTGTTAGCTGCGGATATGGATCGGGGATAAATCTTATCCAATGAATTTCTAGGTCAAGATGGTCTCTGTCAATTTTAAATTTACAGCCGTACTTTTCTTCTAACATTGCTATTTCTTCCAAACCATAAATCGGTCTTCTTCCCCAAAATAAAATTTTCTCGAAAGGATACCAATGACTTTCCGATAAAAAGCTGCTGTATGCCACTTCCAATTGGCCATCTTCCGTTATTCTTTCTTCATTCATAGTAAAAAGACCATATATTCCTGCAATAAAAAGTATGATACATGCCAAGAAAGTGTAGAATCTTAAGGAAAAAAGGGAGGGCTTTCCCACTTCTTTTTTCGCTCTATCATTTTCTATGGCTAGTCGCTGTCCAAATAATATAAATGGAACTACGACACTTATAACAGAACCAAGAGCAGACAGCCATAAGCGATATTCGATTTGAAAAAAAGACAACAAAATTCTTATTCCCCAAAATAATATCATCCAAATCACGTACCTAAAAATAGATTTTCGTAGTTTTTGATATTCTTTTTGCATTTTATATTTTCCCCTTATAACGAGTGGGATAATAAATTATAACGTACTTTTACCTCTTTTTTTTATTAATTATGCTTTTATAATTTATCTATTCCCGTTTTCTTACACTATGCGCCAATCGCCTTATTTTCCATATAAAGCATTCTTTTATATTTTATAAGTTATTTAAAAATCACATCTATCCTATCCATTGATTAGTATAGTCAGTTATTACAACATGATCATTATACAATGATAAAAAAATATCTACAACATGCTTTTTTAACAGTAACTTGAGTAATTATGAGCTTTTAAATAACATTATCAATTTTGTGACATAATGAGCTGGTCGCCTGATTAGTTTCTTTTTATAAATTTATATTTTTAATTGCACTTTAATCAATTCTCTCTTTTCACCTCATATGGAAAAGAGAGCGTTTGTTGTGGCTGTGGCTTGGATTAGCAATAAATTTGGTTTACTAATCCGAATTGTTTGTTTATTGATTATACTTATGATAATTGATTATATATCTGGCATGTTGGTATAATAAAAAAATTGGATAGTAAAGGGAGTAGTATATATTTAAAAGTAGGGAAAACGCTTATTATTTGTAAAAACTTGTTGTAGATTCTTTTTATTTTCACAAAGTCTTAATAATTTGTATTTTTATTTACAATTTGATGATTTCATTCTCTTTATTTTATATAGTCGACTAAATAAAATAAGATGAAAGGAAATTAATTATGGATTTAAGAGTAAAAGATGTACAAATATGGTTAGGGGAGACCTTTCCAAGTCATTTTTATTATGATGAGAATGGAGAAAATTCAGGATTATTTCCCATCAAGCCAGACGGCATGACAGGAAATACTACTGTAAAAGCCTTAATTATGGCACTACAAATTTATTTGAATTTAATACCTGATGGTATTTGGGGCAATGGCACCTCATCTGCATGCCCTACAATTAATGATTCTACTAATAATGTTACCTTAGTAAAGATACTGCAGGGAGGATTCATCTGCAAGGGTTATAATTCAGGACTGTTTGACGGGGTTATGGGGCCATCTACGAAGTCTGCAATTAAGAATTTTAAGAAAGATTTAGGGTTTGTTAATGCCACAGAAACAATGGAAGCATCTTACTTTAAGTCGCTACTTACCACTGATCCAACCATTGTGACAAGTACCACAGATGAGTATGTTCGTGCGGCTCAGCAATATTTGAATGCTAATTATTCAAGTTTGTATCTTAGCAGTCTGGGCTTCATTCCAACTAGCGGACATTTTGAAAGAAAAACAAGTAAAGCGCTTATATATGCGTTCCAGAAAGTTATCAATACTACATCGGACGGAGCATTGGGACCAAACACATTTAATAAAATGCCTGCAATCTCTATGGGTAGCAGTAATGCAGCATTGGTAAAGATATTGCAATGCGCGCTAATATGTAATAAATTCTATTCTGATGGGATAAACGGAGTATATAATCAAAATGTAGCAAGTAGGGTAACAGAATTCCAGAGGTTTATGTGTCTGGATATAGATCCGCTCGTTAACTTGGGGGCTGTAAACAGAAGAACTTGGGGAGCATTATTGTGGAGTAAAGGTGACATGGATAGGCCAGCAAATGCGGCTGATACAAGATACCAATTAACGGCAGTGCAGGCCCAGTCACTCTATAACGATGGAATACGATATATCGGAAGATATCTAACCAAGGTTCCTAGTGGATTCGACAAGCACTTAACGGAACAAGAGATCATTAATATTCACTATGCCGGATTAAAAATATTTCCGTTGTTTCAGGAAAATAATGCATCGGTTACAGATTTTACCTATAGAACAGGTTATGATAGTTGGAATAAGGCGGTAAAAGCAGCTACTAAGCTGAGAATTCCCAAATGTACCATTTACTTTTGCGTAGATTTTGATGCAACAGAAGATCAAGCGAAAGGAACCGTAAAACAGTATTTTCAAGGAATAAATGATGCAAGAAAGCCAAATCCTTCAATTTATAAAGTAGGTATATATTCGGCAAGAAATACCTGTAGCGTTATTTGTTCATCAAATTTGGCAGTAAGTAGCTTTGTTAGCAATATGTCTACTGGATACAGTGGAAATTTAGGCTTCTTGATGCCGGAAAATTGGAGCTTTGATCAATATGCTACTGGTTCATATACTGCTAGTGATGGCAGCCGAATTGACCTAGATAGGGTAATTGCATCCGGATGTGACCTGGGAGTAGAAACAGTCGATGAAATTGGTGATGATAACTGGGGATTATTTACTTTAAATTGGGATGATATTGAAAATGAAAAAAACAATGCCACATTATTCCACACGGTTATCCCCTTGATTTCTGGTTTGGAAGATGCTTATTGGGAGTGCTTTCCTAATGCAGATGCAGAGTCTTGTGTATTATCGGTTCTATATTATTTATGGCACAAGAAATATACTGATTTACAGTTTAATGCAACACTAGTAACTAATCCCGTTTTTGCTGATCATGTATCAACAAACCACCCAGGCCTTGCAGCAGATCTGGAACCGTATATTAAGAAAACGGGATATACTATTTTAAAAGATGCATCTGGAAGGCTCATAGAACTGCATCACTTAGCAGCGGTTATATCAGCCTACGTGGAACCTCCAATCCTAATTCCGGCGGAATGGTACGGGTGGGCTGGCGATTTGGCAACAGCTTTTAAAGAAATTAAAACACTAAAAGACAATTTGGAACCCATAGGGAAATATCTCGGTGACTTCAGACATGCTCGGGATAGGATAGGGAGAATGGAAGTCGGTGATGATGTACAGATGAATTATTGTGACATGTTTGGTGATGCGGATGGTTTTGCTATTTCTACGGTAATTCGGACAATATTAAGCAAATCGCTTAAAGAACACGTATTTACAGGCGCCTTATATCAGTATTATGCGGATGAACATACCAATAGAATGTCATATTTGCTGAACAATATTGGGGTTGATTCTTACAGTATAGCAGCAATTACAGATCACTTATATTATTACTTTACTAATCCCAAGCAAGATTTCTTGATGAGTAGTAAAGCTGGAATATCAGGTGAAGGGATATTGGCAAACTGGACAATTATAAAAGCCTGTTGCCAGGTCTTTGCAGAATTTATTATTCATGATTGGAGAAATTATTAATTATCCTGACTGATATAAGAGTATTTAGAAGTCAAGATTCAGACAAAGCCCCGGGTGTATTCACATCCGGGTTTTTCTGAATCGTCTAACATGAGCGGAGTTCTATGGCCGAAAGCTATAAAAGCCCTATTATCAGCAATAAATTAAAAGGTTGACAAAAGACAACCAAATCTGCCAAGATTAAGCTGACAAATGTAAACCTAATTAAAAAGTTTACTATGAAAAATATATAAATAGGAGCAAACATGAAAAAAATATCGGATGCAGAATGGAAGATTATGGAGATATTGTGGGAAGATCAACCGAGGACAATGATGCAGTTAACAAAGGCATTATTGGATAGCACAGGCTGGAGTAAGTATACTGTAATGACATATCTCAAAAGAATGGAAGAAAAAGGGCTTACCTATCATACAGACGGGGGAAAAGCTAAATTATATTATGCTGATCTAGAGAAAAGTGAAGCGATATTGAGGGAAAAAAACGATTTTTTGAATAAGGTATTCAAGGGAAATGTAGGATTATTGATTAGTACAATGTTAGAGCATAATGAGCTTTCAGAGGAAGATATCCAACAACTGATGGAAATACTGCAAAAGAAAAAATAAGGTAGTACATTAAACGGGGAGAGATTTGATGAAAATTATTAGCTTTGGGGTTCTATTGGTAGGAATACTTTTGATTCGAAGAATAGCATGGAAATATATTTCAAGACGGACTCAATATTTAATTTGGATTTTTGCTGCATTTTTTCTTCTGCTTAGTTCTTTTTTAAATATTTCAAGTAAATTTAGTTTAGAAAATGTAATATATTTCACTATTCAGGCAATTGAGAAAAACGGCATTGATAATGTGTTGAATAATCAAGATGATAAATTAGAGGTTGTTTCTGAGAAACCATTGGCCTTATCGGAAATGGATAGTATATATCAAAGCGCGAATGGTAATATAGAAATGTATGAGGAAATAACGATACAGGAACAAAATTCTAAGAATAATAGCAGCCTTAATAATTCCTTGCATGTATCTGTAGAAAGATATAAAAATATTTTACAAGATAGATTCCATTATATTTATATGGGTATATCTGCAACGATTTTTATTATAATTATTATATTTAATATCCGGTTTAGTATAAAATGCAGAAGAAATAGAGTTTTTTATAAAAAGCTGGATGAATGGAATCTCAATATCTATTTACTGAGAGGAATTTCCAGTCCATTTCTGTTTGGCAAGAATATTTATGTGGATATTGATGTGATTCAAAATGATAAAATCCTACATCATACTATAGTTCACGAATATTGCCATTTCAGGCATAAAGATAATGCATGGGCGATTATCCGCAACTTATGTATTGTGCTTAATTGGTATAACCCATCTGTTATATGTTTATAAAGGAGATTACCTGTGAGTCCTTCAAAATAAAATGCTTAAAAGAATATATTCGCCTAAAAGGCAAAGGTTTCAACAGTAATCAGAATATCCTATACTAGAAAGCGGAATAAGGTATTGATTCTTAAAAAGGTAAAGAAAAAGCTCTGTCAGCTAACTTCTGTTAATCGGCGGAGTTTATTTCTAAAGTGTGGGGAAAATGTAGAAATAGCAGGCTAAATTTTCTCCGTATAAAAAATAAAATTTAAGGGCGGATATAATTATAAAAAATATAAAATAGTTTTTTTTTAATAGCTTAGGAAGCAAATATTATCAGCCATTAATCAAAGAATATCTTTTTGAACGGGTACAGGAAAGATTATCCGAAGAGGATGGGACAATGATTCCGATTAATGATATAATTCATATAACAAACTGTTTTTAAAAGTGAAAGGGGAAATTAAATGTGTATGGAAAAATTCAAAAAAGTAAAAGGAATATTATAAACGAGCTAACACTGTGCATTATGGCATTTGCCGTATTCTCTTTGGCAGGATGTTCACATAAAGAGAAAGAAGAAACAGGCACACCCAAAGTATGGGCAGAAGAAGTTCAAATGCCCGCAATTGAAAATGAATACCAAACAAGTGCAGGAATAAAAGCAGATTGTGGAAACTATTATGAAATACAAGATGGAATCCTGAAAGGCTGTGGAGAGAATCAGTATGGTCAATTAGGAATCGGTACGAGTGATGACTCGGTTACATATCATGAAGAACCTGTTGTGATTGCCGAAAATGTTGTACATGTAGATCTGTCGATAGGCGGATTTACCATTTATTTAAACGATAAGAATGAGCTGTATGGAATGGGGAAGAATGACAGCGGACAGCTGGGACAATCCATAGAAGGGAAGGATAGATGGTCGCACGAATGCTTTGTTACGGAGCCGGTACTCATTGCAGAGGATGTGAAATATGCCGTAGGCGGAAGTAACTTTATATTAATTTTAAAACAAGATGGAATACTGTACGGTTTGGGCGATAATGCGAATGGACAATTAGGAGACGGAACAGCAAAACCGGTTCGTGGAGAAAGATACGGTTCAGGTGCAACACCTTTTTCCAGCGAGCTTGTTCCGATTATGAAAAAGATAAGTTATATTGCATGTGATTCCTATACGGCGGCAGCAATAAGAGAAGACGGAACGCTATTTACATGGGGAGATAATTCTTATGGAGAAATCGGGAACCGGACAAAAGGAAATGGAATGCCGACGGTATCAACGTATGTGGTTTCTGAGCCCTTCAAGCTTATGGAAAAGATAAAAGAGGTACGCTTTGAAGATTACGCAGCATATGCAACAGCTTTTAACGGAGATGTTTATGTCTGGGGGAAGGGATATACCTTAAGTCCAAAGAAGATAGAAAAATAAAAAAATGAGTTTACAATCGAAGAAAACTCTTCTCTTTATATTTATAGAATCTGCAGAATCTAAAATAAAATAAAAAGGAGAGGATACGATGGGAATTGTAAAAGTAAACAGGTCAGGAGCGCAGCACGCAATATATGAAAGCAATGCCGGGACGAAACAAATAGGAACATTGTACAATAATGAAATGTTCACTTGGGTTGAGGAATGGAGTGGGAGCAGCGCTTCCGGATACTATATCCAGGCGGTCATATTCCGGGGAAGTGGCGGTACGAAGAAAAGCGGCTGGATATCAGGGGCACAGTCGGCAAAAGTGTTTGAAACCAACATTGCTTCTCTGGCTAATTTCACAAAGGTAATGAACGGAAAGACTTACTATGGATTCAAGATGCGCCGCGAGGAAGATCTTTATGATCGTAACGGCAATACCATTTCCGGAAAGAAAGCCTATAAAGATAGAAGAATTCTTTGTGAATCATCTACATCAGGTTTAAACCATCCCGAGTGGCTTGCTGTTAAATACTTAGAAACAGGAGTGGGAACAGGCTCTTATGCAGAAATTGTTGCAGGAGATAATGCGTTTGTTGATTTGGGATATGATCAGGGGTCTATGTTCAACAGTAACTGTTCTTTGATTGGTTCTCTTTAATTGAAGGCAGCGGTAAATTTATAAGGTTTTAAAGCGGTATAGTTTGCTATATTTCAAAGCACTCTTAAATTCAAAAGGTTTAAGGGTGCTTTTTCAAAGGAAATATCCAATAAGCTGATAGAGGAGTTCTTCGATTAGAACTTATCTTGACGCTATATCTGAACGTGGATGGTTTATGTGATAAGTGAAACACACAAAATAGATTCCATGAATCAGCATGATGTTCTTACGGGTGTTCTGTTCATACTGGAAAGGAAGCTGGAGTAAAGCATTATCAGATAAGTAGTAAGTATTAAAAATGACCAGTAAATAATCTGATAGAGGAAGGGATTATACGAATAGCAATTTCTGTTATAGAGCTGGGGATTTTTATATTACGTACACCGCATTTATCGGTTGAAAATCATGAAAATGCTGACCTTAGGATAAAAAATAATGAGATGTTAGGGAGCTATTGGTTTCGGGCAGGAGTTTGTATGATTCTCTAAAAATACAATAAGCAATATTATGTGAAAGGGGATCGATTATTCAATCCGTATATGGTGTTGACTAGAGAAAATGATATATTCTTATCATTGAGAAATATTAAGCCTGTAAATGTGGAAATGGATAGAGTCTGATGGAGAATCAGGATTCGTGAACTGTTTTTCTATATTTGAGCAGAAGAAAAAAGTTTGTCTCGTTTTGCTTTCTCAATGTTGTATTTTTTCTTTTGTAAGGGTATTATAAATTCAGATGTTTATTGGTGCGAACCAATGAACTAAAAAGACCGGGAACGAAGGGCAAGGTATTAATTATGAATAAAAGAGAACAAATAGAAACGATACAAGAAGATTTTAAAAATGCACAATCAATTTTAACAGCGATCGGTGATGAAACACGTCAGATAATACTTTTGGTTTTAATGGAATCCGATTGCGAAAGCGGAATGCGTGTTGGTGAAATTACGGCAAAAACACACCTTTCCCGCCCTGCCGTATCACATCAATTGAAAATATTGAAAGATATAGGAATTGTAAAAATGCGAGAGGAGGGGACTAAAAACTTTTATCATATCAATGTTTCTGCGAAATTAAATATACTGAAAAAATTAGTTATAGATATTGAAAATTTGTTGAAAGAGTTTTGCCAGTAAAATTAAAACATATTTATTAACAGACAGTATTAATTGCAATTTACTATGTCCGTCCATAGATAGAGAAAGATTCACATGGTGATGAAAAATATATGCGGACGATCCACGGAAAAAAGCTGAGATTGAATGGAGACAAAAGCAAATATTAAGGAAAATATATAGGAATAACGGGAGGTAATCTCATGCGCAGTGCAATAGAAAACAGAGTTTCACGGAGAAAGTTTGAAAAGGAACCGATTACAAACCGGGAAAAAGAAAATATCATTTCTCTTATTCAGCAACTAAATGAAGAATCCCGTTTAACAATGGCATTCATGGAGAATGGAAGCGGTGCCTTTGAGAAGTTGAGAAAAAGCTATGGGTTATTTACCAATGTACGTTCCCTTATATTGATGAAAGGCAAGAGAGACGACAAAGACTTGAAGGAAAAGATCGGATATTACGGAGAAGATTTAGTTCTTGCCATAACTGATTTAGGTCTGGGAACCTGCTGGGTAGGAGGCTCCTTTGATAAGGATGAATTACCTGTTGATAACGGGGAAGAATTGGTTTGTGTTGTAGTAGTAGGTAAAGTGGAAGCCCCCTCACTAAAAGAAAAAATGGTGCGGTCAGCCACACATAGAAAAGTAAAGAGTATGGAAGAACGAATCATAAGCGATCAACCTTTGCCTCAATGGGTACAAAACGGAATGAAAGCTGTGCTATTTGCTCCAAGTGCTAAAAATACACAAAAAGTAATATTTAAGTATCAGAACAATGTCTTAAGCGCTCAAATTGCGGATGACTATTCGATGGATATGGTTGATTTAGGAATCGCGAAGAAACATTTCGACATAGAAGCAAAAGGGAAGTTTGAGTTTGGAAATGGAGGTATCTTTCATTTAGAATAAATAATAACAGATAGGAAAAGGATGTTCTCTGAGATTTTGATATTCAGATGCAAAACTTGACTAAAACCCTCGGTACGCTGGGGGTTTTGTTGTTCCTATACGGAATCCGGCTAAAATTTATCCTTTCTGACAGAAAACGAAATTTCACAGCAGGCGTTTTTTTTCAGCGTAGTGGATTAGTTATAAAAAGTCCTGGGTCAATATCATGTTCCACAAACTATTGGTGTTTCATTTATTCTTTTTGGTACACATTTTTGTTTTTATGCATCTTTTTTCTATCTTATTTGCTATAATAGCAAGAATTATTTAACAACTTCTTGTGAAAAGCGTATTATTTCTGGTATAATGATATAAATTATGGCAACTACCGTCAGAGAAACCTCTCTATTTGCACTTTTACGTGTGTCAGGAGGAGATATGGGAAAAAAGAAGCTCAGCTTACGACAGGCAATATTAGTTCCTTTCACTGTAATAGTACTGGTTGTAGTGTGCACTTTCGCAATTCTTTGGAATTACGATTATGACAGGTTAGCGGAAAAGCAAGGGGAGAGTTTTACTCAGATCATGAGCACGATGATAGAAAACAAGATAAAGACTTTGCTCCAGAACCCTTATATGCTTGCGGAATTATCAGCCTCATACATTTCCCGGGAAAAGCTTTTCGGGCAGGAGGATTTAGAAGAAATTCAAGAGTACGAAATGGGCATTTACAATACTCTGGATTTTTCCTTGCCGCAGATATCGGCAATATCTTATGGGGATGAGAACGGAAATTATGTGGGTATCAGGCTAAACAGTGATCAAAGCTATAATCTTATGCTGAAGGATAAGCGTACAGATGATAGGCTTGTCATATATGAGGGAACGGATACATATTCCGATGAAATTTCCGCATTTGACGAATATGACCTCAAGCAACGCCCTTGGTATACGCAAACCAAGGCCTCCACGCAAGAGAAATGGTCCGATGTTTATACGAATTACGATGAGAAAAAAAGGGCAACCATTTCTGCACTGGTTGGTGTTTATGATGAAGCCGGGGATTTTACCGGGGCTATGAGCTACGATGTCTCCTTAGATAGCTTGAATGATTATTTGGAAAGCCAATTTTCTGATAATGAAGGCATTGTTTATATTGTCGATAAGGATTGGAAGCTTATCGCGCAGTCTGTGGAAGATATCCGTGAGACGGAGGCGGGTGGTGAATCTGCGGACCTCATAAATGCGACGGAGAGCAATCTGGCGGCTATCAGAGAAAGTGCTGAATATTTTGGAGCGCTTGATACACTGCCGGATGAAGTTGTCCGGAAAGAAATAAACGGCGAGGTTAACTTTATGCATGTATCCCAAGTAAAGGAGTTGGGAAGCCTCGATTGGAAAGTGGTAATACTCCTTCCGGAAACGGAACTGATGGGAAACATGAAGTCAAACCAGACTTCTCTTGTCATACTCGGATTGTTAATAACCATCATAGGAAGTATTGCAGGGATTCTGCTTATCAATTCGGTCATCGTCCCCATTACCAAGAGTATTAAAGGGGCTTCCGAAATAGCGGAGGGCAAATACGGAATATATATCCAAAGCAAAAAAACAGTGATAAAGGAAAGTTCCGAATTGCTGTCGGCATTTAACAAGATGTCGGATAAGCTGAGGGAATATATTGATAAAATAAAACGAAAGGAAGAAGAATACAGGACGCTGATTGAAAATGTAGGCAACGCTATTTTCAGTATAGCGTCCGACGGAAGTATACTGTCGGTAAATAATGTTTTTGAATCGGTACTGGGATTGGATAGAGCGGACATTATCGGCAAGCATTTTAGCGCATTGTTTAGAGAACAGCAAGAGATAGATTATTTTGAGAAGATATTTAAACAGATAAAAGAAAGTAAGGAGCATGTTTCCTTCCGGCATCGTTTTTTCGATAAAGATAGAAACCAGAGGGTTTACATCATAGATTTCATTCCGTTATTGAGTGAAGACGGCGGATTACTTAGAATTCTGGGCAGTACAACGGACATAACTGAGCTGGACAAGGCACAAAAGGAAATCAAATATCTTCATGAGAAGGAAAAGGAAAGGCTGCAGGAGCTTGTAGAAGAAAAAACATCAGAGTTAAACAGAGCGATGAAGGAAATCATTGAGATGGAGAAGTTTGCCTCTCTCGGAAGCCTTGTTTCGGGTGTAGCACATGAAATAAATACGCCTCTGGGAGTGGCGGTATCCGCAGCCTCCTATATGGAAGAGACGAATAAGCACGGGCAGAAGCTGCTTCTGGAAGGGCAAATGACAAAAGGTGAGTTTATTAAATATATTGACAGTATGAGCGAGACCTCATTCATATTGAATAATAATTTGAAAAGAGCCGCCGAATTAGTGAAAAGCTTTAAGCAGATGGCGGTAAATCAAAGCAACGAGCAAAAGGTAAGCTTTAATTTTAATGAATTTTTGAACAACCTTTTGATCAACCTCAAGCATGAGTATAAAAATACCGGAATACAGATTGATATTGAATGCGATGAAGCACTTTGGATAAATAGTTATCCCGGTGCATATTCTCAAATATTTACAAATCTGATTATGAATTCCATTATTCATGCATTTTCTGATAAGGGGGGCATAATTAAAATTGCCGTTTGGGCGGATGAACATGATATTACGATGCAGTATTCAGATAACGGGAAAGGAATCAAAAAGGAAAATTTGGATAAGATTTTCGATCCCTTTTTTACTACAAACAGGAGCGGAGGGGGCAGCGGACTTGGCCTGAGTATTGTATACAATATTGTAACCGCACAATTGGGAGGAAAGATTACGTGTGAAAGCACGCTGGATAAGGGGACTTTGTTCTGTATAAAAGTTCCGGTCGTTTTGGAGGAAAAGACATATGATAAAGGAATGGGACAATATTGAGCTGGATTATGATTTCCTGAATGAGAAGGAAGAAAATTATGTAAAAACTTACGGCAGCTACAAGGTTTTGATATCGGACGATGAACCGGAGGTACATAATGTAACAAAAATGATCTTAAAAGACTTTGTGTTCGAGAATCATACTTTGGAATTCCTGGATGCATACAGCGAGGCGGAGACTATAAAAGCCTTCGAACAGCACAAGGATATTGCTGTATTATTTCAGGATGTGGTCATGGAGAAGAATAGTACCGGACTGCATATTATAAACTATTTGAGACACGAAATGAGAAACCAGATGACACGTATTATCCTGCGCACGGGCCAGCCGGGAGAAGCGCCGGAAGAAACGGTCATCAAGGACTATGATATCAACGACTATTGTCTGAAGACGGATCTTACGGTTGCCAGACTTAAAACGATCATGCTTACGGCACTGCGCGGCTACCGCGATATTATCCGGCTGGACAGATACCGCAGAGGGCTGGAAAAAATTATTGAAACAAGTGCCAACCTTTTTACCCACAATACGCTTTCAGACTTTCTGACCAGTATTTTGAACCATTTATCCGGGTTTTATTATGAGACGGAAGGAATCATGTATATCAGGGAGGAAACCGAGGAATATAAGCATAATGGATTTGTGACTATGGAGCAAAGCAACACGCCCATCGTTGTGGCAGCTACGGGTAACTATGTTCGGTACATCGGCAGGAATATCAAGGAAATTGATGAGCTTTCTTCCATATATCAGTGGATGCTGACGGCCGAAGACGAGAATTCCCAGATTACTTTTGTGGGAAAAGGGTTTATCATTAGGAATAACTCAAATGAGGCGCCGAATAACTATATCTTTATTGAAGGTGACAAAGAACTTTATAATTTTGATTTGATCAAGCTTTTTCTTTCTAACTATTCTGTGGCGCTGGACAACTACCTTCTGAACAAAATGATATTTAATGCACAGAAGGAAATCATAGTTACTTTGGGTGGGATAGCTGAAAAGCATTTCGATGAAACAGGAGAACATGTGGACAGGGTATCCGAAATGATGTATAATTTCGCGAGAATTCTCGGTTATCCGTCCGCAGAATGTGAAAAGGTCAAGCTGGCCAGTATCCTTCATGATATAGGAAAGATAGGCCTGCCGGATTCCATCTTAAAAAAGCCCGGCAAACTTACGGAGGAAGAATTCAATATTATTAAGGAACACACAAAGATGGGATATGAAATGTTATCGAAGTCCAATCTGGAGATTCTGCATACGGCATCGGAAATAGCTCTGTGCCACCATGAAAAATACGATGGTACGGGATATCCGAGAGGGCTTAAAGGGGAGGAGATACCTGAAATAAGCAGAATGTTAGCGATTATCGACGTATATGACGCTATGTGCCATAAGAGAGTTTATAAGGAAGCGTCATCTCATAAAGAAGCCTTGGAATATATAGAATCGCATAGGGATCAGCATTTTGACAGAAGGCTGGCGGATATCTTCTTTGATAATTATGAGGATATAACCGTTTAAGAACGATGTAAAACAGATTACCGTTCATGTCATGCGGAGCCAGTGATAATGACGCAGTATTGTGATGATAAAAAGCAAGATATGACTACAGAATGTTGTGGTCTGAGGGGGCTAAAAATGGCTAATTTTTGAGCGATTTTTGGCCCTTTTTTTGTCGTTTTTATAGATGTGATAACCCGATTTATTCGGTTTATTTCTTCAAGTTTACTTTTTTCGGTTTTCCATCCTGCGTAGTTTCGAAGTTTATGGTAGAATGATTATGAGAAAAAATATACCATAGAAAAATGGATGGTTTGTATCATTTTTTTATCCAGATTTTCTCCGACGGTGTTCTCACAGTTAATAAGTTAACAGATATATTTAAGCTGATTATTTAGAGTGAAATTCAGTCTCTTTTTCAATATGGCAAAAGATTAGAAGTTTGTCTAAAGGGCAGTTGGGTAAGTCAGCTTAGAGGAGAAGAGAAATTTGAAAGGAGAAGTATAATGCCATACATTACAGTTGAAGGTGGAGTGTTATCAGACGAACAAAAAGAACAGTTAATCAAACGGCTTACAGAAGTATCATCAGAAATTATGAAAGTGCCACCTGAATTTTTTATGACAACTATTAAAGAATTGCCGGATAAAAATATTGGTATTGGTGGGAAGACTATCGACGTGGTAAAGAGCGAATATATAAAAAAACATCAGTAACAACTTATAGTTTGTAACGATGTATAAAGTGAGAAGGGGATTAAACTTCAAAAAGCATTGTGAAGGCTTGAATGGATAGATATCGGAGAGAAAATAAATAGTTTAATTTATTTAGTTTTGGTATTGACAAACAAAATAAAAGAGCATATATTTAGTTTGTTAGTTAACTAACAAACTAAATAAGTTAAAATGGAGGTAAGAAGAATGAAGAGAAATGATATATTGAATAAATTAATGGAGATTACACATCAACCCTTTTTAATTTTTGCGAATCAAGTTGAACAAAAGACAGATAATGCTTTTGAAACATTGCGGTTATTATCAAAAGAAGAGGATGTAACAGCAGGTCGTATTTCTGAATTTTTAGATATCAAACCATCAAGCGTTACACAAATTATAAAAAAGCTTGAAGCGGCAGGAACAGTTGAACGTGTGAAATCAGAAGAAGATGCAAGGGTCACATTTGTCAGGCTGACCGAGAAGGGCTGGGAAAGTATAGAAGACCGCGGTACAATTTCTTCAAGTCTTAAAGATGAGTTATTCAGAGGATTTGCGGAAGAAGAACTGGAAAATCTGGATGAATATTTATCACGTATTGCAGATAACATTTCGAGCGATAAGTTCCAATCAAAGCTAAACGAAATTTTTGGTGACGATAGGAGATGGCAGCGTTTCAGCCAAATGTCAGCCCACTTTGGACGTGCACGTGAACAGATGTTAGAGCGCAGCGGGTTCAATGGCTTCGGTGGTTTTGGAGAAGATTTCCACGGCGGCTTTGGCGGAGATGGCAGATTCTTTGGAAGGGGGCATAAATAATGGAGGGAGGAAGACCGGGTGAAACAGTCAGAAAAGATGGAACAAAGTTTTCATTTAGACAATTTTTTAAGCTGATTACAACGACTAAACCTAAGTATCATCTTTTGATAATAGGTATACTGCTGTTAATCGCATCCTCGAGTGTACAAATTTATGTACCCAAATTAGCATCGTCATTAGTCAATAGCTTTTCAGAAGGAATCGATTATCCACTGCTATTAAAAGTAGTCTTACTGTTTGTTGCTTCTGCGATTATTTCGGCAATCGGCGGAACAGTTCTCGGTATTTTCGGGGAAAATGTCATTCAAAACCTAAGAAAAAATCTCTGGCTTAAATTAACGACATTAAAAGTAAAATATTTTGATACCATTAAGTCCGGTGAGATTTCAAGCCGTTTAGTCAACGATACATCACAAGTAAAACAGTTGCTCGCTAATACTTTTCCACAAACCATATCAAGCATTATTCTGGTTTTAGGTTCTGTTTATATGATGATTAGGATGGACTGGCGTATGTGTTTGGCAATGCTGGTAACCGTTCCGATCGTGCTGATCATCATGCTGCCGATTTTCGGATTTGGCACTAAAGTCGGACATATGAGACAAGATGCACTTGCAGAATTTAATGGGATTGCAAGTGAAACGTTAAGTGAGATTCGTCTTGTAAAAACATCTAATGCAGAAAAGCAGGCTCAGATGCGTGCTAATCGCGAGGTGGATAAATTATTCAAAGTCGGCAAAAAAGAGGCTGTCTTTGATGCGACTATGCAGCCGCTTATGATGATGGCAATGATGAGTATGATTTTTGGCTTATTAGCTTATGGCATGCACCGAATTGCTATCGGAGCAATGGCAATCGGCACATTAATGAGTTTCCTGATGTATCTGTTTAATCTGATCGGAGCAATGCCAAGTGTTGCAACCTTATTTACCGAGATGGCAAAAGCGGCTGGTTCAACGAAGCGGGTTCAGGAATTGCTGGATGAAGAGCCGGAAGATTTGCAAAGCGGAGAGATTATCGATTTGACCGGCAAGAAGCTTAAAGTTACTAATGTTGATTTTGCTTATGAAAATGATGAGCCAATTTTGACAGGTGTGTCTTTTGAGGCAAAACCAAATCAGATTATCGCTTTCGCAGGCCCATCTGGCGGAGGAAAATCAACCATATTTAGTTTACTTGAAAGATTCTATGATCCCAGCCGCGGAGTTATCCAATTTGGTGATACAAAAATCCAAGATATTAATTTGTCTGATTATCGTAGTCAAATAGGTTTTGTCTCACAAGATAGTGCGATTATGGCGGGAACGATCAGAGATAATCTAACCTATGGATTGGATAAAGAATTTAGCGATGATGAATTATGGAACGTATTAGAACTGGCTTACGCCCGTAAATTTGTCGAAGAAATGCCGGATGGGCTGATGACGGAAGTGGGCGAACGAGGTGTTAAGATTTCAGGAGGTCAACGCCAGCGAATTGCCATTGCACGTGCATTCTTACGTAATCCTAAAATTCTGATGCTGGATGAAGCAACTGCCAGTCTTGACAGTGAATCAGAAATGATGGTACAAGGTGCGTTAGCAAATCTGATGAAAGGACGTACTACTTTGGTGATCGCCCACAGACTTGCGACTATTGTTGACAGTGACAAGATATATTTCCTTGAAAAAGGCATGATTACCGGGAGCGGAACTCATGCTGAACTTGTGGAAAGTCACGAAACCTATGCGAAATATGTAAGCGAGCAGTTTAGAGTTGATACTCCGCTGGTGACGGCTTAATGAGTGGAAAAGATTAAAGTATATCTCTTGATTAACTAAATAAAATAAGTTATACTACGTAAGGAAATGTACTGGAAAGTGGCAGAACTCTATCTGGTATCACTATACTGTATGAATTACAGATGGGAGATGAAATAGAAGAGCAGCAGCCCCGGTGCCTTGAATAAGACTTCGGAACGAAGTTATATAGATGATAGCAATATTAAAATTATATAGTCTTGACCATGTAAACAGAAGCGGCAGGAACTAAAAATTATTCTATCTTCCATTGTATATAAGTGAATATTTGGATAAAGTTATGATTTAGTTCGATATTGAGCGCTTGTTTGCTATGCAATAGATTTTCTATTGTGTGGACAGGTGCTCTTTTTTTGCGTAAACGGCAAGCCATATGGTTGTATGTTGAAAAAGAATAACCTTTGGAGGTGATAGGGTGAAAACAGGATTCATAGGTGCGGGTAAAAAGTAAATATCCGGATAAAGATTTATGATATTGAAAAGTGAGCTGGGAAAATTATGAAAAATACGGTATCTACCATACTGGAACAAAAGAAAAGAAAAGATAAGATAACAATGTTGACAGCATATGATTATTCTACTGCGAAATTAATGGATGAAGCGGGAGTCAATTCTGTATTAGTCGGAGATTCTTTAGGAATGGTAATGCTCGGATATGAAGATACGTTATCTGTGACCATGGAGGATATGATTCATCATACCGCAGCGGTTGCACGTGGCTGTAAAAATGCACTTATTGTGGCAGATATGCCATTTATGTCATATCAGACATCCGTCTATGATGCCGTCTGTAATGCGGGACGTCTTATGAAGGAAGGCCGTGCCCATGCGGTAAAGCTGGAGGGGGGAGAAAAGATATGTCCTCAGATTAAAGCAATCGTAGAATCTTCCATTCCTGTTGTCGCACACATAGGACTAACCCCGCAGTCGGTAAATGCGTTTGGCGGTTATAAAGTTCAGGGAAAGGATGAAGAAACTGCAAGACAGTTGATAAAGGATGCAAAAGCTGTGGAGAAAGCAGGAGCATTTGCAGTTGTACTGGAATGTGTGCCGGATAAACTGGCTGGTTTGATAACGGAATCAATCCGTATTCCTACTATTGGAATCGGGGCTGGCGCAGGTTGTGACGGGCAGGTTCTGGTTTATCAGGATATGCTTTCCATGTATAGCACATTTAAACCAAAGTTTGTAAAATGTTTTGCTAATGTGGGTGAAATGATGACTGCTGCTTTTAAGCAGTATATTGAGGAAACGAAGGCTGGTATTTTTCCGGAAGAAGTACATGGCTTTCGTATGGCAGATGAAATAATAGAGAAATTGTATTAAAAGTGTGAATTAGAGGAGATAAAGCTATGAAGCTTGTTAAGACGATACAAGAGGTTCGCGAATGTATATCGGAGTGGAGAAGGGATGGCCTGAGCATTGGATTTGTACCAACTATGGGATACCTGCATGAAGGGCATCAAAGCTTAATTAATCGGGCGGCTGAAAATGACCGGATCGTATTAAGTATTTTTGTCAATCCCATGCAGTTTGGTCAAAATGAAGATTTGGCAAGCTATCCAAGGGACCTGGAGCGTGACAGCAGGTTGTGTGAAGAAAACGGGGTGGACTTAATTTTTTATCCGGAGCCGGAAGAAATGTATGGAGCGGGCTTTTGCTCTTATGTGGATATGTCTGTACTTACAGAAGAACTTTGCGGGTTAAGCAGACCCGTACATTTTCGTGGTGTATGTACCGTAGTTTTAAAGCTATTCAATATCGTTGCTCCGGACAGAGCCTATTTTGGAGAGAAGGATGCTCAGCAACTTGCTATTATCAAACGTATGGTGAGGGATTTGAATATAAATGTGGAAGTAATCGGATGCCCGATCGTACGTGAGACGGATGGCTTGGCAAAGAGTTCACGTAATACGTATTTAAATACAGAGGAGAGAAAAGCAGCTCTTGTTTTATACGGTGGCATCCAAATTGGAAAGAAACTGATCAAAGACGGTGAAAGGGATGCAGTAGCTTTAATAAAAGCAATAAAGGGATATATTGAAAAAGAACCGTTGGCGAAAATCGATTATCTGAAGGCTGTAGATGCAATGACTATGAGTCAGGTGGAGAAGCTGGACAGGAGAGTTCTGGTTGCAATGGCAGTGTTTATCGGAAAGACCAGGCTAATTGATAATTTTACATTTGATTTCGGGGATGAAATAATTAACGATCAAAAAGACAATGGCCGAAAGACTGACTGAAATGAAGGGAAGATTAAGTTATTATGATGATTACAATGTTAAAAGGGAAAATTCACCGTGCAATAGTAGTGCAGGCAGAACTTGATTATGTCGGAAGTATTACAGTGGATGAAGATTTGCTGGATGCAGCAGGAATCTTAGAATATGAAATGGTATGTATTGTAGATATCAATAACGGTAAACGTTTTGAAACATATGCAATAGCAGGAGAACGCGGTTCGGGTCTGATCTGCTTGAATGGGGCGGCTGCAAGGTGTGTACAGGTGAATGATAAAATTATCATTATGGCATATGCTCAGCTTACACCGGAAGAAGCAAAAAAACATAGACCAAGTGTTGTATTTGTAGATGATCATAATCACATTGTCCGAAAAACTAATTATGAAAAGCATGGATTGCTGGAGGATATGTGTGATGTGGATTTTAATAATGAAAATAAAAATATCAGTATGGTTGATGCTTCATGAATTGCTATATCCATTATTATTTGATGGAAAATATGTTACAATAGTGTAATGAAAATTAGTAAGTAAAACTGGAATTTGTGCTTTCGTGCGAATTTTTATTTTTTCATAGAATTTTGAAGGGAAATGTGGTATGGTGACAGGGTGCTGTATTTTTCTTATCTGCGTTTGACGGAGTATGAGTGCATAGCGCGTAAAATTTATATAGTATACTATGCGAATAAAAGACATTGGCGCGGAAATCAGACCCGAACGCTCTTGTATTGCCGGCGAGGGTCACTCTATATATTTTTACGACTTTGACAATCACCTATTCGAGTTGCATATGGGTACACTCTCCGAAAGGCTGGCTCGTTATTCTCGAGAAAAATGATAAGCGAATATAAAGATGTATGAACAACAAAATTTATATTAACTATAGGAGCAGAACGATAAGAAGTGTTTATAAAGAGTGTCCGGATTTTGAAACGGAACATTTTCATATTCGGCTTGTTCAACTTGAAGATGCAGAGTTATTCAATGCTGACAATTGCATAGGTGACTTTCGTATTTAAACAATAAATAGTATGAGAGAGTGTCTCTCTGCGTGGTTAAAAGCGTATGAAGAAGAACTCTACTTAAATGAAATTGTTGATATATGCATCAAAAATTTTTATAACTTATTTTCCGTTAAGATAATTGACACAAAAGCAATTGAAAAAGCACAAAACCGTATAAAAGTCCTTTGCGAAGAAGGTTTTTGCCTAAGCGACTTTCGCGGACGGGAACATTATTATTTGTGTTCAAGATGAACACCAGTTTAATTAGTGTATAGGGGATAAATCAATGAATAATGTAATTAATTGGCTTCTTGATGATGAAGCCCCCGAAGTAAAATACCGTGTTATGACCGAACTTCTAGGTATGTCTAAAAGCGAGCATGAAGTAAAAATGGCATATGAAAATCTATTGCGCTCAAATAGGCTTAGTTTAGTCATGGATAAATTTAAACTTAGCGATAAGTGGGAGGACGTCAACGCTTTCATGGCACTCGCAGAGTTTGGCTTAACGCGCAATGATATACCTATTGACCAGTATACGGAACGTATAATAAAAAATATCAATTTAAAATCAATGAAGTGTGCAAAAATATTATTGTTGAGAAATTTAGTTTCACTTGGATATAACGAGCATCCGTGGGTACAAACACAAATACCTTTGGTTTTTTCTGCTATACAGCAAGACGGTACGGTTAGTTGTTTAGACAAAACCAAAAAAACAAACGACTCTAAGTTGCCGGATATGGGCTGTTATAGACAAACTACAACCTATCTTTTGCTCGGGGCAGAGTTAAAGAAGAAAGGCGTTATTCTTCCGCAATTTGAGCAATTGATAAATTTTTATATAGGCCATCATGTTTTATTCCATTACGACGACCCTGCAAAGGTAATTATCAAGGATATGGCAGGAACGTTTTATCCGATTGACCATGTGCACATGGGGTTGCAAATGATTATGTATGGACTTTCGGTTCTCGGTGGTGCAAATCACCCAAATTGCGAAAAAGCATGGGCATTATTAGGTAACAATAAAGACACCGAGGGTAAGTATATTCTCAGTGAATCCTTCAAAGCACCTTATTTCGATGTCGGTATGATAGGAAAGCCAAATAAATGGGTGACGCTATATGTTCTGCTCTCGGAAAAGTATCAAACATTATGAGCACAATCTAACTCTGACCAAAACACATCCCCACGACTTAATTATCAAGATTATCTACCTCCTACACGACAGGCAGGAGCTCAAGCTCCGCCCGCCGTTTTTCAGCCTGCAATTCCACGCCTTGCGACCTCTGCGGAGTCCGTTTTGGCGTTTCGCTTTGCATAATCTCATATATGCTCTTTCTGATTTTCGATTGAAATTCCAATTTGTAATGCAGATTTGAACATATGATTATGAGCAGAGAGATAATGAAATATTGAAAGGATAAAGTGCAATGTATACAAAAGATTCTTTAATCAAAGACATTGAACAAACGGGCATCAGAAAAAGAGGAACCTTGCTCATCCATTCTTCTATGAAAGCAGTTGGGGAAGTAGAAGGTGGGGCTGATACGGTTTTGGACGCCTTTATCGAATATATGAAAGATGGGCTATTGCTGTTTCCAACGCATTCATGGTCAGAGCACAATTTGAACGGCGGTATCTATGATCCCAAGACAGAAGTTTCTTGTGTTGGAATATTGCCCAATCTTTTTATGAAAAGAGAAGGGGCTATTCGCTCGATGCACCCAACTCATTCGGTGACAGCTATGGGGAGCAGGGCGCAGGCTTATGTGCAGCGCGATAATGATGTTTATACGCCTTGTCCGCAGGGAGGCTGCTTTAGCGGGCTTTATGAAGAGAATGCACAATTGTTATTTTTGGGAGCAACGCTTAAGACTAATACATTTATTCACAGTATAGAAGAACGGCTCGATATTCCTGACCGCATTAATCCACAAGCAAGGAAAATCAAATTAATGCTTGAAGATGGAAATATACGCGAAATTGATTTATATGGACATTATTCGACCTGTGGGGATGTGTCACAGAATTACGATAAGCTTCTTATTCCGATGCTGGATATGGGGATTGCCAAGGAAATGAAAATTGCAGATGCGATTTCCTACGTAGTAGAGGTGAAGCCTATGACAGACTGGGTAGTAGGGCTGTTGGAGGAAAAGCCATTTCTGTTTGATGATGCCCGGCCTATCCAATAGCAATATACATGTAAAGGAACGGAATGAATGACTTGGATACAAAATAATGTCTGGGAAGAAACGAGGTGATTGTTTGCAAAAGAAGGAATTGCTGTTAGGGCTTGCTTTACTGATAGTTGGAACTTGGGGATGTGGCAATGCACCTCAGCCTATTCCGCAGAGCGAAAATGTGCAGAATAATCAGGGAACGGATGAGGAGTTTGAGGCAGAGTCAAAAGAAATAGCGGAGTGTTATCGAGTAATTTACGAGCGGGCAGTTGAAGCCGGTACGCTTGGAACGTTGGATACTGCGAGAAAGATTGTAGAATGTCTGGGAGATGCAGGATATGCGGCAGTGGATGCTGAAAATCAGATAGATATGGTAAATTCGGAAAAAGTAAAGGCATTTATCAGAAATGTTGAAGAGAAAGCGGATACGGAACTTACAATAATCTGTGTAGCGCCTACCGGAGGCTTTACCCGGTTTGATCTTCAGACATCGGAGGAAGAGGTTTGGATAACCCGAAGCTATCTTTCGTGGAATGGAAAAATCCCCGAGACTAATTCGAAAGAGGGGTATCGTGCTGAGAATTGGAATTATTCGCAGGAAGGGTATTTGTTTTTTGAAAAAAATCATATGTCTGGATATGATGGACCATCCGGTTATACCGCTTTGAGGGTAGAACAATTGGATGAAAGGTGCAGAGAGCTGAACCGGCAATATCTGCTTCCAATCGGATATGGCTCAAATAATATGTTCATTACAGAGTGGAATGAGCAGGATTTCGGGGAACTGAATTTTTATGATATGTTTCATATTTTATACCCGTTAGTATATGGAATGCCGACACCTTATGAGGTATCTTATGAAGGAAAATTATACGATGTTCCGCAAGAAGAGTTTGAAAAAGTGGTAATGTCTTATTTTAAGATTGGTAGTGAAACCTTGCGAAGCAAGACGACGTATCTTGAGGGCAGTAAGGCCTATGAATATCGAACAAGGGGCTTTAACGATTGGGGAAATAGTCCGAATATTCCATATCCGGAGGTGGTGCAATACAAGGAAAATTCGGATGGGACGCTTACGCTGATTGTCAATGTTGTGTATCCGGTGGAAAAGTTATCTCGTGCATTATCACATGAGGTGGTGGTTCGTCCGTTATCGGATGGAGGTGTACAATATGTATCAAACCATGTGATTTGGTCTGTGGACAACATCCAACCATCGTGGTATACCGACCGGCTGACAGAAGAAGAGCGGGAAGAATTTTATGGAGAGCCGTAATATTTGGAATGTTGAATTTGGAGATGAAGGAAGCCGGAAAAGTCAACCGGAACAGAAATTAATCAATAGCCAAACGAAAGGAAAAATAGCTTATAGGGACAAATCAGACAGGTTTGCAGTTCATACGCACATAAAAGATAGCAAGGAGGAGCATCATGCAGGAAGCATACGGAATTCAGACAGAAGTCATAAATAAAAGCTATGGAAAACACCGGATATTATATGATGTATCATTAAAAGTCCCGGAGGGGAAGATATATGGATTACTAGGGCCGTCCGGATGCGGAAAGACAACCCTTGTAAAAATTATTTCCGGTATATTGAAGCCGGATGACGGAAACGTTTGGGTAAGAAATCAGCAGATGCCCTCGCTGCAGGTCATGGGACAAATGGGGTATATGGCCCAGGCAGCAGCACTTTATCCTACGCTCAATGGATATGAAAACCTTAAATTTTTTGGAAGTCTGTACGGATTGAAGGGAAAAGAGTTAAAGGAACGAATTTCTCATGTGGCGGCTTTGGTCAATTTGACAGAAGACCTGCCCAAAAAGGTCAGTAATTATTCAGGGGGAATGAAGCAGAGACTTTCCCTTAGCATTGCGCTTCTGCCGAATCCTAAAGTGCTTATTCTGGACGAACCTACGGTGGGGATCGATCCGCTGTTAAGGCAGGATATTTGGTCAGAGCTGTATGAGCTTTCCGGGCAGGGAGTTACTATCCTGGTTACTACTCATGTTATGGATGAGGCGCAGCGGTGCCATGGGCTTGCTATGATGCGAAACGGACATATTTTGGCGACCGGCACTGCGGCGCAGCTTCAGCAAGCCGCCGGTGCAGGAACGTTCGAGGAAGCCTTTATATATTTTAGTAATGCAGCTGAGCATGAGGAAGGAGGAAACAGAAATGAATAGAATCGGTACACTCACTTTTCGTATTGTGGATCAGCTGCGCCATGATAAGAGAACTATGGCGCTTATTTTATTCGCACCTATTGTTGTGCTTTTTCTGGTATACTCTATCCTTACCGGCGCGGATGTTACTTACAAGATCGGTGTGATTTCCGCACCGGGGGACTATGTTACTCAAATGACGAAGAATGAGGATATATCGGTAGAGGTCATTGATTTTTCGAATGCTGATATGGCTCTCGCGATAGAAAATGCCATAAATGCGATTAAAGCAGAAGAAATAACAGCAGCAGTCAGTGTGTCGGATAACTTTGCAAATACAGATATTTATATGGATGGGACCGATACAGCCGTGGCAAAGCAAATTACCGGAGTTATAAAAAGTGCCCTGAGCCTTACCCAGCGCGAAAAGTTGCCGATAAGCATAGCGGAGAGCGAATATACAACGACCTATGTC
The DNA here is from genome assembly GCA_023442465.1 of Bacillota bacterium. Classification (GTDB taxonomy): domain Bacteria; phylum Bacillota; class Clostridia; order Lachnospirales; family Lachnospiraceae; genus Kineothrix. Next base: position 581,172 of record JAEZZQ010000015.1, on the reverse strand, counting down.
TACGGCTCGGAGGACACCAGCTTCTTTGATAACTTTGGTGCTGCGATGATTGGGATTATCATTTTCTTCTTTGTATTTTTAATTGCCGGTATTAATTTCCTTGGAGAACGCAACAGCGGCACTCTGGAAAAAATGCTCTCTACGCCAATCAAACGAGGAGAAATTGTAATTGGTTATGTGCTGGGCTTTAGTATTCTCGCCTTGATCCAGACTGTGATTGTGACAGTATTTGTAGTATATGTATTGGATGTAACCGTAATCGGCAGCATATGGTACGTGCTGCTTATCAATCTTTTGACCGCCATTATGGCATTGACCCTCGGCATGGCGATATCCGGTCTGGCCTCCAGCGAATTTCAGATGGTGCAGTTCATACCTATTATCATTATTCCGCAAATATTCCTATGCGGATTGTTCAGCCTGACTCCCGGCTGGGAGCTTCTTGGTAAATTTGTACCCCTCACTTATTCGGTCGATGCCCTTCGCGAGGTTATGCTGCATGGAAACGGTATCGGGGATATTTGGCTGGATTTACTTGTTATATTAAGCTTTTCGGCAATTTTTATGCTGCTGAATGTTTCGTTTTTGAGGAAACAGAGAAGTATATAAGAGATGTATATATGCGGATGAGGAGAAGGGAATTGGTAAAGCCTGAGCTTATATCAATTCCCTTTTTTTTGACTACTTCCAGTCTGAAAGCCAGGTCTTGTCGTTTGCAATAGCGGTTACTACTTCCTCTCCGGATTTGAAATTGTCAAGAGTTCCTTTGGTGATTTCGCTGATGGCTTTACTTAGAAGATCTTCATAATAGGCCTCGGGCGTTATCTCGGTTGTAGTTTGGCAGAAATGCTGCTGGGATTCGGAAGAAGCTATTCGCGCGTATTCATTTTTTACTTGATCTATAAGTTCCTCTCGGTTCATACAATTCACTCCTTTATGATCGCTCTGATAAAAAGTTTATTTTTTATCATCACCGGTTTTTTTTCGGCTGCCGGATTGCTTCTTGGCATTCCTGCTTTCTCCGTCTAATGCGCTTTCGGCTATGGTGGGTCCGCCATTTGATTTTTTCTTACGGATTGATTTGGGGTCAAGTTGTGAATCTTTTGCCATAATTATTCTCCTTACTATTGATAGAACTATTATTTGCAGGTAAAAGAATATTATTCAGAAATCCGCTGTATAGCAAGGTGGTCCAAAATCACATTTTTGTAAATGATATCAGGGTAATTCAGTGGCAGGAAAAACTTCTAAATCATTGTTTCATCCTTTAGTATATCTGCAATATCCGCATTGCAAATCTTTATACCTCCCAGGTAATAAGCGAGGCCGACAGAAAACAGGATAAGCATTGTAAAAATGAGTACCGGAATTACCGGTGCTGCGGCGATGAATTCCTTCGCCGGAATGGATGCAGCATTCAATGCGGCTGCCACAATGGGAATATTTATGATCAAACTGAAAACAATAGGGCGAAGGGCCACAAGCAGCGTTTCCATAGCAAGTATTTTTCTCATTCCTTTTGGAGATAAGCCGACGGAAAGGTATCTTGCAAATTCCTTTCTCCGCTGATAAATCTGCCCCAGTGTAGAGGAGAATACATTTGCGATTCCAATACACGATAATAATCCGGCAAAAGAGCCCATTAGAAGCTTAAGAGCATTTCTCATAGAGGTATCGGTGGCTGCCTCTTTCAGCCGGCTGTCTAAGGTATAACTGCTGTTCTTCGGCAAAAGAGCTTTAATACCATCTTGTACGTCCGCATCGTAAGAAGTGGAGGAGAGCTTTATGTTATAGAAGCTTTCCGTATCGGGAAAACGTCCGGCGAAGTTTTTGTATAAATCCTGAGAAATAACTATGGATAAGGAATAATGGACAAATTCTTCTTTTATTTCGGGGAGGGAAGTTGTGAGTACCGATATGGTGACAGGTATATCCCTTCCGTCCGGAAAAGTTTTGTTTTGAAGATAGAGTGTTAAAGGCATATCCTCTTTTAATATCGGGATATATTCTCTGTTTAAACGGTCGCTGTGGATGCTGTCCCAAATAATATTTACAGCGGCGGAGCCTTGAGTGTAAGCTCCTTGAAGGTGGCAGTAGTCCTTATAGCTTTCGTCATCCAGAACATAAATCGGTACAACAAAGGAATAATTTTCATTCCCGTCAGCCATTATGCTGTCCGAAAGGTTATCGATATCCAGATTTAACAACTCTTCACTCAGGATATTGGCGGAAAGGATTGTAGTCGCTGTGATTTTTTTATATAAAATGCAGCTTTCCACACCTTTCAGGTTTTTGATTTCTTTTAGTAAATTATCTTCCTCATCCATATTCTGCACAGTAAGCATAATATCCCACTTATCCCGGTAACGTTCAAAGTAAGTATGCTTCGTGCTGATACCTGATATGGCTTCCAGGTTGAGGAAGCTTATAAAGGCCAGGGCGGATAAGGTCAGCGACAGGGTAGAGGTCCTGAGCACTCTTTTTCGCGAGTAGATCGATTTTATTGACAATTCTCCGTAAATTCCAAATAAAGAAGAAAATACACGATAAGGCTTCATGCTTTCTACTGGCGGCTCGCCACCGTAATGGATTGCATCGAGAGGTGACAAACGGCTGATCCGCCTTGCCGGTAACCATGCGGAGATGAAAACGGTCACTATAGACAATAGAAGAGCAGCCGCCATAATGACGGCGTGGTAGTGAAACACTACTTCGTATTTCCTTACAGACGCCGTTGCAAAAATAATGATCTGCATAAAGCCGTAACATAATCCGATTCCGGATAATACACCTGCTGCAATAGGTGCTATGCAGAGGATAAGGACCTCCTGCAATAGGAATACGCGTATCTGATTCGGAGTTGCTCCGGCGCTTTGCAGGATACCTAACTGATGCAAGCGGCTGTTCATGGAGACTTCGAAAGCATTGTGTATCATAACCGTAAGCGAGAGGCAGATGACGATTAAGATAAAAACATAAGCGACAACGATTGGCTCTATTTTTCCGGTAGGATTCTCATCGATCAGAGACTTCCGGTACACTCTGTCTATCCATATGTTATAAAAAACTCCGCAGACTAGCGATAATAAGGCTGCAGATAAAAAGGAAATCGCAGCCAGAAAAATACTGCTGAACTTATTCTGTTTGATATATCGTATCGAATACTCCATCCACATGTTTTCTCCTCCTGATTATTCTCGGATTTTTTCATCCGATACAATATTTCCATCCGCTAAGCGGAGGATGCGATCGGCCTGCAAAGCAATATTTTCGTCATGGGTTACGACGAGAAGAGTTTGGTTATATTTTTTATTGGAGTATTTTAGCAGTTCGATAATATCGTGACTGTTCTTGTTATCCAGATTCCCGGTAGGTTCGTCGGCTAATACGAGAGCGGGGGCATGAATCAGCGCTCGTCCGATGGAAACCCGTTGCTGCTGACCGCCGGATAATTGCTTCGGTAAATGCATTTTACGATCTTGCAGTCCCAAAATGCCAATCAGCTCGTTTAGACGCTCTTCATTTACTTTTTGCCCGTCTAACTTCAGTGGAAGGGTTATGTTTTCTATTACATTTAATATGGGAATGAGATTGTAGAACTGATAGATCAGGCCAACCTGCCGTCTCCTGAAAATTGCCAGTTCCTCCGGAGTTCTTTGAAAGATTTCTTTACCGTCTATTGTTATTGTTCCAAAGCTAGGCCTTTCCACCCCTCCGATTAAGTGGAGCAGGGTAGATTTCCCGGAGCCGGATTGTCCTATGATTGCAACAAATTCACCCTTTTCCACGGAAAAAGAAATGTTGTTTAAAGCCGTTACCCTATTTTCATCGCTGCCGTAGGTTTTGCATAAGTTTTCGATTTTTAATATTTCCATGATAGCCCTCCGAAACACTCCTAAAATAAATTAAGATAATTATAGCATTTCCTATGTGACAGCTCCATGACTGTTTTATTACAAATCCGTCACGAAAAAAGAAGCCTTAATTAAACAGCTCCTTTGTAAAAACGTATATGAAACTCGGCTCCGTAAGGATTGCCGTTTTGTGCTTTTATTGTCCCGTTTTGTCTGTTGATAATCATGCGGGAAAGGGCCAACCCGATTCCTGTGTTTCCGGGACCTGAATTCTTACCTTTGTAAAAGCGTTCAAATAAATGGGGTAAATCTTCTATGGCAATCCCCGGGCCGGTATCTGATATGATGATTTCTGTGTAAAGAGGGTTTTCGGAAGCTGTAATTTTTAAGGCTCCTTTTTCCGGTATATGCTCCAGACAATTTTTGAGGATGTTGCCTATCGCCTCCATAGACCAGAAGAGATCGCCCTTAAAACAAATGTCATCAGTTACGGCAACTTCCAAGGCTATGTCTTTTATCTCCAGTGATATTTCCAGAGGTGCCAGGGATTTCTGAATCAGCTCTTTTACCTTTATGGGAGTTTGCCCGAAGGTAACGACGCCGGATTCCAGCTGGGCTATCTTTAGCAAAGCCATTATCAGCCATTCAATGCGGGTGAGGAGATTGCTGATTTCCCTTATATATCTGCTTCTTTGCTGCAGCTGCAATTCTTCCCGGGCAACACGTGGAACGAGCATGCGGATAGAGGTAAGAGGTGTCCTTATTTGATGGGAGATATCGGCGATGGAGCTGCTCAAGAAACTTTTTTCTTTTTGCAGCAGTTCGGTTTGTTCCTGTAAACGCATGGTCATTTTATATATTTCACTGGAAAGCAACGCTAACTCGCCTTCCTTATCCGGAGCGAAATTGGTCCTTTGACTGCTGTGGAGAATGGAATCCACCTGATTGCTCAGGGAAGAAATAGCCTTGTACCGCTTCGTGGTAAATCCCATAAACAATAATAGGGCAATCGAACATACTGCTAAAACATAAACTGCCGCCGGAGCGCCGAAGAAAAAGGCGCCGGAGACGGAAAATAGGGTAAAAAGTGCGTAGATTGCCAGTAAATTTTTTATCTCAGGATTTCTAAGAAGATGCATATCAATGACCATTCCCTTCCAATATATTAGTTTATTCTCCCAGTATATATCCTAATCCCCGGACAGTTCTTATGATTGTGGGGGAGGCAGGATCATCTTCGATTTTATCGCGGAGTCTTTTGATATAGACGGTTAAGGTATTGTCATATACATAATCACCGGCTATATCCCAGATTTCTTCAAGCAGACGGTTTCTGGACAATACGGTGCCCTGATGGTTAAAGAACACCAATAATAAACGGTATTCCAGCGGAGACAGAAGTATTTCGTGCCCATTCCTGGAAACAACAGCTTTCAAAGTGTCTATCTTCAGTCCCGCGGTTTCGAATACAGCAGGACTTTTCCCGCTGCGGCGCAGGACATTTTTTACCCTGGATATTAACTCCATTGGTAGAAATGGTTTTGTAATATAGTCGTCGGCTCCCAAGTCAAATCCTGTTACGATACTTGCTTCATCATCCATGGCAGTCAGGAAAATGACTGGAGTCTCGCCGTTACGCTTTATGGCTGTACAAAGAGAATAACCGTTTCCGTCAGGTAAGGTCAAATCGAGAAGAACTAAGTCGAAAACGTTCTGCTCAATTTCCTGAAGCGCGGCTTTTCTGGTCGTTACACTGTACACTTTAAAGCCCTCGTCTTCTAATAAAATGCGAAGGTTTTGTACAATTTCCAAATTATCTTCAATAATTAAAATATTTATCATAACAATGACCACGTTCTTTCCAGTACCGGATATATTGCCCGCAGATATCATATATTAACATGCGGTAATTGCAGCTTGTATTGTTCTTAGTTATAAATTATAATACACACATGTTTAAAAAACAACATGAGGGTGTAATCCTAAGAAATAGCAAAAACATACCGGTTACGAAGCGAAGCGGGATTATGATATAATCTATAATTATAAGTGAACTATCACATCAGTAAATTGATAAAAGGAAAATACGTATGCAAATCAAAAAGAAAAAATTGTTTATTCTCTTTATTGTAATAGGATTACTCTCGGTATGCTTATTTCTTGTACTATTTATGCAGTTCCCCCAAAATACTAAGCAGGCTGAAAGCAGTATAGCGGGAACGATTGTAGAAATCCGGGAAAATAGCATATTATTTCAGGATGAAGCAGGCGGCGAGTATATTGTCTATTTTGCTTCCGATTATAGAGGAGAACCGTTGGAGATATTTGCAGCGGGTACAGAAGTGAAAATTTGGTTTTCGGGCCAGATTGCGGAGTCATATCCGATGCAGATTATCGCATTTGAAATCGAAAAAAATTAATTGGTATAGGTTATATATAAATTTATTCAAGTAAGGTCAGAGCAGCTTTGGAGCGGAAAGATTCCGGTTCCGGCGCGGCTGTAAGGCCTTATTTTTTGTGTAATTTAAGAAAGTTCTCCTAGGGCGTGTCTGAAAACTGCTTGTTTCTGTACTTTTTCACAATCTGAAACTATGATTTTTGTGAAAAATGATAATTTTCTAAAAAGTTGGGGATTCTTATTGCGAATATGATTATGGTATGTTACTATATGCCTACAAACAATATATACGAACACTGTTCGGATATACAAACAAAGATAAAACAAGGAGGAAATAAAATGAAGAAAAGGTTAGGATTGCTGCTGGCAACGGGAATGCTTTCGTTTAGCATGATTTTGGCCGGCTGCGGCAATAGCAGCAAGGAAAGCGGAGCAAATGGAGCGGGTGGAGCAAGCGGAGCTGCTGAGACGAAGGATGAAGCTGCGACGGAGGAAACACAGAAGATCACAGTATGGGCGTGGGATGATAATTTCAACGTAGCTGTCATGAAGACTGCGGCGGAGTATTATAAGAAATTAAATCCTGATGCGAATGTAGAAATTGAGGTGATTTCCAACTCCAAAGAGGATATTTACAAGAAGCTGCAGACAGGACTGGCATCCGGCGGTAAGAGTCTGCCTGACATCTGTCTGATTGAGGACTACAGCATATATCAATACTTAAATTCTTACTCCAAATACTTTTACCCCTTGAACGACGACTTGGATTACAGCCAGTTCTCCCCATATAAGGTAGAAGTAATGACCTATAACGACAAGGCCTACGGCGTTCCATTTGACGCAGGAGTAACCGGACTCTTTTATCGTGCCGATTACTTAGAGCAGGCAGGTTTTACGGCAGCAGATTTGGAAGACATCACATGGGACCGCTTTATCGAAATCGGTAAGCAGGTAGAGGAAAAGACCGGCGTGAAGATGACCGTAGCAAACGGTACCAACTATTCCTCGCTGTTCCGTACGATGATGCAGTCGGCAGGAGCATGGTACTGCGATTCCAACGGAGAACTGACGATTACAAATAACGAAGTATTAAAGGAATCTTTAGAGACCATTAAGAAAATGCGCGATGCAGGTATCATCTTAGAATGTGCGGACGATTCCACCCTGGCAGGCGCTATTAACGACGGAACCACAGCATCGGTAATCAATGCGGCATGGAGAGTATCCACCATAAAAGCGGAGCCGGAACAGTCCGGAAAATGGGCGGTTGCTTCCACACCCAGACTGAACAATGCTAATTCCGTAAACGCGTCAAATACAGGCGGTTCCAGCTGGTATGTCCTGGACAACGGACAAGATAAGGGTGCGATTGTGGATTTCCTCAAAGCAGTGTATGCGGGTGATATCGATTTCTACAGCGATATTTTAGTAAATCAGGGAGCAGTAGGAACCTATCTCCCGGCTCAGGAAGGGCAGGCATATCAGACCGAAGATGAATTTTTCGGAGGGCAGAAAGTATTCGCACAGTTTGCAAGCTGGCTGCCGGAAGTACCTTCCGTAATGTACGGCAAGAACGTGCCGGAAGCCAATACTGCGGTAAATACCGCGCTGTTTAGCTACTTGCAGGGAGATATTACCGTAGAAGAGGCCCTGACGCAGGCAGAGGACCAGTTAAAGAACCAGATTCAGTAAGAAATGAAAGCAGGATATATGGATTTACCGGCGCACCATAGCGTCCGGTAAATCCATAGCACTGCTTTAAGAAGAAAGGTGATGACATGAAAAAAACGCAGAATACGGTCAACTATAACAAATATGGTTGGTTCTTTATTTCTTTCGCGATGCTTGCTTTTGTATTGTTTACGCTTTATCCGATGATAGAATCTTTAAGCCTTTCCTTTAAAGTGCTGAGGGATGGTGAATATGTCTTCGGCGGTCTGACAAATATAAAACGTTTGCTGGGCGATAAGATTTTTCATAAAACGATTGGGAATACGTTTCTCTTTTTGGCGATTCAGGCCCCGCTTATGTTAATGCTGGCGCTGGTATATGCGACTATTTTGAATGCTCCCAAGCTGAGATTTCGGACCTTTTACCGTACGGCGATCTTCGTGCCTTGCGTTACATCGCTGGTAGCATATTCCGTATTATTCAAATTAATGTTCGCAAATGATGGTATCATCAATTACTTATTGGTAAATTTGCACCTGATAGAAGCCCCGATTTTCTTTTTAAACGACCCGTTTTGGGCAAGGGTAGTTATTATTCTCGCTATGACATGGCGGTGGACAGGTTACAACATGATGTTTTATCTCGCGGCGCTGCAAAATATTCCGGCAGAGACCTATGAGGCTGCAAGGGTAGACGGCGCAAATGCGGTACAGACCCTTTTTAAGATTACAATACCGCAGTTAAAGCCTATTATTTTATTGACGACGATAATGACGACAAATGGTACATTGCAGTTGTTCGACGAGCCGATGAATATTACCGGAGGCGGCCCGGCAGAAATGACGACTACGATGTCACAGTATATATATAACAATGCATTCGTTTATGCCCCCAATTTCGGTTACTCCGTTTCGATGTCATATGTAATCGTGACATTAGTGGCATTACTTGCATTCGTACAGTTTAAGGTGGGAAAGGATTAATATGAGAAAAATAAAATTATTATTGAAACATGCTTTTTTAATGATATCTTCTCTGATCTGTCTATTCCCGTTTTACTGGATGGTGGTCGGAGCGACAAATCTGTCAAAGGACATTACGAAAGGAAAACTTTGGTTCGGAGCAGAATTCATGAATAATTTCCGGGCGGTTCAGGAGACGGCGAATATTTTTCAGGCGATTCTCAATACGGCGGCGATTACGATTATCCAGGTGCCCTTAGCGCTTTTGATCTGTTCCATGGCGGGCTATGGCTTCGAAAAATACCCGAGCAAGACAAGAAATAAATTATTCAATGTATTTCTCCTGACAATGATGATTCCTTTTGCGGCTATTATGATTCCGCTCTTTAATTTCGTATTCGACGTAGGATTGATCGACACGAAAATGAGCGTAATCGTAGCAGCGCTGTCGAACACCTTTTTAATTTTCTTCTTCAGGCAGAGCTTCAAGGCCCTTCCAAACGAAATGATCGAGGCAGCAAGAATCGATGGAGCCAGTGAAATCGGTATATTTTTCCGAATTGCCATGCCTCCTATGAAATCTACTTTCGCAGCGGGTTTTATCTACGCGTTCATGAAGGAATGGAACAATTACCTGTGGCCGTTACTTACCCTTCAATCAAGTGAAAACAGAACGCTGACGCTGTTCCTCTCTTCCATATCCTCTGCTTATTACGTGGACTATGGACAAATACTGGTTTCTGTTGTAATCGCAACTTTGCCGACCATACTAATATTCATGACAATGCAGAAGCACTTTGTCAGCGGTATTCTCGGTGCAAGCAAATAGAGCAAATAGATATAGAAAGGACAAACTACGATGACTACATCCTATCACATAGATACAAAAAATATAGCCCCTGCTATTTATCCCTGCCCGGTTCCTTACAGCGGAACAAATCCGAACGGAGATACCATAGATTTTTCCAATTATTATATGGAATATAACAAGAGGCCCTATTACGCGGTTTCCGGCGAGATGCATTTTTCCAGGATCGAGGAACGTTTTTGGGAGGATGAAATCATTAAGATGAAGATGGCTGGTATTACGATGATTTCTACTTATTTGTTCTGGATTCATCATGAGGAAGAAAAAGGTGTCTTCGACTGGAGCGGCAATAAGAACATCCGTAAATTTACAAAACTGTGCATGGAGCATGGCATCTTCCTTATTCTGAGAGTAGGGCCTTTTTCTCACGGAGAATGCAGAAACGGGGGATTCCCGGATTGGATGTTCGGAGCGCAGTTCGACGTGCGTAGCAACGACGAAGAGTATCTTTTTTATGTAAAAAGGTATTTCAACGAGATTGGGGAACAGGTCAAAGGATTGATGTTCAAAGACGGCGGTCCGGTCGTCAGTGTGCAGATTGAAAATGAATATGAGCATGCGTCTTCTCCCTGGGAGTTAACTACAGAAAACAGCGGTGAATGGACGGCCAGCGGCAATGAGGGCGGCTCTCATTTACAGATACTAAAGGATATGGCGATAGAGGAAGGGCTGATTACGCCGCTTTACAGTACTACGGCATGGGGCGGGGCTTGCGCGCCCATAGAGACAGTCCTGCCCCTTTGGGGAGGCTACGCATACTGGCCGTGGATTTTTTACGGAGATGATATTAAAGAACACCCGGCTACCACAGAGTTCATATATAAGGACTTTCATAACAACAGCGCACCCAAATACTATAACTTCGATCCCGAATATCCGCCGGAAGATTTTCCCTTCGTCTGCTGTGAGATGGGCGGCGGCATGGCAAATTACTATAGGTATCGTTTTCAGCTTCCCTTTAGGAGCGTAGAGGCGTTAGCAAATATCAAGACTGCCAGCGGATGTAACTTTTTAGGCTATTACATGTTTCACGGAGGAAGCAATCCTAAGGGAAAAAGAGTCCCCTTTCTAAATGAATGTGCGCTTCCTAAGATTTCTTATGATTATCAGGCAGCAGTAGGAGAATACGGTCAGATTAGGGAATCCTATAAACGCGTGAAGCTTCTGCACTATTTTTACAAGGATTTTGAGGAACAGCTTTGCAATATGAAGACTGTATTGCCTCAGGAAGCGGCCGATATGGACCAGAAGGATACAAAGACGCTTCGGTACTGTGTCAGAAGCAATAAAAACAGCGGATTCCTTTTTATCAACAATTTTCAGGATCACGTGGAGATGAGCGACCAGCAGGATTTCTCTGTTACTGTACAGACGGGTGATAAGTTCGTGAGAATTCCGCAAACCGGAGGAATGTCTCTTAGGAAGGAGGCAAGCTGTATTCTGCCTTTTAACATGGATTTGGATGGTCAGATGCTGGAATACGCCACGGTACAGCCAATTTTGAAAATGCTGGATAATGATGTCTGGAATTATTTCTTCTTTGTTCCCGAAGGAATGAAGCCGGAGTTTAAGTTCAGTGGAAGAGATACGATTCACGTGCCGGAGGATAAGAGCAGCAAGACGGTAGTCCGCGGAGAGGATGGAAGGGAAATCATCCTTTGTGTTCTCAGCCGTCAGGACAGCTTAAAATTGTGGAGAGTCGATAGGGAAGACGGAGAAATGCTCATACTTTCCGACGAGACAGTGTTGGAGGACAGAGGAAAGATCCGGATTGAAAGTATCGGAAAAGAAAGCGGAACTATCGCGGTATTCCCTTCGAGAAATCAGCCGGTTACCGTAGGCGGCAAAGGGTATGAGGTGGCTTCCCAAGGGGAAATTTTCACTTATTATGAGGTCTCATACGGAAGGAATGAAGTGGAGTTTCAGTGGGAGGACATCAGTTCCAAGGAGAAGGCAAACAGCGGAGGTTTGAAGCGCCCGGTAATCGGAAGTCCTATTACATCGACGAAAATCGTCAATGCCAGGGCAAAGGTCACCATTTCCAAGGAGGCCTTTGACAATTGCAAGCAAATATTGATGCAAGTGGACTATATTGGCGATATCGGATATGCCTTTGCGGATGGAGATTTGATCAACGATAATTTCAGCAATGGAGCAGTATGGGAATTCGGCATTAAAGCATATGAGAAGGAAATTGTAGAAAAAGGCTTTCATATATATGTTTCGCCCAAGCGCAAGGGAAGCCATGTGAATTCGGACTCCGAGATGGCCGCGCGTTTTGAAGTATATGATGAGGCCGTGGCTCAGATTCATGGGATACGTGCGGTTCCGGTATTCGACTGTTTGACGGATTTATAGAGGGATAAGAGCTTGAAAGGAGCGTGAAGATAGAATGAAAATCACAAAATTAGAATTATTTAAGGTGCCGCCCAGATGGTTATTTCTGAAGATTTCCACCGATGAAGGCTATACCGGCTGGGGTGAGCCGGTAGTGGAAGGACGGGCGGATACGGTAAAGGCGGCGGTTATGGAGCTTAGCACCTATTTGATCGGGGCGGATCCCATGAAAATAGAAGATTTGTGGCAGGTTCTCTACAGAGGCGGCTTCTATCGGGGAGGTCCGATTCTTACATCGGCGATTTCCGGTATCGAGCAGGCGCTTTGGGACATAAAGGGCAAGTATTACAACGCACCGGTGTACGAGCTATTAGGCGGAGCATGCAGGGATAAGATAAAGGTCTATTCGTGGATAGGAGGCGAGAAGCCGGACGAGGTAGCGAAGCTTGCAAAGGAAAAGAAGGAGCAGGGATTTTCCGCTATCAAAATGAATGCTACAGGCGAAATGAACTATATCGATGATTTTAGCAAGGTGATGGGAGTGGTGGAGAGAGTTGCCACCATCCGTGAGACCTGCGGCGTCGACTTTGGAATTGCCGTAGACTTTCATGGGCGCATACATAAGCCTATGGCGAAAGTTATGGTAAAAGAATTGGAGAAATATCACCTGATGTTTATCGAGGAGCCAGTACTTTGTGAAAACTACGAAGCCTTTTCCGAAATCGCGTCTTACACCTCAACGCCTATTGCTACGGGGGAACGTCTTTATACGAGATGGGATTTTAAGAAAATTTTTGAGCAGGGTGCAGTGAATATCATCCAGCCGGATCTGTCCCATGCAGGCGGTATCCTGGAATGCAAGAAAATTGCGGCTATGGCAGAAGCCTACGATATGGCGGTAGCACCTCACTGCCCGCTGGGACCGATTGCGCTGGCAGCGTGTATTCAGTTGGATGCATGCACACCGAATGCGGTGATTCAGGAACAGAGCATAGGAATTCACTATAATAAAGGAAATGATGTATTGGATTTCTTAAAGGACAAGACAGTATTCAAATATGAAGACGGATATGTATCCCTGCCGGCAGGACCGGGACTTGGTATCGAAATTGACGAGGATGTGGTGCGCGAACTGGATAAGACAGGACATAGCTGGAAGAATCTTGTGTGGAGAAATCTCGATGGAACAGTTGCAGAATGGTAGAAAGGAACAGAGGGGAAATCAGGTGGAAGAATGCTGTTTAGTAATCGACGGAGGCACGACGAATACCCGCTTTGTGTTAGTAAATGCAAAAGACGGAAAAGTGCTTGCGCGAATGGAGCGCAGGGTGGGAGCGACGGACGCAGCCTCCGTCTCATCCAATGAAAAGCTGAAAGAAAGCGTGAAAGCCGCAATTGCTGAATTGCAGAAAAAAAATAAATGTATGATCAAGCAAATCTACGCTTCTGGAATGATCACCTCCAATGCGGGACTGTATGAGCTGGCGCATATTGAGGCCCCGGCGACGGCGCAGGACATAAGAAACGGAATCAAGACCGTGCGGCTGCCCGATGTCGGCGAAAACATAGAATTTCACTTTATCCCCGGAGTAAAGTTTCAAAACCAGCAGGAAATAGGAAGCGATATGATGCGGGGCGAAGAGGTGGAGATATTCGGAGCGCTGGAAGCGGAAGATTTTCATAAATCAGTTATGTTCATCCATTTCGGTTCGCATAACAAGCTGATATCCGTTCAAAACGGTGTAATATGCAATGCGATTACGACAATAAGCGGTGAACTGATTTGGGCGATTGCAAAGGAAACAATACTTAAAAGTTCGATCGGCAGCTTCAAAGAAGCTTTCGAAATGGATGAGGAATATGTCAAATTAGGGTACTACGAGACGAAAAAGAACAATATTTCGAGGGCGCTGTTCGTAGCGAGAATCCATCAGGTAATGAATCAGGCGACCCCGGAGCAGGTGAAATCTTATTTGTACGGAGCCATGACCTTTATTGATTTTCAAGCATTCTCTAAGCTTATGGCGAAAAGAACGGATAAAATCGTTCTCTATGGCAGGGAAACTTTTATCGCAGCGTTTAAAATCTGCATACCGCTTTGGGAGGAAATCGTACCGGATGGAATCTGCGTAAAGGAAATCAGTTTTGCTCAAAGCGAACAGCTTAGTCTGAATGGTATTCGGGTAATCCTGTCAAATTGCCTGGAAGAAGCGGAAAGGGCGGAAAAAATATGTTAAAACAAGATTTTTATGACACGAGAGTCATTGCTATTTTAAGAGGTGCCGCCGGAAAGGACTTGGAGGAGATGGCAGAAGCCATCTGCGAGGGCGGAATCAGATTTTCGGAGGTAACGCTGAACTCTCCGGATGCCCTTTTATCCATTGAGCGTCTAAGAGAGAGATTTGGCGGAAGGATGCACATAGGAGCAGGTACTGTAACGAATCTGAAGGCGGTAAGGGAAGCGGTGGCGGCGGGAGCAGAATTTATCGTTACGCCGAATATTGATGCCGATGTTATACGCTACTGCGTCTCCAATGACATTCTCATCACCCCGGGAGCGCTTACCCCCACTGAAATCGAAGAGGCCATGCGCCTTGGCAGCGAATTCGTGAAGGTATTTCCCGTGGGAAGGCTGGGAGCGGGATATATTAAGGATGTTATGGCACCCTACGATAAGGCGAAGCTAATCGCTGTAGGAGGTATAAATGCGGAAAACAGCGAAGAATATAGGAAAAGCGGAGCCTTTGGAATCGGAGTTGGAGGAAGCCTGTGTAAGGTGCCGGAGGACAGAGACTTTGGAAAAATAAGCGATTATGCCAGAAGGCTGGTGGAGTCCTTCAGTAGATAATGCATTTTGGCGCTTGCAGCTCTCGCAAAATTGCATAGAGACGCAATTTTGACTTCGTGGTGTTGATGGCTGAACTGTTGTTACTGTTCACTCCGTTCTCAGCAACGCATGATTTCTGCATTTAAATTCGCTTTGCGAAGCAGAAACCATCTCTTGCATCACGTTCTTACGTAGCTTAACAGCAAGTGTTAAGCTACTGTGTGAACAGTAACGAACTGTTACGGATTTCCTCCTTCTTGGTCTTGGAAATACTGACAAAAGCTGAAGTTTGTGATAAAATGAATCATCGATACCGGCTGCCCGGATGCATGTACGGATGACGAAAAACGAAGGAAGTGAGGATAGGAGTATGGGATATACGGAGCATAGGTCGACGGCAAGGATTCTGCGGATTCTTGAACTGGTGGCGCAAAATGAAGAGGGATACACCTTATCTAAGCTGGCGGAGCTTTTGGATGCGCCGAAGGGAAGCATTTTCCCAATGATACAGACCTTGAAGGAATTCCATTTCCTGAGGCAGGAAGAGCATACCGGTTTATACAAAGTCGGGCCTGCCGCATTTCAAGTCGGAATGTCGTTCGTTAATAACGGCGGTACCTTAAAATATGTGGAGAAGGTGTTGGAGGACATCGTAGACCAATGTCTTGAGACGGTTCATTTTGCGGTTTTGGATAAGGGGAACGTAGTCTATTTATTAAAGAAGGACTCGCCGCAGGCGATTCGGATGATTTCTTCTGTCGGAAAGACCTTGCCCGCTTATGCTACAGGAATCGGAAAAGCGTTGCTTTTAGATTGCTCCCTGGAGGAATTGCATCAGATATATCCTGACGGCCTGCATAAGATGACGGAGAATACCATCATCGATTTCGATGTGCTCTACGATCAGCTTACCAGCTTTCGCGGCGACGATGTGTCCTACGAGAACGAAGAATCCAACAAGGACGTACAATGTGTGGCGGTCGCGATCCGCAAGTCAGGCAAGATCATTGCCAGTGTCAGCGTAGCGGTTCCGATATTTCGCTGCAACGATGAAAAACTGTCGGAAATCAGGGAAATTTTATTAAAAGCTAAAAAAGTATTAGAGAATTATTTCATGAATGAAACGGTGAGCTTCAGCTAGATATATAAGACGCTGAACGGATGAATCAAAAGCGGGAATGAAATTTGATATGAAAAAATAAAATTGATTATTATCTGCCTCTCTATGTTTTTTATGGCAGGCTGTTCCGGACAGATGATAAATTTAAGCGAAGCGGAGGAAAAGGCGGCTCCCTTTAAGCTGATTGTTGCTACCGATCTTCATTATTTGTCTCCGGAGCTTATTGAAAGAGGCGGGCTCTTTGAAGAGATGCTGCGGACGGGAGACGGCAAGCAGACCGATTATATCGGGCAGCTTACAGATGCCTTTTTGGAGGAAGTGATAGAAGAGAAGCCTCAGGGTCTTATCTTGAGTGGTGACCTGACCTTTAACGGTGAGAAGAAGAGCCATGAAGAACTGGCAGGTAAGCTTAAGCGTGTGGAAGAAGCGGGGATTTCGGCTATGAGGGCGGTATGAGTTATGATACCGCCTCTTTGAGTTATGTTTCGGAGCTTTCGGATGAGCTATGGCTGTTCATGCTGGATACATGCAAATATGAGAACAACAGCGAGACAAATCCTTCCACCTCTTTCGGAGATATCCGTGAGGAAACCTATGGGTGGCTGGAGGAAAAGCTGAAAGAGGCGGAAAAAAAGGGAGTTACTCCTATTGTAGTCATGCACCACAATCTGCTGGAGCATAGCAGGCTTTTTTCCTTCGGCTATGTGTTGAACAACAGTCAGGAAATCGTGGAACTATTCAACCTCTATCATGTAAGGGTGGTGCTGAGCGGACATATGCATATACAAGATATAAAACATATCAAGAGACGAAGGGTAATGTGATTTATGAGATAGTGACAAGTGCGCTTAGTGTTTATACCAATCAATACGGTGTGTATAAATGATTGATTAAATAGTTTTATGCGGGCCTCTCAGTGTCATTTCCGAGAGGCCTTTGTTCTTTAATAGGAAAGTGCTCCTATTAAAGAAAGATGGATGCGCAGCTACGCGCGCGGAACAAAAGCTGTGCTGGAAAAGTATTTGGTCGCGAGAGTGTGCGAAGTACACTATTGTTCTGTAATAGGGCCAATGGAGGTCTCGCTGCGGCTGTAAACAGCAATAAAAAAAATAAGATTTTAATAAAGATAATAAGAATTTAATAATAGATTCACGTAGAAACACGAGACAAAAAATGGAAAAGGTATTATAATAAATTTATATTACAAGAGGAAAAGGAGAGATACTTACATATGGAAATGGATGCTGCAAAGAAAAACAAAGCGTGGATACGCCTTCTATGTATGATTGCCGGGCCGGTAATCGCCTTCGGTCTGGCAACTGTTTTTATCCTGATGCAGGTGGCGGGACAAAGGATGACCGTTGGATTTGCGATATTGATTCTTGTCATACTTTTGCTAGTGTTAGGGGCGGTTATCTTTGGCTTTATTGAAGCTATTTTAAAGAATTTGGGGAAACTGGCTAAGAACTTTGATAAGATTGCGGACGGAACGATGACGTTGGACGGCAATAAGCTGACAGAACGCAAGGACGAACTGGGACATATGATGCGGAATGTCAACGAGATGATGAAATCCTTTGCAAAGGTCGTAGTAGGAATAAAGAATGCAGTAGATTCCCTGGACTCGGTTTCCGGCAATTTTCGAGAATCTTTTGATAATATGGCGAAGGCTATGGAGCAGGTAGGCCGAGAAGTAGAGAGTATCACCTTGAATACGGTATCTCAGGCTGACCAGACGAAAGAAATTGAAAGCGAGATACTGTATATCAGCCATGCAATAGAGTCTATTGCGGCGAATATAGAAGCGCTGACAGAGAGCGCGGATAAGATGAAGGATTATAATCAATCATCCGAAGCGATCATGCAGGAGCTTGTAACTATCAGCGAAGAGAACAGCGAGTCGATTGAAAATGTCAGAAATCAGACAGACCTTACCAATCAGTCGGCATTGGAAATACGTCAGGCCACAGAAATCATCGCAGGAATTGCCAGCCAGACGAATCTGCTTGCGCTGAATGCATCCATAGAGGCAGCGAGAGCGGGAGAGCAGGGAAAAGGCTTTGCAGTAGTTGCCGAGGAGATACGTACCTTGGCGGATCAGTCGAGAGAGTCTTCAGAACATATTAGCAAGATTGTCAATATATTGATCGAGAACTCGAATGTGAGCGTAGACGTCACCCAGAAGGTATCCGATGCGTTTGTACAGCAGAACGAGAAGATTCGCCAGACAAAAGATATTTTTGCAAAGCTGAATCAGGAAATTATCAGCGTGGGTTCCTCTATCGACGGCATCAATACTGAGGTTAATACGCTGGATGGTCATAAGGATGTGATGAAGGATGGTATCGTTTCCTTAGCGGATGCGGCCGAGAGAAATACGGCGAGTGCAAGGGAGACTGCTAATGCGATGCTGGAATTTGAAGGTCTGGTAACGGACTGCAAGCAGGCAACGGATAAGATTACTTCGGTAACTCAGGATTTGGTAGGAAATATCGATAAAATCGGCATGACGGCGGAGCGCAGAAAAGCCATGTTTAGAAATTGAAAAAACGGCGATTGAGCATATAGGCGGCAAGGGTGGCCGGTTGGTCAGACGGAAGAAGTTCTGGAGCAGACGACTTTGAAGAATGAAAAAAGCTAACAGGAATATATGGTACGGCTTTGGAAGAAAATTCAAAGTGAGAAAAAATAGAAAATGGTGTTTAGGAGGGTTTGCGGCAAGAAGATTGCTGCAAACCCGTTTTTTGTCCTGCGCAGTTTTTATACTATTTTTTAAGATAGGGATTGACAAACCAAAATAAATTGTGTACAATCTAAATTAAATAGTAAACAATTATATTGAAAGCAATATATAGGAGAGGATAAGAAGCATGAGCATTTATAATTACACAGTTAAAAGTAAGGAAGGAAAGGATGTTTCACTGTCAGATTACAAAGGAAAGGTGCTGTTAATTGTGAATACAGCGACAGGATGTGGTTTCACACCGCAGTATAACGGCCTGCAGACCTTATATGAAAAGTACAGAGGAGAAGGATTTGAAATTCTGGATTTTCCTTGCAATCAATTTGCGAATCAGGCGCCCGGCAGCGATGATGAAATTACCAGCTTTTGTGGCCTGCGCTATGGAATTACATTTTCTCAGTTTGCCAAGGTTCATGTGAATGGTGAGGACGAGGAGCCTCTATATACTTATTTAAAATCTCAAAAGGGCGGCGTTATGGGAAAGAATATTAAATGGAACTTTACGAAGTTTTTGGTAGATAGAGACGGCAATGTGACGGAGCGGTTTGGCTCGGCGACTACACCCGAGAAACTGGAGGAGAAGATTCAGAAATTACTGAAATAAGAAAAAGAGAGAATAATTCAAGCAAATAAAGTATAATTAAGATAAAGAAATAAAGAATAAAACAGGAAAACAAAAACAGGAAAACAAAAACAGGAAAACAAAAACAAGAAAACAAAAACAAGGAAATAAAAAAAGAAATAAAATATAAGGACGTGAAAGGAGAAAAATTATGAGTAATGTTTATGATTTCAAGGTAGAGAATACAAAAGGGGCGAAGATTTCTTTGGCCGATTACAATGGAAAGGTACTTTTAATTGTCAATACCGCTACACAGTGCGGATTTACACCACAGTATGATGTCTTACAGGACTTATATGAGAAGTATCAGGGAGAAGGCTTTGAGATTCTGGACTTCCCATGCAACCAGTTTGGAAATCAGGCGCCGGGAAGTAATGAAGAAATCGGAAGTTTCTGCGATATGCACTATGGAATTACCTTTCCCAGGTTTTCTAAGATAGAGGTTAACGGTGAAAATGCAATTCCGCTGTATAAGTACTTGGTGGAGCAAAAAGGCTTCGAAGGCTTCAGCCCGGAAAGTAAGATGACTCCCGTCTTGGAAGATGTGCTGCTTAAAAGCAATCCGAACTATAAGAACGAGCCGGATATTAAGTGGAACTTTACGAAGTTTCTGGTAAATAGGGAGGGGCGTGTAGTGGAAAGATTCGAGCCTACGGAGGATATGGGATATGTAGAGGATAGGATCGTGCAGGTATTGTGAGTTGTCCCGGACGTTTATCCAAATGAACGAGTTGCATACTCTTCCAAAAGACGGCTGTAATAGATATAGAGTGTAATAAGGTAAGACAGAGAGGTACAGTGAAGATGCTACTAAGCGTAAGCAGAAGAACGGATATTCCTAATTACTATTCGGAATGGTTTTTTAACAGGATAAAAGAGGGCTTTTTACAAGTCAGGAATCCGATGAATGAGCATCAAGTCAGCAAAATCGATTTATCGCCTGAGGTAATTGACTGTATCATTTTCTGGACGAAGAATCCCGCTCCAATGCTGGAGCGATTGGATGAACTTAAGGACTATAAGTATTATTTTCAATTTACGCTCACCGGCTATGGAAAGGATATGGAGCCTGCACTTCCGAATAAGCGGGAGGAGCTTATACCTACATTTAAACGGTTATCTGAAAAAATAGGGAGCGATAAGGTCATTTGGCGGTACGACCCCATTTTATTAAACGAGAAGTATAGCAGGGAATACCATATTAAGACGTTTGAGGAAATTGCAAATAGCTTAGGTGGATATACGGAAAGGGTCGTAATAAGCTTTGTGGATTTGTATGCTAAGACGATGCGCAATACGGCGGGATTGAATGTTAAGCGAATAACCGAAGCTGAAATGATCGGAATGGTAAAGGACATGGTGAAGATTGCCAATAGGTATCACATGGAAATAGAAACCTGCGCGGAGCAAATCGAGCTTAGCCATATTGGGGTAAGGCACGGCAGTTGTATCGACAGGGCGCTGATTGAGAAAATCATCGGTTGCAAAATAGCAGGAGCAAAGGATAAAAATCAGAGAACGGGATGCGGATGCTTGGAGAGCGTAGAAGTGGGCACTTATCATACTTGTAAAAACGGATGCAAGTACTGCTATGCGAATTTCAGCGATGAAAAGGTGGAAAGAAACGTAAGACAGTATGACGTAAATTCCCCTCTGCTGTGTACAAGCATAGGTCCAAAGGACAAGATTACGGACAGAAAGATGAAATCGTTAAAAGAAGAGCAGCTTAACCTCTTTGCTGTTTTGAAACTTTAATTTTATAACGGTTTATACTGTAAATTTTTATGGCGGAATGAAAAGATGTTGTGTTTTCATTCCGCCATAGTATATTATAAATAGGTAACTGTGCTATTGCCGTATCGTGAAATTGTATATGAAATTGGAGAAGATTATAAGTTTCGCAACGGGCTGATATTACAACGTTTTGACTTGAGATTTGCGCACAAGATCCACAGGAATATGGCACAAGATACTCATACTTTAGGAGGAGCATAGGTAAACATGAAAGACATAACAATAAGAAGACCCGGAATAGAAGAGCTTGAGCGCATTCACGCCTTTTTTGAGGAGGTGCTCGTGGATACGTTTAAGAAAAATAATATATATGACAGGAAGGAATTGCTTCAAGAAGAGATTTTGGATAAAAAAAGAGGTATTGCACAAGATTTCGATACGGAAGGGAAGGAAAGATTTTTTCTTTTGGCGGAGCATAAAGGCGAAATCATCGGCTCCATCGAATATGGACTCTCTAACGATTTACTGAACTCATGTACGGAAGGGGAGCTTAAAGATATGCTGGAAATCGGTACGGTTTATGTGCGCCCAGACTGGCAGAAAAGAGGTGTTTCTGCCTTATTGATGCATTCTCTGTTCGAGGTATTGAAGGAAAAGCAGGTAGAGGAAATCTGCTTTGACAGCGGATACAAGATTGCCCAGAGCATATGGTGCAAGAGATTCGGTAATCCTGCGTATTATCTGGAAAATTACTGGGGGGAGGGGGCCCATCATATGGTATGGAGGGTGAAGATAGAAGAAGCAATAGAAAGGTTAATACCTAAGCGGGACGAAAAGCCCTCTAAAATATTATTGCTCTGTGCCAAAGGATTTGAAACCATGGAATTTAGTGTGTTCATAGACATATTAGGTTGGGCGAGAGAGGAATACGGGCACGATATTTCAGTGGAAACCTGTGGTTTTACGGTGACAGTGCTCAGTACCTTCGGTGTGCCTGTCATTATGGATAGGCTGATAGAAGAGATTCAAACCGAAGAATACGATGCCCTGGCAATTCCCGGTGGTTTCGAACGGTTTGGGTTTTATGAAGAAGCGTATGACGAAAGAACCTTAAATCTAATCAGAGATTTTGACCGGCAAGGAAAAATCATTGCATCGGTATGCGTGGGGGCTCTGTCCCTTGGAAAGAGCGGAATCCTGAAAAACAAAAGAGCGACTACCTATCATCTTCAGGGCGGCCGTCAAAAGCAATTAGCAGAGTTTGGTGCTACTGTAGTCAATGAGCCGGTGGTGGTGGATGGAAATATCATCACCTCATACTGTCCGGAGACTGCTCCCTATGTAGCCTTTGAACTGTTAAAGAAACTGGTGGGTGAGGAAGACATGCTTGTAGTAAAAAGAGCTATGGGGTATTAAAAAGGGAGAATCTAAAATGATAGCATTCTTAACAAGTAGTCCGGGCGGGTCATATATAGAAGATGGAATGCGAAAGCCCTGCGAACTGAATCGGATGAACGGGTTTGTGGAAACATTAAAGCAGTATTGGAAACAGAATACAAAGTGTTTGTTAATCAGCAGTGACCCACAAGATACGAGGATGAATGACAGTATGAGGGAGACCTTTAGAGTTTCCTTTTCTCTTAGCGGACTTCCATTGGAAAAATGTGATGTTTTGGATTGGAGAAACGATGATTTGTCCGGAGAGGAAATCGCGGACTATGATGTAATCATACTTTCAGGAGGACATGTGCCGACGCAGAATGCATTTTTTGGAAAAATCAGGCTGAAAGAAAAGCTGAAAGGTTTCGGCGGAGTTGTCATCGGTATAAGCGCCGGGACGATGAACAGCGCCGATGTCGTCTATGCCCAGCCGGAGCTTCAAGGAGAAGCGGATAATCCGGAATATCAGCGGTTTTTAAAGGGACTTGGGATAACGAAGTTGATGATATTGCCGCATTATAAGGAGATAAAGGAAGAAGTTCTGGACGGGAAGGGAGTGATGGAGGATATTACATATCCTGACAGCATGGGAGAACGCTTTTATGCATTGGTCGATGGCAGCTATATCATCGTTTCTAAGGAGGAAACGAGGCTGTTTGGAGAAGCTTATCTTATTGAGGACGGAAGGCTTTCGAAGCTTTGTGAGGAAAATGACAGCTTAAGGGTAGCCGGAGATTGTTGCAATAAGAAGAAAACTGGATGAAAGAAGCGTGGAATTTATACGTTACTGTTCACACAGTAGCTTAACACTTGCTGTTAAGCTACGTAAGAACGTGATACGAGAGATGATTTCTGCTTCGCGAAGCGAATTTAAATGCAGAAATCATGAGTTACTGTGAACGGAGTGAACAGTAACATTTATGTACTTATCGATATAATTGTCTCAAATTTCGACTTGGTAATGTATTTGTATTCATGGTATAATGTGCATAGGGCATGTTGCGAATTCAATGTTACATCCTGCGTATCGTTGGGAACGGAAATAGAACGTACAAGGAGAAGAGGAGAAGGTAAGATGAAGAGAAGCAAAAGGGGTTATAGCAGCAAAGAGTTAATGGATAAGCTCTACCGGTGGGATTTTACGGAAGAAGAGAAGATGCAGGAAGGTGAGGAATTTCATAAGCAGTTATGGAAGCAATATAAAGATTTCTTTTACCGCTTCTGCGGGGATTTCGATACGGTCAAGATTATTTCGGAGCAATTTGAAGGAATCATTGAAGGGATGCTGGAATCCTCGGACAGCATCGGCTTTGCTGCACAATACATATCGGACGGCTCCAAGCGGCAGAGAGAGGAAATCAATTCCTGCGAAAATATTGCGGAGATATTGGCGGATAAGATCAATATGATGGGGGATAAATCGAAGGACTTGATCGACTCCGCAAAAGAAATGGGAGAAATCAGCGATAGCGGGAAGGTTGCCGTGGAGAATCTGACGCTCAGTCAGAACAGCAACCAGACCGTGAATAATACGATTATTACAGAAATCTATCAATTGCTGGAAATGACCAAGAGCATCACGGGCATTACAGAGCAGCTCAATGAAATCGCAGACCAGACGAATCTGCTCTCCCTGAATGCTTCCATAGAAGCGGCGAGGGCGGGAGACGCAGGAAAAGGCTTTGCGGTAGTTGCAGATGAGATAAGGAAGCTGTCCGACGAAAGTCATCGCGCCAGCGAGACGATCAGTCAGAATATAACGGAAATCATGACTCAGCTCAATCAATTGAGCTCCGCGGTGGACAGCTCAAGAGATACCTTCGAGCAGCAGGAAAAAGCGGTAGCTGAGGTAATCGAGGCATTCAGCAGAATCGACAGGCATGTGGAGGGCTTCGTATCCGATCAGGAACTCTTTTATAGAGAAGTTACCGGACTCGGAGAACAGAAGGAGAGCCTGTTAGATTCCTTCAGAAACATCCTTGCAGTCAATCAGGAGTCCGTGGCTTCTACGGAAGAAGTGGCATCTCTTACCATGAGTCAGAGCAGTACGGTAAAGACCATGGAGAAAATGGCGGGCAAGCTAAACGAAGGAGTTGCAATATTATCCTCCGATTTATCTAAGATCCAGATAAAGAAGGAAGAAAGACGACAGCAGAAGATTGCTATGATATTCGACATTGACTGCGATTTCTGGGAGCCGACGGCGAGGGAAGCGAGAAAAACCGCTAAGGCTTTGCATTATGAACTGGAGATTTTCGCGCCGAAGTCCAGAAACCAAGGTGCGGAGGAGATGCTTAAGGCGCTGCAAAGCTTCGTAGAAAGAAAGTTCGACGCTATCGTTATAAGCCCTATCGACAGTCCGCAGATTCGTAATCTGTTGAAATCAGCAACACAGAACGGAACGAAGATTATCTTCATTAATTCTGCCTTAGAGGGTGTAGATTATGAGGCATTGATAGAAACCAACGGTTACGAGCTGGGTAAAAATGCGTCGAAGGCTGCGAAGCAGTTTTTAAGCAGCAGCGGCGAGGCAGTAGTCGGCCTTTGGTCAGACATCAAGATCCAATCCATAGAAAACAGAGCGCAGGGCTTTGTGGATGCACTGACAAAGGAAGGCGTTATCGTACATAAAATAGATATTCCGAGCAATCCAACCAAAAAAGATGTGGAGGCTGTAATGAGTCGGGTGCGGAAGGATTACCCGAATGTAGAAGTTGTTTACGCAACGGATGTGCTCTGGGGCGTGGCTTACGGAAGCTTTGCCGGACATCAGGGTACAGGCATTAAGATTGTAACGGTGGACTTTACCGCTGATATTGCCACACAGATCAAAAGAGGCGGAATCGACGTGGCGATTGCACAGCGGGCGTTTTCCTGGGGAAGTATGGCTTTGGATTTCCTGGCAGATGTATTCCAAGGGAAATCTGTTGCGCGTTACACGGATACGGGAACCTTTGAGGTGAACCGGAGTAACCTCGCCTTATACGAAAAAAGAATGTAATTTTCACGTGTACGACAGAATTCAATGGTCTGACGGATTTCATATCATCCGTCAGACTTTGTATTGTAATAGAAAAATATTCTTTTGAAATGGCAAGATAGGAGAGTGATGTATGAGGAGAGAGATCAGCAAAAAAAGTAATAGATGAGCTTCTCGGATCCGAGACAGAAGGAATAAGAAGTATCCTGGAGGATGTTAAGCTTCGCAAGAAAGTGGAAAAGGCCGTGGATCGTGCAGTGAAATTCGGAGTAAAAGCGGGAACGAGGAAGAATGAGGCCTTATTTTAGTCTGGCAGCGGGCAAGCTGGAGGAACTTTGGGGGAATTAATTGTTACAATTGCTGCTATTCACAGCTTTGCTATTCATGGCAATAATCAATTTACATAATTTGGAGTGCCCGCGAGAATTGTCATTTACAGTTGCCTTTTGTATAATGGAGGGGTGTTTGTAAAGGGGAAAATACAAACGATAAGAAAGGCAAGATTATTGTATGAGAAAATTTTCAGTGCTGTTAGCTGCGTCGATTTTATTCGTATATTTGTTTCCTGTTCCGGTAGTTACTTTCCCTGTGCTGGCAGAAGAAAATTCTAATACGGAGAAGATTTCAGTCAGCGAAAATGACGTGAATACTATAAATGCTGGAAGCAGTGGACCAGAAGGGACTTCCGGTGCCGAAATAAGTACTGGAACAGAGGAGCCCTCCGGGGACAGCGATGATGCGGAAGCGGATAATCTGAATGCGATAGGATTAGAGACGCAGCCAGAAGAAGCAGAACTGATAACTTCGACAGCAGATACATACAAAACAAAAGAAGATACTGCACGAATGGAAGAAGCATCAAATGCCTTAAAAAATATGTTAGGAGATCATACGGTAATAGCGCTGGTGTATTTGTGCGACGAATATTCCATACGAATGGAAGCTTCGTATGACAGCAGCGCAGTGATAACTGTGCCCAGCGGACAGCAGGTGCAGATTAAGGATGTTCTTGCGGATGAAAATGAAGAGCTGTGGGTATATGTTACCCTATATTTCCAAGAAGCGGAATATAGAGGATATATTCCGAGGGCTTATCTTGCGTGCTCTGACGAACTGTTTCTGGAATGGGAAGAGTCTTATAATAACAGTTCGGGTAAAGTACTTCCTTTTGCGGCAGCCAGAAGCGCTATTCAGACTTATGCGGACATCGAACAGTTTCCCGACAGTTACAAAGCAGCGCTGACGGCGTTGAAGCAAGCGCATCCCAAGTGGACTTTCGTAAAAATGAATACCAATTTAGACTGGAATTATGTCGTATCGGAAGAAATAAAGGATGGAAGGAGCCTGGTAGAATCTTATTTGCCGGCTTACATGCAGGAAGGAAAGTATAGTGAGACGTGGTCTTATGCATCGAAGGGAGCGTTAGAGCATTATCTCGATCCGAGGAACGGTCTGAACGAATCGCGTATTTTCCAGTTTGAGCTCCTTACATATAACGAATCCTATCATACGCAAACGGCCGTACAGAGTTTTTTGAATCAGACATTCATGGCAGGGAATGCTCCCAAGACCTCACTTACTTACGCCAATATATTTTGGACGGCAGGCTCATCGTTGAAAGTAAGTCCGTTCCACCTCGCTTGCAGAGTATATCAGGAACAGGGAAAAGGAACCTCTTCTCTGATCTCCGGGGTCTATCCCGGGTACGAGGGCTATTATAATTATTTTAATATTGCAGCTACGGGAAACAATGACAAGGCAGTGATAGAAAGCGGGCTTGCCAAGGCGAAAGCAGAGGGTTGGACGGATGGATATAGTTCTATTTTGGGCGGTGCTAAAGTGATTTCCCAAAATTATATATTGAAAGGTCAGGATACCTTGTATTTACAGAAATTTGATGTGGACGGAAGCTACAACGGGCTGTTCTGGCATCAGTATATGCAGAATATATGCGCCCCGGCCAATGAAGGAGAGAATATACGCAAGCTGTATAACAGTGCCGGTTCTCTCGACAACACATTCGTATTCAAGATACCGGTCTATAATAATATGCCGCCGGAGGCATGCTCTATACCGACAATATCCTACAGCGTGTCTCTGACACCTCCTGCTGGGTATACA
This sequence comes from Bacillota bacterium, assembly GCA_023442465.1. GTDB lineage: Bacteria > Bacillota > Clostridia > Lachnospirales > Lachnospiraceae > Kineothrix. The sequence continues at coordinate 553,495 of JAEZZQ010000015.1, read as the reverse complement.
GATGCCAATATATATCTGGATGGAATCGGATATGCGGCGACTGCGCGCGATGGGAAGTATGTGGTGACAGCCGCAGGCGGAAATGTGAAAACTGCAGTAATGTATAAATACAACGGGGCAAATGTTCCGATAGGAATGTATGTCTGGACACTTAAGCATAATGGAGCCGTCTATGAAGCGACTGCGGTTCCTGAACTGGAGGATATTCTTTCATACCACGGTTTTTCTATCCGTATCATGGGAAAATCCGGTATACGTTTTAAGACGGGCATATCGTCTAGCCTTCGGTCTCAGCTCGTTTCGGGGGGAACTGCCGGATATGTGCTCAAGGAATATGGAACTCTTGTCATGAACAATGCGAACAGAGTACAGTATCCTTTGGTAAAGGGGGGAGAAAAGGTTCTGAGCGGTATGTCCTATGGCAAAAATGCGGATGGAATATTGGAGGACAAAATATATGAAACTGTCTCCGGAAGGCATCGCTTTACCTCAGTTTTGGTAGGTTTGCCCGCCAATCAGTATAAAGTGGAATATGCCTTTCGCGGATACATTATCCTTACAAAGGATAATTCGGAGGTGGTTTTATATGGGCCTACGGTATGGAAGAGCATCTATTCGCTGGCGAATCAAGTACTTTCCGGCGGTCAGTATGAGAAAAATTCCAGCGCTGATTTATTTCTTAGAAAATTGATCGAGGATGCAGATAAAGCAGGGGGATGATAGGAAAAGGATGAAAGAAGGAGAACATAAATCGATGAAGAGGAAAAGGAAGGCTGCGGCAATTTTCTCCATTTCTCTGCTGCTGTTTTTAGGAGGATGTGCACAGGCAGATAAAGGAGAGGAAGAAAAAAAAGAGGAAACGGCTTCCGGGCAGGCGGGTGAAAGTTCTGCTGATCCGGATCTCGGAGGGGAAAAAAGCGCCATAGAGGAATATGAAATAAAATATGCCTCGGGAGAATTCACGGCCGATGATTATAAAGAGCTGGCCAATTTGTATGGGGAAGAAGGTATGCGCAAGAGACAGCGCGACCTGCTGGAGCAATGCTACCGCCTATATAACGACGTACAATGTATAGAATTATTAAAAGATATAACAGTGAACATAGAGGAAGAGAGCGATGGGATAAAGGTGGAGGCAGAGCGTCTGCTTTCGAACCTGAGTACACCCGGATATGTGGATGAGGCGGCAGGAATGCTTCTTAGCGATGACTGGCAAAGCCTTATGATGCCGAAGCTGCGTGAGGGCAGCAGGAGGTATTATATGACGGACGAGGCGGGAAAGATGACGCTTTGCTTTGAGGCAGGGTATGACGAAGCGGGTGAGAAGTATTCAAGTGCATGGTATGCAGCGGATGATGGCAGTGTATCGGGGCTGATGCGAAGAGAAGATAGCCTTCAGATGTTAACCTCAAAGCTCGTAGACGGGAAGTACCAGGGGGATTTTGAAGCATGGCTTTGCATGGCGGGGAGAGGAGATGTATATCATGAGACGGGAACCTTCGAAAACGGAGTTTGCACCGGGGATTATACTGCACAGGTAAGCTATGGTCATGAGGCCTCCGATTTGTTCGCGCTGTGGAGCAGCAGAGCAGATATGGATATGACGGAGTATAAAGGAGCATTTGAAGATGGCGGTATAACGGCGGTAGCGCAGTTGGACGGCAGCCAGAAGAATGTGGGAAGTGGTGAGGACAATTTCATCGTATATGCTTATACGGCGGATAAGAGTGGATATTTGTTCGTGAATGTACCGGAGGAAGCGGAAGCAGGTTCCTTTGTTTTCGATTGTTCTGTGCTCGGAATGGAGGCTTATCCTGAAGTTGTGCTATATGAGCCGCAGACGAAAAATGATTCGGGAACTCAGGAACAAATGATTGACAGCGGAGCGGTTAAGGTAAGAATCTATGATTCCAATATCGAATGGTTCGACGGCAGCAGATGGCATGTGCTGGGCACAGTAGAAGATTACCGGAAGGCAGACCCTTTCGAAGCATATGGGAAAGAACAATTTCCTGCGGACAATGAGGACGCTGAAACAGATAACGAAATCGGAGAAACAAACGGCGGAACCGAGAAAACGGGTGGCAGTAAATCTAAGCCTTACGAAAACAGAGGAGTGGGAATCATAAAAAAAGATGTGCAGGAAGGTACATCCAAGCCCTCAAAGGCAGGTAAAGGTAAAACGTCATCAGCGCCTGCACCGTCCGGAACAGAAGTACCTGCAGTGCCGACAGCGCCGAAGCAGCCGGCGACACAGGCACCCTCACCAGCCGGTTCGGGAGACAGCAGCCAGAATAATGCTGGTGGTCAAAGTGCCGGAGGCGGAAGTACGGGCAGCGGCGGACAAAGCGCCGGAGGAAGCTCGGACAGCGGCGGTCAAAGTTCAGGCGGTGGAAATACAGACAGTGGAGGCAGCCAGCCCGACAGCGGGAGCGGTGGAGATAACGGGGGCGACAGCAATAGCGGCGATGTAGACATCGAATGGACCGATGATATCCTCTAAAATGATGAGAGCGAAGTAAAATGCATACGCCATCACAAGAGTATGTTTTGCCGCATATGATGTTCTAAGAGTAGGAAAAGGAGTTTCCTATGAACTATTATCGTGGCATGAGCAGTACCGATTACGGACCGCTTTCCTTTGCCACAAACGTCGAGCATGAAACCAAGCGGAATCAGAATTTCCGCACGGCATTATGGACCGGTTCCAATTTGCAGATGACAGTTATGTGTATTCCCGTATATGGAGAAATTGGCATAGAGATACATCACCTTACGGACCACATCCTCAGCGTGGAAGAAGGGCAGGGACTCGTTAAGATAGGAAGTTATATGGATCGGCTGGATTTTCAGCAGCATCTATCTGCAGGCGATACCGTTTTCATACCGGCGGGTGTTTGGCATAATATAATCAACGCAGGCAAAGGCCCGCTTAGACTTTCCTCTGTCTATGCGCCGCCTGCACATCCGAGAGGAACTGTTCACCGAACGAAGGAAGAAGAAAGGGAAGGGTATTAGCTTCTCTTTACGAAGTCGGCATTACGAAATACAGCAGACGTTTCATACGGCTGCATTGCTTCAGATATTTTTTTTGCAAGGAGGAGGTATAAGCCTCCATCATCTTGATATTCATGTCTGAGATAGGGCGGCCGCCGAAGCGGATGCTTTGGAACAAATCACATATATCTAAAAAAGAGTATTCGGATGTGTCCAGACCACCTTCGGTCCTGGTGCCGTAATCCGAAAGGGTTTCTCCTGCTTCTATGGGATAACCATACAGCCTTCCGAATTGGAAGGCTTTTTTCATGTGAAACTGTATCTTCTCATAATCGCTTACTGCCATGTAACGGCGGTGCTGCAATTGGTTTCGTAAGAGAAGAAGAAGGAAGATAATGAAGCTCACGATACACATAAGGAGCAGACCATCCAAAACGAAGAGTAAAAGTTCCTTCCCGCTTTCCAGAACGGAGAAATTGCTGATTTCATAGGTTTCGCTTTCTTCAGGAACCGGAGAAGGATTTGTATAAGGAATGGTTGGCGGAGTGATGGCAGCGGCAACGGCAGTTTCCCCGCTTTGCCCCCATGCCGTATTAGTGACTACGTAGTAGCGGGGCGTAGGGTCGTAGGGAATCCAGCCGATATTATCGATATATGCTTCCACCCATGCATGAGCATTGTTACCGGAGAGGTTCAGGGTACGGTTATCATAGTGATAGGAACCATTAGAAACAAAGCCCTCCACATAGCGGGTAGGAATGCCCTCACAGCGTCCGAGAACCGCCATGGCAGAGGCAAAATATGTACAGTAGCCGGTTCTGCTTTCGAAGAGGAATCCGTCGACTACGTCCGCTTCTTCGGGAAGCGGCTGGGGAGAAGTAGTATAAGTATATTCGCTCAGATAATTCTCGATTGCCTTCATGCGGTCATAGTCGTTATCTTCTTTGGATGTAATTTCTTCCGCCAGAGAATAGACACGGGAAGGGAGTGAATCAGGAAGGAGCGTATAATGTTCATGAATGAAGCTCTGCCTCTCAGCGGCTGCTTGTGTAAGGGAAGGAGTGACCTTCCATGCATGCCCTCTTAAAAGCTGTTTTACTCTTTCGTCAGAATAATTAAGCTCCATAAGATTTAGCTGATAATGAAAGCCCATACCTTGTGCTTTGGAAAGCCGGAGCCCGTCACCGTAAGCAGAGGCGGTGGGTTTTTCGTTAAAAAGCAGGATGTTCTGGGTAAATGGGGCGAAGAACAGGCTCTTTGTCTTCAAGCTTTTATAGGTAATATTGTAATAGCTGTAGCTTATCAGCTCTTCAATATCCTCCTGTGAATAAATGCTCTGTGAAAGGGAGGACATCAGCCCATCGTATTGCAGGAGGTATTCTTCTCCCTCGTAAGGCTTCCCTGCTGCGCGCAGTTCCCAACCATGACCGTTATAGAAATCACGTATGTTTCCCGCCAGATAAAGAGGAGCCTTGGTCTGGTCGCCGATAATGGAAAGCTGTGGACTGTCGGAAGAAAGGACTTTGCCTCCGATTCCGCTATCCTCGTCATAACCGGCAAAACTTAGGGAATAGCTGCCGCTGCTTCCCGAAAAGAAATACTCTGCATTTATAATGAGGGCGGTTAGTTCCTCCCGTACCGCTTTGACCACATTTTTTACTGTATGCCATCGGATTGGCGTTTCCTTCACGGGCAGAAAGAATAGAAACAGCATGGCCAGGAAAAAGAAGGGGGTCAGGTAAAGTATTTTCTGTCCTGCTTTTCCTTCGGAAAACGCACAGGAAAGCTCTGCGAGAAAGAGCAGAAAGCAGAATAAAATGAGGCATACGGCCCATTTGGAGAGAGAAAGCTTCTGTATGCTGAAAACAATCAGGCAAATAAGCTGAGAAAAGCAGAGCAAAGCTTTCAGCCATAGTCTTTGACCGGCCAGATAGCACAGGATGGAAAGCGGAACGCAAACCGAGGCCAAACCGAGGAAATAGAAATATGGAACGAGATTTTTTCCTCCGGCATATAAAAACAGGTAGACAAGGACGAGCAATACGGCCAGACAGCCCCACAATGGAAACCGGAGATTTCTTTCTTCCGCCGTATAAATGAAAAATTGCCAAAGCAGGGAGGAAAGCAGGAAAAAAGCAGTGCGATAGGGAAGTGAAAACAAGCTGTCAGCAAGCAGAATAAGGCCCATGCAAAGGGCAGCGGAATAAAGTATTTCGTAATATTTTCTTAAGCTTCCGGTCTTTTTGACAATCCAATTTTTCATAGGGACAATCCTCCGGTATCGATTAGAATCACTTCGTTGCCGATTCTGCCGTTTTCCTCCGTATAACGCCTTAAATCGCCTGAGACAGAGGAAGTAATGAGGATGACGGCATAGGAATGAGCTGCTTGAGAACTATAATTTGCCCATACCTTTTCTAAGGGAAGAGAAGACTGAAAGGAAAGTGCAGCACAGATTTCATAAAACCGCTCGAAGCCGGTCCGGGCATTTATGAGAAGCTCCTTTAACTTATCATCCTCCATATATACGACGCGAACGGGAATCTGCTTCAAATAATAGTCGTGTACGAAGGCGATTACGGACTCGATAATATTATCTTCCGTTTGCAGACGGATATCGATATCTCCCGGAATGGGAGATAAATCCATGATGATTACGGTTTCGAACAGTTCTTCCGGCATTTGTTTCCGAACGAGAAGCTCACCGGTTTTGGCAGAATTCTTCCAATGTATGTATTTTAACTGGTCTCCGGGACGGTATGGGCGCGCTTCGTAATCGGGAAGCTCCTGAAGCTTGGAAACGGAGAAACGAGTGTTCTTAGGATCTTTCTTTTGCAGGTCTGCCATAAGGAGTTCTAAAGGAAGGATACGGGGCATGGCGGTAAGCCTGACCTGCGTCGCCATGGGGTAGGTAATGGTAAACAACCCTAAGAAGTCCGTAACGGAGACGCTTTTTACTCCTACCGGATAGGTACCCCTGTATTTACAGTACATCTTTGTATCCACACGCAGAATCTGATGGGGAAGCAGGCATAAGTTATTTATATCCTTGCGCTCTTCTATCGTTACCATATCGGAAAAATAGTGAAGAGTAATGTCCGTAAACGGGATGAAATCCTCGTTTGCCAGAATAAGGCGGTAGGGAACCTCCTTCGCTTTCACCACAGTCCGGGAAACCTCCTGTACGATTTTAAAGCGGAAATAAACATACATGGAATAGGTAAGGGCAAGAACGGGAATGAGCAGGGCGAAGTAAAACAGCATATATGGAATATTGCCTCCCCGAAAGCTGGCCAATACGATAGAACCGATTAAAAAAATAAAATAAATTATTTTTCTCATAGAATGGGTACCTTTGTCTGATGAAGTGCTTCTTCCAAAATATCCTTTTCCTTTTTCCCTTCCAATCTGGCTTCTGAGGAAAGGACGAGACGGTGCATGAGCACCGGCTGCGCGAGCACGGTAATATCCTCCGGCGTAACATAGGAGCGTCCGAGAAGGTAAGCCCGGCTTCTTGCTGCGCGGGTCAGTGCGATAGCGGCCCGGGGGCTGGCGCCCAGAGTAAGATAACGGCTCTTCCTCGTATTGCGGGCGATTTCTACGGCATAGGTAATAATATCTTCATGTACGGTCACGGCGTTGACTTCTTCCTTTATATGAAGAATCTCCTCCCTGGATGAAACGGGAAGAAGGCTTTTTAAAGGCTCGCCCTCCATGATACGGCGGACGATATCCGTCTCTTCCTTGATTTTTTCAGGATATCCCATGGAAATCTTCATCATAAAGCGATCCAGCTGGGCTTCAGGCAGACGATAGGTACCGAGCTGTTCGATAGGATTTTGCGTGGCGATTACCATGAAAAGCTGGGGCAGGGAATAGGTATTGCCATCCACCGTCACCTGGTGCTCTTCCATGGCTTCCAAGAGACTGGCCTGCGTCTTCGGTGAAGTGCGGTTGATTTCATCGGCGAGAAGAATATCGTTCATCACAACTCCCTCACAGTAACGAAACTCGCCCGTTTGCATATTGTATACCGTCATGCCGGTAACGTCGCTTGGGAGAGTATCAGGAGTGAATTGAACTCGGGCAAAGCTGCATTCGATAGATTGGGCCAACGACTTTGCCAAGGTGGTCTTACCCACCCCGGGTACATCCTCTAACAGAAGATGGCCGTCGGAAAGCAGTGCGATGAGAGAAAGCTCAATGACATTGCGTTTGCCAACGATGACAGTTTCCATATTGCTTATGATTTTTTGAAGCGTTTCGGATTGAGGCATTGCATTTGTCCCCCTTTATAAGAAAGTAATATTATGTAAGAAAATAAATATATTTTTATTATGTATCAGAGAATACGATTTATCAATACAATTCTATGTATATTTCAATAATATCTATAATTAAATGTGAATTTTATCTTGATATTTTGTTTAATTTGAACGATAATAGTAATATAGTGAACAAAAAGTAACGTATTTACAATAATCCTAAGGGTCAATGGAAGGAGCAGATAAGAAATGAATGGAGTACAGTTAGATTTAACAGATGAAAGAGTAGCGGAGCAGAGCAGAAACTATACGGCGATAGTCGGTGTCTGTATTATGAATGCCATTCTCGCGGCAGCCTATTTGATAGAGGTATTAAAGGGAGCGAGGACGATAGGATCCTATGCCATAGTGGCAGCCTGTTGTATTCTCCCAAGTATTTTAGCGATACTGGCTTATTTTAAGAAGAAGGAGACTAAGGCGGTCCGCTATATTACAAGCGTAGGCTTTTTACTGCTTTATACATATATTTTATTTACTTCATATACCAGCCTGTCGTTTTGCTATGTGATAGTGATCTTTGTAATATTAGCCGTATATGTAGATATGAAGCTATCTATAATTCTCGGAATCTATGCGCTGCTTGCAAATGCCGTCTTAACGGTAGACAAGTTTATGACGATGGAGATGTCTGCGAAGGATATTACGGATACGGAAATCATGTTTGCATGTCTTATATTGACCGGAGTCTTTACGCTAATGGCACATTCCAAAATTTCCAAGATAAATAATGCCAATATAGAGCGGGTGGACAGAGAAAAATCGCATTCGGAGGAAGTGCTGCAAACGGTTCTGCAGGTGGCAGATTCTATGACCGCCGATATTAATAAGGCTGCGGGAGAGACGGAGCAGCTGGAGAAATCCATCGAGGTGACGAAGGGTGCCATGGAGGAGCTTACAGGAGGGGCTAACGATGCGGTAGCGGCAATTTTGCAGCAGCAAAAGAATACGGAAGAAATCAACAAGAGCATCGAGGCGGTAGAGGAAGTTACGGACTCTATTATGAACGATATAAAAAATGCGGAGCAGAACCTTACCAATGGCCGGGATGCGATGGAACAACTGATTCACCAGATGAGCATATCCGAGGAAGCCAGCCGGAAGGTAGCACAGGAGATGAAGGAGCTTTTGGCTTATGCCGATAAGATGCAGGGAATTATGGCACTTATCAGCAATGTGGCATCACAGACGGGATTGCTTGCTCTGAATGCCAGCATTGAGGCCGCCAGAGCCGGAGAAGCAGGAAGGGGCTTTGCAGTAGTTGCTTCTGAGATATCCAGCCTTGCAGGACAGACTAGCCATGCGACCGGAGATATCAATGACTTGATTGAAAATATTACAAAATCCTTAAGCGAGGTAACGGAATCCGTTGGAGGACTTTTGGATAGTAATAAGATACAGGGCGGATATGTAAACGACACGGCGAATAATTTCAAGCGGATTCAAACGAGTACGGAGGATATTTTCGGACAGATGGGAAGGCTGAAATCCATGGTGGGTACGGTATCCGCCTCCAACCGTATGATTATTGAAAGTATAGGAAATGTATCGGCTGTAACCGAGGAAGTAACGGCAGGTGCCAATGAAACCTACGAAGGAAGCAAGTGGAATCTGGAAAGAGTGGCGACCTTGGCGCGAGTTATGGAAGGTCTTAACGAGAATGCTGAGGAACTGCGCATGATGGAACGGAAATAAAGAAGTCAATACAGTACACCGGATAAAAGAGAGACGATAAATCATTGTCTCTCTTTCTACATATATAATACCATAAAAATGACTTTTTTTCAATTCTTGTATTTAAATATCTTTGGTATAAAATGAATAATTGTTACTGTTCACTTCGTTCTCAGTAACACATGATTTCTGCATTTAAATTCGCTCTGCGAAGCAGAAATCATCTCTTGAATCACGTTCTTATGTAGCTTGACAGCAAGTGTTGAGCTACTGGTGAACAATAACGAGTAATTACCTAAGTAATAAGTGTGAAAAAAGAGGGGTGTTATATATGCAGGAGGAACTATTTGAAGTACTCGCGGCAGCGGGGCAGAAACAAGAGCTTGAAAGGGTAGTCGCATGCAACGAAAAGACACAGAAGTTCGGGCTGGCATTGACGCAGGAGGAAGCCAGGATGCTGGTACAGTGCAGGCAGGATGCTTTGAAAAAGCAAAGGAGGGTGGAATTCGGGGAGGGAATACTGCCGCAGCTTATACAAGCTTTTTGCGATTCCCAATATATTGACAGGGATAACTATGCGGATACCTTGGCACAGCTTCAGGAAGTTTTTTATTTGTATAAGAATGAAGCTGAGGATAATCTGACGGATGATGAATTGATTGAGGTGATGAGGGAATTATATGAAGAAATCTGTTTCGGTTCCGTCGAGTACCTCCAGGAAACTTGCTTAGAACGATTTGCCCGCGCCGTGCGCGCCGGTTATCGGGGCTATATAAGCAGCGGAGGGAAGGGGGATTACGAGATGTTTTCGGAGGAACAGCGCTGGGACAGGGATTTATACCTTCAGGTGCTGTATGAGGAACTAAGTTGAAAATCTGTTGTTGTTCACACAGTGGCCTAACACTTACTGTTAAGCTGCGTAAGAACGTGATTGAACAGTAACGAAAAACTTACGGTCCTAAAAGAAAGGGGAACGCTATGGAATACGGGATAGAAGAATTGCTTCCGGTCGTAAAATATTTAACAGAGAAATACACCAGCAAAGAGAGCACCTCCATAACCTACGAGAAGGCGCAGCAGCTTATGGGGGCAGTGCTGTACTGCATTGAGGAAAGAGAGATGTACTTGCGGGGAGTGAATGGATCTGAACACACACAAATTGTCGAAAGAGGAGCGGGAAAGAGTGCCATGGAGGCGTATAAGGAAGGCTTTCAGCTTGTTATGGACAAGGTGAGCGAAGCGAAGACCATATATGAAGAAATCATGGTGAACTTCGATTCCTATGGAAGCCTTTGCTGCTACGATACGGTAGTAAGGGGAATGCCGGCATTTTTTGTGCATTACGATGCGCGATTTTTTCCTCAGAACCATATGTTGACCTTGGATTATCCGTTGCTTGTAAATATGCCGGATGAGCTTTGCGGTGTGGATTTGATTTACAGTTATTTAAAAGCAATACGATTGGAACAGCGCTTTCTTCAGGCCTTTCCCAGAACCTATATCATTGAGGCGCAGAAGGAATATCATAGGGGATATAAAGAATTATTCCTCAATGTAAGCGCGCTCGTCATGAGATACATCGTAAGAAGAATGCTGGAGCAGGAAATGGAGGTACGTAAGGGAAGTGTGGAGGAGATAGAGCATAAGATGAAGACACTGCTCCATTTATTTATGGAGCAAGAATATCGCAAGAGAGAGGAAAAGGATTTCTGTGTAGAAGCGGAAAGTTATTTACAGGAAGATATGCATTCTTTTGCGGTGGAATATAAAAATTATGTGCACGGATAGTAACAAGCCGCATAGGATAACATTGTAAAAAGAAAAAATCAGGTGACATATCGCATCTGTGGGACAATAGTTTATTAGTGATTGTTCCATAGATGCTTTTTTTGTTTGATAAATGGTAAAAGGTAAGTTATAATATCGTCATATAGGGAAATCGTGCAGGGCAGCCTTATACCGGAGGTTTGAAATGGTTCATAAATTTGCGGAAATGTTATTCCGGGATGTGAAGAGCGAAAATGAAACGAAGAAGGCCTCTATCATACTCAGGCTAAACTCCATCATTATGTGCATTTATTTTCTTCTTCTTTTATGCACTTTTTTTGTGACAGGAGATATTAAGCCAATCGTATTGTGTGTGCCGTTATTTTGTGCTTATGTAGCATCTTTTTATACAACATATTTGAATAGAACGAAGATGTCTATCATATTCGTTCATATACTGATGGGAATCTGGATTATTGCTTTCATCAGAGGATTTGGATGGGATTGCGGTGTACAGCATTTCGTATTCGTGCTGTTGGCGCTGAATTTTACGACCAGCTATAGCAAGCTTCAATGGAAGATTATAATGGGTGTGATACTTTGCTTGTTCCGTCTGGCTTTGTATGCCTACACTCTTCAGTATGAACCGATTTATTTATTGGAGATGCGAACCTATATCATATTCCAGACCATCAATACCGTTTTCGTATTTATCGCTACGATGACGATTTTGTCGGTGTTTACCGAGGATTCTCAAGAGATGGAGAAGAAGCTCGTCATATATAATGAAAAGCTTCACAGACTGGCAGCGATAGACCCCCTTACCGGATTATTCAACAGACGGAGCATGAGTGAGTATTTGGAGAAGAAGGAGAGGGAATGCAGAGAAGGGAAGATCGACAACCTGTCGTTAGCCCTTGGTGATATCGATTTCTTTAAGGCGGTAAACGACAACTATGGTCACGAATGCGGAGACATCGTGCTGCGCCATTTGGCATCCATATTTATAGAAACGGCCGGTGAAAAGGGCCGGGTATGCCGTTGGGGGGGAGAAGAGTTCCTGTTCGCCTTCGATAATGTCAACGGAGATGATGCGCTGATCCTTTTGGAGGAACTTCAAAAGAGGATAAGGAAGCTGGAGATGCGCTACATGGGAGAAACAATAAAAGTAACGATGACTTTCGGGCTGAGTGAGTTCGATTTTCAAAAAGATATAGAACATTCCATTAACGATGTGGATGGAAAGCTTTATAGGGGAAAAGAGGCCGGAAGAAACAGAATCGTATACTAAATAAAGAGAAAAGGAAGATGGGGAGAAAAGATGTTATTCAGATGTAAGAACTGCGGCGGAAACGCGGTATACAGCCCTGCGTCAGGGAAGATGTACTGCCCTCACTGCGATGGAGTTGACAGTGAGGAGAGAGAGAATGCAAAATCACAGACAGAGTGCTTAAACTGTGGAGCAGCGCTGAACATAGAGGAGTATGCGTCCACTTGTCAGTGCGAGTATTGTGGAAGTTACATTATACTGGACGACAGAGTAAACGGTGTCTATCGCCCGGATTTGGTGCTGCCTTTCAAAATTGACAAGAAGAATGTAGTAGATATGCTCCGAAATGAGTTTAAACGGAGGATTTTCACTCCGGATAGCTTTCTTTCAGAAGCCACGCTTAAGGATATGAAGGGAATCTATGTTCCGTTCTGGATGTACGATTATGCAGCCAGATATGAATACACCGGAAAGGGAACGAAAGTCAGAGTATGGGTGGCTGGCGATACGGAATATACGGAGACATCCTATTATCGGATAGAGAGAGATATGGATGTAGAGTTTGACAAGATTCCGGTAGATGCATCCGCCCTGCAAAACGATGTCATGGATTTGATGGAGCCTTACGATTATAAGCAATTGGAAGGTTTTACGGAGAAATATATGTCGGGCTTTTTCGGTGAGGTATACAATGAGGATGCGGATACCTTGGAGGAAAGGGCGAAGACGAAAGCGAACAAGGATTTGGAGGCGCTGCTTCAAGGGACGATTTCAGGATATACCTCGGTAATTCCGGAGAACAGAGATATTTCCACAGAAAGGGAAGGTGTGCATTATGCGCTGCTTCCGGTTTGGCGTTATCTATATAAGTATCAGGATAAGGATTATGATTTTTATGTAAATGGACAGACGGGCAAGATTGTAGGTTCGACGCCCGTATCCAAGGCGAAGGTGCTCGCATACGGCGCCACTGTATTTGCCGTTGCCAGTATAGCGTTGACTTTTCTTATGGGAATACTGGAGGTAATGTAAGCGATGAAACAATATATTAAATACTTTAAATGGATTTTTCTTATAACGGCACTTCTGGGAGTGTTCTACGCAGGAACGCTGATTTATCAGACATCGCAGAAGGTAGGGGAGCGTGCGAACGCGGAATGCCTCACAAAAGAGAGAGTTTTCGACTATGGAGATGTTCTGACGGTGGAGGAAGAAAGCAAGCTTCGGGAATTGATTGCCAAGAGGGAAGCTCAGACCGGATGCGACATCGTACTCGTAACACTTAATGAGTCCCTTAAGGAATATGCGAGGGAAAAGGAACCGGATGTCTCCTATGACGAGTTTGTGCGGATATATGCTGAAGATTTTTATGATGAGAATAAGTTCGGCTACAACAAGCCGATTGGCGATGGCGTTCTTTTGGTAGATAACTGGTTTCGTGAGGATGACGGAAGGATTTATACATGGCTTTGTACGGTGGGAAGGGCAGAAGAGAAATACAGCAGCTCTATGGTGGATTATCTGCTGGACGAAGTATATAAGTATGTAGAAGATGACCCCTATAAGGCATACGAGACCTATGTGAACAAGTTCTATTATGATATGACAGATACGGGACATTTAACAGAGTCGTTACCATTCTGGTCTCCCTTTGCGGCAGCAGCCGTCATAGCTATCATATTTATAGCGGTGCATTGGAGCAGTAAAAAGGGAAATAGGACTACCATGGCTACTACCTATGTAAATGGCGGCACGCCTCATTTGAAGAGGAAGGAAGATACACTTATCAATAAGGTAGTGACGAGAAGGCATATTGAAAGAAACACCGGCAGCAGCGGAGGAGGAAGCTCAGGCGGAGGCGGACATTCCGGCGGAGGCCATCACGGTGGAGGAGGACACAGCCGTTAGGCTGTTCTTCGTCCATATGTGTACAGAACAAAAGCTGCGCATCTATTTTTATGTAATAGGAGCATTTTGGCATTATGTTATTATATAAAAAAACAACCCATATGACGGTATGGGTTGTTTTTATGTTCGTTCACATTCTCGTTTATATCGAAGAATTAAGCCATCTTATTAATAGCCTGTGCCAGACGCGATACTTTTCTAGAAGCGGTATTCTTATGATATACGCCTTTTGTAGAAGCTTTGTCAATTACTGAAGTAGCAGCTAATAATGCAGCGGAAGCAGCAGCTTTATCGTTCGCTTCGATTGCAGCATTCACTTTCTTCACAGCCGTCTTAACACCGGATTTGATAGCTTTGTTTCTATCAGCTTTTGCGTTGTTAACTAAAATTCTCTTTTTAGCAGATTTGATGTTAGCCAAGACCCACACCTCCTATTTATCTCTATCGATCAATTTTTACGAAAGGTTTCATTAAATCCGGACACGGACGTTTTAATGAAACACGCGTATATTATTGTAAATTAAGAGTTTGAAGATGTCAATACATAATTCGCTAGTTTTTGTAAAAAATACGTGGTAGAGAAGTTTTTTTTGCAGCAAAAAGCTTTACTTGCATAAATTAAACAAAGAAAAGGATTTGGGAGCGGACAGATGAGTTGTTTTCAAGTAAGAACGGATTTAGCTCTGGAGGCCAGAGAAAGTATAGGAGAAGCGGAGGAAATCAGAGGTGTCAGCGTGGAAGAGACCTATGATGAAAAAAATGAAATAAGGGTTACCAGAGTAATCATTGAAACAAAAAACGGGGCGAAGGCTATGGGAAAACCCATAGGCACTTATACTACGTTGGAAGCTCCCAGAATGGTGGAACCGGATGAAAATTATCATCAGGAAATTTCCTCCGCCCTGGCAAAGGAGCTTAAAGATATTATTCCCGAGGCCGGGGAGGAACAGTCTGTGCTGATCGTAGGACTTGGTAACCGGGATGTGACGGCGGATGCTTTGGGACCGAACGTAGCGGACAATTTGTTCATTACGAGACATGTGGTAATGGAATATGGAAAGGCGGCATACAGCAAATCGAAGATGAATATGGTGAGCAGCATCGTACCGGGAGTTATGGCCAAGACCGGAATGGAAAGTGCAGAAATCATCAAGGGAGTTATCGACCAGACGAAGCCGGACGTAGTTATTGTAGTAGATGCACTGGCAGCACGTTCTACCAAAAGGCTGAACCGGACGATTCAGGTGACTAATACGGGTATCCATCCGGGTTCGGGAGTAGGAAATCATAGAAATGCCCTGACGAAGGAAAGCCTTGAGGTTCCTGTTATTGCAATCGGTGTGCCTACGGTGGTGGATGCGGCGACTATAGTTAACGATGCGGTATCGGGAGAAATGAAAGTAAATCTGGCCGAGCTTAACAACATGTATGTGACCAGTAAGGATGTGGATTATCAAATAAAGCAGATAAGCCACGTCATTTGTGATGCGCTTAACGAAGCTCTGGAATTATAGATTGTTTTTCGGCATATAATTGCCTAGTATAACTTTACAGCAAAAAGCTGAGGTGAGGCGATTGTATTCCGATGGCAGAAACAGTAATTTTAATAGAAGAAACAAAATAAAACAAAAAATTGTGGCAGGCTGTGCGGTAATCCTGATCGGAACAGCTTTCGCATGCGCTGTGTACTCTTCTTTTTCGGGAGATAAAAAAGAAAAAGACTTCGGTATACAGGAAAAGGCTGCAGATTGGCTGAGAAAGCAGATGATGGAGACATACATGCCTGTTTTTGCTTTTATGGAAGAGGAGACAGGCACTGGGGGCTCCATGAATCTGATAAAGCCGCTGATTGCAGCGCAGCTCCCCATCTACGGCTACAGCGAAGAACAGGCGAAGGAGTATGTGAGCATAGAGGATGAGGACACCTACGATCTGCTTATCAGGCAGGAGGGCTCGGATGAGGAACGCAAGGAAATTGAAGACGGTTCCCTGGAGTATGGCGATGATGCGCTGCATATCGACGGCGATTTGGAACGGGCAATGAAAGAAGAAAATAGTTTACATAATAAGGAAAAGGAAGAGGACGAGGAGAAAGAGCAAAAAGACTCAGAAAAGGATGAAGATCAGGATGAGGGGAAGGAAAACGAAACAGGGAAAGAGAAAAGCGGCTTCCTTCAGGCGCAGGCAAAGAGCTATGAATATGACTGGTCATCGCTTACAGGGTATGAGGACATCGTAAAAGCCTTTTATGCTATAGACAAAACGACATCGATCACGGATGATCAGCTGAATCTGGATAATCTGCTGGGAAAGGATATGACGATGAAGGCATCATCGGAAAATCCCCAGATATTAATTTACCATACTCATTCTCAGGAGGCCTTTGCGGATTCCGTGCCGGGCGACGAGTCTACCACAGTGGTGGGAGCGGGAGAGAGGCTGGCACAGATTTTACGCGAGCAATATGGGTTCAATGTGATTCATCATACTGGAAAATACGACATAGAATCGAGAGACTATGCGTATTCCAACGCCCTTCCAGCCATCGAGCAGGTGCTGGCCCAGAATCCTACCATAGAGGTAATCATCGATCTTCACAGGGATGCTATGCCGGAGCACAAGAAGCTGGTCATCGATCTTCAGGGGAGGCCCACCGCACAATTCATGTTTTTCAATGGACTTAGCAGGACCAGGCAAAAAGGAGACATTTCCTATCTGGAGAATCCCTATATCGATGATAATCTCGCTTTCTCTTTTCAGGCACAGGCAGCCAGCAACGAATATTATCCTGGCATAGCGAGAAGAATTTATCTGAAAGCCTATCGGTACAACATGCATCTTAGAGCCAAAACGCTTCTGATAGAGCTGGGAGCGCAGACAAATACGGTAGAGGAAATCATGAATGCCTGTGATCCGCTGGCACACGTAATTTCCATTGTGTTGAAAGGGGATTTATGATATATTACTTAAGAAACGAAAAATCGAGCTTTTTAAGTAATAATTGATACCATTCAGTGCGGAGGAAACAAATGTCAGGCATAGATCAAAGTAAAATAAGGAATTTTTGTATTGTGGCCCATATAGACCATGGAAAATCTACTTTGGCGGATCGTATGATAGAGAAAACGGGGCTGTTAACAAGCCGCGAGATGCAGGCGCAGGTCTTGGATAATATGGATTTGGAGAGGGAGCGGGGAATTACCATAAAGGCGCAAACTGTCCGCATCGTATATAAAGCACAGGATGGGGAGGAGTATATTTTTAACCTGATCGATACTCCCGGGCATGTAGATTTTAACTATGAAGTCAGCAGAAGTCTTGCGGCCTGCGACGGAGCGATCCTCGTAGTGGATGCGGCGCAGGGAATCGAGGCGCAGACATTAGCTAATGTATATTTGGCGCTGGATCACGATTTGGATGTGTTTCCGGTCATCAATAAGATAGATTTGCCCAGTGCGGAGCCACAGCGCGTGAAAGATGAAATAGAAGATATTATCGGTTTGGAGGCGCAGGATGCGCCCCTTATTTCCGCTAAGAGCGGGATTGGCATCGAAGAGGTGCTGGAAGCAGTGGTGCATAAGATACCCGCTCCTGCAGGGAGTGCGGACAACCCTCTTCAAGCGCTCATTTTCGACTCTCTTTACGATTCTTACAAGGGAGTTATCATATTCTGCCGCATTAAGGAGGGCAGGGTGCGAAAGGGCACTCAGGTATTGATGATGGCTACCGGCGCGAAAGCGGAGGTTGTAGAGGTAGGCTATTTCGGACCGGGGCAGTTCATTCCATGTGAGGAGCTGTCTGCGGGCATGGTAGGATATATTACCGCCTCCATTAAGAATGTAAAGGATACGACGGTGGGAGATACGGTAACGGATGTAAAGAATCCTTGCTCGGCGCCTTTGCCGGGCTATAAAAAAGTAAATTCCATGGTGTACTGCGGAATGTATCCGGCGGACGGGGCGAAATATCCGGACCTCAGAGACGCTTTGGAGAAGCTTCAGTTAAACGATGCGGCTTTACACTACGAGCCGGAGACCTCAATCGCTCTCGGCTTTGGTTTTCGCTGTGGTTTTTTAGGATTGTTGCACCTGGAGATTATTCAGGAGCGCTTGGAGAGAGAATATAATCTGGACTTGGTGACGACGGCGCCAAGCGTTATCTATAAAGTGCATAAGAATAACGGGGAGATCATCGAACTGACCAATCCCTCTAATCTGCCGGACCCTACGGAGATTGAATATATGGAAGAGCCGGTAGTGAGTGCGGAAATTATGGTGACCACAGAGTTCATCGGTTCCATCATGGAGCTTTGCCAGGAACGCAGGGGGCGTTATTTGGGAATGGAGTATATGGAGGAGACGAGGGCGCTTCTTAAATATGAGCTTCCATTAAACGAAATCATTTATGATTTCTTTGACGCTCTGAAGTCCCGTTCCAAAGGTTATGCCTCCTTTGATTATGATTTGAAGGGCTATGAGGAATCGAAGCTGGTGAAACTGGACATATTGATCAACCACGAAGAGGTGGATGCCCTTTCCTTTATCGTGCATGCAGACAGCGCTTATGAGCGCGGACGCAGGATGTGCGAGAAGCTCAAGGACGAGATCCCCAGACATCTGTTCGAGATTCCGATCCAGGCGGCGGTGGGCGGTAAGATCATCGCCAGAGAGACGGTAAAGGCTATGCGCAAGGATGTGCTTGCGAAATGCTACGGCGGTGATATCACTCGTAAAAAGAAGCTCCTTGAAAAGCAGAAGGAGGGAAAGAAGCGTATGCGCCAGATCGGCAGCGTGGAGATTCCCCAGAAGGCTTTCATGAGCGTGCTTAAGCTGGATGATAAATAAAATGTTAGGCATATATATTCATATTCCTTTTTGTATAAAAAAGTGCTTGTACTGCGATTTTCTATCCTTTCCGGCCTCGGAGAGAGACGAGGAAGCCTATGCCGCGGCACTTCTTGGGGAAATAAAGACGGAGGCCTCCCGTTATGAAGGAGGCCTTGTGGATACCGTATTTTTCGGCGGAGGAACTCCTTCCATTCTGCAGACGGTCTATATTGAAAATATAATGGATACGCTAAGGAACTGCTATCGGTTCTCCCGTGATCCAGAGATAACGATAGAGGTAAATCCATGTACGGCGGACACGGAAAAGCTTAGCCGGTATAAAGCCGCAGGAATCAACAGGCTCAGCATCGGGGCCCAGTCGGTGCGGGATTCTGAACTCAAGGCCCTGGGCAGGGCTCATAATGCAGCCGATTTTTTTGCTGCCTTTAAAATGGCGAGGGAAGCCGGTTTCGATAATGTGAATGTGGATTTGATGTCGGCACTTCCGGGACAGACGGCAGAGAGCTATCTGGAGACGCTGCACAGGGTGGCGGACCTTAGGCCGGAGCATATTTCTGCCTACAGCCTTATCATCGAGGAGGGAACCCCCTTTTTTGACAGGTACGGTGAGGATGGGAACGAAGGCGGGGCAGGAAATGGACTTCCTTCGGAAGAAGAGGAACGCCGGATGTATGAAGAAACCGGAAAGCAGCTGGAGAAAGCAGGCTATTGCCGTTATGAGATTTCCAATTACGCTTTGAAGGGAAAAGAATGCAGACATAACTGCGCATACTGGAAGCGATATGATTATGCGGGATTCGGGCTGGGTGCCTCTTCCATGGTGGGAAATGTCCGCTGGAAAAATACCTCCAAGATGCAGACCTACTTAGATGCTTATGGCACAGGGAAGGCACACCGGGATGTAAAGGAAGAAATTCAGAGACTGGGCAGAGCCGAACAGATGGAGGAGTTCATGTTTTTAGGACTTCGCCTGACGGAGGGCGTGAGCCGAACGGCATTTTTTGAAACTTTTCACGAGGATATGGAGAACATATACGGGGAGGTTCTGGGACGGCTCTTGGAAAACGGCCTGGTGGATAGGGGAGAAAGGGTGAAACTGACTTCTTACGGAAGAGACGTGAGCAATTACGTTATGGCGCAATTTCTCTTTTAACTTATTGCTATTTTTGTTAATAATTTGTATAATATAGTTAATTTAGATGGAAAGGCACTAGAAGGGCAGCGAAGTCATAGAATATAATAAATTGACTTCGGGGGCGCTTTTTGAAAACTTTCCAAAAACCTTTAACCGCAGAAGAAGAAGCCCGCTATATTCAGAACCTGCAAAAAGGGAGCAGTGAGAAAGCCCGGGAAGCGAGAGAGATTCTTATTGAGCGCAACTTACGCCTTGTAGCCCACATCGCCAAGAAGTATCAGAACGTGGATGAGGACATGGAAGACTTAATTTCCATAGGCACGATAGGGCTGATAAAAGCGGTGGCATCTTTTGACGCCAGCAAGGGAAAGCTCAGCACATATGCTTCGCGCTGTATAGACAACGAACTGTTAATGTTAATCCGCTCCAAAAGAAAGACGTCGAAGGAAGTGTCCTTATATGAGCCGATTGGGACCGATAAGGAAGGAAATGAGATAAATTTACTCGATATTATTGAGACAGAACAGGTAGATGTAATAGACAGAATGGAGCTGTGCAGCGATTTGAAAAAATTGGCACGCTTGTTGGAAAAGTTAGAAGGCAGAGAGAAAGAGATTATTTTTCTAAGATACGGGCTTGAGACGGGGAGAGAAGTCACCCAAAGGGAGATTGGAGAGCGGCTGGGAATATCCAGAAGTTATGTCTCCCGTATTGAGAAAAGAGCTCTGGGTAAGCTTAAAAGAGGATTTGAAAAAGAATCCTAACGTCAGATAAGGGGGACAGTATATGCTTTTTGTGAAAACAGAGAAGTTAAAGAAGGGAATGAGATTGGCAAGGCCGATCTACAACAAGGATGGGGTCTTGCTTTATGAGCGCAATTCCAAGCTTACCGCACAAGGCATTCAGAGTATTCATACGTTCGGTTTAATTGGTTTGTTCATTCTGGAGCCGGCAGAACCAGTTCCGCCGATGACGCAGGAAGATATTTTGTTCGAGCGTTTTCAGACGATGACGGTATTCGCGTTAAGCGAGGAACTGAATAAATTGAAGGACAGTAAACGGGGACCGAAGCTTCAAGTAATCGTGAACAACATTCTTAGGCGTTATGGCCATCTCGATAAGAGTATCAATTTTATCCAGAATTTGAGAAGTAAAGAGGATCATGTATATAAACACGCGCTGAACACGGCTATTCTATGTGCGATGATAACTCATGTGCTGAATATAAAGCTTGAGGAGCAAATGGATACCGTTATGGCGGCGTTAATACATGAGGTTGGAATGCTGTCGTTACCGAAAGCGGTATCGGAGAAGGAAGAGAATAACGATGCGGAGAAGGAGGTGATCGCTTCTTATAAGGCGGCGGGCTTCGAACTGATTGGCAGAGTATTTTCTGCAGAGCCTAATATTAAGCGTATCTGTGTGCAGTCTCAGAAGATGATGGATAATTTTAAGGTCGGTGTGGAGGATAAAAGGTTTAGGCCGGTGATGGGCGCACAGGTACTTACTGTAGCCACGACCTACGATACGATGACCGCGATGCATTTGAACGCGGCTCCGGTTTCGGAGGTCGCAGCGCTTAAGCATTTGCTGAACCACCCGGAAATTTATGCGCCGGAGATTGTAGATGCTCTTATTGAGTCTGTGAATATCCTGGTGCCCGGTGTGAGTGTAGAGCTGAATACCGGAGAAAAGGCAATCGTAATCAGAAAAAATAAAGAAAATGTTCTTCGCCCGATGGTCTTAGGCTTTAAAGACAATAATATCATGGATTTGGCGGAGAAATCTTACAGCGATTTGGAAGTTGTCGATATTATGAAGACGATGGATAACCGTTGTATCATCGATACGAAGACGCTGCGCGAGCACGGCATCCATGTGCCGGAACTCGAGGAAGCGGAGCTTCATACCGGGATTGCAGAAGAAAACATGGAAGTGGAAGAATACATTCCAGGACAATTCTTTTAATAGTTTTTAGAACTACATAGGATTTCATTTATTATCATAAGTTCCCTGCGCCCGGCATTTTGCCGGGCGTATGACGGAACATCAGGGGATTCCCCCGAAAACTCCATTTTTTATATTCATTTTATATATAAATAGATAATCGCAAAGATGTTGGATTGCGTGTTACAGTTTAACCTTCGGCTAAACAGCAATATATATGCACACAAAATGTGATAAGACTGCATTTTGGCGCTTGCAGCACTCGCCAAATTACGTGGAGACGCAGTTTTGTTTTCGCTGCATGGAAGGCTGAATAGTAACGGCTGCAGAGATTTATGTACCATAATTGGTGAGGATTACAAATTTCGCAGCCGTCAGTGAATGAAGACGAAAGGAGAGTAATGTGTTTTATGTTTAGTACTATAATATCAGCCGCTATATGCGGCATGAATGCCATGCTGGTCCATGTAGAGGTGGATATGGCAAAGGGCCTGCCGGGTTTTTTAATGGTGGGTTATTTGAGCAGCGAGGTGAAGGAAGCGGGAGAACGGGTAAGGGTAGCGCTGAAAAATTCCGGCATCATGCTGTCACCTATGCGCA
Source organism: Bacillota bacterium (assembly GCA_023442465.1). GTDB lineage: Bacteria > Bacillota > Clostridia > Lachnospirales > Lachnospiraceae > Kineothrix. The sequence continues at coordinate 531,028 of JAEZZQ010000015.1, read as the reverse complement.
CTACGGTCAATCTGTCTCCTGCAAATATAAGGAAGGAAGGGACGGCGTTTGATCTTCCGATAGCGGTAGGTATGCTTCGTTCCATGGACTATATAAAGGAAGAGGCGGTATCCGGAATTATGATTGTCGGAGAACTTAGTCTGAATGGAAAGGTTAATCCCATTAAAGGAATCCTTCCTCTTGTAAGACGGGCAAAGGCGGAAGGAATAAAGAGGTGTCTGGTACCCGAAGAAAATAAGGCAGAGGGAGCAGTAATATCCGGAATAGAGGTGATAGGTGCCGTTTCCCTTCAAGATGCACTCAGCTATTTAAGGGGAGAGCGCAGGGAAGAGAAAAGGACGGAAAAAGTTGCGGGAAGCAAGGTGAGAAAGCGGGAAAAAGCGCCTGATTTTTCAGAAATAAGCGGACAGGCGGCAGCGAAACGGGCGGCGGAAATCGCTGCGGCAGGCTTTCATAATTTATTGCTGGTAGGGCCTCCCGGTTCCGGCAAGACGATGATAGCAAACCGGCTTACGGGAATTCTTCCGCCGCTTACGAAGGATGAGTGCCTTGAGGTTTCCTCGCTCTATAGCGTTGCGGGAAAGCTAAGCAGCGGGAAGACTCTCATTGAAAAGAGGCCCTTTTTAAGTCCTCACCATACGGTGACGGTATCTTCCCTTACGGGTGGGGGGAGGATTCCCAGGCCTGGAATTATCAGTCTTGCCCACCTGGGAGTACTGTTTTTGGATGAGATGCCTGAATTTGGCCAGCATGTGCTGGACATGCTGAGGCAGCCTCTGGAGGAGAAGCAGATCCATATCGACAGAATCGGAGGGAATTGTACATATCCGGCAGACTTTATGCTGGTAGGAGCTCTGAATCCCTGCCCCTGCGGATATTATCCGGATGTGAACAGATGCCGCTGCACATCGGCAGATATCAAGAAATACCAAAGCCGTATATCTGGGCCGATTTTGGATAGAGTCGATTTGTGTGCAGAGGTATCGCAAATTGCCATGAAGGAGCTGACCGGAAAGGGGGAAGGTGAATCCAGTGCTTTCATAAGAAAGCGTGTGATAAGGGCCAGGAAGCGGCAGGAAGAGAGGTATAGCGGAAGGGGATATGAATGTAATGCGGGACTGACGGCAAAGGATATCCCCAGGTTCTGTTTATTGGAGGATAAGGAAGAGAAGCTGATGGAGAAAGCTTTTTCTTCCTTGAGGCTTAGTGCCAGAGGTTATTACAGAATCCTCCGTGTAGCACGCACTATTGCGGATTTGGACGAAAGTGAACAGATTAAGGAGATACACTTGGCAGAAGCTATCAGTTACCGTATGGAAGGGAATAAATATTGGGAGAGGTAAAAGCATATGAATGGGAAATATAATGGGGATGAGCCCTATGCCTATTGGCTGGCAAATGTCTTGGGAATCGGCAATAGAATGAAGCGCAAGCTCTCCTCTTATGCCAAGAGTGCCAAGGCGGTATACGAGATGCCTGAAAAAGAACTGGCGCAACTCCTTTCCGGTAAAAAGGCGGAGAAAATGGTAAAAGGGAGGAAGCACTGGGATGTGGAAGGAGAATATGAGAAGCTTCAGGAAATGGGAGTGAATTTTGTCAGCTTGTCAGAACCTTCTTATCCTGAAAAGTTGGCGGCGATAGAGGATGCTCCCTTCGGACTGTATTTTTATGGAAGGCTGCCGGATAAGTCGGTACCCTCTGTGGCGATAATCGGTGCCAGAGAATGTTCGGAATATGGACGGTATATGGCAGGATTGTGGGGGAATCAGTTGGCCGGAGAGGGAGTGGCGCTTATAAGCGGAATGGCGAGAGGAATCGACAGTATCGGGCAGAGAGCGGCGTTAGAGGCAGGGGGAAACAGCTACGCGGTATTAGGCTGCGGTGCAGATATTTGCTATCCGGCGGAAAGCAGGGATATCTATGAGCAGATGAAGACGCAGGGAGGGATACTTTCGGAGTACCCTCCCGGGACCAATCCTAAGCCTCAGCTCTTTCCGCCAAGAAACCGGATTATCAGCGGCCTTTCGGATGTGGTAGTCATTATTGAAGCGAGGGAGAAGAGCGGGACCCTGATCACAGCAGATATGGCGCTTGAACAGGGGAAGGAGGTATACGTGCTTCCCGGAAGGGCTACGGATAGCCTGAGCGAAGGCTGTAACCGGCTGATAAAGCAGGGGGCAGGGCTTATGCTTTCTGTTTCCGAGATGCTTGAAGAGACCGGCCTGCGTGAAAAAAGGAAGAGATGGGAGGAGAAGCTGTCCGGTGCAAAAGCTGATAAAGAGGATAACGCACATGTAAAGCTTGAGGATTGCCTTGATTTTTATCCTAAGAGCATAGAACAACTTCAAAGGGAATCCGGCATGGAATATAGGGAAATCATATGCTGTCTCATGAGTCTTTGCATGGAGGGAAGGGTAAGGCAGGTGTCCGCAGGATGCTATCAAAAAGTCGGAAAATATAATATTCGTATATAGGATAAATGAATAAAATTTCTAAATTTTTCATAATATTACTTGCAAGCGCAGAAAAATTATTGTATAGTGATGCAAGTTGCAGGCTGGCAGAACTATTGTGCTTATGCCGCATTATATATAGAAGAAACTATAGCAGATGGACAGGGGAAGAAATATGGCAAAGTATTTAGTGATTGTGGAATCGCCCGCGAAAGTAAAGACGATTAAGAAATTTTTGGGGCCTAATTATGAAGTTGCCGCGAGTAACGGACATGTGAGAGACATGCCCAAGAGCCAACTGGGAATTGACATAGAAAACGATTATGAACCGAAATATATTACCATTCGGGGGAAGGGAGATATTCTCGCGAATCTTCGCAAAGAAGTGAAAAAGGCGGAAAAAATTTATCTGGCAACCGACCCTGACCGTGAAGGAGAAGCGATTTCATGGCATCTTACGAAGGCGCTTAAGCTGGAGGATAAGAAAGTATACCGCATTACCTTTAACGAAATTACAAAGAATGCGGTAAAGGAATCTCTTAAGAACGCCCGTAAGGTGGATATGGACCTGGTGGATGCGCAGCAGGCCAGAAGAGTCTTGGACCGAATGGTGGGCTATCGTATCTCGCCCGTATTGTGGGCAAAGGTAAAGAGAGGACTGAGCGCAGGTCGTGTGCAGTCGGTAGCGCTTCGCATTATTTGTGACAGGGAGGATGAAATCAACGCATTCATTCCGGAGGAGTACTGGACGCTGGACGCCCTTTTGCATATTCCGGGTGAAAAGAAACCTCTGGCGGCAAAATATTATGGAACTACTGAAGGGAAAGTGAATATTTCTTCCGAGAAGGAATTAAACGATATTATAAAAGAGTTAAAGGGCGCCAGATACGAAGTGGCGGAAGTGAAAAAAGGAGAGCGTACCAAAAAAGCGCCTCTGCCCTTTACCACCTCCACTTTGCAGCAGGAAGCCAGCAAAGTGCTCAACTTTTCTACTCAGAAAACGATGCGTCTCGCCCAACAGCTATATGAAGGTGTGGATATAAAGGGAAACGGTACCGTAGGTATTATCACATATCTTCGTACGGACTCCACAAGAGTTTCCGAAGAGGCGGAAAGGCAGGCCAGAGAATATATCGACTCGGTTTATGGCAGCCAATATGCTGCGGTAGCAGCCAATGAAAAAAAAGCGTCCCAGAAGATTCAGGATGCCCATGAGGCGATTCGTCCTACAGACATAGTCAGAACTCCTTTTGAAATGAAGGATTCCTTATCGAGAGATCAGTTCCGTCTTTATCAGCTCATTTGGAAACGATTTGCCGCCAGTCGCATGAATCCTGCGAAATATGAGACGACCTCAGTGAAGATCGACGGGAACGGACACCGTTTTACGGTAGCCGCATCGAAGGTCATCTTCGACGGTTTTATGAGTGTTTATACGGAGGAAGAGGAAAAGGAAGAAAGCAATACTCTCATCAAAGGTATCGATAAGGATACAAAGCTGGAGTTCGAAGCCTTTGATTATAAGCAGCATTTCACTCAGCCGGCACCGCACTATACCGAGGCCTCTTTAGTACGTGCATTGGAGGAGTTGGGAATAGGCCGCCCCAGCACCTATGCGCCGACCATTACGACTATTCTGGCAAGGCGGTATGTGGTGAAGGAAAACAAGAATCTGTATGTGACGGAGCTTGGAGAAGTGGTGAACAACATGATGAAGGAAGCTTTTCCCAGCATTGTGGATGTGAATTTTACCGCGAATATGGAAGTGCTTCTGGACGGAGTAGAAGAAGGAAGCGTGAAGTGGAAGAGTATCGTTTCCAATTTTTATCCTGATTTGGAGGAAGCAGTGCAGAAGGCAGAAAAAGAGCTGGAGCACGTGAAGATAGCTGACGAGGTGTCGGATGAGGTATGTGAGGTGTGCGGAAAACAGATGGTGATTAAGTACGGGCCTCACGGTAGATTCCTGGCTTGCCCCGGATTCCCTGAATGTCGCAATACCAAGCCCTATCTGGAGAAGATTGGAATTCCGTGCCCTAAGTGCGGGAAGGATATTGTGCTCAAGAAGACGAAAAAAGGCAGAAAATATTACGGCTGCGTAGGCAATCCGGAATGTGACTTTATGGTGTGGCAGAAGCCTTCCGAAATAAAATGTGAAAAATGCGGTTCCCTTATGTTGGAAAAGGGAAATAAGCTGGTTTGCTCTGATGAGAACTGCGGACACGTGATGAACCGTCCCAATAATCCGCAAAATTAAAAATTGACCACCGCAATTTCAGAAATTGTTTTAAAATTCGACAAATTTTTAAATAATTCCCCTGTGAATCGTTGATATTACGAAAATATTGTGATACAATTAGCGTATTAAACAACAATTCTGGGGGATTTTTTAATGTAATAGGAACATTTTCCTACTACATTAAAAATGGATGCGCAGCTACGCGCGGAACAAAAGCTGTGCTGTCGAAGTTTTTGGCCGCGAGAATGCATGGAGCACACTTTTGTTCTGCATTTCCCGTCCCCCTATTAAGTACGGCAACTGCCTAATACAAAAGGAAAATTGGAGGTAGGGGAATGAGCAGTGTTCAATTGTTGGACAAGACAAGAAAAATAGGCAAGCTATTGCATAATAATAATTCCAGCAAAGTGGTTTTTAACGACATATGCAGCGTATTGTGCGAGATATTGTATTCTAATGTTCTTGTGATCAGCAAAAAAGGAAAGGTGCTCGGCGTAGGAACAGCGCCGGGGGTAGATTCCATCAATGAACTGATCGTTGGCAAGGTAGGCGGTTTTATTGATTCTATGCTGAACGAGAGAATGTTGGCTGTCTTATCCACGAAAGAGAACGTGAATCTGGAGACACTTGGTTTTGAGACTATCGATATGAAGAAGATTCAGGCGATTATCACGCCTATCGATATAGCGGGAGAGCGGCTGGGTACATTATTCATTTATAAAGGTGACGAGCAGTATGATATCGACGATATTATATTGTGTGAATACGGAACTACAGTAGTAGGACTCGAGATGCTGCGGGCTGTGAACGAGGAAAACGCGGAGGAAGGGCGGAAGGTTGCTGTTGTGCGCTCTGCAGTCAGTACTCTTTCGTTTTCCGAATTGGAGGCGATTACTCATATATTCGATGAGCTGGGCGGAACGGAGGGAATTCTGGTGGCAAGCAAGATTGCGGATCGAGTAGGAATTACCAGATCGGTAATCGTAAATGCGTTGAGAAAGTTCGAAAGTGCGGGAGTTATCGAGTCCAGATCCTCGGGAATGAAGGGGACTTATATTAAGGTACTCAACGACGTAGTGTTCGACGAAATCGAGAGAATTAAAAAAGAAAGCAGAAAATAACAGAAAAATGTCGAAAAAGAGAGAAAACAATAAGGATTTATTGAAGTATTCATAAATCCTTTTTGTCTTTTTTTGTAAAAAAATCTTGTGTTTTTTAATAAATAATTTATAATAGAAAATAGTAGATTAGGAAGGCTATATTTTGGGGTAATCAGAAGGGATTTGGATTTTTTATCCAAGATATAGACGAGCAAGTACTTACGAAGGAGAAAGTTATGATTAACAGCAATACGTTTGATTATATTAATGTACTGGATAAGGCGGCAGACGCGGCATGGATTCGCAACGATGTGATTGCTAATAACATAGCGAATGTATCCACTCCGGGATATAAGCGGCAGGATGTGGAGTTCGAGTCGGAACTGAAAAGAGCTTTGGAGCATTCCAAATATACCTCCATGGATGATAAGGTTAGCGATTTGAAAATCAATAAGTTAAATCCACGCACTTATATCGACTCGGCGAATTTTTCTTACCGTTTGGACGGAAATAACGTAGATATCGAGACGGAGAATGTGACGCTTGCTGCGAACCAGCTTCGGTATAATGGCTTGGTTGACAGTATGACGCAGGAATTTAAGAATCTTCAGATGGTTATGAAATAAGGGATTAGGGGGAGCTGTAAATGAGTGATATTTTTACATCATTTAACATTAATTCATCGGGAATGACCGCTCAGAGATACCGGATGGATATTATTTCGCAGAACATCGCGAATGCAAATACTACGCGTACGGAAGATGGAACTCCTTATCGCAGGAAGGTGGTTACCTTCGCGGAGAAGAATTCCCAGACACCCTTCAGCAATGTACTGAATACGGCGACTGACAGATATTCAGGAACAGGGGTAAAGGTAAATGGTGTCTATGATGACACGTGGACGGATATGGTAAAGACTTACGACCCGTCTCATCCTGATGCGGACGAGGATGGATATGTATCGTATCCTAATGTCAATATTATTACGGAGATGACGAATATGATAGATGCAAGCCGGGCATACGAAGCGAATGCTACGGCATTTACAGCGAGCAAGTCCATGGCCTTGAAGGGGTTGGAAATGGGCAAGGGTTAATAAAAGGTAATTAGGGTCTGGCAATAAATTTCTTAATAATGGAGGGAAAAAATGGATATCGCATCCTTATATAACGTGACATCGGGCGCCGTAAAGCAGGCGGCGGAAAGCAGTGCAATAGGAAAATTAGCTCTTCAGCCGGTAGATACTTCTTTTGACAGTATTCTTACTAAGGCGATGGAGAATATCAATACCACGAATAGTTATTTGTCAGGTGCAGAAAACGAGGAAATCAAGTGGGCGCTGGGAGAGACCCAGAACACACATGATCTCACGGTAGCTCTTGGTAAGGCATCGACCGCATTACAGTATACGGTGGCAGTCCGTGACAAGCTGTTAGACGCTTATAAAGAGATTATGCAAATACAAATCTAAAAAATCTGATAGAAATACGTCAGATAAGGAGACTTTAACATGGCAGATAAGGTGAAAGAACTTTTAGATAAAGTTCTTGAGTGGTGGAATAAATTTACCGCGAAACAAAAAACGATTATTATTTCGGCGGCGGCCGGAATTATCTTGATTATAGCAATTTTGACAGCATTTCTTACGAGACCTCAGTATGTACTGCTACTCAATTGTGAGACGACAAAAGAAGCGGCGGAAGTAACGGAACTTTTAGATGGCGGCGGCATCGGTTATCAGGTATCCGACGACGGCTATCAGATTGAAGTCTTGAAATCCCAGCAGTCGGATGCAAACCTTCTGCTAGGAGCTAACGACATTCAGTCCGCGGCATACAGCATCGACAACGTAACGAGCGGAGGTTTCAGTACTACCGAATCCGATAAGCAGAAGAAATATCAGCTTTACATGGAGACGAGGCTGGAAAAAGAATTTATAGAGAAATTCTCCGCAATTAAAAGTGCCAGTGTAGAACTGTCCATACCGGAAAACGACGGAACGCTCATTTCCACTGAGGAGGAAGCTTTTGCCAGTATTTTGCTCCAACTGAATGGAGAGTTTACCACAGATAATGCGGCATATTTAGCGAGAGCAGTAGCGACTGCGATAGGAAATACCACGACTAATAACGTGGTTATTCTCGATACAGAAGGAAACATGCTGTTTTCGGGAGACGATAATTATACGACATCGGGCTTGGCGAATTCCCAGCTCAATGTGAAGACACAGGCGGAAAGCCTCGTAAAGAATGAAGTGAAAAGAGTGTTGCTTGGGACCAAAGAATTTGACAATATCGAGGTTGCAAGCAATTTAGTGTTGGATTTTTCGACTACAGACACTACGGAACATACCTATACTCCGGCGGATGGACAGACGCAGGGCGTATTGAGTCACGAGGATGTTTATAGTTCCGATTCCATCAATTCCAATGGCGGTGTACCGGGGACAGATTCCAATGACCAGACAACCTACGTAATGACGGACAATGCCAACAGCAGTTCTACCGTAACGGAGGAGTCCAGAGATTATCTTCCTAATGAGACGATTACCAATGCGAGTACCCCTGCGGGCCGTATCGATTATGAAGCGTCCTCCGTTTCGGTTACAGGAATCGTTTATAATGTAGTTCGCGAAGAAGATGCCAAGAGCCAGGGGCTTTTGGATGGAATTTCATGGAGCGAATACAAAGCGGCTAATACCGGAAGGACAAAAGTGGATGTGGAAGCGGAGATGTACAATGTGGTGGCGAATGCTACCGGCATCAACGCAGATGCGATTACGATTGTGGCTTATAGCGAGAATGTATTCTTCGACAGCGAAGGACTTAATGTGACAGCTACCGATGTGATTCAGATTTTGCTGGTTGTTGTAATTCTTGCCCTTCTTGCTTTCGTAATACTTAGAAGCATGCGTGGAGAGAAAGAAAGAGACGTGGAGGAGGAGCTTTCCGTGGAATCGCTGCTTCAATCCACTCCGATTGTAGAACTTGAGAGCATCCTGCCGGAAAATGAATCAGAGACGAGAAAGATGATCGACAGATTCGTGAGCGAGAATCCGGAAGCGGCGGCCAGCCTGCTTAGAAACTGGCTGAATGAAGACTGGGGGTAAAGGGAATGTCCAGAACTGGGGATGAAAAGATAGCGGGGCTTCAGAAAGCGGCCATTTTGCTGATTGCGCTGGGACCGGAACGTTCGGCGATGATATTTAAGCATTTGAAGGAAGAAGAAATAGAAGAGTTAACTTTGGAAATTGCGAATACGAGAAGTATTACACCACAATTAAAGGAAGAAATATTAGAAGAGTTTTATCAGGTTTGCCTCGCTCAGCAATATATTGCAGAAGGCGGTATCGGTTATGCGAAGGAACTTTTGGAAAAAGCGCTGGGCTCAGAAAAGGCGATGGATGTTATCAGCAAGCTGACCGCATCCTTGCAGGTTAAGCCCTTTGAGTTCATCAGAAAGACGGATGCATCGCAGCTTCTTAACTTTATTCAGGATGAGCATCCGCAGACAATCGCACTTATCATGTCCTATTTATCGTCAGCACAGTCTGCGCTCATCATATCGGCATTGCCTCCGGACAGGCAGGCAGATGTAGCAAGGCGTATTGCGGTAATGGACAGAACCAGTCCCGATGTAATAAAAGAGGTGGAAAAAGTGCTGGAATCCAAGCTTGCATCTTTAGTAAATCAAGACTACACGATTATCGGCGGCGTAGATGCGGTCGTAGATATTTTGAATACAGTAGACCGCGGTACGGAGAAGCATATCATGGAGACTTTGGAAATCGAAGAGCCGGAGCTTGCAGACGAAATCAGAAAGAAGATGTTCGTGTTCGAGGATATCTTGCTGCTTGATGACAGAGCGATTCAGAGGGTGCTGCGCGACGTGGACAATAACGACCTTGCAATTGCGCTCAAAGGATCTAATGAGCAGGTTCAGAATACAATATTTAACAATATGTCCAAACGTCTTTCTGTTATGATCAAAGAAGATATGGAATTCATGGGACCTGTACGTATGAAAGATGTGGAAGAGGCCCAGCAGAAGATAGTTAATATCATAAGAAAACTGGAAGATTCGGCGGAAATTGTTATCTCCAGAGGCGGAGGTGACGAGATTATTGTCTAAGAATATTTATAAATTCAATCAGATTACCGTACACAACGATGATGCTTTGAAGATAGATAATAATGAAAAGGTCGCGAAGAAAATAGAGTATCTGGAAGGGCTGATGCTTAAGGAAGCAAAGAGCGAAAGCGATACGGATACGCTGGACGGATTTTCGTCGGGCTTGAATGCAGGACAAGTGGATGCTTTGCTTACAGACGACGAGGGCGGCTCTGTGATAAAGGCAGTTCAGCCGGAGGATGCGGAAGGAAAAGAGATAGGAGAGTCCTTGACGGTAGCGTCCGCACAGGTTCAGGAGATGCTGGAGGAGGCGCGCCGCGAAGCGGAGGACATTAAGTCCGAAGTATTGGCCCAGGCGCAGCGGGAAAGCGAGGAACTGAAACAGCGGGCATTCGAAGAAGGGAAAGCGAAAGGCTACGAGGCCGGTTATAATGAGGGTATGGCGAAAATCGAAGCTCAGAGAAAGATGCTGGAAGAGGAAAGAATCAGCCTTGAAAAGGATTATCAGGAACTGGTAAAAACGCTGGAACCTAGGTTTATAGAAAGTCTGACCGATATTTATGAGAAAATATTTAAAGTGGACTTGGCGAAAGAACGGGATATTATCTTACATTTAATATCTACTGCGATGCACAAGATGGATGGAAGCAGTAATTATTTGATTCATGTTTCTAAGGAGGATTATTCTTATGTCAGCATGAAGAAAGAAGAGTTGTTGGCCAGTGCAGTATCTCCCAGTGCTTCCGTAGAGATTGTGGAAGATGTAACACTTTGTCCAAACGAATGCATGATAGAGACAGATGGGGGCATATTTGACTGCGGATTAGGGACGCAGTTGGAGGAGCTTTCCCAGAAACTCAGGCTTCTATCATATACGAAAGAATAGTAATAAGGGCATTTCGCATTACCGATGGGAGTAGTAAATACATATGAGGTGGGCCGATATTGAGAGCAGCGATTGATTTTATAAAATATGAAAAATTAATAGAAGGCACCTACTACAAGATGAAGGGGAAAGTAGTCAACATCGTCGGTCTGACGATTGAATCGTTAGGGCCGGATGCGAAGCTCGGAGATATCTGCCGGATTTATCCCGATACAGGAGCGGATGCGAAGCCTGCGATGGCGGAAGTGGTAGGATTTAAGGATAAGAAAACACTCTTGATGCCTTATGAGTCGATGGAAGGCATCGGTTTTGGAAGCATGGTGGAGAATACAGGAGCTCCCCTTACGATACAAGTGAGCGAGGAACTCTTGGGACAGACCCTGGATGGCTTAGGAAGACCGGTTTCAGAGGGCATAGCCGTGAGCGGACATACCTATTCCGTAGAAGCGCCGCCGCCGGATCCGCTTAGCCGTGATATTATTGACGATGTTCTTCCTTTGGGAGTAAAAGCGGTGGATGGACTTCTGACCATTGGAAAAGGGCAGAGGGTCGGCATATTCGCCGGTTCAGGAGTGGGTAAATCCACATTGCTGGGCATGTTCGCGAGGAATACGAAAGCGGATATCAACGTTATCGCATTGATTGGAGAGCGGGGACGTGAGGTCCGCGAATTTATAGAGAGAGATTTGGGTCCGGAAGGCATGAAGCGTTCCATCGTAGTGGTGGCGACTTCGGATAAACCGGCCCTTGAACGTAATAAAGCTGCGAAGACGGCTACCGCTATTGCAGAATATTTCAGGGATCAGGGGAAGGATGTCTTGCTTATGATGGATTCCCTTACCCGTTTTTCCATGGCACAGAGGGAAATCGGTCTCGCCAGCGGCGAACCGCCCGTTTCGAGGGGATATCCGCCCAGCGTATATTCTGAGATGCCAAAGCTTTTGGAGCGCGCAGGACGTTCTAAGAAGGGTTCCATAACGGGACTGTATACGGTACTCGTAGACGGCGATGATTTCAATGAGCCGATTACGGATACGGCGAGAAGTATTCTGGATGGGCATATCATGCTCAGCAGAAAGCTGGCGCATCGGAATCACTATCCGGCAATCGATGTTTTGCAGAGCATATCCCGCTGCATGAGTCAGATTGCAGACCGTGAGCATAAGCAGACGGCAGGCAAGCTGAAGAATGTCCTTGCTACATATAATGAGGCAGAGGATTTGATCAATATAGGTGCTTATAAGAACGGCAGCAACGCTAATATCGATTATGCCATCGAGAAGATCGATGCGGTAAATTCGTTTTTGATACAGGCGGTGGAGGAAAAATACAGTTTCGAAGAATCCGTAAGAAATATGGAAGAGTTATTTAAAGATTAGAGGGGTTTATGTCGAAATTTATATATAGGATGCAAAGTATTCTAAATCTGAAATATAAGATGGAAGAGCAGGCAAAAATGGAATTTGCCGCTGCCAGAATGCGTTTGGATGAAGAGGAGGAAAAATTAAGATATCTCTTCGAAAGAAAAGCGTCCTATGAAGAAGAAGGCCGCAGGCTTAGGGAACACAATTTGAACGTACAGGATATTCTGGACAATAAGAATGCTATTTTGCAGATGGGCGATTATATAGTAAATCAGAAAATCGAGGTGCGCCGCGCAGAAGATGAACTGGAACGGAAGCGGCAAAAGCTTCAGGATGTCATGCAGGAGCGCAAGGTGCAGGAAAAACTGCGGGAAAAGGCCTTTGAGGAATTTATAAAGGAGGAAAACTCCGCAGAAAGCAAGGAAGTAGACGAACTGACCAGTTATACATATGGGCGGAGAAGAAGGTGAGAAAATGCCAAATACAGAGGTTATTACAGATATAGACCAGATTACGGATAAAGCGAAGCTGGCAGAAGAAAAAAAGCGTCTCAAGTCAGAGCAGAAGGAGCAGAAAAGGGAAGCGAAAAGGCGGGCCAAGGAGCTTTATCTTCAGGAGGCGCAGTTGGATGATGATAGTGGAACTAGCGGCGTATCGGTTTTTCTGGTTACGACGCTTATTGTAGTTGTGTGGATTGCTATCCTCTGCTTATTGGTGAAGCTGGATGTAGGCGGTTTCGGGTCCAGCGTGCTCACCCCTGTTTTGAAGAATGTACCGGTGATCAATAAGATTCTTCCGTCGGCGGATGAGGTTACGGATATAACGACGGAAACGGGAGAGGACTATGGCGGATATAAGAGCCTTGAGGAAGCGGTCAAATATATTAAGGAGTTGGAACTGGAGCTGCAGAGTGCACAGTCCGCGCAGTCCACAAGCTCGGAAGAGGTTGCTAACTTAAAGGCAGAGGTCGAAAGATTAAAGACCTTTGAAGACAATCAGGTAGAGTTCCAGAGAATCAAGACAGAATTCTATGAAGAAGTAGTGTATGCGGAAAACGGGCCGGGAGCTGAGGAATACAAGAAATATTACGAAAGCATCGATTCCGCTACGGCAGAATATCTATACAAGCAGGTGGTACAGCAGGTAGAGGAAAGCAACGATGTGAAGGAATACGCGCAGGCGTATTCAGAGATGAAACCGAAGGAGGCAGCGGCTATTTTTGAGTCGATGACCGACAATCTCGGATTGGCATCGAGGATTCTTTCGGTGATGAGCGCCGAGGACAGAGGAAAGATTTTAGGAGCCATGGATCCGGCTACTGCGGCACGCATAACCAAGATTATGGATCCGGAGTCTTAATGACGATATATAAGGCGGGAAACCGCGTTTATATATAAATCAACATTAAAATTTAATAGGAAAGGAGGTAGAACACGATGAGCACACCGGTAAAAGGCATCAATCCGTTAATGAATTATGCATCCACGAAGCAGGCTGGAAATACGTCAGCTAATCTGGCTGGAAATTTTTCGGATACTTTCAGTAAAGCGTCAGGACAGACGGATATACAGAACACGTCTCTTTCTAACGACAATACGGTGAAAAGTTCTCAGGTGAAGGTGAGCCGCACCGATAAGAGGGGCTTGGATACCAAAGATAACAGTGCTAAAACGAAGGTGGAGGATGTACAGAACGCCGATGTGGACAAGACCACGGAAGACGTAATACATAAGGCTGGAGAGGAACTGGTCAATGAGGTTTCACAGGAATTGGGCATCTCGGTGGAGGAAGTGGAAGCCGCTATGGAGACCTTGGGACTGACCATGGCAGATTTGCTGAATCCCGATAACCTGACACAGTTGGTGCTAACGCTTAAGGATGCAGATATGCTGACGGTAATGACAGACGAAGGACTTTATAATTCTCTCAAGAACCTTTTGGAGAAGGTAAACGAAACGGTGAATGCGTTACAGGAGCAGACGGGCTTAACACCTGAGGAAATTGCAGCGGTTTTGGAGCAGGCGATTCCTAAGGATGAAATTCCCAAAGCGGGCGAACATGTAAAATTGACAGGAACGGAAGACACGGAAGCAGTGCCGGAAGAGCAAAGAGATTATACGGTAACCGTAGAGCGTGATGGCGAAGTGGTGGAAATCAGTGTAAAGACGGAAGGAAACAGTAAGGAAGAAAGTCCTGAATTGGTTTCCAAGAAGGCAGAGGTACCGGAGGAAGAAAAGGCAGAAAGTCCTAAAAGAGATTCTTCACAGAAGGATTCCTCATCTCACGGAAGCAATACCTACAATAATGTGCTGTTAGAAAGCTTGCTGAACCGAAGTAATACTACGGCGACTGCAGATGCGGTATTCGAAAGCACCATGTCGGGTCAGACAGCAAACACGCAGGACATCATGAATCAGATTATGGATTATATGAAGGTTCAGATCAAAACGGACATGACCCAGATGGAAATACAGCTTCATCCTGCAAGTCTCGGTACGGTCAACATCCATATTACGTCTAAGGACGGCGTAATTACCGCACAGTTCTTGACACAGAATGAAACGGTGAAGGCGGCAATCGAAAGCCAGATAGTACAGCTTCGGAATAATTTCGAGGAGCAGGGACTGAAAGTGGAAGCGGTAGAGGTTACTGTAGAAAGTCACCAGTTTGAAAGAAATCTAAACGGCGACGGAAGTGGTCAGGAGCAGTCACAGGAGGGAAAGAAGAAGGGCGTTAGAAAGATCAACCTGAATGAACTGAATCCCGAAAGCGAAGCGGAATTGAACGAAGAAGAACAAATTGCTGTAGCGATGATGACGGCGGATGGAAGTACTGTTGATTTCACTGCGTAGTTTTATGTATTAAGAACTTAATCAGTAATAATTTTCAGGCTAATATAAAAAGTAAGGAAAATCCTTACGGAAAGGAGAATGTATGTCAGTAACAGCAAAAATTGAAGACGGGAAAATAGTGCAAAGCACATCTGCGTCCGCTTTGGCGAACAGCACCTCAAAAGATAAATCAACTCTTGATAAAGATGCATTTTTAGGTTTGCTCGTAGCGCAGATGAAATATCAGGACCCGCTTGAGCCAACCTCGAATACGGAATTCGTTGCACAGTATGCACAGTTCTCGTCCTTGGAACAGATGCAGAATATGAGTGCTACGTTAGAGTTATCCAGGGCTTCCTCATTGGTAGGACAAGTGGTAAGCGTCAATACGACAAACAGCAGTGGTCAGGCGACGCAGATTCAAGGCAAGGTGGATTACATCATTTACGAAAATAATAAAGCCTTTGTTTCTATAGGAGGTGCACTTTATTCGTTGAGCGATGTATATGGAGTTGCCGATCAGACATATTTGGATGCTTATGATTTAGCAGTGAAATTCGCGGTTGAAATGGCCAAGTTGCCTTCATCCAAGGAAAAATTGACTCTGGATAACAAGGATAAGATTGACGAGCTGAATAAAACCTATAACGAAATGACGTCTTACCAGAAGACCTTTATCGCATCTGATTATGTAACGAAACTGAAGGAATATACCGAACGTATCGAAGAACTGGTCAAGGACCAGGAAGAAAATAATGCCAACTTAAACAACGGAGATAGCGATAATTAGAGCTTTGCGGTTGGTCGTGTCGGTTTTAGGTATCAGGGATGGGAAAAGCTCAAGGAGGAGAAGATTATGAAGATTCAAAATAATCAATTCCTTTCCATAGAACAGCTACAGGCAAAATATTTTACACAGGCAGAGCAAAGCCGTAAAATCGCGGGAGAGAGTGGAGTTTCTTTTTCGGATTTACTGAATAAAACTGCAAAAGCGGCTGAGAGTGCAGGGGAAGTAAAATTTTCCAAGCATGCGGCGAATCGTCTGGCGGAGCGTAACATAGAGCTTACGGATAACCAGAAGGAGAGGCTGCAGGTAGGAACGATGAAAGCAGGATTGAAAGGAATTCATGAGTCTTTGGTGCTTGTCGACCAATTGGCCTTTATCGTAAATGTTCCTAATAATACGGTAGTTACGGCTATGAAACAGACAGAAACAGATGAAAATGTATTTACCAATATCGATGGCGCGGTAATTATGTGAGCCGGACCTTACAAGGGGGCTGCCGTTCCGGAATGACAGAAGGAGCGAAGCGGCATCGAGCGGTATAAATAAGGAGGTCATTCATTATGATGAGATCATTGTATTCTGGTGTGTCAGGATTAAGAACACATCAGACAAAGATGGACGTTATCGGTAATAATATCGCTAACGTCAATACGACAGCTTATAAATCACAGTCTGTGACATTCAGAGATTTAATGTATCAGACGACACAGGCAGCGTCCGGAGCGAATGCGACGACGGGCGTAGGTGGTACCAACGCCAAGCAGATCGGTCTCGGCGTAGTTACGGGAGCGATTAATACAGCTATTTCTCAGCAGGGTTCTGCGCAGACGACGAATAACCCGTTTGATATTATGATAACGGGTGATGCTTTCTTTGTAGTTAGCAACGGCGCGGAGAATTTCTTTACCAGAGACGGTTCTTTTTATGTGGACGGCGCGGGAAACCTTGCTATGACCAGCACAGGCTATAACGTTATGGGATGGAAGGTAGACCCGACGACAGGCGCACCGAAAGCGGATACGGTAACGGCGCTTAAAATCATGGACGATACGAACATGACCTATCCTCCGGAAGCGACCAGCGCGGCGAGAGTAACAGGTATTATCGATAAAAATGATACGAAGGTAAACAGTACCTCCGGCAGAATCATGAACTTTGAATTTTACGATAACATGGGGTTTAAGTATACAGCTAAATATAGTATTCACGCTACTACAACCTCTGGACAATACTATATTCAATTAGATGATATTCTGGATTCCAATGGAGATAGCATAGGAACCGCCTTGGATGAAGTATCTTTTGGCGGAAGCTTGGATGTAGCAGTATCGCAGGCATATACGCTTGTGAATGGCTCCGCAAGTGGTACGACTGGTACGGCTTTCACGATTGGAGGCTCCACTATAGGTTCTATTGGTGCCACTATAACGACGTCAGCTATGGATGCAACACAATTAGCTGCTTTGAAAGCAGCGTATGGCAATGCTGATTTTACTAAAATCCAAACATTTACTATTGATGGAAATGGTTCATTAAAAGTAGCAACGGCTACGGATGCTTCGCTAGTTGGCGAGGAGTATGTTGTAAAGAGCGGTAATTTTAATACGACAAGTGTGACGATATCTAATCCTGATGGGAATACCTTGGCAGTAACTCCAGGGCAAGTATATAATATACCAGACCCTGCTGTTGATGCAGATGAGGTTTTGGCTCTCTATGGATTGAATATTAATGAAGAGGGAGTTAAGTCGCTAACGATAGGATTGGATGGAACACTGACTGTTACTAAAAAGACAGTACAAGATTCAGCATACCTCGTGTATAGTACTGAGAATGGTAAGTTTACATCTGTGGGTGGAAGCGGGGCAGGAACTATAAATATGAGCTTTGGTTCCCTGAAAGGGTTTTTCACAATTGCCATCGATTTTTCAACGACACAAAGCGTAAACAACAACGGCTCAAGCACCGTTGCGATGACGAGCGGAACTTCTGACGGACTTGGTGCCGGACGAAAGACAGGAGATATGATTGCTATTTCTATAAGTAAGGATGGTGTTATTACTGCTTCTTACGATAATGGTCAGAGCAAGTGCCTTGGACAGATAGCTACTGCAGTATTCGCCAATCCTTCTGGTCTGGAGAAGCAGGGGGATAACCTTTATTCTGCTACCATGAACTCTGGTGCCTTCGATGGTACCGGCGTGGATATCACAGCCGACGGCGGCTACATGCAGACCGGTGTTCTCGAGATGAGTAATGTAGACCTGTCTCAGGAGTTTACGGAGATGATTACGACACAGAGGGGATTCCAGGCAAACAGCCGAATTATTACAGTTTCTGATACGATGTTAGAAGAATTGACAAACCTTAAGCGTTAGTAATATAATGTAAAGGAACACAACATAATGGGGAACTTGAAACTGAGTTCCCCGTCATCTTGTAGGACTAGGGGCAGAAGGGGCTTTTGAGTCCGGAAGAGGAGAGGATGAAAATGATAGAAGTTACAAAGATAAACGGATCGAAAATATTGATCAATCCGGATTTGATCGAACTGGTGGAAGAGACACCAGATACAGTCGTTTCATTTACTACAGGCCGTAAAATAATTGTAAAAGAAAGTAGACAAGACGTGAAAAATCTAGTAAAATCGTATAGAAAGGATATTTTTGCGGATTGACGCGGAAATCAAGGGAATGATTCGTGGATATAGCATCAATATTAGGTCTTATTCTATGCGGCATAGTGTTTATATTTGGTATCTTGACTAGTGGAGGAATATCAGCAGTTGGCAGTTTTTGGGACGTTGCTTCTGTTTTTATTACCTTTGGCGGTTCTTTATGCTGTGTGCTTGCATCATACTCGTTGCAGAATTTTGTGGAAGGGATAAAGAGCTTCCGATTGGTTCTAAGAGCGTCAGACAACAATACCCCTGAGACGATCAGGCAGATAATTGAGTTGTCTAATGTGGCTAGAAAAGAAGGACTCTTGGCACTGGAGGAAAGAGCGTCGGATCTCGACGATGAATTTTTGAGAAAAGGTATTCTTCTCATCGTAGACGGTACAGATCAGGAATTGGTTCGAGCCATAATGGATACAGAGCTTGCCAGCATGGAGGAAAGACATAAGACAAAAATTGGATTTTGGGACGCTCTTGGAGCGATGGGACCTGCGTGGGGTATGATTGGAACCCTTGTCGGCTTGGTAAACATGCTCAATCGGATGGATGATCCGTCGGCAATTGGTCCGGGTATGGCAACTGCGCTTATTACGACCTTATACGGTTCGCTTTTAGCCAACTGGATATGCACGCCGGTTGCGAGTAAATTAAAAGAAAACAATGCGGAAGAGGTTCGGTTGAAGGAAATTATGATAGAAGGACTTCTCTCCATTCAGGCAGGTGAGAACCCGCGAGTTATAGAAGAAAAATTGAAATCGTTCTTGTCTCCGAGGGATAAAGAAAGCTGGGATAGCGAAAGCGGAGGTGAATCGATTGGATAGGCAAAAGAAAGAAGAACCGCCAAAGGGCTCTCCGGCATGGATATCCACATTCGGTGATCTAATGAATTTACTTTTATGTTTTTTTGTTTTACTTTTTTCCATGTCTTCGGTGGATGCACAGAAGTTTGATCTGTTGGCAGCATCGTTTAGTCAGGCTTTCAGCATATTTGACGGAGGCGCATTGGCGATAGGAGATGGTATTTTAATCAGTAACGGTGTTAGCCAGCTCAACGAGCTGGATCAATACATAAACAGTACCGGAAAGGCAGAGGAAGGTGACGCTGTCCCGGATTCTCTCGGCGATGTTGAGAGGAAGATGGAAGAAGCCAAGTTAAAGGAGTCGGAGGAACTTTCCGAGAAGGTGGAGGAGGCAGTTGCCGAACAAGGCCTCAGCGATGTTATCAATGTTGAATTTACCTCTCAATATGTGCAGCTTACGCTTAGAGGTTCCTTGTTATTCGATTCCGGAAGCACCGTGCTTAAGGAGGAATCCTTACCGGTATTAGACAAGATAGGCGTTATGCTGGAACATTATGCGCAGAGCACGATAGAGGTAGAAGGACATACGGACAATGTTCCAATGTCGGGATCAAAGTATTCAAATAACGATGAATTGAGCAGCGGAAGGGCGCTCTCGGTATTCAATTACCTGATTGAACATGCGGATCTTGACCCTGCAATTATTAAGCATTCCGGCCGCGGAGAATATGTTCCGATAGCGGACAATTCCACTGCGCAGGGCCGGGCATTGAACAGAAGGGTAGAAATAAGAATTTACAATTCGCTAAGTTCCTATTAAACGAGCGGGAGGAAGTTTTAAAATGAAGAATAATTTATTGTCTGTACTGATACTCGGTTTGCTGATCGTGAATATTGTATTAACATCCATTATGATGTTCAGCGTAACCGGCGCTTCGAAGAAGACAACAGAACTTGTGACGGATATCGCATCGGTACTTCGTTTAGAATTAGGAGAAGCGGGAGGTGCGGGAACCGTTCCCCTGTCACAGACAGAAGTGTATAATATCTCTGAACCTATGACGGTTACTCTGAAAAATAGTGAGGATGGAAGCACTCACTATTGTCTGGCATCTGTAGCACTTTCCCTGAATACGAAGGCAGATGGATATAAAGATTATGGAAGCTCTGAAAGTATGGCGACTTATGAGCCGCTTATTATGAGTGAGATAATAGACATAATTGGAAGCTATACGATGGATGAGCTTATGACGAGCGATACGCAGAATGAAGCTAAGCAGGAAATTTTAAGAAGAATTCAGCGCATGTTCGATTCAAAATTTGTTTATAATGTTTCGTTTAGTGACATTAAGTTCCAATAATCTGCTAAGAAATAGGCAGGAGGTGACTTGAGTGGGTGAGGTACTGTCACAAAACGAAATCGACAATTTGCTCGCGGCATTAAGTACGGGTGAATTGGACGTAGACGAGATGCAGGAGCATGGTGAGAAGCAAGTGAAGAACTATGACTTCAAACGCCCTGCGAAGTTTTCCAAGGAGCATTTAAGAACTTTGGAAATTATACATGAGCATTATGGAAGGTTAATATCTACGAATTTACCGGTTTACTTGCGTAAAAACATACAAGTCAGTGTGGCGAGTTCGGAAGCGGTTACTTTTTCGGAATTTTCAAATGCGCTGTCCAATCCGGTTATTCTGGGAATCGTGAATTTTTCACCGCTGCCTGGAAGTATCATCGTGGAATTGTCCTGCAATCTGGGCTTTGCGATGATAGATAGAATGCTGGGCGGACCAGGAGGTGCATTGGAGAAAAACAGGGATTTTTCTGAAATAGAGATGACTATTATCGAGAAGCTTATGATAGTCTGCATGCAGCTCATGCGGGAACCGTGGAAAAATGTCGTGGATGTAAATCCTATGATGGAAAGAATTGAGACTAATTCGCAGTTCGCTCAGGTCATTGCGCCCAGCGATATGATAGCGATTGTCACTTTAAATATGAAAATCGGCGATGTTGAGGGGTTGATGAATATATGTCTTCCTTATTTCACGCTGGAAGATGTCATGGATAAGTTGAATACGAAGTATTGGTATTCCACCATGCAGGAAAAGAATGACGAGCATTATGAAGAATACATCGAGGCGCTGATTCGAAGAGTTGATATTCCTGTGAAAGCGATTCTGGGAAGAAGCAGTGTTTTGGTCAATGATTTTGTTAATCTACAGCCGGGCGATATTATCAGGCTGGATAAAAGGGTCGACAATGAACTTAGCGTTTATGTCGGAAATATAAAGAAATTCACCGCGTTACCGGGCTCCAGCAAAGATAAATATGCGGTAAGAGTCACCTCGGTAATCAGAGAGGGGGAATAACATGGATGGAATGTTATCTCAAGACGAAATAAATGCGTTATTGAACGGAATGGACCTATCGGAGGAAGATGGAGGAGGGGAATCGTCGGCTTCGGGCGCCTCAGCCGTCTTTATAGACGAAAGTTTACTTTCCGAAGTGGAAAAGGATGCCATTGGAGAAATCGCCAATATCAGCATGGGATCGTCGGCAACGACATTGTATTCTTTGGTCAATCGAAAAGTTAATATTACAACTCCCCGAGTGACATTATCCAATTGGGCGAATATGACGGGAGACTATGAGAGGCCTTGTGTATTCATTCAGATAAGGTACACTTCGGGCCTGGAAGGTTCCAATATCTTAGTGCTCAAGGAGCACGACGTTAAGATCATTACCGACCTTATGATGGGCGGTGACGGAACGAACACGGACGGAGAGCTGGGAGAGATGCATCTTAGTGCGATTTCTGAAGCGATGAACCAGATGATGGGTTCGGCGGCCACTTCTCTTTCTACTATGCTCGGTACGATGATCGATATCAGCCCCCCGGATGCCAGCCTGGTCGACTTAAACGCATTTAAGTCGGGCGGCGATATTGCTTCTTTTCTGGATGGCGCATTTGTGAAAATTTCCTTCAGAATGCAAATTGGAGATTTGGTAGACAGCATAATCATGCAGTTATATCCAGTCGATTTTGCGAAGACGTTATATGAGACTTTCATAAATAACCAAATAGAAAATTCACAGCCTGCACCTGCACCGGTTCCAGTAGCGGAACCGCCGCAGATACAGAATATACCGCCGCAGATGGCAGCAATAGGAGGCAATGGAATGCAGCAGATGGCAATGATGGGGATGCCGCAAGTGGCTATGCCGCAGATGCAGAATATGAATGTTCAGCCTGCACAGTTCCAGAATTTTACAACCGATTACAGCGGGCTTCAAAGCAATGAAAATATCGGACTGATAATGGATGTACCGCTAGAGGTAACTGTAGAACTGGGCAGAACGAGTAAATCGATATCTGAAATTTTAGATTTCGCTCCGGGTACAATTATTGAACTCGACAAGATTGCCGGAGAACCGATAGATGTTTTGGTAAATGGCAAATTTGTAGCAAAAGGTGAAGTTGTGGTAATCGAAGAAAGCTTCGGTATCCGAGTAACAGAAATTATTAAATAAGAAGAAAAATAGGAGAAAGAGATATGGCAAAGAACATTTTAATTTGCGACGATGCAGCATTCATGCGTATGATGATTAAAGATATCCTTACGAAAAACGGATATAACGTTGCGGGTGAAGCGGAAAACGGAGTGAAGGCAGTGGAGAAGTATGGCGAATTGAATCCCGACCTTGTCCTTATGGATATTACCATGCCGGAAATGGACGGAATCATGGCATTGAAGAAAATTAAAGAGGCAGATCCTTCCGCTCTCGTAATCATGTGCTCTGCAATGGGTCAGCAGGCGATGGTTATAGAATCTATTCAGGCAGGAGCAAAGGACTTTATCGTTAAGCCTTTCCAAGCGGATCGCGTTTTGGAGGCTGTTAAGAAAGTAGTTGGATAATGATGCTGCTTACCGTATCGAGTAGTATGAATTCGTATTTGCAGTTTTTGACGGTACTCGTTATATTTGTTTTCGTACTGGCAGTCACGTGGTTTTTTACCAGATGGATGGCCAACCTACAGAAGGGCAGGACGTATGGAGCGAATATAGAGGTTATAGAGACCTACAAAATTACTGCAAATAAATATATCCAGATAATAAAGACCGGAGATAAGTATCTTGCCATAGGAATAGGTAAGGATACGATTACAATGCTTGCAGAGATACCCGCCGAGCAGATTCATATATCGGATAAAACGGGAGATGCTATGCCCGATTTTAAGAAGATATTTGAAAAAGCGAAGATTATGAATAAAGACCGAAAGAAATGAAGAATAGGCGAGATATATGAGAACAATTTTTTCCGGAAGAAGGATGATAAAAATAATATGCCTGCTGTTTTCGGTGGGCATATTGTTGTGTATGGTCAGACCGGTTTCGGCTTATGCGGCGGATACAAGGGAATCGAACCTGACAGGCACCACTGATGAGAGAACAAACATCAGTGATCCGGGCGACGCAAAGACGCCGGAGGATTTAAAGGAACTTAATATAGCAAATACCGTAACCATCACCTATGATGACGGAAACGGACAATTAAACGGCAGCCTGAGAATTCTCTTGACGCTTACCTTGATTGCGCTTGCACCAACATTAATTATAATGCTCACCTCGTTTACCAGAATTATCATCGTTCTGCATTTTACGAGGGCAGCTTTGAATACCCAAACAGCGCCTCCGAATCAGGTGTTGATTGGGTTAGCTTTGTTTTTGACCTTTTTCATTATGCAGCCTACTTTGACTAAGGTGTATGAGGAGGCGGTAGTGCCCTTTGAAGCAGGAGAAATGGATCAGGCCGAGGCCTTGGAGGTCGGCATGCAGCCCTTTAGAAATTTCATGTACGGGCAGACGCTTGCGAAGGACGTAAGACTGTTCATGGATATAAGCCATACGGAGTGGCAGGGAGACTTGGCCAGTATTCCTACCAGTGTTCTGATTCCCAGTTTTATTATCAGCGAGCTTCGGACAGCATTTATTATAGGATTTTTGATTTATATTCCATTTATCGTCATAGATATGGTCGTGGCTTCTACGCTTATGAGTATGGGTATGATGATGCTGCCGCCGACTACGATATCCATGCCTTTCAAGATACTTTTGTTTGTGTTGGCAGATGGCTGGAATTTGATTATAGGAAGCCTTGTAAAGACCTTTTATTAAATGACAAAAGCGAAAGGGAGTTAATGTATGACAATTGATGACATAACCGCGATTTCTTCGACCGCATTATATTTGATCATAAAGACATCGGCTCCTATATTGCTCGTGTCGCTTATCGTGGGTTTGATTATCAGTATTTTTCAGACCGTTACGTCGATCCAGGAGCAGACGCTTACTTTTGTGCCGAAAATCATCTGCGTATTTTTGTCTATTATGGTACTTGGGCATTGGATGATGAACGGTATGTCGGAATTCATGGTAAGTCTGTGGTCTGATTTCAGCGTCTATATAAGGTAGCATTATGATTGATTATGCTTTTACATATGCAAGTCTTGAATATTTTTTATTGATTTTTACCAGAGTGAGCTGCTTTGTCTTCATCGCGCCGTTTTTCAGCATGAATAATACGCCGAGACAGGTAAGAGTGGGACTTAGCTTTTTCGTATCACTGCTCGTTTTTTTTGTATTGGCACCTTCCGAGCCGCTTCAATACGACACATGGCTAGGCTACACGGTAATTGTTATGAAGGAAGCTCTGACGGGCTTTATCATCGGGTTTGGCGCCAATTTGTGCAATTCCATCGTATCCTTTGCAGGACACATTATCGATATGGAGACAGGATTGGCCATGGTTATGATCATGGATCCCACGACAAAGGAATCTACAAGTATTTCCGGTGTTTTCTATCAATATATGATAACTCTTATGCTCATCGTAAGCGGGATGTATCAATATCTGTTAAAGGCTTTAGTGGATACCTTTACGCTTATACCGATAAACGGTGCCGTATTCAGAACGGATTCCCTGATGGTGTCGGTGGTACGTTTTATGAGCGATTATATTATTATAGGCTTTCGCATCTGCCTTCCGGTATTTTTGGTTATGGTAATGCTGAATGTCATTCTCGGCATATTGGCGAAGGTATCGCCCCAGCTCAATATGTTTGCCGTTGGTATCCAGATCAAGATTTTAGTAGGTCTGTCGGTGCTGTTTTTAACGGCAGGAATGCTGCCCGTAGCATCTAATTTTATTTTTGAACAGATGAAAAAAATTGTAGTGTCATTTGTAGAGGGATTGATGTGATTTTACAGTATAATCTCCAGTTTTTTGCGAAAGACGGTCCGGGTGGAGAAAAAACGGAGCCCGCTACCGAAAAGAAGTTAAGAGATGCCAGAAAAGAAGGCCAGGTGGCTAAGAGCAAAGAAGTGGCCAATGCCTTTGGACTTCTTGCCTTGTTTTTAGTGCTGAAGTTTTATGTAGGAAGCATGGGTAACAGTTTTCTGGAGGTTTTTTATGGCATTTACGGACAGATACCGAATCTGATAAAGAATTACAACGGCGAGGTTCCTGTTACCAGCCTGCGTGCCGTATTCAACAATATGGTTCTTGAGATGATTTTTATAATGGGTCCGGTACTTATCATAGGATTACTGGTAGCGTTCATCTGCGATGTGGCGCAGGTAAAATGGCGCCCCACAGGAAAGACGCTGCAGCCTAAGCTCAGTAAGATGAATCCTTTGAAGGGATTTAAGAAGATCATTTCCAAGGATTCCCTGATGGAACTGGTAAAATCGTTGCTCAAGGTAGGATTGATCATATACGTGGCGTATTCTTACTTGAAGGATAAATACGATTACATTTTTCTGCTATATGATATTCCGTTAAATCAGGCTATATTGCTTATCGGAGAATTGGTCATCGATTTGGGAATACGGGTTTCTGCCGTTTATATACTCATAGCGATTCTGGACTTCGCTTATCAGAAACATAAATTTAAAGAAGATATGAAGATGACGAAGCAGGAAATTAAGGATGAGTATAAGGATCAGGAGGGTGATCCTAAGATTAAGGGAAAGCAAAGACAGCGCATGAGGGAAGCTTCCCAGCGTCGTATGATGCAGCAATTGCCAGAGGCAGATGTGGTAATTACCAACCCTACCCACTATGCAGTGGCAATCAAATATGACCCCGACAAATATGAGGCTCCGCTTGTCATAGCAAAAGGCGAGAATTATCTCGCGCAGAAGATTAAGGATGCGGCGAAGGAGCACCGTATAGAAATTGTAGAAAATAAGCCCCTTGCCAGAATGCTGTATGCGAATGTAGATGTAGGCGAACTGATACCGCCGGAGCTGTATCAGGCAGTGGCAGAGGTGCTCGCATTCGTATATCATTTGAAGGGAAAGACGTAAGAGGAGAGGAGGAGTAAGGTATGAAAAAAGCGGATATAAGCATTGCTTTATTTGTAGTATCTGCATTTATTATGTTTATCGTGCCTATTCCGGCGTGGCTGCTGGATATTTTTCTCGCTTTTAATATAGCGTTGGCATTTACTATTTTATTCGGCTGTATGTTTGTAAAAGAAGTATTGGAACTGTCATTTTTCCCGACGATGTTACTGTTTACGACTATATTCAGAATCTCGCTCAATATATCGGCTACAAAGTTGATATTATTTTCCGGCGATCCGGGTAATGTTATCGTAGTATTCGGTAACTTTGTAGGCGGAGGCGACATCGTAATCGGTGTTATTATTTTCATTATTTTAATCCTTATTCAGTTCATGGTCATCAATAAAGGTTCCGAAAGGGTAGCAGAGGTAACGGCGAGATTTACGCTGGATGCTATGCCCGGTAAACAGATGGCAATCGATGCGGACCTTAACACAGGTGCAATTACAGATGTGGAGGCAAAGAGAAGGCGCGATAAGATTCAGGAGGAAGCGAGCTTCTTCGGCTCCATGGACGGTGCTGTGAAGTATGTTAAGGGAGATGCGATAGCCGGACTTATCATTACTGTAATCAATATTGTGGGCGGTATCGCCATGGGCGTGCTCCGTCAGGGAATGGATATAGGAGGAGCGGTGGATAAGTATACGATTCTTACCATCGGTGATGGCCTCGTCAGCCAGATTCCTTCCCTGCTCATTTCGCTTTCCACCGGTATTCTCGTAACGAAGGGCTCCAAGGATGCTGACTTTGGCACAGTGCTCATCCGTCAGCTATTCGGTGTGCCGAAGGTATTATATATGGTGGGTACCATCTTAGCGCTGTTAGGCATAGTTACGCCGTTGAGCGATCTCGTCTTCATTGCGATGGGATTGGTATTTATCGTAAGCGGAAGAGTAATGGCAGGAACTATCGAGACCGCGAAGATAGAGGCAGAAGTGGATATGGACGAAATGGCGGCAGAGGAGATCAGACAGCCGGAGAATGTGAGCAGCCTTTTGCAGGTAGACCCTATCGAGTTGGAGTTCGGCTATGGTATTATCCCTCTTGCGGATGTGAATCAGGGCGGCGATTTATTAGACCGCGTTGTTATGATAAGAAGGCAGATCGCTCTGGAGCTTGGTACCGTTGTACCGATTATCCGTTTGCGGGACAATATACAGTTGAACCCGAACCAATATATTATTAAGATAAAAGGTGTTCAGGTAAGCGAGGGAGAGATTTTGTTCGACCACTACATGGCTATGAACCCAGGGTATGTGGAGGAGGAAATTACAGGAATCCCTACCTTCGAACCTTCCTTCCATCTGCCGGCGATTTGGATTACCGAGGGGCAGAGGGAGAGGGCAGAGAGTCTGGGCTATACGGTGGTAGACCCGCCGTCCATTATCGCGACGCATTTAACAGAGGTCATAAGACAGTATATTTCGGAGCTGCTCACGAGACAGGATGTACAGAATCTGGTCAACAACATGAAAGAAACGAATCCTTCCCTGGTGGAGGAACTTGTTCCGAAGCAACTTGGTGTCGGCGAGATTCAGAAGGTATTGCAGAATATGTTAAAGGAAGGAATCTCTATTCGGGATTTACTTACCATTTTCGAGACGCTGGCGGATTATGCGTCGACCACGAGGGATACGGATATTTTGACGGAATACGTAAGGCAAAGCTTAAAGAGGGCTATTTCCAGCAAGTATTTTCCTGCTAATGAGACGACCAGTGTAGTGACTATGGATCCAAAGCTGGAGCAGGAGATTATGAACAGTGTAAAGCAGACGGAGCAGGGAGCATATCTTACTCTCGATCCGGAAAAGACGAAGACGGTCATCAAGTCGGTAGGAGACGAAGTGCAGAAGCTGGAGAATTTGGGCAAGAATCCTATTATTATCACGTCGCCTATCGTGCGCATGTATTTTAAAAGGCTGACGGAGGATTATTACAGGGACTTGATCGTCGTTTCTTATAATGAAATCGAATCGAATGTAGAATTACAATCTGTTGGGATGGTGACGATAGCATGATAATTAAAAAATTCCAAGGAAAAACAGAAAACGAGGCCGTAGAAGCGGCAAAACGGGAGCTGGGTAAAAATATTGTCATAATGAATGTAAAGGGTGTGAAAAAGAAAGGTTTTTTCCGCTTTTTCCGTTCGGATATGATAGAGGTGACGGTCGCTCTCGAGGAGGAAAACGAGAGATATTATCCTTTGAAGAAAGAAGAAAAGAAGGAACCTGCAAGTCCGTCGAAGATGGTTTATCCCTCTCCGTATAACGAGACTCAGAGTTCCAGGTCTCTTATCATCGAGAATCTGGATGAGGAAAAGAGAGAGAGTACTTTGTTGGAGGAGAAACTGGACAATCTTCATATTCTTTTGGAGCAGCAGCGTTGGCGTCCGGAGGGTGAAAAGGAAGAGGAAGAAGAGGAAGTTCATAGCGAATTGGAGAAATTCACCAAGATTTTATACAATACCATGTTAGATAATGAAGTAAGCGAGAAGAATGCGAATCAGATCATAGACGAGATAGAAAAAAGCGTGAAGCCGAACATGCCCTTTGATTATGCTCTTTCCAGCATCTATCAAAAAATGGTTCTTAAGTTTGGTAAGCCAATGAGTATAACGCCTCCTGAAAACGGGGCGAAGGTAATTTTCTTCGTAGGGCCTACCGGAGTGGGGAAGACCACTACCATAGCGAAGATCGCTTCCAAATTCATTGTGGATGATAAGAAAAAAGTGGCGCTTTTAACAGCGGATACGTACCGCATTGCTGCCGCGGAACAGCTTCGTACCTATGCCAATATCTTAGAAGTTCCATTCCGGGTAATTTATGCTCCGGAGGAAGTCGGTCAGGTTTTGAAGGATTTTGCGGGATATGATTATATTTTCGTAGATACCTCAGGACATTCCTATCAGAACGAGGAACAGAAGGCCAATACCAACGAGCTGATTCATTCGGTGGATGGTTTGGCAGAAAAAGAAGTCTTTCTCGTGCTCAGTGCTACGACGAAGTACCGCGATATGATTCATATCGTCGATTCTTATTCACAGGTTACGGATTACAGGCTGATATTCACAAAGCTGGACGAGACTTCTGCCATGGGTAATCTGCTGAATATCAAGCTGCATACGGGAGCGCCATTATCTTATGTTACTTGTGGGCAGAATGTGCCGGATGACATAGAAGAGTTCAATCCCCAGAAGACTGTAAAAAAATTACTCGGCGGACAAAATTAGGAGGATAGGATTATGGATCAGGCTGAACAGTTAAGGAATATTATTAAGGCCAACAGTCATCCACAAAGACCTTTGGCCCGTGTCATCACAGTTACCAGCGGAAAAGGGGGAGTCGGTAAATCCAATACGTCCATTAATTTAGCAATTCAGTTCCGTAAAATGGGACAGAAGGTTATTATACTCGATGCGGATTTTGGGCTTGCGAATATCGAAATAATGTTTGGAACGGTGCCGAAGCACAATTTGAGCGATTTGATATATCAGGGGAAAAATATCAAGGAAATCATTACGTGGGGACCAATGGAGGTGGGATTCATTTCCGGCGGCTCGGGAGTTGCTGCATTGTCTAACGTCACGAAGGATAATCTGTCTTATATTATTCAGAATCTTGCGGAGTTGGACTCTCTTGCGGATACGATTATCATCGATACGGGAGCGGGTATCTCCGATGCGGTAATGGAATTTCTTGTGGCGAGCCAGGAGATTTTACTGGTTACCACTCCGGAGCCTACTTCCATCACGGATTCCTATTCGTTGTTGAAGGCGCTTTGCAGACATCCCGATTTCTCAAAGGAGGAAACGAAGGTCAGGATGATTGCCAACAGAGTGTGGAAAAGCGGAGAGGGAGAAAATCTTTATAATAAATTGTATTCCGTTGTAAAGAATTATCTTAAGACTCCTATGGAATACTTAGGAGAGATACCGGAGGACGGACAGCTTTCCAAGGCAGTAATGCAACAAAAGCCTGTGTCTTTGGAAAGCCCAGGTGCGAAATCGGCGTTAGCCTATGAGGAGATAGCGGCGAAGCTGATGAATAAGGAAATGAATAAGAATACAGGAAGACGGGGAATGGCGGCAATTTTTTCTCATATATTAAGAAAGAGATAAATAGACAAAGAGATGGTGAATCATGGCTGGTGGAATATTATCGAAATATGTGATGCCGGGGAGCAGAGTTGATATAAGGGAGATACGAAAAAATAAAGGGAACGGAGACGAGAACGAGACTCGGATTTATCAAAGTCATGTGTATGACGTTCTCTCAGAAGACCGGATAGAGGTTGTAATGCCCATGGAAAAAACGAAGATTATCCTGCTTTCGATAGGCAGTGAATTTGATTTGTTTTTCTATTTGACGGATAGCATTTACCGATGCCGTGCGAAGGTAGTAGGCAGAGATAAGAAGAACAGTACTTATCTTTTGACTATGGATTTGATCAGTAATTTAAGAAGGGACCAGAGGCGGGAATATTTTAGGTTTAGCTGCGCACTGGAGATGAATTCCAGAGTTCTTGAGGATGACGAGTTAAAGGCTTTGGAAAAGAATGAGATGAAGGAAGAATTTATCGCTCGGCGGCTGCCGCTCAAGAAAAGTGTTATCGTTGATATCAGCGGGGGCGGTATGCGCTTTGTGGCAGATTTCAAATATGAATTGGGCAGCGTGTTGCTTTGTAAATACCAGTTGGACACGGAAAAAGGGACCAGGGTATATGAACTGTTTGGAAAGGTTCTCAGCATAAAAGAGGTAGAGAACCGTCAGGGGGTATTCGAGCACCGGGTGAAGTATATAAATATTGATAAAGAAGTAAGGGAAGAAATCATTCGATTTATTTTCGGTGAAGAAAGAAAAAATTTGCGAAAGAAAGGCGAAAACCTATAGATTCGGGCAGTTTTTCGTAATTTGGCATAAAATACCGAAAAATGTTGATTGCTGATGACTTTGCACTCATGAGAAGGGCGGTCTGTGTTATAATCAATGTAGGTAAAAGATTCCAAGTGAAAAGCAGAGCCGAAAAGGATAGTGGAGCTTATGAACATGAGTATAAGTCAGGTGCCGGGCGGTAAGGTTGTGGCGATTGCCAGTTCTACCGGCGGACCGAAAGCTTTACAGGCAGTGATTACCAAGTTGCCGGCAAAGCTGAACGCTCCGATAGTTATCGTACAGCATATGCCGCCGGGATTTACGGCGTCTTTGGCGGAACGGTTAAACACGTTGAGTGAACTGAGCGTAAAGGAAGCCAAAGAAGGAGATGTGCTGGCGGCAGGAAGCGTTTATATTGCCAAAGGAGGAAAACATCTGAACATCCGTTATTCGGGGAACCGTCATGTGGTATATTACACCGATGAACCGAATAGGGAGGGTGTAAAGCCGTGTGCTAACTATATGTATGAATCTCTGTCAGAAAGCCGGTATGGCGAAATAGTATGCGTAGTTATGACGGGGATGGGCGCTGATGGAACAAAGGGAATTACTTATCTGAAAAAACAAAAGAAAACATATGTCATTGCGCAGGAGGAAGAGAGCTGTGCGGTATACGGAATGCCTAAGAACATAGTGAATGCCGGGCTTTCCGATCAAATAGTTTCTCTTGAACGCATTGCACAGGAAATAATCACGAACGTGGGGGTAATGTAAAATGGACGTAAGCCAATATCTCGAAATTTTCCTTGATGAAACAAAAGAACATTTACAGAGCTTGAATACTGAAATATTGAATCTTGAGCAGGATCCGGAGAACTCGGATACGATCAATGAAATATTCAGGGCGGCGCATTCCTTAAAAGGTATGGCAGGGACCATGGGCTATAAGAGAATGCAGGCGCTCACTCATGATATGGAAAATGTATTTTCAGAGGTGCGCAACGGCACAATCAAGGTGAAAGGGAATATGATCGATATCCTTTTCAAATGTTTGGACGCGCTGGAGGAATATTTGAATGCGATTCAGGCATCCGGTGATGAGGGGACTAATGACAACGCGCCGCTTATCAAACTTCTCAATGAAGTGTTGGAAAGCAAAGGAAGCGGTAGCGAAGCTGCGCCCAAGGCGGAGAAGCATCAGGATATTTCCGGCGATAGCACGCCGAAGCAGGTCGTTGTTCACGATATCACTTTTGATGAGACACAGAAACGTGTGCTGAACGAGGCGCTTAGGCAAGGGAAGAATGTATACGGAATTACCGTAAAGGTTCAAGAAACTTGTATTTTAAAGGCAGCGAGAGCATTCCTTGTATTTAAATCGTTAGAAGCGCTGGGAGAAATCATTGTATCAGATCCTCCGGTTCAGGACATCGAGGATGAGCGCTTTGATCTTGAATTCAGCCTGGTATTCATTTCAGACAGCCCGCTTAGCAGGGTAGTGGATGCGGTTAAGCATGTTTCTGAGATTGAAGATGTACAGGGTTCCGTAGTTGATAGACAAAAATTGGCATATGTGTCTGAAGGCGACAATATGGACGTGGAGCTGCCTATGGCTTCTGATAAGAGCGGAAGTATGGAAGCGGTTTCTGCAGAAAGACAAGCAGTACTTCAGACGGCGGGCGGTACAAAAACGGCGGAGAAGAAAACCCAGACATCGAAGCCCGTAGTAAACAGGACCGTTCGTGTAGATATAGAAAAGCTGGATGTGCTCATGAATCTGGTGAGCGAGCTTATCATAGCTAAGAACTCCTTAGTATCTGCCTCCGGAGGAGAGAGGGGAAACAGCTCTGGCTTCAACGAGCAGATTGAATATTTGGAAAGCGTAACGACAAATCTTCATGAATCCGTTATGAAGGTGCGAATGGTTCCTATCGAGAGCGTTGTAAATAAGTTCCCAAGGATGATTCGCGATTTGTCGAAGAAATTAGATAAGAAGATGGAATTGTACATGTCCGGCGAGGAGACGGAATTAGACCGTACTGTAGTGGACGAAATCGGCGATCCTTTGATGCATTTACTGCGTAACGCTGCAGACCACGGGTTGGAAACGGCCCAGATTCGCAAGGAAAGCGGTAAGCCGGCCGTAGGCTCTATTTTCTTAGACGCTTATCAGGACGGCAATAATGTAGTGATCGAGGTACGGGACGACGGCGCCGGAATCAATACTGAAATGGTAAAGAATAAGGCCGTAAGCAGAGGAATTATCACTGCAGACCAGGGTGAAAATATGTCCGAACAGGAGATTATGAACCTGCTGTTCCATGCGGGCTTCTCCACCGCTGATGTGGTATCTGACGTATCAGGAAGAGGCGTTGGTCTGGATGTGGTGAAATCCAAGATTGAAGCTCTCAGCGGCGAAGTAGAGGTTAAGAGCAAGCCGGGCATAGGAAGCACATGGACGATTCGCCTTCCTCTGACATTAGCTATTATTCAGGCATTAATGGTAGATGTGGGCGGCGAGAAATATGCAGTTTCCCTCGGTTCCATACAGACTATTGAGGATATTTCACCGAGCGAAATCAAGACGGTACAGAACAAAGAAGTAATCCATTTGAGAGGAATCGTTATTCCCCTTATCAGGCTGAGCGGCGTGCTCGATGTTACGAGCAAGAAAAGTCCTGAGGATAACATGACGGTAGTCATTGTTAAGAAGGGCAGCCGGATGGCAGGCCTTGTAGTAGATGAACTTATGGGACAGCAGGAAATCGTTATCAAGTCTTTGGGCAGATATATTACAAAATGTAAAGTAATCAGCGGAGCCACCATTTTGGGCGACGGTGAAGTTGCACTGATTCTCGATACGAATGCGTTGTTTTAAGGAGGAATAACAAATGGAAGAATTAAAAGTCGGTTTAGAAAATGAGACCACTCAGTTCATCGTAGTAAGACTGGGTGAAGAGCAATACGGCATAAATATTAAATACGTGGACAATATTGTTCGCATGCAGCATATTACGAGAGTTCCCAAGGTGCAAGAATATTTGAGAGGCGTTATTAACCTTAGAGGCGAAGTAATTCCGGTTATGAGCATACGCGTAAAGATGGATTTGGAGCTGGACGAATATTCAAAAGCTACAAGGATCATTATTTTAAAGCTGGAACAGCAGGGAAATATCGGAATCATTGTGGATGAAGTGAAGGAAGTAGTCACATTGGATAACACCCAAATTGAAAAGGTAGCATATGACAGTAAAGAAGAGCGGGAAAACTTTATTTTTGCCATTGGAAAATACGGAGACGGCGGATTGATATCCCTTCTCGATTTAAACATGGTTGTATTGGACAAAGAGAACGCATAGGAGGTTACTTGTGGCTAATCTGGATTTGGAGACTATGTCTCAGGAGTATTACGACGTATTAAAGGAGTTAGGAAATATCGGAGCAGGAAATGCCACAACTGCTTTGGCACAGATGCTGCAATGTAAAGTTGACATGTCGGTGCCGCAGGTCAGGCTTCTGGAGTTTCAGGATGTCGCTTCCCTTATGGGCGGTGAGGAGCAGCTTATGGCAGGCATATATCTGGGCGTAGACGGAGATATTACGGGAAGTATTATGTTTTTGCTGGAGAAAGAGTCGGCCAGGCATTTGGTAAGCAAGCTTATGGGAATGACCTTAGAAGGTGAAGAATTTTCAGAGATGGAAATGTCGGCCCTGCAGGAGGTAGGAAATATTATTACCGGATCTTACTTGAATTCTTTGTCTTCGCTTACGGGTTTATGTATTTATCCTACGATTCCGTCCTTGGCAGTGGATATGGCTGGTGCTATTTTAAGCGTTCCTGCAATTGAATTTGGAACTTTGGGAGATAAGATTCTATTAATACAGACGCAGTTTTTTGATGAGATTCAGTTGGATGGTTATTTTATCCTTATTCCTGATTTAGAGTCTTACGGAAAGATATTGTCTTCTCTTGGAATTGTGTGAGAGACAGTTTGTACCAAAGAAAAAGAGGAGACTCGGAAGAGATATGAGTGAAATAATAAAAGTCGGAATGGCGGATCTTAAAATATGCGTGAGTCCGGACGCCGTTACAACTTTAGGTTTAGGGTCTTGTGTTGGAATCGCAATTCGAGACCCTATAACTAAAGTAGGCGGTTTAGCGCATATCATGCTGCCGGACAGCACGCAGATAAAAAATAACAGCAATGTTCCTAAGTTCGCGGATACGGGAATTGTCGAGCTGGTACGTCAGATTATCGCAAAGGGTGCAAATCAAGGCCGTCTTGTGGCGAAAATTGCAGGTGGAGCACAGATGTTTGCTTTTCAGAATAAATCGGATATGGTGCGCATTGGAGACAGAAATGTGGAGGCAACGAAAAAAAAACTGGCAGAGCTTAAAATACCGGTTTTGGCACAGGATACTGGTGACAGCTACGGAAGGACGGTTATATTTTATCCCGAGACGGGCGATTTTGTAATTCGTGCGGTCGGTAAGGAGCAGAGAGTAATATAAGAAACAGAAGAAAAGAGGGGAACGGCAATGAGAAGGAAATTGATACCACCTTTTTTAATGCTGTTTGCAGGCGCGATAACCAGTATTACTATGTGGGTGCTTCACTATGAAACCAAGACTATGCTTTCCATCTTACTTGGAGTATTAGTCGTTTTTTACATAATAGGTTCTTTACTGAAATGGATGCTGGATGTTTTCGATAAACAGAATGTGGTGCCCGAGATGGCGGATGAAGCACAGGAGCAGTTAGGAGAAGCGGCAGTGGAGGAAGAAGGGCAGGAGGACTCGTAGAGAAGACAATCTTAAGGGCAACTGGAGGAGAGTATGGACGAAGCAGGCAGAAAAAAGTTGTGGGAGGAATACGGGAGAGGGAAGTCAGTTGAAGTACGCGAAAAACTCATCTTGGAATACGCTCCGCTCGTAAAGCTGGTAGCCGGCAGACTCAGCATGTATTTGGGATATAACGTCGAATACGACGACTTAGTCGGTTACGGTATTTTCGGATTGATAGATGCCATCGATAAGTTTGACAGCATGAAGGAGGTCAAATTTGAGACTTATGCGAGTCTGCGCATCCGGGGAGCGATTCTCGATCAGATACGCAAGATGGACTGGATTCCCAGAACGATTAGACAGCGCCAGAAGAAAGTAGAGACTGCGATAAAAGAAATTGAAGCAATACACGGAAGAAACGCGACGGAGGGGGAAATTGCGGTTTCCCTTGGGATTTCCGAGGCGGAGTACGGAGAGTGGCAGTCGCAGATGAAGGTCACGAATGTGGTGTCTCTGAACGAGTTCATGGAACAGGGAAGTGAGGTTCCTACCGAAAATAATAAGAATTCACATTTTGACAGTCCGGAAGAGGTAGTTGAAAAAGCGGAGTTAAAAGAGGTACTGGGAGAGGCGCTGGATCTGCTTACGGAAAAGGAACGCAGAGTAATCGAATTATATTATTATGAGGAATTAACGCTGAAGGAGATAAGCAGTATATTGGAAGTGTCGGAGTCGAGAATTTCACAACTGCATACGCGGGGGTTGCAGAAAATGAAAACAAAAATGGGGAACTACATAGGTATATTGACTATTAGTTAGTGGGGTTAATTTATTATGAATGGATATTTTCAACTTATTTGTGAAGAAGGAGTAACCAAATTGCAGGTGTTTCCGCCGACAAATGGTGGAGAGGCAGCCAATTTAAGCGAAATTGTAGAATATTTGTCAAGCAGAAACATCGCATACGATAATCGGGCGCTGCATTCTCTTATGGGAAAAGCGGAGCCGTATACGGTAATTATTAATAACGTGACGGGTCTGGAAGAGCGCGAGAATTATAAATTGACGGTGAGTCAGGATAAGATGATTGCTACCGTTCGCTTTTATCCGCCCTCTGTTAACGGCGGAAAGATGACCAAGAACGAATTTATTGATGACCTTGGTTTTAAAGGCATTAAATTTGGAATACAGGAAGAGGAAATAAACAAGTACTTTGAAAACAGACGTTATTGTGAAGATATCATTGTAGCGAGAGGAAAAGAACCCCGTCACGGAACAGACGCTTATATAGAATATTATTTTAATACGGACTTAAAAGTAAAGCCTACGTTGAAAGACGACGGAAGCGTGGACTTTTTTAATTTGAATACAATTAATCATTGTCATAAAGGTGATATAATCGCCAGGCTGTTTCCAGAAGATATGGGAGAGGCAGGCACCAATCTGATGGGGGAGAGGCTGAAACCCAGAGATGTAAAGAAAAAGATGTTGAAATACAGCCGGAATGTTACTCTTTCTGAGGACAAGCTCACCATGATTTCTGAAGTGGACGGGCATGTGACCTTAGTGGATGAAAAGGTGTTTGTTTCTGATATCTTATCCGTCGATAATGTGGACAATGCCACGGGAAATATCGAATATGACGGGAGCGTTCAGGTCAGAGGAAATGTATGCGCGAATTTCTCTGTGAAATCGAAAGGAAACATCGAAGTTCAAGGCGTGGTAGAGGGTGCATTCTTAGAGGCTGGCGGCGATATCACTATAGCCAGAGGTATGAACGGCATGAATCGAGGAATACTGCGGGCTCAGGGGAATATCGTTGCGAGGTACATGGAGAATACTACGGCGATAGCAGGAGGATATGTGTCCTCGGAATCCATTCTGCACAGTACGGTGCAGGCGGGAACTGAGGTGACGGTTAGCGGAAAACGTGGATTTATAACAGGCGGCCGGGTCTGCGCTACGAACACGATAACCGTAAAGACTTTAGGATCGCCTATGGGTGTGGATACAATAGTAGAGGTAGGAGCCAATCCCACTACGAAGATTCGTATTCAAGAGTTACAGAAGGAAATCATGGAGGCGACAAAGGTAGTGAAATCGGTTCAGCCAATCCTCACATCCACGCAGCAGAAGCTGGCGAAGGGGGTAAAACTGTCTCCGGAACAGATACAATATATGAAGTCTTTGATTTTCCTAAATAAGGAAAAGACGAAAGAGATAGAAGAGAAGATGGCAGAAATGGACGGACTTCAAGATTTTATCGGCAATATGTCAGGAGCCTGTGTCAATGTGACCGGCGTGGTATACGGAGGAACCCGTGTATGCATCGGTGATTTATCTATGATAATAAAAAATGAAATGCAGTATTGCAAATTCATTAAAATGGATGGCGAGGTAAAAATGACGGCACTTTAGTGAAAAAAGGAGGTCATAACGATGTCGATTAGCCGTATTGAGTTGCAGGGACAGATAACACGTGCGCAAGATTACACTACGATAAAGCATAATGAAGATAATAAGGGAATGGTCGATCAGAGCAATTTCCAGAAACAATTCAGCAAAGTCGTGGATGATCGTATGACGCAGGTGCATCAAGGGGAGGATACCGAAAAGCAAGACAAGCGCTTTGACGCCAAGGACAAAGGGAATGGCGAATATTCAGGCGACGGAGGACAGCACCGCAAAAAGGACGAGGAGAAGAAGGACGGTCCTGACGGGAAGGTTATGATTAAAAATATGAGTCGGTTTGATATAAAGATTTAGGAGAAGACAATCTATGAACACAGCGGAAATTGTTCTTCTTATTGTTGGCGGCATCATTTTGGTGTTGAGCTTTGTTTTGCCTGTTTGGAAGGGGAAAACGGAGGAAAAGGGGCCGCAGATAGATAAAGGACAAATAAAAGAACTGGTAGAAAAAGAAGTAGAAGAGGCCAAGAAGCGTATAGGTGATATTGTCGATGAGACGGTCACTTACTCCATGGAAAAAACGGAGAGAAGTATGGAACGGCTGGCAAATGAGAAAATCATGGCAGTCAACGAATACTCGGATCTCGTCTTAGAAAATATCAACAAGAATCATAATGAGGTAATTTTCTTATATGACATGCTGAACGATAAGCATGATAATCTTGTTAATACGGTAAGCGAAGCCGGTAAAGTGGCGAAGAAAATAAAGCAGGCAGTAGAACAGCCGGAAGAACAAAAAAACGAAGCAGAGAAAAAGGTTGCGCCTGCGGCGGTAAAAACTACTGAAGAAGAAGTCGCATTTGTACCTATTGCGCCGGAGAAAGTGACGGTAAAAAAAGGCGGCAGGCGCAAAGCTACGGATACGGTAAAAACGAAGGTTGTAGGTGGTGAGGCTGAAGTAAAAAGTGAGCCGGCAAAGATTGAGCCTATAATCTCAGAAGAAAAGAGTAAAAATAGCAATGAAAAAATATTAGGTCTGCACAAGGAGGGAAAGTCCCAAACTGCGATAGCGAAGGAATTAGGACTCGGTGTCGGAGAAGTGAAGCTGGTCATCGATTTATTTGAGCAGACTTAGAGCGGGCAGGCCGAAATTAGGACGGGCAGGAACGGATATGAATTTGAAATATTATTTGAGAGGGCTTGGCTTAGGCATAATCATTACCGCCGTTATTATGGGATTTGCAACGGGTGGAAAGCGAGAAGCTCTTACGAACGATGAAATCATAGCGAGGGCGAAGGCTCTAGGTATGGTGGAGAATAAAGTCCTGACAGAGTACACAGAAGAAGTGAAAAACAAAGAGGGGCAGGAAAGTGTCTCTAATGAGTCGGACGGTTCGGAGGCACAGGCCGTAAAAGAGCAGGAGGCTCTTCCTGTGAATGAGACAGGGAAAGAAGCCGAAAATGCAGCAGACTTGAGCAATACTTTAGGTGATTCCGACGTTGAAGCAGCTAAAACCGATTCTGATGGAGCTTTAAAGGATGAAGCGGCCGGTATGGAGGATGCAGAGCTGGAAGAACCGGAGCCTACGATTTTTTCCGTGAAAAAAGGCGAAGCTCCCTACAGCATATGCAAACGGCTTGCAGAAATCGATTTGATTTCATCGGCAGATGATTTCGATACGTATTTATTGAACAACGGGTATGACAGAAAGATTGTCGCGGCGGAATATAAGATACCTTCCGGTGCTTCCGAAGAGGATATTGCAACGATTATTACGGGCGGAAAAGTAGAGAATACAACGCAGTAAAAATAAATATAATAATTTCAGCAAATTTCGCAAAAGCCCTTGTCAGAAGGGTTTTTGTTATGTTATAATTCGAATGTTGTGACTAAAAATCACGTGTATCTATTCATTGTCGGTGCTTTTGACGCTTAAGGTAGGCAATGGAGCGTAAGATATGCGGAAGCAAATTAACCAAATGGAGGTAAAAACATGAGCGTTATTTCAATGAAACAGTTATTAGAGGCAGGTGTTCACTTCGGACATCAGACGAGAAGATGGAACCCTAAAATGGCTCCTTATATCTTCACAGAGAGAAATGGTATCCATATTATTGACTTACAGAAGTCTGTAGGCAAGGTGGATGAAGCTTACAAGGCAGTATTCGATATTGCAGCTCAGGGCGGAACCATTCTTTTTGTTGGTACGAAAAAGCAGGCACAGGATGCCGTTAAATCAGAAGCAGAGCGTTGCGGAATGTTCTATGTAAATGAGAGATGGTTAGGCGGTATGCTCACCAACTTCAAGACGATCCGCAGCAGAATTGACAGATTAAAGAAAATCGAGCAGATGTCTCAGGACGGAACCTTCGATGTTCTTCCTAAGAAAGAAGTTATCGCACTCAGAAAAGAGTGGGAGAAATTAGAGAAGAACCTGGGCGGAATCAAAGATATGACAAGAATTCCCGATGCTATTTTCGTAGTAGACCCTAAGAAGGAAAGAATCTGTGTGCAGGAGGCTCATACTCTGGGTATTACATTGATCGGAATCGGTGATACGAACAGTGATCCGGAAGAACTCGATTATATCATCCCTGGAAATGACGATGCTATCAGAGCCGTAAAATTAATCGTTTCCAAGATGGCTGACGCTGTAATTGAAGCTAATCAGGGAGAGGAAGCTTTCACAGAAGTGGCTGAAGAAATGGCAGCT
Source organism: Bacillota bacterium (assembly GCA_023442465.1). Lineage (GTDB taxonomy): Bacteria > Bacillota > Clostridia > Lachnospirales > Lachnospiraceae > Kineothrix. Next base: position 489,570 of record JAEZZQ010000015.1, on the reverse strand, counting down.
GAAGCTACGGAAGCAACCGATATGGAAGAAATCGCGGCAGAATAAGCCATAGTATAGAATAGTGTGAAGAAAGGAATGGTTAAATAAATGAGCATTACGGCAGGAATGGTAAAAGAATTGAGAGAATTGACCGGTGCAGGTATGATGGACTGTAAAAAGGCGCTTACCGAGAACAACGGCGATATGGAAGCTTCCGTAGAATATTTGAGAAAAAATGGTCAGGCTAAGGCAGAGAAGAAGGCTGGAAGAATTGCAGCGGAAGGACTTTGCCGCGTAGCTACGGATGGCGATAAATGTGCAGCAGTCGTTGAAGTTAACTCCGAGACGGACTTCGTTGCAAAGAACGAAGATTTCCAGAAATTCGTTGAGAATGTTGCAGAGCAGGCAGTAGCTTCTGATGCAGCGGATATCGACGCATTTATGGCTGAGGCATGGAAAGAGGATTCGTCTAAGACGGTAAAAGAAGCGTTGATAGAAAAGATTTCTGTTATCGGTGAGAATTTGAATATCAGAAGATTTGAAAAAGTAGTAGCTGAGGACGGCTGTGTGGTAACTTACGTACACGGCGGCGGAAGAATTGGTGTTGTCGTAGAGGCAACTACGGATGTTGTAAACGATGCGATAAAGGAAGCGCTTACGAATCTCGCTATGCAGGTCGCAGCACTTTCCCCGAAATATGTATCTACGGAAGAGGTTTCCGAAGAATACAAAGCGCATGAGAAGGAAATCATCGCTGCTCAGATCGCTCAGGATCCTAAAATGGCTGGTAAGCCGGAGAAGGTTATCGAAGGCGCGGTATTAGGACGTCTGAACAAAGAACTGAAAGAGGTATGCCTCTTAGAGCAGACCTACGTGAAAGCAGAAGACGGAAAGCAGACCGTTGCTCAGTACGTTGCTCAGGTTGCAAAAGAGAACGGTGCAAATCTTTCGCTGAAGAAATTCGTTCGTTTTGAAACGGGCGAAGGTCTGGAGAAGAAGGAAGAGAACTTTGCAGAGGAAGTTGCAAAGCAGATGGGAAATTAGTCAATACGTAAAATGCAGAAAAATATTATATTATAAGATCAACAGCACCACCCAATTTAGAATGGGTGGTGCTGTTTTAGGTAAAACTTATACGCACGTAAAAGCGTCAATTCTATCCAGAGATACTCCAAAGAAAGTCCATCGGAAGAATCGGTTCCACCGGAATCCTGTTACGGTATTGCGGCTTACCTGAACAGGAAACATCCAGAACTCATCTCCATTACTCATCCAGATATAGGTGAAGCGTCCCAGACAGTTCCGGATGGAGGAAGGGTCAACCCTGAAGGTAGTCATCTGTCTGGAAGGAGTGAAGTTTGGTGGTGCCGATGTGGGTGGCCCGAAAGAGGGACCTCCGGGAATCGGACCCGGCCCTGGTCCGGGAGTTGGCCCTGATCCGGGACCTGGTCTATTCATTCCCGGAAATGGGGGAGGCGGTGGCGGCGGGGGAGGAGTTCGCGATTGTTGTCTATCAGCATCTATAAAGCTTTTCTGATTATAATAATCCATTTGATTTCTCCTAAAAAAGACATAAATATTTATATTATTATATTAAGTTATATAAATAGTGGAACCAGACAAAGAAAAAAGGAGCGGATATAATGTTTACGAGCGAAGACTATAGAGGACGTGTAGATTAGAAAAAGGACGAGTACACACGGCTTTTGCAGTGACCTTAGTATTGAGCGACAGGGAAGCGAACAGTATAAGGCGAGGAAAAACTTCTATATTTTGAAAGATATAAGCCAGCGCTGTTTGTGCCTTGAGAAAAAAGTTCAAAGAATAAAAAATGCACGGATATGGAGAACCCATGGGTGAATTTACATTTTTTTGATAAATTTAAGGTTATTTTAGGATTTCAATAAAATTTTTGCACCAAGTAGTAATGCCCCAAGGAGTATGATAAAATAATCAAAAAAAACATGCAAAATTTTTTGTACAGTAAATGCAAATTGAGGAGGGAAAGAACATGAAATTCAGAGTAATATCATTGCCGCCGTTCAGGGCGGCGTCTTCGGGACCGGATAAGGACTTTGATTTTTCGCCGACAGGTATTTTGGGGAAGTTTGATGCCTATTTTTCGGCGATAAAGCCTAGTGACAGGGACAACTTCATGCCGCGGGACTTTTTGTATTTCGATGAAGATAAGCAAGGAATGGTGTGGATGTGGGCGCTGAGCGAGGGTATGGATGACGGAGGAAATGAGGTCATTGACTTTGAGGGCGGCTATTATCTTACTTATGTTTATAAAGACGGTGATGAGGAAACCGGCGGAAGGTTATATGAAGAAGCACTTAAGCACATTGAGGACTCTGAAATGCTGGAACTGGATATTCGCCCCAACCATTATGCGATGGGCCATATCATAACTCCTGAGCCAATTATAAAGGCACAGGGATGGGCGCAGATGGAAAGCTTTATTCCTGTTAAGTTAAAGAATTTATAATCTGAAATGTATTTCATCCATTCAATAAGCATCTCATCCGTAGAAGGATAGCCCGCGCCGTATGAATGTGTTATGTTTTCTGTAAATCAAATGATAGAAAACATAGGAGGCTTTTAAATGGGAACTGTAATATTGATTCTGCTGATTATAGGAGAAATCATCTTTTTGCTTTTGTCGTTGAGAACGGGAAGCGTTAAGAGAAGAGAGAAGTATATTTGGAAAATAGTTTTTGCGGCATTTTTAACGCTATTGCTTATTACAGGTATCTTGGAAGAAATGTCGAGATATGGCGCGATATTGTTAGTTTTACTATTTCAGGCTTGTATAGGTTTGTTCGCGGAATATAGGGGTAAAAGTAAATCCTATAGAAAAGGAAAGGGAATAGCACTTTTTCTGGCCAACATAGCAGTTTATTTTTTGGCGTTGATTCCTGCATTCTTATTTCCCCAGTATAAGCCACTCCCGGTAACGGGAGACCACGCAGTGGAAATTGCGGAATATACATATGTGGACGAGAACCGTATCGAAACGTTTTCAGATACGGGTGAAAACAGATCGGTAACAGTGAAGTTCTGGTATCCTGCCGAGACCGGAACCTATCCGTTGGTTGTTTTTTCTCACGGAGCGTTCGGTGTCATTGACAGCAACAACTCAACCTATACCGAGCTGGCTTCTCATGGATATGTAGTCGCCAGCATAGGGCATCCTTATCACGCTATGTTTGTCACGGATGTAAATGGGAAGACGACCTATGCCTCCAGGAAATTCATAGAACAGATTTACGACATGAACTCGGACGAAACGCCGGAGGGGAAAGACAATGCGGATAAGAATGAAACGGATTATTTGAAGACGGATTATTTGAAGACGAGGGAATGGATGAAGGTAAGGACGGAAGATATGAATTTCGTTCTGGATACCATTTTGGATAAGGCAGATGCTGCAAATGAGGTACCTTTTTCCTTGATTGATGGGGATAAGATCGGTCTGTTCGGACATTCTCTCGGAGGAGCGACATCCGTTCAGATCGGAAGGGAACGGAAGGATATCGATGCGGTTATCGACTTGGAAGGCACCATGATGGGCGAATACATTGGAATCGAAAACGGCAGGGAACTATACAATCAAGAGCCATACCCGATTCCTTTGCTGGATGTGAATTCCAGGGCAGTACACGCTTTGGCTTTGGAAGTGCCGGGAGATGGGTATGTGAATTTTTATATGGGTGAGCGTGCACTCGATTATAGAGAGGTTATTTTTGACAATGCGGGGCATCTTAATTTTACAGATTTACCGCTTGTTTCTCCGCCTCTTGCAGGGCTGCTTGGTGTGGGCACCGTAGATGCCAGAGAATGTATCGAGAATGTAAACTATGTGGTGCTTACCTTTTTCAATTATTATCTGAAGGGAGAAGGGACGCTGGCCATAGAAGAGGAATATTGATATGAGGGTAACGGTAAGGAAGATAAAGGATAAAGAGCAAGAGCGGGTGGTTATTGAATGTGTCGATCTGACGCAGGAAATCAAGGATATTTATTCCTATGCCTTATCCAAGGGGGTAGAACTGCCGGGAGTAGAAGACGGGCATATGGCGAAAATCAAATTGGAGGATATCTTTTATTTTGAAGCGGTAGATGAAAAGCTGTTCGCTTATACACAGAATAAGGTATTCGAGATAAAGCTCAGGTTATATGAGGCAGAGAGGGCGTATGCGCCCTATCACTTCATTCGCTGTTCCAAGTCTGTAGTGCTGAACCTCATGCAGTTAAAGAGCATCAGTCCGGCGCTGAACGGACGCTTTCTCGCCCATCTGAAAAGCGGCGAGAAGGTGATGATTTCAAGGCAGTATATAAACTCAATTAGAGAAAATGTGTTTGGAGGAAGCAAAAATGAAATATAAAAATGTAATATCTGATTTGGCTGCGGCCTTTTTCATCAGTACGACACTTATAACATTAGGCAGTGCCATCATAGGGAGCATTTATCTCAAAGAGGTTACCTTCGGTTATTATGCCTTTTTTTCTCCTCCTCTCATTGGGTTGTCGTCCTCCCTCTTAGGTTTTGTGGGCTACTCCAAAAGAGAACTTAGTGTAAGTGAAGCCATTGTAAGGAAGGGGCTTCATCTGTTTTTGATCGAGGCGATGATTTTCGGGCTTAATTATGTTTCGGGAGTTCGTTTTTCACCGGGATTTTCCATTATCCTTGCGCTCTTTATTGTGTTCGTATTTGTTTCTGTGAATGTAATCACATGGCTGAATGATAAGCGAGTGGCGGATGCCTTCAATAAGGAATTGGAGTTTTTTCAAAAAGGGATGAATTGAGTCCGGCCTTGTCTTCGATATCTTCAAATCATAACACACTGAAAATCTTAAGAACTGCTAAGATTTTCAGTGTGTTTTTTTATCCGCGTTGTTGCCCTTCGGGTAAAAGAAGTGCAGCTGCGAGCAGAACAGAGGTTGTGCCGCCTATGTGTTTGATTGCGAATGTGGGTGAAGCATACTTTTTTCAGATGAGAGTTCAAGGAGAGAAACGGGGAATCAAGTCGAAAAGAACTGACTTATGTAATAAAATGTTAAGTAACAAAAATGAAAAATCAGAAGTATAGAAAAAACCAAATAAGGAAAAATAGTAGTATTTAAATAAAAACAGCAATTCTCATATGCTCAAAGAATGATATTTATTAGATGATATGGATAGAAAACAAATGTTTGAAAATAAAATACATACAAAATAACAAATAACTATTGCTAAAAGACGAAAAATATGTTAAGTTAAATATACCAAATGTAACCTAACATATATTTTAAAAAGGAGAGCGGATATGGCAGTGCAAAAACCAATATCCATGCAGAACATAGCGGATGAGTTGGGAATCAGTAAGGTAACGGTTTCCAAGGCCCTGAACGGAAAAGACGGCGTAAGCGATGAACTGAAGGATAAAATCTTTCAAGTGGCAGAACAGTATGGCTATATCCTTCCTGACTACGGGCAACGGAAGACGAGGAAGGTTGGAGTCATCATGAGCGACCGATTCACCTCCATGTCGGACAGCGGGAAATTCTATATAGGAATGTATGAGAGGATCATTAGTGAGCTGAGAAAGGCCTCCTGCACCAGCGTCATGATTACTCCTAACAGGAACAGTCTTATGGGAGATTTGGAGACGATTGAGAAGAAGGGAATGTTTGACGGTCTTATCCTTTTGGGGATTCTGGATCATGTAGTCAGAGATAAGGTGGACTCCATCGAGCTGCCGAAGGTCTATGTAGACGTTTACGATGAGACGCATAAGTCCGACTCCGTGGTAACGGAGAATATTTACAGCACCTATGAGATGACGGAATATCTTATGCAGATGGGACACAAGGATATTGGATTCGTAGGTACGGTGGGAGCCACCACCAGCATAACGGACCGCTATCTCGGATATATGAGAGCTCTTATGGAACAGAGAGTAGAGCCCAACCCGCAGTGGCTGATACCGGATAGAACGATAGAGGGAGAAGCGATAGATCTTAAGCTTCCGGATACGCTTCCAAGCGCTTTTCTATGTAACTGCGACGAAGCAGCCTTTCGTCTGGTAAGAGTTTTGAAGGAAAGGAATCTTCGCATACCGGAGGATATATCCATCGTAGGCTTTGACAACGATATTTATGCGGAGTTATGTGAGCCTCAGCTTACGACGATAGCTGTCAATATGGAAGAAATCGGTAAAGTTGTGTCGAAGAGAATCGTCAGACGTATGGACAATCCGAGTAAGAAGGGAGGGGAGGTTTACCGGGTGATAGGTAAGAATATTTTTAGAAACTCTGTCAGAGATTTAAATAAATGAAATAGCGGCAGCCGCATAAAAGCAAAGGAGGAGAAAACAATTGAAAAGTAAGAGTGTTCCGGTGAAACGAAAAAAACGGCATTGGACGAAAAATGATACCGAGCTTTCAATATTGGCGCTGCCCACTACGATATGGTATATACTTTTTTGCTTCCTGCCGATGTTCGGATTAATCATTGCGTTTAAAAATTATAAAATTACGGGCGGGAAGAACTTTATTTATAATGTAATCCACAGCCAATGGGCGGGATTTAAAAACTTTGAATTTTTAATTAAATCTAACGATTTGTTCATTATTCTGCGCAATACTATTTTATACAATTTTGCATTTATTGTTCTGGGCATGGTGCTTTCCGTGGGCATGGCGGTAATGATCAGCCTGCTGCACAATAAAAGGAAGTCAAAGGTATATCAGACGTTGATGTTCTTTCCCTACTTTATGTCGTGGGTCGTTGTAGCATATTTTCTGGATGCTTTTTTAAATCAGAGCAACGGATTCGTTAACGGGGTGATTAAGGATGCAGGGAATTCGCCCATTCAATGGTACATGAAAACAGGGGTATGGCCATTCATACTCATCTTTATGTATTTGTGGAAATCCACAGGATACAACATGATCATTTACTTATCCAGCATTACGGGAATTGATACTACTTTGTACGAAGCGGCGGTGGTGGATGGAGCCAATAAACGTCAGCAGGTATGGTATATTACGCTGCCTTGCCTTAAAAATGTCATTATTATGATGTTCATCCTGAATGTAGGAAAGATTTTTTATTCAGATTTCGGTTTGTTCTATCAGCTTTCGCAAGGCGCCAGCGGTTCCATATTCAATGCGACGGCGACTATCGATACTTATGTATTTAACGCGCTCCAATCGGCGACTCCAATTGGAATGACCTCAGCGGCTACGTTCTTCCAGTCGGTGGCATGCTGCATTACTATTCTCGTAGCCAATGCCATTGTGAAGAAGTTCGATGAAGACAGCGCTATTATATAGAAAGGAGGAATGGAGTATGGGAAAAAATAAAGAGACGGAAAATTCGGCTTCCAGACTGAACATGATTTCCGGAAAGACCAACGTGTTTTTTAGTGTTATTTTTACAGTGGTTGCCCTAATGTGCGTCATACCGGTGGTATTCATATTTATCATATCCATTTCATCCGAGCAGTCCATTAAGATGAACGGATACCGTTTCATACCAGAATCCTTTTCCATCGACTCGTATCTATTCTTATTCAGGGAAGGAGAGATGATAATTCATGCCCTTGGTATCTCCATCCTCGTTACGGTAGTAGGTACGGCACTTGGTGTAGCACTTACCGCGCTGATGGGATATGTACTTTCCAGAAGCGATTATAAGTTGAAGGGTTTCTGTACGATGATAGTGTTTATTCCCATGATTTTTAATGGAGGTATGATTTCTTCCTACGTGGTAAATACACAATTCATGCACCTGAAGGATTCCATATGGGCTTTAATTCTCCCGTTGTGTGTCTCTTCCTTCAATGTAATTATATGTAAGACCTTTTTTAAGACGAATATTCCTGACTCGGTAATCGAATCGGCGCAAATTGACGGGGCATCACAGCTTACTATTTTCGGTAAAATAGCAATACCGCTGTCTAAGCCTTTGATAGCGACCATAGCGTTGTTTCTGACCTTTGGATATTGGAACGATTGGTTCCAGTCCTCCCTGTATATTACGAACACGAAGCTTTTTTCCCTGCAGGCCCTTTTGGACCATGTACAGAGGAATATTCAAATGATGGCGAATAACCCGACTCTGGGAGTTACGATGCAGCAATATATGAATTCCATGCCAAAGGAAGGCGCGAGAATGGCCATGGCGATTATTATTATCGTTCCTATCGCATGTACCTATCCGTTCTTCCAGAAATATTTTATATCCGGTCTGACGGTTGGAGCGGTAAAGGGCTGATGAAAGAGATTGAAAACGCTTGCGTTTTATTTTCAGGGAATGAAAGTCTTCCTGAAAGAAACACTTTTAAATGATATAAAAGTAAAAGAAAAGGAGAGGTTGTATGAAAAAGAGATTAGTAGCAATGGCAATGGCGTGTGTCATGGGAATCGGCCTTCTGGCAGGATGCGGAAGCGCGAACGGAGCACAGACTGGCACGGGCGAAACGACAACAGTTAAGGAAACTGCAGAAACGCCTGCAGCGAGTGAGGAAAGCGGCAATACCGGTGAGGTGGTTACGTTAAAATGGATTCAGGTAGGAAACGGAATGCCTACGAACTACGACGCATGGCTGGCTCAGATCAATCCTTATTTAGAGGAAAAAATCGGAGTTAACGTGCAGATGGAAATCGTACCTTGGGGCGACTGGGACAACCGCCGCAGCGTAATCGTTAATTCGGGAGAATCCTTCGATATTCTTTTTACGGATCAGTCGAGATATAATTCGGAAGTGTCAACAGGAGCTTTCCTCGATATGACCGACCTTTTAAAGACCTCGGCACCGGAACTGTATTCGATGATTCCTGAGGATTATTGGCAGGCAGCTTCCATTAACGGAAAAGTTTACGGAGTCCCTACTTATAAAGACAGCTCTGTAACCGAATATTTTATCTGGGACAAAGCGGTAGCGGATAAATACAATATCGATATTAATAAAGTAAATGATTTCACAAGCTTATATGATGCGCTTAAGACGATTAAGGACGGCGAAGGAAGTGAACCCTACTATATGTCGAAATCGGGAGCCGATTTCCTTGTAACGGCGTATTTCGATCAATTGGGAGCAGGTCTCTCTGCCCTTGGTGTCAAATATAATGACGATACGAAGACAGTAGTAAATCCTCTGGAGGATGAGGATATTCTGAAAAATCTCGATATCGTGCACCAGATGTACAAAGAAGGAATTATTAACGGTGACGCTCCGACAGCGGACGATGCGAACAAATACAGAACCTTCTTCACAGCACAGGGCTGGAGCGGAGCAGCAGCTTCCACATGGGGACCGAATAACGGAATTGAAGACTGCGTAGCGGTACAGTACGGTGATACGGTAGTATCCAACACCTCAGTACGTGGTTCTATGAATGCTATTTACTCGGGCTGTGAACATCCGGATAAAGCACTTGAGCTTTTACAGCTTGTAAATACGGACTCCAAAGTACGTGACTGGTTATATTACGGTGTGGAAGGCGAGAATTTCAACTATACAGACGACGGTAAAATAGAGAAATTGAACTCCGAATGGAGTATGGCCGGCTATACGCAGGGAACCTTCTTCAACGTTTCCCAGCTTGCTGAGACGCAAGTAAATCAGTGGGATGAAGTAAAAGAACTGAATGCAAATGCGAAACCCTCCGCTATGCTCGGCTTTGATATGGATACCAGCAGCATAGAGACCGAGCTGGCAAGCTGCCGTGCGGTATATGAGAAATACAAATCTGAATTCTGGACCGGAGCCAGAGACCCGAGAGAATTGATTGAAGTAATTAAGGGCGAACTGGATGCAGCGGGCTGGGAAACCATCCGTGCAGAAGCTCAGAAGCAGGTTGATGCCGCTCAATAAAATATGAAATAATGAGCAACAAGTTTCATGGATTGCTCTTATATTAACAAAGGAGCATTTTCAATAGCATTAGGAGAATGCTCCTTTTTAAAAAGTATGAGGTGTGAAATGTATCTGATTCCTGAACCAAAGGCATTGACAGTAAAAGGCGGATTCTATTATCTGCCTTACTGCGGAACCGTCGAAATAGCGCCTTCCTGCCCGCAAAGGGCTTATGGTTTTGCGAAGCTGCTCCAGAAAGATATTATAGACGAGCTGGGTTTCTCCTATGGGATTGCAAAAGGATCGAAAGAAGGAACGATAAATCTCAGCGTAAGGGAAGCGCTTGGGAGTGAGCATTACCTGTTTAATGTCAGCGAAGAGGGCATTTATATACAAGGCGGAGATGAAAACGGACTTCTGTATGGAATCCAGACACTTCGGCAGATTCTTCGTCAGGAAGGAGCCTGTATTCCCTGCCTTTGCATGGAGGATTATCCGTCTCTTCCTAACAGAGGCTTTTTTCACGATGTGACGAGGGGCAGAGTGCCGACGCTTGAGTGGCTGAAGAAATTGGCAGATACACTGAGCTTTTATAAGATGAATCAGATGCAGCTCTATATAGAGCACAGCTTTCTTTTTCCGGAATTCAGTGAGATGTGGAGGGACGATACTCCTCTATGTGCGCAGGACATCATGGAGCTTGATGCCTATTGCATGGAGAGGGGGATTGAACTGATTCCTTCCCTTTCTACCTTCGGACATTTGTATAAGCTTTTAAATACGAAGAGATACAGATATCTTTGTGAGCTGACGGATGCGGGAGAGGAGCCTTTTAGCTTTATAGGCAGAATGGCCCATCATACCATAGATGTCTCAAACGAGGAGAGTTTTTCTCTGGTCAAGCAAATGATTGCCGAATATATGCCCTTATTTTCCTCGGGGAAATTCAATATCTGTGCGGACGAAACCTTCGATTTAGGAAAGGGAAGAAATAAGGATAGAGCATTACAGGAAGGTGTTGATGCCCTTTACATGGAATATGTGGAAAAGCTATGCGGATTCCTTGTCGAAAACGGCCGCATTCCTATGCTTTGGGGTGATGTCATGCTGGATTTCCCCGAGTTTGCCAATCGGCTGCCGGAGGGGACGGTATGCTTGAACTGGGGCTATGCATATAATCAGACGGAGGATTCCACCCGCATTTATGCGGGAAACGGAGTGAGACAATATGTATGTCCCGGTGTGGCAGGATGGAACCAGCTTTTGAATCTGCAAAGGAACTCCTATGAAAATATTTCCAGGATGTGTGGATATGCAATGAAATATAAAGCCGAAGGAATGCTCAATACAGATTGGGGAGATTTCGGCCATATCAATCATCCGGCATTCAGCATTCCGGGGCTTATCTATGGCGCCGCAGCTTCGTGGAACGGCTTCCTTCCTTCTTATGAGGATATGAATAAGGCTGTTTCTTGCATGGAATATGGAGATTCCTCCGGCACTTTGCTAAATATAGCAGGAAGGCTGGGCGAGCAGGAATGTTTTGGCTGGGGAAATGCTGTTTACTGGAAAGAAAAAGGTTCTAAAACGGATGTCTCTAAGAAGAAAGAAGTTCTGACGGAGGTTGTAGAACGGGTGAAAACCATACCGGAGAAAAATCGGGAAATCGATATTTGTGTACAGGAGCTTACGGGATGCACGAAATTCATGGACAGCACAATGCGAAAGAGAATTTATCCCTATTTATTAGCGGCAGAAGGAATGAAGCTGTTTAACCGCATCGGCGGAATCGTTGTAAACGCCGAAGCGGAAGGTCGTGTTACGGAAGATGTATTTCAGGCTGCGGAAGAACTGGAAAAGTGGTATTATCAATATAAGCTTTTGTGGTACACGGTAAGCAGGGAATCGGAGCTTTATCGCATTGGCGAGGTGATTTTCTGGTATGCCGATTATTTAAGAGATTTGAAAGGATTGCAGGAGGAAGAATCATATGTGGTTTATCGATAAAAGAATACAGGTAATCTGTGACGAATTGAAGAGGCTTACGATTGTAAAGGCTTCACCCATAGAAAATATCAGTTATAAAAAAGGCAGATATTTCTATCCGTCCGAGGTGGAGAAAAGCGAAGCTCCTTGGGAAGAATTCTCTCCTAAGATGATGAAATGGTACGGTCCTGACGGACACTACTGGTTTAAGGCAGATTATACCGTTCCTGAAGAATGGAATGAAAAGACGCTTCGCCTGCATGTAAAGACTCAGATCGAGGAATGGGACGACGGGAAGAATCCTCAGTTTCTCTTATTCGTTGACGGGAAAGAGACGCAAGGTTTAGATATGAACCACCGTACCGTTTCGCTTGCCGAACGGGCCAAAGCGGGCGAGACATGGAAGCTCGATATACAGGCGTATACGGGAACCTTGCATGCGGAGTTCGATATGATTGTGGAGATGCAGCAGGTGGACCTTGAAATAGAAAAGCTGTATTATGATTTGATCGTTCCGCTTCAGGCGTTTGCCCGTATGGAGAAGGATGATAAGGTGAGAATGGATATCGAGACGGTGCTTAACGAAGCAGTGAATCTTCTGGACCTTCGCACCCCCTATTCAGAAGCCTTTTATGCAAGCATAAGAATGGCTGACGCTTATCTGGAAAAGGCACTGTATGAAGATATGGGCGGATACGAGGAGGTAATCGCTACCTGTATCGGACATACTCATATTGACGTAGCCTGGTGGTGGACCGTAGAGCAGACGAGAGAAAAGGTAGGAAGAAGTTTTGCTACCGTGCTGAAGCTGATGGAGGAATATCCTGACTATAAGTTCATGTCCAGCCAGCCGCAGCTCTATGAATTTCTAAAAGAGCGCTATCCTGATCTATATGCGAGGATAAAGGAGAGGGTAAAGGAAGGCCGCTGGGAGCCGGAAGGCGGTATGTGGGTGGAAGCAGACACCAACCTGACCTCTGGTGAGTCCTTGGTGCGCCAGTTCTTATACGGAAAGAAATTCTTCAAAGAAGAGTTCGGTGTGGACTGCCGAATCCTGTGGCTGCCTGATGTATTCGGTTATTCGGGAGCGCTGCCTCAGATTATGAAAAAGAGCGGCATCGACTATTTCATGACCACGAAACTGGCATGGAATCAAATTGATAAGATGCCTTACGACACCTTTCACTGGAAGGGCATCGACGGAACGTCTGTATTTACTCATTTGATAACGACGCTTGGCGTAGGTCAGAGCAGTGACGACTTCTTTACCACATATAACGGAATGCTTCATCCCGATGCGATTATGGGCGGCTGGAAGAGGTACCAGAATAAAGAAATAAATAACGACATCTTAATTTCCTTCGGCTACGGAGATGGCGGCGGCGGCCCTACGAGAGAAATGCTGGAAACCTCTATAAGAATGGAAAAGGGAATCAAGGGCATACCGAAGGTGCGTCAGGAATTTTCCCGCACTTATTTCGAGGAGCTGTTTGAACGGGTGAAGGATAACCGAAGGCTTCCTACCTGGGAGGGCGAGCTGTATTTCGAATATCACAGGGGGACCTATACCTCCATGGCAAGAAATAAGCGGGCTAACAGAAAGAGCGAGTTTTTGATGATGAATCTGGAGCTGCTTAGTTTATTAGCCTCATGGAAGGGAGTAGCCTATCCGAAAGAAAAAATCGATGAAATGTGGAAGACGATACTTCTCAATCAATTCCACGATATTCTTCCGGGTTCCTCCATTCATGAAGTATATGAAGTGACGAAGAAAGAATATGAGGAGTTGGCTGTAACGGGAAATGAGCTGCTTACAGAGAGAATAAAGGCGCTTGCCGGAGAAGGAAAAGCAGTTACCATACTCAATACCCTCGGCTTCGACAGAAATGATATCGTACGTCTTCCTAAGGAGTGTGAGGGTGTATTAAAGGATGCACAGGGACATGTATATCCGATTCAGAACATGGAAAATGAAGCAATCGCTTTCCTTGCAGATATTCCCTCTAAAGGCTTCAAAAGCTTTGAAATGGCGGCAGGAGAAGTTGTCGAAAGTTCCTTTAAACGATTGGGGGAAAGTCTGGAAACGCCTTATTATAAGGTAGAGCTTGACGGAAACGGTCTCTTTACTTCTATTTATGATAAGAAGAACGAAAGGCAAGTGCTGAAAGAGGGAGAAAGAGGCAATCTTTTCGAGATGTATGAGGATAAGCCGATTTATTATGATAACTGGGATATCGATATTTACCATACGGAGAAAAGCTGGAAGGCAGAAGCGCTTACAAAGCTGGAATGGCTGGAGGAGGGACCGGTTTGTATGGTTCTTGGCATAGAGCGCGAGGTGAGCAATTCCTTGATAAAGCAAAAGATTTATTTCTATGCAGACAGCCCGAGAATCGATTTCGAGACATATGTGGACTGGAAGGAGCACCAGCATCTTCTGAAGGTGCATTTTCCGGTGGACATCCATACGGATGAAGCGTCCTTCGATATCCAGTTCGGCAATCTTACAAGAAAGATTCATACGAATACGAGCTGGGATATGGCGCGCTTTGAGTCATGCGGGCAGAAATGGATGGACCTTTCGGAAGGTCATTATGGCGTCAGCTTATTAAACGATTGCAAGTACGGACATTCGGTGAAGGATTCCGTTATGACATTGACCTTGATCAAGTCCGGTATTGAGCCGAACCCGGTAACGGATCAGGAGGAGCATTTCTTTACCTACTCCTTATATCCTCATGCGGGCAGCTTGAGAGAATGCGATACGGTAAAGGAAAGCTACTGTTTAAATGTGCCGCTTTTATCTGTGAAATCGGGCACGGCAGGCGCTTGGGAATCCCTTCTTTCGGTGGATGCACCAAATGTCATGATAGAGACGGTGAAAGCGTCAGAGGACGGAGAAGGAATCATCGTTCGTATGTATGAATATGAAAATGCAAAGACCCGCGCCACGGTATCCTTTGGCATGGGTAAGACGATAAAGAAGGTTTACGAATGCAATCTTATAGAAGAGAAAGAAGAGAATGTGGTAGAATATACGGACAAGGAATTCCGGTTTACCATAAAGCCCTTTGAGATCAAAACCTACAAGGTGATTTTGTAAGTAATCAGGCTATGAGAAAGGCATGGTATTATGGTGCAAGAGGACAAGATATTTCAGGCTGGACAAGAGGCCTATATCTATAAGGATGCGTCACGCCCTGCGAAGGAGAGAGCGCTGGATTTACTAAGCAGGCTGACCCTGAGAGAAAAAGTCGGACAGCTCAATCAACGGCTTTACGGCTTTAATGCCTACCTCCGCAGGGGGGAGGACGTGAAGCTTTCCGATGAGTTCAAGCAGGAGGTGGAGCTGTGGGGAGGGCTGGGAGCGCTTTACGGGCTGTACCGGGCTGATCCCTGGTCTGGAAAAGATTATAAAAACGGACTTTTTGGAGAAACGGCGATCAAAGCCTATAATCTAATGCAGGAATATATCATAGCTCATTCCCGCTTCGGGATTCCTGTGCTCTTATCCAGTGAATGTCCTCATGGACATCAGGCCTTGGATGGATATTTGCTTCCGGTCAATCTGGCAATGGGGGCTACCTTCCATCCCACGCTGGTGGAGGCCGCATATCATATCTGCGGCAGACAGATGAAGGAAATGGGAGTGGATCTTGCGCTCATTTCCATGCTGGATGTACTCAGAGACCCCAGATGGGGAAGGAGTGAGGAATGCTTTGGCGAAGACCCTTATCTTGCCTCGGTTATGGCGGCGGCAGTGGTGAGAGCTGTGCAGGCGGAGGGAGTAGGTGTGGTGGCGAAGCATTTCGCGGCCCAAGGAGAGACTACCGGAGGAGTGAATGCCAGCGCGGCGCGCATCGGCGAGAGAGAGCTTCGGGAGATTCATCTGCCCGCGGCAAAAGCCAGCGTGGAAGAAAAGGCTGTGGGAATCATGGCGGCCTATAATGAAATCGACGGAATCCCCTGTCATGCCAACGACTGGCTGTTGAAAAAGGTGCTGCGGGAAGAAATGGGTTTCGGTGGAATCGTTATGGCGGACGGCTTTGCCGTGGACCGGCTGGATATGCTTACTGGCGATACGGTGAGCTCCGGTGCGGCCGCCCTTATGAACGGTGTGGATATGTCCTTGTGGGACGACGGCTTTACTTTTCTGGAAGAGGCGATAAGCCGCGGACTGGCTGACGAAAAGAGGCTGGATGAGGCAGTGCTCAGAGTACTGACGCTGAAGTTTGAAAGAGGTTTGTTCGAGCATCCTTATCTGGAGGAGGAAAAAAGAAAATTCGATTTTTCGGCTTGCCCGGAGAACAGGCATCTTGCAGAGGAGTCCATTGTTCTATTAAAAAATGACAGCCGCCTCCTTCCTCTTAGTGAGGACGGAATAAGTAGTGTTGCGGTAATTGGCCCGGATGCGCTTAACATTTATTCTCAGATGGGAGATTACACTCCGCCATTAAGACCCGGAACGGGTTCTAGTGTTGCGGAGGGAATCTTACAATTTGCAGAAAAAAAAGGAAAGATACGCGTCACAGTGTGCAAGGGATGGGGCGAAGAAGATAAGGAAGAACAGCTTTTACATTGTGGCGGACCGTATTCCGACTGTGAAGGATTGTTCTCTCAGGCAATAAAAGCTGCGCAGGAAAGCGATGTTACGCTGCTGGTGCTTGGTGGTTCTTCCAGCCGTTTCGGGCAAGCTCTGTTCGATAAAAATGGAGCAGTTATTACGGAACGGACGAAGAAGGCGAAGATGGACTGTGGCGAAGGTGTGGATTTATCCTCACTCAAGCTTCCGAAAGAGCAGCTTGCGCTGGCGCAGGCCGTATATCGGGCTGCGAGAAAGACGGTAACAGTTGTGATTGCAGGAAGACCCTATGATCTTCAGGGAATTATAGAGGAAACGGACGCCCTTATGTACGCTTTTTATCCGGGACCGGAAGGGGGCAGGGCGCTTGCCGGGCTTTTATTCGGTACGGTCTCGCCTTCGGGAAGAATGCCTGTATCTATTCCCCGTGGGGCACAGCGCCTTCCGGCGTATTATAATTACAGAAGTTCTTATGATGCCATGCACTACTGCGACGGCGAGGATGGACCGCTTTTTTCTTTCGGCTATGGACTGGGATACGGGGACGCAAAGTATTCGGACTTCAAATTGCAGCCGGATGGAGCATGTGAAGGCGATATGGTGCTGGAATTCAATATAAAAAACGACGAAGACCGTACCGTATGGGCTGTACCGATGGTTTTTATAAAACGTCTTAAGGGAAGTGTTATACCGAGAGCTAAGGAATTGATTGCCTTCGATAAGCGGAGACTTGCACCGGGAGAGAGAGTACGGGCTAGGATTCACTTGGGAAAAGAAGCGTTTTTTAGCTGGAACAGGGAAATGGAATACAAGACGGATCCTGGAAGAGCCCGTATAACGCTTTGGGACGGCAAAAAGGACTTATGGAGCGGGGATATCGAATTAGGATAATATATCCATGATAGAATATTCGGGATATATTATCCTGGATAGAATATCCGTGAGATTGGAGATAAGGAATGAAGAAACAACAATTAACGACTGGCTGGCAGCTTTTATGGAACGATAAACTTTTGGACACGCAGGTGCCCTTTTCCGTGTATTCGGACTTGCTTTCCCACGGAGAGATAGAGGACCCCTTTTACCGGGACAATGAGAAGGAGGCTTTGCCGCTGTCGGAAAAGGATTATAGTTACAGGCTTACCTTCGATGCCGACGAAGAGCTGCTTTCCTGCGAAAAACAGTGGCTTTATTTCGAGGGAATAGATACGCTGGCTGAAATATGCTTAAACGGAGTTTTCTTGGGAAAGACCTTTAATATGCACAGAACATGGGAATTTCCTTTAGAAAATATATTGAAGGAAAAGGGAAACCTGCTGGAAGTGCGTTTGTATTCTCCTACGCGCTATATGGAGGAACAGATTTCCCTGCACGGAGCGATTCCCTGCAATACGGATACGCTGGATGGTTTCCCTTTCCTTCGCAAGTCAAGCTGTATGTCCGGTTGGGATTGGGCGCCTAAACTTCCCGATATGGGGATTTTCAGGCAGGTCACCCTGCTTGGAGGGAAAAAGGGAAGGCTTTCGGACGTGCATCTGCGCCAGAAACATGAAAATGGCAGAGTATGGCTTTATTTCCATGTGGATATGGAGGTGTGGAAGGCGGAGGAAAGCAGTTATCGTGTCACCATCATTTCTCCCGACGGAGAATCTGTTGTACTTAAGAATTCGCCGAAGGAAACAGAAATATGCAGTCCTTCTCTCTGGTGGCCCAGAGGATATGGAAAGCAGGATCTATATACGATAAAGGTGGAGGCCGTGATAGACGGAAAGACAGAGGATATCTGGGAACGCCGCATCGGCCTTCGCACGATGAAAATGCGTCTGGAAAAGGACCAGTGGGGGGAGAGTTTCGCTCATGAAGTGAATGGAGTGGCTGTATTTGCCATGGGAGCAGACTATATCCCTGAAGATTCCCTTCTGCCAAGGATCAGAGAGGAGAAGACGAGGAAGCTTCTGGAACAATGTGCCCTTGCCAATTACAATACCCTTCGTGTATGGGGCGGTGCATATTATCCCGACGACTGGTTTTATGATGCCTGCGATGAATTGGGGATTATCATATGGCAGGATTTTATGTTCGCCTGCTCTACGTATCTTCTTACGGAGGAGTTCGAGGAAAACATTTCCCATGAAATAGAACAGAACGTCCGGAGAATCCGTCATCATGCCTGTCTCGGGCTTTGGTGCGGAAACAACGAAATGGAGGATATGATACTGTGCGGCTACACAGACACGCCGAGGCTTCGCGGAGATTATACGCGGATGTACAGCTATGTCATTCCTAAGATAGTGAAAAGAGTGGACCCGGACACCTTCTACTGGCCTTCCAGCCCGTCCTCAGGAGGAGACTTCGACGAGCCGCAGGATGAGACGAGAGGAGATGCCCATTATTGGCAGGTATGGCATGGCTACAAGCCCTTTCCTGATTATAGAAAACATAACTTTCGTTATGCGTCGGAATTCGGCTTTGAATCTCTTCCGTCCTTAAAAACTATCGAGACCTTTACGCTGCCGGAGGATAGGAACGTATTTTCCTACGTGATGGAAAAACATCAAAGAAGTGAGAATGGATATGCCAAAATGATGGTCTATATGTCCCAATATTTCAAATATCCCAAGGAATTCTCTTTGCTGGTTTACGCCTCCCAGCTGATGCAGGGGCAGGCGATGCGTTATGCGGTAGAACATTGGAGACGGCACAGGGGACAGTGTATGGGAGCTATCGTATGGCAGCTTAACGACTGCTGGCCGGTGGCATCGTGGTCCTCTATCGACTACTTTGGCCGCTGGAAAGCACTGCATTACTTTGAAAAGCGGTTTTTTGCTCCTGTTATGATATCCTGTTGCGAGGAAGGGCTCCTGACCCAGAATCCCAACCCGAATGCACGGCCCTACGTGGTGGAAAAAAGCATCCATCTGAACGTAGCAAACGAGACGAGAGAGGATATAAATGTTACCGTATGCTACAGCTTAAGAGACAAGTATTCCAATGTCATTGGAGAAGAGACGAAAGCGGAGGTGTATGTTCCGGCGTTGAGCAGTGTGTGGATGGAAAAAGAGGATTTGCCTCATGCAAGGCTGTACGGGGATCATGTATTTTATACGTGCGTGCAGGGGGGAGAGGTAGTTTCGGAGGGAAGCGTGATTTTTTCCATGCCGAAGTTCCATGAATATGCAGATCCCGAACTTACAGCACATATAGAAGGAGAGGAAATCGTTGTGACTGCCAAAGCTTACGCCGCTTCTGTAGAGCTTCTGAATGAAGAGGAAGACTGGGTGCTGTCCGATAATTATTTCGATATGGAAGCAGGGGAAAAGAGGGTACGTATTTTGTCCGGTAAGGCGAAAGGTGTGAGAGTACGCAGCATTTACGATATCAGTTGATAAATATTGAAGAATATAAAAGAGAAAACGGAGGAAAGAAAGGTATGAAACGTTCGGAAATCAATCAGCGCATCAAAGAGATGGAAAAGCTCGTAAAAGAAAACGGATTTCATCTTCCGCCCTTTTGTGACTGGACTCCTGAGGAGTGGAAGGAAAAGGGACATGAGTATGATGAAATAAGGGACAATATGCTGGGCTGGGATATAACGGATTACGGTCTCGGTAATTGGGAAAAAGTAGGATTTGCTCTGATTACGCTAAGGAACGGCGGACAGGATAATCCGAAGTATAAAAAGGTGTATGCGGAGAAACTGCTGATGCTCAAGGAGGGCCAGCATTCTCCTATGCATTTCCATTGGAAGAAATCGGAGGATATCATTAACAGAGGCGGGGGCACCCTCATTATTCATGTGTACAACAGCGATGACAAGGAGGAGCTTTCAGATACCGACGTATGTGTAAACTCCGATGGACGCTCCTACTATGTTCCGGCGGGAACCGGTGTGGAGCTTAAGCCCGGAGAAAGCATCACGCTTTGGCCTCACCAATATCATGACTTCGATGTGAAGCCTGGAACCGGGAATGTTTTGATCGGAGAAGTGTCTATGTGCAACGATGACAATACGGATAACAGATTCAATCCTCCGGTAGGGCGTTTTCCGGCTATTGAGGAGGATGAAGCTCCTTACAGACTTCTTTGCAACGAATATCCCGAAGCGGAATAAATAAAATATTGATAAAATGTAAAAAGCATCGCCTAAGGTTATGATTCTAAGATATGGCGGTGCTTTTGCTTCATTTTAGTCGTTTGTCAAAGTTGAACCATAGGCAATAGAGCATAAAATTCTAGATTTAAATAGCTGAATTTTGAATATTTTGTTGATACATTTGCTGGCTTGTGATATTCTAGTAAACGTGGTACTTTGATTTCGGCAGTAGTTTTTTTGCTGAATATTGTATGCTTGTTCAGGGGAATTATAACAACATATACAGCATGATAAGGAGAAGTAATATGAACATTGTTGACTTCATTTCGCAGGTCGTACAAAACCCCATACTTTTGATTACCGTTATTTTAACCTGCGGTGTGGTATTTGTAAACGGATGGACAGATGCTCCGAACGCAATCGCAACATGTATCGCGACACGCGCAATACCTCCTCGGGCAGCGATTATGATGTCCGCGGTATTTAATTTCTGCGGAGTATTTGTTATGACCCTCATTAATTCCACGGTGGCCATGACGATCAAAAACATGGTTAATTTTGACGGAGCTACGGACGAGGCCATTCTTGCACTGTGTGCTTCACTATTTGCCATTATCCTTTGGGCAGTAGCAGCATGGTATTTCGGAATACCGACCAGCGAAAGCCATGCATTGATTGCCGGCTTATCGGGAGCTGCCATCGCATTGCACGGCGGGATCGGCGGCATTAACGGCTCCGAATGGATGAAGGTTATTTATGGACTTGTTCTTTCCACCATGCTTGGATTTTTTAGCGGTTTTCTATGCACGAAGCTGACAGAGTTCTTGTTCCGGAATGCGGATAGAAGAAAGACGGTAGGTTTCTTTCAGGGAGCGCAGGTATTCGGAGGAGCAGCTATGTCGTTCATGCATGGCGCGCAGGACGGTCAGAAATTTATGGGAGTATTGATGCTCGGTATTTTTCTGGCAAACGGAAATGAGACTACGGGAAACGTACAGCTTCCTATCTGGATGATGATACTTTGTTCTTCATTAATGGCGCTTGGGACCTCTCTTGGAGGCTATAAGATTATAAAGTCGGTAGGTATGGATATGGTGAAGCTGAATACCTATCAAGGTTTTTCCGCCGATTTGGGCGCAGCTCTTTCTTTGCTGGTGGCATCGCTCACCGGTATTCCGGTCAGCACCACTCATACGAAGACTACCTCAATCATGGGCGTAGGTGCTACGCAGAGGTTATCGGCAATTAATCTGGGAGTGGTGAAAGAGATGGTATTCACATGGATACTGACATTCCCGGGGTGCGGTTTTATCGCATATGTAGCAGTGAAAATTTTTAGTTTGTTCGGTTGATTACAAAAGGAGGATTTAAAGTGGCAAAGGCAAAGGACAGTTTTTATTTTCAAAATTTTTTGGAGAGTATCCGCGTTTCTAAAATGGCGGCCGACAAGCTGCAGGATATTATAAAAAATTATAATCACAGCGTTATTGAAGAGGATGTAGCTGCGATCCATGAGATCGAGCATATGGGCGATTCGAAGAAGCACGAGATGACGAGGGAAATCGTTAAGGCATTCATAACGCCCATCGACCGTGACGATATCGTAAAGATAAGCAATTGTATTGACAATGTGACAGATTCCATCGAAGATATCATTATCAATTTATATACATGGAATATTAAGGAACTGAGACCGGATGTGGTTCCCTTCGCAGAGCTTATTTCCAGCTGCTGCGATGCGGCAGAGGGCCTTTTGGGAGAGCTTCACGATTATAAGAAATCCAAAAAAATCATGGATCATATTATTGAACTCAACCGTCTGGAGGAGAAGGGCGACGATCTTTATATTCAGGACATAAGAACGCTTTCCATAGAGAACGCGGATCCTTATACGGTAATGGCTTGGAGAGAGATTTACCGTTCTTTCGAAACAGTATGCGACTGCTGTGAGGACTTAGCGGATGCGGTAGAAGCAATTATCATTGCCAATACGTAAGAACATGATTCAAGAGATGATTTCTGCTTCACAGAGCGAATTTACATGCAAGATTTTTGCATTGCAGAAATCATGCGTTACTGTTCACACAGTAACAAAGAAACTGCTTAAATAAGCTTAAGCTCTCATTGACGTTGTCATGTAAAGCATGTTAGAATATTTATATTGAAATAATAGAAAAATATTTCAAAAACAAGGAGGAAAGTTTTATTATGAAGAAGAAAGTATTGGCTATGCTTCTTACGGGAGCAATGGTTCTTTCGTTAGCTGCATGCGGAAGTACTCAGACAGCCCCTGCGGCTGAATCAGAGACGACTGAGACGGCAGAAACTACAGAGCCGGCGGAAGTGACCGAAGAAACGACAGAAACTGCAACCGAGGAATCGGCAGGCGGTTATGAACTCGCATTGGTAACAGACCTTGGAACGATCGATGACAAGTCCTTCAATCAGGGTGCATGGGAAGGTCTTACCCAGTATGCAGAGGAAGCGGGCATTACCTACAAGTATTATCAGCCTCAGGAAGCTACCACAGATTCCTATGTAGAGACCATCGGCCTCGCAATCGAAGGCGGAGCGAAGCTTGTTGTATGTCCCGGATATTTATTTGAAACACCTGTGTACATAGCGCAGGAGCAGTATCCCGATGTAACTTTTATTCTGTTGGACGGTGAACCTCACAATGAGGATTACTCAGACTACGTGACAGCAAGCAACACTATGGCTATTTTATTCCAGGAAGACCAGCCGGGTTATCTGGCAGGCTATGCGGCTGTAAAGGACGGAATGACGAAGCTCGGTTTCATGGGCGGTATGGCTGTTCCGGCAGTAGTTCGTTATGGTTATGGCTTCGTTCAGGGTGCTGATGCGGCTGCTACAGAGATGGGCGTTAAGGTAGACATAATGTACCATTATACGGGCGCGTTCGCAGCTACTCCGGAAGCACAGGCTATGGCAGCTTCCTGGTACCAGAACGGAACTGAAGTTATCTTCGGCTGCGGCGGTGCGGTAGGTAATTCCGTAATGGCAGCGGCAGAGGAAGCTAATGCAAAAGTAATCGGCGTTGACGTAGATCAGTCCTATGAATCCGACACGGTAATCTCTTCTGCTATGAAGAAGCTTTCCGTTTCCGTATATGACGGAATCAAGGCTTTCTATGACGGCAGCTTTCCTGGTGGTTCCACAACTGTTTTCTCCGCAGAGAACGACGGTATCGGACTTCCTATGGATACTTCCAAATTTACCAACTTCACACAGGCCGACTATGATGCAATTGTTGCAAGTCTTGTAGACGGTTCCATTACGATCAGTAATGATGTATCCGATACTACGACAGCAGACCTTACTTTATCTTCGGCAAAGGTTACCTTTGTTGAATAAACTTAAGTGTTGGGATATTTAAAGGAAGTTTAAGTTATAGCCAAAAGGGTGCTTATCGGAATAAGCACCCTTTTTCTACCAGTATACTGGTTAGACCGGCCATATGAACAATCTGATTTTAGATAGAAATATTCAGAAGGAATGGATGAGGGAAAACATATGGACTATGTAATTGAGATGATGGGGATCACGAAGGAGTTTCCGGGGATTATTGCTAACGACAATATTACCCTGCAATTGAAAAAAGGCGAGATACACGCACTGCTTGGAGAAAACGGTGCGGGAAAGTCTACCTTGATGAGCGTGCTTTTCGGCATGTATCAGCCGGAAAAAGGGGCTATCAAGGTAAAGGGGCAAGAGGTTAAGATAAAGGGGCCGTTGGATGCAAATGCCCTGGGAATTGGTATGGTACATCAGCACTTTAAATTAGTGCATAATTTTACGGTGCTTCAAAATATCGTGCTCGGTATTGAGACCGTAAAGGGTGGTATCCTCCGCATGGAAGATGCCCGCAAGAAAGTAGTGGAGTTAAGCGAAAAATATAACCTGTTCATCGAGCCTGATGCTCTTATTTCCGATATAACGGTGGGAATGCAGCAAAGGGTGGAAATACTGAAGATGCTTTACCGCAATAATGAAATCATGATATTTGACGAGCCTACGGCGGTACTCACTCCTCAGGAAATCGATGAGCTGATGATCATCATGCAAAATCTGACGAAGGAAGGGAAATCTATCCTTTTCATTACCCATAAATTAAATGAAATAAAGGCGGTGGCGGACCGTTGTACGGTGCTGCGCCGGGGCAAATATATAGGCACTATCGATGTGGCGGATACGGACAAGGAGACGATGTCCGAGATGATGGTAGGGCGAAAGGTAAATCTGACAATCGATAAGCAGCCTGCGAAGCCGAAGGAGGTAGTTCTTTCCGTAGAGCACTTGTCGGTTAAGACCCAAAAGGAAGGCCATACGAAGGACTTGGTAAGCGATGTGAGCTTTGACGTGCGCAAAGGGGAAATTGTGTGTATCGCCGGAATCGATGGTAACGGTCAGTCGGAGCTGGTTTATGCGATTTCCGGTATCGAGCGCATGAGTGAAGGCAAGGTGATGATAAACGGCGAAGACGTGACGAACAAGAGCATTCGCTATAAAAACACCCACGGGCTTTCCCATATCCCGGAAGACAGACATAAGCACGGTCTGGTGCTTGATTATAATCTGGCTTACAACCTTATTTTACAGCAATATTTTCAGCCGGAATTTCAAACGGCCGGCTTCCTTAAGAACGAGAAAATATATGAATATGCGGATAAGCTGATTGAACAGTACGATATCCGAAGCGGAGAAGGAACGGCAACGATTGTCAGAAGTATGTCGGGAGGCAATCAGCAGAAGGCTATCGTAGCCAGAGAAATTGGACGAGGTCCTGATTTGCTCTTGGCTGTACAGCCTACAAGAGGACTGGACGTTGGGGCGATCGAATATATCCATAAGCAGCTGGTCAAGCAAAGAGATGAAGGAGCGGGAATTTTATTAGTTTCTTTGGAGCTTGATGAAGTCATGAACCTGAGCGATAGGATTCTCGTCATATTTGAGGGAAGCATCGTGGCGGAACTGGATCCGAAGAAAATCACAGTGCAGGAATTGGGACTTTACATGTCGGGTTCTAAAAAGCAGGTAAAAGAAGAGGAGGCGGGGATGTAATGAAAAAGAAGAGAAATATAAATCTGACCGGACCGATATCTTCGGTATTTGCAATCACCATCGGACTTCTGTTCGGGTTTATCGTATTGCTGTTTTGTAATGCTTCCCAGGCAGTTCCGGGCTTTTTAACCATTTTGTCGGGAGCCTTTACTCATGGACTTAAGGGAGTGGGACAGGTATTCTATTATGCCACACCGATTATTCTCACCGGTTTATCCGTAGGATTCGCATTTAAGACAGGGCTTTTCAATATCGGAACACCGGGGCAGTTTATTGTAGGTGCTTTTGGGGCGGTGTATGTAGGTATTGTATTTACCTCTTTGGGATCCGTGCATTGGATTGTGGCGGTGCTGGTCAGTGCGGTGTGCGGCGCGATATGGGGTGTTGTTCCGGGTTTGTTAAAGGCATTTTTTAACGTAAATGAAGTAATTGCTTCCATTATGATGAACTATATAGGCATGTATGCCGTGAATTGGAGCGTAAAGGCGAACAAGGTGTTGTTCAACAGTATGCGAAACGAGTCCAAGAATGTGGCGGTAAGCGCTCAGATACCCAAAATGGGAATGGACAAGCTGTTTCCCGGTTCCAGTGTAAATGGGGGTATATTAATCGCTATTTTGGTCGTATTAATTATTTATCTCGTTTTAAATAAAACCGCTTTCGGTTTTGAACTGCGTGCAGTAGGATTTAACAGAGAAGCGAGCCGTTATGCGGGTATCGATGAGAAGAAGAGCATTGTTTTCTCCATGATGATAGCTGGTATGATCTCGGGACTTGCGGGAGGACTTTTGTACTTGGCCGGTACCGGCAAACATATCGAAGTCGTGGATGTATTGGCATCTGAAGGCTTTACCGGAATTTCAGTAGCCCTGTTGGGACTCAGTCATCCTATCGGTGTTTTGTTCGCGGGAATTTTCATTGCCTATCTGACCGCGGGAGGTTTTTATTTGCAGCTATATGAGTTTTCCACGGAGATTATAGATATTATTGTAGCCGTTATCATTTATTTCAGCGCCTTTGCTTTGATCGTGAAGACCTTTATGGCCAAGACTGCGCGACGCAAACAAGCGAAGAGTGAGAGAAAGGGAGGTAAGGGAGAATGAGTGTAGTATATTTTATTTTCCAGCAGACAATGTTCTTTATGATTCCTCTTCTGGTGGTGGCTCTGGGCGGTATGTTTTCCGAAAGGAGCGGCGTTGTCAACATTGCTTTGGAAGGAATTATGACGATGGGCGCATTTACCGGAATTCTTTTTCTCAATTTGACGGGAGGCAGCATGAGCGGACAGGGGCAGTTATTAATTGCCGTTATCGTAGCTATGGTGACCGGGGCGATATTCGCGTTGTTTCACGCCTATGCCGCAATTAATATGAAGGCGGACCAGACCATCAGCGGTACAGCCCTTAACCTTTTTGCACCGGCCTTCGCTATTTTCGTAGCAAGAGTTATTCAGGGCGTACAGCAGGTTCAGTTCTCCAATACTTTCCGTATTGCTAAGGTGCCTCTTTTGGGAGATATACCGGTAATCGGCGATTTGTTTTTCAAGAACACATATATCACTACTTATTTGGGCTTTATAGTGTTCGGTATATCGGCGCTTGTTTTGTATAAGACGAGGTTCGGGCTCAGGCTTCGCGCCTGCGGAGAGCATCCTCAGGCAGCGGATGCGGCCGGTATCAACGTATATAGAATGCAATATGCCGGCGTTGTTTTGTCGGGAGCATTGGGCGGCTTGGGTGGACTGGTATTCGTAGTTCCTACTTCCACGAACTTCAACGCTACGGTATCAGGGTATGGATTCTTAGCCCTGGCGGTACTCATATTCGGACAGTGGAAGCCGGTGAAGATTCTAGGGGCCTCCTTGTTCTTCGGTCTTATGAAGGCGGTAGCGGCTGCTTATTCCGGAATCCCGTTTTTGGAAGGGTTGGGTATACCCAGCTATCTCTATAAGATGATACCTTATATTGCGACTCTCATAGTGCTCATCTTTACCTCAAGAAATTCACAGGCTCCGAAGGCCTCCGGAATTCCTTACGATAAGGGCGCACGTTAACGGAACAAAATAAATATATTGATCTGTCATATTAATATGAAAAAGACAGCTTTTCGAAAGAAGGGCTGTTTTTTTAATATCTTGTCTGGTAAAATAGTATCAGTAAGTTTGGGAGAGGGCGGGGTATACATGGAAGAAAATCGAATGATAGAAATTCTCATGCAGGAAGCGCTGGAAATCATTATAATGTTCGGCTGTGACGGAGGTATCTTAAAATATAACAAGGCGGCTGGAGAAGAACTGGGATATGGGGAGCGTCTGCACGGTATCAATATTGCAGAGGTTCTGCGTAAGGAATTCGAGAGCGAAAGCGATGTCGCAACGGTGATGGAATACTTGAAGAGCAGGAAAGAAACAGCGGTTTATCGGAGCAACGGTACCTGCTTTAGTGCCAAGATCCATATAGAATATGACGGCGAATGAGGTATCCCGTATTAAGGCGGTAGCTTCTCAGGCAATGGAGGTTAAGAACGAATTTGTTGCCAATATTACTCATGAGCTGAGGACACCGGTTAATGGAATCAGAGGGCATGTGGAAAATCTAAAGGATACATATCTTACAACGGAACAAAGGCGGACATTACACATCATAGAGCATTGCTGCAGTAATATGTCCTCTATTATCAATAATATCCTGGACTTTTCGAAATTGCAGTCGGGCAAGTTCGAGCTAGAAAATCGTAAGTTCGATCTGCGGGAGATGATGGAAAATATCGTATCTGCAAATCTTGCGACAGTGAATGAAAAGGGGCTTAAGCTGACGTTGAATGTGGAAGAAAGTGTTCCACAGGTGCTGATCGGTGACGAACTTCGCCTGACACAGATATTGAACAATCTTCTGTCCAATGCGGTGAAGTTTACGTCTGCTGGCTTTATACGTATTGAGGTTGCAGTGACGCTTAGGTTCAGCGATGAAATAGAACTTTTTTTCATGGTAGTGGATTCCGGAATCGGTATTTCAAAGGAGGAGCAGGATCGTTTGTTCCAGAGTTTTTCTCAGGTGGATACGTCAATAACGAGAAGATACGGCGGAACGGGGCTTGGGCTTACCATTACCAAAGAGCTGGTGGAGCTTATGAACGGCAAGATATATTTGCAGAGCGAGAAAGGGAGGGGAAGTAATTTTTCCTTTTCGATACGCCTCCATACGGCGGAAATGACAGACGACAGAGCGGAATATAAAAAAGAGGTGAAGCAATTTCTCGGACAATACAGTGAGGAAATGCATTATAAACAAGTTGAAGAATATTATCGTTTCGGTTCGGAGGAAAACAAAAATGAGCTGGCGGGGCGAATGGAGAAATTAGTGCTCTGCATTGAGCTGGGCTCTTGGGAAAAAGCGGAATTTTGGGCAGGAGAGCTGTCTAAGCTGCTTAAAAGGGCAAGTACGGATGTAAAGAGGGCTGCGCTTAAGCTGGAAATGGCGGTCAGAAAAGAAGATTACGATAAGAGCATGCTGCTCCATGAAGATTTAAAACGCTTGCTTTTGGAGAAAACCGGAGAGATGGACTATGGATTTTGAAATAAAAAATCAGGAAATTCCTCACATACTCGTAGTGGATGATTTAAAGATAAATGTTCTTTTTTTGGAAGAAATCATAAAGGGCATGGGTTATAAGCCGCTTTTAGCTGCTAATGGGAAGGAAGCGCTGCAAATTGTCAGAACGTCCCTCCCGCATGTAATTTTGATGGATATTGCCATGCCGGAGATGAGCGGCTACGAGGTATGCGAGATATTGAAGAGAAATAAGCAGACCAGAGACATTCCGGTCATATTCATTTCAGCCATGGATTCCAGTGAAAGCAAGATCAGAGGCTTTAAGGCAGGCGCGGTAGATTTTATCGTAAAGCCCTTCGAGCCTTTAGAGGTTACCATGCGGATTGAGAATCATCTGAAGATGTATAAGCTTCAGGAGGAAATGAAAGCTTATAATTATAAACTGAACTGTCTGGTGAACGAGCAGATGAAGCGGATAGAGTCGGAGCAGAAGAACATACTGTATGCCCTTGCCAAGATTACAGAGGGAAGGGATAATTCCATAACCGATCATTTGGAAAACATCAGGCATAATAGCCGTATATTAGCTCAGAGCCTCCAATTCAGCCCCCTTTTCGAAAAGGAAATTACGGCGGCGTTCATAGAAAAAATAGGTGTTGCAGCGATGCTTCACGACATCGGGAAAATACAGACCCCCGACGAGGTGCTTTTAAAACCTGGGCAACTCAATTATGAAGAGCGCAAGATCATCAAGCAACATGCGGAAATCGGCGCTCATATATTGGAGGAAATTTATGAGAATGCGGAGAAGAATGATTTCCTTCCGATGGCAATCAATATTGCCAAGTACCATCATGAAAGATGGGATGGAAGCGGCTATCCTGAAGGCCTTAAGGGAAAGGATATTCCCCTTTCTGCCAGAATCGTTTCTCTCATCGATATCTTCGATACGCTGACCGGCGAGCGGTGCTATAAAATTGCCTATACATTAGAGGAAAGCCTACAGATTATCGGAGAGTGTAAAGGAATTTATTTCGATCCGGATATTGTGGATATATTTATGAAGATACATAAGCAGCTGCGCCATAATTAAGTGGCGGCATCACATATTTTCAGGCAGAAGGAAGGAAATGCTATGCGTCAGATAAAAGTATTGGTTGTTGAGGATTCCATTGTATTTCGGAATCTTTTGGTACAAGGGCTGCAGGAAGATCCGAACATAGAGGTAGTAGGTGTGGCGGGAGATCCCTTTGAGGCAAAGGACATCATCCCTCAGTGCAAGCCGGATGTTATGACTCTCGATATCGAAATGCCTAAGATGAACGGGATTGAATTTCTGCGAAAGCTGATGCCTCAGTATCCGATACCGGTAATCATGTTAAGTGGTATGGACGGGAAGGTGTTCGATGCCATGGAGGCTGGAGCGGTGGATTTTGCCCACAAGCCGGTGAACATGTCGAGGTCTACTGTCAATGATTTCATAAGACAGGAGCTTATTACCAAGGTAAAAATTGCTTCCTCCGTGGATGTAAGAAAGCTGCGCCGTACGGAAATGAGCAGGCTCGTGAGACGGGACAGGCTGAGCAATAGTAACTGTATTATAGCTATTGGAGCTTCTACCGGGGGGACTGAGGCCATTCACGATATCATCAAGCAATTTCATAACGATATTCCGGGAGTGGTTATTGTTCAGCATATGCCGGCGGGATTTACGCAGATGTATGCTGAGAGAATGAACAACCAGTGCGAGGTGGAGGTAAAGGAAGCGAAGGATGGAGACATGGTAAAAAGAGGACAAGTGCTCATCGCTCCGGGCGGTTATCAGATGCGCCTTGTGAAATTCGGCTCAGAATATTTTGTGGAATGCAAGAAAGAGGAAAAAGTCAGCGGACACTGTCCATCGGTAGATATGCTGTTCGATTCGGTGGCAAAGACAGCAGGCGCAGACTCCATCGGTGTCATACTGACGGGGATGGGAGGTGATGGCGCCAGGGGTATGAAAGCGATGAAAAACTGCGGCGCTGTCACTATAGGACAAGATGAGGCCACCAGTGTGGTATATGGAATGCCCAAAGTGGCATATGACATCGGCGCGGTGAGATACCAATTGCCCTTATGTGATATAGCGCACAAGATTTACAGCCTATTGTAGTAGAAGAGAGGGAAACGATGAAGATACTATTAGCGGAAGACGATTTTGCCAGCAGAAAGTTTATGTACAAATACTTGAGCCGTTACGGAGACTGTGATATTACGGTAAACGGGATAGAGGCATTGGAGGCTTTTCAGATGGGGCTTGCGGAGGGTGACCCCTATCAGCTCATCTGTCTGGACGTTATGATGCCGGAAATGGACGGCTATCAGGCGCTTTATGAAATAAGGAAAATTGAAAAGGAAAAAGGGATAAACGGGGATAATGCGGTTAAGATCATCATGACCACGGCGCTGAATGAGGAAAAGAACGTGAAGAAGGCTTTCGATTTAAACTGTACTGCTTATTCCGGGAAACCTATCGATACGGAGAAATTTGCGCTTCTTTTGAAGAAAATAGGTTTGATTACATAGAACATTCTTACTAGAGGAGGAAGACAATGGAAGGGAGCTATGGTTCCGATGGAATGCTCGACATGTACTTATATGAAAGTTTTCAATTGCTGGAACAGATGGAGACGATAGTCCTTCTGGAAAAGAATGAAGAATTTCTGGATGAAGAAAGTGTTCAGGAAATTTTCCGAATCGTGCATACGATAAAAGGCACTTCCGGTATCATGATGTATGACAATATAGCGGCCGCAGCACACAAACTGGAGGATATTTTCTATTACTTAAGGGAGACTTATTGGGAGGAGGTAGCCGCAAAGGAGCTGAAAGAATATATCTTTATGGTATCGGATTTCATTGAAGAAGAGCTGACAAAGATTAAGGAAGTGAGAAATCCGGATGGAGATCCGGAGAAAATCATAAAGTGTATCGATGCGTTTTTGCTGAAATGGAAGGCGAAAATCTGGGAGGAAGGAGGGGAGTTTCCTCCTGAAAATGTATATGTGGAACCGAGACAGTTCTATATAGCTCCGGCTGAAGAACGTTCGGATAAGCTGCCTTCTATTATCGATCTGGGAGAAGAGCCGGAACCAATTCCGGGTGATTATGTAATCAAACACAGTGCGGAAAAGGAAGAAACTATCATAGGTGTCAGTGAAGGAAAGCTGGATAGGCTGACGAGGCTTGTGGAAAGCCTGCTGGAGGCGGAAAAAAATACGCCGGAAGAGTCCGACTGGCAGGAAATAAGAGATAAGCTTCTAAAGATAACGGACGAGCTGGAGGATACGGTAATCCAGATGAGAAGGACTTCCCTTGCAGGAACATTCCGCAGGATGAACCGGATCGTATATGACGTTTCCAGAAAGACGGACAAGCAGATAGAGTTAAGCGTTTCGGGCGGAAGTCTGGAGGTAGACAGGAAAACCATCGTGTGCATCTCCGATTCGTTGATTCATCTGGTGCGCAATGCGGCTGATCATGGAATTGAAGGCCGGGACGAGCGCTTACAGGCGGGAAAGGCGGAAAAAGGAAAGATTTCTATAGAAGCGAAGTTAAATGGCGGTATCCTCTCTATTTGTGTAAGGGATGACGGGAGAGGTATCGATAAGAGGAGCGTATTTGATAAGGCAAACCGAAAGGGGCTTGTTTCCAAGGATATTGCCGGATATACGGACAAGGAAATCTACCGGTTCCTCACTTGTCCGGGCTTTACTACAAAGGAAAAGGTGACGGAATATTCCGGAAGAGGAATCGGACTTGATGCCGTGGTAGGCGGACTTGAGAAAATAGGAGGAAGTTTGGATATCGACAGTGTGGAGGGAGAAGGCACAGAGATGCTGATTAAGCTTCCGTATGCTTAGACAGTAACGCAGTTCAGCCTTTGGCATTCTTTTTTCATTTTCTCTCTTTCCACTAAAGAATAGATGTGATACAATGTATTAGAATTGTGTAAAGCAATGACGAAAGAAGTATCCGGAACAGATGGAGGAGAATGGTATGGGTTTTTTTACGGATTTAAAAGATGATTTATCGCAGGCTGTGAACGAGCTGATGCCGGCGGATGGAAAGGCTCCGGATGAGCCTGTCAAGCCGGAAAATATGAATGCACAGACCGGAGCGGAGAATTCGAAAGGGCAGTTTGGCATGACGGATTTAAGCGAATCGTCGAACATCCAACAAAAGCCGGATACGGTAAATTATCATACGCCAGAGCCGGACACGACGGAGAAAAAAGTGTCGGATGAAGTAGCTGTAATAACCGCAGGAATGATAGTAAGAGGTGATATTTCTTCGGAAGGCTCCATGGACTTGATCGGAACGGTCATCGGTAATATAGATGTGCTCGGAAAGCTGAATGTTACGGGATGCATACAAGGCGATTCCAAGGCTTCGGAGGTTTATGCGGAAAATGCCAAGGTGACGGGGGAAATCAACAGTCAGGGAAGCGTCAAGATAGGAAACAGCTCTGTCATTATCGGCAACATTTTTGCGACCAGTGCGGTAATCGCGGGAGCAGTAAAGGGAGACATCGATGTACAAGGTCCTGTGCTTTTGGATTCTTCTGCGATTGTTATGGGTAATATCCGTTCGAAATCGGTGCAGATCAACAACGGAGCGGTTATCGAAGGTATGTGCTCACAGTGCTATTCCGATATAAATCCGGCGAACTTCTTCGAAGAATTCAATAAAGGGAAAAAATAATATGAAGAGAATTTTATTAAAACTCAGTGGTGAAGCGCTTGCCGGCGATAAGAAAACAGGGTTTGATGAAGATACGATCAGAAAAGTGGCTTTGCAGGTGAAGCAGCTTGTGGAGGACGGTATTCAGGTAGGAATCGTAATCGGAGGAGGAAATTTCTGGAGGGGGCGTTCCAGTGAAAATATTGACCGTACAAAGGCTGACCAGATAGGTATGCTGGCTACGGTTATGAACTGTATATATACCTCCGAGATTTTCCGCTCTGCCGGAATGAAGACGGAGATACTTACACCCTTCGAATGCGGTTCCTTTACGAAGCTTTTTTCGAAGGACAGGGCGAATAAATATTTTTCACAAGGAAAGGTAGTATTCTTCGCAGGAGGAACTGGGCATCCTTATTTCTCTACGGATACGGGAGTGGTTCTTCGTGCGGTAGAGGTAGAGGCGGAGGTCATTCTGCTTGCAAAGGCGGTGGATGGCGTTTATGACGATGATCCGAGGAAAAATCCGAATGCGAAAAAGTACAAGGAAGTGACTATCGACGAGGTAATAGCCAAGAACCTTCAGGTGGTGGATATGACTGCTTCTATTTTAGCGAGAGATAATAAGATGCCTATGTGGGTATTTGGACTCAATGAGGAAAACAGTATCGTAAATACTGTAAAGGGAAATTTTGACGGAACAAAGGTAACGGTATAGATACAAAGAAAAGAATAGAGATAGAAGAATAATTTACGGAGGTTAACATATGAACGAGAGATTACAAACTTATGATGCGAAAATGAAAAAGGCATTTGAATTTTTGGAAGCGGACTATGCTTCTATTCGTGCAGGACGTGCGAATCCCCATGTGTTAGATAAAATCAGAGTGGACTATTATGGAACGCCTACACCGATTCAGCAGGTTGGTAACATTACGGTCCCTGAACCGAGGATTATTCAGATTGCTCCATGGGAAAAGTCTCTGATTAAAAATATTGAAAAAGCGATCATGGCTTCCGACGTAGGAATTACGCCGAGCAATGACGGTATAAGCATCCGTCTCGTTTTCCCTGAACTTACGGAGGAACGCAGAAAAGAGCTGGTAAAGGACGTTAAGAAAAAGGGTGAGGACGGTAAGGTCGCAATTCGCAATATCAGAAGAGATGGCAACGAAGCCTTCAAGAAGTTAGGAAAGGGTGACGTTTCAGAAGACGAGGTAAAACAACTCGAGGATGAACTGCAGAAGATGACAGATAAGTTCATTAAGGATATCGATAAGCTGATCGATGAAAAATCCAAAGAAATCCTTAAAGTATAATAATATAAAATAAAGAGGGACAGTCGATAGAAATCGTATTGTCCCTTTTGTCGGTATCGCGAGAAGAAATGGGAGTAGGAAATGCAGGAGAATAAGAATCAGACGGATTTAAAAATTCCAAAACATGTAGCGATTATTCTGGATGGAAACGGACGCTGGGCGAAGAGTAAAGGAATGCCCAGAAATTACGGGCATGTTCAGGGTGCTAAGGCGGTGGAAGTCATTTGCGAGGAAGCTTATAAGATGGGAATACAATACCTTACCGTGTACGCCTTTTCCACGGAGAACTGGAACCGGCCGAAGGATGAAGTGGACGCACTAATGAAGCTTCTGCGCAATTATTTGAAGACATGCTTAAGGACTGCGGAGAAAAATAGAATGTGCGTCAGGATTCTGGGCGATAAGTCGAGGCTGGATGAAGATATCCGAAAGAGGATTGACGAGCTGGAGCAAGCGACAAAAGATAACGATGGCCTGCATTTTCAGATAGCGCTCAATTACGGCGGCAGGGATGAAATCCTGCGGGCGGTAAGAGAAATCGCTCTCGAGGTGCAAAGCGGGACACTTAAGCCGCAGGATATAGGAGAAACAACAATAAACGAAGCACTGGATACAAAGGAGCTTCCCGAACCGGATCTTCTGATCCGCACCTGCAATGAGCAGAGGATTTCCAACTTTTTGTTATGGCAGCTGGCCTATACGGAGCTTTATTTTGCGCCTGTTGCGTGGCCGGATTTCACAAAAGAAGAATTGGTAAAAGCCGTCGAAGCATATACTATGAGAGACAGACGATATGGCTTGCTTAAGGAGGAATGATGTATGTTTATGACACGTTTATTCAGCAGTGCGGTGCTCGTTATTATCGCGCTCGCCACTCTTTTTCAAGGCAGCTATCTGTTGGCCGCTATTCTCTTGTTTATATCTCTTGTGGCCTACTATGAATTATGCAGGGCTTGTAATATGTGTGTGGAGGGACAGAGAATCAATGCTCCTCTTACAGTAGGATATGCCGGAATCATATGCTATTATGCAGCGGTTGTATTTACGAAAGATGCGGTATTCCAGTTACTTTGTATTTTATTCGTACTTGTGGCATATATGTTTGTATATGTATTTTCTTTTCCAAAGTATCAGGCGCAGGAAATTATGTCCGCGTTTTTTGGTTTCGTATATGCTCCGGTAATGTTTTCCTTTATTTACTTGACGAGAGAACTTCCTAACGGCGTGTACATTGTATGGATGATTTTTGTAAGTTCATGGATATGTGACACATGTGCTTATGTAAGCGGAATGCTTTTTGGGAAGCATAAGCTGGCGCCGAAGCTAAGCCCGAAGAAATCGGTGGAGGGCGCTGTGGGAGGAATCGCAGGCTCTGCATTAGTGGGGGGGCTCTACGGACATTTCATTGTGGAAAAGGTGGTAGAAGGGCAGGAAATCACTTGGATATTCGTTATCATCAGCGTAGTGGGAGCAATCATATCTCAAATTGGAGATCTGGCAGCTTCCGCGATTAAGAGAAATCATGCGATCAAGGACTATGGATGTCTGATTCCGGGACATGGAGGGATCATGGACCGCTTCGACAGTGTTATCTTTACAGCACCGATGATATATGCTTTGGCGGTGCTCTTGATAAAGCAGATGTAGAAGGCAGTGAAACATAGATTTTTCACAAGTATTTGGTAAGATAAAAAAGAGGCATGGTTAACAAGATGAAGAAGATAGCAATTTTAGGGTCCACAGGTTCCATTGGAACGCAGACTTTGGAAATCGTAAGAAGCAATGAAGATTTGAAGGTAGTGGCTTTAGCAGCCGGCAGTAACGTGGA
Organism: Bacillota bacterium; assembly: GCA_023442465.1. GTDB lineage: Bacteria > Bacillota > Clostridia > Lachnospirales > Lachnospiraceae > Kineothrix. The sequence goes on along the minus strand of JAEZZQ010000015.1, from coordinate 452,580 downwards.
ATTGATGGAAAAACAGATTCGGGAATTTTCCCCTTCCATAGCCGCAATGTGGAGCGAGACAGCCTGCGAGGAATTGAAGATAAGGGTTGCGGATACTCCGGTAAAAGTACTTTGTGGTATGGAGGGACTTCTCCAGATAGCTGTTATGGAGGAATCGGATGTATTGGTTACCGCGATTGTGGGAATGATTGGTATCAGGCCCACTATAGCTGCGATAGAAAATGGAAAGACTATCGCGTTAGCGAACAAGGAGACGCTGGTAACAGCGGGGCACATTATTATGCCTCTAGCGGAAGAACATCATGTGGATATCCTTCCGGTGGACAGCGAGCACAGCGCGATCTTCCAATCCATGAACGGCGAAAATAAAAGACGTATGAGTAAAATATTATTAACGGCCTCCGGCGGCCCGTTTCGGGGAAAGACGAAAGAGCAGCTAAGGGATATGAAGGTGGAGGATGCCTTGAAGCATCCTAATTGGGCGATGGGAAGAAAAATCACCATAGATTCCGCAACCATGGTAAATAAAGGCTTGGAAGTGATAGAAGCCAAGTGGCTCTTTGGTGCCGAGCTTTCTCAAATAGAGGTGGTAGTCCATCCTCAGAGCATCATTCATTCCATGGTGGAATATGCTGACGGCGCAGTAATGGCCCAGCTGGGCACACCGGACATGAAGCTTCCGATTGCCTATGCGCTTTTTTACCCGGACAGACGTCCTATGGACGGAAAAAGGGTGGATTTTTTCGACTTAAGACAACTTACCTTCGAAAAACCGGACTTGGAAACTTTCCAGGGGCTGAAGCTGGCATTCGACGCGGCAAATCGCGGCGGCAGCATGCCCACAGTATATAATGCGGCGAATGAAAAAGCTGTCAGCCTGTTTCTGGACCGCAAAATAGGGTTCATGCAAATCCCCGAACTGATAGCAGCCTCCATGGAACGGCATAAGCCCATCGAGAATCCTAAGGTGGAAGAGATACTTCAGGCAGAGGCAGAAACTTATGAATTTATAAAGCAGGTGGTAAATTGACGATAACTATAATTTTATTTTTAATCATTTTTGGTGTCATCGTAATATCCCATGAACTGGGTCATTTTTTGCTGGCCAAGAAGAATGGAATCAGAGTGGTAGAATTTGCGATCGGTATGGGACCGACGCTGTTTCACTTTAAAAAGGGAGAAACGGTTTACAGTCTGAAGGTTTTTCCTATAGGTGGAGCATGCATTTTCGACGGTGAAGATGGATTGAAGTCAGAAAACGGAGAAAAAGATGAAGGCTCTTTCTTATCGGCAAGCGTTTGGGCCAGAATTTCTTCGGTTGCGGCAGGGCCGCTGTTCAATTTTCTTTTAGCGTTTCTTTTAGCGCTCATCATCGTGGCGTTCACCGGCTCGGACAGACCGATAATTCAGGAGATTACTCCGGGCGGAGCAGCGCAGGCGGCGGGAATGGAGGCCGGAGACCTTATCACGCAGATAAACGGAGAAAAAATTCATTTATATAGGCAGGTTAATCTCATTTCTGCGTTGAATCACGGGGAAGATTTAAATATTGATTTTGTGCGTGACGGAGAGAAATACAGTGTTACGCTTACGCCTATTTATGATAGCTCGGCAGGTCGTTATTATATCGGCTTAACAGGAGCAGGGGAGTATTTTAAATGCAATGCCCTGCAAGTGTTCCAATATAGCTATTATGAGCTGGAATATTGGGTGAGGGCTACCTTCAAGAGCCTGGGAATGCTGTTTACGGGACAGGTAACAAAGGATGATATGGCAGGTCCTGTGGGAATAGCGCAGATAGTAGGGGAGACCTATGAGGAAGTAAAGCCTTATGGAATCAGCTCTGTCGTATTTTCTATGATGAATATTGCGATTCTTCTTTCTGTTAACTTAGGTATTTTAAACCTTCTTCCTTTTCCTGCATTAGATGGGGGAAGACTGGTATTTCTTTTAATAGAAGCGGTCAGAGGGAAGCCGGTTCCGCCGGAAAAAGAAGGGATAGTACATTTGGCAGGGATGGCGGCGCTTATGATACTTATGGTGTTTGTGCTGTTTAATGATATTTCGCGTTTGTTTTCGTAGTGGTGATTTGGGTGGGGAGATTTTATGTATAATATTCGTGGGTTGTGAAAGGCTTTTTTCGGTGGATCAGGTTTCGGTTCCGCCGTTCGCGGCTGTATTTTCTAAAGGAAACCATGGGTGTTGTGGAGATGGCCGGGCCGGCAGCAAAGTACCTCCATGTACTATGCTGCCTAAACGCTGCATCCTTGCAGCGTTTTCCCTGGGTTTCTGAGGTTTCCTTAAGAAAATGCAAGCCGCTCTCTAAAAGAACCGAAACCTGATCCACCGAAGAAAGCCTCCGTAAGGTCGTGAAATTGTACATAAAATTGGCAAGGTTATGAGGTGTGTAATTGCAAAGTCTTCTTAAGAGTAAGAGAGGGATGTAGAACTGCTGGTAATTGTTTTATAGTGGTTCCGCAGACTTCTTTTTTTGTAATAAAAAGTGCTTCTGTTTTTCTGATTTTACCTTTTTAATTAACAGTCCTTTATATAAAATAAGGATGCACAGTTACGCTCGCAGAACAAAAGCTGTGCTACCAAAGTATTTGGCCGCGGGAGTGTGAGAAGCACACGTTTGTTCTTTCAAAAAGTTTGTGCATATTGCATACTTGTCTCATTTATCAGAATCCGATATAATAAACGATATCGACGGTTGTATTCGACCTTCAAAAATCAAAATGAATTATCTGACGCAGGAGTCTGAATCGAAGATTCTTGTAATCCTTACAATTTCTGTATATTATTACTCCCAAAGAAGCAGAAAACTATAAGCAAAATGTTTAATGAACAATATTAATATTGGTCGGCTTTTGTTTTGTATTTATCATTCACAACATATCTTTGAGCAACTCATAATCTTCACAAGTTGCACTTATCATTTCATGACCTTGCGGTGTACTTTAGTCGGCGGCTTTAGGGCAATTCTGTTAAGTATGCGGCATGTATTTCTTAATGTTCCCCGTTGTCTAAGGCAAACGACGCAAGGATGTATTCTCATCCCGTTCATAATTCTCAAATGAAAAGGAGCAAAAATGTACTACCTCACTGATTTATACTGGAATACTGGTCTTCGTCCTCAAAACGAGGACTCCCTATCTCTTCAAGAAGTGTCTATAAAAGGCAACCGAACAGTGTTTGCCCTCATATGTGATGGTATTGGCGGATTATGGAGGGGAGAACAGGCCAGCGGCTTTGTGGCGGAACGAATGACCGAATGGTTTTATGCAGAGGCACTCCCCATGATGGCGCGAAACAAAGGAATGAAAAAAATAAAGAGGGCAGGAATACGAAGTCTATACGCTTGTAACGAAGAAATGAGAAAATTCGCGTCTCAGGAGCATATACAATTTGGGACAACAATCACGATGATGATTTTTCACAAAAAACACTATTTGCTCTGGCATAGCGGGGATACAAGGGCTTACTGTATTTCCCTAAAAAGTAAAATGATCAAAATAAGTGAAATGTGTAAAATAAGCAAAGCTGGAAGAATGAATTCCCAAGGCATTTTAAAACGCCTGACCAGAGATCACTCGGCAGGTGAGCATATTTTAACTAAATGTATCGGAAGCTTCGTGTGGAGGGAGCCGGATAGTTATATAGGACGGATAAAGAAAAAGAATACCTTTTTGCTCTGCTCTGATGGTTTCAGGCACGTAATCTCGGAGGAAAAGTTAACAGAGACCCTGCTCCCGTTCCATTTGACCTCGAAAGAACAAATTGGACGCAGAATAAAGGAGATTGCCGACTATTCCAGAAGGCAGGGGGAGAAGGATAACATTTCTGCCATAGTCATCAAAACAGGGTAAAGGAGGATATCGCCTTGAAAAATGAATTAGAGAATTTGGAGGATATACCGGGAGAAAGACATCAAATGAAAAAATCCCGGATAAAAGAATTTCAAATGACAGAATCACAGACAAAAGGATACCAGACAGAAAAATCTCAGGTAGAAAGACGCCAAATGGAAGAACATCATGCAGAGGAGTCTCAGGTAGAAGGATATCAAATCGAAGAATCCCAGATAGAAAAATGCCAGATAGAAGAATTTCGGATAGAAAAATACTGTATAGAAGGAAAAATCGGAAAAGGGGGAAGCGGAATTGTATATAAGGCACGGGATGAACGTTTAGGCAGCACCGTGGCAGTAAAGGAATTTCACTGTGGAAATAAGTATGCAAGAAAAGAAGTCGAACTGCTCAAGAAATTAAAACATCCGGCGCTTCCGAGTATTCTGGATTATATAGTGGCGGGGGATAAGAAATATCTCGTCATGGAATATATAGAAGGAATGACCCTTGAATGCTATGTGAAGAAATTCGGACCTATCGGTCAAAAGCAGGCTCTCGCGTGGGCGGTTGAACTTGCGCAGGTGCTTCATTATCTGCATGGGCGAGGCGAGCCGATCATTTACCGGGATATGAAACCTTCTAACGTGATGATAAATGATAGGGGCAAAGCGAAGCTCATCGATTTTGGCAGCGCATATTTAAAATATGAGGAGGGGGAGGAACAGATGTGTGCGGGTACCTACGGCTATGCGGCACCGGAGCAGTTCGGCAGAAGTGCAGGGGCGGTTGTGGATGAGAGGAGCGACGTCTATGGCTTGGGAGCTACCCTCCACTATATGATTACGGGAAGCGATCCTTCCCAGCCACCCTTTCTCATACAGCCTCTTAGATTTTACAATGCAGCGTTGTCTCCCGGACTGGAAAAAGTAATTAGGAAGGCAACGGAGAAGGAAAGGGAGAAACGCTATCAGAACATAGCACAAATGGAGGAAGCGTTAAAGAAGCAGAATGGGGCGGATAAGCGGCGGAAAGGGATGTATGCAGTAGCAGGAGTTACTTATTATCTGCTATTGCTTACTGCGGGGAGTATATTTTGGAATCAGTGGGAGTTATACAGAAGATATGGAGGGGGGAGACTTATCGGCGATGAATGGAAAGCAGCAGTTACAGCAGGGGCTATCGTCATTCTTTGCCGTATAAAAGCAGTACTCGGAAGCAGGAGAGCAGGTCCCTGTAAAAAGATAAGACAGATAAAGGCCGTTTATCTTTCCTCTAAAAAGAACAGAGGACTTATGACGGTTTTTTGTATCGCAATGGCATCCTTTCTACTGGGTGCACCTTGTATGGCTTCCGGAAAGGAGGATGTGTTTCCTGTAATCGTCAGGAACGAAAAGGGACAGAAGGTAATTATCCGATACGATACTGTGTATAGTCCTTCCGGAGATATGAAGTTAGAAGTGCCGGCGGATAGCTTTGAAGGGGGAAAGGAATATGAGCTGACACTTATTTGTACTGAGCTTGACACAATGGAGGAAAGAAGCAGAACTTTTTACTTGAAATTCCCCGCACCTTGACACTAAAATAGGGGTATGATAGACTTCAAGTTATCATATGTTTTGCCGGATATACCGGCAGGGAGGTATTCATGTATAGAGATAATACGAAGGTTGTACATATAGGAAACAGAGTAGTCGGTGGCGGGAATCCCGTTCTGATCCAGTCCATGACGAATACGAGGACGGAGGATGTGGAAGCCACTGTGGCGCAGATACACCGGCTGGAACAGGCAGGCTGCGAAATCATTCGTTGTACGGTGCCTACAATGGAGGCCGCTCTTGCTATAAAGGAAATTAAAAAGCAAATATCTATACCTCTTGTAGCTGACATTCATTTCGATTATCGGATGGCGATTGCAGCAATGGAAAACGGTGCGGATAAAATAAGGATCAATCCGGGCAATATCGGGAAAAAGGAAAATGTAGCTGCTGTTGTAGCGGTAGCGAAGGAGAGGGATATTCCTATTCGCGTAGGTGTAAATAGCGGTTCTTTGGAAAAGGAACTGATAGAAAAGTATGGCGGAGTCACTGCACAGGGAATTGTGGAAAGCGCGCTGGATAAGGTGAGGATGATAGAGGAGCTTGGATATGACAATCTGGTGATCAGTATCAAGTCTTCTGATGTTCTCATGTGCGTAAAGGCTCATGAAATACTGGCGAAGGAGACCGATTACCCGCTTCATGTAGGAATTACAGAGTCGGGGACGCTCTTGGGGGGAAATGTCAAATCGGGAGTAGGACTTGGCATCATTTTATATCAGGGAATCGGCGATACGATCCGGGTATCCCTGACCGGCGATCCGGTGGAGGAAATCAAATCGGCGAAGTTGATCCTGCGTGCGCTGGGACTTAGAAAGGGCGGGGTAGAGGTAGTCTCCTGTCCGACCTGCGGCAGAACAAAAATCGACTTGATTCAGCTTGCCAATGAGGTAGAGCAGATGGTTCAGGATATTCCGTTAGATATTAAGGTGGCCGTAATGGGCTGTGCGGTAAACGGCCCCGGAGAAGCGAGGGAGGCGGATATTGGCATTGCAGGCGGTGTCGGAGAAGGGCTGTTGATTAAAAAAGGTGAAATCATAAAAAAGGTGCCGGAGGATCAGCTTCTTTCTGCTTTAAAAGAAGAACTGCTAAACTGGAATTAAGAATAGGATTGATGAGAGTTGAAAAAGTTTTTTGAGGTGTTCCCGTCGTTACAATTGGAGGATAAGCTGCAGGATTTATTCGGTCAGGTGGAGGTGGAAAGAATTTCTGCCACTAAGCGGAAGGATTTTTTGCGTATCTATATTTCCAGTGACAGACTTATTCACAAGGAATATGTTATGAAGGCGGAGGAGTCGATAAAGAAGCAGCTCTTCCCCAGTTTTTCCATGACGGTAAAAATATATGAAAAATATCATTTGTCGGCACAATATAACCCGGAGAAGTTCATGCATATATATAAGGATAGCATCCTGCTGGAACTTCGGGAATATAGTCCGGTTGAATACAACATATTCAAGAATGCGGATATCGAATATCCTTCGGAAAATAAAATCCGGATTACAATAGAGGATTCGGTACCGGCGAGAAGCAAGTCTGAGGAGTTACTTCGCATTTTGGATAAGATATATAATGAGCGATTCGAATTTCAGGTGGATATTTCTGTGGACTATAAGGAAGGGAAGGCAGGAAAATACAAAGAAGAGGATGATTTGAAAATCGCAAGGCAGGTTGCGGATATTGCGTCGAGGGTGGGAGGAGCACTTCTTGGCGAGGATGTGCAGAAGGAACCGGAAGTGGAGGCTGTTTTGCCTGCAGAAGCTAAGCCGGGCGGAATGATGAAACCGAACGAGCCTGTGACGCGGGGAAGCTTCCGTGCCGGAAGAAAAGACGGCGAGAAGGGAGACTTCAGGAGAGCGGTAAAGCGCTCCGACAATCCGGATGTCTTGTACGGCAGAGACTTCGACGAGGAAGCGATGCCGATAGAGGATATCATCGGCGAAATGGGAGAGGTAACGATTCGCGGCAAGATCATAAGCATGGATACACGGGAGATAAAGAATGAGAAGACTATTCTCATTTATGATATTACGGATTTTTCGGATACCCTGACGGTAAAGCTGTTCGCAGGTAATGAGCAAGTAGCGGAAATAACGGAAGGAATGAGACCGGGGGCGTTTGTGAAGCTGAAAGGTGTGGCTGTTATCGATAAGTTTGATAACGAACTGACCATAGGCTCGATAAACGGGGTAAAGAGAATACCGGATTTCACATCTTCCCGGTCGGATAATAGCGCCAGAAAGAGAGTGGAGCTTCATTGTCATACAAAAATGAGCGATATGGACGGCGTATCCGAGGCGAAGGATATTGTTAAGCGCGCTTATAAGTGGGGGCATCCGGCTATTGCCATCACGGACCACGGAGTCGTGCAGTCCTTTCCCGACGCCAATCATGTATGGGAGGATTTGTGGAAGGCAGAGAAGGGGAAACGAAAAGAAGCAGGAGATAAGAATCCCGATAAGCAGGACTTCTTCAAAGTTATTTATGGAATGGAAGCATATTTGGTAGATGATTTGAAGGAAATCGTGACAGGAGATAACGGACAGGATTTCGATAGTACTTTTGTAGTATTTGATATCGAGACCACGGGCTTTTCTCCGGTTCACAACAGAATCATAGAAATTGGTGCAGTGAAGATAGTTGACGGGCAGATTGCGGACAGATATTCTGCCTTTGTGAATCCGGATGTTCCGATTCCCTTTGAGATAGAAAAACTAACGGGTATCAACGACGATATGGTTATGGGGGCACCCATGATCGATGTGATATTGCCGCAATTTTTCGATTTCTGTCAGGATGCGGTGCTGGTAGCCCATAATGCTAATTTTGATATGAGCTTTATTATAGAAAATGCCAGGAGGCTGGGCCTTCAGAAAGAATTTACTTACGTGGATACGGTGGGCATCGCGAGAATACTCTTGCCTCATCAGGCCAGGCATACATTGGACGCGGTGGCGAAGACGCTGGGAATATCCCTCGAAAACCATCATCGTGCGGTGGATGATGCGGAGGCTACTGCGGAAATATTTGTAAAGTTCATTCCGATGCTTAAGGAAGACGGCGCGGATACGTTGAAGAAGGTAAATGCTCTTGGTGCCTCCAGTCCTGATATTGTAAAGAAGCTCCCTACCTACCATGCGATCATCCTTGCCAAAAACGATACGGGACGGGTAAATCTGTATCGTCTTGTTTCGGAATCTCATTTAACCTTTTACAGCAAGAGGCCGAGGGTTCCAAAGAGCCTGCTCCTTAAATACAGGGAAGGCCTGATTATTGGCAGCGCGTGTGAAGCAGGAGAGCTTTACCGCGCACTGCTAGACGGTAAAGCAGATGCGGAAATTGCAAGGCTTGTTAATTTTTATGATTATCTGGAAATACAGCCTCTTGGCAACAATAAGTTTATGATTGAGTCGGAGAAGGTAAGAAATATAAATTCCATGGAAGATATCATGGACATCAATAAGAAAATCGTCGAGCTTGGAGAGCAATTTGGCAAGCCGGTAGTTGCAACCTGCGACGTGCATTTTCTCGATCCGGAGGACGAGGTATATCGCCGTATCATTATGGCGGGAAAGGGATTTTCCGATTCAGACGATCAGGCACCCCTCTATTTGCGTACCACCGAAGAGATGTTGGAAGAGTTTTCCTATCTGGGCAGCGATAAGGCACAGGAAGTAGTCATTACCAATACGAATTTAATTGCAGATATGGTGGAGACCATGTCTCCGGTAAGACCGGATAAATGTGCACCTATCATTCCTGACAGCGATAAGACACTGACGGATATTTGTTATAATAAAGCACATGAGATATATGGGGATGTATTGCCGGATATCGTAGAAAAAAGATTGGAGCGAGAGCTTCATTCTATTATAACTAATGGCTTCGCAGTAATGTATATCATCGCCCAGAAGCTGGTTTGGAAATCAGTGGAGGACGGGTATCTGGTAGGTTCCAGAGGCTCGGTAGGTTCTTCGTTTGTGGCGACTATGGCAGGTATCACGGAGGTAAATCCATTGAGCCCTCATTATTATTGCTCCGAATGCCACTATAATGATTTCTATTCCGAAGAGGTAAAGGCTTACGCGGGGCGGGCGGGCTGCGATATGCCGGATAAGGCATGCCCTGTCTGCGGAGCACCACTTAAGAAGGATGGATTTGATATTCCTTTTGAGACCTTCCTGGGATTTAAGGGGGATAAGGAGCCGGATATTGACCTTAACTTTTCGGGAGAGTACCAGAGTAAGGCACATAAATATACGGAGGTTATCTTCGGAGCGGGACAGACATACCGGGCAGGAACGATAGGTACCCTGGCAGATAAGACAGCCTTTGGCTATGTGAAGAATTACTTCGAAGAGCGCGGGAGAAGAAAGCGTACTTGCGAAATCAACCGTATCGTTGTAGGCTGTACGGGAATCCGCAGAAGCACGGGCCAGCATCCGGGAGGTATTATTGTATTGCCCCTGGGGGAGGATATCAACTCCTTCACACCGGTGCAGCATCCGGCTAACGATATGACTACGGATACCGTAACGACTCACTTCGATTACCACTCCATAGACCATAACCTATTGAAACTGGATATTCTTGGACACGACGATCCTACCATGATCCGTATGCTTCAGGATTTGACCGGAATCGACCCGGTAAAGATTCCCTTAGACGATAAGCAGGTCATGTCTCTGTTTAAGAATACGGAGGCACTTGGCATTACACCTGACCAGATTGGCGGCTGTAAGCTGGGAGCCTTGGGAATACCTGAGTTCGGTACGGAGTTTGCCATGCAGATGTTGATCGATACGAAGCCGCAGGCTTTTTCCGACCTGGTCAGAATTGCAGGACTGGCGCACGGTACGGATGTATGGCTTGGAAATGCCCAGACCCTTATTCAGGAAGGAACAGCGACTATTTCCACGGCAATTTGTACTCGAGACGATATCATGGTCTATTTGATCGGTATGGGAGTGGAGAGTTCCCTGGCGTTTAATATAATGGAGAGCGTGCGAAAGGGAAAGGGATTAAATCCTCAGATGGAAGAAGCCATGGTGGCCGCAGATGTGCCCGATTGGTATATATGGTCGTGTAAGAAGATTAAGTATATGTTTCCTAAGGCCCATGCGGCGGCGTATGTTATGATGGCCTGGCGTATTGCTTATTGTAAGATCAATTATCCTTTGGCTTTTTATGCTGCGTTTTTCAGCATCCGAGCCTCTGCTTTTTCCTATGAACTGATGTGTCAGGGCAGGGATCATTTGGAGAAAATGATGGCGGATTATAAACGCAGAAGCGATACGCTGTCAAAAAAGGAACAGGATTCCTTCCGCGACATGAAGATTGTTCAGGAAATGTACGCCAGAGGGTTTGAATTTGTTCCTATTGATATTTTTTCCGCTCAGTCCCGTTTGTTCCAGATCGTAGAGGGCAGGCTCATGCCTTCGTTAAACAGTATAGACGGCTTGGGGGAGAAAGCGGCGGATGCTATCGTAGAAGCTGCGAAAGACGGAGCATTTTTATCGAAGGATGATTTCAGACAAAGGACGAAGGTTTCCAAAACAGTTATCGAGTTGATGGACACCTTGAATCTGTTAGGTAATCTTCCTGAGTCAAATCAAATAAGTTTATTTGATTTTGTCTCTTAAATATTATATAATAAAAGGGAAGTTTTGGTATTACATAAGATGTCAGATGGAGGGTACGTATGTTTGGTCATATTTTTGGGAGATTTTTAGTAGAGAAAAACTTAATTTCAGCGAGTAAGCTGGAAGAGGCATTGGAATATCAGAAGAAGGTCCGGGTCAAAATGGGACTTATCGCTGTTTCCGAAAAGCTTTTAACTGAAGAAGAAGCGGAGAAAATAAACAGAAGGCAGGCTCAGGAGGACAAGCGCTTCGGTGATATTGCGGTAGAGCAGGGTTACCTGACCGAGAACCAGGTGGAGAGACTTCTAAAGCTTCAGGGTAATCCTTATCTTGTATTCGTGCAGTCGATGACAGAGAATGGCATTATGACACATGAGGAAATAGAGAAGGCGCTGGAGCTGTACCGGAAGGAGACCGGTTTTACAGCCACCGATATCGAGGATTTGAAGAGCGGAGATGCGGACCGCATCGTACCTCTTTTCATAAGAAGCGATGATGAGCGGTCGCAGGAGCTTGCAGGAGTCGCTATCCGCACGGTGATCCGGCTGATAGATTCCAGAATTGCAATCGGCCCTTCTGAGGAAGTGGAAGATTACGAGTTCAAGGATATAGCATTACAGGACGTAAAAGGAGAGCATAATATAACGCTCGGGCTTTCAGGAGAAGAGAATAGTCTGCTCACAATTGCCAGCACTTTTGCGAAGGAAGAGTTTACAAAGATGGATTTGTATGCCTTTGACTCGGTATGTGAGTTCATCAACTGCGTAAATGGATTGTATGCTTCGGCATTGAGCGTAGAAGGAGTTTCAGTGGATATGGTTCCTCCCATGTTCTATCAGAAGGGAAGAATAAAGATTGAAGGGAAGGCACTCGTTATTCCCTTATATATTAAGAACAGCAGGATAGAAATTTTTATTGCGATGGACACAAACCTTAACGTTTCCGTATAATTTAGACATATATCAATAGGAGGACATAATTATGGCAAGTATTTTGATTATAGACGATTCGAGGACATCCCGAAAGATTTTGAAGGAAGTATTGGAGCGCGCAGGACATGAGGTAGTTGGAGAAGCTGCGAACGGAGAGGAAGGAATCGGTTTATATAGGGAATTGAAGCCGGATTTAGTGACCTTGGATATTACCATGCCGGTTATGAACGGTTTGGAGGCTCTTGAGCATTTAATGGAAGAGGACAAGAATGTAAAGGTAATCATGATTACCGCTGCCGGGCAGAAAGAGAAGATGGTCAAGGCGATTAAGGAAGGTGCTGCGGATTTCATTACCAAACCTTTCGAGGTAGAGCAGGTAATCGAAGCGGTAAACCACTTGCTGGAGCGATAAAATAAGGCACAAAACAGGGCTCGTAAAAGAAGAAAAATGAAAAAATAGAACAAATACAAAATTAAAATAAAAAAGTGCTTGCAATATTAGTCGTTTTATAATAAAATAAGCAGGTCGGCAAATGAACAAGAAGAAAAGTTCGATTTGTATTCGTTCTGGCTCGTTGGTCAAGCGGTTAAGACGCCGCCCTCTCACGGCGGAATCAGGGGTTCGATTCCCCTACGAGCTGCTTTCATTATTTTTTCGAAAGTCCTTGCATTTAGCAGGATGTGGTGTTATAGTATAGGAAGAATATATGTTACTGTTGATTAGAGTGGACTTGCGAGTCCACTCTTTTTGCGGGTAACGATTTTCTGACGGAAGTTTCCGTCAGGAATTTCCAAAGGAAATTTTTGAAAGAAATTTTCTTTTAGAAATTGGGAAAGGAACAGGTGAATAGATGTCCAGAAAAGAAACATATGAAAACAGGACAGAAGAGCTGCTTAAGCCGATAGTGGAGGAAGCTGGCGTAGAGATTTACGATGTGGAATATGTAAAAGAGGGGAGCGATTTTTACCTTCGCGCTTACATCGACAAGCCGGAGGGAGTGAACATCAACGACTGCGAGGCGGTAAGCCGTGCGTTGTCGGATGCGTTGGATGAGAAGGATTTCATAAGTGATGCTTACATTTTAGAGGTGAGCAGCCCGGGGCTTGGAAGAACCTTGAAAAAAGATAAACATTTGGAGAAGGGCATCGGGGAAGAAGTGGAAATTAAAACATATAAACCGATAGACAAGTGTAAGGAGTTCAAAGGCGTATTGAAAGCATACGATGAGAAATCCATAACGATAGAGGCTGAGAAGGAACTGGTTTTTGAAAGAACAGATATCGCATTAATCAGATTAGCACTTGACTTTTAGAGAGGATAATCTCGGTACGAGATAGCAGAAAGGAAAAGAGAAAAATGAACAAAGAATTGATGGAAGCATTGGATATTCTGGAGAAGGAAAAGGAAATCAGCAAAGAAACACTGTTTGATGCCATTGAGAATTCATTGATTACAGCTTGCAAAAATCATTTTGGAAAATCGGATAACATTAAGGTTGAAATTAACAGAGAAACCTGCGATTTTTTATGTTATGCGGAGAAGGAAGTAGTGGAAGAGGTAGAGGACGATTGCTGTCAGATTTCCCTTGATGATGCGAAAGAGATTTCACAGAGGGCACAGATCGGAAACCTTCTTCACGTGGAAATCAAATCCAAAGAATTCGGACGTATTGCGACCCAGAATGCAAAGAACGTTATCCTGCAGAAAATAAGGGAAGAAGAAAGAAGTGTTATCTATAACCAGTATTATGAAAAAGAAAAAGATGTGGTAACCGGAATTGTACAGCGTTATGTAGGAAAGAACATAAGCATAAACTTAGGAAAAGCTGACGGAATATTGAACGAAACAGAGCAGGTAAAAGGCGAAGTTTTCAAGCCTACGGAACGAGTTAAGGTATATATTTTGGAAGTGAAGAATACGCCTAAGGGACCGAGGATTCTCGTTAGCCGTACTCATCCGGAGCTGGTGAAGAGGCTGTTCGAGTCTGAGGTTACGGAGATTAAGGACGGTACGGTTGAAATTAAGAGCATTGCGAGGGAATCGGGAAGCAGAACGAAAATGGCTGTTTGGTCCAACAATCCTAACGTAGATGCTGTAGGCGCGTGTGTAGGTTTAAACGGGGCCAGAGTGAATTCCATTGTGGAAGAGCTGCGCGGAGAAAAAATAGATATCATCAATTGGGATGAAAATCCCGGCAATCTCATTCAAAATGCATTATCTCCTGCAAAAATCGTTGCGGTATTTGCAGATCCCGATGAAAAGACAGCGAAGGTCGTAGTGCCGGATTATCAGCTTTCCCTGGCAATCGGCAAGGAAGGACAGAATGCAAGGCTCGCTGCAAGGCTGACCGGATATAAGATAGACATCAAGAGTGAGACACAGGCGAAGGATTCGCCGGGATTCCGTTATGAGGATTACGCGGATGAATATGACGAGTATGACGAGGAATATGATGAAGAGTATGATGGTGAGTATGTAGAAGAGGACAGCTCGGAAGAGATTCCGGCAGAAGAATAGACAGTTATAGCATCAATTGATACTATAAGTTTAGAAAGGGTATGATATGGCTAAGAAGATCCCTTTGAGACAATGTGTAGGCTGCGGTGAAATGAAGAGCAAAAAGGAAATGATGCGAGTTTTGAAAACTGCGGAGAACGACATTATTCTCGACGTAACAGGCAAAAAAAACGGAAGAGGCGCTTATGTTTGTATTTCTGAGGAATGCCTCAAAAAGGCAAGAAAGAATAAAGGACTTGAGCGGTCTTTCAAAATGAGTATTCCAGATGAAGTTTATGAAAAGCTGGAGAAGGAGTTCAGAGGAGAATGAATAAAATATATTCATTACTCGGCCTCGCTGCCAGATCCAGAAATGTAGTGAGCGGAGAGATAGCAACAGAAAAAGCAGTGAAGACGGGAAGTGCGGTATTGGTCATAGTCAGTAAGGACGCTTCCGATAATACCATAAAAATGTTTCGCAATATGTGTGACTTTTATAATGTGCCGTTTTTTCAATATGGAACGAAAGAGGAACTGGGGCACGCCATGGGTAAAGAAATGCGATCTTCATTAGCAGTAACGGATAATGGATTTGCACAGTCCATAAAGAAGCATTTGGAAGCATCAGAAGAATAAAACGGAGGTAGTGAGCATGGCGAAAATGAAAGTACATGAGCTTGCGAAAGAATTAGATAAACAGAGTAAAGATATTATCTCTTTTCTACAAGAAAAGGGAATAGAAGCTAAGGCACCGCAAAGTTCCATCGAAGACGATGCAGTAGCGCTTATAAGAAAGCAATTTGGGAAAGAGAGGGCTGAGACGACGAAGCAGGAAGTTGTAAAAGCAGAGCAGGAAACAGCAGAGATACCTAAGAAAAAGAAGAAAATTATTTTTGTGAGCAATCCTCACAACAGCAAGATGCCGGGACAAAAGCCCCAGCAGCAGGGCGGTGAGAGAAGACCGGCCCCGGCTCCTGGCAATAACAATCCGGGGAATGTAAATCAGAAAAAGGCTGCAGAGCCTTATCGTCCGGTAAAACCATTGACGCCACCTTCGCCTACGCCTCCCGTGACGATGGTATCGTCTGTTAATACACCCAAAAAGGAGACGAAACCGATGCAGGAAGCAGCTCCCGTGACGGAGACTCAGATGTCGGCAGTAAGTACGAAAGAGACGGATACTGCGGAAAGAAACAGCTATTCTAATAATCGCAGCGGCAGTACGGAATCACCCAGAAGAACAGATAACAATAGGGGTGATAACAACAGAACCGACGGCGGAAACAGACCGTATAATAACAATAGAACCGATGGCGGAAGCAGGCCATATAATAACAACAGAACTGACGGCGGCAGCAACAGACCGTATAATAACAACAGAACTGATGGCGTTAGAAGTGACGGCGGAAACAGGCCATATAATAACAACAGAACTGACGGCGGCGGAAACAGGCCGTATAATAACAACAGGACTGACGGCGGCGGAAACAGACCGTATAATAACAACAGAACTGATGGTGTTAGAACTGACGGCAGTGGAAACAGGCCGTATAATAACAACAGAACTGACGGCAGCGCAAACAGACCGTATAATAACAACAGAACTGACGGCGGCAATAGACCGTATAATAACAACAGAACTGACGGCAGCGCAAACAGACCGTACAATAATAACAGAACCGACAATAACAGAACTGAAAATCGGAGCGACAATAGAAATGATAACCGGGGAACGAATCGCCCTCCTTATGGAGGTAATCAGGAGAATCAAGGTGATAGGCGCAATTATTCTTCTAATACAAGGGGCAATAGGACTTTTAACAATAATGAAGGCGGTGGAAGAGGCAATGCTGGGCCGGACAATAAGTTCAGAAAAGCTGCGCCTGCCAAAGGCTTTGTGCCGGAAAGCCCGGTAAAGGAGACTGAAAAGCACAGAGATGAAGAAAAGCGCAGAATCAGTCAGGAAAAGGATAAGCGTTCCAAAAAAGATTTTATTTACGAAGAGGATGTAAAAACACTGAACAAAAATAAGGCCGGCAGATTCATCAAACCGGAAAAGAGGGCAGAAGATGCAAAGGAAGAGCAGATTAAAGTAATTACAGTGCCGGAATCCATCACGATTAAAGATTTTGCGGATAAAATGAAACTGCAGCCCTCGGCCATCATTAAAAAGCTGTTCCTTCAGGGCCAGATTGTAACGGTGAATTCCGAGCTTTCCTTTGAAGAAGCGGAAAATATCGCGATCGAATACGATATTATCTGCGAAAGAGAGGTAAAAGTTGACGTCATCGAAGAACTGTTAAAGGAAGAAGACGAAAAAGAGGAAGAGTTGGCTGCAAGGCCCCCTGTCATATGTGTTATGGGTCATGTCGACCATGGAAAGACTTCGCTGTTAGATGCTATCCGTAAGACCAACGTGATCGATAAGGAAGCCGGCGGCATTACACAGCACATCGGTGCTTATACGGTAAATGTTAACGATCAGAAGATTACTTTCCTCGACACGCCGGGCCATGAGGCCTTTACCGCAATGCGTATGCGCGGGGCGAATTCCACGGATATCGCCATACTCGTAGTTGCGGCAGATGACGGCGTAATGCCTCAGACAGTAGAGGCAATCAACCATGCGAAGGCGGCAGGTATCGAAATCATCGTGGCTGTCAACAAGATAGATAAACCCAGTGCCAATATGGACCGTGTAAAGCAGGAAATGACAGAATACGAATTGATCCCTGTAGATTGGGGCGGAACGACAGAATTCGTACCCGTTTCTGCAAAATCAGGAGAAGGCATCGATACGCTGTTAGAAACCATCCTGCTTACGGCAGAAATTCTGGAGCTTAAGGCAAACCCTGAAAGACGTGCAAGAGGTCTCGTCATCGAGGCGGAATTGGATAAGGGAAGAGGTCCGGTTGCCACTGTGCTGGTACAAAAAGGTACTCTTTATGTGGGAGATTTTATTTCCGCGGGAGCATGTCACGGTAAAGTTAGGGCTATGATCGACGATAAGGGAAGACGGGTAAAAGAAGCGCTTCCTTCCACTCCGGTAGAAATTTTAGGACTTTCCGACGTGCCCAGCGCAGGAGAAGTGTTCATCGCTCACGAAAACGATAAGACTGCAAAAACTTATGCAGAAACCTATCTTTCTCAGAATAAAGAAAAGATGCTTGAGGATACTAAGGCCAAGATGTCTCTTGATGATCTCTTTACGAAGATTCAGGCAGGCAATTTGAAAGAACTCAACCTGATCGTAAAGGCCGACGTACAAGGAAGCGTGGAAGCAGTAAAGCAGAGTCTTCTCAAGCTTTCCAACGACGAAGTGGTAGTAAAGTGTATTCATGGCGGCGTAGGCGCTATCAACGAGTCGGACGTATCGCTGGCATCGGCTTCGCAGGCAATCATCATCGGCTTCAACGTCAGACCGGACGCTATGGCTAAGACCATATCGGAGAGGGAAGGCGTAGATATCAGACTTTACAAGGTCATTTATCAGGCGATAGAGGATATTGAGGCGGCGATGAAGGGTATGTTAGACCCCGTATTCGAAGAGAAGGTAATCGGCCATGCGGAGGTGCGCCAGATATTCAAAGCATCGGCAATCGGCAATATTGCAGGCTCTTATGTGCTGGACGGCATGTTCAAAAGAGACTGTAAGGTTCGCGTTACGAGAGAGGGCGAGCAGATCTTCGAAGGCGAGCTGGCTTCTCTTAAGAGATTCAAGGACGACGTCAAGGAAGTAAAAGCCGGATTCGAGTGCGGTCTTGTATTTGAAAGCTTCGACCAGATACAGGAGTTGGATATCGTAGAGGCTTATATTATGGTAGAGGTACCCCGCTAAGGAGTTTTATATCTGGCGCGGTACGGCCTTGAAGGAAATGGATGATGATATGAGAAAAAATAGTTTAAAGAATACACGGATCAACGGGGAAGTGCAGAGAGCTTTGGCTGAAATCATACGCGGCGGAATCAAGGACCCGCGTATCAGCCCGCTTACCTCAGTGGTATCGGTGGAAGTGTCTCCGGACTTAAAGACATGCAAGGCATGGATCAGCGTGCTGGGAGAGGACGAGGCACTGAAAAGTACGCTGGCTGGCTTAAAAAGCGCGAGCGGCTATATTAAGAACCAGCTGGCGAAAGAAATCAATCTAAGAAATACGCCGGAGATTACTTTTATTATGGACCAGTCCATCGCTTACGGCGTGAACATGTCCAAGCTGATCGACGAAGTGAACAAGGACGGCGGCAAAGAAGAGGAATAAGAAGTAAATGTTTGATTTCCGCCTGCGCAGGCGGAGGAAGGGGGCGGACGATGAAAATTTCAGAAGAAGTAAAGGGAGCGCAGACTATTGGCATCAGCGGCCATATCAGACCTGACGGAGATTGCGTCGGCTCCTGCATGGCTTTATATATGTACTTAAAAAAAGAATTGCCCAAGGCACAGGTGGAGGTGTTTCTGGAGCAGCCGCCGGAGGTTTTCGACTGCCTCGGGGCTGTGAAAGAAATCCGGACCGATTTTAAGACACAGGTGGAACAATTCGATGTTTTTATTGCTCTCGATACGGTGAAAGAGCGTATGGGAGGGGCAGAAAAGTTTTTTGACAATGCGGTTAAGAAGATAAATATCGACCACCATATCAGCAATAAAGGCTGTGGCGGCACGAATTATATCGATGCGCAGGCCAGTTCTACCAGCGAGCTGATCTACAAAGTATTAGATGAAGAAAAGCTGGATGAAGAAATTGCTAAGGCGATTTATATCGGTATCATACACGATACGGGAGTCTTCAATTATTCCAATACTACGCCGGACGCACTTGCGATAGCATCTAAGCTGATTTCTTTCGGTTTTGATTTTTCTGAAATCATAGAAAAGACCTTTTATGAAAAGACCTATGTGCAGAACCTTCTGCTGGGGCGTGCGCTTTTGGAAAGTATTACATTTATGGACGGGAAATGTATTGTCAGCGCCATACATCAGAGAACTCTCGCTTTTTATCATGCGGACTCTAAAGATCTGGAAGGTATTGTGAGCCAGCTTAATCATACGGAGGGGGTGGAGTGCACCATTTTTATGTATCAGACGGGAATGATGGAATACAAAGTAAGTCTGCGCTCCAAGGGAATGGTAGACGTAGCGCAGATTGCCGTATTTTTCGGCGGTGGCGGGCATATGCGGGCTGCAGGCTGCACGATGAACGGTACCTTTCATGATGTAGTGAACAATCTTTCTCTGCACATAGAAAAAGAATTACAGAAGAACATGAAATAAAAGATGCAAAAGACAGTGGAGAGGGAAGATGTATAACGGAATTATCAATGTATATAAAGAGGCAGGATTTACCTCCCATGACGTAGTGGCGAAGCTTCGCGGAATATTGAGGCAGAAAAAGATCGGGCATACCGGGACGCTGGACCCGGATGCGGTAGGAGTGCTCCCGGTATGCCTTGGGAGTGCTACGAAGCTGTGCGATATGCTTACGGATAAGAGCAAGGAATATCGGACGGAATTTCTTCTCGGAAGAGTAACGGATACGCAGGATATTTCAGGGAAAGTTCTTTCGGAAGAATTGGTGGACGTTACCGTATTACAGACGCAGGAGGCAATATTGTCCTTCGTCGGGGCGTATGCTCAGGTACCGCCCATGTATTCTGCCATTAAAGTAGATGGAAAGAAGCTGTACCAGCTTGCGCGCGAAGGTAAGGAAGTCGAGAGGAAGGCAAGGCCGGTACACATTGATTATATAACAATAAACAGTATAGAGCTTCCTAAGGCTGCCATGACGGTAGGATGCTCCAAGGGTACCTATATCAGGACGCTATGCCATGACATCGGTCAGAAGCTGGGATGCGGGGCTGTGATGACACACTTGGAGAGGACCCGTGCCGGCGGCTTTGTTTTGGAAGATGCTATGACGCTTGGCGATATAGAAAAGGCTGCAGGGCAGGGAACGATAGGAAATTATATACTTCCGGTGGATGCAGTCTTTAAAGATTATAAAGCGGTAACGGTAGAGGAAAAGTTTAAGAAGCTGATCGATAACGGGAACTCCTTTTACGCTGACATGCTGACTAAGGCCGACGCATACGGGGATAAAGAGACGGTGCGGGTGTACGGCGGTGAAGGGAAGTTTTACGGTATATATGAATATTGTTCACAAGAGGAGCGGTTTGTTCCCGTGAAAATGTTTTTGGAGAAATAAAATGCAAATTATTCAAGGAACGACAGAATTCGAGTTGAGTGGAAAGAGTGCAGTTTCCATAGGTAAGTTCGACGGTATCCATTTGGGGCATCAGAAGCTGCTTCGCAATATATTAGAGCAGAAGGAACAAGGCCAGAAAGCGGTTGTTTTTACCTTTGACCCTCCGCCATCCGTACTTTTTGGAAGAGCGGATGACAGGGAACTGATGACGAAGAAGGAAAAGAGAGCGGCCTTTGAGCGGATGGGTATCGATGTGCTCATAGAATTTCCGTTGACAGTGCAGACTGCCGCCACTTTGCCAGAAGATTTCATCGAAGATATTCTGGTGAAGAAGCTACGTGCCGAATACATAGCAGCGGGACCTGACGTGTCTTTCGGCGATAAAGGGGCCGGAAATTATATGCTCCTTCGTTCCATGGCAGGGCGTTTCGGATATCAGGTAGAGATTATCGATAAGATTTACTTTAACGGAAGGGAAATCAGTTCCACCTACGTGCGGGAGGAATTAGAGAAAGGCAATATGGAAAAGGTGGCGAAGCTGTTGGGCGCTCCTTATGGTATAACCGAGACGATAGCTCATGGAAACAGTTTCGGCAGAACGATCGGAATGCCTACGGCAAATCTCCTGCCTTCTGCGGCTAAGCTATTGCCCCCAAGGGGGGTCTATTATTCTGAAGTATTCATAAAAGAAAGGAAATATGCCGGGATAACGAATATCGGATACAAGCCTACAGTAAGTGATATAGGACAGATGGGTGTGGAAACCTTTATTTATGAATTCGACGAGGATATTTACGGAGAAGAGATGACGGTAAGGCTGCTTTCTTATAAGAGGCCGGAGCAGAAATTTAACGGCAAGGACGCTTTAAAGGAGCAGATGATGAAGGATATCGAAGAAGGAAAAGTATTTCACTTCGGGTCCTGAACCTTGTGCCCTCAAGAGACAGCCAGGTTAAAAGGGCAATACAGAAAAATGTAGAAAAAGCGCGAACACTTCCAAAGTTTCCCGCTTTTTTTTATTTGACAGCGGTACCCTCTATTGTTATAATAACCCTGTAATATATTTAATAATTTCGTAATATATCACGGAGGTTTTCATGAAATATAAACTAACGGGCATTGCCAGCATGTGCATAACGGGAATGATTTTACTGCAGAATACGCCGGTACATGCGATAGAAGGAAGTGAAGCTCTGGAGAAGCTGTTTGTATCGAAGGAGATTTCGTCTGTCGCAAACGATGAACTGGGAACGAATTATGCCATAGCGGAGAGCATGGCGGCGTCCAGTTTGCTGAAGTCGAATGCAGTTGCAGCCACGGAACCGATAAAGGGATCGATAGCACAGCCGGTAGGAGCGGCAGCTTTGCTGGAAGCAGAAAAGACGCAGGCAGAATATATCGCTGCGGCAGATGATGCTCAGGGTGCACTCTGGGGATATACGAATCTCGGCATTTCTAATGTGGACAATAATTTGAATATCAGACAGACGCCTGCGGATGAGGGAAAGCTGGTAGGGAAGCTTCCGAAGAACGCGGCATGTGAAATCATAAAGAACGAAGGGGAATGGACGCTTATCAAGTCTGGAAAGGTAGAGGGCTATGTGAAGAGCGAATTCCTATTGGACGGATGGAATGCGAAAAAACGTGCGAATGAAGCGATGGCTGTAGTTGCGGTAGTCAATACCGACAGTTTGAAGGTCAGAGAAAAGCCGAATACGGACTGTGAGGTAATTACTATGGTTCCCCAGGGAGAAGAACTGGATGTGGTTGCAGTTGAGGGCGACTGGGTTAAGGTTCTGATTGATGATGAGGAAAATTATGTTGCGGCGGAATATGTCAGCGTGGAGGAGAAGCTTGCGAAAGCCGTTACGATGACTGAGCTGTTATATGGACAGGGCGTGTCCGACATCCGTGTTGATTTGTGCCAATATGCGAAGCAGTTTGTGGGAAATCCTTATGTATGGGGAGGAACGAGCCTGACCAAAGGGGCGGATTGCTCCGGCTTCGTGCTCAGTGTATTTAAAAACTTCGGCATTTCCTTGCCTAGAAATTCAGGCTCGCAAGCGGGAGCAGGAACGAAAATATCTATCTCCGAAGCTCAGCCCGGCGATTTGATTTTCTACGCGAAGGGCGGCAGCATCAACCATGTGGCATTGTATATAGGCGGAGGCCAGGTGGTGCATGCCAGCAGCCCGAAGACAGGAATTAAGATTTCAAAATATAACTACCGGACCCCTGCAAAAATAGTACGGGTTTTGCCAAAAGATTGATTTGTGGTGTTTACATGAAGAATAAAATGTGTTAAAATAGCAAAGTATGATATGGAACCGATACTCAGATTAGGGACGACTCCGACCCAATCTTAGTATACGGCGTTAAGACAAGAAGGAGGAAATCAAATGATTTCAAAGGAAAAGAAAACAGCAATTATTAAGGAATATGCCAGAACAGAAGGCGACACCGGCTCACCGGAAGTACAGATCGCGGTACTTACAGCGAGAATTCAAGAGCTTACAGAGCATTTGAAGAACAATACTAAGGACCATCACTCAAGAAGAGGTCTTCTCAAAATGGTTGGACAGAGACGTGGTCTGCTCGGTTATCTGAAGAAAACCGACATTGAGAGATACCGTTCTTTAATTGAAAGACTCGGAATCAGAAAGTAATTATTAAATGGAAAAAAGGCGGATACAGACTGATTAGGTTGCAGTGTCCGTCTTTTTATGCGTAAAGCGGTATGTGTTAATAAAAGGCAGAGGGGATACTCCGAGACCACTGATGTGAGCTCGAACTTAAGAATATTTTCTGCTTCGAGAGTACATCAGTAGTTTCGGTATCTCTTGCCTTTTAAGTATAAAAAAGGAGAAAAGAGTAAATGGAAAAAAATTACAAAACTTTTACAATGGAGCTTGCTGGAAGAACTCTGCGTATCGATATAGGCAGAGTCGGCAAGCAGGCAAGCGGCTGCGCATTCATGCAGTATGGTGAGACTACCGTGCTTTGTACGGCTACGGCTTCCGATAAGCCGAGAGAAGGAATCGATTTCTTTCCTTTAAGCGTAGAATATGAAGAAAAATTATACGCAGTAGGAAAGGTTCCCGGTGGATTTAATAAGAGAGAGGGTAAGGCTTCTGAGAATGCTATTTTGACGAGCCGCGTTATCGATAGACCGATGCGACCTCTTTTCCCTAAGGATTACAGAAATGATGTCACTCTCAACAATATGGTAATGTCTGTAGACCCGACCTGCCGCCCTGAACTGGTAGCGATGATCGGTTCTGCAGTTGCAACATGCATTTCTGATATCCCTTTCGACGGACCGTGTGCTACGACACAGGTAGGTATGATAGGTGGTGAGTTCGTCATCAACCCTTCTCAAGAAGAGTGGAAAATCGGCGATTTGAACCTTACGGTGGCTTCTACCAGCGAAAAGGTGATTATGATCGAGGCCGGTGCGAACGAGGTGCCGGAAGACAAAATGATAGAAGCGATTTATTTGGCACATGAAATCAATCAGACGCTGATCACATTCATCAATCAGATTGTTGCCGAGGTGGGAAAGGCGAAGCACGAATATACAAGCTGTGCAGTACCGGCAGAAATGTTCGAGGAGATGAAGAAAATCGTAACTCCTGAAGAAATGGAAGAAGCGGTATTCACCGATGAGAAGCAGGTACGTGAAGAGAATATAAGAAAGATTACGGCGAAGTTGGAAGAGGCTTTTTCGGAGAATGAAGAATGGCTTGCTATCTTGGGTGAAGCGATTTATCAGTACGAGAAGAAAACGGTACGCAAGATGATATTAAAGGACCACAAGCGTCCGGACGGCCGTGCGATTAAGCAGATCAGACATCTCGCAGCCGAAGTAGATTTGATTCCCAGAGTGCATGGATCCGCAATGTTTACACGCGGTCAGACACAGATTTGTACGGTAACGACCTTGGCGCCTCTGTCCGATATGCAGAGAATTGACGGTTTGGATGAAAATGAAGTAAATAAGAGATATATGCACCACTACAATTTCCCGTCCTATTCGGTAGGAGAGACGAAGCCCAGCAGAGGACCCGGACGCCGTGAGATAGGGCATGGAGCTTTGGCAGAGAAGGCGCTTATTCCGGTACTTCCTACGGAAGAGGAGTTTCCTTATGCGATCCGTACGGTATCCGAGACGTTTGAATCTAACGGTTCTACCTCTCAGGCATCCGTTTGTGCATCCACGATGTCCCTTATGGCTGCCGGTGTGCCTATTAGCAAGCCGGTTGCGGGTATTTCCTGTGGTCTTGTGACGGGAGATGGCGATGAGGATTATATCGTGCTTACAGATATCCAGGGCTTGGAAGATTTCTTCGGAGATATGGACTTCAAGGTGGCGGGTACCCACGACGGAATTACCGCTATTCAGATGGATATTAAGATTCATGGTCTGACCAGACCTATCGTAGAGGAAGCGATTCGCAATACGAAAGAAGCGAGAGAGTATATTCTTAACGAAATTATGATTCCCGCTATCGCTGAGCCCAGAAAAGAAGTAGGACCGTATGCACCTAAGATTATTTCCGTTCAGATCGATCCGGAAAAAATCGGTGATGTAGTCGGACAGCGCGGTAAGACCATCAATGAAATCATCGCACGTACCGGTGTTAAAATCGATATTACCGATGATGGAAAAGTTTCTATCTGCGGTACAGATGCAGAGATGATGGATAAAGCAGTGGATATTGTTAAAATCATCACGACCGATTTCCAAGAAGGACAGATTTTCAAGGGAACAGTTGTCAGCATTAAGGATTTCGGTGCATTTGTGGAATTCGCGCCGGGCAAAGAAGGAATGGTTCATATTTCTAAGATTGCAAAGGAAAGAATCAACCGTGTAGAGGATGTGCTGTCTCTTGGAGATAAGGTGACAGTAGTATGCCTTGGCAAGGACAAGATGGGAAGACTCAGTTTTTCCATGAAGGACGTAGCTCAGGTATAATTGAAAAGATAGCAATAGATATGTTAAAAGGAAGCTTTGATGTACAAGAAGCTTCCTTTTTGTTTAAATATATATTTTAGCAACGAAAATTCAGATAATGAAATTAAGTAATTCTGGAAATTTATTTCTTCACTGCTTTTGGAGAGCAAGGTGCTTCGGGTGTCAAATCATAAGAGAATTGAATTGTGAATTAAACTCTTTTTTTCGGACGGATTTATAAAATAAAAAATATTTTATAGATAAAAAGTGAATAAGAACTGACATAAAATAAATACTGAAGATAAACAGACTCATATATTCACGCAATATTCTGTTGCAGTGGAATAAAAAGTTATCGGAGGAACTAAGTTTGAATAAATTAAGCGAAGAAAAATCTCCTTATTTGCTCCAGCATGCCGAAAATCCTGTAAATTGGTTTCCTTGGGAGGCAGAGGCCTTTGAACGAGCAACACAAGAGGATAAACCCATTTTTTTAAGTATTGGATATAGTACCTGCCACTGGTGCCATGTCATGGCACATGAATCCTTTGAGGATGCAGACGTAGCGGCGGTGCTTAATAAAGATTATATCTGCATCAAAGTCGACAGAGAGGAACGCCCTGATATTGACGCAGTCTATATGGCAGCATGCCAAATGCTCACCGGTTCAGGCGGCTGGCCTCTTACTATTATCATGACACCGGCTCAAAAGGCGTTCTGGACTGGAACTTATCTGCCTAAAACGACATCTTATGGCAGAATGGGACTTATGGAACTGCTAACAGTTGTTAAACAGTTATGGGAAGCAGACCGTGATGCGCTTCTTTCAAAGGGAGAACAAGTTACGGCCTTATTGAATGAACATCACGAAACCTACAGAAAGAACAGAGAACCAAATAAAACTCTTTTGGTGAAAGCAGTGGAGCAGTTTAAAAGTATTTATGATACGCAATGGGGAGGATTTGGAGCAGCGCCCAAGTTTCCGACGCCCCATAATTTCCTGTTTCTTTTACGATATTCTTTGTTGGAAAAAGACTCTTTTACATTAGAAGCGGTAAAGCACTCGATTACTCAAATGTTTCGCGGCGGAATCTTCGATCATCTGGGAGGCGGTTTCTCGCGTTATTCCACCGATGAAAAATGGCTTGTCCCTCATTTTGAAAAAATGCTCTATGACAATGCCTTACTTACTCTTGCTTATTTGGATGCATACCATATCACTAAGGATGTATTTTTCCAAATGGTAGCAGAACGTACTTTGGATTATGTGATGCGAGAATTGTATGATGAAAATGGTGGATTTTATTGCGGACAAGATGCGGACAGTGATGGTGTCGAGGGAAAATATTATGTATTTACAAAACGGGAAGTATTTAATGTATTGGGTGAACAGGATGGAGACATTTTCTGTTCATGGTATGGAATAACTGAGCATGGAAATTTTGAAGGAAAGAACATTTTAAATTTACTGGACAATCCTAAATATGCCGGGATGGATCTTAGAATAAAAGAACTTTCTCATAAACTTTACACTTACCGCCTGAATCGTACACAGTTGCATAAAGATGATAAGGTGCTCACATCATGGAATGCTCTTATGATTGCTGCTTTGGCAAAAGCGGGATGGTTGCTCGATAAACCTGTATATATACAAACAGCAAAGAACTGTCAGAACTTTCTGGAAAAAGCCCTAACTGATGAAAATGGTGAATTAAAGATTCGCTGGCGTAAAGGCGAGACCGCACACGCCGGTCAGCTCGATGATTATGCGTTTTATGCTTTTGCGCTAATCGAGTTGTATAAATCCACATTCGAAATTAAATACTTGCGTCAGGCTATCCACATTTCCGAATTAATGATCAGTCATTTCTGGGATGAAGAACGAGACGGATTTTTTCTCTATTCTAAAGATAGCGAGCAGTTGGTCAGCCGTCCGAAGGAAACTTATGACGGTGCGATTCCATCCGGTAATTCGGTAGCGGCAGTCGTGTTGGAATGCCTTTCAAAATTGACAGGTGAAACAAAATGGCAGCAAATAAGTTACCGTCAATTTTGCTTTTTGACCAGTTCAATACAAGAGTATCCGGCAGGGCACAGCATGGCTTTGCTTGCTGTCTCTCAAGCAATTTATTCTTCTTTTGAACTCGTTTGTGCAACCGTGGAAAAAAGTATTCCGGAAGAATTGACCACCTATCTTAAACGGATACCTTTACCCAATTTGACATTGCTTATCAAAACCCATGAAAATAAGGAAGAATTGGAACAAGCAGCCCCTTACACATCAAATTATCCGATTCCCGAAACCGGAACGGCATATTATTTGTGTCATGGCGGTGTATGTTCCGCGCCGTTTAATAACCTTTCGTCATTATCCGCGCGACTGCACATGTAAATATTTTAGTAATCGGGCTGGAAATTAGTTAAAAAAGCAGAACGTAAAAAGTCTGCCGTACAAATATTAGTGCGGCAGGCTTTTTTGGAGTTCTATTCTATAGAGGGGAGTTAGATGATTTCATGGAAGGTTCTGCTTATAACGTCGTTTTGCTGTTCAGGCGTTAATTTAATAAAATTAACTGCATAGCCGCTGACGCGGATCGTGAGCTGAGGATATTTTTCGGGATGCTTTTGTGCATCCAAAAGCGTATCTTTGTTCAATACATTGACATTCAGGTGATGACCGCCTTTTTCCGCATAGCCATCCAATAAGCTTACCAGATTATCTACTTGTGATGAGTTTATCATAAAAAATACCTCTCTTTCTATTTAAATATTTGATAATAATAATCGTTACTGTTTGTATGATAATCATATCACTTACAAATGTTATTGTCTATGGAAATTCAAAAAGATAATGTATTTTTTTTGATACAAAAAACTTGGAATAACTTGGACAACATTTCATATATTGAGATAAGAGGACGGAGGTGAAGGCGTGTGGCAAGGGGAGAGGAAATTCTGCATATATTTCCGGATTATATGAGGGACAAGTGGGGCGGCGTTATAAAGCAAGCGGAAGACCTGCAGGAAATAAGGCTTAGAATCGGCAGGGAAGTCATTGTTATACTTCGAAATGAGGAATGGTATCTGGCGAAGGATGGACAGGTTACAAAAGAGAGAAATGATGCATGCCTCATATCCGAAAGAGACATGGAAGCTATATTGAACCATATATGCGAATACTCGGTGTATGCCTTTGCCGATGAAATAAAGCAAGGCTTTCTGACGATACCCGGAGGGCACAGAATTGGACTTGCCGGACAAGTCATATTGCAGGAAGGTAATATCATAAGGAATATGAAGCATATCAGCTATATGAATATACGTGTTTCTCATGAGATCAAAGGGGCGGCAGATATGCTCCTCCCTTATATATATGAAGAGGGACGGCTGTTTAATTCTTTATTGATTTCGCCCCCGGGCTGTGGAAAGACTACGCTGCTTAGGGATATGATAAGGCAAATATCCGACGGGAATCCATATGGTAAGGGGATGGCGGTAGGAGTGGTGGACGAGCGTTCGGAAATTGCGGGCAGTTATCTTGGGAGGCCTCAGAACGACGTGGGAATAAGAACCGATATCCTGGATGCTTGTCCGAAGGTGCTTGGAATGATGATGTTAATCCGCTCCATGTCCCCTCAGGCGGTAGCAGTAGACGAGCTGGGATGCGAAGAAGACATGAAGGCGGTACATCAGGTCATGCAGTGCGGGAGCAAGGTCATAGCGACCATACACGGGGATTCTCTGGAGGATGTGATGAATAAAAGCTTTTTATTTGATCTGAAGAAAAATAAAAGTTTCGGGCGCTATATATTGCTTGAAAAAGTGGGTGGAAAATGTGGTGTAAAAGCCATTTATGACAGGAGCTTCGAATTATGTTACGGCTGATAGGAATCTTATTTTTGATGGGCGGAAGCTTTGGACTGGGCTTATCTTTGAAGAATCGAATGAAAGACAACCTAAATGCCTTATATCAGATACAGCAGATATTCAAGATGCTGCAAAATGAAATTACATACAGTAAGGCACCCTTGCCGGAGGCCTGCCGGAGAATAGGGGGCAGGATAAAGGAGCCTTATGGAAAGGCTTTTAAGGAAATATATGAAAAAATGCTATTAAATAACGGATGTTCTTTTTCGGAAGTATGGAAGGAATGCATGAAAAAGTGTTTAAAAGGAGCAGTACTGTCCGAAGAGGAGAAGCGGGTGTGTCTGGATTTCGGAGACTGTGCCGTATATATGGATGAGAAAATGCAGGCGGAAGCAATCGAACAGTACTTACATCGTCTGGAACTGTCGGTGAAGAAGCTGGAAGAAGATATGATAAATAAAAGTAAGGTAATTATGAGTTTAAGTGTAATGGGCGGTCTGTTTGTCGCCATTATACTAATATGACCGGTACATAAGGGGGAAATATGGGCGTTAGTCTAATATTTAAAATTGCGGCAGTAGGAATATTGATAACCATTTTGAGCCAGATATTAAAGCATAGCGGCAGGGAAGAGCACGCCTTTTTAATTAGTCTGGCCGGCTTGATACTCGTTTTGACATGGATTATCCCATACATTTACGATTTGTTTACCATGATTCAAAATCTGTTCGAATTATAGAGGAAAGGAATGGTATTGTTATGGATGTGCTGAAGATAGGAATGTTGGGAATAGCAGGTGTTATGATTGCTTTGCAGTTCAAGTCGGGCAAGCAGGAATATGGATTATATATCGGCTTTGGTGTGTGTCTGATTATTTTTTCCTCAGCGGTTTTGGGACTTGGTTCGTTGCTTAACAGCATGGGAGAGCTGAAGCAATATATGAACGCCAATAATACATATTTCCAGGTTTTACTCAAGGTGATAGGAATCACTTATATTTGTGAATTTTGCTCAGGGATATGCAAGGACGCAGGATATTCTTCCATAGCCGGGCAGGTGGAAATTTTCGGGAAGCTATCAGTACTCATTGCCGGTATGCCAATTCTGTTAGCTATTATCGAAAGCATTCAGGAGATAGCGGGATGAGTGAAAAGGGGAAGAGAAGGTTGAAAGAAAGGCGTTTTCAACTATTGATTTTGAGTCCGTCAAAGCGGAAATGGGGTATAAGAATGAAGAAAATACTGCTAAGTGCAGCGCTCGTATTAGCGCTTTCTTTTTTCATGGACAAGCCGGTTTATGCCGCAGAAGCTACAGTGGACTTTACAAATATGTGGGGAGAATACGGAATGGATGAAATATCCGATAACCTGGACCGCATACTGCCCAATTATGAATTTGATGTGCACGAAGTCCTGTCCAGCATATTGCAGGGAGATATCTGGAACGCTATTAAACTGATTTGGGATGGAGTAAAGGGGCTGCTTTTTAATGAACTGTCCGGAATGAGAAATATTTTCGTATCCATTCTGATTCTAGGCATTATTTCGGCGCTTTTTTCCAACTTCTCAGATATGTTTAAAAGCCATCAGATAGCGGATATCGGATTTTACTTTCTCTATTTATTACTGATGGCGGTGTTGATGAAGTCGTTTTTGGCTGCGGCCGGAATTGCCTCTCAAGCGGTGGAAAATATCGTGTTGTTCATCAAGATGTTCATTCCTACTTATTTCATGGCTATCGGAGCGGCGACGGGGGCCGCAACGGCGGCAGCATATTACCAATTTACGTTATTTTTAGTATATGGAGTAGAAAAACTGTTGTTATGTATTATGATGCCCCTCATATACAGTTATGTGCTGATGGCACTGATGAACGGGATATGGGCAGAGGAACGTCTTACCCTTATGTTGGAATTTTTGAAAAAGGGAATTGTGCTGGGGCTTAAGGTTGCGATGGGGACGATCACGGGATTAAGTCTGTTCCAATCAATGATAACACCTGTTATAGATTCTCTTAGGACGACAGCAGTGAAGAAAGCGGTATCCGCCATACCGGGAATCGGGAATCTTGCGGAGGGGGTAACAGAAATGCTCATCGGTTCGGCAGTATTAATAAAAAACAGCATCGGCATTCTCATGCTGCTTCTGCTCCTTGCAATCTGCCTTATTCCTTTAGCGAAGCTGTTTGTTATAGCCTGCATTATGAAAGGGAGTGCGGCGTTAGTAGGAATCGTAAGCGATAAGAGAATTACAGGATGTACAGACAGGGTGGGGGACGGAAGTCTATTGCTGTTTCGCACGACGTTTACGTCTGTGGCGTTGTTTATCATTACAATAGCGATTGTTGCATATACGACAGGTAAGGGGATGTAGCTGTGGGATATTCTTTTTTGGAATTCATGAAACGGATAGGAATTTTTATTATATGTGCGCAGAGTATTCTGCACTTTGCAGCGGAGAAATCCTATGAAAAGTATATCAAAGTTTTGGTTGGCATCATGATATTGGCACAGTTCATCGTTCCGGTAAGGGCATTGCTTTTAGGGGCGGACAAAGGAGAAATATGGTCGGCTGTAGAGGAATTTCAGGGGGAAATGGATAAGGCGATGGAAGATGTCGGAGTAGTATATGAAAAAGAGGAAGATGGGAAACTGACACAGGCTCTTGAGGAAGAAATCAAAGAAAACCTGGCAGAGATCGCAGGAAACTATGGATATGGGGTAAGTGAGGTCTTTTTATATGAAGAGCCGCCTAAGCTTACGGTAAAGGTATTTCGGGAAAAAAACGGATATGAAGGAATTGCCGGCAGAGAGGAAGAGGAGGCTTATGGTATCAACAAAGTAGATGAAGTGAAAATCGATGTAAAGGTATCGTCTTCCCTTTCGGAAGAAAAAGGAGCATATCCGGATGGAGCTAAAAAAGAAGCGGAGGGATCTTATATAAACGGAACCGGAGAAGATGCAGAAGAAATAAAAGAAATGAAAAAAGAATTCTGCACCCGTTTGGGAACGGATGAATCATACGTGGAAATAATAGTAAAATAGGAGGCTCTTGTGGAAGAAGAAAAAAAAATCGGCATATGGAAAAAAATTAAAGAAGGAAAAAAGCCGGGGAAGGATCAGTTCGTTATTTTCATCCTTGTAGGAATACTGCTCATCATCATTGCACTTCCCACTTCCCAGACCTCGGAAAAAAATTCTAAGGACTCCGGAATATGGAGCATGGATTCGGATAAAATGAAAATAACGCAGAATGCGGGTTCGGAAGAAAATAAAAACAGCGAAGAAATATATGCCCCGGCATCCATAAACGGAGACGCCGAGGCATATGAGCAATATATGGAGAATAAATTAGAACAGGTAATTTCCTCAATGGAAGGGGCTGGAAAGGTAAAGGTAGCGATAACGGCGGGTACTTCGAAAGAGGCTGTCGTAGAGAAGGATATTCCGGAGACAAAGAGCACTACGACGGAAAGCGATGCGGGGGGCGGAAGCAGAAATATAGAAGAATCTGACATTCAGGAAGAAACGGTATATGTGAAAGAAAGTGACGGAAGCAGCACACCTTATGTGGTGAAAACCTTGCAGCCCGAAATAGAAGGCGTAGTAGTCGTAGTTCAGGGAGGTGACAAACCGGAAGTAAGGAAAAATATTACTGAAGCAATTGTGGCATTATTTGATATAGAGCCACATAAAATTAAAATAATCAAAATGAAATCCGAATAAGGAAACCGAATAAAGAAAAGGGGAGAATCGCGTGAAAAATATGCTTAAAAAGAACCAGATTATGATTACTGCACTTGCAATTATGATTGCAGTTGCAGGATACCTGAATTTTGCAGGTACAAAGGTTACACAAGAGGATATCATGACAGTAGAAAGCGACACGGTGGTCAGCGACGATAACGGTTTGAATGCAGATAGCACCGACTCCGGTACAGTGGATAATGATGTTGCTTCACTCTTCGATATTTCCGATGAAGATGCGGCTTTGGATTCCGCCTATGGAGATATTGAAAGCCTCGATTCCGATGGGGGTGTAGTTGTTTCTGATTATCTCGATGAAGGAATGGCGGAGAACGTGAATGAAACCACTCCTGCAGATAGCGGAGTGCCTGGTGAAGCAGTATTTACCTCCACCTCCAGCACGAGCTCGCTTTCCGGAGCTAAGCTGTTAAAGGAACAGACAAGAGCAAAGAATAAAGAAACGTTATTGGAAATTATCAACAACGCTAATATTACCGAAAGCCAGAAACAGGAAGCAGTTGATAATATGATCGCCCTTACGGATATTGCGGAAAAAGAGACGTCCGCAGAGATCCTGTTGGAAGCAAAAGGCTTTTCTGATGTAGTAGTAAGCATCAGCAGCACTGGTGTGGACGTAGTAGTGAATGCGACAGAGCTGTCAGAGGCACAGCGCGCTCAGATCGAAGATATCATCATCCGCAAAACCGGAGCAGCGCCTGAAACGATTATTATAAGCACGACTGCGGCAGAATAAGGAAATGATCTTCCGTCTGCAAAAGAGCTTTACGCAAAAATATAAGAGTTTATTTGAGCGAAAAGATGTGCTATAATATGTAACGCTAGTCAGTAATTGAAACGTGTCCGGCAGAGGATGCGCCATGCGAAGAGAAGCAGAGAGGTGTACTTATGAAACGTATATTTTTAATTGTACTCGATAGTGTAGGAATTGGAGAGATGGAGGATGCGAAGGAATATGGGGATGAAGGAACCAATACCCTGTCTTCTGCCGCATCCAGTCCTTATTTTTCTATGCCTAATATGAAAGGCTTAGGATTATTCAATATAGACGGAGTTACCTGCGGGGAGAAAACGCAGAAGCAGACGGCCACAATCGCCCGCATGAAAGAGGCTTCCAAGGGAAAGGATACAACAATCGGACATTGGGAAATTGCGGGAGTTCTATCGAAGGAACCGCTTCCTACTTATCCGGATGGATTTCCGAAGGAGGTCATCGATGAATTTATAGCCCTGACGGGAAGGGAAATACTATGTAACAAACCCTATTCAGGTACGGAGGTAATCAAAGATTACGGCGATGAGCATGTAAAAACCGGAAAGCTCATCGTATATACTTCTGCGGACAGCGTATTTCAAATTGCCGCCCATGAAGATGTTGTGCCTCTTGATATCCTATATGAATACTGCGCTATGGCAAGAAAGCTGCTTGCCGGAAAGCACGGGGTGGGAAGAGTAATAGCCAGACCGTTTGCGGGCACCAGCGGCAATTATGTGCGCACTCCGGGAAGACATGATTATTCCTTACAGCCGCCTTCTGTTACCATGCTGGATCAGCTAAAAGAGGAAGGAAAAGATGTCATTGCTGTAGGAAAAATAAACGATATTTTTGCAGGAAAAGGAATTACGGAATTCACTTATACAAAAAGCAATGAAGACGGAATTGATAAGACGCTGGAAATGATGGAAAAAGATTTTTGTGGACTGTGCTTTATCAATCTGGTAGACTACGATATGCTGTACGGACATAGGAACGACATCGATGGCTATGCGAAGGCTCTTACCTATTTCGACACGAGGCTACCGGAGATTCTTGGAAAAATGGGACCCGAGGATGTGCTTATGATTACGGCGGATCACGGATGCGACCCGGGCTATACGGTATCGACGGACCATTCGAGGGAACACACGCCGTTTCTTATGTACGGAAAAAATATAGAACCGAAGAATCTGGGTACGAGAGATACCTTTGCGGATATTGGAGCAACGGTACTGGATTATTTTGAAATAGAGCCTCAGTTTGACGGAAAAACAATGCTGTAAAAGAGAAACAGGAGGATAAAAATGTGAGCAACTATGCAGAGGAAATAAACAAGCGGAGGACTTTTGCGATTATTTCGCATCCCGATGCGGGAAAGACCACATTGACGGAGAAATTCCTGCTCTATGGAGGAGCCATCAATCTGGCCGGAAGCGTAAAAGGAAAGGCTACCGCCAGGCATGCGGTTTCCGACTGGATGGAGATAGAAAAGGAGAGAGGTATTTCTGTTACTTCCAGCGTTCTGCAATTCGAATATGACGGATATTGTATTAATATATTGGATACCCCGGGACATCAAGATTTTTCCGAGGACACTTATCGTACCTTGATGGCGGCGGATTCGGCAGTTATGGTCATCGACGCTTCAAAGGGTGTGGAGGCTCAGACGAGAAAGCTCTTTAAGGTATGTGTCATGAGGAAGATTCCCATCTTTACCTTTATCAATAAGATGGACAGAGATGCAGGCGATATGTTTGAGCTTTTGGACGAAATAGAGCGGGAGCTCGGTATTGCCACATGTCCTGTCAACTGGCCCATAGGCTCCGGTAAGAACTTTAAAGGCGTTTATGATAGAGAAGAAAAAAGCGTGGTCATGTATACGGATACGCAAAAAGGAACGAAGGAAGGGGAGACTACAGTAATCCCTATTGAGGAAAAGGACGAGCTTTCCAAATATATCGGAGAGGATTTGGAGGCGCAGTTTTTGGAGGAAGTTGAGCTTTTAGACGGAGCCAGTGCGGAATTTGACATGGAAGTAGTGCAGGCCGGCGAATTGACTCCTGTATTTTTCGGCTCTGCCCTGACAAACTTCGGCGTGGAAATATTTTTGCAGCATTTCCTTAAGATGACGACAACTCCGCTTCCAAGGAAAGCGGATATAGGCTTGATATATCCGGTAGAGAACGACTTTTCAGCGTTTGTATTCAAGATTCAGGCGAATATGAACAAGGCCCACCGGGATAGAATCGCATTCATGAGGATTTGTTCCGGGAAATACGAAGCCAGCATGGAAGTGAAGCACATTCAGGGTGGGAAGACGATGCGGCTGTCTCAGCCGCAGCAGATTATGGCAAGCGAGAGGAAGATATTGGACGAGGCATACGCAGGGGATATTATCGGAGTGTTCGATCCGGGAATTTTCTCCATCGGAGATACGCTCTGCATGCCTAAGGAACAATTTCAGTATGAGGGAATTCCGACCTTTGCGCCGGAGCATTTCGCGCGGGTGCGTCAGATGGATACGATGAAGCGCAAGCAGTTCGTAAAGGGTATTACACAGATTGCGCAGGAAGGCGCGATTCAGATTTTTCAGGAATTCAATACCGGTATGGAGGAAATCATAGTAGGCGTGGTAGGTGTGCTGCAGTTCGAGGTTTTAAAATACCGGTTGGAAAACGAATATAATGTAGAAATAAGACTTGAGAATCTGCCATACGAATACATTCGCTGGGTGGAGAATAAAGATATCGATATGGTAAAACTGACGGGGACCTCCGATATGAAAAAGGTGAAGGATATGAAGGGGAACCCCTTACTTCTTTTCATCAATCAATGGAGTATCGGTATGACACTCGACAGAAATGAAGGATTAATATTATCTGAATTTGGACGTGATTAAATGATGAAAAAGAATTGGATTGCCTTTTTACTAGTATTTCTTCTGCTTATGGGGTGCGCTCCGGAAGTGGAATCGCCCGAAAAGTTGCCGGTAACGATGGCCGAAGAAAAAAGTGCGGAAGAAAATGAGTATGGAACACTTACGGAAGAGACAAATGAGGAGGCGGAGGCTTCCCGCACATTAGGAGAGTCGGAGAAGAACGACGATACGGTTCGAGCCGCTCTTGGCCTTACAGAGGAAGAATTGCCGGGGCTTCTTGACGCACAAAAGGGAAATTACAATTTTGAAAGGCTTACCGAAGAAGAGCAAATCGTTTATGCAGAAATATTTCAGGTGCTTTCCGGCTGGGGAGAAGATGTGCTTATTTCCAGCATGGATACTAACAGCATAGATAAGGTGTTTCAGTGTGTCTTAAACGACCATCCTGAGATTTTCTATGTGGATGGTTACACTTTTACCAAATACACGCTGGGCGAAGAACTGAAAAAGATTACGTTTACCGGAACCTATCACATCGATGAGGAAGAAGCGAAGCGCAGACAGAAGCTTATCGATGTTTATGTGGAAAAATGTCTTGCCGGACTTCCGGCAGGTACGGATGAATATGAGAAAGTGAAGTATATTTATGAGTATATCATAAGTACCACCGAATATAACTCTCAGGCCGCCGATAATCAAAATATTTGTTCCGTTT
Source organism: Bacillota bacterium (assembly GCA_023442465.1). GTDB lineage: Bacteria > Bacillota > Clostridia > Lachnospirales > Lachnospiraceae > Kineothrix. The sequence continues at coordinate 414,929 of JAEZZQ010000015.1, read as the reverse complement.
TTTTGTACGGGGAATCTGTATGTCAGGGATATGCGAAGGCCATGCAGTATCTGTTAGAGCGTCTGGATATTTTTTCGACGCTGGTAATCGGAAGGGTGTCCGATGGAGAAGGCCATGCATGGAATCTGGTAATGATAGACGGAAATTATTATTATGTTGACCCCACATGGGGAGACGCTTCTTATCAGATGGAGGAAGCACAGGATGATACGGGATATGAGAAAGAGCATCTGCCGACCATCAATTACGATTACCTGTGTGTTACTACCGAACAGCTGGGTAAAACACATACCATAGAAAATGTGGTAGCCCTGCCGGAATGTAATTCCATGCTGGCGAATTATTACGTGCGGGAAGGGGCTTATTTTTCTTCTGTGGATAGGGACAAGCTGAAGGAGCTCTTTATAAAGGAATACGAGGAAGGGAGCACTTACGTTACATTAAAGTGCAGCGACGCTTCCGTGTATGAGGAGATGGAGGCGGCTTTGATCGAAGAGCAGGAAATTTTCGAGTATCTGGACAGCCCGGACGGGGTTATCGCCTATGCGGACAACGAAGAACAGTTAAGTCTAAGCTTCTGGCTGTAAAATGCAAATTTTGCATGTAAATTTGCTCCGCGAAGCAGAAATCGTTTCTTGAATCACGTTCTTACGTCGCTTAACAGCAAGTGTTAAGCGACTGTGTGACAGTAACATGCTTGCAGTTATACTCGTCTGCCTCGAAAGAAAGGTCTATGCAAAAGCCTTAAATTTTGGTATATTATACAAATAGATATAGTTAGCAGGTTATGAGAAAGGCAGGGTTATGAATATGGAAAAGGAATTAGATAGAAGCACATATGTATTGCAGGAGGATGAGAGCACCGGAGCGGTCAAAATAGCGGACGATGTGGTTGCAATGATAGCTGGAATCGCGTCTACGGAGGTGGAAGGTGTTGCGTCTATGGCGGGCAATGCGACCAACGAGTTGATGAGTATGGTCGGTGTAAAAAATATGAAAAAAGGCGTAAAGGTCGATGTTCTGGATAAGGTAGTAGAGGTCGATTTGGCGCTTATCATGGAATACGGATACAATATTCCTGTAACCAGCCGCAAGGTTCAGGAAAAGGTGAAGAATGCCATTGAAAATATGACAGGACTCGAGGTATCCAGTGTGAATATCCGCATCGCAGGCGTGAATATGCAAAAAGACAGATAGGAAGAGTATACCCATGGGAAGAAGAGAACTGCGGGAACAGATTTTCAAATTGCTCTTTCGCGTGGAATTCAATGCGAGAGAGGATATGCCGGAGCAGGAAAAGCTGTTTTTTGAAGACGAGAATACGGCGGATGAAGAAAGTGAACGCTATATTTTAAAGAAGTATGAAGATATTGTTTCCAAGCTTAATGTCATCGACGAGATGATTAATAAAGAAACGAAAGGGTGGGATACTTCCCGTATGGGGAAGGTGGATCTGACTCTTATTCGTCTTGCTATTTATGAAATAAAGTATGATGACGAAATTCCCACGGGAGTGGCAATCAATGAAGCTGTAGAATTGGCAAAAAAGTTTGGGCAGGACAATTCTCCCGGATTTATCAACGGGGTACTTGCTAAATTTGCTTAGGCGGGATAGTTATGCAGAATGTATATAGCGTAGCACAAATAAATTCATATATTAAAAATATGTTTACGCAGGATTTTATGCTGCAATCAGTGTTCGTCAGAGGCGAAGTGAGCAATTGCAAGTATCATTCTTCGGGGCATATTTATTTTACGTTAAAGGATGAGAAAGGAACGATTTCCTGTGTGATGTTTGCAGGGAACCGTTCCGGTCTTGCTTTTCGGATGCAGGAGGGACAGTCTGTAGTTGCAGGCGGAACCGTAGATGTATACGAAAGAGACGGAAAGTATCAGCTTTATGTCAAGCAGATCGTGTTAGACGGTGCAGGGCTTTTGTACGAAAAATTTGAGCAATTAAAAAGGGAGTTGGAAGAAAGAGGCATGTTCGATAGCTCTTATAAGCAGCCGATTCCTAAATATATAAGAACGCTGGGAGTGGTTACGGCCTCTACCGGAGCGGCAGTAAGGGATATTATCAATATCGCGTCCAGACGAAATCCTTATGTACAGATTGTGGTATATCCGGCTATCGTACAGGGGGAGCAGGCAGCTTCTTCCATAGTGAGAGGAATAAGGACACTTGAGCGTTATGGCGCGGATGTGATTATCACAGGACGCGGAGGAGGATCCATAGAAGATTTATGGGCATTCAATGAAGAGGTGGTGGCACAGGCGATTTTTGACTGCAGCGTGCCGGTCATTTCTGCGGTAGGGCATGAGACTGATACGACGATTGCCGATTATGTAGCGGATCTGCGCGCACCAACGCCCTCTGCAGCAGCGGAGCTGGCAGTATATGAATATAGAAAATATGAAGAAATGCTTAGAGATTACGATTATACATTGAAGCGCCTGCTTAGGAACAAGCTGAACCTATACAAGGGCAGGCTGGACAATCTGAAAATAAAATTGAGATATTTGAGTCCGGCAGGGCAGATTCGGGAAAAGCGCACCCTCGCACTTAAACTGGAGGAGAGGCTCGAAGAAGCCATGCGAGGTAAAGTATCCAAGAAGAGACATAGACTGGAAGTCTACATAGAGAGACTGAAGGGGCTGTCGCCATTAGACAAGCTGAATCAGGGATTTTCCTATGTTTCAGATGAAAAGGGCGGTACGGTGACGGATATTCATAGTGTGAAAATCGGCGATATGCTGCATGTCCATGTGAAGAACGGACTGATCAAAGCTAAGGCGGTAGACAAGGAGAGTGTTGTATGGGAGAAGAAAAAAAAGAACTGACATTAGAGGAAGCATTTTCTGAGCTGGAAGAAGCGGTAGCTAAGCTGGAATCCGAAGATATCTCTTTGGAGGACTCCTTCCTTGTGTATAAGGAAGGGATGAATATACTGAAATACTGTAACGAAAAGATTGACAAAGTGGAAAAAAAGGTGCTTCAGATAAATGAAGATGGTGAAGTAGATGAATTTTAAAGACGAGATGGAAAAGAGGACCGCGCAGATAGAAGAAATCATTCGCCGTTTTCTGCCGGAGGAAAAAGGGTATCAGAAGACGGTGATAGAGGCGATGAACTATAGCATCCTTGCAGGTGGAAAAAGGCTCCGTCCTATGCTTTTGCAGGAAACCTATAAAATGTTCCATGGAGAAGAAGGTTTGGAGGAGCCATTTATGGCTGCTCTTGAGATGATACATACGTATTCTCTGGTGCACGATGATTTGCCGTGTATGGACGATGATGAGTATCGGAGGGGAAGGAAGACGACCCATGCTGTTTATGGGGAAGGAATGGCAGTACTGGCGGGAGATGCGCTTTTGAATTTCGCCTTCGAGACGGCGGTTTCAGCGTTTTCAAGGACTGAGAACGCACAGGAGATGGAACGGGTGTACCGGGCGCTTTCTATTTTGGCAGGCAAGGCAGGTATATTTGGCATGATTGGCGGACAGACTGCGGATATCGAAGCGGAGAATATAGGCAGCGAGGTGACGCAGGATCAGCTTCTGTTCATTTATGGATATAAGACTGCGGCTCTTATTCAAAGTGCTATGATGATAGGGGCGACGTTAGCCGGAGCCTCAGACGAGGAGCTTTCGAAAATCGAAACATGTGCTTATAGCGTAGGTATTGCATTTCAGATTCAGGATGATATTCTGGATATTACCGGCAGCCTGGAGGTATTGGGCAAACAGACGGGAAGCGATGAGAAGAACCATAAGTCCACATATGTTGCGCTGAACGGGATGGACCGGGCGAAAGCGGAGGTGGAGAGGCTTTCGGAAGAAGCAGCAGGTATTTTAAGCTCCTTTGATAACAGAAATGAATTTCTGGAGGCCTTGATAAAACAGTTGATTACCAGAGAAAAATAGATGAGGTGCAGACATGCTGTTAGACAATATTCGGAAGGTTAACGATATTAAAAATATCGATGAAAAGGATTATCCGGCACTGGCGGAGGAAATCAGGGAATTTCTCATAGAAAAAATAAGTGTGACGGGTGGTCATCTGGGTTCCAATTTGGGAGCTGTGGAGCTTACTATGGCGCTCCATCTTTCGCTAAAGCTTCCAGAGGATAAAATCATATGGGATGTAGGGCACCAGTCCTATACTCATAAATTATTGACCGGAAGAAGAGACGGTTTTGAAACCTTGCGCAAATACGGCGGAATGAGCGGTTTTCCCAAACGCAAGGAGAGCAATTGTGACAGCTTCGATACAGGGCACAGCTCTACCTCCATATCGGCCGGATTAGGACTGGTGAAGGCCAGAGACTTAAACGGCGAGAAGCATACGGTGGTTTCCGTTATCGGGGATGGCTCTTTAACGGGAGGAATGGCCTACGAAGCGCTGAACAATGCCGCGAGGCAGGAAACCAATTTCATGATAATCTTAAATGATAACAACATGTCCATTTCTGAAAATGTTGGAGGAGTGTCGAGGTATTTGAATAATGTCCGCACTGCGGGAAGCTATTTGGATTTGAGGGACGGCGTATATAATACGTTAAAGGACATGCCTAAATATGGAGACCAAATGGTAAAGTTCATCCGAAGGGCGAAGAACAGCTTCAAACAGTTGGTCATTCCCGGGATGTTTTTCGAGGATATGGGAATTACTTATTTAGGGCCGGTGGACGGACACAATATCGGCCAGATGGTGCGCGTATTCCAGGAAGCGAAGAAGATAAAGAAGTCCGTACTTATCCATGTAATTACCGAAAAGGGAAAAGGCTATGAGCCTGCAGAGCGGCATCCGGCAAGATTTCACGGGGCAGAGCCCTTCGATGTGGAGACAGGGCTTCCCCTTCGCTCAAGGACGAAAGCAAATTATACGGACATTTTCTCTACGGTAATGACGAAACTGGGGCAGCGGGATGAGAAGGTAGTGGCAATTACGGCTGCTATGCCCGACGGAACCGGACTGAAACGGTTCAAAAACATGTATCCCGACCGCTTTTTTGACGTGGGGATTGCTGAGGAGCATGCGGTTACCTTTGCGGCGGGTTTGGCAGCGGGAGGGCTCAAGCCTATCGTGGCTGTTTACTCTTCCTTTTTGCAGAGGGCTTATGACCAGGTACTGCACGATGTTTGTATACAAAATCTGCCTGTAGTCTTTGCTATCGACAGGGCAGGACTTGTAGGAAGCGATGGCGAGACGCATCAAGGTATTTTCGACTTGTCCTACCTTTCCTCCATACCTAATATGCATATTATGGCTCCCAAGAATAAGTGGGAGCTGTCCGATATGATGAAGTTCGCAGTGGGCTTCGAGGCCCCCATCGCTTTGCGCTATCCGAGAGGAGAAGCTTATGACGGGCTGAAGGAATACCGGGCGCCCATCCTATATGGAAAAGGAGAATATCTCTACGAGGAAGAGGACATCTGCCTTCTTGCGGTAGGCAGTATGGTGAAGGTAGCGGAGCAGGTGAGGACCGAATTAAAGGAGAAGGGATATTCCTGCTCACTGGTAAATGCCAGGTTCGTTAAGCCTATCGATGAGGAGTTGATAGAGGAAGCTGCGGCGGAGCACAAGCTCTTCGTAACGCTGGAGGAGAATGTAGCCAGCGGAGGCTTTGGAGAGAAGGTCAGAGAATTCATGGACCGGAAGGAAATCGGCAAGATGCTGCTTACGGTGACGATTCCCGATGAATATGTGGAGCACGGCAATGTGGATCTTTTGAGGCAGGAAATCGGCATAGATGCTGATTCCGTCGTAAAGCGTATTATTACAGAATATGCAGTACTGAAGTAAAGAATGGAATGAGGAAGGGCGAAGGATGAAAGAGCGTTTGGATGTTCTTCTGGTCAAGTTAGGATATGCCCAGTCCAGGGAAAAGGCGAAAGCGATTATTATGTCAGGAAACGTTTTCGTGAATGGGCAGAGGGAAGACAAGGCCGGGACCTCTTTCGAAGAGGAAAAATCACATATCGAGGTAAAAGGGAGCGCGCTCAAATATGTGAGCAGAGGAGGCCTGAAGCTGGAAAAAGCGATTCAGTCCTTCGATATTTCGTTGGAAGGCATGATTTGCATGGACATCGGAGCTTCCACAGGCGGTTTTACCGATTGCATGCTGCAAAACGGTGCGGTGAAGGTATATTCTGTAGACGTAGGCCACGGACAGTTGGATTGGAAGCTTAGAAACGACGAACGGGTAGTGTGTATGGAAAAGACCAATTTCCGTTATGTGAAGCCGGAGGACATCGGAGACATTCTCGATTTTGCATCGGTGGATGTATCCTTCATCTCCTTGACAAAGATATTGATTCCCGCCAGGGATTTGTTAAAGGAGAACGGGCGGATGGTATGTCTGATAAAGCCGCAGTTCGAAGCGGGAAAAGAGAAGGTAGGAAAAAAAGGAGTCGTAAGGGAACCGGAGATTCACGAAGAGGTAATCGGGAAGGTGATGGATTATGCAATGTCTGTGGGTTTTCGTATTCTGGGACTTCAATATTCTCCGGTCAAAGGGCCGGAGGGCAATATAGAATATCTGCTGTATATCGAAAAAGAGGAAGAGAAGCTTAAGGCTGCGCAGGAAGAAAAAGAAAGAATCGCAGAAACGGTAAGGGAAGCACATCGGGAATTGTAGAGAGTATGGAAGGTATGGAACATTTTTATATTATAGCGAACAATCATAAAGATTGTAATTTGGAGAAGACAAACTATATTAGGAAATACCTGGAGGCCCACGGTAAAAGGAGCAGTATAGGCGGTGACGGAATACCCGAGGACGCGGACTGTGTGCTTGTGCTGGGAGGAGACGGGACTCTCCTTCAGGCGGCTAGGGATATGATCGATAGAGATACGCCTCTTCTTGGTATCAATCTAGGCACTCTCGGTTATTTGGCTGAGGTAGAGGAAGTTGGGCTGGAGGCGGCCTTAGAGCAGCTATTAAAGGGCGAATACGGAATCGAGCAGCGGATGATGCTAAGCGGGAGGGTAAGAAGGAACGAATTCCATAAAAACCTCCATAAAGAGAATGGTATTATGGATTACGACAGGAAAGATTCCTATGCCCTGAACGATATTGTCATAACGAGGAGCGGAAGTCTTCAAATCATTAAATTTAACCTCTATGTGAACGGGCAGTTTTTAAACAGGTATAACGCGGATGGGGTAATCGTTGCAACTCCCACCGGCTCTACCGGCTATAATATGTCCGCAGGAGGTCCGATTGTGGAGCCTAAGGCGAAGCTTCTGCTGGTAACTCCCATTTGCCCTCATACCTTGAATACGAGAAGCATAGTTTTAGCACCTGAAGATGAGATAGAGATAGAAATTGTTTCCGGCAGAGAGGATTCCGTACAGCAGGTAGAAGTGAACTTTGACGGGAGCCATAAGCTTACTTTATATACCGGAGACAGAGTGGAAATAAAAAGGGCGGCAAAGACGACCGATATTGTGAAATTGAGCAAGGTCAGCTTTTTAGAAGTATTGCATAAGAAAATGAGCGATTAAAGAGTACGGGCAGCATAGACTGTCTGGCTTGAAAGGAGCAGATAAAAGGTATGAAAAAGAGCAGACATGGTAAAATCGTCGAAATCATCGAGAATTATAATATAGAGACGCAGGATGAACTGGCGGACAAGCTGAAGGAGGCGGGCTTCGCCGTGACGCAGGCCACCGTTTCAAGGGATATAAGAGAACTGAAGCTGTCGAAAATCCCTACCGGGGACGGAAAACAAAAATATGTGGTGTTCAGGCAGGACGACAGCCACCTGGGAGAGAAATTTATCAGAGTGCTGCGGGACGGCTTTATTTCCATGGATATGGCACAGAATATCCTCGTCATCAAGACGGTCTCCGGCATGGCGATGGCGGTTGCTGCCGCAATCGACGCTATGAAACTGAAAGAAATCGTAGGTTCTATCGCGGGTGACGATACGATCATGATGGCCATAAGGACTGTGGACGACACGGTTATCGTGATGGATAAGATACGAAAAATGATAGGAAATTAGCCGCAGGCCTAAAGCTTCATGTGTTATGATGTTTGCCTCTGGCAAATAAGGAGTAGGAAGATGTTAGCAAGTTTGCATGTGAAAAATCTGGCTTTGATCGATGAAGAGGAAGTCTGCTTCGAGGAAGGTCTTAATATTCTGACCGGTGAGACCGGAGCGGGAAAATCGATTATTATCGGTTCCGTGAACCTTGCGTTGGGCGCCAAGGCGGATAAGGACTTGATTCGTACGGGAGCAGAGTACGCTTTGATTGAATTGACGTTCAGACTGGATGACGGACAAAAAGAGGAATTGAAGAAAATGGATATTTTCCCTGAGGAGGACGATATGCTGCTCATTCAGAGGAAAATAATGGCAGGCAGAAGTGTGTGCAAGGTGTGCGGGGAAACGGTAGGAACGAAGCAGCTTCAGGAAATTGCAGGTGTTCTCTTGGATATCCACGGACAGCATGAGCACCAGTCCCTTCTTCAGACGAAGAAGCATAAAGAAATTTTGGACGGCTATGCAGGAGTATCTCTTGCAAAGCTTAAAAGTGAGATCAGAGGGAAATATAATAACTATCAACAAATCGGAAGGGAACTAAAGGAACTGAACGCTGATGAAACAGCGAGAGAAAAAGAGGCTTCTTTACTTCGCTTCGAAATAAAGGAGATAGAGGATGCGTCTCTTTCGGCAGGTGAGGACGTTATTCTGGAGAAGCAGTACCGCTTGATGACTAATGGACGCAAAATAAAGGAAGCGGTTTCCTGCGTTTATCGTCTGACAGGCTACGATGAGGAGGAGAGTGCGGGAGAAAATATAGGGAGGGCGCTTAAGGAAATAAGGAGCGTATGCAACTATGACGAGGCGCTGTCCGACATGGAGGGACAGCTTCAGGATATAGATGGTATTTTGAACGACTTCAACCGTACCATAAAGGATTATCTGGAGGATTTGGAGTTTGACGAGGAGGACTTCGTACATACGGAAAGCCGTCTGAATTTAATGAATCATTTGAAGTCAAAATATGGAAATGATATAAAAGAAATATTCGCATATAAAGAAGCCGGAGAAGAAAAACTAAGTGTATTGGAAAATTACGAAGCTTACCGTGCCGGGAAGCTTGCCGAATACGAAAAGCGAAAGGAAGAGCTGGCCGTTTTATGCCAAAAAGCTTCTGCTGTCCGCACAAAATGTGCGAAAGAACTTACCGTGAGCCTGAAAAAGGCACTGTTAGATTTAAATTTTGAAAATGTGGAGTTTGAGATACAGGTTAGGCCTAATATTGAGAATATGACATCGGATGGTTATGATGATGTGGAGTTCATGATATCCACGAACAGAGGAGAGGCAATGAAGCCTTTGAATCAGGTAGCCAGCGGAGGTGAGCTTTCCAGAATCATGCTGGCGCTTAAGACTGTTCTCGCGGATAAGGATGATATACAGACCTTGATTTTTGATGAAATAGACACTGGAATCAGCGGAAAGACTGCATGGAAGGTTTCCGAAAAACTGGGAATCTTGGGAATGTCCCATCAGGTCATTTGTATTACCCACCTTCCGCAGATTGCAGCTAGAGCAGATGTTCATTTTTTAATAGAAAAAAATGAAAAAGGGGAACGGACGGTTACTACCATAAATAAAATTGCAGGGCAGGATAGCCTGAATGAGCTGGCCAGAATGCTGGGAGGCGACAGACTTACGGAGGCAGCTCTTCAAAATGCAAAAGAAATGAAAGATTTGGCAAGAAATACAAAACAATACTAAAGTAAAAAGTGCAAGTTTATCACATACTAAGAGGGATGTATGTCATGTGGAATTTCGGAAGGGATTTCATATTGAATACATCCCTCGTTTGTTTAGAAATCATTTATCGTTTGGCTGCGAACGACGAAAGGATGTGAGGACTTGAAGAGCTTAAAAGATAAAAAGAGAGACAGAATCTATAATTATAGAATATTTCTGTACCTTGCGCTGTTTTGCAGCACGGCCGCACTTATTTGCACCTGCTATTTTACTTTATGGAAAATGGTGCCTTCCAATATTAAAATAAAAGCCGGCGTGGATCAAACGTTGGATTTACAGCTTCCCGCTTCGGGAAATCTGTATAAGGATGCCATAGAGGTAAGCGGGCTTACGGCATCCAATATCCCCAGAGACAGTATTCACATAGATTTGGCTAAGCCAGTAACCCTTAAAGCCAATGAGATCAATAAATATGTACTGGATTTGAAACTGTTTGGAATTATCCCGCTTAAGACGGTGGATATTCAGGTGATTCAGGATAAGACGCTGATACCGGCAGGAATACCCATCGGTATTTATGTGAAGACGGAGGGGGTTTTGGTAATCGGCATAGGGGAATTCACCGGGGAGGACGGACAAAAGTATTCTCCCTCCCAATATATTTTGCAATCGGGAGACTATATCACACAGGTCAATGAGGAGAAGATAACGGGTAAGACGGCCTTTGTGGATATGGTAAAGCATTCCGAAGGGCAGGAGATGGTTCTTACGGTAAAGCGAGAAGAGGAGATACTCACGCTGAAGGTAAAGCCTGAGACGAATCAGGCCGGAGATTATAAAATTGGGGTATGGATCAGAGATAACGCGCAGGGGGTAGGAACGATGACCTACTTAAACGAAGGCTCCGGCTTCGGCGCATTGGGACATGGAATAAATGATGTGGATACGAGTACGCTCATGAATCTGGAAGAGGGCAGGCTGTATCAGACGGAAATTGTGGGCATTACGAGAGGGAGCAACGGTTCTCCCGGGGAGTTGACGGGATATATCGAATACGATGATTCAAAGATCATAGGGCAGATAACCGAAAATACATCGGAGGGCATATTCGGTTACTGTAATGACCAGATAAAGGCACAGGTGCCCTTTGGGGAGCTACCTATCGGGTTAAAGCAGGAGATTAAAAAAGGACCGGCACAAATTATTTGCAGTATAGAAGGAGAGCCAAAGTATTATGATATAGAAATACTGGAGGTGCATTTGAACAACGACAACATTAACAGAGGCATCGTTCTTCGAATCACGGATCAGGAGCTGCTTTCTTTAACGGGAGGAATCATACAGGGAATGAGCGGTTCACCCATTGTGCAGAATGGAAAAATAATCGGGGCGGTAACCCATGTACTCGTTCAGGACGCGACCAGCGGATACGGCATTTTTATTGAAAATATGCTGCTGCATTGAAAAAAATAAGGAATGAAAAAGCTTCCGGACCGCACATATATGCGGAAATGGAAGCTTTTCTATCTTTTGTGCGATGCTTTACTGTTGAATCATCAAATAGTGTTCCTTTATAATAGACACTAGCAATATTTGGAAATAAATATCATTTGGATTGGATTTTCAGATATTAGCAAAGAAAAAAGTCGGAGGTTTGATATGGAGCAACTGAATCTAACAGCAACAAAGGATAATGAAAGGGTATACAAAATACTTGGTGACCTGATGAATATGGATAAGGAATTTCAGATTATGATAACGGTACCGTCCGGTCATAGGGATTCCTCCATAGCGGGGCAGGAGACAGTTGTGAAAAGTATAAATACGGAGAGGGATCTGGAGAAAGATGTTACCGAAATGATTCACGAAATAGGTGTTCCTGCCCATATCAAAGGCTACCAATATTTGAGAGAAGCCATTATGATGTCGGTGGAGGATACGGAGATGCTTAACTCTATCACCAAAGTGCTTTATCCTTCCATTGCGAAAAAATATCAGACCACTTCCAGTCGCGTGGAAAGGGCAATCAGACACGCTATTGAAGTGGCTTGGAGCAGGGGAAGAATGGAGACCTTGGATGCATTGTTCGGCTATACGATCAATACGGGCAAGGGAAAACCGACGAATTCGGAGTTCATTGCACTGATCGCGGATAAGATTCGCCTGCAGTACAAAAACTAATAAAATAGCAGAAATTAGCATTTTTAATACTTTCAAAGCACTCCGATATGATGTATAATAACCCTAAGTATATTGGAGGTTAGGCTATGAAGAAAATTTTATTTGTGGCATCGGAAGGCGTGCCCTTCATTAAGACCGGCGGTTTGGCCGATGTAGTCGGTTCTTTGCCGAAATGTATAGATAAAGAGTATTTTGACGTCAGGGTCATGATTCCCAAATATAGCTGTATGACGGAAGAAATGAAACAAAAAATGACGTTTAAGACCTATTTTCATATGGATTTTAATTGGAAGAACGAATATGTGGGTATCATGGAGGCGAAGGAGGATGGAGTAACCTATTATTTCATCGATAACGAGTCCATGTTTTCAGGATTTAAGCCATATAGTGATAATGTTTTGGAAGAAGTCACCAAGTTTTCCTTCTTTTCCAAGGCAGCGTTATCCTCCCTTGCGCTTATCGATTTCAGACCGGATGTGATTCATTGTCATGACTGGCAGACGGGACTCGTTCCGGTATATTTAAGAGAGCGTTTTCAAGGAAGTGAATTCTTTCGCGGAATAAAATCCATAATGACTATTCACAATTTGAAGTTCCAAGGGAAATGGGATGTGAAGACCGTAAAATCCATTACCGGATTGCCGGATTATTTTTTCACGCCGGATAAGCTGGAAGCCTATAAGGATGCGAACCTGTTAAAGGGAGGTATCGTATATGCGGACGCAATAACTACGGTAAGCGATACTTATGCGGAGGAAATCAAGACACCTTTTTACGGAGAAGGTATGGACGGACTCCTTCGCGCGAGAGAAAAGGACCTGCGGGGAATCGTAAACGGCATCGATTACGATGACTTCAATCCCGAGACCGATAAATATATTGAACATAATTACAATGCGGTGAATTTCCGAAAGGAAAAAATCAAGAATAAACGCGCACTTCAGGCAGAGCTTGGTTTGGAGCAGGATGATAAGAAGATGCTGATCGGCATCGTATCCAGACTGACAGATCAAAAGGGCTTCGACCTGATCAACTATATGATGGAAGAAATGTGTCAGGATGCGGTTCAAATCGTGATATTGGGAACCGGTGAGGAACAATATGAAAATATGTTCCGCCATTTTGACTGGAAATATAACAATAAGGTTTCTGCTAACATTTTTTACTCGGAGGCGCTGTCCCATAAGATTTATGCAGCGTGCGACGCTTTCCTTATGCCATCTTTATTCGAACCCTGCGGGCTCAGTCAGCTCATGGCGCTTCGTTACGGAACAGTACCTATTGTAAGGGAGACTGGCGGACTGAAGGATACTGTAGAGCCTTATAACGAATATGAGAGCCAGGGAACCGGCTTTTCATTTTCTAACTACAACGCTCATGAGATGCTGACGACGATTCGTTATGCGGAGCATATTTATTATGATAAGAAGCGGGAGTGGAATAAGATTATAGACAGAGGAATGGCGGCAGATTTCTCTTGGCACGTATCTGCGAAAAAATATCAGGAAATGTATGATTGGCTGATAGGATAGAGGACGGATACCATTATGTCTGACAATAAGAAAAAAGACGGATTTATTATGCAGGCAGGAATACTCGCCGCAGCGTCCATAATATGCAGAATTATCGGATTACTTTATAAGAGCCCGTTGACAGCGATTATTGGGGACGAAGGCAACGGCTATTATGCGACGGCGTATACATATTATACGATTATCCTTCTGATTTCATCATACAGCATTCCGTCAGCAATTGCCAAGGTGCTCGCACAGAGACTTGCGCTGAAAGAATACCGTAACGCACAGAGAATTTTTAAATGTGCTGTGCTGTATGTTATGGTGGTCGGAGGGGCTGCAAGTCTCATTTTGTTTGTTGGTGCGCCTTATATCGTTATGGGACATTCGGTTCCGGTGCTTCGCATCTTTGCGCCGACCATTTTCTTCTATGGATTGTTGGGAGTGCTCAGAGGATATTTTCAGGCTCATAGGACGATGATGCAGACCTCCGTATCCCAGATATTAGAGCAGATACTCAACGCAGCGGTGAGCATGGGTGCGGCATATTTTCTCATGCGGGTGGCAGGAGCTTCTGGAAAGGACGGAAGCGAGCAGGCGATGTATGGAGCCATCGGCAGTGCTCTGGGAACCGGAAGCGGTGTATTGATTGCCCTTTTATTCATGGCAGCGGTATATGCAATGAACCGTAAGACGATAAACAAACGCATCAAGCATGATGCGACAACGGATGAGGAATCTTATAAGGAAATATTTAAGACGATAACCTCGGTAGTGACGCCCTTTATTCTGGGTACCTGCATCTATAATTTGGTAACGGCACTGGATCAGACTATTTACTTGAGATTTATGGTGCATTTAAAGGATATGAGCTTTTCTGAGGCATCCACGAGCTATGGAGTTCTGGCTCAAAAGGCAGTGACGATTTCCAATATTCCCATCGCCCTATCTTCCGCGATGTCTGCAGCAATCATACCCACTATAGCATCAGTCTATGCGCAGGGGGCATTTAAGCAGGCGAGGAAAAAGACTGCCTCTGCGATAAAGGTGACGATGCTGATTTCCATACCGGCTGCAGTAGGAATCGGTGTACTGGCGAAGCCCGTGGTTCTGGCATTGTTTCCCCAGCTGGAATCCCTGGAATTAGCATCCAGGCTATTGACAGGGCTTTCGATAACGGTTATTTTCTACGGACTATCTACACTGACTAATGCGGTACTGCAAGGAATCGGAAGGGTAAATACGCCGGTCATCAATGCGGCAATCGCTCTCATTTTACAAACGGCGGTGTTGGTCCCTATCATATGGTTTACAGACTTAGGGATTTACGGAGTGATGCTGGCAACGATGGTGTATTCGCTCATAATGTGCATATTGAACAGCATATCTTTGAGAAAATATTTGGATTATAAGCAGGAATTCGATAAGACTTTTGCAAGGCCGGTATTTTCCTCACTGATTATGGGAGCGGCGGCATTTGGAATCTACGAAGGGACCTCGTACCTTTTAAAGCTGTTCATGTCTTCCTTGTATTTTGTCAATTTAATCTCTTTGGTCATAACGGTGGGATTATCGGCACCTATTTATTTCGTGCTTGTCATTAAGCTGAAGGCAGTAAAGGAGACGGATCTGAAAGGACTTCCCAAAGGATATTTATTCGTGAAGGCTGCGAAGAAGCTGAGGCTGCTATGATAATATAGGTAAGATGAGAATTTATATGGAGGCAGATGCCGGGAACATCAGATTCCCGGTGTCTGTCTCCTTTTCCCGTCGGCCAGAGAAAATGGACAGAAAAATTACGAAATTAATTCCCAAGGGCAGAGAAGTATAGTAGAATATCAATGAAACAAGGCGAAACATTGAATTTGTAAAATAATTTATTCTGCTGATTTTAAGCAGTCCGAAGATACGAAGTATTTATGGCTTGAAAGAAAATCATAATTATTAGAAAGGTTCTGTTAACTATTATGACACTGACCACTCTCTGCTATATAGAAAAAGATGACTCCTACCTTATGCTCCATCGCATCAAAAAGGAACATGACATCAACAAGGATAAATGGATCGGTATCGGCGGTCATTTTGAGGCCGACGAAAGTCCGGATGACTGTGTTGTCAGGGAAGCGAAGGAGGAGACCGGATTGACACTTACTTCTTACCGGCTTCGAGGAGTCCTTACTTTTTTGTGTGATGATATTACGGATTATTATATATTCCTATATACTGCCGATGGCTTTGAAGGTGAGTTGAAGAACTGTAATGAAGGTATGCTTGAATGGGTAGCAAAGGATAAAATTTCCTCATTGCATCTATGGGAGGGGGACCTTATTTTCTTTCAGCTCTTAGCGGAAAATGCTCCCTTCTTTTCCTTAAAGCTACGCTATATAGATAATATATTGAAGGAAGCTGTCCTAAACGGCAAAGCGATGGAGCTCTTTGACATTGTGGATGAAAACGGCATTCCTACCGGCCAGGTGAGAGAACGTTCTCTCGTTCACCGCTACGGAGATTTACACCGGACCGCTCACGTATGGATTGTCCGCAGGAATGAAAGCGGCAGCTTCGATGTGCTCTTGCAGAAACGCGCTGCCGACAAGGATTCCTTTCCCGGCTGTTTCGATATCTCCTCCGCCGGGCATATTCCCGCCGGAATGGATTATCTGGAATCTGCGCTTCGGGAGCTGGAGGAGGAGCTTGGAATCACGGCATCTCCTGAAGATTTAAAGCTGCTTGGCTATCACGACGGGGAAATCAAGACCTCATTTTACGGTAATCCTTTCCACAACCACGAGTTCAGCGCCGTCTATGTTTTATCTGCGGATATTCCCGTCTCTTCCTTGCGATTGCAGAGGGAGGAGGTCGAGACCGCGGTATGGATGGATTACGAAAAATGCCTTGCCTCTATGCGAAACAAAACCCTTCATCACTGTATTTTTATTGATGAATTTCTGGCTTTGAAAGCATGGCTCTGAGATTTTACCGGAAATTTCTGCAGAAATAAACTTGCTTTTTTGGATAAAGGGATGTACAATCATTAAAATAAATGCAGGGGGACGCTTGGGCGTTGAGAAGGTAAAACCTGACCCTTTGAACCTGTTGGTTAACACCGGCGTAGGGAGCATTCAAGCATGCTGATGTTTGAGATGCCTTCCTGCTAGGAAGGCTTTTTTTATGTAATAGGATAGAATATGATACAAGTTTGCGGGGGGACTCTATGGAGTTGAGAAGGCAGAACCTGACCCTTTGAACCTGTTGGTTAATACCGACGTAGGGAAGCAAATCATCTGTTTGGTGATTCGGACGCTTCGTGTATACGCGAAGCGTCCTTTTTACATATATGGGTGTTTTCTGTTTCGGCGGGAAACACTTTTTTCTGTAATAGGAAAATGCTTCTATTACAGAAACCATGGATGCGCAGCGACGCCGCGCGGAACAAAAGCTGTGCTGCCGAAGTATTTGGCTGTGAGAATGCGTGAAGCACACTTTTGTTCTATATTTACCGGAAGGCCTTGCAGCGGCAGGCCGGGCAAATGGTTGTAATTTAATACGGAGAAAACATAGGAGGTTGAACATGAAAAAGGTATTGAGTATTGCAGGATCAGATTGCAGCGGAGGTGCTGGTATCCAGGCTGATTTAAAGACCTTTTCCGCCCATGGGGTATTTGGCATGACGGTCATTGCATCAGTGGTTGCGGAGAACACCTTTCGGGTCATTGAATATCAGGATATATGCCCCGATATCATCGAGAAGCAGATGGATGCGGTCTTCGAGGATATCCCGCCCGATGCGTTGAAAATCGGCATGCTGTCATGCAGGGAAGGGATGCTGGCAGTGGCAGGCAAGCTGCGTGAATGGAAGCCGGTCAATGTGGTCATTGACCCTGTGATGTACGCGAAAAACGGTTGTGCGCTTATGGACCCTGATTCCATCGATACATTGATTGCCGAGGTGGTGCCGCTTGCCGATGTAATTACCCCCAACATTCCCGAGGCGGAGAAGATGGCTGAAATGTGCATTCACACGCAAGAGGATATGAAGAAAGCAGCCCGGCTCATCCACGATATGGGTTGTAGGGCGGTACTGGTGAAGGGAGGGCACAGCGAGGGTGACGCTACGGATATTTTATTTGACGGCAGCGAATTTTACAGCTTTACTTCTCCACGCATCCATACAAAGAACACTCACGGTACCGGTTGTACCTATTCATCGGCTATCGCCTCTAATCTTGCTCTGGGACTCCCGATACGGCAAGCTGTCGCGCGGTCTAAGCAATATGTTACCACTGCTATTTCGCACTCTTTGGAAATAGGAAAAGGCAATGGACCAACGCACCATTTTTATGACTTGTATCAGCACGGATTATCCGATGTGAAAAGCTGGAGGGAGGATTAAAATGAGAGAAATATGTACCGGGCTTGTGGAACAGGTACGCAGGAAAAAGCCGCTTGTTCACCATATTACCAATTACGTTACGGCAAATGACTGTGCAAACATTACGCTGGACATCGGTGCATCGCCCGTCATGGCCGATGCGCTTGAGGAGGCTGCAGACATTGCCGGTATAGCCTCAGCAGTTGTGCTCAACATGGGGACACTTAACGAGCGCACCATTCCCGCAATGATCACGGCAGGCAGGGCGGCAAACGAAGCCGGAGTTCCGGTTATATTCGATCCGGTGGGAGCAGGGGCCTCTAAGCTTCGTAATGAAACAGCCGTCAGAATTTTGCAGGAGGTGAAAATCAACGTCCTGCGCGGCAATATTTCAGAGGTACGGTTTCTTGCGGGTTTACATGCGGAAACAAAAGGAGTGGATGCGGCCGAAGCCGACCAGCAAAATATAGAGGATGTCATATCCGTAGCAAAGACGCTGGCGGCTCAGTCAGGCTGTGTGGCGGCAATTACCGGAGCAGTGGATGTGGTATCGGATGGAAGGAGAAGCGTCTGTATAGAAAATGGTCATTCCATGCTGGCAAATCTCACGGGAACCGGCTGCATGTGTTCTTCGCTGATCGGCTCATTTTGTGGAGCAGCCCCGGAATCTCCGTTAGAGGCTGCGGTCACGGCCTTACTTTCTATGGGGATTGCCGGAGAGCTCGCCTTTGAACGGGCAGGGCATAACGGTAATGGCAGCTTTCATGCGGCTTTACATGACGCAGTGAGCAAATTGGATGGGGAAACTCTTGGAGGGAGGGCGAGGCTATATGAAGCCTGATATCGACTATACTCTATATCTTGTCACAGACAGAGAACTTATGGTCCAGACAACCATAGAGGAATCGGTGGAGCAGGCGGTCAGAGGCGGCTGCACATTAGTGCAGCTTAGGGAGAAAAGTGTATCCTCGCGGGAGTTTTATGAAACGGCTGTAAGGGTACGGAAGGTAACTTCCCGGCTGGATGTGCCGCTTATCATCAATGATAGGGCGGATATTGCCCTCGCAGTGGAGGCGGACGGAGTGCATGTGGGACAGGGGGATATTTCTGTCGATGTAATACGGAAAATAGTCGGACCGGATCGGATCGTCGGTGTATCGGCGGGCAATCTTACCGAGGCACTTTCCGCCGCCGATGCAGGTGCAGATTATCTGGGAGTAGGCGCCATGTTCGCCACGGGAACGAAAACAGATGCCAATATTACGCCGATGCAGGTGCTGCAGCGTATAAGGGAAGATGTTCAGCTTCCCATTGTCGTGATTGGCGGAATTAACAAAGAAACGATACCTCTTTTTCATGGGATTGGCATAGATGGACTGGCAGTCGTCTCCGCCATTGTTGCGCAAGAGGATGCGGCAGGTGCGGCACGTGAGCTAAAGGGGTTATTCCTTGAAGGGAGGATGAGGACATGAAAGCGTATATATTCGATCTCGACGGTACTCTTCTGGATTCTATGGGTGTATGGGAGCAGATCGATATAGAATTTCTCAAGAAACGGGAAATAGAAGTGACGCCTAATTATATGAATGCTGTCTGTGCGCTTAGCTTTCAGGAGACTGCCGCATATACGATCGAAAGGTTCGGCCTGACGGACAGAGTGGATGAACTGCTGAAGGAGTGGAATGCCATGGCGGCATATGCATACGGCCATACAATCCGGAGATATTTCTGTATACTGCGGAAAAACTTGGGGCTGCTCCTGAAGAATGTATGGTGTTCGAGGATATTTTGCAGGCGATTCAAAGTGCTAAGCTGGCAGGAATGACCGTGTAAGGAGTGTATGATGAAGCGTCAAACGAGCAGTGGGCTGCGATACAGAAAATCGCAGACGGTGTTCTATATAATTTTAAAGACGCACCGCTGCCGGAATAAGTGAGAAGAAGAGATGTTATTTGCAAAATTATTCAATCACTTCACCATGCAGAACGACCCTGCCGTTGTCCGGGCATTTTACATCAAACATTTTTGCTGTTTGATTACCATAATCGAGAGAAGCACCGTTTTTGAGTGCATACACCATTGGATAAGCACAATTCCAAAGCTCGTGACAGAGGGGAGGACAGAGGTCATCGATGATATATTCATCTCCTGTTTTATTATATCCGCATCTGCATTTACTGCTAACAACAGTCAACTTTACTTTTCCCATAATTCTTCACCTTTCTCATTATTTATTTAAATATATTATCTTGTTTTGCTATTATTTTGCAACATTTTTCAGTATTTAGGTATAAATAAAATAATGGATCAACACGCCTTATAAAACAGTATGAAAATTAAAATCAGCAAATATTTTATTATCTTGTAAAATTACATGGATTGTTTTATACTATATATCGATAGCGATACAGGCTGCATTATCGCTTCCATAATTATTTAGTAATAACTGAGGTTTAAGATGAAAATTGACATTCCAAAATATCAGCAGATTGCTGCAGATATCGCTGCCAAGATCGCTTATGGTGATTATTCGGAAGGCGAAAAGATATATGTTCGTTCCTCTTTAGCAAGTCAATATGGAGTTTCCTCCGAAACGGCCAGGCGTGCAGTATGTGTGCTGTCGGATATGAAAATTGTGGAAATTACAAAGGGCAGCGGAGTTCTTATTAAGTCCAGAAAACTAGCCATGGATTTCATTAATAAATTTGATTCAGTCAGTCAGATGAGCGAGCTGAAAAAACATATTCTAAACAGTATAGAGCAACAAATTACGCAAAGTGCCCAGTTAAAAACGATGGTTACCGAGTTGATGTACAAAACAGAACGTTTTCGTGTAGTGAATCCATTTTCACCTTTTGAAATTGCGATTACGGAACAGGCATCTTATATAGGTCAAAACCTTTCGGAAAGTAATTTTTGGCATAATACTGCGGCAACTGTCATTGCGATACGGCGCGGAGAACAAATTATTATATCCCCCGGACCATATGCTGTAATCACAGAGGGAGATATTCTTTATTACGTCGGTGATGAAAACTGCCATGAGAGAGTGAAGAATTTTTTATATTCAAAATAAATAACTAATATATCAAGCAGATTTTCCATAACGGAGAATCTGCTTTTTTGTCTAAAAGATATTTATAGTGCTGAAATCTTACTTATTTTGTATATGCTTTAAATTTGACACATTTTTTTATTTATGTTAGCATTAAAGAGACAACTTAAAAATAATATAGTGTTGTTACTTTGAAAAATAAGGAGGAGATGTATGCCAAAAGTTGAAATCAAAGGGTTATACAAAATATTTGGGCCGACGCCAAGACAAGTCATACCCATGTTGGAAAGCGGTGCGGATAAAGCCAATATTTTAAAAAAGCACAAGCATAGTGTTGGTGTAAATAATGCTTCCTTCACGGTTGAAGAAGGAGAAATATTTGTTGTTATGGGCTTATCAGGCAGCGGAAAGTCAACGCTTATACGCTGTTTAAATCGTTTAATAGAGCCCACAGGTGGTAGTGTTTTCATTGATGACCAAGATATTACGAAAGTATCTGCCGCACATCTTCGGGAAGTGCGGAGAAAAAAAATAGCGATGGTTTTTCAGAACTTTGCACTTTTGCCGCATAAAACCGTACTGGAAAATGTGGCATTTGGATTGGAAATACAAGATGTAAAAGCAGAAATACGCAGACAAAAAGCACAAGAAATGTTGGAAACTGTAGGGTTAAAAGGTTATGGAAATGCAAAACCAAATGAATTGTCGGGCGGCATGCAGCAAAGGGTAGGACTTGCAAGAGCTCTCGCAACAAAAGCGGACATTCTTCTGATGGATGAAGCATTCAGTGCACTTGACCCGTTGATTCGTAAGGACATGCAGAATGAACTTCTGTCCTTGCAGCATAAATTAAAAAAAACAATAATATTTATTACACACGATTTAGACGAAGCGCTGAAAATCGGAGACAGAATTGCAATTATGAAGGATGGCAATATTGTTCAAATCGGTACCGCTGAAGAAATTCTTCAAAGTCCTGCGGATGATTATGTCCGTGAATTTACACAGGATGTAAACCGGGCAAAGATTATTACAGCTTCTGCAATTATGCGTGACGCTGAAGCACTGGTCCTCGAAAGGTCAGGAATCCGCATGGCTGTTCGTAAAATGAAAGATTTAGGTATTTCCAGCCTTTTTGTAACAGATAAAAGCAATACGCTGCTGGGAATCGTCACTATTGAACAGGTGTCTTCGCTGATAAAGGAAGGTAAGGAAGAACTGGAATCTATTATTGATGATAACATTAAAACAGTGAGCTGCGAATCATCAATTGATGAAATTATCCCGTTATTTTTGTTTTCAAATTATCCCGTTGCCGTAGTGGACACAGATAAAAAGCTAAAAGGAATTATTTTTAAGTCTACTGTGCTTGCTGGTATTGCAGGAGAAGGGAGAGAATCTTATGGCGCTTAGCGAAAAACTTCCAGTGGGTAGTTTGGTAGAAAAAGGCATTGACTGGATGACACAAAATTTTAGTGATTTCTTTACAGCAGTAAAGGAAGTCCTCTCCGGAGTTATTGATGGCACAGGTTGGTTTCTTACCATTATTCCGGCCTTTATTTTTATAATTTTGGTCTCTCTTTTATCGTGGTGGATTGCAGGAAAGGGGCTTGCAATTTTTGCGGGAATTGGTCTTTTTCTCATACATAATCTTAATCTATGGGATAAGACCATGCAAACGCTGGCTTTGGTCAATGCCTCAACCTTGATTGCTTTGATTATCGGCTTGCCGCTTGGTATTCTTATGTCAAAAAGTGATGCTGCAAACAAGATTATACGGCCGATACTGGATTTCATGCAGACGATGCCGGCCTTTGTGTACTTAATTCCAGCGGTATATTTCTTTGATCTGGGAACTGTCCCAGGTGCGGTAGCTACCATTATATTTGCTATGCCGCCTATCGTACGCCTGACAAACCTCGGAATCCGTCAAGTGCCTGCGGATGTAGTGGAAGCTGCTAAATCTTTTGGCTCAACCCCGGCACAGCTGCTTTTTAAAGTTCGGATTCCCCTTGCGGTTCCTACTATTATGGCAGGACTGAATCAAACTATCATGCTTTCTCTTTCCATGGTAGTCATATCGGCTATGATTGGAGCCGACGGTCTTGGTAAAACCGTCTATGAAGGTATTACGCAAATGAATATCGGGAAAGGCTTTGAGGGGGGACTGGCTGTAGTCATCATGGCCATGCTGCTTGACCGCATTACACAATGCCTCGGCGCAACGCCGCCAAAGTCAGGAAAAAGATTCATAAAAGAATTACTGGGTAAATAATCTTTCAATAAATTAAACCAAGAAATAGGAGGAAATTATGTTAAAAAAGATAACTTTAATGCTTGTATCAGTGTTATTGATAGCCGTGGCTGTAACAGGGTGTGGCAGAACAGAGGATATGGACACGAAAGGAACTGTTAAACTGGCGTATGTCAATTGGGCGGAGGGCATCGCAATGACGAACCTTGCGGCAGCTGTGCTCGAGGAGAAAATGGGATATAAGGTTGAGTTGACCATGGCTGATGCCGCGCCTGTATTTGCTTCTGTAGCCAGCGGAAATACGGATGCTTTCCTGGATGTCTGGCTCCCGGTGACCCATGAAAGCTACGTTGAAAAATATGGGGATGAAATGGTGGATTTGGGTATTTCATATGAAAACGCGCTTCTGGGATTAATCGTACCTTCATATGTTGAAATAGACAGTATTGAAGAGCTTAATGCAAATAAAGATATATTTGGCGGCGAAATCGTGGGGATCGATGCAGGTGCAGGTTTAATGGCAGCTGCAGAAAAGGCGGTAGAAGAATATGCTCTGGATTATAAACTCCTGACCGGCAGCGGGCCAACCATGACAGCCGCATTAGGAAAAGCAATTGATGCAAACAGTCCTATTGTAGTTACCGGATGGGCGCCACATTGGAAATTTGCAAAGTGGGATTTAAAAGTGCTGGAGGATCCCAAAGGTGTATTTGGTGAGGTTGAGAATATTCATAAATATTCAAGAAAAGGTCTGGAAGAAGATATGCCGGAGGTTACGGCTTTTCTAAAAAAATTTAAAATGACAGAGGCTGAGCTTGGTGATCTGATGGGTGTGATTGAAGAATATGATGGTGAACCGCTGGATGCGGCACATAGTTGGATGAATGATCATGAGGACCTTGTCAATGAATGGGTAAACTTTTAGGAAAATCATAATAAAAACCGGATAAAAAGAAGCAATTTGTATGCCTTGAATAAAAGAGAAAAAAAGCGTATAATAAGTCGGATTTGAGTTTAGAATCTTTTTTGGAGGCAAACATTGGAAAAGTCAAAGATATATAGATTATTGTCCGAGTTGAACGGTTTAAGATGGAATCTCATCTATAAGAGTGGGCTAGTTGGTTTAGTTTCAGGAGTTTTGGTTTCTCTTTATCGGCTGGGGATTGAATTAGGCACCGAAAAAGCAATACAAGCCTACGGTTTTCTGTCTGGCCATCCAATCTTTATTTTACCTTGGCTGTTGCTGATTGTTTTTGCATCAGCGATTATCCATAAGCTAATTACCTTGGAACCGAACGCAAAGGGAAGTGGCATACCCCAGGTAGAAGGAATTGTTTTACTTGGTATGAAGATGAAGTGGTATACAATTTTATTGGTACGCTTTGCAGCGGGCATTATTGTTTCTTTTTTCGGTTTATCTGTGGGGCGCGAAGGCCCATCAATTCAAATTGGAGCATGTGGTGCACAAGCACTTTCCAAGATTGTAGGGGGGAACAAGGTCGAAAAAAACTATTTGATTACTGCAGGAGCAGCGGCTGGTCTTTCCGCAGCATTTAATGCCCCATTGTCTGGTATTGTATTCACATTAGAGGAGGTTCATCGAAGCTTTTCTCCCTATATTTTGGCTGCTGTAACAACCGCGGCCTTGACTGCTGACTTTGTTTCCAACCTCCTCTTTGGTATGCGCCCTGTGTTAGATTTTCTGGATATTCCGCAGATGCCTCTTCATTTTTATCCTTGGCTTATTCTTACTGGTCTGTTATCTGGAATAGTTGGCTCACTGACTAATAAGTGCTTGTTATATGCAGCTACATTATATGGAAAAATCCCGTCTTTTAGCCATCAGATGTTTGCACTTTTGGTGGCCATACCATGTGGAGTGTTGGTTCCGCAAGTACTTGGGGGCGGTCAAAATCTAATACAGATAGCGAAAGAAGCAAATGAGGGAATGGGGATGATATTTGTTTTTCTTGTAGTTAAGCTTGTGTTTACCTGTATAAGCTTTGGCAGCGGAATCCCTGGCGGCATATTCCTCCCGATATTGTCGATTGGAGCGTTGACTGGTGGTTTACTAGGTCAAATTGCTCTGGGGGCGGGAATGCCTTCAGTTTATATCTCGGTAATATGCGTGTGTGCTATGGCTGGGGCGCTTTCAAGTTCAGTAAAGGCACCGATTACAAGCATTTTATTGATGGCAGAAATGACTGGCTCTCTGGTACAATTGCTTCCGGTTGCCATTGTTGCATTTTTAGCGCTTTTTACCTCGGATTTATTAAAGATAACACCTATATACGAAGTTTTGTTAGATAGAATTGCAAATAAAACAAGAACAAAAGTGAATGATCAAAGTAGTGGGAGAGCGTTGATGGAAATACCGGTAGAGCTTGGCAGCTTTGTGGCTGGAAAGAGGATTCAAGAGATAAGCTGGCCGGCAGGACTGTTGATTGTCAGTTTGCACAGAGGTAATGAAGAGATTGTACCGAATGGTAGTACAAAAATCTGTCAAGGAGATTATTTGGTAGTTTTATCTTCCGTATACAATTATGATGAAATGAGTCAGATCTTGCGAAGTCTGTGTCACTCGTGCAAAGAGTAGCGGAACATATGTCATTTTTCTTATGTTCATGTTCCAAACAACCGGTACTGCGCAATAGGTTCGTCGGACCATATCTGAATTTCCACATAAGCGGGCTGTGCAAATATCGGTTCCTTCCAGTCATTCTGTGGGAGACCATACTTATCATGGTCCTATAATGGATCGTCATTCTGATAAGTCTTACATAGAATATACGGCAGTAATAAAGCCTATAGTTGAAAACAAGTTGCACATACAATGGAATGTGAGTGATATGTAAATGTTTTTCTTTTTCCAGGCAATAAATGCGGCAGGTAAAAACACAGAAATCCTAAATAGATTATTGAAGGGAAGCCAAAGATGATATAATGAAAACAATACAGTGATTATCAATGGTGCCCAATTACCAAATCTTCTTATTCTTGATGTGAGATAGCCTCTGAAAAAAAGTTCTTCAACAATCGGACCAACGATAACATTGAGAACAAAATACCCAATACAAGTTAATAATAATATATCATTGGAATATTGCTTGAGATATTCCATATTAGTCCAATCAAAATATACGGGTATAAGTGGCGCCAATTGGTTGGATATCGGAGCGAGCAAGAGATTTTCCAGCGGTGCTATAGTTACAGACATAAGGCCTGCAAAAGCGAAGAGGAAAAAGCCGTACAAAAATATTTTCCAAAAGCTCATTTTTTCATGAAAGAAAAACGAACTTTTTAATGAATAACTGCCATATTCTTTTTTACTTGCATATAGAACAATACCTATTTCAATTGGAAATAGGATAATAACTGCTAAAAGAAAGAACAATAAAAGGGAAGGGATTTTATTTTGCAGAAATCCTATGGAAACATAAATTACGGTAAGAATTGAAGTGGGAATGAAAATAAAACAAAGTAATCTGGATAAACTTATTTCTTTTTCTATAGCTGCATTACTTGCGGTCATATATATTACCTCGTATTATTCAAAATTGTCTTGTCTCCGGTTTACGGTTATCAAAAGGATTATACTACATTTTTTTTCCAGTTTCCACATGATTTCGTAAATCTTACAATGAATTCCAATTTGTGAAAAAATAGAAGAGAGCGGGATAAAATTTAAATTTATCCGTATATTATATATTCAATAACGGTAAGAGAGTTCACACTATTTAGCCAGTAAACGGCGGAGACAAAGGTTGAAAGAAAAACGCTTTCAACTATTGATTTTAAGTCCGCCAAAGCGGACATGGGGTATGAAAATGGATTTGATTACATTGTTTATTCTCGCCGCAGGCTTATCCATGGACGCTTTTGCAGTAGCTGTTTGCAAGGGACTCGCTATGCGGAGGATAACGGTGAAAAAAGCGGCGG
Organism: Bacillota bacterium; assembly: GCA_023442465.1. Lineage (GTDB taxonomy): Bacteria > Bacillota > Clostridia > Lachnospirales > Lachnospiraceae > Kineothrix. The sequence continues at coordinate 387,876 of JAEZZQ010000015.1, read as the reverse complement.
CAGTAGCCGGATGGTTTGGAAGTTTTCAGGCATTAATGCCTGCAGTCGGATATATGCTGGGAATACGGTTTCGGGATGAAATCGCGGCTGTGGATCATTGGATTTCCTTCTTTTTACTTTTGTTAATCGGTGCCAATATGATTAGAGAAGCTATATGGGGAAAAACAGAAGAAAGCAACGATTCACTTTTGCCTAAGGAAATGTTCATTCTGGCAGCTGCGACAAGTATCGATGCACTGGCGGTAGGAATTACCTTTGCATTTTTGAATGTAAATATTTTTACGGCGGTGGTCGTTATCGGTACAGTTACATTTATTTTATCCATGGCAGGAGTGAAAGCAGGGAACCGGTTCGGAATGAAATATAAGGCAAAGGCGGAAATCGCAGGAGGTGCGGTACTGATATTTTTAGGGATAAAGATTTTAGTGGAGCATATTGGAATATTCTAATTTGACAGGTGAACTTTGTTAAGAATAGAAAGAATTACATGTATAGAAAAGAACCCTCTGGTAATAATAGGAATGAAAATATTTTATTAGGAGGTTACACAAGATCATGACTAATTTATCAGAATTAGACTTACAGAATCTTCGCCATTTAATCGGCGGATATGACACTACACACTGCAAGCTGACAGAATATGCGGAATGCGCCACCGATTCCAATGTAAAACAATTCTTTGAAAAAGGCGCGAAATCGGCGATGGAAAACAAACAGCAGCTTATGAAATTTTTGCAGTAGGAGGGTATGAGAATGCAGGAAAAAACAATGGTAGCGGATACCTTAGCAGGTATTAACGGAGAACTCGTTCGTTTCGGCGAGATGATTCCTCAGACGGAGAACAAGGAACTGAAGCAGACATTAAAGCAATTCAGAAACACATGTGAGCAGTCGCAGGAAGAATTATATCAGATTGCAAGGGATAAATCATATTACGTACCGGCTTCCAAAGCAACACAGGAAGAGGTAGATCACGTAAAAGGTTTATTTACCAGTGGAGTGCTGTAAAATCAAGCTATATTAATCCCAAACGGCGTATGCGGTAAGCAACGCCGTTTGTACATAATAAAGCCTATTTAAGAAGCGGATATATGAATATGTGCCGCATAATATTTCTGCGGCACCATATACCTGTAAATGGCATCAAAATCCGAAAGAAGCGTTTCCTGCGCAGGAGATTGCAGAACCGGAAGAAAAAGAATCTTATAATGTACGCCGAATATTTTTGCCGTAATATCCGTAAAATAAGCGCCGTTCCCTTCATAAAAAGAGATTCGCTTATTTCTGATGATCCGTTCGCTTTCGTCCTTTGCATAATCAGGATTTTCCGTCTCTATCAATATACCATCGCAATCCGTAAGGGAATGTTTCATCCTCTCAAGAAAATAAGAACCGATTCCCTCGCTGCGGTATTGTTCCATTACTGCAAAATAATCCAACAAGATAGTCCTGCATCCGGGCATAACCGTAAAGAAAGCATAACATAAAAGTTCTGCATCCTTCCCCCTATACAACCCATAACCGGCATATCGTCCTTCCTCAGTCATCCGGCTGATAGAAGAAACCGGCTTCCGTTCATCTGCTGGAAAATGTCTCACAGAATGTGTAGTATATACGGAAATCAATTCCTCTTTAGTTAATTTATTGATTACTAAATCTTCTTTATTATTTATCATTACATACAACTCCTAAATTCTTCTTTTTATCCTTATTCTACCTAATCTCCATTCTAATCTTTGCAGATATTTTATCTACTCGCTTACCAGCTGCAAAGAACTGATATCTGAATCGATTACCATGGAATAATTAGTATAATATACGACAAATCCGGGCTTTCCTCCATTAGGCTTCTTAATGTTTTTCTTTTCTGTATAATCAATTTCCACCTTATCCTGACCTTTTGCCTTAGAATAGTGGGCGGCGAGTCTGGATGCCTCTTCAAAAGTTCGGTCGGGCAGCTTGGCACCGCCTGACTTTACGATGACGTGGGAACCGGGAATGCCCTTGGCATGAAACCACCAGTCGTTTCCCGAAGCAAGCTTAAAGGTGATTTCTTCATTTTGATAATTATTCTTTCCCACATAAATATGAAAGCCGTCGCTGCTCACATAATGGAAAGGCTTGCTTGTGACTTTTTCTTTTTTTGCGCCGCCCTTTCTGCGTACATAACCGCTTTCGATTAACTCTTCCTTGATCTGGACGAGATCCGCCTCCATAAGGGCGATATCCAAGGCAGCACTGATGGATTCCAGATGATCGATTTCCGCCTTTACCTCAAGTGTCAATTCGGACAAGGCCTCCAGGGTACGTTTCAATTTGTTATATTTTTCGAAATATTTCTTCGCATTTTCCGAGGCGGTTAATGTAGGATCCAAAGGAATAATGATTTCTTCGTTGGTATAATAATTCAGTGCCGTCATGGACTTCGCACCTGGGGCCACCCCATAACCGTAGGTGTTTAGAAGCTCGCCGTAGATCTTGTATTTTTCCCTCTTTTCAGTATCTTCCATCTGACGTATCTGCAAATCATACTTTTTGATATTCCGTTCCAGAGCAGTCTGTACGATCTTTCGCAAGTCCGCAGATTTTTGACGGATTCTTGTAACCGCATTTTTTTGCGCATAATATTCTTCCAGTACATAGCTTATGGAAGAGCAGGGAACCGTATGGTTCTCCCCGTACATAGTCAGCGGTACGGATGCGAATTCTGCCGGAGTTTTGTTTTCATAAACGATGTTAGGAGAGAAATTTCCGTTTTTCACAGCAAAAATAAGGGCGGAAAATTCTTTATAAAGAGTGTGCATACTTTCGGAAGAAAGAGAGGCCACAGGATAATCTCCGTCAATCTTCGCGAGGTAGCAAAGCTCGTGAGAAATTGTTGGTGAAAAGCCGGTATAAGAGCTGTAAATGGCTTTGTATACAGGCATGCTCTTCTTGCCGATTTGAAGGGCAAAATCCTCCTCGGAGGCAGTAAGCGGATCCGCCTTGTCCATGGTCTCCGGTATAAAATAGGGTCTGCCGGGCAGCACCTCCCGGACGCTGCTGACCATGCCCGAAATGTGCTTTATGCTGTCAATGATCATATTTTCATCATTGGTAAAAATAATATTACTGTGCTTCCCCATAATTTCAACGATAAGCTTCTTCGTACATAAATCGCCCAGCTCGTTTAAATGTTCGATTCCTATTTCAACGATACGCTCCAGCCCCGGTTGGGTAACGCTGATGATCCTGCCGTTTTGAATGTGTTTCCTGAGCAGCATACAAAAGCCCGGCGCAGTTAAGGGGCTTTGTTTATTACTGTCCGTCAAATAAATCAGGGGAAGGGAAGCTCCTGCGGAAATGAAAAGCCTTTTTTGGCCGCCATTTACCTTTATGGTAAGAAGCAATTCGTCACTTTCCGGCTGTGCGATCTTATATATGCGCCCCCCTAGAAGGCTGTCATTTAAATCTTTTACAATATTAGCAATGGTAATTCCATCGAATGCCATATGAAGACCTCTCTTTACAACTTGATAAAATAGTGCTATGGGTTAGATTCTACAATATTTTGCATCGTATTTCAACTGTGTGCGCGTTTTTCGTCGGGTTCATCTTGACGAGGCGGAATTGGTATTCTATAATAATATGAAGTACGCATAGGGCGTGCAGTTGGAGAGGGTAAATGGATGATCAAGAGCATGACTGGCTTCGGAAGATACGAAGCGGCGGAGGCCGACCGTAAGATTACGGTAGAGATGAAATCCGTCAATCACAGATATTTGGATGTAAATATTAAGATGCCCAAAAAACTCAACTTTTTTGAGGCGGCAATCCGCGCCGAGCTGAAAAATTATATTCAGAGAGGAAAAGTTGATATTTTCATTACGTATGAGGACTTTACGGAAAACAATGTCTGCATCAAATATAATAAGGACATTGCAGCCGAATATATGGGATACTTGAAGCAGATGGCAGAGGACTTCCATCTGGATAACGATATTCGCGTTTCCGCACTTTCCAGATATCCGGAGGTGCTGGCGATGGAAGAGCAGAGCCCGGATGAAGCGGAAATATGGAAAGTTTTGGATAAGGCAATCAAGGGTGCCTCGGAGAATTTTGTGGAGACGAGGATAAAAGAAGGAGAAAATCTCAGGGAAGATTTGATCAGTAAGCTGAATGTCATGCTTTCACACGTGGAATTCATTACGGAGCGTTCTCCTCAGCTGGTTACCGAATATAAGGACAAGCTCCACGAGAAAGTAAGGGAGCTTTTAGAAGATGCGCAGGTGGATGAGAACAGACTCCTAATGGAGGTTACTATTTTTGCGGATAAGGTATGCGTGGATGAAGAGCTGGTGCGTTTAAAGAGCCATATCGAGACGACAAAGAGCACTTTGGTCGAAGGTGGAAGCATCGGAAGAAAGCTGGACTTCATTGCACAGGAGATGAACAGAGAGGCCAATACGATACTGTCGAAAGCGAACGATTTGGAGATTTCTAACCGCGCCATCGAATTGAAGACGGAGATAGAAAAAGTCCGCGAACAGATACAGAATATAGAGTAGGTTAAAAATACCATGAATAAGTTGATTCATATTGGTTTTGGGAATATAGTAAATACCGGTAAGATAATTGCAATCGTCAGTCCGGATTCTGCGCCTGTAAAGCGTATGGTGCAAAATGCGAAGGAGTCAGGAATGGCGATTGATGCGACACAGGGGAGAAAAACGAAAGCGGTACTTGTTATGGAAAATAATCAGTTGGTATTATCGGCACTTCTGCCGGAGACAATTGCGAACAGGGCACAGGCAGAAAGTGGAGAAACAGATGAAACGTAAGGGAATTTTAGTAGTAGTGTCGGGCTTTTCGGGGGCTGGCAAAGGAACCTTGATGGAGCAGCTTCTTAAGACATATGATAATTACTCATTGTCCATATCGATGACGACCCGGGCACCGAGACCGAAGGAGCAGGAGGGCAGAGAATACTTTTTCGTGACGAAGGAAAGTTTCGAGAAAGAGATAAAGCAGGATGGATTGATTGAATACGCGACCTATTGCGAGAATTACTATGGTACGCCCAGAAGGTATGTGGAGGAGCAGCTTAGCAGGGGCAAGGACATCATTTTGGAGATAGAGATTCAAGGAGCTCTTAAGATAAAGGAGAAATTTCCCACTGCACTTTTGCTGTTCGTCATGCCGCCGTCGGCGAAGGAATTGGAAAAGCGTCTGACTAAGAGAGGAACGGAGACTCCGGAGGTAATCGAAAGGCGATTGAACCGGGCTATGGAAGAGGCACATGGAATAGAAAAATATGATTTTATCGTAGTTAACGATGATTTGGAATCATGTACGAGACAACTGCATAATCTGATTACGGCAGCACATAACGCCCCGATTAGAAATGAAGAATTTATAGAAAATATGAGACAAGAGCTTAACGCCCTTGTGAAAGGAGAAAAATAATGTTACATCCATCTTATTCTGATTTAATGAAAGTAGTAAATAGCGAGGTAGAGCCGGGCGAGGCTCCGGTAGTCAATAGCAGATATTCTATTGTTATGGCGACTTCTAAGCGTGCGAGACAATTGATCGCAGGTGAAGATGCTTTGGTGGACGACGAAGGAAAGAAACCTCTGTCCGTTGCGGTAGAAGAATTAAATCAGGGGAAAATAAAGATTTTGAGCGAGGATGAAGCTCAGTCTGAAAAATAACCGATTGGAAATTTTATGCCCGTGAATTATGCGGGCATATTCATTTTGAGGAGCACATATGAAAATTTTATTTGTATCACTGGGATGTGATAAAAATCTGGTGGATTCCGAGGTAATGCTTGGAATGCTGTCGGAAAAGGGGTATTCTTTTACGGACGATGAGACACAGGCTGATATTATTGTAGTCAATACATGCTGTTTTATCGGCGATGCGAAAGAGGAAAGCATTAATACGATTCTGGAAATGGCAGAGTTTAAAAAGACCGGACAATTAAAAGCCTTAATTGTGACGGGTTGCCTGGCCCAGCGTTATCAGAAGGAAATTCAGGAAGAAATAGAGGAAGTGGACGCAATCATCGGCACGTCGGCCATCGACAAGATTGTGGAGACCGTGGAGTCGGTACTGACAGGAAAGGGAGAGAACCATATAGAGCCTTTGGATGCAGAGCCTCTTGGAGATAAAAAGCGCGTTGTGACTACGGGCGGGCATTATGCGTATCTGAAAATTGCGGAAGGGTGTGAAAAGCATTGTACCTACTGTATTATTCCTAAGGTCAGAGGCAATTACCGAAGTGTTCCCATGGAAAAACTCGTATCCGAGGCGAAGAAGCTGGCAGAGGACGGCGTGAAGGAGCTTGTGCTGGTAGCACAGGAGACGACGCTTTATGGTAAGGATCTGTACGGAGAAAAAAGGTTGCCTCAATTGCTTCGTAAGCTTTGTGAAATCTCAGGAATTTACTGGATTCGTATTCTATACTGTTATCCGGAAGAAATTACGGATGAATTGATAGAAACCATAAAACAGGAAAAGAAAATTTGCAATTATCTGGACATTCCCATTCAACATGGTTCAGATGCCATTTTACGGCGTATGGGAAGACGGACAGACAGCGGGGAAATAAGACAGATCGTTCAAAAGCTGCGAAGCAGCATTCCGGATATATGCCTTCGGACGACGTTAATTACCGGTTTCCCGGGAGAGACAGAGGCGGACCACGAGACTTTGCTGGAATTTGTGGAGGAGATGAAATTCGACCGTCTGGGAGTATTCACCTATTCGCCGGAAGAGGATACGCCGGCGGCTGAGATGGAAGACCAGATACCGGAGGAAGTCAAGGAAGAAAGAAAAGCGCAGATTATGGAGCTGCAGCAGGATATCGCTTATGAGGCGGCAGAAAATATGGTAGGAAAGATACTGTATGCGATGATAGAGGGCAAGGTGGCGGATGAGGACGCGTATGTTGCCAGAACCTATAAGGATGCGCCTAACGTGGACGGCTATTTGTTCATCAATACGCAGGAGACGCTTATGAGCGGAGATTTTATAAAGGTGAGAGTGACCGGTTCTTATGAATATGATTTGATAGGAGAGATATGTGATGAATTTACCGAATAAGTTAACTATTTTCAGAGTAATTATGATTCCTTTTTTTGTGTTTTTTGTACTGGTTCCCGTTGCGGGAGAAGCGAGCAAATGGATCGCTTTGACTATATTTATTATAGCAAGTCTTACGGATTGGCTGGATGGATATCTTGCGAGGAAGAATAATCTCGTAACAAATTTCGGGAAGTTTATGGATCCCCTTGCGGATAAGCTGCTCGTATGTTCGGCACTCATCTGCCTGGTGGAGCTTAAGGGCATTCCGTCCTGGATCGTCATCGTTATCATTGCCCGCGAGTTCATTATCAGCGGTTTCCGTCTGGTGGCTTCCGATAATGGCGTGGTCATTGCAGCCAGCTATTGGGGAAAATTCAAGACAACCTTCCAAATGATAATGATCTGCCTTATGATTGCTGATCTGGAGCCTTTGAGATTGCTTACAGCTATCGTTATGTGGGTTGCACTCATATTAACGGTGGTTTCTTTGGTGGATTATATTGTAAAGAATAAAGAAATAATGAAAGATGTCAAATAATTGTAGTATAATTGAAATAGAAATGTTGTTACTGTTCACACAGAAGCTTAACACTTGTTGTTAAGCTGCGTAAGAACGTGATTCAAGAGATGATTTCTGCTTCGCGGAGCGAATTAAAATGCAGAAATCATGTGTTACTGAGAACGGAGTTAACAGTAACGCAATGTTAGCCCGAGCGGGCGAAGAACGGCCGATATGTGCCGCAATGAGGATGAAAAAATGGTAGTGGAATTAATCGCGGTAGGAACGGAGCTATTGCTGGGTAATATAGTGAATACGAATGCTGCTTACCTTTCCGAAAGATGTGCGGATTTGGGGTTGTCCTGCTTTTATCAGAGCGTGGTCGGAGACAACGAAGAGCGCCTTGCAAATGTAATAAAGACTGCACTTGGGCGTTCGGATATCGTTATACTTTCCGGTGGATTAGGCCCTACGGCGGACGATTTGACCAAGGAGACTGCGGCGAAGGTGATGGGCAGGAAATTAGAACTGCACGAGCCCTCCAGAAGGGCGATCGAGGAATTTTTTCAGAGGAGAAATCTGGAGCTGACGGAGAATAACTGGAAGCAGGCAATGGTGCCGGAGGGTGCTATCGTGGTAGACAATGAGAACGGTACTGCTCCCGGAGTGATCATAGAAGGGGAGGGTAAGAAAGTAATTCTTCTTCCCGGACCTCCAAACGAATTGGTACCGATGTTTGAAAAAAGTATTATCCCATATTTATCGGGAGAAAAAAATGGGACCATCTATTCCCGGACGGTAAAAATCTGCGGCGTCGGGGAGAGCAAGGTGGAGACGGTAGTAAAGGATTTGATCGATGGACAGAGTAACCCAACCATTGCTCCTTATGCGAAAAACAGTGAGGTACACCTCCGCGTGACAGCCAGTGCTGCAGATGAAGAGGAAGCGCAGAAGCTTCTTACGCCTGTGCTCGATGAACTGATGGGGCGGTTTGGAAGCAATGTTTATACGATGGACACAAATGTAACCTTGGAAAAGGCGGTAGTCGATTTACTTGAGGAAAGGCATTTGACCGTGAGCACGGCAGAATCCTGCACGGGAGGAATGCTTGCAGCAAGACTTATTAATGTTCCCGGCGTATCTAACACCTATAAATCGGGATATATTACCTATTCTAATAAGGCAAAAAGAAAGGTGCTCGGCGTAAAGAAGTCTCTGCTTGAGAAAAAGGGCGCAGTCAGCGAAGAGACAGCAATAGCGATGGCAAAAGGAACTGCTGCGATTTCAAAGGCAGACGTGGCGGTGGCGGTTACCGGAATTGCAGGACCGGACGGCGGAACAAAGGAGAAACCGGTGGGCCTTGTATATATCGCATGTAATGTGTGCGGAAAGGTAACGGTAAAAAAGTATCACTTTAGCGGAAACCGGGCGAAGATAAGGGAAACCACGGTGTCAAACGCATTGATTCTAATGAGGCAGTGTATTTTGAAGCATGATGAAGAGACGGCTTTCGGTAAGAAATAAGAACATCATGGGGAGGATGGATTATGGAACAACCGGGTTTAGAAGGCGGCAGCAATAGAAGATACGAAAACGGGGTGTTCAGCGGAAGGAAGGATAACAGCCAAAGCCAGCCGTATACACCTCCATTACATAATTATAATGGGAATAATTATTCGGGAAGCTATTATCAGGATAATACAAGGATGCTTTTGCAGGAAAAACCTTTGCCGGAGGAATCCTTTTCCAAAAGAACTACTTCAGGGAGGCTTATTGCTGATAGAAATTATTCTCAAAGAAATTACCCTCAAAATTATTTTCCCGAGAGGCAGCATTATAATAATTACGATTCGCGAAACGGGGATAAAAGATACAACGATAGAGATAAGGCGGACCACTCGGTGCTTATACTTTCCGTGTCAGCAGCCGTGATTATGCTGCTTGCAGCTTTTTTACTGACGGTATTTCTTATTTCAGACATATCCGGGCGAGAAGAAAGCCGGGAACGAGGCAGTGTCGATATACAAAAAAACATACCGTATACGGAAGAGGAGCCCTATTCCGGCTTCGATTATCCGGAGTGGGAAGAAGAGCCCTATTCCGGCTTCGATTATCCGGAGTGGGAAAGTGGAGACTCTGCGGATTATTATATGGAATTAGAGGATGCCATACGCACTGATCTGGAGTATTCTATTTGGTGGGAAAATTTCAGCTATGAAGAGAACGGCGGAAAAATCAGTGTGGAAATTGATTATCCTGTCATCAAAGGAGATGCTCCGAACAAGGATATCCTGAATGGAATTATTGCAGAAGAAAAGGCGTATTTCGAAGAATATGCAGGTGAATATTCCAAGTATATGATAAACGATGAGTACTTTTATGTATATTCCGGTGGGTACGTTACTTACATGGATGAGGAAGTCATGAGCGTAGTGTTCAGCGAGGAAATTTATACAGACTACTGGCAGGATTATGGACTGTACTGCATCAATATAGATATGGAAAACGGTGTAGTCATCGATAACGGCAGCATCCTTAGAATCAACGATGAATTCCTGCAGGCTTTCAGAGAGAAGAGCAAAGCCCAGAACGGGGAAGTGCTGGATGGAATGACGAATCAGGAGCTCATGTATCATCTGACGGAAGGAAATGCGATTATTTTCTATACTCCGCTCGGCATGGAGGTGGGGATGAATTATGATGATGGTTATCTTACGGTTACCTTTGAAGATTATAAGCCTTATATGGAGAAATATTGAGCTTATATCCAATACTCTGCTGAACAGATGCAGGAATAAAGTTTTTAATAAATACCGGAAGATAAAAACTTCCGGTATTGTTATTTCGAGAAAGGTATGATAAATTAAAGGAGAATTGTTCATGAAAACTATAGCGATATCGAAGTGCAGATCCGGCGTTTCAGCCAAAGGTTCCATAAAGATGCGGAGAATATTGGAAAAGGGTAACGAAGTAACTCTGTTACTGTTCACACAGTAGCTTAACACTTGCTGTTAAGCTACGTAAGAACGTGATTCAAGAGATGATTTCTGCTTCGCGGAGCGAATTTACATGCAAAACTTTTGCATTGCAGAAATCATGGGTTGCTGAGAACGGAGTGAACAGTAACTCTTAATGTTTTATAATAAAAGAGTGAAAACACATTGACAAAATCGAACATTTGTTTTATCATTCTTTATAGAAAGAACCTATGTTCTGATTGCGTCATACAAACACAGAAGTGTGTTTTAATTATAGCTTAAGGAGAAGAGAGATGGAAAGAGAAGAAAGATTGAAAGCGCTTGATGCGGCACTGGTGCAGATAGAAAAACAGTACGGAAAAGGCGCGGTTATGAAGCTGGGAGATTCCAGTGCTCAGATGAACGTGGAGACTATTCCTACGGGAGCCTTGAGTCTCGATATTGCGTTGGGTTTAGGCGGAATACCCAAGGGAAGAATCGTGGAGATATACGGGCCGGAATCCAGCGGTAAGACGACTGTTACCTTACATATGATTGCGGAAGTACAAAAGAGAGGCGGGATAGCGGGCTTCATCGATGCGGAGCATGCTCTGGATCCTGCTTATGCGAAGAATATCGGTGTGGATGTAGATAACTTGTATATTTCCCAGCCCGATAACGGTGAGCAGGCGCTGGAGATTACGGAGACGATGGTGCGCTCCGGGGCAATCGATATTGTCGTAGTTGACTCGGTGGCAGCTCTTGTACCTAAAGCAGAAATAGACGGTGACATGGGCGACAGCCATGTGGGACTTCAGGCGCGTCTGATGTCGCAGGCGCTGAGGAAGCTGACAGCGGTAATCAGCAAATCTAATTGTACGGTAATATTCATCAATCAGCTTCGTGAGAAAGTGGGCGTTATGTTCGGCAATCCGGAGACGACCACCGGTGGCCGCGCGCTCAAATTTTATTCCTCTGTTCGTCTTGACGTAAGAAGAATCGAATCTTTAAAGCAGAGCGGAGAAATCGTCGGTAACAGAACGAGGGTAAAGGTTGTTAAAAATAAGATAGCGCCTCCGTTTAAGGAAGCGGAATTCGATATTATGTTCGGAGAAGGAATCTCTTTTGCAGGCGACGTACTGGATTTAGCATCGGAGGTAAATATTGTCAATAAAAGCGGCGCATGGTATGCCTATGAGGGAAATAAGGTAGGCCAGGGGCGGGAGAATGCGAAGCAGTATCTGAAGGATAATCCGGCGGTATGTGCGGAAATCGAGAAGAAAGTGCGCGAGCATTACGGTTTAAGCTGCGATTCTCCGGGAAAGCCGGATGAGGCACCGGAAAAGAAGAAGGCTACAGAGAAGAAAAAAGCTGAGTAGAAAAGTATGATTGTAACGAAAATAGAAGAACTGGATAAGAAAAGAGTCAGAGTATATATCGATGATGAATTCGCCTTTGTAATATACAAAGGCGAATTGCGTCTATACGGCTTAAAGGAAACGGAAGAAGTGGATAGGAAGGCATACGGTGACTTGATGTCCGAGGTGCTTCCCAAGCGGGCGAAGCTTCGTTGTATGAACCTTTTAAAATCGAAATCCTATACGGAGAGACAGCTTCGTGACAAATTAAGACAGGGAGAATATACACAGGAGCTCATAGAAATAGCTTTGGAATATGTGAAATCCTACGGATATGTGGATGATGAACGATATTGTGAGGATTTCATCGAATATCATATGGAAAATAAGAGCCTGAAACGGATGGAGCAGGATCTTCTAAAAAAGGGAATCGATAAAAATGTTATATTCAAGGTTTTCGAAAGAATAAAAGAAGACGGAAATGCGCCCGATGAATTTTCCATGGCGGCGGAGCTTCTGCAAAAGAAAAAATATGACGCAAATACGGCAACTATCGAGGAAAAAAGAAGGCTTGCGGCATTTTTATATAGAAAAGGTTTCGGTACGGATACAATAAGAAGAGTACTTTTACTTGACATAACTCCAATTTAAGTTTAAAATTTAACTATTGTAAAATCGTTTGTTAGAATGTGTTAAGTTTGTTACATTCTATAAATAGATAATAGTACAATGAAAATTAAATAAGGAGGTGCTCCTGTACATGTTGTATGTTGTAGCAGTACTCGCAACTCTGGTTATTTCTGTGCCGGTTTCCGCAATTGTGGCGACGTCTTATCGCAAGAAGATTGTCGAATCCAAGATTGGAAATGCGGAAGATAAGGCAAGGGAAATTATTGATGAAGCTTTAAAAACTGCTGAGACGAAAAAGCGTGAATCTCTGCTCGAGGTCAAAGAAGAGTCCATTCGTACAAAGAATGAACTGGATAAAGAGATCAAAGAGAGAAGAGCCGAAGCGCAGCGTTATGAGCGAAGAGTTCAGCAGAAGGAAGAAAACATCGATAAAAAAGCAGAGGCCATTGAGAAAAAAGAAACGAGTTTGACAGCGAGAGAGGAATCTTTAGCCAAACAGCGTGAAGAAGTTGCGAAACTCAACGAACAGAGATTACAGGAACTAGAAAGAATCTCGGGTCTTACCTCCGAACAAGCAAAAGATTATTTATTGAAAATTGTTGAAGATGAAGTAAAACATGAATCTGCTGTAATGATTAAGGAAATGGAACTCAGAGCGAAGGAAGAAGCAGACAAGAAAGCGAAGGAATATGTGGTTACCGCCATTCAAAAATGCGCGGCGGATCATGTATCCGAAACTACGATATCTGTGGTACAGCTTCCTAACGACGAAATGAAGGGTAGAATTATCGGTAGAGAGGGAAGGAACATTAGAACTCTCGAAACGATGACGGGCGTTGATCTCATTATTGACGATACGCCGGAAGCAGTCATTTTATCGGGCTTTGATCCGATTCGACGTGAAGTCGCAAGAATTGCACTCGAAAAATTGATAGTGGATGGACGTATCCATCCGGCAAGAATCGAGGAGATGGTTGAAAAGGCACAAAAAGAAGTTGAAGTGATGATAAAAGAAGAAGGTGAAGCCGCTACGCTCGAAGTAGGCGTTCATGGCATTCATCCTGAACTTGTAAAATTACTCGGTAAAATGAAATTCAGAACCAGCTATGGTCAGAATGCGTTGAAGCATTCCATCGAGGTGGCTCAATTATCCGGGCTTTTGGCCGCGGAAATGGGACTCGATGTGAGAATGGCGAAACGCGCGGGCTTACTGCATGATATAGGTAAAGCGGTAGACCATGAAATGGAAGGTTCCCATATTCAACTGGGTGTTGAGCTTTGTAAGAAATACAAAGAATCAGCCACTGTAATTAATGCGGTAGAATCACATCATGGAGATGTTGAACCACAATCCTTAATCGCATGTCTGGTACAAGCTTCGGATACTATTTCGGCAGCGAGACCGGGCGCGAGAAGAGAAACGTTAGAGACGTATACAAGCAGACTGAAACAATTAGAAGATATTACAAACAATTTCAAGGGTGTTGACAAATCTTTTGCTATACAGGCGGGTAGAGAGATTCGAGTAATGGTAGTTCCTGATCAAATCACTGACGCAGATATGGTATTACTGGCGAGAGATATTTCGAAGCAGATTGAATCTGAACTGGAATATCCGGGTCAAATCAAAGTCAATGTAATCAGAGAGTCAAGAGTAATAGACTATGCGAAGTAATTTTTTCGGCGAAGTCTAAAATAAGAAACCGTTATAAACGTGAAGTTTATAGCGGTTTTTCTATTTTTTATAAAAAAGTTCTTGTGCTATCGTACTCCGTGTAGTAGAATAAACGGGATGTGTATGATTGTATACGATTATCCAATCACAATATGAGGTGGATATATGTATGAATTATAGTATTCGGATAATTAATAGGATGGTGAAAAGATGAAGTCGTACAAAGATTTAAGCAGAGAAGAATTATTGCAGTTGCACGCAAAACTTGAAGCAGAATACGAAGATGCAAAAGGTAAAGGATTGAAGCTCGACATGTCGAGAGGAAAACCGGCATCTTCCCAATTAGATGTGGAAATGGACATTATGGATGTTCTGACTTCCTCTTCCGATTATAATACGGAGGCGGGAATGGATTGCAGAAATTACGGCATTGTAGACGGCATTCCCGAAGCAAAGAAATTGATGGCTGAAATGATGGGAGTGGACAGTGCAGATAATGTTATCGTATGCGGAAATGCCAGCCTCGCTATTATGTACGATACAGTTTCCCGTTCCATGACTCATGGAGTGCTTGGAAGCACACCGTGGTGCAAGTTGGATAAAGTAAAATTTTTATGTCCGGCGCCGGGATATGACAGACATTTTTCGGTGACTGAACACTTTGAAATAGAGATGATTATCGTACCGATGACTCCTCAGGGACCGGATATGGATACGGTGGAGAAATTGGTAAGTGAAGACGCTTCAATTAAAGGAATCTGGTGTGTACCGAAATATTCCAATCCTCAGGGTTATTCTTATTCAGACGAAACAGTGAGGAGATTTGCGGCGCTTAAGCCTGCTGCGGAGGATTTCAGGATTTTCTGGGATAATGCTTATGCAATTCATCATTTATATGACGGCGCTCAGGATAAAATCCTCGACATTATAAGTGAATGCGAGAAGGCGGGCAATCCGAACATGGTATATGAATTTGCTTCTACCTCTAAGGTAAGCTTTCCGGGAGCCGGCATTGCAGCTATAGCGTCCTCAAAAGCGAACCTGGACGATATGAGAAAGGCTATGACCATGCAAACCATTGGTTATGATAAAATTAATCAGCTGCGCCATGTGAGATATTTTAAGAATTTAGATGGTATGACCACTCATATGAAGAAGCATGCAGATATTATGCGTCCGAAATTCGAAGCGGTGTTAAAGGTATTGGATGGAGAGCTCGGCGGTTTGGAAATCGCTCAGTGGACTACACCTAAGGGCGGTTATTTTATTTCTCTGGAGGCTATGGATGGCTGTGCGAAGAAGATCGTGGCGAAATGCAAGGAAGCGGGAGTGGTGCTTACCGGTGCGGGAGCAGCGTTCCCCTATGGCAGCGACCCGAAAGACAGCAACATACGTATTGCGCCTACTTTCCCTACTTTGGAAGAGCTGTGTGAAGCGGCCGACTTATTTGTATTATGTGTAAAGCTTGTCAGCGCAGAAAAATTGTTAGATTCCGTTCAGGCAGAGAAATGCGCTGTCTGAGAACGAGGTAGGGCGGATATGGCTAACGAGTTTAAGCGGCTGGACAGAGAGCTTGTATATCACGGTGCTATTGTTGATTTTTATAAGGATACCATTCAGGTTCCCAATGGAAACGTGGTAAAATGGGATTTTATCGGGCATAAAGGAGCAGCGGCTGTCATTCCGGTAAGGGATGACGGCAGGCTGTTAATGGTGCGGCAATATAGGAATGCTTTGGACCGCTATACTGTCGAAATTCCTGCGGGGGGCTTGAATACCCCTGAGGAACCGACAAAAGAAGCGGCAGCAAGGGAGCTGGAAGAGGAGACGGGCTTCCGGTCGGAAGATTTGGAGCTGCTTATTACGATTCGCACGACAGTTGCTTTCTGCAATGAAAAAATCGATATTTATGTGGCGAAGCATTTGATAAAGAGCGAGCAGAATCTGGACGAAGATGAATTCATCAATGTGGAGGCCTATGAAGTCGACGAGTTATGCCGGATGATTTACAGCGGCAGGATAGAAGATGCGAAGACGATTTCAGCTATTATGACCTATAAAGATAAATATTGTAATAAATAGTAATGAATGTCATTCATGGGAGGCATGGAACATATATTGTATAAACTCGTATATGGCGGTGCTGCACAGCGGATGTATAAAAGAAATGGTACAAACAGCCGGCATATTAGCTGGCTGTATTTATTTTTAGGCGGTTTTTTGATAGGTATATTGGTAATCAATATTTGGAAGAATACTTTTTTCGGAGAGATGGATTTACTGAGTGCTGCGTCCTTAAACCGGCTGAAATATCTGGATATTAACGGCAACTCCTTTCTCGCCTACATATTGAAGGAAAGGATGGGAACCCTCATCGTGCTCTGTCTGCTTGCGACCACTTATGTAGGTACGGTGACAATTTCAATGTATGCGGCATGGATGGGGATGATGGCGGGAGTATTTTTATCTGTGGCAGCTATGCGTTATGGGCTTAGGGGAATCTTTCTCATACTGGCAGGAGTTCTGCCTCAGTACCTTCTGCTCGTTCCGGCCTATATCATGCTCATGAACTGGTGCTATCAGATATGTACGGGCCTCTATTATCCTCATAAGGTATATGAGGATGGATACGGAATGAAAAGACAGTACTATATGAAAAAAATAGTACAGCTTTTTATTATCGTAATGGTTGTCATAATCGGAAGCATGGTAGAAAGTTATGTTAATCCAATTCTGATTTCACGTTTTCTAAAAATATTTTAGATCAAATTTTCTACATGTGGTATGACATAAAAATGTACTTGCCGATATGTTGTGCTTTGTACAAAAACCTATCGAAAAGGGCGTAAAAACGCCGAAAATTCCATTTGCTTTTCTCTCATATTCTTATTATAATGAACTTTATACAGCTCGGGGATTGACATAAAATGGCATGGGGAAGGGTTATATATTAGATGGAAAAAGAAATTGCATCATTCATTTCGTATTTACATAACGTAAAAAAAACTTCGGAGAATACCGAGATGTCTTATAAGAGGGATTTGACGAAAGTAAAGCGTTTTATGGAAGAGCAGGGTGTTGTGGATGTACGGAAGCTTACTGTTACAAATTTAAATTCTTATGTTTTGTATTTGGAGAAAAATAACTTTAAGGCAGCTACCGTTTCGAGGAATATCGCGTCGATAAAAGCCTTTTATCATTTCATGTACAAAGAAGGAATTGTGATGGAGGATATAGCCGAGGCTTTGAAGGCTCCGAAGATAGAGAAGAAACTGCCGGAGATTCTTACCACGGAAGAGGTAGTACGCCTTTTGGAACAGCCGGGGGGAAGTTCTCCGAAGGAAATCAGGGATAAGGCGATGCTGGAGCTTCTTTATGCTACAGGGATACGGGTTACGGAATTAATTTCGCTGAAGGCTCAGGATGTAAATTTGCAAATGGGATTTATCATGTGCAAGGATTCGAATAAGGAAAGGGTCATTCCCTTTGGAACAGAGGCGAGAAGCGCTTTGCTCCGCTATCTGGAGAATGCGAGGGAGACGATGGTCCATGGTTCAGATTCGGATATTCTCTTTGCCAATTGCTCCGGTCAGCCGATGAGCAGGCAGGGGTTTTGGAAGCTGATAAAATATTATGCGAAGAAAGCAGGAATCACGGCGGATATTACGCCCCATACGCTGCGGCATTCCTTTGCGGCACATCTGGTAGAGAACGGAGCTGATTTAAGAAGCGTTCAGGAGATGCTTGGGCATTCTGATATTTCTACGACTCAAATATATGCGAATATGAATCATAATCGCATCAGAGAGGTATATGCGAAGGCGCATCCGCGAGGATAAGAGGAAATTTTTATATTTACAATAAAAATCATTGGGCTGCCGTACTTTTATGCAAGTACAGCAGCCCTTAGCAATTGAAACCGGTAGTTCTTATTCATACTCAGCAATATCATAGATAAGCTTTTCCGAATCCTCCCAGCCGAGGCATGGATCGGTAATGGATTTTCCATAAATGCCTTCGCCGATTTTCTGGCAGCCCTCTTCGAGGTAACTTTCAATCATGACACCCTTTACCAATTGGTAAATATCCTTGTTTACCTTGCGGTTATGCATCACTTCCCTTACGATTCTCACCTGCTCCATAAATTGCTTGTTGGAGTTATTGTGGTTGGCATCGATGATGCAAGCAGGATTTTTCAAATCGCGCTCATTATATAAGGTAAGAAGTGTGTTCAGATCTTCGTAGTGGTAGTTCGGAAGACTGCGGCCATATTTATTGACAGCACCGCGCAAGACGGTGTGAACCAGTTCATTGCCGGAGGTATTTACCTCCCAGCCCCTATAAATAAAAGAGTGGGGATGCTGTGAAGCGTAAACCGAATTCAGCATAACCGAGAAATCACCGCTGGTAGGGTTCTTCATGCCTGCGGGAACATCGAAGCCGCTGACGGTAAGTCTGTGCTGCTGATCTTCGACGGAGCGGGCTCCGATAGCTACATAAGAGAGAATATCGGAGAGGTAGCGCCAGTTTTCCGGATAGAGCATTTCGTCGGCGGCAGTTAGTCCCGATTCCTCAATTGCCCGAATCTGCATCTTCCTCATGGCGATAAGACCAGCGAGAAAATCGGGCTTTTTCTCAGGATCGGGCTGATGGATGATTCCTTTATACCCTTCTCCGGTGGTACGAGGTTTATTCGTGTAAATCCTCGGAATGAGGATGAGCTTGTCCTTAACCTTTTCATTTACTTTCGCCAGACGACTTACATATTCGCATACGGCATCCTCGTTGTCCGCGGAGCAAGGTCCGATAATGACGAGGAACTTGTTGCTTTTCCCAGTAATGACATCGCGTATTTCGGCATCTCTTTCTTTTTTCAGCTCACTTAATTTTTCCGGAACGGGAAATTGTTCGCGTATTTCGTCCGGAGTGGGCAGTTTTTGTACAAATTCAAATGACATTTCAGATACCTCCAATGCTGTTGATTACAATATTTTCATAAATATACAGATAAAACATTTTAATTATAATATAATAAGAATGTTTAGGCAACAGCAATAATAGACAACGAGGAGGTACGATCGTTACAAGCTTTATGAAATATTATACATTTTTATACCCCATATCTGCTTTGGCGGACGGGGAATCAATCGTTAAAAGTGCTTTTCTTTCAACTGTTCATTTCAAATACTTTCTCACCGCGAAAACGCAAAGCGAGGTCTGGACAAGCTGGCTGACGAGCAACCCCCATAAATAACCCTGGATACCGAAAATAGGAAGGGCGAAGAAGACAAACAGCAGGCGGACGCCCAGACTTACCATACTGTAGACGAAGGTCTGCCCGGTCTTTCCAAGGCCGTTCAATATGCTGTTCAAGGTGCTCGCTACGTACAGAAAGGGACAGATAAAACTTAAGGTGATAATAAAGCTGCCTGCGAGGCTGCTGTCGTATAAAAGCATGCCCGTATATCTTCCGAAGACGAGAAAGAGTCCGGTGCATAGAAAACCGAGAATAAAGCAATACTTAATGGATTTGCGAACGGCTTTTTTAATGGCGCTTTGATTATTTACGGCTTCAGCCTCCGATACTAAGGGGAGGAGAAGGACGGAGATGGAATTGGTAATAGCGGAGGGGAAGAGGATAAGGGGCAGCGCCATTCCTGTGAGAACTCCGTATACGCTGAGTGCTGTGGCGTTATCGTAGCCGTATAGTTGCAGTCGTTGAGGGATATAAATAGCTTCTACGCTTTGCAGAAAGTTAATCAAAGTACGGTTTACGGAAAGCGGCACGGCAAGGCTAAGAAGCTGTTTGGTATCTTTTACGTATACACCGAAGGACTGCTTTACCTTAGCCAGCATACAATGAGAATTGGTAAGCATATAAAAGCGGTGATAAATGGCAGCCAAAGAGACTAACATGGAAGCACTCTCACCGATAACGAGCCCCACTACTGCGAAGCTGATAGTAGGAACGCCACCCCGCGCCTTAATGATTTCATAAAGAAAGAAAATGCTTCCTACGCGGACGATTTGTTCTGCCAGTTGGGTGGCGGCCGGTATGGCAGTCTTACGAATTCCGTAGAAGTAGCCGTTGATACAGGAGTGAACCGTCGCCATAGGGATCGAGAGGGAAATGATGCGCAGCAAAGGCGCTGTACGCGGCTCGAACAAAAACCTGGCTGCAATCATTTCGGAAAAAGTATATATATATGCAGTACAGCCAAAGGATAAAAACATAGCGATGGAAAAGCCTACTAATAGAATGCGAAAGGTATATTTATAATCCCGGGTAGATGTTTCGCTGGCTACGAACTTGGATATCGCAGTCTGCATGCCGGATACTGTAACGGAAAAGGTGAGTGCCAGCACAGGAGAAATCAGCTGATAAAGGCCCATGCCTTCTGCTCCGAATACGCGGGATAGGAAAATGCGGTAAAAAAAGCCGATGAACCGGCTGGCGAAGCCGGTAACTGTCAAGATAATGGTTCCGGCGATGAGAGGATTTTTTTTCTTCATGCATTACCTGAAAGGGGAGGTTTGTTTATAAATATATGCAATTTGATTTATTGACAGAACATAAGAGGAGTGATATAGTGAAATTACTGAATCCGTAGTGGTTTACTAGGAATTAAATGAGGAGTGAGAAATATGGGAAAATTAATATATTTAGATAATGCAGCCACGACCAAAACGGCGCCTGAAGTGGTAAGCGGGATGCTTCCTTACTTTACTGAGAATTACGGGAACCCAAGCAGTATTTATTCCATCGGAGGAACGGCCAAAGAGGCGGTAACGAAGGTGAGAGAGCGCATAGCATCCAGCCTTGGGGCGAAGAACAATGAGATTTATTTTACAGGCGGCGGTTCGGAATCGGACAATTGGGCACTTATCGCCACGGCTCAGGCTTATGAGGCGAAGGGCAAACATATTATTACTTCCAAGATAGAGCACCATGCCATACTGCATACATGCAGCTATTTGGAAAAGCAGGGCTATGAAATAACTTATGTGGATGTAGATGAAAACGGAATTATCAAGCTGGACGAACTGGAAAGAGCGATAAGGCCGGATACGGTTTTGATTTCTGTTATGTTTGCCAATAATGAAATAGGAACGATACAGCCTATTAAAGAAATCGGTGCGATTGCTAAAGCCCACGGAGTTCTCTTCCATACGGACGCGGTGCAGGCATATGCTCATGTGCCCATCGATGTGGACGAGATGAACATCGACATGCTCAGCGCCAGCGGTCATAAATTCCATGGACCGAAGGGAATTGGTTTTCTCTATATCCGCACGGGCATTAAGATTCGTTCGTTTATCCACGGAGGCCAGCAGGAGCGCGGCAGACGTGCAGGAACGGAGAATGTAACGGGCATCGTAGGAATGGGGAAGGCTGTGGAGCTGTCCTTTTCTCGCATCGAGGAAAGTGCGGTGAAACAAAAGGAGCTTCGCGATTATTTGATAAAGAGGATCAAAGAGGAGGTTCCTTATTGCAGACTGAATGGTGACGGCGTAAGACGTCTGCCCAACAATGTGAATTACAGCTTTCAGTTCATCGAAGGAGAGTCTCTTTTGATCATGCTGGATATGAAAGGAATCTGCGCTTCCAGCGGCTCTGCATGTACCTCAGGCTCCCTGGATCCTTCCCACGTGCTCCTATCTATCGGTTTGCCTCATGAAATCGCTCACGGCTCTCTCAGGCTGACAGTAAGTGAGGAAAATACAATAGAAGAGATGGATATCGTAATAGATGCGATAAAGGAAATTGTAGATAAATTGAGAAAAATGTCACCCTTATATGAAGATTTCATAAAGAAGCAGGGGAAGTAAGATAAGATTCGGAGGAATAAGTATGTATACGGAAAAAGTAATGGATCATTTTGAGCATCCGCGTAATGTGGGGGAAATAGAGAATGCCAGCGGTGTCGGTACGGTAGGGAACGCGAAATGCGGGGATATCATGCGTATGTATCTGGATATTGACGAGGACGGAATCATAAGAGACTGTAAATTCAAGACCTTCGGCTGCGGTGCCGCAGTGGCGACCAGCAGTATGGCGACGGAGTTAGTAAAGGGAAAGAGTGTGCAGGATGCCTTGCTCGTAACGAATAAAGCAGTAATGGAAGCTCTTGACGGACTACCGCCGGTTAAGGTACACTGTTCTTTGCTTGCAGAGGAGGCAATTCATGCCGCACTCTGGGATTATGCGGGGAAGCACGGTATCGAGATAGAAGGCCTGGTGAAGCCCAAATCCGATATCCACGAAGAGGAAGAAGCGGAAGAGGAAGAATATTAATTCATGAAAAAGAAAGTAGTGGTAGGCATGTCGGGAGGTGTTGACTCCTCCGTGGCCGCCTATTTGTTAAAAGAACAAGGCTATGATGTCATTGGTGTTACCATGCAGATATGGCAGGATGAGGAAGAAGGAGAACAAGAGGAAAACGGAGGCTGTTGTGGGCTGACCGCAGTAGATGATGCCAGAAGAGTTGCCCAGTTTCTGGGGATTCCTTATTATGTCATGAATTTCAAGCAGGAGTTCAAGGATAAGGTAATGGATTATTTCGTGGAGGAATATCTTCACGGGAGGACTCCGAATCCTTGTATTGCGTGTAACCGCTATGTGAAATGGGAATCTCTTTTAAAGAGAAGCATGGACATCGGAGCGGACTATATAGCTACCGGACATTATGCAAGGATAGCGAAGCTTGCAAACGGAAGATTCGCTGTCTGTAATTCTGTGACAGCGGCTAAGGATCAGACTTACGCCCTTTATAATCTTACCCAGCATCAACTGGCCCATACGCTCATGCCGGTGGGTGATTATGAAAAGGATGAAATCAGACAGATTGCAAAGAGGTTGGGACTGCCGGTCGCACATAAGCCTGACAGTCAGGAAATCTGTTTTATCCCGGATAACGATTATGCGGGGTTTATCGGCAGAGAAGCGAAGGACCGGGTACCTGAACCGGGTAATTTTGTCTCGGTAAATGGAGAGGTTCTGGGACAGCATAAAGGAATTATCCATTATACGGTGGGACAGAGAAAGGGACTTAACCTCGCTATGGGGCATCCGGTATTCGTTACGAAGATATTGCCGGAGACGGATGAGGTGATCATCGGAGAACATGAGGATGTTTTTTCGAAAGAATTGGTTTGCGATCATATTAATTATATGGGAATGGAAGCTTTGCCGGAAAGAAGAAAAGTGACGGCCAAGATTAGATATGCTCATAAAGGAGCTCCCTGCCTTATTGAAAGAATCGGGGAGGATAAAATCAGATGCAGCTTTGAAGAGCCCGTCCGGGCAGTAACGCCGGGACAGGCTGTAGTATTTTATGAGGAGGATTATGTCCTCGGCGGAGGTACCATTATCTGATAAGGCTTATAGTTTTACGTATTCCGGCATCCGCTTTGCAAAAATAGTATAATATTTGTATCCGCATTCTTTCAGGATGTCTGCGGCGCGGTCAAAGTCTTTTAAGATGCGGTCGGGAGAGTGAGCGTCGGAGCCTATGGTGATGATTTCTCCGCCAAGCTCCCTATAGCGCTTAAGTATGCCTGTGCAGGGATTCAACTCTTTTAGCCCGTAGGAAACTCCGCCGGTGTTTACTTCGATACCCTTTTCCATATCGATCAGCTTTTCGAGGATGGGGTCCAGAACATCCTTATATTTTTCATAAGAATACTCTTTGTCCCGGTTGGGACCGTAGCGGACTACGTAATCCAGATGGCCGTACACATCGAAGTTCTGAAAGGTCTTCAGGTTGTTCAGTATGGATGAGAAATACTCGCGGTAAGCTTCCTCCTCCGGCCGGCCCTCGTAGAAATAGGGAAAATAAGGGTCTTTTCTGTTGCAAAGGTGAGAGGAGCCTATTACGAAATCGAAGTCGTATTCTTTCACATACTTAGACAGTTCTCTCGCCAGATGGGGCTGCAGGCCAAGCTCTACTCCGAAATATATATTCAGTTTGTCTGAGTATTTTCCTTTGTATTTAATCAGGTCGAAAAGATAGGAGTCGGTATTTAGATCGAACATACCGTTCTCCTCTTTCTTTATATAGACGTAGTCTATGTCCATATGTTCGGTAAAGCACATGTTTTTCATACCCAGAGAAATGGCCCTTTCTATCATGGTTTCCATGGGCGTCTCAGAGTCTCCTGAGAAAGAGGAGTGTAAATGATAATCGGATAAAACAGCCATATGCAGATCCTTTCTTTGCAGTTATTCGCGCTTGACATAATAATTCAGTTTATAAGTTGAGTTTATAGGAAATGGAAGGAAAAGGCAACGCTGTAATTATATTTAGCAGTTCAGTCGAAGGATGAACTGTGACTTTCCGCCAATTATACTTAAGAAATGCATGTAAACTATAAAAAAACAAACAAAAAAGAAATATTTTATAATTACGACTTGAATTATTGGGACAAATTAGGTAAAATAAACGTGCTGATAAAATTTTGACAATCAGTCAGTTAGATTGCAAAATAATATAAACAAATACATTTTTAGGAGGAATCTAAAATGGCAGTAAAAGTAGCAATTAATGGTTTTGGTCGTATTGGCCGTCTCGCATTCAGACAGATGTTCGATGCAGAAGGTTATGAAGTGGTAGCAATCAATGACTTAACAAGTCCTGAAATGCTCGCTCATTTATTGAAATATGATACAGCTCAGGGCAATTACAAATATGCAAGCGCTGTAGAGTACGGTGAAGATTCCATTTCCGTAAACGGAAAGAAGATTACAATTTATGCAAAGGCTAATGCAGCAGAACTTCCTTGGGGAGAATTGGACGTAGACGTAGTACTTGAGTGTACAGGTTTCTATACCTCCAAAGACAAAGCATCCGCTCACCTTACAGCAGGCGCTAAGAAAGTTGTTATCTCTGCTCCGGCAGGAAATGACCTTCCTACCATCGTTTTCAATGTAAACCACGAGTCATTGACAAAAGAAGATACAGTTATTTCTGCAGCTTCTTGTACAACGAACTGCTTAGCTCCTATGGCAAAAGCGTTGAATGACCTTGCTACAATTAAATCCGGTATCATGACAACTGTTCATGCTTACACCGGTGACCAGATGATCCTCGACGGACCTCAGAGAAAAGGCGATAAGAGAAGAAGCCGTGCAGGCGCTTGCAACATCGTTCCTAACTCTACTGGTGCAGCAAAAGCAATCGGTCTGGTTATTCCTGACTTGAACGGCAAATTGATCGGTTCCGCACAGCGTGTACCCACTCCTACAGGTTCTACTACGATCTTAGTTGCAACTGTAGAGAAGTCCGTAACAAAAGATGAGATCAATGCAGCTATGAAAGCAGCAGCTACTGAGTCCTTCGGTTACACCACAGACGAAATCGTATCCAGCGACGTTATCGGCAGCACATTCGGTTCTTTATTCGATGCTACCCAGACGATGGTTGGTTCCGACAATCTTGTTCAGGTTGTAGCTTGGTATGACAATGAGAACAGCTATGTATCTCAGATGGTTCGTACAATCAAATACTTTGCTGAATTAGGCTAATTATAGAGCGTTGAACTGCGTTTAAAGACCTATAAGGGTCCGGTCTTATGGACCGGACCTTTTAATAATTATATAAAATGGAGGAAATCATTATGGGATTAAACAAAAAATCAGTGGATGATATCAACGTTAATGGCAAACGCGTTCTTTGCAGATGCGATTTTAACGTTCCGCTCAAGGAAGGCGTTATTACGGATACAAACCGTTTGACGGCAGCTCTTCCTACCATTAAGAAATTAATTGCTGATGGCGGAAAGGTTATTCTTTGCTCGCATCTTGGAAAACCTAAGGGAGAGCCGAAGCCGGAGTTATCTCTCGCACCGGTTGCTAAGAAATTGTCCGAATTGCTCGGTCAGGAAGTAAAATTTGCAGCAGATCCCGAAGTAGTCGGCCCTAACGCAAAAGCGGCTGTAGAAGCGATGAAAGACGGAGACGTAATCCTTCTTGAGAATACCCGTTACAGAGTGGAAGAGACGAAGAACGGAGAAGCGTTCTCCAAAGAACTGGCTTCTCTTTGTGATGTTTTCGTAAATGATGCTTTCGGTACTGCTCATAGAGCACATTGCTCTAATGTAGGTGTAGCAAGCTTGGTAGATACAGCGGTAGTTGGTTATTTAATGCAGAAAGAAATCGAATTCTTAGGAAATGCTGTTGAGAATCCGGAAAGACCTTTCGTAGCTATTCTCGGCGGTGCAAAGGTTGCTGATAAGCTCAATGTTATCTCTAACTTGTTAGAGAAGTGCGATACCCTTATTATCGGCGGCGGTATGGCGTTCACTTTCTTAAAGGCGAAGGGCTACGAAGTGGGTAATTCCTTAGTGGACCTCGAGAAGCTCGATTATTGCAAAGAAATGATGGAGAAAGCGGAAAAGCTTGGTAAGAAACTTCTTCTTCCTGAAGATACTACGATTGCAGCTTCTTTCCCAAATCCTATCGATGCTGAAATTGAAGTATCCGTAGTAGCTTCCGAAAATATTCCTTCAGATAAAGAAGGTCTTGACATCGGAACAAAAACAGCAGTAACTTATGCAGAGGCTGTTAAATCTGCTAAGACCGTTGTTTGGAACGGACCTATGGGCGTATTCGAGAACCCTATCCTTGCAAAAGGTACGATTGCGGTAGCGAAATCTCTTGCAGAGACAGATGCAACTACGATTATCGGCGGCGGCGATTCCGCAGCTGCTGTTAACCAGCTTGGCTTTGGCAGCAAGATGACCCACATTTCTACAGGCGGCGGTGCTTCCTTAGAATTCCTTGAAGGAAAAGAACTTCCGGGCGTTGCAGCAGCTAACGACAAATAAAAAATCAGGAGACTAATAAAAATGGCAAGAAAAAAGATTATCGCCGGAAACTGGAAAATGAACATGACTCCCAGTGAGGCTGTAGAATTAGTAAACACTTTGAAACCTTTGGTAGCTACGGAAGATGCTGACGTAGTATTCTGTGTACCGGCTATCGATATCATTCCGGCTATGGAAGCTGCAAAAGGTTCTAACATCCATATCGGCGCTGAGAATATGTACTACGAAGAAAGCGGCGCTTATACGGGAGAGATTTCTCCGAAGATGCTGACGGATGTAGGCGTGAAGTATGTGATCATCGGACATTCCGAAAGAAGAGAATACTTCGCTGAAACAGACGAAACAGTAAATAAAAAAGTACTGAAAGCATTCGAGCACGGCATTACACCTATCGTTTGCTGCGGCGAGAGCTTGACACAAAGAGAGCAGGGTATCACTATCGACTGGATTCGCCAGCAGATTAAGATTGCTTTCTTAAACGTAACCGCAGATCAGGCAGCTTCCTCGGTTATCGCTTATGAACCCATCTGGGCAATCGGCACCGGTAAGGTTGCGACTACAGAGCAGGCTCAGGAAGTATGCAAAGCTATTCGCGACTGTATCGCAGAAATTTATGATGATGCTACTGCAGCAGCAATCCGTATTCAATACGGCGGTTCTGTATCCGCTTCCAGCGCATCCGAATTATTCGCACAGCCGGATATCGACGGCGGCTTAGTAGGCGGCGCAGCTTTGAAGCCCGACTTCGGTAAAATCGTAAATTACAAATAATAATTTACATCAATATTTATGCATAACTCAAAACCCGCTTCGTTTAGTTTAAACATACTAAATGGAGTGGGTTTTGTTATTGGATGATGTTATCTATATGTACCCGACTTCATAAGCATTATGAAGTTCATGCTATTTATTAACTTCATGCAGCATCGGCAATCAATGCGCCCGGCATCGACAAAGAGTGTCTGATCGAACAATGGAGGTTTGACGATATTGTGTATAAACGTTATGTAAGGCAATTTTTTATTTGCCTGAAAAGCTTTTATATTGTGCAAATTTTAGATTTTATTAAATAAACGTAAAATATAGGTAAAATAAGTATTAAAAAATATATCCTAATACTAAAAAAAGGATATTCACTTGAATTGGAGGAAAAAGGCTACTAAAATTATAGAGGCGTCTTTACTATACATAGAGAATTATAAAGAAATAAAGAAAAGAGGTTTTTACGATTACCGGAAAAAGATTGATATGCTTATTCTCTGTTACTTTAATTTTTTTCATGATACTCTTAATAAGAGAAGACTTAAAGAGCGAAAGCTTGGCGGCTGAAAAAGAAGCTTTGGGTGAACTAAAAGAAGTAAATATCGGGGATATCGTGTTGTCTGCGGAAAGCGGATTTTATGAAGAGGATATTTTGCTTACGGTAAGATTGAAAAAACCGGGGCGTATTTTGTATACGCTGAACGGTTCAGAGCCGGAAGAGAATGATGACAATACCTATTTATATGAGGAAGCAATTGCGTTAACCGCCGGAGAGGAAGAAACGGTTAACGTTTTGAAATATAAAGCTGTTTATGAGGACGGTACACAGTCTGAAACCTATACGAACACATATTTCTTAGGCAAAAATATAGACAAGCGTTATAATACGCTGGTGATGAGCCTTACTGCAGCGGAGGAGGATCTGTACGGATATGAGAGCGGAATCTTTGTGGAAGGAAAGCTTCGCGCGGACTGGCTTAGCGAGCATCCGAATGAGGAGATTACCTATGATACCCCTGCGAATTATAATGTGCGCGGAAGGGAGAGCGAACGAGATGTTCATATAGAAATTTTCGAGTCAGATGGCAGTCGAATTATTTCTCAAGACGGAGGAATTCGTATATCGGGTAACTTTACGAGGCAGTCGGAGCAAAAGTCTTTTAAGCTATATGCCAGAAGTGAGTATGACGAGGAGAATAAATTCCGCTTCGCTTTTTTTCAAGATTTGTTTTCGGAGGCGGACGGAAGCGTAGTAGGAAAATACAAGACCTTGAAAATAAGAAATACAGGTAATGACCGTTCAGAGGGTTTTATACGGGATGAACTCGGTATGACATTGGTTAAGGAAGCAGGATTTCCTGATACGCAGAGCGTACGTCCTCTCAGTGTATATATCAATGGAGTCTATCAGGGGCTTTACTGGATGCATTCCACCTATGACCAGGAATATTTTGAGGAAAAATATGGCGAATACGAGGGAGAAATGGTGGTCATCGGCGATGGTGAGACAGATATGCAGAATGTCTCTAATGCACTGGAGAAGGAGTATTCGGAGGAATATACAGAGCTATATAATAAGTACAGCGCGGAGGATTTGACGCAGGATGCCATATTCGAAGAATTGAACCGCTATATCGATACGCAGAATTATTTGCAGTATTTTGCAGTGGAAGTGTATCTGGCGAATAGAGACTGGCCTTATAACAATTTAAAGGCTTACCGCTATGTTTCAGAGGATAAAGAGTATGAGCCGGATTCGGTATTCGATGGAAGATACCGTTATCTTCTGTTCGACGTGGACACTACCATGGGGCTTGGCGCGGTAAGGGATACGCTGGATGAGTCTCAGAGCTTTGATACGCTCATGATGTTATGGGAGAGGGATTATGCGCCCTTATTCACTGCCTTGATGGAAAGAGCGGATTGCCGGAAGTATTTTGCTTCGTATATTTGTGATTTAATGAACGGTGCTTTTGCGCCGGAAAATGTGAGCGAGGTGCTGGAGGAACTCCACACTCTGCGAGAGAATGAAATGCAGAAATATATAGAGGAAAGCGTGATAAACCCTAATTTGCCTGAAATCAGCGCAATATATACGGATATGCAGATGGATTGTATAAGAGCTTGGGCTGAGGTGACTCCCGGTAATTTGTTAGAAGGGATGAGACAGCTTTGGCAATTGGGCAATTCCTATTCCCTGCATACGTCGCTCCTTTCGGGTGAAGGCATGAAAATTAACAGCTTAGAGGTAACCGAGCCGGAATTTACGGGGACATATCTGACCGGATGCGACACGGTGCTTACTGCAATAGTGCCGGAGGGAAGAATTTTCTCATACTGGGAAGTAAACGGTGAAATTTACATGGAAGAGGAACTGCTCATCGATGAAGGTATGCTTATTGACGGATCGGTATATGTGACTCTATATACGGAAGATGCGAGTAAAGGGTTGATAATCAGCGAAATCAAGTCGAACGGGAAAGCGGATCACATCATTCTGACCAATGTCTCGGAGGAGGAAATAGATACGAGGGGATATTTCCTTATGGATAAGGAAAACGTCTCCCATATGAATTATCTGGAGGAAACGGTACTGGGGCCTGAAGAAAGTCTCCTGATAGGATGTAGGAATTATGTGGGAGAGGATTCTTTTATGAATGTGAACTTCAACTTGAAAAAGGGAGAGGAAGTGATTCTGGGGCATTCAGGTGGCGGTGTTCAGGATAAGATAACGATTCCGAGTTTGAGTATGGAAGACGGCGTATACCGCAAAAACCTGACCACTGGGAAATGGCAGGAAGAAAGGGGACAATAAGTGGCGCTTTATTATAGAAACGAACTGAAATACGTAGTGTCGGAGACGCAGATAGCATGTCTGAAAAGTCGGGTACGTCCCTTTATGGAATTGGATGAGCACACAGGCGAAGACGGGGTGTATAGCATTCGAAGCATTTATTTCGATGATTATAGAAATACAAACTTTTATGAAAATGAGGAGGGGACCAGTCCACGGGAAAAGTTCAGGATTCGTATTTATAATGGAGATGGTGAGAGAATACGCCTGGAGCTTAAGCGTAAAGAACGCGGGAAGATACATAAGGATTCCTGCATACTAACGAAAGAACAGTGTGAAGCTGTCATACACGCGAAGCTGCTCTCTTGTGAAAAAGAGGATCCCCCAATCCTTCAAAAGTTCTGTCTTCAGCAGAAAAATTGCTTGTTGGAACCGAAGGTTATCGTGGAATACGAAAGAGAACCTTATATATATAAAAATGGAAACGTGAGAATTACTTTTGATAGGAATATTCGTTCCTCCAATAGAAGAGAAAACTTTTTCGACGATAGAATTTATTCCAGGCCGATTATGCCGATAGGGCAGCACTTACTGGAGGTAAAATATGATGAATATTTGCCGGATCATATTTATAGGAGCCTTCAGTTGGAGAATTTACGCCTGACGACATTCTCAAAATATTATTTATGCAGAAAATACAACATGGGAGGAATGATAAGGAATGGGATTTAATGATGTGTTAAAGAAATCTTTTATACAGATTACGACAGACAGTATGAACCGGGGGGATGTTTTGCTGTCAATAGGGGTGGCCTGCTTGATTGCGGTATATATCTTTACCATATATAGGGTGATGACGAGGAACTCCTTTTATAACAAGAACTTCAATGTATCGTTAGTAGCTTTGGCTATCATAACAACTGCAATCATTCTTTCTATACAATCCAGTGTAGTTATATCCCTGGGAATGGTAGGTGCGCTGTCCATCGTCCGGTTCCGTACGGCGATCAAGGAGCCGATGGATCTGGTCTTTCTCTTTTGGTCGATCAGCGTAGGAATTATCTGTGGCGCCGGTTTGTTTGAAATCGCCATTGCAACATCGTTGTTTTTGACGGCTATTATTCTTTTCTTAGACAAAATACCAATGGCGAAGACCTCTATGATGCTGGTAGTGGATTCCGATAACATAGAAGCCGAAGATGACATTATGGAGGTAGTCAGGAAATACAGTCCTCATGTGCGCGTAAAATCCAGGAATATGAGTGCGGAGTTTTTGAATATGGTAGTTGAGGTGCGAATAAAAGAAGAAGCGCAGTGTATCAGAGAGGTGAATGCACTGAAGGGTATCAGCAATGTTTCCCTCATATCACAGGACGGAGAAGTAACCTTTTAGCAAGTTTTTGTATAATTTGCAGAAATAAAAATATAAGGATATAAATAAGAATAAGTCTTGACTTTATAAATAAACCACGTTATACTAAATAAGTTCGTAAAAGGAAAGACAGCACTTTTGAAGCGAGTGTTGTCTTTTTTTGCGAAAGTAAATAGTGATAGAATTGTGATTGAAAGGTCCGTTTGACGGGCAGAACAGGAGTTAGATGAGCAGTACAGAAAATCAGATTAGTTATAAGGAATCAGCAATTGATGAAAGAATCATTCGAGCGGTAGAAGAAATGGGATTCGAGAATATGACGCCTATTCAAGCGCAGGCAATACCCGTAATGCTGGAGGGCAGAGATATTATAGGGCAGGCGCAGACAGGAACCGGTAAGACCGCGGCGTTTGGAATTCCCGTTATTCAGAGCATCGATGTAAATAATAAAGCATTGCAGGCAATCGTGCTTTGCCCTACAAGAGAGCTGGCTATTCAGGCGGCAGAAGAGATGAGGCGCTTTGCCAAATATATGCACGGCGTTAAGGTGCTTCCCGTATACGGCGGTCAGGATATCTCAAGACAGATCAGGGCGCTTAGCAGCGGCACACAAATTGTAGTAGGAACGCCAGGAAGGGTTATGGATCATATGCGGCGCCATACGATAAAGACAGGGCAGGTGAAGGTCATTGTTCTGGATGAAGCGGATGAGATGCTGAACATGGGCTTTCGCGAGGATATAGAGACGATACTTAAGGATATGCCCACGGAAAGGCAGACCGCTCTTTTCTCAGCGACGATGCCCAAGCCGATACTGGATATTACGAAAGAATATCAGAATGCAGATGCGGAGTATCTGAAGATGACTCCGAAGGAAGTAACGATACCATTAGTTAAACAGGCATACTATCAGATACAGCGTAAGGATAAGGAAGAGGTACTTTGCCGCCTTATGGATTACTATCATCCCAAACGTTCCCTTATTTTCTGCAATACGAAGCGGATGGTGGATGAACTGACAGAGCATTTAAAAGACAGAGGTTATCAGGCAGAAGGGCTTCACGGCGATTTGAGCCAGAACCAGAGAGACACCGTGATGAACCTTTTCAGAAGCGGAAGGACAGATATCCTTATCGCTACGGATGTGGCAGCCAGAGGAATCGACGTAGATAACGTGGAAGCGGTATTTAACTTCGACGTGCCGGATGATATTGAATATTATGTTCATCGTATCGGACGTACCGGCCGCGCAGGCAAGACAGGACGCTCCTTCACTCTGGTGGTGGGCAGAGAGGTTTTCAAGCTGCGTGAAATCGAAAGAATATGCCATACTACGATAAAAGAGAAAAATATCCCTTCAGCAGCGGACATTACTTCCGTAAAAGAGGAGAAGGTTCTAAGCGAAGTGCTGGAAGTGATGCAAAATAAGAAGATGGATAAGACTATAGAATTTCTTGAAGAGAAACTGGCTGAAAGCGATTACACCGCATTGGAATTGGCGGCGGCCTTTATGAAGATGAAAATGGGCGACGATATCAA
The DNA here is from genome assembly GCA_023442465.1 of Bacillota bacterium. Lineage (GTDB taxonomy): Bacteria > Bacillota > Clostridia > Lachnospirales > Lachnospiraceae > Kineothrix. Next base: position 354,394 of record JAEZZQ010000015.1, on the reverse strand, counting down.
GGACATCAAGATAGAAAAGTATGGTTCGAGAGATCGTGGCTTCGGTAAAGGAAAAGGCAAGGGCTCAGGTTTGGGCGTGCGAAGCAGCGAAGGCCGCAGGAGAGACGACGGCAAGAGATACGGCGGCGGTAAAGACAGAAGCAAGGATAAGGGCTTTAACGAGAAACGCTATACAGATAGAAATAACGACAGAAAAGTCCGGGGAGAAAAACAGACTCCGGAAATCTTCAAGGGAAGAGAAAAAAGCAAAAAAAGCAGAAAAGAAGCAATATAAAAGCTTTCCTGTTTCAGGCATAAAAGTGTGCTTCGCGCACTCTCAACGATAATTAACGCTGTCCCGGTTTATCAGGACAGCGTTAATTCATTTCCATGATCTTTTAACCATTTTCTCCGTTCCTTGTAGTCGGGAAGGATGGCTGCCACGCAGCTCCAGAATCCGGCAGAATGATTCATATGGGCCAAATGGCATAGTTCATGTACGATGACATAATCCAAAATGGCAGGAGGGGCCAGCATCAGCTTCCAGTTAAAGGATAAGGTTCCCTTGCTGCTGCAGCTTCCCCAGCGGGTTTTTTGTTCTCGCACCGAAATCCGGGAGTAGCGACGGGGGAACAGGTCAGGATAAGCAGCAAGATAATAATCGGCACGCTTAGGGATATATTCTTTGGCGGCTTCTTTGTAGCGTTTTTCGAGAGCGAGGCGCTGGGACTGTGTATATTCGAAGGCCGGACGTCTGCGTTTTCTCTCTTCGTATTCGGCCAGTCTGTCCGTAATCCAGAACTGCTTTCCTCGCATTATCTGTTCCACTTCATCGTCGTTAACGTAAAGAGGGACCCTTACCGTCAAAACCCCGTTCTCATTAAGCGAGAGGGAGTAGGTCTTGCGCTTGCTTCGAAATACTTCGTAGGCAGCTTCCACCGATATATTTTTTTTGTTTTTTAGTAAAATTTTATCGTTCATAAAAAGCATTATATCATTGTCAAGCTTCCTTTTCTATGGTAGTATGAAAATTATGTAAAAAGTGATATATAAGCCGAAGGCTATGTAATAAAAATTGTTTTCGAGGTTGTGGACATGGGAAATAGAAATAAGAATAAAGGAACGGACGAGATGGAGATTTCCAGAAATGAAAAACGGGCGAGAAGGAAACAGGCAAGACGCAGGGCCGTCCTTCTTCAAAGAACCTTCGCTGTTCTCCTGGTACTTGTGGCTGCAGGAGGCTGCTTTGCATTTATCTGGAATCTTCCTGCGCTCAGACTGGACAGAGAGTTAAAAGCGGGGGAGGAATATACCAGGGAGGAAGCCTTCGACGAAGCAATTGCCTATTACGAAGAGGCGCTGAAAATAGATTCTACTTCCGTGAAAGCATATCGATATATGGCGAATGCATATTTTGGCAAGGAGGATAATCTGGAGGCGAAAAAGGTACTTCTTGAGGGTTGGCAGAATACGCAGGACGAAGGGTTGCTTAAGTATTACTGCACCACGATTTTGAACGAGGCAGTAGCGCAGATAAATGACGGTGCCTGCACCTTGGAGACCGTGCAGAATATTTTGAGCGTGCTCGAGAAGGATGAGAATAATGCGGATGCTCTGGAGCTTATGAATGTCGCATATGAACGCTTTGTTAAAGGCCTTCAGGAGGAAAATGACGCAGATATTTTTTACGATATGAACGGTAAGGAGGGCTGTCTGTTTCCCCTCTACCAGCAAATAATGGATAAGTTATTTGAGATTTACGGGATAAGTCCTTCTGAAGACGTGAAAAATATCATTCTTAAATATGCTCATATAGATGTTCCTGAGTTAAGGATAAGCAGAGAACATGCGAAAGCTTACCGGGGCCTTTTGGAAAAAGCGTCGGCGCTGGGAGAGAATGAAGCAGTAAGCAGACTGCTTTCCTGTCTGAATAAAGAAGAAGAGATTCAAAATATCTTTGCGGATATGTTTACCGCATTTGATGCCGGAAATTATGAGGCGGCTAAGGACTTTGTCGTTTCGGAGGCCTATACGCAGATTCGGGATGCGTTCATCGGCGGCACGATGGAATATTGGAGCGGAGAAACTTATATACCGGTAAGCCGTGAGACGGTGATTCTGAAACAGACGGATGGAACATGGACCTTCCAGTTCCCTAAATTCGAGGACGATGAAACCACGGAGGGGATAATAACGGTGTGGGGAAATAAGATGACAGATGAAGGCATTCAACGCTCCTGCATCGCCTATGAACCGGCTAAGGAGGGCGAAAGCTATTTCCCTCATATACAATACGTCATCAGCTATATGTATAGTAACGTGCAGAAGGAGAATTCCTTTGAGGCGGAGATGAACTACCACTTTGAGACGAGAACATGGACGGAGGAAGGAATGACGACGGACATGATCGGCGGTTGGGGCGGACCTTACCAGTGGGAGAAAACATATTAAAGGAGTGCCAGGATTGAGAGAAGGGAAATGTATCGTAGTCGGAGCGGGAGATTTCACTCCGATAGAAATTGATAAAAAGGAAGGTGATTTCTGTATTGCGGTGGACGGCGGATATTTATACTGTAAGCTGATAGGGCTTACTGTCGATCTGCTCATCGGCGATATGGATTCCATCGATGAAAATATCAGGCCGGAAATCGAGGCTATGAAAGAAGAAAGTCCGGAAAAAGTCATTATATTAAATCCTGAAAAAGATGATACGGATAGCCTGGCAGCGCTGCGCATCGGCATGGAAAAGGGCTATAAGGACTTTCGAATATATGGAGCAATGGGTGGAAGGGTGGAACATACCATCGCTAACATTCAATGCCTGAGCCTTTTGAAAAATAATGGCAGAAAGGCATATATCATGGATGCCAACGTAATGATGACCGTAATAAAGAATGAATCGATAAAGTTCGATAAAGGAATGGATGGGTTTCTATCGTTGTTCTCGCTCGGAGAAAAGGCGAGGGGCGTTACGATAGAGGGAATGAAATATCCGTTAACGGAAGCTACGGTAACCAATGATTATCCTATCGGCATCAGCAATGAATTCATAGGAGAAGGATGTGTGATAACGGTGGAAGAGGGGATGCTGCTTCTTATCGTTTCGTGGGCGTAGCAGCGGGCAATACGTCTCGTAAATTGTTCGATATTCAGCTAAAAAAAAGAAGCGTTTGTTAAAACGCTTCTTTTTGTCTGTGTTTACGCAAGTCAATACGCTTTTTGGCATTGTCCCATTCCAACTGCTGCACCTCATTCTCAATTAAGAGGCCGTAGGGAATCGGTATAGGGCGTTGATTGTCATCGAGGGCCACTAAGGTTAAAAATGCCCGGTTGATCGGTCTGCGCAGCCCGTCGATGCCTTCCACGTAGGAATCCACCCGTACCTCCATGGAAGTATTGCCTACATAGGTAACATGACCTATGATAACAACCAGATCGTTCAAATAGGCAGCGCTTTTAAATTGAAGGTTGTCGATGGAGGCGGTGGTAATTGGTGTAGCGGCATGGCGCTTCGCCACGGTCCCAGCCACTTCATCGATCCATGAAACGAGCTGGCCGCCGAAAAGGCGGCCTTCTCCGTTGATATCTTCATATTTTAAAAAATGTATTTGTTCTGTTATAGAATCTTGAACGCGTTTTTTCTTCATATCAATTTTTATGCCTTTCTTATAGCCTGCAAACTTCGGGCTATAAGTGCAAATAAAAATTAAATTGCACATTTTAAGCACAAAGCTGCGAATTCTTATTTTCCTAAATCTTCCTTTACGGGCACCTGAGTTGTTTTGTCGTAACAAGAGAAAGCGGCGCTTATGAAGGAGTCCTCCGGCTTAGGCGTAAACAAGCTGACAACGGGTACGAGAACAAGCCCGGTTATCATGGCGAATGCGCCGGCATTGATGGGAGATTGCAATATCGCGGGGAAATGGCTGCGGAAGAGCAGGTTACATACCATAAAGCCTGAGCCAAAGATGAATGCGATCCATACGGACGCAGCGGTGGTTTTCTTCCAGTATAAGCCATAGAGGAAGGGTGCGAGGAAGGATCCTGCCAAAGCCCCCCATGATACACCCATAAGCTGAGCAATAAACGTAATGTTCTGCTTATATTGTATGACAGCAATCACCACGGAGATGGCGATGAACACTACGATAAGGATACGTATGCTCAAAAGCTGCCTTTTCTCACTCATGTTTTTAATTATATTATCCTTTATAAAGTCAATTGTCAATGTGGAACTGGATGCCATAACAAGAGAGGACAGCGTGGACATAGAGGCAGAAAGAACCAATATGATAACTAATCCCATAAGAGCAGGTGAAAGGTCGGATAGCATCATAGGAACGATGGAGTCATAGCCTTCGGCTGCAATATCTATGCGGCCCGAGTACAAGCGTCCAAAGCTGCCGAGAAAATAGCAGCCGCCGGAAATGACAATGGCGAAAAGGGTAGATATAATAGTTCCTTTTTTGATGGAATCTTCGCTCTTAATGGAATAGAATTTCTGGACCATCTGAGGAAGCCCCCAAGTGCCGAGGGAGGTTAGAATCACTACGCCAAGAAGGTTTAATGGATCCGGACCGAAAAAGGAAGCGAACACTCCCGGCTGGGAGGATACTGTTTCATCGGTAAAGGCAGCGAGGCTGTGGATAGCCTCAGTAAAACCTCCGTTGTTTTTCAGGATTGCGGCAATAACTGCCGTGATTCCAAAGAGCATAATGATGCCCTGAACGAAGTCGGTAATAGCAGTAGCCATGTAGCCTCCGGCAATAACGTAGACACCGGTGAGCACAGCCATGATAATGATGCAAACTGTATAATCAATGTTGAATGCCATCCCGAACAATCTGGAAAGACCATTATATAAAGATGCGGTATAAGGAATTAAAAAGATGAACACGATGGCCGAAGCACAGATTTTCAGACGGCTGCTATAAAAGCGTCTGCCAAAAAATTCGGGCATGGTAGCGCTGTTTAGGTGCTGGGTCATAATGCGCGTGCGGCGCCCTAAGATGACCCATGCGAGCATGGAACCTAACAGAGCATTGCCGATTCCGATCCATGTGGCGGAGGTGCCGTATTTCCAGCCAAATTGTCCGGCATAGCCGACGAAGATAACGGCGGAAAAATAGGAGGTACCGTAGGCAAAGGCGGAAAGCCATGGACCAACGCTTCTTCCTCCCAAAACAAAGCCATTGACATCGGTGGCATGCTTTCTGCAATAGAATCCGATACCTATCATAACTACAAAGAATATTAATAACATAATTAGTTTTATAAACATAATTTTACCCTCTCATAAGTGATATGAATTCATGAATGACATGAATATGAATTGTCAGCATGTCCGGATTTTTTATCCGCGGTTTTGAGTTGCTACAAGGCTTTCACCACAGTATCTTTCCCTAAGCCTGGGCTTTTCGATCTTGCCGGTAGGATTGCGCGGTATATCAGCGAAGATGACCTTATGGGGTCTTTTGTAGCGGGGAAGCTTGTGGCAGAGCTCATCGATTTCTGCCTTCGTACATTCCGAGCCCGGTTTTAAGTCGATAATGGCCGCCGTAATTTCTCCGAGGCGCTTGTCCGGCAGGCCGATGACTGCGACGTCGTGAACCGCCTTATGAGCACGCAGGAAATCCTCGATTTGCACCGGATAGATATTTTCTCCGCCGCTGATGATGACATCCTTTTTCCGGTCTACGAGGAAGATGAATCCGTCCTCGTCTTCTTGTGCCATATCTCCGGTAAACAGCCAGCCGTCGTCGGAGAGCACTTCCTTGGTGGCCGTTTCATCGTTGTAGTAGCAAGTCATAACACCGGGGCCCCTTACTGCAAGCTCGCCCACCTCGCCGTGAGCTACTGTGCTCCGGTTCTCATCCACGATCTTGATTTCCCAGCCATAGCCGGCTTTACCGATAGCCCCTACTTTATGAATGTTTTCCATGCCCAGATGTACGCAGCCGGGGCCGATGGACTCGCTTAGGCCGTAGTTGGTATCATAGGCATGATTGGGGAAGTAACTCTTCCAATGCTTGATAAGGCTGGGAGGAACGGGCTGGGCGCCGATATGCATGAGCCTCCATCCCGATAAGTCGTAATCCTTAAGATGAACTTTTCCGCAGTCCAGGGCTTCTAAAATGTCCTGTGCCCACGGAACGAGAAGCCATACGATAGTACATTTTTCCTTGGATACTGCATCCAATATGTATTCCGGCTTTGTTCCCTTAAGCAGGACGGCTTTTCCGCCGGAAAGAAGAGAACCGAACCAGTGCATCTTCGCGCCGGTATGATAAAGAGGAGGAATGCATAAGAAAACATCGTCCTTTGTCTGTCCATGGTGATTTTGCTCTGTGAGGCAGGAATGCATCAGGCTTTCGTGATTATGTAAAATCGCCTTTGGAAATCCGGTGGTCCCTGAAGAAAAATAAATAGCGGCATCGTCTTCGTCCGTCAGAGAAACGACGGGCGACTGACTGGAGCAATTGGCTGCAAGCGAATTATAATCCTCCGCAAAGCTGGGGCAATTTTCCCCTACGTAGAACAAAAGGCGATTCTTGCTGACGGAATCCGCATTCTCCTCCACGCGGCCGATGAATTCAGGACCGAAAATCAAAACGTCCGCTTCGGCCAGGTCCACACAATACTGGATTTCCTCGGAAGTATAGCGGAAATTGAGAGGGACCGCCAAGGCGCCGGTCTTCAGTATTCCGAAATAGATGGGAAGCCATTCCAGGCAGTTCATAAGAAGAATTGCCACCTTATCGCCCTTCTTTACATTCCTGCTAAGCAGGAGATTGGCAAAGCGGTTGGCTTTTTCATTGAAAACGTTCCACGTGATTTCCCGGCGGTAGTGAGAGAGAGGGCTTGGCTCCATCAATTCATATTCTTTCCATGTAACCCGGCGGGTTTCCTTTACCTCCGGATTAATTTCAATAAGACAGATGTCCTCTCCGAATTTTTTACAGTTTTCTTCCAATAAATTAGTGATAGGCATTTTAATAGTTCTCCATATGTAATCGTAATATATAAATATTTTTTCGCGCTTTAACGCAATGCGCCAATAAAGTAAATGATACATGAATTATGGGAAAAAGTCAATGAAGAAATGGTAAAAATGCTCATTAAAATAAGAAGAAATGCTTATGGAAATGGATAAAAATACTAAAAAATACCCATAGAAAAAATAAATTTCCTATGGGTATTAAAATGTAACGGTACCGGAAAAATCAGCAATGGAACTGAGACATATATAAATTATAGTAAAAGCCTCTTTTTTCCATAAGCTCTGAGGGAGAGCCCTCCTCGATAATGCGGCCGTTATCGATATAAAAGATACGATCGGCCTTCTGTATGGTGGACAGACGGTGAGCTACCACGAAAGAGGTACGTCCCTTCAGTAAGCTTTCGATGCCTGCCTGCACGAGAAGCTCCGTCTGCGTGTCGATACTGGAGGTAGCTTCGTCCAGTATGAGTATTTTTGGCATGGACACCATCGTCCTGGCAAAGGCGAGAAGCTGCTTTTGTCCTCCCGACAGGCTGCCGCCGCGTTCGGAAAGCTCCGAATCATAGCCCTTTTCCATTTTAGAAATGAAACTGTCGGCATGAACGGCCTTTGCTGCGGTTACGATTTCCTCGTTGGAGGCATCCAGCTTACCATAGAGAATATTGTCCTTTACGGTGCCTGAAAAAAGGAAGTTATCCTGCGTCATAATACCCATCTGCTTGCGGAGGCTTTCGATGGAAACTGTCTTTACATCGTAGCCGTCCACATATACGTTACCTTGCTGTACATCGTAGAAGCGGCTGATCAGGTTGACAATGGTCGTCTTTCCTGCACCGGTAGGTCCTACGAGAGCGATGGTTTCACCCGGCTCAACAGTAAAGCTCACGTCATCCAACACCTTTGTGGTTCCGTCATAAGAGAAGGTGACATGCTCGAAGCATACCTTACCTTCGATGGAAGGGATGTCGGTAACCATATCCGCGTCGGTAATTTCAGCCTCGGTGTCCATAATCTCGAAAACGCGTTCCGCCCCGCTTATATTCGTAATGAGCTGAGTATAAAAGTTGCTCAGGTTCATGATCGGATGCCAGAACATAGAGATATATGTGCCGAAAGCGATGAGGATACCTACAGATACTTTATCGGTGCCCAGTATCATAATACCTGTGTAGTAGAGCATAACAGTACCGATTCCCCAGCAGAAGTCGATGACAGAGCCAAAGGCATCGTTTAGGCGGATGGCGGAGATAAAGGAATCCCTATGCTCCTTCACCAGGCCCCGGAAAGTCTGCTTTGTTTCTTCCTCCGCAGTAAAGCTCTGAATGATGCGTATGCCGGAAAAGTCTTCATGCACAAAGGCGTTTAAATTGGAAGACTTCTTCCGGAATATCTGCCACCTTTTATGGGAATATACCTGGATAAGAAAGAGGCATATCGCCATGAGCGGAGTGCTGATCAAGGAAGCGGCCGCCAGCACCGGATTTTTAATAAACATAATGATTACTACGGCGCATATCGTAATGAAGTCGGGAATCAGCGTCGTAACACAGTTGGATAGTACGTCTTTTAAGGAATTGATGTCACCGATGATGCGTGCGAGAATCTTTCCTGTAGGACGGCTGTCAAAAAAATGAAAGTCCAGGGTCTGTATGTGGCTGTATAGATCCTGACGTATGGTAACGAGTATATTGTTGCATACCTTAGCCATGACATACATACGGATCTTGATGCCGATGACCATCAGAATATTGAGCGAGAGTGCAAAGCCTATGAGCTTGAACAGTCCTATGACATCACCCTTGGAAATATAGTCGTCTACGGCGGATTCCATAATCAGCGGATTCAAAAGGGAAACGAATACGCAGAAGGCCATAATGGCAAGAACCGCCAGTATTTCTTTTTTATATGTTAGAAGATAGGAGAGGAGTCTGAGCAGAGTCTTTAGCTTGCTGACCTCTATCGTTTGCTCGTCATCCTTAAATGAGTTAATTGGCATGTTATTCACCTCCCTTGTATTGAGCTGCATAAGTGGTATAGTAAAGCCCGCCTTTTTTAAGCAGCGTATCGTGTGTGCCGCGTTCTGCGATGGTACCGTTTTCCAAAACGATAATTTCGTCGGCGTTTATTACGGAGCTGACACGATGTGCAATGATTATTTTTGTGGTATGCTCCAGTTCGCTCAGGGTCTGCTGTATCATTTGTTCCGTCTCCATATCCAAAGCGGAGGTGGAGTCGTCCAGAACGAGAATCGGATTGCGTTTAGCCAGAGCGCGGGCTATGCTGATGCGCTGCTTCTGTCCTCCGGAAAGCCCTACGCCTCGTTCGCCGATAACCGTTTCATACTGGTTATCCATTCTCTCGATGAAGTTGCTGGCCTGTGCCTCAAAGGAAGCCAGCTTTACCGCTGCAGTATCCAGATAATCCCTTTTTCCCAGCTTTACATTTTCGTTAATCGTATCTGAAAACAGGAATACGTCCTGCATGACCAGGGAAATACTTCCTCTTAATTGTTTTAAGCTCATATCTTCTATATTTACGCCGTCGATGCGGATGGAGCCGTTCGTAACATCGTAAAAGCGCTGGAGAAGATGAATGATGGAGCTTTTTCCTGCTCCGGTAGCGCCCATGATACCGATGGTTTTGCCCTCTTCTACACGGAAGGAGACATCGCTTAAGATATCTACCTTGGCGGAGGTCTCGGCATCCGTCTTGCTGAAGGAAACGTTGGAAAATTCTATCCCGCCCTTTACTTGCTCAAGGATAGTTGGATCTTCCTTTTCCACGATAGTAGGCGTTTCTTTATAAATTTTGTTCAGTTTCCTGTTAGAAGCCACCGCAGAAGAGAAGCTGTTGGTCAGCCACCCAAGCATTTCCATAGGCCATACGATGTTCATGGAATATTCCACGAAAGCGCCTAAAGAGCCTAAGGTAAGATCCTTTTTCATCACGAGGACACCTCCGAACAGAAGAATAAGAAGAGGAAGCAATTTCGTGATAAAGGAAAGATACGGATAGTAGGTTACAAAAATCTTGGACTGACGCATATTTAGCTCGTAGTACTTTTTATTGTGAGATAAAAATTTGCCGATTTCAAATTTTTCCCGCGCAAATGCTTTTACTGTGCGCACTCCGGCGAGGTTTTCTTCGGCTACCGTATTTAAAATAGCATTTTCCTCGCTGATCGCTTCATATACAGAGTCCAGCTTTCTTTCCATAGTAATGGCGATAGTAGCAGCGATGAGCATGAACGCAGTAGGAAGAAGCGCCAGCCTCGCATCCAGATTGAACATACAAAAGAGCACGATAGAAGTATGAATGATGACTTCGATTATCAGCATTCCTACAAAGGTAAGTGCATCGCCTATTCGGTCGATATCATCCTTGATACGGGCCATCAGTTCTCCGGTATTGGTTCGCTCGAAGAAGTCCGCGCTCAGCGATTGAATGTGATCGAAGAGATGGCGGCGCATTTTCGCGGTGATTCGTATACCGGCTACATCGAAGGAGTACTCCTTAAGATATTGGAAAATACATCGTCCGATGCCGACGATAAGGATACCGCCTAAGAGATACATAAGCTTATCGGTCTGTCCGCCCAGGATGACATCATCAATGATGTGCTTGGTGAGCTGTGGTGCTATCAGATCCAGCGAAACGCTGATGATCATGGCCAGGATTGCAAAAATATAAGTAAATTTATGCTCGAATATGTAGGCCGATAGCTTTTTAGTTGGATAATTGGTTTTCATAAGGTTCCTCCCCGGTTTTATAGATTTTGTGCATATAAAAAGCCGTGGCAGAAAGTGCCGCGGCTTTAAATTCGGACGCAAAGAGAATAAAAAAATGCGGTCAAATAAATCGGACCGCATCAGCAAACGAAATATACAATATGATATATCGAATCAATTATTCCTGTCACCGGAGGCAATTCCATTAAAACGGCTATTCAATTGAAGGTTACTGTCTTTATTAAAAGCATATTTATTCGTCATAATTTCTTCCTCCTTTCCAAGTTTTATTAATTCGTAAATTTTCAGACGCACTATTAACATACTCTTTACGTGTTCGTTTGTCAACCTATTTTTGTTTAAATTATATTTTTCTCTTATAATAATGCTCCAAAGCCTGAATCATCTGATACAAACCCATGGCGATAAGGCACAAAATGATGATGGAGGTAATGACGAGATTCAGTTGAAAAACCTGAGAACCGTAAATGATCAAATATCCCAGTCCCCTTCTGGCAGCGAGGAATTCGCCGATGATAACACCTACGAGAGCGAGGCCGATGTTGACCTTCATATTGCTCAAAATAATAGGAACGGAACCGGGGAGGACTACTTTTGTAAATGCGTCTTTTTTTCCTCCGCCCAAGGTATAGATCAATTTTATCTTCTCCTCGTCCACTTGCTTAAAACCGGTATAAAGGTTGATGACAGAGCCGAAGATAGCAACAGAAATACCCGCTACGATAATCGTATTGATACCGGTTCCCAGCCATACGATGAATAAAGGGGCAAGAGCTGATTTGGGCAGGCTGTTCAAAATGACAAGATATGGTTCTAAAATTTCCGAGCACTTTTTGGAATACCATAAAATCGTGGCGGAAACCATTCCTATCATGAAAACGAGGGCAAAGCTTACAATTGTCTCTAACAGAGTGATACCGGCATTGGAAAAAAAGGATAAATCCTTTACCATACCTATGAAGCAGGTCACCACCTTGCTTGGACTGCTGAAAAAGAAAGAATCGATATATCCCTCACGGGCAGAAAATTCCCAAAGGGCGAGAAAGAAAACGAGAATAAATAAGCGGGCGGCAGTGACAAGACGTTTCTGTCTGCGATGGGAACGCTCATATTTTTCCTGATTACTTAAGAGATGCGGCGTTTTGGATGTAGTTCTCATCAGAAATCTCCTTCCATAATTGATTGAAGTATCCTCGATATTCCGGTGCGTTTCTGGATGCCAGAGGCGAGTCCTCTGAAATCGTCAGATGAATGGGAATATCACATTTGATCGTAGCAGGACGCTTGGACATGACGAGTATCCGATCGGAAAGGCTGATTGCTTCGGATAAGTCATGAGTAATTAAGATAGCGGTTTTTCCGGTGGAGCGAATGATGTTGCATATATCCGAAGAGACAGAAAGTCTGGTCTGATAGTCGAGGGCGCTGAAGGGTTCATCCAAAAGCAAGATTTCCGGGTCCAGGACGAGGGTTCGGATGAGGGCTGCGCGCTGTTTCATACCGCCGGACAGCTCGCTTGGTTTTTTATCCTTGAACTTATATAAGTCATAATCTTTCAGCAGCTGTATCGCCCGGTCTATTTTATCCTCGGTCAGCTGATGATTGATTTCCAGGCCAAGCAGCACATTCTGGTAAATGGTCCTCCATTCAAACAAATGGTCGTGCTGGAGCATGTAGCCCATTTTAGGGCATAGTCCGGCTGTCTGGTGCCTGGAGGCCTGCATTTCCCCTTGTGAGATATGAAAAAGTACTTCTCCGCTTTCCGGAACGAGTAATCCGAAGATGATTGATAATAATGTGGATTTTCCGCATCCGCTCGGCCCTGCGATAGCGACGAACTCGCCTCTTTCCACTTGAAACGATATATGTGACAGAGCGGGAGTCTCGCCCTTTAAGTTATGATAGGAATAAGAAATATCTTTTAATTCCAGTATTGGCTTATTCATAGAAATCCTCCTGCTATATATATCCTATTATATGAGGAAATAAAAAACGGTGTGCAGTATACCGTTGAAATTTGGCAAAGTATGTAATTTTTATGCAGAGGCAGAAGCAGAAAAGATTGAAAAACGTGGTGAAATATGTTAGTATCAAAAACAAGGTTTAGATATTGTGGAGGAGAATACCATGGCACAGCTTTGGGGCGGACGTTTTACGAAGGAGACGGATAAGCTTGTATATAATTTCAATGCATCCATTTCTTACGATAGAAAATTCTTTGAAGAAGATATAGAAGGAAGCATTGCACATGTAGTAATGCTGGAAAAGCAGAACATTCTCACCGAAGAAGAGAAAAATGCCATCGTAAAAGGACTTACCGGCATCCGGGAAGATGTAAAGAGCGGAAAGCTTATTATTACGGATGAATACGAGGATATCCACAGTTTTGTGGAAGCTAATCTGATAGACCGGATAGGAGACGCAGGAAAGAAGCTGCATACGGGAAGAAGCCGCAATGATCAGGTGGCGTTAGATATGAAGCTATATACGAGAGCGGAGGTTCTGCATGTGGCAGAGGAGCTTCAGGAGCTTCTTTTTACCTTACTTATTATTATGGAGAATAACCTGAACACCTATATGCCGGGATTTACTCATTTGCAAAAGGCGCAGCCGATTACACTGGCACATCATATGGGAGCATATTTCGAGATGTTTAAGCGGGACAGCCTCAGGCTCAGGGATATTTATGCAAGGATGAATTACTGTCCGCTGGGAGCAGGAGCCTTGGCGGGGACCACCTATCCTCTGGATAGAGGGTATACGGCGGCGCTGATGGGCTTTGAAGGGCCGACATTCAACAGCATGGATTCTGTTTCGGACAGAGATTATGTGATTGAATTTTTATCCGCATTGTCCACGATTATGATGCACCTTAGCCGCTTTTGCGAAGAAATCATTATTTGGAATTCCAACGAATACCATTTTGTGGAGATAGATGATGCATATTCTACGGGAAGCAGTATTATGCCCCAGAAGAAAAATCCGGATATTGCTGAATTAGTAAGAGGAAAGACCGGCAGGGTGTACGGTGCGTTGATGTCCATATTGACGGTGATGAAGGGAATACCGCTTGCCTATAATAAGGATATGCAGGAAGATAAGGAACTGACCTTTGATGCCATCGATACGGTGAAAGGCTGTCTCGCTTTGTTTAACGGAATGTTAAAGACGATGAAGTTTAACGAAGAGGTTATGGCAGTCAGTGCGATGAATGGTTTTACCAATGCGACGGACGCGGCGGATTATCTGGTAGGTATGGGAGTGCCCTTCAGAGATGCCCATGAAATCGTAGGCAGGCTGGTGCTTTATTGCATAGATAAGAACACCTGTATCGATGCGCTTAGTATAGAGGAGCTGAAAGAAATCAGCCCGGTATTCGAGGAGGATGTTTTCGATGCGGTGAGCTTAAAGACATGCGTAGAAAAGCGTCTGACGATCGGCGCTCCGGGACAAAGCGCAATGAAAGAGGTTATCGATATCAACCGGGAATTTTTGACAAACAGTTGGATGCAAGAGACAAGAAGCAATTCATAATATATAATATATAAAATTGGAAAATATAAAATTATTAAATAGAAAGATGAGGAGAATGAAAAATGAGCGATAGGTTAAAAGTAGGTATTTTAGGCGGAACCGGTATGGTAGGGCAGAGATTTATCTCTTTGCTGGAGAATCATCCATGGTTTGAGGTGGCGGTAATTGCAGCAAGCCCCAGATCTGAAGGAAAGACTTATGCTGAGGCGGTAGGCGATAGATGGAAAATGGCTACGCCTATGCCGGAGGCTGTAAAAAATATTGTTGTAATGAACGTAAACGAAGTAGAAAAGGTTGCGGCAGGAGTAGACTTCGTGTTCAGTGCCGTGGATATGACGAAAGACGAAATCAAAAAAATCGAAGAAGAATATGCGAAGACGGAGACTCCTGTAGTTTCCAATAACAGTGCTCACAGATGGACGCCCGATGTTCCTATGGTAGTGCCGGAAATTAATCCGGAACACATGAAAGTTATCGATTTCCAGAAGAAGAGACTTGGTACGACGAGAGGCTTTATTGCAGTAAAGCCTAACTGTTCCATTCAAAGTTATGCGCCTGTGCTTACCGCATGGAAGGAGTTCGAGCCTTACGAGGTGGTGGCAACCACTTATCAGGCGATCTCCGGAGCGGGCAAGACGTTCATGGACTGGCCGGAGATGGAAGGCAACATCATTCCTTACATCGGAGGAGAAGAAGAAAAGAGCGAAAAAGAACCCCTTAGAATATGGGGAGAAATCCAGGATGGAGAAATCGTTCCCGCAGCTTCACCAGTCATTACCTGCCAGTGTATCCGTGTTCCCGTTTTAAACGGACATACGGCGGCTGTTTTCGTAAAGCTTAAGAAAAAGGCTACCAAGGAGCAGCTTGTTGAGAAGCTTGTTAACTTCAAAGGAGCGCCTCAGGAACTCGAGCTTCCCAGCGCACCTAAGCAGTTTATCCAATATCTGGAGGAGGATAACCGCCCTCAGGTGACCATGGATGTGGATTATGAGAATGGAATGGGCGTGAGCGTAGGACGTTTAAGAGAGGATAACGTATACGATTGGAAATTTGTGGGATTATCACACAATACGGTTCGCGGAGCTGCCGGTGGGGCGGTGCTTTGCGCAGAGCTGCTGAAGGCTCAGGGTTATATTACAAAAAAATAAGAGAAAGAATAAATATTTATCATATTTTGTGGGAAATATGATAAATACGGGGTATAGCTATCTTTAGTAATGAAGTAATCAATATAGAAGATAGGGAGAAAAATGTATTGAGAAGGGTGACGGCAAATGGATGAATTACAGTATCAATTTGAACTGCTTAATGCGATGAATCAGAAATTAAGCGTCGATGAGAAAATGTTTCAAATGCTCTGTAATACATCGAGCAGTGCGTTTTTATACTACAACTTCGAGGACGATATTATAAGGACGTTTGGCAATTGGAAATTTTTCTTTAAGGTAAGCATTCAAGAAGTAAGGGATATTTCAGGAATTTATGATTTCATAGAGGACAAATATGTTCTTCAGCTTAGGGAACTCTTATTTATTGAAAAAAAAGGGCGAAAAAGTGAAAGCGCAGTGTTCCGCATGAAGGACGGTATCTGGGTGGAATGTGAGACTGCGGTCACTTATGACGAGAATGAGAACGCTAAGGAAAAAGTAATCCGGTTCAAAAACATTACGAAGTTCAAAAATCAAAATGAAGAATTGACGTACATGGCATACTACGACGTATTGACCGGGTTATATAACCGGAATTATTTCATACTCCTTTTGGGAGATTATGTAAGAAAAGCGGAAGAGGAACGCGCCTCAGTGGCGGTCATGTTCATAGATATCGACGATTTCCGGAAGATTAACGATGGGTTGGGAATTGTGATTGGAGATGAAATCGTCCAGCAGTTCGGGCAGTTTTTGTCCAGCATTAAGAATAATAACGTGATCGTGTCTCATTTTAACAGTGACATTTATTGTATTGCCATTTACGATCCTTGCGGAGCCAGAAGCGTAGAGCATATTTTCCGGATGATTCACGAGCGGCTGCAGAAACCTTTTGTTCTTAGTAATGGGATGGAAGTGAACATTACGGTGAGCATGGGAGTTGCGGAATATCCCGAAGCGGCAAAGACCACATTAGAGCTCATCAACTGTGCGGAAATCGTAATGTTTAAAGCCAAGAGCAAGGGCAAGGATTCGATACAATATTTTGATGTTCCCATATTAAACGATTTTTTACAGAATGTGACCATTGAAAATAAACTGAAGGAGGCTGCCTTCAGCCAGAATTTCATGATGTATTTCCAGCCTCAGTACCATGCTCAGGACAGGAAGCTTAGGGGCGTGGAGGCATTGATCCGCTGGAAAGACGATGATGGGCATATGATAAGTCCTTCTATATTTATACCGATTGCGGAGAAAAATGGGACAATCATTCCCATAGGCACTTGGGTAATCGAAGAAAGCATTCGCATTTATTCACAGTGGAAGAAAAAGTACAAGTCAGATTTGATTTTGTCCTTAAATATATCAGCTATTCAGTATAGAAAGTTAGATTTTGTAAGTAAATTGATGAAAATTTTGAAGAAATACGATGTGGAGCCTACAGAGGTGGAGCTGGAGATTACCGAGAGCGTGTTGATTGACGATTTCGGAGAGATTACGAACAAGCTTGTGACCTTAAGAAGCTATGGAATTCGCATTTCCTTGGATGATTTCGGAACGGGATATTCTTCTCTTTCTTATTTGAAGGGGCTGCCTATCGATACGTTGAAAATAGATAAGTCGTTTATTGATACTGTTGTTTCTGATGATAATACGAAAATAATCACGGAGTCCATTATTTATATGGTCAAGAAGCTGGGCTTCGAAACGGTGGCCGAAGGTGTGGAGACGAAGGAGCAGTTTGAATATTTGAAATCTATAGAATGTGACAACATTCAAGGATTCTTTTTAGGAAAGCCGATGCCCTCCGACGAGGTGGAGGAGTTATTAAAGCAAGCTGTGGTATAAAAATTGTTTATAGCAAGCCCTGTCATTTTTATGGCAAGGGCTTGTTGCAAGAGAGGATAGTTTTTTAATATTTCATGGGAAAAAGTTTATATATTGCGGAGAAGCCCAGCGTGGCGAGAGAGTTCGCGAAAGCGTTAAAATTGAATATGAGCAACAAAGACGGCTATATGGAATCGGAAGAAGCGATCGTAACATGGTGCGTGGGGCATTTAGTGACCATGAGCTATCCGGAGGTTTATGACGAGAAATACAAGAGATGGTCATTGGCTACCCTTCCTTTTATTCCTGAAGAGTTTAAGTACGAAGTCATTGAAAATGTAAAGAAACAATTTACAATCGTAAGCGGGCTTTTGAACCGTGCGGAAGTGGACACCATTTACGTCTGCACTGACTCCGGACGGGAGGGAGAATACATATATCGTCTGGTGGAGAAACAGGCAGGCGTGAGCGGCAAACAAAGAAAGCGCGTGTGGATCGATTCCCAGACGGAAGAGGAAATATTGCGCGGCATACGGGAGGCGAAGGACTTGTCTTCCTATGATAATCTTTGCTCCGCTGCTTACCTTCGGGCGAAGGAGGATTATCTCATGGGAATTAATTTCTCCCGGGTGCTCACTCTGAAATACAGCAACTCCATCAAGTCCTATCTGAAAACGGATAAGGCAGTGGTTTCGGTAGGAAGGGTCATGACCTGCGTTCTCGGCATGGTGGTTAACAGAGAACGGGAAATCCGAAACTTTGTAAAGACTTCCTTCTACCGGGTAATAGCCGGAGTGGAGACGGAAGAAAAGCACTTTGAATGCGAGTGGAAGGCTATTGAAGGAACGAAATATTATAATTCCCCTCTTCTTTATAAGGAAAATGGCTTTAAAGAAAAAAAGACCGCTCAGGAGCTTATTGATGCACTGGAAGAGGTTCCCAGAGCAGTGCCGGTCATAGAAGCGGTGGAGAAGAAAAAAGAAACGAAGAATCCGCCCCTTTTGTATAACTTGGCAGAGCTTCAGAACGACTGTTCCAAATATTTCAAAATCAGCCCCGATGAAACGCTGCGTATCGTGCAGGAGTTATATGAAAAGAAGATGACCACTTATCCGAGAACGGATGCCAGAGTATTGTCAACTGCGGTAGCAAAGGAGATATCCAAGAATATAAGCGGGCTCAAGGGCTATTCCCAGACGGCGGCATTTGCAGAAGAAGTGCTTCAAAAGGGTACCTATAAGAATATTGCCAAGACCAGATATGTGAACGATAAGCAGATTACAGACCATTATGCCATCATTCCTACCGGGCAGGGGCTTGGAAACCTGGGAAGCTTAAGCGCTACGGCGGCGAAGGTCTATGAAATCATTGTCAGGCGTTTTCTCTGCATCTTTTTTCCGGCGGCGGTGTATCAGAAGATCGCTTTGACCATAGGAATGAAAGAGGAGAAATTTTTCGCAAGCTTTAAGGTCTTAGTGGATCCGGGGTATCTAAAGGCGGCGGAATTCTCTTTTGCTAAAAAGAAGGAAGAAAGCAACAAGGCCCCGGAAAGTAAGGAGACAGAGAATAAAGAGGCAGGTGCGGAAGAAGGAGAAGGTCAGGAGGAAGGAAATGATACGAAGGACCCCGAATTCATGGAGATGCTGAAACGGCTGAAAAAAGGGGATGAGTTGTCCTTAAAAGGCTTTGAAATCAAGGAAGGGGAAACATCCCCGCCCAAACGCTATAATTCAGGGACGATGATATTAACTATGGAAAATGCCGGACAATTCATTGAGGACGAGGAACTGCGCGCACAGATGAAGGGCAGCGGCATCGGCACCTCTGCTACGCGGGCTGAGATACTGAAGAAACTGGTAAATATCAAATATTTGTCCTTAAATAAAAAGACCCAGATCATCACTCCTACCCTTATGGGGGAGATGATATATGATGTGGTGGCAGGCTCCATAAGGCCGCTGCTGGACCCGGCCCTTACCGCCAGCTGGGAAAAGGGACTAACCCTTGTTGCGGAAGGAAGTATTACAGAGGACGAATATATGCGCAAACTGGATGATTTTGTGACACGAAGGACGAACAGCGTGAAGCAGATGGAAAATCAATCCTCGCTTTATATGCAGTTCGATATGGCAGCGAAGAACTATAAAAAATAGAGGAAAAAAAGAGGAGGAAATGCGATGGAACAATTTAAAATCGAAAATCTGTATACGCTTTCGGAGACGATTGCGGCGGATATTTTCGAAGGAGCTACCTATCCGTGGGAGGTATTGCCTAAAATCAAAGATTTTATCGTGAAGCTGGGAAATTCTCTGCCTGAGGATAAGTATGAGAAAAGAGGAGAAGATGTCTGGATTGCAAAAACTGCAACCGTGTTTCCAAGCGCCTACATAGCCGGACCGGCAATTATCGATGAGGATGCGCAGGTACGTCACTGTGCATTTATCAGAGGAAATGCCATTGTAGGAAGGGGGGCTGTGGTGGGCAACTCTACGGAGCTGAAAAATGTCATTCTTTTTAATATGGTTCAGGTGCCTCACTATAATTACGTGGGCGACAGCATACTTGGATTCAAGGCTCATATGGGAGCAGGCTCCATCACTTCCAATGTAAAAAGTGACAAAACGCTGGTGGTGGCAAAATCTGAGAGCGGTGAAGTTGAGACCGGCCTTAAAAAGTTCGGGGCCATGTTAGGGGATATGGTAGAAGTAGGCTGTAATTCGGTTCTGAATCCGGGAACGGTAATCGGGAAAAATTCCAGCGTATATCCAACTTCTTCAGTGAGAGGATATATACCGCCGGATAGTATTTATAAAGATAAGGGCGAAGTTGTCATAAGGAATTTATAAAAAATCTGAATTTAAAAAATATGGCGTTATTTGAAAATATACTGGATTTTTTGTAGAAAGTGTGCGAGAATAGTAGTTGCGATTATGAAAAAATATTCACGAGTTACATATTGAAAGGAGTTTTCACATGATTTATTCAAAGGAAGTTGAAGAAATGTGTACGGTAGCACAAGGCGTAAATCACGGCTGTGCTCCTATCCCAGAAGAAGCAAAATGGGTTAAGGCGAAAGATGTAAAAGATATTTCCGGTTTGACACACGGTGTAGGCTGGTGTGCTCCTCAGCAGGGCGCTTGCAAGCTCACGCTTAATGTTAAGGAAGGTATCGTTCAGGAAGCTCTGGTAGAGACTATCGGATGTTCAGGAATGACTCACTCCGCAGCTATGGCGGCTGAAATTTTACCGGGAAGAACAGTTATGGAAGCGTTGAATACGGACCTTGTATGCGATGCTATCAACACTGCTATGAGAGAATTATTCTTACAGATCGTTTACGGAAGAACCCAGAGCGCATTTTCAGAAGACGGACTTCCGGTTGGTGCAGGTCTTGAAGACTTAGGAAAAGGACTTAGAAGTCAGGTTGGTACTATGTACGGTACTTTAAAGAAAGGTCCTCGTTATCTTGAAATGGCTGAAGGCTATGTAACGGGCATCGCTCTCGATGCGGAAGACCAGATTATCGGTTATCAGTTTGTAAGCCTTGGCAAAATGACAGATTTCATCAAAAAGGGCGATGATCCGAACACAGCTTGGGAAAAATCAAAAGGTCAGTATGGACGTGTTGCTGATGCTGTTAAGATTATCGATCCGAGAGAAGAATAGGAGGACATAAAAAATGGCATTATTTGAATCATATGAAAGAAGAATTGATAAGATTAATTCCGTATTGAACAGCTATGGAATCTCTTCTATCGAAGAAGCAGAAAAAATAACAAAAGACGCAGGTCTTAATGTATATGACCAAGTAAAGGGCATTCAGCCTATTTGCTTCGAGAACGCTTGCTGGGCTTACATTGTAGGTGCTGCAATCGCAATCAAAAAGGATTGCAGAAAAGCAGCAGATGCAGCAGCAGCAATCGGTGAAGGCCTTCAGGCTTTCTGTATCCCCGGTTCCGTTGCTGATACCCGTGTAGTAGGTATTGGTCACGGTAATTTAGGAAAGATGTTATTGGAAGAAGAAACAGAGTGCTTCTGCTTTCTCGCAGGACACGAGTCCTTCGCAGCGGCAGAGGGTGCTATCGGTATCGCTGAAAAGGCTAACAAAGTACGTAAGAAACCCTTAAGAGTTATTCTTAACGGACTTGGAAAAGATGCCGCTCAGGTCATCTCCAGAATTAACGGCTTTACCTTTGTTGAAACAGAGTATGATCCTTACACCAATACGGTAAAGGAAGTATATAGAAAATCTTATTCCGAAGGACTTCGTGCGAAGGTTAACTGCTATGGCGCTAACGATGTATGCGAAGGCGTTGCTATCATGCACAAAGAAGGCGTTGATGTTTCCATTACAGGTAACTCAACAAACCCGACAAGATTCCAGCACCCGGTTGCAGGTACATACAAAAAAGAATGTATGGAACAGGGTAAGAAATACTTCTCCGTTGCATCCGGCGGCGGTACAGGACGTACCCTTCACCCGGACAACATGGCGGCAGGTCCTGCTTCCTACGGTATGACTGATACTATGGGACGTATGCATTCTGATGCACAGTTTGCAGGTTCTTCTTCCGTACCGGCTCACGTAGAAATGATGGGTCTTATCGGAGCAGGTAACAATCCGATGGTTGGCATGACGGTTGCGGTTGCGGTTTCCATCGAAGAAGCTGCTACAGCTGGCAAATTCTAAGAAAATCGTATAGAATAAGGTATTTTTAGACTGCACTGACTGTTATGGTCAGTGCAGTTTTTATATGCTGTTTGGTAAAAATATTGCCTTCAACAAATCGAAATATGAGTATATAAATACATTCCATGGCAAAATATTAAGTACAATTTATAATTAACTTAACTTTTAGTCATATAGAGTGATATTATGTCTCGGACATAGGCGGCCAGCAAACAGGAAAATGTATAGAATATATCGTATAAGCAGCCATGAGATTAAATTCAATGATATGGTATAATACCATTAGATTTTTTCTTTGTCTACTTGTTAAATCTGTCCTGATCCGCACCAAGATTATTAGGTATATAATACGTTTTTTTAGTATTATTATCACGAAAGGAGGGGGTACGGTGAATGTGCTAAAGCAATTTAATGACGCCATGGACTATATAGAAAAAAACTTGATGGACACCATTGACGTAAATCAAATGGCCCGAATTGCAGGGTGTTCTGAATATCATTTTCGTAGAATGTTCTCATTTCTTGCCGGAATGTCATTAGGAGAATATATCCGGCGCAGAAGATTGTCATTGGCGGCAATGCTCCTACATTCAGACGGAGAAAAGGTTATAGATGTGGCACTATCTTTAGGATATGAAACGCCTGAAGCATTCAGCAAAGCGTTTCAAGCCTTACATGGGGTGAATCCATCTCAGGCAAAGAAATTAGATGTCGAACTTAAATCATTTCCGCCTATGACCTTTCAATTAACGATAAGTGGAGGAATAGAAATGGATTATCGAATTGTTAAAAAAGAGCCTTTTCAAATTGTTGGCTTCAAAAAGAGGGTTACTCTGCAATTCAAAGGGGTTAATTCCCAAATGGACGCGCTCGTTCAAAAACTCACTCCCCAAATAATTTTGGAGCTAAAAGGCCTGTGCGATATTGAGCCAATGGGTATTATAAATGCTTCTGCGAACTTTTCTGAACGTACAGTTGAGGGGAGCGAGTTAGACCAGTATCTCGGTGTGGCAACAACAAAGCCTGTGCCGAATGACTATGACATCCTGCAAGTAAAAGCGTCTACTTGGGCTGTTTTTAGCGCAATAGGTGTTTTCCCCAATGCGCTTCAAGAAACATGGGCGAAAATTTATGGGGAATGGTTACCCACATCTGGATACGAACTCATTGAGGGGCCTGAAATACTTTGGAATGAAAGTCCCGACACCTCAAAAGCAGATTACAAAAGTGAAATTTGGATTCCTGTTCGTAAAGTATAATCCTTTTGTTAGCTTAAACCTCGCAAACATAGCTGAAACCTTTGGAAATAAACCCGTTGCAGTTTCTGTCGAAGAAGATATTACAGCCGGTAAGTTCTAATATAATAGTTGATTTTACAGGGTTTCTCAAGTCGCAGCCCGGCTTGAGAAGCCTTATGTTGTTTGTAAGATACACAAGGGATGCTTATAAGGCATTTATAAGATACGTACAATGCTGAATATATCTCAATACTATATTATTCAGATGTTGAGCCAGATACTATGCTTTATAAATGCTAGAGACATTATGAGTATTGGAAATAGTCACTGCTGCGTTTGACATATATTATCAGTTATGTTATGATAATCAAGTGTTTAAATCAGTTGATTAAATCATACAATTGAATCGAGTGGTTTAAATAGATATAGAGAACCAATCATTGTAGAATATAAAGCAGTCCAAAGGAGCCCGTGTCTATGTCAAATCAAGAAGTAAGAAATAAATTATTAGAGGCAGTTATAAAGTTAATCAGCCAAAAACCCGCGGATAAAATATCCATACGTGAGATTGCCCAAGAAGCAGGGACTAACTCGGCGGCTATCAATTATCATTTTGGAAATAAGGAAAATTTGATAGTGGAAGCTAATAAACATTATTGGATGAAGTTATGTCAAATTTATAAGAAGATTTTAGAAGAGGATAAATTAACAGTTATAAAAGCGGAAGAGTATTCTAAAAAAATTATGGATTATTATTTTGAATCTATTGGAGTGCTAAGGACAGAACAAAATAGCTTGATGAATTTTGGAATGGACGAGGATACCAAGGAAAGAATAAATCTTCAATTCAATGCTATAAAACATATTATAAAATCCTTGAAGCCGGAGGTCTCTGATATGGATATTACGGTAAAGGCTATTCGCTACTTTTCTTCCTTGGCCCACCCGGTCTTATGGTCTGAAATGTATGAAAAGTTGGTACCGCAGGACGTTGTTCTGGATGATTTGATTACCGTTTATATAAAAGATTTGATAGAGAATATTTAAGAAGGGAAAGATTAAAATGTCATCCATGAAAAGATATTATGATATAGATTGGCTTAGAACCATAATCGTTTTATCCCTTATTCCATTTCATGCTACCATCATTTTCAATCAAAATCCAGGGGCTATCATGTATGTAAAAGATACCATGCAGGTTAACAGCTTGATGTTTTTATGCGGTATTATGGACCGGTTCCATATGGTAACCTTATTTTTAATCGCAGGAATGGCAATTCATTTTTCTTTGCTCAAAAGAAGCAGGAAGATATTTATAAAAGAACGATTTATAAAGTTATTCGTTCCCTTGTTGACAGGAAGTTTATTGTTAAATCCGATTACCACCTATATTTGGTGCATGAATCAGGGAAGGGAAGAAAGTTTTTTCGACCACTATATCGGTTTTTTTACAAGAGGACCAGGTGCCTTTGATGGTTTAAGCGGAGGTTATACACCGGCTCATTTATGGTTTATATTATACTTATTTGTATTTTCACTTCTGGGTTTGCCGATTTTTAAATGGCTGATGAAGGCAGAATCAAAAAATATCCTCGATAAACTGGCAGATTTTTGTTTTAAGCCCGGCCGGTTATTGCTCTTGGCAATACCTTACTGTTTGCTTTATCTCATTGAAATATTGGATGAAAAAAATCCGATAGCCTATTTTTACGTGGTTCTTATCGGTTTTCTATTTGCGACAAGAGAAGAATATTTGAAAGCTATCTGCAGGGACAAATGGTTTTATTTAACTTTAAGTATCATATTGTATATTATATTCTTTAAATGTCAACCATCTGACGGAGCTTCAATGATAGTAATGTATCTTTTCGGATTTATTGTTAAGTTAGCTAAAATTATTCCGTCATTTGCGATCATTGGGTTATTCCATGAATATATAAATAAGAATTCAAAAGCATTAGGTTATTTGTCCGGAGCCTGTTTTACAATTTATATTGTACATATGATTATTGTAACAGTTGTTGGATTCTGGATAATACAGTACGGAATTAATCCCATATTAAAGTATTTAATTATAGTGATTATAAGTTATATTCTATCATTCGCTGTATATGAAATAGTAAAAAGAAATCGGCTATTAGGCTTACTATTTAGTGCAAAATAATAGGACTTTCCATCAATGTTAAATTTATATTATTATTAAAGTGGTGAACTGGTGGAAAAAAATATACTCAATGATTTGGATGGGACAATAGAACCTTTTTCTGAGATGGATTACTGGTGATATGGACAAGATTAGGCTCATACCAAGACTTGAAAGAAGTAGGAGGATCGGGATTGCAATTACATCAATATGATTCAAGTAGTGATATTTTCAATGAATTTCGTATAAACTGCGAAAAATGCAGCGGTCTTTGCTGTGTAGCTTTATATTTCTCTAAATTTGATGGTTTTCCTTCGGACAAGGTATCCGGAACACCATGTTATAATTTAGATTGTGATTTTCGCTGTACTATTCATAGTGAGCTATATTCAAAGCAAATGAAAGGTTGTTTAGCATACGATTGTTTTGGAGCCGGGCAAATTGTTGCTTCCCTATATGAACCGGGGGACTGGAGATCGAATCCCCAAATCGCTCAAGAAATATTTGAGGCGTTTATCAAAGTCTTCCATTTACAGCAAATATTATGGTATCTTTCAGAAATCCTAACTTTGATGCCGGCTAAAACACTATGGAGGAAAACGTCTATTTATATTGATGAATTACATATTCTCATCCAGTCTTCTCCAAAGGATATTTTAAACTTCAACACAGAAGAACTTAGAACAAAGATAAATCCTTTACTTAAAGAAGCAGGAGAACTTGTTAAAAGGGAAATCTGTCATACAAACAGGGAAATAAAGAAAAAGGATTTTATGGGGCATAATTTCAAGAAATCAAAACTGGACGGATATAATTTTAGTTCAGCTCTTTTAATAGCAGCAAATTTAGAGAGCTGCAGTTTGACGGGAAGTAATTTTATTGGGTCAGATTTAAGGGATACTAATATTAAGAATGCTGATTTGGAAGAAAGTATTTTTTTGACGCAGGGGCAAATCAATGCAGCAAAGGGAAATAAGAACACTCATATTCCAAAGCATCTTATTAGGCCTCTTTCATGGATGTAAGAGGTAAAGGTAAATTTGGAACAAGAAGTTTCTGAATATATCTAAACGCAAGTGAAGGGTACGTATATAAATAGAATACCCAGCAAAGTATAGAAAAGATTGGAAACTGGGAAGGTCTGCCTGGTGCGGAAGACAGTAGGGTTCTTTGTGTTGATGTAAATGGGGTATAGGTTTCCCTTAATATATTTGTGTTTCATTTTTCGGGCAGAATATAATTCTCCGCTGGTGTTGCGATAATGTCTTTTTTCATAGACATAGGAAAATTGCGGGACATACCAGCTTGCTCCCTTTCCTCTCTGCATAGTCCAATGCTCAAAGGTGCCTTCTACACGCATTCTGCATAAAAAATGTTTGCTGATACCAAACATTCCAAGCGCTATAAAGATAATTCCCATCCCTATTCCAAATACAAACACTAGATAAGTACTGCCGATGTTTGTCTCTTTTTGTACCAAGGGTTCTGCGGCAATAGCCGTTCCGAATAGGAGGAAAAAAAATCCTATTACAGCCAGTGCTTTATTGTTTAGTGAAAGTCCCTGCTTAATGCAGACGAACATCACAATTCCAATAGAAATAAATGCTGCACCATAGAAGACAGTATTGTGGAATATCGCGCCTAAAAGCAAGCAAATCAGTTCAATAGCCAACCAGATAATGACATACATAATAATCCCTTTCTCTATATGCCAATTATAACGTCATACAGATATAATGTGAAGAAAAAAATAAGCTGCGTGAAAAATTAAATACTAGTTGATTGGTTTTATAAATACGGGTAATGTGATTAATAGATAATATATGGCTGAATTGAAGTATAGTAGTTCTTTTCTAACATAAGTCAATTATGATATAATTTTAAACGCAAGAATACTATTAAAGACGGAATCATTATGTGGAGAGCGGCAATGATTAAAAAACAAAAAATGAAGATGCTTCCTTTAAAAACTATATATAATATGCTTTTTCTTCTTTTTATTATGATTCCGATACTGATTGTCTTGTTGGTGTCGCTTTTGATTTTGAATCAGCAGTTTAAGAATCAGGCGATGGAGAATATAGAGCAGGCACAGGAAACAGTTATCGCGGAACTCTTATCAGATATAAGCGTTATGTCCATGCGATTATCTCATTTGATTTATACGAACAATAATGAAATATTGGTTTACGCGGCAGGTACAGATACAGCGCAGTGGAAAAACAGATATGAGAACGAGCAGAAGTTGGCACAAGCAGGCAATCTGGCGCTGGAACCGGTAAAGGACATAGTTTCTGTGGGGTTTTACATGAAGGGTGGCAGGGAGACTTATATAAAAAATGACGTTCGTCGCTCTGTGGAGGAAATCAAAGAGACGAAATGGTATCAGGCAGCGCTGGAAAATCCTAATAGAGTATTTGTTGGGTCTTATGATACGAACTCGCTAAATGATCTTTTTACCGGGGGTAAAAAGGATATGCTGATTTTGGTATTCGCTCTTGCTCCTGATGTGACCACGGACCGTTCTCAAAGGATAGAGATGGTGACATTTTATCACTCTACTGCAGCGGCGGAGCGGATCCGTAAATATAATACGGACTATTTAGCTGGAAAGAACAAGCTTGGAATCGCACGAATCACAGACGAAGAGGGACAGGTCATATTTTCCACCCAAGAAGAGGAGAACACGCAGATTCCGGAAGGCGAATATACATGCGTGCGGACTCCGATTGAATTCAATGATACGATATGGTATATCGAAAGCTATATCAAAACCTCGCAGCTTACCGCCGATTACTGGAAGAACGCAGTGTTTATTCTTTTAGCTGCGGTGGTAATTCTGGCACTTGCGGCATATTTTTCCCGGTATTTTTTAAGGAGTATTGTAAAGCCGGTGGAAGAAATCAGCAGTGGTTTGCGGCAAGTTGAGGAAGGAAATCTGGAGGTCCACATATCTCCCAGCGGTCAGTTTGAAATCAGAACTATGATTCATCAGTTCAATGCCATGGTAAGGCGGTTGAATGCACTAATTGAGGAATACGAGGATAGAGTGAGGAGTGCAAAGAGGGCTCCGAAGGATTATCTGGCGGCAATGATCAAAGAAGAAATGACACCGGAAGAGGTGAGCACAAGTTTTGC
Organism: Bacillota bacterium; assembly: GCA_023442465.1. Taxonomy (GTDB): domain Bacteria; phylum Bacillota; class Clostridia; order Lachnospirales; family Lachnospiraceae; genus Kineothrix. The sequence goes on along the minus strand of JAEZZQ010000015.1, from coordinate 325,948 downwards.
TGAATTTTTTGCGGAACGCTATGCGATATTGGGTTTCTTTGTGTATGGCTACCATGGAGAAGAGGATGAGGTGAAGGGTGCTTCCCGATTGACATATAGCTTTGAACGGAATCCGCGCTTTGCATCAAGATGCCTCCTTTACATGGAGCGTTCCGATTTCTTTTTCATATTTTACCGGATTACCGAAGATGATTATGTGTCTGGAGTAAAAAAAATGGTACAGGATTTGCAGAAAGCTGCAAAGGCGGAGTTTGGTGCAGGAATTTGCGCTCTTATCGGGCATGAGGCCTTCGGTTACGGAGATTTTAAACACCGGATCGAAGATATACGAAGCAAAATGTGCCTGCGCCATTTGCGAGGAGAATGTGCGGTTATCGATGTGAGCGAGGAAAGCTCCCAGTGGGAGAAGATTATCTTTCTTTCCAGAGGGTACGAGCGGCTGGCAGGAGCGCTCTATATTGCAGATGAAAAAAATATGGTGGAGGAAAAGGAGCGACTATTCGAATTGTTTCATAATCGTGCCATGGGAGAGCTTTATCCGCTAGCCTGTGCGGCGGTTCTGGCGATAGGAAATAGATTCAGTGAAGATAACTCCAATTTTACCGAGGTATTCGGAAAGCAATACGACTATGTAGAGAAGTTTCGTCATATAGAGGACGTTAGAGGTCTGAAAATATGGCTTACTAATTATTTCGCATGGATTATGGATTATTCTGCCTCTAAGCTGAAAGTTTCAGAGACGGATATGGTAGTGAGGGCCAAACGGTATATTTCGGCTCATTATGAGGAAACAGAACTTACGCTGGGAACGGTGGCAGAGTATGTAGGGTTGAACGAGAAATATTTTACGAATCGTTTCACCAAGGAGGCGGGGGAGAATTTCTCTTCATATTTGACGGGACTTAGAATGCAAAAGGCGAGAGAACTATTGAAAACCACAAGCTTTAAGGTGTACGAAATTGCCGAGATGACTGGATATCAAAATGCAGAGCACTTTAACAGAATGTTTAAGAAGATAAATGGTATCAGCCCTTCACAGTATAGAAAAACCATGTAAAATGCATGGTTTTTCTTACGATTAATCAAAAAAACTTTATAAATAACAAGAAAGTAAAAAAACTGAATCTGAAGAAAAGTCAATAAAAGTGAATATAAGAGATGGAAACATTTTTTGCAGACTGTTATGCTGAATCCACAAAAAGAAAGGGAGGAATTGCTCAATGAAAAGAAAAGTATTAGCAACATTACTAACTTGTGTGATGACAGCATCTTTGCTTGCAGGATGTGGCAGCACGGGCACGGCGGAAACGAATGGGACGCAAAGCGCGCCTGCAGAAACGGGGAAAGAGGAGACGGGAGCTGAAAAAACCGAAGCGACGGATTCTTCAAAGAAGGATTTAAGTGGCACGCTTACCTTTGCCATTTGGGATAACAACCTAAATGAATTTATCGAAGATAACGATATGGTAGGAAAGTTTCAGGAACAATATCCTAATATTGATATTGAGGTAGAGAAAATCAAAGATGACAGCGAATATTGGAATGCGATGAAGATGAGAGCCTCGGCGAACCAATTGCCGGATATTATGTTTAACAAGCCTTTTACCTTGTCCAGATTTAAAGATTATCTTGTGGATTTGTCGGGAACTCAGGCTAGTGCAAACAACGATCTGGCGGCAGGCTATGCCATTGACGGAAAGGTTTTAGGTATTCCTATGACCTCTGGATATGAATATGTATTTTATTGGAAAGATATGTTTGAGGAAGCGGGAGTTGAAGTTCCAACTACATGGCCGGAATTCGAAGCGGCGGCAAAGACACTGCAGGATTATTATGGAAAAGATAATCCGGACTTTATGGCAATTGCCTGTGGCCTTAAGGATGAATGGCCGGACTATCCTTATATGGAATTCATGCCCGCACTGGAGTCGGGAAATGGGCAGAACTGGAATACCATGGCAAGTCAGGATGCACCCTTTGCGGAAGGAACTGACATCAATAAAGCATATCAAAAGGTATACAGCCTGTTCACGTCCGGCGTGTTGGGCAAGGATCCATTAGGGCTTGGAAACGATCAGGTGACATCATTGTTTGCGGCAAAAAATGCAGCAATTATTGCCCTTGGAGACTGGGGACTTCAGAACATTAAGAACGGTACGGATGATATTTCTCAGTTAGGAACCTTTTATCTTCCTACAAGAAACACGGAATCGGATCCTTATAATGTAATCGTACAGGGTGATTCTTTTATGGGAGTAACCACTCATTCCAAAAATCAGGAGGCAGCGATTGCCTTTGTTGAATGGTTTTACTCCGATGCATGGTATCCGGATTATATCAACTTCGTATCCTCTGCATCATCCATGACGAATTTCCCCAAGGAGAAGGATTCGGTACTGGCGCAGGCAGATGAGCTCACACCCGACAAGATTCTTGTAATGTATGATGGTGGCGGCGATAATTTTACTGCAATACAGAACGAAACAACGTTTGATTATAAAAAACTTGGTGCACAGATGATGACGGATGGTTTTGATTTGAATACCGCATTGGATGAATTGAATGCAAAATGGGCTGACGCTAGAAGCAAGCTGCAAATTCAGTAAGATCTAAGGTCTATGAGGACTGCTTTTAGCAGTCCTCATGTTCTGAAAAGCAAAGGTTTAGAAAAGCTATTATACCCTGTGTCTGCGTGCGAAAGATTGCAGGCAGTAAAGAAAGGCTTGGTTATTTGTATGAGTAAATTGAGAAAAAAAAGGATGCAGTTCGTTATAACGGCGTTAATAGTGCCCGTTATATTGCTGATTGTATTTGTTGTGATCCCGGCGGCAGATTTGTTTCGCATGAGCTTTACCAATTGGGACGGATATTCAAAAAACAGTAGTATCGTGGGCTTTGTAAATTATATTTCTATGCTGAAAAATAAAGATTTATGGTTGTCACTGAAAAACAATGCTGTTTATTTTGTCGTTCATTTGTTTATGATTGCGGCAGAGCTGGGCTTTGCTGTTATCCTTACCGGCAGACTGCGGGCAGCAAAGTTTTATAAGACGATGGTATTTATGCCTTACATTATCAACGGTGTTGCAGTATCCTATGCTTTTTCCTATTTCTTTTCTCCGATCAATGGTGCCTTTGATGCCATTTTAGGGGTATTGAATCTGGAATTCTTGATCAGGAACTGGTTGTCAGACCCTAAAATAGTGAATTATGTGCTGTCTTTTGTCTCGGTGTGGAGATTCAGCGGATATCACGTAATTCTATTTATGGCCGCTTTACAGTCGATTCCTCAAGATGTGGCGGAGGCTGCAAGGGTGGATGGTGCTAATGCATGGCAGCTATTTAAATACATTCAAGTTCCGGGAATTATGCTCATGGTGGATTTTGTCCTATTTGACAATATCAGAGGCTCACTTCAGGTGTTTGATATTCCTTTCGTAATTACCTCGGGGGGACCAGGATATGCTTCCTCTACGTTTACTCTGTATACAATAGAAACGGCCTTTACTTATTCGAATTTCGGTTTGGCTTCCACGATGGCAGTTGCGATTATGATTATGATAGTCTTTATTTATGTTATCCAGAATAAAATCATCCACGGCTTGATACTTAGAGACAGGAGGAAATGAGATGGTAAAGAGAATTTCAACGCAAAGCGTAAAGCAGCTCCTTTGTGCGGGTATGGTAGTGATTGTTATGGCACCCATTATTCTCACCTTGTTTGCTGCGCTTAAAACGAAGGCGGATATGGTTACCACATCGCCTTTATTGTTGCCGGAATGGGACAGAATTACTTTCGATAATTTTATGGATGTGCTATCCAATAAATACTTATTGATTGGTTTCAAAAATACGGGTATTATATTAATGGTATCTATATTCTTTAATGTTATGTTCGGAACGATAACCGCATTTATTATAGAAAGATTTGAATTCAAAGGGAAGAGACTTGTAGTATCTTTATTCTTTATCGGTATGCTGATACCCACCTTTGTGACGGAAATTGCACGTTTTCAGGTGATTCAAGGCCTTGGTTTATATAATACGCTGGGAGCGCCTATCGTAATATATGTGGCTTCTGATCTGATGCAGCTTTATATTTACAGGCAGTTTATTTCCGGCCTGCCCGTTTCCCTCGATGAGGCGGCGTTAATTGATGGATGCAGCTATTTCGGGCTTTTCATTAAGATTATATTCCCGCTATTGGCTCCGGCTACCGCTACCGTATGTATTATAAAGGCCATTAATATTATTAATGACATGTATATTCCTTATTTATATATGCCTAAGAACAAACTGCGCACCCTTACGACCTTTTTGATGGATTACGCTAATGCCCAATTAGGTTCCTGGCAGACATTGGCTGCCGGTATCATCATTATTATGATACCTACCATAGCGATTTATGTGTTTTTTCAGAGATATATACTGGCAGGAGTGGCTGCAGGTGCTGTAAAGGAATGATTAATTGGTACCCATCATTACACAAGGAGGAGGCTTTATGAAAGCAGATATTACATGGTTGGATCAACCGGAGGTTTTCCGCGTGAACCAATTGCCGGCACATAGCGATCATGAATTTTATTCCGGCAGAGAAGAGTTTTTGCATGGAAAGAATTCCTTGGCGCAGCCATTGAACGGAGAATGGAGATTTCGCTACTCTGTGAATGCCATGGAACGGCCGGCAGATTTTTTTGAGGAAGATTATTCGGAAGAGGGATTTGGCGATATAAAGGTACCATGCCATATCGAGCTTGCAGGCTACGATAAGATTCATTACATCAATACGATGTATCCGTGGGAAGGGCATATGTTTCGAAGGCCGGCTCATGCCCTGCATAAGGAAGATGGTGCTGAGGGAAGCTTCAGCAGGGCGGACTACAATCCGGTAGGCTCCTATATCAAGCATTTCGATCTGGAGGAGGGCCTTAAAGGTAAGAGAGTTGTTATTTTTTTCGAAGGCGTGGAACAGGCGATGTATGTTTGGCTGAACGGCAGTTTTGTAGGCTATGCAGAGGATAGCTTTACTCCCTCCGAGTTCGATTTAACACCATTTATTAAGGAAAAGGGCAATGTACTCGCTGTTGAAGTGCATAAGAGGAGTACGGCGGCTTATTTGGAGGATCAGGATTTCTTTCGTTTCTTTGGTATCTATAGGGATGTGACACTGTATGCGCTTCCTAAACTGCATGTGGAGGATGTTTGGGTTAAGACGGCACTTAGAGAAGATAATGTGTCGGGAACTTTTGCTTTGGATGTAAAGCTGTCCGGAGATGAGCCGGCAGGAACTGTGGTGATAAGGCTGGCAGATTCGGAGAATAAGGTCTGCTTGGAGAAAAAGCTTCCTATTATAAACGGCAATATTCATATGGAGCCGGAAGAATTAAAGGGAATCACCGCATGGAGTCACAAGAATCCATATTTATACGAGCTAACTATAAGCTTAGAGGATGAGAACGGAAAAGAAGTGGAATTCGTTCCTTATAAGGTAGGTTTTCGGCGGATCGAAATCAGGAATAAGCTGATGCTCTTAAACGGAAGCCGGTTGATTATTAACGGAGTAAACCGTCATGAATGGAGCGCTGAGGGCGGACGCTGCATCGGCAGGAGAGAAATGGAATGGGATATTCAGGTTATGAAAAATAACAATATCAATGCTGTCAGAACCTGTCATTATCCTAATCAGCTTTCGTGGTATCGCATGTGTGATGAGAACGGTATTTATATGATGGCGGAGGCAAATCTGGAATCTCATGGCTCCTGGCAGAAGCTGGGGACGGTGGAGCCGTCTTGGAACGTACCGGGAAGTCTTCCGGCTTGGGAACCCGCTGTCGTGGACAGGGCGAAGACGAATTTCGAAGTGTTTAAGAACCATACTTCCATTTTATTCTGGTCCCTGGGTAATGAGTCTTATGCGGGAGGCGGAATAGAAAGTATGAACCGTTTTTATAAGGAGACAGATGACAGCAGACTGGTGCATTACGAAGGAGTGGTACATAACAGAGCTTATGAAGAGACCGTATCCGATGTGGAAAGCCGCATGTATGCGCCTCCTGCGCAAATAAAGGAGTATCTGGAAAACGAACCGAAAAAGCCGTTTATCCTATGCGAATATATGCACGACATGGGCAATTCCCTCGGGGGAATGAAATCTTACATCGATTTGCTGGAGGAATACCCCATGTATCAGGGCGGATTTATTTGGGATTATATCGATCAGGCCCTTTTCGTTCAGGATGAGGTAAGCGGGGAAAAGGTGCTGCGCTATGGCGGAGATTTCGACGACCGTCCGTCCGACTATGAGTTTTCCGGCAATGGAATAGTATTTGCCGATAGAACGGAAAAACCCGCGATGCAGGAGGTAAAGTATTATTATGGATTATATGAATAAAGAGAAATATATGGATGAAACACTGCGCATCGTATATGGAGATAGTGTGCTTGGGCTGCATGGAGAGGGCTTCAGTTATCTGTTTTCTTATGTGAAAGGCGGATTGGAATCCCTGGTAATCGATGGGAAGGAATGGTTATACCGTACTCCGAAGCCTGCCTTTTGGCGCGCGGTAACGGATAACGACAGAGGGAACGGCTTTCCGCTCCGTTCCGGAATGTGGATGGGAGCCGATTCTTTTATTTCCTATATCGGAGGAGAGGTTATGGTCGACGGAAGTGATATCCCTTTGCCAATCGCTCCGGAAAATAATAAATATACGGGAAATGAATGTGCTAAAAAAGTACATCTGAAGTTTTTCTATGAGACAATAACTGTACCTTCGACAAAAGTAGAAGTTGTTTACGAGGTATGTGCAGACGGTAAGATAATCGTCCATGTACGGTATCATGGAAATGATAAGCTGCCCGAGCTGCCCGTATTCGGAATGCGGTTTGTCATGCCGACAAAGGCGATAGGATACCGGTACGAGGGATTGTCCGGAGAGACTTATCCCGACCGAATGGCCGGAGGGATTCCCGGGATTTATGACGTAAATGGTTTGCCGGTAACGAAATATCTGGTACCTCAGGATTGTAATGTCCATATGAAGACCAAATGGCTGGAAGTATATAGGGACACGACTTTAAATAACGCGGATCAAAACAGTAAGACCTTTGGACTTAAATTTTCTGCTATGGAAGAAGGGAAGGAATTTGCCTTTTCCTGTATTCCCTACACTCCGCTGGAGCTTGAAAACGCTTCTCATCATGAAGAACTCCCTCCTGCAAGAAGAACGGTGGTATCTATTCTTGGAGCAGTAAGAGGCGTTGGAGGAATCGATAGCTGGGGTGCGGATGTCGAGCCTGATTACCGTATAAATGCAGGAAAGGATATCAATTATTCGTTCCAGATCAGTAAAGCCGCAATAAATAATTAATAAATATATCTTAAATATTGCAGTCACAATTGCCGGGGTTTTTAATAAGCGGCGATTGTGGCTGCAATTGTTTGCGGCGGGAAACGTTCTTATATACTTTTACTTCTTAATTAATGCTGTTATTGATTATTTTTAAGTTATAGCCTATAATATAAGTAATAAGTAATAAGTAATAAGTAATAAGTAATAAGTGATAAGTAATATGTAGTACAAATATTCCGGAGCAGAAAGAGGGTAATATTATTATGGATTATACAATAATGGAGCAGTTTGCATTGGTGGCCCTGGACGGTCAAGACAGCATGCACAATACGGTGGCGAAGAAAGCCGCAGTTATGGGAATCGCAGCAGCAAATGTTTTGCAGGCCTTGCTTGTGGAGAATGTGCAAGAAAATATGAATGAGTTTAAGGATCGTTTTTACCATCAGTTAGAAAATATCAAGAAAATGAATGGTAAGCAGAGACGGAGTCTGGAAAAGGAAACGGTGTCCATATTAAAAGCGGAAAAAGCACTTGAAGAGGTTCCGAATCTCCTTGGCTGTGATATGAATTATTATACCGCGAATGTAACCATGAGGGAATATAAAAGCAATGAAGATACGTATCAAAGGATAACAGAAAGCATAAGAGCTGTCATATTGGAGCCGGGAGAAGTTCCAGAGGAAACAGTAGCCGTTCTCTGGCTTATTAGGGAATGCGGATGTATGCATGATATTTTTTCTATAGAAGAACAACAGAAAATAGAGGCACGGTTCATAGAGCTTTCGGCAGAAAGTCAATTATATAAAGTCATTCTTGAGCAGGAATTGCATAGCGGAGTAAGGCAGACTTATTTAAAATTCCTTAATTTTAAGCGCAATATTTTTAAGAATCCGTATTTAGAGGGTGTAAACCTTCTTTTTCCTTTTTTTGACAGAAGGCAGGCAATCTTTATCGATATGGTTATTTTAGGAACGACGGTAAAGGACAGGAGGCAGAACGCAATGCAATTTTTGCGTGAAAACGGTCATTCCTGCGAAGAATTACGGATAGAAAGCGAAACAATGGTAAAAATTGATAACGCATATTACAGAATATGGCCTTCTGCCCGCAGTTGCAGAGTTCCTATTCAGGGAGTAGAGCTTTTGCCGGTATATAGGTAGGTGAAATATGTCCAGACAGAGAACAATGGAAAAAATCATGGTATCGGAATATGTGTCGATCGGGGAGCTTGTCAGGATTACAGGATGCCGATATAGCACGCTGAAATTTTATACGGAAGAAGGTTTGATTTCCTTTGAACAGGAGGAAGAGAACCTGACCCGCAGATTCCCGAGGGAAAAGACGCTGCAGAGAATAACGGAAATTAAAGAGCTGAGGGAAAAGGGAAGCAGCATTTCTCACATCAGGCAAATGTTAGAAACTGATATATAAATCATAGTGACAGGAGGTATATTATGCCAATCGCAGGAGCATTCGTAGTCCCCCATCCGCCCCTGATTTTTCCGGAAATCGGACATGGAGAACAATGCAGGATACAGAAAACAATCGATTCATACAAGGATGTTGCAAAAAGAATCGCGGTAATGCAGCCCGAGACGATTGTGATCATTTCGCCTCATTCTGTTATGTATAGAGACTATTTTCATATTTCGCCCGGCGTTCATGCGTCAGGGGACTTTTCGCGTTACGGTTATCCCAAAATCGTATTGGAAGCGGATTATGATGCGGTGCTTGTGGCAGAGATTGAAAGGGAAGCACACAGAAATAAAATTCCGGCGGGAACGGAGGGCGATAGAGAGAAGGCATTGGATCACGCAACGATGATCCCTCTTCGTTTTATAAAGGAAGCTTACCTGAAAAAGTTTAAAATAGTAAGGATCGGCTTATCCGGTCTGCCATTATCCGAACACTACCGCTTGGGAGAAACGATAAGGGAAGCCGCAGAGAAAACGGGGCGGCGGATTGTCGTTGTCGCCAGCGGGGATTTGTCCCATCGTTTATTGGATAGCGGACCATATGAATATGCCAAAGAAGGACCGGAATATGACCGGAAAATTACGGAGATGCTTGCGGAAGGCAATTTATCCAAGGCACTTGAATTTTCCGAAGATTTCTGTGAGAAAGCGGGAGAATGCGGACATCGTTCTATTTCCATTATGGCGGGCTGTATGGACGGGCTGCCTCTTAAAGCGGAACTTCTATCCTATGAAGGACCTTTTGGAGTTGGATATGCGGTAGCTGCCTTTCAGGATGCTTATGTATCTTTAGCCAGAAAAGCCTTGGAATATTATTTGAAAAACGGTGTTTATTATCCGATACCGGAGGGATTGCCCGAAGAGCTGCTTAAGAAAAAGGCGGGTGCTTTTGTTTCTTTAAAGAAATATGGCAATTTAAGGGGCTGTATTGGAACCATACAGGGAACGAAAAACTGTGTGGCGGAGGAAGTCGTTGGGAATGCGGTAAATGCCGGCTTGTGGGACCCAAGATTCCCGCAAGTGGAAGCGACGGAACTCGACAATATTATTTGTACGGTAGATGTTCTGTCCGCCCCGGAACCGGTTACATCCACAGAGGAACTGGATGTGAAAAAATACGGCGTGATCCTATCGATGGGAGCCAGAAGAGGACTTCTTCTTCCGAATCTGGAAGGGGTAGAAACGGTGGAGGAACAGATAAGTATTTCTTTAAAAAAGGCAGGAATTGATGAAGAGGATTATAGGGAAGGAAAATGCTCTTTGGAGCGTTTTGAGGTGGTGAGACATTATTGAAAGCGGTTTGTCCGGTGTGCATGCACCATTGTACGATAGAAGAAGGGAAAACGGGGTTGTGCAGAGCGAGAAGCAATGAAAACGGTAGAATCGTCTGCACGAATTATGGAAAAATCACTTCCTACGCCCTGGATCCCATCGAGAAAAAGCCTCTCAGGCGCTTTTTACCCGGAAGTAAAATACTCTCCGTGGGAAGCTACGGCTGTAACTTATCCTGTGGTTTTTGCCAAAATCATGGGATTTCCATGGTGAAAGAGGAAGAGGCGGACTATGGAATACGGATGCCCGAGGCGCTTGTGAAAGAAGCCCTTGCCTATGCAGCAAAAGGAAATATAGGAATTGCTTATACCTACAATGAGCCGCTGATCGGTTATGAATATGTGAGAGACTGCGCGAAGCTGGCAAAGGAAAATGGGCTTAGGAACGTAATTGTTACGAATGGCTGCGCAGAGATTAAGATATTGGAGGAACTTTTGCCCTATACGGATGCATTTAATATAGATTTAAAAGGCTTTACCGAGGATTTTTATAAGAAGGTAGGCGGAAGCTTGTCCATGGTAAAGGCTTTTATCGAAAGAGCGGCGAAGGAAAGCCATGTGGAGGTTACGACGCTTATAATACCGGGCGAAAATGACGATGTGAGGGAACTTAAGAAGGCGGCGGCATGGCTGGCCTCAATCGATGAAAACATACCCTATCACATTTCCCGTTTTTTCCCAATGTGGAAAATGCAGGATAAAGAGGCTACCAGGGTAGAAACGGTTTATGCTCTTGCCGAAACGGCAAGAGAGTACTTGAAGTATGTGTATGAAGGGAATTGTTAAATGCAATAGGACTGAGCCGGTTTATATTCAATTCTTATAAACCGGCTCAGTCCTATGTTTTCCTATAATTAGGAAAGAACACCTTTGTTATTCAGGAATGGGCTCTGCTCCGTCTATCTCCCCGGTGGAATCGGAATAAGCATCGCTTCCGTCAGGAACATCTCCATGCAGAATGGAGAGAATCTCACGAACGTTTTGGTTGGCGTTATTATAATATTCCTTCGCAGTAGTTGCAGCATCAGAATCGAAGGTCTCACTTTCAAATGCCTGATGATAAAGGGCGACGGCGTTTGCCATAGATTCATCTGCTTCCGCAGAAAGAACTTCTATGGAAGAGAACTCCTCGGGAACAGAAAGGGAGGCCATCCACGAAAAGCGTTCTCCGATGCCGTCCAAGGCAGATAATAGCTCCTGAACGGAATTCTCGGAATTCGCATCTATAGAGTTTATAATCGTATCGTATTCGGAAATATCCGAATAAAAAGTATCCATATTATTTTTATATTCTTCCAATTCTTTCTTGCTGCCGCATCCGGCAATCATAAGAAAAATAAAGGAAAAAAGAAATATATATACAAGTTTTCTGTTCAAGCTATCCCCTCCGTAAATGTCAATATCCATAAAATAAGTTACCATATATGGTGTGTGAAAGCAAGTTACTATTCAGCAATCAAAAGTACAAGATGTTTTGTTACTAATCATATAGTAGCTTAACACTTGCTGTTAAGCTGCGTAAGAGCGTGATTCAAGAGATGATTTCTGCTTCGCAGAGCGAATTTGCATACAGAAATCATGCGTTGCTGAGAACGGAGTGAACAATAACAATGTTTTTTATGGGCAAGAATCCGCATATCAAATATTGTAGTTTTTTTAAATTTATGGTAGCATGTGTTTTAAACATATCTTTGTACGGCTATTTTAGTTACCGAGAGGAGTAGGATTATAGATATGACAAAGAATGAATTCAGAAGCTTTATAAAAGAACATCCGATTTATCTGGACGGTGCTACAGGCTCTAATTTGTTAAAAAGAGGAATGCCGGTGGGCGTCTGCCCGGAAAAATGGATTTTGGAAAATAAAAATACGCTGATCACATTGCAGAAGGAATTTATAGAAGCAGGAAGCAATATTGTTTATGCACCGACCTTCTCGGCCAATTCCGTAAAGCTTGCGGAATATGGTCTGGAAAGAGAAATCGAAGCGATGAACATGGAATTAGTTGCAATCTCCAGGGAGGCGTCAGAAGGCCGCTGTCTGGTCGCGGCCGATCTTACCATGACAGGAGAGCAGCTCTCGCCTATGGGAACCATGGATTTCGAAGATTTGATCAATATATATAAAGAACAGATAGGCTATCTCGTGCGCGGAGGTGTGGACCTTCTGGTAGTAGAAACGATGATGAGCCTGCAGGAGAGTCGGGCAGCCCTTATTGCGGCGAAGGAAAGCTGTGATTTGCCGGTGATGGTAACTATGACTTTCGAGTCCGACGGCAGGACCCTTTACGGAACGGATGCCAAGACTGCGGCGATCGTACTTCAAAGCCTCGGAGCGGATGCCGTGGGAGCTAATTGCTCCACGGGACCGGATAAGATGGTTGATATCATAAGAACAATGGCAGAGGTTAGCTCCATACCGATTATTGCAAAGCCCAATGCCGGTCTTCCTTATCTGGATAAGGAAGGCAATACCATTTATGATATGAACAGTGAGGATTTTGCGGAAGGAATGGCAAAGCTGGTGGAAGCCGGAGCGTCAATTTTAGGAGGCTGCTGCGGTACGACACCGGAATATATAGATAAGCTGAGAAAACGTACCTCTCATATGGACCTCATAAAGAGACAGACGCCTGCGAAGCGTTACCTGACCTCGGAGCGTCAGACCGTAGAATTCGGTTTGGACGATAACTTTATCATCGTGGGAGAGCGCATCAATCCAACGGGTAAAAAGAAGCTTCAGGAACAGCTCAGAGCCGGAAACATGGATATGGTCGCTGAATTTGCGCAGGAGCAGGAGGCATGCGGGGCGGGCATTTTGGATGTGAATATGGGAATGAGCGGAGTGGATGAGAAGGAGCTCATGTTAAAAGCCATGGAGGAGGTGGCAGGAGTGACTTCCCTTCCTTTGTCCATCGATTCCAGCCATATCGACGTATTGGAGGCCGCACTCAGGCGCTATCCCGGCCGTGCACTCATCAATTCCGTTTCTTATGAGAAGATAAAATTCGAACAATTATTGCCGATAGTAAGGAAGTACGGAGCGATGTTCATCCTGCTCCCCTTATCGGACGCGGGGCTCCCCAAAAGCCTGGAGGAAAAAAAGGATATTATTGAAAAGATCGTACTCCGGGCAAGGGAACTGGGGATGGAGAAAGAGGATATTGTTGTAGACGGATTGGTAGCTACCGTGGGTGCCGACAAAAGGGCAGCTTTGGAGACTTTGGAGACGATACGATATTGTAAGGAAAACGGGTATGCCACCATTTGCGGATTATCCAATATTTCCTTCGGGCTTCCCCAGAGAGGATATGTCAATACTGCCTTTCTGACGATGGCGATTAAGGATGGACTTACGATGGCGATCGCCAATCCCTCGCAGGAATTGCTGGTGTGCAGCGCCTTTGCTTCCGATTTACTTCTGAACAAGGAGGAAGCAGATATCCGCTATATCGAGTTGATAGGCGGCATAGAGGCGAAGAAGAAAGCACTTGAGGCTGAGAACGTCCCCTCTTCGGGGGCAGAAAATGTAAAAGTGAGCAAGGATGCGGAGGCATCTATTATAAATGAGTGCAAAACACTCATTACGATAAGGGAAGCGGTGTTAAAGGGAAATAAGAAAAAAATCACCGACTATACTATAACGGCGTTAGAGGAAGGACGGGGACCCCAGGAGATTTTGAACGATGCGCTTCTTCCGGCCATCAACGAGGTGGGTGACCTCTTCGATAAGGGCAAATATTTCCTTCCCCAGCTAATCGCCAGCGCGGAAGCGATGAAGACGGCTATCGAATATTTGGAGCCCCTGCTGAAAGAGGCCGGTGGAAGCAAAGAGATGCCTTCCATCGTCATAGCGACAGTAGAGGGTGATATCCACGACATCGGAAAGAATCTGGTGGCGCTGATGCTGAAAAATTATGGTTTCCGAGTCATTGACCTTGGGAAAGACGTACCCAAGGAAAAAATTATTCAAGCGGCAATCGAGAACGATGCCAGTGTCATAGCTCTTTCTGCCCTTATGACAACGACGATGCAGGAAATGCGGCGAGTCATAGCATATGCAAGAGAGCAGGGTGTTACCGCTAAGGTCATTATTGGCGGAGCGGTCATTACTCAGGATTATGCGGATGAAATAGGAGCTGACGGCTATTCTAAGGATGCGGCGGATGCGGTCAGGTTAACGAAGCATATTCTGAACATAGAGGACTGATATTAGCTACAGAATTCTAAAATAACAATGTGATTCGGTAAATAGAATATTGAATGGAAAGATGAGGTATAAAATATGATTGGTGCAGATGCAATGGTAAAGTGTCTGGAGGAAGAAGGCGTAAAGATAATTTTTGGTTATCCGGGAGCAGCAATTTGTCCTTTTTTTAACAGTATCCTGGATACAGATATCCGCACAGTTCTCGTTCGTACGGAACAGAGCGCAGCTCATGCGGCGAACGGACTTGCGCGCGTAACGGGAGAGGCCGGCGTCTGCGTCGTTACCTCTGGCCCGGGGGCGACCAATATCATTACGGGAATCGCTACGGCTTTTGCCGACAGCATTCCGCTTATATGCATTACTGGCCAGGTGGAAAGCGATCTGATCGGCAGCGATGCTTTTCAAGAGGCAGATATAACCGGGGCAGTGGAATCCTTTGTAAAATACAGCTATCTCATTAAGGATGCCGATGAAATCCCCCGTATATTCAAAGAGGCGTTTTACATCGCGAATACAGGAAGAAAAGGGCCGGTGCTCATCGACGTTCCCCTCGATATACAAAACGCGGTTATTGCGAAATTCAACTATCCGGAAAAAGTAAATATGAGAACCTACAAGCCTACCGTAAAGGGAAATATGGTTCAAATCAAAAAGGTGGCGAAGGAGCTTGAAAAAGCGAAGAAGCCTCTTATCTGCGTCGGCGGAGGAGTGCTCCTTAGCAGCGCAGAAAAGGAGCTTCGTGAATTCTCAGAAAAATACGGTATTCCGGTTGTCTCCACGATGATGGGAATCGGTGTTATGCCGAGCGAACACCCGATGTTTTACGGAATGGTGGGAAACAATGGTGCACCTTGCGCCAATCGTGCCATGAAGGAATCGGATTTACTGATTATGGTAGGTGCCAGAGTGGCGGATAGGGCTGTCAGCCATCCGAATATGATAATGAATTACAAGGTTCTCGTGCATATCGATGTGGACCCGGTAGAAATCGGCAAGAATGTAGGCTCACATATTCCCCTCGTAGGGGATGCAGCACATATTTTCAGAGATTTGGGAGCGCAGGAAATCTCCTGTGAGCATGAGGAATGGGTAAGTGCGCTTAACGAATACAAGAAGACGCTGGCGATAAAGCGCAGCCCTGATAAGGATTACGTGGATCCTGCCGAGTTCATTGCGAAGCTTTCGAGAAAGATGGAAGACGACGGTATCTATGTTGCGGACGTAGGACAGAACCAGATTTGGTCCTGCAGCTATCATATTGTAAAGAATGGCCGCTTCCTGACCTCCGGCGGTATGGGGACCATGGGATATTCCATTCCTGCGGCAATAGGCGCTAAGCTTGCGGACGAAAAGAAGCAGGTAATTGCGGTCTGCGGTGACGGTTCTTTCCAGATGTCCATGATGGAGTTAGCGACGATGAAGCAGCATGATGTTCCGGTTAAAATCATTGTCCTGAAAAATAACTATCTGGGTATGGTGCGTGAATACCAGCATTATACCTACAAAGATAAGTATTGCGCTGTCGATCTATCCGGCAGTCCTGACTTAGAGAAGCTGGCGGCAGCTTATGAAATTGATTTTCTCCGCCTATACAATATGGAGAAGGCGGATGAGGTTATCGACCAGTTTTTAAAAGAGGATAAGTCCATGCTGTTAGAATGCCTGATAAATCCGATGGATTTGGTAATAGGAGGATGAGTGAGATGAAAAGAATATATTCCGTATTAGTAGAAAACCGATCGGGCGTTCTTTGTAAGGTGGCGGGGCTTTTTTCCAGAAGATGCTTTAATATCGACTCTCTCGCAGTGGGGGAAACCGACGATTCCGCAGTATCCTGCATGACCATAGTGAGCAGCGGCGATGAGAGGACTATTGAGCAGATAGAAAAGCAGCTGAATAAGAAGCTGGATGTCATAAAGGTTAAGACCTTCGATGAGAGTGCCAGTATCAGCAGGGAGCTTATGCTGATCAAGATAAAGTACAATAAGAACAATCGCCGTGATATTATGGAGAACTGCGATATTATGAAGGCTCAGATCGTAGATATGTCCAAGAATATGATGATCATTCAGGTGTGCGACGTGCCGGAGCGGATACAACTGTTTATCAGCATGCTGCAATCGATCAGTATCGTAGAGGTTGCCAGAACTGGGACCTTGGCGCTCCAGAAGTGTAAGGATATGGAGAACTGAACGGACCGGAAATCGTGAGATAATGCAATTCAACGAATTAAAGTCTTAGAGAATGAAAGTATTCTTGTTGACTTTTACTACTAGTGTTGCTAAAATAAATGTCGAACGTGACAATTGAGAATGGAGGAGTTCCATGCGTAAGAAAGTATTCCAGCTTCTGGTGGATAATACTGCCGGCGTTTTGAGCAGAATATCAGGCTTGTTTTCCAGACGGGGCTATAATATCGAAAGCATTACGGCGGGAGTTACCGCCGATCCGAGATTTACAAGAATTACGATTGTGGCATCGGGAGACGATGAGATACTGGATCAGATAGAAAAACAGGTGGCGAAATTAGTAGACATCAGGGATATCAAGGTGCTGGAGCCCGACGATAGCGTATATAGGGAGTTAGTGTTGATTAAGGTAAAAGCGGCTGTTAAGGAGCGTCAGGCGATTATCGCGGTAGCGGATGTGTTCCGTGCGAAGATTATCGATGTTGCTGCAGAGAGCCTGATTATCGAATTAACAGGTGCACAGTCGAAGATAGAAGCATTTATCAGCCTGTTAGACGGCTATGAGATTCTGGAGCTCGCCAAAACGGGTATTACCGGATTGGGAAGAGGCACTCATAACGTTACTTATTTAGGAGATTAAAACACTCACAATGTGTTAGCTCTTAGGGGAATAACCCTTTCAGTTATAAAATAACAATATTAATTTAGTGGAGGAAAAAGAAATGGCAAATATCTATTATCAGGAAGATTGTAACCTTTCCATGCTGGATGGAAAAACAATTGCTGTTATCGGTTATGGCAGCCAAGGACATGCACACGCACTCAATGCGAAAGAATCGGGATGCAATGTCATTATCGGCCTTTATGAAGGTTCAAAATCCTGGGCAAAGGCAGAAGCTCAGGGTTTTCAGGTATATACGGCAGCCGAAGCTGCTAAAAAAGCAGATATTATCATGATTCTCATCAACGATGAGCTTCAGGCTAAAATGTACAAAGATTCCATCGAGCCTAATTTGGAGGCGGGCAACATGCTTATGTTCGCACACGGCTTCAATATCCATTTCGGACAGATCGTCGCTCCTAAGGATGTAGATGTTACGATGATCGCGCCTAAGGGACCGGGACATACGGTAAGAAGCGAATATCAGGAAGGCAAAGGCGTTCCCTGTCTGGTAGCAGTACATCAGGATGCTACGGGAAAAGCTCTGGATATGGCATTAGCTTATGCTTTGGCAATCGGCGGTGCAAGAGCAGGCGTTCTCGAGACAACCTTCAGAACGGAAACGGAAACAGACCTTTTCGGCGAGCAGGCAGTTCTCTGCGGCGGCGTATGCGCTCTGATGCAGGCTGGTTTTGAGACTTTGATAGAAGCTGGATACGATGAAAGAAACGCTTACTTTGAATGTATCCACGAAATGAAGCTGATCGTAGACCTTATTTATCAGTCCGGCTTTGAAGGAATGAGATATTCCATCTCCAATACGGCGGAATACGGCGATTATATTACGGGACCTAAGATTATTACAGAAGATACGAAAAAGGCTATGAAGAAAATCCTCGCAGACATTCAGGACGGAACCTTTGCTAAAGACTTCTTGCTGGATATGTCTCAAGCGGGCGGACAGGCGCACTTCAAGGCTATGAGAAAATTAGCTGCTGAGCATCCTGCAGAGACAGTAGGTAAGGATATCCGCAAGCTGTATAGCTGGAATAATGAAAGCAACAAGCTGATCAATAATTAATTGATAATTATTAATAGAATAAATGACTAGACTTTCCTTACAAGAGCACCTGATAGTACTGAATCAATGTATTCATAGCACTTGTCATCGGTATTTTGGAAGGATAAGCGAAGCCGATTTGACGTTTTGGAACCTTACGCCCCAGCTTTAATTCGCGTAAGGTTCCATTTTTTAAATCTTCTTTTACGAAATCGCTGATAACGCAGGCGATACCCAGTCCGGCTCTGGCAAATTCAATGGACAGATCCATATTATTCACCTCGATAATATTCTTAAGAGTAAGCTGATGCTCGGATAAAAAGGTATCCGCATGCTTTCTCGATATGTTCTCTTTATCCAGCATGATGAAAGAAGCGTCTTTGAAAAAACTTTCATTTTCATGGGAATCTCCTTTATTTTTATACGAGTATGGAGCTAAATAATTATCCGTAGCGACAAAAATGTCCTCTATCGTTTTGACAGGAAGATAGGAGACCGCAGACGAATCTGAAATTTCCTTAGGAGGGATTCCTACGAGCCCGATATCTATTGCGCCGCTTTTTAAATCGGAAATCGTTTCGAAGGTGGACTGGCAGGAAATCGTAATTTTTATATTGGGATTTCCCGCAATAAAATCCTTCAAAAGAGGAAGAAGAATATATTTGCAGAGCGTTGTGCTGACTCCGATGGAAAGGTGGCTGATACCTTGGGAGGCAGAGGAACGCAGCATTTCCTCACCGGAACGCAGCGCGAGCATGGCATTTTCTACGTGCTTATAAAGCATTTCCCCCTCGCTCGTCAAAGTTACGCCTCGGGAGGAACGGTGAAAGAGCGTCACATTCAGGCATTCCTCCAGCTTAGAGATGGATTTGCTGATAGCAGGCTGGCTGATATATAATTTTTTGGCGGCAACGGAGAAATTGCGGCAGTTGGCTACTTCATAAAATATTTGATATAAATTGAGATTTTGTTCCATAATATACGATAGTACCTTTCCTTGTTTTCTGGCATTAGTATTCTTACTTGTTCTTAAAATTATTTCAATTGCCGGTTTCTTCAATTAACATTATTTTATTTGAAAGATACCGTGAGTTCACAGATTACGTACATATATATGGCCTCAGGTCATGTCCGAATTAGAACTATGTATTTCGTGTGTGATATAAAAAAGAATAGATATTAGTAATTATAGCATTGTAATAGCATAACCACAAGTTATAGGGACTATGAATATATAATATTTTTCAAAATAGTATATTCGTGGTAGAATCATTATAGTGGTTCTCCGTCCGGGTAAAATTAGGAAACGGTATGGAGAGAATCGACGATTTAGACTATTATTAGGAGGAATGAGACGATGGGAATGACAATGACCCAGAAGATTCTGGCGGCACATGCCGGACTCGATAAAGTGGAAGCGGGGCAATTGATAGAGGCGGATTTGGATTTGGTGCTCGGCAACGATATCACGAGTCCGGTCGCGATTAAAGAAATGGAAAAAATGAAAGTGAACGGTGTTTTTGACAAGGATAAAATTGCTCTTGTGCCGGATCATTTCGTGCCTAACAAAGATATTAAATCGGCGGAGCATTGTAAATGTGTACGGGAATTCGCATATCGTAATGACATTACAAATTATTTCGAAGTAGGGGAAATGGGAATCGAGCATGCTCTTTTGCCGGAAAAAGGCCTTACGGTTGCCGGAGATGTTATTATCGGCGCAGACTCCCATACGTGTACCTACGGCGCACTCGGCGCATTTTCCACAGGTGTGGGAAGTACGGATATGGCTGCAGGTATGGCCACCGGAAAAGCGTGGTTCAAAGTGCCTTCAGCAATCAAGTTCAATGTGGTAGGCAAGATGTCCAAGTGGGTCAGCGGCAAGGATGTGATCTTACATATTATCGGGATGATCGGCGTGGACGGTGCTCTTTATAAATCCATGGAATTTGTAGGAGAGGGCATTGCGAATCTTTCTATGGACGACAGGTTTACGATTGCGAATATGGCAATCGAAGCGGGTGGTAAGAATGGAATCTTCCCCGTGGATGATTTGGCGATCGCATATATCAAAGAACATTCTAAAAAGCCGTACACCGTTTATGAAGCGGATGAGGATGCGGTTTATGATGAAGAATATACCATCGACTTAAGTGCTTTAAGACCTACCATTGCATTTCCTCATCTTCCGGAAAACACGAAGACTATCGACGATATCAAAGAGGACATTGCGATCGATCAGGTGGTCATCGGCTCTTGCACCAACGGACGGTTGGATGACCTGCGCATTGCAGCGGAGGTGTTCGAGGGAAGACATGTGAAAAAGGGAATGCGCTGTATCATCATTCCTGCGACGCAGGCAATATATATGCAGGCTATGGAGGAAGGACTTTTAAAGACATTTATCGAGGCCGGAGCAGTTGTCAGCACTCCTACCTGCGGTCCTTGCCTTGGCGGCTATATGGGAATCCTTGCAGAGGGCGAACGGTGTGTTTCCACTACGAATCGTAATTTTGTAGGCCGTATGGGACATGTAAAGTCAGAAATCTATCTGGCGAGCCCGGCAGTGGCCGCAGCCAGCGCGATTGAGGGTAAGATTTCCTGCCCCTGCCGCTTGCAGTAAGAAGGCTTACCGATAGAAGATTATAAAACTGCCAAAGAGCAGAATGGAGGAATATATGAAATCAGCAAAAGGAACAGTTTTTAAATATGGGGATAATGTGGATACGGACGTTATCATTCCGGCAAGATATCTGAACTCTTCCGATCCGGCAGAGCTTGCAACCCACTGCATGGAGGATATCGACAAGGATTTTATTAAGAATATAAAAAAAGGAGATATTATCGTAGCGAACAAAAACTTCGGCTGCGGTTCCTCCAGAGAGCATGCTCCAATAGCGATAAAGGCTGCTGGGATAAGCTGTGTAATCGCAGAGACCTTTGCGAGAATCTTTTACCGCAATGCAATCAATATCGGACTTCCCATTATTGAGTGCCCCGAGGCCTCCAGGGGAATTGAGGCGGGAGACGAAGTGGAAGTGAACTTCGATACCGGAGTCATTACTAATCTGACGAAGGGAACAAAGTTCCAAGGCCAGGCTTTTCCTGAGTTCATGCAGAAGATCATTGCTTCGGAAGGGTTAATTAATTATATCAACAATAGATAGAACTTTGAAACCGGCATCCCGCCTGCAGCATCGCAGCAAGATGCCGGTTTTTTATAGCTGAAACGGCTCCGCAAAATATCCCGCCTGTGAGATCGGCTCGTTACCATCGCGCAGATGCGAGGTATCCCCTACTACCTGACCGCGGAAATACGCTTCACCGGGTACCCTTTCTTCCGAAATGAGAACAGTAACCGAAGTAGGTGCAATGAAAAAATTCTGCCATAATAAAGTAGGAGCGATTCCTAACAGATGCGACATCATCGCAAAGGTAACGCCCAGATGGCAGAAAATAACGATGGTATCATCGCTGTAAGGCTTCAAGAGCTTAGCTGTACCGGCATCTTTTCCAGAATCGGGAGTAAGAGAAGAAACACCTGTTTCCTCTTTTGCTATTCCGGTGCGGTATATCATACCGTCCCTTATATAGCCGTACTTTGCCAAGATACTGTCGAGACCGCTGCATACCTCATCGAATGCAGGCTTAAGCTCGCTATTGCTCCTAAGAACATCTGCTTCATGCCAACGATCTTTATCATAGAATAACGGTTCCGTTGTCCAGTAAGAAGGCATGAAGTCCCAAGGCACGCCGTATCTCCCGGTAGTAGGATCAGTAATCGGATAATAAAACTCCCTAAGCCAATCATAAGTAACAGACTGCCTATTCATAATATTTAAACTGCAGGAAGCAGTATCCTGTGCCCGTCCCAGAGGAGAACAATAAAAGTCCTTTACATTCCATCCGCTTACCCTCTTTGCAAGAAGTTTTGCTTCCCTCCAGCCCTTTTGCGTCAAAGTATCGTTCGCATAATCAGGATCTCCGTGTCTGATAAAAATAATTTTCATTACATTCATCCTTTCGTATATTAGTAGAAATATTAGTGTAGTTGTATGACGACAAGCATTTATATTGTTGCTATGAACAGCATGGCTGTGAATAGTAACAATATATTTACAAATGCTGCAAAAGGCGTATATAAATCAGAGCTTTGATATCGCCCTATTAGTCAATGGCATTATACTACAATTAGATGAAGGCAACAAGGAGGAGATAAACGCAGAGTGCTGTCATAAAGTGAGCTTGGGAAAATTTTATCTGTCAGGTCAGCAACTAAATAACGCCCTGGTTGTATATATTGGTTTAAACGGATTGAAAGCTTTAGCATGAGAAAAATACTGTAATTCTCCGTTCATGCACTGTATAATTAAACAAAATGAATAATATATTATTGTTTACCAACCAGCTTTATTAGAATGATTATTTTGAATGTTGCCTTGAATATATGATATTTTTATAGAAAGAGAAAATATATTAAATAACCTAATTAAAAGTGGCAACAGGGTGACAAAAGTAATTTATTGGGAGGAACTATACATATGGAAATCAGAGAAATAAGAAAAAATGATTTAGAAAAAATAATTGAGCTGATAAGACAGGGAGTTCCTTATGTATTGCCATATAATGTGTACGTATATTGGATATTGCAGAATTATTATTCATCAACATGTATGGTCGTAGAGTCAGAGGATAAAATAGTTGGATATATAAGCGGGATTCCCAGTTTGGATAAAGAAACAATCTTTATTTGGCAATTATGTGTTGACTTTAAGCATAGGGGTGAAGGTATCGGAACAATGATGATCGATTCTCTTGTTAGCGAGGCTAAAAGATTAGGTTATTGTAATATTCAGCTTTCTATTTCAGATACCAACATAGCGAGCCAAACATTATTTAAGAGTTATGCCAAAAAGAAAGGTATGGAAATATATGAAAAAGGCATTGAGAAATTTGAAGATCAGACAGAACTTGTGTTTCAAATTAATATAGAGTAAAATGTCACCTTCTGCAGCCCCCGCTTCTTCCCATATTCCCATCAATATGTTAAAATACCATTTAATAATAAAAGTCACAATCAAAAGGAGCCATCCATAAATGAATACCGAACAATTTTGGGGACATCTGGACAATTTGTTCCAGAGAAATGAAATAGATAAAGTGGAGCCCTATCTGCTGGAGAAACTGGAAAAAGCCAAGGAAGCAGAAGACTACCCTGCATATATCGTAATCGGCAACGAAATGATAGGCTTTTACCGCAGCACCTCCCTATTTAAAAAGGCCTTTGACATCGCAGAAGATGTCCTTTTACTTTTAGAAGAATTACAACTGGAAAACAGCGAACATTTTGCCACAACGCTTCTGAATGCAGCGACGGTTTACCGCGCGGCAGGCGAACTGGAACCGGCATACAAATACTACTTGCAGGCACTTCAGATATATGAAAGCCTGCTTCCAAAAGATGATTACCGGTTCGCAGGACTCTACAACAACATGAGTATTTTGCTGGAGCAGATGAATGAGAATGAAAAAGCGGCGGAGCTTTCTAAAAGAGCTCTGTCCATCGTAAGCACCATGGAAAATAGTGAAGCGGAGCAGGCGACGACCCTGACGAATCTCGCACTTTTGTATTTTAAAATGGACAAGCCTGAGGATGCTTCAAAAGCTTTGGAAGAAGCTCTGGGATTCTTTGATGCTGCAGGAGGAGAGCATACAGACGCTCACTATAGTGCGGCCCTCGCAGGTGTGGGAGAAGCATATTTCCGTATAGGGGATTATGAAAACTCTTTGCTTTCCTATGAGAAGGCGCTGTCTGAGGTAAAAAAACATTTTGGTGAGAACCAAAGCTATGGCGTGCTGTGCGAAAATTGTGCCGCAGTTTGTGAATGCCTAAAGGATAAGGAAAAAGCGGAATATTATAGAAAGAATGCGGAAGAAATTTATAGGAAAATTGGGTTGCAGCAATGAAGGGCTTAGAATTATCCGAAAAATATTACCTTGCATACGGCAAAAAAATGTTAGAAGAAAAATTTCCCGAGGTTGCGGGACGGGCGGCGGTTGGCTTGGCCGGACAAGGTTCCGAGTGTCTCGGTTTTGACGACGAGATTTCCATGGACCACGATTACGGACCTTCCTTTTGTGTCTGGCTGACAAAAGAAGATTATGAGAAGTACGGCAGAAAGGTGGCTCAGGAATATGAAAGGCTCCCGGCGGATTTCGAAGGGGTATCGGGGAGAAGCGTGAGTGCCCATGGAAGGGGAAGAGTAGGTGTACACTCCATCCCTGATTTTTACTATGGACTCATCGGCTGTGAGGGCGTTCCGGGAAGTAATATGGAATGGCTGCGGATACCGGAGTCCATGCTTTGCAGTGCGGTAAACGGCAAGGTGTTTGCAGATCCTTTGGGAGAATTCAGCCGGATACGAAATGAACTGCTGGCATTTTATCCCGAGGATGTAAGGGTAAAAAAAATAGCGGCAAGAGCAGCCGTTATGGCTCAGTCCGGACAATACAACTACGCAAGGGCGATGAAACGGGGAGAGCATGTAGCGGCACAGCTTTCTCTGGCAGAATTTATAAAAAACACAATTTCTATGGTATATCTTCTGAATAAAAAATATACACCCTTTTATAAATGGATGCACCGTGGAATGAAAGGACTTCCCATATTGTCTGAAATCGGTGAAATATTAAATATCCTCGCCCAGACAGAAAATCAGACAGAGGCTTGGAAAGATGCAAAGGCAAAGGATTATTTATATACGCTGAATACGAAGGATCAAAAGGTGATTATCGTGGAAGCGATATGCGATCTGGTGCTTCAGGAACTTACCTCGCAGGGACTTACGGAAGGTGAAGATAACTTTTTGGAGAATCATGTAATATCCATTATGGAAAAAATAAAGGATACTAATATCCGAGCTTTGCAGATTATGGAAGGATGATGTTGCAAACGTACGTTCGCCGTGATATACTTAATTTCATATACATGAAATGAAAAACAAAAATCAGGAGAAACGGTCATGATAGCATATATAAAAGGTGAAATCGCTGATATTACAGAGGATAATCTCGTTCTGGAGGCGAACAGTATCGGATACAATATTAAAATATCTTCCGGTACGGCAGGAATGCTGCCGGGAATAGGCGAGGAAGTGAAGATATACACCTATACCTGTGTAAGAGAGGATGCATTCCTTCTGTACGGCTTTCTTACGAAGGACGATCTGGACATATTCAAGAAACTGATTACGGTAAATGGAATCGGTCCCAAGGGCGGTCTTGCCATCTTGTCCGTAATGAGTGCGGACAGTTTGCGGTTCGCTATTATTTCGGGGGATGTGAAGGAAATTTCCAAAGCGCCCGGCATTGGGAAGAAGACTGCCGAGAGAGTAATCCTTGACCTTAGGGATAAGGTTTCCATAGAAGATACTTTCGTGAATAAAGGTATGGGCGGCGGGCTTAGCGGTGCATCATCCGGTGACACAAGCTCCAAAAATGAAGCGATAGAAGCGCTTACTGCATTGGGCTATTCCGCCTCCGAGGCGTTAAAGGCAGTAAAGCAGATTGCTGTTACAGAGGATATGGATACGGAGGATATCTTGAAGCTTGCGCTTAAGAAGATATAATGAAGCGGGGACTTTCGCTGTGAATTGTGCTGTGGAAGCTGCCGCTTGGATTTTTACTTTGAAAGGAAAATGGTTATATAAATGGCAAGAAGAATGATAGAAACAAACCTGACGGAAGAAGATATAAAAATCGAAGGCTCGCTCAGACCCCAATGCCTTGCAGATTATATCGGACAGACGAAGGTGAAAGAGAATCTGAAGGTATATATCGACGCAGCAAAGCTTAGAAATGATTCCCTCGATCACGTCTTGTTCTACGGTCCTCCGGGGCTTGGAAAGACTACCTTGGCCGGTATTATAGCGGCGGAGATGGGAGTCAATATGAAGGTCACCAGCGGCCCGGCTATCGAGAAGCCGGGAGAGATGGCGGCGATCCTGAATAATTTACAGCCCGGTGATTTATTGTTCGTGGATGAAATTCACCGCCTGAACAGGCAAGTGGAGGAGGTTCTTTATCCTGCGATGGAGGACTATGTCATAGATATTATAATAGGAAAAGGTGCTGCGGCACGGTCCATACGCCTGGAACTTCCCAAGTTCACGCTGGTGGGGGCGACTACGAGGGCGGGGCTTTTGACAGCTCCCTTAAGAGACCGCTTCGGCGTAATTCACCGGTTGGAATTCTACTCCGTCGAGGAGCTTAAAATTATTATTCTGCATTCCGCAAGGGTTTTGAATGTTGCAATCGAAGAACAGGGAGCAGAGGAACTGGCAAGGAGAAGCAGGGGAACGCCGCGGCTGGCCAACCGGATGCTGAAGCGGGTAAGGGACTACGCACAGATAAGGTACGATGGGATCATAACAGAAGAAGTGGCCAAGACAGCCCTGGATCTCATGGACGTGGACCGCATGGGATTAGATTATATCGACAGGAACATCTTGATTACCATAATCGATAAGTTCAAAGGAGGTCCTGTGGGGCTGGACACGCTGGCTGCGTCCATCGGAGAGGATGCAGGCACCTTGGAGGACGTATATGAGCCTTATCTTTTGAAAAACGGATTTATAAACCGAACGCCGAAAGGAAGAACAGCGACAGATTTGGCATATCATCATTTAGGACTTGAAATTCCCTCTTAATATCTATATAATAAATATTGTGTAAATTATGAATGTATTAGGGCATATTTTGTGTTAAGGGGTGAGGGAATGTCGGCGAAGACAGATACGGAAGTTATCATTGGCGGTAAAGTATTTACTTTGAGCGGTTACGAGAGTGAAGAGTATTTACAGAGAGTCGCGTCTTATATTAACAATAAGATGACGGAGTACGGCAAAGTCGACAGCTTTAGAAGGCAGCCTCTGGATACCCAGAACGTCTTGCTGCAGCTTAATATTGCCGACGATTATTTCAAGGCCAAAAAGCAGATAAGCCTTTTAGAGGAAGATATTCAGAGCAAGGAAAAGGAATTGTACGACTTGAAGCATGAGTTGATCACTTCCCAGATTAAGCTGGAAAATACAGAAAAAAGCGTAAAAAGTCTGCAAGCGGAAATAAATGAAAACGCAAAGAAAATGATTCGCATGGAAATGGAACTAAAGGATGCGAAAAAGTAATATAAAGGAATTATAGAAAGTGGGCTGTCTTAGGAAAAGGCAGCTTTTTCTAATCAAAGGTAAAAATAAAGAATGAAAAAAGTAGAACTTCTTGCGCCTGCGGGTAATTATGAATGCTTTCTGGGTGCAGTGCATGCCGGGGCAGATGCCGTTTATCTGGGCGGAAACAAATTCGGAGCACGGGCATATGCGGATAACTTTTCGGAAGAGGAAGTTATAAACGCCATAAGGCATGCTCATATATATGGAAGAAAAGTATATTTAACGCTGAACACCCTCGTAAAGGAAAGCGAATTTGCAGAAATTTATGATTACCTGCAGCCCTTTTATGGAGCAGGCCTGGATGGAATCATCATTCAGGATATGGGAGCATTTCGGTCGGTCGGAGAATGGTTTCCCGGATTGGAGCGTCATATCAGTACGCAGATGACCATAACGGGAGCGTATGGGGCGGAGTATATAAAGAGACTGGGAGCCACTCGCATCGTACCGGCCAGAGAGCTGTCCCTTGCAGAAATCAAAAATATAAAGAAAGAAGTGGATATTGAGATAGAGACATTTGTTCACGGAGCTGTCTGTTATTGTTATTCCGGACAATGTTTGTTCAGCAGCATCATCGGCGGAAGGAGCGGTAACAGAGGCAGGTGTGCGCAGCCATGCCGCCTGCCTTATTCGGCGGAAGGGAAAAAAGAGAAATATCCTCTCAGCCTGAAGGATATGTGTACGATAGAGTTGATTCCTGAGCTGATCGAAGCTGGAATCGATTCCTTTAAAATTGAGGGAAGGATGAAAAGTCCTGAATACGTTGCAGGGGTGACCGCTCTTTACCGGAAATATATCGATAAATATTATGATAGCCGGGGAGCGGGATATTCCGTTAAAAAAGAGGATATGGAGGCTCTTCGCTCCTTGTATATCCGAAGCGAAATCAGTGAAGGATATTATCATAAGCATAATGGCAAGGATATGATAACTCTGGATAACCCAAGCTATGGCGGACGAGACGAGAGTTTGTCCCAAAGAGTCAGGGAGGAATATCTGCAAGGAGATTACCGCCTTGCCGTGACGGGAAAAACGAGACTGTATAAAAACAGCCCAGCCTATTTTGCCCTTACTTATAAAAATATAACGGCCGCTATATATGGAAATATTGTAGAAGAGGCCTTAAAACAGCCAATGAGTGAGGAGAGCGTGCGTAAACAGCTTTCAAAAAGCGGGAATACTGCATTCCATTTAGAAAATATTGAAATCGATATGGAATCCGATATTTTCATTCCCGTAAAGGCGCTGAACGATTTGCGCCGTATGGCGTGTGAGGCGTTAGCGGAAAAAATAATTACGCTCAATGGGCTTTCTTATCCAGAGCGCAAAGAAACAGCAGCGGAGAACCCAAACAATGAGAAACTGAAAGCTGCTGGTGAAGAAATAAAGCCTTGCCGGGATAAAAAAGCGGAGAAAAGTGATAAGACTGTTAGTAAGCCTATAAATGAAATAAAGCTGCATGTGTCCGTACAGACAGAGGAACAGCTTAACGCCGCGCTGGAAAACAGCATATCCAGGATTTATATTTCTTCGGACTTGCTGGAAGCATCCGGCTCCACGGAGCGTACCTTAAGAAATAATAAAAAGGATATAAAACTTTATCTGACAATGCCCCATATTATAAGGGATTATGATAAAATGTTTTTGGATAAGATGGAAAAGCTGCTGGAGGGAGAACTGTTTTCGGGAGTATTGATCCGAAATCAGGAAGAATTGCAATGGCTTAGGAGCTTTTTCTATAGTAAGGATATTGTCACTGATGCTAGTCTTTATATGTGGAACAAAGAAGCTTATGAAGTTTACAAGGATGAGTGCGCGGAACGGTATCTTCCCCATGAGCTTAATTTCAAAGAAATTGCCGGACTGATGGAAGCCGTGGAAAGTGATTCCTTATCCCAAATCGTCTATGGAAGGATACCTATGATGGTAACCGCCAACTGTATTTCTAAGACTATGGGCTTTTGCAGGAAGACCGAGGAAAATAAGAACGCAGTAAGTGGAACCACCTTTTTGACCGACCGGTACCGAAAAAATTTTCCGGTATATTTGAATTGCAGACACTGTTATAATATTATTTATAATTCGGTTCCTTTGTCGATGCATCAGAACCTTTTAAAAATGATGAAGCTTGGAGTTTCGACGTTTCGTCTGGATTTTACCACGGAAAAAGGGAAAGATGCAGGGGAGATTATTTCTTTCTATGAAAGCAGGATAAGAAACAGCGGGAAAGAGGAAGGGAAACCTCCGTTTGCAGAATATACCAACGCGCATTTGAATCGGGGAGTAGAATAAATTTACATTTAAAAAGTGTACGGGTGAATTATGGAATTGTATATTACGGAACTATCGAAATATGTTATAACTTTATTTATGGTATTATATGTCTGCGAATGCTTCGCAGTATTCAGGTACCGGGACGAAGAGGACAGAAGCGGAACTTACACGAGACAGAATATTTTAATGTTTTTGATTCATTTTTCTTGCTTTATGGTAATTTGTTTTGAAACGGGAGAGATGAGCTATCTGTTTTTTTATGCGTTCCAGCAAATTGTTCTGTTCGCTACCGTGGCGCTTTTCCACGTGATATATCCGCGGGCGAACCGATTGATCGTAAACAATATGTGTATGCTTTTGAGTATCGGGTTTATAGTCCTTACGCGGATCTCTTATGAAAAGGCTGTGAAACAATTCGTCATCGTGGCATTTTCCATCGCGATAACCATGGTGATTCCTTTTTTCGTACACAGGCTTAAATTTCTAAAGAGCCTGACGTGGGTTTATGCCATCATAGGAGCCGGAGCTCTTGCAGTAGTGCTCATTTTAGGGACGGCGACCTATGGTTCGAAGATATCTTATTCCTTTGCGGGAGTTACTTTTCAGCCCTCGGAATTCGTAAAGATTATCTTTGTGTTTTTTGTTGCCAGCGCATTGTATGAATCCACTTCATTTTTTGAGGTGTTCACAACGGCTGTAGTAGCGGGAATCCATGTGGTTATACTGGTTATCTCCAAGGATCTTGGCAGTGCCTTAATCTTTTTTATCGTATACGTATTCATGGTGTTTATTGCTACGAAGAATCCGTTGTATCTGCTTGCCGGAGCAGCGGGAGGCTCCGGTGCGGCAATCATTGCCTATAAGGTATTTACTCACGTTCAGGTGAGGGTTCAGGCGTGGAGTGACCCGTGGAGTCAAATTGACTCAGGCGGATATCAGATCACTCAGTCTCTGTTTGCCATAAGCAGTGGAGGGTGGTTCGGCCTGGGCCTTTTTCAAGGCACACCGGAATCGATTCCCTTTGTGGAGGCAGACTTCATATTTTCGGCGATTGCGGAGGAGCTTGGAATCATATTTTCCATGTGCCTGATTCTTGTATGTATTAGCTGCTTCATCATGTTTATGAATATCTCTATGAAATTGAACGATCGCTTTTATCAGCTCATAGCCTTTGGTTTGGGAGTCACCTATATATTTCAGGTATTTCTTACCATTGGCGGCGGCAGCAAATTCATTCCTCTTACCGGAGTTACCTTACCGCTTATCAGCTATGGAGGAAGTTCTGTCCTTACGACCCTCATTATGTTCGCCATCATCGAAGGACTTTGCATGATTCGTCAGGACGAGGAGAAGGAAATGCTTCGGGCGGAAAAAAAGAAGCTGAAGAAGCTAAAAAATCAGAAGCAAAGAGAAAAAACTTACATTGAGGATTTGGATGAGAGTGAAGAATAGAGCGGATAATAATAGAAAAAAAATAAATATTCAGATCGCAATCGTGACCCTTTTGTTTGTGGGCGTTTTTGTAGGAATGATGGGTTATATCTGTTATTACTCCGTGACGAATAAGCAGGAGCTGATTAACAACAGCTATAACAGCAGGCAGAAAATGTTGATCGCACAAAATATCAGAGGTACTATATATTCCAAGGACGGGGATGTATTAGCTGAGACGGTAACGGACAGCGACGGGGAAGAGACGAGGCAGTATCCTTATGCCGACTTGTTTTCTCATGCAGTGGGTTATTCCACCAACGGCAGGGCAGGAGTAGAGGCCTTGGGGAATTATTATCTGATCAATTCCAATGCACCCTTATCGGATAAGGTGGCCAAAGATGTATCAGGCGAAAAATATCCGGGAGACGATATCTATACAACGCTGGATGTAAACCTTCAGGAAGTAGCGTACAATGCGCTTGGTGTATACAAGGGGGCGATAATTGTGACCCAGCCTTCCACGGGGAAGATCCTGGCCATGGTTTCCAAGCCCGATTTCAACCCAAATCAAATAGATGCCATATGGGACGACTTGGTGGCCGATGAGGATAACAGCATCCTGCTTAACCGCACTACACAAGGCTTGTATCCGCCCGGCTCTACCTTTAAGATCGTTACGGCCCTGGAATATATAAGGGAAAATCCCGATGCCTATAAAAACTATACATTTAATTGCACCGGAAGCTTTTCAGACGGTGCAGACAGAATTAATTGTTACCATGGACAGAGCCATGGCAGCGAGGACTTTGCGCTGTCCTTCGCCAAATCCTGCAACTCTTCTTTCGCCAACATAGGGCTTAAGTTAAATAAAAGCAAGTTCGACGACACATTAGCTGATTTGATGTTCAATGAGGAACTGCCTCTGAAAGTGAATTACAGCAAAAGTAGAATTACAGTAAATGAAGACTCCACCAATGCGGACATGATGCAGATTGCAATCGGCCAGGGAACCACCGGCATGACGCCCATTCATTTAAATATGATTACCAGTGCGATCGCAGACGGCGGTGTTGTGATGCAGCCCTATATGATCGATCACGTGGAGAATAGTGCGGGAACGGTAATCAAACAGTTTGCCCCGTCCTCTTACCGCAAGCTGATGACTGAGGCAGAAGCGGATATTTTGGCGGGATTGATGAAGGGAGTCGTGGAGAAGGGGACTGCCAGCAGGCTAAAAGGCTTGTCTTATACGGCTGCAGGAAAGACCGGATCTGCAGAATATAATAGTGTAAAAGAAGATTCTCATGCGTGGTTTACCGGCTTTGCGCCGGTGGAAGAACCTGAAATCTGTGTCACTATCATTATAGAAGGCGCAGGCTCCGGCGGCGATTATGCGGTTCCTATTGCCAAGAGAATATTCGATGCGTATTTCGGTGCCTGAGAAAGAACAAAAGTGTGCTTCGCACACTCTCGCGACCAAGTACTTTAGCAGCACAGCTTTTGTTCCGCGCGCGAAGCTGCGCATTGTTTGCCCGAAGGGCTTTTATGTAATAGGAGAACTTTCCTATTACATAAAAAATAGAGGCTAATAAATAGCCTCTATCTGTAACTGCGGTTCTGTCGATAAATCGATAAGTCCTTCCGGCGAGCGGAGGAGCGGTCTGGACAAATACCTTTGATTGATTAAAACAACCTCCGCCACGCGTCCATCGCTCAGACGCACATTATTTCCCACCTGAGAGGCGGCAATGTGCGATAAAATCGGACGCAGTATAGTTTCTTCATAAATGATGAAGCCCGCTTTCTCGAAACCGGCGATAATCTGGAACGGATGATAGGACTGGCGGTACATTCTGGAAGAGGTCATGGCTTCATAGGTATCGATAATCGCTATGTACTTTGCAAAACGGTCTATCTTATCGCCTCTAAGTCGGGAGGGGTAGCCGGAGCCGTCACAGCGTTCGTGGTGCATGAGTGTTGCATTGATGATATGAGGATTCAAATCCAGCTCTTTAAGCAAATCGAAACCGGTCAGGGTATGGGTTTTGATTTGGGTGAACTCAAGCTCTGTAAGCTTTTCCGGCTTCCATATTAAGTCATTGGGAAGCTTTAGTTTGCCAATATCGTAGAAGAATCCGCATTTGATCAGTATTTCAGTATCCTCCTGCGAAAGATTGAGCCATTTCGCGAACACACCGGCAATCAAAGCAGAGTTCAGGCAATGGGCGTGTGTCATGTTGTCTTCGCTGGGAAGCATATGATAAAGATAGTCCAATAAAAGCTCGCCGCTTTGCGCATAAGGGGTAATTGCACGATAAATATCCATGAGATGGTCGACCTGAAAGGGAATCCCCTTCGTAACGAAGTCCACCATAAGCTCTTTGTAGTATAGAAGGTATTCGCTGTAAACGGCATCGAATTTCTTGAAGCCTTCGCTCAAGCGCACCCTTTCAAAACGTGTAGTCGCGTAGTCGACCGCTTCTTTGATGACAACGCTCATTACAGAATGGCGAACGATTTTCTTGATATGACTGTCCTCCAGAATCGTACCGGCAGCCACAAGAAGTTCATTTTTATAATTAAAAACATCTTCACCGATTTCCATTCCGGGTTTTAAGGTAATGCTAGCAACAGTGAGCATAGGTGAATCCCTCCTTTTGGTGGGCAATATGTTTTCTTGTAATTTCAGTATAAGTTATAGCTAAAGAATGTCAATGTTTTTTTAGGTAAAGTATGCTATAATAGTTGCAGTTCAGCCTTTGGCTAAATGATAACATGTAGCATTTGCCGATTGCCGCCCTTGCAAAATTGCATAGAAACGCAATTTTGGCTTGCGGTATGGAAGGCAGAATAATAAACTATAATACATGGATAAGATTTGTATGCAAAAAAGAGGACGGATAGGTGCATAAATGAAGTTTTATAAAAATCTCTATGTTGGTGAGACTATAAAAAATCCGAATAAAGTGAAATGGAAGCTGCGCCTTGGTTCCATACAGCCGATGGTATATGTGATTTCTCTTTCGAAAGGAAGAGATCAGCTTGACATATATCACAGTGGTTTTTTGCGGCAGAAATATTATAAAAAGCATCCTCCCTATATTATAGGCATCAGCGGCAGCTATGAAGAGGCAGTGGACATTGTAGTGAAAATTGCTCAGGAGGCACTGCAGACAAGCGGAAGTCCCGATATTAAAAAGTTCTTATTTCCCTAGAAACGTGATTGCGAGGTATATATGCTGCATATCGTATTGCTGATATTGAAAATAATAGGAGTGATTTTGGCCGTTCTCTTGGGCATCCTGCTTCTGGCGATTTGCCTGGTGCTGTTTGTTCCTGTCAGATACCGTATTCAGGCAGACGGAAAGCTGGGAGAAGACGAGCCCCTTAGGGTGAAGGTCAAGATAACGTGGCTGCTCCGCATACTGAACGCTTTATTGACCTATTCGAAGGCAGTAAGAATTAGAGTACGGATATTCTTCTTCATTCTTTTCGATTCCGCTAAACCCAAAAAGGAGAAGGCTGAAAAGAGGCTTGAAATAAAGAAAGAAAAGAGAGAAAAAAAGGCGAAGAATAGGCGGAATAAGAGTAAAAATAAGGACATATTAGAAAAAAACGCAGAAAATAAAGCGGAGGAAAATCAAGACAATATATCAGATAAAGAGATTCAAAACAAAGAGCAGAATGAAATTCAAAGCAAAGCTGAAAATAAATCAGAAAATAAAATAGAAGATAAGCAGAAAATACCGGAGAAAGCAAGCGAAAATACCGCAATCGGAAACGATTCTGTAAAAAAAGATGGGGTCTGCGAAGCTGAGGTTGAAAAAGAGGAGAGCGTCGGGGACAGTGCGGAAAGTGAGAAAAAGAGTGGTTTCTCAGAAAAACTGCGCGCAGTTTATTTTAAGATAATAAATTTCTTTCGAAAAATAATAGATTTTTTCCGGAAACTTTTGGAAATAATAAGAAATATTGAGTACACAATAACAGTTATATGTGATAGAATAAAAAAGATTATTGAGGACATAGCATATTATACGGAACTGTTACAGAGCGAAGTTTTTAAGGAAGCCTTTGGAATTTCGAAAAAGCAGCTTTTCCGTATTATAAGAAGCATCCGGCCGAGGAAATGCGATGTTCGCCTGACAGTGGGCACCGGAGATCCGGCAAGCACGGGACAGATACTCGCCATTTATGGAATGTTATATCCCTTCATCGGGAATAATGTTAAGATACAGGCGGATTTTGAAAATATGATAGTAGAAGGCAGCTTGGATATAAGAGGCAGAGTTACTGCGTTCACGCTCCTCATCGCAGCCTTTCGGTTGTATCGGGATAAGAATATCAAGCAATTGCTGAAGTTATTAAAAAGGGAGGACTCTTAAATGGCAGATAATAATTTTTCGGGAGTAATAGAATCTTTGATGAAGGGCATTGATTCCGTACTTACAACGAAGACGGTAGTGGGAGAAGCGACGCAGGTTGGAGATACCATTATCCTTCCCCTTGTGGATGTTACCTTCGGCGTAGGGGCAGGAGCCAGCTCCGCGGATAAGAAGAGCGGAGGTGCGGGAGGATTTACCGGCAAGATGACGCCCAGCGCGGTATTGGTCATCAAGAACGGCACCACCAAGCTGGTGAATATAAAGAATCAAGATACGGTTACAAAGATTCTCGATATGATTCCAGATATCGTAGATAAGTTCACTTCTTCCTCCGACAAGGATGAGATGATGGCGGACGATGCTGCGGTAGATATTGCGTTCCCCGAGGGAACGGAGTAATGGGTATCTATTACGTGCAAATTGCATAAGATATAGTAAAGGGCATAAGCGGAGATGGTTGCATGAAAAAGATGATTGGTTTTATCGCTTTTTGGATTGCGGTAGGCATGTTACTTATGCTTTTTTTTACCAGCAGGTTTCTCGGTTTGATTATTTGCGCACTGCTGTTGTTGATAGGTTATAACTTTTATTATTGCGATTAACCGGGAATGGCACAGTTATTAGTATGGCTTTATAAAGCGGCAAGATGAGGGCAGTAGGATGGACTTTCAGGAGGAAAAGGAACCTTTCTTCGATTTGGAGGAGATATTCAAAAACGGTTCCGGCGATGAACTGAATGAGTTAAAAATTTGGCTTTTCAAAGAAAATGTGCGGATGGAGAATTTGAAAAGAGAAATATCCGAGCTTCAGGAGAAATTCGCCGGAGAGAAAAAGCAGTTCCAGGATGAGATGCGCACGCTCAGCCATTCCATGGAAATAGACAGAAAACGGCTGCAGCAGGAAAACACCTTTTTTGACCAAAAGATGAAGATTCTTCAAAGAGGGTTTGAGCAGCTCGAAGAAGATCGTCATAAATTTCAAAAAGAGAAGGACAAGTTCGAAGCAAAAAAGGAAGTATATGAGGACGGGCCATCATTTTTTGGGCGTTCGGATTTAGCCGGTATGCTCTTTAAGGGAGTGAACAGCCGCCTCGCATTAAAAAAGAGATATAAGGACTTGATTAAGATGTTTCACCCTGACAATGTGGCGGGGGATCATGAAATGGTACAGATTATCAACCGGGAATACGAAGAGCTTCGGAGAGCATATGATATAGGAAAGCAAGCATAGAGGGAGCCGGGCATTAAGAGCACTAAAAAAACAGCCGATCAGGCTGTTTTTTCGATACGTTTTCATTAAAATAATCCGATAAAATTAAGCTCTTTCAACTCTTCCGGATTTTAAGCAGCTCGTACAAACATGTAATTTTCTGGCTGCACCATTCACTTTGCATTTTACGTTCTTCACGTTAGAATTCCAGATTCTGTTAGTTTTTCTATTAGAATGGCTTACATTATTGCCAAAATGAGCGCCTTTACTGCAGATATCACATTTAGCCATCGTCTTGCACCTCCTCGAATTTATACTCACAACATTTGTATAATATCAGAAAATAATGGGGAATGCAAGCCTAAATTTTCAATGTCCTAATTTTTTTATAATTTATTATTAGTAGTTTCTTTTTTGATAAGGAGCGGTTATAATACAATATATATGTCTATGATTAAAGAATAAGGAGGTATGTTATGAAAGCTTCTTCTATGGATACCCATATGGGAAATATTGCTATTGACAATGAAGTAATTGCACAGTACGCCGGTTCGGTGGCCATGGAATGTTTCGGCATAGTCGGTATGGCCAGTGTTAATATGAAAGATGGTCTTGTGAAACTTTTAAAAATGGATAGTATGACGAGAGGCATTAAAGTAACGCTGGATAATAACAAGCTGATACTTGATTTTCACGTAATCGTCTCTTATGGAGTGAGCATCTTGGCCGTTTCTGATAACCTGCTCAGCAACGTGAAATACAAAGTGGAAGAATTTACAGGTATTGAAATTGAGAAAATCAACATCTTTGTAGAAGGTGTAAGAGTGATTGATTAAGGAGGATTTTGTTGTGGCTAATACAATCGACGCTAGGATGCTTTCTAAGATGTTCTTGGCTGGTGCAAAAAATTTGGAAGCAAAAAAGGAATGGATCAATGAATTGAACGTATTCCCGGTACCGGACGGCGATACCGGTACGAACATGACATTGACCATTATGTCTGCGGCAAAAGAAGTTTCACTTATGGAGAATCCGGATATGTCCTCGCTTTGCAAGGCGATTTCCTCAGGCTCTTTAAGGGGAGCGAGAGGTAACTCCGGCGTTATTCTTTCACAGTTGTTTCGTGGATTTACAAAGGTCGTAAGGGAATACGATGAACTGGATGCGGTCATTATTGCCGATGCTTTTGATAAAGCGGTGGAGACCGCATATAAAGCAGTTATGAAGCCCAAGGAGGGTACGATTCTTACCGTTGCCAAGGGCGGGGCTCAGAAAGCGAGAGAGCTTGCGGATAACGGCGAAGAGGATTTGGAGATTTATTTCGGAGAAATCATCCGTTATGCGGATGAAGTTCTTAGCAAGACCCCGGATATGCTTCCGGTATTGAAGCAGGCAGGAGTTGTTGATTCCGGCGGTCAAGGTTTGATGCAGGTGTTAAAGGGAGCTTATGACGCTTTCCTCGGTAAAGAATTAGACCTTACGATACCGGATGCTAAACCGGCGGATTCCTATGCAATGACGATGAATATGGATGCACAGGCGCAGGCGGATATTAAGTACGGTTACTGTACGGAATTTATTATTATGCTCAGCAGAAACTTCAATATTAAGCAGGAGATGGATTTTAAGGAATATTTGGAATCTATTGGAGATTCCATAGTAGTAGTTGCGGATGACGATGTGGTAAAAGTGCATGTACATACCAACGATCCGGGACTTGCGATTCAAAAGGCTTTAAAATACGGCGCTCTGTCCAATATGAAAATAGACAATATGAGATTGGAGCATGAGGAGAAGCTGTTCAAGATGTCCGAGAAGAATGAGGAGATGGCATCTTCTGAGACGCCCAGAAAAGAAGTCGGATTTATTGCAGTTTCCGTAGGAGAAGGAATCAACGAGATATTTACCGGATTAGGAGTGGATTATATTATCGAGGGCGGACAGACGATGAACCCCAGCACTGAGGATATGCTCAATGCCATCGATAAAGTGAATGCGGATACTATTTTTATCCTGCCAAATAACAAGAATATCATTTTGGCGGCAGAACAGGCTACTCATATGGCAGAAGGTAAGAACATCGTAGTAATTCCGACTAAGACCGTACCTCAGGGAATTACGGCTGTGATCAATTACGTGCCGGACCTTTCCGTTGAAGAGAATACGGAGACGATGATCGAAGAAATCAAAGCGGTCAGTACCGGCCAGGTAACCTATGCGGTTCGTGATACGGTAATCGACGATAAAGAAATCAAGGCCGGCGATTATATGGGAATCGGAGACAGCGGCATCTTATCCAACGGTACCGACATGATAGAAATTACCTTCCGGATGATAGAGGATATGATGGAGGACGATAAGGAACTCATCAGTATCTATTATGGAAAAGAGATTTCCGAGGAGACGGCGGAAGCACTGAAGGAAAGGGTGGAAGTCCGTTATCCGAAATGCGATATAGAACTGCAGTACGGCGGACAGCCTATTTATTATTATATTGTTTCGGCGGAATGATTGATAACAACGATAAAGGACGGATGCGTATGCCGTCCTTTTTTTAGACAGATGGTATGGTTATGGATGATAGTACGAACATTATTGACATTAAAGGCATCGGGGAAAAAACAGCGAAGCTTTTTGGCAAACTGAATATTAACGATGTGGGCGGACTTTTACACAATTATCCGAGGGATTATGAGACCTTTAAGGAACCCGTAATGATAAGCGATGCCCCCGCAGGAGAAATCTGCTCGGTAAGGGCGTGCCTTGTGGGCAATATCGCGGCCAAAAAAGTACGTAACCTGACGATTTTGAATTTCGAGATAAGGGATGCAGGCGGACAGATATTCATGACCTATTTCAACACTCCTTATGTGAAAAATATGTTGAAAAAAGGCCTATTCTATATTTTTAGAGGAATCCCCTTAAAAAAGGGAGGACGGCTTGTAATGGAGCAGGCGAAGATATACAAACCGGAGGAATATTTTAAACTTACCGGAGTTATGCAGCCCAGATATTCCCTTACGGCAGGGCTTACTAATCATATGGTCACAAAAGCCGTAAAGCAGGCGCTGGCACATTACCGCTTCGGAGAAGATTATCTGCCGGAAGAGATAAGGGAAACACAGCAGCTCATTTCCTACGGGCAGGCCATAGAGGACATTCATTTTCCTAAGGATTTTGAAGAAATGCTCACTGCGAGAAGGCGGCTCGTATTCGACGAGTTCTTTTTGTTTCTTCTCGCCCTTCGCAAGTGCAAGGAGCACAACGAGGTACTTCAAAATATCTATCCCATGGTGGAGGTGGCAGAGACGAAGCGGTTGATAGAAGCGCTTCCCTACGCGCTGACCGGAGCCCAGAAAAGGGTATGGGAAGAAATTCGGCAGGATTTGCAGGGAGAAAAGGTAATGAACCGCCTGATTCAGGGAGATGTGGGCTCAGGTAAGACGATTCTCGCTTTTCTTTCTCTTTTGATGTGCGTATCCAATGGCTATCAGGGTGCGATGATGGCTCCTACGGAGGTGCTGGCGAGGCAGCATTTCGAAGCAGCCTCGGAACTGACTGCAAAATATAAGCTGCCCTTCGTTCCTATGCTTCTGACGGGTTCTATGACCGCGAAGGAAAAGAGGGAAGCCTACGAGGAAATAAAAAGCGGCCGTGCTAACCTCATTATCGGTACCCATGCGTTGATCCAGGAAAAGGCAGATTATAAGAACCTGGCTCTCGTGGTAACGGACGAGCAGCACCGCTTCGGTGTCAGGCAGAGGGAAACGCTTGCAGGAAAAGGGGAAAATGTACATGTAATCGTAATGAGCGCAACGCCAATACCGCGTACTCTTGCCATCATTTTATATGGTGATTTGGATATTTCCATCGTGGACGAGCTTCCTGCCAACAGGCTTCCCATTAAAAATTGTGTAGTTTCTACCGACTATAGAGAGAAAGCATACCGCTTCATCGAAAAAGAGGTGCAGGCAGGCCGTCAGGTCTATGTGATTTGCCCGATGGTGGCGGAAGGAGAACTGGAAGGTGCGGAAAATGTCATTTCTTATACGGAGAAATTGAAAAGTATCCTTCCTTCTAAAATACAAACGGCTTATCTTCATGGAAAAATGCGCCCTGCGGATAAGAACCAAGTGATGGAGGAATTCGCGAAGCGCAATATAGACGTATTGGTATCTACCACTGTAATCGAGGTAGGCATTAACGTGCCTAATGCAACGGTAATGATGGTGGAAAATGCGGAACGCTTCGGCCTGGCTCAGCTTCACCAGCTTCGCGGGCGAGTAGGAAGAGGTGAGCATCAGTCCTACTGTATTTTCGTAAGCGGTTCGGATAAGAAGCAGACGATGGAACGCCTGGATATACTGAATCATTCCAACGACGGCTTTTTTATCGCAGGAGAGGACTTGAAGCTCAGGGGGCCGGGCGATCTGTTCGGTATCAGGCAGAGCGGGATCATGGATTTTAAAATAGGAGATGTATATCAGGATACGGATGTCTTAAAGAGGGCGAAGGAAAGCGTGGATGCCTTGCTTTTGAGGGATGAAAAGCTGGAGGAGGACGGACATTTGCCGCTTAAGAGGTATATGGATGAGGCGTTAAATTCAGTTGACTTTAGGACAATCTGACAGTAATATATAATAAGAAAACATAAGAGTGGAAGGAGAGGTATCCGTCGCATGATGTTTATGCATGAGGATACCGGAAATGAAATTGGCAAATATTGCAATTGTAACGGACAGTAACAGCGGAATTACGCAGGCGCAGGCAAAAGAACTGGGAATACACGTATTGCCTATGCCTTTTATGATTAATGATGTGACTTATTTTGAAGATATCGATTTGTCTCAGGAGCAGTTCTATAACAGGCTGGCGGCGGGAGACAGCGTAGTCACCAGTCAGCCCTCTCCGGAGGCTGTTATGAACTTATGGAGCAATTTACTCAAAGACTTCGATGAGGTCGTGCATATCCCTATGTCCAGCGGCCTTTCCGGCTCCTGCCAGAGTGCGCTGATGCTGGCGAGAGAATATGATGGGAAGGTGCATGTCGTCAATAACCAAAGGATTTCAGTTACCCAGAGACAGTCGGCTTTGGATGCGAAGAAATTGGCGGAAGAAGGAAAGAGCGGCCAGGAAATCAAAGATTTTCTTGAAGCCGATAAATACAATTCCAGCATTTACATTATGCTGGATACCTTGTATTATCTGAAAAAGGGAGGAAGGATTACTCCGGCGGCTGCAGCTCTCGGTACTCTGCTTAAATTAAAGCCGGTGCTCCAGATTCAGGGAGACAAGCTGGATGCCTTCGCTAAAGCGAGAACTACCACGCAAGGGAAATCTCTTATGACCACGGCAATTAAAAATGATATGAACAATCGTTTGGGAGGAGCTGACAGAGATAATATATGGCTGCAGATTGCCTATACCTACAATGCGGAAATGGCGTTTACTTTTAAAGAGGAGCTGCTGCAAACATTTCCGAACTTCGATGTGCATGTAGCGCCTTTGTCTCTCAGCGTAGCCTGCCATATTGGGCCGGGAGCCCTGGCAGTTGCCTGCTGTAAGAAAAATAAATAAAATGAGGATTTATATAGCGGCATGTCCGGCATTTGTCCGGGCAGCCGTTTTTTTGCATCATAGCCACTATATACGGTATTTTTTCACTTTCCAATGTACAAAGTATATGGTATACTACATTGTGTGTTTTTATAAACAATTATGAGAGAGGGTGTAGTAAATGGCTAGAGAGGGTACCTATGACGCTTCAAGCATTACCGTTTTGGAAGGATTGGAAGCGGTCAGAAAAAGACCGGGAATGTACATAGGAAGCGTTTCGACCAAGGGCTTGAATCATCTGATATATGAAATTGTGGACAATGCGGTGGACGAGCACCTCGCCGGCTATTGTGATACGATAAAGGTAACGCTGGAGGCGGATGGCTCCGCGACTGTAGATGATAACGGACGAGGCATTCCGGTAGGCATGCATGAAAAGGGCGTGAGCGCAGAGCGTCTCGTCTTTACAACCCTGCATGCGGGCGGTAAATTCGACGATTCTGCTTATAAGACCAGCGGGGGACTGCACGGGGTGGGTTCCTCTGTTGTAAACGCTTTATCGGCATATCTGACGGTTCAGGTAAAAAATGGCGGATTTATTTATGAGGATAAATACGAGAGAGGCAATCCGGTCATCGAGCTGCAAAACGGGCTGCTTCCCGTTATCGGCAAATCCAGGGAGACAGGAACGAAGGTGAACTTCCTTCCGGACGATACGATTTTTGACAAGACGCGCTTTAAAGAGGATGAAGTGAAAAGCCGCCTTCATGAGACGGCATATTTGAATCCGGCGCTTACGATCATATACGAGGATAAAAGAAAGGCTGAAACCGAATACATCGAATATCACGAACCTGAAGGCATTGTAGGTTTCATCCGGGATATGAACAAGACGAAGGAGAGCATTCACGATGTTATTTATTTCAGCGGAGAAAGCGAAGGCATATCTGTTGAGGTGGCTTTTCAGTATGTGAATGAATTTCATGAGAATGTACTTGGTTTTTGCAATAATATATACAATGCAGAAGGCGGCACTCATCTGACCGGCTTTAAAACCATGTTCACCAATGCGATCAACAACTATGCCAGAGAGCTTAATATCCTGAAGGAAAAGGATGTGAACTTCACCGGAGCCGACGTGCGAAACGGAATGACGGCAGTGGTATCGATTAAGCATCCGGACCCCAGATTCGAAGGGCAGACGAAAACGAAGCTGGACAATCAGGATGCCGCCAAGGTAGTGAGCAAGGTGACGGGGGATGAAATCGTCCATTATTTCGACCGTAATCTGGAGACTTTGAAAAATATTATCGGCTGCGCAGAAAAAGCGGCCAAAATCCGGAAGTCAGAAGAGAAGGC
Source organism: Bacillota bacterium (assembly GCA_023442465.1). GTDB lineage: Bacteria > Bacillota > Clostridia > Lachnospirales > Lachnospiraceae > Kineothrix. The sequence goes on along the minus strand of JAEZZQ010000015.1, from coordinate 282,230 downwards.
AAAGACGAATATGCTCACCAAGCAGAAATTTTCCTTCGATTCCAACGGAAAGCTTGCCAACTGCGAATCCAGAGATGCATCCCGTTGTGAAATATTTATAGTAGAGGGAGATTCTGCGGGAGGAAGTGCGAAAACTGCAAGAAATCGTGCATTTCAGGCAATTTTACCCATCCGCGGCAAGATTCTTAACGTAGAAAAAGCCAGTATTGACAAAATACTTGCAAATGCAGAAATTAAGACGATGATAAACACCTTCGGATGCGGTTTTTCCGAAGGCTACGGCAATGATTTCGATATTTCCAAGCTGCGTTACGATAAGATTATCATTATGGCCGATGCCGACGTAGACGGAGCCCATATTTCAACACTCTTATTGACGCTGTTTTACCGCTTCATGCCGGAGCTCATCTTTGAAGGGCACGTGTATATTGCCATGCCGCCCTTATATAAAGCCATGCCCGCCAAAGGAAAAGAGGAATACCTCTATGACGATAAGGCGTTGGAAAAATACCGGAAGCATCATAAGGGTCCCTTTACTTTGCAAAGGTACAAGGGCTTGGGAGAAATGGATGCCGATCAACTCTGGGAGACAACTCTTAATCCTGAAACCAGGCTTTTGAAGCTGGTAGAGATCGAGGATGCAAGAATGGCTTCCGAGGTGACAGAAATGCTGATGGGAACGGAGGTTCCTCCCAGAAAAGCATTTATTTATGAGCATGCGGCTGATGCAGAGCTGGATGTGTAAGAAGGAATCAGAGGGGTAGAACATGGACGACAGCAGAATTATTAAGACCGAGTATTCGGAGGTTATGCAAAAATCATATATTGACTACGCGATGAGCGTTATTATTGCAAGAGCGCTCCCAGACGTGAGGGATGGTCTGAAGCCGGTGCAGAGAAGGACACTGTACGATATGCACGAGCTTGGAATGAGATACGACAGACCATTCCGCAAGAGCGCCCGTATTGTGGGCGATACTATGGGTAAGTACCATCCTCACGGGGATAGCTCCATTTATGAAGCTCTTGTTGTCATGACCCAGGACTTTAAGAAGGGAATGCCCTTAGTGGACGGACACGGTAACTTCGGCAATATCGAAGGAGATGGGGCCGCGGCTATGAGGTATACGGAGGCGAGGCTTCAGAAGATAACGCAAGAGGCGTTCCTCGCTGACCTCGATAAGGATGTAGTAGACTTCATTCCTAACTTCGATGAAACGGAAAAAGAGCCGTCCGTACTGCCGGTAAAGATTCCTAACCTTCTAGTGAATGGTTCGGAAGGAATCGCGGTAGGTATGGCGACCAGTATCCCGCCCCACAATCTTTCCGAGGTCATCGACGCTACCAGAGCTTACATGAAGGATGAGAACATCACCGTCAGAGAGCTGATGAAATACGTGAAGGGCCCGGATTTTCCCACGGGAGGCATTGTAATAAACAAGGACGAGCTTCTGGAGATCTATGAGACCGGAGCCGGCAAGATCAAGGTCCGCGGTAAAATCGAGGTAGAAAAGAGCAAGGGGGGCAAGACCAATCTGGTCATTACACAGATCCCTTATCCTATGATAGGTCAGGGCATAGCTAAGTTCCTTTCCGACGTGGCGAGCCTTGCGGAGACGAAGAAGACACAGGATATCGTGGATATTTCCAATCAGTCCTCCAAGGAGGGCATCCGCATAGTCATCGAGCTTAGAAAGGATGCCGATGTAGAGAACTTTACAAATATGCTCTACAAAAAGACGAGGCTGGAAGACACCTTCGGGGTCAATATGCTTGCCATTGCGGACGGCAGGCCGGAAACCCTGGGGTTAAAGCAGATTATCAAAGCCAGCGTTGATTTCCAGTTCGAAGTTGCGAAAAGGAAGTATGAGACCCTTCTTCAGAAGGAGCTGGAACGTAAGGAAATACAAGAAGGACTTATCAAGGCTTGTAACGTCATCGATTTGATCATAGAGATACTGCGCGGAAGCAAGGACCGTGCCATGGCTAAGGCTTGTCTGATAGAAGGCGTAGTGGACGGAATCAAGTTCCGTTCCAAGGAGTCCAAAATCATGGCGGCTCAGCTTATGTTCTCCGAAAAGCAGGCGGATGCGATTTTGGATATGCGCCTTTACCGGTTGATCGGACTGGAAATAGAAGCTTTGATCAGCCAGCACGAGGAAACCATGGCAAATATTTACCGGTATGAGGATATTCTCGACCGCAGAGATTCCATGGCGCAGGTAATTATGAACGAGCTGGATGCCATCAAGAAGGAATATGGACGTCCCAGAAGGACCGTGGTGGAAAACGGAGCAGAAGCAGTATATGAGGAAAAAAAGCTGGAAGAAATGGAAGTCATGTGCCTGATGGACCGTTTCGGCTACTTAAAAACAATAGACCTTCCCACCTACGAAAGAAACAAGGAGGCGGCGGATGCGGAGAACCGATTCGTATTCCCCTGCAAAAATGTTGGGAGAATCTGCATTTTCACAAATAAGGGACAGTTGTATACAATCAAGGTGCTGGATCTGCCATTCGGAAAGTTCAGGGACAAGGGCGTTCCGGTCGACAATGTGAGTAACTATAATTCGCAGAAGGAAGAAATCATATTGGCCACCAGCCAGTCACGGCTCAATCTCTACCGGCTCATCTTTTCTACCAAGCTGTCCATGTTAAAAATCGTAGACGGCGGAGAATTCGATGTAACGAAGCGTACGGTAGCGGCTACCAAGCTTCTTGACGGAGACGAGGTAGTGAGTGTGGAAATCTTCGACGGACAGAAAAGTATCGTGCTTCAGACCACGAGCGGATTTTTCCTGCGCTTCCCGGTGGAGGAGATTCCCGAAAAGAAAAAGAGTGCGGTAGGCGTGCGCGGAATGAAACTCGGCGACGGGGATAGCGTAGAAGCGGTTTACTATACGATGGGAACCGGAGAAAATGCGGTAGAATACAAAAATAAAAAGGTGGAGCTGAACAAGCTGAAGGTAGGAAAGAGAGATACGAAGGGCGTTAAAATTCGTCTATAAGATTTCGCAAAAAAGATTGACCGCAAGCCTTGAAACGATTAATATGTTGATATATGGTAGAATTAATAAGCAATACGCTTTGAGAATTGACTTTATATTTAAATACTTCATCCGCTCAAGCGGCGGATTAGCGGGAGCATATATGAGAGTAATCGCAGGAACGGCGAGAAGCCTTAGATTAAAGACGGTTGACGGGCTGGATACGAGGCCTACTACCGACAGAATAAAAGAGACCTTATTCAACATGTTACAGCCATATGTGGCAGACAGTATTTTTATCGACTTATTCAGCGGAAGCGGAGGAATAGGAATAGAAGCCTTGAGCCGAGGGGCGAAAAAAGCCTATTTTGTGGAAAACGGCAAGGATGCTTTTTCCTGTATTTCCTGGAACATAAAATTTACCGGCTTTGAGGATAAGGCAGTGCTTTTAAAGCAGGATGTTCTGTCTGCACTGTCGACGATTTCTGAAAAAGAAGCGGACATTATTTTCATGGACCCGCCCTATGCCTCCGGCGCTGAAAAGGAAATACTCCGGGCGCTGTCGGACAAGCCTTATGTGACGGAAAATACATTAATCGTCGTGGAAGCGGCGCTGGAAACAGACTTTTCTTATTTGAACAGCCTGGAAAATTTTGGATTCGAAATTTGGAAAACGAAAAATTATAAAACGAATAAACACGTATTTATAATAAAAGAAGGGACAAACAAATGAAATCTGCGATATATCCGGGAAGCTTTGACCCGGTGACCTTCGGACATCTGGATGTAATAAAGCGTACGGCGAATATTTTTGACGAATTAACGGTAAGTGTGTTGGATAATCACTTAAAGACTCCGTTGTTTTCTGTGGAAGAACGTGTTAAGATATTACAGGAAGCGACGAAGGACATTCCGAATGTAAAGATAGATTCTTTCAATGGTTTGTTGATCGATTATGCGAAGAAAAAAGGTGTACATGTAGCGGTAAGAGGGCTTCGTGCCATTACCGATTTTGAATATGAGTTACAGATTGCCCAGACCAACCATAAGCTTTCAGGGGGTGAGCTGGATACTATGTTTTTGACTACCAGTCTGGAGTATGCTTACTTAAGCTCCAGCAGCGTAAAGGAAATCGCCAGCTTTAACGGGGATATTTCCATGTGTGTGCCGGACTTCATCGCTAAACTTGTTTATGAAAAATATGGATTTATAAGAGAATAAAATGGTCATGCGCGGCTGACCGCAATAGGAGATTTGTATATGAGCAGTAGAATCGAACAATTGATAGACGAGATAGAGGAATACGTTGACAGTTGTAAATATCAGCCTTTATCCAATACGAAAATAATTGTAAATAAAGAGGAAATTGACGAATTGCTCAGAGAGCTTCGCATGAAAACTCCCGATGAAATCAAGCGGTATCAGAAAATCATAAGCAACAAGGAAGCCATTTTGAACGATGCGCGTTCCAAAGCGGAGGCTTTGATCAACGAGGCCACGATGCATACTAACGAGCTTATTAACGAGCATGAAATCATGCAGCAGGCATATGCGCAGGCTAACGAGGTGGTGACGCTGGCATCCCATCAGGCGCAGGAGATTTTGGACAATGCCACGATAGAAGCCAACAACATCCGCTCCGCGGTAATGCAGTATGCGGACGAGATGCTGGCGAATCTAGAGAATTTAATCGCACAGACGGCGAATATGACTACTGCTCATTATGAGAGCTTTGTCAATAACCTGAATAGCTATGCGGAAATCGTGAGGGTGAACAGAGCAGAGTTAAATCCTCAAGAGGAGGACGATTTATTAAAGGAAGGTGGAGGAGAGGCCGGAGCGGAATCTCTGAATCTCGATTTGCTGAAGTGAAAACAACGGGCAATTAGAACCGGCTTCGCCTTTGACGGAGCCGGTTTTATATATGGAGGAAACGGTAATGAGAAAAACAGCATTATATGTTTTAGCGGGAGTCCTGTTATTCCTTGGCGGAAGCTTAAACGTCTACGGGGCAGCGTCCGGCTCACAAGAGACGGAGGATGTCCGGGCGGCCGGAATCGTGCAGGAGGAGGCATCCCCTGTTGTGGTAGTGCTGGATCCGGGACATGGCGGAGAGAATCTGGGCGCAGAATACGAGAAGTATACGGAAAAGTACATGACTATGACGGTAGCGAAAGCCATGAAGACAGAGCTTGAGAAATATGAAGGAATTACTGTTTATCTGACGAGGGAAGGGGACAAGGATATGACCCTCGAGGAGAGAGTGGATTTTGCCAAGTCCGTGAATGCAGATTTTTTATTCTGTCTGCATTTTAATATGTCCGTAAAGCATGATTTATTTGGAGCGGAGGTGTGGGTTTCCGCCTTTGATAACGAATACCAGAAGGGTTATACCTTTGCCAGCACAGAAATGGATATGTTGACAGAGCTTGGACTATATTCCAGAGGAATTAAGACGAAATTAAATGATAAAGGCACGGATTACTACGGGATCCTTCGCCATGCTACGGAAAATGACCTGCCGGCGGCCCTCATCGAGCATTGCCATCTGGATCAGGAAAATGATAAAGAGTTTTATAATTCTCAGGAAAAACTGGAAAAGTTCGGTGTCTTGGATGCGACTGCGGTTGCCAAATATTATGGACTGAGCTCAAAAGTCCTTGGCGTAGATTACAGCAGCTATCAAAATGTGGAGATACCTGTCCCTACTTCCCCCGTAAAGCCTGATGATACGGAACCGGATATCTGCATTATCGATGTGAAGGATGTGAACGAGGAGAACGGGGACGTTACCGTGGCCCTTTCTGCACAGGATTACGACAGCTCCATGCTCTACTATTCCTATAGCTATGATGGAGGAGTTACTTTTTCCGATTTACAGAAATGGGAAGAGGGAGAGGATACCATACGCTTTACTATGAATGTGCCTTCCGGCACACTTCCTGAAATCGTAGTGAATGCGTATAACCTCTTTGACAAATTCACCGAAAGCAATCATATACACTTGTCTTCCTTGATTTATGGAGAGACTGATGCACAGGAGGCCGTAGAGGCAAGCAATATGGGGGAAAGCTCAGTTGTGGGCGAGGAAGAGAATGCCTCTGCGGGAACGACACAAGTACAGCAGGATGATGATTCTAAGAAAAAGGCTCAGAAGGAAGAAAAAGAGATAACGGTAATTTATTTTCTTCAAGTCATTTTGATTTGCATTGCCATTTTATTCGTGCTCTTTTCCTTTACTATGATCTTGATTTCTTCACGCTCAAAGAAGAAACGTAGACGGAGAAAATAAGAGCCACATACCGTAGTAAAGAGCCGTGACCGCGCTCAGAGCCAGCTTATGCAGGACATAGCTTTTTAGGGACAGCGCGGTATCCTTAATCATGCTGTATGTCTGTGCGATACAGGAAAAGCCTCCAAAGGGCAGAAGGAGCAGGACAACCAGAGGGGCACAGTTTCCCATGCGGCTTATTCCGCTTGTGATTTCCAATAGGCAGTTTAAAAGGGCACAAATATGTATTCCATATAAGTATTTGTTGTACAGAAAAAACTGTGGAATTAAATTCAGCAGGTTAAACAGGACCATATAGCCGCCCAGTTTGGAGATGCCGTACAGGCTGGACATGATGGAATCGTCCAGCGCGTCCAAAAGGGTGTCCGTCTGCTTTATTTCGGCTGCGGACAACACCATCAGAGGTTTATTAAAAGGTGTCTGCCGACTCCCTGAGGGGGGGCGCCGTCTCTCTTCAACAGGTGTCATATCTTTATAGAGGGTATACCTTAAAAGGATTCCGTATAGAAGAGGAAGTCCGTACATCCCAAACAGATAGGGTGCTCTTTTTTGCAGGCCGAGAACGGGGAGCGCGAAGCTCATGAAATAAATAGGGCCGATATTGTTGCAAAAGGACAACAAAAACTGTGCTTCCTTTTGCGACAGCTTGCCTCTGGAAAGTAAGTCGGCAATGACCTTGGCTCCCATGGGAAAGCCGCAAAAAAAACCGATGACCAACGCATAAATACCGTTAAGGCTGATGGACAGCAGAGGCTTTAAAATAGGGCTTAACATGCGTACGAAACCTTCTGTCAGATTCAGGCGGATCATAATTCCGGTCAGAATCATAAACGGCAAAAGGGTAGGTATCATTCTGTTGAACCATAGCTGTAATCCGATAAAGGAGTAAGAAAGGCTTTCTGTTGGAAAGACCAAAAGCAGTAGCGTTAAAAAGAAGAAAAATATTGTGAGCAGAAAAGTTTTCAATTTTTTTTTCAAAAATATCACCGCGGATTAAAAAAATGAGGTATATTACAGTTATATGTGAGGGCGCGGGAAATAAGAAGGGAAGAAAGTCTGAGGAAAAGAAATGCTGCGTTTGGATAAATTTTTGTGTGAAATGAACATCGGAAGCCGAAGTCAGGTGAAGCTTTATTTAAAGCAGGGCTTGGTGGCGGTGAACGGTGAGATCATAACCAAACCCGAGACAAAAGTGAATGAGAATAAGGATGAGGTTTCCTTCCGGGGAGAACTCTTCCGTTACAGAAGACATGTATATTATATGCTGAATAAACCAAAGGACGTAGTGTCTGCCACTAAGGATAACGTAAGCTCCACGGTAACGGACCTTTTAAAGGACACCGGCTATGTGGACTTGTTTCCGGTAGGACGGCTGGATAAAGATACGGAGGGCCTCCTGCTCATGACTAACGACGGAGCGTTGGCTCACGATTTGCTTTCCCCGAAAAAACATGTGAAAAAAGTCTACTTTGTGATACTGGAACACCCTCTTACAGAGGAGGACGTGCGCTTGCTGGAGGCGGGCGTGGATATCGGAGAAGAGGAACTTACCCGTCCCGCGTCAGTGGAACTGCTACCTGATAAATGTATTTATCTGACGATTACGGAAGGGAAATTCCACCAGGTAAAGCGTATGATAAATGCAGTAGATAATAACGTCTTATATTTAAAGAGGGTATCCATGGGAAGCTTGAGGTTAGATGAAGAACTGAAGCCGGGAGAGTATCGGGAACTGACGGAGGAAGAAATACAAGAACTGAAGCAAAAAAGTATATAAATCATGAGCTTTGGTATTTAATCTACTTTAGAAGATACGCGGGGAAAAAGGATGAAACATATTAAGAAACTGTTATATCTGCTATTAGGAATACTTTCCCTTTTAAGCCTGATGATTATTATAGGCGCATTTAATGCGGACTTTTCGGACAATCTCTCCAACTTTTTGTATACACATAACATTTTACCGCAGGCAACTTTCCGGGAAGAGGAGACTCCCAAAGGACTGTCAGTATCGGATGCGGCGGAAGACAGGCATGCCCATACCTCGGATGAACTGCTACGGGACATTTCGGAAATAGGAAAAGAAGCAGCACAAGAAGGTTCATACGTCCCGCCGGAAAAATCTGCAGTGGAGGCTCCGGCAAGGGTTGCGGATAAAAGCGGATACGTTCCTGTTCAGGACACGAATGAGCAGATTGACGATAAAGAAGCAAAGGATTTAGAAAACCAGCTTACTTATGGTGAGACCGGCGACAGCTTGACCTTCGATACGAAATTTTATCCTTATTACGGTATGCTGGATGCGCCGCTGCAAAAGCTCTACCGTCAGATATATGCCAATGCGATTTCTTTAAACGGGATATTCACGCCGGTGGAGAAGGTAGGGACGGAACAGCTTAAGAACGTTTTCATGGCGGTATTCAACGACCATCCTGAAATTTTCTGGCTGGACTGCGCTTACCGGGGCAAGTTTTCCGCAGATGGCATCTGTCTGCAGATTGTCCTGCAGTTCAACCAGACCGCGGACAACCTTTCGGCGTCTAAAGCCGAGTTTGACCAAGCGGCCGAAGAAATCTTAAGCGGAGCCAGAAGTCTGGGAAGCGACTACGAGAAAGAAGTATATGTTCACGACGCCTTGCTTGATAGAATTCAGTATAACTTGGGTGCACCGCTCAATCAGACGGCCTATAGCGCGTTGGTAAACGATCAGACGGTATGTGCGGGCTATGCGCGGGCGTTCCAGTATTTGATGGAGCAGCTTGGAGTCCCCTGCTATTACTGTACGGGCTATGCAGGGCAGAATCATGCATGGAATATTATCGGGCTGGACGACGGGTTCTATAATGTGGATTCCACTTGGGACGATACGGACCCCAATACCTATGATTATTTCAATAAAACCGATGGGGATTTTGCAGGTACTCATGCAAGGGAGGATTTGTCTGTGTATTTGCCCGCCTGCAACGGGCAAAAATACCAAGCCCCGGAAAATAATGTACAGACCGCATCAAGCAGCGGTAAGCGCAGTCTGGAAGATGCGGGATTTTCCTCGGACGCAGTTCTTACCGGCTTGGAGGATTATTATCAGGACTGTTATCATAACATCATGCAAAGCGGCGGTTCCGTTCAGTTCCAGAGCGTAGTAAACAGCACCGATCTATGGATGCAATGCTACGATTCTTATAACAGCGGTGCATATGCCGATGCCTATATGAATCAGGTGCTATCGGAGCTGAATGCTTCCTCTTGTCAAGTGGACATTCAGGCGGAGGAGCTTTCAGGCGGAAATATATTGTTGACTCACAATATAACGGTGAATTATTAATGTTTGTTCTATAGGGGAATGCGTGGTATAGTTAACGAAAAGGTTCCGTAATAAAAGGCGGACGGAGAGATTGGGGCACAAATAAAAAGAGGTAAATGGAAAAGAAAGAGGAAGCAGGAGACAGCATGGGCACAAGAAACATTTTGAAAAATAAATATTATCTTTATATGACGGAATTCTTTGCAGGAACTGCAGTAATGGCGGTAGAACTGGGAGCAAGCAGGCTGCTGGCGCCTTATTTCAGCTCCTCTCAGATCGTCTGGACAATTATTATAGGAACTATTATGATTGCCATGGCTTTAGGAAATATATGGGGAGGACGAAGCGCAGACAAGAATCCGGATCCGGACAAATTGTACATGCGATTGATTATCGCCGCTATTTGGATTGCGGCAATTCCGCTTGTAGGCAAATATATCATACTCGCTATATCGGCGGTGCTGGTACTTACGGTAAACAATAACTTTTTGATTTTGGCAGGTTTCATCGCCTGTATGGTCATCTTCGTTTTTCCGTTATTTTTGCTCGGAACAGTAACTCCGTCGTTAGTGAAATATACGGTGGAGAGCTTGGATGACAGCGGCAAGACCGTAGGAACCTTAAGCGCCTTCAATACCATCGGAAGCATTATAGGAACCTTCCTTCCTACTTTTGTGACCATTCCGGCGGTCGGCACCTCCATCACCTTTTTGATATTTTCGGGAATCCTTCTGGTTTTAGGACTGATATACTTTTTCAGCAAAAAGAGAAAAGGAAAGGTCTGCGCGGCAGCAACAGTTCTTTTTATTCTATGCGGTATCTTTGGGAATTCGGACAGCTTCGCTTTTTGGGAAAAGAATCTGGTTTATGAAGGGGAATCCATCTACAACTATTTGCAGGTAAAGGAGACGGATGACAGCGTTATCCTTTCCACGAATGTGTTGTTTGGTGTGCAGTCCATCATGAAAAAAGACGACTCTCTTACCGGGATGTATTATGATTATGCCCTTGCAGCTCCCGTCATGGCAGGTATTGCTGAGAACGGGGAAGGGGATATCCTGATTCTTGGAATGGGAACCGGGACTTACGCCAAACAGTGTATGAAATATTTTGACGGCATAAAGGTAGAGGGCGTGGAAATCGACCAAAAGATTACAGATTTGGCGAGAGAATATTTTGAATTGCCCGATACGGTCAATGTAACCACCTACGACGGCCGCGCTTATCTTCAGGCAATAGACGATAAATACGATGTCATCATGGTAGACGCTTATCAGGACATTACGATACCCTTCCAGATGTCTTCCATAGAATTTTTCACTATGGTGAAGGAACATTTGAAGGATAATGGAGTAATGGTGGTAAATATGAATATGCATTCGGAGGAGGAAGGGAATATTAACGATTATCTTTCGGATACTATCGCGAATGTTTTCCCCCATGTATATACGGTAAATGTAAATGGGGCTACTAACAGAGAGCTTTTTGCTACATTAAATGAGGATGCGGCGGGGTATTTGAAAGAGAGTACTGATGGAAATACTGCGGATAATAGTGACTATACTGCTGAAATTGACAACGAAGAGCTGGCTGCTATGATGAAAGCAGTTGACGCCGGGCTTACGCCTTATGAAAGAGGGGAATATCTTCTGACCGATGATAAAGCTCCGGTGGAGCTGCTTGGGATGAGTGTGATTGACGGGTTGATTCAGGATGAGATCGGTTATTATAAGGAAATTTTTAAAGAGCAGGGTATTTCCGGATTGCTGAACCAGATGTAGTTTATGGATATTGAGGTTACTATTCAGCCTTCCATACTGCGAAGTCAAAATCGCGTCTCTATGCAGTTTTGCGAGGGCTGCAAGCGTCAAAATATGTTTTTATTGCATTTTGAGGTTACTGTTCACACAGTAGCTTAACACTTGCTGTTAAGCTACGTAAGAACGTGATACGAGAAATGATTTCTGCTTCGCGAAGCGAATTTAAATACAGAAATCATGCGTTACTGTGAACGGAGTGAACAGTAACATTTTGAGAATTATTTTCCATAAAAATACTTTATATCATCTTGTAATTTTATAGAGTTATTGTTATAATAGTGTACGTAGTTAGTTCTCGCTAACTAATTGCGAATAAATCATGGACAACTCCTTTTGCCTTATCTATATTATTCGAAACCTCATAAGCATAGTCGCAAAGGCAAAAGGGGGAATCCCTCCAAGGGAAAGGAATGGTTAACGATATGAATTATTTGGAAATTGAAAAAGTAATAGGACGTGAAATTATCGACTCAAGAGGAAATCCCACCGTAGAAGCGGAGGTATACTTGTTTGACGGTACTGTGGGCAGAGGGGCAGCGCCCAGCGGAGCTTCCACGGGAGAGTTCGAGGCTCTGGAGCTGCGTGACGGAGACAAGAGCCGTTTTGGAGGAAAAGGCGTTCTTAAGGCAGTACATAATATCAATACGGTAATTAATGATACCTTAAAAGGAATGGATGCTTCGGATATCTACGGAGTGGATGCGGCGATGATAAAGGCGGATGGTACGAAGGATAAGTCTAATCTCGGGGCCAATGCGATACTGGCTGTTTCCATCGCATGTGCGAGAGCGGCCGCTGTTGCGCTCGATATTCCTCTGTACCGCTTCCTGGGCGGTGTTAACAGTAACAGGCTTCCGGTTCCGATGATGAATATTTTAAACGGCGGTGCTCATGCGGCGAACACCGTAGACGTTCAGGAATTCATGATCATGCCCGTAGGCGCAAGCAGCTTCAAAGAGGGGCTTCGCCAGTGTACGGAGGTTTTTCATGCGTTGGCATCGTTGCTCAAGAAGAAAGGACTCGCTACCTCCGTGGGAGACGAAGGCGGATTCGCTCCTGATTTGGCAAGCGATGAGGAAGCGATTGAATATATTCTCGAGGCGGTAAAGGCGGCAGGCTATGAGCCGGGCAAAGACTTTGTGCTAGCTATGGATGCAGCTTCCAGCGAATGGAAGGGTGACAAAAAAGGAGAATATGTGCTTCCTAAGAATGGAAAGAAGTTCACCTCCGTAGAATTAGTGGCTCATTGGAAGGAGCTTTGTGAAAAGTATCCTATTTATTCTATCGAGGACGGTTTGGATGAAGAAGACTGGGAAGGCTGGCAGATTATGACCAAGGAGCTTGGAGACAAGGTACAGTTGGTGGGTGATGACTTGTTCGTGACCAATACCGAACGCCTAAAAAAAGGCATCAGTCTAGGCTGCGGCAACTCTATCCTCATTAAGTTAAATCAGATCGGTTCCGTATCAGAGACTCTGGAAGCTATTAAGATGGCGCACAAGGCAGGCTATACTGCAATTTCTTCCCATCGTTCCGGAGAAACGGAGGATACGACCATTGCCGATTTGGCGGTAGCGCTGAATACTTGCCAGATCAAGACCGGTGCGCCCAGCAGAAGCGAGAGAGTTGCGAAGTATAATCAATTGCTTCGTATTGAGGAAGAGCTTGGAGCAAGTGCTGTATATCCCGGTTTCGATGCTTTTTAACTCCGATCGCTAAGTTGCAACGATATAAAATCTTTCTAAAATATGAAAATCCGCACTCGGCTTAAGCAAGTGCGGATTTTTTATGGGCTTTATTTGATTTTCTGATCTTATGTTTTTTATAGTTTGCATACGTTTGCTATTTAATGTACTGCTTGATAGCTTCAAAGCTTTCGGTGCTGATTACGTGCTCGATACGGCAGGCATCGTCAGCGGCGATCTTTTTATCCACTCCAAGCCTCACCAGCCAGGAGGAGAGCAGCTCATGGCGCTCATATATGATATCAGCGATTTTCCGGCCCGCTGCGGTAAGCTGAATGAAGCCCTCCTTCGATACGGTAATATATTCTTTTTCACGCAGGTTTTTCATCGCGACGCTGACGCTGGACTTCTTGAAGCCAAGTTCTTCTGCGATGTCCACGGAACGCACTACCGGATGAGATTTGCTAAGTATTAAAATAGTTTCCAAATAATTTTCTGCTGATTCGTTTATATGCATAATTTTTACCTCAATTTTGACAAAATTTAATGAAATAAGATGAAAATAAGAACTCGAAGTTTTCTGCCAGATTGTTATTAGTATAGCATATGTCACTAAAAACGGCAAATTATAAAAAGTATATATAAAAATCTTGACAACCGTTTTAAGTTAGAATATACTAACTATGAAAGAACGTAATGAAAATAATTATCAAAATCACTTAAAATACAACGAGAAAGAAGGATGAGCGATGCCCTTAACAATGGTAAAAGCAGGAGAACCTAATGTAATACGTAAAATCGGCGGCAAGGAAGAAACTCGGAGATTTTTAGAAAACCTCGGCTTTGTAACAGGCGGCATAGTGACCGTAGTATCTGAAATCGGCGGCAATATGATTGTCAACGTTAAGGATTCCAGAGTTGCTATCGGCAAAGATATGGCGATTAAAATCATGGTGAATTAAGAGTTGTAATTATAGAATGGGAGAAGGAGAAATAATGAAGACATTAAAAGATGTTTCGTGCGGCGAAACGGTAAAGGTAACGAAGCTGACAGGAGAAGGCCCGGTAAAGAGGCGCATCATGGATATGGGGATTACGAAGGGCGTGGATATTTTTGTAAGAAAAGTAGCTCCTCTTGGAGATCCGATAGAGGTTATGGTGAGAGGCTATGAGTTATCCTTGCGTAAGGCTGATGCCGAAATGATTACGGTGGAATAATTTTTTTCTCATAAGTTAGTGATAACTAATGAAAGGTAGAAATATCAAACGGAACGAATAATGATTTGCTGTAAAGCAGAAAGAGGAAGAATATGTCTATTAAGATTGCGTTAGCAGGTAATCCGAACTGCGGTAAGACCACATTATTTAATGCGCTGACCGGTTCCAATCAATTTGTAGGAAACTGGCCGGGCGTTACGGTAGAGAAAAAGGAAGGAAAGCTGAAAGGGCATAAGGATGTTATTATTATGGACCTTCCCGGCATATATTCCCTTTCTCCCTATACTTTGGAAGAGGTAGTTGCCAGAAATTATCTGATTGGGGAAAGACCGGATGCAATTCTCAATATCGTAGACGGAACTAATATTGAAAGAAACCTGTATTTGTCCACACAGCTTATGGAACTTGGCATTCCCGTAATCATGGCCGTAAACATGATGGACATCGTGGAGAAAAATGGCGATAGAATACATATAGACAGGCTGAGCAAGAAGCTGGGCTGTGAGGTCGTAGAAATTTCCGCATTAAAGGGAACCGGCATCGAAAAAGCGGCTCAAAAGGCGGTAACACTCGCAAACCAGAAAAACATTGCCATACCCGTACACAAATTTGCACCCGAGGTAGAACGTGTTCTGGATATTGTAGAGCAGAAGCTGGGAAGCGATATTGCGAAAGAACAGAAGCGCTTCTTCGCCATTAAGCTATTGGAAAAGGATGATAAAATACAGAGTCAGATGAAGCATGTACCTGACATATCGAAGGAAATCGAGCAAATAGAAAAACTACTTGACGACGATACAGAGAGCATCATTACCAATGAAAGATATGTCTATATTTCCTCCATTATCGGGGAGTGCTATACGAAGGGCAGAAAGGACAGCTTGACAATTTCCGATAAAATTGACAGGATTGTAACAAATCGTATCTTTGCCTTGCCTATTTTTGCAATAGTAATGTTTATTGTTTATTATGTGTCCGTTACTACGGTAGGAACGTGGGCTACCGATTGGGCGAATGACGGATTATTCGGCGAAGGCTGGAGCCTGTTCGGTCTCGACATCCCGGGAATTCCTGTGCTGATCGATTCCGCATTAACTGCGATAGGCTGTGCGGATTGGCTTCAAGGATTGATCTTAGACGGAATGGTAGCCGGTGTAGGTGCGGTACTCGGCTTTGTACCTCAGATGTTAGTACTGTTTATTTTCCTTGCCTTTTTGGAGGCTTGCGGATATATGGCACGAGTTGCTTTTATCATGGATAGAATTTTCCGCAAATTCGGCCTTTCCGGTAAGTCCTTTATACCTATGCTCATCGGAACCGGCTGTGGTGTTCCGGGAGTTATGGCATCCCGCACGATAGAAAACGACCGTGACAGAAAAATGACAATAATGACTACGACCTTCATTCCCTGCGGTGCGAAGCTTCCTATTATCGCCTTGATTGCAGGCGCTTTGTTCGGCGGTGCATGGTGGGTGGCTCCCAGCGCTTACTTTGTTGGTATTGCTGCGATTATTTGCTCCGGTATCATCCTTAAGAAAACTAAAATGTTCGCAGGGGATCCGGCACCCTTCGTTATGGAGCTTCCCGCTTATCATATGCCTACAGTAGGAAATGTACTCAGAAGCATGTGGGAGAGAGGCTGGTCCTTTATCAAAAAGGCGGGAACGATTATACTTTTATCTACCATCATCGTATGGTTTACGACCTTCTTTGGATGGGTGGACGGACAGTTTAGAATGCTCGAGGATATGGAAATCGACCATAGCATCCTTGCAAGCATCGGAAGTCTTATTAGCTGGATATTCATTCCTCTCGGATGGGGCGACTGGAAATCTGCAGTTGCAGCGATTACAGGTTTGGTAGCTAAGGAAAACGTAGTAGGAACCTTCGGTATTCTGTTCGGCTTCGCCGAAGTGGCAGAAGATGGTACGGAAATTTGGGGTACCCTGGCGGGAAGTATGACAGCATTAGCCGCATATTCCTTCCTCGTGTTCAATCTTCTGTGTGCACCTTGCTTCGCAGCTATGGGTGCGATCAAGAGAGAGATGAACAATGCGAAATGGTTCTGGTTCGCCATCGGATATCAGACTTCCCTGGCATATGTAGTATCCATGTGCGTTTACCAGTTTGGTATGCTTTTTACCACCGGTTCTTTCGGTATATTAACAGTTGTCGCTTTACTGTTCTTCATAGGGTTTATTTATCTGATGTTCAGACCATATAAGGAGAGCAGTTCCCTAAAGCTGGATACGAAGAACTTAGTTCGGGCAAAATAAAACCTATTTACAAAATTTGTACCTGTGTTTTGGATTCAGATTGTACAGAAAGGAAGTGTTCGATATATGGGAACAATTATTGTCGGCGGAATTGTGCTTTGCTTGGCGGCAGTCGCTATAGGTAGTATGATACGCGATAAAAAGAACGGCAAATCAATACAATGCGGCGGAGACTGCAAACATTGCGGAGGCCATTGCGGGCAGTAGGGGATGGAGGTACGTAAGTGACAGTTGACAGAAACAATCCTGAAAAGAGAAAAATCCCCGATTCCAGAAGCTATCATAGGACGCGGATGCAGCGGGAGATGATTATAGACAGCCTGCGGGAGCGAGGGTGCAGAATTACGAAGCAACGGCTTACTTTGATCGATATTATTTTGGAGAACGAGTGCTCCAGCTGTAAGGATATTTTCTATAAGGCGGTAAAAATAGATAGCCAGATAGGCACTGCTACCGTTTACAGGATGGTGAATGTCTTGGAAGAAATTGGAGCGATCAGCCGGAAAAATATGTATAAGGTGTCGTATTCGGAGCATTGCATCATGGAGGATGCGTGCGTGGTGGTGTTAGAGGATGATACGACCTATCATCTTTCGGCGAAGAAATGGAACTCGGTCATTCAGGCGGGACTTAGTGTCTGCGGCTATATGACGAACCAGAAAATTAAATCTATTACTATAAAGCCTTGTGAATGCGAAAGAGCGGAATGTTGATCCATTCCGCTTTTTTATGCAATTGGATATCAATTGTACCAATTACACATATCTTACAAATGGGATATTAAAAAAGAAAGATAAATCATATATTTATACGGTTTACAAATGTGCCTGGCTATCGAAAAAGGTAGAATAGACAAAATTAATGTTAAAAAGTTGCTAATTTTAATTTATTATGTTGATTTTATTTCTTTTCGAGGTTATAATTTATCGCGTTGGCAATGAGATAAGGATGAGCTTTTCCTTACCGGTATTGCACCATTCCATTACAGTTTTAAAAAAATATTAGGTAAGGCGAGGTCGAAAAGTATGAAGTATCTAAGATTTTTATTAATCTGCGTTCCGTTGTCCTTTATAGGATATTTTATGAACTGGAGCGCAACCGCTATGTTCATTTTAACTTGTATTTCCATTATTCCTTTAGCAGGATATTTGGGAAATGCTACCGAGTCAATTGCAGTTTATACCGGCCCTAAAGCTGGTGGTTTCCTGAATGCAACCTTTGGTAACGCCACGGAGCTTATCATCAGTTTCTTTTCAATTCGCGCGGGATTATTTGAAGTAGTAAAGGCTACTTTGGCAGGCTCCGTATTGGGAAATATATTGTTGGTTTTGGGCTGCAGCATCTTAGCGGGCGGTCTTAAGCACAAGGTATTGAAATACGATGCGAAGGTTGGTCGCTCTACGGCAACCATGCTGCTTTTTGCGGTAGCAGCGCTTACTATGCCTGCAGTTTTTATGTCGAATTTATCTGAGACCGTCATCGTTTCCAAGTATGAGAACTTCAGTATTATTACGAGTGTTATCATGCTTTGTACTTATGTAGTAGGCGTTATCTATTCCTTCAAAGGACAGAACGATTTGTATGAGGGTATGGAAGAAGATGAAGAGGCGGAGTGGAGCCTTCCGATTAGTATTACTATTCTTGCAGTAGCTACTATTTTAATAGCAATTGAATCCGAGCTTTTAGTTGCCAGCATCGAGCCGATGACGGCAGCGGTAGGCATCTCCAAGATGTTCGTCGGAATTATTCTTATTCCTATTGTAGGTAATGCGGCAGAGCACAGCACGGCGATTATCATGGCGCTGAAGAACAAAATGGATATTTCCATAGAAATTGCAGTAGGTTCCAGTTTGCAGATTGTCTTGTTCGTAATTCCGATTTCCGTAATCATGAGTCTTTTCATAGCGGATACGCCGATGAGTATTATCTTTAAGATAGAAGAAATCTTCTTGTTCGCGGCCAGTGTATTTATTGTAAATCATATTGTAAAGGCAGGAAGAACCGACTGGATGGAGGGCTTGAAGCTCATATCCGTTTACATTATCGCAGCGGTTGGATTCTTTATTCTATAAATAATAAAGCAGATTTTTCTGATTTTAATAGTTCGGGCGGGATAATTTCCCGCCCTTTTATTATGTAATAGGAAAAAACTCCTATTACATAATAAGCGGCGATGCGTCCCTCTTCGGAGCATACGCCGCTTTGTTGTTGCCGGCTTATTTCATACCCGTCGGATCAGCAAAAGTATCACGTGCGCATTTGCCTGAGATATGGTATGATATTATGATGAATAAATGAATGGATTCGGCCTTATTTGTGAAAGCATATGGAAAGAAGAGAACGGCTGAAAAGAAAGGTTTACAGACTATGATGTTGCAAGATATAGATGCGGTTATTTTCGATTTGGACGGTTCTTTAGTGGATTCTATGTGGATATGGGAGCAAATCGATATCGAGTATTTGGGGCGGTTCGGAATAGGGCTCCCTGATAACCTGCAATATGAAATAGAAGGAAAGAGCTTCAGCGAGACTGCGCATTTTTTCAAGGAGCGTTTTCAAATTTCTGATTCGATTCAAAAGATAAAGGATGACTGGAATGAAATGGCATGGAACAAATACAGCTATGAAGTTCCTCTAAAAAACGGTGCGGATTCCTTTCTTGCCTATTGCAAAGCCAATGATATTAAACTGGGAATCGCAACCAGTAATTCCAGAGAACTGGTTATGAACATAGCTGCGGTACACGGATTGGAACATTACTTCGACTGTATTATGACCGGCTGTGACGTAGAAAAAGGAAAGCCTGCTCCTGACATTTATCTGGCAGTGGCGGACGCGCTCAAGGTGGAACCGTCCCGCTGTCTCGTATTCGAGGACATCATTCCGGGAATTTTGGCAGGCAAAGCGGCGGGAATGAAAGTATGCGCCGTAGAGGATGCCTACTCCGAGGGAATAAGAGCCAAGAAAAGAGAACTGGCTGATTATTATATCGAAGATTATACAGATTTTTCTTCTCTTTACTAGGGCGTGTCTGAAAACTCATTGCCCCAATCTGTACGCCCCACTTTGCGGTATATATGTCCCAAATTCAGTTGACGTAGCCCACTACGCCGCCTTCATTTGGGAACAAATCTCCCACAAAGTGTGACGCACATCTTGAAACAAGCAGTTTTCAGACACACCCTAAGGGGATTTCGAATAGTTATTTGGATAGGAGAACGAATTTGACCAACGGATTTTTACCCATATCAAAAGAAGATTTAATAGAACGGGGCATTGAGCAGTTAGATTTCGTCTATGTGACGGGAGACGCCTATGTGGACCATCCATCCTTCGGACATGCTGTTATCGGCCGTATTTTGGAGGCCAACGGCTATACCGTAGGAATCATAGCCCAGCCCGACTGGAAGGACGATAAAAGCATCGCGGTGCTTGGAGAGCCGAGGCTGGCTTTTCTCATATCCGCCGGCAACATGGACTCCATGGTAAATCATTATTTCGTATCGAAGAAGCATCGGCCGAACGATGCATATACCCCCGGCGGTGAGCCTTATAAAAGACCTGATCATGCTACGGCAGTATACGGCAACCTGATTCGCAGGACCTACAAGGAGATTCCCATTATTATCGGCGGAATCGAAGCCAGTTTGAGAAGGCTGGCTCATTACGATTACTGGACGGATAGCTTTAAACGCTCTGTGCTATTGGATTCACAGGCGGATTTGATATCCTACGGCATGGGAGAGCATTCCATTGTAGAGATTGCAGATGCCTTAAACAGCGGAATCGATATAAAGGACATCACCTTTATTCAGGGGACGGTATATAAAACAAAGGATATATCAGGAGTTTATGACAAGATAGAGCTTCCTTCCTACACAGAAATGAAAGCGGACAAGACGAAATATGCGGACAGCTTCGCCCTCCAATACGAAAATACAGATCCCTTTACGGGCAAATATTTAATAGAAGGATATCCCAACGGCATATATGCGGTACAGAATCCTCCTGCGAAGCCTCTTACTATGGAAGAGATGGACTACGTTTATGACTTGCCTTATCAAAGGACCTATCACCCATCTTATGAGGAAAAGGGCGGAGTGCCGGCCATTGCTGAGATAAAGTTTTCCCTGATCAGCAATAGAGGCTGCTTCGGGGGCTGTAATTTCTGCGCGCTCACCTTTCATCAGGGAAGGACCGTGCAGGCGAGAAGCCATGAATCCATAGTGACGGAAGCGGAGGCACTTGCAAAGGAGCCCGACTTCAAGGGATACATCCATGACGTAGGCGGTCCTACCGCTAATTTCAGGCATCCCTCCTGTGAGAAACAGCTTTTGCACGGTGTATGTAAGACGAAGCAATGCTTATTTCCGTCTCCCTGTAAAAACCTTACGGTGGATCACAGCGATTATTTGGGATTGCTACAGGACCTTAGAAAAATTCCCGGTATGAAAAAAGTATTTATACGCTCCGGTATCCGTTTCGATTATTTGCTGGCGGATAGCGACGATTCCTTTTTTACGGAATTGGTAGAGCATCACGTCAGCGGGCAGCTCAAGGTGGCACCGGAACATATTTCCGACGCTGTCCTAAGTAAAATGGGAAAGCCGGAAAATGCAGTGTACGAACACTTTGTAAAAAAATACAACAAGATAAACGAGCGGCTGGGAAAAAAGCAGTTTCTGGTACCGTATCTGATGTCCTCCCATCCTGGATCCACGTTGAAAGAAGCGATTGAGCTGGCAGAGTATTTGCGGGATTTGGGATATATGCCTGAGCAGGTCCAGGATTTCTATCCCACACCATCCACTGTTTCCACTGTCATGTACTATACGGGCATCGACCCACGGGATGGGAAAAGCGTTTATGTTTGCAAAAATCCTCATGAGAAAGCGATGCAGAGGGCTTTGATTCAGTACCGTAATCCGAAAAATTACGACCTTGTAAGGGAAGCATTACTTTCTGCCGGAAGAGAGGATCTGATCGGCTTCGATAAAAAATGCCTGATTCGCCCGAGACAGACAGTTACGGAAAAAGGAAGGGGTTATTCGCAAGCCGGCGGGAACGGCGCATATGGACGGAAAGATAACGCTTCCAAAGGGTATGGAAAAAACAATAATTCAGGTTCAGCAAATGTCAGAAAATCAAATGCAAAAAAGACAAGTACAAAAAATCTGAATTCGAGAAATCCGAATGCTCAAAATTCGAATGCCAAAAATACAGATGTCACAAACGCGAAGAAGAAAGCAACAATCAGAAATGTTCATAAGAAAAAATGAGAGAAGATATATATCATGTGTGAACAGTAACGTAAATATGTGTGGGAGAGAATAATAAAAGGGGTGACTTTATGGGTAAGAAAAATATTGTAATCATTACGGGAGCATCTTCAGGAATAGGACAGGAGTTCGCTATGCAGTTGGACGGAATCTTGCATAAGATGGATGAACTCTGGCTGATTGCCAGGCGAAAGGAACGGCTTACAGAGCTGGCGCGGCTGCTTGATATTCCTACAAAGATAATCCCTATGGACGTATCGGATAAAAACGACATGAGGGCATTTAAGAAGATTCTCGAAATTGAGGATGTCACAGTTCGAATGCTCATTAACAGCGCGGGCTTTGGATTGATGGGGCCGTTTGAGAAGCTGGATATCGATGAACAGTTGGAAATGCTGTCTGTGAATTGTGAGGCGTTGACAGCGATGACCTATTATTGCATTCCGTATATGCGAAAGAACAGTCGTATCATTCAAATAGCCTCAAGCGCCGGATTTCTCCCCCAGAAGAATTTTGCGATTTATGCCGCCAGTAAAGCTTATGTCCTCAGCTTTTCCAGAGCGCTCAGAGAAGAGCTTAAGAGTAAGAAAATATGGGTAACAGCGGTATGTCCGGGCCCGGTCGAGACAGAATTTTTCGATATTGCCGAAAGGTCAGGTTCTACTCTGGCTATTAAGAAATGGACGATGGTCAGCGCTCAGAAGGTAGTAAAGGAAGCACTTTTGGATTCCTATGATAAAAAAGCGCTGTCCGTATGCAGTTTTCCTATAAAGGCATTTCAGTTTCTTTCAAAAGCAATGCCCCATTCATGGCTGTTAGGAATAACAAGTGCGCTAAAGTAATTGTTACTGTTCACTCGAACGTGATGCAAAAGATGATTTCTGCTTCGTGGAGCGAATTTACATGCAAAACTTTTGCATTGCAGAAATCATACGTTACTGAGAACGGAGTGCAGCTTAACAGCAAGCATTAAGCTACTGTGTGAACAGTAACAAGAATTCATTGTTGGAATATTCAGTATCGAGGTCAGCTTGTATATCTGGCCCAATGTCAGTAATATTAAAAAGCATGGAGTATGGTTATGAAGCATGTATTAATAAAGGAAAACGAGGCTGGGCAACGTCTTGATAAATATCTGCATAAATGTTTAAAGGAAGCGCCCGGAAGCTTTATTTATAAAATGCTGCGCAAGAAAAATATTGTTTTAAACGGCAAAAAGGCATCCGGAGGCGAAAAACTGGAAATCGGTGACGAAATCCAGTTTTTCCTCTCGGAGGAAACCCTAGATAAGATGTCCGGAATCTCTCCGTTAATTTCCGGGGAATGTCCTGATAAGGAAATAGCGGAGTATGAAGCGGCTTACGATAAATATAAAGAGCTTGAAATCATTTATGAGAACCATCACATACTGATCGTTAATAAGCCCGGGGGAATATTGACCCAGAAGGCCGAGACCGGGGATTTATCCTTAAATGAATGGTTCATCGGATATATGCTTTATCGGGGAGAAATCAGGAGGGAGGAGCTTCGTACCTTTAAACCCTCGGTATGCAACCGTTTAGACCGTAACACAAGCGGAATGGTAATCTGCGGCAAGACGCTTCCCGGAAGCCAGAAAATGAGCGAGCTGTTAAAAAACAGAGACCTTCATAAATTCTATAGACTTTACGTGAAGGGAAAAGTAAGGGAGGCTTCTCTTATCGAAGGCTATCTGGTTAAGAATGAGAAGAGAAATACGGTAAAAATAAGCCCTACTCCGATTCAGGATAAATCTTCTTATATTAAGACGAAATATGAACCCCTTGAAGTTTTCGAAGATAAGACCTTGTTAGAAGTAGAGTTGATCACGGGAAAGACGCATCAGATCAGGGCTCATCTTGCCAGCATTGGTCATCCTCTTTTGGGGGATTATAAATATGGAGACAAGAACTTCAACGATAGCTATAAGAAAAAATATAAGATTAAAAACCAGCTTCTACACGCATACCGCTTGGAGTTTCCTGAGCTCGACGGAGAATTTGGAGAGCTTAGTAAAAGGATTTTTACAGCGGAAACACCCCGCATATTTTATACCTTGGAGGAAAGCGGACAGAAGCAGCGGATATGATGAATTTGGAGTATGAATAGAAATGGGAACATGGAATTCGAGAGGCTTAAGAGGTTCTACGTTGGAGGACCTGATTAACTTAACAAATGAAAGATACCTGGAAAGCGGGCTGGCGCTGATTCAGAAAATCCCCACACCTATAACACCGATAGCTATCGATAAAGAAAGCAGGCATATTACGCTCGCTTATTTCGAGCAGAAGAGTACGGTGGACTATATAGGAGCGGTACAGGGCATTCCTGTATGCTTTGACGCCAAGGAATGCTCGGCGGATACTTTTGCCCTTCAGAATATACATGAGCATCAGGTAGAGTTCATGAAGCAGTTTGAGAAACAGGGAGGAGTCGCCTTTTTTATCATTTATTATACACATAAGGATTTGTTCTATTACCTTCCTTACGAGATGCTGAGCTTTTTCTGGGAAAGGGCAGTATGTGGCGGAAGAAAGAGTTTTCGTTTCGAGGAACTCAACCCGGAGTATATCCTTCCGAAGAAGAACGGCATCTTCGTTCCCTATCTGGATATGCTTCAGAAGGATTTGGAGGATAGAGAATAGATACATCATTTAATAGATCATTTCATTGACAAGGTAATATTTTTAGGATATACTACCAATAGTTTTACGTGCTACCCAATTATCACTTTAATTTGGTGAAGTAAGAAAGTGGAAAGGAAATGTCTGGTTATGGATAAAAAGCTATTACATACTCCAGAGGGAGTCAGAGACATATACGGAGCAGAATATACAAAAAAACTAACGGTAGAAACATGGATTCTGGATAAGATAAGAAGCTACGGCTACGAGGACATCCAGACTCCTACCTTCGAATTTTTCGATGTGTTCTCCAAGGAAGTTGGAACCACTCCATCCAGAGAATTATATAAGTTTTTTGATAAAGAAGGCGAGACTCTCGTTCTGCGTCCGGATTTCACCCCCTCCATGGCGCGCTGCGCTGCGAAATATTTTATGGATGAGAACGTGCCTATTCGTTTTTGCTATGTAGGTAATACCTTTACAAACACGAGCAGCCTGCAAGGCAAGCTAAAGGAGGTAACACAGATGGGCGCAGAGCTCATCGGAGATGCCTCGGTGGAAGCAGATGCGGAGCTGGCGGCATTAATAATTGAGGCCCTTTTAGATACGGGAACCCATGATTTTCAACTAAGCATCGGAAATGTGGAATACTTCAAAGGGATCTGCATAGAGGCAGGGCTGGATGAAGAGACGGAGCTGGAGCTTCGGGAATACATTTCAGGAAAAAATTACTTTGGTGCGGAAGAGCTTTTGACAGATAGAAATATTAAGCCCGAGTTTCGTGAAGTCCTCTTAAAGGTTACAGACTTGTTCGGTTCTACGGAAGCGCTGGCTCAGGCGAAGTCCTTTGTACATAACAGCCGTTCCCTTTCAGCCATTGAGCGCCTTGAGAAGCTGTATGAAGCCCTTTGCCTATACGGGGTGGAAAAATATGTATCCTTCGATCTTGGTATGCTTAGCAGGTATAATTATTACACAGGAGTAATCTTTAAGGCGTATACATACGGAGTGGGAGATGCCATCGTAACGGGAGGCAGATACGATACCCTCCTTGGTCACTTTGGCAAGGAAGCACCGGCTATCGGCTTTATGATCGTTATCGATGACCTTATGTCGGCATTGAGCAGGCAGAATATAAACGTTCATACGCCTCCAAAGGCTGAGCTTATAGAATATACCTATGAAACCTATAAAGAAGCGTTGACGACGGCAGGAAGACTTCGAAGAGAAGGAAAAAAGGTAGTCCTTTGCCCTAAGAAAGCGAAGGAGGCAGTACTATGAATAAAGAAAACAGATATTTGACTTTCGCAAAAGCGAAAGAGGTGGTGCTATGAATAAAGAAGACAGATATTTGACTTTCGCAAAAGCGAAAGAGGTGGTGCTATGAATAAAGAAAACAGATATTTGACTTTCGCTTTGGGAAAAGGAAGGCTTGCGAATAAAACGTTAGAACTGTTGGAAGAAATAGGGATTACTTGCGAGGAGATGAAAGACAAAAGCTCGAGAAAGCTTGTTTTTGTCAATGAGGAGCTAAAGCTTCGCTTTTTTCTCTCCAAAGGCCCGGATGTGCCTACCTATGTGGAGTACGGTGCCGCGGACATCGGTGTGGTTGGAAAAGATACGATCATGGAGGAAAACAGGCGGGTTTACGAAGTGTTGGATCTGGGCTTTGGAAAGTGCCGGATGTGCGTGTGCGGACCGGCCGGTGCGAAAGAACTTTTGCAGCATCACGAGAGAATACGTGTAGCCAGTAAATATCCGAATATTGCCAAGGACTATTTTTATAATAAAAAGCATCAGACCGTGGATATTATTAAGCTGAACGGGTCAGTGGAATTAGGTCCCATCGTAAAGCTGTCGGATGTCATTGTGGATATCGTAGAAACCGGGTCCACGCTGAATGAGAACGGGCTTCAAGTACTCGAAGAAATTTGTCCTCTTTCTGCCAGAATGATAGTCAATCAGGTAAGCATGCAGATGGAAACGGAGCGGATCAAGAAGTTAATAAATGATTTAAAGGTGCGCATTTCGGCAGTTTAAAGCTGTTTCAGGGCGTTTATATAGTGAACCGAAAGGATGTGTTAATAGACATGAAGATTTTAAAGCTGACTTCTGAGTCAAAGACAGATTTATTGAATACCTTGTTAAAGCGTAGTCCCAATAATTACGGGCAGTTCGAATCGGCAGTCTCCGATATTGTCTCGGACGTCCGGGAAAGAGGGGATAAGGCAATATTCGAATACACGAAACGCTTCGATAAATGTGAAATCGATGCTTCCAACATAAGAGTAACGAAAGAGGAGATCGAGGAAGCTTATAAGAAAGTGGATGAAAAGCTGGTAAATGTAATGAAAAGAGCGGCGGACAATATCCGCATTTTTCATGAGAAACAGCTTCACAACAGTTGGATCGATATGAAGGATGACGGAACAATGCTCGGGCAGAAAATAACCCCCATCGGACTTTCCGGGGTGTATGTACCCGGCGGCAAGGCCGCTTATCCTTCCAGTGTATTGATGAACGTCCTTCCGGCCAAGGTGGCAGGCGTTAAGAGAATTATTATGACAACGCCCCCGGGCGCAGACGGTAAGGTATATGCGGGCACTTTGGTAGCAGCGGATATCTCAGGCGTAGATGAAATATATAAAATAGGAGGAGCGCAGGCGATTGCGGCTATGGCCTTTGGTACCGAATGCGTTCCCAAGGTAGATAAGATTACAGGTCCCGGCAACATTTATGTAGCCCTGGCGAAAAAGGCTTGCTTCGGCTATGTGAGCATAGACTCCATCGCAGGCCCCAGCGAAATCCTCGTTATTGCGGACGAGACGGCAAATCCTCTCTACGTAGCTTCTGATTTATTATCCCAGGCGGAGCACGACGAGATGGCCAGCGCCATACTTATTACAACAAGTGAAGCTTTGGCAAAGGAAGTGTCCGTACAGGCAGACCGGTTGGCAGAGGAACTATCCAGAACAGAAATTATCAAAAAGTCGTTGGATAACTATGGCTATATTCTTCTTGCGCATACGATGGAGGACGCTATCGATGCTGCCAATGAAATCGCTTCGGAGCATTTGGAAATCTTAACGGCGAATCCCTACGAGATCATGACCAAGATAAACAATGCAGGAGCAATTTTTCTCGGGGAATATTCCTCCGAGCCTTTGGGAGATTATTTCGCGGGACCTAACCATATATTGCCCACAAATGGCACGGCAAAGTTTTTTTCGCCCCTTAATGTGGATGATTTCATGAAGAAAACCAGTATCATTTCTTATTCGAAGGAGGCTCTTTCAAAGGTGCATGAAGATATTGAACTGTTTGCCCAAAGTGAGGGGTTGACGGCTCACGCGAACTCGATTAAAGTAAGATTTGAACAGTAAATGAAGGGAAAGGAAACGGGGGAGAATACCATGGCAAGAAGCACGACGATAGAACGTAAAACGAAGGAAACCGATATTTCTGTCATCTTGAACCTCGATGGCACCGGAAAAAGCGAAATTCATACAGGAATCGGTTTTTTCGATCATATGCTTGAGGGTTTTTCAAAGCACGGTTTTTTTGATTTAAAGGTAACGGTAACGGGAGATTTGAGCGTAGACGGACACCATACGGTGGAAGATACCGGAATCGTTTTAGGGCAGGCGATAAAGAATGCGTTGGGCGATAAGATTGGAATCAAGCGCTACGGCTATTTTATCCTTCCTATGGATGACGCGCTGGCGCTATGTTCTATTGACTTATGTGGTCGGCCATATTTTGACTTTGACTGCACATTTACCTCGGAAATGGTGGGAGGGCTCGCTACGGAGCTGGTAAAAGAGTTTTTCTATGCAGTTTCTTATTCTGCCGGAATGAATCTTCACATAAAAATGCTATCGGGTGAGAATAATCATCATATGATAGAAGCGATGTTCAAATCCTTTGCCAAGGCCTTGGATGGGGCGGTAATGAAAGACGAAAGAATTACGGATGTACTGAGCACAAAGGGAAGTCTGTAGCAAAAAGGAGCATATACATGAGCGACAACTATAAGAAATTAGTTCCCTGCATTTATTTGTATAAGGGCAATGCGGTCAAGAATTTATCGGATATTACGATTCTTGACACCAATCCGGTGAAGCTTGCCAAATTTTATGGAGATAACAATGCGGATGAGCTTTTGGTTTTTGATATGTCGAAGGGGGATGCAGAACATGACGAGGCTCTGGATATTATAAAGGAAATATGCCAGAACACGGAAATACCGGTAACGGGAGCGGGCAATATCCACCGGATGGAGGATATTAAGAAACTGCTTTATGCAGGCTGCAGAAAAGCCGCCTTGAATTATTCCAAGCCTGAAAACATTGAAATCACACAGGAAGTATCTTTAAAATTCGGCAAGGAAAAGATTGCTGCATGTTTTATAGATACGGAGGAGCTTCTTCAAAACAAGGAAACGATTGAGAACTATGTGGATGAACTGATTCTTTTAAAAGAAAGCTCCATAAGAGAAAGTGTCCAAAAATGGGATGGGGCGACGAAGATTCTCGTGTCCTTACCTGAGGTTTCCCTGGATAAACTGATCGAGATGCTTTCTGTGCCTTCCATATGCGGCATTACCGGTCATGCCATCAACGAAAACGCCAAGGAGCTTCCAGCGATCAAATCGCTGTGTCAGGGTAATGGAATTCGCGTGAATGCCTTGGAAGCAGCATTCAAATGGTCCGATTTCAAGTTAAATTCCGACGGGCATATAACTGTTGTAGTTCAGGATTATAAGACCGATCAAGTTCTTATGGTCGCCTATATGAACGAAGAAGCTTATAACGCTACCGTTCACACCGGCAAGATGACCTATTACAGCCGGAGCCGGGACGAATTGTGGATAAAAGGCGATACCAGCGGACATTATCAGTACGTGAAATCGCTGACGGCGGACTGTGATATGGACACGATTCTGGCAAAGGTTTCTCAGGTCGGTGCGGCCTGCCATACCGGAAGCCATTCCTGTTTCTTCAACGAGATCTTGAAAAAAGAATACGATGAAACGAATCCTCTCAAGGTGTTTGAATCTGTTATGAATGTCATCATGGACAGAAAGGTACACCCGAAGGAAGGTTCTTATACCAATTATCTGTTCGAGAAGGGAATCGACAAGATATTGAAAAAGCTGGGAGAAGAGGCGACTGAAATCGTCATAGCTTCCAAGAACCCCAATTCCAACGAAATCAAATATGAGATTTCTGATTTTCTCTATCATATGATGGTTCTGATGGCGGAAAAGGGAGTGACTTGGGAGGAAATCACAGAAGAACTGGCGAAAAGATAATGCTAAAGGACGATTAAATTAATATTATAAAAATCTCCGAACCGAATTTTAGCATATTAATATGTTGATATTGATATGCGCATGCCGGGCCGGAGATTTTTTATATCATAGGAAAGACCTTGGGCAATACGTTTCACGTATTGCCCATTGTTGAGATTCAATATAAAGCTTTATTAAAAACTACTATATGATTGCAAGTATTACAAAGTTCAAAATGAACAGAGCCGTACTTACCCAAAGAATCGGATGAATGCTCTTAGCCTCGCCGCGCAGACATTTTACGATGCAGTAGAAGATGAAGCCTGCCGCGATACCGTAGGAAATGCTGTAGCACAAAGCCATAAAGATACCTGCAAAGAATGCAGGAACCGCTTCTGCCAAATCGTCCCATTTGATGCTAGCAAAAGAGGAAAGCATCATAATGCCTACCATAATGAGGGCAGGAGCAGTAGCTTGCGTAGGAACGATCCCCACAACAGGAGCTAAGAAAATGCTGAGCAGGAACATAATCGCCGTTACAAGAGAGGTCAGACCGGTACGTCCGCCTGCACCGATGCCTGCCGCACTTTCCACATAGGTGGTAGTGTTGGAGGTACCGAAAATCGCGCCGATGGAAGTAGCGATGGAGTCTGCGAACAATGCGCGGTCCATTTTGGACTTGAAGCCGCTGGAGCTGTCCATTTCCGCTTGATCTTTTTCACTGAAAATGCCCGTACGGCGTCCCGTACCGATGAATGTTCCGATGGTGTCAAAAGTATCGGAAAGGCTGAATGCGAAAATCGTCATAAGAACTAATGGAAGTTTCGTGATATCCGAAAAGAGAGATAACATTCCGGCTGCCCCGAAAGCGGCACCGATGGTTGTCCCAAGCTCCGAAAAAGAGGTTCCAATGTTCGATGCGATGCCAATCTGGCTCAGATCTACAATTCCCATGAACACGCCGACTATCGTGGAAAGAATAATGCTTACAAAGATAGCTCCCGGCACCTTCTTGATAACGAGTACTACCATCAAAATAAGCGAAATCAGGGAAAGAAGTATCGGAAGAGTATTGAAGGTTGCCAAAGCGGGAACGATACTGGAATCTGCAACGACTGTTCCGCTATCAAAAACAACATTTCTGCCCGGATCGGAGGTAAAGCTCAATAAGCCTGCATTTTTAATTCCTATGTAAGCGATGAAAATGCCGATACCGCCGCCGATAGCGTGTTGAAGGCTTACGGGAATCGCTTTAATAATAGATTTACGGATCTTGGTAACCGTAATGATAACGTTAATGATACCGCAGATAAATACCATGGCGAGAGCTTGCTGCCATGTAAAGCCCAGACCGAAGCATACGGTATAGGTAAAGAATGCATTAAGCCCCATACCCGGAGCCTGCGCATAAGGAACGTTAGCGAAAAGCGCCATAACCAGCGTACCTACAGCGGAAGCGAAAATGGTTGCGAGAAATACTGCACCATAAGGGATGCCAGTTTGGGAAAGCATTGCCGGATTAATGAACAGAATATATGCCATTGCAAAAAATGTGGTAAGTCCGGCCAGAACTTCCGTAGCTACGGTGGTGTTGTTCTGTTTCAGTTTGAATAGTTTCTCCATTGTTATTCTCCTTGCTTAAATAGTGTGTTTTCTTGGTAACAATATTCCAGCGCCCGGCATGGTTTATTGTTTGACAGAATATATCGTATACGAATGCGAAAGGAAATGCAATCTTTTTGTTGCGATTTTTTTAATATTTTTAATATATTTTTAAGATTTCAGATAAAAAGGACAAAAAACTCGTTTTGCGTGTTTTTTGTCCTTTTGTGCATCTTATTCTTTCGATAGCTTATCTTATATCTTATATCTTATATTTTTTCAAATCGTCCTGAAACGCCTTGATCATAGAATCGAAGACAGAAATCTGTTTGGTCAGTTCGCTGATCTGATCCACATAAATAGCCACGTTAGAGCTTGCCTCCTCCGTAGAAGCAGAGTTCTCCTCGGCAATAGCCGCGAGATTCTGAATACTGTCAAACAAGGAGGAAATGTGGTCCGCCTCTTTTTTTAAGTCGAGGGATGTCTGGATCATAAGACCCGAAACTCCTTTTAAGTTGTCATTGGAGTGATTGGAGGTAGCCACCGCTTCCATAAGGGAGGTATTCTCCGTCTCCAGGATGGTATACTGGGTGTCGATGCCTACAACTACTTCACCTACGCTGGACACAAAGTTGGTGAGGTTAATGTTAATTTCCTCTACCGCGTTGTTTGTTTCCTCAGAAAGCTTGCGAACCTCTTCAGCAACAACGGTAAAGCCCCTGCCGGCTTCTCCGGCTCTGGCTGCTTCAATAGAAGCGTTCAAAGCGAGAAGATTGATCTGCTTTGCGATGCCCGAAACGATAGAGACGATTTCGGTAATGTTAGCGGCGTTATTTTGGAGCTCGTTGCTGTTATCTTTTATCTTGCCGAATTTATCCAGTACCTGATTGATTTGCGCTGCAGTATTCTTAACGTTGAGGAAACTGTTCTCGATGCTGTTCACCGCATTTTCAATTTCTGCTTTGTTCTTCTGGCTTTCGTCAGAGATACGTGTAATGTTACCGATGCTTTGATTCAGTACTGAAACGACATTTTCCGTATCCTCTGCCTGCGTAGTAGCCGCTACAGCAACCTCGTCCAGAACATCCGTAATATCGTTGGAGGTGGACTGCATGGTGGAAGCAATACCGGAAAGCGAGTTATTGAAGGTATACATCTCATCCACAATAGCGTTAAACTCGATAAAATCCTTCTGAACCACGGCTTTTAAGCTATTAATAATTTCCATGAGCTTTTCGTTCTCATCTTGAGAGTGAAGCTCTACGTTTTCAGAAAACGTTCTGTCGGCCAGGCTTTGAAGCTCCGCTGCGATCAGTTTGGCAGGCCTGCTGATGACATAAGAAGAAATCAAAGAGATAGCACAGGTGGAAACTGCGAGTATCGCGGACTTTGCAGGGTCATTAAAAAGTACGAAGCCGAGGGCTCCGATTAAAACTGTATTGAGCAGAGCGAGCTTTTGAGAGCTTCTCTTCAAAAAACCGAGGGAGAGGATCTGATTGAAACGAAAACGTTTGGTATACTGTATTTCCTTTTCAAAGGTCAGCTTTAAATGAATCTCGCCGGCGGACTTGCTTAGAACTTCTGTCTTAATATCTTCCTTGAAGTAGTTGGAAACGCCTTTTAACAAACCTACCAGATAGTCGCCCATTCCGCGCTTGGAGCGGTAAATGAAAAGGGTTTCTCTGGAGGAGATAGGCTGTAAATCCAAAATAGGAGGAACGGCGCCTTTAAAACGGCGCATAACGATAATATGTACATCATTCATGGATTTTAAAAACTGGTAAGCGCCTTCGTGACGGAAAAAGCCGGGGTAAATGCGGCTGAATGTCTTGATGTTTTCCTCGCCCATAAGCCCCCATATTTCCTGATGATTTTTTCCGACACTGTTGCCGATCATATCTACAAGGCCGAGAGCAACGTCATCGGCAACGTCTTCGATAGGGGTAAAAATATGGTCGGAGGATAAACGATAGTGCTCCAATGCGCTGTTAACGACTTGATCGCCGAAGAGTTTGCGGCAGGATTCCATCCATGAAGAAACTACGGTACCTTTCATAATAAATATCTCCTTTGTCATAAGATTTCTTCGTATTTATTTCTATATTTAAAACTAAAAAACTATCATGGCATTACTGTATGATTTGAATTTATTTTACTATAGAAAGGGGAAAATATCAAAGAATATTTTGTTTGATCTTCAGATATTTAGGAAGTCATTGTTTACTGTTCACACAGTAGCTTAACATTTACTGTTAAGCTGCGTAAGAAAGTGATTCAAGAGATGATTTCTGCTTCGCGGAGCGAATTTAAATGCAAAACTTTTGCATTGCAGAAATCATGCGTTGCTGTGAACGGAGTGAACAGTAACAAGGCATTTCCGGGTTCATAAAAGGAGTAGAGATTCCATATATTGTTACAAAGATTTTTTAGGAAGAATATATGCAGTTCAAACAATTGATTCATAAGAAAGTAATCTTAGTACTGCTGTTTTTAATTTCTATGTTTTTTATAGGAAGGGCACTGGGATATGTGAAAGAGAGAGTGATGCCGACTTCAGCAATCGCTGCAGAATGTGAAAATTGGGGACTTGGTGGGTACGGGAATGAGACACAGCCAACGGGGATAGCGTCCGCGGAAGAATTGAAGAAATATGACACTTATTTCGTAGGGGATAAGGGGGAGAAGGTTATCTACCTTACATTTGATGCGGGATATGAGAATGGAAATACGGAACCGATTTTAGATGCGCTGAAAAAACATAATGCGCCGGCCACCTTTTTTATTGTAGGGCATTACCTGGAATCAGCGCCTGAGCTGGTAAAGAGGATGGTTGCTGAAGGACATTGTGTCGGGAATCATACATATCATCATCTGGATATGTCTAAAATTTCGGATATGGCTTCCTTTCGGAAGGAAATGGACGGGGTTGCCGACTTATTCCGCCAGATAACAGGAAAAGAGCTTAGTATGTATTATCGTCCGCCTCAGGGGAAGTATAGCGTTGAAAATTTAAAGATGGCGAAGGAGATGGGGTATAAGACTTTCTTTTGGAGCCTCGCCTACGTGGACTGGTATCAGGATAAGCAGCCCACGAAGGAAGAAGCTTTTTCAAAGCTGGTAGGACGAATTCACCCGGGGGCTATCGTTCTGTTGCATAGTACCTCACAGACGAATGGGGAGATCCTGGATGAGCTTTTAACGAAGTGGGAGGAGATGGGATATAGCTTCAGACCTTTGTCGGATTTGACAGAATGAGAATAAATCGCTTTTTTTCTGCATAGTCTTTGTTAAGTAATTGGTTAGGACGAAGCTGCATGGGTAATATTTCTAGCGACCAGAAATTACAATTGGTTCAGATGATACGCGCGGAAAGTAAGGATAATAGAATGAGAATGAGGAGTCGGGAAAGGATGCTGTACGGAACGGATATGAAATATGAGCAAGAGGAACTGCCGCTGTATGCCAAAGGATATTACGGTGATTTTAAGGATAATAAGGATTATGAGCTTCAGGCTTTGGAAAATGGCAGGGAAAGTTCGGTCCATACCTCCTTTTCCTCCTTCAGACTGAGACTTGTCATCGCGGTCTTGCTTTTTGCAGGCTTTTTATTCCTCGATGCCGAGGAAGGAAGCATCGCAGGCATTAGCGTAAATCAGATGAAGGAAGAGATAAATAAGGATTTTGATACGGGTCTGGATGAAGTAGTATTTGATTTTGAGCATAATTTCCCTTATACTCTATTTAATGATGTAAAATAAAATGAGTAAAAAAACTCATAGTGAGTAAAAACACTTTTTATGAGTCAAAATACTTATAAAGAGATAGGAGTATTATGAGCAAGCTTGCGTTAAGAGATGAAATACTGCTGCAGGTGGAAAAGCCGGCCCGCTATATCGGCAACGAAGTGAATGCAGTAGTAAAAGATAAGGATGCGGTATCCGTCCGTATGGCGATGTGCTTTCCCGACATATATGAAATCGGCATGTCGCATTTAGGAATTCAGATTATATACGATATGCTGAACAGCTTTGAGGATGTATGGTGTGAAAGGGTTTATTCACCATGGGTCGATTTGGATAAAATTATGAGGGAGGAACATATCCCTCTTTTTGCGCTGGAATCTCAGGAGCCGGTAAAGGATATGGATTTCCTCGGCATCACCATTCAGTATGAGATGTGTTATACGAACATTTTACAGATTCTCGATCTGTCCCAGATTCCCCTTTTGGCGAAGGACAGGACTCTGGATCATCCCATCGTAATCGGCGGAGGGCCTTGTACCTATAATCCCGAACCGATTGCTGAATTTTTTGATATATTTTATATCGGAGAAGGTGAGACCAGATACCGTGAGCTCATAGATCTATACAAGGATTCCTTGGAGAAGGGGGAAAGCCGTATAGAATTCCTGAGAAGGGCAGCCAAGCTTTCGGGTATCTATGTACCGATGTTTTATGATGTTGACTATAAAGAGGACGGTACTATTCTCGAGATGAAGCCGGCGGAGGAAGGAATACCTGAAACTGTGAAGAAAGAAATCGAGATGGCAGTTTCCGATACCTACTATCCGATGAAGCCCGTAGTTCCTTTTATTAAGGCGACTCAGGACAGGGTAGTCCTGGAGATCCAACGGGGATGTATCAGGGGATGCCGTTTCTGTCAGGCCGGACAGCTTTACCGCCCGGTACGGGAACGTGATGTGGAAGTGTTGAAGGGCTATGCCGTAGAAATGCTGAAAAATACCGGACATGAGGAAATTTCCCTAAGTTCCTTAAGCTCCAGCGATTATTCCAAGCTTCCTGAACTTATTGATTTTCTCATCGATGAGTGCGGGAAAAATTATATTAATATTTCACTGCCCTCTCTTCGTATCGATGCTTTTTCTTTGGACGTGATGAGTAAGGTTCAGGATATAAGAAAGAGCAGTCTGACTTTTGCGCCCGAGGCCGGAAGCCAAAGGCTTAGAGATGTTATCAACAAGGGTTTGACCGAAGAAGTCATCCTTAAAGGAGCGGCTATGGCATTCGAAGGAGGCTGGACAAGGGTAAAGCTCTACTTCATGCTTGGGCTTCCTACGGAGACGCAGGAGGATATAAGAGGTATTGCCGATTTATCCAACAAGATAGCCGCCACATTTTTCGAGACTGTTCCCAAAGAGGAACGGAAGAACGGAAAGGTACAGATTGTCAGCAGTACCTCCTTCTTCATTCCCAAGCCATTCACGCCCTTTCAGTGGGCAAAGATGTGTACAAAAGAGGAATTCATCGAAAAGGCATATCTCACCCGCAGTGCCATTAAGGAGCAGCTCAATCAAAAAAGTATCAAATATAACTGGCATGAAGCGGATGTAAGCGTTATGGAGGGCGTTTTTGCCCGAGGAGACAGAAAAATTGCAGCGGTTATCCGAAGGGCTTACGAAAAGGGCTGTCTCTTCGACTCGTGGAGCGAGCATTTCCATAATGACGTATGGTTGGAGACCTTCGAGGAGTGCGGTATAAGCGTTGATTTCTATACTACGAGAGAGCGTTCTCTGGATGAAGTATTTCCTTGGGATTTCATAGATTGCGGCGTGACTAAGGACTTTCTGAAAAGGGAATGGGACAAGGCGATGGAAGAGACCGTATCTCCCAATTGCCGGATACAGTGTCTTGGATGCGGTGCCGCCGTATTCGGAGGAGGTGTGTGCTATGAAGATAAGAATTAAATTCGCCAAATCCGGCGCTATGCGCTTTGTCGGCCATTTGGACGTGATGAGATATTTTCAAAAGGCTATCCGCCGCGCAGGCATTGATGTGGCTTATTCGGGAGGCTTCAGCCCTCATCAGATCATGTCCTTTGCCGCTCCCTTAGGAGTAGGTTTGACAAGCCATGGGGAATATATGGATATTGAAGTGGTTTCCGCGGCTTCCGCCATGGAGCTTAAGGATAGCCTGAATAATGCTATGGTTCCCGGAATGGAAATCGTAAACGTTACGAAGCTGCCTGACGACGCCATGAACGCCATGGCCAGTGTGGCGGCGGCAAAATATACCGTGAGATTCCAGGAAGGCTATGAGCCTGATTTCGACTGGGAGGCGCAGACGGCAGCATTTTATGCCAGACCCTCCATTCCGGTTACAAAAAAGACAAAAAAGAGCGAAGTAGAAATAGATATCAAGCCATCTATCTACGCCTTGGAATCCGTTAAAGACGAAAATGGACAGGGAGTTATACGCATGATGGTGGATGCCAGCAGCTCGGGCAATATCAAGCCCGGTCTGGTCATCGAGGCCTTTTTAGCGGAAAACGGCGGTACACTTTCCGACTTCGCTCTGGAAATAACGAGAGAAGATACCTTTACGAATGCAGGAACGGAAGAAGAGCCGGTATTTATATCATTGGATGCGGTAGGTAATGAATTTTAATGAACGATAGGAAATATGTCATTTTAAAAAGAAATCATCAAATATTGTCCTTGCTTTTTCATGGCAACCGCCTGCGCTTTGCGACTGCTGAGGAAGAAGAGGGCAGCGTTGTCGGTAATATTT
Organism: Bacillota bacterium; assembly: GCA_023442465.1. Classification (GTDB taxonomy): domain Bacteria; phylum Bacillota; class Clostridia; order Lachnospirales; family Lachnospiraceae; genus Kineothrix. The sequence continues at coordinate 244,305 of JAEZZQ010000015.1, read as the reverse complement.
ATGTGGCAAAGGTAAAAAATATATCCGCCAATATCAACGCGGCCTTCGTGGAGATCGCTCCGGGCTTTCCCTGTTTTCTCGCCCTGAATGAGGCAAAAAGCCCGATCCTTACTAATAGGTGCTACGACGGGAGGATTCTCGCCGGAGATGATATTGTAGTACAGATAAATAAGGATGCGGTAAAGACGAAGCAGCCTGCCGCCACCTGCGCTCTTTCTTTAAGCGGAAAATACTGCGTCGTATCTCTGGGAAGGCCGGGCATCGCATATTCCTCCAAGCTATCGATGAAGGTCAGGACAAGAATCGGCGAGGCGCTGAAAGAAGAGTTTGCATTGCTTCCAAAAGGCCTCGGGACGGTTATCCGTACGAACGCCAAAGACCTTGAAGATTATTCTCCCCTTCTGGAAGAATGGAAAGAATTAACGGCTCAGCTTGAGGAATTGGCCGAAGTGTCCGTTCATAGGACCAGTTATTCCCTTCTTTATAAAAAGCCTTCGGACTACCTTCTTCGGCTCCGGGATACTTATGCAGGACAATACGAAGAAATCGTGACGGATGACGAGGACATTTATGGGGAGATAGCAGAATACTCCCGCCTGCATCCTGCCTTTTGCATACGTGAAGCAAGGCTTTATAAGGATGCACTTCTCCCTCTTCACAAGCTGTACTCCGTAGATGCCCGCTTAAAGGAGGCGCTGGATAAGAAAGTATGGCTTAAATCCGGCGGCTACCTTATTATTGAGCCCACTGAGGCTTTGACGGTAATCGACGTAAACACCGGGAAGGTAAGTACCAAAAAGGATGACGAAGAAACCTTTTTTCGCATGAACATGGAGGCTGCCGAAGAAATAGCCCTTCAGCTTACCCTGCGAAATATATCCGGCATCATCGTCGTTGACTTCATCAATATGCGGAGGCAAGAGCATAGCGATAAGCTAATGGCACATTTTGGTGATTTGCTGAAAAAAGATCCGGTGAAAACGAATCTGGTGGATATGACAGTTCTCGGACTTGTGGAAATCACCCGTATGAAAATAAACAAACCCTTGAAGGAACAGATTTCACATCTTTAAACAAAAACGAAACTGCAGCAAGTTTGGGATATAGAAGGAAGATAACGCATGAAAATTATTAAAATGGAAAAAGTAAAAGACGGCAAATATTTAAAAAACTATGAGCTTACCTATCTCAACAAGGCCGGACGGGAGAAAAAATACGAAATAGTCAGCCGCAAGGAGTTAGACAGCGTGGAGGACATCGGCAGTAATGTGAGCGGCCTGTCCATCGTAGCGGTAAAGGATGGGAAGCTGCTTTTATTGAAGGAATTTCGCATGGGAATCAACAAGAGCATTTATAATCTTTGTGCCGGAATGCTGGAGGACGGAGAAACAGTAGAGGAGTGCATCTCAAGAGAGCTGTATGAGGAAACCGGCCTTGGCGTAAAGCGGATTATCGATATTCTTCCCGCTTCCTATGCTGCGGTAGCCATTTCCGACATGAAGACACACATCGTATTCGTAGAGGCACAAGGTCAGTTCGGGGATCACAGTTCGGATAACGAAATGATCGAAGCAGCCTTTTATACGAAGGAAGAAGTGGAGCAGCTTATGAAAACGGAGGAATTCAGTTCCAGAGCGCAGATTGTCGCCTATTTTTTTACCAAGGTTCAAAACCTTTCGAATGCCTGATATTTGCAGAGAGCGCAATTTTGGCTTCACGGTATGAAAGACGGATAGTAATTAAAAAATTTCATATATTTTGAAAATATCTTGACATCGGGAAAGTGGAATGATAAACTAACGAAGTATGCCGCATAGATAGGCTCAAAGTGCGTCCTTTTTGAGGGGGCCGCCGACCCTAGCGAGTAAATTATTAGGAGGTGCAATATGTACGCAATTATTGCCACAGGTGGAAAACAGTATAAGGTTTCCGAAGGCGACGTGATCAGAGTTGAGAAACTCGATATGGAGCCCGGAAGTGCTGTAACATTTGATCAGGTTATCGCTATCAGCGATAATGGGCTTAAGGTTGCCGGTGACGTAGCTAATTCCACCGTAACTGCAACAGTGATGGAGCAGGGAAGAGGAAAGAAAGTTATCGTTTACAAGTATAAGAGAAAAACCGGTTATCATAAGAAAAATGGTCATAGACAAGCATACACTCAGGTTAAGATTGATAAAATTAACGCGTAATGCTTTATGACAACGGTTATTGTTAAAAAAAACGTAAATGGAGAATATAGGGAATTTACCTGCAAAGGACATTCAGGCTTCGCCAAAAACGGCAAGGACATCGTGTGTGCCGCCGTATCCATGCTGGTCATCAATACCATCAATTCGATGGAAGAGCTGGCCAAGGAAGATATGGACGTTTCTTCTGATGAGGAGTCAGGCTATATTGACTGCCTTTTCAAAAAGAGCCTGTCCGAAAAGGGAAAGCTCCTTATGGATTCCATGATACTTGGATTGTCGGACGTTGAAAAACAGTACGGCAAAAAGTATGTAACACTTAAATTCGAGGAGGTGTAAAACCATGTTAAATATGAACCTTCAATTTTTCGCTCACAAAAAGGGTGTTGGTTCTACCAAGAACGGTAGAGATTCCGAATCCAAAAGACTTGGTGCGAAAAGAGCTGACGGACAATTCGTAAAAGCAGGAAATATTCTGTACAGACAGCGCGGAACTAAGATTCATCCCGGCGTAAACGTAGGTAGAGGCGGAGATGACACATTATTCGCATTAGTGGACGGTGTACTTAGATTTGAAAGAAAAGGAAGAGATAAAAAACAAGCTTCCGTATATCCTGTCGAGAAATAACGAACGAATCGGGCTTCAAACATATTGAGTGTTTGAAGCCTGTTTTATCATTTAGAGGTGGAATACAATGTTTGCAGATAGAGCAACAATATATATAAAGAGCGGAAAGGGCGGAGACGGACACGTTTCCTTCCGAAGAGAAAAATATGTTCCTAACGGCGGTCCGGACGGCGGAGACGGCGGAGAAGGCGGAAGCGTAATCTTTGAGGTGGACGAGGGTCTTAATACCCTTACGGATTTCAGGCACATCCGCAAATACAGCGCCGGGAACGGCGGAGAAGGCGGAAAGAAAAATTGCCGCGGCAAAAATGGAGAAGACATTATCATTAAAATTCCCCACGGCACCGTCATCAAGGAAGCTCAGAGCGGAAAAGTAATTACGGATATGTCGGGAGATAACAGACGTATCGTCCTTCTCAAAGGAGGCAAGGGCGGAAAAGGTAACCAGCATTATGCTACCAGCACGATGCAGGTTCCTAAATATGCGCAGCCCGGACAAGCCGCTTTGGAATTAGAGCTGCAATTAGAACTGAAGGTCATTGCGGATGTAGGGCTTGTGGGATTTCCCAACGTGGGAAAATCCACCTTTTTAGCGAGAGTGACCAATGCCCGGCCGAAGATAGCCAATTATCATTTCACTACTCTGAATCCCAATCTGGGCGTAGTGGATCTTGAGGATGCAAAGGGCTTCGTCATCGCCGATATTCCGGGGCTCATCGAAGGAGCCTCCGAGGGCATAGGCCTGGGATATGAATTTCTCCGTCATATCGAGAGAACCAAGGTCATCATTCATATCGTGGACGCAGCATCTACCGAAGGCAGAGATCCTGTGGACGATATTTATGCTATTGACAAGGAACTGGATGCCTACAACCCTGAAATAGCCAGACGGCCGCAAGTCATCGCAGCTAACAAAATAGACATGCTTTACGACGGGGATGCCTTAGAGAAGATTAAGAATGAATTCGAACCTAAGGGCATAAAGGTATTTCCCATTTCCGCCATAAGCGGAGAAGGCGTAAGAGAACTTTTATACTATGTGAATAACCTCCTCGCCCAAATGGATGATAAACCTATGATTTTCGAGCAGGAATATTTTCCGGAATTACAGACGGCTTCCGGGAACGAGCCCTATACGGTTGTTTATGATGAGGATGCGGATGAATATGTGGTAGAAGGTCCCCGTATCGAGAGGATGTTAGGTTATACCAACCTGGAATCCGAAAAAGGTTTTACCTTCTTCCAAAATTTCTTAAAGGAAAACGGAATCCTGGAGGAGTTAGAAGCGCTTGACATTAAAGAAGGCGATACCGTTCGCATGTATGGGCTTTCCTTCGATTATTACAAATAGATTAGGAGAAATTTATTATGACGAGCAAACAAAGAAGCTATTTAAAAAGCCTTGCAAGCAATATTGACCCTATATTCCAAATCGGCAAGTCCAGCCTGACGCCGGAAGTGACGGAGGCAGTAGCGGAAGCATTCAATACGAGAGAACTTATTAAGGTCGCTGTATTAAAGAACTGCATGGACGAACCGAAGTCTCTCGCCGAAGTTCTTGCAGAACGTACCCACTCTCAGGTAGTTCAGGTAATCGGCAAAAAAATCGTATTGTATAAAGAAAGTAAAGAGCACAAGAAAATTATTCTGCCTTCATGACTTAACGTATGAAAGGGGATGCTGTTTTTATGGAAAAGCAGAGAAAAAAAACTGGAATCATGGGAGGCACCTTCAATCCTATCCACATAGGTCACCTGCTGCTTGCCGAAACGGCAAAGGAGGCGCTCGAACTTAACGAGGTACTCTTCATACCGAGCGGGTGTTCCTATATGAAAGAAGGAACTGATGTGGCGGATAAACGGATGCGTCTTGCAATGACAAGGCTTGCTATTGAGGACAATCCTTCTTTTAAGCTGTCTGCTATGGAGGTGGAAAGGGAGGGCAATACCTACACCTACGAAACCCTCCTTCTTTTACGAAAAGAGGAACCGGATACCGAGTTTTATTTCATAGTGGGAGCGGACAGCCTGTTTCATTTGGAAGGCTGGAAAGAGTCTCAGCTTATTTTCGGAAACTGCACGATACTTGCTGCAATACGGGACGATAAGGGCCATAAAGAGCTTACGGAGCAAATCGAATACCTGACAAAAAAATACGACGCCCGCATTCTTCCTCTTCCGATGAAGGAAATTCCTATTTCCTCTACCGATATTCGCAGCAGGAGGAAGGAAAAGCGCTCTATCCGTTATCTGGTCCCTGATAAAGTGATTGCTTACATGGATGAAAATCGTTTATACTATAAATAAAATAGAGAAAAATCCCCTAAGACAATGGAGGTTGAAACGGATGCGATCTAAGTCTTCCAATATAAAGAAAATTCGACGGGCCATGGAGAAAACCTTGGACGACAAGCGCTTCGAGCACACCTTGGGAGTGGCTTATACGGCGGCAGCCTTAGCTATGCGCTACGGTGCAGACATCATAAAGGCACAGACGGCAGGAATGCTTCACGATTGTGCAAAATGCTTAAGCAATGAAAAAAGATTATCGATATGTGAAAAGCACAATATCAGTGTAAACGACATAGAGAGAAATAATCCGTTTTTACTGCATGCGAAGGTTGGAAGCTATATTGCCATGCAGAAATATAATATCCGGGATACGGACACAATAAATGCCATTTTAAACCACACTACAGGCAGGCCTGACATGTCCCTTTTGGAAAAAATCGTTTATGTATCCGATTATATCGAGCCTGGAAGAAAGCAGGCACCTAATCTGTCGGAAATAAGAAGGCTGGCGTTTGTCGATTTGGATGAGACGCTGCTTCACATTTTAGGAGATACCCTTATCTATTTGAACACAATTGACGGAGACATCGACCCGATGACACAGAAGACTTACGACTTTTACAAAAACCGGGCAGAAATAAGCAAGAAAGAAGGAAATCTGAATGAATAAAGAAGAATCCAAGAAAATGACAAAACTCGCCATCGAGGCGTTAGAGGATAAAAAAGCAGAGGATATCCGCGTTATCGATATCAGTGACGTATCGATCATCGCCGATTATTTCATTATTGCGAGCGGCACCAACAGAAGTCAGATACAGGCACTTTCCGACAACGTGGAGGAAAAGCTTGGAAGAGCCGGACTTAACCTTAAGCAAGTGGAAGGATACGATACCGCCAATTGGGTACTGCTTGACTTTGGCGACATCATCGTGCATGTTTTCGATAAGGAAAACCGTTTGTTTTACGATTTGGAGCGCATTTGGCGCGACGGAAAGCAGATAAGCTTATCCGAGGTGACGGAAGGCTGAGAGGACCTGAAATAAGGATTGGATAACCATGAAAAGATATATAGGAGATAAAAAGTTTTATATGATGGTACTGGCAATAGCCATACCCATTATGATTCAGAACGGAATTACAAACTTTGTCAACCTGCTTGACAATATTATGGTCGGGCGGGTAGGGACGGAACAAATGTCCGGCGTGGCAATCGTCAATCAGCTCATATTTGTATTCAATATCTGCATCTTTGGAGGTGTCTCCGGTGCAGGTATTTTTACGGCCCAATTTTTCGGAAGCGGTGATCATAAAGGGGTGCGGGACACTTTCCGTGTAAAAGTTCTGATCAGCGTAGGAATAACGTTGATAGGCCTTGCTGTATTTTCGCTTTACGGCGAGCGCTTAATCGGCCTCTACCTGCACGAAACTAACGATTCCGAAGCTATTAGTGCGACACTTATGTATGCAAAGCAGTATTTGCGCATTATGATGGTTGAAATTGTGCCTTTCGCTTTTGTTCAGGCATATGCGTCCACCCTGCGTGAGACAGGAGAGACGGTTATTCCCATGAAAGCCGGCATTACTGCTGTATTTGTGAATCTCGTTTTGAATTATATATTGATTTACGGCAAGTTCGGGGCACCGGCCCTGGGCGTGGAAGGGGCGGCAATCGCCACTACCATTGCCCGCTTTGTGGAATTTGGGATTATCGCCGGGTGGACATACAAGCATAGAGAGGTGCACCGGTTTATTGAGGGTGCATACCGTAGCTTTCATATCCCTGTGCATCTTATCGGAAAAGTGGCTATATTGGGGACGCCCCTTATGGTAAATGAGATTCTCTGGGCCAGCGGTCAGGCAGTGCTCACCCAATGCTATTCGGTGCGGGGCCTTTCCGTAGTAGCGGCATTCAATATTTCCTCTACCATATCCAACGTGTTCAACGTAGTGTTCATTGCTATGGGAAGCTCCGTGGGCATTATCGTAGGTCAGCTTCTGGGAGCCGGCAAGATGGAGGAAGCGAAGGAAACGGACAGAAAGCTCATCTTTTTCTCCGTGGCAAGCTGCGTGGGAATCGGGCTGCTCATGTCACTTGTCGCCCCATTTTTCCCGGTAATTTATAATACCACAACAGAAATACGTCAACTCGCTTCCCGTTTTATCATGATCGCAGCCTTGTGCATGCCTTTGTATGCCTTTACCCATGCCACCTATTTCACCCTGCGCTCAGGAGGAAAAACATGGATCACCTTTTTCTTCGACAGCGTGTACGTATGGGTGGTGAACATTCCTCTTGCCTTCGTGCTGACAAGGTATACCGGGCTCTACATCATAACCTTGTATCTGTTCTGTCAGCTCATCGATATCATCAAGTGTATCATAGGCTTTGTGCTTGTGAAAAAGGGTGTTTGGATACAGAAGATTATCGAAGTGGAAAAATAGTTACTGTTAAGCTGCGTAAGAACGTGATCCAAGAGATGATTTCTGCTTCTCGGAGCGAATTTAAATGCAGAAATCAGACGGTGCTGAGAACGGAGTGAACAGTAACGAAAAATAAGATAAACTTGTCTATGTAAAGCGGTGCTTCAAAAAAGAAGCGCCGTTTTTGCTTAACATAAGAGCGATCCACTATACGTGCCGCTCTTATGTTAAGATCAGAAAAGTCCGCATCGCGCACTTCTCCTGATTTAATCTCTTCTTGTTCCTCCGACATACATATAAAAGGTAATGAGATATAAACCGCAGATTCCGACCAAAGCATATATGATTCTGGATATCCAAGACATACTGCCGAATATAAGGGCTACCAAATCGAAATTGAAAAAGCCGATGAGCCCCCAGTTGATCGCTCCAATAATAACAATTGTCAAAGCGATACAATCTAGTACTTTATTATTCATGACGAGACCTCCATTCAAGAATTTTTTTGTATCGGTTTTATTTTCCCCATTCCCATTGTATTTATGTATATTAATGCAAAATTTTCCGCGCATTTTGCTTAATTTACATAAAATGTTTAAAATAACATTGACAAAAATTTTTATTCAGAGTAAGATTATTCGAAAATGATAGTATACTAGTATACATTCAAAAATTATTTTTGAGGAGGAAAAAAGTATGAAAAGGTTTATGAGTATTGCAATGGCTTCGGCTATGGCTATGACTTTGTTTGCCGGCTGCGGAAGTGCTGCATCGGAAGGTACGGATGCTGCAGCAGGTACGGATACGACAGCTACGGCTGATACAGCTGCTGAAGGTACAGAGGCGGCAGGAGAGAGCGCTGCAGGAGGTGTGTTTAAAATCGGCGGAATCGGACCTACAACCGGAGGAGCTGCGGTATACGGTATGGCGGTACAAAATGCGGCTCAGCTCGCAGTGGATGAAATCAATGCAGCCGGAGGTATCGGCGGCTATCAGATAGAATTCAAGTTCGAGGACGATGAGAACGACCCCGAGAAATCAGTAAATGCTTATAATACGCTGAAGGACTGGGATATGCAGATACTTATGGGAACGGTTACCAGCGGATGCTGCGTGGCTGTCGTTGAGAAGACTTCAGCCGACAATATGTTCCAATTAACTCCTTCCGGTTCTTCAATAGAAGCAATTAAATATGACAATGCGTTCCGCGTGTGCTTCTCCGATCCTAACCAAGGTATGGCTTCCGCGAAGTACATCGGAGACAATGCGGTGGCGACAAAGGTTGCTGTTATCTATGATAGCTCCGATATTTATTCTTCCGGAATTTATCAGAAATTTGTGACAGAAGCGGCAAGTCAGCCGTTTGAAATAGTTTCGGCAGAAGCTTTCACCGCAGACAGCAAGACGGACTTCTCCGTACAGCTTCAGAAAGCTAAGGATAGCGGCGCAGATCTTGTATTCCTGCCTATTTACTACACAGAAGCATCCTTGATTCTCTCTCAGGCTGCCACGATGAATTATTCACCTATTTTCTTCGGCTGCGATGGTCTGGACGGCATTCTCGATGTTGAAAACTTCGATACTTCTTTGGCGGAAGGAGTTATGCTCCTTACACCCTTTGCAGCAGATGCACAGGATGAGCTGACACAGAACTTTGTAACAACGTTCAAAGAAAAATTCGGAGATACCCCGAACCAGTTTGCGGCAGATGCTTATGACGCTATTTATGCGATTAAAGCAGCGGCAGAAAAAGCAGGGCTTACTCCCGATATGGATGCGTCTGCAATATGTGACGCTATGAAAACGGCAATGACTCAGATTACTCTGGACGGTCTTACCGGCGTAGGCATGACATGGGATGCTTCCGGCGAGCCGAACAAAGCTCCCAAGGCTGTTAAGATTGAAAACGGCGTATACGTAGCTATGTAATAATGAAGTGGCCAAAGAGGGATACTATAAAGCGCAGTCCATGCGCTTTGGTATCCCTTTTGTTCTTTAACAGGAAAGTGCTTGGCTGCGAGAGTGTAGAAGCACACTTTTGTTCTTGCATTTTCTTGCGTGTAAGGGGGATTAATGTTATAATTTAATTTTACGGGGTATAAAAAATACGAAGAGGTGTTTCTTATGAGCTTTATTTCTTATTTAATCAACGGCATCAGTCTTGGCAGCGTATATGCGATTATTGCTCTGGGCTATACGATGGTTTACGGCATTGCAAAAATGCTTAATTTCGCCCATGGCGATGTAATTATGGTAGGGGCTTTTACCGTATTTACCATAGTGAGTACCCTTAGTCTGCCTCCTGTTCTCGGCATAACGATTGCAATTATCGTTTGTACTGTGTTTGGTATAACGATTGAACGGGTTGCATATAAGCCGCTTCGTAATGCCGCTTCTCCCTTGGCGGTTTTGATCACGGCTATCGGCGTCAGCTATCTGCTCCAGAACTTGGCATTGCTCATTTTCGGAGCAAATACCAAATCCTTTACTTCTGTTGTTACTGTCAGCCCGCTGAAATTTGCAGATGGCAATATGGTAATTTCAGGAGAAACAATTGTGACCATTGTGGTAGGAATCATAGTTATGATTCTGCTTACCTTATTTATAAATAAGACAAAGGCGGGACAAGCGATGTTAGCCGTATCAGAGGATAAAGGCGCAGCATCGTTAATGGGAATTAATGTGAACAGGACGATAGCGCTTACCTTCGCTATCGGTTCTGCGTTAGCCGCCGTAGCAGGCGTGCTTCTATGTTCTGCATACCCATCCCTGACTCCCTATACGGGAGCAATGCCCGGCATTAAGGCGTTTGTGGCCGCAGTATTCGGAGGAATCGGCTCCGTTCCCGGCGCTATGATCGGCGGTATTTTATTGGGTATTATCGAGATTTTGGGCAAGGCTTATATTTCCTCCCAAATGGCGGACGCTATTGTTTTTGCAGTATTGATTATCGTCCTTCTCGTGAAGCCTACCGGTATTTTAGGAAAGAAAATACAGGAGAAAGTGTAAGGTGCTGCCATGAATAAAATATCCAGGATATATCCCCATAAACTAAACAAAATAACAAAAAACAACTTCGTCACTTATTTGATGGTACTGGTATTATATATTGCAGTTCAGCTATTGTTAGCTACCGGTAATGTTTCCAGCCTGATGGAGGGCCTTTTGGTTCCCCTTTGCGTTTATGTGATGTTAGCGATATCACTTAATCTGACCGTAGGCATTTTAGGAGAGCTCAGCTTGGGACATGCGGGCTTTATGTGCGTAGGTGCCTTTGCAGGTGCTTTTTTCTCGAAGTGCATGAACGGCGTCATGCCAGATGGGGTACGATTTATTATCGCGCTGCTTATCGGAGCTGCTTCAGCAGGGATTTTCGGCATTTTAATCGGTATTCCTGTTCTTAGGCTGAAGGGTGACTATCTGGCCATCGTTACGTTAGCTTTCGGTGAAATTATTAAGAACCTTGTAAATGTTATGTATATAGGAAGAGATAAAAATGGCTTTCATTTTTCCATGAAGGATTTTCTTTCCCTGAATATGGATGCAGAAGGAGAGGTCATCGTAAACGGTGCACAGGGCATTACCGGAACTCCCCATGATGCCAGCTTTACCATGGGAGTCATTCTGATATTCTTATCCTTGATCATCATATTGAATCTGATTCATTCGAGGGACGGACGGGCAATTATGTCCATCCGCGATAACCGCATTGCGGCGGAATCTATCGGAATCAATATTACCAAATATAAATTGATGGCGTTCTCCCTATCTGCGGCGATTGCAGGCGTAGCGGGAGTGCTGTATGCCCACAATTTATCGACCCTTACCGCGCTTCCTAAGAACTTCGGCTATAATATGTCCATTATGATTCTAGTATTCGTGGTGCTGGGTGGCATCGGGAATATCAGGGGCTCTATCATTTCGGCAATCGTACTTACCCTATTGCCTGAGCTTCTAAGAGGTCTAAGCGACTACCGAATGCTCATTTATGCGGTTGTATTGATCGTTATGATGTTATTTAACTGGAGCCCGAAAGCGATTGAATGGAAAGAGCGCATGAAGGAGAAGTATTTCCCGAAGAAGCTTTCCAAAGGAAAGGAGGTTAAATAGCTATGGCATTACTGGAAGTTAAAAATTTAACCATTTCTTTTGGCGGACTGAGAGCTGTGGACGACTTTAAAATTGAGATTAAAGAAGGGCAGCTATACGGTCTGATCGGACCTAACGGTGCCGGAAAAACTACGGTATTCAATCTCCTGACCGGGGTGTATAAGCCCAATGAAGGAATAATCAAATTGGACGGGCAGGATATCACCGGCTTGAAGACTATGGATATCAATAAGGCCGGCATTGCCAGAACCTTTCAGAATATCCGTCTTTTTAAAGCTTTATCGGTATTGGATAATGTAAAAGCAGGACTTCATAACACATACCATTATTCGATGATAGAGGGAATTCTCAGGTTTCCTTCCTACTTCAGGGTGGAAAAAGAGATGAACGAGCGGGCGATGGAGCTTTTAAAGGTCTTCGATCTGGACAAGGAAGCTGATTATCTGGCTTCCAATCTTCCCTACGGAAAGCAGCGTAAATTGGAAATTGCCAGGGCATTGGCAACGAACCCTAAGCTGCTGCTTCTCGATGAACCTGCGGCAGGCATGAATCCGAACGAAACCGGAGAGCTGATGGATACGATTCGTTTTGTAAGAGATGAATTCAAGATGACCATTTTATTGATAGAGCACGATATGAAGTTAGTTTCCGGCATTTGCGAAGAGTTGACGGTACTCAATTTCGGCCGCGTTCTCACGCAGGGTAAAACAGGAACGGTGCTCAACGATCCTCAGGTAATTACAGCATATCTTGGAGAATAGGAGGAAACAGTAAATGGCAATGCTTGAAATCAGGAATTTGGAAGTGTATTACGGCGTAATTCAGGCAATTAAGGGTATTTCCTTCGACGTGAACGAGGGCGAGGTTATTGCGCTGATCGGCGCCAATGGTGCAGGAAAGACAACCATTCTCCATACGATAACCGGACTGCTTTCTGCAAAGACAGGAAGCATTACCTTTGAAGGACAGGATATTGCAAAGATTCCCGGATATAAAATCGTATCTATGGGAATGGCTCATGTACCAGAGGGAAGAAGAGTTTTTTCAGAGCTTACCGTGCTGCAGAATCTGAAAATGGGAGCGTATACACGTAAGGATAAAAATGAAATTGAGAATACATTAAAATCTGTTTATAAAAGATTTCCCCGTCTGGAGGAACGCCAGAATCAAGTTTCAGGTACGCTCAGCGGCGGAGAGCAGCAGATGTTAGCGATGGGAAGAGCTCTTATGTCACATCCCAAAATCATTCTTATGGATGAACCTTCCATGGGCTTATCACCTATTTTTGTAAATGAGATTTTTGATATTATCAGAGAAGTAAGTGAAAGCGGTACAACAGTCCTTTTGGTGGAGCAGAATGCAAAAAAGGCCCTTTCCATAGCAGATCGCGCTTATGTGCTCGAAACAGGCAATATTGTGCTGGAAGGAAAAGCAAGCAATCTTTTAAACGATGATTCCATAAAAAAGGCTTATCTTGGCGAAGTGTAATTAGGAGGCAGGCTATGAATGATAAAGTGGTTATAACAATTGCAAGACAGTATGGGAGCGGCGGACGTACCATAGGGGAGATGCTGTCCAAAGATTTGAACGTCCACTATTACGATAGGGAGCTGCTTAAGCTGGCTTCCGAGGAAAGCGGCATAAATGAAAGGCTCTTTGTCAATGCCGACGAAAAAGTAAAAATGACAAACCTGCTAAGGATAGTCAAAAGCATATATACCGGGCAATTGATTCCTCCGGAAAGCGATGATTTCGTCTCCGATAGCAATTTATTTAATTATCAGGCGAAGATTATCAAGCAGCTTGCGCAGGACGAATCCTGTGTCATAATCGGACGCTGCGCCGATTATGTGTTAAAGGACAATGATAACGTACTTAGCGTCTTTATCCACGCTCCGAAGGATTACTGCATGGAACAGGCAGCCAAAAAAGTCAGCATGTCATCTAAGGAGCTGGAAAAATATATAGCTAAAATTGATAAAAGCAGAGCAGAATACTATAAGTATTACACGGGGAGAGAATGGACGGATGCCAGAAACTATGATTTATGTCTGGATAGCTCTAAATTAGGCTTCGATCGTTGTGTGGAGGAGATAAAGTCGTATATCAATGTGAGGTTCCATGACTGATAGGGCCTGAGAATTTATAAGTTAATGTTAGGGCGGGATTTATTTTAATCCCGCCCTATTTTAGTTTATTTGTTCATATTGTCAATAAAGTCATTTTTCTTTGCAGTAATTTGTACCCATGCCGGTAGAAATCCACTCTTTATTGCATTTCCGGCTGATTTTATGTTTGACCATGCACAGCAGTAGAAGGGAACCTTTTTTCGATTAAGGATTTCCGTTGCGAGGATACTGGTAAGAGAGGACGCTATTCCTTGGCGTCTGTACTCCGGCAGCACGTCAACGCCTATTTGCCACATAGTATCACAGTCTGCCGAACACCCGGCAAGACCAACCAGTTTTTCGTTTTCAAATGCTCCTACTGCTAATACATCCAAATGCTTACGGTTTTCACAAAGTGCATTACTCCATTCTGGTAAATAGCAGCCGGCAAAATCATTTGGATACATGATCTTTAAGTGGTATTTGCATGCAATTGGCTTGATACTATTTATATCCGGCAAAAAGTACTCCGCCATAAAACAAATATTTAAGTCAAATGGTTTAAGTTTTTCCATTAAGGTGAGCAGATTGGGCGTTTCAAAACAATGTTCAATAGGATATTTATCTATATAATTCCTTACAATATCGACCAGATCTTCCGATACAGAGGCAACGATATTATTTCCATATGAAGTTAAATCACAATAAAAGGGCAGCTCTAAATATCTTCTGGCGGCGGCTTGTTTTCCGGAAATTACGACCTTATTATCTGTACAGAGAAAATCATCGGCTTGACAGCAGCTATCTATTGCCGATTGCTGCATCGCAATTTTCATTATTTCATAATTTGTCATAATTGCTTCCTTTCGCATAATGTTAAATGCATCGTTGCTTTCTGAATAATATCGTACCATATTTTTCATTGTTTTTCTATGGTTTGTGCCGTAGCGCAGCATATTTACAAGGTTGAATATAAACACAAAAATAAAAACGTCTTGTGAAGGCACTGCCACCGGCACAAAACGTTTTTTATTTTTAACTTTTATAGTCGGCTTTTTATTTCATCAAACGGAACACACCGAATACCTTACCTAAGATCTGACAATCATCTACAATAATAGGATCCATAAAGTCATTCTCCGGCTGTAAACGGATATGACCATCTTCCTTATAAAAGGTCTTAACAGTAGCAGAATCCTCTACAAGAGCCACAATCATTTCGCCGTTTGAAGCAGAATTGCAGGCATTGACAAAAATCTGGTCACCGTTGTAAATGCCTACATTTATCATGGAATCTCCTTTTACCCTTAAGACGAACGACTCTCCAGAGGGTACGAGCTCCGCCGGAACGGGAAAATAACTCTCGATATTTTCCTCCGCTAAAATCGGCTGTCCCGCCGCCACCTGACCGATAATCGGAAGGCTGACCATTTCAGTCCGGACCATTTGGAAACTATCATCACATATCTCAATTGCACGCGGTTTCGTAGGGTCTCTTCTAATGTACCCATTCTTCTCCAAGGTTTCCAAGTGAGAGTGTACCGATGAAGTAGACTTTAAGTTGACCGCTTCACAAATCTCACGAACAGCCGGAGGATAACCTCTAGTTAAAATGATTTCCTTTATATATTCTAAAATTTCTTTTTGCTTATTTGTAATCTTACCATATCCCATATTTGACCTCCCGTTTCTTCGAAATAGTATCTTTATCAATAAAATTTATTTAATTGAATTCAGTATATCATAAGAAAAGTAAAAAAGCAAACATATATTCCAAATATTTGTTCGATTTATTTGCATAAAAGGCTTGACACCAGAATATCTGTTCGGTATAATTCGTTTATAGAACAGATGTTTGAAACATTTGTTCGTTCCGGGCTTTATAATAAGTTTTAGAATGGCCGATGTATCGATGACTTACATATAGAATAATGGTTTTAGGTTCGTAATAAAAAGAGCGGAAGGAGCGTGGTTACAAATGGGTAAAAGTGAAAGAAGAATTTTAAACAATAAATTGAGAAGGAAGCGTCAGCGAAGAAAGAATATATTTTTATTTGCAATGACATTTTTTCTCGTAGCAACGTTATCCTTAGGGGTCAATGTTTTTTTATCCAACGCGAAGTCTGGTTCTGACGATATTGAATATAAATATTACAAAAGTATCATTATACAACGCGGCGATACGCTGATGTCCATCGCTTCCGTGCACATGGATGACAATTATACATCGGCGGAAAGCTATGTAAATGAATTAATAAAGATAAATGGTCTGCGCGATGATAAAATTGTTGCTGGAAATTATCTTATCATTCCTTACTATTCTGCGGAGTTTATTAATGGTTCTCTGTAATATTTAAAGAATAATCTTCCAATAAAAAAGCGTCATGTCAAATGAAAGACTCCATTTATTAGACAAAAAATCTAATGAATGGAGTTTTTTTATATTCTAGGTAAACGATGTGCAGCTACCCGTTCCAGGTAAAAGCTGTGGCTGACAAAGTACCTGGCAGCGAGAGTGTGCAAAGTACACTTTTGTTTTGTTTAAAATACATAGCATACAATTAGAATTACAAATCACATAAAAAAATATCAGGAAAACATAAAATATCTTGTATGTGACGTAGCGTAATGAATTATAATGTAGTCAGGAGGTTACAAATATGGAAAAGCACAAAGCGATACCGGAAGGATATATGACAGTTGGCGAGGTTGGAAGGAAAATGGGGGTTACCGTACGCACCTTGCAATACTACGATAAAGAAGGTCTGCTTTCCCCATCGTCAGAAAGTGAAGGGGGCCGCAGACTTTATACCGCCAAGGATGTAATTAAACTATATCAAATTCTGTCACTGAAACATCTGGGTTTTTCATTGGATAACATTAAAAATCGTCTAATCTCACTGGATTCCCCCGCCGATGTTGCAGGTGCGCTTACAGAACAAGCCGACGATATAAGGAAGAAGCTGGAAGATTTATCAGAATCCCTAAAAGACATAGAAAAGCTGCGGGCAGAAGTACTGCAAATGCAATCGGTAGATTTTAAGAAATATGCTGATATTATCGTGAATCTGCAAATGAAAAACGAATTCTACTGGCTTATCAAGCATTTCGATGATAAGACCCTTGATCACTTTCGAAACCGCTTCGATATGGATAGCGGACACGCGCTGATGGAGAAATTCACACGTTTGCAGGATGAAGCAATACGGCTTCAGAAAGACGGTGTGCCGCCTGAAAGCGAAAAGGGCCAAAACTTTGCCAAAGAGTTTTGGGAAATGCTTATGGACTTTACGGGCGGAGATATGAGTATGCTTCCTAAACTTATGGAAACTGAGAACCTTAATGGCCCCGACAACGAATGGAAACAAAAACAAGCGATTGCCAGCGCTTTTATTGAACCTGCTTTGGGAGCCTATTTTACAGCATTGGGTTATAACCCGCTAGAGGAGGGTACAAAATGAGCTATGCCATACAAGTTGACAGGTTAAAGAAAAATTATGGCAATCATACAGTATTGAAGGAAATAAATTTTAATGTTGAAAAGGGTGAAATCTTTGCATTGCTTGGTGTAAACGGTGCAGGCAAGACCACAGCCCTTGAATGTATTGAGAGCTTACGAAAGTATGACAGCGGCAATATTGTGGTGAACGGAAGAATAGGGATTCAGCTGCAATCAGCATCTCTCCCTGACCATATTAAACCGATGGAAGCTGTGAGGTTATTTGCAAAATGGAATAAAACAAACATAGACTATCCTATGCTTGACGCTCTTGGAATCAATGAGCTGAAGAAAAAGACGTATACAGATATGTCTACAGGACAAAAAAGGCGTTTGCATCTTGCCCTTGCCTTAATCAGCGCCCCGGATATTGTGTTTTTGGATGAGCCTACGGCCGGGCTTGATGTGGAAGGCAGAGTATCTCTTCATGATCAAATACGTAAATTAAAAGAACAGGGAAAGACAATCATTTTAGCCAGTCATGATATGGCAGAGGTTGAAAGCTTATGTGACCGCATCGCTATACTGAATGACGGCAATATTGTTTTTATGGGTACTGTTGCAGAATTGACTTCAAAAATCCGTAAACGTTATACCCTTCACATTAAAACTGAGCAAGGTGATAAAAGTTTTGAATCCGATAACATCGGAGATACTATGCTAACTTTACTTAAAGATTTCAAGCAGCGGGGAATTAATGTTCTGGATATCAAAATAGACAGGGGAACGCTTGAACAGCATTTTATCGATATAGCAAGGGGGAATAGCAAATGAGTGCATTTATGTACGGAGTAGCATTGCAATGGAAACTGGATATACGGAGTAAATCACTGTTGATTACTTGTTATGTGGTTCCTCTTTTATTTTTTGCTGTTATGGGAGGAATATTCACATCCATAAATCCGGCAGCCAAATATACGCTTATACAATCCATGACCGTGCTGGGGGTATCAACAGGAGCACTGATGGGCTTGCCTCCTTCCCTTGTAGAGATTTACGGAAGCGATATAAAGAAAGTATACAAGGCCAACGGGGTGCCGTTGTATCTTGGTTTGGCCTCGATGTTCTTATCCGCGTTTATTCATTTATTGATTATGTGTACTATAATATATATTGTTGCTCCCATCGCTTTTGATGCGGCACCTCCAGCAAATCTGCCGCTGTATTTTGTCTCATTGGCAGTTTTTATTGCGGTATCATTAAGTATTGGATGTGTCTTGGGGCTATCGGTAAAAAATCAAGCAAAACTTACCATGATCTCACAGGTGATATTTTTGCCTTCCATTATGCTGTCAGGAATTATGTTCCCTGTTGATTTATTACCCGGATTTTTTAAGATGGCAGGAAAAATATTTCCTGCGACTTGGGGATATAAAATGATGTCGGACGCCATTTTTTATTTTGGCAGCTTGTGGCCTTTGGCGGCCATCCTATTAGGCGCGATTATATTATGCATTTTTCTGTTGAAAAGACTGCAAAGGACTTGAGAATTTAGTTTTATTTCTTTGCTTATTAGACAGTGATAAATATTAATAATTTTTGTTAAGGTTCAGTTAGTTCAGTTGTGAGGAAATAGGGGTTATCTTTATTTTGAGTTTATGAAAGTCTTAAAAACTTCTGATAGAAGATTACTTATGGTATTTTAAAGTTTATCTTTTTGATTTTTGATTGCAGTGAATAAATATCTCTTTTAAATAGGTGTGAATAAACAAATTATATATTGAATAAAAATTAATAATACCTTATTTTTATTTTTTATGATATAATATAGTAAATTTTGACAACTATGTAAGGGGGATGCATGATTCAAGAACTTTACTTTGCATTTAAATTTAATATCTTAAATAATAGAAATCCGTCTATGATTATGTCTGGACGGATTTTTTCTTAGTTTAGCAATAATGGGGAATTTCATATGAAAAAGTAAATAATTAGATAAATTCATATATGAAGGAGAAATATTTATGGATAAACTGGTTAAACTATTGGCTCCCTTCGGTGTCATGGGAATAGTTTTCGTAGTAGCACTTACTTCCGCAATGACTGCAGGACTTGTAGGGGCGGCTGCATTTACTGCTGCAATGGCTGCTCTTGGTCCAGGTGGCATGATAGGGGGAATGATAACACTTGGAGTTATTGGAATTGTATCCAATTTAGCTGTAGATTATGGCTATGATGCTATTGTTATTGCAGTTGTGAAGGAACAATTAAAAGTTAAGTCCAAGGATAAAATTTGGAGTGAGATTTCTAAAAACAAGTTTGTTTCCAAAGATTTAAAACTAAAAATTAAAGGCTACATTGACAGAACCTAAGCATATGGAATGCTGTTGATTAGAATTGGAGGCTGGAAAAAAAGCAATTTTTACAAGAAATTTAATAAAATGTGATAGGAGGGATATTAAATTGATAGAATTTGAAAGCAAAGAGCTGGGCACTATTAAATTAATAGGTGATAAAGCCGAAGAGTTTCCAATGTGGTCTATTAATCGATATATTGATGAGACTTGTAATAACTATAATAAAATTCTAATAATCACAAAAATATGTGAGCTTTTGCAAAACGGAGCAATTGATTCCCAGTTTGTAGTAGCCAAAAAATCGGTAATGCTCTTTCCGAAAAAGTCCATTAAAGAATTGTTCGAATACAAAGAGGACAATTACATAAAACTAACTACAAAAGACAATAATCCCGAAGCTTTTTGGCATATTATTTTTAATTACAGCAGACCAATAGTATTTTTTTGTGAAAGAAATACTTTTACCCCAATAATAGATTTCAAGGACGAGGATGCTATTAAAGTCACATCATTAAGTTATAATTCTCCACCCATCTTTGATATTTCGGGGGCTATAGAAACTCTTTATGATTTAGCTCTTGCAGGTAAACAGGATGAAAGAGAAGAAGAGGAGCATATAGCCAGACAGCTTGGCGAATCAGCGGATAACTATAGGAGAATTGCTTCAGCCAGCCAAGTAATTAATGATGTAAGAACTCCAGATGGCGTAAGGCAATATGCGATGAAAGGTCTTGAGGAGATACAAGAAAAGCAGAATATACTAAACAAAAAGCTGGGAATAAGAATTGCCAATATCAATAAAAAGATATAAAATATTTATTTTTATACCTAGTATCCTTTATAAATACTGATAATTTTTGATAAAGTCCACTTCTAAAGAAATGGAGAACAAGAATGAAAAATAAAATTGCAATATTAGGTATCGTAGATGTTTTAGTATATACTATAACAGTTATTTTATATTTGATTATAAAATCGGACATGTTGTTAACCCTATGGGAAGTTATAACAATCTTTTCTGCTCCAATTATGCTATTAATACTCCTTAATATATCCCAAAGCAACGACGAGGCAAAGCCGGTGTTAAAGAATCTCATCATTATTTTTATGACATGTACTATTGTCTTAACCAGTACCGCACACTTTGTAAACATTGCCGTTACAAGAAAGCTGATTGCAGAAGGGCTATTTATTCCTACATATCTTCAAATAGGTTATTGGCCATCCGTGGAAATGGCGATTGATTATATAGCATGGGGATTTTTTATGGGACTTGCTTTTATAACGACGGCTTATTGCTTATCCGCTAAAAGAAAGATATTAAAAAGACAAAAAATTGAATTGTCGGTTTGCGGCATTCTATGTCAAGCTGGATTTTGGGGGACAATTTTTATTAATGAAAATTTATGGTATCTGGCACCGTTGGGGTATGGGGTGGGGACAATTGTCTTGTGCGTAGAAATGCTTCAAAAGCCTCGGCAGATATAATGAGAGCATCTTGGGAGTAATAGCAAAAGTTCATTGATTTAAGATTAAATTTTATATTTTCCATTACATTTATAAAGATTATTAAAACAAAAATAACAGATTAATTAGATTTGATGAGGGATGGTTAGAGAAAAATGAAGATGCATACAATTGAATGTAAGTATTGTGACTGTAAAGTTTCATACATGTCTAGTGCAAATTTTATAGTGTTTTGCCCGGAATGTAAGAGAGAAATACTCTTAGAATGCGAATACGGATATGGATCGGTAACTCCATGTTCCATTTTACTTGGAGAGAATTCTATTGGAACTGTTACAGCAAACGACAATAATGAATATTTACTAAAATTTGAGTCAGACAATCGGCAAATAAAATTAAAAAAAAGCTATTTGGAAGCGTTACATGAGGCAAGTGAAACAGTGAAGGAAATACTAATGCCAAAGACGAAAAACAAGGTTTTATATTCCTTTAAAATAAAAAAGCCGGGAGGCTCTCTTTGTTTCTTTGGAGATTGGTTTGGAAGGCCGGGAGATAATTTCCACACAATTAAAAATTATTCTTATCAAGATGATGTGTTAGAAATTGTCTTTGATGAGTGGGAACGTCTGATAGTTTTTGAACCATTAGGAGTGATCAATACAGACAAGGAATTTAGCATTAAGCAGGCAAAAATGGTTAAATGGAGTTGGTATTCTTATGGTAGTTCAGAAAAGGAGCTAAATAAAATATCATATGAGTTAACGGATGGCAATGTTTATAAAATCAGCAAATATGGCAGAGAGCGTTTGGAAAGAAAGGAGCCGTATTTTTCAGTATTACTTGGTTAAGGCATAACAACTAAAAATTGAGAAATTTCACTGAATTTAAATTTTTAGGGAGGCTGACTTCCCATTATATTATAATTATAAATTAATAATAAGGAGTATAAAATGAACGGATTTTTGCTGTTAATTCCACTTTTACTGATAAGATACGGACTTTTACGGTCGTTAAATAAAGAAGCGTTAAAACGTGCCGCGTTCTTTCCGCCTCTGATCGGAAATGAAAAGGCTGCGTTTTGGTTATATCAAATCTCAACCATACTTTTATTCTTGTATTTATGTTTTCTCAAGATAAATATTGATTCAACATGGTTTTATCCCGGCACAGTCATATATAGTTTCGGCATCCTATTGTGTATTGTTTCCATATCAAATTTTGCAAAGCCAGCAAAGAATGGAATAAATCTCAGAGGGCTTTATCGTATTTCCCGCAATCCCATATATGTGTCATATTTTATTTATTTCTTAGGTTGTGTTTTACTTACACGGTCGTTCATTTTATTTGCCTTAGTAATTGTATTTCAGATATCGGCACATTGGATTATTCTTTCCGAGGAAAGATGGTGCGTTAAGGAGTTTGGTGAAGAGTACATAAACTATATGGAAAAAGTGAAACGTTATATTTAAGATAAGAGAGTGTTCAGAACAGGCGAAAGTACTGATTTTAATGATATCCGAAAAATGGACGATACCTATTACCCAATGGACATCTATGCTTCTTATGCCATGATTATGTATGCCATTTTAAAAGCATATTTATATTAAGTTTATCTGGAAATAAATTAGAAGATTTATAAGGAGGAAGATGTGAAATTAACAGTATTAGTAGATAACAACACATTGATTGATCAGTATTTCATAGGAGAGCCGGCTGTTAGCTATTACATAGAAGACGGAAACGAAAGGATATTATTTGATGCAGGATATTCTGACGTGCTTATTCACAATGCAAAGAAACTTCATATTGATTTGGGAAGAATCTCTAAAATAGTGTTTTCACATGGACATAATGATCATACAGGTGGTTTTCTGCACTTAAGTGATCGATACGATTTATCACAAGTTAAACTCATTGCTCATCCGGATGCTTTTAAGGAAAAAAGAGAGGATGGGGAATGTATCAGTTCTAATTTGACAGAAGAAATGGTAAATAAAACTTGCACTTTATCCTGCTCAAAGACACCGATTTCAATAAGTGAAAATATGATATTTTTAGGGGAAGTGCCGGATTTGTGTCCTTTTGAAATACGCAAACCTATAGGAAAACAGAAAGTTGGCAATGATCTGTATGACGATTATGTCCTGGATGATTCCGCTTTAGTTTATAAAGGCAAAAATGGACTCTTTATTATAACCGGATGCTCTCATAGCGGTATTTGCAATATCATTGAACATGCAAAGAAAGTGTGTAATAATCAAAAAGTTTTAGGAGTAATCGGAGGTTTCCATTTGTTTCATGTCGATACACAGTTAAACAGTACCATTCAGTACTTTCTTGATAACAACATTAGTGAATTATACCCTTGTCATTGTGTTTCCTTTAAGGTTAAAACTGAAATAAATAGTTATATCCCCATATATGAAGTTGGTGTTGGCCTTACCATAAGTGTATGATAAGATAAATTTCTATGAGTATAAAGGAAAGCCTTATGGCTAAAACTCAAAAATTTTATACTTTTCATTTGAATCTTTCTAACATTGATAAATACTGGCATTATATAATAAAGTCTATTTTTATATATCTTGTCCATATTGTAAAGGAATGAGACAAAAGAAAAAATACTATTTATAAAAAACATTTCGTTTATATTTATATTAAAATGAGCGAAATGTTCAGACTGTAAACAAATTAATTTTTAAATTTTGTATTATGCAAAAGTAGAATATTTATACAGATTAAAGGCACGAGGATCTCCATGCCTTTAGTAAATCTACGTTAATAAATTGGAATTTATCGGCTTTAACCTTTCTGTCACTATGAAGTCAACTTACGCATAGCAACCTCTGCACAGACTAGCCCTGCTATATGTTCCGCTGTTTCATTTGTCAGCAGGAAGAACATTCCGTCATTACGGCATTTTTTATGTGTATCGCCATTCAAGGCATAAACAAAACCTTTCACACAGGTAGCGCTACAAGCATTGTGGTCAATAAGTCTCTTGCAGTCACGGGAAGTAGTCATTTTATTTTGCATATCAGCAGGCAGAGAAGCGATTATGTCCTCATACTTGCTAGCATTGTCACCGTAAATCCGTGCCAAAGGACCTGACTTGCGAAACACCCAATTCATTACTGTTTTCTTCTTTAGTTGGTATGAAGCAGCGTAACCGCTTTTTGCTTCCTTGATTACAAGCTCACACCCCTGCTCAATAAGTTTGTTATTAAGTTCCTCGACAAATACTTGGTGTTCTTGCGCAACCGTCGATAAAAATTCCTTGAATGAAGCCTTTTCTTTTGCCATCATCTTTTCCTTCCTCAAATTCCGATTTATCGTTTACATGTGATTCTATAATAGTCATGATACTCTCTGTATTTGTCAATAAACTCCCATCCACTACTATTTAACGCCTGTCGGCGCTCTGTTGCACCAGAAACAGCCTTCGTCACAATATCCTCATTGCCAAAAAACTCATAAAAGTTGTCCTTTGCAAACTCAAATATTTCAGACAGATAGGAGGACTTTTCAAAAGCACTGGATATATCTACACGAAGTACTCCTGTTTCTCCAACAAATCCCTCAATTGTCCCCACTGCCTTATCTGTTGCATTGTCTACTATTGAAAATCTGATAAAATATTGTTTCTCATAAAAATCCAGCCAGTACCCTATTGTTTCTAACATCTTTTCCCTTGACTCGACATAAAATCCAAAATCACAGTTGTCATCATTCATAAGCTGAACAGCACTTTCGTCATTATAGCACTGAAAAAGCGATTCACTGTCTGCCTTTCTGATAAGTCTAATAGTGAAACTTTTTGTTTTTATTGTTGGACATTCTAAATATGCGTTCAAAATTGTATCCTCCTTAAATTTTGTGCTGGTTATCAATTAACCTTTACTACTCTATATCATATCCACTATTTTTCTTACTGTATTTGCTGTTCGAATTGTAATCTTATTGCTTACCTTCGAGCTGGCAGTCTTTGACCACCAATTTGTCTTTTGATAATCCTTGCGACTGAATGACCAGAAAATAACATTCTTGTAGTAATACACCTTTTCATATTCCTCTTTTGGATTGCCGACTTGATTAGAAAACTCCTCATAAGTTAACGGAGGCAGCATAAATATAAGGTTATCATATATTTCTACATTATCGTCGCCCCACCAATCAGGAGCACCCTTTAAAAATTCTTCTAATTCTTCTTGCAAAATAATAAAAACCGGTATCTCTAAATCAAAATTATCTTTTATTATTTGCTTTATTTGGTTTGATAGAACGTTTTTGTCATCAGTCATGCTTGAAAAGATAACATTACCACTATTAAGATATGTCGTAATCTCTGCAAAGCCAAGCTCCGCAAAACCCTTTTTTAACTCTGTCATAGATATCTTGTTTTTCCCACTTACATTTATTCCCCTTAACAAAGCAATATATCTTTTCATATAATACTTTCTCCTCTATAAATTCAAATTTATTAACGAGTACCATAAGCAAGGATAAAAATATAGTATTGATTATTTATGCACATATATTTATATACAACTTATGGCTCCCGCAATTTAACGGCTTTTGCTGCCTTACGTCTGCGTTCGTCCTCCAGCGCTGCGTAATGCTTCCGCGTCGTATTGACGTCTTTATGGCCAAGAACGTCGGCCACGAGATAAATATCTCCGGTTTCACGGTAAAGAGAGGTTCCATAAGTACTTCGAAGCTTATGCGGCGTTATCTTCTTAAGCGTTGTTACTGTAGAAGCATATTTTTTAACCAGATTTTCGACAGCGCGGACGCTGATTCTGCGGTTTTGCATGGAGAGGAACAAGGCATTTTCATGGCCGGATAGGGGAATGGTATGATGTCTTTGCCCTAAATAGTTTCTAAGAGCTTCCTCCACCTCATCTCCGAAATAAACGACTGTTTCATAGCCGCCTTTCCGACGGATCTTAATACCATTATTTTTGAAATCGATGTCCTCCAAATCGAGACCTACGCACTCCGATACACGAATGCCTGTGCCTAGCAGGAGAGTGAGCAGGGCAGTGTCCCTTACCTTTGTCTTTTCATGGTATTTTAATTGGCTCTTGGTAAGCTTGGTGCCATCCTCCACCTGATCCAGCAGCACCGCTACTTCGTCCGCATCGAGACGTATGATTTCCTTTTCATGAAGTTTGGGCATGGGAACGAGAACCGCCGGGTTATTCCGTATGAGCTCAGACTGATAGAAGTAATTGTAAAAGCTTCGTAAAGAGGCGAGCTTACGCGCCTTTCCGCGTTCCTCATTTGTAATTTCCTTATCGTCCTTTTGATAAAAGCTTATGTATTCCAGATATTCCTCTATATCTTCTCTGGTAATGTCGTCCAGCATAGAAAGCGGAAAGTCCTTGATTTCCATTTTATTGCAATAGCTGTTATTCTCGTGCATATACTCGAAGAAAACCCGCAGATCATACGCGTATGCAAGCCGTGTCTTCGAGGAGGTATTATTTTCAATTCCTCTGAAAAATTGCTTGCAGAAGGGCGGCAGCTCCGAAAGAACATTTCTCATACGAGTGGTATTCAATTTATTTTGTTCATCGTGATAATTCCTTTTATTTTCCATATTATAAAACCGGCCATCCTTTCATATTTCCATTTTGTATGGCAGTAAACATTCTTTCTTTTACTCCGGGGTTCTCATAGTTTAGCTGCTTCAGCAGATTTTTGATATATTCCCTTTTCGTGTGACCGTCCATAGGGCAGGGGCTCTTAACGACAGGAACCTGATGCTTGTTCACAAAACCGATAACATCTGCTTCATTCATATAAATCAGCGGTCTTATTACTGTAAGTCCCGTACGGTCCAAATGAGTGACCGGATTAAAGGTATGCAGTCTCCCTTCAAAAATAAGAGACAGCAGCATGGTCTCTACCACATCATCCTTATGATGAGCATAAGCAACTTTGTTGCAGCCTGCCTGTTTTATCGCATCGTTCAAAGCGCCTTTTCTCATTTTGGCACACAGAGAGCAAGGATTGGATTCCTTTCGTTCCTCAAATACGATTTTGGCAATATCCGTATGGACGACGCTGTATTCTACGTCTAAGTTTTCGCAAAGTGCTTTAATTTCCTCCAAATTCAGGTTTTCAAAGCCCAGATCCACCGTGACGGCATGAAGCTCAAAACGCCTCGGATAAAAGCGCCTGAGGCCGTTTAATGCATATAATAAGGTAAGGCTATCCTTTCCCCCGGAAATACCTACCGCAATTTTATCGTTATCCTGAATCATTTCATAGTCGTCTGCGGCTTTTCTCACTAAGCTCAATACTTGCTGTAATCTCATGTTTTTTGCTCCTTGCGAATTTAATAGTATTATATCATTTTTTTCCGCAATTTCATCTTATTTACCTATTTTTTTAGATTTGACGATACATCCTGCCGGATTAATGGTATAATTATAGTATCAATTTCACAGAAAATTAATATGCCGAATTAATATGATCGATATTGTGAAGAATTAGTACGGCCTAAGAAGGAGTAAAAATAGAGATTCATGAAATTTCGTATTGATAAAAAGTACTTTTATTGGGGAATAACGGCATTTATCGTCATCGCTGCCGCCATTTGTTTCTATTATTTATTGTTCCATGGTGCGAATATCTCAATCGGTTTTCACACCGTTGCCCGAATAGCAATGCCTGTTCTGGATGGTTTTCTTTTGGCATATTTATTGACCCCCGTTTTAAATGCGATAGAGAGAAAAATAATTATTCCTCTATGCAGCAAATGCAAAATTAATATAAATAAAAAGAACTCAAAGAGAATCAGAGGACTTTCCATTCTGATTACGGTAAGTATGGTCACCGTGGTCTTATATGGATTTTTCGCAATGGTCATTCCACAGTTGATACGAAGTATTCAAAGTATTATTTTTCAGTTTCCTATTTATATCAACAATCTTACCGTTTGGACGACCAAGCTTTTGGCTGATAATCCTGATATTGAAAAAGTAGTTACGGATCTATTCGATCAATATTCCGAGGAAATGACCAATTACTTGAATCATAATCTGCTTCCTCAAATGAATGGGATTCTAAAAAGTATTTCTTTAAGCTTTTTAGGTTTTTTAATGCAGTTATGGAATTTGATCATCGGCTTTATCATTTCCATATACATTTTATACA
This sequence comes from Bacillota bacterium, assembly GCA_023442465.1. Lineage (GTDB taxonomy): Bacteria > Bacillota > Clostridia > Lachnospirales > Lachnospiraceae > Kineothrix. The sequence goes on along the minus strand of JAEZZQ010000015.1, from coordinate 216,131 downwards.
GCAAGGAACTGTTTGCGGGACAAGCAAAGAAGATAGCCTATGCGCTGTTCGAAACCAAGACGGCCAATGCGGTAATCGCCGATGTACGTTTTACTCACAAGACATTCAGCGGATACATTGTCGGTAAGATCATCGATTCCGTTATGGTAGGTCTGGTATGCTTTGCGGGAACGACTTTAATGGGAACGCCATATTCCGTTTTAATCAGCGTAATTGTTGGAACTACGAATATTATCCCCTTCTTTGGTCCTTATTTGGGGGCAATTCCCAGCGCGCTGTTGATTTTAATGGTAAATCCGCTGCAGTGCCTTTATTTCATCATATTCATCCTGATTCTGCAGCAAGTTGACGGAAATATACTGGAACCCAAAATCCTGGGCGATTCCACTGGTTTATCCGGTTTCTGGGTAATCTTTTCCATTACCTTATTCGGCGGAATATTCGGAATACTTGGTATGATTGCAGGCGTGCCTATCTTTGCAATCATCTATGCAGGTATACGTTCTTTGATTAACCAGATGCTCCTTAAAAAGAAAATGCCGGTTAAGACCAATGATTATATGGATGTAGGCTCCGTTGAAGACGGGGTTTTCATTCCTTATGAGCCGGAGAAGAGCGATTATTCAAAGTCCGGGCAGCACAGCGACAAAGGCGAAGTTAAGGCTGAGGAAAGTGAGCTTAAAGATGAAGTTAAGAAGGAAGATTAAATTATGCGTTTTATTGTTCAAAGGGTTAAAAGAGCCGAAGTAGAAGTGGAAAACAAGATAATTGGAAAAATAGAAGAGGGGGTTCTCGTTTTTGCAGGCATCAGCCAATCGGATACGGAAGAAATTGCGGATAAAATGGTCAGCAAACTAATTGGTCTGCGGATTTTTGAAGATGAAAACGGAAAGACCAATTTAGATATAAAAACAGTCGATGGAGAAATGTTAATTATTTCACAATTTACTTTATACGCAGATTGTAAAAAAGGCAACAGACCTTCCTTTATTCGTGCAGGTGCGCCTGAAATGGCGAATGATCTATATCAATATATTTTGAAAAGATGCCGGGAAGAAATTGCCGGCGTGCAGTCAGGAGAATTCGGTGCTGACATGAAAGTTTCCCTCGTAAACGATGGGCCTTTTACCATAATATTAGATTCAGCGGAAATTATAAATGAGTAAAGAGCACTCATAAGTAAGGAACACTCATAAGCAAAAAGAATTCATAATGAAAAGGAGGTATTGAATATGATGTCTACCGTATTATTAATTGCAGGCTTTGTTATTATAATGTATGTTCTTGTATATTCCAAAAGAGCAAAACGCAACAGAAAGAAAATTGACGATCTGAACATCGGAGGCAATCACAGAACATACAGGGAACACTGTGAGGCGATTGAAAAACGCCGTAAATCTCTGGAATATAACAATTATGTGACCAAATATAACAGCACGGAGGATATTCGTGAAAAAGAGGAATAACTATTCGTTAAACTTGTCTTTTGCGAATAGTTATATGTGCTAAAATAAGCTACAGTTTGGCTTTATCCAACTCTGCAGCTTATTTTTTTTCTTATAATGCCCTATTCTTGATGCGATAAATTAATAACAGTTACCTTAGGTCTGGACATAGATTCAATAGAATAACGAATTCCCTGTGTACCTATTCCGGAAGCTTTTACTCCAAGAAATGGGAAGTGATCGGGACCTCTTTCCGTTTTGTTATTCACTTGAACGGTGCCTACCTCTAATCTATCTGCCACATAAAAGGCGTCATTGATATTCTGTGTAAATACTGCCGATTGAAGTCCGTATTCGGATGCATTTGCTATTTCTATTGCTTCATCTTTATCTTTCACACGTATAATCGGAAGCACTGGTCCAAATGGCTCTTCCCAGGCAATTCTCATGTCAGTCGTAACATAATCGAACAAAGTCGGATGGATTATATTTCCTTCCCTATCTCCTCCAACCAGTAGCTTAGCACCTTTTTCTCTCGCATCATCCATCAGTTCACATACAAAATCAGCGGCCTTTGAACTAATCAAGGGTACGATATCAACATCCTTTTCTAACGGATTCCCATAAGTTAACTTTTCCATCTTGGATATTATTTTTTCTACCAATTGGTCTGCTATTTGATCTACTGCTAAAATTCGCTTAACCGCAGTACATCTTTGACCTGAGTAAGAATACCCTCCTGAAACAATATTATTGGCTGTCAGCTCTAAATCCGCATCTTCCAATACAATAGCAGCATCCTTCCCGCCAAGCTCCATAAGCAGCGGTACCATATTAGTTATATGTGAAATATGCTGCCCAACTTCTGTACTTCCGGTAAAATTAATAAAATTAATTCCTGGATGAGTAGTAATATAATCTCCTATTTCACTGCCTTTTCCGGTAACAGTATTTAAAACTCCGTTAGGAACTCCTGCTTCCTGAAAAACTCTTGCTAAATATAGTCCGCATAAGCTGCCTTGCGTTGCCGGTTTTAAAATCACCGAATTTCCTGCCATTAATCCTGGTGCAATCTTAGATGCAGCTAAATTCACAGGATAATTAAATGGAGAAATTGCTAAAACAACTCCCAGAGGTTCTCTTCTTACAATAGAAACTTTATTCGTTTTTCCACCCGGAAAACTATCTCCCGGAATACTTTCGCCTGAAATGTTCTTTGCAGTATCTGCTGTAAATTTAATGAAATCGGCCGTTCTTTCCACTTCGGAAAGGCCGCTCTTTCTGTCTTTTGCTATCTCTCTTACCATGAGGCCGGCTAATTCCTCTTTGTTTTTCAACAAAATATCGGCCGCGCGATATAAAACTTCTGCTTTTTCACCGATCGTTACACTCTTCCAGCTCTTCTGCGCTTCTTTTGCAGCCTGTACCGCTAAATCCACCTCATCTTTCGTCATTGCGGGTACACTTCCGATAACTGAATTATCAATAGGAGATGTCACAGTAATATAAGTGCTGTTTTTACTGTTGACCCACTCACCATTTATGAGATTTCTATATCGATTATCATCATCCTTGATTAAAGTCATCATTTTATTTCCTCCTGTCCTTCACCTTGCCAAAAACTATAAGTGAATATGTTAATAGTTAAATGCTATTCTAACATATGGCTAATTTATGTCAATAAGGCACTAATTAGTAATATAGTATCAAAAAGCTACTATAACGTCTTAAGGTTAGAGGCAAGCATTTTCCCGCTAATTCAATCAAGTTTGAGCTTCATTAAGAAAAGTCGGACTGCCTTAACTCAACCACCGTTCTAATGTTAAACAAAGAATTTATTCTATAATCGACATCCGGTTAAAGTAAATTATATGATTTGCTTAGCCTCTTACCCGATACACGCTGCAGTCAGCCGACCGGTCCATAAATCCATATTCTATTAATGCCCGCCGTATCGTCGGAAAATCCTCGTAAATTCTTTCCAGGATTCTGTTCACCTCGACTTCACTGTATTCCTGCTCCGGCTTAAAGTTATTTGCAATTTCTCTTAGCACAATGATCTTCTTTTTTTCCTTTGCCGGAAATTGCTTGATGGAGCCGGTTTCATCCATATAAGCCCTAATTGTCTTTTCTCTTTCTACATCGGTAATGCTATATCTGTCATCAATCATTGTTGCGGAAGTGTGGAGCTCTTCAATAATACCAATGTCTGCTTGATTGATGGAACGATTCGTTTTCTCTTCCAGTGAGCTCATAAGGGCAAGAAATACTTTCGCCTGTTTTTCCTTTTCCCTTAGCTTAAAACGATGATTTCTTACGGTAGACTGGGCAATCCCAATGCTTTGAGAAATCACTTTATCGTCTTTTCCTTCAGACATCAATTTCAATATTTGCTGCTGTACCTCCGATATTCCGCTAAAGGAAGGATTTTGCTCCAATATATAATCTACTGTAAATCCGTGCTCTTCTGCGCGATGCTCATTAACTGCACCGAAGGCATCATATAAATTCTCGTTTATCGTAAAAATCGATCCCTTCTTAAATTTTCTGCCGCACAGAGTACATGTGTAGAAATCCCCCTCTTCCTTATAGCCTGAAACAATCTCTCCTATGCTTGAATTCCAGATAAAATACTTCTCTTCCACTTCTTGCGTTCCTCCTATACTTCATATTTATGATCACTAACCTTATGTTTTATACATTATACAGCTTAAATAGCATTATGTCTATATAAAAGTAAACATTATTTAGTTTTGTTTGTTTATATGCGGACATTATCATTCATATTCACTTGAAAAATGTTATAACATGGGACTAGAACATAGCGTGAAGCTCAAAATAAGGGAAGCCACAACGGCTTCCCTTACTTTATCAAAAAACTTATATCGCTTTTTATCTTTTTCTGTTTTCGAAGTCTTCAACAAACTGAACAATCAAGCTGCTGGTTCCCTCGACGCCCAGCACGTTGCTGTTAATACACAGATCATAGCTGTCTGCGCGGCCCCATTTCTTTGAAGAATAATAGTTATAATAGCTCTGACGTTGTTTATCCTTTTTGGCCATCATATCCTTCGCTTTTGCTTCTGTTAAATTGTATTTATTCATGATGCGTTTTACCTTAGTCTCTTCATCACCGTAAATAAATAAATGAACGCAGTTCTTGTAATCACTGAGGGCGTAATCCGCACAGCGGCCGACAATAATGCAAGGGCCCTCGTCTGCAATCTTTTTAATCGTATTGAACTGAGCAAGAAATACCTTGTGGCTGATAGGCATATCCACGAACGAGGATGCATTGTAGCCAAACGAATATGTATCCATAACCAAATTATACAGGAAAGAATTCGTCGGCCTTTCATCGTGCGTCTGGATCATCTCTTCACAAAAACCGCTTTCCTGCGCTGCCCTCGTAAGCAGCTCCTTATCATAGCAAGGAATATTAAAATATTTTGCTACCTGCTCTCCTATTTCTCTTCCTGCCGAACCGAATTGTCTCGCGATCGTAATAATTGTATCCATACTGATTCCTCCATTCTATTGTTATTGATATAATCAACCATAAGCATAAAATTATAATTCTTATATATATTATATATAATTGACAATAAAAATTCAATAAATATACAATTTTAACATGTTTTATTTGTACAAATTATCCTGAGTTAACATAATTATTTTATGTCAACCTTTATTTATTTCTGCTTCGTTTTTTAGGATTGATTTTCTATTATTTGTCTGGTAAACTAAATAAGTCGGATATTAATTAATATCCCGTATTTTTTATGAAAAGGAAGTGAGATAATGGACAGCAATCCCCGAAGTCCGCTAAGCGGCTTCAACCCCCAACGTGAAAATATAGACCAATGCGCCGGTGCTTATCGCGGGTTGTTATCCATTATGCGTTTATGTTGATGGATTAATTTCCTGTGTATTTTTGCCGTCCATTGGACGGCTTTTTTTGTCATATTATGTTTTCACTGGGGTATCCTAAAAAAGAAAGGAATGATACCAGTGAACTACACGAATAAGAAAAACCATGGCAAACTGATTCAAAAAAACAAGCAGGATACAGAATTAAAACTCCGCTCCTATGCTTTCCTGACAACGGAGGAAATGCTCACACGCCTGTCCGCCACGCAGGCAGGGCTTACAAACGAAGAAGCCGAAAGCAGGCAGGATGAATTTGGGAAAAACGTTATTACCATAGGTAACAAGAATACGGCATGGCGTAGGCTGAGGGATGCGGTAGTCAACCCTTTTAACGTCATTTTACTTTTGATTGCCGCTATCACCTATTTTACAGATGTCGTCGCATCATCAAAACCCGACTATCTCACCGTCACTATCATTTTATCACTAGTATTTTTATCCAGTTTGGTTGCCTTTGTGCAAAACCAGCGCTCCAATGCCGCCGCTGAAAAATTGTCAAAAATGATTTCCAATAAAGCAGACGTGTGGCGGGATGGGACAATTATTAATATTCCGCTGGATGAAGTTGTTCCCGGCGATATTGTACGGCTTTCGGCAGGTGATATGCTTCCGGCGGATGTGCGTTTTCTGATGACGAAAGACACCTTTGTGGCACAGTCGGCTTTGACTGGCGAATCCAATCCCGTGGAAAAATTTAGCGATGCCAAAAACAAGCCGGACGATGGATTGACAGATTTGCAGAACCTCGGATTTATGGGTTCTGATGTGATCAGCGGCAGTGCTGCAGCCATAGTGCTGGCAACCGGCAACAATACGTATTTCGGGTCAATGGCAAAATCCTTGTCCGGCGACAGGGCGAAAACCAGCTTCGAACGGGGCGTAGATTCCATCAGCCGTCTCTTGGTTCGTATGATGCTGGTCATGGTGCCCATCGTATTTTTGATCAACGCGTTTGCGAAGGGTGAATTGCCGAGCTCCTTTCTGTTTGCTATCAGTATCGCAGTGGGACTTACGCCGGAAATGCTGCCGGTAATTATGACCTCGACGCTGGCGAAGGGCGCAGTTTCCATGTCAAAGCATAAGGTTATTGTCCGCACACTCGGTGCAATACAGACCTTCGGAGAAATGGATGTGCTTTGCACCGATAAAACAGGAACGCTGACTGAGGATAAAATCATACTGGAAAAGTACATGAACCTCCATGGTGATGATGATGCCCGTATACTGCGCCATGCTTACCTCAACAGCCATTTCCAGACAGGCCTGAAAAATTTAATTGACCTTGCTATTATCAATCGGGCTGTCCAGAACGGGTTGAAAGATACTTTGGATGGTTACAGCCGCGTGGATGAAATTCCCTTTGATTTCTCCCGCCGCAGGATGAGCGTGGTTTTAACAGATAAAAGCGGGAAGCGGCAGCTTATTACAAAGGGGGCTGTAGAGGAAATTATTGCTATTTCGTCTTTTGTGGAGATGAACGGATGCGTTTTGCCTATGGATGAAGAAAACCGGCGTGTCGCCTTGGCTACCTATGAGAAAAATAATGCCGACGGCCTGCGTATGATTGCCGTAGCACAGAAAAATGAGGTTCCAGGCAGCGGCGCTTTCAGTGTGGCCGATGAACGGGATATGGTTTTGATTGGTTTTGTAGGCTTCCTTGACCCGCCTAAAGAAAGTGCCAAAGCTGCGATTACTACGCTCCGGGAGCATGGGGTACGTACCGTTGTACTTACCGGAGACAGCGAAGGCGTGGCCTTGAAGGTTTGCGGCAAGGTAGGAGTAAATACCTCCCTCCTTATAACAGGCCGCGATGTAGAGCGGATGGACGACACCGCATTACTGGATACAGTAAACACCTGCGACTTATTTGCGAAGTTGTCACCAGCTCAAAAAGAGCGCGTGGTGAAAGCATTTCAAACAGCGGGGCATACGGTTGGCTATATGGGCGACGGTATCAACGACGCCCCTGCATTGCGTCAGGCAGATGTAGGAATTTCGGTGGACAGTGCCGTGGATATCGCCAAGGAAACCGCCGATATTATCCTTCTGAAAAAAGATCTGATGGTGCTTGAAGAAGGTGTTGTCGAAGGACGCCGCACCTTTGGAAACATCATCAAATATATCAAGATGGCTGCAAGCGGCAATTTTGGCAACATGATTTCGGTCATTTTGGCCAGCATCTTCCTACCGTTTTTGCCGATGCTGCCGGTACAAATATTGACACAAAATCTGCTGTGTGATTTCTCTCAAATGGGCATACCGTTTGACAGCGTAGATAAGGAATATATCAAAAAGCCGCACAAATGGGAAACGCATTCCATTAAGTCTTTTATGGCTTATATGGGTCCGCTTAGTTCCGTGTTTGATATTTTATGCTTCGCTGTTATGTGGTGGATTATCAGAGCGAATACAGTACAACTCGCGCCGTTATTTCAATGCGGATGGTTCGTGTTCGGGACGGTATCACAAGTATTGGTCATCCATATGATCCGCACGGCAAAAATACCATTCCTGCAAAGCAATCCATCTATGCCGCTTTTTCTGTCCACATTTATTGTAGCGGTGGTTGCGCTCGTAACCGGCTTTACGGATTTTGCGATAGGCCTTGATATGCACCGCCTGCCGCTCCTGTTTATTCCGTGGTTAGCGGTAATTTTGGCGGGCTATCTCCTGTGTGTACAGCTTGTAAAAAAGCGGTATGTGCGTCGGTATGGGGAATGGATGTAATGAAAGACACTATTTTACAGAACTTCAAGCAAATGTGTGAAATAATCAGGCAATGGCGCATCCGTTTCTATATATTCCAGGCTTCGCGGATGAACAAATCCGAGCGTTTTCGCATGGAGGCACTGCCCCTCCAGTCTGAAGGGCGATTTCCTGTTGCCTGCATACACCTCATCTCCCAGCAGCGGATGTCCGATGCTCGCCATATGGACACGGATCTGATGCGTTCTCCCGGTTTCCAGCATACATTCGATATAAGTATATCCATTAAATCTTTTTAATACTTTGTAGTGAGTAACAGCATATTTTCCGTTTTTTTCATTAACGGCCATTCTCTTGCGGTCGGTGGGGTGTCTTCCCACGGGAGCATTTATGGTGCCCTCTTCCTCTTGTATCGTCCCATAACAAATGGAATGATATTTTCTCACAATGGAATGTTCTTTGAGCTGTGACGCGATATTATTATGAGCAAAGTCATTCTTGCATATGATAATCGAACCGGTGGTATCCCTGTCTATTCTGTGAACGATGCCCGGGCGCATTACTCCGTTAATTCCGGAAAGCTCTCCGTGGCAATGGAACATGACAGCATTTACCAAAGTATTATCGTAGTGCCCGGCCGCAGGGTGGACAACCATACCTTTGGGTTTATTCACAACGAGAATATCCCTATCCTCATAGAGAATATCCAGAGGAATATCCTCCGGCAGTATATCAGGCTCCTCGGCAGGCGGCACATCGAAGCGGATTTCGTCGTCAGCCTTCACTTTATAATTCGCTTTGACGGCAGCACCGTTCACTGTGACCTTCCCATCCTTTAACAGCTTTTGAATATAGGAGCGTGACAAAGAATCGATAAGCATGCTCAGGCACTTATCGATCCTCTCCTCCTCCATATCCTCGTTTATTTGAAAACAAAGCTGACTGCTATCTGACATCATCTATTTCAATTCCCTATACTTATTTTGTTTGAAATTGAGGAAATTCAAGTCCTCCTCCTTATAATAAAACAGCAATAATATAAAAAGCACCACCGAGGCCATCGTCACATACATATCAGCCACATTAAATATGGGAAAATTGATACATACGAAATAAATGAAATCCACAACATAGTCCAAGCGGATGCGGTCTATCATATTCCCAACCGCACCTCCTGCGATTGTAACAAGAAGAATATGCAAAAGCATATACCGGCGGCCGTCAGGGGTCTTATACAGAATATAAACGATTGTACATAAAAATATAATCCCTACAAAAAGAAACAGAACTTTTTGATTTTGCAAAAGCCCAAACGCAGCTCCTCTGTTCTCCAGATAATTGAATTCCAAGATGCCTTCCATCACGCTGTAGGCCGGCTGGTGCCTTAGTTTAAGGACTGCCGCGTACTTGGAGAGCTGATCCGTGGCAATCAGCAATCCCATAAGAAATACATCGAAAACAAGCAATTTTTTCTTAGCCTTACTCATGAAAACCCTCACGTTTCTCCGAATCGATAAGCGTTCAAACATTACTTATCAATCATTATTCGGACATATCCTCTTCATTAAAGCTGATTTCCTCTACCGCCGCTTTAATATCTTCCTCCGTGACGCTCGTATCGATAACCGCTTTTCCTACCTTTTTGAGAAGTATAAATTTAATTTTACCGGCGTCCATTTTTTTGTCTGATTTTGTAAGGGCCGTTATTTCATCCGAATCGATATTCTCTATGGAAATCGGCAGATTGAAGGGTACGAACATATCCCTGATTTCATAGTATTCCTCCATGGACAAAAGCTCGTGCTTCCACGAAATGAAAGCCGCCGCCACACATCCCAGGGCAACGCATTCCCCATGGTAAAGCTCAAAATTTTTCGCCTTTTCTATGGCATGCCCAATCGTATGTCCGAAATTAAGAAGCGCTCGGTCTCCCATTTCCTTCGGATCCTTTTCCACCACTGCTTTTTTGATAGAGCAGCTCTTAATTACCATCTCCTCCAATACGGAAGGCTCTCTCTCGCATATTTCATACATGTTATCAAGCAGCCACTCATAAAAGATATGGTCGCGAATTAAACCATGCTTCATAATTTCAGCAAAACCGGAAAAGTACTGCCGTCCCTCCAAGGTCTTAAGCGTGGAAACGTTCATATAAACCAGCTTCGGCATATGGAAAGCGCCTACCATATTCTTGTACCCGTCAAAATCGACGCCGGTCTTGCCCCCGATGCTGCTGTCCGCTTGCGCTAAGAGCGTGGTCGGAATCTGTATGAAATCAATTCCCCTCAAATAAGTGGCCGCCGTGAAGCCGGTCAAATCTCCGACGACACCGCCGCCCAATGCAATGAGCATATCTTTTCTGTCGAACTCTTCTTTAATGAGAAAGGTATAGGCTTTCCTCACTGTATCCAACGTCTTGCTCTGTTCTCCCGCCGGAAAAGAAAAAATTACCGCTTTCTTACATTTATCCTTTATCAGATTTAAAATGGTCTGCGCATACAAGTCTTCCACCGAAGAGTCTGTCACAATGCAGAGCCGTCTATTCTCAGTTCCAAGCTCCTCAAGTTCAAAGGCGAACTCATCGAAGGCCTGAGAAAATACAATATCATAGCAAGGTTTTTTCTCATAATTTATGGTCAATCTCTGGGCCATACGTTTATCCTCCAGCTTTCATTATACAAAAACTTCCCCGGTAAAAAGGGAAGTTTTCAAGTTACTATTCACACAGTAGCTTAACATTTACTGTTAAGCTGCGTAAGAACGTGATCCAAGGGATGATTTCTGCTTCGCAGAGCGAATTTAAATGCAGAAATGCTTTATTTATTAATAGGTACATCAAATGCTCCAGACAAAAGCTCTTGAAAATCTCCGGAAATATCTACGCTTGCAGGGGTAATGATGAATATGTAGTGAGATATTTTCTGCAGATTACCGCTCATCGCGAAACAGGAACCAGAGGTAAAATCGATAATCCTCTGTGCGATATCCACGTCCAGCCCTTCCAGATTAAGCACTACCGTTCTGTTGGCCAACAAGGTTTCTGTAATCTCCCTCGCATCCTCTACAGAGGTCGGTTTGATCACGCACACCTCCATGCCTGCGCCTATCATCTTCCTCGGCTGTCTCGCCAGCGGAGTAATCTTCGGCGAAGACTTCTTAGCGGAGACATCCTCTAATGTCGGGAGTTCCTCCTTGGGAACCGCCATCTTTTTAGGAGGCTGGGGTTCATCGGAATCATCATAATAATCCTCGTCATAATAATCTTCATCTTCATCATTCAGCTTCATATAATTTAAAAACTTATCCATTACTCCCATCGTAATATCTCCTTAACTATTATAATGCCTGTCCCCAAATATGCCTGTCCCAACCCGGACATAAGTCGCGCCCTCTTCAATAGCGACCTCGTAATCACCAGTCATCCCCATCGACAAAACATTCATACTAACATTATCATTGTTTTTTTTCATTATGTCAACAGATAATTGGCGTAAGCTTACAAAGTATTGTCTGTTTTCTTCCGAATTTTCAACATATGGTGCTATCGTCATCAAGCCTTCGACTTGTATCGACGGCAGCTTGGAAATATTTTCAATAAGCGCAGCTGACTCTTCTTTTTTTATTCCGAACTTTGACTCCTCCTGTGCGATATTCACCTCTATGAGGATATGGGCAATGATATTTTTCTTCACTGCTTCCTTGCTTATTTCTTCTGCAAGCCTTAAGGAATCCACGCCATGAATGAGGTAAGCCTTATCGATGATATATTTCACCTTATTCCGCTGAAGATGACCTATCATGTGCCATTTGATGTCCTTAGGCAGCTGCTCGTATTTATCCACAAGCTCCTGAACCTTATTCTCCCCGAAATGTCTGCATCCGCAATCGTATGCCTCTCTTAGTGCAGATACCGGCATTGTCTTGCTGACTGCTATAAGAGTGACCTCTTCCGGATACCGCTCTGAGAGCTTGCAAGCGCTAAGAATATTGTTCTGCACTGTCTTTATATTCTCGGCAATATAGCCATAATTCACATCGCTTTTCGCAGTATGCTTTTTCCCTTCGTTCATAACAAGCTCCTTTCCTATAATAATTATTCGTATATCAATTCATCCTCGCTCACCGTCTCCGCATCCAGCACGATATAATCGTACACATTCAATCCATATGCCGTGTTGGACTGCACAACGGAATATTCGTCATTGCTGTATAAAATATTGACCTGTTTGAAATCCGCATATCCCTTATTGATGTTATATACCCCGATCAGGCTTCCTCTCTTGCTTACTGCATACTTCTCCGTGCCCTCAGGAATTACGAGATAATCCCCTATTCGAAGGGCGGAATCATCCACATAATATTCCTCGTCCTCTTCGTTATAAATTGTGGTCTCGACAAACTCTGTCGTAGCCGTTCCTTCCTCCGTATAGGCTTCTCTCAGCACTCCATAGGAATTGCTGTTTCCTCCCTTTGTTACGAAACGCTTAGGTACGATGAAAAATTCCTTTTCCACTATGGCGGAATTAGGAATTTTCAATCCCGATTCGTCCGCGAGGATGAGCTCAATATCTACAAAACGGTCCGTGCAGAACGTAATCATAGAATTGGTGAAGGTAAGCTTGACAAAAATATCGCCGTCTTCACTCGTATAGGAATCCACTTTGCCCCAGGAGGTTTCCTGATTTTTCAGAAATCTTACCTTTACATATTCTGCTTCAAGAAGCTCCTCTTCCCTATCCTTATCGACCTGAATGACTAACGACCAGTCTTCGTTCATGGACAATTTATAAACAGGATCGCCCGCCGCTATCAACTCATTGCCAATCAACTGATTCTTTTCATAGTTCTCCTGCGAATACAGCTCCTCAGTCATCTGTTCCAAGGTCAGTGCTTCGTAGCCGTCCGTAGAATAGACGACAATACCTGCAACAGGAGAGATGCACTGCTTTACCAGTCCATCCAATCCAGAGGCCTGAATGGCATCTATGCTCTCCATAATATTATAATTGGACAGCTTCAGTACTGTCCCCTGCATGCTGTATTTGAAGTCATACGCCCCTGAAAAACGTTTCGGATCGAAGGTACTTGAGAATCCAACGATTTCCGTCTTCAATTCGGACAAATCTGCCCTGGACAATGAGTTTTCTCCTGAAGAGTTGGTGTTGATATAATCGGAAAGCTTGCCCGACTCATCCACAGCATAGACGAGGTCGCCTGCAGCCACTCTCGCCCCTTCCCTCGCAAAATAATTCACATACCCGGCATCGTCAGCCGTCACTACCATCTCGTCTCTGAGGGCCACTGCCCTATATATGTTATTGGTAGATAGAGCACCTGCCTTTACCTCATAAGCAACGACATGCTTGGAGGTAAAATACATGAAAGTACAAATGATGATATAAATGAAAATAACGGCAAAAATTATCATCCCTATATTAAGATTGAGCGGCTTTCTATATTTTGTTACCTTATTGGAATTCTGATTGTTCAATCCAAGACCTCCCGGGCGCTGCTTCGCAAAAGAAAGGCCCCGGCAAGGTATCCGAGGCCAATTAAAATCAGTAAAACGAATCCACAATACTTTCCTGATTTAAAACAACTATAATTAAAGAGCTACAATAACCTTTGATTTCATAACTTCCGGCAATTCATTTTCATCTAATGAAATACTTAAAACGAAATCTACGCCAAACGATTCTCCAATTTTTTCCAATTTTTCAATTGCGGGAAGGATGTCCTTACCTTCCAGACACGCTATCTTCAGGAAGCTGTCGAAATACATCTGCTGTAAATCGTGATCCTGAGATATAATACCACAAATAAAACCAAGAAATTCATCGCTGTTAGTAATCATATAATCCATTACGTTGATTAAACGAATCTTGTTATTCAATTCATACATATGCTTTGTACTTTTGTCCAAATATGTAATATTTCCCGATGCTGTTTTCACCTCGGCATTTACCTTATCCAGTAAATGTTTTGTCTTGCCTTTTCCCTTATTGCCTATTATTAATTGAACCATTGGTGAACCCTCCTATAGTAAATTCGGCCCATAAAAACTTATTAATAGGCCTATTTATATTATAGTTTATATTATATTAAAAAACAACTGTTAATTCTTTATTTCGCTTAACAAATCAGTCATATCCTGATAAAGAATATCCTTATCGTCCGCCCGCAGAATTACCGAAATATAGGGCTTACCCGCCGAATCTCTGGAGAGAATGATCAGGCAGTGTCCTGCCGCATTAGTGGTTCCGGTTTTTCCGCCGATAACCGTTATCGCATCGGGAGCGTTCTTCTCTCCCTGGAGGTAAAGATTTGTTGTATTTACAGAAATCTCTTTATCATTTCCGTTCTTGTCCTTATATACAGTCGTATAGGAAGGCATCGAAATGATTTCGTTGATCAGGTCATATTCCAGGGCTGCATTAAAAATCAGATACATATCATAGGCCGTCACGTAATGATTGTCGGCAGTAAGCCCGTGGGGATTCACAAAATTGCTGTTCGTAGCTCCTATCTCCTTCGCTTCCTGATTCATCAGCTCGCTAAACCCCTCTATGGAACCGCCTACGCCCTCTGCAATCATTACCGCAGCATCGTTTGCGGAGTTGATGAGAAGCAGATGGAGCGCCTGCGTCAGCGTCATCTGATCCCCTTCCTTTATTCCCACGGTCTGGGCTCCCGACTCCGTAATCTTTACATTGGCGGAGGCGGTCAGAACCGCGTCAGGGGAACCGTATTTCAGCGCTACCAGCGCAGTCATAATTTTGGTCAGGCTGGCCGGTGCCAGCTTCTCATATACGTTTTTCGCTAAGATGGTCTCATTGGCAGACAAGGAAAAAAGCGCCGCAGAACTGACCCGGCTAAGATCCAAGTCATCTGCAACAATATCCCCGTCCACAACGCATAAATCCGCCGCAAAGGGTGCAGCAGTATCCACTGCTTCTTCCGAAACAGCAATGCGGTAACTGCTTACCGGATAGTCGGGCGAGTACGCCATTTCATAAGACGTGCTGCCGCAGCCGGTAAGAATGCTTCCTAATAAAACCGCACTTATACTCAAAGAAAAAGTTCTGTTATTTATACATCTCACGCCACTCTAAATCTCCTCTATCCAGCGATTTTATCAGTAGTTCTGCCGAAGCCAGATTCGTCGCCAACGGAATGTTGTAAACGTCACATAAACGTACTACATTATTGACATCAGGCTCGTGTGGCTTGGGAGTCAGCGGATCACGGAGAAAAATAACGAGATCCATTTCATTGTGTTCGATTTGTGCACCTATCTGTTGTTCACCCCCCAGATGACCTGCCAGATATTTATGCACGTTCAGATTCGTAACCTCTTCGATCAGCCTCCCCGTCGTTCCCGTCGCAAAAAGTTCGTTCTTGCTTAAAATCCCTTTATAAGCGATACAGAAATTTTGCATTAATTTCTTTTTTGCATCATGTGCAATCAGTGCAATGTTCATAGTTATACCCTCTCTTATGTTAATATTTATTTTTACATTGTAAACCAACGTTTAAAACGAACCCGATTCCGATATACAAGCTGACTAAGGATGTCAGCCCGTAACTTACAAAAGGAAGCGTAACTCCCGTATTCGGAAGCAGTCCCGTCGTTACGCCTATATTCAGGAAGCCTTGAAATCCAATCAGTCCAGCCATTCCCGCCGCTATAATGGCGCCAGCGATATCCTTCGACCTGCGGGCCACCAGAAAACATTCCAAGGTGATGAGAATGATCAGTACGATTACCGTACATGTGCCGATGAAGCCAAACTCCTCTCCGATTACGGCAAAGATAAAGTCTGTCTGGGGCTCCGAAATAAAATTACCGTTTTTAACGGAGCTGATTACGTTCGTGTTATACCCTTTTCCTTGAAGCTGCCCGGAACCGATTGCCATGATCGAGTTCAACTGCTGATAAGCCTCTGTAGTGGAATATTCTTCCGGATGGAGCCATGCCAAAATACGTGTCTGCTGATAGCTATGTATCAGCTCCTGATCCGGCTGAAGGATGATACTCATTACTATGATAAAAGCAGGAATCGTAATCGCCAGTATTCCGGCCACCAGCTTCCAGTGAACGCCGCCTACAAACATAATAACACAAAATACCGCTGCAAGCACTATCGTAGTCGATAAATTCGGCTGATCATAGATCAAAAAAAGCGGAGGAAGTATGAGCACGCAACATATTGCAATATTTTTGAAGGTATTCAATTTTTCCCTATGTCTCATTATAAACTGTGCGTAAAACAGAATCAACAAAATTTTAGCAGTTTCCGATGGTTGAAACTGAATTCCAAACAGCTCCACCCATCGCTGGGCACCGTTTACCAGTTCACCCATTACGGCCACCAGCACGAGAAGGACGATATTTACCAAATAACAGAGCCAGTACAGCTTAAGCAGCACAGAATAGTCAAAAAGAGAAATTACGACCATAAGAAACAAGCCGAGTATAAATCCGGCAATCTGTGTCTTCTGCATTGATTCTTTTGCACTGCCCACTGCGAAAATACCGATAACAGTGAGGGAAATCACTAAGATAACAAGCTTAAAGTCATAGTCCCGTATTCTGTATTGTTTCAGCATCTTTTTTCCCTCCAAGCTAAGCCGCTTTTAATTTTCAGGCCGCTTTTTTATTTAGTTACTGTTCACTCCGTTCTCAGCAACGTATGATTTCTGTATTTAAATTCGCTCCGCGAAGCAGAAATCATCTCTTGAATCACGTTCTTACGCAGCTTAACAGCAAGTGTTAAGCTACTGTGTGAACAATAACTTTATTTATTTACATCAATAATCGGAATGTTGGCATATAAAGACGGAGTCTTCATGCGCCCTTTTGTTCCTGTCTTTGTGATTTGTATTTCCATACTTTTCGCATCGATCTTCATATATTTTGAAATGACCTTTGCGATGTCCGTCTTTATCATGTCCATCATTTCCGGAGAGCAGTTTACCCGGTCGGATATCAATAATATTTTTAATCTATCCTTGGCTATTTCCCGGGAACTCTTCCTCTTAAAAAAATTTCCGAATCCCATCAAAACTCCTCCTTAATTTTTGTGAAATATACCAGTTACTCTTGTCCAGAAAGAAATCGTCTTTTCAAAGTCGATAAAGGGGATTTCTTTGCCGAGTACGCGTTCGCATATGTTCTGATACGCGCGCCCTGCCATAGTATCATTTCCTACAAGAGGTTCTCCCTGATTGGTGGCTATTACTACATTTTCATCGTCCGGTACGATGCCGATAAGAGGAATGGAGAGGATGTCAACCACGTCCGCTGCGCTCATCATATCCCCCCTCTTCACCATATCATACCGTATTCTGTTGATAATTAAGTCGATTTGTTTGAATTCGTTAGCCTCCAAAAGGCCGATGATTCTGTCGGCGTCCCTAATAGCCGAAACTTCCGGCGTGGTCACCACAAGTGCCCTGTCTGCGCCGGCGATGGCATTCTGAAACCCCTGCTCGATTCCGGCCGGACAGTCCAGAATAATGTAATCGAACTGCTCCTTCAGCTGATGGATCATTTTCACCATCTGCTGCGGCGTAACAGCAGTCTTATCCTTTGTCTGGGCCGAGGGCATAAGATAAAGGCTTTGATGGCGCTTGTCCTTGATGAGCGCCTGCTTTACCCTGCATTTTCCTTCGATAACATCCACCAGATTATATACAATCCGGTTTTCCAGCCCCATGACGACATCCAGATTCCTGAGTCCGATATCTGTATCGATGAGGACCACTTTCTTGCCCATGGCTGCCAAGCCCGTTCCTACGTTTGCCGAGGTAGTAGTCTTTCCTACCCCGCCTTTTCCTGATGTGACGACAATTACTTCACTCATACCGATTCCTCCAAAATGAATAATTTCGTCCCCCAAGCCTGTCCGGACGGACAGTAAGCCTTACCTATAAATGTATTTTACTTATGAGTATTTTTTACTCAAGAGTGCTCTTTACTCATGAGTGTCCTCTACTCATTATTATAGCGTAAGGTCGCTCAGTAATTCTTTGGTAATAGATTCCATCACGACTCTGTTGTTCTTCACGTAAGCGATTTTCGGCTGTATTTTCGATTTAATGGGCCATCTTATCTGTTTCTCATTATTTTTATATTTGAAATCGCCGATTTTCAACTTCTCCGGCGACATTTCAAGCGCGACTACAAAATGTCCTTCATTTCCGCTTCCTCCTGCATAGGCCTTGCCAAAAAGTCCTCCCAGGATAACGATATCCTTCGTAGAAATAATAGCGCTGCCGGGATAAACATCCCCCAGCACGACGATGCTCGATTCCGTCTCCAATATCTGACCATTTTTCAAAGTGCCCCGGTAAAAATGGCCGTCATTTTCCTGATCGCTGTTTCGATATTCTAATTGCTGCAAGGCTCTTAAATAATTCTGGTTGGTCTCCTCATCCTTTCCTACAAGGCAGACAATATGTAGATCCGAATTGGTGATTATAGTATCCAGGACATACCGTTCTTCCTCCTCCGATAAATGCCTTCCTTCCAATGAAATAGCCATTTTTGCATCTTTAAAAAAATGGTTGGACTCTTTGAACTTAAAGGCGATTTCATTTAAAAGCTCTTCAAAAGAAAGCATCGGGTCCAGATACACCGATATTCCGTTTTGAAAGCTCTTAATAATTACAGCATTTCTCATTTCAATCTCCATTCCGCTTTGGCGCCGCTTTCCCGGCGCCAAAACACATTCCTTTTTGATTAATCCGTATTGATGCTGCCGCCGGTAAGAGCCTCGGCAGTACCCGTTATATCTTCTTCATCCACCAGGTCATAGTAATACTGGATGATATCTTTCGCTATCTGCGCCGCATAATCCGACGTATATCCATTTGCTACTCTCGTCGCAATAGCGATTTCGGGGTTCTCATAAGGAGCATAGCATACGAACAAAGCATGGTTAGGGCGGCTCTTGCTTTCCTGCGCGGTACCGGTCTTTCCGGCAACATTTACGCCCAAGCCGCTGTAATAGCTCTTAGCCTCCACAACCGCACGCATGCCGGAATGAATGCTGTCCCAGTAGGATGCATCCATGTCGATGGTATTGCGCACCTCGGCAGAATAATCCTCCAAAGTATTTTTATTGTGATCCGTCAATTTATCCAATAATGTTAAATTATAACACGTTCCGCTGTTAGCGACTGTTGTAACGTATCGCGCAAGTCCGACAGTGGTATAGTTATTCGTACCTTGTCCGATGGCGGAACGAACCGAGTCCTCATCGGATACCTGCGGCTGGGATTCCTCTATTTCCACCCCGGAGGTCTCTGTCAGCCCGTACAGATCAGCGTATTGTGTCAGTTTTTGAAGACCTATGTCGGGAACGTATCTGTCTCCCAAGGTTCCAAGCCTATAGCCTACCTCATAGAAAAAGCTGTTACAAGAATTCCGAATGCCTCCCGATACGGTCAAGGATCCGTGGCTGCCTCTCGGCCATATCCAGCAATGGGGCGGAGGGTCGATTTTATCGAAGGTGCCCGTACACACGATGGTGCTGGAAGTATTTATGACACCTTCCATAAGGCCGGCGGTAGCTGTCACCATTTTAAAGGTGGAACCGGGAGCCGTCTTTTGGTATGTGGCATAATTGATCATCGGCGTAGATAAGTCGTTTAATAAAGACGAGAAATAGTCTGCGTCCACTCCGTTTGCCATTCGGTTGTTATCGTATCCGGGATAGGAAACGAGGGCCAGCACCTCCCCGGTATTTACATCCGTCACCACTGATGAAGCGCTGTGAGGATCGAGGGCCAGTTGAGCCGGGGTAATATCCAGATTTCCGATGCGGTTTAACATGAAATCATAAGAGGAAAGATTGCCCGAATTAAACCGCTCCAGCTCCTCTTCCTCCACCTCTACCAGCTTCTGCTCCAGCAGAATGCTGCAGATCTGTCTTCCGGAAATATCGTTATTGCGTATCATATATTTATATATCTTTTTATTAAAGCCCGAATTGTTATCGATATTTTTAAAGATATATTCTAAAAGCTGAGCGTATATTTCATCGGAATTAGAATATTGACTATCTAAGTCAAGTTTTGTCACATCCACCCAGTTCTTGGAAATCACATAGTTGAGGTACTCGTTTAAGCTGATGACCTCATCCGTGACCCATGCTTTATAGGTGGGGTCCGATTTATCGATTTCGGATTCCATGATCACAGCATTGGAATTCAGCATTGTAGTGATAAAGCTTTCATAAACCTGATATTCCAGGGACAGATTTTCATACGGTGTCTTCGTCTCCGTAAGCTCCTGGCGTAACGTATTCATCACAACTTCCTTCTTAACGAGGAAGCTCTCATATACCGCCTTTTCATTTTCTCCTGCGCCCTTGCTTGAAAAGTTGTTCATATCGATGATATTATTGTTGAGTAAAGCAAAATATACGTCATCGATGGGAATGAGAATATCGCTGCTGGAGGAGTTTTCTCCCGGCTTATATTCCTTGATGTTACGTATCTTCGTAAGAAGTATGCTGGCCAGCTTGGATTCCAGAATATCGTAAACCGTCTCCTGTAAATCCTTATCGATCGTAAGAAACAAATCGTTGCCTGCAATGGGTTCCACACGATTGCTGGTCTCTATGACCTTTCCCATATTGTCCACTACTACGTCCTCAGAGCCCTTAGTCCCCTGAAGCTGTGCCTCCATGGAATATTCAATACCAGATTTTCCTACGGTATCGTTCAAATCATATTTGCTGTTCTGCTCCTGCAGAACGTTAAGCTCCTCTTGAGACACCTTACCCGTGTACCCGATGATCTGGGAGAAGTAAACACTGTCCACGTACTTTCTTACCGTATCCTCGGCTACGTCTACACCATCCAGATCACCGGTGTTCTCCATGACCACAGCTACTGTCTCTTCGCTTACATTATAGGCTACCGTAGTCGCGATGTATTTCTGAAAGCTGTTAGTACTCAGCGCATAACGAATCGTCAGAAGCTTTAATATCTCTTCCTTCGTATATCCCATTCCGGGCACAAATGACTTGCTGTCGTCAGGGTCTGTATACGTTCCGATTCCGAAGCGGTCGGTCTTGCACAGATCGTCCACTACCTCCGCCGCAGTCTTCGTCGCGTACTTATAACCCTTTTCCATCATCTCATCGATAGTGGTATAGCCGTAAATATCTGCGAGAAAACGCATGAGCTGTCTGTCTTCTACCGCAAAAGCATAATTGCCGTCGTTGTCGAGAATGATGTTGAAATCGTTGACTACGCTGTCTCCGTTTTTCTCAATCATTTGAATCAGCCGATAAATGGTATCGTTTAAACTAGCATTCTTTGTTCTTCCCGACTCATAGACATCTTCAATGGTCACGTTATACGCCAGCTCATTATAGGCGAGATAATTGCCGTCTCTGTCATAAATATTCCCCCGCGTACTGGCAAGGGTTCTTGTCTTCGTTGTCTTGAGCCTGAAATCGTTCAGATAGTTTTCTCCCTTTACGATTTGAAGATCAAACACACGGTATATCATCAATGCACCCAGCGCGATGAATACGGAAGAAAGTATGAGTAAACGTATATTTACAGCGTTCAGTAAGTTTTCTTTTAGATGTTGAAAGCGGTTAAACAAATTTCTTCGCACCTCTTTTCTCACTGGTTTCCAATTTGCGGTTTATCCAAAGTATTACGGGATATAAGACAATCGTAATAACAATCGTATAAACGATTTCAGGAAGTATGATATGCCTGAAATAATAGCCGATATTGAACCTCGCCCTCATTAAAAAAAGCAGGGTGTAACAAATCAGGCCGTAAAACAAGTCGCTTCCGATAATGAGCGCGATCGGAAGCTTTATATCCTCCGGGTAAAAAATACGGTTGAATTTCCCGTTGGTATATCCTATATACATATAAAGAAGGGCATAGAAGCCGATTACTTCCCCGAAGAACACATCGATGAAAAGCCCGCTGAAAAATCCAATGAAAAGTCCGCTGCGTTCCCCTCTCATAAAGCCGAAGGATGCGGTAAGCACGATCAACAGGTTGGGAACGATTCCGCCGAAGGCCAAAGACGGGAATACCGTACATTGCAGCAAAAAACAGACGAAAATCAACAACGCCATCACTACTATTCTTTTCATGTGCTCATCTCCTTTCTTCGTCTTTAAAAGTGCCCGCTAATCTACTGTCTGCTTCAATTCCAATATGACAAGGACTTCTTCCAAATGCTCGAAGTCCACAGCCGGAGTGAGAAGGCCCGATTTCGTAATATTGTTCGAATCGACATTCAGCGTGCTGATATAACCGATTAAAATGTTCGGCAGATATTTATCGCTTATGTTGGAGGTAACGATCTTATCTCCCTCCACCACCTTATCTGCACTGTCCACAAGCTGCTCGAAGCGAATTACACCATCCGCATACAGCTCCAAATCTCCGGATACGATCAGGTTATCCGCTGTGGCGAGCACCTGCCCGCTTACATTGGAATTGTCCGCGATAATCGAAGACACCTTAGCCCAATTAGGCCCTACGTCCACGATACGTCCTACCAGTCCGCCTGCCGCCATCACGTTCATATCCACTCCGATGCCGTCCTGCTCTCCCTTGTCAATGACGAAGGAATGGAACCAGTTACCCGCATCTCTCGCGATGATTCTGGCCCCGATTTTCTCATAACCCTCATATTGGGAACCCAGCTTGTACAGCTCCCTTAAATTGGTCAGCTCGTACCTGTCCTGCTGTAGTTCCGTATTGTCGATAGTAAGCTGATCGATTTGAGATCTTAGTTCTGCATTCTCGCTAAGCAGTTCCCTGATCTGCTGAAGCTCCTCGGAGCGGTTGGACAGCCATTTGCCCACAGAACTGATTCCCTGCTCGAAAGGCACAATGACATAGCCCACTGCTGTATTTAAGGGGCCGCTGAAAATATTCGTATTGAATGTGAGGATAATCGTTCCTGCACAAAGAATTGTTAAAATAAAAAGGAGATATTTACTTGGTAACGTAAACTTTTCTCCTCTTTTTTTTATGATTGGACTCATTTGCTCATTCCTTCAATCGCATATGCTACCGATTTATAATTATCTTCTTTAATGATTTTCGCAAGTCCCAGCGCTACGCTCGTCATAGGGTTCTCGGAGACCTGAACCTTAAGTCCTGTGCCGTTGCTCATAAGCTCGGCCAAATGGCTTACCTGCGAAGCACCTCCGGTCAGATAGATTCCGTGTTTATAAATATCCGCTGCGAGTTCTGGGGGAGTTCTTTCTAAAATAACTTTTACATTATCGATAATCGTATTAAAGTTTTCCTTCAAGGATTCGTCCACAAGGGCGGTAGGAATCTCGCGCTCCACCGGAAGTCCGGTAACGATGTCTCTGCCGTATACTACTGCGTCCCTCTGCGCCTTTTCCAAATCCCTTAAGGCAATCTTTACGTTTTCTGCTGTCTTTCCGCCGATAATCAGACTGAACTCACGGCGTATCGCCGCGCGGATGGCATCGTCAAATTTCTGTCCTCCTACCTTGATCAGTCTGCTGAGAACGATTCCTCCCAAAGAAAGTATGGAGATTTCCGTCGTATCATAGCCTACGTTCACCACGAGGACACCCTGTGAATTCTTTACGTCGATATCCATGCCCAAGCCGTCGGCTACCGCTTTCTCCACTACCATAATCTTTCGGGATTTCACGTTGGCATCCTTAATCAAATCATAAAAAGCCCTCTTTTCCACTTCCGTAACGTCGGTGGGCACCGCGATGTAATAATCGGCGGGCTTTACATTCCCTTTTACCAAATCCCCAATAAAGTACTTTATCAAAGTCTGCATGTTCTTAATGTCGGCAATTACGCCGTTGCTAAGCGGATAGGAAATATGAATGTTGGCAGGTGCCTTCTCATACATTTCAAAAGCAGAATTTCCGTAAGCAAAAAGAGTGTTCTTATTCTCGATGGCAATCATATTTTTTTCTGTTATGACATTGTCATCGCCCTTGTTGTAAATTTTGATATTGCTTGTTCCCAAGTCAATACCGAATGCGTTGTTTCCCAAAGCGACAAACCCCTTTCTATAGTAAACCGGCTTCTTTGAAGCTCATATATTTGTTATCTCCGATGATGATGTGGTCCAGCAAAGAGATATCGATCATGCTGCCAATCTTCTTCACTTTATCCGTAATGAGAACATCCTGCCTGCTAGGGGCGGGATCTCCGCTGGGATGATTGTGCAGAAGCATAATATGGACGGCCTCTGCCTTCAATGCTGCTAAAAATACCTCTCTTGGAGAAAGCAGGGAGGTATTCACCGTGCCAATGGATAAAAGGCATTCCTCCAAAAGGCGGGAACGGTTATCCAAAAGAAGTAAAATTACCTTTTCCTTCTTCTCGTGCCTTAGCTTCTCCATGTAATATTCGGCAACGGAGGAAGGATCTAAAAATTGAAGTTTACCTCCGGCTCTGGACATGGCCATGCGCATGGAAAGCTCTGCAAGGCATTTTATCTTTACCGCTTTCACTTCGCCAATCCCTTTAATGCTCATAAGCTCCTTCACCGTTACGTGATGAAGCCCGCACAGTCCATTTTCCTTGACAGAAGGAAGGGCCAATACTTGTTTCCCCAGTTCTACCGGGGAGTTGTCCGCAGTGCCCGTTCGAATAATTATGGCGAGAAGCTCTGCTTCCGTCAATGCACCAGCGCCTAAACGCATGAATTTCTCATAGGGCATTTCCACATTTGTACCTGTTGTCTGCAATAGACGATTGCTGTTCATAAAACACTTCTTTCCCAAGCGCTCTCCGGGCAAAAGGAAAAGAGAAGGATGAGCAGACTACACTCATAATCTTATATAAAGCGGTAAATAACGATGGCGGCAAAAATACCGATGATACTTCCTATCGTTATCCTTATCGTGAGGCCGAAGGTGACGCTCAGTATTCCCAAATCTAAAATAAAAGGGCTGGTAAGGCCGAAGGTCTGTCCGAAATTAACCCATGAATCAGGGAAAAGGCTTCCGATGAATCCACCGAGGACAATACCTGCGAGGATTAGCAGAAAGCACGTCCAGTTATTTTTCTTTCGCATATAATGCCTCCATATTTGATAGCATAACTAATACTCATAATATCACACATCGCTTTTCATGTACATAAATTTCCAATATTTTTTTCTTAACTTTTCTTTAAATAAATGTATTTCTTTACGAAATACGACGAAATTCCAAATGAAATATCAAATTGTTTCCTAAATTATTTTTTCTATGGAAATTACCCCGTCATCCACGAGCTGTTGTATAGTTTTCAGTATACCGAATTTCGCGTGAGGCCATGTAAGCCCTCCCTGAAAGTATACCGCGTAGGGAGGCTTGATCGGCCCGTCTGCGGACAACTCGATGGAGGAGCCGGATACGAAGGCTCCTGCCGCCATGATCACCTGACTGTCATAGCCCGGCATATCCCATGGCTCGGGCGTTACGAAGCTGTCCACCGGAGCGGCGCTCTGGATACCCTTGCAAAAGGAAATCACACCTTCCGGCGAACCGAAGGTAACCGCCTGAATGATATCGTGACGGCTCTGGGAACCGTCCGGCACAACGCAAAAACCCATGCGCTCGTAAAGATTCGCTGAAAAAACAGCTCCCTTCAAAGCGCTTGCCGTAACCGTAGGCGCAAGAAAAAGCCCTTGGTAAAAGGAAGGAAGAATGCCGAGAGAGGCTCCCACCTCCTTGGCAAGTCCCGGAGAGGTAAGGCGGCATGCCGCATTTTCCACGCATTCTCTTTTTCCGGCAATATAGCCGCCTGTAGGTGCTAAGCCGCCTCCCGGATTCTTAATGAGAGAACCGACCACCATATCTGCCCCTACGTCGGAGGGCTCTATAGTCTCCACGAATTCTCCGTAGCAGTTATCTACCATGCAGATGACATCCGGCTTGACATTTTTGATAAAAGAGATCAGCTCCCCAATCCGGTCTACCGAAAGGGTAGGCCTCGTCTGATATCCCTTGGAGCGCTGTATGGTAACGAGCTTCGTCTTATCATTTATTGCCTTTTTAATGTTTTCATAATCGAAGGTTCCATCGGGAAATAAATCCACTTGCTTATAGGAAACTCCATATTCTGCCAGAGATCCTCTGGAAGGACGGATTCCGATAACCTCCTCCAAGGTATCATAAGGCTTTCCCACCGGGGAAAGAAGCTCCTCTCCCGGACGCAGATTGCTCATGAGCGCTAATGCCAGCGCGTGAGTTCCGCAGGTAATCTGAGGGCGCACCAGGGCATCCTGTGTGTGGAACAGCTTGGCATACACCGTCTCCAGCGTATCTCTTCCCAAATCATTGTATCCGTATCCCGTCGTTCCAAGCAGGCAAGCCTCACTTACCTTCGCCTCCTGCATGGCGCTTAATACCTTTAGTTGATTGTATTCCGCAATACGGTCAATTTCTGTAAAACGTCCGGACAACTCTTCCCATACTTTTTCTCCGAAAGAATACACTTCCTCAGATATGCCCAGGGTCTTATAAATTTCCTTATTTCCGGATAGTTCTTTGCTGTTAAGAATATCATCACTTTTAAGCTCATTATCATTAGGTAGTTCTATATTTTCAGACATTTTTTCGTATCTCCTTGCATTTCATGAGCATATAATCCAGAATCGCTTTGTCGTTATAAGCAAATTCGTCTTTATTTACCCAGATAACATCTTTTTCCCGTCGAAACCAGGTGAGCTGCCTCTTGGCAAAATGCCTCGTATCCCTCTTAATCAGGTAAACTGCTCTTTCCAAATCGATTTCTCCCGACAGATAACTCAATATTTCCTTGTACCCGAGGCCTTGCATGGATACCATATCCTTGGTGCAGCCTTCTTTTTTCAGGCGCTCCACTTCTTCCACCAGACCTTCTTGAAGCATCTTATCAACACGTTCATCTATTTTCTCATAGAGAATGCTTCTTAAGTCGTTCAAGACAAAATAACGGGAGGAATAAGCAGACGCCTTCTCTCTTTGCTCCTCATTATGCTCCGATATTTTCTCTCCGGTAAGCATATGGAATTCCAAAGCACGGATAACACGCTTTACGTTATTTTCATGAATGGCATCAGCCGCCCCTTTGTCCACTTTCTCAAGCATCTCATGAAGAAAAATACTTCCTTTTTCCTCTGCAAGTGCTTCCAATTCCCTTCGATATGCAGCATTTTCCTCATTGTCCGTAAAATCGATATCATAAAGAATCGACTGGATATAAAATCCGGTCCCGCCTACCAAAAGAGGAATTCTTCCTCGTTCATAAATACCCTTTATGCACTCTTTCACGTGTTTTTGGAAAAGCACTACATTAAACTCTTCCTCCGGATCTAAAATATCCACCATATGATGGGGAATTCCCCGCATTTCTTCCGGGCGTATTTTTGCAGAGCCCACGTCCATGCGCCTGTATACCTGCATGGAATCGGCGGAGATGATCTCTCCGCCCACTTTTTTCGCCAACTCGATGGATAGCGCTGTTTTTCCCACAGCGGTGGGACCTGTCAAAATAATGAGAGGCTTTTTTGCATCTGCCATAAGCGATTTCCTCATGAATATATTTTGCTCATTTTAAACATCAGACAATTCTTTTAAATTTCTTTTCTAATTCATATTTGCTCATCGATATGATGGTAGGCCTTCCGTGAGGACAGTGATAAGGGTCCCCTAAGGTCAGCAGTTCATCGATCAGAGCCTCCATTTCCATCACGCTAAAGGACATATTTCCCTTGACAGCCGCCTTACATGCCATGGTTGCAATCCTCCTATTCACAACGGCGGGTGACCCCTTAGGTACTCCCTCTGCCAGTTCATCCAGCATTTCAGTGAAAAACTTACTTTCACTGCAACCGTACAACTCTGTAGGAACGCTTCTGATGGCATACTCATTACCGCCGAAAAGCTCTATTTCAAAGCCCATATCCGCAAAAGACTCCTCATATTCTTTCAGAATGCTTTCCTCCCTGCCCGATAAGGTTACGATAACGGGAGGCTCCAAAAGCTGAGATTGCACCTGACATTCCTCCAGTTCCTTTATGAACTTCTCGTACTTCACCTTTTCATGAGCGGCATGCTGGTCAATGATAAACAGCTTATCAGAAAAAGCTACGAGCCAGTATGTATCGAATATCTGCCCCATGATACGGTACTGCGCCCTGGCTTCCTTAGTCAGCATTTTTTCTTCGAACAAATTAAGCTGTGTCGGTTTTTCGACAAATATATGCTCGCCAGCTTTTATAATGTTTGCATGATTCTTTGCATTCTCTTGAGTATCTGAACGGTTTTCCGTTCCTATTATCCGACCGACCAGGGGGTTTTGCAGGATATCCTTCATTTTATCCGCCATCTGCCGGGTTTCTTCTTTTTTCAGCAAAATTCGGTTTTCGACAAAAAAATCGCTTTCTATAGCTGTGTTTTTTTCAGATATGTCTTTTTCGCGCGTCTCTCCATAAGTATTCTCTTCTCTCACGAAGTTTTCTTTCGCTATAAAATCTTTTTCTCTTACAGATGCTTCATTATTCGCGTAGTTTCCTTGCCTGTCGCTATGCAAGCGCCTCGCTTCAAAGGGTTCAGGAACCGCGCCCGAAGGGATTATTTCCGGCGCTTCTTTTTTTCGCTCTTCCAATGTGACGGCCGGAATCAGCTCCGTTTCATGAAGACTCCTTATAATGTGCTCGGAAATAAAATCATAGAGCTTCATCTGGTTCGTGAACCTGACCTCCATTTTAGTAGGATGTACGTTCACGTCCATTTCCTGAGAATCGATTTGAAGGTGAAGGACTACGAAAGGAAACTTATGCTGCATTACATATTTTTTATAGCCCTCTTCAATCGCTTTTCCGATTATTCCGCTCTTTATAAAGCGGCCATTCACAAAGTATATTTCAAAGCTGCGGTTCGCTCTGTTGATCTCCGGCTTCCCTATAAATCCTGACATATGAATGCCGTTTTCAGAAATATCCACGGGAATGAGTGAAGAGGAAATATCCTTGCCGTAAATGCGGTAGATAATCTCCTGCAAATTACCATTTCCCGAGGTGTAAAAACGGGTTTGTCCGTTATTGATGTATTTAAAGGAAACTCCGGGATTGGACAGTGCCATATGCTCCATCAAATCGGAAACATAACCGCCTTCCGTCTGTGGCTGTTTTAAGAACTTTTTCCGCACGGGAGTATTGAAGAAAAGATTTCTCACAAGAATCGTCGTACCGTTCGGAGCACCTATCTCTTCGGATTCTTTTTCCCAACCTCCCTCTATCGCATAGCGTATCCCGGTAAGCTCATCCTTCGTCTTCGTAATCAATTCCAGCTTTGATACGGCAGCGATACTGGACAGCGCTTCCCCGCGAAAGCCGAGACTTGCGATGTGCATCAAATCTTCCACCGAATTAATTTTGCTGGTAGCATGTCTTAGAAAGGCTTTTGAAACCTCGCTCTTATCGATGCCGCAGCCGTTATCCGTCACACGGATCAGCGAGATGCCGCCCTCCTTGATTTCTACCGTGACTACCGAAGCTCCTGCATCTATGGCATTTTCCAGAAGCTCCTTCACCACACTGGCCGGCCGCTCCACCACTTCACCGGCAGCTATTTTATCAATCGTGTCCTTGCTTAGTACGTTTATCTGTGCCATGATTTCTCCCCTTTCCGTGCCTTCCTGCCTTTACCAGCGGTTCTTTAGCTTGTTCTGCAAACGGTACAAAGTATTCAGCGCATCTAAAGGTGTCAGATTTGTAACATCTACCTCTTTCAATTCCTTAAGCACATCGTCATCGCTTACTGTATCGAACAGGGAAATCTGTTCCAAATCTACCTCATCATACTTCTTCGACGTCTTTTTATCCGTTTTATTATCGATTGCAATGCTCTGCACCTTTTCCGTAATGTCGTTGTCGCTGAGCTGTTCCACAATTTCTTTTGCTCTGTCGATTACCATGTCGGGAACTCCCGCCAGCTTCGCAACCTGAATGCCGTAGCTCTTATCCGCCCCGCCCTTTATAATTTTGCGGAGAAAGACAATATCATCTCCCTTTTCCTTCACGGCAATGCAATAATTGTTTACGTTGCTCATCTTTCCCTCTAATTCGGTCAGTTCATGGTAATGAGTAGCAAAAAGAGTCTTCGCTCCCAGATACTTTCGATTGCTGATATGCTCAATTACCGCCCATGCGATACTGAGTCCATCGAAGGTGGAGGTTCCTCTGCCGATTTCATCCAGCACTAACAGACTGTTAGGCGTAGCATTTCGCAAAATATTCGCCACCTCGTTCATCTCCACCATGAAGGTGCTTTGCCCGCTGGCCAAATCGTCGGAGGCACCCACTCTTGTAAAAATCCGGTCCACAATACCGATGTTCGCTGAAGACGCAGGCACGAAGCTTCCGATCTGAGCCATCAGCACGATAAGCGCCGCTTGCCTCATATAGGTGGATTTCCCCGCCATATTCGGCCCTGTAATAACAGAAATGCAGTTCTTATTGTTATCCAGATAGGTATCGTTGGAGATGAACATGTCGTTGACAATCATCTTCTCTACTACCGGATGTCTGCCGTCCTTAATGTCGATAATACCCTTTTCATTTATTTTCGGGCGTATATACTGGTTTCGTTCCGCCGTAAGCGAAAGGGATGCGAATACGTCCAGCGCAGCCACCGCCTTCGCCGTTTTCTGGATTCTCTCGATTTCTTCGGCGATGGCGTCTCTCACCTTGCAGAATATATCATATTCCAAAGCGAATAATTTATCCTCCGCATTTAAAATCGTATCCTCCAGCTCCTTCAGTCTGGGTGTAGTGTACCTCTCGGCATTGGAAAGCGTCTGCTTTCTTATGTAATCGTCGGGCACCATCCCTGCGTAAGAGTTCGTCACCTCGAAATAATAGCCGAATACCTTGTTGTATTTGATGCGCAGGTTTTTGATTCCTGTGCGCTCCTTATCTTCGTTTTCCAGCTTTGCAAGCCAGTTTTTGCCTTCTGTCTTGGCGCTTCGCAAGCTGTCTATCGTCTCGTCGAAGCCTTCCTTTATAATGCCGCCTTCCTTTATGGCGATGGACGGTTCGTCCACGATTGCGTTTTCTATGAGACAGCAGATATCTTCCAAACCATCGATATCTTTGTCGATGCCGCGCAACAGCCGGCTGTCCATATCCCTCAGAACAGTCTTTATATGAGGCAGCATTTCGAGGGAGTTACGAAAAGCGATCAAATCTCTGGGGTTGGCTGTTTTATAGCTGACCTTGCCAAGCAGTCTCTCCAAGTCATAAATGGGATTCAAATATTCTCTGATTTCATCTCTGGATACTGCGTTATCGCATAACACCCCGATAGCATCCTGGCGCTCAGCAATGCTTTCTGCGTCAATCAAAGGCTGTTCGATATAGCTTCTGAGCGTTCTCGCTCCCATGGCGGTCTTCGTCTTATCCAGCACCCACAAAAGGGAACCTCTCTTCTGCTTTTCCCTCAGAGTCTCTGTCAGTTCCAGATTACGTCTGGTGGAGCTGTCCAAAAGCATATATTTGCTCGTAAGGTAGGGATACAAATGAGTAAAATGAGCCAAGGAGGTCTTCTGTGTCTCATAAAGATACTGCAAAAGTGCTCCTGCCGCAATCATTCCCACAGGAAAGTCCTCGATGCCAAGTCCTGTCAGGACCTGAACACGGAAATGCCGCATCAGGCATTTCTTACACCCCTCGTCGTCAAAGTAATGGGATTCCAGCGGATATACGGTAATGCCCAGCCTGTTCTTCAAATCCTCCACATCGGCTCCGCTGACTAAAAAGGCATCGTTGCAAATAATTTCCGAAGGCATATATTTATTGACCTCATCTGAAAGCCTGCGCAGGTCCTCCACCTCCGTCAGGTAATAGTCACCGGTCGTCACATCGGCGATGGAAATGCCTATCTTTCCCGGAAAATACGAAATGCACATCAAATAATTGTTCTGCGTCTCTTCTAACGCCTGCATATTCAAATTCGTACCCGGCGTAACGATGCGGACTACCTCACGTTTCACTAGTCCCTTTGCAAGCTTCGGGTCCTCCGTCTGCTCGCAGATAGCAACCTTATATCCCTTGGAAACCAGCTTATTCAAATATCCGTCCACCGCATGATAAGGAATGCCGCACATCGGCGCGCGCTCCTCTTGTCCGCAGTTCTTTCCGGTCAATGTAATTTCCAGCTCTTTCGATGCAGTCAGCGCGTCCTCGAAAAACATCTCATAAAAATCACCGAGTCGGTAAAAAAGAATACAGTCTTTGTATTCTTTCTTCGTTTCCATATATTGCTGCATCATAGGAGTTAATTCTGCCACTGTTCCTCTCCTCTGTTCTTCTATCATTGAATAAACGGGTATACTCCATATGCATACCCGTTTTTAATATACCACAAAATGTAGGGGTTGTAAATCGACCTCTATTGATAGTATCTATCATTTTTAGATGCGGATTGCATTCCGGCGCAAATACACTTCATGCTTCCTGCAGCATCTCACCGGCATAATAAAAGCCATGGCATTCCTTCAGCTCAACCTTCACTATCTTGCCGATAAGGGAAGCATCTCCGGGAAAGTGTACGATGGTGTTGTTGGAAAGCCTTCCGGTAACGAGAGCGTCGTTCTGCTCGTTCACCTCTTCCACGAGAGCAGTCTGAATCTGTCCCTCCAGAAGCCTGGTACGCTCTTTCGCCGTGTCCTGAACTACCTTCAAAAGCTTGTCAAAACCCTCCTTCACCACTTCCTGTGACACTTGGTTATCCATAGCTGCGGCCGGGGTTCCGGTCCGCTTGGAATAGATAAAGGTAAACGCGTTGTCATACTGCACCCGCTTTACAACGTCAATGGTCTCCTCTACATCCTCGAGGGTCTCGCCGGGAAAACCTACAATAATATCCGTAGTAATAGACATATCAGGAATTTCCTTCCGGATTCTCTCTGCAATGGCAAGATACTGCTCCTTGGTGTAGCGACGGTTCATAGCATCCAGGATACGGGTAGAACCGGATTGCAGCGGCAGATGAAGGTGACGGCATATCTTCTTCGATTCCTTCATGACCTGAATCAGATCCTCCGACAAATCCTTCGGATGCGAGGTCATAAAACGGATTCTCTCGATCCCTTCTACCTTTTCTACCTCCCGCAAGAGGTCTGCAAAGCTCATCGGCTCCTCTAAGGTCTTGCCGTAAGAGTTTACATTCTGTCCCAACAGCATGATTTCTACCACACCGTCCGCCGCCAGGCTTTCTATTTCCTTTATGATGTCCCTGGGACTGCGGCTGCGTTCACGCCCTCTCACATATGGTACGATGCAGTAGCTGCAAAAATTATTGCAGCCAAACATAATGTTGATTCCCGATTTGAATGGGTATTTACGCTCTACCGGCAAATCTTCAACGATCTGATCGGTATCCTTCCATATATCGATTACCATATCCTCAGATTCGAACATGGTACATAAAAGCTCGGCAAATTTGAAAATATTGTGGGTGCCGAAAATCAAATCCACAAATCGGTAGCTCTTCTTAATCTTTTCAATAACTGCGTCCTCCTGCATCATGCAGCCGCAGAGGGCGATTTTCATATGGGGCTTTTTCTGCTTCATGCTGTTTAGAAAGCCCAGTCTGCCGTATACTCTCTGGTTGGCATTATCTCTGACCGTACATGTATTGTAGATTACGAGGTCCGCATCCTCAGATTCTATCAGTTCATATCCTACTTGTTCCAATATACCTGCCAGCTTTTCCGAATCTCTGGCATTCATCTGACAGCCGAAGGTCGTTACATTGCAGACCGGTCTGCGGCCCAGCCTTTCCGCCAGTTCATCTACATACTCCTTCGCTTTTTCGATAAAGAAAAACTGACGGGCAGTTTCTGTTTGTGTTGTCATAAAAAATCCTTACTCCTCTTCTTCCTTCTGACGGATTATCATAGATGCCGGAAGGTATTCCATGAGCTGGCGGTACAACTCATCAATGTTGATGGGCTTGGATAAGTAATCCGTAAAGCCCGCCGCCAGATATTGGTCCTTAGAGCCTGCCACGGCATTAGCCGTCAGCGCTATGCAGGGAACGTTTTCACATTTGCCGTTCTTCATCTGCCTGATTTTCTTAAAGGTCTCGATTCCGTCCATTCCCGGCATCATATGATCCATCAGTATTATATCATAATGACTTTTACTCACTTTGTCCAGACATTCCGGTCCGCTGAGCGCATCCTCCGTCTGAATATTGCATTTTTTCAAAAGCCCCCGCACTACGGCAATATTAACGGCGTTATCGTCTACAACAAGAGCCCTCGCTTCGGGTGCCGTAAATATATAAGATGACTTGTGGGGAGATGTATTGTTTACATTTTGCAGTTTAAGCTTCCCGATAGGTGCGGAAGCTTGCAGCTTATTCGGTATTCCCTGTGGAATCTCAAAGTGAAAGGTACTGCCCTCGCCATAAACGCTTTCGACGTCCAGGCATCCTCCCATAAGGCTCACCAGTTCCTTCGTAATGTTAAGCCCCAGGCCGGAGCCCTCTATTCCCTTATTCTTCGGATAATCCACACGTTCAAAGGAATCGAATATCCTTCCCAAATCGCTTTGTTTAATACCGATACCCGTATCCGATACCGCGATTTGAAGCGTAAGCTCCTCTTCACTTATCGGCTTCCATGAAACCTTAAAGGTAACTTTACCTTTTTTTGTATACTTGACCGAATTGGTCAGCAAATTCACCAGGCATTGCTTTAACCTCATTTCGTCTCCGTAAAGGCAGTTGGGAAGTGTCTCGTCGATTTCCATGCGGAAGACCAGCCCCTTTTCCTCCGCCTTCATAGAAATCATGGTGAAAACATTATAAAGCAGGGAGCTCATTTCGTACTGGTCCGCCTTTACATCCAATTTGCCCGATTCTATCTTGGAAATATCCAGTACATCGTTAATGAGAGCGAGAAGCACCCGCCCCGCTTCCCTTATATTTCCGGCGTATTCGTTTATACTCTCCGAAGCGTTCTCCCGTAAAATAAGCTCGTCCATGCCCACGATGGCATTGAGCGGTGTACGTATTTCGTGGCTCATATTCGTTAAGAACATACTCTTCGCCCGGTTCGCTTTTTCCGCATCATTTTTCAACTCCAGCAGCTTGTTTGTATGCTCGTAAGTTTCAGTATAATCAACGATGCGGATAATTTCACCCAAAAGCCTCTTTTTACCGTCGAACATAGCCTTTCTTTTCCACTGATAGTAACGCCCGTCACGCAAGAACCCATCCTCATTTTTTAAAAGGAACTCTTCTAACTGCTCCTTGGCCTCTTCTTTCGGCCAACTTTTTTCAAGCTCAGGGAATACCAACAGCGCCCCGATGTTATAATAGGCCAGCCGCTCATCCCCGTCATAGACGATGATGCCGTCTTCCAGTTCATCGATGAGCTGGTTCTTGGCAGTCGCCACAGTATCGAACATACGGTACTTGGAGGTAATGATGGTAAGACAGGCCGTGGTAAGAAGAAGCGTCATCGGCCCGATGTCATAATCTCCGAACACATGAAATATGTTCAAGGGCCAGGACAGCGTGGAGATAGAGGCAGCCGCAATGATCCATGCGTATTCCGGATGATTCTTGCTCTTATAGCCCATATAGGCACAGCTCGCTATGTAGACTACCAGCATTCCTAATACGCTGGAGGAAATGACCCACCAGTAATAAAAAATGCCGTATTCCATATCCACATAAGTAATGCCTCCTCCGATGCGCATACTTATGCCTTTGTAGTATAACGTATGATTGGGATAGGTCAGAACAAGAAATAAGATGAACAAATTGTTGATCAGATAAAAAATCTTCCAAAAACGGTAACTTTTCTGCGGACTGTAAATGCACACAAAGAAAATGAATAGTAAAGAACCGAGAGTGTTCCCGATATATTCCATCTTAATACCGAGAATCGCGGTCTCAACCGTCTTTGAAGTCAATTCGAAATAATACCCGAGCATATTGATATAGACAAAAATCGTTCCTGCTAAAAGCACCTTCTGTGGCTCGGAGGACTTTGCCCTATAAACAAGTATGATTAGCGCAAACGCTACGAATGAACCTAATAGCTGAACTGTAACCAATATATTCCCCATGCTTTTTCCTCTTTAGCCCAAGTCTTCCGCAATCCTATATAAATAGGAGCGGCTGCTTTTACCAATCCGCTCCACCACCTCCATGAAATGAAGAATGTTCAAAACAAGATTGGCCGTTTGTGACGGAATCTTTGCACTTTTTGCCAAATCGGCCGAAGTGAATTCCTCCGGAAGCTCATAAGGAAGAAACTGAAGATAATCCTCCCTCCTTTCGATGACCACTTCATCGAAAAGAGCCACCGGAATTCGGTCATAGCGGCAAGAGCCCTTTTTCTTATCCCTGCTCCAGCCGTTTAACAACCGGTATTCCTCCACATCCATCAGCGGAAAGCAAAATTTCAGATTCGTATTTTTCAGGTATGGCTTAATCCTATATAACTCATTGAAGGCCAGATATGCGCTCCCCGTTACCGGACTTTTTCTTTTCTTCGAAAGCTCTCCGGTGGTTTCATCGATCCATATGAGCCATTTTGTATGCGGAATGGGATAAACCACGGTAACCGGATGCTCTTCAAGAAATACCTCAAGCTTCGTACGGATTTTATAAAAATTGCCGTTTTGAATCTCGATGATTTCATTTCCCGTGTAAATATCCGCCACATAATTGTGGAGGGAAACCTCATGCGTCGTTACATCCGGTGCATAATAATTCTTAAGCACAGCATGTACGGTCTTTTCCTGCAGGGTACCGATTCCCTCGCGATTTCTCTGTATACCTACGATTTTACTTTTAGCTTCTTCAAAACGTTTTTCATTCATATTCGCATTTTATTTAACTTTATTTTATCCTCTCAGGAAAACCAACCTTTTTCTGAACCTTGCGCAAGGTCTTCGTCGCATAGTAACCGGCCTTATCCGCATTTTCTCTGATAACGCCGTCAATATAGGACTTATCCTGAATCAACTCTGCAAAACGATCCTGAACGGGCTTTAACACGCCCACTACGGATTCTCCTACCGCCAGCTTGAAATCGCCATATCCTTTGCCGTCGAACTCCTTTTCCGTCTCCTCCGGCGTCTTTCCGGTGCAGGAGCAATAAATATCGATCAGGTTTTTAATGCCCGGTTGTTCCTCACGGTACCTTACGGCCCCTTCAGAATCTGTCACAGCCCGCTTGAACTTGCGGATAATCGTGTCCGGATCATCCATGAGATAAATGCTGGCATTAGGATTTTCATCCGACTTCGACATTTTTTTCTCCGGATCCTGCAGGCTCATGATTTTTGCTCCGGCTTTGCCGATATAAGGCTCCGGCACCGTAAAAACATCCCCGTATACAGCGTTAAATCGCTGAGCGATATCTCTTGTAATTTCCAGATGCTGAAGCTGGTCTTTGCCTACGGGAACTACGTCAGCCTGATACAAAAGAATGTCTGCCGCCATAAGCACCGGATAAGTGAAAAGTCCGGCGTTGATATTGTCCGTATGCTTTGACGCTTTATCCTTAAACTGCGTCATACGGTTAAGTTCACCCATATAGGTAAAACAGTTTAATATCCACGAAAGCTCTGCGTGGCCCGATACGTGCGACTGATAATAAATGCAGTTTTTCTTAGGATCGAGACCTGCCGCAATGTATAAAGTCAGTAAATTTCTTGCCCTTTTTCTAAGCTCGGCAGGGTCTTGTCTGACCGTTATGGAATGTAAGTCTACAACGGAATAAAAGCATTCGTACTCGTCGCTTAAGGTTACCCAGTTTTTAAGGGCTCCCAAATAGTTTCCGAGAGTCAAGGTTCCCGTCGCCTGCATTCCGCTGAAAAGTATCTTTTTGCCGTCTATCATGATAATTGCCTCCAAATTTTAAAATATAACATTTTAAAATGTTACATTTTCGAATGTAATAAGTTTAGCATTGGTACTTCATTTCGTCAAGGTAACGGCAGGCGCAACACAGAAATCAATTTTTGATTAATAGTGTATTTTCAAAACAGAATTTATGGTAAACTTTATGTATGAAGAAAACAGTTGAAATAGTAAAATATTTTCAAGGCGTTGAAACAACACAAAAACACAACGGTTATTTTGGCAGCGGAAGGGAAGCGCTGACAACCGTGATATTAGGGTCATTGTGTGGGATACGCAACGTCAGCCCCCGAATCCATCAATGGGCAGCAAGCAAAAAAGTGAGAAAGTTTTTAGCAGGGTATTTTAATATACAAAAATGTGCCCTGTTATTATGCTTAGTGAAGCTGATAAAACCTGAAGCGCTAAATCAGTGCTTTATAAATTGGGTTCAATCTATTTAATAAGTACGAAAGACAACCAGCAAGCATCGAAAGGGGAGATTGAAAGTTATGTAAAGGATGATCACTTACGCCTATCGATGGATAGGATACATATACAACCTGCGAGAAACAAAGCGACAGAATAGAAAAAAGAACTGCCTATGCGATCAAAGACGTTGCAAGGCTTTTGGGTAAAGAAGAACGGGAGGGCCTGGCCTGTATCGGTGCAGTTCATGCTGAATTTACAAGTGAAACAGGAACAACAAACGAATGGCACTATTACATCTCCAGCCGAGATCTGACTGCTAAGGAATTGCTTAGACATGCACGTCAAGAATGGTCGGTAGAATCCATGCATTGGTTATTAGACGTACATTTTAGTGAAAATTTCTATCGCATCGAAGAGAGAAATCCCCAGCAAAGCTTAAATATTATCCGCAAAATTGCAATTAACAGCATCAAGACTTATAAAGAAAGAACCAATATAAAATGCCCTTTGTCAAAAATCATGTTTGAGTGTTTATTAGATTGCCAAAACTTGCTCCCTCTCATTTCTTTTGGTGAAAATTGATTTCCGTGGGGTGCAAGGGAGATTTTATGAGATTGAAAAACGTAAGATCTGAATACAAAAAACACCGCCTGCATGCACCCCATCGGGCATTGCAGACAGTGATTCAAAAATGTTTATCTATTTTATTGGAGCCAGTCCTTTCGCTGATATTGATCCCTTCGATAGCACATATAGATAATTTCCCTTTTACCTCTAACAATGATGTCTGTACCTTTCTCAAAGAACTATTTGTTAACGAAAATAGGAAGGTCCTACTCCAGTAAAATCCAGTTTTCCCATCCCAATAATCAGATGAGCACAAAAAATAAAATATATTATTCCCAACGGAATATTCTTAATGAAACTATATACGCAATAACTGCAATAATTACTAATACAATGAGATTCATCCGATACTCTGTAAAATCATAATTCAACCATATTCCTTGCATTGCTTTCACGACATGAGTAACTGGTAAAAATATTGCTATCTTCTGCATGATTTTAGGCAAAACTTCATACGGTATAGTTGCACCTGTCAAAAAAAGCATTGGAAAATAGACAAAATTTGCAATTGCTGAGGCAGCCTTCATA
The DNA here is from genome assembly GCA_023442465.1 of Bacillota bacterium. Lineage (GTDB taxonomy): Bacteria > Bacillota > Clostridia > Lachnospirales > Lachnospiraceae > Kineothrix. The sequence continues at coordinate 176,563 of JAEZZQ010000015.1, read as the reverse complement.
TTAGGAGCAATTGCTGCAATCAAAAAGCCGACCGAAAAGATACTTAGCATTGAAAGAAAAAACACTCCAAAGATTCCTCCAATATTACCAGGAGTCTGAAGACTATAGATTAATTTTGCAACTATAAGTAAAAAAATCATCCCAAATGTGGTCATGACCAAGCAAATGCCCAGTTGAGCGATGATGACCTTCTCCGGACTAATTGGAGTGGCTTTAAATCGCTTTAAAATCTTCTTCTCACGATATTCGCATAACGTAAGAGGAAGATTCATAAGTCCCGTTACTGAGATGATCATACCTGCATAAGCCGGAACCGATACATCCACCATCCCGTATCCATTATATATTTCACGCGGTTCATTTCCGTAAATTCCTCCAAATAATAGAATCATCATCGTTGGAAAGAATAATAAGAAGAACACGTTGATATAATTTCTAAAAAACAATTTTAATTCAAAGAATGTTAATTGAATCATGGGTCTGGAACTCATACTACGCCTCCTTCTCTTCCGCATTCAACGGCTGTCCTACAATTTTAAAGAATGCATCCTCTAAATTGGGTTTTTGTATATCAATTTCTGAATAAGGAACGTGATTTTTTTCTAGGAATGACATAACTGCAGGAAAAAAGTTGCTACCAGATCCCCAAATACTAACCTGCTTATCAGTGCGCTCAATATGATCTATCTCCTTTATATGACTCATCAAATATTCAATATTACTCTCTGTTGTTAAAAGAAGCTTCTCTTTTAAATGCATATTAGCTACAACTTCTTGTATTGTACCTATTGCTGCAATCTCTCCTTGATTCATAATTGCCACACGGTCACACACAGTCTGTACTTCATCCATAAAGTGTGAAATCAATACAATAGTAATTCCTTGATTACGCATAACTTGTATTAACTTCCACATATCTCTTCTGGCAATTGGATCCAACCCTGTCGTCAATTCATCCAAAAAAAGTACCTTTGGTTTTCCTATTAATGCCAACACGATTGAAAGTTTCTGCTTCTGCCCACCTGAAAGTTTCGATACCCTGCTCTTTCTCTTATCATAAATATTCATCATCTTCAGAAGATTCTCGTAAGGCTCAGGAGTATCATAAAAAGAAGAGAATAACTGGCAAAGTTCATTTACTCTGGCATTTGCCTGATAAATTGTATCTTGTAATTGAATTCCAATCTCCTTATGAAGCTTTGTTCGATCTTTTTCAGGATCTAAGCCACACACTCTAATCTTACCGCTCGTTGCCATTCTTAATCCTTCGATACATTCAATCATTGAAGTTTTACCTGCGCCATTGAGCCCAATGATTCCCAAAATCTCATTTTGTTTTACACGAAAAGAAATGTTATTTACTGCACAGAAATCATGATATCTTACTGTTAAATTATTTACTTCTATCATTTCATACACCTCCTCTATTTATTTACATTTGTATAAAATCCAGCAAATGAAGCATGCATCACAAGGGAAGGTATTAAGCTTCCACAGGAAAGATATGCTATGCACCCAACAACAGAAATTGCAAAACTTGATGTTCCTAAAATAATCCTTTGATTTAGTGTATCAGCTAGAATGCACTGATTAATTACAAATGCTAATGTCACAATACCAGTAGTAACTCCTATATTAAGTCCAGCATGTATCAGACTATTGAAAAAGGCACCTCGGAAAAAGACTTCTTCAAAACAAGCACTTATCATTGGTATAATCCAAGCCACTTTTCTAGGGAAAACATTAATACCAGAAATCCACCTGACTTTGGACATCTCCGTTGAAATATCAATATTTTTATGAGCACTCATAACAAAAATTAATAGAATTGCCATAATTGACATTGCTGATATTGTTGCTAATGACGTGATAATCAACATATGACCAACATGCACTTTACCAAACAAATCACTTATGCGAATATCTCCTACAATTGCGATAATAATAGTACTTAGTAATGGCAATGTGCAGTAAATTACAGTCTCAAACACCGAGAAGGCATAGGTTACTGGAATTCCAAACAAAGATGATAATGTAAGTTTGATTCTATTCTTAAAATAAAAACTAGAATAAGATAAACGAAATATATATAGCCAGACACTTAAACACAAGGTTGCTGTGATTAATATCCAGATAATCTTGTGCATCAAGTTTTCCTCCTTCCAACTAATAATATGGCTAGGTTCTGTAAAATATGAATCGTCACTGGAACTGTAATGCAATATCCGCTAATTATATACAAAGCAGAAAGTATTATTCCAGTAAAAAGCTTTTGAACAAACACCGTATATCCAAAGTAAATATGATTCATTGCATAAAAACAACTACTCAAAACACAAAACAATCCTATTGATAGACTCATATTATATAAAATAATATCAGCCCAAACCTCTCGATACATGATTTCCTCTAGTGTACCAATCATTAAAGTGGCTACAAATCCAATGGCAGAACAACCCTTCCAATTCGTATTGACAGAAAAGCCTTTCGCTTTCTTACCTTCGAACATTAATGCAATTATTCCTATCAAATATTCCATAGCTATAATTACAGCTGGTGCGGCAATTATAATTCCAATCCACCAAATAGATGGTAACGAAAATTCAACTTCAAAATTATCTATGACCATTATACTCATGAAAATCAAGAAAATATATACACCACAACAACAGAGTAAATAATAATCATTTGCCCTACGATGTGTTTTTTTCTTTATTAACGGAAGAAATATCTGCGGAATAGCTGCTGTATAGCAAGTTCCCATGAGATATAATATGTTAAGGCAAAGGATGCGGATATTCATTTTTAGCACCACCATATTTTTTTAAACGCGGATGATTTTTAAATGGAAATCCCGGAAGGCACATTGCGCATAATTCTGGAATTAAGACACGCATAACGCTCCACCCCTGATTGATTGCTTCTGGTGGTGTAATATCCATATAAACTGCATATTCACTTACCTTTGATATTGAGCGAACCAAACGGGCAATTTGCTCATCAATATTCCTTTCACAACAACTTGAAATCTCCGACAGATTAATGGTCTGACTCACCAGCTTATCCAATAAAGAATTTATTTCCCCCACCTTATCTGGTACTCCATAATAAAGCACATTAGTATCTAAATCAGAAAACAAAGATTCTGTATTAGAAAATTGGATTTTGGCCGGATCAAATAATGCATTGAACATATTCATAAATATAATCGCGGCAGCTTCCATTGTTCCACGAAGCACTCCATTAGCAGCATTGTAGTCTCCCTGTGTTCCTACAATCAGATATGGTAATTTCTTATCTTTTCTTTTTAAAATCACTGTATAGATTGGCAAATCCATATCTGGCAGCGTAACATATAACGGAATAACATCATAAGGGGAATCTTCTCCCAAGCCACATTTTCTCATACATTCCAAAACATTCTCATCATCTATAATAACTCGTTTTGCATTTTGCATTGTATACCATGAGATAACAAAAGAGTCAATCTGTACATATTCAATCATTGCATTTAATAATGCTTTTTTTACAGACTTATGGGATGCTGTTCCTGTCGAAAACGCAGGCGTAAAGTATTTTTCACCTGCTGCTTCATTTTTAATAAAACCCGTCAATAACAATTGAATTGGGACATACACATTTTCTTTGGGATGTATTAAAGAAGGGCAACTAATCCATCCAATTATATCATCTTCACTTGCGGGTTCTGATGAATATTCCGGCATAATTTTAGAAATAGTCTTCTGCTGCTCTGGTAAAAAGATATTTAGGTACTCAATTGGCATCGTTTTACCCTTCTTACTTATTTCTTTATAACTAGCATATTCTACCTTATCTCTAAAAAGTTTTTCAGTACCTATGGGTGCATATCGTTCAATACTTTCTCCCATTAATCGAATAAATGCCTCTTCATTATAAATACCATACCCACTAAGATGATATTCAACATTTTTATTTGGATCGTTGAATGTACTTTTATGATAATGTGGCATACGACCAGTTATAGATTTTAAGTTTGGCTCAGGAGGCATATGTACCATAGGAACCAGTACTCCATTCATAATCCCTGTTTGATTACCGCCAATATACCGGAATTGATTTAATAGATGATCAAATGACGGATAATATCTAAGCATATCTACACCTCATTTCTTCATTAATTTGTAAAAAATTATAACTGTCTGAAATTTACACCATCAAAACATTTTCAACCATCTCATCTACAAAAGCACGAGAAGAAACATTCTTTTCCTCAAGATTAATCTTAGCTACAGCACCACATGCTGAACAATATGGAATGCGTAAAATGTCCTGAGCTTGAATTTCTAGTGTAGGAATGTAGATTGTAAGAAGGCGCCCTGTTAATTTGGAAGCACCGATATGTTGTAAGGTATACGCTTCTGATATGGCAAGATTGACAATCATATTTAGAAGAGGAATCATCCCTACATTGTTGTGACTTCCCTGTTTCATATAATCCCGTTCTTTCTTCACAAAATTATGATACTGAACATGATCTTCTAGTCTGGCAAGCGTTCGTAGTTCAAAGCATTCTAAGCAGCCAGTAGTATACGGATTTATAGCTAATGCTCCAATAATCGGTCCATCTATAAATGTAAATATAACTGGGATTTCAAAATTAACAGAGATGCGATTCATGTTTCTCATCGCAGTCACGGAAAGATTTTTCAGGCACATCACAATAGCTCTATATTTCTTAAACGTCTCACCGAAATAGTTAATATCTTGTACTGTTGATAACCCATCAAGATTTGATGTCAAATCAGACTGCCTTACTTTCTGCATCTTTTCTTCAGATAGAAAATCCATATTTATATCCATATCTTTTACCATCTTCTTAGCTGCATCAAGCATATATTGATCATCAGAATAAAACAACAATACAGTCTCATTAGAGTCACTATATTCTTTCGCTCCTTCTTGATTCATAAAACCAAGTAAAGAAAGGGAAATTTCCTTTTCGAGGTTCCATTTTCCTGCTTCAATTACATAATTTGTCTCACATAATTCATTAATAATGGAGTGAACAATTTCTTTTTCATATTGCTCGAATCTTGTATCTTCAAGCCTTGTAAGTTCATAGCCTTCTTCCATTTGCAACTTCTCAATGATTTCTCTCATATAGTCTGCTAGGTCTTCTGAGATTGTAGACATATCCAATGTAACTTCTTCATAATTAAAAATTCCTGTTCTTAACCGGATTTCGTTCTCGCCATTATCATAAACTCTTACACTATCTCTAAAAATATACTTTTTGTTCACTACCTGCTTCCCCCCTTACCAAATATAGTAAAATGAATTGCTTGTTTGCTAATACCATCCAGACCAAATCTTTTCTCAATAAATTGCTTATTAAAGCCTCCAAGATCACAAGCTCCATAACCTAATGCTATCGTTGTAAGCTGCGCATTTTCCGCAATCTCTCCTGCTTCGATAAACGCATACGCTGCTCCAGCATCACCATATTTGTGAGAATTAACATATAATTCATATATGTACACTGCGCAAAAAGCACACTTTGTAGGATCAATTTCACCAAATCCTGCGAGATTCTTAAGATCACATTCGCTAAATCCACGTTCCACAAGACGAAGAGAATGATGATAAGGGTAATATTCATAAATTCCTTTTTCAAGATTTGTGATATTCCAAACTACAAGAATTAACTTAACAGGATAAAATCCACCACCTGAAGGATTCATACGCAGTTGGATTCTATCTGCATCCTCTTCCTTATCCTTCATCATTAAATAACCCGAAACGCCTTGTGTATAATATAGAATCGAAGCAAAATCCTCTAGCGGAATGGATCCATTATATTCTCTTACGCTTCTTCGTGCCTGTAATACAGAACTAAACGTTACTTTTATCTTCTTTGGCTTTGGTAGCTTGATTGATTCATAAGCTAGTTCTTTCTTATCTCTCATCGCAAATGAAACCAAAGCATCCTTTGCACGAAATCTAGCGATACCAATTTTAAAGTCCAACCTCGAACTATAAGTTCGATAATTTAATAAATATTCCTCACTAATAAATCGGTTGACTCTTGAATGATAAATTCCTTTTAAAACTACTTCAGGCGTCTTCACAACAGTCGTATCCACATACGGCGAAATCAAAGAATATTGAGAACTCATACTAATTGTCTCTCGGTAATGTATATGGCCATCTATATATTTTTCTGCTTCCGAATTCAAATGAACCCCTCCTTATCCTTATTTAACCAAATCAGTGGTTGTTTGTTGTTAAAGGAATAGGTTGAAAAGTACTTTTCAACCTATTTCTTTAAGATATTATGTACTTCTAACAACTATGAGATTTCAACCTTAAAATTTATATTACAAATATTCTCACTACTAACAGCAACAACAGCTGCAGCAAGAGCAAGAAGTACCTGTGCAAGTCGTGCATGCTCCAGGACTAACTTGTACAGTACTAGTTACAATACTTGTTGCACAATTATAACTTGTATGCTTTAACATATTTTTCACCCCCTTTATTTATTTCTCATAGCTTGATAAATGAAACGTTTCTGTTCTTTCGAATAAAAATTAATTATCCCCACCCAATAGCCAATTCCAAAAATTTCCAAACACACCCAATACTGTATACATTGCATCATACCTCCTTTTTCAACAAAATATCATATGGGTATGACATTTTCAACCATTTCTCATTTAACGGCTACATAACTACACTATCGGTACATTTATTAAACGCTTTATTAATCTTTGTATTGAGTACTTTATTTATCGTCATATGGTATCGTCACTTTTACCGCAAACTCACAATCCCCAACATTTATTCTAAAGACTCCCCCATTCTTTTCTACGGTTTCCTTCACATTTCTCATTCCGATACCGTGATTTTCCTTATCTGCTTTCGTAGTGTCCATTAACCCATTTACTAACGATTCTTCCTTATCGGCCTCCGGTACACTGTTTATTATCTCAAATCTCATATAGTTATTGCTATTGGTAACAATTATCTTCAAATAGTGCTCATCGTTTTTCGTTTTATTCAATGCCTCAACCGCATTCTGAATAAGATTTGACACGATAGTACAAAGTTCTACCCTATTTATTCTTATATTATCGGGACATTTACCATTCACATTGACCTTAACATCTTTATCAAGCGAAGAAATATAATAATTAAGTACTGCATCAATAACATCATTTCCAACCGAATAAGTTATATTTTTAATTTCAAGAAACTGGCCTTCCATTCCCGATACATAATTCTTCACCTTGGAAACATCTCCGCGATGAGCCAATTCGTTCAAGCATATAAGATGACTCTGTATATCGTGACGGAACCGTCTCGTCTCCTCGTTTTTTGCCAACATAGCCTTATACAAATTTCTTTGTGTTTCTAAAAGCAGAGCATCCGTTTCGAGATATTTTTTTATGGTTTTATTCTCATTATCAATATAACTCATAATTAAAATAAGGCATGCAACGCTTACAAAAGAAATAATCGATATAACCTTTGAAAACAAAACAATCTTTTCATTGAAAGTATATCTGGAGATAGTTTGAAATCCAGCAATAGTCAGAAAAATAGCCATTCCCATCACAAAAACGGAAACATATATTATAAATTTATAAATCTTTTTCCATTTTTCATTATTAGGTAATTTTACTTTTTTCTTTATTACAGCAGCTATGCTTATTAACACAATTACTATGCTATTATTAATTAAATAAACAACTTTTTCTTCAGCACGTGTAACATCTTGTCCTGCCGAAAAAGGTGAAATCATTCCTCCCACTATTTCTCCCATACATATTATTAAGAAACCAGCCCTGAAAATATTCAGCGCCTTCTCCTCTTTCGCACAATCCAAAGCAAATATGTACACTATCATGGAAACAATAAACCACAATAATAGCAATGTATTCTCATTCACGACCCCAAGCAATATGAGCATTGAAAAGCCAATTACTGTCGCCGCCCCTACCCAGGAAAGTTTTATTTTTAGAGAATACATTCTGCGGAACCAGATTCCATACTTAAACAGTTCCGTAATAAAAATAATCAACAGCAGACAAAATATCTTCATTTCATTTATCCTCATGTATATTCCGCTTGATACAGTAAATATGCTTTATAAAAGCTGCTCTTTCTTCTTCGGGAAATTATGAATTCCTTCCCGTCTATCCATATTTTTTCATCTTTATATGCGTCTACCCAAAGGATATTTACGATATATTTTTTATCGATTCTGAAAAACAAGCGCATATCCAATTCATTTTCTGCGCCATTTAGGGATACTTCTTTTCTGAATATCTCGTTTCCCGCAAAATACTCCGTATAGCCGTTAAACGCCCGCACGTATTTTATATTTCTTTGAAGAATCTGGCACTTATTCCGCTCCTTATACACCTCGACACCGTTCATCCCCAAGGATAAATTTATTACCCTCACCAAAGCTTCCTTAATATCCTCCTTATAGAAAGGCTTTCGTAAATACCAAATCGCATTTATCTTAAATGCTTCCTCGAAATGCTCGGTTTCTCCTGTCTCCATAATGATACGGCAGCCCGGATTGAGCTTGTTTATCTTCTTTCCGGTTTCATACCCATTCATAACCGGCATGATGACATCCAGAAAAACCACATCCAACTCTGGGACCTTTTCAAGCAACTCGCTTCCCGACAGAAATGAATATATTTCATAGTCCTGCCCGATTTCCCGCAAGCATTCTCCTATCATTCTCTCCAGCCTCTCCGTTATCAGTTTTTCATCGTCACAAATACCTATTTTTATCATTAGCATCCCGCGCCATCCCATTTTTATTTACTGGTAATATTTTACAACTACTTTTCTTTATTGACAAGTTTAGGAACAATTTCCCCATATTTATAACCTATTTACAACATATAATTGTAGAGCATCTAAACATAGGAGTACTTTCCTGTTATAGAAAAAATCATGACTACCGGCTTAGCCGGTAGTTTGCTCTGCGACTATAAGTCGCCGTTCCCTGCGTGCCTCTAAAGAGGCTCTGAAAAGTTCGCCTTCCGCACTGCGGTCTCTGGCTGGCTCTAAAGAGCCTTTTTATTTGCCTTTTTGTACCGGCTCACCCGTAAACGGGTCTATATACTCTTTTAATGTCATTTGATCGTATGTCTCATCTTCTTGTAGTTGGGTCTTTATATATTCTTCGATTTTCTTTGCATTTTTTCCCACCGTGTCTACATAATATCCTCTACACCAAAAATGACGATTTCCATACCGATACTTTAAATTCGAATGCCTTTCGAATATCATCAGGGAACGTTTTCCTTTTAGATATCCCATAATTTCTGATACACTATACTTTGGTGGTATTCTTACCAACATGTGTACATGATCTTTACAACATTCTGCCTCTATTATCTCAATTCCTTTTCTTTTGCACAATTCACTTAATATCCGTGCAACATCCGCTTTGATTTTTCCATAGATTATTTGCCTTCTATATTTGGGGGCAAAGACCAGATGATATTTACACTCCCATCTAGTGTGTGCTAAACTATTCTTATCCATTTGGATACCTCCTTGGTTATATTTATGCGGTTGGCGAACCTGCATTTATTGTACCATGGAGGTTTTTATACTTGAAGCTAAAGCTACCGGAGAACACACCTGCATAGCAGGTGGTTTATTTTTATTGACTATACAATAAAAATCCGAGACACCGCCCCGGATTTTTTATCTTATTTTTATTGCACAATATTATTCTTCATATCCACATGTATTTCCCGGTGAAGGAAAAGAATTGAAGCCCCTGTCTCTGCGTCCGTCATCGACATAAGATTCATTCATCATCTGTCTGTTGTCACATCTTTGCTCAGGTCTTGAACTGCGGCCACCGGTTCCTTGGTCCTTATCCGGCGTACTGCATCCGCATGTGTTGTTATTTCGACAGCCTGAGTTGCCGCCCCAGCCTGAATTGTTTCCACAGCCTGAATTGTTTCCACAACCTGAATTATTTCCGCAACCCGAGTTGTTCCCGCAGCCCATGTCATTATTGCCGCAGCAAAAAAGTAAAATTAATAAAATAAGACAATTCATATTTTTCAACTCCTTTATGATATGGTTTATCTTATGTGACATCTCATAAAGGGTTACTTATTTTTCTTATCCGTTTCTTTGCTGCGATTCCACTTGCGACACGTATCCGCGCTTGCGGAGCACCTCTTTTTTTATATAGGAGAAGGTCTTCTTCTCACCTTCCTTTGCCAGCATATGCAAAAGCCTTTCTAGCAGCTCCTTCGTCTTCTCATGAAGAGGAGCCGGGTCTTTGCCCCAAAGGTAATACTCCAATGGAGCCTGATCCGTATAGCTGCCTTTCCGGTACACTTTGCAGGCAGCGATGCGGTCCATAAGCATTTCCACGATATAGCGGTCCGGCATAGGTGCCGGAGCCATACCGCCGACAATGTTCTTTGTGCTGTAATCCAGCCAATACTCGTAATGATGCTTGTTTCTTCCTTTGTGATGCAGCCATGCGCTGGAATAACCGATGTCTTCTCTCTCAGCGTTATTCGGGCTTCTGTCACCCTGATAGTACTTCGCACCAACTAAGAATTCCGCAGGACTGTATTTGGACAGATCATGTGTCAGTCCCTGCCAATAAAGTCCTACCTTAAAGCAGCCCTTCATCACGAGATATTTATGATAAGTAATAGTTTTAAAATGTTTCCAGATTTTCATATTGTTCACCTGCAAAAGGCTGTTTATATCCGACTAAAACGCAGTCCTCACATATTGTCTTTTTTCAGGCTTCTGTCCTTTCTTCTGTTTTGAAATATAAATATGAACCGTACGCGGCTTCACTGTTACCCCCGGCTGTTCTCCCTCTTCAACGAAAGGCTCCGGCAAAAACATATCCCCGCCGTCCCTTCCCGTATCTGCAAGAAGCTGCCATTCCATACCCTTGGGAAGCTTGGGAAGCGCGAAATCATGAGGAAGCCAGTGCATATTATACGCGATATAAAAGAAATTGTCATCCTCTTTTTTATCCTGCTTGCCATAGCAGCCGCAGTACATGATTCCTGCGTAGCGGCTGTAGCCGCTGAGTTCGGGACGCCACGCCTCCTCTCCGTGATAGGAGACATCAGGATAGCCGCAGCCGATATAATCAAGAATCTTCAGTTCCTGTTTATTCCGAAGTACGGGGTGTGCCTTCTTAAGGGCAATCAACCCCTTCATACAGGAAAAAATACCCTGCCAGGGGCCGGTGCTGTTCCATTTCACAAAGCCGATATCGTTGTCCTGACAATAAGGGTTATTATTTCCATACCGGGTATTTCCGAATTCATCGCCGCTGTATATAAGAGGCGTTCCCTGGGAAGTGAAAAGCATAACAAGCACGTTCTTCATCTGTCTTTCCCGTAACTTAAGTATGCTTTTTTTCCTTGTTACACCTTCCGTTCCGCAATTCCATGTAAAGTTGTGGTCATTGCCGTCTCTTCCTCCCTCCCCGTTTTCCTCATTGTGCTTCTTCTCATAAGAGACCATATCCGACAGCGTAAAGCCGTAATAATTTGTCACATAATTTATTACACCGTGGCGGGCAGGATTTTTACGCTGTAACTCCAGAAAATATCCCAGCATATTGTCATCCCCCTTAAGGAAACGGCGGGCCGTATACATATAATCATCATTATAGGAGGCCAGATTACGGAATTCCGGTACCTCTTCCTCTCCATATATTTCTTCATAGGGAAAATGGTCGTAGAATAATTTGGTCTCTGTAAAAAGGGGTTCCGAAGCGATCCCGCGGGCCGGAAGCCTTTCTCCTTTTAGATGGATACCGTCGATATGGTATTCCAGCACCCAGTATCTTAATGCATCTAACATCACTCCCTGCTTTACCGCATCCGGAAAATAAAACTGCATAATTACCTCGATGCCGTTTCTATGCAGTTCCTTTACCATATCCTTAAACTCCGAAACTGCATCATCACCAGAACTGAAGGCAGCCTTAGGAGCAAAATAAAAGCCCTCTATATATCCCCAGCAATTATATTTCTTTTCCTTCTTCTCTCCCTCCTGCGGCGGGACGAACTTGTTCTTTACCGCCTCCTCCATGGATACCTTAGCGGGAGGAAGACTACGGCTTTCCGTTTCGTCGAACTCATAGGAAGGCATCAGTTCCACCGCCGTGATTCCGAGTTCTTTCAAATGGGGAATCTTCTCTGTGATTCCCCGATAGGTTCCCTTATGAGTTATCCCCGAGGATCTATGCTTCGTAAAGGCTCTTACATTAAGGCAATATAAAATGCTGCTTTCATAGGGGTATTTTAAGGGCTCATCTCCCTCCCAGTCATAGTCGCTGCGAAGAAAGCCTCCTCTTATCTGGTCACCATACTTTCCCCACTTCTCATGCCCGTAAATCACCTTCGCATAAGGGTCTGTAAAAATGCACTCTCCATCATAGAAATTATATTCATATCTTTCGATATCCAAATTCTCGATCCCCATGCTGAAAATGGAGCCGAACTTACCTCGCTCATCAAAAGGAAGCCTGCTTAATTCTTTCGTCTTCCTATCATATAATATGACGCCGCAATCCTTGCCTTTCTTCATAACCACCGAAAAATAAGTATGATTACGCTCTATTGTCACACCTAACGGATATGGCCTGCCGATTGTCTTGTTGTCGATTGTATACATGTTCTCCTCCATCCGTTGATATCCGCAGTCATTTCTCGCATATTTTTACTGCATTGCCTCTAAAGTATACCATAAAATTTTTTTTATGTGTAAAAATAGAGAAAAATTATTGATTAATGTTCGACTCGCTAGTACAATAGGAACATGACCAGTAAAATAACCACCGGTAAGGGAAAGGAGTTTCTATGGACAAAGAATTGAATAACCAGACAGAGGAGGAAGAATTAAACGATGAGGAAATGACCGTTGAGCTAGACTTGGAGGACGGTACCCATGTTGTCTGCGCAGTTGTGACAATTCTGGAATCGCAGGGAAAAGATTATATCGTGCTTTTGCCGCTGGATGAAAACGGCCGAAATACAGACGGAGAAGTATGGTTCTACCGCTATTTCGAAGACAAGAACGACGTTAACGCCGAGCCGGAGCTTTTATATATCGAGGACGATGACGAATACGAAATGGTTGCCGACGCTTTTGACGAATATCTGGACAATGTGGAATTTGATGAATTTGTAGAATAACCACTCTGTTTTTATAGAAGCAATTATATTTATGGAAGTAATGATAATACAAGGTTCTCTAACCAAAGGCTTTATGATCGGTCTTTTGCTTCGAGAGCCTCTTTTAATTTTCTGATAAAAGGGGATGGCTCTCCGTAATACAATATTTCCAAATACTCCTTCGCTCTGGTCATAGCCACATAGAGAAGCCTCCGTTCCTCCTCCGCCGCCTCCGGTAAAAGTGCTTTTCGACTCGGTATCGCCCCCTTTTTTATATCGGGAAGATAGACCCTCGTATATTCCAGTCCTTTGGACATGTGCATGGTAAGCAACCGGATTCCTTCCCGCTGTTTCTTTTCTGTGTTTTCTTTTTTCTGAACCATACGTGTATATTCCTGTTCATATGCTCTCCACTCTGTGAGGCTGTGTATGCTTGCCGCCGTTCTTTGCAATTCATCCAAAAGTTCTTTCATTTCTTCTCTTTTTTCCTTCTCCTTGCCGTCGTATAAACACCTCTCATAGCCCATATTCCTTCGAATATAGTCCACTGCAAGATAAGGCCTCAGCGTCGAAAGTATCTTTAAATCCACCCAAAGTTTCCTCACAGTTTCCTGCATAAGAGGCTTCTTATTATAAAAATCCAATAAAAGCCTTTGGGTAACCACAGGCTCCCCCGCCGCCTGTCTATGGATATACCTGGTCGGCTTATTCATAATGCGAAAAAAATCTCCCCGCTGACCGCCTCCTTCACTTCTCCCTTTTTCCCAAACGGCCTCTGCAAAGGAAAGATAGGAAAAGATATCCCGCGCTATGGGCGTTTCAAAAATATTCTCAATGTTATCCTTTGTGCAAAAGGGAATGTTATAAGCTGCAAGTTCTCTGGACAACGCTCCTGCCTCCGCATTGGTACGGTAAATGACAGCGCTTTGAGACAACTCCTCTCTCGGCATTTCCTTCAGTTTCTCCATAAGATATTTGTGTTCCTCTTCCTTATCCGCAAAAGAAGAAATTTTTACCGCCTCATTCTTTTTCCTTTCTCCCTGTCCCTTTTTATCTGCCGTAAGCTCTTTTACATAACGGTTCTTATTATCCGCAATGACGATCTGCGCCGCTTCTACAATATCCTCCGTGCACCGGTAGTTGATACCCAGAGTAAGCTGCTTGGCCTCTTTGTAATCGTTCATAAACTGTCTCATAATATCCGGTCCCGCGCCCCGAAAACCATAAATGGACTGATCATCGTCTCCTACTACAAAGAGGTTGTTCTGAGGAAGTGACAGACGGCGTAAAATTTGATACTGCAAAGGGGAAATGTCCTGAAATTCATCCACCAGGATGTGAGAAAAGGCGTTCTGCCAGAAGGTAAGAACCTGGGTATTACAGGTAAGCAGTCTATCACACAGGAGAATCATGTCGTCGAAGTCGATTTTGTGCTCTTCTTCCATAATGCGGCAATATTCTTCATATATGTATGGAAATTGCGGCTTAAGCTCCTCACTGTGATTCGTTAGGAATTCTGAGGCGTGAGAAATCTCAGAAAGATTTTTAACAGCGCTTATCGCTTTTAGCAAGCTTCCATAAAGCTCTGCATTGTTTTCTTCCCCGCTTTTTATGGTGTTAAGAATATGTGTTAAATAGTTACGTTTGTCTGCCGCGGATGCAAGTCTTAAGTCCGGATTTCCCGATTGCCTCAGGATATGATAATATACGGCATGGAAGGTCCCAAAATGAACCTCAGGATATGCATACCCGGTAAGCACTGAAAAACGTTCCTTCATCTCCTGCGCAGCAGCTTTTGTAAAAGTTATAATGAGAATTTTGTCGGGAGAAATCCCGTGATGACGAATCAGATGACGAATCCGGCGGATCGTAAGATAAGTTTTGCCGCTTCCCGGTCCCGCAAGAACCTGCATGGGACCGGAAGCGTGCTCTATAGCTTGGGCCTGCGCCCTATTATTTCTTTGCTCAGGCATTCTTTAACAGCTCGATGCCTTTCTTAATGCGTTTTACGGATTCCTCTTTCCCGAGGATTTCCATGATTTCCGTCGCTCCGGCAGGTGTCATCTGTTTGCCGGATACGGCGGTTCTGATCGGCCACATCGCATAGCCGTTTTTACAGCCTTTTTTCTCTACATAGGAAACGAGCATCTGATAAAGAGAATCGTTGTCGAAAGATTCCTGTGCTTCGATAACAGGAAGCAGCTCCTCTAAAACCTCAAGAGATGATTCCTCCGTGGTCTTCATTTTCTTATGAACATACATCGATGTCTCGTATGCGGGAAGTTCTCCGAAGAAATCTACCATTTCCTTTATATCAGGGAATATTTCGATTCTCGTCTTGACCATCTGTGCAATTGCCTTCAGATCCAAATCTTTCGTCAATGCTTCCTTTAAATAAGGCTCTGCCATTTTGTAGAACTTATCAAAATCCATTGCCTTCATATATTCGCCATTCATCCATTTCAATTTGGTATAATCAAAAACGGCGGGGGATTTGGATAAATGTCTGTAATCGAATACCTTTATCAAATCTTCAAGGGAAAAAATCTCCTCGTTGCCTTCCGGACTCCAGCCGAGCAGCGCTACGAAGTTCACGATAGCCTCCGATAAAAATCCCTGTTCGGTCAAATCCTCATAGGAGGAATGTCCGCAGCGTTTGGAAAGCTTATGATGCTCCTCATCCGTAATCAACGGGCAGTGAACATATATCGGAACTTCCCAGCCGAATGCATCGTAAAGGCGATTATATTTCGGAGAGGAAGAAAGATATTCGTTTCCTCTTACCACATGCGTAATTCCCATTAAATGGTCATCTACCACGTTTGCAAAATTATAGGTGGGATAGCCGTCGGATTTGATCAGAATCATATCGTCCAGTTCCGCATTGTCAACCGAAATGTCTCCATATATTTCATCATGAAAGGTGGTTGTCCCTTCCGTAGGGTTGTTCTGTCTGATTACGTAAGGAATGCCCGAAGCCAGCTTCTCTTCCGTTTCTTCCCTGGACAGATGCAGGCAATGCTTATCGTAAATGTTGATTTCTTTTCCGGCAACGGTCTGGGTAAGGGATGCAAGCCTTTCCTTGTCGCAGAAGCAATAATAAGCTTCTCCCTTTTCCACCAGCTTCTTCGCATATTCCAGATAAATTCCCTTCGACTGCCTCTCGCTCTGTACATAAGGACCTACCCCGCCGTCCTTATCCGGGCCTTCATCGTGCAAAAGCCCCGTTTTTTCCAAAGTACGGTAGATGATTTCCACTGCGCCTTCCACATAGCGCTCCTGATCCGTATCCTCAATCCTCAGAATGAAATCTCCGCCTTCGTGCTTTGCAATGAGATAAGCATATAGGGCCGTTCTTAAATTACCTACGTGCATGCGGCCTGTAGGGCTGGGCGCATAACGTGTTCTTATTTTAGACATTTATTTACTCCTCGACTTTCCTGTAATTAATCAATAAGTATTTGTACTCATTCATTTCGCCGTTACCGCTTTTTATTTTACCTGTCGGGTATCTTCTTTGCCGCCGCAGCCTTGAAGCCCGCCACTTCTTTCGCCGCCTGGGGAATCGCGATATTAGTTCCGGCTCCGGCGATACAGCCTCCGGGACACGCCATGCCCTCGATCAGACAGCCGTCCTTCTTGCCCGCCTTAGCCAGCATAAGCATCTTTTTACATTCTGCAAGGCTTTCGGCATGCTCGATGCGCACCTCCACATCAGGATAATATTCCCGGATACATTCCTCAATAGCGCTGGCAACACCGCCCGCAACGCCATAACCGCGTCCTGCGCCCGTAGCATCTTCCATCTTGTCCGATACCGGTACATTGTCTAACACAATTTCCTTTGCTTCGAACATTCCGGAAAGCTCTTCGAAGGTGATAACAAAATCGACATCCGAACGGACGGTTCTTCTGGAGGCTTCCAGCTTTTTCGAGGCGCAGGGGCCGATGAAGACTACGCTTGCATCGGGGTGGTCCTCTTTTATCTTACGGGCTGTAGCCACCATGGGCGTCAGCTCGTTGGATATATTATCGATGGTTTCCGGGAAAAATTTCTTAGCTAATACCGACCAGGAAGGACAACAGGAGGTCAGCAGAAACGGCAGCTCTCCCGTAGTCACTGCATGAACATAATGTTCAGCTTCTGCCATTGCTCCCATATCAGCACCTATGGCTGTCTCATATACGTCATAAAATCCAAGCTCCTTCAACGCCGTCTTGATTCTGTCGGGCGATACATGCGCTCCGAACTGTCCGACAAAGGCCGGCGCCACTTGTGCGATGATCTTCCGTCCGGACTGCAGTGCCCTGATCAGCTGGAAAATCTGCGATTTATCCGCAATCGCACCGAAAGGACAATTTACCATACACTGTCCGCAGGATACGCATAGGTCACTGTCGATCAATGCCCTTCCTCTCGCGTCGTTTTTTATCGCATTTACTCCGCAGGCGGCCAGGCAGGGCCTTGTCTGATGGGAAATTGCATCATAAGGGCAAACGGTTTTACACTTGCCGCATTTAATACATTTTTCCTGATCGATAATGGACTTTCCGTCCTTCATAGATACGGCACCTTTGGGACATACTTCTCTGCAGGGATGGGCAAGACAACCCATACACTTATCCGTCACCTCATAACGGTTCTCCGGACATGCATTGCATGCGGAAGGAATGACCTGCATCAGCGGCGGTTCGTAATATTTTTCATCGATGTCGCTTTCCGCCAACCCTTGGGTGGCATGTACGGGCACGTTCTCAGGCCTTAAGGAAAGCCCCATGGCAAGCCTGATTCTCTCTCTCACTACAGCCCGCTCCCTATAAACACTTCCGTAGGGCGACTCATCGTAATCTACAATTTTATATGGCAGCGCTTCCACATCATTGATTAAATCCTCCGAATGATATGCCAAGTTGGCAACCTCTTTAAATATACGCCTGCGAATTTTTCGCACTTGTGTATCGATACCTCTCATAGCGCCCTCCTTGTCCTTATTTCTCATAAGCTTGCCGATATTGTTAGCATTTTGTCATTATCAGCAAGTACTATTTTCACATAAACCCAAGAGGAAATCAAGGCATTTCCTACAACTTTTTCGCCATTTCAGGGAATGTATCTTTAAAAAAACAAGCTTCCTGTCTGGAAAACGATTACGGAGACGAGCCATGCGAAGGTGAGCTGGAAAATTACCGTCTTCAATGTAAATTTCCAAGAGCCGCTTTCTTTTTTCATGGTCGCTACCGTAGCGATGCAAGGAACATACAAAAGGCAAAACAGCATCAGCGAATAGGCGTTCAACGGTCCGAACTGCGGATCGATGCTCTGGATATTCATCACCAGAGAATGCATACCGGTTTCCGAATTGGCACCGGTTACACCAAACAATACTGCGAAGCTGGATACCACTACCTCTTTTGCCGAAATGCCGGCAATTAATGCTACTACGATCTGCCACATTCCAAGTCCTGCCGGAACAAGGACCGGAACTAAGAACCTTCCGATGGCAGCGCCGAAGCTGTCCCCGGGATTTTCCACCATTCCCTGCATACCAAAGTTCAGAATGAACCACATAGCGATGGACGCGATAAAAATAATAGTACCCGCCCTATGTATGTACTCCTTCAGCTTATTCCAGACATAAATGCGGATGGTTCTTGCATTAGGGCGTTTATATTCCGGCAGTTCAATTAAGAGTGAGTCATTGGCCTTCCCTTTTTGTATGGTGTTGATGACCTTAGCAACCAAAATGGCGATTATCATTCCGATTCCATACATGGAAAAAGCTGCAAGCCCTGCATAATCGGAAAAGAACATTCCAGAAAAAAGAACGTAGATCGGAAGCCTTGCCGAGCAGGACATAAACGGAGTCACTACCATTGTCTTGCGTCTGTCGTACTCTGTTTCCAATGTCCTTGTCGCCATGATAGCCGGAACGGTACAACCGAAGCCCAGTATCATCGGAAGGAATGCCTTTCCCGACAATCCAACTTTTCCCATAATGCCGTCCATAACATAAGCGACCCGCGCCATGTAACCGCTGTCCTCTAAAATAGCTAAGGCCAGGAACAATATAAATATATTGGGAATAAAGGTAAGTATTCCCCCCACACCGGCTATAATGCCGTCTATGATCAACGACCTTAGCCACGCCGTAGTCCCAAGGGACACAAGCAAGCCGTCAGTGCTTCCCGAAAACCAGTCCAGGCCGATTTCGAACACGCCCTTAAGCAAATCCCCTACCGTAAAGGTGAGGAAGAATACGAAACCAATTATCATCAGAAAAAATGGAATTCCCCATATCGGATGAGTAAGAAGCGCATCCACCTTATCCGTACTCGCTTTCTTCTTATCCCTATAAAAGAGCACCTCATTTACTATGCCTTCGATATAGGAATACTTGGTCTGTATGATTTCCTTTTCATAGTTCTTATCCACTACATTGGTGACTGAAATCGGATGCTCGTTCTTTACCTCCTCATCCTTCTCCAACAGCTTTATGGCATGCCATCTCACGGAGGAATGCAGCGGATAATGAGCCTGCATCATCACCTCCAGCTTAGCGATTTTCTCCTCGATTCCTTCTCCGTAAAACAAAGTGTTCTGTTTCGGTTCCTCTTCGTAGTGGTGAACCACCGCATGGAGCAGAATATCCAGTCCGGTCCTCTTCGCCGCTGATACAGGAACTACCGGTACGCCCCAGAGCATTTCCGGAAGGCGGTGCAAATCGATTTCCATTCCCCGCTCCTCCACAACATCCATCATATTAAGAGCCAGTACTACCGGCTTTCCAAGCTCCAAAAGCTGTAGCGTCAAATACAGATTCCTCTCTAAAGACGATGCGTCCACAACATTGACAATCACCTCGATGTCGTCATCCATAACGCACTTTCTCGTCACTTTTTCTTCTATACTATAGCAGGTCAGGGAATAAATCCCCGGAGTATCCACTAACGTCAGCTGAAAGCCCTCGTACTCTGCTTCTCCTTCTATCTTCTCTACAGTAACCCCAGGCCAGTTCGCTACCTTAAGCTTAGAGCCGGTTATTGCATTAAACAGAGTCGTCTTGCCGCAATTAGGATTCCCAACGAAGGCCACATGGATATGCTTCTCTTTATCAGGCATCCGTCTTCTCCTCCTTTACTTCGATTCCCGAAGAAATATGCTTCCCAAGTGCCAGCCGCGTTCCTCTCACACCAACGATCAAGGCTCCGTTCCTCTTTCTGTTAAGTATCCTGACCGTCGTCCCATCATTCAGTCCAAGTGCCCTTAGCCTTCTGGCGACGGCTTCCTCTGTGAATACTCCGTTTATTTCATAAGAAAAGTTCTTTTGTCCTTCAAAAAGCGTCATGCTTTCCACCTCTTTATCCATATTTGAGATTGATTCTCATTAATTTCCCTCCAAATTATAGTCCCCCATTCCATTAGTGTCAACATATATTAAACTCCAATAATTCCCTCCTCATATGACAGCCGTCCTATACCGCCCAAAGACTGCCTTCTCTCACATCTTTCGAAACATAAATTGGGGCCACTCCAAACCCATAACGATAATTTCTTATAACATCGAAGACCATTGCGTTCTTGGAAAGTGCTATAATCTCTCCTTAAATCGATATATAGTAAAAAGATATCCCATGTACCAACTATCTATACATGGGATATCTTGCTTCATACCAGGTGATTTCTAATTTTTCAGGTATGATTTATGCAATATTCAATTGTCTTCTCCTCAACAAGATGGCGTCCCTGAATGTTTTCCTAATCCTCTTTCGTCTCAGCATTTTCACCATCCTGCGTCTCAATCTTCTTCAAATCATCCAGACTCTTCGTAAAAGAGGCTCTTTCAGAGCTATTCATAGTATAAACCATGTTTTCCCCTTTCACGCAAACGTAATATTTAGATACAGAAGAATTATAATCCCCTATTTCCAATGTGATACTTCCGTTCTCCGTAGTATAGGTTACCGTAATCTCCGGATCGTCCAGACCGTACTGAGACATATCCTTTGCGTTTTCAATTACATCCTCGCTGGTAACGGAAACTGCCGCCTCAATCATATCCTCCAGGGCACCTGCGTCGATGCTCACTGTCTTGTCGCTGTTTTCATACCAAGTATCGCCCTCCTTTGTAAAAGAAAGTTCTCCGTTGTCGTTTACAAGGAAAAGGGATTTTACGGAAGCTGCATCGTCCTGCGTTACAGTATACGATACCGTTTCTTCTTCCTCTTTGTAGTTATTATTATAATATTTCACCCCGACATACGCTGCGGCCATCGCGATGAGAAGAATGAGAATTGTCACCAGTTGTATTTTCTGTCTTTTCATGATACATCCCTCTGTCCGCATCAGCGGACGCTGATTTCAATAGTTAAAAAGGTAGTCTTTTCAACATCGTCTCCTGTCTTTATGCCTTCCTTCTCCTGAACCATACGACGAATCCCCCTACCAAAAATGCTAACGGAATAATTACTGTAATCAAGAGACTGAGTAAAATAATATAGGACTGCGGGATAGTCAAATAATTTTCTTCATAGCTTTTAACCGGAATAGCGATTCCTTCCGTTTCCTCCGTCATTTCTCCAAGTGAACCGGCAAACAGTTTCATGTTCGTGCCGGATACCATAGAATCCGCTGCATCCGTAAACAAATTTTCACTGGAATAAATGACTGCTGTAGACTGTGTCTCACCGTTCGTTTTTACCGCTTTTACGCCCAAGGTAAAGGGACCGTCCACATCGCCCTCCTGTTTCGTATAATCCGTCGTTCCATTCACATCCGCTCTGGCATAAGCCTTGTCGCTGGTAGAAAGGAGGGGGGTAAGAGATAAATCATCTCCCGCATCTTCCGGCAAAAGAAATCCTTGTGCGTAAGGGGCGAATATATAAGAATCGCTGATAGCACTGGTCACTGTGTCAGATTCCACCGTGGGCAATATATAGAACGGGCTCTGATAATAAGCTCCCTCAGCCCCCTCTAACACCAGACCGTCCGCCATCGATATCCCATAATAATCCAGAATCTTATGGAAATTCGTCATGTCCGCATCCGTCCATGTGCTGATGATCAGAGCATTTCCGCCCTTCTGTAAATAATCCAGCACTTTGTTCGTATCATCCCCGGAAAGATCGGAAGTAGGCGCATTGATGATAATTCCCTCTGCGTCCTCAGGAATGCTGTCATACTGCAGAAGATTAATGGATTCATAATCGATATTCGCCTTTGCTATCGTATCGTTAAAATTTGTCTCAAAAGCCAGCTCGCCATGTCCTTCTAATATATACATCTTCGGCATATTGTCGCTGGTCACGTAGGAAATGGCACTTGTAATCTGTCCCTCTCCGTCATAGCCGGTCGTTGTCGTTTCATAAGTTGTATAATCCGTACTCGTTTCAAAAACAGAGCTGTAATCCACTACCTTATTTCTCTTATCACTGACTACGATCAAGCTGTTTCTCGATACAGAGGCATCCGTATACTGTGTATAGAATTTCGGATTAACAAGGGGGTCTACATAAGAAACCTTGATATGCCCGGAAAACTGCTCATATTGTTCCAACGTCTTCTTCAAAGTCGTGTCCTGCGAATTCTCATTGGCCAGAACATAAATCGTTATATCCTCTTCCACCTTCCCAAGCAAGTCCTTCGTTTCATCCGACAACGAAAACATCTTATTCGCCGTTACGTCAAAGGCTGTATATTTGGTCGGTATCTCCGAGACGAGCAGATTCAGTATTACCGCGGCAGCAATAGATATTACTATCATAGCGGAGCTGTATGCCCCTATTTTTAAGTTTTTTACCGATACGCTGTAGCGTCTCTTTTGGATGGACTGAGTGGCCAGAAAAAGCGCCAGAAAAATAACTGTGATATAATAAACAGCACTCTTCAAATCAAAGGTTCCCTCTACCATATTGTCAAAACGCGATACCAGGTCGAAAGCTCTGAGTATCTTCGTAAGCAAATTTCCTGTAGTGGAAATTATATTGCATATGCCCGACATCACATAGCCACCAAATAATACAGCGAATGAAATAACTGCTGCAATTACCTGACTTTCCGTAAGGGAGGAAAGAAAGATACCTATCGCGATACAGGTAAGCCCATACAGATAAAACGCGAAAATGGACACATAAGTCTCCAAAAAAGATACCGTCCCAAATGCGCTCAAAGCCAGGGGATATATACTGATGATGATTACCGGAATAGTAAATACCGCCCCAAGAGCAATAAACTTGCCCGCCACGATTTTACCCACCGATATGGGTGCCGTCAGAATAAGTTGGTCCGTCTTCTGCTTCCTCTCCTCCGCAAGTACTCTCATCGTCAGGATCGGCACACTGACAATGAAAATAAAAAGAATGCCCGAAAGCGCGTATGAAATCTTCGGATAGCCGCTAAGCAGGTTATATACCGTCACATAAATGCCGGTAATACATAAAATAATACCGATGAACAAGCATCCGATAAAGGATTGGAAATAAGATTTAAACTCTCTTTTAAATATTGCTGTCATCTTCGTTCTCCTCCGCTTTTGCCGTTATTTTAACCGCTTCCTTTTCTTCATCGTTATCGTTTTCGCAGTCATCACTATCGTTCTCATCGATTTCGGTACCGTTTTTATCATCAGTATTGTCTTCATCGTCCCATGCGCTTCCCACCTCTTTGTTCTCCCCTGCAGAAGTAAGCTGCAGGAAAATATCCTCCAGAGTCTCAGCTTGTCTGCTCATGGCGATTACCGGAAGCTTGTTTTCAGCTAACGCAATACCGGCCTCACGGCTGATGTCCGTATCCGAGAAGGTAGTGATGGAAATCTCCACTTCATCCTCTTTTTCTATGTATGAAATCTCTTTTACGTCGGCGATATTGTTAAGCGCCCTTTGAATATCTTCTTTTTTGCCAAGTACTGTTATATTCAAATCGGCCGTTCCGGTCTTTAGCTTCTGTAAGCCCTCGGGCGAATCGCTTGCCACCAGCTTCCCCTTAGAAATAATCATGATATGATCGCAGACCGCACTTACCTCGGATAAAATATGGGAGCTTAGGATTACCGTATGATTTTCTCCAAGCTTGCGGATCAAATCTCTGATTTCGATAATTTGCTTCGGATCCAGACCTACCGTCGGCTCATCCAGTATGATTACCTCCGGATATCCCAGAATCGCCTGAGCCAAGCCGACACGCTGCTTGTAGCCCTTGGAAAGATTTTTAATAAGCCTTTTTGAAACATCCGTTACCATCGTCATATTCATGACTTCTTCTATTTGCTTCTTTCGCTCCTCTTTAGAAATTTTCTTAAGCTCCGCTACGAATTTCAAATATTCATATACGGTCATTTCAGGATAAAGCGGGGGAAATTCGGGCAGATAACCAATACACTTTTTTGCCTCCTCCGGATTCGTGAGAATATCATAGCCGTTAATCTTAACACTCCCTTCGGTAGCCGCCAGATAGCCGGTCATAATATTCATTGTCGTAGATTTCCCTGCACCGTTAGGGCCCAGGAAGCCGTAGATTTGTCCCTTTTCCACATGAAAACTCAGGTGGTCTACAGCGGTATGCCCTCCATACTTTTTTACTAAGTTCTCAACCTCAATCAAAATAATATCCTCCTTGTCCATCTGAATTACCAGACATTTTCCTTCTACTAATGTAATCTCAAATTGTGTTTATTTTCTTTAAATTATGTGAAAAAAATGTGAAGATACAAACACTCAAAAATATCCTTATCATATAATGTATTAAAATTATTATAAATTTATGAAAGGAGTATTATGCAGGATTATAATTTTAATGAATATTTGGACCGTTTTCCGGTTGCTATGGCATATGTACCGTGGCAGAATCTTACGCAGATTTATGAAGATCTGGATAAGGCCTACTGCATTGGCACTATTTTTCCGGAGTTAGCAAAGCCTTTTACGGGAAGGAGATGCGTAAAATGAATCCAAAAATGAGCACAGAGCAGGAAAATATGCTGCATAATATCGGTGTGGTGGGTTTCGTTGCGCTGGAAATGGCGTTATATTTGGACACCCATCCTACGGACAGGGAAGCTATGGAATACTTCAATCACTATATGCGTTTGAAAAATCAGATGACACAGGAATATGCGAACAAATTTGGACCTCTTACGCTTTCCGTCGCGGACAACAGCAGTAAAGAGTGGAAATGGGCACTTCAACCGATGCCTTGGGAAGGAGGATGTTAGTATATGTGGAATTATGAAAGAAGATTACAGTTTCCGGTAAAAATTACCCAGCCCAATGCAAAACTTGCCCAAGTTATCATAAGCCAGTACGGTGGGCCCGACGGAGAGATGGGCGCTTCCATGCGTTATCTTTCACAAAGATACGCTATGCCCTATAACGAAGTGGCCGGACTGCTCACCGACATCGGGACGGAGGAATTAGCCCATTTGGAAATGGTAGCTACCATCGTACACCAATTAACCAAAAACCTCTCCATGGAGGAAATAGAAAACTCCGGCTTTGCTAATTATTACGTAGACCATACAATAGGAATTTGGCCGCAGGCTGCCGGCGGAGTCCCCTTTAACGCCAACCAATTCCAGTCAAAGGGCGACCCCATTACCGATTTAGTAGAGGATATGGCGGCCGAGCAGAAAGCACGCTCCACATACGACAATATTTTACGTCTTATTCACGATCAGGAAGTTTGTGAACCGATCCGCTTCCTGCGTGCAAGAGAAATCGTACATTTTCAGCGTTTCGGTGAGGGGCTCAGAATTGTTCAGGATAATCTGGACTCCAAGAACTTCTATGCGTTTAACCCTGCGTTCGATAGGTGTAAAAATTAGTATAAGACTAAAAAAAATCGGATTTCAGCCTAAAAAGCCTGAAATCCGATTCTATTTTTATATAATGTCTTATTTTATTACCAATAAAGCTTACGCTTCTTTCAATCTGTTCTCAAGAGCCTCGAGCTGAGCATACAGTTCCTTCGGCATTTCATCGTTGAACTTTGCATAGTGCTCTTTAATGGATGCAACTTCGTTCAACCACTCATCTTTGTCAACCTTCAGAAGTTCTGTCATATCAGCCTCACTTACGCCTTCAAGTCCGGAAACATCAAGCGCACCTACCTCAGGCATAAAGCCGATAGGAGTCTTAACAGCTTTTCCTGTTCCTTCTGTTCTCTCGAAGATCCATTTCAGAACACGGCTGTTTTCGCCGAAGCCCGGCCATAACCATTTGCCATCCTGATCCTTACGGAACCAGTTAACATAGAAGATTTTAGGAAGCTTGTCTTCACTGGACTTCTCGCCGATGTTCAACCAATGCTGTAAGTATTTGCATACATTGTAACCGAAGAAAGGAAGCATCGCGAAAGGATCGCGGCGAACCTGTCCGATATTGTTGGAAATAGCTGCTGCGGTGATTTCAGAACCCATGATAGAGCCAAGGAATACACCGTGCTTCCAATCGAAGCTTTCATGAATAAGCGGAATCGTCTTAGGACGACGGCCACCAATCAAGATAGCGGAAATCGGAACGCCTGCCGGGTCTTCCCAATCGGAAGCGATGGACGGACACTGATAAGCCGGAGCCGTAAAACGAGCGTTGGGATGAGCTGCAGGAGTCTCGGAATCGGGAGTCCAGTCATTGCCCTTCCAGTCGATCAGATGAGCAGGTGCTGGCGTTCCGATGCCTTCCCACCATACATCGCCGTCATCGGTAAGAGCTACGTTCGTGAAGATCGTATTCTTCTCGATGCTGTGCATTGCGTTCGGGTTAGAATCCAAAGAGGTTCCGGGAGCAACTCCGAAGAAACCAGCTTCCGGGTTGATTGCGTACAGACGGCCGTCATCACCGAATTTCATCCATGCGATATCGTCTCCGACAGTTTCAACCTTCCAGCCTGGAATCGTAGGAACTAACATAGCGAGGTTCGTCTTGCCGCATGCGCTGGGGAACGCGCCGCAGACATATTTCGTCTTGCCTTCAGGACTTGTCAGTTTGAGAATTAACATATGCTCTGCAAGCCATCCTTCATCGCGAGCGAGTACGGAAGCGATTCTAAGTGCAAAACATTTCTTGCCTAAAAGAGCATTTCCGCCGTAGCCTGAGCCATAAGACCAAATAAGTCTTTCTTCCGGGAAGTGGCTGATATATTTGTTTTCAATAGGTGCGCACGGCCAAGAGGAATCTGCTTGTCCTTCCGCAAGAGGTGAACCAACAGAATGTAAACAAGGAACGAATTCTCCGTCACCGAGAGCTTCTAAAACTTTTGTTCCGATACGGGTCATAATACGCATATTAACTACTACGTATGCACTATCCGTAAGTTCGATACCGATCTTGGATATGGGTGAGCCTACCGGTCCCATGGAGTAAGGAATAACATACATCGTTCTTCCCTTCATGCAGCCTGCGTATAAGCCTTTCATTGAAGCCTTCAATTCATCGGGTTCTACCCAGTTGTTTGTAAGACCCGCTTCTTCTTTTGTCTTGGAAGCGATAAATGTTCTGTCCTCAACACGCGCTACGTCCGAAGCATCACTTCTGAACAAATAGCATCCAGGACGTTTCTCCTGATTCAATTTGATTGCCATTCCGCTGTCAACCATCATCTGCAGAAGGCGCTCATTTTCTTCTTCGGATCCATCACACCAGTAAATCTGATCCGGCTGGCACATGTCGGCCATTTCTTTGACCCATGCTAATAACTTCTTGTTCTCTGTCATATTAATCTCCTTTTTATATTTTGCTCCTTGTTAATAAATGTATTGCCATAAATAGGAGCTTACTTTCGATGTCTTAAAATGACTATGGATTCCTGCAGGGAATACGTGTATACACTTCATTAGCTATTATAATGAAAATGATGGAAAAATGCTATAGATATCATAAAAGTTTTTAAAAATTTTATTTTTAATAATTTCTTCTATTTTTTGTTTTTTTTACAAAACCGCAAAACAAAAGCCCTATATTTATCCATTCAAAATCAAAATAAAAATTCGAATTGACAAATACTGGCCGCTACCTTTGCTCTGTTAAAAGTGTACAATATACCTACTTGTTTGTCAAATCCTTTTTGTACAATACGATAATGATCCGATGGTATTTTGTATGTATATATGGTAATAAAAACAAAAATGTGATCCGCCCGCTCCCGCAATCAAATACTTCGGCAGCACAGTTTTTGTTCCACGCATAAATGCGCATCCATATGTCATGTGATAGAAACACTTTCCTATTACATAACATAACACTACACCCCTGAATGGGATGCAGTGTCATCGTTTCAGTCATTACTATTAAAGCACCAGCGAAGGCGCGCTGTATACCCGCGCTGCCAGTTCAGAATCCAATAAATAAAGTCCCTTTGGATCGCCGCCGAATAAATCGTACTTCTTTATATTCTCCTCAGCATTCTTCTCTTCTTCATTCTGCTCCTTAACGAACCAATCCAAAAACTGCATGGTCCTAAAGTCCTTCAGTTCATATGCTGCACCGTAAATATCGTGAATCCTCTCCGTTACCTTCAGTTCATGTTCAAAGGCAGCAATCGTAGGCTGTCTGAAATCACTGTAAGAAGAATCCGGCGCCTTTATATCCTTAAGTACCACCTTCGCACTGTTATTTAATAAATAGTCCATAAAAAGAAGTGCGTGGTCGCGTTCCTCCTGTGCCTGAATCTTAAACCAGTTCGCGAAGCCGTTCAAATTGTTATCCGCATAATAGTTGGAAATATCCAGATACAAATAAGCCGAATACAATTCATAATTTATCTGTTCCGTTATTTTTGCTGCAATTTCTTTGTTAAGCATATCCCTTACCTCCTATTTTCTCTTTCTGACTTTCAAAAACTAATATATAAATATTAACACTTAAAACTTGAATATTCAATAATATCTAGCAAATTTCGGTAATAAGTCCAATTGTCGGAAAATTGCATTCTTGTAACAAAATAAAATTTATCGAATAATAATATAAAAAGGTGAATTTTAGGAACTACAATAATGAGTGACTTAAGTGCAACATGCGGGCCTAACAGAGGATGCGACTGTAATAGGCGCTGTGATCGCTGTAACGACTTCGGCATCGATAGCAGTTGTCTGATATTAATCCTTTTACTCTTTTGCTGTGGCGGCTGTGGCGGCTGTGGCGGCTGCGGCGGCAGAAACAGATGTGATTGCTAATACTTGTCTAAGAAATCGCCGGTATTATATCGGCGGTTTCTTGTTATGAAAGAACAATTCATATGGCATTTCTTCTAATTGCTTCTTCTATAAGTTTAGGTTGAATAAGCGGATATGTCCAGTTCTCTGTCAGTTCATCCATAATATATATATCTTCTATCTCACTGTGTAATTCCTTTTCAAACGATATAATATTTGCAAAATACAACATACCAAAAGTCTCTTCTTTTAATTCCTCATCTATCCTGGTCTGTCCCTTTACTGAATATACACATATCGGCCTGATTTCAAAATCAATGGCTCCCGTTTCTTCATAAAGTTCCCTCTTGGCAGCCTCTAAGATACCCTCCCCCTCATCCCGGTGTCCACCCGGAACCTCAAGAGTACTCCGTTCCCTATGCTTACAAAATATCCATTTTCCATTTATCTTAGCAATGATTACAGCAAACGCAAGCAGCTCATCATCTATCTGATCATAAAAGTTAACCTCTACCATAATTATATATCACCTCAAATTCTAAATTTCTAACTATAGGATACTGCCTTTGTCTCTGACTATCAATACTAAATATTATTGTTCACCCCCTCCCCCTATCTCTGTGCATCACATCTCATAAGATTTCATTTCACGGCCTTGAAGGAGACCTTCCTAATCTCATCCCAACGCATTTCCATCTCTTCCATCAACTTCCATTGTAATCAAATTTTTTTTATGTTAGTATCTTCTTGTAACACATTTGTAACATTTGCGTAATACACACGAAATATTTCATTTCAAAGAAAGTGAGGAAATAATATGAACTTATTACCAAGCATACTCGTAGCAACAACACTTATCGGAGGAGGCAATTTTGCAGGACAATGTCCCGTAAACGTAAGCCAGCTCCAGAGCCAACTGAATAGTAACTGCCCCACCCAGCAAGTAATCGTAGGAAATTCCTCCAATCTGGAATCCGTATTGAACGGAATGGGCGTCAATACCGATTCTATTAAGGATTACTTACAGTCCGCCAATAACGGCACCAATTGCCCTACCACTCCAAGCACAAGCAACCCGGGTACCGGTACAACCACTCCCAGCACCTGCCCAACTAAACCCAGCACAAGCACACCGGGTACCGGTACAACTAAACCCGATACAAGCACACCTGGAACCGGCACAACCAAACCCGACACAAGCACGCCTGGAACTGGCACAACTACTCCCGATACAAACAATTCCGGTAATGGTACAACCACTCCCGGTACGAATACACCCGGAACCGGTACAACTACTCCCGACACAAACAATTCCGGTAACGGAAACTCCGGCACGGAAACCAATGCAAATAAAAGCTATGTAGAGCAGGTCGTAGATTTAGTAAATGCCGAAAGAGCAAAAGCAGGTCTTTCCGCTCTTACGATGACCAGCGAATTGAATGCCGCAGCGCAGATTCGCGCGCAAGAAACTACACAGTCCTTCTCCCACACAAGACCTAACGGAAGCTCTTTCTCATCCGTTCTTAAGGAAAGCGGAATCAGCTACCGCGGCGCGGGAGAAAACATCGCATGGGGTCAGGCTACTCCTGAAGACGTAGTAAACGCATGGATGAACTCCGAAGGACACAGAGCGAATATTTTAAATAAGAACTACACCTCCATCGGCGTAGGCTATTATTTGAACGGCAGCACCCCTTACTGGTCACAGCTGTTTACCTACTAAGAAGGGCAGCAATCCTGACAAATTCAACTATCACAAATCAGAAATGTTATTCGTATATATGTTTCCTGATTTCAAAGACAGCGGCTTTTTCCCTTACGAAAAAGCCGCTGTCTTATTTAATGTCCACCTATATTCCATGAATGTTCTTTATTTTTATCTTATGGGCACTTTTTACTTTATGAGCATTCCTTACCTTATGGTTATTTCTTACACTATAGGCGTTACTCACCCTATTGTTGTTTCCCGCCCATTGCTATCTAACTTCACCCATAAAGAAAAGCGCAATCGTTCCGGGGCCCGAGTGAGCGCCGACGGTCGGACCAATATGATTGATCAGAAAGCTGTCGATTCCAAATCTGGCCTTTATCTCATCTCTGACGAATTCAGCGTCCTCTAATGCATCTCCATGGCTGATGAAAACAATATCATTTTCATCCCGATACTTTCCCATCTTTTCCTCCATGAAATCGACCAGTGCATTCAAAGATTTCTTGCGCCCCCGCACCTTGGCAATCGGAATCAAATGTCCCTCATCATCTACATGAAGCACCGGCTTGACTCCTACCATCGTTCCAACGATTGCCGCCGTCTTGCTCACCCGGCCGCCACGGTATAAATGGTTTAAATCGTCCACCGTAAACATATGTATCAGGTGAGGAACATTTTCCTCAACCCAAGCGATAGTTTCTTCCATCGTTTTTCCTGCTTTTCTAAGCTGAACTGCCTTATGGACAAGAAGTCCTTCTCCCATAGAGGCGCACTTCGTGTCCACCACGACGATCTTACAGTCGGGATGCTCCTCCATCACCATCTGAGCCGCAAGGCATGCACTGCTATAGGTTCCGCTGAGGCCCGAAGAAAAGCACAAATAAAGCAGTTGTTTCGTCTCTTTTAAATATTCCTCGAAGTATTCCCTGCATTCCTCCGGATTGACTTGGGAGGTGGTCGTCATATTTCCTGCCCTCATGAGCTCATAGAATTCCTTCCAGTCCAACTCATGTCCTCTACTGTAGGTCTCTCCCATTATCGTGTAGTTAAAAATCATCAGACCTAAATCGTTTTCCTCGATATAGCTTAGCGGCAAGTCTGCCGTAGTATTCGTTATGATTTTGAAATCAGACAATCCCCATTCCTCCTTATCCTATCTATATCCTTCTTATATTGTTCTATTCTATCATTCCTCGTATGAAAATTCAATTTATTGTTTTTCGGAATGAGGCAGTCTGTAACGCAGCAGCCTTTTACACAGTTGTTTCGGATTAAAGGGAATCAGCGGATACACATAGCTCTTCCCCGAAACCGTTTTATTCGATACGATAGCAATCACAAATACGATAATCGCCGCAATATATCCATAGATACCAAAAAGCTGAGTCAGTATCAGATTAAGTATGCGCATGAATTTCAGCGCATAGCTCAGCTCATAGTTTGGCTGGGTATAGCCGGCAATTGCCACGAATGCCATATACAGCATGACCTCGCTGTTGAACCATCCGCTTTTCACCGAGAACTCTCCCAAAACGAGGGCCGCCATAATGCTCAGCGGTGTACTCAGCATACTCGGAGTATTGACCGCCGCAAGACGGAGTCCGTCTATGGCTAGCTCCAATATGAGGAACTGCCATATCAAAGGAAGGTTCATGGTTTCCTTTACTGAAATAAACTGAAAGTTACTGGGAATCCAATCGGAATGCGCCATAAGCAGCAAAAAGGTTGGGGTCACGAAATAGGTCAATATCGCGATCAACAGCCTGGTCAAGCGAAGGTATGAGCCCGTTATCGGCGGAAAATAATAATCATCCGCCTCTTCCACGATATCGAATATCGAAGTCGGCGTAATCATGGCAGAAGGAGAATTGTCCACAAGGATAACGATATCCCCCTCCAATATCTGCGCCGAAGCAGTATCCGGACGCTCCGTGAATTTGAACTTAGGGAAAGGATTGAACCACTTTTTGTCGAAAAGACATTCCGCAAGGCTTTCCTGATTCATCGTAAGAGCATCCACCTGTATGCGCTGGATTTTCGCTTTCAGCTCCTCCAAAAAATCGTGGTCCACCCTTGCTGCCATGTAGCAGAGAACGATGTCGGTCTTAGATGCTTCCCCTGCAGAAAATATTTCCATTCGAAGATCTGTGCTCCTGATACGTCTGCGGATTAAAGCCGTATTGCACACGAGCGTTTCGACGAAGCCGTCCTTCGATCCCCTGAGCGATTTGTCTTTTTCCGGTTCCGATACTCCTCTGGCCGGATAAGTCCTCGAATCGATCAAAAGACACTGCTCATAGCCATCGATAAAAAGAGCGAATATTCCAGACATGATGAAATAAATGATCTTCTCCCAATCCGTTTGCATATCCACTTCCACATAGGGTATGCTTTTCTTGGACATTTCATGGGCATTTTCCGGCATTTCCTCCGGCTTCATCGCCATAAATAACTGCAATAGCTTCTGCATGATTTCATCCTTACAAAAACCGTCGATAAAATAAATGCAGGCCTCTCTCCCGCCCACTTGAACGACCCGGTATACGATATCGTAATTTTCTCCGACTCTCAGCTCGTCATTTAGATACTTCATATTTTCTTTTAAGGAGGGCCACATTTTTTCCTGTTTTATCTGTTCCCCGCCGCTTCTCGTTCCCTTTGACTCCGTCTCCATAAAAAACTCCTTCCATTTCACCATAAAATGTGCGGTGTTCGCATTCTCATTTTATTATGTCTTGGAAAGAGCTTCTTATTCAGTACATTCTTATTCAAATCAATCTTTCGTTACTGTTTCCCAGTGCTTCCGATGCCGCCTCTATCCTCGTTTTCCAAAGATTCTTTCTCCTCGAAGCAAAGACGGGGCTGATTCTCCATAATACGGAACTGGCATATTCTGTCGTTAACGGAAATATGCGTATCTCTTAAGGCATAGGCCGGCATAAACCATTGGTCGTTGTCCCCGCAGTATGAGCAGTCTACCACGCCCTGGTGGTTGGTCTGGATAATGCCGAAGTTTTTGAAGGTGCTGCTTCTCGGAACGATGTGCGCCTCATAACCTTTCGGAAGCTCCATCGCCACGCCAAGCGGTATCAGCTTAAATTCTCCCGCCTTTATGTCCACATCTTCCGCGGCACGAAGGTCGATCCAGTCGGATTTCCCCTCTATATATGTCAGTTTTTCAATTTTGTCGGTAAAATATTTAATTTTTATTGTCTTCACGCGTTGTTCTCTCCCGTCGTCCTTATGATATACAAATAGCCTTATTGCGAATAATCGCCGCAATGAAGAACCGGTACTTTGGAATCCGTTTGCATCAAAGATTTCTGTACGTCGATTACTCTCTGATTGCTGCTCCCCTTCCACAAAAGCTTCGGATCTTTCAAATCCACCTTAAATTCTCCATCTACCAGCACATCCACAAATTGGAGCAGCGGGTAATGAAATATATCTTCCCACATATCTCCCGTATACAGCCATATGGTCTTATCCGGATATCTTTCCTTGATTTCCTCCATCAGGTTACGGACATCCAATCGATTGGCCGCATGCAGCGGGTCTCCGCCCGAAAAGGTAATGCCGGAAATATATGACTTATCGAGCTGCGAAAAAATTTCCTGTTTCGCAGCTTCATCAAACAAAAGTCCTCCGTCCGGATCCCACGTAATAGGATTATGGCATTCCTTACAGCAATGAGAGCAGCCGGAAACCCACAAAACAACCCGCAGACCGTCCCCATTTAACATATCGTCCTCGGTAATATTGTGATACCTCATTATTTACATGCTCTTCCTTTCTGCAATTTCTGCCATTTTTGCCTCATTCAGCCTCGTATCGCCATGTACACGGGAATACGACAGATAACCGTTCATGCGCTCGATTTTCGTCAGATTCTTGCCTCCGCATACCGGGCAGACATCCATTTCCAGCTCCTGATGGCCACAGTCATCGCAGTAAGCGAGAGATAAGTTGACCCCCTCATAAAATCCCATATCCATCGCCCGGCGAATCAGAGTCTTAATTGCCTCCATATTGTAGTCGATAGGATATTTCACATATTGAATCTTGCCGCCGTTTGCCAGCTCCCAGAAGCGGTATTCCAAATCCTGCTTTTCGATAGGCGTAATGTCCTCGGATACGTGGCAATGGAAGCTGTTGGATACGTATTCTTTGTCCGATACGCCCTCGATGATCCCGTATTTTGCCCGAAACTGTTTTACCTGAAGCCCGCATAAATTCTCCGCCGGAGTACCGTAAATAGCATACAGGTTTCCATCCGCCTGCTTGAACTCATTAATTTTTTGATTGATGTGCTCTAAAACCTCAAGCGCAAACTGACCGTCCTCTACTAAGGACTTTCCGTTATACAGCTCCTGCAATTCGTTAAATGCCGTAATACCGAAGCTGGCCGTCGCAGATTTCAAAATAGGCTTGATTTTATCCATCAGCTTTAATTTTCCGCCGAGGAAACCACCCTCACAGTATGCCAAAGGATTGGTAGACGCCCGCATTTCCCCAAGATATGCGTAGGTACGTATGTGAAGCTGGCGGATTAGATTCAGATAATAATCCAGCACCTCATAAAAGTCCTTGCTCTCCTGTCTCGCCTTAGCGAGGATCATAGGAAGGTGCAGAGAAACTGCACCGATATTGAACCGGCCCACAAAAACGGGAACGTCCTTGTCATCCGCAGGGTGCATACCTCCTTTTTCATACCAGGGAGATAAAAAGGCACGACAGCCCATAGGTGAAATTACCCTGCCATACTGCTTATACATACTGGCGATATAGCCCTTTCCGGTAAGGCTCAGCCAATCGGGATACATCGTCTTCGCGGAGCATTTCACTCCTGCTTCGAAAACGTCCTCCAGGGGCTTTCCCTTTCCGTGCAGATTCTCATCATATAAAAATACGATTTTCGGGAAGAGAACCGGTTTCTTGCATTCCTTCTTACCCTGTCCTCTTCTCCTCACGTTCAACAAATAAATCGTAGCCATTTTTGCAAAACGTCCTGTGCCGATTCCCGCAGTCACTGTAATAAAGGGATAGTCCCCTCGGCTGCTGGCAACCGTATTGAACTTATATTCCCAGCCTTGAAAGCCCTGTTCGAATTCCCTCAGAACATCGGCGTAAGCCTCTGCTTCTGCCGTCTCAGGATCAATACCCAGCTTCTTATACTTCTCGATGCTCTTCTGGTAGGTCTTCTCCGCATAGGGCTCCAGTATCTTATCCACCTCGGGAACAGTGAATCCGCCGTACTGCTGGCTTGCCGCGCTGAGCACGATGTCTCCGATCACGTCGAAGGCCACATCCAGTGACTTGGGCTCGTTGTACCATATGTTCCCCATTTCGAAGCCGCCGGTCAGTACATTTGCAACATCGAACAGACAGCAGTTCATCGTGTCCCTGCGGGCAGACATGTCGTGCACGTAAATATAGCCGTCGCGGCATGCCTGAATTTCCTCTGTTGTCATGAAGAATTTCTGATATAATTCTTTATTGAACTGATTGAAAATAAGACTTCTCTTCGTAGATACCAGGGCGCTGTCCGTATTAGCGTTCTCCTTGTCACCCACATACATGATGGACTGGCTCTTCTTATATACATCGTCCATCATCCGCACGAAGTCCTGCTTATAGTTACGGTAATCGCGATAGCTCTTAGCAACGATGGGTTTTACCTCTTCCAAGGCACTTTCCACGATATTATGCATAATCGGAATAGGAATTTCATCCTGCCCCAAGTCCATGACTTTATCTATCACATATTGACAAATATGCTGCTTCTCTTCCTTTGTAAATTTCGTTAAGGCGCGGTATGCGCTCTTTCCTACCGCATCGACTACCTTCTGCACATTAAACGCTTCGAGGCTTCCATCCTTTTTAATGACCTTTACGTTCCTCTCCAGCTTGAATTCCTTTTCGTAATCGATTGTGTTTCCTGCTGAGTTATCCTTACTCATTCCTTTGACCTCCTATCTTTTCCCCCTCTTGGTGTAAAATACGCATGACGTACACAACCCTCTCTAAAATGCCCGTAATGCGTATACATATCCATTCTCACTATATATGGTAACAAATATGTAAATCCATCCAATATTTTGTGGTATACATAGTATAAAATACTAAACTATAAGTGTCAATGTTTGTACCGGAGAAAATTTAACAAAAAAAGAAGGGGTATTTTGTATCAAATAACCATTCTTTTTTTGGCTTGTTATTCAAGAAATTAATTGTTTTTTATTTTACAATCATGCCTGAACGTTCAACCGCATTTACCGCTTCTTCGATTTCTTCCACCGGTATGGTGAGCGCAAATCGAACATGTCCCCTGCCAAGCGTGCCAAAACTGCTTCCGGGAGTGCAGAGGACACCTGACTTTTCTAAAAGCTCCATAACGAACTCCACATCGTCCTCATATCCTTCCGGTATGGCTCCCCACGCGAACATAGCGCCTTCGCTGTCGGGAATATTCCAGCCGATAGAACGGAGCCCGCCGCAGAGCGCGTCCCTGCGTCTTTGATATTCCCTGCACTGCTCTTTTATCATATTATCCGGTCCGTTCAATGCCGCAAT
This sequence comes from Bacillota bacterium, assembly GCA_023442465.1. Classification (GTDB taxonomy): domain Bacteria; phylum Bacillota; class Clostridia; order Lachnospirales; family Lachnospiraceae; genus Kineothrix. Next base: position 138,950 of record JAEZZQ010000015.1, on the reverse strand, counting down.
GGCACCGTATTGCACCGGAAGAAAGGTTCCGTAATCAATTTGAGAACGAAGTCTTTTAAAATGAGTTACTATTTCTTCATTCCCTACCAAAAATCCCATTCTGGCGCCGGTATAATTATAAGATTTCGACAGCGAATAAAATTCTGCACAGACTTCCTTCGCTCCGGGTATGGACAGGATCGAAATCCCCTCCCTCCCATCGTATATGATGTCGGAATACGCGTTGTCATGAATAATGATGATATTATGCTCCTTCGCCCAGGGAATGAGGCGTTCATAAAAGCTTTTCGGAGCTGTCCTGCAAATCGGATTCATCGGATAGGAAACGATCATGAATTTCGTTTTTCTGAGGAGCTCCTCATCCATTCCCTCTAAATCAGGAAGATAACCGTTTTGTTCATGCAAATCATAAGAAACCAGCTTAGCACCTGCAAGGGCAGGACCGATTGAAAATATGGGATAACCCGGATTAGGAACTAACACCACATCCCCCTCATCGCATAAAGTCAGGCCAATATGGGTAATTCCTTCCTGCGAACCGTAAACGGACATGATTTCCTCCGCCTTGAGCACTACGCCGTAGCGTCTTTCAAAACGTCCTATGACTGCCTCGGTCAACCGGGGTAAATCTGCGAGGGCATATTTATAATTATCCGGCTCCATCGCAGCCTGTACCACTGCGTCCATAATATGCTTTGCCGGTTTGAAATCAGGAGTACCTACCGACAGGTTATATACCTTGCGCCCCTGCGCTAAAAATTCATTCTTCTTCTCATTTAATAATTGAAAAATTCCTTCTTCGAAGTCCTTCATTCTCGACGCAACTTTAAGTTCCATGTTCTATCACTCATTGAAGGGCCGAAATAACGTTTCTGTTCACTCCGTTCACAGTAACGCATGATTTCTGCATGCAAATTCGCTACGCGAAGCAGAAATCATCTCTTGAATCACTTTCTTACGTAGCTTAACAGCAAGTGTTAAGCTACTGTGTGAACAGTAACAAAATAACATTATCCGGTCTTCTACCTTTCATATTGTTCTATAATTTTTTTCAAATACTCCTCATAACGCACCACTACCGACTTGGGGGAAAGAAGCCGGACCTCCGCTCCGAGTCCCGTGACCCACCCGAAAAACTGCTCGCTGACGGCCACCTTTACTCTTACGGAAAAAGTGGTCTTTTTTGTTTTTTTCAAATCTACATCTTTTCCGAATCTGTCAATGACCACTCCCAATAATCTGTCGGGCATCTGCAAGGTGACAGTTATCTCCTCACCACTGAACATGCCGAAGGTCTTATTTGTATATGCCCCTATATCAAAGCGTCCGAAGGAGCTTATCCCTTCTCTCGGTTCGCCGGACAGCAACTCGATCCCACCCATCTTATCCACCCGGTAATGCTTGATTTTATCCGCATATTTGTCATAGGCTATCAAATAGTAATTCTCATCCTGCCATGTCAAAGCCCATGGACTAATGCAATATTTGACGCCTTCCTTCCGGAGCTTTAGCTTCTTCTCCGGTGTCCAGTCCAAATATTGAAAGGAAATCTGAACATCCTCCTGAATGGCCCTATGTATATGATCGATATTATAATAGATGCTTTCGTTCTCCGCCTTGATGCGGCCCGCCACATAGACCTGACGCCGGAGTTGTCTGGCATCATACTGCCCCGCAAGGTGTTCCAGCTTTTCAATCAGTTCCCTGGACTTTTTAGCTGTGATGAACTTGGATGACTGTACGGCATCCACCAAAAGTTTTAACTCCGGCAGCTCGAATTCCCTCTCAGCGAGAAAATACCCTCCGCCCTGCTTTCCCTTGGTGTAGATGATATTATATCCGAACTTCGAAAGCAGGGAAATGTCACTGTAAACAGACTTTCTCTCGGCCGCGATCCCATACTTTTCCAGCTCGTCAATTAACACCTTCGTGGGCATTGGGTGATTTTCGTCCGTCTGTTCATTTAAAATCTTTATAATATATAAAAGCTTTAATTTCTGATCCGATGATTTGGGCATCTTACTGCCCCTCTTTCAAAACGGATATAATGTCTTGCAAGTTCTTAATTTCATAATCGATTCTAACCTCAGACTCATTCTTAAGTCCTCCGGGATTATACCAGCAAGTAACAAGTCCGGCATTATTTCCGCCCATCATATCGCTGCTTAAGGAATCTCCTACGATAATTACTTTCTCTTTATCAAAATCTTGAATACGTGAAAAACATCTGTCGAAATATTCCTTCTGCGGCTTAGGAACGCCTATTTCCTCCGAAACGAAAATATCCTCTACCAGTTGATCAAGTCCTGACAGCTTCAACTTCTTCCTCTGAGTATGGGTAACCCCGTTGGTTACGAGATATTGTCTGTACTGTCCCTTTAGCTGCTTCACCAGCTCATAGGAATCGTCCTGATAATAATATACACTGCCTAACGCATCCGCATAATGCATTTGAAACTCTTCCGGTTCCACCCCGGTTACTCCAATTTGTGAAAAAAATGTGCGAAACCGCTCTACCAACGCTTCCTTTTTTGTAATTTCCCCTTTTTCAATGCGTTTCCAGAAGCCTTCATTGATTCCTGAATACAAGGCTACGATTTCGTCCGTTACCTTTAGTCCGAACAGTCCGAAACAATGCCGGACCGCGTAGCTTTCGGAACGTTTAAAATCCAATAAGGTCTGGTCTACATCCCACAATATGATTTCAAATTTTCCCATATCCGCCTCTTTCTCACTCATATTCTCATGCGCGAAAGCATTTATTACGTTACTGTTCACTCCGTTCTCAGTAACGCATGATTTCTGCATTTAAAATTCGCTCCGTGAAGCAGAAATCATCTCTTGCATCACGTTCTTACGCAAAATCCTCAAGCAATTCATCCCCATCCGCCGCCGATGTCGCCAGCCTGTCGCAGCGCTCGTTTTCCGGGTGTCCATCGTGTCCTTTTACCCATGTAAAAGTTACCTGATGCTGCTTTTTCGCTTCCAGCAAGCGTTTCCACAAATCCACATTTTTTACCGGTTTATTCCCGCTGGTCTTCCAGTTCTTCTTAAGCCAGCCCTCCATCCAGTGCTGATTGAAGGCATCGGTAACATATTTGGAGTCCGATATGATTTCCACCTCGCAGGGCTTGTTCAGCGCCTCTAATCCTACGATTACTGCCATCAGCTCCATCCGGTTATTAGTAGTCTTTTTATAACCTGCCGAATATTCCCGCTCATGCAAGGTTCCTTTCCCATCCACATATTGAAGGACGGTTCCATAGCCTCCCGGCCCCTCCGGGTTTCCCCTTGCAGACCCATCCGTATATATCTTTACATTCATTTTTATTATCCATTCCTTTCAGGCAGTCTACTCGTGGGCCTTCCAAACACCCTTTGTAATGAATTCCTCCGCCAGATTCTCCGCACTGCGAATAATATCCTCATCATATCCCATGACGCGCAAAAGCTTAATGGCGTTGCGGGTCGTTGCCCGTCCATCCATAAGCCTATAATTAAATACTACGTCGTCCCCTTGGATTTCCTCCTCGAAATGATAATTATTGTAATCGCGCTCAAGCAGATGCGTCAGTTCTATATCGTGAGTGGCCGCAAAGCAGATGACATTTCCCTTCGCAAGACTCTTTAGTATCTGTGTAGACGCCGCGATACGTTCTACCGTATTCGTTCCCCGCAGCACCTCGTCCACAAAGCAAAGCACTTTATTCTCACGAATGCAGCGTGCCGAATCCAAGCTCCCCTGGTCTTGGCAGCCGTCCGCAGACACCGCTTGGTTGAGTATTCGCTTCAAAGACTTTATCTCTACGATATAATAGCTGTCCCCACCGGATAAATCGTCCCGAAGAGCCATAGAGGACATGATACGATAGGGACTGCCGCTATAGCTGTCCGCCAGACAGGTATGTATCGTCTGAGCCAGAATTGCATTCAGTGAAACCGTTTTTAAAAAGGTGGATTTCCCCGACGCGTTGGAACCGGTAAGCAAGATTCCCCGTTTCGTAGATATGCTGTTTTTTACCGGATTATCGATTAAAGGATGATACATATTCTCTATATGCAGCCCTTCATAGTCGTTTAGCTCAGGAATACAATAGGCCCCTCCTAAAGAGGTACGATACGCCCCCACGGCAATGGCTGACTCCATATAACCGCTGATAGTGAGCATCCTGTCGATGGCGTCGATATTCTTCCTCACCTCTGCCAGCATATTGTTAAATTTGATCAGGTCCAGATGAAAGGTCATGCGGACATAATCTAACAAGACCTCTATGGGATTGCCGGATGCGCTCATTCTGGCAGAAGACATAATAATATAAGAGCCAGATTTGAACCTGCTCATTTTCTTCCGGCAGGCTTTCAGCTCTTCCATTTCATCCTCGAACCCCTCTGAAGGAAGCTTTACGATATCATCTACGCTCCGAAGCAGCCTCAATATGTAGCCAAAGCTGGTAATATAAGGCTCAATTTCATTCTTGATCTTAAAATATACGATAATATTCCTGCAAATAAATAGTACAAGAAGCACTACACCTGCCGGCACGGAGAAAAACATGACAAGAAGGGAAAGCACGATTCCCAAATCTCCCCAATAATGCCCCTTATTGCTTCTTTCTCCCAATAAGTCCAAATAGTTCAGATAATCATAAATGGAGTGTTTTCCCGTCCGTCCAAGCTTTGCAAAAAAAACTTGAAATTTTATTCTCTCCTCTTCGTGCTCCATAAAGAAGCGAATATGTTTCTCCAAACGCTCTATCTTGCCCGTATCCTGAACCGGAGTTCTCAGAAGATAGTACAAATATTCCTCCCCTGCAGCAGAATACGCATAATTCATCTTCTTAAAGATGCTGTCCATATTTAAATCATTCCACGTAATATCATCGACATAATAGCCCTTCGCCTCATGCCTTCTGAAATAGCAGGAAATCCTTTCAAACTCCTCCGGTTTAATTTCCGCTCTCCTTGGCAGAGTACCGTAATTATTCCGAAGCCATACGATAAAATCAGCCCTTTTCTTCCTATCATCCAAAAAACCCTTGAGCATAATCAGCACAATAAAAGCCAATATGGTCAAGGCAAAAATTAAATATTCCATAAATCGAATTCCTGTCCCGGTGCGCTTATGTCCGCAATGTGCTCGCTATATGCCGCACCGATTTGAGTTTTTTTATACTTGCCGATATAACCGTATTCTTCCCACATATGTATGGGAAAAACCATCTTCGCCTTTGTATTTTCAAGGAAATAATCCATCCCCCAGCCATAAGCAGCTTCAAGCCTTGGATCCAAGGGCACAAAAGCAGCGTCAAAGCTTATGCCCTTTATGCTGTCGATTTCCCTTTTGTAATTTTTCTCCATATCCTCGTTGAAGGGGGACGGTTCTCCCTCCCAATGCCACCAATTCAAATCCCCTGCATGATAAATGCACTTTCCCTCTACCTTCACAATAAAAGCTACACCCGCATCCGTAGAACGAAGCGTGCGTATCTCCATATCGTCGAATCGCAGGGTTTTATTTTTTCCTACATTTGTTATCCTTTTCCTCGCGGCAGGGGCTACATGGTTTCTCTCCAAGTAGCTCTCGCTAAGCTTTACGTCACTGCCCAAGAAAAAATGTATATTTTTGTATTGACTGACCAAGTCGAAAATTTTTAGACTAAAATGATCCTTATGCTTATGGGACGCAAACACATATATCGGTTTTTCCCGCTCCCACTCCGGCAACTTTCCTATATAATAATCGAACAGCAGTACACATTGCTCCAATTCAACGGAAAATCCGCTGTGATAAATATAAGTCACCTTCATACTTTTCTTCTCTTCCCGTTTTCCTCTCTTGATTTTATATCTATCTTAATCGGTTTATAATTTCATTTGCTTTTTCATAAATATCCAAAGCTTCGTCCTTTAGGTAAAATTCTCCGTTCCGGTAAAGAATGCGTCCGTGAATCATCGTCATTTTTACGTTCTGCTTACTTGCACTGTATACAATATTTTTCGCAATATTATTAATAGGCTGCATATTGGGCTGGCACAAATCGATCATGATAATGTCTGCCAGTTTATCCTGCGCCAGTACGTCGGCATTTTCCAACCGCATTGCCTTTGCGCCGTTTACCGTAGCCATCTTCAAAACCTCCATGGCATCTACCGCCGAAGCATCCTTTTCCCGAAGCTTTGCAAGACCTGTAACAAGAAACATCTCCCGAAACATATCGAGACAATTATTGCTGGCCGGTCCGTCCGTACCTATCGCAATATTGAGCCCTGCCTTCAGAAAATCGTTAATGGGCGCAATTCCGCTGGCAAGCTTCGTATTAGAGCCCGGGTTCGTAATGACATGTATATTCTTTTTCCGGAAAAGATCGATTTCTTCTCCAGTCAGATATACGCAGTGATAAGCTCCGCCGCCGTACTCGAACATCCCGAGAGAGTCGAGGAACATTCCGGGCGTCAGGCCATAGCGCTCCACGCAGCCTGCAACCTCCTCCTGCGTCTCCGCTAAATGTACATAAACCGGAACCTTCAAACGCTTTGCCATGGAAGCAATATCCTGTATCAGTTCCTTAGAGCAGGTATATTCCGCATGAAAGCCGGGAAGGAAGCTAATTAACGGGTCTTTGCCGTTCAGCTCTCCATACCATTTTTCCATCGCTTCCACCGATTGGCTGAAGTTGTTCACTGCTCCTGTCAGCACGCATCGCATCCCCGTATCGCTGCATGCCTTCGCCACAGACTCGGGCGTCAAGTACATATCAAAAATAGAGGTTATACCGCTAGTCAGATATTCCAACACTGCCAGCTTGGTCAGATGATAAATATCTTCCGGTGTCATCTTAGCCTCTATGGGAAATACTTGCTTAGTCAGCCACTCGTGCAGCGGAAGATCATCCGCAAAGGACCGAAGAAGGGTCATCCCTGAATGGGTATGGGCATTTTTAAAGCCCGGCATAAGCAGATTTCTCTCGCAGTCGATTTCCTCATCCCATATCATACATGTGATATTTCTCCGACGATAGAACTCGTCCATATTCAGCCCATCGCCTACATAAATGATCTTCTCATCGCCGACCCATATTTCTCCCTCGAAAATAGGCGCGTTCTCCTCCATCGTCAATATTCTCGCGTTATAAAAACGAATATTCATAGCGGTACGAACTCCCTTCATATAAGTGTTTTTTACTCATTATGTGTGTTCTTTACTCATTTCTTACATCAAATTGGAAGGCCCGAAACTGTCAGGCAATAGCTCTTCCAATGTCTTCACATAATAATCCTCCGGCGACTTGGCCACGATGATCTCGAAATCATCCGGTCTGCAGAACTCGGCCATTATCTGTCTGCATACGCCGCATGGCGCTGCATATCCCGTTATTTCTTCTTGCGCCGGCGTTCCTTCCGGCCCTCCCACAATAGCAATCGCCGCAAAAGCCCTTTCCCCTTCGCTTACCGCTTTAAAAAAAGCGGTGCGCTCCGCGCAATTCGTCGGTCCATAGGCAGCATTTTCTATATTACAGCCCCGATATATCTGTCCTTCCTTCGTAAGAAGCGCTGCCCCCACCATAAAATGTGAATAGGGCACATAGGCCATCTTCCTGGCCTCCAACGCTTCCTTTATCAGGGTTTCTCTCATCTTTTTATCTGTCACTTCGCTTCAAAGCCTCCATCTCGCGGAAAATCTTCACGCTTATCTTTTAAAACCGTTTTACGCTCTCCGACACCAGCTTGGTAAATAGCGGTGCTGCCATATCCGCCGCCTCCTGTACCTCCTCGTGGGTCAAGGGGTTCTCCGTCATGCCCGCAGCCAAATTGCACACGCAGGATATTCCGCAGATTCGCATGCCCATATGATTCGCCACGATCGCTTCCACCACCGTGCTCATTCCTACCGCATCTCCTCCTAAAGAACGTATCATGCGTATTTCCGCCGGAGACTCGAAAGAAGGACCCGTAAGCTGAACATAAACACCCTCTTTCATAGGCACTCCGTTCTCTCTGGCAGCTTCCCTCAAAATATCTTGCAAATCTTTATCGTAAACAGTACTCATATCAGGGAAACGGGTTCCTAACTCCTCTATATTCGCTCCAATTAACGGATTCGGTGCAAAACAGGAAATCTGATCGGTAATCAGCATTAAATCCCCCGCCTTAAAATCATAGTTCACGCCGCCGGAAGCATTGGTCAAAAACAAAATCTCCGCGCCCATCAGCTTCATCAGACGAATGGGAAGCACCACGTCCGATATCGGATAGCCTTCATAAAAATGTACTCTTCCTTTCATACATACTACCGGCACATCCCCTACATATCCGAAAATAAATTTACCGGCATGTCCCGGAACGGTAGAAACCGGAAAGCCTTCTATCTCGTTGTAGGAAAGCTCTCCCTCCACCTCGATGGTATCGGCGAAATCTCCAAGCCCGGAGCCCAGCACGATAGCTACCTTCGGTTTGAAGTCTACTCTCTTTTTAAAACTTTCAAAGCATTTCATCAGTTTGTCATAGCTTGCATTCATTTCGTATACCCCCGTCTTTTTATATTATTTTGTTTTTCAAAAGTAATTATTGCCCTTTATTTTATAGAATGTCGATGAAATAAATATAACACGAGTTCCATAATTTGTACACATTACGCAGAAAAAAAGGTTGCCGTTCAAACGAAAGCTGGTTACTGTTCACTCCGTTCACAGTAACTCATGATTTCTGCATTTAAATTCGCTTGGCGAAGCAGAAATCATCTCTAGTATCACGTTCTTACGTAGCTTAACAGCAAGTGTTAAGCTACTGTATGAACAGTAACGAAAGCTGAACTGCAAAAAAGTAACTGCCTTGCCGCCTCCGGCAAAACAGTTACTCTCTGAAATTTTTATATAATAATACAAACCATTCCGCCATTGCTGTCGTTTACTATTTTCTGCATGGTTTCCTGAAGCTTTACCTGACTCTCTTCTCCGATCATCGCAATCTTTCCCGTAATTCCGTCATTTACAAGCTGTTCCACCGTCTTACCGAAAATATTGGTTTCCCACATTCCGTCTTCGCTGGTTCCCGCTTCGGAAATATAACGGATCAAATCCTGTGCCTGTTCTTCGGTTCCTACGATGGGTGAAATCTCCGTTTCGATATTCGCTCGTATCATATGAATGCTGGGACTTTCCGCTTTGATTTTTACACCAAACTTATTCCCATGACGGATGATTTCCGGTTTATCCAAAGTGATTTCGCTTCTTTCAGGTGTTACCACCCCATAGCCCTTGCCCCGAACCGAATCCACTGCGTGAAGAACCTTTACATATTCCGTCTTCATCTTCGCCATTTCCCTCAGAACGGACAACAGCTGGTATTCGCTTGTGATATTTTCTCCGATCAAATCGCTTAGCATTTCATAATAGAAAGAATCATCCACATCTACTGCTACCGTAACGCAGCCGGTAGCCATGTCGATTCCCTCCACCTTACACTTGCGCAGATAGTCGCTTTCTATCTGAATTCCACCGGATACCACGTCCTTTACACAACCTACCTGCCCGATAAGCTCTCTTATCTTCGCTATGATGTCAGCCTTCATTCTATGGGTATTCGGAAGCATCTCCACCCACTTGGGCATATAGAACTCTACCATAGTAAGAGGGAATTCATACAGTATTTTTTCCATAATTCCATTAATGTCTTCTTTTTTTAATTGCTCGCAGTTTACGGGCATCGCACTGACCTGATATTTCCTGCCCACTTCCTCCGCCAATTTGATAGCGCTCTCCGAATAGGGCTTCTCCGTATTTACTAATACGATAAATGGTTTATGTATTCTCTTAAGCTCCTGGATGGTTCTCTCCTCTGCCGGCAAGTAATTTTCTCTCGGGAGCTCTCCGAAGCTGCCGTCACAGGTTATAACGATTCCTATGGTAGAATGGTCATTAATTACCTTACGCGTACCGATTTCCGCTGCCTGTGTAAAGGGAATCTCCTCCGCAGACCAAGGCGTCTTTACCATTCGTTCCATATCCTCTTCCATATGACCGCTGGCACCTTCCACCATATAGCCTACGCAGTCAATCAGACGGACATTGACATTGATGTCCTCACCAAGGGAAATCCTTGCTGCTTCCTTCGGAATAAATTTCGGCTCTGTGGTGGTAATCGTTCTTCCTCCGGAGCTTTGGGGCAGTTCATCCTGCGCCCTTGTCTTTTCATGTTCGTCTGTCATATAGGGCAAAACCATAATATCCATAAAACGTTTGATAAATGTAGACTTACCGGTTCTGACCGGTCCCACCACCCCTATGTAGATTTCTCCTCCGGTTCTAAATTGTATATCTTTGTATAAATTATGTGTATGTGAAGCGTCCATAAAAAAAGTTTCCCCTTCCATATTTGCTGTTACAATATATGCAAGGGGAAAAAACATTATTCTTATTTAATTTTTGTAAATAACCTTTTTAAAGCTCTTCTTGCCGCGCTTTAAAATAAGCCCTTCACCCGTAAGCTGTTCCTTTTCAAAAACGGCCTTGATATCCGAAACCTTCTCCCCGTCTACGGTCACTCCGCCCTGCTCCACCGCACGGCGTCCCTCGGAGCGGGAGGCTACGAGACCGGAAGCCACCAGCATAGAAAGAATGTCTATCTTATCTTCTTCGAAATCCCCATCCTTAAGCTCTGCTGTAGGCATATCTGCCGCATTTCCGCTTGTAAATAAGGCTCTTGCGCTTTCTAAGGCTTTATTCGCTTCCTCTTCTCCATGTATCATCTTTGTCAATTCAAAAGCAAGAATTTCCTTCGCCTTATTCAGTTCACTGCCTTCCCATTTATCCATTTCGTCGATTTGTTCCAAAGGAAGGAAGGTCAGCATACGGATACATTTCAAAACATCCGCATCGGCAACATTTCTCCAGTACTGGAAAAACTCGTAAGGAGGCGTCTTGTTAGGGTCGAGCCATACGGCTCCCTTCTGCGTCTTGCCCATTTTATTGCCTTCCGAGTTGAGGAGCAGGGTAATCGTCATGGCATACGCATCCTTGCCCAATTTACGTCTGATAAGCTCCGTTCCTCCCAACATATTGCTCCATTGATCATCCCCGCCGAACTGCATGTTACAGCCGTATTTCTGATACAATACATAGAAGTCGTAGCTTTGCATAATCATGTAGTTAAACTCCAGGAAGCTAAGCCCCTTCTCCATACGCTGCTTGTAACATTCTGCGGTAAGCATACGGTTTACGCTGAAATGCGCGCCTACCTCTCTCAGCAGCTCGATGTAGTTAAGTTCCATCAGCCAATCTGCATTGTTTACCATCATCGCTTTTCCCTCGGAAAAATCGATGAATTTACTCATCTGTACTTTGAAGCAATCACAGTTATGCTGGATAAGCTCCGGCGTCATCATCGTACGCATATCGCTTCTTCCGGAAGGATCTCCTATCATTCCTGTTCCGCCTCCAATGAGGGCAATAGGTTTGTTTCCAGCCATCTGTAATCTCTTCATAAGACAAAGTGCCATGAAGTGACCTACATGGAGACTGTCAGCAGTTGGGTCAAAGCCGATATAGAAGGTGGCCTTTCCATTATTGATCAGTTCCTTGATCTCCTCTTCATCCGTAAGCTGTGCGAGAAGGCCTCTCGCCTTCAGTTCGTCAAAAATAGTCATTTTTCTTTCTCCTTTCGTTTCCAACTCTGCTTATCACGCAAAGAGTTACTGTTCACTCCGTTCTCAGTAACCGCAAAGAAACCCCGTCCTATCAACACATAGGACGAGGTCTTAAACTCGTGGTACCACCTAAATTTGCTGACAACTCGCGTTGTCTGCCTCCGCAAGTACGGTTAAAATACTTTTTAACGATACTCCTCCTCCATAACGCGGGGAAACACGTCGTGGCCTACAAGGAATCTTACCGAAAGCGCTTTTCGGATTTCCTTCTGCCATGCAGCTCCCAGATGTATTCGTAAGCAATTTCCCTTGCACCTCTCATCGACCGGTGGCTTTCTGTAAGTTATCATCGCTTGCTACTTGTTCTGTTCATAGCTTTTCGTTTTTAAATTATCTGCATTGTATCTCACTTTTTTTCAATTGTCAATAGCTGAAATCAAAGCGTTTTTTTTTTTTTATCTTTCCGTTGGAGCATCCTTGAAAAAGAATAGCCCTTCGGACGAATCGTCTTCGGATCGGCAAAGAAATCCTGTGCCAGCTTCACGATGGTCGGACTAAGAGCTATCAGAGCGATCAGGTTGGGAATCGCCATCATCCCGTTAAACAAGTCTGCAAGCTCCCATACGATATCCACTTCCACTACGCAGCCAACAAACACAAAAAGCACAAAAATTATCCGATAGAATAAAACAGCTTTAAATCCTGCAATATATTCCAACGCTTTTTCCGCATAGTAATACCAGGCGATTATCGTAGCGAAAGCAAACAATGCAATGCCGATGGACACGATATGACCGCCGCCCGGAATAACGTTCTGAAATGCTGCGAGAGAAACGGCATTGCCCTCCATTCCTTCCTCATGCCATAAACCACTTGTAATAATAACCAACGCCGTCACCGTACACATCACAATCGTATCAAAAAACACCTCAAAGGCTCCCCAGCATCCCTGACGGGCCGGATGGTCCGTATCGGCGCTGGCATGTGCGATGGGCGCACTTCCTAAGCCCGCTTCGTTCGTAAACACACCTCTCGCCACTCCAATGCGCGCAGCATACAGCATGGTACTCCCTGCAAATCCGCCGATCATCGATGTTCCCGTAAACGCATCTGTCACGATCATTGCTAAGGCGGCAGGAATCTTAGCGGCATTTATGATCAGAACGACCACCGCGGCAATAATATACATTCCCGCCATAAAGGGTACCAGAAATTCTGCAACGCCGGAAATTCTCTTGATTCCTCCGATAATAACGAGGCCCACCAGCGCCGCCAGCACGATTCCGGTAACATAGGCAGGCACATGAAACATAGTATCCATACTGCCGGATACGGCGTTAGCCTGCACCATATTTCCTACGCCGAAAGAAGCCAGTACGGCAAACGCACAAAAGGCTACGGCTGTTTTATTCCATCCAAGCGCTTTGCTGATATAATACATAGGGCCGCCTACATAACGACCCTTTTCGTTTTTTTCACGGTAAGCTACTGCCAAGGTAGTCTCACAGAACTTCGTTACCATCCCTAATACGGCACAGACCCACATCCAAAAAATGGCTCCGGGCCCCCCAACGCTGATAGCTATGGCGATCCCTACAATATTGCCGGTTCCTACCGTCGCAGCTAAAGCAGTACACACCGCCTGAAAAGGAGTAATGGTACCGTGCTCCTCTGTTTCCTTCTTTTTAAAAATGGTTTTGAGAGTATTTCCCATAACCGTACCGAAGCGGGTAAAAATCACCCCTTTGGTACGAATCGTCAGAAAGACGCCGGTTCCCAGCATTAATATGAGCATAGGAATCCCCCATATAATGTTGGTATTCAACCATTTTATCATGCCTAACATTTCAGTCCTCCCTCAAAACATGTTCTACTTATTTCACATCATTTATTTACCATTAAGCGCATCATTGCCTGATTGAGTCCATCCACAGTCAATTTGTACATTGGAAATAAATTTTTAATTACGGTCTCCGCTTCTCTCCACGGCGCTTCTCCGGGAGCCATCTTCGGATTCATCCATACTATTTTCTTATAGTTCTTCTTCATGAGCAACAGCCAATCCATGCCGGACAGCCCTCCGTTAGGGCCTCTGTAATTGCCGGATGTAGAGTAAAGCTCCTCCGGTGCCATGGCGGCATCTCCCACGATAATTACCTTATAATCGCTGTCCAGATTGCGGAACATCCATTCCGTATCTATCCAGTCTCCATTTTCACATTCCGGTGTCTTATACAGCTTGCTGTAAATGCAATTGTGAAAGTAATAGGTCTTCACATCCTTATAATGATTAGACTTATGCACAGACTGAAACAACTCGCTCAGCAAGGTGGTATAGGGAATCATGGTTCCCCCTGAATCCATCAAAAGCAGCAGTTTTACCGCATTTTTTCTCGGCTTATCCATTACGATCTGCAAACAGCCGCCGTTATTGCACGTCTTATGAACGGTTCCGTCGATGTCCAGCTCCGTTTTCGGAATATCCAGCTTGGTGGAAAAATGTCTGAGCTTTCTAAGCGCCAATTGGAACTGTCTGTTCTCGATGACCTTATCATCGCGGAAATCTCTGTATTTTCTTGCACCGATTACCTGAAATGCCGACTGATAGCCTGTGGTGCCTCCTACCCGGACTCCGCCCACATTTCCTCCCGTATTGCCAAAAGAGGTCTTGCCCATCGTACCGATCCAATAGCTTCCGCCGTTATGCTCGCTGTCCTGATCCTTCAGCCGCTGCTTGAATTTTTCTTCCACATCGTCCTTATCGATTTGAAGGTCTTCCCCCTGATTCATCCAATGCTTTTCTTCTTCATGCAAAAGCTCGCTCATCTCCGGCTTGTCCAGCCACCGGAGCATGCTCGCGGTTACTTCGTCCTCCGACCTTATTCCTTTAAAGCATTCTTCAAAAGCGAGGTCGAATTTATCGTACTCCGTCTCGCTTTTTACGAGAATCATTCTCGCAATATAATAAAACTGCGTAAGACTGCTGTTGCATAGGCCTTTATCCAGCGCCTCCTGCAAGGTCAGCCATTCGCTCAGGGTAACGTTCAGCCCCTTAGCTTTTAATGTATCAAAGAATCTGCCAAACATATCGTTCTCCCATAAGGCCGGGGTTCTGGCCTAATTCACTCTCTCCCTTACCGTCTGCAGATCCTCGTCCTTCTTTACCATAACTCCGATAAAGGGCAGTCTGCTCCTCAATGTATCCAACGGAATACCGCCTATCTGAAGGGCGTTGATCCAGTCGATGAGCTCCGAGGTGCTGGGTTTTTTGCGAATATCCTTTATGGAACGAATCCAGTAAAATACTTCCATCGCATTTTCCAGCAAATTATCCTCGATATCGGGAAAATGAGTTTTTACGATTTCCTCCATCAGCTCCTCATCCGGGAAATCGATATAGTGAAAGATGCATCTTCTTAAAAATGCATCGGGAAGCTCTTTTTCCGCATTGGAGGTAATGATCACAATAGGCCTTTGCTTGGCCTTAACGGTTCGCTTCGTCTCGTGAATATAAAACTCCATCTGGTCAAGCTCCCAGAGCAAATCGTTAGGAAACTCCAAATCCGCTTTATCGATCTCATCGATTAAGAGCACCGACTGTTCCTCGCTTTCGAAGGCTTCTCCCAGCTTGCCCAGCTTAATGTAACGGGCGATGTCATCCACGCCTTCTTCACCGAACTGTCCATCATAAAGTCTCTGGATAGTATCGTACACGTACAAGCCTTCCTGTGCCTTTGTGGTGGATTTAATATTCCATATGATCAACTTCTTGCCTAACGACTTCGCTACCGCCTCAGCAAGCATCGTCTTACCGGTTCCCGGCTCTCCCTTGATGAGAAGGGGCTTTTGCAGCGCTACTGCTACGTTCACGCTGGCCATCAACTGCTCGGAAGCCACATATTCCGACGTACCGGCAAAGCCTTTGTTCTGTTCGTTCATTTTCTACTCCCATCCTTCTGAAAAAGCACTTTCCAGCTTCTTATCTCTAATCATCAGTTCCTTTACGGCCGCGTCCGCAGGCTTGCCCTTAAAGAGCACCTCGTTTACCTGCTCGATAATCGGAAGCTGAACATCGTACTTCTGAGCGAGAGCTATCGCCGCTTTCGCGGAATAAACACCCTCTACCACCATTTTCACTTCCTCCATGGCTTCCTCCATCGTATATCCCTTACCGATCAGAATGCCCGCTCTACGGTTTCTGGAGTGCATAGAGGCGCAGGTAACGATCAAATCACCGATTCCGGTCAATCCGCTGAAGGTTTCAAAACGCCCTCCCATCGCCATACCGAGTCTGGAAATCTCCGTGATTCCTCTGGTAATGAGCGCAGCCTTCGTATTATCCCCATAGCCTAATCCGTCGGCGATACCGGCTGCGAGAGCTACGACATTCTTCAGCGCAGCACCCAGCTCAATACCCAGTACGTCAGGGCTGATATACACACGGAACACCTCGTTCATGAATAGATTCTGCAAATATTCCGCCGTTTCTTTTTTATGAGCACCTACTACGATAGTAGTAGGAATTCCCCGTCCTACCTCTTCCGCATGGGAAGGGCCGGACAATACGGCTACGGTAGCCTGTGGAATCTCCTCCTCGATAATCTGGGACAGAGTCATAAGGGTATTTTCCTCAATCCCCTTGGCCACATCCACGATAATTTGTCCTTCAGCTACATATTCCTTCATCATGTGGGAGGTGCTCCTCGTATAAGGGGAGGGAACTGCCAGCACGAGAACATCCTTCCCATTTATCGCGGCTTTCAGGTCCGTAGTAAAAGTCATATCCTCCGGGAGCTTCACTCCCGGCAGCTTATCCTTATGCTCACGCGTTTCTTTAAGCATCTCAATTTCCTGCTCAACGATAGACCATACCGTAACCTTATGTCCGTTTTTATGCAGCAATACCGCCAGCGCCGTTCCCCAGCTTCCAGCTCCGATTATGCTTACCTCTGCCATTCCTCTTCCTCCAACACATTATTATTTTTTAAAAAGATATGTTTTTCTCTCTTCCCCTTTTATAAGACGCTTTATATTTTCCCAATGCTTATAGTATGCCATTATCGTTAAAAATAACGCGATCATATACATTTCGATCAGCTCCGCCTGCGTCATGCCCTCAAACAGTCCTAATTGCCCGGATACCACAATTTGGATGATGAATGCGGCATATACCAGAAGGGAGCCTAAAGATACGTAATGAGTGAGCAGAAACGCGCCAAAAAACATAATAACACCTACCGGCAGGAAGGTAGGATGAAAGGATAAAATAAGTCCCGCTGTTGCCGCGATGCCCTTTCCTCCCTTGAAATTCAAATAAAAAGGAAAATTATGTCCCAGTATCGCTCCCGCCGCTGCATACATTTTCAGCAGATATACCATATCCGGGTGGGATTTCCCAAACAACAGCGTACAGATCACCACTGCGACAATACATTTGAGCACATCTCCCGCAAAAACAATCAGGCCTGCCTTTGTGCCAAGTACTCTTAACGTATTGGTCGTTCCCGCATTCCCGCTGCCGTGCTGCCTTATGTCGATACCTTTCATTTTACCGTAAATATAGGCTGTCTGAAACAGTCCGAACAAATACCCGATTACCAAACATACGATTCGTTCCATTTCACTGATTTTCCTTTCTTTCTCTGATAATAAATTTTAAAGGAGTGCCTCTGAATCCGAACGCTTCCCTTATCTTGTTCTCGATATAACGAGTGTAGGAGAAGTGCATTAATTCCTTGTCATTTACAAAAATAACAAAAGTTGGGGGCTTTACAGCCACCTGAGTAATGTAATACAAGCGCAGACGCTTTCCCTTATCCGAAGGAGGCTGCTGTAACGCTACGGCCTCTGCCATAATTTCATTCAGCACTCCGGTAGATATTCGCATGGAATGGTTCTCATTTACAATATCTATCGTCTCGTAAAGCTTCGGAAGCCTCTGGCCGGTTACCGCTGAAATGAAGATGATTTCCGCATAAGACATGAAAGATAATACCTCTCTTACCTTATTCGTAAACTTATTCACTGTCTTGTTATCCTTCTCGATGGCATCCCATTTGTTTACGGCAATAATAACCGCCTTGCCTCTTTCATGGGCAATGCCCGCAATTTTGGCATCCTGCTCCGTCACGCCCTCCACTGCATCGATGACTAACACCGCAATGTCCGCCCTCTCCACAGCGCTGACCGTACGAACGATCATATACCGCTCCAGTTCTTCCTTTATCTTATTCTTCTTTCGAAGCCCCGCAGTATCGATAAAAACATAATCTTTACCGTTATATCTTATATCCGTATCGATAGCATCTCTCGTCGTTCCTGCAATATCCGATACGATAACCCGGTTCTCCCCTACCAATCTATTAATAATAGAGGACTTACCCACGTTGGGCTTTCCTACGATGGCCACCTTAATACGTTCATCCTCTTCCTCTGCCGAGACGGTCTTGTCGAAATAAGAGGTCACCACATCCAGCATATCGCCGATTCCCGTACGATTTGCCGCAGAAATCGGATGCGGATCGCCGATTCCCATATTATAGAACTCATATACATCCGCCATGTATTTTTCTGCATGATCCACCTTATTTACCACGAGCACGATAGGCTTTTTCGACTTTCTGAGCATGTCCGCCACTTTCGCGTCCGCATCCACCAGCCCTTGCTTTACGTCCACCATAAAAAGGATAACGTCCGCAGTCTCGATAGCTATTTCTGCCTGTTCTCTCATCTGAGACAATATAACGTCCTTACTGTCCGGCTCGATACCGCCTGTATCGATCAACGTAAACGACATATCCAGCCATGAGACGTCCGCATATATCCTATCCCGGGTAATTCCCGGCGTATCCTTTACAATTGAAATCATTTCTCCAGCCAGCACGTTGAACAGTGTGGATTTCCCTACATTCGGCCTTCCTACTACGGCCACGATAGGCTTGGTTTTTCTTTTTCCCATTTTTATTAACCTTGCTCCTTCCAAAGTCCGGTCAAATGCCGGACTGTAACTGCGAACCTATACCTGCCTGCACCTCTCAGGCGTTCAAACTAATGTTTAACAGCGCGTCTGCAATGTCGCGTCCGCTTGATTTTACAATATCTATCTTTACTTGTAAAGCCCTTTCCAAGTCCATCACCGTCATAGTTACTGTTCACTCCGTTCTCAGTAACGTATGATTTCTGCATTTAAATTCGCTCCGCGAAGCAGAAATCATCTCTTGTATCACGTTCTTACGTAGCTTAGCAGTAAGTGTCAAGCTACTGTGTGAACAGTAACCCGTCATATCATTACTCCTTTATCTACCTATTTTACTAGAATTTCCTTGACGTGTCACTACCGGAATGCTATAAAATAGGATAGGATTTATTTTATGAAAGTACAATTGGAGGTTATTATGCCTAATTTACGTGAACTAGAATCGGCCATTCCGGTTGCCCCTTTAAAAATTATGGCAGCTGATTCTGCGATAAAGCTCGCAGACAGCGTCAACCGTTATCTCGTAGAGTTTCGCCGAAGTGTAAATAATCTTGCCAAGAACGATCCGGCATTTCAAGGCTATACCGAGGATAATTATTTGACCAGTGCGGTTTGTCCGCGCTTCGGTACCGGCGAAGGGAAAGCCGTTTTAAACGAATCGATCCGCGGCAAGGATTTATTCATCATCACGGACGTATGCAATCACAGCATTACCTATAAAATGAACGGTTATATCAATCATAAGTCCCCCGACGACCATTATCAGGACTTGAAAAGACTTATTTCTGCCGCTAACGGAAAGGCCCACCGAATTAACGTCATAATGCCCTTCCTTTATGAAGGCAGGCAGCATAAGAGAAATGGCCGTGAATCTCTCGACTGTGCTTATGCTATCGAGGAATTGACCAATATGGGCGTGTCCAATTTCATTACCTTCGACGCTCACGATCCACGTGTGCAAAATGCGGCGCCACTTTCCGGCTTCGATAATTTCACGCCGCCTTACCAGTTCGTAAGGGCTCTCCTGCGCACGGAAGAGGACCTCATCATCGATAAATATCATACGATCGTCATCAGTCCCGATGAGGGCGCGCTCGACCGCGCCGTATATTTTGCTAACGTTTTAGGTGTGGATACCGGTATGTTCTATAAGCGCCGTGACTACTCTACCATCATAAACGGCAAGAATCCTATCGTAGCCCATGAGTTTTTAGGGGAAAATATTGACGGAAAAGACGTGATCATCATTGACGATATGATTTCCTCCGGCGGAAGCATGATCGACACCGCGAAACAGCTCAAATCCATGAACGCAAAGCGTGTATTCATCTGCTGCACCTTTGGTTTGTTTACCGACGGGATGGACGCCTTCGACGAGGCTTATGAAAAGTGCTATTTCGACAAGATCGTTACAACCAACCTCACCTACCAGCCTCCGGAACTGTTAAGCAGGCCTTATTATGTGGAAGCGGAAATGAGTAAATTTTTAGCATCCATCATCGACTTCATGAATCACGATTCCTCTATGTCCAACGTGCATACTCCTACGGATAAGATTCAGGATTTACTTTTCAGGTACAATAACCGTGAAGAATTGCCTCTGTAATAGCTGCGGCTTAAAGTGTGCTTTCATCATATGAAAAGCCCCTCTCCATAGAATGACTACATTAAAATCAATTCATATTTTAATGATGTATCATTTTTATGGAGCAGAGGCTTTTTTAGTTCCTTTTACCGATTCTCATAATAGCGGAAACGTTAAGATCGCCTTAAACAAATCGCCGTCCAACTGTATTTCAAACTTTCCCTTCTGCGCTTCCGTCAGATTCTTTGCAATAGATAAACCCAGACCGCTTCCCTCCGTGCTTCGTGCCACATCTCCTCTGATAAAGCGCTCGGTCAATTCGTCCGCGTTGACGTTAAGGGGCTGTGCAGAAATATTTTTTATCGCAAATTCCACATATTTCTCCCCATCTTCGCCGGTCCGTTCCGTGATATCCATATATATTCTCGTACCCTCCAGCGCGTACTTGAAGATGTTGTTGAGCAAATTTTCAACGACCCTCCATATCCTTCTGCTGTCCGCCTCTATATACATCGTATGGCCCGGCGTGCTCAGCACGGGAGTTAAACGCTTTTGCTCAAACTTCTCCGAGAATTCTCCAATCGTTTGATTGACCAGTTCTACGAGATTGATTCTCTCCCATTCCAAGGAAATATTGCCGGAAGAAATCTTGGAAGCTTCTACCAAATCATCGGTGAGCTGCTTTAGCCGCTGGGATTTGGAATCCAGAACCTCCACATATCCTTGCACCTTCTCATTTTCAATATTCTCCCTCTTAATTAAATCCACGTAATTGATGATGGAGGTAAGGGGAGTTTTGATATCATGGGATACGTTGGTAATCAAGTCCGCCTTTAGCCGCTCGTCTTTCATGCTCGTTTCCACAGCCGTGCGGATTCCCTCTCCGATGCTGTTTACCGCCTGCGCCAACACCAGGTTGTCGCCATGGAGACCCGTTTCATCCACCTTGAATTTCAAATCACCGTCTTTTATCTTTTTGATGGCTTCTACAATTTTCTGTCTGCTCTTCGTATTACGGTAAATGAGAATGCCAAAAGCGGTATCGGCACATAGGGCTGCAACAATTCCTTTCATTCCGAGCAGAAAAAGCAAAAGATTCACAGCCACAAACACCACATACGGAACCCAGGTCTTTATGATGACCGTTCCATTATCATATAGATTCCAAACAAGCCTTTTACCCTTTGCGATACCCTTGCAGGTAAGGCTTTCTGCCCAGAGATTATCTGCCTTCAGCCTGCGCACCATGCTATAATAAAATTCCGTGAACAATAGTTCACAAATCAGTACCACAGCGCCCGCCGTCACCTTAAACCATGTAGTATAATAGTACTCAAAAGACATGGAATCATAGATATATGTGAGAGCTATGATAATACCCCCTATTAAAACAATCGTGCCAAGCACCGAAAGCTCCGTAGGGATAACATCGATTTTCTGCAACCGGATGGCTACATTTCCTTCCTCATCTCTGACACGGCCTGCTACAACAGTCAAAAAGATAAACAGAACCAGATAGAGAGCAATAGACGTGGCTGCAAAGCCGATTATCTGCCAGTAATAAGGTATATAGCTGGTATATCCATTCAAGCCCTGAATATATACATCGTTTGCCGGATAGTCGGTATCTACGCCGATCCACACCTTTATCGTTTCCGGATAAGCATATTCGTAGGAATTGAACACATGACGCACCGTCTCTTCCGTTACCAGCGTATCCGTAGTATATTCCATATCGGCAGGACTGAAGTAGAGAAACCTCCCAAAACGGGAAAACTCCTGGGCCACTTCCTTTTCCGACAAGCCGGAAACTTCGAGATTGGTATAAACCTCCTGACGGTCTCCGATCGTTTTGATTATATAATATCTAAGATTGGAATTCTCCAAATCATAAAAATCATTGTACGTAAAATAATTCTGATAATTGGAATTCAATTCCGAAGCTGTACTCTCCACGTAGCTGCACAAATCATAATAATCATTCCACGTTCCGGTATAATTCTCTATATTTTTTCCTTCCACAGTCTGATAGCGGTTAACCAGGATCGTGGCACTTGTATCGTCCCTGTAAAAGCTCTCACTATCCCCCAGCCCGTTTGCCGATACACTGTACACCTCCGTACTTTCCTCGATATCGGAGTTAAAAGGAGTGCTGATATTTCCCTGAAGGTTCCCAAGGCTGTAGTCAATCTTGGTATAGGTAGTCATGCGGTTTAGGAACTCATCCACCTGCTCCCCGCTCATCCATTGCTCTTCGTGCTCAAAGCCGTACTGCGCCCATTTGATCAAATCCTCCAAACGATACTTCGCCGTCACATACCGGCTCGGCACCCCTTCAAAACGGTAATAGAATGTAGTCACGTCAATTTCCTTGTTACCGTTGAACCTGCCATCCGTCTCCATCTGGCTTCTGATCGCACCTATGCGGGCTACGTCCGCAATACCTCTGCCGAATATATAATTGAATAAAAAGGAATCCTCATACAACTTTCCCTTTTCATCCGCATCCATGCTATAGCTGTAGTTGCCGTCCACACCCTTTATCATTACACTCGAGCCCGTTACCACTACCAAAACAGCTATCGCCGCAGAAACAATCAAAATATGCTGTAGTATATGTAAAAAACCTCCAAGCTTCTTCCCTGGTACCTTTTTTTTCATCCTTGCCCCCTACTCCTTTTCACATCCGGCAGTCTCTATCTCTGTAAAAATCATTGTTTTTCAATTTTATAGCCTACGCCCCAAACTACCTTTAAATAGCGTGGCTCCTTCGGATTAATTTCTATTTTTTCCCTGATATGTCTTATATGAACGGCCACCGTATTGTCGGCACCGATAGCTTCCTCATTCCATATGCTTTCGTAAATCTGATCGATGGAAAAAACCCTCCCTTGATTTTTTACTAAAAGCAACAAAATATTATATTCTATCGGCGTCAGCTTCACACCATCTCCATCCACGGTCACCTCTTTTGTTTCATCATTGATGCACAGACCGCCTACGCTGAATAACGCATTATTTTCTCTATTCAGATTCCCCAAGGTCGTATAGCGGCGCAGATTAGACTTCACCCTCGCTACCAGCTCCAGAGGATTAAACGGTTTCGTTACATAATCGTCCGCCCCGATATTGAGTCCCAGAATTTTATCCGAATCCTCCGATTTAGCCGATAGAATGATAATGGGTATACTGCTGTATTCTCTTATTTTCAAAGTAGCATGAATTCCGTCCAGCTTTGGCATCATAATGTCAATAATGAGCAGGTGCACATTATTATCTTTGAGCACCTTGATTGCCTGCTCCCCATCATATGCCTTCAGCACATGATAACCCTCCTGCATAAGATAAATTTCAATTGCATCCACAATCGCTTTATCGTCGTCGCACACTAATACATTCGCCATAGTAAAATCCTCTCTCCGTTCTTCATCTAACCATATATTTTTTAAGGGACATATAGGAAATTATTTAAGATTTTCTTAAGTCGGGCACAAGCTTAAAAAAGCCCCCAGATTCCCCCTTTTTCCCTTGCTGGCTCTATGGGAAAAAAGATAATCCGGGTTACAACAGGTACATATATCCGTAACCGAAATCTTCTCTTTCGGAACTCCTGCCTGCGTCAGCACATAAAAATTTGCCTTCCACAAGTCAAGCAGATACTTCCCATTTTCTTTCTTAACCAAAATATCAGTTAATGCTTCGCCTTCAAAAACCGCCGCAAACTGCTCCGCCACATCGCCATCCACCTCATAGCACTTACCACAAATAGACGGCCCTATTGCCGCCGTCACATCCTTAGATTCTGTTCCGAACTCCCGTTTCATCTCCGCAAGAGTACGCTCCCCCATCCTATTCACAGTCCCTTTCCACCCCGAGTGGGAAAGTCCAATTGCCTTATGAACCGTATCCACAAAAAACAGCGGCACACAATCCGCATAAAAAGTAGATAGCACAATTCCCGGCTCATCCGTAATCAGACCATCCACATCCGCATAATCCTTCTCCCGAACAAGCCCCTTCCCCCTATCCTTCGCCGTCACCCTCCTAACGTTCGTCGTATGAGTCTGATCCGAAAAAACAAAATCCTCCGCCCTTCTTCCCAGTATCCTGGCTACCCTGGCAAAGTTCTCATCCACAGCATCCTTCTCATCGCCCCTCGTATAGCTCAAATTCATCGAAGCAAACATCCCCTCACTGACTCCCCCTACCCGGGTAGAAAATAAATGCCTCACAATCCCCGTCTCCTCAATGCCCGGAAATGTCAAATACTCCACTTCCCCAAACCAATTCCTCCTGACAACCTCCCCGCCGTCAACTCTCTTAATCTCCATATCCTGTATTCTCCATCTTTCAAACTATCACCGTACTTCTAATTCTATTTACTATATTCATTCTATCACTTTACACTTACTTGCATAATCCATCTACTCTTATATCCCCTTACTGTTCACTCCGTTCTCAGCAACACATAATTTCTGCAATGCAAAAATTTTGCATGTAAATTCGCTCTGCGAAGCAGAATTCATCTCTTGAATCACGTTCTTACGTAGTTCAACAGCAAGTGTTAAGCTACTGTGTGAACAGTAACCTCTTACTTCTATATCTCCCCTACACTCCATTCCCACCACAGCACTTTCGTGTGTAAACTCATAACGTAGCAGGAGCCTTTCTTCGGCAGTTTTGGGTTCTGTTCCGTTAAGCACACGGCTCAGATTTTCTTAATGAAGCCCGAAACACCCAGGGCAAACGCCGCAAGGACGCGGCGTTTAGGCAGCACAGTGCATGGATGCACTTTGCTGCCGCCCCGTCCATCACCACAACCCAAACAGGCTTCATTTAGAAAATCCGAACCGTACGCGCAGGAACAGAACCCAAAGGCTGCCGAAGAAAAGCTCTCACAACTTCCCTCTTTACCACAAATCCTTACACCTACCACCTATAAACATGCGAAAAAGCGTCCTTATACCACCTTATGCTAATTTCTTCACCGCCGCTTATCCCAATCACATCATACCTCACCGGTTCGTCCTCCGAATAACGATGTATAAACCGATAATAATCCGCCGTCCTGCATATCCTGCGCTGTTTTGCAGCTCCGACCGCTTCTTCCGGCATCCCCTTTTGTTCCGTAGTCCTGTATTTTACCTCCACAAACACAAGGAATTCTCCATCGCGCCCGACAATATCGATTTCCCCGTCCCTGCTTCTAAAGTTCTTCTCCAAGACCTTAAAGCCCTGCTCTTCTAGATACCTGCCTGCGAGCAGCTCATACTGAGTTCCCACTCCCCTATTATTCAATATCCATCTCCTATCGCGATCTATCCTTATCCATCTTCCCCTTAATCTTATCCATGGCATCCACGAATACAAGAATCTCCGCCACAACTTCATACAGCTCCGGCGGTATCATATCTCCAATTTCCAATCTGGACAAGGTATCCGCCAGCTTATCGTCCTTATGAATCGGAATATCGGCATCCTTCGCCCGTTCAATAATCCTCTCCGCCAACTCCCCCTGACCGCCCGCAATAATCCGCGGCGCTTCATCGTCCGGGTCATAAGCTAACGCAATAGCCCGCTTTGGCTTTTCCTTTCCTTTTTCGTACGGCTTCATATTTATAACCATGCTCCTTTCAAAGTCTGAAGACTTCGTGCGGGTTTACCAACACGCCTTATCTCTCTTCCTAAGCTCTTACATCAAAAGAATACTGTGCCAAAATATTTTCCCGCTTTTCCTGGGCGCTCATAGCCTCCATCACATCCATTCCCTTTTCCTCTTCCTTGCTCATTACCATTTCCGCATTCATGGTATAACCTCTCTCTGAAAGCCTCCCATTCAAAATATGAATATGATCTGCGATAAAGTCTATCGTTTGCTCATCTTTTAAATAAAATTTTGTACTGACATTTTTTTCTTTCATTTTCACATAAATATCCATTGTTCCCAGGTACTGCATATCCAGATGTAAAAGCGCACTGACGCTTTCATCCTCCTTAGGAGCATTTCGCCTATTGGTATAGACGTACAAATCTCCATGAGCGTTTCCCCCGCTCATCTTCAACGGAAGCTGGATATAATTAAACGCCTGATTAAGCTGATTCATAAATTCTATATTGCTCTGCATAGTTGAAAGGTTCTTTGCTAATGGTATATCCTTCGAAATCTGACCGAGGGCCTCCGTAAGCCGCGCTGACTGTTCTCTAAGTCTCCCGTAAAAGTCCTCTACGGTGTTCTTCTGCCCCACATCCGACGGTTTTAGCAGCCATTGCTGCAAGACCTCATTGTTAAGCAGTTGATTGTATACCCTGCTTCCAAATAAATTAATAACACTCTCCCGGCTTACCGCTTCTGCGTTTACCGTCAACATCGTATTTATGTCCTGCAGCAACTGCTTCACCGGCATGCTGCCATCCGCCACCTGTGAAAGCTGTTGTTTCGAAAAACCTATTCCCTCTAATAAGTTAAACAGTGTATTTCTTGCCTCTTGGTTCAGTACCTCAAAAAGCGGCGTGTAATTCTGCAAAGTACCGCTTTGTGCTGAGACACTCCTCGGAGAAGCCATGGTCTCCGCGCCCTTACCTACATCTGTGCCATCCGGATTTACCGCTTTTGTATCGCCTTCTCCATCTATAATTCGAATGATAGATTCCATCATCCTGCCTTCTGCCTGATTCTGTGCAGCATTCAGTACACTTTCCTTTCCTGCAGCTTGTACCTCCTCCTGCATACCCCCTGCCATTTTGCCTGCATCGGCAAGTATAACCTTCCCGGCTTCATCATTTTGCACCACATTTTGCATTGCATTTTGCATTTCCCCTTGCATGGAAGACTCTGCAAATAGCTGCAATACCTGCTTATAAAAATTAACAGCCCCCTCGGCCTGTCCCTGCGCCACCATCGTCTGAAAAGCCGATGGAAGCTCCGACAAGAAGTCCGTTACGCTGCTTACTATCTGATGTCTGTAGTTCTGATAATTTTCAAACTGTTCTATATTCTCCTGTGTCACGGGAAGGTGCAAGCTTCGAAGTCCCACAATGGTCTCGGGGTTAACTCCCGAATGAGCGGATATCAACTTTCCCATGTCCAAGAGCGTATTTTTATCAATGGACATTCCCTGTTCCATCATGGAAGAAACCATGCGCATTAATTCATCCGTCAAAGGCAGCTTGGCGGCCTCCAGCGCTTTAAGTACATTGGGATTCTGGGATAAATTCTCATAAAGCGGCCTTAACGCTAACTGTTGACCGGACTGGTTCTTCACCTCGAAGGTCACGTTCTGGCCTACCGCAAGGCTGATGTCCTTATCCAGTCTCGCGGTGATGATCACATCCTTATCCACCCGAATCTGTACCTCATTGCCATTTCTGTTTACGATTTCCCCTTGAATCGTCTGGCCCGGCGACAGATTCTTGATTACCTGCTGAGTCTGGTAATTTCCCGAGGCGGTCACGCTTATCGGAGCTCTTACCGAACCCGAACGGCTGCCAGAGCCTTTGTTTCCATATTGGGGTTGAAATAAACCGGCTAAGTTCAAAGCAATACCTCCCTATCAATAAAAACATATGGTTTAAACGGGAATTATATTTTTTATAAAGGAACGCCTATGTATCGGACACGGGCCGTACTTTTTCAGGGCCTCTACATGAATCTGTGCTCCATAGCCTTTGTTGGCGGCAAACCCGTATTCGGGAAAAATGCTGTCACACTGTACCATCAGCCTGTCCCTCGTTACCTTCGCAATAATGCTTGCTGCGGCGATAGAGGCACTCTTTGCATCTCCCTTGATAATAGGAATCTGTCTGATATCCACAAGGGGAATCGTCACCGCATCGTTCAGCAGCAAATCCGGCTTGACCGAAAGATTATCTATAGCCTGACGCATCGCCTCATAGGTTGCTTGCAGTATATTTATTTCGTCGATTCTCTCCGGAGCCACATAACCCAGTCCCGTGGCGACCGCTTCCTTCATGATAACGTCATATAACTCTTCTCTCTTTTTTTCGGACAATTGTTTGGAATCATTAAGATACAAAATGTCACAATTTTTTGGCAAAATTACTGCTCCTGCCACTACCGGCCCCGCTAAAGGGCCCCGCCCCACCTCGTCAATGCCGCAGATATAAGCAAAATCGCAGTATTCTCTCTCATACCTGAACATTTGCTCCATTCTTTCCCTTTCCTTATGTAAAGCTTCCAGCTTCTTTTTTGCAGAAAGGATGATTACCTGTACCGCTTTTCTCTCATCGGCAGAATAACTTTCTATTAATTCAGGCAGCTTTTCTATGTCGGCTGCCTGAAAAATCTTCTTTATATCAATTGTTTTTACTTCCACTGTTTTGTCTCCGTCTCTACTGGTGTTTTAAGATGCCGAAATCCTCCAAAGGCCAAATACGAATCCATGCTCTTCCTATAATGTTATCTCTGGAAACATTGCCCACCGCAGGGTCTCTGCTGTCGGAGCTGTTATTTCTGTTATCGCCCATCACGAAATACTCGTTCTCTCCCAAGGTAACCGGTTCCTTCGCCCGCCCGGCATCCAGAATGACCTCTTTTCCGTAATGCTCTTCAAGGACCTCCCCGTCGATATAAATAACACCGTCTTCATCGATATAAACACTTTCTCCCGGCAAACCGATAATCCTCTTAATATAGAAGGTATCCTTCGCATACTGAAACGGAAATACCACAATATCGAATCTCTTAGGGTCATTAAAACGGTAAGTGATTTTATCCACAATCAAATTATCATTATCGCTAAGAGTCGTCTCCATAGAGCTTCCAATCACCTGCGTCCGCTGACCGATGAAATGAATTACCACATAGGTCAAACAAAGCACCACAAGCAGATATACGCTGGTACTCAATATTTCTTTTAACATCTTCTTCATTCTTGAACCATGCCCTTCCAAACCGGCATATTATGTCAGCTTATTTTAATAGTATATCTCAAATCATTCCGGAAATTCCAGCGTAATTCTTCCCAGCCTTCCGCTCCTGAAATCATCCACCACGAAGGCGGCGGCTCTTTGCAAATCCGGCTCCTCGCCCTTCAAATAGCAGTGTCTGGCGACACATATCTTGCGAAGCATATCCGATGTGTTTCCGCCCGGCTCCACCTCATAGCGTTTTTCCAATGCCCCGTCATACTTCTCCTGCAAAAAATGTATCAAATCCAAGGCCAATTCATCGATATGAAGAATCTCATCGTTCATAGAACCGATGAACGCGAGCTTCATGCCTACCGCCTGATCTTCGAATTTGGGCCATAGGATGCCCGGTGTGTCCAAAAGCTCGATTCCTTTGTTCAAGCGAATCCATTGCTTCCCCTTCGTAACACCCGGCTTGTTTCCCGTCTTCGTACATGCCTTTCCCGCAAACGTATTGATGAATGTCGATTTCCCCACATTTGGTATTCCTACCACCATAGCCCGAACAGGTCTGTTGATGATACCTCTTCTTCTGTCTCTTTCTATTTTTTCCTTACAAGCCTCCTGTACGACACCTTGTATCGCTTTTATTCCCGTACCGTTTTTGGAGTTTATCTCCAGCACATGGAAGCCCTTTTCCTTAAAATACTCCGCCCAAAGCTTATTATATTTGGGATCCGCCAAATCCGATTTGTTAAGGAGAATCAATCTTGCTTTATTTTTTCCCAATTCATCGATATCGGGATTACGGCTGCTGAGTGGGATTCTGGCATCGACCAGCTCGATTACCAAATCTATCAGCTTGATGTCTTCTTGCATCATCCGCTTCGCCTTAGTCATATGCCCGGGGTACCACTGATAATTCATATTCTATAACTCCTAATTTTATTTTAAATTATTATTGTATAAGCCCCATTCCATCGTTCTCTGCCCTCATATGAAACCATGCTTTCCCATAGATGGTATCTCTATTCACCGGGCCTATATTTCCCGAACGGCTGTCCTCGCTTATATTTCTGTTATCGCCCAAAACGAAGTATTCATCGTTTTTTAAAACAATTTCATTCGCCGCAATTCCCGCATCCTCCATTTTATCATAGGTCTCATTATCCTCGGGAACTCCGTCCACATAAAGCTGTCCATCAATAATCTGCACCGTCTCACCCGGAAGCGCTACTACACGCTTTATGTAATAATGGGCGTTTTGATTGCCGTTGGGAAGGAACACGATAATGTCTCCTTTCTTCGGAGAGGCCAGCTTATAGCCGAAGCGGTTAATCAGTATCTGCTGTCCGTTATACAACGTCGGCTCCATAGATACGCCGATGACATTGGTCCGCATTCCCACGCTGAACACAAAAACGGCGGCAAGCAAAATAGCGGCAAAGGTGCCGAACACCATGCCGAAAATCTCCCTCACTACATGAAGGCTTATCCGCTTCTTTTTCTCATAAAAGCTAAGACCCTTGCTTCTTCTCATCTTCCTGTTCCCGTTCATTATGTCAGAATAAAACGCTTCGCTAATTGTAATACTTATGATTAGTATACAATAAAAAACAACAAAGAGCAATTACACGCTGATAATTGCTCTTTATTACATCTTCATTATTTTGTTACCGTTCACTCCGTTCACAGTAACGCATGATTTCTGCATTTAAATTCGCTCTGCGAAGCAGAAATCATCTCTTGCATCACGTTTTTACACAGCTTAACAGCAAGTGTTAAGCTACTGTGTGAACAGTCACATTATTTTACTAATTCTTTCACTTTTGCTTTCTTACCTACGCGATCTCTCAAGTAGTTCAGTTTTGCTCTTCTTACTTTACCTCTTCTTACTACTTCTACCTTTTCTACGTTAGGGGAATGTAAAGGCCAAGTCTTCTCAACGCCGATACCGTTGGAATTCTTTCTTACTGTGAAGGTAGCTCTGTTGCTTCCACCCTGCATCTTCAAAACGGTACCTTCGAAAATCTGAATTCTCTCACGGTTACCCTCTTTGATTTTACCGTATACTTTTACCGTATCGCCTACGTTAAACTCTGATACGGATTCTTTTAACTGTTCCGCTTCAATTTCTCTAATAATATTACTCATCGTGTGCCTCCTTATTATTTAGATGTTCTTAATACACACAAAGCCGTGCTTTGCAACGCCACAATTCAAGCGGCTATGATAACAGAGGACCATCCCATTTTCGCAACATGAATACTTTAGCATAACCACATATAAAATGCAAGCTATTTTTCGTTACTGTTCACTCCATTCACAGTAACGCATGATTTCTGCATGCAGATTCGCTACGCGAAGCAGAAATCATCTCTTGAATCACGTTCTTACGCAGCTTAACAGCAAGTGTTAAGCTACTGTGTGAACAGTAACTATTTCCCCCTACTTTCCAACTTCACGACTGCATATCCATGATTTCTTCCGGGGCTATGATTTCTACCCCCTTTGCGCGCAAAGTTTTTTCTGCGAACTCCAGGTCCGAGGTCTTTAAAACCATAGATGCATCATCATTCCCCGTGGACAGCGCATACATGTATTCGATATTGATATGCGCATCGCAAATAGGCTCTAACAGCTCCTGAAGCATGCCTACGCGATGAGAAATCCTGATAGCCAGCACATCCGTAAGCTTGGAGGAAAAACCGTTCCTCTTCAAGGCATTGTGAGCCGCCTCCGGATTGCTCACCAACAAACGGAGCATACCGAACTTTTCCGTATCCGCAAGGCTTAAGGATACAATATTCACCTCATTGTCCCTGAGCACTTGAAGCACATCCTCCAGACGCCCCTCTCTGTTTTCCAAAAAAACCGATAATTGCTTAATAAACATAAAACCCCTCCAATCTGCGTCCATGCCGCCTGAAAAAACTTTATACCAGCTTCCTTTTATCTATGACACGTACTGCTTTTCCCATACTTCTTTCGATGCTCTTAGGCTCCACCAGTTTCACCTTCGCTGCGATACCAAGTGCCTGCTGAAGTGCATGCTCTATCCTCTTCGTCAGCTTCTCAAGCTCCTTGATTTCATCCGAGAAGAATCTTTCGTTTACCTCTACCTGAACCTCTAAAGTATCCAGATTGTTCGCTCTGTCCACGATCATCATATAGTGAGGGCTGGTCTCTCCCATCTCCAAAAGAGCCGCTTCCACCTGAGAGGGGAAAACGTTCACTCCGCGGATGATCAGCATATCGTCGGAGCGTCCTTTGAACCGGCTGATGCGCGGCAGTGTTCTTCCGCATTCGCAGGTTTCATAGCTTATGCTCGTCAAATCTCTGGTCCGATATCTTAAAAGAGGAATTCCTTCCTTCGTAATCGTAGTAAACACCAGCTCTCCCAGTTCTCCCTCCGCTACGGCCGAAAGCGTATCCGGATCAATGACCTCGGGAAGAAAATGGTCATCATATACGTGGAGGCCTTTATGGTATTCACAGTCACAAGCCACTCCCGGCCCCATGATCTCCGACAACCCGTAAATGTCGTGCGCGCGGATATTCAGCTTCGCTTCTATCTGCTTACGCATATTTTCCGTCCACGGCTCTGCTCCGCATATAGCAACCTTTAACTTAATCATATCGATTTCGCCGTTCTCCTCCAGCGTCTCCGCGATATGGAGAAGATAAGAGGGGGTGCAGGCGATTGCCGTAGCGCCGAAGTCAACCATCATCGTCGTCAGCTTCTTCGTATTGCCGGTGGACATGGGAACTACCGTGGCTCCCAATTTTTCAGCACCGTTATGAGCACCCAATCCGCCTGTAAAAAGTCCGTAGCCGTAAGCCACCTGAATAATGTCATCCTTTGATACTCCCGCCATCGTAAACGCCCTCGCCACGCATTCGCTCCAAATATCCAAATCCTTCCTCGTATACCCTACTACCGTTGCTTTTCCAGTGGTTCCGCTGGACGCATGGATTCTGATAATTTCTGACTGAGGGACCGCAAACAGCCCGAAGGGATAATTCTCCCGCAAGTCCGCCTTCGTCGTAAACGGAAGCCTCTCCAAGTCCTCAAGTCCCCTGATATCTCCCGGTTCAATGCCGATGTTCTGCATCTTTCTCCTGTAAAACGGCACGCTGTGATATACCCTGTCTACCGTCTTTACCAGCCTCGCCCCCTGAAGAACGATTTTTTCATCCCTGCTCATACATTCTTTCGCTTCATTCCAGATCATCTTGTCCGCCCTCTCCCATCGTATATTTATTATGCTACCCTTTGTATCCGATCAAAAACGCTTTTTCGTTAATTTCCACCGTCTTAGGCGGCACTGTTCTCTCGATTACCTTAAGCCAGTCCTCCATCGCGAATTCCATATGCTTTGCCGCAAGTCCAAGCACAATTACGTTAAAAGCTTTGGAATTCCCCAGCTTTATCGCCTCCTCCATCGCGTTTACCATATACACCTTGTGGTCCTTGCTCAAATTCTCAATAATATCCTTCGGATACTGAGCCGCTCCTGTAACGACAGTGATCGGATCGATTCTCCAGTCATTGATAATTAACACTCCGTCCTTTTTTAAAAAGTGTGCATACCGAAGAGCCTCCAGTCGCTCAAATGCGATCAGTACATCCGCCTGTCCTTCCTCTACGATAGGCTCCCACACCTTTTCCCCATATCTTACAAAGGTTACAACGCTGCCGCCTCTCTGCGCCATTCCGTGTACCTCCGATAACTTTACATCATATCCCGCTTCCTGAATGATTCCTCCGAGAATACGGCTGGTCAGAAGAGTCCCTTGTCCGCCTACGCCTACTATCATAATACTTTTTGTCATCATTTTAGTCCTCTCCTCTCTATTTCGCCTGCTTCTCAATTGCTCCGAAGGGGCAAAGCTGCATACATAAACCACAACCGTTGCACATCGTTGCATCGATGGAAATGGTGCCGTCTTCATTTTTCGTAAGAGCCGGGCAGCCCGGTTTCAGGCACGCGCCGCATTTTTTACATTTCTCCGGCAAAGGCACACATTTATCAGGAAATACATTGCCCTTTAACAGCACACAGGGGGACTTGGTTATGATCACCGAGATTTCATCCCTTGCAGTCTCTTCCTTAAGAGCCTTTTCCAGACAGGGCAGATCGAAAGCGTTGATTTCTCTCACGTGTTCGATTCCCATGGCCTTGCATAAATGATAGATATTAATAGAAGAAACTGTCTCGCCCTTCAATGTCCTGCCGGTAGCAGCATGATCCTGATGTCCTGTCATTCCGGTGGTGGAATTGTCCAGGATCAAAACCGTTCCCGTACCCTGATTATAAACCATGTTCATCAGGGAATTGATTCCGGTGTGCATAAAGGTGGAATCTCCGATAACTGCCACCCAGTTCTTCACATAATCTTTCCCTTTCGCCTTTTCCATTCCATGAAGGGAGGAAATGCTCGCACCCATACAAATCGTCGTGTCGATAACACTAAGAGGAGCCACTGCTCCGAGGGTATAGCATCCGATGTCTCCCGCTCCGTGAAGCTTCAATTTCTTCATAACCGAAAATACACTTCTATGCGGGCAGCCCGGACAAAGAATGGGAGGACGCGCCGGAACCTGCTCCGGCTTCATTTCTTCCCCTTTATCCGCAAGAACAACACGGCGCAGCATATTCGAACTATATTCGCCCTGCTTGGTGAAAACTTCTTTGCCTATGGCCTCGATTCCCCATGACTTTACCTGTTCCTCGATGACCGGCTCCAGTTCTTCAAATATGTATAATTTATCCACCTTAGAGGCGAACTCTTCAATTAATTTACGGGGAAGCGGATGCACTAAGCCCAGCTTCAATACGGAAGCTTCCGGACACACTTCCTTTACGTATTGATAAGGAATACCGCTGGTAATGAAACCTATAGATGTGTCCCCCATCTCCATGCTGTTTATCGGAAAAGTACAGCCATCCTCTGCGATAGCGTCCATACGCTGTTCCACGATGATATGTCTCGCTTTTGCCATTCCGGGCATCATTACGAACTTGCTTATATTTCTTTCATATTCTTTATCAGGCACATCGATTCTCTCCTCCAGGGTAACCATTCCCTGAGAATGAGCTAATCTGGTCGTTGTCCTTACAATTACCGGTGTATCATATTTTTCACTGATTTCAAAAGCGAATTTCACGAAATCCTTCGCTTCCTGGCTGTCGGAAGGCTCCAGCACCGGCACTTGTGCAGCTCTCGCCACACATCGAGTATCTTGTTCGTTCTGTGAACTATATAATCCCGGATCGTCGGCAGCCACGAGAACAAGGCCTCCGTTCACGCCGCTGTAAGCAGCAGTATACAACGGATCGCTGGCTACGTTCACACCTACGTGCTTCATCGATGCCATGGCGCGCACGCCGCTGATAGAAGCTCCTATTGCCACCTCCATCGCGACTTTCTCATTCGGAGACCATTCAGCATATATTTCATCGTAGCTCACGATGTTCTCACTGATTTCCGTACTCGGCGTCCCCGGATAAGCTGCAGACACTTTCACACCCGCCTCATATGCCCCTCTGGCAATCGCCTCATTTCCTAACATGATTTTTTTCTCTGCCATTTGCTGTTCTTCCTTCCTCGCTTCTCTTATCTTTTCTTCCCCTATTTGTCATAGACTGCGTATTCTACTCTCTTTTACTGTTGTAGAGCGCTAAAATCTTACAGTGTTTTTATTTTAACATATATATCCCTTTATTTCTACTCAAATATACAAAAGCGGAAGTCTTTTTATTGTCGTTATCCCATAATATATTCAACGATTCGTGGTAACTGCGCCACTACGATTACAAAAAGCGCAGGAATCCCCCAAAAAAGAGGTCTTACATAAAAACCCCCCCATTTCTTCTTCGCGCCTTCTCTTGCTTCCTCCTGCAAATCCATACATTCCTCATCCCACCACGTGCCTCTATGGAAAAACTCGGAAGCGAAAAAAACAGCACAAAGCAATGCTAACAGCCCTTCGTATATATGAAAAACCGTTTTCCATCCATAAAAAGTAAAGATAAACGCGAGCAGCGGACAGAGCAAATACCATATCCTGGCACCGTTTAAGTACCACAGCGTCTTTTTATCCGGTTTACGTGAAGCGGGAACAATTCGAATATCCGCCTGCATCTTCCGGTAGACCTCACTGCACGCCTGACAGGTTTTTAAATGTTCCTCTACAAAATCATTGACCTGTGCACCAGTCAAGGCCTCTGTATACGCCGGAAGCAATCCTTCCACAATTGCACACTTTTCATCCTTCATCCCGCTTACCCTCCGCTTCTTCATCATTTTCCATCAAATTTATAAGTGTCTTCAACGATTGCCCAATACAGCTCATCCTTAGATATACAAAGTCCCAATTTCTCCTGAAGACGCAACGATGCCTCATTCTCCGTCAGAATATCTCCATAAGGAGTAAAGCCATTTGCCAAATGGCGATTTATCATATACGCCTCCAAGGAAGCGGCCACACCTCTTCGTCTATACTCTTCATAAACCTCCAGTATTCCTAAGCTCCCTTCCTTATGCTCCCCTGCAAATCCTGCCAGCCTTCCTTCCAAAAAAGCCCCTGCCAGTTTCCCGCCAAGAAGCTGCTCCCTTATATAATCCTCGGAAACCATATGATAATGCTCGGTGACCTCCTCCAAATATTCTATGCCAAGCGCCTTGATCTCTATCTCTTTCGAAACGAAAAGAGGAACCTTCTGCGTATAAACCGCATGCCTGACAGGAATTAGTTCTTCTATCCGGAATCGTTCTTCAACCTTCCTGAGTAAGTATTCCTGATGAACAATAATTTGCTTTAGTCCCCTTTCATAAGGCAATGCCTTTACCATTTCTTCCGCCAAAGCCTCTCCAAATGCCGCCATCATATAAACATCAGCAGCGGCATCCCATACGGTCACTCCTCCCCCTTCATTATATATAAGCTCTCCTCTGCCCCGCCGCAGGCTTTCTATCATATCCATATATAAAAACTTATTCTTCTTTAACAGCCGCTCGATAACACGCCGTTTCGTCTCATATTTCTCAAACAGATCCGGCCTCCTCTGCGTCGTTCTAAGTATAGACTGCTCCTGTCTCCAAGCCGCAATTTTCACATGATCCCCGGACAAGAGTACAGACGGCACACGCTTCCCCTTCCATTCCTCCGGCCTGGAATATTGAGGATATTCCAGCAAATCATTATGAAAACTCTCGAAATCCGCCGAAGTTTCATTATTCAGCACTCCGGGAACAAGCCGGGATATCGCATCGATCATCACCATCGCCGGAAGTTCCCCTCCCGTCAACACATAATCGCCTACAGACACATAATCCGTAACAATCTCCTCCAGAACCCGCTCATCGATTCCTTCATAATGCCCGCAAAGAAATATCAGTTCCTGCTCCTTGGAAAGCTCCTTTGCCATCTTCTGGTCAAACCGCCTCCCCTGCGGCGTCAGATAAATCACCCTGACCTTCTCCGCTTCAATCCCTTCCTTCACCGACAAATACGCATCATAAACAGGCTGTGCCTGCATAAGCATACCTGCACCGCCTCCATATGGATAATCATCCACCTTCTTATGCTTGTTTTCCGTATAATCCCTAATATCCACCGGATGCAACGAAATGCATCCGTTCTTTACAGCACGCCCCAAAATACTGGCCTGCCCCCCCTGCGATATCATCTCCGGAAACAACGTCAAGACATGAAAATTCATGGCAGCCTCCATCCCTTCCTCTTATTCCTCCAAAAGCCCCTCCAGCAAATGCACCTTCATCTCCCCCTTCTCCATATCCACATCCAATATACATTGCTTAATTGCAGGAATCAAAAGCTCCTTTTCATCCTCCATCTTCACCACATAAACATCATTCGCCCCCGTCTTAATCACATCAGAAAGCTCACCCAACAACCTCCCGCTATCCTCTGCCACTTTCATCCCAATCAAATCCGCAATATAATACTCATTCCGGCGAAGCCTCTGCGCATTCTCCCTCGTCACATACAGCTCCTTCCCCTTATACTTCTCAATATCATTAATATTATCAATCCCCTTAAATTTCACAATCGCAAACTTCTTAAAAAACTTAACGCTCTCAACCTCCAGCCCAAGCTCTTCCTTCCCCGTATCCAGAATAACCTGCTTCAGCGACTTAAACCTCTCCAAATCATCCGTAGTCGGAAAAACCTTAACTTCTCCCTTAATCCCATGCGTCGAAGCCACAACCCCAACTCTCAACTTCTCTTCCATACCAATTCCTCTCTCCATCCAATCAATCTCAACTCCTAATCCATCCCAGCACAATCCAACCCCACCAAGTCACTCCAAGTCCTCTCTCAAGCCCCAACCAACTCATTCTATCCCAATAACACCCATTTATTCCCCTTCCACAACTTCCCGTCTAGCAACTTTCACTACATCTACGCCATCCCCCATTTTCCGCAGCCAACACCTTCCCCCATACACCTATTTCGTTACGTAGTGGGAGCCTTTCTTCGGCAGTTTGGGGTCGCTTCCGTCAGCACGGGACCTTGGTTTTCTTAATGAAACCACCAAAAACAAGG
Organism: Bacillota bacterium; assembly: GCA_023442465.1. Taxonomy (GTDB): domain Bacteria; phylum Bacillota; class Clostridia; order Lachnospirales; family Lachnospiraceae; genus Kineothrix. The sequence goes on along the minus strand of JAEZZQ010000015.1, from coordinate 100,303 downwards.
GCAAACGCCGCAAGGACGGCGGCGTTTAGGCAGCGCAGCACACGGATGTGCTTCGCTGCCGACCCGACCGCCGCCGTCACCTACCTGTTTCATTTAGAAAACCAAGGCCCCGCGCGTCGGAAACGAACCCAAAGCTGCCGAAGAAAGGCTCTCATAACCTAACGAAATCCACACCATACCAAAAATGAGGATGGCCCATACCTCTCCATCCTCATTCTCCCAATCGGTTTAAACGATTTCCACATCCACTCTCTTATTATCCTTGGATGACGCTGCCTTCACAACGGAACGAATCGCTTTCGCAATCCTGCCTTGTTTGCCGATTATTTTTCCCATATCGGACTGGGCAACGTGAAGCTCGACAACTACATTCTTGCCTTCCGCCTTCTCCGTTACCACAACCTCATCCGGATTGTCAACAAGTGCTTTTGCAATTACTTCAACTAATTCCTTCATAGTCCACCTCCAAAAGCGACCGGTCCTATTTCGCAATACCTGCCAATTTGAAAATCTTGTTAACAACTTCTGTGGGCTGAGCTCCATTTGCAAGCCATTTCTTAGCCAACTCTTCGTTTACCTTGAATGTGCTAGGATCTGTGCTAGGATCATACGTTCCGATTTCCTCGATAAATCTTCCATCTCTGGGAGATCTGGAATCTGCTACGATGATTCTATAGAAAGGAGCTTTCTTCTGTCCCATTCTTCTTAATCTGATTTTAACTGCCATGTTTTTCACCTCCGCAAAATTATTTTTTATATGTTAAAACGGAAATTTCATACCGCCGAACATACCTCGTCCTTTTTTGCCGCCCATCATGCCGGGCAACTGCTTCATCATTTTCTGTGACTGCTCAAACTGCTTTACAAAACGGTTTACTACCGCAATGTCTACGCCTGCTCCTCTTGCAATCCGGCTCTTTCTGCTCAGATTCAAAAGCTTCGGGTTCTCCCTCTCAGCCGGTGTCATGCTGAGTACAATCGCTTCCATTCTCGAAAGCTGCTTTTCATCCACCATAGACTCCATGTCGCCAAGCTGTTTTCCCATCCCCGGCATCATCCCCAGGAGACTGGAAAGACCACCCATCTTTTTCATTTGCTTCATGCTTTCCAGATAATCATTAAAGTCAAACTTACCCTTTTTCATCCGGGCAGCCATTTCTTTTTCCTTACCTTCATCGATATCCAGGTTAGCCTGAACCTTGTCGATAAGAGTAAGAACATCGCCCATTCCTAAAATACGGCTGGCCATTCGGTCAGGATAGAACTGCTCCAAATCCGAAAGCTTTTCTCCCATACCTACATAGAGAATCGGCTTACCCGTCACCGCCTTTACGGAAAGTGCGGCACCGCCTCGCGTATCACCGTCCATCTTCGACAAAACAACACCGTCAATGCCGACTTTTTCATCGAATTCCTTTGCCACATTCACGGCATCCTGTCCGGTCATGGCATCCACTACGAGAAGCGTCTGATGAACTTCTACATTAGCCTTTATATTTTGAAGCTCCGTCATCATATCCTCATCGATATGAAGGCGTCCCGCCGTATCGAGAATCACCACATTATGCCCGTTTTTACCTGCGTGTTCCATGGAAGCCTTGGCAATATCCACGGGATTATGGTGCTCACCCATGGAAAAAACATCCACTTCCTGTTTTTCACCGTTTATCTGTAACTGCTTGATCGCTGCCGGACGATAAATATCGCAGGCTACCAGCAAAGGCTTCTTGCCCTTCAGTTTCAATTTACCGGCAATCTTGGCTGTAGTAGTGGTCTTACCGGCACCCTGAAGACCGCACATCATAATTACGGTTATCGATTTACCGGGCTGCATCTGAATCTCCGTCGTCTCGGAGCCCATCAGCGTCACCATTTCTTCGTTTACTATCTTTATTACCATTTGACCGGGATTAAGGCCATTCATTACGTCAGTGCCGACCGCACGTTCTTCCACTGCTTTTACGAATTGCTTCACTACCTTGAAGTTAACATCCGCTTCCAGCAATGCCATCTTCACTTCTTTTAAGGCGGCTTTCACATCCTCCTCAGTCAAACGGCCCTTGCTTCTTAAATTTTTAAATACGTTCTGCAATTTGTCCGTCAAACTTTCAAATGCCATAGGCTACCTCTTATTCTATCTATATTATGCCTTTTACCAATTACAAGGCTTCCAGTATCTCATCCGATAATTTCTTGATTTCTCTTCTAAGCTGCTCGTGGCTTATCTGCTCATTCTCTGTGAGCACATCGATGCACTGCACTTTATCTTTGATCCGGTTAAAGCGTTCCACGAGATGGAGCTTACTTTCGTATCCTTCTAAAAGGTTATCGCACCTTTTGATCAAATCGTGCACTCCCTGTCTGCTGATTCCCTGCTCCTGCGCGATTTCACTGAGAGACAGGTCATTATATACCGCAGCCTCATAAATCTTACGCTGATGCTCCGTCAATAATTCTCCGTAAAAATCATATAACAAACCTTGTGCTACAATTTTTTCCATAATGGTTCTCCCATGTACACGAAGAAATACCTTCCTCGAACACATTGCCAATCATACTATAAAGAAGCAAAGGTGTCAAGTATTTTTTCTTGACACCTTTACGTTACTGTTCACTCCGTTCTCAGTAACGCATGATTTCTGCATTTAAATTCGCTCTGCGAAGCAGAAATCATCTCCTGAATCACGTTCTTACACAGCTTAACAGCAACACTTTCACCCCTTTATTTTCGATGGCATACTGCCCAGCTTTTTTTTAAAAGCGCGTGCGAAGGTGGAGTAATCCTTGAACCCGCATTCCATAGCAGCAACCGTTGCCGGAACTCCATTCAAAAGCATGGACCGCGCCGTCACGATCCGCTTCTCCAAGGTGTACTGGTGAATGGAATATCCCGTTTCCTCCTTGAACTGGCGCATCATATGATATTTGCTCATATAAAATTTATCCGATAAGTCGTCGATAGACAACTCCTCCGATAAATTCTCATTGATATACTGAATGATATCGATTATTTTCTTATTATATTTCGCCGTATGATGGTAAGCGAATTCATTTTCCAGACAGGCTCTGTTCATCTGAACCATGAACTCCAGAAAAAGCAGCTCTCCGTACAGCTCTCCCGCATAGCCGGAAGCCTTATCGTTTTCCTCCATTCTGCGGAGCGTCTCATAAAGCTCTCTGGTAACCACTGCCGGAAAGCGGACCACGTTGGTCTTTTCCCTAAAGGTCCGGCCGAAGCATTCGTTCAGATCATAATCATCTTTCGCATATCCTTCAATAAAGCTGTGATCGATATATAATATCATGCGCTCATAGGGCACAGAAAAATCCACTATAGGCTTATGTATCTCGTTGCGATTGACAAAGATGAAATCGTGAGGCTCTAACAGATATTTCTTACCCTCTATCATATAATCCGCTCTGCCGTTCAATATATATATTATTTTATCAAAATCATGATAATGGTAATCGAATTTCCTGCTGTCGGAATCCTTCAAATGAAAAAACTTGTAATGCTTATTCAGATACCCCGTTTTTTCATATGCTCCTGCTATGTCATTCATCTTTCCAATCCTTCATGCTTATATTCAGGTCTACGTCGCCCTTAATTCCGTCTACCCTCCCTGTCGAGGTATATTGCCACATGGAAAATTCATAAGGAAAATACAACGGAGTGCTGTAATACGCGAACCACTTGTCGTATTCCTCCAGTTGGGTCAAATCCACCATGAGCATGAACGTTTTCAAGTTGCCATATATCATCGGCGTGTATCCGGCCTCTTTAATCCTCTCGCAAAAAGCGATGCATACATTCGTCCAATCCTGCATTGTCATATCCTTCGTTCTTGGATTCTTCACCTCGATATCCTCCACATCCAGTACAATAGGATAAGATATATCATAATCTGCGATATTCTCCAAGACGAACTCCGCCTCCTCCACCGCTTCCGCTTCGTTAAGCGCCTGCGTAAAGAAGTATACACCTACATCGATTTTATTTTCCAATGCCGCTTCCACATTGTCTTCAAAGGTATCATCCAAAACCAGCTTTCCTTCCGTGGAACCTCTTATCCCGAGACGAATAAAGGCATATTTCACATCGTCCCCTGCCACCTTCTCCCAATCGATAGAGGACTGGTATTTGGAAACATCGATTCCCTTGCGCGAAACCACTTCGCCGTTTTCGAGATATTGAAGCGTCTCATCCTCATTCATAACGAACTGTTCCTCATTATACGAATGTTGCTTTATCGTATCTAGAATAGGAAAAAAATAGTATCTGCCGTCCGAAGCCACTACGATTTCTTCCGGATAAAAATACTTAAGCATAGCGGTGGTACCGTCTCCACTTTCCATTCTTTCCTTCATTTCATTCAGAATTTCCTCTTCCTTTTCCAATGATGCCTGTGAGGCGGCTTCCTCCTTCTTCTCCTTCAATTCCTCCTCCGTATAGGTGGTAATGGAATTGACCTCATCGATATATGCCAGCGCTTCGCTGACCTCCCCCTCGAGACTGCGATTTTTTACCAAAAGGTAAAGGCATCCAGTCAAAGCTCCCAGGGCAATGACACATAAAATTATAGACAGCCACATGCTGCCGTTTCTTCTCTTTTTTTTGCCCTGTCTTCTTCTGCTTCCCATTCCCGTATCCAAATTATCCGTTCCCCGCTTCTCCTATCTGGTCTTTACCAGTCCGATTACTGACGGTAAATGATAGATTTCATTAGTATCTTATTTCAATATTCTATCATACATGATTAATACTGTTCAAATCTTTTCGCTGAAATAACTCTTATATCCTTCTCCAAATATTTCCGTCGCACTGGTGACTATCATAAATGCGTCCGGATCCTCTTCTCTTACGATTTCCTCGATTCTCGGAGCCAGCGTTTTCTTCGACACGCACATGATTACCTGTTTTTCCTTCCCGCTGTATGCCCCTTGCCCATTTAAATGAGTGACGCCGATGCCAAGATCCTCCAAAAGCCTGTCCGTAATCCCGGAAGAGAAGTCGCTGATGACATAAATCAATTTCGCCTCATCCCTGCCGTAAAGAACCACATCCAGCATCATGGATGTAACGACTACGGCGATTCCGGCATACAGTGCGGAATCGATATCCTGAAACACGAAGGCAGAAGCCACCACCACACCCACATCTGTTAAGAAGAACAGCATTCCCATCTTCAAATGCGGATACCTTAGCCTTAAACACTTAATGATGATGTCCGTCCCTCCGGTAGTCGCTCCTCTCTTAAAAATAATACCCATGGAAACTGCAATCAGAACGCTTCCTGCAAGCGCCGCTAACAGAAGGTCATCCGTTGCCGCTCCAAAAGGTGCCAGAAGATTCGTAAAAAGAGAGGTAGCCGCAATCGCATAAAAGGTCGAAATAATGAATCTCACTCCGAACTTCCACATTCCCAATAGAATAATCGGTATATTAATAATTAAAATTAGAGTACCCGTCTCCACCGGTACGATGCGGTTCAAAATAATAGCAACACCTGTCACTCCTCCGGGAGCCAGATTGTTCGGATCGATAAACTGACTGACTCCTACCGCATACACCACTGAGGCCAGCGTGATGACAATATAATCCAGAATACGCTGTTTTACCGTCTTCTCTTCTTCGCGCCGTTTCTCATATTCTTGCTCTATCTCCAAAATATACTTATCTTCTTCCTCCCTTTCCTTCTCTCTTTTTTCCTCCTTTTGTTTTTCCATAGCCTTCCTTTTCTTTTCCGTTTCTATTTTTTCAGGTTGTATTTTTTCATTTTCTTTCTTTATTTCCGGCCCTCTTTTTACATCATTTTCATTTTTCTTATCCATGACCTTCTTCCTGCCTCTCAACGCCAATCATCGTAGCCATTCTCTTTGATAAATATTTCCATTACTCCAATTTCTATTCTACCATACCGGACCTCTTCTTACGAGCCTTACTTATGTGTTACTGTTCATTCCGTTCTCAGCAACACATGATTTCTGCAATGCAAAAATTTTACACGTAAATTCGCTCTGCTTCTCCTTCCCAGACGAAAAAGAACGCACCAAATATCCCATGATGCGCTCTAACTATTTTATTTATATTTACATAATCGTGCGAACTGCCTTCGGTTTATAACCGTTTTGATGAAGCGCCACTATAATCTGTTTCTTGTGCTCCGGCCCGAATGCCTCCAGCGTAATTCTAAGCTCCACTGCCGCATTTCTGTTAATGGAAACGAACTGATTGTGCTCCAGCTTGATTACATTGCCGTTTTGCTTCGCAATCACATCCGATACGCGGCTAAGCTCTCCCGGCTTATCCGGAAGCAGTACGGATACGGTAAAGATTCTGTCCCGGAGTATCAACCCCTGCTGTACCACCGAGGACATCGTGATCACGTCCATATTACCGCCGCTTAAGATAGAAACGATTCTCATATTTTTTACCGGCAGATGCTTCAGCGCCGCTACGGTAAGAAGTCCCGAATTCTCCACTATCATCTTATGATTTTCCACCATATCGAGAAAAGCGACTACCAGCTCCTCGTCCTCCACTGCAATAACATCATCCAGATTTTCAGAAAGATAAGGGAAGATCTTGCTTCCCGGCGTCTTCACCGCCGTTCCGTCAGCAATCGTATTCACGTGGTCTAAGGTAACAACCTTTCCCTCCCTCAAGGACGCCTGCATACAATTAGCTCCTGCCGGTTCCACCCCGATTACCTTGATTTTCGGATTGAGAAGCTTGGCAAGAGTGGATACGCCGGTGGCTAGTCCGCCGCCGCCGATAGGAACCAAGATATAATCCACTAACGGAAGCTCTTTAAAGATTTCCATCGCCACTGTTCCCTGTCCCGTCGCTACCGCCAGATCGTCGAAGGGATGAATAAAGGTATATCCCTTTTCCTCCGCCAGTTCATAAGCACGGGCACAAGCCTCATCATAAACATCTCCATAAAGAACTACCTCTGCGCCATAGCTCTTCGTTCTGTTCACCTTGATAAGAGGTGTGGTGGTCGGCATGACGATAACTGCCCTCACGTCGTTGCATTTTGCAGCATAGGCAACTCCCTGAGCATGATTGCCCGCGGAAGCGGTAATCAATCCCCTGCTACGCTCTTCTTCGGATAAGGTGCTTATTTTATAATAGGCGCCTCTCACCTTATATGCCCCGGTAAACTGCATGTTTTCCGGCTTTAAGTACACTTTATTTTCTGTCTGAGCGCTCAGGTAATCGCTGTAAACCAGCTTCGTTTCCTGCGTCACCCTTTTCACTACCTCAGAAGCTTCTTCAAACCTGTCAAGTGTCAGCATTTTCTCGTCCAACTTACCTCATCCTCCATCCGTCTTACTGTTTCATTATGCTATTACGAGCGTTCCGGACTCGTTTCAGGTGTTCTCTGCTCGTTGCGAGCATTCTGCTACTCATTGCGAGTGTTCCGGACTACTCCTCTTCTCCCGATACTTTTATATCGAAGAGTGCGTTTACAAACTGGTCGGAATCAAACTTCTGCAAATCCTCTATGGTTTCGCCCACTCCGATATATTTCACCGGAATATTCAGTTCCGACTGAATAGCTACCGCGATTCCGCCCTTTGCTGTCCCATCCATTTTGGTGAGAATGATACCCGTCAGATCGGCCACCTCGCCGAAGTCCCTCGCCTGCGCAAGCGCGTTCTGTCCGGTGGTCCCGTCAAGCACGACCAAATTCTCCCTATGAACTCCGGGAAATTCCTTATCGATGATCCGGTTGATTTTTTTCAACTCTTCCATCAAATTCTTTTTATTGTGAAGACGCCCTGCTGTGTCACATAAAAGCACGTCTACATGTCTGGCCTTGGCCGCATTCACTGCATCGAAAATCACGCTGGCCGGATCCGATCCCTCCGAGCCTCCGATAATATCCACTCCGGCGCGGTTCGCCCATTCCGTAAGCTGTTCTCCTGCCGCCGCACGGAACGTATCTGCCGCCGCAAGAAGAACCTTCCTTCCCTGATCCTTCAATATTCCTGCCAGCTTTCCCACAGAAGTGGTCTTTCCAACACCGTTCACACCAATGACAAGAATAACTGACTGCTCCTGCTCGAAGTCATATGCCGTCTCTCCAACCTTCATCTGCTCCTTGATGCTTTGAATCAAGATTTCCTTACACTCTGACGGCTGTTTGATATGATTTTCCTTTACTTGCCCGCGAAGCTTTTCGATAATGGCATTCGTAGCATTAACACCGATGTCTCCCATAATCAGAATTTCTTCCAATTCCTCGTAAAAATCTTCATCAATCGCGGAAAAGCCATTAAAAACGGAGTCGATTCCATTTACAATATTATCTCTGGTCTTGGTAAGCCCATCCTTAAGCCTTCCAAAAAAGCCTTTCTTTTCCTCGCCCATGTGCCCTCCTCTATGAGTGTTCCATACTCATTTACTTATTACAAACGACGTTTTTAATCGTCAAGGTCCTTATCGATCAAATTAACGCTTACAAGCGTTGACACACCCTTTTCCTGCATCGTAATACCATACAGACGATCCGCCTTCTCCATTGTACCACGCCTATGTGTAATTACAATAAATTGCGTATATTTTGTTAATTTATGTAAATATTTGGCAAACCTGCCTACGTTATTTTCGTCCAGAGCCGCTTCGATTTCATCCAACAGACAGAAGGGCGACGGCTTTAGATTCTGAATGGCAAAAAGCAATGCGATTGCTGTCAGCGCCTTTTCTCCTCCCGAAAGCTGCATCATATTCTGCAGCTTCTTTCCGGGGGGCTGGGCGATAATGCGTACTCCTGCCTCCAGAATATCCTCATCCTCCATCAGCTCCAGCGTTCCCTTTCCACCTCCGAAAAGCTCCTTGAATACTTTGTCGAACTCCTTGGCGATTTCGGCAAACTTCTCGTTGAACTGTTTACGCATGGCAGTATCCAACTCCTCGATAATGTGTATCAAGGTTTTCTCCGCCTCCACCAAATCATCATGCTGGGTCTTTAAAAACAGATAACGCTCCATCAAATTCTTATAATCCTCGATAGCGTTGACGTTAACATCACCCAGCTTGCGGATTCCATCCTTTAAAGATGCGATTTCCTTCTTCATCGACGAAAGGTCCGTCATTTCTTCATCTCTAAGGGAAGCTGCGTCCGAAAGGGTGATTTCATATTCATCCCACATATAGTTGATCTGGCTTTCGATGGATTCCTCCAGCTTCTCCTTCTGGGAACTTAAGCGGTATACCTCTTTATCCAGAGCGGACATCCTCTCAGAAAGCTCCTCTCTCGTAGCGAAGAAGTTTTTCTGCTTTGCAGATAGCTCTTCCTTCTTCGTGATGTCTTCTTTCATTTTCACTTCCGCATCACTTCTTGAGGTATTGGAGGACACGATTGTCTTTTCGATTTCAACGATGTTCTGTGCCTTTCTCTCTATCTCTTCCTCATTTCTTTCAAGGCCCTCCTTGATTTCCATAAGTTCGGACATGAAGCGGGCGATTTCGCTGTCGATACGATCCACGTTCTGTTTGTGGAAGCCTTGCTGCTGGAGCATCTTTTCCACTCCCACGTCGTGCTCCGCCACCACCTTTGACTGCTCGGACTCCTTCAGCCTCTGCTCCTCCAGTTCCTTCTGGAATCCGTTGATTTGATGCTCCACCTGTTTTTCCAGGTTTTCTGATTCTTCCAGCTCCTTCAGAATACCCTCTTTGCTGGATTTGATCTCCACTATCTGGGTCTCGATTTCCTTTTCCTCAGTTTTCAGCTCTCCGAAGCCTTCCTCTGCCTCGCACTTTCTCTCCTGCGCCTTTATAACGTTCATCCGCGCCGTATTTTGCTTGATGAACTCCTCCTGCAGTCTGGATTTGGTATCTTCCAATTCCATACGAAGCTTATTTCTAAGCGATTTCGTCTCTTCGATATCCTCCAGCAGCAAATCGATTTCTTCCAGATATTTTTTAACCTTGGCGTTCAATTCCTCCATCTCCCGCCTGCGTCCGAGAAGATTGCTGTTATTTTTAAATGCTCCGCCGCTGATAGCGCCGCCCGGCACAAGAAGCTCGCCCTCTATCGTGACCATTCGGATGCCGTAACTATACTTTTTCGCTATCTTAACGGCGTTATCCACATGATCTACTACCACGATGCGCCCGAGCATGGACTTTGCCACATCCTTATATTTCTTGTCCGTCTGCACCAGTTCATCCGCCATGCCGATGACGCCTTTCTCCTTCAGCGCCTCCGGGTTCTTGAATTCCTGCGGGTCCTTAATACTCGTAAGAGGTAAGAAAGTTGCTCTCCCGGCCTTATGCGCCTTCAACATGGCAATCATCCGTTTTGCAGTCTCCTCATCCTCCGTGACAATATTCTGAATATTGCCGCCCAAAGCGGTCTCTATCGCGGTTTCATACTTCTTATCCACTTTAATTATATCGGCTACCACACCGATAATACCTTTTTCTTCGTCCTTGCATTCCATGACGCGCTTTACGCTGCCGCCATAACCGTCATATCTCTCCGTTAGATTAGCTAACGCTTCCATTTTGGATTTCTCTTGGTGATAGACCACCTGCGTATCCCGAAGCTTCTGATCCTTCGCAGAAAGTTCGTCATGCATGCCGCTAAGGCGCTCTTCGATAACTGTCTGCGAATCGTTCAGCCGACGGATTTCCCCGTTAATGTTCTCAAACTCCGCCTGAAGCTGCTTAATGGTCTCTTCCTGCTTCTCCTCGTCCGATTTTGCCCGCAGCAATCTGGAATTCAGCTCGGCCTTACGTATATTAGCCTGCTCCAGCATCGTATCGTAGCGGCCGATTTTGGACTTGATGGTGGCACGGCCGTTCAGCGCATCGATAATCGTATTCTTTCCCGCCTCGATATGGTTATTCAGCTCCTCGATCTTGCCCTGAACTTCGTTCAGTAAGTTCCTCGCTTCATCCCTTATACCTTCGATTTCAGCCAGCTTCCCATCGATTTCGCTTTTATTTTTTAAGATTTCTTCTTTGTCTATGTTTTTCGCGTCGATTTCCTTCTGCACCGTTTCCAGGCGGGAACGAAGATGGCTCTCGTTTCCTTTGGCAGAATTGATCTGTTCCTTTAAGACATTGATTTCGCCCTCCAGCTTACCTCGCAAAAGTCCGGTATCCGTAAGCTGTGTGCGCGCTGACTCAATGGATTCGTCCAACATCTCGATCTGTCCCTGAATCTGCTCATACTCCGCTTTGATGCCCTCATACCTCTCCGTGGTCTCCTGCAAATCGCTGCTTGCAATGCCATATTTTTGCTCTACAGCCAGAAGCTGCTCTTTGATGCGGTTATTTTCCAAAAGGAACACATTCACATCTAACGTCTTCAATTCTTCTTTTTTCTTTAAATAAATTTTCGCGATTTCAGACTGCTTTTCGAGCGGTCCTGTCTGCTTTTCAAGCTCTGACAGAATATCTTTCACGCGCAGCAGATTCTGCTTTTCATCCTCCAGCTTCTTCTGCGCCGCAAATTTACGCCGTTTAAATTTTACAATGCCTGCCGCTTCGTCGAAAAGTTCTCTTCGCTCTTCCGGCTTTCCGCTTAGAATCTTATCGATCTGCCCCTGCCCGATGATGGAATAGCCCTCTTTACCGATACCAGTGTCATAAAATAATTCATTCACGTCTTTTAAACGGCAGGGTGTGCCGTTTAACATGTATTCGCTCTCTCCCGAGCGGTATATTCTTCTGGCTACCGTTACCTCATCGTAGTCCACTGCGAGCTGATGATCCGAATTATCCAGTGTAATGGCCACATAAGCATATCCTAACGGCTTTCTAAGCTCAGTCCCCGAAAAAATGACATCCTGCATAGAGGCACCGCGAAGCTGTTTAATGCGCTGTTCTCCTAATACCCAGCGCACTGCGTCAGCTACATTACTCTTTCCGCTTCCGTTCGGCCCTACGATTCCGGTGATTCCATTGTGAAACTTAAAATTAATTTTGTTTGCAAACGATTTAAACCCTTGTATCTCAATACTTTTTAAATACATAGTTACTCCCATTACCCCTTTTTAGGCTTTGCATGCCAGAAGGGCTTCATAAGCCGCCTGCTGTTCTGCCGCCTTTTTCGTTTTACCGACACCTCTTCCCAAAATTTTTCCGTTCACCCTCGCTTCAATGACGAATCTCTTGTTGTGGTCCGGCCCTGTCTCGCTGACGAGCTCATATCGCAGCGTTCCCTTGCTGTCCTTTTGCACTTCCTCCTGAAGCAACGTCTTGCTGTCATAAAATAGTTCTTTATTTTCCAAATCAGACAATATAAAACGGTGGATGAAAATGCTGGATGCTTCATATCCTCCATCCAAATATATGGCGCCGATAATAGCCTCCATAACATCTGCAGTAATGGAATCGCGTCCTCTGCCTCCTGTGGATTCTTCTCCTCTGCCAAGCTGTATGTAGCTGCCGATTTCAATATCAGCCGCACAAAAGGCCAACGCCGGCCCGCATACAAGCGCAGAACGCTTTTTCGTAAGCTGCCCTTCCGGCATTTTAGGATGCCTTTGATACAAAAAATCGCTGGTTACCAGCTCAAGCACCGCATCACCCAAAAATTCAAGACGTTCATAGTCCTTCGCTCTTTTGATCTTCTGTTCGTTGGCAAAGGAACTATGGGTAAGTGCCTGTTTTAACAACTCCTTATCCTTAAAACAATACTCTATTTTTCCTTCCAACTCATTCAAATCATTTTCCGTTAACATCACATTCCCCCATAAACATCGAAAAAGCCCTTGATATAGGGCTTTCGATACTCTACATAGTTACTAATTCATAGCGCTTTTGATTAACTCAACCGCCTCTTCAACCGTACTAATCTTTTCAGCCTCTTCCGCAGGAATCTCGATATCAAATTCTTCCTCAATTCCCATAACAATTTGAAATACATCCAAGGAATCAGCCCCTAAATCATCCGCAAAAGTAGTTTCCAGCGTAATTTCCTCCGGGTCAACGTTGAGCACCTCGGCAATAACTTTTTTTAATTTTTCAAATTCCATGATAATAGCCCTTTCTTATTCATTCTCAAGAGTAATTTTTTCTTTTATTTTATCATTAATCTTCTGCTCGCTAAATGTGATACATTGGAGAACAGAATTTTTGATTTCGACTGCTTTCGAACTGCCATGTGTCTTTACTACCAGTCCCTTGAGCCCCAAAAGCGGCGCACCGCCGTATTGCTCCAAGTCGAAAGTCTTTAAAGTCTCCTTTAAGGCAGGCTTTACTAACAATGCACCTATTTTACTACGGAGGGAAGTCATCATTCCGGCTTTGACCTTCTTAATGAGCGTTCCGCCCACTCCTTCGTATAATTTCAAAATCACATTTCCTACGAATGCCTCGCAGATGATGACGTCCGCATAGCCTGCCGGAATATCTCTCGCTTCGATGCTTCCGATAAAATTGATGTCCGGACAATTCCTTAACAGAGGAAAGGTTTCTTTTACAAGAGCGTTTCCTTTATCCTCCTCGGCCCCGATATTAACAATTGCAACTTTGGGATTCTTAATTCCCATAATGCTTTCCATATATACGCTTCCCATTTTCGCAAACTGTACAAGATGGGAGGACCTGGCATCCACATTGGCTCCGCAGTCGATCAAAAGTGCCGCTCCCTTTTCCGTCGGTATAAGAGGTGCCAAGGGCGGTCTCTCCACCCCGCTTAACCGTCCTACGATGACCTGTCCTCCGACTAGCGTCGCACCGGTACTCCCTGCAGATATATATGCATCGCAGGTTCCTTCCTTTACCAACTGAAGAGCTTTCACAATGGAGGAATCCTTCTTCTTGCGAATTGCCATGACCGGAGGCTCTGCCGTCTCGATAACTTCCGTCGCATTTACAATTTCCACCTGCTGCGAAGGATAAGTGTACTTTTTCAGTTCATCTTTGATCCTATCCTCAATTCCTACCAGATAGACCTTAACTTTACTGCTCTCCTTTACCGCTTCAACCGCACCCTTTACGATTTCTTCCGGTGCATTGTCTCCGCCCATCGCATCGACAGCAACTTTCACTAACTCTGACATATGCAACCTCCTAATATCTTTCTTTAATATACTAAACCCATATATAAAAATCAAGTTGTTTTTCATACACAAAAAATTTTTGTTCCGCGCGCATAGCTGTGCATCCATTTTCATGTAATAGGAGCACTTTCCTGTTATGAACAAAAGTATGCTTCGAACACTCCTGTAGTCAATTCCTATTGCATGAAAAAAGGTCTTCCTAATTTATTAGGAAAACCTCAGCTTTTCAATCATTAATCTACTGCGATAATTTCTTTTTTGTTGTAAGAGCCACATTTCTTGCATACTCTGTGGGGCATCATAAGAGCACCGCATTTGCTGCATTTAACCAATGTAGGAGCGCTCATTTTCCAGTTCGCTCTTCTCTTATCTCTTCTACCTTTGGAAGATTTATTCTTGGGACAAATAGACATTGTTACACCTCCTTATTTGCATCAAAGATATCTTTTATCCTTGCCATTCTCGGATCAGGTACAAATGTATCACAATCGCACGCTTCCACATTCAGGTCTTTTCCGCACTTCATGCAAATTCCTTTGCAATCCGGCTTGCACAAGACCTTCATCGGCAAGTCCATAAAACACTCATTTTTAATTAAGCCGTCTACATTAAGCTGGTAACCTTCCATGAAATTCTGCTCATCGTCCTGCGCGTCTTCTTTATAATCGTCCGGTCCTTCCACCGTCCGCATAAAGTCGAGTGTCACCTTCTGATTGACAGACTTCAGACATCTGTCACAGCTCATGGCAAATGTGAGTTCCATCTTCCCCTCAATAGACGCTTTGTTCGTTCCAAGATTAGTTAAAGTAAGTGTCAAGGGTGTCTTCTGGATTACGGGAAAATCGCCTAAACGGCAATTCAGCTCCGCTATATCCACGTCCACCTGCTTCTCCACCACTTTTCCTTCGGATGTTAAAACATCAGTTAGGTTCATTAACATAGCTGACTCCTTATGAAAATAATCATTTTCACACTTTGTCAATTATACATATCGGATAGTTTTTTGTCAATAGTTATTTTTGTTACTGTTCACACAGTAGCTTAACACTTGCTGTTAAGCTACGTAAGAACGTGATTCAGGAGATTATTTCTGCTTCGCATAGCTAATTTAAATCCAGAAATAATGAGTTACTGTGAACGGAGTGAACAGTAACTTATTTTACCAGTGCAAACGTCTCTCTCGCTATTGCCAGCTCTTCATTGGTAGGAATGGCGAGTATCTTTGTTCTGGAATCCGCCGTAGAAACCACGGTTTCTTCCCCTTGCGCCTTATTCGCCTGCTCGTCCAAGGTAACTCCCAGGAAACCCAGATAGTCGCAAACGAGACCTCGGATAAATCCGCTGTTCTCTCCAAATCCTGCCGTGAAACAAATAGCATCCACGCCGTTCATCGCCGCCGTATAAGCACCGATATATTTGGCTACTCTGTAGGCAAAAGCCTTCATCGTGCGCACGGAAGCTGCGTCACCCTTTTCATAGCCTGCTACCAAGTCTCTGAAATCGGAGGATAATCCGCCGGAAAGTCCTAACACTCCGGACTCCTTATTGAGAATATCCATAATCCGGTCGATATTTTTTTCTTCTTTATGAGCGATGAATTCAATGATCGCAGGGTCGATATCGCCGCAGCGGGTCCCCATGATCAAGCCCTCAAGCGGTGTAAGTCCCATGGAAGTATCCACACATTTTCCGTTCTTCACTGCCGATACACTGGCTCCGTTTCCCAAATGACATACGATAATCTTCAAATCCTCATAGCTTTTTCCTAAAATATCTGCCGCCCTGTGAGATACATAGGAATGGCTGGTACCATGAAAGCCGTATCTTCTCACCTTGTATTTCTGATAATATTCATAAGGAATCGCGTACATGTACGCCTCCTCCGGCATCGTCTGATGGAAAGCGGTGTCGAAAACCGCTACCATAGGTGTCGACGGCATAAGCTCCCTGCATGCGTCAATACCCACAAGATTCGCCGGATTGTGCAAAGGAGCAAGCTCATTGCACTCTTTGATCGCCTCTATTACCTCATCGGTGATGAGCGTAGAAGCGGCGAACTTCTCACCGCCGTGAACGATACGATGCCCTACCGCGCTGATTTCCTGAAGGCTTTTTACAACACCTGTCTTCTCGTCCGTCAAGGCATTCAGCACAAGCTCTATCGCCTGCGTATGGTCCTTCATCGGAGTTACCGTTGTTATTTTCTCTCCTCCGGTAGGAGCATACACTAACTGACTTCCTTCGATTCCTATTCTTTCACAAAGTCCCTTTGCAATCAACTTTTCATCCACGGCGTTTATTAACTGAAACTTAAGAGAAGAACTGCCGCAGTTTATTACTAATATATTCATTTTCATACCCATCTGCGCGTTGCGACGCGCACTCAAACCAATAGTTGAATACGCATTTTTATTCAACCTTATATCTCCTGAGATTTTATCTTTTATTTAAATTGATCACTAAACTATGCGAGCTGAGCCTGAACTGCTGTAAGCGCCACAACGCCCACGATGTCCTGCCACGAGCATCCGCGGGACAGATCGTTTACCGGCCTTGAGATTCCCTGAAGCATCGGTCCGTAGGCTTCCGCCTTTGCCAACCTCTGCACCAGCTTATAGCCGATATTTCCACTGTCCAGATTGGGGAAAATAAGGACGTTGGCCTTCCCTGCCACCGGACTTCCCGGTGCTTTCGATTTCGCTACCTGAGGCACCAATGCGGCATCCGTCTGCAATTCGCCGTCCAATAGGAGGCTCGGATATTTTTCTCTGGCAATTCTCGTAGCCTCTTCGACCTTATCCACCAGAGGATGCTTTGCACTTCCCTTTGTAGAATGGGACAGCATAGCGATCACCGGCTCCGCTCCCACAAGCTGCCTGAAGCTCGTAGCGCTGGAATCCGCAATCGCGGCAAGCTCCTCCGACGTAGGGTCCTGATTGAGTCCGCAATCGGCAAAAAGGAAGGTTCCGTTATCTCCGTATTCACAATCCGGTACATCCAGAATGAAGAAGCCCGATACGAGCTTCACTCCCGGTGCCGTTT
The DNA here is from genome assembly GCA_023442465.1 of Bacillota bacterium. Taxonomy (GTDB): domain Bacteria; phylum Bacillota; class Clostridia; order Lachnospirales; family Lachnospiraceae; genus Kineothrix. Next base: position 83,233 of record JAEZZQ010000015.1, on the reverse strand, counting down.
TCAATATCTGTAATGCGGGACGCAAAGTATCCGCGGTGGCATGACATGCACCAGCGACCATGCCGTCTGCATCGTTAGCTTTTACCATCATGACTCCAAAGGTCAGATAATCCTTCAGAATAAGCTCTCTCGCCTTCTCCATCGTCATTCCTTTGGACTTTCTCAGTTCATACAGCATCTCTATATACTCTTCCAGTTTCGGCGTCTTTTCCGGATTCACGATCTTGGCACCTCCAAGCTCTACCTCCAGCCAGCCGGCACCGTCCATAATCTTCTCTTCGTCACCTATCATAATGATATTCGCAATTCCCTCAGAGATAATATGAGATGCGGCTATCAAGGTCCTTTTATCCGTAGTCTCCGGCAGGACGATCGTCTTTCTGTCGCTTCTCGCTTTTTCTTTAATAATGTCAATATAGGCCATAATCCTATTTCTCCTTTCGAGTAACGTAATAAAAACAAATTCCCCCATTATCATTTAATCTTGTATACCAAAAAATTATACAAGATTTATATAATCCATACAAGCAGAAAATTGCCCGAAACCTTGCAAATATTGTGCTAAATTGAGTACAAAGCCTTTCCATTGAACTGATTGGCAATTCATGATACTATTTATAAATAAATCTATAAATTTTTAAGGAGCCGATATGAAGACTGCTGGCATCATTGTAGAATATAATCCGTTTCACAACGGTCACAAATATCATATAGAAAAAACAAGGGAACTGACAGGCTGTGATTTTCTCGTGGCCGTTATAAGCGGAGATTATACACAGCGCGGCGTTCCTGCCGTTATCGATAAATATACCCGGACAAAAATGGCCCTGGAAAACGGCGCAGACCTGGTTTTGGAGCTTCCGCTTTTTTATGCCGCCGGAAGCGCCGAATATTTCGCTATGGGTGCCGTTACTCTTCTGGATAAGCTGGGTGTTGTGGATTCCCTATGCTTCGGAAGCGAATGCGCAGACATTTATGTCCTTTCCGAAGTTGCCTCTATCCTATTGGCGGAGCCTGCCCTTTACCGGAGTATATTACAAGAGAATCTTAAAAAAGGACTTTCCTTTCCTAAGGCGCGAAGCACTGCTCTTACTGCCTGCCTTCCGGATCCTGTCTGCGCCGAAGCGATTATCTCACCCAACAATATCCTCGGCATCGAATATATAAAAGCCATAGGTAAACGTACAAGTTCCATTCAGCCTTATACCATCCGAAGAGAAGGGGCCGCCTATCACGATGATATGCTCCTGACAGGCATACTTGAGGACTCTCCTCCTAAAAGCTCCGCTTCCGCCATCCGTCAGTCCATCGACAATGAGGGCGGGATTTCCCGCATCAGAGAACATGTCCCGGAATCGGTATACGAGCTGTTACGCGCTTCTTATCTGAAAAGTTTTCCCATAAAGAGCGATGATTTTTCACTTTTATTAAAATATAAGCTTCTTTTGGAGGAAAACGAGGGATATACGCAGTACGTAGACGTGCTTCCCGATTTATCGGATAAAATAAAAAAGAATCTCTATCGATTTGAATGCTTCGAACAATTCTGCGAACTTTTAAAATCAAAGGACATGACCTATTCCCGTATAAGCCGCTGCCTTCTCCATATCCTTCTGGATATGAAAAAGGATGATTTTGCCCATTATGTCGAAACCGACTATATTCATTATGCCCGAATCCTGGGCTTAAAAAAGGATGCTGCGGGGCTTTTGCACGAAATGAAAATCTGCTCCTCCATTCCTCTCATTTCCAAGCTGGCTGATGCTGCCGCCTCGCTTACCGAACCCGGTCTTGCCATGCTGCAGAAAGACATTCAGGCATCCCATATTTACGATTCGGCAGCTTCCGATAAATTCGGCGCCGCCTTTGTAAACGAATATGAAAAACGGATGGTTATCCTCTAACCATCCGTTTCCTCTGCTATGCCGTTATCTCCTCGAACTGAGATTTATACAATTCCGAATAGAAGCCGTTCTTTTCCAATAGCTCCTCGTGGTTACCCTGCTCGATGATATCGCCGTCCTTCATTACCAATATCACATCCGCATCTCGTATCGTCGATAAGCGGTGAGCGATAACAAAGCTGGTTCTCCCCTTCATCAGGTTGTTCATCGCTTTCTGGATTCGAGCCTCCGTTCTCATATCCACAGAACTTGTGGCCTCATCCAGAATCATAATTTTATTATTTGCAAGGATTGCTCTGGCAATCGTAAGAAGCTGCTTTTGTCCCTGCGATACGTTGCTGGCTTCCTCGTTAAGTTCCATGTCATAACCGCCGGGCAAAGTCTGGATAAAATGATGGGCATGAGCTGCTTTCGCTGCCGCAATGACCTCCTCGTCCGTAGCATCCAATCTGCCGTACCTGATATTCTCCATAATTGTTCCTTTAAACAGCCACGTATCCTGAAGTACCATGCCAAAGGCTTTTCTCAGCTCACTTCTTTCAATTTCCTTTATATCCTGACCATCTACACGTATCTTTCCACCGTTCACATCATAAAAGCGCATCAGAAGCTTAACCATCGTCGTCTTGCCTGCTCCCGTGGGTCCAACAATCGCCACCTTCTGCCCCGATTTTATCTCGCTGCTGAAATCATGGATAATAATTTTATCCGGCTTATAGCCAAAGCGTACATGCTCAAAGCTTACGCGGCCCTCTACGTTCTCAAGGCTTGCCATATTTCCCTTTTGCTGCTCTTCCTCTTCTTCTCCTAAGAACTCAAACACTCTTTCCGCTGCCGCCGCCATAGATTGAAGCATGTTAGATACCTGCGCCACCTGCGTAATCGGCTGTGTGAAATTCCTTACATATTGTATGAACGCCTGAATATCTCCGATTTCAATAGTTCCCTTTACTACCAGCAAGCTTCCGCTCACTGCCACCGCTACGTATCCAAGATTTCCTACGAAATTCATAATAGGCTGCATCATGCCGGAGAAGAACTGGGATTTCCAAGCCGACTGATACAAAACAGCATTAGTTTCATTGAACTCTTTCAGCGCCTGTTCCTCCCGGTTGAAGGCCTTCACAATATTGTGACCGCTGTATATTTCTTCCACCTGCCCATTGATCTTACCCAGGTATTTCTGCTGCGCCACAAAATATTTCTGCGAAAATTTTACGACTGCTCCGATGAGCGCTCCCGACACCGGAAGAATGACGAAAGCAATCAACGTCATAATCGGGCTGATGCTGAGCATCATAATGAGAATACCTATAATCGTCGTTACCGAGGTAATGAGCTGTGTCACGCTCTGGTTCAAACTCTGTCCCAAGGTATCCACATCGTTAGTAATTCTCGATAATACCTCTCCTACTGTCTTGGATTCGAAATATTCCATGGGCATACGGTCAATTTTCTGGGAAATTTCTTTTCGGAACCGATAACTCAGCTTCTGGGAAATCCCCGTCATGATCAGCCCCTGTATAAACGACAGCAATGCACTGACCGCATAGAGACCGAGTAACAAAAGCAAAATCCGGGCAATTTTCTCGAAATCGATTCCTCCCGTTCCTGCAACCTTTGCCATTACACCGTTAAATATTTCCGTTATTGCCTTACTCGTTATTTTAGGGCCTATAATATTGAATGCAGTACCTCCTATAGCGAAAATCATAACTGCCAGCAATCCATATTTATAGGCTCCCATATACTGCAAAATCTTCCAGGTAGTTCCTTTAAAGTCTTTCGCCTTTTCTCCTGGCATCATCCCGCCGCCGGGACCGTGCATCCCTCTTTGAGGTTTTGAATTATTCTCGCTCATTACAAGGTCCCTCCTCTCAACTCTGCTTCGGACAACTGCGCCTTGGCGATTTCCCGATATATCTCGCAGGAATCCAGTAATTCCTCATGGGTCCCGATTCCTGTTATTCTTCCTTCGTCCAATACGATAATCTGGTCCGCATGCAATATTGTACTGATCCGCTGCGCCACGATGATGACTGTCGCCTCCGCCAGTTTCTCGTGCAGCGCCTTTCTAAGTACCACATCCGTCTTATAATCCAGAGCCGAAAAACTATCGTCGAAAAGACAGATTTTCGGGCGCTTTACGATTGCTCTGGCGATGGATAACCTTTGCTTCTGTCCTCCCGATACGTTAGCCCCGCCTTGAGAAATCTCGCTCTTATAAGTCTCCGGCTTGCTGTCTATAAACTCCTGGGCCTGTGAAATTTTGGCCGCTTCTACCATCTCTTCGTCGGTTATGGTATCTCCCGCAAACTTAATATTTGATTCGATATCTCCAGAGAAAAGCACACCCTTTTGCGGAACATAACCTAGCTGACTCCTTAGTTTATGCTGGGATAAATCTCTGATGTCTATGCCGTCTATCGTAATTCTTCCCTCCGTCACATCATAAAACCGCGGAATGAGATTGATCAGCGTAGATTTGCCGCAGCCGGTGCTTCCGATAATCGCAGTAGTTTTACCTGGTTCCGCCGTAAAATCGATATTGGAAAGAGCATCCTCATCCGCTCCCGGATACTTAAAGGATACATTTTCAAAGGAAAGCCTGCCCTTTAATTCTCCAGTCTCCTCATCCCTCACCTCTTCCTTATCGTGAATTGCCGCTTCCGTATGAACAACCTCCTCAATACGCTCTGCAGCCACTCCTGCACGGGGGAGCATAACAGAAATTATCGTTATCATCAGAAACGCCATAACAATCTGCATCGTATAAGTAATAAATGCAAGCAAATCGCCCACCTGAAGGTTGCCCATATCGATGCCCTGTGCTCCGAACCAGACGATCGTAACGGTAATTCCATTCATAATCAGCATCATAAGTGGCATCATAAAGGTCATGACCCGATTGGTGAACAACTGGTTTTTCATGAGCTTCACATTAGCTTCATCAAAGCGCTCCTCCTCGAACTCCTCTCTGCCGAACGCGCGGATAACCGGAATACCTGTCAGTATTTCTCTGGAGACGAGGTTCAATCTATCAATAAGTGTCTGCATGATCTTGAACTTAGGCATCGCCACAACCATAAGTACTGACACCAGAACGGTAATAGCCGCTACCGCCGCTCCGATAATCCACCCCATGCCTGTTCTCGTACTCGCAACCTTGATCACGCCGCCGATCCCTATGATCGGAGCGTACATTACCATACGCAGCAGCATGACGGAAACCATCTGTACCTGCTGAATATCGTTCGTGCTTCTCGTAATCAGGGAAGCCGTAGAGAACTTCTCCATTTCCGCATTGGAAAAGGAAACAACTTTATGAAATACCCTTCCTCTCAGCGTCATTCCTATCTTCGCAGAAACTCTGGATGCAAGAAGGCTGGATAAAATTGCCGTAAGCATCATCACTACGGAAAGCCCAAGCATCCTTCCTCCCTTGTTCAGCAGATAATGTGTCTGTATCGCAGCACTATCCAAGCCCATAGCCTCATATTCCGCCTTCACAAAATTCACTGCCATCTGTGAAACGGCGGCATCTCCCATGTTCTCATAGGCCTCCATCGCTTTGCTTCGGTAGTCCAGCACCTGTTCCTTCGTCATCATGCCGCCTTCTATCATTGTCTTTAGCGTGTCGATGTCCATTTCTTTCGATTGGGAAAGTGCCGTTAACATCGCCATCGGCACCGCCATGCTCTCATCCAAAGTCTCCACCGTCTGAGCATCCGCCGCATTCAGCTCATAATTGCCATCTTCTTTCACGCGGTAGGAAGACATCATGAATTCTGCCTCGTTCTCAGGCATGAACAGACTTATATTTTCCAAAGTTTCTTTCCTTATTTCATCGGGCGCCACATGATCGATACCTCCCTGACTTATCCCCACGTCTACGATATCCGCCGTATACTGGGGCAGGGTCAGATCACAGTACGCCTGCAGCACTAAAAGAGCAATAATTACCGCTACCGATGCTTTAGACTCGCTTAAATATTTTAATATTTTAAACATGACTGTCTCCTTTTAACTCCTCTTCCATAATATCCTCTAACAAATTGCATAATGAGATAAATTCTTTCATATTCTTTTCGCCCATGCGCATCACGACTTGGCGCATGACTTCGTCCATTTTTTCCTTACTCTTCCTCTGGGCTTCTCTTCCTTTATCGGTCACATATACGTAGGTATTCCTTCTGTCCTCCTTATCCACATCGCGCGCTGCATATCCCCGTTCCTCCAGCGCTCTTATCATTTTCGATACTGCCGGAGAGGATATATGAAGAGCCTTTGCCAACTCCCATACGTATATTCCTTTTCTGTCATCGTTTTCCCTCGAAAAGTGCTCCATTACCATCAGCATTTCAAATTCTCTCTTGGAAATATCGTGAAAAAGGAATTCGTATTTCATCTTACGAAACCGATTTGCCGTCTTTAATAAGTCCTCCTGCATTTTATTCAGATTCATTTTATAACCGCACCCCTTTCAAAGTCTGAAGACCTTGCCCTCACTCTATAAACCGCAAATACTTAACATAAGCAATTCTTAACCTCGTTATGTATTTAGCATTTAACATAATACTATTATTTACGCTGCTATTCAATAAAAAAAATATTAAAAAAGTATAAATGAAAATAATAAAGGAAAGGATATGAGCCATCCGTTTTTTCAAGCTCTTATATCCTTCCCTGTAAGTAACCTTTTTATCATGTTTACAGATATGTGTCCTCCAAAATCCGAACACCCTTATTCATTCTCTTCCCTCATATCGGAAATAATACAGTTCCTTCCGTTCTCCTTCCCGAAATAAAGTCTGTCGTCCGCAGCCTTAAGCAGTGTATGTATCTCCTCTGTACTTCCTTCCACCACTCCAAAGGTCATCGTTACGCGAATCTCATTCCCCTTGTAATTTACCCTGGTTTCCCTGATCTCCTTAAGCAAACATTCCAGCACTTTCAGAGCCGATTGCAAATCCATATTCTCATATAACAGCAAAAACTCTTCACCGCCCCATCTGGCAACGCTTCCTTTTCCTTCTACATTCTTTTGGAGCAGGCGTGCTATCGTCTTTAGCACCGCATCGCCGCCGGGATGACCGTGCTGATCGTTCATCTTCTTAAAAAGGTCTATATCGCCTAACACCACTACAAATTTACTGTTTTCCTCCAGTGCGCTCCTGTGAAGCCGCTCTAACGCCTTCTCTCCGCACCTTCTGTTATCGAGTCCCGTCAGGATGTCCTTCTCCACCAGATCCTTGAATGATTTCTGCATAGCTACGATATGCCTCGCCATCTCTCCCATCTCATCCCTTCTTACGAGTATGGAGGAATCCATAGAAGACGTTAAATCACCTTCGGATACCCTGTAAAGAAAGTTCTCTATTTTCCGGAAGCCTCTCACCATCTTGCCGGAATAGCTAATGCTCACATAGCCCATGACTATCATAAAGACTGCCGTAAGAAGCACGATGGGCGTTACCATTTCCATAATATGATTGCGGACTTCCCTCAAAGATTTTGCCACGAATATCATTCCGACCGGCCCGCCGCTTTTGTTATAAATCGGCGCATAATAGGCGAAATAAGGAACGCCTCCGATTTCTATTCCCGTATAAAATCGCTCCTTGCCTTTCTTGATGACATCCTCCACTACTCTTTCATCAGCTTTTGTTCCAACGATAGAATTCCCGTCCTTGTCCTTTATCGTCGTAACAATTCTCGTATCCATATAAAAAAGGGTAATATCCACACCAAGCTCTTCCTTCAGTCTGTAGATGATCTCATAGTCTCCATTAACCGGATGGTTCCCTTTCATCAAAAAACCGTTTTCCTCATCCGAAAAACGGTAATCGCCGGGATAAAGTTCATCGTACATCGTGACAATAGATACTCCCAGACCGCGAAGTTCATTTTCCTCCTCACTATGTATCGTGGAAACGATTCGTAAAGAACTGAACACAGACACTAATACGCCTAAAATCAATAAAGGCAATGCCGATATACCTAATATCGAAACATATACACTTTTTTTCCCCATAATTCTTCTCCGCAAGCGCTTTTATCTTTGGATAATAAAAAAAGCAGATAGCGGGAATCGAACCCGTCTCTCCGGCTTGGGAAGCCGGCGTTCTACCGATGAACCATATCTGCAAAGCATTCCATGAGCGTTGTTCACTCATTCACTATATAATGTTTCAGCGCATCCTGAATCGCACTTTCCTGCTCATTCGTCTCCAGTATACGAAGCTCTAAGGCCTTGGACAAATCCATACTGAAGATTCCCATTACCGACTTCGCATCCACGATATATTTCCCGGAAACCAAATCGAAATAGCCATTAAACTGCGCCATAATGCTGACAAACTTCTTAACCTCTTCGATGGACTGCAGTCTGATCTTAAAGCTTTTCATCCAAACGACCTCTCTTTTAATCCTATTCTTTCACTTCGTATAACAGTACTATTGTACTCGCCAAAGTACATTTTGTACAGCCCTATTTTTGAAAAATCTTTTCTACCAGATATACTCTGTTAAAGGGTATGGAAAAATAGTATCCGTCTACGAAATCCTCCGTAAAACCGATAACCTCTTTCGCTATTTCCACTCCGGTCCTCTCTCCTTCTTCTCTTGTCATTTCCGGAAGGAAACGGGCAATGACCTCCTCCGTCACATTAATTCCTGCCATCTCGTTTTTGATGAACTGGGCATTTCTAAGACTGACCAGAGGCATGATGCCGCAAAGAATCTTTGCGTTTGTCTGCTCCTTGACATAGCGAAGCTTCTCAGCTTCCTCAAACGTAAATACGGGCTGGGTCAGGAAGAATCCAGCTCCCTGTGCCATCTTCTTTTTCACCCTTCCGACTTCCACTTCCAGATTCGGCCTGTTGTGATTCAAGGCCCCTCCAAATGTCACCGGATCCTTTGCAAATTCCTCCTGATTCAGTTCGCTTACAATTTTCATCAACCCTACGGAATCGAAATTGAACACGCTCTTTACTTCCTGCCTGATCAATGTCGGCACCGGGTCTCCGGTAATCACCAGCATATTCCTTATCCCGTTTATATAAGCACCAAGAAGCTGTGAACGCATGGCAATCGCATTCTTATCCCGGCAGCATATGTGGGGCATCACACAAAGCCCCGTTTCCTGTGCCACCTTCATGCTCATAAGTATGGAATCCGCCCGGGTCCTGCCGGAAGGAGAATCAGGAAAGGTAATCACATCCGCATTATGTTCTTTGAGGAAAAAGGCCGCCTCCATCACCTTTTCATCGTCCGCTCCCGGCGGTGGCGAAATCTCCACCGCAATCAGTTTCTCGCCTTTCCTTTTCCCCTTCCAAAAGCTGCTGTCCCCCTGCTGTATCTTCACTTCTTCCGCTCTGCGGCCCGCCGCTTCCTTTTCCCCTTGGTGAAGATCCACCGCTTTCTTCAACAGACGGATATATTCCGGAGTCGTTCCGCAGCAGCCGCCCAGAATATCCGCGCCTTTCAGAGAAACCTCCTTCATCTTGCGAGCAAAATATTCCGCATTGTCCCTGAAAATCATACGGTTCTTTATAAGCTTGGGATAGCCTGCATTTGGCAGCGCCGTAATATATTTTCCTTCCGGAATACTGATCTTATCCAAGATAGTATATAAATGTCCCGGTCCGACACCGCAGTTAAGCCCTACCGCGTCTATCTGTTCCACATCTGCCGCTTCCCGAAGCAATCTTCCCGCACTGATTCCCGCGTTGCTGTAACCGTGCTGATTCACGCAGAACTGTACGATAATGAATACCTCCCGCTCCTTTTTTATCGCCTCGATAACGGGAAGTATCCGATCCACATCTGAAAATGTTTCAAATAAGAGAATATCCGCGCCCTCAGATAAAAAAGTATCACAAATAAGCTTATATTCGCTGAATATCTCCTCTTCCGGCGTTCCTGAATCCATTGGAATGGGGCCGATGTCGCCTGCCAGAAAGCAGTTCTCTCCCAGCGTCCTGCCACTAGCAGAAATCGCTTCCAGTGCATTTTTCCAGGCCGAACGGATATTTTCGGCCACTTCCAGACTATCGCACTGAAGGCTGACCCGGTTGGAGGCAAAGGTATTGGTCCTGATAAGAACCGCTCCCGCCTCCAAATAGCTTGCATGTATCCTTTTTACAAGCTCAGGATGCCGTACATTAGCCTTCTCAGGAAGAATCTCATCCTCCGTAATGGCCGCGAAATAGGTTCCGAAAGCGCCGTCGCATATTATTTTCTCATTCTGCAAGTACTGTTGAATCTTCATGTCTTTTCTCCGCGGTATATTCACAATAATCGATTATCTATTTTCATTTACGTATATCTGTGCTCTGCTTTGGATGATGTCCGCTACTTCCTTAGCGTTCTTTTGTCCTGCAAAATAAGGTGCGGCCTCCTCGGAAATAATGTTAATAAGATTCTGATCATAAGAGTACGGCTTATCTATTGTCTTAACAACTTCCAGCACTTCATCGATTTCCTCCTGTGTCATGGGTGTAATCGGTACATCCATTCCCCCTACGGTATAGGTCTGATCGTACTCCACAATCTTTCCGTTTTCATCCTCATAGGTTTGCTTCTGTTTCGCCTTCTCCGCAAGCGCATCAATACGCTTCAAGCTAAGCGGCCAGCCATATTCGATCGTATTTTGAAAGTCATCGGTCAGGAAATATCTCATAAACTGCCATACGCCGTCCTTGTTCTTTGATTTCGACGACATGACGATATCCATATTCGGCATGATTGCCGAACCCTTTCCATCGGCGGAAGGGAAGCCTATAAGGGTAATATCTTCTCCATAGGTTCCTTTTTTCATATAATTATAACTGGAAAATCCATCCATATAACTAATGTTTAACAGCACCTCGCCACTTCTCCACAGGCTGTCATAATTCCTCCAGTATTCGTCCGTGTAATAGGAATCGTCATACTGCTCAGGAAATTGGTTTAAAAATTCCAATAAGGAAATAAAAGCATCGGAACCAAACTTGCACTCACCTGTATTCCAGTCGATGAACTGACTTCCTGCCATTTGAATGCTGTAATTCAATACGCTTCCTCTAATCTCGCCGGCAAATACCTGTGTTCCTTCGGGCTTAGTCGCCATGAGCGCATTCAGATCCTCCATGGTCCAGCCCGGCTCCGCTCCCACATCCGCAGTCTTTCCTATCACGGTAAAAATAGTGAAGCTCGGCACCAGCTGATACAGTTTGCCATCGGTTTCATACGCTGTGAGTACGTTCTGGAAATAATCGTCGCGTTTTAACTCCTCATCTTTATCAATGTATGGATACAGATCCTCGAACAGCCCTTTGGAAATATAGCTTTCTGCCGGCAGGCTGGTGTCCATGATAAGGATATCCGGCACATTGCCGGAAGCGATGTCGGTATTTAGTTTGGTAGTACCTCTCGTATAGTCATCATCCGTATTATACTGGGTATAATCCGTTATCCGAATGCGATACTGCTCATTGGTTTTATTAAACTGCACGACTTGATTGCGAACCTCCCAGCTAAGTCCGTTGCAGGCTAAGGTCAGAACCTTCTTATCCACAACATCCTTCGGGTCCACCTTGGTGAACTTCATCAGCATGGTGGTTCCCGTAAGGTTGTCGTTTATCGTACCGTAAAATTCCTTATCGCTTACCGCCACCAAGCTGTAAATGTAAGAGGTATTTATATCGGAATCGATGAAATTCATCAGCTCCGTCACGCTCTCGTCGCCCAAATTATATCCGCTGACGCCGTAATTATCCACGAGCATAAGGTCGTAGCCTACGCCCGGATAATAAGTGTATGACGAAGAAATGCCCGGAAGGAAATACTCCTCCTCTGAAAGCTTGCCGGTATCCACATCCAGTCTTCTCAGCCTATACTGATTGTTCTGCGAACCATAGGAAAGAATCAAGAGACTGCCATCCGCTATCTGTATCGCATCCCCCATACTCTCCTCTTCCTTCATATCCACGCTCTTTTGCTGCTGTCCCTGCAAATCATACAAAGTGATCTTATTGGAACTATCCATAATTGCAATACGGCCGTCGTTTAAAAGCTTCATCCAGCTTACGTAGTAATAGTCGTTCGCAGAGTCACCCTTCAAGGGCTGCTTCCACAACTCGTTTCCCTCTGCATCCAGCTTAACCAGAAAATAATTATCTTCATATACATAATTATCCGGGTCGCTGGAATCCTCGAAATATTCGTCCATAACCCCGTAGAAATTCCCCGATTCATCTACCGTTAAATAGTTCAGAGACTGATTATCCGAAAGAGAAATCGTCGCCTTCACGGAATCCGAACCATCCAGATTCTGACTTACGATATAGGTCTCCCTTCCGTTTTCCAGCCAGTTATACCCGACTACATATAATCTGTCTCCCCGCAGGAAAAAATTACCGATGGAATTCTTATCCTCTATGTCATTCAAGACAACCTCTTCCGCCTTGTACACATGTTCCTTGGAATTCTTTTCTTCCTGCGTATTTCCGCTTCCTCCGCAGGCTGCCAGCGACAATACCATTATACCTGCCAATAAACCTATGATTATTTTCTTCATGACCTTCTCCTCCTCTTTAATGGTATTGCATATTCTTAGAAATATTTCCACTTACTTTTTTCTTTACGAAACCGCTCCGCCACTGTGTCCTTCCAATCCGTAAGAACACGCCATACGTCTCTCCACGTCCATTCTTTTCTCTTCCAAAGTATAATAACAGTTACAATTATTATACAAGCTGGAATCAAAAGGAACAATACCTGTAAGACTAACAGAACGGCAAAAATATCCTCCCAGCCCCGAGCCACATTTTCCCAGTAGGGATATCCGATAGCATATGAATTCATGGAACGCGTACCAAATTCTGCAATTACAGTAAACAACGACTTTAGTCCGTATCTTGACGAATTCTCCACTACTTGCATGCCTACCTCGTCAATTCCGAACTTTTCCTTAACCTTGGCGTAAGCGAATCCGCTGACCGGGTCAGGCATTACAATTTCATACGTGTTGATTCCCGTTACGAGCCCCTGCGCCTCCATGGTCTCATAGGAAATGTAAACTAAAGTTTTATCCAGTCCCGCCGCTTCGTTCAGCCTGCCCTGCTCCCTTTTGATCACTCCGGCAATATAGTGAGGCGTTCCGCCGATCCTTACCTCCATCCCTGTCACATCGTTAGAACCGAATAGCTGCCACGCTGCATCCTCATCGATAAGTATCCTGTCGTGCATCAAATCGTTTCCCGAGAAATAGGAACCGTTAATAAGCTGCAACGGATGAAACAGGAAAAAATCTCCTCCCACACCCACCGTATTGGCCTCTAACATTGTTTTACCATTCGTCAAAGTAACCTTGCCCTGCACACTGTAAGCGTCCGCCCATAGTCTTGCACTTTCACTGGGTGCTGTTATGGAAGCCTCTTTGAGCGCGGCATCCAGCGAGTGCTCAAAGGTCATAACACTGTTCTTATCCACATTAGTCCCTGCGGCAAAAAAACAGCTTATCTGAGCCGAATCGCTCTCCGTTGACCACCTTGCTGCAGCATTCTGGTCTAAAAGCTCCTGCTTTTTCACCGTGGCAAAGACACTGATACCCGCCCATATGAGCAGGCACAGCACCACGGATAAAACCACAATTATTTGTTTTATTGTAAAATTCCTCAAAATTTTTCTCATATTCCATCAACGCGTTATTACGCGCTCTCCGTTAGCTTAATCCGTCAGACGAACCTGTTTTCCTGCTTCTACCGGCTTCGTCGCTGTCGTTATTACATATTCATAGCCATAAAGCCCTGCAGAAATCGCCGTATGCGTATCATCAGAGGCCAGTACCTCCACATCGATTCTCGTGGCAATATAACGGTTGCCAAGAGGGCTGCTCTTCGATTCTACGATCAGTATGAACTTGCCGTTCTTGTCCTCCCTGATAGCACTATTAGGCACCACCAACTCATAGTTGGCGCTCTTTTGTCCCACTGCCAGACTCAATGCCTGACCAGCCTGCACATCGCCCTCTACGTTGAATGTTAGCTGCTTCTTCTGCGCCGGATCGGTCTGATCCGGTTTTATCGATACCAGCGTAGCTTTTATATCGTCATAATACCAAGAATTCTGTACCTCTGCAATATCACCGACTGAAAGCTTCTTCGCCTGCTCTGTGGTAGCCGAGAAGGAAAGAGTGAAGCCTTTGCCTGCTACCTGAATAACTGCAAGAGCTTCTTCCGGCTGTGTCTTTTCACCCGCAACGCGGTTTAATGTTGTAACGATTCCATCCACCGGCGCATCTATTGTTGCACCTACTGCATTTTCTTCCAGTTTTTTAACTTTCTCTTCCTGCAATTTAATCGATTCATTTTGTGATTCCAGATTAATCTCTGCCAGTAGCTCTTTCTGTATAGTACTCATGTCTTCCTTGGCCTTATCTAACGCAGTCTGTGCTTTTGTCTGCGCATCCTGCGCCTCTAATAATTGATTAGAAGCATTGGCTTTATCTACTGTGGTATCTATACTGTTTTGCTTATCTGTGAGAGCTTGATCCGCATTTGCTTTTGCAGTACTCTTGTTATCTTGTTCATTTTGTTTACCTGCAACTTCTTTATTCATTTCTGAAGCATGTTTTTTTGCTTCCGTCACATTACTCTCTGCTTCCGATACTTCGCTTTGTTTTTTTGCTATACTTCCCTCTTCTGTTACGCCTCCATTAAGCGTAGCTAATCTTGCGTCTCCGCCAGCAGTAGGATAAGCCGTCTGCGCTGAATTGTATAACGCCTCCAATTCCTTAACTGCATCGTCAGCTTCATCTACAGACTTCTTCTGCTCGGCTACCTCCGTAGCCCCAGCATTGGGATTTGCTGTATACCAACTGTTAAAAGCTGCTTTAAGGTCTGCGAGGTTTTTATCTGCGATTGATTTGTTATCAACATAATTATCCAATGTATTCTTTAGAGTCTGTAGAGAATCTCTTTCCGATGTAAGATTCGTTAATTCTGCTTTCTTTGCAGTCAAATTATTTTCAGCAATCGTTACATCTGCTGTAGCTTTTGTTGCATTTGCCTGTGCATTTGCTAAAGCCTGCCCAGCACTGGTAACTTCTTTTTGCGCATTCGATACCGCATTTTTTTCGCTTGTAGTATCAACTACCGTATTCCCAATATATCCTAACTGCTTATTTATTTCCGCCACTTTTAAAGTAGCGGTATCATATTCAGCTTGCGCTGTATCCAATGCCGCAACTGCTGCCTGAAGCTTCTGTTGCTTCTGGGTTAAAGTAAGCGTATTATCAGCTTCAACCTTCTTTACCGTACCAACCTCCAAGCTTTCCGTAATTACCGCTATTTGATAGGTTAGCATTAATGTATTTAATTCCTTCTGAGCATCAGCAAGTTCAGTGCTTTCCTTATCTTCCAGATAAAATAAAACATCGCCCTTTTTTACTTCATCTCCTTTTTTCACCGCAACACTGGAAATTACGCGACTTTCATTTATTGACACATTATAAGGGTCGGTGGCTTCTATATTTCCTGTCCCTCTTACTTTAGCTGCGATCGTTCCACTCTGCACATATTCCGTGGCTACCTCCGGCAGGGAATAGTTCATAATCGTATTGGAAAAAAATGTCAGCACAAGCATTACGGACAAAAATATAATTGCCGCATTCTTTACCCATTCCCTTCTTTTTGTAGCTTTTGAATTCTCATTCATTAAAATCTCTCCTCCTATCCCTTAATTCCGCCCTGATAAGTGATTCCCTCTACCAAATAATCCTCTCCGTACAGGAACACCAAAAGCGTAGGTACCATGTATATCGTAGCGACGGCAAATGCCAGTCCTATTTCTCCCGCATTGATCTTCGAAAGAAATACGGATAACGGGTGCATCGCTTCATCCGAAAGCAATATGAGTGGTTGTTCCACCATATTCCAATAGTCAATAAAAATTAATATTGCAATGGAGCACATACACCCCTTGCAAAGAGGCATACATATTCGTCTGAATATCTGCCATTCCCCGGCTCCGTCAATCTGCGCCGCTTCTATTACCGATGTCGGAATCCTGCGCATGAATTTGGTCAGCAGATATACCGCAAATGGAGAAAAAATGCCCGGCAGCCATATCGCCCACCTCGTATCAATAATATTCAACCAGCCCGACACCAAATAGTTAGGCACCAGGGTAACCTGATAAGGCATCAGCATCAATATGATATATACAAAAAATATGATTTCTTTTAGTCTGCCCCTGTATCTGGTAAAACCATACGAAGCCAATGCTGCCACCAGCAATTGGAAACCGACGATAGGAACTACCAAAATGACAGAATTCCAAAACTTGAATAAATAATCAGGACTCTTAAGAAGCACCGTGATATACTGACTGAAGGATACAATATCAGGAATAAATTTCAAGTTTACCTTTTCCGAAATATAAGTTTTTCCCCCGGTATCGGTGGTAGAAAATACCTGTCCGTAATTAGAAGATATTTCCGATGCCGACATGAAGGAATTCGTTACCGTAAGTATGATCGGCATAAGAAAAAGTATTGCGAAGAAAGCAGCGACTATCGTTGCCAGCGCTCTTTTTTCAAAGGTTCTTCTCTTTCTCTTCTTCTTTTTTTTGATAAATACGCGGTCGCTTAATGCCGTTCCGGTTCCCTTTAACACACTTTTTCTAAACGTCATCCTTCTACATCCTTTCCGAAATAATTTTCCGTAAGGAAGAGAATTCCAATTAAAATTACCATTACAATGGACATCATAATAGCCGCTGCCGACAATTTCTGATAGTCTAACGACCCGAACGTATTATTCATAAAATGCTGCATCATATATAACGTATTATAAGGATAACTACCCGTCAACAGGTATATTTCTCTAAATACCTTAAAGGAATTGATAAGCGACATAATTGTCACAAATAATAATGTTGAGGATAAATACCTCAGCTTAATATAAAAGAAAATCTGTCTCGGCTTAGCGCTTTCCAGTACGGCTACCTCGAGGATATCTTTCGGTATGCTGCTTAATGCCGCCATAAATAAAATCATGTTATATCCCAGATTCTTCCACAGGAATAAAACAATAATAACTATTTGGGCGTAGTCAGATTTCAGCCAGTCGATTTTACCCGCTCCGAACAAGCCTATGACATCGTTCACCATGCCGTTATAGTGAAACAGCACCTGCCAGATCAAAACAATAGACGCGATGGGCACCATCATCGGCGTCAGGAAAAATGTCCGAAACTGACTCCGAAACGGTATCTTGCTGTCGAGAAGCAATGCCAGTCCCAGCGCCAGCACAACTGCAAGCGGAACTGCAATCAACGAAAACTTCATCGTGTTGGCGGCCGCCTGCCGGAACGCCCCGTTATTAAATACATTCCTGAAATTATCCAGAAATACGAAGCTGTGGTTGATCGGATTGTCCACCACAGAATAATAAATGACCACTAAAAAGGGCACAACAAAAAACACCAATACACCTAATATGCTTGGAGACAGGAAAACGCAGGATATGCGTTTTCCTCTTTCGCCTTTTTTACGCAGGCCGCTTATATTTTTCTTTTTTTTATTTTTCGGAGCTTTTAATTCCTTTCTCACAATATAATTACCTTCTATCTCGTCTCATTAATGTATGTCTGTAAACGGTTCTGAATCAGAGCTGCCGCATCGTCCGCACTCTTCTGCCCTTCAAAAAAGGATTGTGCCTCCTCGCTTATGATCGAAAGCATTCCCTCGCTTTCCGTTCCATCCAGTCCAACGGAGCGTTCTATGATTTCCCGCACTCTGTCGACCTGCTCTTTAGAAGCTGCGTATACATCCACCGTGACATTATCTGTCCCGGAACCATAAGTCCACGTCGATTTGGATTTCTCCTTCTGCGTACCGTCCGTATCTTCATAATATTCCGCTTCCATGTCTTTTGCAAACTGTTTTTCAAGCGCCGCCTTCATGGTAGGAAAACCGCCGTTTGCCGACTGTATGTTTTCCTGCCTTTCTTTGGTCAGATTAAACTTCAGAAATTCCCATGCGCCCTCTTTGTTTTTGGAGTTTACATTCATTCCTGCTGTGGTTCCATTTGATTTTATTATGGAACCGTTATCGTTTATGGTAGGATAACCGATTACGTTAATTTCCTCTCCGAATATATGTTCATATATTTGAAATTGCTGGACAGAGGTAAGGTTTTCTTCCATTAAAAGCAATTGTCCGTTTCTTATTCTGTCAAATTGACTGGAATCAGGATCTTCACTTATTTCTTTCGGGAAACGGTTGGAAAATTCCATGAGCCGTTTAAATTCCTCTCCGGTAAAGTCGCATGCTCCAGTCTCCTCATCCACGAATTCTCCCATGTTCATGGAACATAAAAGCTGCAATACCGAATTCTTTGTATTATAATCCAGTATCTGGGTATCGGCAGGCTTGGAATCTATCAGCTTTATCATATCATCCACAGTCCATGTTCTTTTGTCGCCTACATCGGAGACCTTGCCCACAAGAGTATTTATTCCGAACCAAGGTATGATTGCATATAATTTACCGTCCCGTGCATAAGTATATAACACATTTTCAAAATAATCCTCTTTGTTTATTACCGTATCGTTTTCCAGGTAAGACGTAATATCTTCCAAGGCTCCCATGGAAACAAGTTTGTCTAAAGAAGTAAAACTGTATACCATATCGATCAGATCCGGCCCTTGACCGCTGGCCAAATCTGCTGCCAGAAGAGCGACACGTTCATCATAATTCATGCTATCGTCTCCATACTGTTTTACTTCAATCCGGTATTTATCGCTTTGTTTATTAAATGCAGCGATATCATTGGAGAGATAATAGGGAACCATAACTGTTCCATAGGTCAGTGTCGCCTTTTCAGGAACCTCGGAGCGTTCTTTTTTCGTAACAACAATCAGCTCCGGCTTGCTCTGCTCGGACATAAAGTCTACTGATAAAGCAGCAATTCTGCCATCCTTAAGCTGTTTCACGCCTCGCAGACTGGTGCTGTTAACGTCACTTTCCAGCCAATCCAGAACCTCCGTCGGCTCCGTGTCGCTGATATTGCATGTGTACAGTTTCGTCTCCCGCGTATAAAGTATATCGGTATCCGCCCCCGCTTGATAGGTACCGTAGCCGAAAGATATACTGCTGTTCAAATCCTTAAGTGTTTTTCCCGAAAGATCCACTGCCTGCAGACGCCAGTCGGTGTCACCATAAAAGCCGACGACCACCGTTCCATCCTTCATTCGAAATAGATTCTCAATATAGGTGCCCACCGGAAGCTCACAAAGAATCTCACCCGAAGGCTTTAATACATATATGCTCTGATTGGCATTCACGTAATAGTTGCCGTCTTTGTCTTCCAGTATATGCTGGATATACAAGTCCTTCACTTTTCCAAGCGAGCTCATGACATCCACTGATTCCAGCATCCGTCCGTCCTGGGATATTTTTCTTATTTCTACACTTTCCACTTCGGCAGCCGCATCTTCTGTCACGGTCCCCTCGTCTGCTGCCGCAGACATATATTTTACTAATCCCAGTATGAGATTACCCTCGCTGTCGGTACCGATCGCGGAAATGAAAGCATCTGCTTCAAGCGCAACAGGCACCTGCCCGGGAGTACTTCCTTCCGTCCCGATGTCCATAGAAAATAACTGAGTGGTGCCGTCCTCACTGCTTCCGGCAAAATAAACCTTTTCATCTTCACCGAATATCATACTTCCCGTCGTATAGCCCTCTGCTTCCAAAGTGCGGTAATCCGCTACGTATATGTAATTCTTATCCTGAGTTCCTGCGGTTTCCTGAGCCTCATTTGTCTTACCGCAGCCTGCAAGCTGCAAAGCCAGCATTGCCGCCAAGCCTAATATCCCTGCTTCTCTACCCTTACTCACTTAATTATTTCCCCTTTCAAACAGCTGTCATTATCTGTTTTCATTAACGTAAATCTGCACCCTGCTCTGTATGATATCCGCCACTTCTTTTGAATTCTTCTGCCCTTCGAAAAAGGCTGCCGCCTCTTCATCCACAATGGCTGTAATCTGTTCATTATATTGATACAAGCTATTCACACCCTCTATCAGGCCTCTCACTACATCCACCTGCTCCTGGGTAGCTGCATAAATATCTACGTTAAAATCATCATACCCCCATGATGTTTTCATCTGTTTCACTTTATTGCCGTCTACGTCTTCGTAATATTCCTGCTCCATTGCATCCTCAAACATCAGCTCCAACGCAGATTTCATAATCGGGAAACCGTAACTATCCGTTTGCTGTTGAGCATCTTCCGTAAGCATCGTGCGGATAAACTGCCATACCCCGTCCTTATTTTTCGACTTGGAGCTCATTGCCAGAGAAGAACCCGAACCGGAAATAAAGGAACCATTATCTTTATTCGTAGGATACCCGATAAACGAGATAGGTTCTCCGAACATCGCTTCATACATCTGATAATCAGTAACTCCACTGATTCCGGTATTTAACATAAGAAGCTCTCCGCTTTGCAGCCTCTCCGCAGTATTCCCCCCCATTTGATCATAATCGAATTCCAGATCAAAATAATTGGCGAATTCAAGCGCTTTTACAAAATCATCTCCGTTAAATTTGCATTCCCCGGTATTCCAATCCACATATTGATCCATATTCATCATAATATTGTACATGAGAACCATGCTCTTCGTCCCATAATCATATAACTCTGCATTATCAGGCAGTTCTTGTACCATGCTTATGAGTTCGTCCAGAGTAATGCTGTTCCGGTCCCCTACCAATGATTCCTTCGCAATTACCGTATTTATGGTGAAAAACGGTGAAATTGTATAGAGCTTTCCATCTACCTCATACGCCTTCAGTATATTCGGCAGATAATTCTCCCTCTTCAACTCGGCATCACTGTCGAGATAAGGATACAAATCCTCCAAAAGCCCCTTAGACGCATATTGCTGCGTGGTACCATTGGAAACGTCTATGATATCAGGCATATTCCCGCTGACGATATCCGAATTCATCTGCGTAAGTCCTGCCTCGTAATCGTCATTCATCTGCATGTATTCTTTTATTTCGATTCGGTATTCCTGATTTTTCTTATTAAAATCGATAACCTGTTTGCGGGTATCATAGCCAAGGTACATTGTGCTGTAGGTGATGATTTTCTTCTCCGGCACCTCGCTTCCCTTCTTCTTGGTAAGAAAGGCCAGTTCAATTGTATTCGAGTCCTCCGTCCAGTAGGAAGTAACAGCTAATACCCTGCCGTCCTCCAGCATAGCGAAGGCAATCAGATCGTTGCTGTTAATGTCACAATCTATCCAGTTGAGTATTTCTGTCGGTGCCTCGTCCCCCATATTATAGGAATACAGGAAATTATCTGAGCTGAACACAACATCATCCTGTACACCTTTGGCAAAAATATAGTTGCTGAAAGAGGAAACCATCATATTATTCTGCGCCTCTCCTACACCTTTTTTCACCAGATCAATAGGGTGAATCTCCATATTTTCCTGACCGTAATATACCAGCATCACAGTTCCATCTTTGGTAGAGAACATGTTATTGATCCAGTTTTCCACCTCTACCGTGAACAGCTCCTTGCCATCCTTATCCAGCACCCATACTCCTTGGTCATAGGCCAGATATATATTTCCGTCCTTATCCGTCTCCAAGTACTGTACATATGTATTTTCATCTTCAAATATACTGCTCACGTCCACTGACGAAATGATTGTACCGTCCACAGAAATCTTGCAGATTTCCGTCTTCTGGGAAACGGGTGCCTGATAATCGTCTGCAGATATCACGCTGGTGGATTCCGTTGAGGAAACTACTACACCGCCGCCGGAATGCGATACGCTCGTAGAAGTAACGCTAGCCGAGGAAGCTTCTTCCTCATCCGTATCGTCGGTTTCATCTGCAGCATCTTCACCGCCTGCAATCTCATCCCCATCACTTGCCGCTGCTTCATCATCCGCAGATTCTTCCTCCGCAGTTCCGCTTACTTTCCCGTCTTCGCCTGCAGTTTCATCCGGCGCCTCAGCCTCAGTGCCATCAGCTTCCTCCCCAGATAATCCCTCTTCGTCATACAAATAGGTGACCACAATTGCCTGCAAGCCGCCCTCGGAATCCGCACTCATTCTTGAAATGCTCGAATCTCCGCCTAAATTCAGCGGCTTTTTCACAGGTTCCTCAGCCCCGATCTCGAGCTCGTACAAATATGAAGTGGATTTCTGCGTCGTATCATCATATTCGCTTCCCAGATAGTAAATGGTGTCGCCGATAACGGTTATACTCTCCGCGCCGCTTTGTCCATTGTCTATTTCCTGATATTCCGGCACATATACGAATTCCTTCTGTGCCGTAGTATTCTCTGCACTGCCTCCGCAGCCTGCCAGATAAAGGCAGGCAAAAAATGCCGCAGCAGCAGCTATTATCCTCTTATTCCTATAATCCCTTACACCCTTCATAATACTCTCCATATCCTTTCTATAACCTGCAGCCCTCACGCCGCTCTTTCGTTTTATGTATAAACCACAATTTACATAATTGTATGTGAGAAAAACACTACATATAGAATATCATAGTATCCACGCCAGTACAACCTGACACTTCTTAATAATTTCTGAAGCCGCAGTTATATCTTGACACCAAAACAATTTTTCCAGGTAAAAAAGAAGGGGAAAATAGCTAGTTTTCTATTTTTCTAATTAAAATTCCATTTTTTAAGAGAACGTTGTCAATATAGTATCTTTCGAAAAGAACCCTCCCTTTTCCTGGAATCTCGATGTCTTCCTCTTCACAGTTGATGATGACCTCCACATACCTGTCTGCCCACTCCACTTTCAGGAATTCGATAATGCGGGGATTGGAAATTTTGTTGGGAAAATGGAAATTTCTGTTTCTCAGTAAAGGCTCCTCCTTTCGCAAATGGATGAGCTGTCTGATGATTCCAATTCTATCATTGTATTCCCCCGCCTCGATACTTTCCCAGGGCATACATCTTCTGCAATCCGGATCATGTCCTCCCTCCATGGCTATTTCTGTTCCATAATATATACATGGACTTCCCGGCATGGTAAAAAGCACTGCAAGCTGCTGGAAATATTCATCCAGATTCTTAACTTCCGAGCGAAGCCGCCTCGTATCGTGGGAATCCAGCAAATTGAAGAGCACATCATTCGTCTGCTGCATGTATCCCGTATAACATCTGTTAATCGTATATTCGAAGTCCTCCTTCGTAAGTCCTTTATCTATCCAAAAGTCCTTGATGCTCTCTCCCAGCGGATAATTCATCACCGCATCAAATTCATCCCCTCTAAGCCAAGGCATGGCGTCATGCCAGATTTCACCCAAAATATAGATGTCCGGCTTTATCGCCTTCATCCGGATCCGCAGTTCCTTACAGAACACATGGGATATTTCATTGGCTACATCCAGTCTAATGCCGTCCACATGATATTTCTTCACCCACATTTCACATACCTCTAACAGATATTCCCTTACCCTGGGATTGTTGGTATTGAGCTTGGGCATATTATCAAAAAATGCGAAACTGTAATATTGTCCCGATATGGCTGCTCCCTTACTATGCTCGAAAGGCCATTCGTTAATCATGAACCAGTCATAATATTCCGATTCCATTCCCTTCTCAACGACATCCTGCCACGGAGCAAAATATTTCCCGCAATGGTTAAATACCCCGTCCAGCATAATTCGAATCCCCTTATCATGTGCCTCCTCCACCAGACGCATAAAGGTCTCATCCGTGCCGAAATGAGGGTCTATCCGCTTATAATCAGTAATGTCATATTTATGGGAGGAAGGGGATTCATTGATAGGTGTTAAATACAGGCCGGAAATCCCAAGCTCCTTCAAATAATCCAGCTTATTGATAATTCCCTGAATATCTCCTCCGAAAAATTCGTCATTCCTCACACTGCCATTATTCCTCCAAGGCAGCATTTTCTCGTTATTCAACGATGTGTCTCCGTTACAGAAGCGCTCCGGAAAAATCTGATACCAGATCGTATCGTTCACCCAGACAGGCGTTACCGGAATATCTCCGGGATTCATCCACGGAAATACAAAACATTGTTTGCTCCTTCCCTCCAGATTCATCTGTTCTTCGCTCATAAAGCCATCCTCGAAATAGTACCACTTCTCTTTTTCCGTTATCAGCTCGAAGTAATATTTCAGCCGTTTATACTCAGGCTCAACCGTCGTTGTCCACCAAAGCTGGTTCTTCAGTCTCTTTTTAAAAGGGATGTTCGCTGCCTCCCCCGTCCAATTTTCACCACCGCCAAGTATTCCCGACTTAAAAGGATCACCGTGCACAATATTCACATATTTCACATCATATCCCGTCTTAATATTAATGATGAGTTGATTCTCATTCAAAGGGTAGCAATAGTTGTCGTTAGCTCTATGATACACCGCATTAAAGTCCATTTTATTATCCTCCTGTATTTGAAAAGTTGTTCGGAAAACGTTTTCCAAAATCTCTAATACGATAATACTATTACAAATGAAAAATGTCAATTCGAAACAGAATGCCCAAAACAGCAAGTAGGCTGTACTCCCGGATGAAATCATTCCGAAAGCACAGCCTCCAATATTTATGTTGATACTTATATCAGCTTTACATCAGCACCTATCCTAATACCACTGCTAATTTTTAAAGCTATGAATTGGCGCCGGTATTCTTCCTCCCCGGTTAATAAAATCATCGCAGGAGAACTTGTTGACCGGCATAATCGGCGCATATCCTAACAAGCCGCCGAATTCCACCGTCTCTCCCACCCCTTTTCCGATGACCGGAATAAGGCGTACCGCCGTGGTTTTCTGGTTGATCATGCCGATAGCCATCTCGTCTGCAATAATGCCGGAAATAGTCGTTGCCTTCGTATCTCCGGGAATGGCTATCATATCTAATCCTACGGAGCACACACAAGTCATAGCCTCAAGCTTCTCTAAGGAAAGTGCTCCCGCTATCACTGCGTCAATCATTCCCTGATCCTCACTGACCGGAATAAACGCACCGCTTAAACCGCCGACATAGGAAGATGCCATGACGCCGCCCTTCTTCACCTGATCGTTCAAAAGTGCCAGTGCAGCCGTGGTTCCCGGCGCACCTGCATATTCCAGCCCTATCTCGCACAGAATCTCCGCTACGCTGTCTCCTATCGCAGGGGTAGGAGCTAAAGACAAGTCCACAATACCAAAAGGAACGTTCAACCGTTTGGATGCCTCCTGCGCTACTAACTGTCCCACTCTCGTCACCTTGAAAGCAGTTTTTTTAATCGTCTCGCACAGTACTTCGAAATTCTCACCCCGCACCTTACTCAGTGCTGTCTTCACAACTCCCGGCCCGCTGACACCTACATTGATGATCTTATCTGCTTCCGTCACGCCGTGAAAAGCACCAGCCATGAATGGATTATCATCCGGCGCATTGCAGAATACCACCAGCTTCGCACAGCCTAAGGAGTCTTCTTCCTTCGTATATTCCGCTGTCTGCAATATGATCTCGCCCATCAGCTTCACTGCATCCATATTGATACCGGTCTTGGTAGAACCTAGGTTGATGGAGCTGCACACCCTCCCCGTAGTGGAAAGTGCCAACGGTATGGATTCGATCAAGAGCTTGTCCGCCGGAGTCATCCCCTTTGAAACCTGCGCGGAGTATCCGCCGATGAAATTCACTCCTACCTCATTGGCCACCTTATCCAAGGTTCTGGCTATGGAAGCGAAGTCTTCCTTCGTCCGGCACGCCGCCCCGCCGATGAGTGCGATAGGCGTTACGGAGATTCTCTTGTTTACAATAGGAATCCCGAATTCTCTGGAGATTTCTTCGCCGGTTTTTACCAAGTCCTTCGCCGCATCATAAATTTTATGGTATATTTTGTCATTGAGTTTGTTTAAATCGGAATCGATACAGTCCAATAGGCTGATGCCGAGGGTAATTGTCCTAACATCCAGATTCTCTTTTTCTATCATCTGGTTCGTTTCCGCGACTTCAAATATATTAATCATAGGTCTATCCCTCTTTCCTCTATATTCTGTGCATGGTATCGAAGATTTCTTCCTTCTGGCATTTGATGATAACGCCGATCTCCTCGCCGAGAGCTGCCAGCTCGTCCACGATATCCCCAAAGTGTCTGCTGGTCTGATTGGTATCAACGATCATCATCATGTTGAAATAGCCCTGAACGATCGTCTGGGAAATATCCAAGATATTAATATCGTTCTTCGCAAGATATGTACATACTTTCGCTATGATACCAACTGTGTCCTTACCTACTACCGTAATAATTGTTCTCTTCATAATTTTCCTCCTCATTCCCTATGCGCATTCTTCACTCATTATGGATGTCCTTTACACCCTATAAGTGTTTTTATTCCTTATGAGTGCTCATCTCTCATTATTATGCGATTACTACCATTTCCGACACTTCACTCCTGTTTGCCACGCGAATCGGAAAATCATTGATTTTGTACTCGTTATCCGCCATGGCAATTTCCACCCTTACAGCTTCGTATGCCAGCTCCGGCAGATTATTTTCCTTGCTCAGATGTCCTAAAATAATCGTTTGCAGATTATCGTTCAATATCCGGGAAAGAAGCCTTCCGCAAAGCTCGTTTGACAAATGCCCCCTGTCTCCCAGTATTCTCTTTTTCAGATAGTACGGATAAGGGCCTACCTGAAGCATGTTCACATCATGATTCGCCTCCATCAGGAGGGCATTCATTCCCTTTAAACATTCCACCGTATAGTCATTATAGCAGCCTAAGTCGGTAATAATACCAAGCTTCTGCTTTCCATGGCAAATACGGTACGCCACCGGCTCCGCCGCATCATGAGAAATCCGCATGGGATTCAGAACCATATCCTTTACCGTAATCTTGGTATCCGCCTCAATTTCCTGGAACAGCGACTCATCGATCTGCCCTACAGATGACATCTCCTTTATCGCCTGAAGCGTTCCCCTTGTTCCGTAAACAGGAATTCCATACTTCCTTGCCATTACGCCTAAACCGTTAATATGGTCGTTGTGCTCATGGGTAATGAATATCCCATCCAGCTCCTCCGGCCTTACTCCCAGCTTTTCCAGCCCTTCTTTTGTCCTTTTGCCGCTGATTCCCACATCTACCAGCAGATGGGTCGTATCGGAACCCACATAGATACAGTTCCCGCTGCTCCCACTGGCTATACTACATAACCGCATATTAGTCTCCACGCCTTTCCAATGCCTGCAAGCTTTGAATCGCAGGCACAACATTTTCATTCAAAATATTGCTACTTCTTCCAGTATATCTCCACCGTATCTCCGTTTTGCAGCGGTTCCATGTACTTGGCCTCCCGCCCGTTCAGCATAGTGATCACCGCAGAGCCTTGAGGCTTGGACAAATCGAAGTCGATATAGGAAAATACGTCCACATATACATAAGCGCTTTTTCCCGTCAACGCTACGGGCTTGCCATTCACGATTACGGCAATTACTGTACTTTCTGCCGCCTGCATCGGCGCACTTTCAGAGCTTAGCGGTACCTGACCAGACGTCTTCTCCGCTGCCTGCTCTTCCCCTGCGGCTTCTGCGTCTTCATATGGGTCACTCACATATGCTCCCTCTCCGGCATTCTCCTCGTCATATCTTTCTTCTCCGCCTTCTTCCAGATCTCTGTCCACATCCGAAAGCTTAAGCGTCTCCATCGTCCATATAACTGAGAAATTCTCATATACGAAAGTGTCCATATTTGCCAGTTTATTATTTACATACAAATTCATCTTCTTGTCGATGATGACATCCATAAAATCTGCAATCTGTCTCACCGTATAATAATTCAGCAGCTCGATGACATCATTTTCCTTAACGTCATAGAACTTCGACTGAAGTTCACCGTTTACACTGGCAAATTTAGGAAGCTCGATTCTTTTCTCATTGACGATTACACTTATAACGTCGCCAAACTCATTCAGCGCCCCCAATTCCATGGCCGCCGGTTCACCCGCAGTAGATGCGATTACTTCAATCTTATCTCCTCCGTGAATGGGCGTATGGATGTCCGCTGCCTCGCCGTTCACCCTTATTACTGCCGCTTCTCCCAACTGTCCTCTGACGATTCTCGCCTTTCCGCCAACTGTAAAGTTCAGTTCCTTTCCCCTCCTCGGGAAAAGACCTTCGTTCGGAAACTCTGCCTGAATGGCGGCGTCCGCTACCGACAGCATATTGTTATCGTACAGCTTTACTCTCTCTCCATTGAAATCCACAAAAATAAAGTTATTACTCTGCTCATAAAAACTTAGGCAGATACCGATAGGGGTTACCAGAAGGGAATCCTTCTTCACATTCTCCTCCAGAAACTCTATCTTCTGCATGACTTCCTCTCCACGCACGGCAACTCTTTCCTTCTGTATGCCCAAATCCTCGGCAAGGGTATCCGTATACCCTTCCATCTTTCCGCCGCCGCCTACGACGAATACTGCGCTGACTGCCTTTCCGCCGTTTAATTCCTTAATCTTTTCGGATATCTGCATCGCCATTTCTTTAATGACGGGATTCACTACCTCTAAAACCTCGGCTTTAGAAATCATCTGCTCAAGGCCCATAATGTCCTTATAAGTAATGTTCTCAAGCTCTCCCGCATTCCGCTTTATCTGCTCAGCCGTTCCGAAATCTACCAGACAATGACGCGCTATCGTCTCCGTCAAAGCATCTCCTGCCATGGGAATCATACCGAAGGCAGTAATACTTCCATCCTTGGTAATGGAAATATCCGATGTTCCGGCGCCCACATCCACCAAAGCGATATTAAGCATCCGATACATCTCAGGAATCGCTACCTGAATTGCCGCAATGGGCTCCAAGGTCATATTCGCCACATTCAGCCCTGCGATTCCCACCGCTTTATAAAGGCCATCCACCACATCGTCCGGCAGAAATGTCGCAATCATATCCGCACTGATCACCTTCGCCTTATGCCCCTCCGGATTAGAAATCGGATAATGATTAATGTAATAACGGACCACGGAATATCCCACGCAGTAGAATTTCAGTTCCGTATCGTTTAAGATCTGGAACTCCCCGTATGCCTTTTCCACTCCCATGGTGGAAAGAGCATAAATGTCCTCCCTTGTAATTTCCTTGTCGCCGCCAAATTCACAATCCACGGTTACGTTCACCGTGCGAAGCACACGGCCCGCCGCGGCGATACACGTCTCCGTCAGCTTGCGGCCGGTAACTTCCTCCAGCTCTTCCTTTACGGCTTTGATCGTCTCCCCTACCTTATGTATATCATGAATCTGCCCATCTATCATAGCCCGGGTCTCATGCTCTTTCATGCGCTGTGCCACAACATAAAAACGATCGTTATTGCGGTATCCTACCGTACCGACAATACTTCTCGTTCCGATATCCAAACCAAAAACCATTTGTCCCGGATACTTTTTCATTGAGTGCTCTTTGCTCATTTCTGCCACAGGTATTCCTCCAATTTCTTATCGATCTGCTCATAGGTCTTCTGTTTACTGCCGCCGTTATCGATCCATACCTTGCAATGCTTCTTATATTCTTCTTCCGAAAGCTGACTGCCAAGAATTCCGTCTATTTTCGCATCGCTGTAGGAACGGGAGCTTTTCAGGCGTTCTCTTCGAACATCCTCCGATGCGAAGATATACCATAGCTCGTCCGCGATATTCACATAGCCGTCCTCGATCAACAGCGCGGCTTCTATGAATAGGAAGTCTATTTTTCCTTCTTCTTTTTCTCTGTCTATTTCATCTAAAATATATCTCTTTACCGCCGGATGTACGATTTGGTTCACTCTTTTTAAAAGTTCCCCATCCGCAAAAATTTTCCCTGCCATCTTAGCCCTGTCGATTTGCCCGTCCTCTGCTAAGATGTCCTCTCCCAAAAAAGCTACAATCTCTCCATAGCAGCCCTGTCCCGGCTCCTGTACTTTATGTGCTACTTCGTCTGCAAAAATAACAGAACAGTTATACTTATCTTTTATATAGGATAAAACCTCCGTCTTACCGGACCCCACTCCTCCGGTAATGCCGATAATCCAAGTCTTATTTGGCTTCATACCAATTGTCTCCCGTATGCATATCCGTTTCCAATACGACCTCCAATTCTGCGGCCGCACGCATTTCCTCCTTCAGGATACGCTCCACCTGTGAAAGCTCCTCAGAGGCGGTCTCCACTAACAACTCGTCATGCACCTGCAAAATGAGCTTCGATTGCAGGCCCTCCTCCTTCAGCCGCTTCCACACCCGAATCATCGCCACTTTAATGATATCCGCTGCAGTTCCTTGTATAGGGGAATTCATAGCTACTCTTTCGCCAAAGGAACGTTGCATGAAATTACTGGAGGAAAGTTCCGGCACCGGCCGCCTTCGTCCGAACATCGTGGTTACATAGCCGTTCTTTTTCGCATCCTCAACCAGCTTATCGAGAAAATTCTTCACGCCCGGATAGGTGGCGAAGTACTGCTCAATATATTCCGCCGCTTCTTTTCTGGAAATACTAAGGCCCTGACTAAGACCGAAGGAGCTGATGCCGTATACGATTCCAAAATTTACCGCCTTGGCGTTGCGCCTCTGTAAATCCGTCACCTCGTCGAAGGGGGTATGAAATACTTTCGATGCCGTGATTCTATGAATATCCTCGTCCATGCGATAAGCTTCTATCAGCTGATCGTCCCCTGACATATGGGCCAGCACACGGAGTTCTATCTGGGAGTAATCCGCATCGGTAAACACAAAGCCCTCCTTTGGAACGAACACCTTCCTTATCAGTCTTCCCAGCTCCATGCGCATCGGTATATTCTGCAAATTCGGCTCCGTGGAGCTGATTCGTCCGGTAGCGGTAATCGTCTGGTTAAAGGTACTGTGTATCCGGTTGCCCTCTCCGATATACACCGCCAAACCATCGGCATAGGTAGACTTTAATTTGGTCAAACCTCTGTATTCCAGTATATTTGCTACAATGGGATAATCCGGCGCAAGCTTGTCGAGCACATCCGCCGCCGTGGAATATCCCGTTTTCGTCTTTTTCCCACCAGGCATTCCCAGCTTTTCAAACAATATCTCTCCGAGCTGCTTGGGTGAATTAATGTTGAAATTGCTCCCCGCCTGCTCGTGAATATCCGCTTCCAGTTCTTCGATACGCTCGTTCAGCGCATCTCCGTATCGCTTCAATTCCTCAGGCATTACCTGAATGCCCTCTTTCTCCATATCATAGAGCACATAGGATAAGGGCATCTCTATCTCGTGCATCAGCTTATCCATCCCAGTCTCAGCCAGCTTCTTCTCCAATACAGGCGCCGCCATGTATTCCACATAGGCAAGGAAGCATGCGTACTCCACAAGCTCTTTCGCTCTGTCCTGCGCCGCCTTCTTAAGGCGTTCTTTTCCAAACAGCTGGGCTTTGGAAGGAATCATAAGCCCCAGATGTTCGTTTGCAATATCCTCAGGATCGTAATCATTTTTCAGAGGATTCAGCAAATAAGCTGCTATTAATATATCGAACAGCTCCTCTGTTCTATCCGTTCCAAGATAAACATATTTATTTTTTATATTATAAGTAACAAGCTTCACCTTGCCCGCAAGACCGGACAGCTTGTCCATCAAATACTTTTTCGTAAGGAAGCCCTCCGCCTTTATAAAAAAGACCTCCTTTTCATCCAGCGCAAAGGAAAGTCCTACGAAATCATCCTCTTCGCAACTATCCTCCACAATATCAAAGGCCGCATGCCTTCCTTCTCCCAGCCTAAGCGCTTTTTCAAAAACATCCTCTGCCTGAGCGAGATCCGTGATTTCCTTAAAGTAATCCGTCTGCTTGTTATCGAGGGGGCCTTTTTCGAAGCGGCCGAGTAGATTCTTGAACTCCAGCCTTTTGAACTGCTTATATGCCTCTTCCGTATAAAAGTCGTGAACCTCGGCATCCGCATAGGAAAATTCCACATCGCCATCCACGTTAATGGCCGCCAGAATCCTGCTCAAATCCGCAAGCTCCCTATTGTTTATAAGCGATTCCTTGACCGCCTTCTTCGTCACTTCTTCGATATGCTCGTAGATTCCCTCCAAAGAACCAAACTGCACCATCAGCTCCGTAGCCGTTTTTTCTCCTACCTTCGGAACTCCCGGTATGTTATCGGAAGCATCCCCCATCAGCGCTTTTAAATCGATGAACTGCAAAGGATTTACCTGATATTTGGCCTCTACGTCCGCTGCATAGTAATCCTCTATCTCCGTCTTTCCTCCCTTTGTCTTGGGAATCCTGATTTTGATATGCTCGGATGCTATTTGAAGTAAATCCCTGTCTCCGGAAATTAGAGCGACTTCCATACCCTCCTTCTCCGAGCGCTTGGCAAGAGTTCCTAAAATATCATCTGCCTCTAATCCCGGCTTCTCCAATATCTTAATTCCCATCGCCTTAAGTACATCCTTAAGCACCGGCACCTGCTCATGCAGTTCCGCCGGCATCGGCTTTCTCGTTCCTTTATATTCCTTATATATTTCATGGCGGAAGGTAGGCTCCTTGACGTCGAAGGCCACAGCCAGATACTGCGGATTCTCCTCCTCCAGAATCTTGAACATGATATTGAGGAAGCCGTAAACCGCATTCGTATGCAGGCCCTCCGAATTGCTCAAGTCGGGCACTCCATAAAATGCCCGGTTCAGAATACTATGTCCGTCTATCAAAACTATCTTGCTCATGCTCTTTCTATCTCCCCGGTATCCCTAAACTATTTATAATATCATTATCAGTACAATAATCGTTATCATCGTTATAATCGCCAGAATCTCCAGACCGTATACCAGAAAATGTATACCTTTTCTTATCTTAAGCTTCCTTCTCGCTTCCTCCAACTGCTTGTCCAGCTTCTTCTGCAAATCGAAAGTGCTTCCATCCTGAAGGCTGGCCATACCTTCCAATACGAGAAACTGTATGCTGAGTTCCTCCTTGCATTCCGGGCAGCCTGAAATGTGCTCCATAAAATCGTTCAGTTCTCTGCCGCTCAATTCCTTATTTAAAAAGACCGGTATCATTTTATCTATATCCTTACAGTTCATGCCTATTCCTCATAGCTCTATTATGTGCCGTGCATCTGCGCGCCGTATACTACATATGATATATTTCCCCACAATACATTCATACATAATGTACTATACACTAAAATAAAGGATTTTAAAAGTGCTCCGAATAAATTAATTTAAAAAGGATGCGGACGGTTTTATCCGTTCCGCATCCACATTGCTGCATCTTATGATAATTTATTTCCGCGCAAAATCACGGAGTCCAAAGCGAGGTCCTCCTTCTTAAGCAAAACTACATTGGCAATCTTTCCAGGAGTTATGCTGCCGTATTCGTCGTATATACCTACACTCTTGGCAGAGTTGACCGCCGCGCCTTTGATTGCCGCCTCTAACGGAATACGCATTTTGAGCACCGCAGTTCTCACACAGTCCATCAAATTGGTGGCAGAGCCTGCGATGGTACCATCCGCTAATGTCGCCAGATTACCTACGACCTTTACCGCCTGCCCTCCAAGGCTGTAATCGCCGTCATCCAGACCGGTAGCCATCATGCTGTCGCTGATTAAAATCACTTTATCCTCGCCGAACATCTTAAAGGTGTTTCGGACAACTGCCGGATGA
This sequence comes from Bacillota bacterium, assembly GCA_023442465.1. Taxonomy (GTDB): domain Bacteria; phylum Bacillota; class Clostridia; order Lachnospirales; family Lachnospiraceae; genus Kineothrix. The sequence goes on along the minus strand of JAEZZQ010000015.1, from coordinate 49,680 downwards.
ACGTGCACTCCATCACAGATAAGTTCGACCTCCGCTCCCGCATCCGTAGCTGCGCCGATCAATCCCGGTGCCCTATGGGTATAGGGATTCATCGCATTATACAAATGAGTCACATGGGTCGCTCCCTTTTCAAAGGCTTCCAAAGCCGTATCGTAATCCGCGGCAGTATGGGCTGTGGAAAGCACCACCTGGCCCTTTTTCGACTGGATGAATTCCATCGCGCCCTCTACTTCAGGAGCGATAGCCACCAGCTTCACCATATGGTCAGCCGCTTCATTCAAACGGTCATACATTCCTGCGTCCGGCGTATGGAGATAAGCGCTGTTCTGCGCTCCCTTTTTGCTCTCCGCGAGGAATGGCCCTTCCATATTGATTCCACACAAATCTGCGGCTTTATCGTTTTTATTCGTCTTTCTATATTCTGCAGCCGTCTTGCAAATGCCTGTCAGTATTTCCTCTCCCAAGGTCATGGTCGCCGGAACGATGGAAGTAACGCCTATGGATGCCTGATATTCCGCAATCTTCGTAATCGCTTCCTCTGTTCCGTCACAGAAATCATAGCCCACGCAGCCGTGGAAATGAATGTCCGTAAGCCCCGGAACGGCAAAACAGTCCTGTGCGTCTATTACTTCACCGGCATCAGTCTGCTCCTCGTTCTTTACGAACCGGCCGTCTTTAATATAAATATCCTGCTTTACAAATTTACCTTCTTCCGTATAAACATTTGCATTTTTTATGATCATATGTATCTCCAACCACCTTTCTATCTCTTCTTATTTTACAAGTGACAGCGCCGCCTCGTCCGCAACCAGCGTCACGTCAGGATGAAGCTGCAGTACAGAAGCCTGCACTCTGGGTGTGATCGGACCGAAAAAGGCATCTCTGACAATGGCTGCCTTCTCTTCTCCGCTTACCACTACCAATACTTTCTTCGCCAGCATGATCGTTCTGATTCCCATAGTGTAAGCCTGTTTCGGCACATCATCATAGGAAGCAAAAAATCTCTGATTAGCCTCAATGGTAGATGGTGTTAAATCTACACAATGGGTATCGGGAATAAATTCCTCCGCAGGCTCGTTGAAACCGATATGTCCGTTATGTCCAAGCCCAAGAAGCTGTAAGTCGATTCCTCCCACTGCCTCAATCACCTTGTCGTAATCACCGCAAGCCTTACCGGCGTCCGGCTCCGTTCCATCAGGAAGGTGAGTATTTTCTTTTTTTATATTTATCTTACTGAAAAGATGATCGTTCATAAAATAATAGTAGCTCTGATCATTCTCTCTCGTAAGTCCCTTATATTCATCTAAATTTACAGAAACCACCTTGGAGAAATCCAAGTTTTCACCGTTATACCACTCCACTAACTTTTCATAGGTTCCGATTGGCGTAGATCCTGTCGCCAGTCCTAAAACGCAGTTCGGTTTCATAATGACCTGCGAGGAAATAACGCTCGCGGCTTTCTTGCTCATATCTTTATAATCCTTTGCCCTAACTATATTCACTTCTACTCCTATCTGCGTGCTGCACACGCTCAAAACACCATTTGAACATGCAGAATTTGTTCAAAAGTCCGTCCATAGACGCCATCCTTAGTATATATCATCCACAGACAGATTCCCATATCTTTTTTTGTCACCTTTTTGCTATTCTTGCTTTTTTAAAGACTTCTTTATAGTTTAATATCGGAAGCCCGTGTAGAACACAGGGCTTCCGATATGCCGGGAATACAATAATATGGATTATTTTTTAGACTTACCACTTATAACATTTTTTTCATTTCATCAGCTACGAATTGTACCTTAGTACCTACAATAACCTGAACAGATGTCTTGCTCGGCCTCATCACGCCTGCAACTCCTGCAGACTTGATTTTCTTCTCATCCACTTTCGTGTAATCTTTGATTTCGAGACGAAGTCTGGTTACGCAGTTATCGAGAGATGTAACATTTTCTTTTCCTCCAAGACCTTCTAAAACGATCTGGGCAACTTCCGTGAAATTGTCGTTAGAAAGAACAACCTTCTTCTCAGCTTCAGCATCATCATCTTCTCTGCCGGGAGTCTTGAGGTCTAATTTCACGATTACAAAACGGAATACCGCATAGTAAACTACAGCAACAACCAAACCAATCGGAATAATCATCCATGTATTGAGGGCTGCCGGAAGTTTCGCGCAGAGCACCCAGTCGATAAAACCACCGCTGAAGGTAAAACCTGCCCTAACAGGAAGGAGCGCGGTAATCGCACAAACGATACCTGTTAAAAGTGCGTGTACAACGTAAAGCACAGGTGATAAGAACATGAACGCAAATTCAAAGGGTTCCGTAACACCGGTTAAGAAGGAGCAAAGAGCCGCTGCGCCGAGTAAGCCGGCTGCAACTTTTCTCTTATTCGTTTTAGCCGTATGGTACATAGCCAAAGCGCCTGCAGGAATACCGAACATCATAACGGGGAAGAAACCGGTCATATACTGTCCTGTTTCGCCTATAACTGCCTGAGAGGTATCGTATCCACCCAATCCCCAGAATTTGTAAAGGTCGGCAATACCGATTGCATCGAACCAGAATACTGAGTTCAGCGCATGGTGCAGACCGAACGGAATGAGCAATCTGTTGAAGAAACCATAAAGACCAACACCGATTGCACCCGTGCTGGAAATAGCCGTACCGAAAGCTACCAAGGCGCCGTAAAGAACCGGCCAAATAAAGAACAGTACCAAGCTCGCTACGATAGTAACACCGGCAGTAACAATCGCTACGCTTCGCTTACCGCTGAAGAACGATAACGCATCCGGCAATTTCGTACTCTTAAATTTGTTGTAGCACGTAGCGCCGATCAAACCGGTCAAAATACCGATAAACTGGTTGCCGTCGATTTTGGAAAACGCTGCATTCGCTTCCGAGCCGGTGAACATCTCAACAGCTCCGGGAGATAATAAGGTCTTAACCATAAGGTATGAAACGATACCCGCAAGTGCGGATGTACCGTCACCATCATCAGACATTCCGACAGCGACACCAATAACGAACAGAATTGCCATGTTGTCTATAAGTGCAGAACCTGCTTTGCAAAGGAAAGCAGCGATTACGTTATTGCCGCCCCAGCCTGAAGGGTCGATCCAATAACCAAGACCTAACATGATACCTGCAACCGGCAGACAAGCAACCGGAAGCATTAATGACTTACCAAGCTTTTGTAAATATTTCATCATAAATAAAGTACCCCCTTGTTTTGTTTGAGCCATGCCCCGGCCGCAGGGCTCGATTCATTTCATCTATTCCATGGGATGGCATCCCTAGAATACAAAACTATAAATTTTCCTCAAAGAACTTTTTAAGCGCTGTAACAGCTTCCGCTTCGTCAGGTCCTTCCGCGCGGCAGGTAACTATCGTTCCCTTTTTCGCGCCCGCACCCATAAGTGCCATTATCTTTTTCGCATCCGCAGCCTTAGTTCCTGTATCTACCGTAATCTTGCTCTGAAAAGGCGTTGCCAGCTTAACGAGAAGTCCGGCAGGTCTTGCATGAATACCCAGTTCATCTTTGATCGTATACTTAAATTCTTTCACTTTTTATGTTCTCCCTTCGATTTCATAAAATAATTTTTGTTCCTCTTTATAGTAACATTAACCTTTACTATCACTTCTTAATATTCAAAAGCTCATCGCCCGCATTCACATTCGTGTCTGTATGTCCGAGAATTTCCGAATATTCATCCGTATTGCACACTACCACCGGCGTAATCACGTCGTATCCTGCCGCTTTGATTTTCTCCAAATCCGCCTCTATAAGCAAATCTCCCTTTTTTACCTTCTGTTCATCTTTTCCTATAATGTGAAATCCTTCTCCTTTTAAGGCTACTGTATCCAGACCTACGTGAATGAGAAGCTCCACTCCGTCGTTTGTCGTCATGCCCACCGCATGACCTGTAGGAAATATGGTCGTAATCACCCCGTCTGCCGGAGCATATACCTTACCATCCTCAGGCACAATGGCTACTCCTTTCCCTAATATCTCTTCGCCGAAAGTAGGATCGCTTACCGCCTTAATGCTTACGCACCTTCCCTTCATCGGCGATGAAATTACAATATCCTTTTTCTTAAACGCGTCGAATAATCCCATATTTTTTCCTCCTATTTCTTTTTTCTCGTCAATTTTGATTATTCCTTCAATTTTCTGCATATAAGTCGTTGATTCTCTTTACATTTAACGCCAGATATATGCTTTCTTCCTCTGTCATGGAACAGTTATATTTTTCTTCAATAAAGCTGTTTACCTTATGGATCAGCCGGTATTCCTGTTCGCAATGGTTTCTGACGAAATCGAAGAGTATCTCGTCTCCCTTGCTCTGCTCCGGAAGCTCCGTCAGCATTCTATGTACCAAGTATTTGAAATTAATGGCCAGTTTATCCGGTTGATAGGACTGAGCTTTACAGGCAGGCATCTCTTTCTCTATAATTTCCATCATGTCGCGCATCATCTGGGTAAGCGTGAAGGTGGTGCTGATTGCCGAATTGAATTCAGCGTTTACTATATGAATCGCTATGGAGGCTGCTTCGTCTTCCAACAGCTTTATTCCCGTCTTCTTCTCTATCAGATAAAGGGCGTGACAGCCTACCGTATATTCATTGGAATAAAACATCTTTATTTCTTCAAATAAGGCATTTGTGAAAAGCATACCCTCCTTAAATCTGTCAACAGCAAAACCAATATGGTCAGTAAGGGTAAGATATACGTTCTCATTCAATTCTTTTCCAAGTGCCTCTTTCGCATAGGAAATAATCTCATCCGAAACTTGAATGTATTCCAGCGGCAGTTTTTTCAGCAGCGCTTTGAATCGTTCCAAGCTATCCTTGTTCTCCAGCTTGAAAATTTTCTCAATCTTGGTTTCATCAATATTCTGTCCCTCTTTTTTCCCGAAGCCGATACCGCAGCCCATAACGACCAACTCACTGCCTTCGCCGTCTCTGGATGAGATGACATTATTGTTAATTACCTTTTCTATTCTCATACTCATTTCCCGTTGCATAAAAAAAACCAAACCCTATAAATTAATCCTACTCTGTTCGATTAACTTATAAAATCTGGTTTTGCCTGCTTAACAGTAACAATCCAATGTTTTCTCTATCAACTTGTATGTGTACATGATAACAATTTACAATAGGGATGTCAAGTAATCCGGATAAACTTTTGGTATTTTTGTTTATAACATACATTTATTGGCTTTTAATTCTGTACATATTGCACATATTCTTAACGACTTATCAACTTCTGTAGTGCTTTTTTCACTATTTGCGCACAATATGCTTTATTCCCCTGCTTTTGGGGAAAGATATAGGAAAAACTTAATGAAAATCCGTCTAAAAAAACTCGTCTATTTTTCCTCTTGACAGATGAAATGCAAAAATATAGTATAGAGAGAATACAATAAAAACAACTTCATGAACCGCCGAAATTCATCTACGATTCGTAAGCTGTAATCAGGAGTGTAATCTTATGTTTAAAAAGATTAAAGAAATCGTAATTGGTAAGCCCCTTCATAACAAGGAGCTGCAAAGTGAAAAAATGGATGTCTTCTGGGGTCTGCCTATTATGGCCAGCGATGCCATTTCTTCCGTTGCTTACGCTGTTGAAGAAATCTTATGGATATTAGTTCTCGTAGTAGGACTGGCCGCTTATAAGTATATGTTTTTTACGGCTATCATTATTATCCTTCTGCTTCTCATTCTGGTATTTTCCTATCGCCAGACAATCGACAGCTATCCCCACGGAGGGGGCTCTTATACTGTGGCAAAGGAGAATCTGGGTGAAAAACCGGGGTTATTAGCTGCAGCATCTTTGATCATCGGCTATATATTGACCGTGGCGGTTAGTACATCCGCCGGAACCGCGGCAATTACTTCTGCAATTCCCGCCCTGCTTCCTTATAATGTAGGAGTCACACTTCTTCTCATTTTCCTGATGACATTGGGAAATTTAAGAGGGGTTCGTGAATCTGCTAAAATATTTGCCTTACCTACTTATATCTTCATCGCTTCCATGCTGATTTTAATCGTAACCGGACTTTTCAAAGTATATGTGCTGGGTTATGTTCCCCAAGCCTCTTTTCCGATTCCTGAAGCGGTAGGGGATGTGACCTTTTTCCTGCTCATCCGTGCTTTTGCGGCAGGCTGTTCAGGCCTTACCGGTGTAGAAGCGGTCAGCAATGCCATACCGAACTTCACCGAACCCGCCCAGAAGAACGCCAAAAGGGTGTTAGGACTTCTCGCCTTGTTTGTCCTGCTTATCTTCGGCGGAACCGCATATCTGTCCACTCTTTATCACGCGGTTCCCAATAACAGCATAACCGTACTTTCCCAGATAGCCACTCAGGTATTCGGAAACGGCATATGGTTTTATATTCTGCAGATTTCTACTGCTACTATATTGGTCATGGCTGCCAATACCTCCTACGCCGGACTTCCTATGCTTTTATCCTTGGTCGCCACCGACGGTTATGCGCCCAGGCAGTTTGCCATGCGGGGAAGCAGACTCGGATATTCCAACGGCATTCTCGCGTTAAGCGCTGCGGCGGCTTTTCTGGTAGTGATTTACCATGCGGATACTCACGGGCTGGTACCCCTTTATGCTATCGGTGTGTTTCTCTCCTTTACGTTATCTCAGGTAGGGATGCTCTTCAAATGGGCTAGAAGCAATGTCACAGGAAGGACTCATAAGATCATTATCAACGGTCTGGGTGCCATTATGACTGTTGCTACCGTTATCAGCATCTTATACAGTAAGATGTTAGAAGGCGCCTGGATCACTATAGTACTCATTGTCATACTCGTGGTTGGAATGAAGACAATCAACTATCACTATATCAATATCGCCAAGCAGCTTCGCTTGGATCCGGGACAGGTGCAGACAGAAATTAATACCCTGAATGTGAAGAAGCATATGATTGTTATCGTAGGCTCTCTGAACAAGGCTTCCTTAAAGGCGATTAACTACGCGCGGTTTTTGTCGGATGACAAAAATATCGTTATTTTCCATGTCGCCATCGACAAAGATAGTGCGAAAAGTATTAAAGAAAAGTGGAAGGAGTGCGGAATCCCCATTCCCCTTATTGTCAAATACTCTCCTTACAGGGAGGTCGTTAACCCCTTAATCCAATATATTGAGTCGGAGGAACACGCTTCCAGCCCCGGCGATATGATTACCGTGGTAATACCGCAGTTTGTCGTAAGAAAACCTTGGCAGAACCTTCTGCATAATCAAACCGCTTTTGTTATACGGAAAAAGCTCCTGCGTGACAGACATATTGCAGTAATCAACATACCTTTTGTTTTGGATAATAAGTAATATAGAATAAACGCGGCTGCTTGGGAATCAGATTCCTAACAGCCGCGTTTTTAAATTACGTCTTCTGCCCAAACTGCATAAGAACACACTCCGGTCATGTCCCGCAATGCAAACGAATAAAATCATTTCTCTTCTAAACGCAAATATTTATCGAAAAAATCCAAAGATTTTTCGTTGATGAACTGCAATGTTTCGTAACCGGGTCTTGAGTAACCGCCTCCGAGAAAACTGCAAAGCATTGGTGAGGTTCTTACAAGGTCAGTCAAGGAAAAGTGATTGCTTCCTTGGATATAATAATATTCAATATTTTCTTTATTATATAAATAGTTCGCATTCTGAACGTATTTATTGTCATTGCCGACCAACGTGTATCCGGTATCACTATAAATGTTCATAATTGCGCAGTGATACGGCGCAGTATCCCATGTAAATTCGTCTCCGGCATAGCCTGTAATATCACACATATATGGCGCTTCCAGTGCTATGACGGCACTTATGTCCTTTCTCTGACGTGCAACGCCAAGAACCGCAGAACCACCAAGAGAATGCCCGGCCAATCCAATTTTTTGTGAATCTATCAAGGAATAAAAGCCATTATCCGATTTTTTCGCTTCTGAAATAAAGGTATCGATCACAAAATTGACATCACCTGTGCGAATCTCCATCCATTTCTGATAGCACTTATAAGAATCTGCAATATCCTTATGAGAATCCTCTGTATTTAATTCTTTCATATATCCGGAATCAATCCCAATTTTTTTGCCGTCTATCGTTGTCGATAGCGCCTGATAAGTATGATCAATACTCACAACAATATAGCCGTGACTTGCTAACTCTTCAAACAGGGAAACGTTGCTTGTCTTTATACTGATTCCACCATGCGAGAAAAGGACGAAAGGACAACTATTTTCTTTCACATATTTCCCCGTCGGATAATAAACAATTACGGATAGTTTGCGGCAGTCTCCATTATTGGTATATGTCTCAAATCTTGATTTATCATTTAACTGCAATACAACAGAGTCATAGGAAAAAGGCCCTGTCGTTTTTACACTCGATAAACCCGGGTACAATATGACCATGAGAATCAGAATCGTGCATATTGCAATGCAGATACCTTTAAACAGTTTTCGCTGCCACTCTGCTTCAGGAATCTTGAAAATAGTCACTAGAAATATAATACAGATAGAAACGATTATAATACCAATAAATATAAAGCTTCTTGTTGCCACTTAAGTCTCTCCCTGCTTTCAGTCTTATTATATAAATAATCTGCAGCTCCAAACTTCCGGACAACTCTCTGTTTGTTTATATGATTTAATAAGCTGCGAATCCACACAATATCACGCTTTTAACCTTTCCGCCAGATTGAAATTCCGACTGCCAGGCATTATGATCATTTGGTTAAAAGAATACCTTCCTCCACCTTTTACAAGAATTATAATTTTCTTGCTTTAATGATAAAGGAAAGAGGTTCTGTTTCAAAATAGCTACCATTAAAAATCAATTTATCATCTTCAATATTTACGCAGTGCACAAAAGGATGATCCCAGCTAAATATAAGCATTCCATCCTTCTTTAAATAAGAAAAAATCAGGCGAAATGTTCTTTCTAAGTCAACGATCCATCCTAACGCATAGATCGAATAAACTATATTAAAATAGTCCGCAGGTATACCTAGATTTATTTCCATCGGGGAATTCATCGTATTGCTCTCTATTGACAAAAGCTAACATAGGCTTATCATTTGCATTTTATCACAATAAAGACAAAGAAGTCTATTGCGATTTACACAATTGACTTCTTTCAATAATCCTGAAGTAATAAATCGATTTCCTCTATAATTAAGCCCACAAGCTTAACAAGTTAAAATACATTTTAAAATAGTGAAAAATATGCAGTAAATTGTTATAAAGCATATTTATTTGCGTAGGACATCCATGATAAACAGCCTATCTCTTCCAAATTTTCTAAGCCATCTTTCCTGTAACCTCTTCTTTAGGCTTTTTCTTGTTGCTAACCATTTGAGAATCTTCTGTATCTTCATATTCGCAGCACCTCCTTTTTCTGGTTTCCCGGGTTAAGCATTTCTACTGGAATCTGAAATTTCATAAACGGTACGGATAAAAGCATCGGTAATAAATTAATATATGTTAACTGTATACAAAGGCATTTCCCGCTTTATACATCCTGTAACCGGTCAATTCCGGCTAATGTAATTTTTTTCTTACACTATGATTATAGCAAGGCAAAGTAAAATCTATATTCATGTTTTAATAAAACTTGAGTAAAATTAAAAGAAGTTATGTAAAAACAATTTTACACAACTTCGTAAACATCAAGGAAAATATTCTTTGGTTTGCAGGAAAACACTATGTCTCATTCGCTGTTATTCCGGTAATCACGCTGAACAGCCTGTGAAGAAATTTTTTTCGTAGTTATGCAGCAATTCTTATCGTCTAATCTTCAAATAGGAATTTAGCAAAGTTATCCATTGGGTTTTATCCCTTTTGATATTTTGTCAACCACTTGTCAAAGACAGTCATTCCTTTATGTATACCCCAAATATTTATAATCATCAAAGCTATCCCCAATATCGAAAAACCAATGATACGGCTAAACGTGATCGAATACAAACGTAAAAATGCTGCTGTGATATAAATGCTGACAGGCAGACAAATTACGCTGGTAGCAACAGCCGGTACATATCCTCTAAAAATAATACATTGAAAAACATGAATGATTAAATGGGTAATAAACGCTATAAATATTCCAAGCCATAAATCATACCAGCCTGCTAAATATGAAATGACCGTAATAGCACTGATCAGTATAAATTCTTCCGCAACTCCGAGCGAAAAAGAAGATGTTGTCAAAGAATCAAAATGCTGCAAAACTTTGTTGGCCAGCCTGGGAAACTGCTTCATCAACTTCTCCTTATTCCTGATGATCCACGGTTTTCCGAAAATTATCTCTTCAAAGTCGTGGAAAATGAATAACAGCGGAAAAAGCCAAATCAAAAAATAAATCTTATCCATAATTACGCACCTCATTTGAATTCTTACTTTTTATTGTGAAATCTGTGCTATAACGATTTTGTTTCCATCCACAAAGAAAGAGAGAAACCTATTTCTATTACTATCATCATAACGGCCAAAATAGGCGGTTGAAATTTTATCCCAACAATTAAAGCTAAAAAAGATATAACCACAGATAAAACAATATATGTTTTTGACTTATAAAGCCAACCATACGGCAATAAATGAGCGCCGAAAATCATGGCTATAATCATTAACATTTTTTCTGGTACCGCTTGATATATCCACATTGCAATCAATAAGTAAAGTATCTGGTTTACTGAAAACAATATGCCTAAGTTTGTTAATGGGTTTCCTTTGTTCTGAAAATCAACCTTGATTATTTTTGAAATAAAAAATGCTAACGGCAATAACGGAGCAGTACAGCAGAAAGTGTATAAATTCTTTGTAAGTACAGGGATATCTATCAACTGTACAACAAGAACAGCACACCAAATAAAAATTGAAGCCAAAATAAAGTGCAGACCTTTCTTTTGCTTAACCGCACAATCTAACCTAAGTTCTTCCAAATTCATTGAAGTTACCCCCATGACCAAATAATAATCTATGTTAGTTCCACTAATGCTGAATTTCTATTCTGCGTGGTTTCTGGCAAGTACTCTTTCGCCCATGATCCTGAAAGTCCTGTTGGACCATGTCTACGCCACAGGATATCATGCCGATCAGGTCTGTGCAGGCGGCGTATCACCCATAAAAAAGGCATAGTTGCTTCCGCCTCTTTTCTTAGTAACATACATTGCCTGATCGGCACAGGCTAACAGGCTGTCCACATCTCCGGCATCTGCCGGAAATAGGCTTATCCCAATGCTTATGCTGACACGAAGAGAGATTCCGTTATAGGTAATCGGTTCTGCCGCGGCTGCCTGTATTCTTTCAGCCAGCCGGCCTACGCCTGCCAGCTCCTTTACGGCTGTCTGCAATATGACAAACTCATCCCCGCCAAGCCTGCCAATTTGATCTGTCGTTCTAAGCGCTTGCTGCACCTTTGCGCTCACATGGCGCAGCACAACATCTCCCGCCTCATGCCCATAGTGATCGTTGACGGATTTGAACTTATCGATATCGAATAGCATAACGGCAAATTGAGAGCTGCTTCGCGCACAGCGCTGAATCTCCTGTTCCAACTGCATCATCAAGCTGGCACGGTTTCGTATCCCCGTAAGGGTGTCATAGTTGGCAAGCCAAGCGATTTTCGCCTCCTGCATCTTGCGCAGAGTAATATCCCGGATGATATGAATGCGCAAGGGCCCCTTTTCCGTATAGGCTACCCTGGAGCTTACCTCAACGGGAAAGGTAGAGCCGTCGCATCGCACATGGAGGCATTCAAATAGGACACCACCAATCTCGGCCTGCCGCATCTGACCTTCATACTCATCAAGGGTCGAGGGATGACGGATTTCCTGAATCCTTCTTGATAGCAACTGCTCTTTTGTGTAACCATAGGCCTCGCAGGCCCTCTGATTGGAATCCATGACTTGTCCATCCAGATTCGTGTATAAAATAATGTCTTGTGCGCCCTCAAAAAGAATTTTGTGGATTCTAAGGGCTTCCTCCGCTCTTTTTTGTGCGGTAATTTCCAAAAATACAGTAATAACAATATCATCGGAAGGACAAAAGGCACTGACTTGAAAATGCCTGTCATCCTTCTTCAAAAAATACTCGAACAAACCGTTACCTTGAATCTTGTTCAGATTGTCACAAATGTCCAGCCATACTTCGGGCGAATGGTTCTGCATTTGTTTTAGCGTCCTGCCGATGACCTCTTCCCGCTGCACGCCGGAAATATTCTCAAACTGTCTATTTACTTCAAGAAATTGATAGTCGCAAGGCTGCTGATGCTCATCCCTGATAATTGCAAACATCACATAGCCTTCAAGCATTGGGTCATACATGTTTTTACAGCAGAGGGACGTATTTGTTTTTTTCGGCATATGGCCTCCACCCTTTCCAAAGGTTATTTATCGTCACAGCAATTGCGCTCACAGCGGCCATTTCCTGCTTATCCCTTATCGGTGGGCCGCCATTGGAAGATTCGATTATAGTATAAAGATAAATTTTATGCTCATTTTTCCGGTGCAAAAAATGCTGAATCCCATTGCAATTATCAGCAAATTAGCAATTGTAAGGAGGTTCAGCATTTTGATGCCGGCGATGGGACTTGAACCACGTAGTTGACCACAACAGATTTTGAGTTTTCCAGTCCGTTGGAAATTATCTGAAACATACAAGAACGGAGTGGATTATTAAAACCTTGCAACATACGGTCATTATGTTATCGTAGAAACAGCGGAAGGAATACAACAGAAACAATCGTCATCAAACAGATGAGTGTGTTCATCGATGGACCAGAGGTATCCTTGAACGGATCCCCGACAGTATCGCCAACGACAGCAGCTTTGTGCGCCTCACTGCCCTTTCCCCCATGATGCCCTTCCTCTATATACTTTTTTGCGTTGTCCCACGCACCGCCCGCATTGTCCATCATAAGCGCTAACAGAACACCAACAAGCATGGCACCGGCCAACATACCACCAAGCATCGCAGTGTCAATTATGCCAACCGCAATGGGACATACTACTGCCAGCACACCAGGGACCAGCATTTCCTTTAATGCCGCATCGGTGGAGATTTGGATGCACTTCTCATAATCGGGTTTTGAGGTGCCTTCCATGATGCCCTTGTCCGCACGGAATTGACGACGAATTTCTTCGATCATTTGGCCCGCTGCCCTGCCTACCGAGCGCATCGTGAGCGCAGAAAAGAGAAACGGCATTATACCGCCCAGAAAGAGTCCCGCTACCACCATCGGATTAAGCAGATCAATGGCGCTGATATTGGCAATTTCCGCATAGGATACATAGAGTCCAAGCACTGTGAGAGCCGATGCTCCAATGGCAAAGCCCTTACCAATGGCGGCGGTGGTATTGCCAACACTATCCAATTTATCGGTAATCTCGCGTGTTTCTTTGGGTAGGCCAGTCATTTCGGCAATGCCGCCAGCGTTATCTGCTATGGGACCATAGGCGTCAACTGCAACCACCAAACCGGTGGTGGACAGCATGCCAACCGCCGCCAAACCAATGCCATAGAGACCCGCGCAAAAATACGAAAGCATGATACCGGCCGCAATCAGCGCAAGCGGCCAAACAGCGGAAAGCAATCCTACCGAAAACCCGTCAATAATAAGGGTAGCTGTACCAGTTTCAGCTTGTTTAGCAATTCCCTGAACTGCTTTATAATCAGAAGAGGTATAACGCTCGGTAAAAAAACCGATTGCAGAGCCGATAACCAGACCCGAAGCAACAGCGCCAAACGCTCCAATTCCTCCAAAGTGATTTCCCGCCTCACTGCCGAATGCGAAGCCGTGAAACTCCATTGTAGACCCGAAGATAAGCGTGCCCAGGATGTAAGCCGATATCAAAACAATGATGCTGCCGCCATAGGTAACGAGGTTGAGAGATGTGGCCGGATTCTTTGTATTTTTACCGCCGACAAAAAATACTGCAATCACCGACGCTAAAATACCAATTGCAACCACTAGCAATGGGAATGCAATGCCTCCTGAAAGCAGGCTCTCACCGGTTGCATTTTTAAGCGTGGTAGCAAGAAGAATGGCTGAGATAATCGCACCAACATAGCTGTCAAAAAGGTCGGCACCCATACCCGCCACATCGCCCACATTATCACCTACGTTATCAGCGATAACACCGGGGTTACGCGGGTCATCTTCGGGTATCCCCTCTTCAACCTTGCCGACCAGATCAGCGCCTACATCGGCGGCTTTGGTAAAAATGCCTCCACCCACTCGTCCAAACAGCGACATAGACGTTGCTCCGAGACCAAACCCAGAAATGTACTCTATTTGCTGCTGTGTCTCAACACCTAAAAAGAAGAGGACAACACCAAGCCCCAAAGCCGCAAGGCCAACAACGCTGAGGCCCATAACCGCACCACCTCGGAAAGCAATTCTCAATGCGGACGGCATCCCAAAACAGGCTGCGGCAGCTGTGCGTACATTCGCCTTAGTGGCGGTTTTCATACCAAAAAGGCCGGCTGCCAGCGAGAAAGATGCCCCAAGCAAAAACAACGCCGCTGTCTGCCAATTCACTGCAAAGAAAAGCACTGCAAACATCACTACCGCAAAGATACCGATCGTGCGGTACTCACGCATCAGGAAGGTCATAGCTCCCTGATGGATGTAGGATGCGATTTCACGCATATGTTGGTTGCCTTCGTCATTTTTGTTGATCCATTTGGCAATGAAAACAGCAACAAGTAACGCGATAGCACCCACCAATGCAACTCCTAAAAAGATTATGTTCATAAACATCCCCCACTTCATTTTAAAAATTACTTCATTTCTATAGCTCCAAAAAATATTTTATATCATTCTGTTGGTAAATGTAAAGAAAGATATACAAATATTTATACCATCTTCATCAAATCCGCCGCCGATCAAGCCGACATATTCGTCATCAGCCTTTATTGCAAAAAGCTCACTTTTTCTTTATATCTGCTGAATTCCAATCCAATAAAGATTAGAAACAGGGAATAGGAGCGCTAAAATATAGTCACTCTCCGCATTTGACCAAACGATCGCAATTGACCTTTATAATAATATTACTATATTTTTCTACATAAAGAAAGACATACCTTTCCCTTGAAGAAAGATATGCTTCTTTTGTGAAAACAGTGAAAAAGATCTTCGAAAAGGTAGTCCTGCATAAGATAGTACGAAAACTTAAACTGTTTATGGGCTACTGCCAAGTAAAATGTCTAAAATAAGCGAATCGTTCACAATGAACGATTCGCTTATTTTTGCTCCCTGTCGTAATGGGTAATGTCGCATCAAAAAACTAAATAACAAGACAAACAATCAACAGATAAGTAATGTAAAAACAAAATATACTGCAATAATCTTGACAGACCCACTTGTTCAATTATATAATATTCAATGTTGAGTAAGTGAGGTGAAATGAATTGACACGGTTACTTGTACTTGGAATCTTAGATGTTCAACCAATGTCTGGTTATGATATTCAGCAGGCATTGCAAATGACAGACGCAGAACGCTGGGGCGGTGTATTAATTGGTTCCATTTATCACGCTCTTAAAAAAATGGAGCATGAGGGATATGTAGCAGTTACCAGCATTGAACAGACCGGACACCGACAAAAAGCTGTTTATTCTATTACGGACACCGGGCGAACTTATCTGCAAACGCTGATTAAGGATTCGTTAAAAGCTTCCTCTGTCCTATACCCTTCAACGTTATATTCCGGCCTATCCTTTTACGAGAAGCTATCAGCGGAGGAATGCCGAAAGGCACTTGAAGAACAGCGGATTGTTCTAAATAATGAATATAGCGCTGTGAAGCGTGGACTAGAAGCTAAAGATGCTGCTATGCAACACAAAATTCCTCCTATGGTCAATCTTATCATGGAGAATATGTTTTCCACTATAAAGCAACAACAAGAATTTGTTGATAAGGCTTTAACCCTTTTAGAGAAAGAGCACTAAAAATTCTCCCTCGTAACAGAGGGAGAAAAAATATCCCAAATACTCAATATTGAATAAACAACATTAATCAAATGGAGTTTAAAAATGAATTTGATGGAAGCGAAAGACATACGCAAGCAATTTCATAACCGAGAGGTAGTGAAAGGGATTGATTTAGAAATTCGGCAAGGTGAAATTCTAGCTTTGATTGGAACGAATGGGGCCGGAAAATCGACCACACTGGCAATGCTCTTAGGAATATTGCCGCCAGATGCCGGAACAATCACGCGCTGGAGGGAAGATTATAAGGCACATATAGGGGTTCAATTGCAGTCTACTCCCTTTTTTGAGGGCTATAGCACCGAAGAAAATTTAAGGATTTTTGCAGCACTGTACAATGTGCGAATGGATAAGGAACAAATTCAGACCAAACTGGAAGAATGCAATCTACAGGAAGCAAGGAAAACACTTGCTTCACGGCTATCGGGCGGCCAACAAAAAAGACTTGCGATTGCCGTTACCACTCTGCACAATCCAGACTTCATTATACTTGACGAACCAGCGGCAGGACTTGACCCCCGCGCCCGGCACGAAGTAAGAGCTATGATAGAGCGATTAGCAGAAAATAACGTAACCGTTCTTTTTTCATCACATGACATGGAAGAAGTATCCCGTATGGCTGACCGCGTTATTTTAATGCATGAGGGGCTAATTGTTGTCCAAGGTGAACCGGAAAGTCTTTTACAGCAATATCACGCAGAAAATCTTGAGAGCTTGTATCTTGAATTGACGGACAGCATAGAAGCAGGAGGAAAATAAAATGAAAACCATATTCAATCTTACATTTAAATCTGCAAGCCGAGATCCTTTTTTATTGCTATGGTCTATCATACTTCCAATCGGCGGAGCCATTGGATTGGGGATTTTTATAAAATCCCCTGATTATCCTGAACATATTTTAACCGGCATGATAGCAGTGAGTATCTTGTTCTACTCTTTTATGACCACTTCGTTTGCGATTCTGACACAACGACGCAGAGGTGTATATAATCTTCTGCGGGTAACACCTATGCCGCTTTGGAAATATGTATTCAGTATATCGGGGGCTTGGACTTTGATTTCATTCGTATGTGCCATGCTCGTGTTACTGTCAGGAATTTTTGTATTAAACATAAATATTTCTGTGCAGGCTTTTTTTGCGTTAATACCCATGATTATTATTGCAACGGTTGGGTATGTTTTCTTCAGCTTTTTTATAGCAAGTCTAAGCCGCACAGAAAACAATGTAAGCATTTTGACCAATATTATTACCATGCCTCTATTATTCAGTAGCAGTGCTTTCTACTCCCTGGACAATGCCCCTGAATTTCTCCAAATGATTAACAGATTTAATCCTTTTCAGTGGTTTGTCAGTGGCTTGCGTAATGCTCTTGATTTATCATGGTTTAGCTATTTAGCAGATTTGGGTCTTATATCATTGGTGGCAATTGTTACGCTGATATTGGCATTAAGAACATTTCGATATGCTGATGTTTAGAATTGTATAAATAGATACCAATCGTAAATTTGTCAAGAAACCATTATACAACTGCCATTATATACAGCAATATTGTTTTTTAGTAAAGGGCCTTTCAATGGCAGTTGTATCATTGGAGGGTTCTTTATGTATGTATACCTTTTCTGCCTATTGAAAAAGGAGCCGCCACCTTGTTGTGACGGCTTGGCATAGCTGATGTTCTAAGGCTATATAATTTCAAAAAAAGCGCCCGCCGAAGTAATTCCCGGCTGGCGCTTCTGTGAATAACATGAAATAATAAATAATATTGTATTCTTAAAGTTTATTTGGAATAAGCCTTTTCACTTCCTCAATTAATCCAGAAAGTTTATCACAAGCTATGGTTGGTTCTTTTGCGGCCATAGAAAAGATGTCATCAACTTTAACTTTATATTCGGCAGGTTTTTGGGGAAATGTCTTAATCATTCTAACAGCCTTCTTTTCGTTCAAGCAGTATCGTTCATTGATTGCAAAAAGCACTTGATTCAAGCAAGAAACAGAACGTACAAGATGGGCCGTTATATAATAAATATCGTCTTTCTGCGCGTTGGCCAATGCAAACATATATGAAAATTCAGCTTCAAAAGTGAAAAATTGTATGAGCGCCGCTTTCATTTTAGGAGGATATTTTTCTGAAATGGCCTTTAACTTTATTGTTTCTCCTGTTGCATCCCATAAAAGCTTGCTGACAGCCAATTCCCCCATATACATCACATTCATATAGGCGTGAGGATGTCCGGTTTGATAGTGAGCGGAAACAATGCCATTTTGGCATTCATGAATAGCTGTTTCTACCCGCTCAATATCCCTTAATATAAAATCAACATGGTATCCGTCAATGATAAGCCATCCGCCGCCATTAACCCACTGCCCCCATTCACCTGGCGGCGCAATAAGCCCCTCCCTATGTTCATCATCCAATTGCCGGGCAACAACAGCCAATGTTGATAAATCAAGGGATGTGCTGCCTGAATAATATATCCCAATATCAATATCCGAATCCGCACTATGAGTGCCCCGTGCACGGGAGCCGCCAAGAACCACCGCTTGAACGCCTGGTACATTTTTTAAAGCGGTGGTTGTTCTATCTAAAATGGAATGTATGATATCCAATTCGTTCACCTCCCTTACACTTCACAGCAATCAGTATACTGCAATCTCTGTTTTTCCCAATATTGAGGGCATATATTTTTAGCAAGTATTGCATTCGGCCAAAATTTTGTTTTAGTTGGCCGCGCTATGCCACAAAATTTCAACGCAACAGGCATTAAAGCTGCAAAGCGCTGTATTTATGTCTAAAAAGCCCATAAATACAATGAAAACCACTCGCAATAGGTAGCTTCCATTGTGTTCTTCTTATCTATTCGTAAGTCTGATTATAACATGCAAAATGAAACAAGTCGAATGCTTTTGCATTCGACTTATTTTAACAATATTTATAATGCCGGCGATGGGACTTGAACCCATACGTGGTTGCCCACAACAGATTTTGAGTCTGCCTCGTCTGCCATTCCGACACGCCGGCGTATCCGTCGATAATAACGACCGAAGTTTATAATACCACACTCGGTCGTTATTGACAAGCATATTTTTTAAAATTCTTCTTCTAATTTGCTATAAATATCCAGTGCATCGAAAGTCGCAAAATAGTCCTTGGGAGTTTCCGCTCTTCTTATCAATTCTGTACTCCCATCCTCTTTTAACAGCAGTTCTGCTGATCTTAACTTTCCGTTATAATTATATCCCATCGAATATCCGTGTGCTCCCGTGTCATGAATGACCATATAGTCTCCCATATCAATTCTTGGAAGCATGCGGTCTACGGCGAACTTATCGTTGTTTTCACAAAGTGAACCCGTTATATCGTATTTGTAATCACAGGCCTCTTCTTCCTTACCCAGAACGGTAATATGATGATAGGAGCCATACATAGCAGGCCTCATCAGATTCACCGCACACGCATCCACGCCGATATATTCCTTATGCGTATGCTTCTCATGAATCGCCTGCGTAACCAAGGCACCGTAAGGTCCCATCATAAAACGTCCCATTTCCGTATAAAGGGCTATGTCTCCCATACCTGCAGGAACGAGAATCTCCTCATATACTTTGCGCACTCCTTCACCGATTTCCCGGATATCATTTCCCTCCTGACCCGGTTGATAAGGAATTCCAACGCCGCCTGACAGATTGATAAACTTAATGTCTGCTCCCGTCTCCTTCTCCAACTGAACCGCAATTTCAAACAATTGTTTCGCCAGAATCGGATAATATTCATTCGTTACCGTATTGCTCGCAAGGAATGCATGGATACCGAAATTCTTCACTCCCTTTTCCTTCAGAATCCGAAAACCTTCGAACATCTGCTCCGTGGTAAAGCCATATTTGGAATCGCCCGGGTTATCCATGATGCCGTTGCTCATGACAAATACTCCTCCCGGATTATAACGGCAGCTCATAGTCTCCGGCAGCGTTCCGATCGTCTCCTCCAGAAATTCAATATGTGTTATATCGTCCAAATTAATGATAGCACCCAGCTTCGCCGCATACTCATATTCCTCCGCAGGCGTATCGTTGGAGGAAAACATAATATCCTCTCCGGTTATACCCAGCGCCTTGCTCAGCATGAGCTCCGTCATAGAGGAACAGTCGCATCCGCATCCATACTCTCTCAATATCTGTATGAGATAAGGATTGGGCGTTGCCTTTATCGCAAAATATTCTTTAAATCCTTCATTCCACGCAAAAGCCTCTTTTACAGCCTGCGCATTTTCCCGTATACCCTTTTCATCATAAATGTGAAAGGGAGTAGGATATTTTTTTACAATTTCTTCTATCATTTCTTTTGTTACAAACGTTTTTTTACTCATCTTTCTTTTCTCCTCCGGTAAGTTCAATTAATTTTATTTCATTTCTAAGCGATTCCTTAAAAACATTTACAAAGTTCTTCTGGCCTGAATACAAACAAGTATCCGACTTCTCTCCTTGGATATCTCCCGTCAGTACATAAAGGGAATCTATGATAAGGCGGATCTGGTTTTCCTTTTTATCCGTAAGATATTGTATCGTTTCGCTCATCCCTACATCTTTATCTGTAATGAGGACTAGCTTTATTTTTCGCCTGACAGTTTCTAAAAGCTCCGTTTCAATGCTTTGGATAAAGCTTTCCGGTGCCGATAGGTAAATACGCTGCTTTGCATTATCTAACATCGTAAGAATCTTATCCCTTATATTTTTGGCCCCTTCGATCGTAATATATCCATCTTCCGCCGCTGTTACCGCCGGCATATTTTTCACCAGGAACTCTTTGTCCCGCTTCATGTTTCTTATCTTATTGTCACAGAATTCTTCTATCGGAACAGCCACATATTTACTGGATATGCCTTCTATGAGATAAGCTCCTCCTTTATCCACCAAGCCGGATAAACCGCTGTAGACATTGGACCTGGAAATCCCCGTCTGCTTCGCCACCTCATATCCGGTAAGCTCTCCGCTTTTAAAAAGACATATATAAATGCCAGCCTCCACTCTCGTCAGACCGAATAACATCATCCGCTCTAATATACTCGTCTCATCCATCTTCTCTTCCCCTTATTGTATCCCCAATATAATTCGAAATCTATTCATTGGTTTATTCTGCTTCTTTTACTTGCGTTTTTAGTGTTCCTTTATAGGAATACTATATATCCACATGTGTCATTTGTCAACAGCTATTCAAAAGTTGATATTTTTTCTCAATTATCCATTGCCTTACATTTAAGCTTATCCTGAGAACAAAAGTGTGCTTCGCACACTCCCGCGGCCAAATACTTTGACAGCACATCATTTGTCTTCCTATGATATAAAAAAGACCCGAAGCTTTCCACAAGGCCTCGGATCTTTGTCATTACAGCGTAAATATTAATTTTTACTATATATTTTCAATCTGCCAATCAATCGGGTCTATCCCGTTTTCCTTCAAAAATTCATTAGCCTGGCTAAAATGCCTGCATCCGAAAAATCCACGGTACGCCGACAGCGGACTGGGATGCGGTGCCTTAAGAATTAAATGCTTCGGATTGGTCAACATGGGGGCTTTATTCTGAGCAGGCTTTCCCCACAAAAAGAATACGACAGGCCTATCCTGTGCGTTCACTGCCTCTATTACCGCATCCGTAAACTTCTCCCAGCCCTTTCCCTGATGAGAATTCGCCTGATGTGCACGAACTGTCAGTACCGCATTCAAAAGCAGAACACCTTGTTCCGCCCACTTTCTCAAATACCCGTTATTCGGAATATAGCACCCCAAATCCTCATTAAGCTCCTGATAAATATTCTGCAATGAAGGCGGAATTTCCTTCTGCTCTGGCAAAACGGAAAAGCTCAATCCATGTGCCTGACGTTCGTTATGATAAGGGTCCTGCCCAAGCAGCACTACTTTAACATCATGAAGCGGCGTAAAATGAAATGCATTGAAAATATCATCCGCCGGCGGATAAACGACCGTCTTACTATATTCACTCTGCACAAATTGAAACAACTGTTTATAATAAGGCTTGGAAAACTCCGGTTGCAGAGAATCCAGCCAGTCATTCTGAATCATAGCCATGTTCGTAGCCTGCTCCTTTACTATCATATATTTCAAGACCCGAAGACTTTTAGACAAATACAATTACACAGTTTAAATACAAGATGCCTATAATCTCACGGATAAGCCTTTTTGCTGTAGATATTTCTTTACCTGATTTATCTCCAGCTCCTTATAATGAAACAACGACGCCGCCAGAGCTGCCTCCGCTTTTCCCTCTGTCAACGCAGCATAAAAATCTTCTTCACAGCCTGCTCCGCCGGAAGCGATGACCGGAATAGGAACGCTATTCGCAATCGTACTCGTAAGCTCGATATCATAGCCGTTCTTCGTTCCGTCACAATCCATGCTCGTAAGCAATATCTCTCCCGCACCTAATTTATACGCTTCCATTGCCCACTCCACCGCATCCATACCTACGTCTATGCGACCGCCGTTTTTATATATGTTCCATCCGGAACCATCCGGGCGCCTTCTCGCATCGATAGCCACTACCACGCACTGGCTTCCGAATTTGTCCGCCGCTTCGCTGATAAGCGAAGGGGTATTTATCGCAGAGGAGTTAATAGATACCTTGTCCGCACCCTCTCTAAGAATAGCTTTAAAATCTTCCACCGTCCGTATGCCGCCGCCTACGGTAAAGGGAATAAATACGCGCTCTGCAACCCTCCTTACCATATCCACGACAGTAGCTCTGGCATCGGAGGACGCCGTAATATCCAGAAAAACCAACTCGTCCGCGCCCGCCTTATCATATGCTTCACCGATTTCCACCGGATCACCTGCATCCTTAAGATTTACAAAATTGACCCCTTTTACAACTCTTCCGTTATGCACATCCAAACAAGGGATAATACGTTTTGTATACATCTATTTCCCCTCCTTTTGAATATGTATGAAATTATTCAGAATATGCAATCCTACATCCGAGCTCTTCTCCGGATGGAACTGACAAGCAAAAACATTATCCTTCTCTACCGCAACGTGCAGCTGTTCACCGTATTCAGTGGTAGCCGCAACAATGCTGTCGTCTTTCGCTCTTAAATAATAGGAATGAACAAAATATACGTAAGAGTTTTCCGATATTCCTTCGAAAAGTTTTCCCTTATTCGGATAGCTTAAGGAATTCCACCCTATTTGAGGTACTTTAAGCCCTTCCTTTGGCGGAATCCTCACGATTTCTCCATCCAAAACACCGAGACCGCTTATCCCTTCGCTTTCCTCACTTTTTTCAAATAATAACTGGAGCCCCAGGCAAATGCCAAGAAAAGGAATCTTTTCGGCCACTGCTTCCTTTATCACGTCCCCCAGCCCATATCCACGAATCCTTTTCATAGCTTCACCAAAAGAACCGACTCCAGGCAAAATTATCCGGTCAGCCATAAGAATCCTGTCCCTATCTCTGGTGACCACCGCGTCTTCGCCAAGGAAGAGAAGCGCTTTTTCCACACTCTTAATATTACCCGCATCATAATCAATTATTGCTACCATTTTTAGTCACTTCCCATTGTCGTTAATTTGTGTGAATAGAAACGTTAATTTCCGTTTATATGGAACTCTAACGGCTGCTTAACGCCCTGGATCAACTGTCCCTGACTTCCTGTAGACCCCGCAGGCTGAGCCGGAGACTCGGCCGGAGCCTCGACAGCCTGCTCTTGCACCGGAGCATTACCGGTACTTGATGCGCTATCCGCAGTATCAGACGGCAACTGTTCCTCATCCTGTGCTGCCTCATTTGAAGGATCCGAAGCGGAAGAATTTGACACCTGCTGAGCAGACGAAACCTGTTCCGGAAGACTATCTTCTTCAATAAGGTCTTGCTCTTCAGGAAGAATATCCGCGGAAGCCGCTTCACTGTCTTCTGCCTGCTCCTCCTCCGCCGGCAACATAAAAGGAGTACCATATACAATAGATTCCAGCTTTCTCGTATAAGTCAAATCATCATAGTCTATGATGACCTTGGCCACTTCCTCCGATAGATTATATTTATCGCTCAAAATGTTCAGAATCGTCGCATATACTGCATCTACTTCCTGCGTTGCGTTGTATTCATTTGCATCCGTAATAATCTCGGGATATTTCTCCACGCCCATCATCAGCGCATCCAAAGCCTCCAGCTCTTTTCCCATGCTCATATAGTTATGATAAGAAGAAAGCTTGCGGTTCAGACTCATTATTATCTTTGATTTATTGTAAATGATTGTATCGCTCTCATCCAGCTTCTTGCCGTATAATAATTCATACGACTGCGCATAGTCTGCTTCATAATAGGCATCCCGTGCCGCCCTCTTTTCGAAGAAATCAGGAACAACACTTACGATAACAATTACGAGAGCGGAAAGCGTCATGCACAGCGCCGTAATAATCGCAATGTTTTTCACGGACACTTTTTTCCTGGACTTTTTAACACTTACCGGTTGTGCAGTCTCTCCCTTTACCGGCTTGGGCTTCTTCTCTTTTTTCTTCTTTTCTTTTCCCTTATTATCATCCGTTGCTCCGTCTTCCGAAGTCTCTCCCTTTTTGCCTTTCGCTTTCTTCTTCTTTTTCTTTTTATCCTCAGCGTCCAGCTCTTGTAAGATATTCCGGTTTTCATCCGAAGGCTCCATTCCGTGAGTTACCCTTAATCTCTCAGCCTCATCCATGCCCTCGTCAGATTCCGTCAAAAACGACAGCGCCTTTGAAAAAAATCCCTGCTTTTTCTGTGCGGGTTCCTCTATAGACGGCTCTACCGAAGCCTCTTCACTTATTTCCTTCGTTTCTTTCTCTATCGCATCAAATTCTTTTTCATCCGGAACTTTCTCTTCTTCATCTTTTTTCTTTTTACCAAATAGTTTGGGCAAGGCTTTCTTCTTTTTCTTGCGTCCTTTTTTTTCCGATGCCTCCTCAGAAACTGCAATATCTGCTTCTGGCGCTGCAGCACCCGCACTAAGTTCTTCCTCTTCGCCCATTTCAGCAGACATGCTCTCTAACAAAGCCAACATATCGTCGGCTTCCATTTCCTCATTATCATCTCCAAGTAAGGAGTTTATTCCATCCCGGTTATCGTCAGTCGCATCGGAGCTATTTTCTCCCTCGTCAGCCCCTTCGCCAAACAAGTTTTCTCCAAAAGAAACTTCTGATTCATCAATTTCTTCTTCATCGGGAGCCTCTTCCATTCCCGTAAACATCGCATTGATTTCATCAGCCGACATAATATCGGATATATCCGAAGAATCGGTATCTGCTTCTTCCTCCAGATCCATGTGCTCCGCATCTATATCGTCTATATCAGGCTCCTGAATCGCAAAATCATTTAAGAAAAAGTCATCCTCTACTGCCAAATCCCCATCAGTCGGTGCATTCTCCTGCGTGCCTTCTGTCATTACTTCCGTATCCGCTTCATCTTCCGCCTCTGAAGGATTGTCTTCATTCTCATCTTCATTTTCCATGATGGACTTAAGCAAGTCATCCAAGTATTCTTCATCTGAACCCATGAAACACCCTCACATTTCTTATATTTCTATATTCTTATTACTGATACTTCCTTTCATAGTTTATCATACATATCTTCATTAGACAAACCAATTTATGATAAAATCTGTCGAATTTTCTTTCACAGAGTACCCTCTTTCTTTAATTTCCTCCGTCAATTGATATAATTTACTATGTATTCGAAAAAAATTGGATTTCTGGTTAAAAAAAACTACTTTTTCAAAGGGCCAACGTATTACCGTCGGAAACTGCATTCCTACCCCCAGCTCTACAACACAGAGCTTTCTGTTCACCGTTCCCTGAAGCCATTTCGTATAGTGATTCCACTGATTCAGGTAACCCTCTTCCGCATAGTGACCGGCCTTTATGTTGTTAAATACCAGATTTTTTTTACAGTTTATGCAAAGCGGCTTATCTGTTTTTACCCTTTCTTCTCCTGTTTGAATGCTATGATATATTTGTCCCAAAAGCTCCTCATCCGGTCCCTCTATCCTGCCTCCGCAATTATCCTCACACTGCACGAAACGATATCCGCCGCAGGGCGTTACTATCCTGCCTTCCTCGAATCCGGCATCGTAAATACAATCATCCGTACATGTAGAGACAATATAATAGTTTTTTCCTTCCAACAGCTTTCCAAGTCCATCATAAGCTTTCATTATTTTCTCATTTTTATGCTCCCGCAAATACAGCTTTTCCGCATAGGGAACCATCCAGTTATTCTCTTCTGTCTCTTCTGCCCGATCCAAAAAATGTTTATATTGGGGATTTCCCTTCATTTCTGAAAAATTCACTCCAAACTCTTCGCCGATACCTACCAGCACCATATCTGCGTTTTGTATGCTATCCGCCATAATCTTCTTTATGTCATCCATTCAGTAATTCCTTTCGTTTCTTCAAGAAGTTCCAAAAAAAGAGCGAGGAATTAATCCCGCTCTTTTTAATCCCATATTATGTATTATTAGTATTACCTTATTAATTCATCAATTACATGAACCAAGTTACCGATCTCCGGCTTGGACAACTGTGCATCTGCACCAAGAGCCTCGCCCTTTCTCCTCATCTCTTCATTCACTAACGAAGAGAAAATAATAACGGGAATATTTTTCGTCTCCTCATCTTCTTTTACCAATTTCGTCAGACGATGTCCATCCATTACGGGCATCTCTATATCCGTAATAATACACTGCACATGCTGGCGCAACGTACCGTCCTCTTTGCATGCAGTAATTACGTCATATGCCTGCTTTCCATTCTCCGTATGGATAAGGTTAACATATCCTGCCTGCTTCAAAGAATCCACGATCAGTTTATTCAAAAGAGGGGAATCCTCCGCAATTAAAATTGGCACATTGCGCTGCGGGCGATGTCCCAGTTCATCTATTTCAGACATCTTCAGCCCCGTCTCAGGATTGATGTCGGTAACAATCTTTTCAAAATCCAAAATAATTATCAACTTACCGTTAATCTTAATAATACCCGTGGAAATTCCATCTTCACTGGTAGAAACGGTAGTTCCCGGCTTGATGATCTGATTCCATGAAACTCTATGTATACCCATAACGGCATCTACATGAAATGCGATATCAAGCTTATTGAAATTCGTCACTATAAATAAAGAAGTGTTCAATTCTTCATTATTATATTCCCTCATCTGAAGACAATTTCTCAAACTAATTGCCGTTATCATCGTATCACGCGGCATAAAAATTCCTTCGATACTCGGATGCGCATTCGGAACCGGCGTAACTTCCTGATAAGGAATAATTTCTCTTATCTTAGCAACATTTATTCCATAATGCTGTCCTTCCAGTACGAACTCTAAAACTTCCAACTCATTTGTTCCATTTTCCAGCAGAATATTTGTATCCATATTCATCCACCTCACGCCATTTATTCATCAATTTTTACCAAAACACATTAACTTTGACTAATTATAACATACATTTCTAAAAAAAAATACAATTAAATACCATTTTATTTATATTTTCTGATTTTCTGATTTCACGTGCGGCTTTATTCATATTTCCATCGATTGCAGGCAAAACTGCTCCCATCTGTTCGATAGGAGCAATTCATCTTTACGACATAAACTATTCTTTTTTTTATCAATCCAATTCAAATAACTGTAGCGAAACCATATCTACTTTATCGTAAACAGCCGGTGTCGTTATTTCCTGATTATAACGCTTTATTTTACCGCAGGCTTCAACAAACAAAGACTGTCTTACACCTGCTCCTTCCCGATATTCCAGCAATGTTCTCGGAATCCGCACATAATACAGTCCTCCGCTGGCAAGCGCGTTACTATCGGCGGGTACATCATTGGCATCATTATCATCTGCGTCCCCCCAGAAAACAGGCAGTCCTTCCATGGCAAAAATCTTGTAGTTATATCCTTTATAACTTATTTCTTTATCCCCTTCCGGTGCCTCTCTATAGAATGAAACGGCAATTTTTCTATCACCCTTTACAAAATTATTATCATTAACAGTAAAGTACACCTTTTGATAATCCTGCATGTTGTCATTAAAATGTATATTATTCATTGCATCGTGATAATTATAAATATCATTCAGCTTTTTCTGCGTTTTTTCATTTATAATCGTCACTTCCGGAGACCTTACACTGGCTGTATAGGCAGCAATAATCGTGTTAATAAAAAGCTTTGCCTCCTCAACATAAGCAGGTTCAGCACTTTGGCGTCCACTATGCCCCATGCCCGTATAAGTGACATTCCCCTTGTTATAAATGTAATAGTTATTCACTACATCATTGGGAGAAATGGAGTAAATGTTATCTCCTCCCCCTTTATTTTCTCCAAGGCAATACCATACAACAAGGTCACCTTCTCCGTCTGCATCGCTGTCAGAATCCAGATTCAGCTGATAATATTGAGCATGTGTGCTGGAAATAGGGAACTTCTCTTTTAACTTATATGGATATGTAGTGATCAGTCCGCTATTGACTTGCACGGCATTCGTTTCACTATCACCTGCTCCATCGTTTATCTGCCCATTATTTATTAAGTTGTTGCTTATTTTAGAAAAGTTAAAATTTAAATATTGATTTCTTTCGCCTTTTCTGTTTGCCGTAGTGTTCTGATCTTTTAATGCGATAACGGAATAAGTGTATCCTTGTACCTCTGCTACCGTCTCAGTTTTATTGGACTTCGCCTTATACGCAATATCATACCCCTGGGTATTCAGGATCGGATTATCCGACACACGCAGCCCTGCTCCCTTTTTTAAAAGGTTGCTTCTCTCCGTATTGCCTACTGACGTTACTGTCCCATCTTCAGCCTTCACAATATTCAGCTCATTTACACCATACCGGTCCATACCTACCAATGGCCGCACAAAAGTATTCAGGTTATATGCCCAGGGCAAATCGTTCGTATATCTTTGGTAAGAATATTTGCTCACTCGATTTCCGCTGTCATTTACGACCCCGTAAGAATTCATATCGAATTTATTATCCGGGTATCCATAAGCTTTGTAGTCATAGTTAAAGAAGGAAGTGGTGTCATGTGCGAAAAGCACACTTTTTCCACTTTCGATGAACTCAGCAATGCCGCCGACTCCATTAATGCACTCTGCTTTTATATCCTGATAGCTGTCAGAAAATCCCAATATCAGCATATTGTAATCGCGAAGAACTGATTTCTTATCTGAAGCGCTCTCATACATATCGTGGAATTCCTCTATTGTTACACAATTCACCTCGATATTGAAATCTTCCTCGATTCCTTCGTAACTAACTCCGTTTATCATGCCTCCATGAACAAGCTTATAATAATTACTTGAATTATTTTTAAGCTCATCCTCCAGATTCAAGCGCCTGTTGGTAGAATCCCCCCACCAGCCGCCGCCGCTAAGCCAGGGCATTGCTGCTGCCCCATCCCAAAACAGCGGTCCTCTGCATATTTGCAAAATACGTATCGTTTCCGGTTCAAGTCCTATCATCTGGCTATAGCCGGACATAGATGTGCGGATATTATCATTATCTGCCTGCACAAGCTCGATCTTCCAATTGAGCACCCCTTTATAGCCGTCAGGCACTCTGCGGCGCAAGGTATATGAAACTCCTGCCGTCAACCCGTCCGGCGATACCGAAGAACTGCCTTGTGTAATGGAAATATCATCTATTCTCTCAAGAGGAGAAAATTTTCCATCGGCATTGATATCAATATATAGCTTACATCGGTATTTCGTATTGTTTGAAACGGCTCCTATGTTCTGAATCGTAAAGCCATATTCCAGCATGTATTCCCCGCCGGATGCCGCTATCTGATATACATCATTTGAACTTATATAATCACACTTAACTCTCGTATCAATTAATTTCAGTTTAGGTCTGTTGATATAGAATGAAAACAGCTTAATTCCCGCCTTTCCACCTTCCGATGCCCCATCCAATATCTTTTTAGAAAATACATTTTTCTTATTTTTTTCCAGCATTTCATTGGAGAATTCATACATATAGGAAGAATTATCTATATATGACTCATTAATGATCGTCTCACCCACGGAATCCTGCGTATAAAAATTTTCAGATAATACAATCGGATATGAGGCATCGGCATAGGATTTTAGAGCCTGAAGCTTTTCCTTCGTTAAATCCAGGCCGCTATAGCGAACCTTTACCCACTCGTATAGCTTTGTGGAACTGTAATAATCCCTTTGCAGTAAACCGCCGAGCCTTGCATCCGAATAACGATAGTCTCCGGCATGGAAATAGACCAGACCAGTCATAGAACTATCATTAAATATTGTCCTTTCATTCTGCATATTCAATTTGTCCGTATCGGTACCTATATAAATCATATCATAATTCGCATTTATGTCTTCCGTCTTTCCTATAAATTCAGACACGGTCATTGTTGTAATCTTAATATTATCTTTGGTTATAGGACTGTCCTTCGCAATCCATTTCATAACATCGTCGGCAGTTAGCGGATAGGAATTCTTATCCGGTATGGTCGGCTCAATATCCAATATATTTAAACTCGATTTTAAATAAACCGCACGCTGATATTCATAATTAATGATATACCTCAACACGGCAGACTCACAAATATCCGTAGAAAGCGGTTCTCCAGCCCAGGAAGCCTCGGCCTCCCGGTACATATTCTCGTTCTCTATTTCAAGCAAAACATCCTCAAAACCTTCCATATTTGCGTTTACTTTTTCCTGGCCTAGGGAAGAATCATTCCATATCACACGATCGAACCCTTCATTTATAAATGACTTTTCATAGGACACGTAGATATTTCTGTTGACATAGCTTTTATCCTTATCCGCTACAAAGCCTTCCAGTCCCTCTATCGATTGCCATGTTGCCGGATCAATCATATTAAAATTGAATGCAGCAGATACGTCCGACTGTGGCATGAATTTATCCGGCGACTCCTGCATCAGTAAAGCTGCCAGCTTCCACAGGTATGGCTTGTCCCTGTTCATAGGCTGATTCAACATTACATTTACTTCTTCTGCCGAGGTATCTTTCGCAAATACAATGGACGAATCTACTACAGCAGGAATCTTGTGAGATATAATATCCGAAAATAACCGCTCCGCATTCTCTTTATCAAAATCGGCCTCATCAATAAATCCGCCTTTTAACTCTCCATCCGCACTCATAAAAGAACCATCTTGAATCAATATAAAATCAAATTCTTCATAGGAATGCCCTTCTGCTATCCAGTTATTTAATTTGTCAATAGTCATCACAGTGACTTTTACCTGGAAGGAATCTAAAATATCCTCCTCCATATCATAGGCATAACGCTTAAACCACTCGTTATTTATAAAACCGCCTTCATAATAAATAACAGTGTCTCCAAATAAAACAGTGTCCAAATAAGGACTATCATCCGTCACAAACTTAAATAACCATGCTCCTTCCTCAGATTCTTCATAATGTACTGCTCTATAATATTGTTTATCTGCTTCCAATTCTTCGTATTCTATTTTCTCAAATTTTAAGTACCAATATTCTGTTTCTTCCTCTGCTTCCGGTTCATTAAGAATATTATCTTCCTCCAGTTCCTCAAGAGCAACGGGAGTATCTTGTATATCCTCATACTCTGTAACCGGCGCAGAATATAGTTTCCATTCTGTATTAACCGCTTCCCCCTGCACGTTTCCCGTTCCGGTGCTCTCCGGTTCAGAGTTTCCTGCTTCCGGACTCTTCGGTTCTAAGTTTCCCGGTTCAGAGGACCTCGGTTCCGTACTTCCCGATTCAGGGAGCTTGGATTCTGGGTTTCCCGGTTCAGAGGAATTCGGTTCTGTACTTCCCGATTCAAGGGGGGGCGGTTCTGGGTTTCCCGATTCTGGGGGAGGCGGTTCTGGGTTTCCCGATTCTGGGTTCTCTAACTCTGGATTCTCCGGTTCCAAAGCTTCCGTTCCTTCCTCTTCCGTTTCCCCGGCTCCCAGTCCGGCACCGGTGTCCTGTTCGGATGCCTCCCTAATATCCTTTAGCTTGCCCGCATAGCTGTAACTTCCGTCAGAATTAGATACATATACATCTCCATTCTCCCAGAAGTCCCATGAAGTATCCCATACATCTATTTTTTGTGCTTCTTCTGTTACCTGGTAAAAGCTCCCGGCACTGTCGGCCTGCATTTCTCCATCATATACAAACTGTACATCATAACGCTTGCCAGTATAATCTTCTGAGTCCACACGTTCAAAATATCCAAGTTTCTCGCCCGCCGCCATTTCATATTTTTGGTATTTATCCGGTTCATTTTCATACTCTTCTTCTGAAACTTCCTTATATTCCATATAAGTGATGGGTGATTGCTCCGGACTATTCTGCTCTGCTTTTTCCACTAAACCTTTTATTCTGTCATCAGCCTTTATTCTATCATACAAAAGATTTAAATAGTCGTGTCTTTCCTCTTCACTGGAAAAAAGCTCCAATACGCTTTGCCAAGGTCTGACATTTTGTCCGTCATCTTCCCATGAATCAAATAACATTTCTCCAGCTTCATCATAAATGCAAAATGGTTCCTGCCCTGCGAAATAGAAGCCGGCCCGTGAGACACTTTTATCCGGTACAATTTCCAATATCTTGTATGTGCCATCCTCCCTGGAAGCAATCGCTTCCCGCTTCTCGCTTATCCCGTTCAAGGTCTCCCTCGCATATAGGGATGCCGCGGATGGAAGACCAAGACTTATTATGAGAATACCGGTAATTAAAATCTTAGTTTTTCTTCTCCTCTCCATTCTCTAATCTCCCCCCTCTTACATTTAATCTTTATAAGGCTCTTCCGAACTCCATTTGTCATTACCGCTCTTATAATATCCAATCGCTTTCTTTTCTGCTTTTCCACTCTTATCTGTTACTTCCAGCTTATAATAAATACTTCCTTTAACTGTTTTTTCCGCAGTAATTACAAAGCTGCAATCACCGTATAGATAGCCGCTGTTCCTATAAGCTTCTGTTCCCGGAAGAGGTACGTAATATCCTGTTTTATCCGCTCCCGATGCGTATATATTCGCCTTATTGAAATTAACGGTTATTTTTGTGTTCTCATAATCAGACCATATTCTGTGATTGATCACCGAGTATCCGGAGAATACAGTGTTTTTCGGTTGAAAATATATCATCTTATCCTCGGGAACCGTTTTTAATATCTTTTCTTTATGCTTTTCTTCGGAATATTTGGAATAGTAATCTTGGTTTGTTACCTGATACCAGCCGCCAGACGCATTATCAAAGTATTCCCAGTCCCTTATTTCATTGCTTGCATATCCATAAATACGATAATATACATGTGCTTCCGGTGTTTCATTCGTAATAAGCACAGATAGTTCATCTATATAAGGGCCTTCCTTCGTATAAGAATATAGATAATGTGCTTTCGGTATATTCCAGGTCAGCGTATTACTTCTAAATACCTCCCCCTGAGTCCACCATCCTATCTGGGTATTGTATATAACAAGTGTAATTTTTACGATTTTTACATTGTTATTCCAGCCCATTGAATTAATCGTGTCCAGTATCATGTATTCATTTTGTGTATTAACATTATAAGGCATCACCTGCATGCCCTTTGTATCGTTGTCTTCTTCCTTACTGCCATCCACCGATATGAGCCATATAGTGCTATATGGCGGTCTTAGAGCTGTGCCGTCGAAAGTCTTAAGCTCTGCCGGTATTTTGGACCAGTCAATATTTACCTTCTGCTGTTCCGGCCACCATACCTCTTCTTCGGGAGCGATATATTCTTTATAATCTTCATCCACATAAATAACGCCTCTTTCTTTCAGTCTTACTACCGTATACTCATTGCTGTAGCCGTAAGCCCATTCTCTTCCTATCCGGTTAAATCCTGCCTTAACCTGAATGACCGTATCTATCGGAGCAGAATCGCTTATGCTTACCATACCATTCTCATCTATCGAAGCGTATTCTCCGCCCTTTTCCATATACCATTCAATCGTTCCCGCTCCCAGATCAGCGGGCACAACAAAAACATTCCCTGCAATAGAGTTTACAGCAAATTTCATAGTACTGCCTGCAACCAGGCGCTGTGTCTCCAAGCCTGTATAGCTTCCGCCCTCCGTAAGGACAACGCCGACACCCGTCACTTGCTTAACACCAACTTCTGCCGATTTAGAAGGTTTGTTTATACTGCCGTCTTCATTTTGCTTACCATATCTTGCCGTAACACGAACGGTTAATCTGGAATTTGTCTCGTCTGCATCCACTTCCAATGTTCCGTCCCCTTTCAACACCGTCTTTCCAGCCGGGGCAGAGTCAGCTATCAAGTCCCAATCCGCATCCTGGCTCGGATAGCCCCCGTTATTGGAGGTAATACTATGGGTAAAGTGTACGCCATCTCCCGGCCATAACACAAATGCCGCCGGAGTAATTGTAATTTTATCCTGTGCCGCCTCTTTTACGATAATGCTTCCATCGCTGTCTGCTCCGCTTGCCGACCGGTTGCGCAGCGTAATGTTGTGCGCAGTAAAATAATCAACATCATTTATAGAAAAAAGAAAGTCAAATCCAACGCTGCTGTCTTCTTTCAGCTTGGAGATATCTGCCCGGAAATTACTTACATAATCTGCCATACGGACATGATTGGCATTTGAATCTACTTCCCAATCAGTACCCTTTATGTATTTGGTATAGTAAATTCTTTCCTCACTCTTGTCCCATGTAATTTGGTAATATTCCTTCTCATTATATATGTACATATTCTTCTCATGTACCTTATCTTCATCTATACCTTCTTCATCTGTGACTTCCAACACTGTGCCGTCATCAAGAGTTACCTTATAAATAACACTGTCCGTCGCATCGATAAGCATATCCTGTAATTGGTTTATTACGAGTTGGGCTTCGTACTGCAAGTCGGTCTCAGTCACCTCTTTGCCGTATACCTTGGATGAAGTAATGATAAAGCCGAATACTGCAATTCCTACAATACTCAAAATTGCAATAGATATTAATAATTCCACAAGCGTTAAGCCGGTATTATTTTCCTTTCCCATTACCTCCTCACATCCTTTCCCTACTCCACATAGAACTTTCCTGTTGCTTCAACAAGAACGATGGTTTTTGTTATAGTCCCCTTTGCTGCTTCTATCTTTTGACAGAAAACAGTATCGGGCTCTCCCTCCAGGGACATCAGCGCACCCGAATCTCTTTTAAAAGATATTTTCAATCTTTCCGTTTCCGTCAGCACTGTCCTTATACCTCCGCTTTTATAGTAGCTTATTTCAATGTCCGAATTACCTATTTTCTCCGATTTATCCAGATGATCGCTCACATAAGAATCAATAATGCAGCCATCAGCTGTCTGATATATTTCTATGTATGATTTGTTATTTTGGGCCAGTGCCGCCACCTTGGTCTTGCCTAAATATGTTTCTATACTATCAATACACCTGGTTACCTGACGGTTTCCCAGCGATTGGATTCCGACCGCGGCTGTTACTGTAAGAATCGAGATAATTGCCATCACTACTACTATCTCTATCAGCGAGAACCCTTTGTTTTCACGCAATGCTCTTCCCCCCTGCTATTTCTTTTTCCAATTCGCAAACTGTACATAATCCGTTATATTGATGTACTTATCGGAGCTGCTTGTATCTTTTACCTGCAAACTGGTTCCTTCCAGGATATATTCCTCTCCCGATTTGAAATAAGTCTTTATGATCGTGTCCCCTCCCGGGTTAATCGGGTGCTGAAGCATCTTTATTAAGTTTTCTCTGTTCCCTTTTATCGTTACAGCACCCGCTGAATTATCTATCCTTATAGTGCCTTTTGCAAGAATCAACCCTGAGAAATTATACGAAACCGTCACATCTCCTCCTGCTACGATCAAACACATCCCTGCATCGTGCTGTGTCTTTCCATATACATAGTCTCCCGAAGTAACTGCTCCGCATATGGAGGCGCTTCCTCCCTCTATATCCATCGTATACACTTGATTGATTACCGGAAGTTCCGATTCCATTATTAGATTTGTAAAAATGTCCTTCATTTTTTCTTCGGCACTCAGGTTATCATAATCTTCTACCAGCTTACAGCCAAGTCCGGCAAAGGTTTTCATGTATGAAAGCTGTTCTTCCTTTAATTTGCTTAATTCTTCCGTCGTCAGGATTTTATCGTCATTATATAAGCTTATTTCTTCTCCGTCATAAGTTACGATATTTCCCCCTAAAATAAGCCGTGATAATTTGTCGTTAAGCTTGACTTCATTCATATAGCGCTTCATATAGGTATCCAGCTTATCCTGTTGTGCCGCATAGTAGTCCTTAAACCAAATACCAGCATTTTGTTCATCCAGTACAAGATAATAGTAGACAATCACTTCGTTTCCTGCTTTCTGGAATATTTTGCGAAACTTTAAGCTGCTGTCAGCATTATAATCATTCAATGTCTTTCCGAGACTTTCCACTGGAACCTGATAGGACACCTCCTCAAATCCAGGATAATTGGCTGTATCCTGCTTATATGTCAAAAGCTGTCTGTAATCCTGTGCAGACATGGGGTTTTTACCAATCAGAGGGGTTCCCTCAAAAACTCCTATGCATTCTGCCGGAGCAAGATATGCTATCTGGTTGCTTTTAATTTCAATAGACTCTCCCATAGGTATATTTTCGTTGTCATTTACTGTAATTCCGGATAAAAGAGGATTCCCGGCCTCCGGCTTATCTATCTCCGCGCCTCCGGTTCCAAGGCTGGCACGGCCGGATAAAAACAACCCGCTAAGCTGACTCATATCTAAAGTACTGTTCAGCCCGTTAAGTAAAATAGCGCTGGATTTATCTCCGTTATCCTTCAACGTTCCGTCCGCATTCAATTCTGTCCCATTGCCATATCCGTAATATTCCCCGCTTAGAAAGGCCTTGCTGCTCTCACCTTTCAGCGTCAAATCGTCCGCAACATAGATTCTTCCGTCAAAGCTGGCAAAAGCGCTGTTCAGAAAAATATTATCTGTCCAGTAATTTGCGCTCTTAGTGCCGGTGGATTCTACTTTCAGCTTTGAAAGCTCCTCCAGTTTCGTTGTTCCTTTACAGACTACCCGCTCAAGCTTACCGAAGCTCCAGTCAGAGTTTTTCTGCAAGGTGATTCCATCCGGTCCGGCATATACATTGTTTTCAATGGATATCTTCCCTTTCGTTAAGTCCGCACTATCCGTTATTCCTCTGCTTCCAATTAAAGAGTAACTGAACAGGTCGGGAAGCAAGGAATATTCCGAGAACTTCAAATCAGGAATCAGCAGACAGAAATCCGTTTCTACTATGGAAAGATATCCCTCTGCATCCGTGTATTCTATCTTTACTCCCTTTAAAACAAGACCGCTGTTTAGTCCCTCCAGCTTACAACCGCTTGTAGAGGACAGCTTTGTATTACCCCCGGCCCCCAGGTCGAAATAGCCCGGATCCAAATAAGCACCCAGTTTATCCAGAGCATATCGCTCATCTACAGTATCCTTCAAGCCTTTTCTAAGCAAAGCAACATAACGGCTTTTAAAATTAGTCTCTCTTTCTACCGGAGTGTAAGAGGCATAGGTTGGCTGAATACTCATATACGCCGTTTCCAATGCTGCGGAAACCTCTCCTTCCAAACCGGCACGGATTTGCTCCATTGCGATTTCTGCCGTATAAAAGTTTCTCTTCGCCTTTCTCTCCGTATACTTCATCTGCAGATTGAGTGCGGACATAATCATTACTATAGCCACTAAAATAGTTACAAGAGCAACGGCGATAATTACCATAACCACTGCTGAACCTTTATTATTCTTTTCTATACTCTTTTTTCTAATCATTGCGTCCGCCGGCAAGCTGCGCCAGCCTGGTCTCCTCTTTAAATTGAGCATCCGCCGCTCCCTCCTCATAAACACTGATCAGAATATCATAAATTCTATCTTCCGCCTGTTTATCCACAATTTCATCCGCCAGCTTCAGCACAGACTTATCCGTCTCTATCGCTCCATTTAACCGATATACAATATGTGGCGGAGGTAAATAAACTCCTTCCGGTAAATAAGCGGCGGCTAGATTGTCTTCCAGATTTGTCTTCAGAGACTTATGTGCAACTCCGCCTGCGCTGTTTTTTATGTCCAGAGTCATGGTATAATTCATTTCATTATCTTTTAAATCAGAAGTCTCTCCCTTTTCCTGCTTTATGACAAAAATCTCTATTGGAAGTCCTTCATTATTTACCGTAATCGTATCCGTAGAAGATGTTCCCATATGCGCGCTGTACCAAGGAAGATAATAAAGATATATGGAGCGAAGATTCTCTCCTGTTTCCGTATTATCGAAAATAAGGTATTCCTTATCATCTCCATAAACAGTATTATTTTCAAGGAATGTATAGACATACTTCACTTTCACCTGATGAATAGGCTTATCCGCACTGCCGCCATTGCGGACAGTTATTATAATCTCTCTTTTCACATTATCTTCCGTCACCGTATATGTGGGATTCGTAAGCTTTAAGTTATGCAAAGCAGCTTCATCCATATCTGTCTTCTGTACGAAAATAGCATCTTTATTTGTATCCGTTCCGTTTAATCTTACTGTCTTCTTATTATTGTATTTTAAGTCGTCACTTAAAAGGCCGCCATCCCTATACCTGCTGCTGTCGACCTGAATCATGGCATCGAATCCTCTGCCCTGCAATTGTATTCCCTTTATAACAAAGCAATATTTTCCATCCTCCTGTGAGATAAACTCATAGTTATCACCATCATCTTCGGAAAAAATACTGCTTCTTCTTACCGTTCCACCCACTCCATTCATATTCAGAAACTTTTCCTTTATCTCATCCGGTTCATCGTGAGGATTGGCATCCATAATTTCCTGAGCCAAAACACTCTTTATATACTCATTTTCTCCATCTGCTCCTATGGTCACCGTAGCTTCATATATGCTCCCTGCAGTACTGTCCGTCAGAAAATCCTTGGATATGATAGAAAAACCTTTCTCCGGATAACTGAATTGACGGATGACTTTGCCCAAGTCATCTGTCTTAAAACCTTCCATAATGTTCTGCGCTATTATTGTTGCCCGGTGGGTCAATGCCGCCTTGCTATTGGCTCTCGATGAAACAACAAATGAATTAAGAAACGGAACTACGATAATAGCCAGAATGATAATGGCAACTAAGAGCTCCACCAAAGAAAGTCCCTGGTCATTTAGTTGAATTCTCACCTTGTTCCTTTTTTCCTTCATTTTTGCTCCCATCTGCCCGCTTTAGCGGGCGCACAAATCAAGGATGTTGAAAGTGCATTTCTTTCAACCTTATACCCCATGTCCGCTTTAGCGGACTCAAAATATCCGCGCGAGCGAACCAAAGATCAATAACTTATTCATTGTTTTCAGGCAGCTCAATCGTACCGAATACGTTGTCGGTCCCCTTATTTACCTGAGGTATGGGCCACGGTTCATATGCTCTTCCCGTATTATGCAAAAGATACACATCAACAATTGTCTTGCCTATCAATGTTCCCGTTGTCTCATTATAAGCCACACTTATATTATCTATCGTTAGTTTGTTCGTATTAAGATTAATATAGTCGATTAGATCTTTTACCCCCTGTGCCGTACACTCATGACCAAGCGTAAGCTTCTTGTCATATAATACAGGTCTGGAAGCATCATCTTGTACGGCAACTGCCGGCTCCTGAGCTGAAGTTCCTGCCTGATCCACTGTCTCCTCAGCAGGAGTCTCCATCGGATCATATACAACAGCCGGTAAATCCACAATTATTTGCATCACTCGCATATTATCCGAATATTCCTCTAATGCTTTGCCGAGCATGAAAGCATCCTCCGGGCGAAAATCAACCTGATAATCAGCATAAACTGCTTCTATTCTTCTTCTGGCCTCTTCTATTTCCGTCTCATAATACTCGGCTTGAGCCTCCATCTGTTCCAGTTCATTGACTCTTAATTCAAATTTTTGATTTTCTGCTTTCTGTTTATCCACTTTCTCTCTTGTCGGAAGAAATACAAAATATATGGAAAGAAAAATGAGCAACACTCCCAAAAACATTACTATGATTTGTTTGTCCTTTTTTGCCAGATTCATTGACTCTCCCTCTCTTCCTGCGTTTTATATATACAGCTTACAGTAAAGGAAACCTCTGAAATACCGCCTTCATTTACCACCTCTGTCAAGCCTGTTGTCTCCAGCGTACTTACCGAATCGAATAAACGCAGCGCTTCCAGTATGGCAGCCGCCGATTCCTTGGTTTCTACTGTGATGTTCATCGTAATAGAAGTGTTGTCCCCTGTCAAAGATGTAATATTGATATCCGAAGGCATTTTTTCTTCCATCTCTTCGATAAATTCCTTCAAATAGTTATTGCTGTTTTTTGTAAGTCCTTCTATCGTCAGGACATCACCCTCCAGCGTCTTCATATAATTATACTTTATGTAAACTGCCTCTGCCGGCTTCAGCCTTTCAATCTCTGCCGTAAGCTCATCGCCTTTTTGCACAACCACAGCCTGAGATACCAAAGAATAAGCGACAATTGCAATTGCAGCAAGCGCTCCCATTGCAAGAACAGCCCCGGACAGCTTATCCATATCCGTATTTTTTGTTTTGTCCTTACCGGTGTTCTTTTTCTCTTCCGCAACCGGCCAAATCGGGTTCATTGCAGCGCCCACACAGGCAATAAATTCCCCGAAATAACTATTGGAATCAGCAAAGGCTTTCGCCGCATTGCTTCCTTCTGTTCCCTTTAACACTTTTGTATGTATGCCAAGCTCATTCGCCAGCAAAATATCAAAGTTCTTTAATTCTCCTCCGATTCCCGTCACACCGATCTGCTGTACCGACTCTGCCGGGTTTCGGGAATTATGATAATCAAGAACGCGGTTAATACCCTTTATTAGATATTCCAGCGATTCCGTTACTCTTCTCTTCCTGATTCCATCTTCTCCTGAAAGAACTTCACTGGGCTCTGTGACTATCTGATCCTCTGTACGCAGAAGTTTAATCGTCTCCGTATAAGACAGATTACCATTCATCTCAGATACGAGGGCAATCGTCTCATCGATTCCGTAGGCAACGGTTCTCTGCATAAGAAGCTTGCCTTCTTTCAATATCATAAGAAAAGTGGCCTTTTCATCCACTTTTACAACCATCTCCACTCCTGAAGTACACTGCTGCCTGATTGCCTGAAAAATACTGTTTCCGCTATGATCCACTGCCACCAGCTTAAGTCCGCAGCCGGAAGCCAGTTCACGGTAGCTTTCCATTATTTGTTTTGGTGTAGCCAAAACAAGGAGCTTTAACTTCTTCGCTGCGCTTTCCGCCGTCATCGAATCGAGGATGCTGTAAGACAGCGAATATTTACTTATATCCACCGGGAAATAATCCGATGCATTCGTTTCCAGCATATCGCGTATCCTGCTCTCTTTTATTTCAGGAATTAAGATTTCCCTGCTCGCTATCTTCGTAGATGAGACAGAAAAAATCACTTGCTTTGTCATAATATGATTTTCTTTCAATGAACTTTTCAACAAATCGATCAATTCACCAGTTACGGTTAATATACCGTCATTAATAACATTTTCCGGCGTTTCCACACTGAAGCTTTTATATATCTTAGGATTTTTGGATTTAAACTCTGTTTCACAGATTCTTATTAATGAATCCCCCACTTCAATCCCCAATATTTTCGCCATTTACGAATCCTCCTCAACTAACCAATAATCCTATATACCAGCTGATCCACGTGTTTCCAAACAATGCCGCAAGCATGATTCCAGCCGCAAGATATGGTCCCATTGCCAGTACATTCCCCTCTTTCATCACTCTCATACGCATGCTGTGTATGACAGCACCTAATATACAAGCGATTAAAAATGCAAGTATAATCAATTTCCATCCAAGCAGCAGCCCGGCCGCTGCCATAAGCTTCATATCGCCGCCACCTATGGCCTTTCCCTTACTAAGCAATATAAGAAGCCCTAAAAAAACACTGACAGTAAAGAAGCCGATAACATATAACTCCCAGTCTCTATAATCCAAAGCTAAATGTATCAGCCCCAATGCCAGTATAAATAAGTTAATTCCAAACGGAATCTCATAAGTTCTAAGATCAATGACACTCAGTGTCAATAGGGCCGATGCTAAAAGACAGTATAGTAGGGATTCTGCTTTTCGCCCATTTATCATATAAATGCCTATGTATAAAATTCCGTTTACCGCCTCAATCAGAGGATACTGGACGGATATTGGCATTTTACAGGACAGGCACCTGCCTCTCAAACATATCCAGCTCATAACGGGTATGAGTTCATACCACTTAAGGCGCTTGCCACAGCCCATGCAGTGGGATGGCTTTATTACAATATCTTCTTTTGCAGGTATCCGGCAAATGCAGACATTGGTAAAGCTGCCTATCGTGATTCCCAGAAGAAATATTATTATGTAGAAAAATATGTTTGAGGACATGGGGATGCCTTTCCTTGTTAAATTAATTATAGTTTAAATCTTATTAGTCGTCATAAACTCCGGTTAAAATATCTTCACCGGTCACGTCGCTTGTCACAGTAATGTCTCCATTAGTTATGTCTACTTCCAGAATCACTGTACCAGCTGTAGCTGTTCCTGGCCAATTGGAAGATCTCAATTGTAAAGTATTAATACCACTTGCTTGTAACGCTAAATGAGCATTTCCTGTCGCATTGGTTGCACTTACGGCTACTCCTCCTACCGCATCTGTCAAAGTTATTTCTGCCCCGTCGGCTAACCGGTCACCAGAAGCAACCATTGGATCAGTTGCATAAACCTGCAATGCAGTAACAATGGATGC
This sequence comes from Bacillota bacterium, assembly GCA_023442465.1. GTDB lineage: Bacteria > Bacillota > Clostridia > Lachnospirales > Lachnospiraceae > Kineothrix. Next base: position 6,850 of record JAEZZQ010000015.1, on the reverse strand, counting down.
TACGTTCTGAACGTCCGTAGATTTTCTGGAACGCTCTACATACTTCATAAACTGTGGTGCCAGAACTCCGATTAGGATTGCCATAATCGCAATAACAATAATAAGTTCCACAAGAGAGAAACCTTTGTTATTCATCATCTTTGTTGTTTCTTTTCTTCTCATTACCTATCTCCTTTTTCATAATTTTTTATGATAAATTCCCCTGTCCCTACAAGCAAGAGCATTTAATCCGTATTAAAGATTGTCGATTCCCTCGTACATCGACAACATAGGAGCCATAACAGAACCGATGAGAACCCCGACTATCAGCGCCATGAATATAATAATCATTGGTTCCATTGCCGCCATCATCGATTGGGTCGCTATCTCCACTTCTTCCTCGTAATAATCTGCAAGCTTCTGCAGCATCTCCTCGATGTTACCGGATTCTTCCCCAATGCGAAGCATATGATATACCATCGGCGGGAAAAGTCCGCATTCTTCTAAGGGCGCAGAAAGAGGCATACCTCTTATAATGGCATCCCGTGCATCCGACAGGGCCATTTTAAAAAGCACGTTAGTCATAGTTCTTGAAGTTATTTCCACCGCTTCTATCAGGGGTACTCCTGCCGCAATTAATGTACCAAGAGTTCTTGCCAGCATTGCCGAGGCAGATTTTGTAACAAGACTCTTTACTATTGGCATCTTTAGAGCTATATGTGCAAAAGTAAGCTGCCCCGCATCCGTTTTTGCATACCAGCGAAACAGGGTAACTGCTGCGCCAATACCAATGAGGAGAATAATCCATTTTTCTTGTATAAAGTTACTCATGACTACAACCATCTGCGTCAGCTTTGGCAACTCCATATCCATATCTTCGAACATCACCATGTAGTTAGGAATAACTACTACAAGCATTACAATAACAACAGCCACTGCGACCAGTGCAACTACACACGGATATATCATGGCCTTTTTGACAAGAGCCTGTGTCTTGGCACTCTTTTCGAAATGTACTGCCATTCTTTCAAGCGCTATATCTAAACTTCCTGATGCCTCTCCCGCTGCTACTGTAGTAATAAAGAGGTGGGGGAAAACCTTTGGAAATGCTGACATTGCATCCGCAAGGGTCTCACCTTTTTCTACGCTGGCACGGGTCTCGCTTACCGCTTTCTTCATCATCTTATTATCTGTTTGTTCTGCCAGCAGCTTCAGCGCCTCCAATATAGTCACACCGGCCCTTGTCATACTGACAAACTGCCTGCAAAATACGCTTAAATCCCTAGATGTTGCCTTTCCACCGATATTGAAATTGATGTCCTTCGTCAAAACACCTTGCTCTTTTACGCTTATCGGTATCAGCCCACTTTCACGAAGCTGCGAAATGGCGACTTCACGTCCGTCCGCTTCCATACTCCCCTTCATTTCTTTTCCGCTTCCATCTACCACAACATACCCGAAATTAGCCATATCTCTCTTCCCCTTATTTACCAAAACTAAAGTTCAAACGAAACCTTTTTCATTTCCTGCATCGAAGTAATTCCCTGCTTCACATAGAAACCAGCCTCCATGCGCAATGTCTTCATTCCGTCCTTTAACGCCTGATCCTTAATCTGATCCGCATTACTTCTTCTCGAAATTATCTTCTTAAGCTCCGGTGTTACTTCCATAATCTCATATACACCAATTCTGCCTTTATATCCGGTATTATCACATTTCGTACAGCCACAAGCTTCATAAACAATCAGCGGCTCGTCCTTCCCGGTCCCCAGCAGCTCTTTATCTTCCTCCGAAGCTGACACTGCTTTTTTGCATGCAGGACACAGTCTCCTTACGAGACGCTGGGCAATAATACCTACTACCGAGTCCGCAATAAGATATGGCTCGATTCCCATATCCGTCAAACGAGTCACCGTACTCGCCGCACTGTTCGTATGGAGGGTGCTTACTACAAGGTGGCCGGTAATAGAGGCTTGTACCGCTATAGTAGCGGTCTCCGTATCACGAATCTCACCGATCATAATAATATCGGGGTCTTGTCTCAAGATAGAACGGAGGACAGAAGCAAAATTAAGCTCTGCTTTCGTATTGACCTGAACCTGATTGATACCATCTATATTGGCCTCTACCGGATCTTCTACCGTAATAATATTCACATCGTCATTATTTAATTCGCTTAGCGCGGTATATAAGGTCGTGGACTTTCCGCTTCCGGTGGGCCCCGTCACGAGTATAATACCGTGAGGGTTGCTGAATATATGGTCAAATTTCTTCAATGCATCCGGCTGCAATCCCAGTTGGCTCTTTTCCTTTCTTAATCCACTCTTAGAGGTAAGGCGAAGAACTACCTTCTCTCCATATACAATGGGAATGACGGAAACGCGGATGTCATACTCCTGCCTGTCCACAACCTGAGTGATACGGCCATCCTGAGGTTTTCTTTTTTCTGAAATATCCAAACCGCCTATAATCTTAATTCTTGCTACAATGGAAGGTAAGAGCCGTATATTATAGTTTGCTTTCTCATAAAGCGCACCGTCAATACGGTACCTGACCCGCACCTGTCTTTCCATCGGTTCAATATGTATATCAGAGGCTCTTAGCCTGACTGCCTGCTCAATCATCGTCTTTACGAGCTGTACAATCGGAGAACTGTTGACATCTTCGGCATATATATCTTCTTCCTCCTGACGTTTCTCCTTTTCCATCGCGTATTTATTCGCTGCATCTATTACATCTCCGCTGCCATAATATTTATCAATAGCGAGCAAGATATCTCTTGTTGTTGAAACAACAGGCTCTATAATTAGGTTTGTAACTATAGATATATCATCAATTGCATTAATGTCCATCGGGTCTGCCATGGCCACACGGAGTACATTAGGATCTCTGGACGAAAATTCAAAAGGCATTGCCGTTATTTTCTTTAAAAGTGAGTTATTTACCAGCCCCAGTATATTTTCCGGTATATGTATTAAAGAAAGTTCTACCTTCTCCATTCGAAGCTGGTCACAAAGAGCCTCTGCAATCTGTTCCTCCGTTACAAAGCCATTCTCCACAAGGACTTCTCCCAAACGTTTGTTGCTTTGAGCCTTAAGCTCCAGTCCTTTATCTATTTCTTCTACGCTCAGCGCCCCGCTATTCACAAGAATATCTCCTAAACGCAGCTTCTTTTTTCTAAAATCCATTTATTGTACCTCAAATCATATTGTTGATTTTGCGTTAAAACACCATATATTAATACCACATATTACCAATAAATTCAACCTAATAAATTATTTTTATATGCATTTCGTTCATATTTTTCGCATATTTTTATCTTTTTTTATTATTTTTTACTAATTTCTACATTAATCGACATTATTTTCTTCGCTCGCATATTTCTCTATATTCTCCCAGTCATCCCTTTAATATCATTTAATTTTCCTTAAAATTATAATAATTCATCCATAGAAACACTTAGCGCATTAGCTATATGGGCAATAATCCTAAAGGTTGGCTGCCATTTTTTTCTCAATTCTTTAATTTTATTTCCCAAACTCATATTTCATTTCTATAATAATGCCCTTGTAGCACATGATAATACTAAAGTATTAACTTGTCAATTCTAAAGGAGTTATTTTTATTAAAAAAAAATGCTATGCTAATCACATGAAAATTTGAGGGAAAGTATGAATGTAGCAGAAAGAATAAAACAATTACGAACAGATAAAAAATTAACAGTTAATAAGCTGGCTAATCTTGCCGGACTTTCACAAGGCTTTGTTCGACAAATTGAACTTGGAGAGAAAAATCCCACTGTTGAATCGTTAAGTCTTATTTGTGATGCACTAAATATTTCTTTAAGCGATTTTTTTCAAGAGGAACCTAATTTTACGCATTCAAAAAAAGAATTACAAAATGAATTAGTACAAAATATATCTAATCTAACAAATAAACAATTATCTGCATTGATTGAGATAACAAAATCAATGAATAATTAATTTTCTTTATCTAATTATCTCTTATTTTTAAGAACAAACCACTTTACAATATATTTCTACACCATAAGAGAATGTTAACTTATCTAATATTCCACTCGTATGTTTTTTAACATATTCTAACTTCATTTCTTGAGCAATGCAGTCCAAATAATATTTGGCTCGTCTGACACCTCTTAAAATCCAACATTATTGAACTCTACACGCATATAGCAGTCCAGTATTATTGGATTTTCAGTATGCATTTTGGAAACAATCTAAATGTGTTGAACTATCCTTTTATTTACTGATAAAAAAATATACAATTATATTGAACTGTTAATTAAGGAGATTTTTAAATATGGACTCATTATCAGATAGACTTAAAAAGTTAAGAATATCTGCTGGTTTAACTCAAACTGAATTAGGAAAAATAATCGGTGTGGGCAAAACCACAATTTCAATGTATGAAACTGGTAATAGTACCCCTAGTGATGAAATTAAGTTAAAAATTGCGGAATATTTCAATGTTTCTGTTGATTATCTTTTCGGAAAAACTGATATAAAAAATCATGAATCCGCAAGTATTAAATACCCTGCCCAAAACAGCCTTGAAGATGAACTTTTCACGGGTTTTAGATTGTTGTCAAAAGATGATCAGGAAGAAATTATTGAAATTCTTAGAATAAAACTCCAAAAGGCAAAAAGAGATTCCACTGTGAAGTTATCCAATTCAGGACACACAAAGTCTAATAATTTGGTTGTATAACTAATCCTTACATCAAGGTGCTGCAATCAGTGTGGCATCGGTCACCGTTCTACCATGTTGATCAGCATCCATCAGATATCTGAAATGCAATAAAATTATTGTGCCGGAATCCTGCTCATTCAGGAAATCCATATGAATAAAAGTCCGCATGAAAAAACCTGTCGTAAATTGCATCTTCATTTTTTTAATCATTATTATTCTCCACATAATGATTGTTTCTTCAATAGTATTCCTGCGTTTAAAGTTATATTATAATAATTGTCGATATGATTATATTAATCATTATATATTCATAATCTCCTATTACCTCTTTATTTAATTTTTTGACATTTTATATTGGAATAGCGGGGAGAAGCCCCTCAAAAAGATATAGCCGTTCCATACATCCTGCCATATGGCCGGACATACGAAACGGCTACGAAATGTTTAAATTTTATTTTCCATGCCATCAGGATCCTGTGCGAACTGAACTGCCATTTCCCGGCTTATTCTCCCTGCAAAAAAGAGCTGAATGATAGCTTCATCCATCGTAATCATCCCAAGCTTCCGGTTAGTCTGCATAACAGACGTAAGCTGATGGGACTTTCCTTCTCTAATCAGGTTACGAACTGCATGATTGGAATGCATTACTTCAAATGCTGCTACACGGCTGCTTCCGTCCTCTGCAGGAATAAGCTGCTGAGAAACCACTGCTTCCAAAACATTGGCAAGCTGGACTCTGATCTGCTGCTGCTGGTGAGGCGGAAATACATCAATAATACGATCTACCGTACTGGCTGCTCCTATTGTATGGAGGGTGGAGAATACCAAATGGCCAGTCTCTGCAGCCGTTATGGCTATACTGATTGTCTCAAAGTCTCTCATCTCTCCTACAAGAATCACATCCGGATCCTCTCTCAGTGCAGCTCGCAAGGCATTAGCATAGTTACCCGAATCAATTCCTATTTCTCTTTGATTCACCATGGATAAATCATGCTGGTGCAAGTATTCAATCGGGTCCTCCAAAGTAATAACATGAGCATCTCTGCAATGATTGGTCTTATCGATAATTGACGCTAAAGTAGTGGACTTCCCGCTTCCTGTCGGGCCTGTAACAAGTACCAGTCCTCTCTTCCTCTGATAAAGGTCAATGACTGACGGCGGCACTCCTAAAACCTCCGGGGATGGTACCTTCGTTTCAACAAGACGGAATGCCAGCGCCACGGAGCCCCTTTGCTTAAAAACATTTACACGGTAGCGTCCGAGATTCGGAATGGAAAAAGACATATCGTGTTCACCTTTTTCCTCGAACTTAAGCCGCTGGTCAGGACTCATAATGCTATCAGCAATTGCCTTTGTATCGTTAGGAAGCATACGTTCATAATTCATTGCCAGCAATTTGCCGTTTACACGCATCTTGGGAGGTATTCCTACCGTAATATGAACATCAGAAGCCTTGGCCTCTTTCGCTTTTGCTAATATCTCCTCAATTGTAGGCATCTTACATCTCTCTTTCCGTATTTATTTTACCGTAGAGTTAAAAAAATCTTCCCGAAGTATATACATCGACATATTCGGCTGTCAAGGTAGGAACAAGAGTTTTTACAGCTTTTATTCCTTATCCAATAAAAAAGAGACCGCAAATCTCCATGCAACTGATACATCTCTACTAATTTTAATATAAACTGCTTACACAAATTCGTCAATTACTTCCTTCGTCAGACAGTTAGGAGATTTTTACATCTCTGCCCCTCGACCATGTCAGCATATTCTTATCAATGAATGCACTCTTCTCTACCATTGTGACCAAACCCGAGCAGACCAATTCCTTAATGCTTTTCTTCTTCAAAGATTCGATTATTCTTTAAAAATCAAACCTCACATAAAATAAAAAAACTACCACAAATGTGATAGTCTCTATTTTAACTAAATATTATTATTAATTTTAAGGGGCCATACCCTCAAAACCGAATACCAATGAGCTTCTTCCCTTTCAGTATCCCACTCTACAGGTGTTCTTCACCTGTTACTCTCTCCTATCTCTTTCATCCGTTTCTTTCTTGTCTCTTATGAGGGTCCTTTACTCTCTGGGAGTATTTTCCCACTCATCACCAGCCTTACAAGGATAAGCCCTCGACCGATTAGTACTTATCAGCTACACGCA
>JAEZZQ010000048.1 GCA_023442465.1 Bacillota bacterium | reverse complement strand
GCTCCTGCGGGGGCGGCTCGGGTTTTCTAAATGGAACCGGTAGGAGGTGGAAGGGGCTGGGCCGGCAGCAGAGCACATCCGTGTGCTGTGCTGCCTAAACGCCGCATCCGTGCGGCGTTTTCCCTTGGTTTCGAAGGTTCCATTAAGAAAACGCGGCCGCGCCCTTAACGGAGCAGAACCCAAACCGCCGAAGATAGTCCCGCTCTAGGTCGTGAAATGGGGATGTGAAAATTCGGAAGGTCGTGGGGAGGGTTAGGGCGGCGTTGCGGTACGGCGTTGGCGGCGGGTGGCTGTGTGTGGCTCACCGAAGGTGTATTTGTTTTAAAATGGGTGAAAAGGGGTCTTTAGATAATAATGGAACAAGATATTCTAAAAGTCAATATTAACCTATAAATAAGTCATGAAAATGAATAGAGCAGAGAAAGTGGGTGTGGTAGTATAGGGGTAGATGGGCTCGTGGGATTTCGTGGTAAGTAAGAGGGTGGACGTAGGGGGGCAGGGGCAAAAGAAATGGGGGATTGTTGTGAACGAAAAGTCAAAAAAGGAAAGAGAAGTAGGAAGATAAGTAAAAAGAGAATCAGGGCGAAGTCGATAAGGGAGAAATTAGTAAAAAAATTATTAAAGAGGAAATTAATAAAGAAAAACAATAAAAGAGAATAAAAAAGAAAAAGCAATAAAAAAGAAAAAGCAATAAAAAAGAAAACAAATAATACATGCGTAGGTAAGATTAGGGTACAGGTAGATTGGAAAGGAGATTTGTATGACGGCGGAAAAGATTAGGGATTTGGTGGCGCAGATGACTTTGGAGGAGAAGGCTTCGATGTGTTCGGGGGCGGATTTTTGGCATACGAAGGCGGTGGAGAGGCTGGGGATTTTGCAGTCTATGGTTTCGGATGGACCTCACGGGCTTAGGAAGCAGGACGATAAGGCAGATCATCTTGGGGTGAATGAGAGTATTAAGGCGGTCTGTTTTCCGGCGGGGTGCGGGACGGCGGCGTCTTTTAACAGGGAGCTTCTGACGGAAATGGGAGCGGTGCTTGGTAATGAATGTCAGGCGGAAGGTGTGAGCGTTTTGCTTGGACCGGCTGTGAATATTAAGCGTTCACCGCTTTGCGGCAGGAATTTTGAGTATTATTCGGAAGATCCGGTAGTGGCATCTCAGATTGCGGCGGCGTTTATTAAAGGGGTGCAGAGTAGGAATGTGGGCGTGAGCATTAAGCATTTTCTGGCGAATAACCAGGAAACGAGGAGGATGTCGGTGTCTGCAGAGGTGGACGAGCGCACGATGAGGGAAATTTATCTGGCGGCATTCGAAGGAGCGGTGCGGGAGCAGAAACCTTGGACTGTGATGAATTCTTATAATAGAGTAAATGGCACGTATGCAGGAGAAAGCAAGAAGTATATGACGGATATTCTCCGCGGAGAGTGGGGATTTGACGGCTATGTGATGAGCGATTGGGGCGCAGTGAATAATAGGGTGGCGAATCTGAAAGCGGGAATGGATCTTGAGATGCCTTCCTCCGGGGGACAGAACGATAAGCTTATTGAAGAGGCAGTGAAGAATGGAAGCCTGGAGGAAAGTGTGCTGGATACGGCGGTGGAGAGAATTCTGAATATTGTATTCCGGTTTGAGGAAAATAGAGATAAGGCGGCGTATTTTGATTTGGATAAGGACCATGAAGCTGCACGCGCAGTGGCGGAAGAGACGATTGTGCTGTTGAAAAATGACGGCGTTCTTCCCCTAAAGGAAAGCGCTAAGGTGGCATTTATCGGAAAATATGCGAAGAAGCCCCGTTATCAGGGCGGTGGAAGCTCTCATATCAACAGCCATAAGATAACTTCTGCGCTGGATATGGCGGCAGGAAATCCTAATATTTCTTATGCGCAGGGTTTTATCGATGAAGAGGATAAGGCGGATGAAGCTTTATTGGCAGAAGCGGTGGAACTGGCTAAGGGTGTGGAAGCAGCAGTTATTTTTGCCGGACTTCCCGACTCCTTCGAATCGGAAGGCTTTGACCGGGTGCATATGAGAATGCCGGAATGTCAGAATGAATTGATCAGACAGGTGGCTCAGGTGCAGAAGAATGTAATCGTAGTTCTGCATAATGGTTCACCGGTGGAGATGCCTTGGATAAACGAGGTAAAGGGCGTGGTGGAAGCGTATCTGGGCGGTCAGGCTGTGGGCAGTGCACAGTATGATATTCTTTTTGGAAAGGTGAATCCCAGCGGCAAGCTGCCTGAGACGTTCCCTTTGAAGCTGGAGGACAATCCCTCCTATCTGAATTTTCCCGGAGAGGGAGACCGGGTAGAATACAAAGAAGGGATATTCGTGGGCTACCGTTATTATGATAAGAAGAAAATGGAAGTGCTTTTTCCCTTTGGATATGGACTTTCCTATACTTCGTTCGATTATTCCAATCTGCGTGTAAGTGCAGACCGCATCAAGGATACGGATACCGTGACGGTGACGGTGGATATAACCAATACGGGTAAGGTTGCAGGAAAAGAAGCAGTTCAGCTTTATATCAGCGATAAGGAAAGCAGTGTAATCCGTCCGGTAAAGGAACTGAAGGATTTTGCGAAGGTTTCTCTGGAACCGGGAGAAACGAAGACGGTGAGCTTCCGGCTTTCCAAGCGCTCTTTCGCATATTACAATACGGCAATTAACGACTGGCATGTGGAAACGGGAGAATTTGACATTATGATTGGAAAATCCTCCAGAGACATCGTGCTGACAAAGGAAATTCACGTGGAGTCTACGGTAAAGCTGCCGGTAGTCTATACCACGGATTCTATTATGGAGGATATCTTTAAAAATCCTGAAGCGAAGGAGCGGGTCATGAAGATGATGGGCAGCAATATGGATATCATAATGACCGCGGATAAGGACGAGGAAGGCAGTGCTTCCGCTCAGGCTATTACGCCGCAAATGCAGGAGGCCATGATGAAGTATATGCCCCTTCGCGGAGTGGTAAGCTTCGGAGGCGGAGAGGCTGGAATTTCCATGGATGATATCAGGACCTTTGTGGATGAGCTTAATGGGCTGTAAGGAAACGCTTAGGCGGCGATGTCTCAAGCTTTCGGAATCGCTTAGGGCATTGCAAATGAATTTTCATGGAAAAAGAACTTTAAAGAGCCGGGAAGTTAATGTTTTCCGGTTCTTTTTATGTAATAGAACGTGTACCGGAAAGCTGCCTTAAAGGCGGCTCAATGCTGCTATGACCATACAAATGCCGGAGTATAGCCTTTTAATCAACCATCCTGCCCTGAAATTTGATTTTGTTTATTTTTTACACATATTACCATTTTTTTAAATAAGAGGTAGTTTACTTTGTACTTGGAAATTTTGTAAAGTGTCAGCCCATCCCTTCTTTTTTCCAGCGTTCTGCCAGTATCTTAATCTTTGGGTTTGTGGTATAATTTGCCTATGATTGTGGATTTTAGAGGAAAAGATTAAATGAATATAAGGAACAGAAAGATAAAATTTTTCGGTGTGCTAGGTGCGTTGGCAGTGGTTGTGCTGCTTTTGCTTCCGGCAATGCAGCTCCATGCCGAAGAAGACGAAGATAGAGTCAGAGTAGGGTATTTCATTATGCCGGGTTATCAGGAGTCTACCGTAGGTGGCAGCCATTGGGGATTCGGTTATGACTATCTGCAGGAAATTGCGAAATATACCGGATGGAAATATGAATTTGTGGAAGCTTCATGGACAGAATGTCTGGAGATGCTGGAAAACGGAGAACTGGATCTCGTAACCTACGCTAAGGATTCGCCGGAGGATAGGAAGCGCTTCGAATTCTCCGAATATCCTATGGGAATGACATCCTCCGTGCTGACGATTCGCTCGGGTGACACCGGGACTTATTATTACAATGATTTTGCAAGCTTTGATAGAATGAAAATAGGCGCTGTAAAAGGCAGCGGCTCAGTGAGTGAAGTAAGAACGCTTTTTAAAGAGTATGGCATATCCATGACGCTTCAGCTTTTCGATACGGAGAAGGAGCTTCAGAAGGCGCTCAGTATGAAAACCATCGACGCAATCGCAGCGGGCAACCATCGCAAGCTGGATAACGAGAAGATAATAGCTACCTTCAACGCCGCGCCGTTTTATGCGATTACGCAAAGAAAAAACAAGAGCATCATGGCTGAGTTCGATAATGCCATGGAAGAAATCATACTGACTAATCCTTATTTTGAGAAGGAGCTATACGATAAATATTTCGAGGAGAACGTTACCAACAAGGTTGCATTGACTCGTGAGGAAAAGGCTTATGTAGACAAACATAAGACAGTTAAGATGGCGGCTTCCCCCGATTCTAAGGCCATGTGTTATTATGATGGCACCGAGTATACCGGGATTATTATCGACAGCATCAAGGCCCTCGGAAGGGAAGTAGGGATAGATGTGGAGTATGTGGAGACGAAGTCGTATAAGGAGAGTCTGGAGCTGCTGAATAGGGGCGAGGTGGACCTTGTCGGCGATTTCTATACCAATTATAGCTGGGGAGAGAAGAACGAAGTGATACTGACTGCTCCATATATGGAGAAGCGGTATATGGAGGTACGCCGCAAGGGCAAGGAAATGCCGAGACGTGAGATGAAGGCAGCTACCTGTGAGAATTTTTTCTTCAATACCGCATATATATCCAAGTATTACGCAAATGAGAACATGATTTATTATGATACGGAGACGGAGTGCGTTAATGCAGTACGAAAAGGAGAAGCGGACGTTGCCTTTGTCAATCAATATACGGCAAAGATATTGTTCAAGGACAACAAGAACCTGAAATTAAAAACCTATACTCTCTACGATGCGGATCATGGCTTATCGATAGCGGTAGCAGAAGATAATAAGCTTCTTTGCTCTATTTTCAACAAAGCAATTTCTAACCTTAGCCCCAGTGAAATTATGCATATAGCGGAAATCCATACACAGGAGGGCGAGCAGGTGTCTCTGCTTAGCTATATCTACTCCAATCCGGTGCAGTCTATCGTGATCTTGTGCGTGGTGTTCGGTACGGTAGTGTTTGTCCTGCTCTATTTTATCATGGTGAAGAGAAGATACAACAGGCATATTTATGAGCTGGCTTACAAGGATAGGCTTACCGGGCTCGGAAATATTTATTCCTTTGAGGACACGATAGAAAAACGGTGGCTTGAGCACAGAGGAAAAGAAGTTTTTATCATTTCCATGGATATCAGCCATTTTGCTACCATCAATGAGACATACGGGCGGGGGATTGGAGATCATACCATAAGCTATGTGGGCAAAAAGCTGAACGAGCTGTACGGCGAGGAGGGAATCATTGCCAGAAGTAAGGTGGATAATTTCCTGATTTTTGGAATTGCCGACAGAGAGGGAAAAATTACGGAATGGATGGACGCCATCAAGCGGGAAATCGGAATATTCGCATTCGAAGAAGGTGGAATGGGAAAAAATGATATTACAATCAATTATAATTTTGGCGTTACCACAGTGCAGTGTACAAGAAGTACTTCAATCAAGAATCTGATCGATCACGCGGAAATGGCGAGAAAGGCGGCAAAGCGGAGAAATGCACACCTATGTTATTTCAATGAGGAGATGGAGCTGCAGCTTCTTCGGGAAAAGACGATTGAAGACTGCATGGGAAGTGCCCTTACCCAGGGAGAGTTTCAGGTATATTATCAGCCGAAGTACTGCATGACAAATAACGAAATCGTGGGTGCGGAGGCGCTTGTCAGATGGCAGAATAAGGATTACGGTTTTATGAGTCCGGTGGAATTCATTCCTATCTTCGAGAATAACGGCTTTATCGTGGAGTTGGATTTCTACGTGATGGAGCAGGTGTACAAGATGCTGAATGAGCGTCTGGAACAGGGGAAAAAGACGGTTCGCATATCGATTAACCAATCCAGGCTGCATTTTGCGCAGAAGAATTATATTGAGAGGCTGAATGAGCTGCGGGATAAATACTGTATTCCGAAGGAGTTGATCGAGCTGGAATTGACAGAGTCCATTTTTGCACAGATGAAAGATATAAGCGAAATGGTGGATAAACTGAAGGCAAATGGGTATTATTTATCTGTAGATGATTTTGGAGCAGGCTATTCCTCGCTGAATATGCTTAAGGAGATTTCCATCGATACATTGAAGATAGACAAGGATTTCTTAAGCGGCGAGAATAAGAGCGAGAGGTATCAGAAGGTAATTCAGAAGGTTGTGGAGCTGGCAAATGATTTAAATATGGACATAATATGCGAAGGTGTAGAACGGGAAGAGCAGGCTAAGTTCCTGCAAAGCATAGGCTGCATGTATGCGCAGGGATATTTGTATGCGAGGCCTATGGCAGAGGAGGATTTTCTGAAATTGTTGTCTTGAAAACTTATGACTGAGTTAAGAAAAGAGGCATTTATGAACAAAATACTGGGTCTCGATAGAAAGTTTGTAATCTATGAAACGAACAGACTGCTCGGTTCTGTCGGCGGCGTGCTCCTATACGCCATCGGCGTAAATCTGTTCATTGTACCCCAAGGGCTGTATACCGGGGGAATCATGGGACTTTGTCAGGTAATACGTACCGTGCTGGTGGAGTATATGGGACTGCCGTTTCATAACTTCGATATTGCGGGTTTGATTTATTATGTAGCCAACATTCCGCTTTTCGTTGTGGCAATAAAGAAACTGGGGCGAATCTTCTTCGCCAAGACGATCATCTGTGTGACAGCAATGTCATTTTTTCTCTTTATTGTATACATTCCCTCTGTGCCAATCATGGATGATAAGCTGGCATCCGGCCTTATCGGGGGAATCCTCTGCGGAGCCGGCATCGGACTTTGCCTGAAAATGGGAAGTTCCGACGGCGGAACGGATATATTGGGCGTGCTGTTGATTCGCTGGAAGAAAGATTTCAGCGTAGGTAAAGTAACGCTGATCGTAAACGTTGTGCTGTATCTTATATGCCTGTTCCTCTTCGATGTAGAGACCGTGATTTATTCTTTGATTTATGCTGCAGTAACCTCCTTCGCGGTGGATAAGGTATATTCCCAGAATATCAATGTGGAAGTGAGCATTATCACGAAGAACGCCTGCGAGGAAATGGAACAGGAGATATTCACGAAGCTGGAACGGGGAATCACGAAATGGAAGGCGCTGGGCGCTTACACGGACAACAACGCGGAAGTATTGTATATGGTAATATCGAAATACGAGATTGGACGGCTGAAATATATCATACGCAAATATGATCCGAATGCTTTTGTGGTAATCAATGAGGGCGTGAATGTAAGCGGGAATTTCCTGAAGAAATTATAATAGTAAGAAAGAGATGTCCGGATTTTGAAAGGACATCTCTTTTTATGTGATAGGAAAATACGCCTATTACGGAAAGAATGGGTGCGCAGCACAGCTCTTGTTCCATCATAGCATTTACTTATGATAAACCCGATTCGTCTCATAAGTCGGTTCGCTCGTAAGATTCATTCCCAACCGTTTGAAGGTCTTCTCGTCCACGGAAGAAAGGATGACAGTGGAGTGAACCTGGCAACCCTTCAGTTTCGGGATCTGGGACAATGCCAGTTTTGCGTCCGTATCCGTTGCGGCGCTCATGGAAAGGGCGATTAATATTTCATCCGTATGTAGTCTTGGGTTGTTCCCGCCCAGATAGTCCGTCTTCAAGGTCTGAATAGGTTCAATGGCTGTTCGGGATATAAGGTGTTCGTCGTGGTCGATTCCGCCGAGAACCTTCAGCGCATTGAGAAGTGCAGCGGCGGAGGCTCCGAGCAAGTCGGTAGTCTTTCCGGTAATGACCTGACCATCAGGCAGCTCGATGGCTGTCGCAGGATGACCGGTGTTTTCCTGCCTCATAAGCGCCATGGGTACTACCTTCCGCTCTGAGGTATTGATGGAAGCCTGCTTCATCAGAAGCTCCAGCTTATAAACAATTTCCTTGGAACCCAGCATATCTTTTTTTCTATCGCACAGCGCCTGATAATAGCGGCGAATGATTTCCTGCTTGGAAGCTTCCTTGCATACTTCGTCGTCTATCATGCAGTTGCCGGCCATGTTAACCCCCATATCGGTAGGCGATTTATAAGGGCTGTAGCCGAGAATCTGTTCGAACATCGCGCTCAGCACAGGGAAAACCTCGATGTCTCGGTTATAGTTGATCGTAGTCTCTCCATAAGATTCCAGATGGAAGGGGTCTATCATGTTGACGTCGCTCAAATCGGCAGTGGCTGCTTCATAAGCCACGTTCACCGGGTGGCGCAGAGGCAGATTCCATATGGGGAAAGTCTCGAACTTGGCATACCCTGCCGTAATGCCCCTCTTGTGTTCGTGATACAGCTGGGAGAGGCAGGTAGCCATCTTGCCGCTGCCCGGACCGGGAGCCGTAATGACCACCAGCGGTCTGGAGGTCTCGATGTAATCATTCTTCCCGTAGCCCTCGTCACTGACGATATGGGCGATGTCGCCGGGATATCCCTCGATAATATAATGAAGATAAGACTTGATTCCGAGGCTCGACAGTCTTTCCCGGAAATGATCCGCAGTGGGCTGGCCGGTATACTGGGTAATGACCACGCTGCTCACCATGAAGTCCATGGCGCGGAAGGCGTCCAGAAGGCGCAGCACATCCATGTCATAGGTGATGCCGAGATCGCCCCGGATTTTGTTCTTTTCGATGGCATCTGCGCTGATGACGATAACAATTTCCGCCTGGTCCTTAAGCTGATGCAGCATTTTCAGCTTGCTGTCCGGATGAAAGCCGGGGAGGACTCTGGAAGCATGAAAATCGTCGAAGAGCTTGCCTCCGAATTCCAGATACAATTTATTGCCGAACTGGGCGATTCTTTCGCGAATGTGTTCGGACTGCATTTTTACATATTTATCGTTGTCAAATCCTATTTTCATTTTTGGGTTCCTTAATATTTCATTTTATTAAAATCAAGCTTTTATTCTTTATGCTCCACAGCCGCAGCTATAAGGCCCTTGAATAGCGGATGGGGTCTGTTGGGTCTCGACTTCAGTTCGGGATGGGCCTGCGTAGCGACGAAGAAGGGATGCGCGGGAATCTCGCACATTTCTACGATACGTCCGTCAGGAGAAAGGCCGGATAATTTTATTCCGTTCTCCGTAAGAGCGGCGCGGTAATCGTTGTTCACTTCGTAGCGGTGTCTGTGTCTTTCGTGAATAATATCTTTACCATATAAGCGGTATGCCTTGGAGTCCTTGTCCAAAATGCAAGGATAGGAGCCAAGCCTCAGGGTGCCTCCGATGTCCTCCACGTCGTTTTGATCGGGCATGAGGGCGATGACGGGGTGAGTCGTACTCGGATTCAGCTCCACGCTGTGTGCGTCGTTATAGCCCAGCACGTTACGGGCATATTCTACGATGGAAAGCTGCATGCCAAGGCAAAGTCCCAAGAATGGAACATTATGGGTCCTCGCATAGGTGATGGCATTTATCTTGCCTTCGATACCGCGGCTGCCGAAGCCGCCCGGAACAACGATGCCGTCAGTATCGCCGAGCAGTTCGCCCGCGTTCTCCGGGGTTACGGTCTCCGAGTCTATCCACCGGATATTGACGTTCACCCGGTTGGAGATGCCTCCGTGCTTCAAAGCTTCTGCTACGCTGATATAAGCATCGTGAAGCTGGATATACTTACCTACAAGGGCAATGGTCACTTCGCCTGAAGCGGTACGCAGGGATTCCACCATGTCTTCCCAATCGCTTAAATCAGGTTCGGGACAGGGGAGCTCCAGGCATTCGCAGGCAACCTGTGCCAAATGCTCTTTCTCCATGGCAAGGGGCGCTTCGTAGAGGTATTCTACATCCAGATTCTGCAGCACCCGATTGTTGGACACGTTGCAGAACAGCGCAATCTTATCTTTGATGCCCTGATCCAGCGGATGCTCGCTGCGGCATACGATAATGTCGGGCCGGATTCCCATTCCCTGAAGTTCTTTTACGCTGGCTTGTGTGGGCTTGGTCTTCATTTCCTGTGAAGCTCTCAGATAAGGAATCAGGGTAACATGAATCAGAATAGCGTTTTCCCGTCCTACCTCATGCTGGAACTGCCGGATGGATTCTAAAAAAGGCTGGCTTTCGATATCACCCACGGTTCCGCCTACCTCAATGATGGCTATCCTCATTTCCTGATCGCTGAAGTTACGGTAAAAGCGGCTTTTGATCTCGTTGGTTATATGGGGGATTACTTGAACCGTACCGCCGCCGTAGTCGCCTCGTCTCTCCTTTTGAAGGACAGACCAGTAAATCTTGCCGGTGGTAACGTTGGAGTTCTTATCCAGATTTTCGTCGATGAACCTCTCGTAATGTCCGAGGTCTAAGTCTGTCTCCGTTCCGTCGTCGGTAACGAAGACCTCCCCGTGTTGGATGGGATTCATAGTTCCGGGGTCGATATTGATGTAGGGGTCAAACTTCTGCATGGTCACTTTGTAACCACGCGCTTTTAAAAGTCTTCCTAAAGATGCGGCTGTAATTCCTTTTCCCAGGCCAGAAACGACGCCGCCTGTTACGAATACGTATTTTACAGGCATTATTACCTCCTCAGCGATTGCATATATGCATATAGACATTAGTTTAAGAGTG
The DNA here is from genome assembly GCA_023442465.1 of Bacillota bacterium. Lineage (GTDB taxonomy): Bacteria > Bacillota > Clostridia > Lachnospirales > Lachnospiraceae > Kineothrix. Next base: position 125,198 of record JAEZZQ010000048.1, on the reverse strand, counting down.
AACAGATATCATTTTATCTTGCCGAATGGCATAAAACATTACTTAGGAAGCTCGTTGTTTAGTTCCCTAAGTAATGTATTATACAATGGGTAGTCACCAAAAATCTACTGTTTCTATCAAAAAAATTTAGAAATCTTTTATACATGGTAAAATATTTTCATAATTATATTATTGATTTATCGAATATCAGTCTCTATAATGGAAGAAACGACGATTTACGAATAGGAGCAGGAATGGAAGATAACAATCTGAACCAATACGATGACGGTGGATTTAACAACGGCAATCGCGGCGGTAATAAAAATAATAATAATGGTAACAGAGGGCCCGGCGGAAACGGCGACAACCCTAAGAGACAGAGCATTTTCCTGTTGCTCATCGCAGCGCTCATCACTTTGCTGTGCATGAGTTATTTCATGAAGGCGATGACCGGCGGCACGGAGAAGGAGATTACCTATAACGAATTCATTAAGATGGTCGAGGACGGCGAAGTGGAAAGCGTAGTGGTGGAGACCGACCAGATCACCATTTACCCCAAGGATACGGGAGAGGCCTCTACGAATATATACGGAATGCCGGTGATTACTTATTATACGGGAATCATGGAGGACAACGATACCCTGACGGCCCGTCTGATCGAACATAATGTAGATGTGAACAAGAAGGTGCCGGACGGTTCCGGGATGCTGCTTTCCATCCTTTTGACCTATGTGTTCCCTATCCTTCTTATGTGGGTGCTTCTTAGCTTTATCTTCCGCAGGATGTCCAAGGGCGGCGGCGGTCCCATGGGAGTGGGTAAGAGCAATGCCAAGGTATACGTGCAGAAGGAAACAGGGGTTACCTTTAAAGATGTGGCAGGTGAGGACGAAGCGAAAGAATCCCTGCAAGAGGTAGTAGATTTCCTGCATAATCCGGGAAAATATTCCAAGATAGGAGCTAAGCTTCCTAAGGGAGCACTTTTGGTAGGCCCTCCTGGAACCGGTAAGACCTTGTTGGCCAAGGCGGTGGCGGGCGAAGCGCATGTGCCCTTCTTTTCATTGGCCGGCTCCGACTTTATCGAGCTATACGTAGGCGTGGGTGCTTCCAGGGTAAGAGACTTATTTAAGGAAGCGACGAAGAACGCTCCTTGTATTATATTCATAGATGAAATCGATGCTATAGGAAGAAGCCGTGATTCCAAATACGGCGGAGGCAATGAAGAACGGGAACAGACGTTGAACCAGCTATTGTCCGAGATGGACGGTTTCGATACTTCGAAAGGTATTCTCATTCTTGGAGCGACCAATAGACCGGAGATTCTGGATAAGGCGCTGCTGCGGCCGGGACGCTTCGACAGAAGAATCATTGTAGATAAACCCGACCTTAAGGGGCGAATTGAAATATTGAAGGTACATGCGAAGGATGTTCTGATGGATGACAGCGTGGATCTGGATGCCATAGCGCTTGCAACCAGCGGCGCGGTGGGTGCCGATCTGGCCAACATGATAAATGAAGCGGCGATTAATGCCGTACAAAAAGGGCGCAATTATGTGTGCCAGCATGACTTGTTCGAAGCGGTAGAGCAGGTGCTCGTAGGAAAAGAGAAGAAAGACCGCATCATGAGCAAAGAAGAGCGCAAGATTGTTTCCTACCACGAGGTGGGTCATGCACTTTTAAGCGCTTTGCAGAAGAATTCGGAGCCGGTGCAGAAGATTACAATAGTACCGAGGACCATGGGTGCCCTCGGCTACGTGATGCAGGTGCCGGAGGAGGAGAAGTTCCTCAATACGAAGGCGGAGCTGCACGATATGCTGGTGGGTTATCTGGGCGGACGCGCAGCGGAGGAAATCATATTCGATACGGTAACCACCGGAGCTGCCAACGACATTGAGAAGGCGACAAACATTGCCAGAAACATGGTAACCAGATTTGGAATGAGCGAGAAGTTCGGGCTTATGGGCCTTGCCACGGTAGAGAGCGAATATCTGGATGGAGGCGCCAGACTGACTTGCAGCGATGTGACGGCGGCGGATGTGGACACCGAGGTAAAGGAGCTGTTAAAGGAATGCTATGCGGAAGCGAAACAGCTTCTTGGCGAGAACAGAGAGCTCATGGATAAAATTGCCGCATACCTGATAGAAAAAGAAACCATTACCGGTAAGGAATTCATGAAGATATACCGCGCGGAGAAAGGGCTTCCTGAGCCCGAGGAAAAAGCGGAGGGAGAATCCGAAGTAAAAAGCTCTGAAAATAAAGTGAAAAAAGCGGAAGCGGAGTCGAAGGGCTCTGAAGAGGAGCCGAAAGCTTCAGAATCAGGAATCAAGGATTTTGAAACAGAAGACGGAAAAGTTATCATAAAAAAAGATAGCATGGTCTTATCGCCGGAATTCGAAGCGAAGAAGACGAAAGAGGAGAATGAGAGGGAGCCGGAAAAAGAGGCACCTGCTTATGGAGGTCCGGTAGGACGTTTCTCCAATGCGTCCGGAGAGTTTGTAAAGAATGGCGATTCCGCCAAGAACGGTAATTTTGCCGGGGAACTGCAAAATAAAATAGACGAACAGAAATAAAAAACGCAAAAGGTTCTAGGTGAGTGTTTTGCACTCATAAAAAAGGACCTTTTTGTGCGTTATTTATGTTGTGGGTGAGAGATGTTTGATTTTGATGAGGAATTGAAAAAACTGCCGGTAAAGCCGGGCGTATATATCATGCACGATGAGAAGGACGTCATTATCTATGTGGGGAAGGCGATCAACCTGCACAGCCGTGTCAGATCGTATTTCCGCAAGAACATAGGGCGCGGGCCCCAGATCGATAAGATGGTGACTCAGATAGCCAGATTCGAATATATCATAACCGATTCTGAGCTGGAAGCCTTGGTACTCGAGAATAATTTAATAAAAGAATACAGCCCTCGCTATAACACTATGCTTAAGGATGATAAGACCTATCCTTATATAAAGGTGACAGTAGGGGAGCCGTTCCCCCGCATACTTTTTTCCAGAGAGATGAAAAAGGACCGCTCCCGTTATTTCGGGCCGTACACAAGTGCGGCAGCAGTGAAGGACACGATCGATTTGATCAACAAGCTCTATCTCCTCCGCACCTGCAACAGAAATCTTCCGAAGGATTGCGGGAAGGAGAGGCCTTGCTTGAATTACCATATCAAACAGTGTGCAGCCCCCTGTCAAGGGTATGTGACTCAGGAGCAGTACAGAGGGCAGGTAGATAAGGCGCTGGATTTCCTGAACGGAAATTATAATCCTATTTTAAAGGAGCTGGAACGAAAGATGCAGGAGGCTTCCGACAGCATGGAATTCGAGGAAGCGGTAAAATACAGGGATTTATACAACAGCGTGAAGCAGGTGGCACAGAAACAGAAGATTACGGACAGCTACGGAGAGGATAAGGACATCATCGCTCTCGCCCTGGATGAAAACGATGCGGTGGTGCAAGTATTTTTTATCCGAAACGGGAAATTAATAGGGAGAGAGCATTTTTATATGACACATGTGTCAGGAAATGGAAAATCTCAGGTGCTTCTTGATTTCGTAAAGCAATTTTATGCGGGAACACCCTTCATCCCCAAGGAGCTTATGCTCCAAGAGGAGATCGAGGATATTGAGGTGCTGGAAAAATGGCTGACAGCCAGAAAGGGCAGCCGTGTCTATATCCGCGTACCCAAAAAGGGAGCCAAGGAGAAGCTGGTGGAGTTAGCGGGAAAGAATGCCGCCCTCGTCTTGAGCCAGGATAAGGAAAAGATAAAGAGAGAGGAAGGCAGGACCATCGGCGCTGTAAAGGAAATCGCTTCGTTGATCGGCATAGAGGGAATCGTCCGAATGGAAGCATACGATATTTCCAACATCAGCGGATTTGCCAATGTAGGTTCTATGATCGTCTACGAAAAGGGAAAGCCTAAAAGAAGTGACTACCGTAAATTCCGCATAAAATCGGTATCGGGCCCCGACGATTATGCATGCATGAAAGAGGTTCTCACCAGACGCTTTGTGCACGGAATGGAGGAGCAGAAGGAATTAGATATGAAAGAAATGGAAAAGGAATTCGGCAGTTTCACCAAGTTCCCCGACCTGATACTTATGGACGGCGGAAAGGGACAGGTGAATATTGCCCTGGAGGTGCTTAAGGAGCTGCACATTTCCATTCCGGTCTGTGGTATGGTAAAGGACGATAACCACCGGACAAGGGGATTGTATTACAATAATGAAGAGATTCCTATTGACAGAAGCTCCGAAGGGTTTAAACTGATTACGAGAGTGCAGGACGAGGCTCATCGCTTCGCTATAGAATATCACCGTTCTCTGCGCAGCAAATCTCAGGTGAAATCGGTGTTAGACGACATCCCCGGAGTGGGGCCTTCCCGCAGGAAAGCACTGATGCGCCACTTTAAATCCATTGATGAGATTAAGTCTGCCGATGCAGCCACCCTTTCTCAGGTGCCTGAGATACCGCCCCATATTGCGGAAGGTATCTATGAGTTTTTTCATCAGGAATAGGCAGGTTACTGTGTTCGTTTATTGATATTGTGGAGTTTCTATGTTAAAATTTATAGAATATTAAGTATTAAGATATTATAAAATACTATATTGATGAAAAAGGAGAAGGTTATGCCAAGTGTAAGTTTAAAAGAGATTATAGACAAAATGAAGCTTGAGAATCTGACGCCGGAGCTGGACATTTCGAAGGTGAAAATCACCCAGCCGGACATCAACAGACCGGCTTTGCAGATGGCAGGTTATTTTGAACATTTTGAAGCTACCCGTCTGCAGATTATCGGATTTGTAGAATATACGTATATGCAGGGGCTGACGCAGGAATATAAAGAAGAGGTTTACAACAAGCTTCTTTCCTGTGATATTCCGGTCATTGTTTTCTGCCGTGAGCTGCAGCCTGACCCCTTCTTTTTACAAGTGGCGCTGAAGCATGAGGTACCTATCCTGATGACGAAGAAGGCGACCTCTAATTTTACTGCTGAGATTATCCGATGGCTGAATGTGAAATTGGCACCGTGCATTTCCGTTCATGGTGTTCTCGTAGACGTTTATGGCGAGGGAGTGCTGATTACGGGCGAAAGCGGTATAGGTAAGTCGGAGGCAGCGTTGGAGCTGATCAAGAGAGGGCACCGTCTTGTGACGGATGATGTAGTAGAGATAAGAAAAGTGAGCGACGATACTTTAATCGGCTCTGCCCCTGATATTACGAAGCATTTTATAGAATTGCGGGGAATCGGAATCGTTGATGTTAAGTCATTGTTCGGTGTATCCAGCGTAAAGGATACCCAGAGCATCGATTTGGTAATCCGGTTGGAAGAATGGGATAAGGACAAGGAATACGACAGGCTTGGATTGGAAGAGGAACATACGGAATATCTTGGAAATAAGATAGTATGCCATAATATTCCCATAAGGCCGGGACGTAATCTGGCGATTATCTGTGAATCGGCAGCAGCTAATCACAGGCAGAAGAAGATGGGCTATAATGCGGCACAGGAGCTTTATACCCGTGTGCAGAACTCTCTGGCAAGGCGCAGAGACGAAGATGATGAGGAATAATTAAGAAGGGATAAATTGGGATGAGTAAATATGTGTTTGGCGTAGATGTGGGAGGAACCACGATTAAATTAGGACTTTTTGACAAAGACGGAGAGCTTCTGGATAAATGGGAGGTACCCACAAAGACGGAAAACGGAGGGGAAAAAATTCTTCCCGATGTAGCTGTGAGTATCCAGCGGAAGATGAAGGAGAAGAACATCCTGAAGGACGAGGTCATCGGTGTAGGGCTTGGAGCTCCCGGTCCGATCGATGCGGAGGGAACGGTATATGTTGCCGTGAATCTCGGCTGGGGAACCTTCAGTATCCGCGATACCTTGTCGGGACTTCTCGACATGAAAGTAAAGGCAGGAAATGACGCTAATGTTGCCGCTTTGGGCGAGATGTGGAAGGGCGGCGGAAAAGGTTGCAAGAATCTGGTTGCCGTAACCCTCGGAACGGGCGTGGGAGGCGGAATCATCGTAAACGGGGAGATTCTGACAGGTGCCAGCGGAGCAGGCGGCGAAATCGGACATATCCACGTGCAGGATGGTGAAACAGAGGTATGCGGCTGCGGCAATACCGGATGTCTGGAAGAATATGCTTCCGCTACCGGTATAGTAAGGCTGGCAAGGAGAGCCCTGGGGTCTACTTCTGAGCCTAGCATTTTGAGGAACAGACCGGTGGAAACACTTTCGGCAAAGGCAGTTTTTGATGCAGTAAAGGAAAACGATGCCGTAGCCATTCAGATAGCGGAAACATTCGGAGAATATCTGGGAAAGGGTCTGGGTGTTATCGCAGGAGTGGTGAACCCGGAAATCTTCGTTATCGGAGGCGGCGTATCGAAAGCCGGAGATATTTTGTTCGATTATATAAAGCCATACTTTGACAAAACAGTATTCAAGGGCAGTAAAAACGTGGAGTTTGCATTGGCGACGCTGGGGAACGACGCCGGAATTTATGGAGCGGCCAAGCTTGTATTGGAATAAGATGGCAGTCAGCTACATACCATAATAAAAAACAGGCAGGGGTCTTAAGGTGAATTCATCAATATACAATTATATAAAGCAGATAGTGCCTCAGGAGAACATATTATTCGATGAACCCATGAGCAGTCATACTACTTTTCGCGTGGGCGGAAATGCCAGATGCTTAGTAAAAATAGAAAGCAAGGAACAACTGATAAAGCTGGTGCCGATTTTACAGGCTACCGGACAGGACTATTTCATACTCGGCAACGGCAGTAATCTGTTAGTAGGAGACAAAGGGTATTCGGGCATTATCGTTAAGCTGGGCAGTGAGATGGGAAATATATCAGTGGAAGGGGAAAAAATGCGGGTTCCTGCAGGAGTGCTCATATCCAGAGCAGCTGAGGAGGCGCAGGCCCATGGACTGACCGGCATGGAGTTCGCTTCAGGAATACCGGGAACAATTGGCGGCGGCATTGTAATGAATGCCGGAGCCTATGAGGGTGAGATGAAACAAATCGTAGAATCCGTGGAAGTCATGGACAGAAACGGAGAAATACTGACGCTGGATAACGATACGATGGAGTTCGGCTACCGTACGAGCGTAATCAAGAATCGCCCCTTTATCGTTACCGAAGTGGTACTTAAGCTTTCGGCGGGCGATAAGGAAGAAATACGGAACAAAATGGAGGATTTGGCGGCAAGGCGTCAGGAGAAGCAGCCTTTGGAATTCGGCAGTGCGGGAAGTACCTTTAAGCGGCCGGAGGGATATTTTGCAGGCAAGCTGATCATGGATGCAGGTCTTAAAGGCTATCGGATAGGCGGAGCGGCGGTATCCGATAAACACTGCGGCTTTATCGTGAATACGGGAGACGCTACTGCGGCCGATGTGCGCGAGCTTATCGAGACCGTGCAAGAGCGCGTGAAGGAGCAGTCCGGTGTGACGCTGGAGAGGGAAGTCATTTATTTGGGAGACTTTTAAATACGGAGGAAAAGCATATGAGATTCGTGGTAGTGACCGGAATGAGCGGCGGCGGAAAGAGAACGGCTCTTAAGATGCTGGAGGACGCAGGCTTCTATTGTGTGGATAATCTGCCCGTTCCTTTGATAGAAAAATTTGTAGAATTAATTGCTACTCCCAACTCGGAAATCAACAAAGTTGCGTTGGGCTTGGATGTCCGCGCGGATCAACCTTTTGAAGAGGTCTGGAAGACACTGGGGAACTTGAAAAAAAACGGCTATATGTATGAGATCCTTTTTATGGACGCTTCGGAGCAGGTGCTGTTAAATCGTTATAAGGAGTCACGGCGGATGCACCCCCTTTCCCCGGAGGGACGGGTAGAGGACGGCATCCATAAGGAGAGGGATATCCTTAAGACGGTAAAAGAGCATGCGGATTACGTGCTGGACACCTCGAATCTGCTGACCAGAGAACTGAAGGAAGAAATCGATAGGATTTTCGTTATGAACGAGGAATATAACAGTCTTATGGTAACGATTCTTTCCTTCGGCTTTAAAAATGGTATTCCGGCAGATGCGGATTTGGTTTTCGATGTCCGTTTCCTGCCGAATCCGTATTATATTGACGAACTGAAGCACCAGACGGGTAACGACCCGGCGATTCAGAGATACGTCATGGGGTTTGCCGAGGCAGAGGAATTTTTAGAGAAGTTGGACGATATGGTCCGGTTTCTGATTCCGAATTACGTAAAGGAAGGAAAGTACCAGTTGGTAATAGGAATCGGCTGTACGGGCGGAAAGCACAGAAGCGTAACGCTGGCGAATGAATTGTACAAGCGTATGAAGAATCAGGGAAATTACGGACTTAAGATTTATCACAGAGATGTGAAACAGGGGGCGTAATTATGTCTTTTTCCGCGGAAGTAAAAGAGGAGTTGGCAAGAACAGTCAGTCCATCCAGGCATTGCCAGTTGGCAGAACTGGCGGCGATTATCAGCTTATATGGCAAATTGGAAGTCGGTTCAGAGTCGGATACAAGGCTCTGCCTTCAGACAGAAAATGAGGCAGTTATTAGAAAGGTCTTTACATTATTGAAGAAAACCTTTAATATATATACTGATATTGCTTTTAAAGAGCTTTTGGAAGAATATAGAAATCATACATATGTTACATTGATTACAGGAAGAGAACGGGTTGACAAAGTTCTTCAAGCTGTTAAAATGTATGAGGAAGGCGGAATTCAAAAAGCCACGCGCAGCGGAGTAAATCCGCTGTTAATCAAAAATGCCTGTTGCAAAAGGGCATTCCTGCGGGGGACTTTTCTCTGCACGGGTTCCATGAGCGACCCGGAAAAAAGCTATCATTTAGAATTTGTCTGTTCCTATGAAGAACAAGCTGTTCGCCTTCAATCTCTGATACAGAGCTTTCAAGTGGAGGCGAAGATCGTAATAAGAAAGAAATATTATGTGGTGTACTTAAAAGAAGGCGCCAGTATAGCAGACTTATTAAATATCATGGAAGCCCATATTTCCCTTATGAATTTTGAAAACTACAGAATCATAAAAGAAATGAGAGGTTCCATCAATAGGAAGGTAAACTGCGAAACGGCTAATATTACCAAGACGGTAAACGCATCATCCAAACAGATAGAGGACATCCTCCTGATTAGGGATCATTATGGATTTCAGAATCTACCAGATAACATAAGAGAAGCGGCACAAATAAGATTAGAATATCCGGATGCAACATTAAAGGAATTAGGACAAATCTTAGAACCTCCGGTTGGAAAATCGGGGATGAACCATAGACTTAGGAAATTAAGTGAGTTGGCTGACAGGCTTAGAAGTTAAAAAGGAGGAGACGTTATGATCGAAAAAGTGATGAAGATTCAATTGCCTACAGGATTAGAGGCTAGACCGGTGGCAGTATTGGTACAGGTGGCTAGTAAGCATGCCTGCTCCGTTTACATTGAATCCGAAGGAAAAAAGGTGAATGCGAAGAGTATCATGGGCATGATGAGTTTAGGACTCGATAGCGGTGAAACGGTAACTGTAATTGCCGACGGTCAGGATGAGACGCAGGCAGTAGCGGATATCGAAGAATATTTATTAAAAGGAAAAGTAAGTTAAAACTTCATATATGACCTATAGGCAGTCGCCAGGCGGGCATGCTGGCATGTCCTTTGATTCGTTGCCTACGTAGGAATAAAGACTTAACGCGGAGCATCTTAGGATGCTCCGATTTGACTTTGTAAAGTTGAGGATTGAAAAGGGGAACTATATGGCTGATAAAGAAATGTTTTTTGTATTTAATCCCCGCTCGGGGAAAGCGAAGATTAGAAATAAGCTTCAGGATATTATAGATGTATTTGTTAAGGCTGGGTATGAGGTTACCGTATATCCCACGCAGTGCGAAGGGGACGCAGTGTGTGCGGTGCAGAATAAGAAGGACAGATATGACATTCTCGTTTGCTGCGGCGGTGACGGCACGCTGGATGAGGCAGTAAACGGTATGCTCCGCAGTACGAAACAAATTCCCATTGGCTATATTCCGGCAGGCAGCACCAATGATTTCGCAAAAAGTCTGGGAATACCCAATGATATGCTGAAGGCAGCGCAGGCTATAGTAAAGGGGAAGGACTACGCATGCGATGTGGGAGCATTCAATAAGGAAAGCTTTGTCTATATTGCAGCGTTCGGACTTTTTACGGACGTGTCCTACGGAACCAGTCAGGATGTGAAAAATGTGCTGGGGCATATGGCATATATTCTGGAAGGCATGAAGAGAATACCCAGCATCAAATCTTATAGGCTTAAGGTCGCATACGGCGACGTGACCATGGAGGAAGAATTCATTTTCGGCATGGTGACCAATTCTATCTCAGTGGGGGGCTTTAAGCGGATTACCGGCAAATATGTGGAATTGGATGACGGAGAGTTCGAGGTGACCTTGATCAAGATGCCTTCTAATCCTTTGGAGCTCAATAATATCATGGCAGCTCTTTTGAATCGCAATATCAATACGGATTATATGTACTGTTTTAAGACATCATCGGTTACCTTTGAATCCGATATTGAGATTCCGTGGACCTTGGATGGAGAATTCGGCGGAAATCATAAAAGTGTGAGCATCCATAACATGAAACAGGCGGTAAGGATCAAAGTGCCGGGTAAGAATGCGGCTAAGATAGAGCGACCGGTGAAATAAAGGTGGATTGGAATGATATCTGATTTTCCTTCCGGGATTGGCAAAAAGGTGTTCATTTTCTTATATTTGCCTATTTTCCACATTTTTTACAGCTTTGTTGTTTCCTTTTTGGCGTGAATGGGGTATAATAGGTTCGGTGAATTTGATAAATTTATTATATGGAGGTAAATAAAATGTTAGTTTCAGCTACAGAAATGCTTCAAAAAGCAAAAGCCGGCCAATATGCAGTCGGACAGTTCAATATCAACAACCTTGAGTGGACAAAAGCAGTTCTTTTGACAGCTCAGGAAAACAATTCTCCCGTTATCCTCGGCGTATCCGAAGGAGCAGGTAAATACATGGGCGGATATGAAACGGTAGTTGGCATGGTAAACGGCTTAATCAAAGGCTTGAATATTACAGTTCCCGTTGCTCTTCACTTGGATCACGGCAGCTACGATCACTGCTATAAGTGCATCGAAGCAGGTTTTTCATCCGTAATGTTCGACGGTTCTCACTATCCGATCGCTGAGAACGTAGAAAAGACGAAGGAATTGGTTGCAGCATCCCACGCAAAGGGAATTTCTATCGAAGCTGAAGTTGGTTCCATCGGCGGAGAAGAAGACGGCGTTATTGGTGCCGGCGAATGTGCAGATCCTCAGGAGTGTAAAGAAATCGCTGACCTCGGCATCGATTTCCTGGCAGCAGGTATCGGCAATATCCACGGCAAATATCCTGAAAACTGGAAGGGACTTTCCTTTGAGACATTGGATGCTATCCAGAAGCTGACAGGAGACATGCCTCTCGTTCTTCACGGCGGTACGGGAATCCCGGCTGACATGATCAAAAAGGCTATCTCTCTCGGCGTTGCTAAAATCAACGTTAACACGGAATGCCAGTTGTCCTTTGCAGCAGCTACACGTAAATACATCGAAGAAGGAAAAGACCTTCAGGGCAAAGGCTTCGATCCTCGTAAGCTTCTCGCTCCGGGCTTTGAGGCTATCAAGGCTACTGTTAAAGAGAAAATGGAACTGTTTGGTTCTGTAAACAAAGCTTAAATAACAGGTTCCGGCGTAAGGAATAAACTTTAATTAAAAACAGGCTTCGGCTAAAAACGAGCCGGCATCGGGTATAAGAATTCGATGCCGGCTTATTTTATGTAATAGGAAAGTGCTTCTATTAAATAAAAGCCCTTCGGGCAAACAATGCGCAGCTGCGCGCGCGGAACAAAAGCTGTGCTGCCAAAGTTCTTGGTCGCGAGAGTGTGCAAAGCACACTTTTGTTCTGATCCTTGTAAATGGATTCTGTTTCACGCTATGATGAACTTTTAAAAATAGCATATTACCCCTAAAAAGGGAGGATGCCAAGTAAAGGTTTCTTTACTTGGCACTTATTATGAAAAAGTTATTTAATAAATCAATTAACTGTTATTGGCTTTTTTGTTTTTGCTGTATCTTATATTGATAGTATAGCTAAAAGAAATGTCTAAAGAATGTTGTGGAATTGAAGTTTTTTTAAAATAAATATGAATAAACTATGAACGAGACAGTACAAAAGTACCAATCTCGTCCAACAATTTAAAAAATATTAAATTAGATTACTGAAAACTTTTTAAATAGTATTTAAATTTTCTGAGGTTCGGGATAAACTTCGCCAAAGGTTTCGACAGTAACCGTTTTTATAATCTGAGGCTCTAGCGGACGATCGGAACGGTCAGTAGCCGTTTCCGCGATTTTATTTATAAATTCCAGGCCCTCCGTTACTTTGCCGAATGCGGCATAAGAACCGTCCAGATGAGGAGAATTTTTGTGCATAATGAAAAATTGAGAGCCTGCGGAATCGGGGTGCATGCTTCTCGCCATGGAGAGAACTCCTTCCGTATGCTTCAAGTTATTTTCTACGCCGTTCTGGCTGAATTCTCCCTTGATGCTGTAGCCCGGGCCTCCCATTCCGGTTCCTTCCGGATCTCCGCCCTGAATCATAAAGCCGCGGATAACTCTGTGGAAAATGAGTCCGTCGTAAAAGTTCTTGTTGATTAAACTAATAAAATTATTAACGCTTTCGGGCGCGATTTCAGGATATAACTCCGCCTTGATTACGTCGCCGTTTTCCATCGTAAATGTAACAATAGGATTCTGTGCCATTGCTTTACTTCCCTTCTGTGATAATTTGTTTTATAATATTTCCATGTTTTATTCTAGCCTATAATGGACGGATAGTAAATAGGGGGAGATATGTTAAAGGAAATAGTTTTTCTTATTGGTGATGAGAGCCAGATGTCGGCAATAGAGCAGATGAAGAAAAATTTCGGCAAAGATGGCGATAAGGTTATAACAGGAAAGCTGCCGCGGACAGAAAGCGGACAAGCGGCGTATGATAAAGGGAATACGTTGTTCGTAACGGACGAAGAGGAAACTTTGCAAGCGTTAAAACAAAACGGGTACTACGCAATCGCGCTTTTACACGAGAAGAATAAAGAGCAGGATTTGTCGGCTGCGCTATACGCGATAACAGATATCGAGGAGCTTACCTTCGATTCTTTTGCCATGGCGTACATGCGCCTGTCGGGAAAGCCATGGACGATTATGGAGACGAAGAGATGTATTATCCGGGAGATGACGGTGGAAGATGTGGACGCTTTTTATCAAATATATAAGGAGCCGTCCATTACATTTTATATGGAAGATTTGTTCGAAGAACCGGAGGAAGAACGGGAATATACCCGGGAATACATAAAGAAAATCTATAGCTTCTATGGCTATGGTCTGTGGAGTATCGTAGGCAAGGAGAGCGAAACCGTAATCGGACGGGCCGGAATCAGTTGGAGGGAAGGATTTGACATCCCTGAGCTGGGATTTGTGATCGCCGTTCCCTATCAGCATAAAGGCTATGCCTATGAAGTCTGTCGCGCCATCCTCGATTACGGGAAAGAGGAGCTTGGCTTCGATAAGGTACAGGCCCTGGTTAAAAAGGACAATGAGGCCTCCATCAGGCTATGCACGAGACTTGGCTTCGTGAGAATAGATAGTGTGGAGGACAAAGGGAAGGAGTATGAGAGGTATGTGGTGGAGGACTTTTTATGTGCAAGTCCCTAGTGTTCCTGCAAAATAGTTTCGACGTATTTACACAAAAGAACATCTATGTTGGGCCAATTATATTCTTGTATTGGAAAAATATCGTCTTCCTGAATGATATTTTCTACCGGCAAAGCGATACCAGTATTCCAACTATCGTTGTATGAAATCACTTTTAGTTGTATCGTGTCCAGAGCATTGGCGATAGTGTCATTTACCATTGCCTTGTAGCTTTGCAATGCCCAGTCTGAGCCTCCTCCGTGGGAAATGATTCCTGCGGGGATGTTATATACCTCCGATTTGTATGTATTATCCTTCCACCAATGCAAAAAAGTGATTTGTTCCATTTTTTCGAGAATCATGCTTAATTTCGCGGGTATTGGAGCATAATGAGGCGATATGAAGAATATGTAATCGGCATGTATTATTTTATCACATTTATTCCAGCCCTTCCACATCCAAGAGCATTATACATATGTTTTTCTGAGAACCACTGCAACGGCAAGTTTTATTCACTGCCGTGGCAATCATACATTTACTTCCCGTATTAAATTTATCACATAAGCATCTAGAGCTTGTGCGTTCATTGAAATTATACCAATAGTAAAAAAATAATTTTACTATTTTTACAATAAGTATCTTCCAGTGCATATATAAACGCCTTATAATAATACTACGAGAACCGTAAACGAGAGAGGTGAAAAGCATCTCTGCATAAATTCACGCTCACAAGGAAGGCACTGTGATGTGGAGAAAGGTAAGATTATTACTATGAAAATCACAATTGGTGAAAATATTCGCCATTATCGGAAGGAGCTGTGTCTGACACAAGAGCAGCTGGCCGAGGCAATGGGAGTTACCGTGGGAGCCGTATCGAAATGGGAATCCGGCCTTTCCAATCCTGATATCGGTATGATTCCCGAGTTAGCTGATCTCTTTGAAATATCTGTCGATGTACTCTTTGGATACCAGCTCAATTGCAGAACCATGGAGCTTGCAGCGGAAAAAATTCGTAATCTTCGTATTTCCAAGAGAATTCAGGAAGGAATTGCGGAAGCGGAGAAGGCCCTGCAGCGGTACCCCAATAGCTTCGATGTCGTTTACCAGAGCGCCGACCTGTTTCAATTGGCAGGAGTGGAAAGAAACGATAAATCGGCGCTGCATAAGGCACTGGAGTTGTATGGACGGGCATGTGGGTTGATTTCACAGAATACTGACGAAGGGATAAGCGAGCTGTCGCTTCAAATCAACATAGGCCAAGTATATGTGGCTCTGGGAGAGATAGAGCCGGCTTTGGACACTCTGAAAAAGTATAACGCTTGTGGGATTAATAATGGGCTGATTGGGATGCTTCTTTCTCAAAGTGACCGGTGCGAAGAGGCATTACCGTATCTTTCTGAGAATCTTGTGGACTGCGTAATGGGATTGTTTCAAACGATAATAGGTCTTTCCGGATGCTTTGACAGCAAGGGTGATGAGAAACAGTCAATAGAAGCCCTCCTTTGGCTGTACGGAGTATTGGAAGGACTGAAACTTCCGCATAAGGTATCTTATCTGGATAAGATGCAGGTCATATTGCTTTCCGGCTGTGCGCAGGTCGCGGCAGTTATGGATGACGTAGAAATGACAAAGGAGTATCTCGGGCAGGCGGTGGCGATGGCGCGAGTCTTCGACGCTTCGCAGGCTTCCGATAACATGCAGGTTTACGATGTCCGAAACATAAAATTTTATTATGGAAAAACGCAGACTGTCGGTGATAACTTTGGCGAGACCGCCATGGGAGGAATTGAGAAAGCTCTGACTTCGAATGAAAGAACGGGTTCGATTTTTACCAAGCTTTGGAGGAATATTAAGAATGAAGAAAAATAGTGAAGTTATCACATACCGCAAAGAATTTACCAAGCAGTTTTATAGACAAAATAAATGGAGTTTCCTCGCGGCAATGACGGCCTCGGTTCTGATGGCCTTGGGGAACCTGATAATTTCATGGTTGATGCAGCAAATTATCGATACCGCATCGGGAGATGTCGTGATGTTTTCACTTCTGCAGCTTGCCATGATTTTATTGGCTATCATTGCAGGTATTGTCATGGTTTCGGCTTTAGAATATTATGCCCGCCCCCGTTTCATAAAAAGGGCCATGAGGCAATACAAGGATTACGCGTTCGAGGAGATGGCGAAGAAGAATATCAATGCCTTTACCGGTGAGAATACTTCTGCCTATATTTCAGCGCTGTCTAACGATGCTACCAGTATTGAGAATAACTACCTCGCCCAAATATTTACCCTGGTTCGGGAATTGATCATGTTTGCAGGGGCCTTTGCTCTTATGCTGTATTACAGCCCATTTCTGACGTTGGTGGCCTTCCTGCTTTCCGTCTTTCCGGTAATCGCTTCTGTTGTTGCAGGAAATCGCCTGGCAACGCAGGAGAAGGTGGTTTCCGACAAAAACGAGAATTTTATTGGAATGGTAAAGGATATGTTATCCGGCTTTTCTGTCATTAAAAGCTTCAAGGCCGAACGTGAGGTTTTCTGTCTTTTTGCCAAAAGTAATGAGGCAGCGGAGGAAGCCAAATGCAGGAGGCGTAGGACGGAGACTGTCATTCAGACGATTGGAACCGTAGCCGGAATCATAGCTCAATTCGGTGTGTTTCTGTTTGGAGCGTATCTGGCACTTACCGGACGCGGTGTTACCGCGGGTGTGGTCATCGTCTTCGTACAGCTCATGAATTACGTACTCACCCCCATTGCCGATGTGCCCCAGATTCTTGCGAACAAAAAAGCAGCATATGCTCTGATTGACAAGTTATCCGCTGCCATCCATTCCAATGTCCGCAAAAGCGGGAAAGAGATGGAGCCTGCGCTCACACGGGGAATAGAATTGAAAAGACTGTCTTTTTCTTATGAGGAGGATGCGCCTGTGCTTCAAGGAATCGACCTATGCTTCGAAGCGGGAAAAAGCTATGCCATCGTGGGAGGCTCAGGAAGCGGCAAGTCTACGCTGCTCAATCTTTTAATGGGAAGCAGAGAGGACTATGAAGGCGAGATTCTGTTTGACGGCAATGAGCTTCGGGATATAGATTCCGCTTCGTTGTACGACATTGTTTCCATCGTTCAGCAGAATGTCTTTGTATTCAATAGCACGGTGAAGGATAATATTACGATGTTCAGGGACTTTACGGAGGAAGAGCTTCGCGATGCGGTGAATATGTCCGGCTTAGCGCCGTTTATCGCTGAGAGGGGAAAGGATTACGCCTGCGGGGAGAATGGAAACGGACTGTCCGGCGGCGAACGCCAGCGCATTTCCATTGCCCGCTGTCTGCTTCGCGGCACGCCGGTGATGCTTGTAGATGAAGCTACCGCCGCTCTCGATGCCAAGACAGCCTATGCCGTGAGCAACTCCATCCTGGATATTTCGGGCCTGACTCGTATCGTAGTAACTCACAGACTGGAGGAAGCATTACTTTGTAAATATGATAAGATTCTCGTATTTAAGAATGGAAGGGTAGAGGAGATGGGAAGTTTTGCAGAGCTAATGGGGAAAAAAGGATTCTTCTATTCGTTATTTACAGTATCCCAATAGCTTGAAGCAAGGGGCTGCAAAGAGCAAGTTCCTCTCACTAAAAGCCGGATAGATTGATATGCCAATGCAATCAATCCGTCCGGCTTCTGTCAGTTATCGCTTTTCAAATATCAGGCTTTCGTAGGGCCGAAGCACTTGCGGTATGCCGCCTTTTGTTTCTTCATAGTTACCTAGAATTAGTTTATATTTATCTGTCTCCAATTTCGCCGTATCGAGAACAATCAATTCTTTGCCCAAATTATTTAATATAAGAAGCTCTTCGCCGGATGCGTTTTCACATTCCACATATCTGCGATAGGCAAATAAATAAGGCGTATCTTCGAATAAAAAATCGATTTTGCCATCGGCTATCGCCCGGTTTTCCTTGCGCAGCCGAATGAGTTTTCTGTAATAGGCGAGAATGGAAGTTTCATCCTCTTTTTCTGCTTCCACATTGATTTGCCTATAATTATCCGTTACGCAAATCCATGGCAATGTCCCGGAAAAACCTGCATTGGGTTCTGCCGACCATTGCATGGGGGTACGAGCGTTATCCCGGGACCTTGAAGCGAGAATTCGAAGAGCTTCTTTCTCTGTCTTTCCTTCCTGAAGCAGTATCTCATAATAATTCAGACTTTCCACATCCCGGTATTGCCCGATATGAGTAAAATGAGTATTGGTCATCCCAAGCTCCTCCCCCTGATAAATATAGGGAGTACCGCGTAAAAGATGTATACTGGCGGCCAGCATCTTGGCCGATTCTTTCCAATAACGTCCATCGTCTCCAAATCGCGATACGATTCTGGGCTGATCGTGGTTGCACCAAAATACCGCATTCCAGCCGCCATGCTCCTGCATGCCAAGCTGCCACTGCCTGAACAGCCTTTTCAAAGCCGGGATATCCGGCGGCATCAACTCCCATTTGTTTCCATCCTTATAGTCCACCTTAAGATGATGAAAATTAAAGCACATGGACAATTCCTTTTCGGCGGGATTAGAATACCGTATACAGCTCCCGATAGATGTAGAAGACATCTCTCCTACCGTAACCATCTCCTCGATTCCGGCATCCCTTACGAGCTCCTGCAAAAACTCATGCACATGCGGCCCGTCAGTATAAAAATGCCTTCCGTCCCCCTCCGTATCGTCCTCATAGACCTCCGGCTTTGAAATCAAATTTACCACATCAAACCGAAACCCCTTAATCCCCTTCCTCTTCCAGAAGCGAAGAACCTCCTTCAATTCCTCCCGCACCTTAGGATTTTCCCAATTCAAATCCGCCTGAGTCCTATCGTACAGATGCAGATACCACTTTCCCAAGTGAGGAACATATTCCCATGAAGGCCCTCCGAACTTCGACTCCCAATTAGTAGGGATATGCTCAGGCCCTCCATCCTTGAATATATAATAATCCATATATTCCTTGCTACCCGCCATAGCCTTTTGAAACCACTCATGCTCCGTAGAAGTATGATTAAACACCATATCCAACATCACCCCGATACCGCGCTCATCCGCCCGCGCAATCAACTCCTCCAGATCCTCCATACTGCCAAAAGCCGCATCCACCCTACGGTAATCAGCCACATCATACCCATTGTCCCTCTGCGGCGAGACAAAAAACGGAGTCAACCATATATAATCAACACCAAGATATTCCAAATAACCCAACCTATCAATAATCCCCCGCAAATCCCCAATACCGTCCCCATCAGAATCCATAAAAGACTTCGGATATATCTGATATATGACCTTGTCATGAAAATTTATCATATAGACAACCCCCTCTTTCTCTCTTTTCTCCAGTACTGACGATTGAGAAACCCGTAACCTTTGCCAATTTCTTTGTACAATTCCACGGCCTTCCGGGGGCTTTCATCCCTGGCTTCGGTTTCTGTTCTTTTAGTGAACGGCTGAAATTTTCTTAAGGAAACCTCCAACATCCAGGGAAAACGCCGCATGGATGCGGCGTTTAGGCAGCACAGTACAAGGATGTACTTTGCTGCCGCCCCGTCCGTCACCGTTACATTCACGGTTTCCTTTAGAAAATACAGCCGTGAACGTTGAACAGAAACCGAAGCCAGGGATGAAAGCCCCTCACAACCCCAAATTGTACATAAAATCCTCACAACCCTAACAGTTTCGCAACGTCTCTTACTACTCCGTCCCCTTCTTCTTTCCCAAAATAGCAGTCAAAGCAAAAGGAACCGCAACAGCAATCACCATACACACCGCAAAAGAGAGCATATACTTAGGCTGTATCGAGAGAATTCCCGGAAGCCCTCCCACTCCGATCGCATTAGCAGTAGTTCCCGTAGCCACACAAACAATTGCCGCCAGGGCAGAACCGATCATTCCGCAGATAAAAGGAAACATATATTTCAAGTTAACACCGAACATAGCCGGTTCCGTTACTCCCAAATAACAAGAGATACAAGACGGTACATTTACTTCCTGTGCCTGTGCATTCTTTTTCTGAAGGAGCATCATCCCAAGAACTGCAGAACCTTGTGCGATATTGGAAAGCGCGATCATCGGCCACAGCATTGTTCCGCCATAATCAGCGATAAGCTGCAAGTCAATAGCATTTGTCATATGGTGCAAGCCGGTAATAACCAAGGGAGCATATACAAACCCGAAAACAGCTCCGAATATAACTCTGAAAGGACCGGTAATTCCTGCATATACCACGCTGGAGATAGCAGAACCTATTTTCCATCCGATAGGCCCTAAGACGAAGTGCGCAGCCATAACTGCCAGTACGAGAGAGCAGAAGGGCACTACGATCATGGATACCGCCTGCGGAGAAACCTTTCGGAAAAACTTTTCCAGATAAACGAGCGTAAATGCGGCTAAAATAGCCGGAATAACCTGTGCCTGATAACCGATCATATTCACCTTAATAAAACCGAAGTTCCAAAACGGGATGTCTGCGGCTGCTGTAGATGCTACTCCGTAGGCATTCAGGAGCTGACCGGAAACTAACGTCAGTCCAAGCACGATGCCGAGCATCTGTGTCGTTCCCATCTTCCGGGTTACGGACCAGCAGATACCTACCGGAAGCATATGGAACACAGCTTCGCCGATGAGCCAGAGAAAATGATCCAGGCCTGCCCAGAACTGGCTGATATCGCACAGCGTCTTCGTCCCGTTTTCAAAAAGATACAAACTGTCAATACAGTTTCGAAAGCCCAGGATCAAACCGCCGACGATAATGGCAGGAATGAGAGGGGCAAAGATTTCCGATATTGCCGTTACGATTTTCTGCAGTGCGTTCTGATTCTTCTTTGCAGCATTCTTGACATCGTCTTTGGAAACGCCCTCTACGCCGGAGACCGCAGTGAAATCATTATAGAAATCAGCTACCGTATTCCCTATGATGACCTGAAACTGCCCGGATTGTGTAAAGCTCCCCTTTACCGCTTTCATCGCTTCAATCGCCTTAATGTCCGCCAGGGACGGATCGTTAAGAGCAAAGCGCATGCGCGTCATGCAATGTGACACAGCCGCAATATTTTCTTTTCCCCCGACCAGCTTCAAAAGTTCCTTTGCGTCATTTTCATACTTACCCATAAGTTTCCTCCTTATAACTTGTTTAAACAAGTACCCTATAAAGCTTTTATACCATACTTGTTTAAACAAGTCAACTTCTATTTTGATTATTTTTTTATCTCATCTGTATGACCGCTCTTATATCTTTCCATTTCTTGACTTCCTGCTGTTATGATTTATAATAAATAGAAAATGAACCATGGTAAAGGAGAGAATGAGGATTTATGCCAAAGGCTATATTTCAATCCATTTATAAGGATTTAAAATCGAAAATTGAAAGTCAGGTGTACCCGTTCCAGCAGCTTCTTCCTTCTGAAAATATGCTGGTGGAGTCCTATGACTGCTCCAGAAATACGATAAGAAGGGCAGTTTCCATGCTGGCAGAGGAAGGCTATGTGCAGTCTCTTCACGGTGTGGGGGTCCGGGTGATTTATCAGCCGGTGCGCCAGACAACCTTTACCATAGGAGGAATCGAATCCTTTAAGGAGTCGGCGCTTCGAAACGGCTGCGAACATTCCACCAGGGTGGTGCAGTTTACCGAGCTGGTGGCGGATGAGCATATTCAGGCGAAGACCGGCTTTGCGGCAGGTGCCGAGCTGTATTACATACAGCGTGTCAGGTATCTGGATGGAAAGGCTCTGATTTTCGATATCAATACTTTTTTGAAATCCGCGGTTCCGGGGCTTACGGAGGAAATTGCGGCTCATTCTATTTATGATTATATCGAAGACGAGCTGGGTATGTCCATCGTGACCAGCAAAAGAATCATGACGGTGGAGAGGGTCACGGAAATCGACGAGAAATATTTGAATCTGAACGACTTCAACTGCCTGGCCGTTATCAGCAGTCAGACCTATAATGCGGACGGGCAGATGTTTGAGTTTACGCAATCCAGGCACAGGCCGGACTATTTCTGTTTTCAGGACACAGCCACGAGAAGACATTAAACTGTAATGACAATCTTTATCAATAATTTTTTATATAAATAGACGCAGGGTAACAGCCGTGATAAAATAGGGTGTTGCAGGAGGATAAAAAGATGCTGGAAGTACGGAACTTGGCTTATGAAGTCGTGGAGAACGGCGAGAAAATAACGATTGTGAAAGATATAAATTTTTCGGTTGAAGATGGAGAGATGCTGGTTATCACCGGGCCGAACGGAGGGGGAAAGACCACGGTGGCTAAGCTTTTGATGGGTGTATTGAGCGCTACCGGCGGGAAACTGCTTCTGGACGGGGTGGATATTGCGCCTATGGCTATCGACGAGAGAGCGAAGGCCGGAATCGGATACGCATTCCAGCAGCCGCCTATCTTTAAGGGAATGACCATACGCAGGCTTCTTAATCTTGCTGCGGGGGAGGAGCTTTCAGAGGACATTTGCTGCGATCTGCTCAGCAGTGTCGGCATGTGTGCCAGAGAATATCTGGACAGGGAGGTGGATGCCACGCTGTCCGGCGGAGAGCGTAAGAGGGTGGAAATCGCCACTGTGCTGGCGAAGCAGCATAAGCTTTGTATTTTCGATGAACCTGAGGCAGGAATTGACCTTTGGAGCTTTTCCATGCTCGTAAAAGAATTCGAGAAGATCCACAAAGAGAAAAAGGAGACGCTCGTACTCATTTCCCATCAGGAGAAAATTATCCGCATGGCGGACAGAATACTGGTCATCAAGGACGGAACGGTGGATAGATGCGGTGCTGCCGGGGAAATCCTTCCTCTGCTTTTTGGCGGGGAGGATAGCTGTATGTGTATAAACAGAAAGGGAGGAAACGGTTATGGAGCTGGATGCGATAACAAATAAGGTGCTTGATGCTATCGATACCAATGGGTTCAAGCAGCAGGGAGCTTATAACCTGCGCTATAACGGAGCGGCTCTCTGCCACGGGGACAGCGAGAATATCAAGATCAGGAGAAAAGAGGACAAGCAGGGAATCGATGTCTATATAAGCAGTAAGGCACAGGGAGAACAGGTACATATTCCGGTCGTAATTTCCCAGTCCGGCATGATGGATGTAGTTTATAATGATTTCTACATAGAAGAAGGTGCGGATGTGGTCATCGTGGCAGGCTGCGGCATTCATAACAGCGGCTGCAATGAGACGAGACACGACGGAATCCATGCTTTTCACGTAGGAAAGAACGCTAAAGTAGTATATGAGGAGAAGCATTACGGAGAAGGCGGGGGTACCGGAGAGAATATACTCAATCCTGTGACTCAGATATATATGGAGGAAGGGTCGATATTCACGCTGGATACGGTGCAGATCCGCGGTGTGGATTCTACGAAGCGTATTACCGATGTGGATATGGGGCCTGACAGCAGGCTTTTTGTGATGGAGAAGCTGATGACTCACGGTAAACAGACTGCCGTTTCCAATATGGAGGTAAGGATGAACGGAGAAGGAAGCTCGGCGCAGATCATATCCCGCTCCGTGGCGAAGGGAACTTCCAGCCAGACCTTCCACCCGAGCGCGGTGGGAAATGCACTTTGCAAAGCCCATGTGCAGTGCGATGCTATTATTATGGACCATGCTCACGTATGTGCCATTCCTGAAATAGACGCTCACGATGTAGATGCCCAGATTGTTCACGAAGCGGCCATCGGAAGAATCAATAACGAACAGCTTTTGAAGCTTCGTTCCTTTGGAATGACGGAGGAAGAAGCAGAAGCAGTCATCATAGATAATTTCTTACAATAACCTATAAACGCAAAAAAATGAACCGCAGGAGAAAAAACTGCGGTTCATTTTTTCGGATATTTTTACGGGATTTTAGGTTTTTTACAAATCGAGGATATATTATTATAGCATTACAAGGTACGAAGTGCCTGAAAATAAGGAGGGTTAGTGATGAAAAAGAGAATGGTGGCCATTTTTATGGCAGCGGCTATGACAATGGGGTTAATGGCATGCGGAAACACAACTTCAGAGGCAACAGTGTCTAAGGCGGACACAGAGACGAAAGAAGAAGTAAAGGAAGAAGTAAAAGAAGAGAGCGCGCCCGCAGAAGCGGCAGCGACGGAAGCTGAGACGGAAACGAATAAGTTATCGGGTGATTTGGTTATTTATTGCCCTCATCCGCTGGAGTTTATCAATCCTTTGGTAAGTGAATTTGAAAATCAGACGGGTGTAAAAGTAGAAGTGGTAGCGGCCGGTACCGGCGAACTGTTGAAAAGAGTAGAATCTGAACAGGGAAATCCTTTGGGAGATATTTTCTGGGGCGGTTCTTTATCGACAATGATGCCGCAGATGGATCTGTTTGAAAATTATCAGTCTATAAATGAAGAGTTCGTGCAGGAAGGCATGAAAAATGTAGAAGGACCTTTAACGAGATTTACTGATATTCCCAGTGTGATCATGATAAATACCGATTTGATCGGCGATATCGAGGTGAATGGTTATGAAGACTTATTGAATCCCGAGTTAAAAGGAAAAATCGCACATTGTGATCCATCCAAATCCTCATCTTCCTATGAGCACCTGATCAATATGCTCTATGCTATGGGAAATGGAAATCCGGAAGATGGATGGGATTATGTGGATAAATTCTGTCAAAATCTTGATGGTAAGCTGCTCAGCGGTTCCTCTGCAGTTTATAAGGGCGTAGCGGACGGAGAATATGTGGTTGGACTCACCTTTGAAGAAGGTGCGGCAAAATATGTGGCTGACGGAGCTCCGGTAAAAGTCGTTTATATGGAAGAAGGCGTTATTTCCAAGCCGGATGGGGTATACATTATCAAGGATGCCAAGAATATGGATAATGCAAAGGCGTTCATTGATTTTATAACGGGAAAAGATGCGCAGACCATTATTGTAGAACAGTTGAACAGACGTTCCGTAAGAACGGACGTACCAGCCCCCAGCTATTTAACGCCAAAAGAAGATATCAATATCATTTATGATGATGAGAATCTTGTAGTTGAGAAAAAGGAAGAATGGCTTACCCAATTTAATGATATCTTCACAAACTATTAATAAAACATAAGTTGCAAACATTTAAAATCATTGGAAATTCAAAAACACTTGAATAGGAAAAAAGGAGATTGAAAGAAATCTCCTTTTTTCATAAAAGAAATTAAGAAACTGAGATGGAAAGAAGGAAATAAAATGAGCGTTGCTATCAATGTAGAACATGTTGTAAAGAAATATGATGACATAACAATCATCCCGGATATGTCAATACAGATTAAAAATGGGGAGTTTTTTACTTTGTTAGGGCCTTCGGGCTGCGGGAAAACAACCTTGCTGCGAATGATCGCAGGATTTAATTCCATAGAGGGCGGCGAGATCAAATTCGGAGATAAAGTGATCAACCATATTTCCGCTCATAAGAGAAATATCGGTATGGTTTTCCAAAATTATGCTATTTTTCCGCATTTAACGGTAAGACAAAATGTGGAATACGGCTTAAAGCTTAGAAAAACGAATAAACAGGAAATGAAGAAAAAAGTGGATGAGATACTGGAGGTAGTAAAGATAACGGATTATCAGGAACGGCTGCCGGAGCGGCTGTCGGGCGGGCAGCAGCAGAGAGTGGCGCTTGCCAGAGCGATTGTCATTCATCCCAGCGTGCTTTTAATGGATGAACCGTTATCCAATTTGGATGCCAAGCTTCGTGTGGAAATGAGAGGAGCGATCCGGGAGGTTCAGAAGCAGGTGGGAATTACGACCGTATATGTAACCCACGACCAGGAAGAAGCACTGGCGATTTCGGATAGAATTGCGGTAATGAAGGACGGTGTGATCCAGCAGATCGGCGCGCCGGAAAATATTTATACGAGACCATACAACCTATTTGTATCTACCTTTATCGGACATTCCAACAGCTTCCGCGGAGTGCTTGAGAAGAAGGAAAACACGGTTTATGCAGTCTTTGAAAACGGATACAAAGTAAAAATGACAAATCTGGTGGAAGAATGTGAAGATGGACAGAAGGTGATCATTTCGGTGAGACCGGAGGAGTTTTCCCTGGGCAGTGAAGGGATTGAAGCAGAAGTAAAAGAGAGAACATTTCTGGGGAAATATGTAAATTATGTAATGACATTTACAGAAGAAACGTCTAAACAGCCGGAAATCGAATTCAGTCAAGATGTGGGTCAGGCAGAAAAAATTATAAAGTGTAAGGAAAGAGTAAAGCTGAAAGCGAATCCGCAGAAAATCAATATTTTTTCGCAGGATGGAACGAAAAGTCTTATAAAGGATGTGATGCGGTATGAGTAAGAAAAAAGGAATAAGATTTGATTTTTGGACAGTTGTTACGATAGCGGTTGTATTGATATTTGCGGTATTCCTTGTTTATCCATTGTTTTCGTTGTTTTTCAGCGGATTCAAAGACCCCGCCAGCGGGGAACTGACACTTGCCAATTTTGCTAAGTTTTTTTCAAAGAAGTATTATTACAGAACGCTGGGACACAGTTTCCTTGTAACCACTTGCACGACGGTCCTGGCAGTGCTGATAGGAGCGCCGTTAGCTTATTTGACAACATCGTTCAAGGTGAAGGGAAAAGGAATCATCGACATACTCGTTATCATCTCCATGCTTTCCCCTCCGTTTATCGGTGCCTATTCGTGGATTGTTCTCGGTGGACGCAGCGGCGTGATCACAAAGTTCTTCGCAAATGTATTCGGGATTGAGACGCCTTCCATTTATGGATTTGGCGGGATACTGCTGGTACTCACCTTGAAATTGTATCCTTATATTTACCTGTATACTACGGGAGCTCTTAAAAAGGTGGATGCTTCCTTGAGCGAAGCTGCCGAAAGCCTGGGATGCAATGCGGTGCGTAAAGTAGGCACCATCGTGCTTCCGCTCATTGCTCCGACTATTTTGGCCGGTTCCCTGATCGTATTTATGAATGCCCTTGCGGACTTCGGTACGCCGATGCTGATCGGAGAAGGATATACGGTAATGCCGGTGCTTATTTACAATGAATTTATAAGTGAAATGGGCGGTCAGGCTAACTTTGCGGCAGCGCTTGCGGTTATTATGGTATTGATTACCGGTGTAATGTTTCTGGGTCAGAAGTATGTAGTCAACAGGAAGTCTTTTACTATGAGTTCCCTTCGCCCGATACAATCAAAAAAGCTAAAGGGTATATGGAATGTGATCATGCACATATTTATATATTTTGTGGTATTTCTTGCGATCATACCTCAGATTACGGTTATATATACCTCCTTTAAGGCGACCAACGGGGCAATCTTCGTAGCCGGTTATAGCCTGGATAGCTATAAATCCATCTTTAGAAGCTTAGGAACGGCAATAAGAAATACATATCTATTCGGATTAATAGCAATAATGATAGTTATTATACTATCCATGCTTATCGCTTACGTTACGATTCGGAGAAAGAGCGTGATTTCGAATATTATCGATTCTATGACAATGTTCCCGTATATCATTCCGGGTTCTGTTCTCGGTATTACCTTGCTTCTGGCATTTAACAAAAGACCGCTGTTATTAAGCGGTACGGCATTTATTATCATATTGGCATTTGTAGTGAGACGTCTGCCTTATACGCTTAGGTCGAGTGCGGCTATCTTATATCAACTGAGCCCCAGTATGGAAGAGGCGGCAATTAGTTTGGGAGATTCGCCTTTTAAGACTTTTTTCAAAGTAACTGCAGTGATGATGATGCCGGGAGTGCTTTCGGGAGCTATTTTGAGCTGGATTACGATCATTAATGAATTGAGCGCTTCTGTCATTTTGTATACCGGAGGAACGAGGACGATGTCGGTATCCATCTATACGGAGGTTATCCGTGCAAGCTATGGTACGGCAGCAGCTCTTTCGAGTATTTTGACGCTGACAACAGTTGCTTCGCTCCTCATCTTCTTCAAGGTATCGGGTAAGAAAGAGGTCAGCCTGTAACGGGGCAATAAGGTTCTGTGGTATACTGTAAGCATAAGACGCCAGGAAAGGGTATACGTATGGAAAAAAATAAGCCCGTATCATTTAAAGATAATATGTACAGGATGTTCTTGCGGTATGCGGTGGCTCCAGCTTTCGGCATTGCGTTTGCCGGCGTGTTCATTACTTTTGGTTTTTGGGGATATTCCACCATTGATAGTACAAAAAAAGCAAATGAGGATATTGGAGGAAAGGTTGTACGGACCATAGAAGGCTATGAACAGGCTCTGATCGTGATGGAAGCAAGCAGCGATTTGGTCACGAAGCCTATAGATAGAGTGACACGGGTGTCAGTTTTTGAGGATGTATATAAACTTTCTAACAAACTGGGATATAAAGCAAAAATATATGTCTTTAATAAAGACTATGAGCCTGTTATTATGAGCAATCAGGAAGTGCCGTCGTATTTAAAAAGCGAATCCGTTGCAAACTGGGGAATCTTCCGTCTGATGAACAATGACAAAGATGCGACAGCCATCAAGGTGATGCAGGATATGGAAGGTCAATCTTCCAGCCTCCTTATCGGAAGAACGATAAAAGAAGGGAACGAGGCGGTCGGTTACGTTATTTTTTCTATCGATAGTTCCGAGTTTCAGGTATTATTGACAAAAGTATCTTCTCAAACAATTATCACGGATACTTATGGCTGGATATACCTGGCGAATAATTATGACTTTTCCGATAACCTGAACCGCATGAGCAGAAAATTTGAAACACAGGAAGGCTATATCAAATGTAACGGTAAAAATTTTTATATGGAAAGCTCCTCTATGATGGATGACAGGCTTCGGATTTATACGGTATCGGACGTGAGCAGCCAGTTGGCGGCATTTAAGTGGGTCGGGCTGCTTCTGACGATGATGTTCGTGGTCATACTTTTCAGCTTGCTGAAAGGAGCGGATAAAACTTCCGCAGAAAGTACCAGGGACATAGACATTATTGCGAATGCTTTCGAACAAGTGCAGGAAGGCAACCTTGACAATTATATTTCCATATGCAGCAGCAAGGAATTCCAGACCATCGGAAACTCTTATAATTTGATGATCGATAGCTTAAAGGAGCAGATAGAAAAAAATAAAGAAATGATAGCGCATATGGCGTTTGCGCAGATAAAGCAGTTGGAATCTCAGATAAATCCCCATTTCCTGTTCAATACTTTGGAAAATATAAGGATAATGTGCAAGCTGGATACGGCAAAAGCAGATAAAATGATCGTAAATCTATCCTCTATCCTGCGCTATAGTATAAGTAATGCGGATGAGGATGTGACGGTACGGCAGGATATGAAGAATACAGAGCAATATCTGAGCATTTTAAAGATGCGGTTTAATCGCAGATTCCGGTATAGTGTCGATATAGAGGAGGAGGTCATGGACCTTGTAATACCCAAGCTCCTTATTCAGCCGTTGATTGAGAATGCCATTAAATATGGGTTTGAGGGTAAAGAAGTCCTGACGGTGGAAATCAGGGGATACAGGGACGGGAACAATCTGATTTTTATATGCAGGGATGATGGAACCGGAATCGAAGCAGAGACATTAAAAGAATTGAAGCATACTTTGGCGAGCCCCAAGAACAGAAGCAGTCATTTGGGACTATATAATATTCATAAGAGGATCAACCTGAAGTACAAAGGAAATTATGGAGTTGCAATAGAAAGCGAGCCGGATAAGGGGACGACACTCACCCTGACGCTTCCGGCCTATAAGCGCGGCAGCTGAAAATAGCCGGGAATGAAAGAGGCGTGGTCAATATGCTGAAAATAGTGATTGTGGAAGATGAAGATATTATAAGAAAAGGACTGGCGTATACGATCGACTGGGTGAGTATGGGATATGTGATCGCCGGAGAGGCCGCCGATGGAGAAGAGGGGCTTGCGCAAATACGTGCGCTGCATCCGGACGTCGTAATCGCGGATATCAAGATGCCGAAGATGGACGGAATTACCATGCTTCAGGAAGCGTTAAAGGAAACGCAGTTTAAGAGCCTGATACTGACCAGCTATGCGGAGTTCGAATTTGCCAGAAAAGCAATATCCCTGGGAGTTACAGACTATATTTTAAAGCCGGTGGATGAAGAAAAGTTAGTGGAAACAATGAAGATGCTGCGTTTGGAAATTATGAAGAGCAAAGAAACGGAACTCGCTTTTGAAAATAAGGACAGCGGTCTGGATTTGGAGCATTATATAGAATTGGCACAACTTCAAAATCAATATGTAATGGGTGCGATTGAGACAATACGCAAAAGCTACGACCAAAAAATCAGCATAGAAGCGATTGCGGAGGATATGGGAATCAGTGCCAGCTATTTGAGCAGGAAATTTAAGGATATTACCGGGCATACCTTTCTCGATTTTCTGAATAAATACAGAGTACAGCAGGCGGTGAGGCTGTTGAATTCCGGACAATATAAAGTCTATGAAATATCAGATATGACAGGATTCAGCGATTATAAACATTTTTGCAGCGTATTTAAGAAATATACGCTTAAATCGCCTACCGGTTTTACAAAACTAAGAGACGGATAACATGTAATTGCTGCGCAAATTCGCAGACATCGAAAACATAAAGGGACAATATGGGTAAATATAGCGGAAAAATATTATTAAGCGATTTGGATGGAACTTTACTGAACTCAGAAAATAAAGTGAGTGAGGAAAATAAAAAAGCAATCAGTACTTTTGTTGAAGAAGGAGGAAAGTTCGGAATCGCCACAGGCAGAAGCCTGACGAATGCCTCTGCTTTCCTTGAAGGAGTGAGGATAAACGGATATTGTATTCTGGCCAATGGAGGACAATTGTACGACTATGACAAGAAGGTTTATCTGGAAGAATTCGGGGTTCCCAGAGGCGGGATCATGCCATTTTTAAGAAGGTGTATCGATGAGAGACCTCGGATAGGCGTGCAGGTCTATGCTAAGGACATGAGCTATATCGTTTCGCGTGAAGAGTATGCAGATCCGTGCGTCGTAAAAGACCACTTGCCGGTAATTTTTGATTCCTTGGAAAATGTGATGGAAATGGAATGGATAAAGATTCTTTTTTCGGGGAATGAGGAAGAAATAAGCTGGCTGAAAAAGGAGTCGTCATATTTGGAGGAACATGCCAGCGTAGACCGGGTCCAGTCAGCAATAAATTATTATGAATTCCTTCCGGTACGAATAAATAAAGGTTCCATGTTAACGAAGCTCAGACAATACTTAAATCACACGGATGTCATATATGCAGTAGGGGATTATTATAACGATATCGATATGCTCGCGCAGGCGGATGTAGGCATTGTGACAGAAAATGCGCCGGATGCCGTAAAAGAACATGCTGACAGGATATGTGCGGACTATAATAACAATGCAATTGCGGATGTCATTGCTCATATCATAGCGTGTGCGCCGCAGGTGCTATGATGTGTATGCGATCACTTTGGCCGTTGCGGGTATAATGTCCATAAAAACGGAGATAAAAGGGGGCACTAAATATAAATGAGAAAAAAGGAAAAACAGGATAAAAAAAGTGTGAGCAGAAGTCTGCACACCATATTTTTGAGCTCTATGGGACAACTGGCGGCAATCTGTTTTGTATTGGTTTGCTTTATCATTATAATTACTGCCTTGAACCGACAGGTTTTTAACAGATATGGTACGGGACAGGGAAAGGCCGGAACGGTAGAGCTGAAATTCAGCGCGCTGCATGAAGATGTCCGCTATCTTGTATTTGAAACAAGAAAAGGTGAACAAGAAGAGGATATGGCGGAGATAGAGGGCACTTATGAGGAGCTGGTTGGCAGTGTGCATGCGCTTCACGATATACTGCAGGGTAAGGAAAATGAGGAGCTGTATGTAAGTGTAGCTGCGTTAATTGAAGACTATAGCGATATTATGGGACAAATCATAGAATACGAAAAGCAGGGAGGGAAATATAATTCTGAAAAATTATATAATAATGAAGCGAGCGCATTAGCAAGAGAGATGAAAGGATTGATGGAACAGCTTTTTTATAATATGAATGCCTCGGCCGGCCATTATTATAAGATGTTTGCCGCAGAAAGTATTCTGGCGGTTATTGCTGTTATAGGATTGAGCATATTTATCTTAATCTATTCATTGAAAAAATCAGGAAAAGCGATCAGGGATATTTGCCTTCCACTGGAAGAGCTGACGATTTGTTCAGAGGAGATAGCCAAAGGAAATCTGCATGTTTCCATAAAAAATAACGGGGACGGAGAAATAGGAAGCCTGGCGAAGAGCTTAGCCGAGACCGTAAAGTCGCTGAACACATACATAGAAGATATTTCGGGAAAGCTCGGACATATCGCGGACCATGACCTGACAGATGAAATCACACTGGAGTATGAAGGAGACTTCGAGCCGATAGGGAAGTCCCTTATTGAAATCCTTCAATCTTTGAACGATATATTTGCCCGGATAGATGTTGCGTCCGATGAAGTATATGCAGGAGCATCTCAGGTGGCGGACGGGGCGCAGAATCTGGCGCAGGGCACGTTGGTCCAGAGCGGACTTATTGATCGAATAAGGGCGGAAGTAAAGAATATATCAGGCAAAGCAGATATTAACAGAGGCCTGTGCGAAAAAGCCGGTATCGTGACGCAGCAGACGAAGGTTTTTGCAGAAGATGGGAAAAAGAAGGTCGAAGAGCTGATAGTTTCCATGAAAACGATAGACAATACGAGCGATAAGATTTCTAAAATATTGCAATCTATTAATGATATTGCGGGGCAGACGAATCTGCTGGCATTGAATGCAGGAATTGAAGCGGCAAGGGCAGGAGAAGCCGGCAAAGGCTTTGCGGTGGTGGCGGGTGAGGTATCCAGGCTTGCGGACCGGTGCGCGGCGGCGGCCAAAGAAACGGCAGGAATGATAACGGAGACCCGCGAGGCTGTGGAAAGAGGGAATGAGGAGACGAGAAAGGCGGGAGAGTCCATACTGAAGATGCTCGAGAATATTGCCGATATCGACAGCTCGGTAAAGGAAATCGGCGAAAGAACGGGGGAACAGGGAAATGCCATAGGAGAGATCACAGACAAGATGGAAGATATCATAAGAATAGTAAATGATAATTCTTCCACGGCAGAAGAAAGTGCGGCAGCCAGCGAGCAGCTTTTTGTGCAGGCAGAGCTGTTAAAAAATACATTGAAGGGAATTGAGCGAAAAAGTGACGTTACTGTTCACTCCGTTCTCGGCAACGCATGATTTCGCCTTTCCTACTTGTACTTATTAACTTGTATTACTTTTATGCAGTAATTATTGACTAATTTTTCTAAAATGATATAATAAAATGTGTATTATTTTAATTTTATCTAAAATTTATTAGAATATTGGAGATAATTATGCTACATATTAAATCATTGGATGAAGGACTGGATATTTTTAAGGCATTGGGTTCTGAGGTCCGGATAGAAATCATAAAAATCCTTTTAGAAAATCATGGAATGAATATGAACGAGCTGGCTAGCAGGCTGAATATTACTAATGGGGCGCTCACCAGCCATATTAAGAAGCTGGAGGACTGCGGGCTGATCACTGTGTCCAGCGAATCCAGGGGGCATGGCAACCAGAAGAAATGCTCCGTGCATCTGGACAAGATATTGATCGATATGGATTCCCAGGAGGACTTCAAGAATGTATACCAGACAGACTTGAAGGTGGGGCATTTCTCGGATTATAAGGTATATCCTACCTGCGGGCTGGCTTCTAATACCGCGATTATAGGAGAGGTGGATGACACCCGCTATTTCGCCCATCCGGATAGGTATAATGCAGATATTCTCTGGTTCACAAGGGGATATGTGGAATATGTGATCCCTAACTTCATTCCTTTCGAACAGAAGATAGATCAGATAACGATATCTCTGGAACTATGCTCGGAGGCGCCGGGAGTAAACGATGTGTGGCCTTCAGATATTTCATTTATACTGAACGATAAGAAGGTGGCGATGTGGACCAGCCCCGGAGATTTCGGTAACGTGGGAGGTATCTTCACGCCGGACTGGTGGTATCCGAACTGGAATCAGTACGGTTTGCTGAAAATTCTTGTTATCAATAAAAAGGGCACCTTCATCGACGGCCTTCAGGTATCGGACGTATCCACCAAGGATTTCAATCTGGATTACCGCAGCACGATGAAGCTGAAGCTGGAAGTAGAGGACGATGCGAAGCATGTAGGCGGCCTGACCATATTTGGAAAGACTTTCGGCAATTACAATCAGGATATTTCTGTGCGTATTAACTATAGCCCCATCATTGTCCCTGAGGCGGCGAAGCAGGAAGCGAGCAAAACAACTTTGGGATATGAGACGGATGAAGTATAAAAATATCCCCGGCAAAACGAAGATTTTCGCTTTGCCGGGGAATTTATTTTGCAGCATTATTTCTTTATTTGTATCTTATTTGCCAAGTCTGATAACGTTCCAGGAGCACTTTTTCATCGTTGCAGTAAAGGTGCCGTCCTTCAATTCGTAATCTGTCCTGTTTTTAGGAGAAACCTTCTCGCCTGTTATAGAGTTGGTAACTTTCATATCGTCGTTTTCAAGAGCGAGGAATTCCAGTACACGGTAACCTTCGAAGCATTTTACGTCAGCTTCGAACAAAGCGTCTTCTTTTACGCTGCGGTTTACGGCAAAAATGGTCACTTCGTCTTTTTCTCCGTTATATACGGCGATGGATTCTACATCCGTAACATCTTCGTGCGTCTTGCTGTCGTGTTTGGTGGAATTCACGATGCTGTGAAGGGCTGTGCCTCGTCCGTATTTGGAAGCGTGAAGGAAAGGATAGTAAATTGACTGCTTCCAGGCGCTGCCGTCGTTCTCTGTCATGATAGGCGCGATTACGTTGACGAGCTGCGCCAGACAAGCCATTTTCAGGCGGTCCGCATGCTGCAGGAAGGTAATCAGGATAAGACCTACCAGGATGGCGTCTTCGAAGCTGTAGATATCCTCCAGCAAATGAGGTGCTATCTGCCACGGGCGTTCCTTCATTTCTTCGCTGTCGCTTTCCGTGGAGTGAAACCATACGTTCCACTCATCAAAGCTTAAGTTCAGGGTTTTCTTGCTGCGCTTTTTCGCTTTGATATAGTCACAGGTGGCGATTACGGTGTGGATGAAGCGCTCCAGATCCTGAGTCTTTGCGAAGAAATCTTCCGTATCGTTTTCCGCATTTCCGTAATAATTGTGAAGGGAGATATAGTCTACATATTCATAGGTTTCCTCTAAAGTTGCGGCTTCCCATCCGGGGAAGGTGGGCATTTCTACGTTTGAACTTCCACAGGATACCAGTTCGATGGAATCGTCCATAGTCTTCATGGCTTTTGCGGTCTCCGCTGCAAGCCTGCCATATTCTGCCGCTGTCTTATGTCCCATCTGCCAAGGTCCGTCCATTTCGTTGCCGAGGCACCAGGTCTTGATACTGTAGGGCTTCGTTACCCCGTGGCTCTTTCTGAGGTCACTGTAATAGGTATTGGTATCCAGATTGCAGTATTCCAGCAGATTCAGTGCATCGGTGA
This sequence comes from Bacillota bacterium, assembly GCA_023442465.1. Lineage (GTDB taxonomy): Bacteria > Bacillota > Clostridia > Lachnospirales > Lachnospiraceae > Kineothrix. The sequence goes on along the minus strand of JAEZZQ010000048.1, from coordinate 89,955 downwards.
TGCCGCGGGTACCGAGGTTGACTGCCATCATAATGTCGGAACCTGCTTTTTCCGACCATTTCGCGAATTCTCCCAGGCCGAATTCGTTGGTTTCCAGTGTGCGCCATGCCAGATCCAGACGGGGCTTCCTCTCCGCCTTCGGTCCTACGCTGTCCTCCCAGTAGAAGTTAGATACGAAGTTGCCGCCGGGATAGCGGATGATTGGAACCTCCAGTTCCTTTACCAGCTCCAGAACGTCCTTACGGAAACCGTCTTCGTCCGCGGTGCGGTGTCCGGGCTGATAGATGCCGTTATAAACGGCACGGCCCAGATGTTCGATGAAAGAGCCGTACACGCGCTTGTCAACTTCTGCAATTTTAAAATCCTTGTCAATAATCATTTTTGCTTTTGCCATTTTTCGTTCCTCCTATTAACTCATTGATTGTAATATTTTACCCAGACTGTCATTTCTCCTGTCCTGCGATTGTTCCAATAGCAGTAGGGAACAAACTTGAGGCTTGTCTCCTCGAAGACGGGCGGGGTTTGTAAATACAGCCCCTGTCCATCTTCGTTCATGGAGGAAATCCGTTTTCCCTTTGCAGATATGGTACATGTTCCGCCGAGTAAAGCGCTGTCATACTGCTCCTGCAAGGGTGCGGCGGTATTGATATAGATATTTGCCAGCTTGTCGCCATTGTCTTCTTCTTCAAGGCAATATACGAGAGGGCCTTTTTCGATGGCGACCTTTCCCGCATCTGCCCTTACACTGGGATTTGCGTAGGTGAAATGAGCGGGTATGTCAAAGGTGATCTGAATATCGTTATCCTTGAAATGATCCTTTAAATAGGCGTAGCCTTCTTTTAATTCGGGCGATACTTCTTTGCTGTCGATTTCTATTTTATAGTTCAGCGCATAAGCGGGAACATGGAACGCGATAGTGGATTCGCAGCTTCTATCCGAGGTCACGTGCAGGTTTACCTTACCTTCGAAGGGGAAGCGGGTGCTTTGGGTAACGGTCAATGTGCCCTCACCGGAAGTCAGGGAAGTCTTGCCCGAAACGAACATATTAACCCACAAATCTCCATCCTTCTGGAAGTATACGTATTCGCCCAGGCTGGCAAGGGTTCTTGCGATGTTGGGCGGACAGCAGGCTACGCCAAACCATTTCTGGCGTACGGGCTTTACGTGCTCCATGGATGTGCGGTCGAGACAGTTGTCTGGCCATACTTCCAGCGGATTCACATAGAAGAAGCTCTTGCCGTCCATGGCGATTCCGGCGAGTACTGTATTGTACAGCGCTCGTTCCATGGTATCGATGTACTTACCGTTCCTGGTAACCTGTGCCATCCGGCGGCCAAACAGCGCGAGGCCGATGGAAGCGCAGCTTTCACAGTAATTGGAATCGTTGGGGAGGTCGTAATCCGTGGTGAAACGCTCGTAGGCGCCGGAGCTTCCGATGCCTCCCGTTATATACATGCGTCTTTCCACGATGTTGTTCCACAGTCTTTCGCATGCCTCCAAAAGCTCCTTGTCGTCATAAGCGGCAGAGAGATCGGCCATGGCGCTGTACATGTAAGTCGCTCTTACGGAATGACCTTCGGCGGTATTCTGCTTTCTGACCGGTTTGTGGCACTGGGAATACTTGGGCCAAAAAACGTTTCTATCCTTGAAAATATCTATCCAAAGGGGATTCTTATGCTCCGAAACGAGATAGTTGGGCTCGGTACCTCTTCTATCGATAAATTCCTTTGCCATATCCATATATTTCTGTTCGCCGGTTACCTCCGCCAGTTTGATCATCGCGATTTCTATTTCCTGATGTCCCGGTACGGCCTGCTTATATTCCTCTGTATGAAACACTTCACAAATTAAATCTGCGAATTTTCTCATGATACCTAAGAATTTATCCTTGCCGGTGACCTTATAGTAAGCAACAGCGGCTTCTAAAAGGTGTCCTGCCGTATACAGCTCGTGTCCCTCGCGCAGATTCTTCCAGCGGTGCTTGGGAGCGAGAACGGTGAAATAGGTATTGATATAACCGTCAGGCTGCTGTGCCTTGCCGATCAGGTCAATGACCTCGTCGGCAGTCTCCTCAAGCTCTTTGTCGGGCTGATAGGATAGGGAATAGGCTACGGCTTCCAGCCATTTGGCTACGTCGGTATCTTGGAATACTGCGCCTTCGAAGGTACCTTCCTTTAAGCCGGCGGCTACTTTGAAGTTCGAGATGCAGTGACTTGGCTCGGCATCGGAGACACGGTCGTTGAGTGCTTCCCATTGGTAAGGGATAATTTGGCTGGTTACCAGATGGGTGTATTTATTCCAGAACGGGTCGTCCAGTTGTGTGTTTTTTAAGGGGGAAAGTTCTAATTTTTCCATGCAAATACTTGCTCTCCTTTCGAAAAGTATTATTTTTTATATCATAGGGAGCGCCTTGTCGCAGTAAAGTGTGAAGGTGCTGACCTTCAGGCGAACGATGCAAAGCTGCGCGCGCGGAACAAAAGCTGTGCTGCCTGAAATTTATGATAGTAATTATAGTGAAGACTTGCTGTGATTATAGCATGTTACATGGGGAGAGTAAATAGAAAAGACGATAATTATGTAAAGTAATTTTAATAGATACAAAAGTAATAAAAATGTTTTGTGGAGTATTTATGAAAAAAATAAAAAAATGGGTTGATTTATAGACATTAATTTTATATAATTTAGATATAAATAAAATAATTTAAATAAAAATAAATACAGGAGTGCAATGATTATGAGAGAGGGTAAAGGCAATATAGAAGCGATTTATAATAAACCTTGGATACTGCAAAGGGCGGATCCGTATGTATATCGGCATGAGGATGGAGCTTATTATTTTACGTCATCGGTTCCCGCCTATGACGGAATCGTGATTCGCAAGTCGGATACGCTTGCAGGACTGGCACAGGCCGAGGAGGTCGAGGTGTGGCATATGCATGAGAACGGGGTTATGAGTCATCATATATGGGCACCGGAGATTCATTATATGAATGGGGCTTGGTATATTTACTTCGCGGCGGGAGAAGCGGAGGCAGTTTGGAATATTCGGCCTTATGTGCTGGAGTGTAAGGATGCTGACCCGTTGACTGGTACGTGGACGGAGAAGGGGAAGATGGGGAGAGCGGATGAAGATGAGTTTTCCTTCGAGGCGTTTTCTCTGGATGCGACGGTGTTTGAGAATAAAGGAAAGTATTATTATGTGTGGGCGGAGAAGGTAGGAGTCGGCAAGCAGATTTCCAATCTGTATATCGGTGAAATGGAATCTCCCTATAAGCTTCGGACGGTTCAAGTGCTTCTTACTACGCCGGATTATGATTGGGAGAGAATCGGCTTCTGGGTAAATGAGGGGCCGGCGGTCATAAAGAAGAACGGAAAGATATTTTTGACATATTCTGCTTCGGAGACGGGGGTCGCTTACTGCATGGGAATGATGACGGCGGATGAAGATTCTGATTTGCTGGATCCCTTGTCCTGGAGGAAGGAAAGGAATCCGGTTCTTCAGACGAAGGAGGAAATAGGAATTTACGGCCCGGGACATAACAGCTTTACGGTGGATGAAGAGGGCAACGATATACTCGTATATCACGCGAGAACGGAAAGTGAGATTGCAGGCAATCCGCTTTATAATCCCAACCGTCATGCGATGCTCATGAAGGTGAAATGGAACGAAGAGGGAATGCCGGTATTCGATTTCGGTGAATGAAAATAAGGGAGGTATGATAAGTGAAACATGGGAAAAAATTAGTATCGGTTATGCTGCTTGCGGCATTGACAGCCGGGTGCGGGCAGGCGGAGGAGAACTTTGACAACATTCCCCTTACATCTGCGAAGGAGACCAACATATCCTTTAAGGACGTGTCTGTCCACGATCCGTCTGTAGTAAAGTATGATGGGACCTATTACATATTCGGTTCCCACCTGGCGGCGGCAAAGTCGGATAATTTAATGGATTGGACGCTGATAGGCAGCGGAGTGACGAAGGGAAACCCGATTATACCGGATGCCAAAAACGAGATGCCGGAAGCTTTTGAATGGGCACAAACGGACACTTTTTGGGCTCCGGATGTGATACAATTGGGGGACGGTAAATTTTACATGTACTACTGTAACTGCGAGGGAAGTTCGCCCTTGTCCTGCCTGGGACTTGCGGTTTCTGATAATATAGAAGGGCCTTATAAGGACTTGGGAATTTTCCTGAAATCCGGTATGGTGAGCGAACCCAGTGAAAACGGCGATACCTACGATGCGACCAGGCAGCCCAATGTAGTGGACCCTTGCGTGTTCTATGATGCGGAAGGGAAGCTATGGATGGTTTACGGCTCTTATTCCGGAGGAATCTTTATACTGGAGCTGGATAAGAATACCGGACTTCCGATAGAGCCGGGTTATGGCAAGCAGTTGTTAGGAGGAAATCATCTTCGCATCGAGGGTGCGTACATACAGTATAATCCGGAGACGGAATACTATTACATGTTCTTGTCCTTCGGCGGTTTGGCTGCAGACGGAGCGTATAACATAAGAGTATGCCGCTCGAAGACGCCTGACGGGCCTTACTACGACAGTCTGGGTCAGGATATGATCGAATGCGCAGGTCCGGACGGAAGCTTTTTCGATGACAGGGCGGCAGAGCTTTACGGCGTAAAGCTGATGGGCAATTATAAATGGGCTTGGCACGAAGGGGAGAACGGAGAGAAGAGGAAAGGAATCGTTTCTCCGGGACACAATTCTACCATTTACGATGAAGAAAGCGGGAAATATTTTATCATTTTCCATACCCGCTTTGAGAGCAAGGGAGAGAATCACGAGGTACGCGTACACCAGATGTTCTTTAATGAAGAAGGCTGGCCGGTAATCGCTCCTTACCGCTATGCGGGCGAGGCTGCAGGCAAGTTTGAGAAGAAAGAAGCTGCAGGTATATACAAAGTGATCAAGCATGGCCGTCAGATCACCACTCAGATGAAGGAATCCGTAGACATTACGCTGCACTTTGACGGAACGGTGACCGGAGCGTATGAAGGGAGCTGGGAGCTGTCGGATGGGAACCATCTGAAAATCATGCTGGGTGAAGAAAGCTATGACGGTGTACTCTGCAAGCAATACGATGAGTTCGGAGAAAAATATGTAATAGGCTTTACTGTGTTGTCCGAAGACGGCGTAGCCGTCTGGGGAAGCGGACTGGCAGCAGTGGAGGAATAAAGGATATATAATAGAAGAAACAATAGAAATGACATAAATAATAAAAGCGAAGGGAGACGGTTGAAATGGCTAAATTATTTATTAATGAAAAGAACAAAAAAGGGCATATTAATGCTGAGATTTACGGACATTTCTCAGAGCATCTGGGACGGTGTATTTACGAAGGTCTGTATGTAGGGGAGGATTCCGGGATTCCCAATGTAAACGGTATGCGGAGGGATGTTGTAGGTGCCCTTAAGGAAATGGGAATCCCGCTTCTTCGCTGGCCGGGCGGTTGTTTTGCGGACGAGTATCACTGGAAGGACGGCATCGGTCCCAAGGAAACGAGAAAGAAAATGATCAATACCCATTGGGGCGGAGTGGTCGAGGACAACAGTTTCGGTACCCATGAATTTTTTGAACTGTGTGAGCAGCTTGGCTGTAAGACCTATGTAAATGGAAATGTGGGAAGCGGTACGGTTCAGGAGATGAGCGAGTGGGTGGAGTATATGACATTCGAAGGCGTATCCCCCATGGCTGATCTGCGTAAGCAAAACGGCCGGGAAAAGCCTTGGAAAATTGATTATTTCGGAGTGGGCAACGAGAACTGGGGCTGCGGAGGCAGCATGACGCCGGAATATTATGCGAATCTGTACAGAAGATTTCAGACCTATGTAAGGCAGTACAATGCGGACCGGCCGATCAAAAAGATATGCGGAGGAGCTAACGTCGCAGATTATTTCTGGACGGAGGATGTGCTGAAGACTTGTTTTGCACCGCCTCATCCCGATTTTATGCACGGCTACATGGATGGTCTCTCTCTTCATTATTATGTACATCCCGAAGGCTGGGAGGTCAAGGGAAGTGCTACGGACTTTGACGATAAGGTATGGTATAAGACGCTATCGAAGGCGAAGTATATGGAGGAGCTGGTAACGCGTCACGGTGCGATTATGGATCAGTACGATCCCGACAAGAAGATTGGCATGATCGTAGACGAATGGGGCTGCTGGTTTACGGTAGAGCCGGGCACCAATCCGGGCTTCCTGTATCAGCAAAGCACTATGCGGGATGCTTTGGTAGCGGGCGTTACGCTGGATATTTTCAATAAAAATTGTGACAGGGTGCAGATGGCATGTATCGCGCAGATGGTGAATGTGCTTCAGTCCGTGATTCTTACGGAGGGCGAAAAAATGCTTCTTACGCCTACCTATCATGTATTCCATATGTACAAGAACCATCAGGATGCGGAGCTTGTGGAAAGCTTTGTGGAAGGAAACGATATCATCGGAGCGGAGGCTGAATATCAGGTGCCGCACCTCAGCGAGTCCGTATCCGTAGATGCGCAGGGCTATGTAAACGTTACAATAAGCAATCTGTCCGTATCTGAGGGAGCGCCGGTAGAAATGGTATTCGCACAGCTTGAGCCGTCGTCCGTTCAGGGAACTATTCTCACGGAAGAAATGCATGCCCATAATACCTTTGAAGAGCCTGATAGGGTGAAAGAGGTCGGATTCACAGAATATACCATAGAGGGAAGAACGATCCGCTTTACTGCTCCTGCGTGCAGCGTGATCAGCTTCCGTGTTAAATAGGCAGACAAAGTATGGAAGAAAAACAAAGGCGCATGTGCCGGAAATGTCTCACTGCGGATATGGATGAAAAGGAATATTTCGAGAACCTTCATGCTTATATCGCCAACATGGATGAAGATATTAAGGCACAGCCATCTTTGTACGGAGAAAGGCTGGCCGTCTGCAAGAGCTGCGAGCTGCTTGCGGACGGCATGTGCAGAGCGTGCGGATGCTATGTGGAACTGCGCGCGGCGATGCGAAAAAAGGCTTGCCCTTACGGAAAATGGCAGCCTGAAAAAATCTAAAATAATGGATTATTTTATTTATATACTAAAAACTAAAATATTTTAAAATAATATTGACATACATATTAATGTATTGTACAATATGAACATAAGATAACCGCAAATAAAAGAAAAGCATACAAAGTGCTTAATCAACTGGTGGGTATAAAAAGTAAAATTATATATTTTACTAAATTATTTGACAATTTGCGCAATTGCAAAACCAGGCGGTCCAATGTTTCTAATCAATTAAAGGAGGTAGGGAAATGAAGAAAAAGTTATTAGCTACAATTTTAAGCGTTGCTTTGACAGCATCCATGTTAGCAGGTTGTGGCTCCAATGCAGGCACAAGCGGAACAGCCACTGGAGATGCGGCAGCCGAGACTACGACTGAGACAGAAGCAAGCGATGATGCTGCGGCAACGGAAGAAGGGGAAGTTGCAGAAGGCGAAGCAGCTCCGGAAGCAGTTACGACCGTAGGAGATCCTAACGGTACACACATGGAGATGTGGTCCTTCGTTGAATTACACAATACGTTCTATGCGAGCATGTTAGAGAAATGGAATGCTGAGAATCCGGACAGAACAATCGAAATCACATTTACCACATATCCTTATGCGGATATGCACACGAAATTATTAACATCCTTGAATGCAGGTACTGGTGCTCCGGACCTTTGCGACGTAGAAGTCGGACAGTTCCCTAACGTTGTAGCAGGTATGGATACATGGCTTTATCCTTTGGATGATGCGCTTGCACCCTACGCTGCTGACTTAGTACAGGCTCGTCTCGATACCTATGCCGGTGCTGATGGCAAGCATTACGGAGCTCCTACACACGTTGGTGCTACCGTTATGTACTACAATGCAGAGCTGCTTGAGTCCTACGGCATCGATTATACGACGATCAAGACATGGGATGATTACACCGCAGCAGGCGAGAAACTGAAAGAAGCTTCCGATGGTAAAGTTATGATGACCTCCGTTGATACGGCAGGCGTTGACTGGATGTGGGTAGCAATGGCAGAGTACGGCGAAGACTGGACCGGCGGTTTTGACGGTTCTGCAAACGTACAGCTTGAATCTGTTAAGAACATGCTGACAATGCAGCAGGGATGGCTGGATTCCGGTATTGCCATGGTATCTCCCGACGGACACGTTGACCTTGAAGCAGGCTTCCAGAATATTTTGGACGGCAACATCGCTTCCTTCCCGAAGGCACTTTGGTACATGAGCCGCTTCCTTAACTATATGCCTGAAGAAGCAGGAAAATGGGCTTTGGCTCCTTGCCCGGTATTTGAAGCAGGCCAGCCTCGCTCCGTAGGTATCGGTGGTACAGGTACGGTTGTTACGAATCAGTCCGTAGATACCCAGTTGGCAGCAGATTTCATTTCTTATGCGAAGTGCTCCGAAGAAGGCGCTAAAGGAATCTGGGAAACCTTAGGATTTGACGTTTGCAACAGTGCAATGTGGACAGACGAGTCTATCACACATGATGCGAACAATGAATATGTTAAATTCTTCAGAACGAATCCTTACGACGTTCTTAACGAAGTAAAAGACGAAATCGGCAAGATCAGCGTTGTAGCTATCAGCCCTACCATCAACGAGCAGATGTGCAACGTAACATTGAACGATGTATTAGAGAATAAAATGGATGTAGATGAAGCGTTACAGGCCGCTCAGGATGTAATCAGCTTGGAAGAGTAGTAACTACTGGGGATTGCTTAGGGAAGTGACTTCCTGGGCAATCCCTTTTATAAATGAATGGGTTAATGGGGTTGTTAGGTAAGGAGTGTGATTGCATATGAAAATAAGAAAGTTTTTATATTCACAGAAAGTGGCGCCTTATGTGTTCGTGCTGCCATTTATACTGAGTTTTTGTTTCTTTTGGATTTATCCCCTTTGCAGTACGATAACAATGAGCTTTCAAGACATTCTTCCTACGGGAACCGAATGGATAGGCCTGAAGAATTATAAGAAGCTGTTGATAGATACCACTTTTCATCAGGCGATTTTGAACAGCTTTCAGTATATGTTGTTAACGATTGTATTGCTGATACCGTTCCCGATGGCATTCGCAGTAATGATGGATTCCAGACTGGTAAAGGCGAAAGGTGTATGGAAGGCTTTTCTTTATCTTCCGGCACTGACATCCGTAGTTATTTCCGGTACTTTGTTCCGTCTGATGTTCTCGGAATACAGCACAGGACAATTGAACGTAATTACCAGTATCCTCGGACTTGGAACCTTTAAATGGCTGAAAGTAAAAGCGACCGGACTTTTCGCCCTCGTATTGGTCTGCTGCTGGAGATGGACCGGCGTGAATATGCTCTATTTCCTATCCGGTCTGAAATCGATTGACGGCGCGTTATATGAATCCGCTGAAATCGATGGTGCTTCCGGCTTTCAGAAGTTTCGTTTCATAACGATACCTCTTTTGAAACCAACCACTATTTACGTACTTACTATCAGTATCTATGCCGGTCTGGCGATGTTCATGGAAAGCTTCATGCTGTGGGCGGGCCCGGATTCACCGAACAACATAGGTCTTACCATCGTAGGATACTTGTACAAACGCGGTATTGCCAAGAACCAGTTGGGCTACGGCAGCGCGGTAGGTCTCGTACTTTTGGTGATCGCACTTTTTATCAACGTTGTTCAGTTGGTGCTGAGCGGTACATTCAAGAAGGAGGAAAAATAATATGTCAAACGCAAAATCCTCTTCATTCGATCAAATGGGTATGAGTAAAAAGAATAAAATATTGAGCGTTTTTGCCACAGGATGGTTCGTGCTGCTCTCCTTCATCATCGTATTTCCGATTTTTGCAGGTTTGCTCGCTTCCTTCCGCCCCGGTCAGGAGCTGATCCGAAAGGGGCTCAGCGTAGACTTGAATGTCACTACGATGACGCTCGATAACTATATATATTTGTTCAGCGGGAATGTAGATTCACAGAAATATTTCATGTGGTTCAAAAACAGTTTGTTCCTTACGCTCATTTCAGTAGTGGGAACGCTGGCAATTTGCTACCTGGTAGCCTACGGATTATCCATGTATGAATTCCCTCTGAGAAGAATTCTGTTTTTCATGGTAATCGCTACGATGATGGTACCTTTTGAAATATTGATGCTTCCTCTATATAAAGAGATGATTACATTGAAACTTATCGACACCACCGCGGGAGTTGTGTTGCCGGGCATATGCGGCGCTTCCACCATATTTTTCTTCCGGCAGTATATGATAGGACTGCCGAAAGAGCTTCTGGATGCGGGACGTATAGACGGCGCGACAGAATACGGCATTTGCTTCAAGATCATGCTGCCGATTACAAAGCCCGCCTTTGCGGCAATGTCCATCCTCTGTGCCATGGGTGCATGGAACAACATCCTCTGGCCGATGCTGGTATATAGAAGTGCCAGCAAGTTCACACTCCCGATAGGTCTTAATACCTTGTTAACGCCCTACGGAAACAACTACGATGTATTGATCGCCGGCTCTATGTTCGGTATCATCCCGGTGTTTGTTGTATTCCTTTGCTTCCAGAAGTATTTCATTGACGGAATGACTGCCGGAGCAGTAAAAGGATAATTACAATAAAAGCAATAAAACACTCCATTACCTAAAAAGCTGCTGCATCTGCTGAAAACAGTATGATGCGGCGGCTTTTTGGCATTTGTAAAAATTCCCATACACAAACATAAGTTCGAGTGTTATAATAAATCTGATCGAGGAAATAGTAATCAGAACAGAAGATCGGAGGTATTTCGGGAATGGAGAACAGAACATATTTGTGTATAGATTTAAAGTCATTTTACGCTTCCGTGGAATGTGTGGAGCGCGGGCTCGACCCGCTGACGACTAACCTGGCGGTAGCCGATCCGGAGCGAAGTGAAAAAACGATCTGTCTTGCGATTTCCCCGAGCATGAAGGCCCTTGGCATCAAGAATCGGTGCCGGGTATTTCAGATACCACATGGTGTTCGTTATATCATGGCAGTGCCGCGGATGAAGCTCTACATTCAGTATTCCGCCAATATATACAGCATATATCTGAAGTATGTCGCGAAAGAAGATATCCATGTCTACTCTATAGATGAAGCGTTCCTTGACGTGACCCATTATCTTCCCATGTATCATATGGATGCAAAAAGTCTGGCGACCCGGATAATGGAGGACATAAAGGCTGCAACAGGAATCACCGCCACGGCAGGAATTGGAACCAATCTGTATCTGGCCAAAATTGCGCTGGATATTACTGCAAAGCATACAAAAGATAACATCGGATATTTGGATGAAACAACCTATCAAACAACCTTGTGGAACCATAGGCCATTGAACGACTTTTGGCGAATAGGGGCCGGTACGGTAAAAAGACTCGCCGGTGCGGGAATTACTACCATGGGAGAAATCGCCTGTTCCGATGAAGATATGCTCTATCGCCTGTTCGGGATAGATGCGGAGCTTTTGATAGACCATGCATGGGGCAGAGAGTCGGTCACAATGGCTGATATCAAGGCATACAAGCCCAAAAACAGCTCTATGTCCAGCGGGCAGATTCTTCCGAGAGATTACAGCTTTGAGGAATGCAGACTGGCAGTAAAAGAAATGACGGATGCGCTGTGTCTGGATATGGCAGAGAAAGGATTGGTTACTGATTCTATTTCTCTTATGATCGGATATTCTAACCGGCTTGAGTTAAAGCCTGCAACGGGAACCGCCTCAATGTCCATCAGTACCAATTCTTACCGTGCGATAATTCCCTATGTGAATGTGCTCTATGAACGCATTGCGGATCGGAATATGCCTATACGAAGACTCGGCCTCTCTTGCAATAACCTCATAGACGAAGCCTATGAGCAATATGACCTGTTTACCGATCCGGCGCAGTTGGAGCGGGACCGGAAAATACAGAAAGCAGCTCTGGAGATTAAAAGAAAATATGGACAGAATGCGCTTGTGCGAGGAATGGATCTGCAAGAGGCGGGTACTACCATACAGCGCAACCGCCAGATCGGAGGACACAAAAGTGGGGAGTAAGCGGGAAAAAATGGACCATGAAAATCGTGCAAAGCAATTTATGCCCTTTGATGCTTTAAAAGGATTCCGGGAAGTGCTGGCGGAGAAAGAACGTATTATTGTTCCGAAAAGGGAACTGTCAGAGGAGAAGAAGGAGGAGCTGGACCGGAAGCTGCGGCAGATTCAAAAAATGGATGTGATTACGGTAGAGTTCTTCCGAAACGATGAGTATGTTCAAATGACAGGAATGGTGTCGCGGATAGAAGAGACGGCCAGAATACTGGTGATTGTCAATACGAAGATTGCTTTTGATGATATTTTCGATTTGCGCGGGAGTGCCATTTAACCGAGCTCTTTTTCTAAAATTTCCGTGATATGGAAATTCATACCGCCTCAGCAGTTCGGAAGTGCAATGATATGCGGCCTGGGTTTGTGGCGCTTTATCCATGGATATGATATACTATTCCTTGCTTTAAGCGGTACAACTTATACTGGTAACTCAATAGAAAACATGGGGAAAATATGAAAAAATTTATATGTACTTTTTTACTTTTATTAACTTTAGCCGGCTGTGGTAACGAGAAGAGTACGGGGCAGGGAACAACTGCGATACCGGAAGAGACAGGGCAGGCTATATTACATGAGAATCCGTCTGAGGATTCGCAAAAGACCAGTGATATGGCACGTATCATAGAAGATCAGACTTTTGAAGTCACCTTGGATGATTGGGGAGAGGTCACCTTTGCTGCAATTGCTCCGGATGGAGAAAAGGAGAAGGACGTTACATTTAAGTTGCTGAAAAACGGGAAGGAAACTTATACCTTTCCGGAAAAAGAAACAGACAATTTCGGCGAAGTGTTAGCGGTGGCTTTTAAGGATTATAATGAGGATGCAAAAACGGATGTCATTGCTATTGTGCAGTACAAAGACGGGGAAAATGTCTGGAATCAGGCCAAGGTCTTTTTGCAGGAAAATGCGGATAATATGTTTTATCTGGATTATGATCTGGGTGGATATCTATTAGAGCGAAAGACGGAAAACGGTCCCGCCTTTTACAGAGATTTTTTCCTGGAGGAATATCTTCAAAAGCAAGGGCTGACAGATAACGTATCATCTGTAATGGGAACATGGAAGGACTATGCGGAATATGTTGCAGGCTTGAATGAAGAAATCAGCGTCGACAGGCAGATAGAGATATTTGCCGGGCAGGTCGGAAAATGGGCGGCTGATATCGAGTATGCAGACGACCTGTATTGTTTTGCGCTGACGGAGTTAGATTATGATGGAAGGATAGACTTGATCGTATCGAACTGTGGAGGTACGGGGAGTTTTTCTTATAATCATTTTTATGAAATCAATTCGGAAGGAAATATGGAAGAACTGGGGACAACTTTCATAGAAGGAAATTCTCAAGTTGATATCATAACGGATGAAGTGACTGTTTATACTTCTTTTTCGGCAGACGGTATACAGAATTATTATATTTTTGGCGACTTTGTAAAGGCGGGACCGGATGAATATCATGAAGACATAAGAGCGCTGAGTATCGTGGAGGATGTGGTGACGGAGATGCCTCTGGCGAATAAGGATACGATATATGGAGGTACAGATTATACGGGAGAAACAGTGTATACTGACTATAAAGGGGAAAGAATCACAGAGGAAGAATACAATAATTTTGCGCAGACATATTTCGAAAAACTTGGCTTACAGAAGAAAACAGCTTCTTTGTGCTGGATGGATGTGAAAGGTTTACAGGGGCTTAGTACGGACCAGATCATAGCAATGCTATCGGAATCCTATCAAAATTTTGAGATTAAGTAATACGGACCTTATGGGCATATAGGAGAAAGATATAAGATGAAAAAAGTCATACAAGTAACCGGGCTTATTTTTCTGATAATTTTTAGCGCGATAACGGTCCTGATAGGCAGTTTTATTTATATAACCAAATATCGTGTACTGGAAGTGGGAAGAGAAAAATCTGCAGATAGAAATTATGAAGTGATTTTTCAGATGATAGGAGAGCCGGAGTGGCCGTTTGGGTCAACGACAGGCAGATTTGTTGTAAATGATTTAGCAAATGACAGGCAGCTTCAGGAAACAGATTTAACCATTTTCGACGATGGAGCAACGTTTCGTGATTCAAACTGGGAAGTAACCTGGTACCCGGTGGGGGTGGAAATTATTATTTCGGGAAGTGAGCAGGAAAATGGAACTTATGTGATTTATTATGATGGGAGCGATCGGTTCAAAGGATATACCAAAGAACAGGCGGTTGCATGGATACAGAAGAAATACGGCAGCGAAGTCCGATTTGTATCGGAACAAAATAATACATATACCTTTGATGAGGGCGGCTTCGGGTTTGAAGTGCAGAAGGATTTCTATTTAACGGACAATTATGAAAAAGCTTACTATGAATGGTACGGTGAACAATTTTCGGCAGCACATAACCGATATATCTATTTTGAAGAAGACAATTCAGAATATATTCCTGTTGTAGGCTTTAATGGAAGGCAAGCCGGAGAAATAGAAAGTTTCTGTAATGCGGTATGCGATTTAGCGGAGAGCTTCGAAAAGGTACCCTTCGATAAGTTCATTTATTACATAGAAGAACAAGATTTTACTTTTGATATGAAAGGCTATTTGGAGCCATATAGCAGGAATGCGCTGTATAATGCGGTATATGAGCAGCTCGAGCAGATATCTCTCAGGGCAATTGAGGAGGAAGAGACCCCGGACGCAGATTATCCGGAAGCAGCTAATACAGACCGAAGCGAAACTTTTCCCGTTGAAACGGAGAGTAACGTAATTCCGAACGGGGATTCCGATGGCACAAATAAAAGTGAAGCCTTTTCGATCGAAATAACGGAAGAGATCCTGGAGTATTATAAGTCTCTGGAACCGGATGCGAGCTATAAAATGAAAGATGGAACCGCATACAATATGTTACCGGTAGACAGGGCCTGCGGAAGCAGTTATTATATATTAACGGCTGCGAAAGGGAATTCATTGCAAATAATAAATATGGACCCTTATTTGGGGCAAGGCGGGGAAGCTAGATGGATTAGCTTTTTGGAGAATGAACAAACCGGGTTCTCCTGCCTGTCATACAGCGGCGGCAGCTATGGTTTATTATTCCGAACGGCGGACGGCGGCAAGACCTTTCGTGAAGTGACCTATCCTTCGGCTAATGCCTTGCTTTCGGATGGAACTATTTACAATCCGTTTGTGATGCCGGAAAAGGTCTGGGAAGAAAAAGGAAAAATGTATCTGTTAGTCGGACAGGGGCCTGATGGGGACTATTATGGGGAAAAAGGCTATTGCAATGGACTTTTTGAATCCACGGATCAAGGTGTGACATGGAGTTATCTGGGAGAAGAAGCTGTAAAACGATAGTTTTGAAGTTTCAGAAACCAATAAGCAGGCATTGCGGGGCATATCAGAATGTGACATTGAAACTCTGTATAAAGTTTTACATCAAATTACAAATAATTTGGAGGATAAAACATGGATTGGAAAATAGAAATTTATAGAGCTTTTTTCGTTGCCTTTGGTTTTATGGAGTTATGTTGTAATTTGAGATATTTATATGACAAAAACGGATTAGAAAGTGCGAGAAAGCAGCATAGAGAGCTTCCGCCGGAGATTTCAGATAAAAAAATAAGGGTTAAAACTATTCTGATGCTTTTATGGGGAAGCACATTTTTCCTAATAGGCTTATTATCATACATTCTTCACCAGCCTTTATATAGCTTATATATAGTTTGTATGTTTGTTTTTGCTATTTATGCTTGTATTGAAGCTATTTATTACAAATATCGAAATACGATAGGATTTGCGATTGCTTCAATTGTGCTTTTAATCGTCTATATTGGGGTGTAATTTAAGAAACAGGAATGTATAATTAAACATTAAAGATTAGTAAATGTGTGAGAAGGGAGTATGCTTAAAAACAAATATGGCGAAATAATTATTACACTTGTTTATAGTGTTATTGCAATCGGCGGAGGCATTAAACAAGGAATGGAAATAGTGTTTTTATATTTGACTTACTCCGATGCCGTAGTACAGAAAATTGAAATTCAGTTACCAAATCAGTTTAACGTATCCTTTTTCTTTATGGATACGTTTTATATTTTGGCCGGCTAAATTTTCCTTTTGCTTTGTTCTTTGCCCCATTATCCGCCACCGCAAATGAATCAGTAAAATTAAACATTTTGACGATCTCACAAAATTTTTACAATTTTGTTAGCACTCACCTCTTGACAGTGCTAACAATGAGTGTTATATTACATATAGAACGAGGGAAAAAAGAATCCCAAAATTCACAGCCCGGAGTTCAGGGTTATAAAAGGCATAATGTATATTAATGAAGAATGGAGGAATGATTTATGCTAATGCCAAGTATTTTTGGAGAAAATTTATTTGATGATTTTATGTATTTTCCGTTCGAAAGAGAATTCTTCGGAAGGCGCAATCCGATGTATGGAAAAGGCGAGAGAAATTTAATGAAGACAGATATAAAAGAAACAGACTCTGCCTATGAAGTAGCTGTTGACTTACCGGGCTTTAAGAAAGAGGAAATTTCTGCGAAACTGGAAAAAGGATACCTTACCATCAGCGCTTCCAGGAATTTAGAAAAAGACGAAAAAGATGAAGAAAGCGGCAGATACATTCGCAGAGAACGCTATAGCGGTCAGTGCTCCAGAAGCTTCTATGTCGGTGAACAGGTTACCGAGGAAGATATCAGAGCAAAATTTGAAGATGGTATTTTGCAGCTTTACGTTACTAAAAAGGAAGCAAAGCAAGTGGAAGAGAAGAAGCTTATAGCCATTGAAGGATAAACTTAAAAAGAAACATAAACGAGGAGAGACTTTAAAAGTCTCTCCTCGTTTGTTCTGTAAAAAATTCTTTCGAATGTCAATTCTTCCAAATTGAATCATACCTGCAACTATGTTACACTAAAAAGCGTACAAATATTTTCTTAAGTTGTGGAAACAGTAAATTTTGTAAAGGGAATAACGGCGGGATAGGAGATATTTAAAACAGATGAAAAAAGAAGCAGAAAAGAAAAAAGTAATATTGATCATAGAAGATGATATGGATCTGGCCATGATTGTTTCGGATATGCTCGAGGACTATGGATATGGCACGGTCCATGCGAAAGACGGACAGGAAGCTTATGAGCTTCTTGCAGACCGGAGGTTTGATCTGATTTTATTAGATATCAATCTTCCCTTTGGCACCGGATTTGAAGTGTGTCTGGAGCTTCGCAAGGTATCTGGTGTTCCGATTATTTTTTCCAGTGCCAGAACCTCCGAAGATGACAGGATTACGGGCCTTAATATGGGAGGGGATGATTACCTTCCAAAGCCCTATTCGCTCAAAGAGCTGTTAGCCAGGATCAATGCCCTTATGCGGCGGACTTACGGTTACGGAAAAGAAAATATAGTCTGCGGCCCGGTGGAAATCGATGCTGTGGCAAGGCAAGTCAAGAAGAACGGTGAATTGATTTCCATGTCCTTGAAAGAATTCGATTTGCTTTGTTTTATGGCTCAAAATAAGAATAAAGCCTTATCCAAGGAAGAATTGCTCAGAGAAGTGTGGGGAATTTACTCGGAGACAGAAATGTCTACGGTAACGGTACATATAAGATGGCTGAGAGAAAAGCTGGAGGAAGACCCGGCGCATCCGGTATATATTAAGACTGTCTGGGGAATAGGATATCAGTTTGAGGACAAAGTGAAATGAAGAAAAAAATGGTAGAGATTTTTATTTGGTTTATGCTTGTTTTGACAGCAATTGCCCTCTTTTCCTATATAAATATGCCAAA
Source organism: Bacillota bacterium (assembly GCA_023442465.1). Taxonomy (GTDB): domain Bacteria; phylum Bacillota; class Clostridia; order Lachnospirales; family Lachnospiraceae; genus Kineothrix. The sequence continues at coordinate 72,067 of JAEZZQ010000048.1, read as the reverse complement.
ACCGCGGTTAGAAGGGGAAAACGGCGCATATATCGCAGCGTTAAATGAAATACAGCAGCTTTCTTATGCGAAAGACAAACAGGAAGAGATGAATAGGAAAATCCATACGCTTCAGGAGGAACTGAGGGAGGCAGATTTTCATGAGAATAAAATGGAGGTAACAAAGCTTATTGCCGTATATGCAGCGGCAGCCGGTTTTGTTGCCTTTGTATTTGTTTATTTATATAGAAAGATTGTAAAACCCTTTGAGAAACTGGAGAATTTCGCATATGAAATTGCCGGAGGAAATCTGGATGTTTCTCTTGACTATGAAAGAGAAAATTATTTCGGTGCTTTCACATGGGCATTTGACCATATGAGAAAGGAAATAAGCAAGGCAAGAAATTGTGAGAAGGAAGCGATTGCTAATAATAAGACGGCAATTGCTACTTTATCTCATGATATAAAGACGCCGATAGCGTCTATACGTACCTATGCGGAAGCACTTCAGTCAAACATGGATAATAATCCGGAAAGAAGAGCCCGTTATACCTCCGTGATTATGAAAAAATGTGATGAAGTAACCGCTCTGACCAACGATTTGTTTCTGCACTCTCTGGCGGATATGGACAAGCTGAAAATGCATTTGGAAAAAGAAGACATTGCGAAAATCCTGGAAGAGACGATAACGATACTGACAGGCGGAGAACGTACAATTTTTTATGAGAACAGAGGGATACATAACAAGGTTCTTTTGGATAAAAAGCGATTTGAACAGATGATAGAGAACCTTATAAATAATGCGGTAAAATATGCGCCGGACAGCAGGGTAGAAGTTGTGCTGGAGCAGGAAGAGAAAGAAGCGGTTATCAGCGTAAGGGATTTTGGGCAGGGAATCGCGGATGAAGATATGCCCTTTGTATTCGATAAATTTTACAGAGGAAAGAATACGGAAGGAAAAGACGGAGCGGGCCTTGGCCTTTACATTGTAAAATATGTGGCGGAGCAAATGGACGGCAGCGCAGCGCTTGTTAACAGGTATCCGGGAATAGAAGTGAAGATTAAGTTCCCCTTGATAGAGTAATGTCAGGCCTTAAGGACTTCTTAATAACTTTTGCCTTATAGTAAGAATGATAAAACAAATAGAAGCAAAGAAATTCTTTATGGAGGAAAGTTATGGAAAGAAAAGTAATTCTGAGCGCAAAAGGACTTTGTAAAAGCTATGCCAGTGAGGGCACCCAGAATCATGTACTGAACGGAATAGATCTGGATATATATGAAGGCGATTTTACGATTATCATGGGAGCTTCCGGTTCGGGGAAGTCCACACTTCTTTATTGTCTCAGCGGGATGGATAGGGCCACTGCCGGCGCAGTAATTTATGAAGGAAAGGATATTGCCAAATTTAATGAAAATAAGCTGACGGGACTTAGGCACGGTGATTTCGGTTTTGTTTTCCAGCAGATTCATCTTGTGAGTAATCTGAATATGTTTGAAAATGTGGCGGTTCCCGGTTATCTTGGAAAAAAGAGAACGGCGCCGGAGGTTAATAAATATGCGCAGGAGCTGCTAAAGAGAATGGGGATATATGAAGCGTTCAAGCGGCTTCCCTCTCAGGTGTCCGGCGGAGAAGCGCAGCGGACGGCAATTGCGAGAGCTTTGATCAATGAGCCTAAGCTTTTGTTTGCGGATGAGCCTACGGGTGCGCTGAACAAAAGGACTTCCAGAGAGGTGCTGGACCTGCTTACTGCGATAAACAATGAAGGGCAGAGCGTATTAATGGTAACGCATGATATCCGCGCAGCCGTCCGTGGAAGCCGGATCATTTATCTGGAAGACGGCAAGGTGTTAGGGGAGCTTTCGCTGCCCGTATATAAGGAGAATATTTCGGATGAAGAATTTAAGAGCAGGGAAAAGCAGGTAAATGCATGGCTTTCCTCCATGTCATGGTAGGAGGTGCGCGATGGAAATTTTCACACTGCTAAAAGCGAATATAAGGAATAAAAAAGGAAATTTTATCAGTACTCTTGTATTGATTTTTATACTGTCTCTTGTACTTACCACAGTGATCAGCGTCGTGACCAATTCCGACAGACGCCTGGAGGAAGCCTATCGGGAAGTGAATATGCCGGATAGTATGTCTGCAGTAAAAGAAGACGATTATACGGAAGAGATGGCGGAAACGATCAGAGAATGTGAAGGTGTGGACTCGGTAGAAGTTCTAAAGGCGCTTTATTCTACCGGGGTATTTATTGCCGGAGAACGTACCGACAGAATGCTGTTCCTTGATTATGATAACAAAGAACACCGTTACAATCAGTACGGTGAAGATTTGGATGAGTTTTTGGAAGAAAACCGGACGCCTGAGAAAGGGGAAATACTTTTGCCGGTAAGCTTCGTGCAGAATTACGGATGCGCGGTCGGCAATACGGTATATATCGATACGAGGGGTAAGGAGCAGGAATTCAAAATAGCAGGGTTTATTGAAGAGCCCTTTTCGGGAGCCTCTCTCATGGGTATAAAAAATGCTCTTATGAATAGCCAGGACTTCAAAGAACTTTACGAAGAACGGCTTCATTCTGAAGATATAGCGCAGGGAGCGGAGAAAGGAGTAATACTATACCAATGCATTTATATACATGCACAGGAAGAATGGAAAGATGATATTTACCAGCTGAGAAAGAATATTGATGATGTATCGGGGTTTATGAGCGCTGCAGACGTAGCGCTGACCATAGGGGAATCCAGAACCTATACAATGCTTCTGAATCACATATTGGCAGGAATACTGGTGTTGTTCTCCGTGCTTTTGTTTATTGTCGTTTTAGTGATTATGGGGCACAGCGTAGTATCCACTATAGAAATGGAATATGTTTCTTTTGGAGTCTTGAAATCTCAAGGGTTTACAAAGTGGAAATTGCGGCTGATATTGATCTTGCAATATGTGCTTTCAGGCATTACAGGAATTGTTCTTGGTACAGCGGCAAGCATACCGGCGACCGGATTTTTAATCGGTATTTTCACCCCTATTTCCGGAGTTCTTGCCTCTCGGAAGCTGAATCTTGGCATAAGTATTCCTTTGCTCATGTTCGTGCTTGCGCTGGCTTGCCTTTATGTATTGCTTAAGACGAAGAAGCTCGCGTCCATCTCACCGGTGAGGGCAATTTCAGGAGGAAGGGACAGCATTTATTTTTCAGTCAGGATGCAGATGCCGGTAACGGGGAAGACAAAAAGAGGATTTAAAAGCAGACTGGCGCTTCGGCAGCTTACCTCTAATGCGAAGCAATATATCGGGATTGGCATTATTAGTTGTATTCTGACCTTTTTCATGATTGCGGTTACGGCCTTCGGACAAATGGCGAATGTGGATTGGCTGTATAGGCTTTTTGGATGGATAAATGCGGATATTATCGTGGATTATGGGAATTATCCAGAGCTGCAAAAAGAGATTGAAGAGGTGATAGCGGACCGAGGCGGAATAGAGGAATACGAAAATAAGAATCAGTACTATTTCTTGATAGATGGATACAATTTTGCAGGCCGGGTTGACGGAAGTGTACAGAAGCTCGATACGATAATTGACGGAAGGACACCTCTTTATGAGAATGAGATTGTTGTGACGGAGCTTGTATCAGATATATTGGGGAAAGGGATAGGAGATGAAGTTACCATAGGATATGGAGAAGAAGAGGCCGATTACCTGATTGTAGGAACTTATCAATGCGTCAACGATGTGGGAAAGATTTTCTGTATGAATACGGAAGGAATGAAACGTTTAAAACCAGATTATGAATATAATATTTATGACTATGTGCTTTCCGATAGCAGCACAGTGAAGGACATTGTTTCTAAGCTGGAAGAAAAATACGCTTCCTATGCGGGAGAAATGACATTTACAGATAATTCAGAAAAAGAAACTGACCCTATGATGGTGGTCATTATTGCTGCAATGGAGGGAATTTTCTTCATTATTTATGTTATTTCAATCGCAGTGATCGCGGTGTCTTCGATTATGGTAAGCGGCAGAACTTTCTTAAAGGAAAGAAAGGATATCGGGATATATAAAGCCAGCGGCTTTACAACGGGCATGCTGAGAATACAATTTGCACTGCGCTTTGTATTTGTCTCTTTGATTGGTGCAGCCGTCGGAATTTGTTTGAATTTATGGCTGAACGATCCCATGATGGTAGCTGTCCTTAAGCAGATGGGAATCAGCATATTCCGTACGAGATATAATCTTTTGACAATTGCAGTGCCGGTGGCGATTGTTGTTGCTGTGTTTTTTCTGTTCTCTTATATGGTTGCGGGAAAAATAAAAAAGGTCTCCACGAGGGAATTAATCGTGGAATGATTCCTTCAATAATATTCATAGAAATAAAATAAGAAATGCGCCTTGTAACGATTATCCCAAACTGGTACAAGGCGCAGGTTTTATGTCGGAAAATCCGAAAAATTATTTCTGTACGAATAAAGTTACGTTGAAACCTTGTCCCAACTGTGTTACACTAAAAAACGCAAGAATATTTTCTTAAGTCGCGGCAATCTTATGAGGAGAGGGAATAACGACAGAATAGGAGACGTTTAAGAAGAATGAAAAATGAATTATTTTCCATAGGACCAGTCACGGTATATGGGTATGGTCTGATGATAGCCATTGGTATACTGGCGGCATATTTTGTGGGAGAATACAGAGCGAAGAAGAAGGGGCTGGACCCTGAGCACATATTTAACTTTGTTATATGGTGCGTACTGGGAGGATTCTCCGGTTCCAAGCTTTTATTTTTTCTGACCAGTATAAAGAGTATTATCGCTGATCCGGGCCTTCTGTTGGATTTTTCTGACGGCTGGGTAGTATACGGCGGAATCATCGGTGGGATTTTAGCGGCTATGCTCTATTGTAAAATTAAGAAATTGAAATTTCTCGCTTATTTCGATTTGCTGATTCCCTCGGTAGCATTAGCACAGGGTTTCGGACGGGTAGGGTGCTTGCTGGCAGGCTGCTGCTACGGGCATGAGACGAACAGTCCTCTCGGCATCGTATTCCATACATCCAGATATGCGCCTAACGGCGTGAATCTCGTACCTACACAGTTGATATCCAGCGGTCTCAACTTCATTCATTTCCTTGTACTGATATGGTTCGCAAAGAGGAAAAAAGCCGACGGACAGGTTGGAGCCTTATATCTTATATTGTACAGCATCGGCAGATTCATCTTAGAATATTACAGAGGCGATTTGATCAGAGGAACGGTAGGGACGCTGTCCACTTCGCAATTCATCTCTATTTTTACCGTAACGGCAGGTGTTATATTGTTTGTGGTAACCGGTAAGAGAGCAGGATCGAAAAAAGAAACAGAAGAAAATTAATAATCATCAGGAAGAATGTGCAATACGGATTCTCCGGATTTCACTATTAAAAAACTGCGTCGGGTATCGACGCAGTTTTTTTGATTGATATAAATATCGTTAATCTAACCATTTACCTTATAATTAGCGAGCTTCTCGATAGTAGCTGTAATATCCTTCATGATCTGAACGAAATCCTTCACGCTGTTCGCATTTTTCTCGCCAATATCATAAGCCTGCTCCGTACTTGCGGATATTTCCTCGCTGGTCGCGGAAAGGTTGCTGATCGCATCCACGATACTGTTGTTGGAATCGAACAGTTCTTCCATTTTTTTGTTCACATCGTTTACATTCTGGCTGAGTATATGAATCTTTTCCTCGATGTTCGAGAAATCATTTTTGGTCGCATCGATTAATTCCTTCTGCTCCTTCGAGGTATGGACGGTGTATTTTACCTTATCGGAAACTGCTGTAGTATTTGAGGACAGTTCGTCCAGGATTGTGGAAATATCCCCCGTAGCCTGACTCGTCTGCTCTGCCAGCTTACGGATTTCGTCGGCAACTACCGCGAAGCCTTTTCCGGCTTCTCCGGCTCTCGCAGCTTCGATGGAAGCATTTAATGCGAGGAGGTTCGTCTGGGAGGAGATTCCGAGGATAATGCCTATAATGTTACGCACATCATCAGCTTTTTTCATCATTTCTTCTGCCGCTGAATCCATTTCATAGCCGGACTGGATGGATTGGTCGGACTGAACGGTTAATCGATCCATAGCCTTCACGCCGCTTTCCACAAAATCCGAGGAAATGGAAGCGATTTCAACGATTTCCTTCGTGCGCTTGAAGGTCTCATCGATAACATTTTGTATGGAGCTGGTCATCACCGTCTGCTGCTCGATATTGGAAGCGGTCATATTGGCACTGTCGTTAATATCTTTCAGCGAATCGCTGATCGTCTTCGTAGTGCCTGCAATTTCATCGAGCAAGCCGGAGGAAGCTTCCGCCTGAGTAAGGACATGCTTTGCCGATGCCACCACTTCGTTTGCCATATTCTGATTGAGCACCGATTCTTTGTTGATTTTTTCCGAGTATTCCTCAAAGAAGCGTATCAGCAAGTTGGTTCCCATAATGGAAGCAGTACCGACGAGCACGCTGATAATGAATTCAATCATTACATATTCTATCATCTCCGCTGGATTGCCGGCAGCACTCATAATCAATATGATTTTAATGATGTTAAGGAGGATGAAATAGATACCGAGTATTGTGGAAATTCTCTTATTGAGATATAAGGTCAAAATGAGAATGATAGGAATCATATAAGGATATACCGCATTGGAATTGCCTGACAGCAAGATAAATGCGTAGATGATAGAGAAGGAGACCGCGGTATAGGGCAGCAGTGCGAGAGTCCAGTTTTTATTCAGAATGATAACGATGTCTCCGATGTAAAATGCAAGGATTACGACCAAAGGAATTATGCTCAGGATCGGAGCTAAGCCGGATAGCGTCAGCTGCGACAGTAAGCCTATAGTTAAAAAAATAGTGGTAAGCGTTAAAGCGATAAATAATAACTTGTTAATGCGTGAAATTTGATTGCGTTCCATTCAAAGACCCCCATATCGTATTTTTCTACAAATTATACCATATTTTTCTGTAAAAGCAAAGAAAACAGCGTAAAAACGTTAAGAATGCCGTTGCTGTTCACTCCATTCTCAGCAACGCATGATTTCTGCAATGCCAAAATACAGTTTTATACGAATAAAGTCACGATAGGTATCGTAAAAAAGGAGAGCAGGGTGGAAAGAATAATACCTCTGGAAATGACAGTGCTATCCAGATTATTCTGCTTGCATAGTATGAGCGGCATGTTTCCTGCCGGCACGGCAAGCATCAGAGCAGTGGTGCTGATAATGAGAACGTTGTCTGTAAAAAGACGGAACGAGAATACGCAAAGCACAGGAACGATGACCATACGAAGCGCAGCGAAGACATATAGTTTCTTATGGGAAAAAATATCTGACAAAGGCATCTGCGCTACCGATACTCCCAGTATGAGCATAGATAAGAAGGTAGTGGAGCGTCCCACGTGGGTAAGAGTGTCCGAAAGAAGGATGGGAATGCGGAGATCGCTTATATATAGAACGATAGTTATGACGGCGGAAACGGTACCTGCATTTACGAATTTTTTCGTTACTTTAAGCAGAGCCCGGGCATAGCCTTCTGCAATTTCCTTTTCCTGCTCCAAAGGGGAAGCATTGCCGGAAAGATTGTGGCTCGTGCTTTTTGCGACGGCAGCCTTAATGGTGGAAAGACCGTGCGTATAGATAAGTATATTGTATACAAGATTATTCAGGGATACGTAAATGAGCGAACCAGAACCAAGAAGGGCCATGGCGAGGGGAATGCCGATGAAACCCACGTTGCCGTAAATGGTAATCAGCCTGTAAGCAAAATGGTCTTCGCCCGGAACATGCAGGATATGAGGAATCAGATGTCCGCACAATATGAGTACGGCATATGCCAGAAGCACGATGAAAGCGCCCGTAAGGAGGTCGGAATTCGAGGCCTTCGGTCCGGCATCAAAGACGGAGCAGATTAACAGCGCCGGATTGCAGAGGTTTATGATAAGCATCGATATCTGTTTCGAGGTTTCGTCGGAAAGCATTGATTTGCGGTAAAGCAATGCTCCTGTCATAATAAGGATAAAGATAATTGCCATTTGCTGTAATACGATTTCAATGCTCATAGTTCCATGCGCTTTCTATTTTGCAGAATTTATAAAATATTTTTAATTAAAATTTCGTCTTAGTTGGGAATGTAATATAATCCGGGAATAAGTTATTGCTCACATAAGAACGTGACTCAAGAGATGATTTCTGCTTCGCAGAGCGAATTTCCATGCAAAATTTTTGCATTGCGGAAATCATGCGTTGCTGAGAACGGAGTGAACAGTAACAAGAATAACACACGGATATCTCTTTGTCAAAATAGTATCGAAAAATGACGCCGAAAATGATATGATAAAGCTATGAGGAAAGAGAACTCGGAGAACGAAAGGTGAAAGAAAATCGCTTTCAGCTATTGATTTTGAGTCTGTAAAAGAGGACACGGGGTATAAAAATGTATGATGTCATTGTAATAGGAGCGGGCGTGACCGGTGCGGCCATCGCGAGAGAATTGTCCCGCTATGAATATGCGGGGAAAACAGCGGTACTGGAACGGGCGTCTGATATTTGCGAAGGTACTTCCAAGGCCAACAGCGGAATCGTTCATGCAGGGCATGACGCGGAGCCGGGAACACTTAAGGCGAGGCTGAACGTCTTGGGCAATAGGAAGATGGAACAGCTTTCCAGGGAGCTGGACTTTCCTTTTAAGAAGAATGGCACGCTGGTGCTTTGTTTCGACGAGAAGGATAGGGATAAACTGCGAAGACTTCTGGAAAAAGGACAGCAAAACGGCGTGGAAGGACTGCGCATCATCGAGGAGCAGGAGCTGCGGGCTATGGAGCCTAATATTTCAGATGAGGCAGTGGCGGCTTTGTACGCTCCTGCCGGCGGTATCGTATGCCCCTTCGGGCTTACTATCGCACTGGCAGAAAATGCCTGTGAGAACGGTGTGGAATTCCACTTGAATACAGAAGTTCTGCAAATAGAGAGAATGCAGGAGGGGTATTTGCTTAAGACCTCCAAAGGGGTGTTCGAAAGCCGAATCGTCGTTAACGCTGCAGGGCTTTACGCAGACGCGCTCCATAACATGGTGAGTGGGAGGAAACTGAATATCATACCGAGAAAAGGAGAATACTGCCTGTTCGATAAATCGGCGGGCAGCTATGTTTCTCATACGATTTTCCAGCTCCCCACCCGGTATGGAAAAGGTGTGCTGGTAACGCCTACCGTGCATGGCAACCTGATGATAGGTCCTACGGCTGTAGATATCGGAGATAAGGAAGGTACGAATACTACGGGAGAGGGACTCGGCGATTTGTTGAAAAGAGGCGGGCTGAGTATTCAGAGGGTACCTGCGGAGAAGATCATCACTTCCTTTGCGGGGCTGCGCGCTCATGAATCCGCTGGAGACTTCTTGATCGGAGAAGCGGAGGATGCTCCCGGCTTCATTGATGTAGCGGGAGTTGAATCGCCGGGTCTCACCTGTGCGCCCGCCATCGGAGAATACGTTGCCGGAATCGTGCAGGAGCTTCTGCCTGTGCCCGAAAAGGCAGACTTTAAGGTGCATAGGCAAGGAATCCGGGGAATGGCGGATGCTGACGAAGGGGAACGAAAGGAACTGATAGCGAAAAACCCTGCATATGCCAATATAATCTGCCGCTGTGAGCTGGTCACAGAAGGAGAGATTATGGACGCCATACACAGACCGCTTGGTGCAACTACGCTGGATGGTATAAAGCGACGTACAAGAGCGGGTATGGGACGCTGCCAGTCCGGATTCTGCGCGCCGAAGACAGTGGAGATTCTGGCGCGGGAGTTAGGAGCGGATGTGGGAGAGATCACGAAATCGGGCGGAGAATCCAGATTCCTTACAGGATATGACAAAGAAGACATAGGAAGCGCTTAGAGCGTGGAAGGAGAAATGAGAAGGGATGGATAAAAAGGCGGATATTTTAATCGTAGGCGGAGGACCGGCGGGGCTGGCGGCAGCAGTAGCGGCCGTCAAATCCGGGATAGAGAATGTTCTTGTGCTGGAGCGGGATGAAGAATTAGGCGGAATTCTGAATCAGTGTATCCACAACGGATTCGGGCTGCACACCTTCAAGGAGGAGCTGACCGGACCGGAATATGCACAAAGATATATCAGCCAGGCAGAGGCGTTGGGGATACCATGCCTGTTACGTACCATCGTTGTGGATATTTCTGCTGAAAAGGATAAGAAACTCGTCACTGCGATGAATAAGAAAGACGGTCTTTTTACAATAGAAGCGAAGGCAGTGGTTCTGGCCATGGGATGCAGAGAGCGTTCCAGAGGAGCCTTGAATATTCCGGGGTATCGTCCGGCGGGCATCTACTCGGCGGGGACGGCCCAGCGCTATGTGAATATGGAAGGAAGGATGCCGGGGAAGGAAGTTGTGATACTGGGTTCCGGTGACATCGGCCTGATTATGGCAAGAAGGATGACGCTGGAAGGAGCGAAGGTTAAGCTGGTGGCGGAGCTGATGCCCTATTCCGGCGGCCTTAAGAGGAATATCGTGCAGTGTCTGGAGGACTATAACATTCCCCTTAAGCTAAACCATACGGTCATAGACATAGACGGGAAGGAAAGAGTAAAGGGAGTGACCGTGGCAGAAGTGGACGGTAATAGGAAGCCTATCCCGGGCACGGAGGAATATATAAGCTGCGACACCCTTCTGCTTTCCTGCGGACTTATACCGGAGAACGAGCTGTCAGAGGGCTTGGGAGTAGCGCTGAATCCTGTGACGGCGGGCCCTGTGGTGAACGAAAGCCTGGAGACCAGCGTAGAAGGGGTGTTCGCCTGCGGAAATGTGCTTCACGTTCATGATCTGGTGGATCATGTATCGGAGGAGGCTTACGGCGCCGGAGAGCATGCTGCCGCTTATGTGAAAGAAAAGCGTTCTGTAGGAGCAGAAGCTGTGGCTATAAAATGCGAAGGGGGTGTACGTTATACTGTGCCCTCTCTTCTGCGGGTGGAATATATGCAAAAGGAGCAGGTGGTTAGATTCCGTGTGGGAAATGTGTACCGGAATGTTTTTCTGACGGTTTACTATAATGACACGATTGCCATAAAACAGAAAAAACGTGTTCTTCTTCCGGGAGAAATGGAGCAGATCAAATTAAAGAAAAGTGAGTTAGAGAAATTTTCTGATTTAAAATCGATTACTGTGTCAATAGAAGCGGAATAGGGAGGGGGACGCTGCTTCGTCGGGCTGGATAGGAAGGCTTTAAGAAAAAGGTCGGCATAATATTGTAAAGGGTGGGTGAATATGGAGAAAACAGACGGGCTTGAAAGGGAAGATGGCTTTGAAAAGATAGAAGGCTTGGATAAGAAGGAATTAATATGTGTCCGGTGCCCGGTGGGATGTATGCTCACGGTAACGGTTCAGGAGGATGGCACGCTGGAGGTGAAGGGGAACTCTTGCGGCAGGGGGGAGGAATATGCCCGCAAAGAATTGACGGACCCCACGAGAATCGTAACGACTACGGTTCGTGTGCGGGGCGGCAGGCAGGCGGTAGTGCCTGTGAAGACTAAGTATGATATTCCCAAAGGAAAAGTTATGGAATGTATGGAGGCACTTAAGTCGGTAGAAGTGGAGGCTCCGGTCTTTATGGGAGCGGTTATTTTATCTGATGCGGCGGGGACGGGAGTGGACGTTGTCGCAACGAAGAGTGTGGATAGGTCTGGGGCCGATTAAAACAGAAAAGTGTGTACCGCGTTTTTTATAAATATTTTAATTATTTTGAACCGGAAAAGAGAGGTATCGTATGGGAAAGTATATGATGGCATTGGATCAGGGGACGACCAGTTCCCGATGTATTTTATTCGATAAGAAAGGGAAGATCTGCAGCATTGCGCAGAAGGAATTTAACCAGATTTATCCGGTGCCCGGCTGGGTAGAACACAATCCTATGGAAATATGGTCCTCGCAGTTAGCCGTTGCTACGGAGGCTATGGCGTTGCTCGGTGTGAATGCAGAGGAGATAAGCGGCATAGGAATTACGAATCAGCGGGAAACTACGATTATCTGGGATAAGAAGACGGGAGAGCCCGTCTATAATGCGATCGTTTGGCAATGCCGAAGGACAGCGGATAGAATTGATGCGCTGAACGAAGAAGGATATGGAGACATTATCAGGGAGAAGACAGGACTCATTCCAGACGCTTATTTCTCCGCGACGAAGATAACGTGGATACTGGATAATGTAGAGGGGGCGAGAAAACGTGCGGAAGCGGGTGAACTTCTCTTCGGTACGGTGGATACCTGGCTTATTTGGAACATGACCAGAGGACAGGTACACATTACCGATTATACCAATGCGTCCCGTACCATGCTTTTTAATATCCATGAGCTTTGCTGGGATGAGGAACTGCTTGCCAAGCTGAACATTCCCGCCTCTATGCTGCCGGAGGTAAAGCCCTCCAGTTGTATTTACGGCTATACGGATAAAGGAATTCTGGGAGGAAATATCCCCATAGCGGGCGCGGCTGGAGACCAGCAGGCTGCCTTGTTCGGACAGTGCTGCTTCGAATCCGGTCAGGTGAAAAATACATATGGTACGGGCTGTTTTCTCCTGATGAATACAGGGCATAAGGCTACAGTATCGAAACACGGACTGCTTACCACGATTGCCGCAAGCACCGGAGATGAGGTGGAATATGCACTGGAGGGAAGCGTATTCGTGGCCGGAGCGGCGGTGCAATGGCTGCGGGATGAGATGCGGATGTTGGGGAAATCCTCACAGTCCGAGGAATATGCGGATATGGTGCCAAATACCAATGGAGTATATATCGTCCCTGCTTTTGCGGGGCTAGGTGCCCCTTACTGGAACCAGTATACGAGAGGGACGGTGGTTGGTATTACGCGGGGGTGTAAAAAAGAGCATTTTGTCCGTGCTACCCTGGAATCCATCGCTTACCAGACGGCGGACGTACTGCGAGCCATGGAAGAAGATTCGGGAATACGGCTGAAGGAGCTGAAGGTGGATGGAGGGGCCTGTGCCAACCATTTCCTGATGAAATTTCAGGCTGACATTATCGATGCAACGGTATACAGACCGAAATGTATTGAGACCACGGCTTTAGGTGCGGCTTATCTGGCCGGGCTGGCTACCGGCTTCTATAAGGATAAAGACGAGATCCGCGAAAACTGGCAGCTGGGAAGGACCTTTCTTTCGTCCATGCAGGAGGAGGAAAGAGAGAAATTGTTAAAGGGATGGAAGAAAGCGGTTCGCTGTGCACTGGCCTATAGTGATAACGAATAAAAATAATAAATAAACTGTGAAATAAGGTTGACATTGCCCATATTTAATTTATAATTTAATTAAAATTACTTTATTTTAACTTAAAAATATTTAGGAGAACGTTATGGGAATAAGACATTATGATTTGGAGCCGCAGAACGCTCATGCGGCGAAGCGCGTTTTTAAATTAGATACACCGAATACTTCCTATGTTATGGCAGTGGTGGATGAGGATAATTTTCTCGGACATGTATATTATGGAAGCAGGCTGAAAGATCATGATGTAACTTATCTGCTCCGGACGAAAGAAGCTCCCTTTGTACCATCGGGAAACGATAGGGATAGGTGTTCTTTTATGGACTCCTTTCCTATGGAATATCCGGGACACGGTTTGGGGGATTATAGAGACGGCTGTATCGATGTGGTTTCCCGGGAAGGACATCGGGGTGTGAGTCTTTCCGCAGTTTCTCACAAAATATATGCGGGGAAGCCGGGGCTTGCCGGCTTGCCGGCGACCTTCGGGGGAGAGCAGGAATGCACCACCTTGGAAATCCTATGCGAAGATAAAGCGCTGGGACTTGCCGTAACGCTTATGTATACTGCTTTTGAGGATGTAGATGTGATAACGAGAAGCGTTTATGTGGAGAACGTTTCTGAAAAAGAAGTCTATTTGACCAAGATACTGTCGGCTTGTCTGGATATGGATAACAAAGAATTTGAACGGATAACGCTTCATGGCTCTTGGGCGAGAGAACGTCATATTCAGAGACAGAAAATCGGATTCGGCAAATATGCCGTGTCTTCCCTGCGGGGAGAACCGGGGCATCAGGAGCACCCGTTTATGGCTCTGATGACGGAAGGCGCTTCCCAGGATGCGGGTGAGGTATATGCGGTACACTTTGTCTATTCCGGCAACTTTATCGTTCAGGAGGAAGTGAACCAATTTGACAGCGTCCGGCTGACGATAGGAATCAATTCCGGGGATTTTTGCTGGAAACTTGGCCCGGGAGAGGGCTTTCAGGCACCTGAGGCTGTTTTGGTATATTCGGAAGACGGAATCGGCGGCATGACCCGTACCTTCCATGACTTATATAGGAATCATCTGATAAGAGGAGAGTATAAGGATAAAAAGAGGCCCATACTCATCAACAACTGGGAAGCTACTTATTTCGATTTCGATGCGGATAAATTACTATCCATTGCGAAGCAGGCTTCAGAGCTTGGAATAGAGATGCTCGTTATGGACGACGGCTGGTTCGGGAATAGAGACAGCGATAACCGGGCACTGGGCGACTGGCAGGTAAACGAGGAGAAGTTAAAAGGCGGATTGGATTTTCTCGTAAAGGAAGTGAACAAGCTCGGGATGAAATTCGGTATATGGTTCGAACCGGAGATGATTTCTCCCGATTCCGATTTATACAGAAGCCATCCGGACTGGGCAATTGCAATACCTGGCAGAAAAGCCGCGCTTGCAAGGAACCAGTATGTTCTTGACATAACGAGGAAGGACGTTCGGGACTATGTGTACGAATGCGTGGCAGGAATCCTCAGAAGCGCTGATATCGAATATGTGAAATGGGATATGAACCGTCCTCTTTCCGATATTGGAAGCGCTAAGCTCCCCGCCGACCGGCAGGGAGAGATATATCACCGTTATGTGCTGGCACTGTATGAATTGCAGAACCGCCTGACGGAAGAGTTTCCATACCTGCTGTTAGAGAACTGTTCTGGCGGCGGCGCGCGGTTTGACCCCGGTATGCTCTATTACAGCCCGCAAATATGGTGCTCCGACGATACGGATGCCATAGAGCGTCTGGAGATTCAGGAGGGAACTGCACTCATATATCCGCTTTCGGCCATGGGAGCTCATGTGTCCGATTGTCCCAACCATACGGTAGGAAGAACTACCCCTTTTGAAACGAGGGGCTACGTGGCGCTGGCAGGAACCTTCGGCTACGAGCTGGACGTGACGAGGATACCGGAGGAGGATAGAAAGATGATTCCCTCTCAGGTAGCCATGTACCATAAATACAACGATTTGGTACGCAGCGGCGATTATTACCGGATCGCTTCTTACAGAGAAAATCACCGGTATGATTGCTATGCGGTGGTGAGCAAGGATAAAAAGGAGGCTCTGGTTACTTACATACAAGTACTGAACTGTCCCAATTATCATAGCCGCAGAATATATTTAAGGGGCCTGGACCCGAATATGAAATACCGCATAGAGGGAGAAGAAGAGGAGTATTACGGAGATACCCTGATGAAAGCGGGAATGCAGGCGGAGAATTTATGGGGAGACTTTAAAGGGAGATTATATCATTTGAAAGCAGTTCTGTAAGGGAGTGAAAGGAGCAGAAAAATGGCAAAGACGGTTAAAATGGCTGATATTGCGGAGATGATGAACGTCAGCGTGGTTACGGTATCCAAGGCATTGTCCGGGCAAAAGGGCGTCAGCGAAGAGGTCCGGGAGAAGATTGTAAAGCTGGCGGAGGAGATGGGTTATAAGCAGCCCTCAGCACTTAAATTGGCAAGGAGCCGTAAGAGCTATAATATAGGAGTGCTTGTATCTGACCGTTTTCTGGATAAATATAAGTCCTTCTATTGGGAGATGTATCAGGAGGTAGCACAGAGAGCCTTGCAGAAGGACTGTTTTACCATGCTGGAGGTGCTTGGAATTGAAGAAGAAAAGTCGTTAACCCTTCCCAAGCTTCTGCAGGAGGAAAAGGTAGACGGTATGATCGTCATCGGTCTTCTTTGTGACCATTACTTGGAAATGCTCGGAAGTTCGGTAAAAACGCCTCTGGTCTATCTTGATTTTTATGATAAAAGGCATGAATGCGATGCTATCATAACCGATAATTATTACGGAATGTATAAGCTTACAAATTATCTCTTCGATATGGGGCATACGCAAATTGCCTACGTAGGAACGCTGCTGAATACAGGGAGCATAACGGATCGTTATTTCGGCTATGCGAAAGCGCTGTTAGAGCATGGACAGAACACGAGAGAGGAGTGGATAGTAAAAGACAGAGACCCGGTTACGGGCAGGTCGGATCTGGGATTTGAATTACAGCTTCCGGAAAAGATGCCTACGGCGTTCGCATGCAACTGCGACCTGGCGGCCAGTCAGCTTATTAAAAAGCTGAAGGAAAACGGCTACCGCGTGCCGGAGGATATTTCTGTGGTAGGCTTCGATAACTATCTTTACCCCGGCTTGTGCGATGTGGAAATAACCACTTACGAGGTCGATATGAAGGAAATGGCGCGAAAGAGCATTAACAATCTTTTGCGGAAAATATCGGGAGAATATTATAAGCAGGGAATAACGATCGTGGAAGGGCATATTGTGCTCAAGGACAGCGTGAAAAGAAAGAAAATATCTTAAACAAGAGCACTTTTCTATCAAAGAAAAACCACGCTTTGGATAAAATTGATTTCTATCCAAAGCGTGGTTTTTTATGTTGAAAATTTTTTGACTTCTTCAATATAATGAATACTTTCCAACTGGCTAAGCCTGTAAATAATATCCGAATGCAAATATTTTCCCTTCAAGTCCAGGTCGAGCTGTACCGTCAGATCCCCTTCGGGAGAGCTCTTATGCTTCACGAGCTGAGCCACTTCATACCCGTTTTCCGCAAAGATATCGACAATATGCTGTAATCCTACATTTTTATCGACTTCCAGATAAATGGTCATGATCCGGTTGTATTTTTCGAGATGGGTGCTTATATGCGATAGAGCGGTGATAATGAACATCATGATAACGAAGGTAATGCAACTTGGAATAATCATCCCTGCGCCGACTGCGATACCGAGTATGGCGGTAGCCCATAGAGTGGCAGCGGTAGTCAGGCCGCGGATCTGATTGCGGGAGGTGAGTATAATACTGCCCATGCCAAGAAAGCCGATGCCGCTTATGACCTGTGCGGCGAGACGGGCAGCGTCGCCTGCGCCGTAGAGGCTGATTAAATATTCGTTAATCACCATAGTGAGAGCGGAAGCAACGCAGACGATGGAAAAGGTGCGCAGCCCCACTGTGCTCTTCTTGGATGCCCGCTCATAACCGATGAGTGCGCCCATGATCATGGCGATAATAAGCCTTATTACGATGGAAAGATAAAAATGTTCTCCTGCTAATGTTGTAATCATCCGTAGAACCCCTTTACGATAAAGTGATACTGACATTGTACCGTCTTTTTCATTCTATGTACAGAGGCAGAGATTGTTTACAGGTAATATCTGTTACAGCTTAGCCGAAGGACGAACTGCAGCTGATGCCCGGCAGCTTCTTTTTATAGGATAAAGGAGTCATGCCCGTTTCTTTTTTAAATAAATAGATAAAATGGTTGGTGTTGTCGATGCCCACTAAGCTGCCCACTTCATGAACGCGGTAATCTGTAGTGAGAAGAAGATCTTTGGCGATTTCTACCCGTTTTCCGTTCAAATATTGCAGCGGTGATTCTCCGTAATGGAAATGAAATTCCCGGCATAGCCGGTACTTGCTGATAGAAAAGTGGGTTTCCAATTCGTCCAGCGAGTAGTTTTCCTGATAGGCGATATCGAATAGAGCTTTCATTTCCTGCAAGTACGCCGGCACCTTTGTTTCAGGATTGTCGGCTTCCATACATTCCATAAGAAGATCGCAGATGATATCGGTCAAAAAACGAGAATCGTATAGTTTGTTGCGGACACTGCCGGTTGTACTGTTAAGGGAAAGTTTCTGAATATTTCGTATGATGGTGGAATGATCCGGCAGTGAATAAAGGGGAAAGCCGTACCTGGACAATAAATTATAATAGAAATCCAGAATATCCCCCTTGATAAAAAAGACGCTGTAATTCCACGGAGATACAGCGATTTCCAGCTTGAATTTCTTGTTGCATTTTAAAAGCAATAAAGTGTTGCTCTCCAATGAGTAAATATTGCTCTCAAAGTGCAGCTTCCCATACCCTTCCTCTGTATATAGAAGTAAATAGCAGTTAAGCGGATTCAGGCTGAAGGAATATGGGAAGGACGCCTCCAGAGTGCCGCCGGAGAGGATGGATATCAGTTCTTTGCCGGTATCCTCATTTAGTTCATATCTGCTGCCCAGAAAAAAGTCCGTGGGTTTATCGGGAGAAAGGCGCGGCAAAGCGGCCAGGTAGCGTTCAAAATCATCAGTAAAATTCATATGGAACCTCCTGTCTGTGAGTGAGGAAGGGGGGGCTTTGCTATTCCTGCGACAATCATACCATAAATACATGTAAATTACAAATTATTTACTTAAATAAAAAGGTAATAAAAAGATAAAAACAACTAAATAAGTGATAAAAGCAAGTTTTCGGAGGTTTAATAAGAAAGCAAATTTATAAGTAATGCATAAAAAAATAATATAAAAATTGTATAAAAAGAATAAATATACAAATATAACAAGAATTGAAGATTAAAAACAAGAATTGATGATGAATAAAAAATAAAGTTAAATATAATTAAATTAAAGTTACAGAGTAAAATTTGCTAAGCAAATAAATTTTACCGGGGGACTTAATACAGAAAACGAGCAAAACAAAAAGGAGGAATACTTATTATGAAACTGAAAAAAGTTTTGGCACTCAGCATGGCGGCAGTACTTACTTTGTCGATGGCGGCATGCGGCGGAGGAAGCAGCGAAAGTGCGGCAGTAAACACGAATGAGGAGACGACTGAGGCAGCGCCTGCAGAAACCACTGAGGAAGCCGGAGATGCTGCAGAGGCAGAGGATACTGCAGAGGCAAGCGGACTGAGCTATACGAACATCGTTCTGGGAGAAAGCTATACGGATATCACTACTACCATCAAATGGCTTACCCATAGAACGGACTTGATTGATAGCGGGATGATAGACAGCTATATTGCGGACTTCAACGAAACGTATCCGAATATTACGGTAGAAGTAGAGGGCGTTACCAACTATGCGGACGATGCATTGCTTAGACTGACGGCGGGCAATTGGGGAGATATCATGATGATTCCTGCAGTTGACAAGAACCTTTTAAACGAGTATTTCGTGCCTTACGGCAGCTTGAGCGATGTGAGCAAGGCAGTAAGATTTGCTGATCAGTGGATGTATGACAATACGGTATATGGCATCGCCTCCACCGGTAATGCCCAGGGTATCGTATACAACAAGGCAATTTTCGAACAGGCGGGAATTACGGCTATCCCCAAGACTCCGGAAGAATTCATCGCAGCGTTGCAGGCGATTAAGGACAATACGGATGCGATTCCGCTGTATACCAACTATGCGGCAGGCTGGACCATGGGAGCATGGGATGCATATATCAACGGTTCTGCTACCGGTTCCAGCAAGTACATGAATCAGGAGCTTTTACATACACAGGATCCGTTCCAGAACTACGGAGACGATACCCATGCTTATGCGGTATATAAGATATTATATGATGCGGTAGCTAACGGATTGATTGAGGACGATTATACCACTACAGACTGGGAAGGCTGCAAGGGCATGATAAACAACGGAGAAATCGGATGTATGGTACTTGGCTCATGGGCATACTCCCAGATGGTAGATGCCGGAGACCACGGTGATGACATCGGATATATGTCCTTCCCTATCACGGTAGGCGGTAAACAGTACGCTTCTGCAGGCCCTGATTATAACTATGGAATTAATGTAAACTCTTCTGATGACAACAAAGCGGCAGCTATGGTATTTGTAAAATGGATGACAGAGGAATCCGGATTTGCCTATAACGAAGGCGGTGTTCCGATCAGCATGGATGGAGAATATCCGGCACTTTACGCAGCTTTTGACGGTATAGAATTCGTAGCGGACGAACCGTCGATAGCCGGTGAAGAGGATATCCTTAACGAACTGAATGCGGAATCCGAACTCAACATCAACAGCGGCGGCGACAGCAAGATTCAGTCTATCATCGAGCATGCAGCTAACGGAGACATGACTTTTGACGAAATTATGGCGCAGTGGAACGAGGCGTGGACCAGCGCACAGGAAACAGTAGGTGTGGAAGTAATAAACTAATTTTAAAAATTCATTTCATTGCCATATGGCATCAGTTGTTGCTTGGGAAGTGCGGTTTTTCATTTCCCAAGCAATAATAAAGACAATGGATAAGGAGGATGCGGTATGTCGGCTGCTGCAGAACAAGTCGTGCAGACAAAAGAAAAAAAGCCCCTTTATTTTTTGAAATGGGCGAAGAGCAGAAAAGGGCAACAGACAATTATCATAGTAGCATTTATGTTTATACCTCTTTTACTGTTGTTTACCTTTACCTATTTTCCCTTTGCGGAAATGTTCAAATTCAGTTTCTATAAGATGAAATACATCGGACCCAGAAAGTTTGTAGGTCTGGACAATTACATTCAGGTATTCAAGAGGGACGACTGCTTCGGAGCTTTGAAGCTCAGCCTTTATTACATAGGCGGAGCTATGGTACAGCTCGCCATCGCCCTGTATCTGGCGACCATACTCAGCTTTAAAGTAAAGGGCGGCAGTATTTTCAAGGGATTTATGTTTTTCCCCTACCTGATCAGCGGAATTGCAATCGGATTTATCTTTAAGTTTTTTTACACGAGAGGATTCGTGTTCGATACGGTTCTTCAATGGTGTGGCTTTGAACTGGAAAATCTTCCGTATTGGCTGAAAGATCAGCGAATCAATAATATCTCGCTGGTTGCCACAAGCGTATGGCGTTACTTCGGACAGAACATGGTGCTTTTTATTGGCGCAATCATGTCTGTGGACGCAGAGCTGTATGAGGCGGCTGAGCTGGACGGTGCAAATAAATTTCATCAGTTTCGGTATATTATTTTGCCGAGCATCAAGACAATTGTAACTCTCAACGTTATTTTATCCATTACCGGCTCCTTAAGCGCTTTCGACCCGCCATATGTCATCACCAAGGGCGGAAACGGAACGGGAACCTATTTCGTTATCATGAACGAAATCGCCCATGTCAGCCAGAAGGTAGGTCTTGCGTCGGCAATGGCAGTAGTCCTTTTGGTTATTATCTTTATCGCTACTATTTTACAGAAGCTCTTTTTCAAGTATGCGATGCGGGATGCAGAGGATGAGAATACCGGTGCAGGCTTAAGGCGTGAAAAAAAGCTGGAGCGCTATAGAAATAGAAGAAAGGGGGCGGCATAAAGGATGATAATAAAGATTAAGAAATTGATATGGTCTTTTTTGAAATATTTCTCCCTCGTATTTTTCTCCTTTGCAGCAATAATCCCTATTGTATCCTGCGTAATTACCGCCTTTAAGACGGATCCGGAGTATAAAAGCACTAACGTGATGGCGCTGCCGGAGAGCTGGCTCAATTTCGACAACTTTATTGAGGCGTTCCATCGCGCCAATATGGGGCAGGCATTTATCAACTCCACGCTCGTTCTTATCGTGGTGCTGATAGGCTCTATCTTATTCGGAACTCAGATCGCATATATACTGAACCGCTTTAAATTCCCGGGAAACGGGCTGGTGCGCAACCTGTTCCTCTTTGCGACCTTGCTGCCCGGCGTAGCGATGCAGGTTTCTGTTTATTCCATTATGAATTCTTTGGGATTCATCAATCACTTATACGGCTATATCATTCTCATGATGGGAACGGATGTTATTTCGATATACATCTTTATACAGTTTTTTGAAAATATTTCGATTTCACTCGATGAATCGGCCATTATGGATGGGGCTTCTTATTTTACAATTTATGCGAAGATACTTTTCCCGCTCTTGAAGCCGGCCATCGTGACCTGCATGATACTTAAAGGAGTGGGAACGTACAACGAATATTATATGGCTCAGCTATATCTTCAGGATAAGACCAGACTGGGAACAGTGGCTACCTCGCTGTTTACCTTCACGGGTCCTCTCGGAAGCCAGTATAACCTGATTTGTGCGGGAGTCATCATCTCCCTTCTTCCGGCGCTGATCGTTTTCATACTGTGCCAGAAACAAATATACAGCGGCCTTACGGCAGGCGCAGTAAAGGGATAGGAGGGAAGCTTATGTTAGCCGGTGAAATGAAAGAGCATCTTACCACAATCATCCTTCCTTTCTGGAAGAAGCTGCGTGACAATGAAAACGGCGGCTATTATGACTTTGTGGATTATAATTTGAAGACGGATGAAAAGGCGGCAAAGGGATGCATTCTGAATAGCCGCATCACATGGTTTTTTGCCAATGCCTATCTTCTGTTAAAAGAGGAGGAGCTATTGGATTATGCCAGGCATGGTTTTGAATATATGAAGACATATTGCCTGGACAGAAAATATGGAGGAGTCTATTGGTCCACCCGTTATGACGGCAGCCCGGAGGATACGGAAAAGCATACTTATAATCAGGCCTTTGCGATTTATGCGCTATCCTCCTACTATGAGGCCAGCGGGAATAAAGAAGCACTTTCCATGGCTGCGGACCTGTTCCGGCTCATAGAAGAAAGGTGTACGGATGAGTTCGGCTACAAGGAATGCTTCGACAGAAGCTTCGAAGAGATCGATAACGATAAGCTGTCGGAGAATGGAGTTATTGCGGAAAAAACCATGAATACACTTCTGCATGTATTCGAAGCGTATACGCAGTTGTACCGGATCGGCGGCAGCGGGGAAGTGAAGGAAAAGCTGCTTTGGATTCTGGATACCTTTGCGGATAAAATATACAATCCGGAGCTTCACAGGCAGGAAGTATTCTTCGACGCAGAGATGAACTCGATTCTGGATCTGCATTCATATGGACATGATATAGAGACGGCATGGCTCATCGACAGAGGACTTGAGGTGCTGAAAGAAGAAGCTTATGAGAAAAAAATGCGCCCTATACTGGAAGCACTGACGCAGCAGGTATACGAGAAGGCCTTCGACGGACGTTCTCTTGCCAATGAGTGTGAAAAGGGAGTGGTGGATGAAAGCCGCGTCTGGTGGGTGCAGGCGGAGTCGGTGGTAGGCTTTCTGAACGCTTATGAACACAATCCTGAGAGGAAGGAATATAAGCAGGCAGTGGAAAGCCAGTGGAATTTTATAAAGGAATATGTGACGGATAAGAGAAAGGGTTCGGAATGGTATTGGAAGGTGGATAAGGAAGGCCGGGCTATCGAGGGCGCGCCCATCGTGGAACCGTGGAAATGTCCGTACCACAATGGCAGAATGTGCTTTGAAGTCATCAGGAGGATGGAACATGCTACATAAGAAGTACTTTGAGGAGCTTGAAAAATATGAAACTTTGATCAATAGAAAGAATGAAATTGACGAGAGTTTTTATAATGGCGTTTATGACAGATATAAATATCCGGTGCTGACGAGAGAACATATTCCGCTGACTTGGCAGTACGATTTAGATGCAAAGGCCAATCCACATTTCATGAAGAGGCTGGGAGTCAATGCGGTAATGAATTCAGGAGCCATAGAATTAGACGGAAAATATTATCTCGTGGCCCGCATCGAAGGGGATGACAGAAAGTCCTTTTTCGGAGTGGCGGTCAGTGACAGCGGGACGGAGGGCTTCCGGTTCCTGGATTATCCAGTAGTCCTTCCTGACAAATATCCCGAGGAAACGAATGTCTACGATATGAGGCTGACCAGACATGAGGATGGATATATTTACGGACTGTTCTGTTCGGAAAGTAAGGATAACTCGGTCAATGACCTGTCAGCGGCGGTGGCGGCGGCAGGAATTGTCAGAACGAAGGATTTGAAGACATGGGAGAGATTGGATAATCTGGTGACGAAGAATTCTCCTCAGCAGAGAAACGTAGTGCTGCACCCGGAATTCGTGGATGGGAAATATGCGTTCTACACCCGTCCCATGGACGACTTTATCGAGACCGGTTCCGGCGGCGGTATTGGCTTCGGTTTATGTGATGATATCGAGCATGCGGTAATCGAAGAAGAGAAGATGGTCAGCCTGAGGAAATATCATACGCTGACTGAGGCTAAAAACGGCGCCGGCGCAGTGCCGATCAAGACGGAAAAAGGATGGATACATATCGCCCATGGCGTGAGAAATACCGCAGCAGGGCTTCGTTATGTGATTTACGCCTTTGCTACGGATATTAAGGACCCTTCTAAAATTATTGCGGAGCCGTCAGGACTGTTGATCGGGCCGCGGGGGGAAGAACGCACGGGAGATGTGTCCAACGTGGTATTTACCAACGGTGCGATTGTGAAGGAAAACGGGGAGATATTTATATATTACGCATCCAGCGATACACGGCTGCATGTGGCGGTGACTACAATCGGCAAGCTTATGGACTATGTGTTCCATACGCCGGAGGACTTGCTGCGGTCTGCGGACTGTGTAAAGCAAAGATGCTCACTCATACAGAAGAATCTGGAATACTTGAATGCATAAATACGAAAAATGGAGGTCGACAAGATGAATGAATTAAAAATGATCAGTGAACCGGTAAAGGGAGTTCCGTGGCAGGAGCCGCAGGAAAAGCCTTTGGACGCACCGGTATGGAGATACAGTGAAAACCCGATTATCGGGAGAAATCCGGTAAAGGGCGTGGCGAGAATATTCAACAGTGCGGTTATACCTTACGGCGGCGAATTCATCGGAGTGTTCCGGGGAGAACAAATAAACGGCATTCCATATATCTATATGGGCACGAGTAAGGATGCCATTCATTGGGATATCGATAAGGAAAAAATTCCCTTTGTGGACGAGGACGGCAAGCCTTTCATGCCGGCATATGCCTATGACCCCCGCCTCGTAAAGGTAGAGGATGCCTACTATATCATATGGTGTCAGGATTTTTACGGCGCTTCGATGGGCATAGCCAAGACCGAGGATTTCAAGACCTTCGTAAGGTTAGAGAACCCATTCTTACCCTTCAATAGAAACGGAGTATTGTTCCCGAGGAAGATAAACGGCAATTTCATGATGCTGAGCCGCCCCAGTGACAGCGGGCACACGCCCTTCGGCGATATTTTTGTCAGTGAAAGCCCCGACATGGTGTACTGGGGCAAGCACCGCCACGTAATGGGCAAGGGGAACGAATGGTGGCAATCGCTGAAAATAGGGGGAGGTGCCGCACCTATCGAGACGACAGAAGGCTGGCTTTTGTTCTACCACGGGGTAAGCGGAACGTGTAACGGATACGTCTATTCTATTGGCGGAGCGATTCTGGATATCGACAATCCCTCCATCGTGAAATACCGGTGTGAAAATTTCCTTCTTACACCGGAGCAATGGTATGAAGAAAGAGGGTTTGTTCCCAATGTTTGTTTCCCCTGCGCTACCATTCACGATTCGGAAAGCGGAAAAATAGCCATTTACTACGGCGCGGCGGACAGTTATGTAGGCCTTGCCTTTACAAGACTTGAGGAAATCGTTCCTTATATTAAGGAACACAGTACGGTTACTGCATCGGATACGGAAATCGGCAGGCGTTAAGAGTGCGGCATGGTTACAGCGTCGGATATGGATGTTATTAATGTTGGCAGAAAGAAAAGGAAGTAGATGACCTATGATAATAAGGCCGGATGATAAACGGCTGACCTATTGCGGAAGAATTGACTTTGAAGATAAGAAGGCACCCGTATTCATATATCCATGCAGCAGCATACGAATCAAAGTGAGCGGAAGCTTTCTGCACATTGTTCTAAGCAATAAAAAAGCTTATTGGGAAAATTCGCTGGGCTTTCTCATAGATGGCATACAGGGGAAGGCAGTCCTCCCTGAGGAAGAAGGTGAGACGACGATTACTTTGGCGGAGCATCTTGAGGAGGGTTTGCACGATGTTATGATTTTCAAAAGACAGGATTCCTGTCACACCTTTGCCTTTTATGGGCTGGAGGTAGAGGAGGAGGCTCTCGTGCAGGAGTGCGAGCCTGTCCCTTCGCGGAGAATAGAAGTGTACGGAGACAGTGTTTCCGCCGGAGAGGTGTCCGAGGCTGTGGAATATGTTGGGAAAGAAGACCCGGAGCATAATGGTGAATACTCTAACAGTTATTATTCCTACGCATGGATGGCGGCCCGAAGGTTGGATGCACAGATACACGATATCGCGCAGGGGGGTGCGGCTCTCCTTAATGATACCGGTTGGTTCATGGAACCGGATTCCATAGGAATGGAAGAAATCTACGACAAGCTGCAGTACCATCCCTGCCTCGGACCGGTGAAACGGTGGGATTTCGCGAGCTATAGACCCCATCTCGTCCTAGTGGCAATCGGGCAGAATGACAATCATCCTCAGGATTATATGGCGCAGGATTATGAAAGTGAAAAAAGCACTAACTGGCGCAGGCGTTACAAGACATTCATACAAGATTTAAGGATTATATATCCGAAGGCTGTCATAATATTGCAGACGACAATCTTGAATCACCATCCCAATTGGGACCAAGCCATCGGTCAAGTGCAGATGCAGCTGAAGGATCCTCGTGTATATCACTTTCGCTATACGGACAACGGCTGCGGGACACCGGGGCATATCAGGATTCCCGAGGCGGAGCGGATGGCGCAGGAGCTGACAGCTTTCGTCGAGTCTCTTGGAGAAACCGTATGGAAGGAGGAAGAGGAGGCATGAAGGAAATCGAAGACATTATGCCGGGGAGCGGTGTGGTAAGCCGGGGGAATTTACATCGCTTAAAAAAGGCGATGAAACGGGCGCAGAGCGGAAAGAGGCTGACAATTGGCTTTATCGGAGGCTCCATTACCCAAGGCTCTCTATCCTCCACGCCTTTGACCTGTTATGCTTATCTTGTATACAACTGGTGGAGGAAGAAGTTTCCTGAGGCAGAGCACCTATATGTAAATGCCGGAGTCGGAGGAACTACCTCTCAGTTCGGAGCGGCGAGAGCAGAAGAAGATTTGCTTTGCCATAAGCCGGATTTCGTTATCGTAGAATTCAGTGTGAACGATGAGAACAATGAGCATTTTGCCGAGACCTATGAGGGTCTTGTTCGAAAGATTTACGGAAGCGACGGAGAGCCTGCACTGCTGCTGCTTCATAACGTGCGTTACGACAATGGAGAGAATGCGCAAAAGGAGCATGAAAAGATCGGCAAAGCCTATGGCCTTCCCTGCATCAGCATGAAGGAGGCGCTTTATGGAAAAGTAGCTTCGGGAGAAATACCGGTACGAAGCATTACGCCGGATGATTTACATCCTAATGACTTGGGGCATGAGCTGGTAGCGGGAGCCGTCATAGAATTCCTGGAAGAAATGTATGAGTGCCGCAGCGAAGAAGAGCCTCCATTCTATGAGGGAGGATTGCCGGAACCGCTGACGAGAAACAGATATGAGCATTCTATACGGTATAGGAACGACAATTGCTCTCCTAAATGTGCTGGATTTACAAAAAATCCGAAAAAAGACGAAAAAAATTCATATATTTTCCAAAAAGGATGGATTGCAAGCGGTATAAATGATAAAATAGTATTCGAAATTGAGGGCACGATAATTGCCGTTCAATATCGGAAATCTATAAGGAAACCAGCACCGGTAGCTCGTGTCACAATAGACGGTAAGGAAGAAAGAAGTTTTCTTCTGGACGGAAATTTTGACGAGGACTGGGGGGATTGCCTATACATTGATACGGTTGCGGAAAACTTGGAGGATACAGTACATACGGTGGAAATCATCATCGTGGAAAACAGCAAACATCCGGCGGTTCCGTTTTATCTTGTATCAGTGATTGGTTCACGATAGGAGGATGTCATGGGGACAGGAAAAAGAACGATAGCGGGAGGGACCGCCGAGGAGAAAAAGGGGAATGGAAAAAAGCTGGATTTGCCGAAAATTAATTTAAATAAGGTTAATTTTCGAAAAAGTGCGAAAAAATTAGGCGCAGTTATGTCAGAGCTTAAGGGGAATAAGGAAAGCGATCGTGAACATAACGGCCAAAATAAGGGCGGCATAAAAAGTAAAATAACGCTCGGCACATTTTCTAATACGAGCATAATGGGAACCCTGATCAGGGCCTTTCTCGTTCCCATCGCGTTCATTATCGTACTTGGCTTCGTGTCTTATAAGACCGCTTCCGGCGTCATAAAGCAAAAAGTGGAGGATTCCTCCGTAAGCACCATATCAGCCATGAGCATGTACTGTAATCTGCTCACGGGCAATGTGTCTTCAAAGGCCCTGGAAATGGTAGTAGGAGATGATATGTCCTCCTATTACGAAGTGTATTACAAACAGAATGACAGCAAAGCGATGCAGTACTGGCGGGACGCGAAGAAGAATCTTCTTCAGGTAAAGGCCAGCGTGCAGTACTTATACAGTTATTCCATCATCCCCGAGAACGGAACCTATCTCACCTCGATATCGGGCAGCATGGGGGATAACGTCTATGAGGGATTCATGGAATCGGCCGAGGGGCAGTATTTCAAGGAAAATGCGACGCGCAAAAACGGATGGTTCGGTTATCATTCCTTTCTGGATGGGCGCTTGTCCATTTCACAGGAAAGGTACGGTCTTGCCTTTTTTCAGAAGTTCTTAAAGGCGAATACCTATCTGGTACTGGATATCACCACACAGACCATAGAAGAAATGCTGAATCAAATGGATTTTGGTGAGAACAGCATCAAGGCGCTGATATCTCCTGACGGTCGTGAAATCGTGCGCGTGCAGCAGGCAGAAGTAGGAACGGGAGCTTTGCTCCCGGATGGAACGGCGGCCGTGTTCACGGATAAGGATTTCTATACGGAAAGCCTGAATGCAAAAGAGGCAGGGGACCGCTATGTTAAATATAATGGAGAAACTTATTTATACGTATTTTCACCGGTAGGTAACACAGGAATCATGCTGTGCGGCCTTATTCCGCAGAATAACATTGTAAAAGAAGTAAACTCGATACGCAATCTGAGCGTCGTTATGGTATTGCTTGCGTGCATCATCGCCTTCCTCATAGGAGGCAGGATAGCGGCAGGTATGAGCCGGTCTGTTAAGGTTATCACCAAAGGCCTGAATGAAGTGGCGGGCGGAGATCTGACCCAGGAATTCCGGATCAACAGAAAAGACGAATTCAGCCTTCTTGCCAAAGGCTTGAACGACATGCTGGAAAGTATGCGGACACTCATGAAGGATATGCAGATATTCGGAAATAAAGTAAAGGAAATGGCAGATGGCGTGTCGGTGAAGTCGGTAACTATCAACACCTCCATCAAGGAAATTTCTACAGCGGTAGACGAAGTGGCCGCAGGGGTACAGACCCAGGCGAAGGAAGCGGATAACAGCAACTGCAGGATGTCGGATTTTGCAGTGAAAATCGATGGAGCCTGTGAAGGTGCGGGAGATATGAGCAATACGGTAGACAGGGCCACCGCGGCGGTAGAGCAGGGTCGTGTCATCGTGGATGAGTTGAACAGAAAGTCGGAGACGACGGTAGCCATCACCAAGGTACTGGTAGAGAATATTAATGACGTGCAGGAACGCTCTACGGAAATCGAGGGCTTCATCGACACGATCAACAGTATTGCCAGACAGACGAACCTGCTTTCCCTGAATGCATCGATAGAAGCGGCAAGGGCAGGAGAAAATGGAAGAGGCTTTGCGGTGGTCGCAGAGGAGATCAGAAAGCTTGCGGATGAATCTATGCAGGCTGGCAAGAGCATTAAGGATATCGTCGAGAACATCGGCGAGACTACAAGGAGAACGACGAAGTCGGCCAAGGAAGCGGAGACGATTATTTTCGCCCAGGCCACGTCTTTAGAGGAGACTATCCAGGTATTCGGGGAAATCAACCGCTGCGTGGAGAACCTTGTGGATGGCCTTAAGCATATCGCAGACAGCATGCAGGAGATCAATGTGGAGAAGGAACAGGTTCAGGATTCCATTCACAG
Organism: Bacillota bacterium; assembly: GCA_023442465.1. GTDB lineage: Bacteria > Bacillota > Clostridia > Lachnospirales > Lachnospiraceae > Kineothrix. The sequence goes on along the minus strand of JAEZZQ010000048.1, from coordinate 42,029 downwards.
CATTTCCGTGGTCTCGGAACAGTCCGCAGTGGCTACCGAGGAAGTGACCGCTACGTTAGATGATCAGGTTACGATCGTTTCCGATTTGGCAAAGGATGTTGAATTACTAAAAAAAGAAGCGGATGCGTTAGACCAGTCTATCGGAAGATTTATCGTATAGGAACATGGACCATCCGTGAAATTTACAAACAGCAGGACAAAACGGAGGGTCAGAAATGTTTCATGATGATTTTGTTTGGGGCGTTGCCAGCAGCGCCTATCAGATAGAAGGAAGAGATGGGGAAGACGGGGGCGGAAAAACCATATGGGACACCTTTGCGGAGGAGGGCAGAATCGCGGACGGGCAGAATGCGAATGAGGCCTGTGACCATATACATAAATATAAAGAAGACTTTGCTCTCATGCGGCTTATGGGAGTAAAGGCATACCGTTTTTCCCTCAATTGGGCGCGGATCATGCCTGAAGGCACGGGAATGGTGAACAAAAAGGCAATTGCGCTGTATCGGGATATGATTCTTGAGATGAAAAAGAACGAAATCGAACCGTATCTCACCTTATACCACTGGGAGTTTCCCCAGGCCTTACAGGACAAAGGCGGCTGGTTGAACGGAGAAAGTGCCGGTTGGTTTGCGGAATATGCCAGGATTGTAGCGGAAAACTTTTCTGACTTGTGTGAATATTTTATTACGCTGAACGAACCCCAGTGCTTTGTCGGTCTGGGCAATCTTACGGGAGAGCATGCGCCGGGGCTGAAGCTGCCAGCTAAAGATGTTTTTCAAATGGCGCACAACGTGCTTAAGGCCCATGGCAGAGGAGTTATCAGCCTGCGCAAATATGCGAAGCGTCCTATAAAAATAGGGTACGCCCCTACCTGTGGCATGGCTTATCCGAAGACGGACAGCGAGGCAGATGTCGAGGCGGCAAAAAAAGCGTTATTTGGCTTTTATAATCCGTTGGAACGATGGACGTGGAATGTGGCATGGTTCTCCGACCCGGTATTCTTGGGGCGTTATCCGGAGGAGGGACTGGAGAAATATAAGGAATATCTGCCTGAAATTACGAAGGAGGATATGAAATTAATATCGCAGCCTCTGGATTTTATGGGACAAAACATATATAATGGGTATATGGTAAGCGCAGGAGCAGACGCAGAGCCGGTGTTCGAGAACAGGAAACCGGGCTATGCGAAAACTGCTGCCGGCTGGCCGGTAACACCCGAAGCTTTTTACTGGGGAATAAGATTTCTCTATGAAAGATATGAGCATCCGATGTATATTACGGAAAATGGCATGTCTTGTCATGATGTAGTTTCTCTGGACGGCAGGGTGCATGATCCGAACAGAATCTATTTTCTGGATATGTATTTATCCGCACTTCAAAAGGCATGCGACGACGGTGCAGATGTGAGAGGGTACTTCCTCTGGACATTTTTAGATAATTTTGAATGGGATAAAGGATATACCGAACGCTTTGGCATCGTCCACGTGGATTTCGGGACGCAGAAGCGCACGGTAAAGGATTCAGCTTTCTGGTATCAGAAGATCATGGAGACAAACGGAAAGGAACTCAGTATCAATAAGCTGATGAGACAGATATTATTTTTAAATCCTATTTATAAACAGATGGTTTGGGGTGATGAGCGCTGGGGGGTCAGCGCACATCCGCATGGGGACTGCGAGGTGAAAGAGGGCTTTTACAAGGGTAAAAAGCTTTCCTACTTGTGGAAAAAACTTCCCGGGCTGTTCGGCAATTACGATGCGGAGAATTTTCCTTTGCTGGTGAAGATGATCGACGCGAAGCAGGATTTAAGCATTCAGGTTCATCCGGACGATGCCTATGCGGGTGTTCATGAAGATGGAAGCCTCGGCAAGACGGAATGCTGGTATGTGGTGGATTGCGATGAGGATGCCAGCCTGGTCATAGGGCATAATGCCAAGACGAAGGAACAGATGGAGGAAATGATCAAAAATGGCGAATGGGAAAAGTTCCTTCGGGAAGTTCCCGTGCGCAGAGGCGATTTCATCCAAATCGATCCGGGAACCGTCCATGCGATCAAAGGCGGCCTTATGATATTGGAGACGCAGCAGAGCAGCGATATTACTTATCGGCTTTACGATTATGGCAGAACGCAGAACGGAAAGCAAAGAAAGCTTCACCTGGATAAAAGCATGGATGTGATCACCGTTCCCTCACACGATATAGAAAGCGATATGGAAAACACTCTGGACTTGAATGCAAATTCCATGAACGTTCTCGTATCCAACGAATATTACACGGTCTGGAAGCTGGAAGTGGCGAAGGACTTCACCATAAGTCAGGACTATCCCTTCATGAACATGAGCGTCATAGAAGGGGACGGTCTTATCAACGGCCAGCTCATTCAAAAAGGAGATCATTTTGTACTCCCTGCAGATTTCGGACTGATTGAACTCCACGGGAAGATGCAGCTGATCGCTTCCGCAGTGAAGCTGGTATAGTGGAAAATAGTTTAATTAAAATAAATCAATAAAAAAGAAGTTGAAGAAGCCACCGCTTAGACATATCAAAGGCGGTGGTTTTTTCATGTAATAGGAAAGTGTTCCTGTTACATAAAAGATAGTTATACCGCAATCAGAAAAATTGTGATAGAATAATCAAAGATAAAAATGACAGGAAAGAATCCAATGTAAGCTTTGAAAGGAGAATAACATTAGAATGATTGCAGCAAAGTATAAAGATATGTTAAGTGCGAAGTCCGTTATCAGAGAGCTGTCCGAATATGCCACAGCAAGAGGAAAAGAAATCGGTTATGAGAATGTGTTCGATTACAGCCTCGGCAACCCTTCTGTGCCCGCCCCGGAGAAGTTCAGGCAGGCGATGGTAGATTTGCTTGAAAAGTGTGACCCGATGGCACTTCACGGATACAGTCCCAGCCTTGGAATCACCTCCGTGAAGGAAAAGGTTGCGGAGTCCTTAAATAAGAGATTTAACATGAACTATACATATAAACATATATTCATGACAGCCGGAGCAGCAGGTGCTATCGCCCATGCGGTCCGCGCGATTACGGTACCCGGAGATGAGGTGCTGACCTTTGCGCCGTTTTTCCCGGAATATCATCCATATATTGACTTAAGCGGCGCCGTGCTCAAGGTTGTGCCTCCGAATACGAAGACCTTCCAGATTAATTTTGAGCGCTTTGAAGAGATGCTTAATGAAAAAGTGATGGCAGTTCTGATCAACACGCCGAATAACCCCTCGGGCATCGTTTATACGAAAGAGACCTTGGAGAAGCTTGCAGAGATTATGACGAAGAAATCGGAAGAATATGGTCATGATATTTACCTGATTTCCGATGAGCCCTATAGGGAAATCGTGTTTGCGGACGTGGAGGACATCTACGTGTCCAAGGTATATGATAACACCATTAGCTGCTATTCTTATTCCAAGTCGTTGTCCATTCCCGGCGAGCGAATCGGATATATCGCAGTAAACCCTGCGTGCAGCGACGCGGAGACCATTGTCAATATGTGCGGTCAGATTTCCAGAGGAATCGGACATAACTGCCCCTCCTCTATTGTACAGCTTGCGGTGGCGGAGGTACTTTATGAGACCTCCGATTTATCGGTGTATGAAACGAATATGAATCTTTTATATAAAGAGCTTACCGATTTGGGATTCACCTGCGTGAAGCCGGGCGGTACCTTCTATATCTTCCCGAAGGCTCTGGAAGAGGACGCAAAGATTTTCTGCCAAAAGGCGAAGAACTATGACTTGATTCTTGTTCCGGGCGACAGCTTCGGATGTCCCGGTTATTTCCGTATGGCATATTGCATCGATACGGAGAAGGTGGAACGTTCTTTGGCGGCTCTTCGGAAATTCGTGGAAGCAGAGTACCGTTAAACTGTTATAAAAGGAAGGAGTATTATAATGTATCAGGCTGGTCTTGTTTTGGAAGGCGGCGGCATGAAGGGGATGTATACCGCCGGTGTTTTGGATTTTTTTCTCGATAAGGAAATGGAGTTCTCCTCTTGCTACGGAGTGTCGGCAGGAGCCTGCCATTTATGCAACTTTTTATCGAAGCAGAAGAAGAGGGGATATCGCATAGGGATAAATTATTTGGATAATAAGAGATATTGCAGCCCTTATAACTTTTTTACGACGGGGGATTTGTTCGGGACGGATATGTGTTATGATTTGATACCGAATTATCTGGATCCATATGATTACGATACCTTTAATAAATATGAAGGTAAGGCTTATGCGGTAGTGACTAATATAAGGACGGGAGAGGCGGAGTATCTGCAGCTTCAGGATATGCATAGAGATATTCAGGCAGTACGGGCTTCCAGTTCCATGCCCTTGGTATCCCGCAACGTGAAGATCGGGAATGAGCTGTACCTGGACGGAGGCGCTGCGGATTCCATTCCTATAAAAAAGTCCATTTCCGATGGAAATGAGAAGAATGTGGTAATACTTACGAAGGAGACAGGCTATCACAGAAAGCCGTCTTCCAGCCTTTCGCTCATAAAAGCCCGCTATGTCAGGTATCCTAAGGTATACGAACTGATGAAGGAAAGACATAGGGAGTACAACGATACCTTAAGATATTTGGAGGAGCAGGAAAAAGAAGGGAAGGTCTTCGTAATCCGCCCGAAGAGGATAAGCGAGGTCGGAAGGGTAGAGAAGGATGCAGAGAAACTGAAAGCCTTGTACGAGGAAGGCTACAAGGATGCACAGGAGAGCTATGCGGAGCTCTTGGAATATTTATCATAAGGAAGAATGAAGAAATAAAATGAAAGCTTTCGTTATATATTAATATATGATGAAACAGATGGATGGCAGGAATAGAAAGCAGCGCATCTGTCGGAGGAGGTTTGATAATGATAGAAATCTTGAAAGCGGTGCTGTTCGGTATCGTGGAAGGTATTACGGAGTGGCTGCCCATCAGCAGCACGGGGCATATGATTTTGCTGAACGAATTTGTTTCGCTGGATGTATCGCCCGAGTTTTGGAAAATGTTTTTGGTAGTTATACAGCTTGGAGCGATTCTGGCAGTAGTGATTCTGTTCTGGGATAAGATATTCCCTTTCGATTTGAAAAAAGAACCGCATATTAAAAAGGATATTTTCACTCTCTGGTTTAAAATATTGGTTGCCTGCGTACCGGCGGCAATTGTGGGCGTGTTGTTCGACGATTTGTTTGACGAGCTTTTTTATAACTATACATGTGTAGCAATAGCACTCATCGTATTCGGTATTCTGTTTATCGTAATCGAGAATAGGAACACAAGCAAGAATGCAGCACCGAAGATTACAGATTTATCACAGCTCACTTATAAGACCGCGGCTATTATCGGTATCTGGCAGCTGATTGCAGCAGTATTTCCGGGAACCTCACGTTCGGGGGCAACAATCATAGGTGCCTTGCTTCTGGGTGTATCCAGAACGATAGCGGCAGAATTCACCTTTTTCCTCGCTATTCCGGTGATGTTCGGAGCCAGTCTTTTAAAACTTGTGAAGTTTGGACTGGTATTCACTACCGCGGAGTGGACGATTCTGGCGGTAGGTATGATAGTGGCTTTCGTAGTGTCCATCATCGTAATCCGCTTCTTTATGGGGTATATAAGAAAGCATGACTTTAAGATATTCGGATGGTATAGAATCGTGCTGGGAATCCTTGTTCTAGCCTACTTTATGATATTCGCCGGTGCCTAGGGATACTGGGAACAACCATTTAAAATAGTTTTGAAAACTGACATGGCAGCATGTCAGTTTTTTATATAATAGGAAGGTGGCCCTATTACATAAAAATGTATAAGCTGCTACCCGCGCGTAACAAAAGCGATGCTGCCGGCGAGGAGCTATCAGTATAGGCCGGTTGCCGGAACAGCTTGCATCTCAACTTTTGTTAAAAGTAAAATAGTTTTGACTTGTCACTTTACTTTGCTAAAGAGTTGACAAGACAGTCAAACTACGGTAAACTTTTATAAATGGGATTGGGAGAATGTGGTATTTAGAGTGCATTTGTGAGTTCGGTGCAGTTCGGAGTTCGATAGGATCGGAATTCGATATCATCGAATGTGAAAGGAGAAAAACCTATGACAGAGACGAAGAAGACATCAACCGTTAAATCTACTGTAAATGCGGAGACCGCGGGAATTTCTGCGGCAGTTGTGACATCAGAAAAGGAACCGGCGAAGAAGGAAGAAGTTAAGACGACAAAGACAGCGAAGGCAGCAAACACTGCTGCGAAGAAGACGGCTAAGCCCGCTGCGAAGAAAGCGCCTGCCAAGAAGGAGACGAAAGCAGTGACAAAGACCGCAGCAAAAGCTCCGGCGAAGAAGACCGGTGCGAAACAAATAATCAATCTGCAGTTTTCCGGAAAGTCTTACAGCATAGAGGACCTTACGAAAATAGCAGAGGATGTTTGGAAATACGATTTGCACAAGAGCGACGAAGCTTATAAGTCGTTGGAGCTTTATGTGAAACCGGAAGAAAGCATCTCATATTACGTGTTCAACGGTGATATTTCAGGAAGCTTCTTTATTTAATACATTATTTTTATTTCATTAGGAAAGTGCTCCAACGAAGAAAGTGCTCCTATGAAATAAAAATAGATGCGCAGCTGCGCGCGCGGAACAAAAGCTGTGCTGCCGAAGTATTTGGTTACGAAAGTGAGCGAAGCACACTTTTGTTCTATATTAATGCATAAGGTTTTTATATATGAACAGAAAACTCCGGTTGGAATTTTCTGTTCATATTTTTTTTATAAATAATTTTGAAGTTATCTGTTGACATTGTATAGGGTAAGTGATATTTTATGGTAAGAAGGTATTAGCACTCCAAGATGTTGAGTGCTAACAAGAGTCAAAAGGTCTTCATATTTTGAAAAAAGTATGGCTAGAAAGATGGGAGGATAATGAAGTGCAGCTTGATGAAAGAAAAATAAAAATTATGCAGGCCATTATCCGCAACTATCTTGAGACTGGTGAACCGGTAGGCAGCAGGACGATTTCCAAATATACGGATTTGAATCTAAGTTCGGCCACAATAAGAAATGAGATGGCAGATTTAGAGGAGCTCGGATATATTATCCAGCCCCACACCTCGGCAGGAAGGATTCCCTCAGACAAGGGCTATCGCTTATACGTAGATCAGATGATGGAGGAGAAGGAGCGGGAGGTAGAAGAACTGAAAGGCATTCTGTTGGAAAAGGAAGATAAGATGGATCATCTTCTGAAGCAGGTAGCAAAGGTGTTAGCGCAGAATACCAATTACGCCACGATGATTTCAGCCCCCCAGTACCATCGCAATAAGCTGAAATTCATACAGCTCTCCCGTGTGGATGCGCACCAGCTTTTGGTGGTTACCGTTGTAGAGGGCAATGTAATTAAGAATAACATGCTTCAGGTGGAGGAGGAACTGGACAGCGAGACACTTTTGAAATTAAACATCCTTCTCAACACTCATTTGAATGGACTGACTTTGGAAGAAATAAATCTGAGCATGATTACAGCGATGAAGCAGCAGGCGGGCATACACAGCACGATTATAGGAGAAGTTATCGACGCTATAGCCGAATCGATCAAAGCAGATGAGGATTTGGAGATATATACGAGCGGAGCGAATAATATTTTCAGGTATCCCGAGCTTGCAGACAATCAGAAAGCCAGCGAACTGATCACTGCATTCGAAGAAAAAAAGCTTTTGGAAGAGCTGGTGGAAGAGAGATTGTCGGATGAAAACAACACCGGCATTCAGATATATATCGGCGATGAGACGCCGGTACAGTCCATGAAGGACTGCAGCATAGTAACGGCGACTTACGAGCTGGAAGAGGGAATGAAAGGAACCATTGGTATCATCGGGCCGAAGCGTATGGACTACGATAAGGTGGTGGGAACATTAAAGACGCTGAAGCACCAATTGGATGATTTATATAAGAAAAGAGAATAAGTAAAAGAAATAAAAAGTAGGAAAGAAAGGAATAAATGAAGTGGCAGAGCAGAAAGATATAAACAATCAAGATATCCAGGACGCATTGAATAAGGAAGATACGCCGGATAAGAAGATCATAATCGACGGCGGGGAATCGGAAGATAAGGAGATCCTGCCGGAAGACATTTCTTTGGAAGGTCAGGGAGAGATGCAGGCCGAAGAGGCCGAGGGTACGCCGGAAGACGAAGAAGGCGAAGAAAATGAAGAAAATGCCGGCAAAGGCTTCTTCAAAAAGAAAGATAAGAAACAGGAAGTACTGAAACAAAAGGTAGATGAGCTGGAGGACAGGGTAAGACGTCAGATGGCGGAATTCGACAATTTCAGAAAGCGGACGGACAAGGAAAAGACGATGATGTTCGAGACCGGAGCCAGAAGCATTATAGAGAAAATACTTCCGGTGGTGGATAACTTCGAAAGAGGTCTGGCGACCATTCCTGAGGAAGAGAAAGGAAGCGGCTTCGCGGAAGGAATGCAGATGATTTATAAGCAGCTCATGACAGAGCTCGATAGCTTGGGAGTAAAGCCGATAGAAGCAATAGGTCAGGAGTTCAATCCGGATTATCATAATGCGGTAATGCAGGTGGAGAGTGAAGAATACGAACCAGGGATCATCGCGCAGGAGCTATTAAAGGGCTATATGTATAGAGATACGGTAGTAAGACACAGCATGGTAGCTGTTGTAAGCTGATCGACAGACAGCGAATAAATTAACGAGCAAATCAATTGAACAATATATTTAGGAGGGCTTAATCATGAGCAAAATTATAGGTATCGATTTAGGAACAACAAATAGCTGCGTAGCAGTTATGGAAGGCGGTAAACCTACCGTCATCGCGAATACAGAAGGCGCAAGAACGACACCGTCTGTTGTAGCTTTTACAAAGACAGGAGAAAGACTCGTAGGTGAGCCTGCAAAGCGCCAGGCAGTGACCAATGCCGAAAAGACGATCGCTTCTATTAAAAGAGAGATGGGTACCGACAGGGGCTGCACCATCGATGATAAGAAATATTCTCCCCAGCAGATTTCTGCGATGATTCTTCAGAAGTTAAAAGCGGATGCAGAGAGCTACCTTGGAGAAAAGGTTACGGAAGCGGTCATTACCGTTCCTGCTTACTTCAACGACGCACAGCGTCAGGCGACAAAGGATGCCGGTAAGATCGCAGGCCTGGATGTTAAACGTATCATCAACGAGCCTACAGCAGCAGCGCTCGCATACGGATTGGACAACGAAAAAGAACAGAAAATCATGGTATATGACTTGGGAGGCGGTACCTTCGACGTTTCTATCATTGAAATCGGCGATGGCGTTATCGAGGTTCTCGCTACGAACGGTGATACCCGTCTTGGCGGTGATGACTTCGACCAGAAAGTAATCGACTGGATGCTGGCTGAGTTCAAGAAGCAGGAAGGCGTTGACTTATCGAATGATAAGATGGCGCTTCAGAGATTAAAGGAAGCAGCAGAAAAGGCGAAGAAGGAATTATCTTCCGCAACAACTACGAACATTAACCTTCCGTTCATTACAGCTACGGCAGAAGGCCCTAAGCATTTCGATATGAACCTTACAAGAGCCAAATTCGATGAGCTGACACATGACCTCGTAGAGAGAACGGCAGCTCCTGTTCAGAACGCGATGAAGGATGCCGGACTTACCAATTCTGAAATAGGAAAAGTGCTTTTGGTTGGTGGCTCCACACGTATTCCGGCGGTTCAGGAGAAGGTAAAACAGCTTACCGGACAGGAACCGAATAAGAGCCTTAACCCGGATGAATGCGTTGCTTTAGGTGCTTCCATTCAGGGAGGAAAGCTTGCAGGAGATGCAGGTGCAGGTGAGATTCTTCTTCTCGACGTTACTCCTCTTTCTCTGTCTATTGAGACAATGGGCGGCGTTGCTACGAGATTAATCGAAAGAAACACAACGATTCCTACAAAGAAGAGCCAGATTTTCTCCACGGCGGCAGATAATCAGACCGCAGTAGATATCAACGTAGTTCAGGGTGAAAGACAGTTTGCCAAGGATAATAAATCTCTCGGACAATTCAGACTGGACGGCATTCCTCCGGCAATGCGCGGAATTCCTCAGATCGAGGTTACCTTTGATATCGATGCCAACGGTATCGTAAATGTATCCGCTAAGGACTTAGGAACCGGAAAAGAGCAGCACATAACCATTACCGCAGGCTCCAACATGTCCGATACTGACATAGATAAGGCGATAAAGGAAGCAGCAGAATACGAAGCGCAGGATAAGAAGAAAAAAGAAGCTATCGACACGAGAAACGAAGCAGATTCCTTTGTATTCCAGACAGAAAAAGCTTTGGCAGATGTAGGTGATAAGATAGATGCATCCGCAAAGAGTACGGTAGAAGCCGACCTGGAAGCATTGAAGGCAATTCTGGAGAGAACGAAGGATCAGGAAATGTCCGACAGTGACATCGATGAGATGAAAGCTGCAAAGGAGAAACTGATGACAGATGCGCAGGCATTATTTGCAAAGGTTTATGAGCAGGCACAGGGAACAGCAGGTCCTGATATGAACATGAATGCAGATGTAGATTCTGCTCCGGCGGACGATGTGGTAGACGGAGATTACCGAGAAGTATAAATATAAAATAAGCAATATGGAGGGGCAACCTCCGGATAAAATATGAAGTTCTCCTTATAAGAGGGAATCCTCTGATAAGAGGAACTTCATATCTTGCTTAAAAATTTAATATTTTATAGGCTATATATTTGATGCAATAAAGATGAAATTGTTATATACTTAGAACGGTATGTCTAAGAAAGTGGACTTATTCATATTTTTTATAAGTAAAATCTTTAAAGCGATAAAGAGGAGTTAGTTATGGCAGAGCAAAAACGAGACTACTACGAAGTTCTCGGAGTAGATAAAAATGCAGATGAAGCTGCGGTGAAAAAAGCATATCGAGTTCTGGCTAAAAAATATCACCCCGATATGAATCCGGGCGATAAAGAGGCAGAGAAGAAGTTTAAAGAGGCTTCGGAGGCATATGCCGTACTTAGTGACCCGGAGAAGAAACGTCAATACGACCAATACGGCCATGCGGCGTTCGAAGGCGGTGCAGGCGGCTTCGGCGGCTTTGATTTTAACAGCGCTGATTTCGGAGATATTTTTGGAGATATTTTCGGGGATTTCTTCGGCGGCAGCCGCCGGGGAAGAGCGAACAGCGGACCTATGAAGGGCGCGAACATACGAACGAGCGTACGCATCACTTTTGAAGAAGCCGTATTCGGTGTGGAAAAGGAAGTGGAGCTTACGCTCAAGGATGAATGTACTACCTGTCACGGCAGCGGTGCAAAGCCGGGAACCAGCCCGGAGACTTGCCCTAAGTGCGGCGGCAAGGGCCAGGTAGTATTTACGCAACAGTCCTTCTTCGGAACGGTGAGAAACGTGCAGACTTGTCCGGATTGTAACGGAACCGGCAAGGTGGTCAAAGAAAAATGTGCGGATTGTCATGGAAGTGGATATATTGCAAATAGGAAGAAGATCAAAATATCCATTCCTGCCGGTATCGACAATGGTCAGAGCGTGCGCATAAGGGATAAGGGCGAACCGGGAACCAATGGCGGGCCGAGAGGAGACCTTCTTGCCGAGGTTGTAGTTGGAAGACATCCTATATTCCAGCGTCAGGAATACAATATATATTCTACCGTACCGATGTCCTTCCCGGTTGCGGCATTAGGCGGCGAAATAGTTATTGATACAGTGGATGGCAAGGTCATCTATGAGGTAAAGGCCGGAACACAGACCGATACAAAGGTCCGCTTAAAAGGCAAAGGCGTACCGTCACTTCGCAATAAGGAAGTGCGCGGAGATCATTATGTAACTCTGGTAGTGCAAGTGCCCGATAAGCTTTCTAACGAAGCGAAGGAGCTGCTGAAGCAGTTTGATGCGGAAACGGGAAGTACCCTCCGCTCGACTCAGAATAACAGTCCTGAGCCGGAAGAAGTGAAGGATAAGAAAAAGAAGTTCTGGAAATAAATCTATGGTTATGAAAAGCCGGGAGGATGATGATTGACTCATACATCCTCCCGGCTTTTTAGTCAGAAGCACACCGCCTCTAAAAAATCCTATTCATATTCTACAAATTCCCCATATTCCTGCCAAATGTTACAGATCCAGGTTTTTCCCTGATTGAAGATAATCTCGTTATCATCTTTATCGTAGAACTTAGCGGGGGTATTGTCACCATCATAGCGTTTCCAAGTTCCCTCGATGACCTTCCCGTTTGTGAAAATAAGAGCATCGCCTTCTCCGTGCACCCCGAAAGCAAGATAATCCTTCTCGTCACGCACCTCTCCGTGACAGTATTGAAGCACTACATTGGACACGGCGAGCTGCTCGTTATTGTATTCATCGAGTTGCTTCTTATCGTCCTGAAAACGATAGTAGAGCTTATCCGAAGCATTGTATTCGAAATATGGATTGTATGCGCCGTAGCCGCCGGCATTGCTTTCCTTTCCGCCGGGATAGATGAGAGTTACATCTTCATTTTCCGCATATTCCGCGTGGTTATCATCGGCAATAAAGGTAAACTGCGGAACATAATTCTCATCGTACTGAGTCTCGTATTCATGGCGCTCGATGGCTTTATTCAGGCCGTCCATAAATAGATATCCGGTAAACTCGGTGGCATAACCGGGTCTGCTGATTCTGCCAAATGCCTCATCGGAAGGATTGTGAATACCCACAACAGCAGCGCTGATATTCTGCACCGTATCTCTGTTAATAAGCTCTTCCACATAAGGTCTGGCAAGGCCCCAGTTGCAGTAAATCGCTTCGTAGCCCATAGCAACATAGATGTAATAATCGCGGCTGCTGCGAATAGGACCGATATGATCCAGCTCGTCATAATCTTCAAAGATAGCCATCAGTCTGGTGATACGTCCTTCTACGGGTGCCTCATAAATGATGCCCGCCTTTGAAAGACCGTATTGAGGCATCGCCTGCGCATTGTTAGGTATCATGACAGCCAGGGGGCGTCTGGTAGCGATTTTCTCATCGATCCATTGACCGGTGAGATAGCTCTGCATCTTACCATTCACCACTTCTCTGTCTTCGATGATAGGAAGTCCTTCTTCCTCAGGCTCTTCTACCACTTCCTCCGATTCCGTCACAACTTCCGGCTCTGCCGGAACTTCGTTCACTTCGCCCAGGGGCAATTCGTCTGCTTTATTTTTACCGCAAGCTGTAAAAACAAGAGGAATACATAAAAAAAGAGCATAAAATAAATATTTGTTATTTTTCTTCATTTGCACGATTCCTTTGAATTTTTATTTTAATATGTAAACATTAAAGAATAATGAATTACACAGATATTATATAATATCGTGCTAATGCTTGTCTATCGCAGAAATGCTTACTTTTTTGTAAATTATTGTCAGTCGTTTCCGCATAGAATAATTCGTGCCTTTATAAAACTTGAAAAAAGTGTTATCATAGCTTAGAAACGCTTGAGAAACGTCAGTTGCAGGGGATGATATATTGTGTTAGCATGCTATAATACGGCAATGTTACGATACGGCAATGCTATGAAATGGCGATGCCACAATATAAAAATGCTGTAATACAGCATAGGAGAAGATTACGGAAAGGCATGGATGATAATATGAGATGGACGAAATTCAGGATCAAAACATTGACGGAAGCAGAAGACATCATTATAAGCTCTTTGTACGATATCGGCTTAGAAGGTGCGCAGATAGAGGATAAGGTACCGCTTACGGCGGCAGAAAAGGAGCAGATGTTCGTGGATATCCTGCCGGAGACGCAGGAAGATGACGGTGTGGCATACCTAAGCTTTTTTGTGGAGGAAAACGAAGACGGGACGTTGAGGGTAAACGGAGAGGATACGACGGCGGAAGAGATTCTTCGATCGGTGAAGAGCGAGCTTGAGAACCTGCGCGTGTTCATGGAAATCGGCGAAGGCACGGTAGCGGTGGACAGAACGGAGGACATCGACTGGATCAATAACTGGAAGCAATACTTCCACCAGTTTTATATCGATGACGTGCTCGTTATTCCGTCATGGGAAGAAGTGAAGGAAGAGGACAAAGACAAAATGATCCTCCACATCGACCCCGGAACGGCATTCGGAACGGGAATGCACGAGACCACACAACTTTGTATCCGCCAGCTTAAGAAATATCTTACGCCGGAGACAAGGCTTTTGGATGTGGGAACAGGAAGCGGTATTCTCGCCATCCTGTCGCTTATGTTCGGAGCGAAAGAAGCGGTAGGAACCGATCTGGACCCCTGCGCGATAGAGGCTACCAGAGAAAATATAGAAGCGAATCATATTTTACCCGAAAAATTCAATGTGATGATAGGAAATATTATTACGGAGAAAGAAGTGCAGGACAAAGTTGGATATGAGTGCTATGATATTGTGGTTGCAAATATCCTGGCGGACGTGCTCGTGCCGCTGACTCCGGTCATCGTAAATCAGCTTAAGCCGGGCGGAATCTATATAACCTCAGGCATCATAGATGATAAGGAGAAGACGGTAACAGAAGCGGTGGAGGCAGCGGGCCTTCATGTTCTGGAGGTTACCTACCAAGGGGAATGGGTGTCGGTAACCGCACAAAAGTCAAATGTCCCGCAGTAACAGCAAGAATAAAAGCAATAATGGATAAACCGGGAAAGGCATGGTTTTTATATGTATAGTTTTTTTGTAGACCCGTCGCAAATACAAGGGAATACGATAATCATAACGGGAAGCGATGTAAAGCATATCAAAAACGTCTTGCGCATGAAGGCAGGAGAAGAGCTTTCGGTACGAAGCGGTGTGGATGAAAAGGAATATCGCTGTGGAATCGAGGAGATGGAGGAAGAGCGGATTGTATGCAGGCTTCGTTTCGTGAAGGAGGAGGGTATGGAGCTTCCCTCCAAGGTATATCTTTTTCAGGGACTTCCCAAAGCGGATAAAATGGAGCTCATCATACAAAAGGCAGTGGAGCTCGGTGTACACGAGGTAATACCCGTATCTGCCAAACGTGCGGTGGTAAAGCTGGACGAAAAGAAGGCGAAGGTTAAAAGAGAGCGCTGGCAGGCAATTGCGGAGTCCGCAGCAAAGCAGAGCAAAAGGAGCATCGTCCCTCAGGTCAAGGAAGTCATGACGATGAAGGAGGCAGTCCGTTATGCTGCAGATATAGAGGTGCGCCTCATTCCCTACGAGCTGGCGGAGGGGATGCAAAAAACCAAGGACATCATTTCCTCGCTGAAAAAGGAACAGTCCGTAGCGATATTTATAGGCCCCGAAGGAGGCTTCGAGGAAAGCGAGATAGGAGAAGCGGTGGAAAGCGGAATCGTCCCTATTACTCTTGGCAAGCGCATTCTTCGGACAGAGACCGCAGGGTTCACCGTCCTCGCGTGGATAATGTACCAATTGGAGGAGTAGGCATATAGTATAAGTATAAAGCCGAATTTATAGGCTTTAGCATATAATAGTACGTGAGGAGATAGCAGACATTATGGAAGTATATTTAGATAATTCGGCTACGACAAGATGCTTTGACGATGTGGCGGCCTTGATGACGCAAGCGATGTGCAGGGACTACGGGAACCCGTCCAGCCTGCATTTGAAGGGAGTACAGGCGGAAACTTATATCCGGTATGCCAAAGAAACTATTGCGAAAGCCTTGAAGGTGAATGAAAAGGAAATTTACTTTACTTCAGGAGGAACGGAATCCGACAACATCGCCCTTATAGGGAGCGCTCTTGCGAACCATAGAGCGGGCAGGCGGCTGATAACCACGGAGATAGAGCATCCCGGAATTATGCAGGCGATGAAACATTTGGAAGAACAAGGCTTCCATGTGACCTATCTGCCGGTAGATCGAAATGGAGTCATAAGCTTGGAGGATTTGCGCAGAGCGCTGACGAAAGATACGATACTCGTATCTATCATGCATACGAATAATGAGATCGGTGCATTGCAGCCAATAGAGGAGGCGGGAGCTCTCATTAAGAAAGTAAATCCTAACGCGCTGTTCCATGTGGATGCGGTTCAGGGCTTCGGTAAGTTCCGTATTTATCCCAAGAAGATGAATATCGATATGCTTTCCGCCAGCGGACATAAAATTCATGGTCCGAAAGGCGTGGGATTTTTATATATTCAGGAAAACATCAAAATAAAACCGATTATTTTTGGAGGCGGACAGCAAAGCGGCATTCGTTCCGGGACGGAGAACGTACCGGGAATCGCAGGTCTTGGGAAAGCTGTAGAAATGATTTATACTGATTTGGAAGCGGAAGTGAATAAGCTGTATGGTCTAAAACAGCTATTTGTGGACGGAGTTACAAAGTTGGAGAATGTCACCGTCAACGGATTGACAGGAAGGGACAGTGCGCCCCATGTGGTCAGCGTATCGGTGAGAGGAATTAGAAGTGAGGTGCTTTTGCACGCTTTAGAGGACAGAGGAATCTACGTGTCGGCGGGAAGCGCATGCTCGGCGCGCAAGCCACAGCCCTCTGCGACGCTCAAAGCTATCGGATTGGAAAAAGAATTATTGGAATCCACTTTACGTTTCAGTTTTTCGGTCTTTACAACTGCGGAGGAAATCGATTATACTTTACAGGCGATGTATGATATAATACCGATGCTTCGCAAATATACGAGGCATTGACGGCGAAGATATAGGCCCCGCGGCATAACGGCCGCGGGAATGTGCGAAGCACACTTTTGTTCTGTAATAGGAAAGTGCGCCTATTACAGAAACAATGGATGCGCAGCTATGCGCGCGGAACAAAAGATGTGCTGCCGGAGTATTTGGCTGTGAGAGTGGGCGAAGCACACTTTTGTTCTGCTCCCCATTTTTCCGGCGGCGACAGGAATGAGTAAAGAATGTTTATGGAGGAATACTTATGTTTACAGCTTTTTTAATAAAATATGCTGAAATAGGCGTAAAAGGAAAAAACCGCTATATTTTTGAAGATGCTCTCGTGCAGCAAATAAAATATGCGGTAAAGAGATGCGACGGAGAATTTAAAGTCTACCGTACGGAGGGAAGAATATATGTAGAAGCCTTATCCGAATTTGATTTCGACGAAGTGGTGGACAACCTAAAGACGGTATTTGGAATTTCAGGCATATGCCCTGTTGTCTATGTGGAAGACGAAGGATTTGAAAAGCTTGGTGAGGATGTTTTAAAATACATCGGGGAAGTGTATCCCGAAAAGGATAAGACCTTTAAGGTATGCGCCAGAAGGGCGAGGAAAAATTATCCTTTGACCTCAATGGAAATCAACAGCGAAATGGGCGGCATAATTTTGGATAATTGTCCCAAGATGAAGGTGGACGTGCATAAGCCCGATATCATGCTGCACATTGAAATCAGAGAGAAAATATACATTTACTCCGATATCATTCCCGGTCCCGGCGGAATGCCCGTAGGAACGGGGGGAAAAGCGATGCTTCTTTTATCGGGCGGTATCGACTCTCCGGTAGCAGGCTATATGATAGCGAAGCGCGGCGTGAAAATCGACGCGGTATATTTCCATGCGCCTCCGTATACGAGCGAAAGAGCGAAGCAGAAGGTAGTGGATCTGGCAAAGCTGGTTTCCCGCTATACCGGTCCTATTTATCTGCATGTTATCAACTTCACCGATATACAGCTTTATATTTATGAAAAATGCCCTCATGACGAGCTGACGATCATCATGCGCCGTTATATGATGCGCATCGCAGAAAAAATCGCGCAGGATACGGGATGTTTGGGACTGATCACCGGTGAGAGCATCGGACAAGTTGCTTCCCAGACGATGCAGAGCCTTGCGGCGACCAACGAAGTGTGCACGATGCCGGTATACCGGCCGCTTATCGGCTTCGATAAGATGGAAATCGTAGAAATATCGGAGAAAATCAATACGTATGAGACCTCCATACTTCCCTACGAGGACTGCTGTACGATTTTTGTGGCAAAGCATCCGGTGACGAAGCCGAATCTGAATATTATAAGGAAGCATGAAGAGAATTTGGAAGAGAAAATTGCCGAGCTGGTGGAGATTGCACTTAAGAATGACGAGCTGATCGTTGTAAGATAGAAATAAAAAAGCACTCGGATTAACTTCCGAATGCTCTTCATTACTTTGTCGTATTGTTCAGCTTATGCTGAATAATTGCCAAGATTGATACCAGCAATTATTAAATCATGTAAGGCTTCAATGCATTGAGTACTTCTTCTGCATTGTCTTCTGCATGAATGTTCAGGTCGATCGGTTTTGACAGGTCCAAGCTGAAGATGCCCATAATGGACTTTGCGTCAATAACATATCTGCCGGATACTAAATCAAAATCATAATCGAATTTTGTGATATCATTTACAAAAGATTTTACCTTATCAATAGAATTTAAAGAAATCTGAACTGTTTTCATTGGTTTCTACCTCCTTGATGTTTTCATACCTTCTGCTTATTATACTAACGGGTGAGCCGGTAAAAGTCAATGCTAAAACAATACAAAAAAAGTGAGGAATAATATGAAATGTGTAGCATTACATAACCTGGGCTGTAAAGTCAACGGATATGAAATGGACGTAATGCAACAAATGTTACAAGAAAAAGGATATAAAATTGTACCATTTGATGAATGGGCGGATATATATATCGTAAATACGTGTACAGTTACCAATATCGCGGATCGAAAAAGCAGGCAAATGCTTCATAAAGCGCGTAAAATGAATCCTGAGGCTGTGGTCGTTGCGGCGGGCTGTTACGTGCAAACAGGGAAAGAAGACGTGCTGAAGGACGTAGGCGTAGACTTGGCAATCGGAAATAATAAGAAAAAAGAACTGCTTCCTATTCTGGAAAAGTTCCTGGAAGAAAAAGGCGGAGGAGCAAACGAAAAAACGAACGCCAGCTTCAAAACACTTGACGATACAACGATAATTGATATAGGAAATACAAAAGAATTTGAAAATATGCAGCTAAAAGAAACCTCCGGAAATACCCGCGCCTATATTAAGATTCAGGACGGATGCAACCAATTCTGTTCTTATTGCATTATCCCTTATGCGAGAGGCAGGGTGAGAAGCAGAAAAGAAGAGGATATTCTGGAGGAAATAACCGGACTTGCCGGGAGAGGATATAAAGAGGTGGTGCTGACCGGGATTCATATTAGTTCCTATGGAACAGATTTCGGTGAACCGGCCCTGCTTGCGCTGATAGAGAGCATTCACGGAGTAGAAGGAATCGAAAGAATCCGTTTAGGCTCTCTGGAGCCCGGAATCGTTACGCAGGAGTTTGCTTCCAGGCTAAGAGCGCTTCCCAAGTTCTGCCCGCATTTCCATCTATCCCTTCAAAGCGGCTGCGATGACACTCTCAAAAGAATGAATAGGAAATACACCTCGGGGGAATACTACGAAAAAGTGGAGCTGTTGCGCGGAATATTCGACCGTCCGGCCATTACCACGGACGTCATTGTAGGTTTTCCCGGAGAAACGCAGGAAGAATTCGATATCACAAGAAAATACCTGGAGAAAATAAAGCTTTATGAAATGCACATTTTCAAATATTCCAAAAGGAAAGGTACCCGTGCGGCAGAAATGAAGGAGCAGGTACCGGATGAAGAAAAGACAAGAAGGAGCAACCTTCTGCTTTCCATGGAAAAGGAATATTCTCAGGATTATAGGACCGGCTACATAGGAGAAGAAGTAGAGGTACTGTTCGAGGAAGAAAAGGTGATAGATGGAGTATGCTATCAGACGGGACATACCAGGCAATATGTTAAGGTGGCGAAGCGAGGTGAGGACTGCCTGTCCAATCGATTGATAACGGGAAAAGCCGCAGGTTTCTTGCAGGAGGACATGCTGCTCATTGAGTAGAAAACACGGAAAATCGTCCGATAAAAGAAATAAGCAATCATTAAATTAATGTAAATTGATTGAATTTTCTGAACGAATAGGGTAATATGGTGATTAGAAAGAGTTAACTGGCGACAATAGATAAGGGCGTGATTATATGCAGGATTTTGGAAATACACAATTTTTTAGCGTGGAGACCGAGCCGGAGACAGGTGTGGAAGTAGTCTTGGCCACGGTATATGAAGCATTGACGGAAAAAGGATATAATCCGGTGAATCAGATCGTAGGGTATATTATGTCCGGAGACCCCACATATATTACAAGCCATAGAAGTGCGAGAAGCCTTATCATGAAAGTAGAAAGAGACGAGCTGGTAGAAGAGCTGCTTACGAAATATATCGAGGCGAAGCACTGGAAAAACGAGTAAAGAACATTTGTGGAAGGATATAAAAGGGTGAATCCATGCGTATCATGGGCTTGGATTTCGGGTCGAAGACGGTAGGAGTGGCAATCAGCGACGCTTTGCTTCTCACTGCGCAGGGCATTGAAATCATAGAGAGAAAAGAAGAGAATAAATTACGAAAGACATTGGCTCGCATAGAGGAGCTGATTGTAGAATATGAAGTAGAAGAAATCGTGCTGGGGCTTCCAAAGAATATGAACGATACGCTGGGCGTACGCGTGGAGCTTTCTATGGATTTCAAGGATATGCTGGAACGCAGAACAGGGCTGCCTGTCAGGATGTGGGACGAGAGACTCACTACCGTTGCGGCGGACAGGGTAATGAAGGAAGCCGGAATACGGCGGGAGCATAGGAAGGAGCATGTGGATAGGATTGCTGCGTGCTTTATATTGCAAGGGTATTTGGATTACCGTAAGAACGAGGAGAATAAGTAGTGGATAAAATAATTTTTAAACCGGAGAACGAGGAGCCGGTTGAATTTTATGTGTTGGAACAGACGAAGATAGGAGGCTGTCAGTACATTCTTGTAACAGAGCAGGAAGAGGGAGACAGCGACGCATTGATTTTGAAAGATATCTCCGCACCGGAGGCGCCCGAGGCGATTTATGAAATCGTGGAAGATGATACGGAGCTTAGTGCCGTTGCGGCAGTTTTTGAAAATATACTGGAGGATATTGAACTTTCCTGATTGAAAAATAGGGAAGGCGGCCGAGGCAGAAAGCTGTCTTAAGACAGTTGTAAAGGGGAGGGTAACTGTGAAGGTACTGGACAGTTACAAGGGATGATAGCAAATGGGAGTGGACAGAGAGCAGTTTAAACAGTTGTTGAAGGATAAAGGTTTAAAGGTAACTACCCAGAGGCTTCTAGTATTGGAGGCTCTTGCTGCATGCCCCGACAGACATCTGACCGCGGAAGAAATTTATGAAATGGTAAAAGCAGACTATCCCGAGATAGGGCTTGCTACTGTTTATAGAACGATACAGATACTTTTAGAGCTGCATTTAATCGATCGCATCAATTTGGACGACGGTTTTGTTCGTTATGAAATCGGAAATGTGGGAATGGGTACGGCAAAACACCATCACCATCATTTGATTTGCATAAATTGTGGTAAAGTGAATTCCTTTGAGGACGACTTACTTGAGGAATTGGAAGAAAAGATTACAAGGACGACCGGATTCCATGTGGTAGATCATGAAGTGAAACTCTACGGGTACTGTGCAGAATGTGGAGGAAAAATTGATTGAAGAAAAGTGAAAATGTGAATGTTTCCAAGCTAAAGATAATTCCGTTAGGTGGCTTGGAGCAGATTGGTATGAATATTACTGCCTTCGAATATGAAGACAGTATTGTTGTGGTGGACTGCGGTCTTTCGTTCCCGGACGACGATATGCTGGGAATCGATTTGGTAATACCGGATACCACCTATTTGAAGGATAATATCGATAAAGTAAAAGGATTTATGATTACCCACGGGCATGAGGACCATATTGGTGCGCTGCCTTATGTACTGCGCGAAGTCAACGTTCCTATCTATGCGACGAAGCTGACCATGGGTATCATAGAAAATAAGCTAAAGGAGCATAACCTTGTTGGAAACACCAAAAGAAAAGTCGTTAAATTTGGTCAATCCATCAATTTGGGACAGTTCCGTATAGAATTTATTAAAACGAACCATAGCATTGTAGATGCCGCTGCACTTGCTATTTATTCTCCTGCGGGAATCGTAGTGCATACGGGAGACTTTAAAGTAGATTATACTCCGGTATTCGGGGATGCTATCGATTTGCAGAGATTTGCAGAGATCGGAAAAAAAGGTGTTCTGGCGCTTATGTGCGATAGTACCAACGCGGAGCGTCCGGGGTTTACCCAATCTGAAAAGACGGTGGGAAAAACTTTCGATACGATTTTTACAGAGCATAAGGATACGCGTATTATCATCGCCACCTTTGCTTCCAATGTAGACCGCGTACAGCAGATCATCAATTCTGCGTACAAATTTGACAGAAAAGTTGTGGTGGAAGGCCGAAGCATGGTAAATATCATCGAGACGGCGACCACTCTTGGTTATTTGGATATTCCGGATAAGACGCTGATCGACATCGAGCAGCTTAAGAATTATCCTGCGGAGAAAACTGTTATCATCACTACGGGAAGTCAGGGAGAAAGCATGGCGGCACTGAGCCGAATGGCAGGAAATATTCATAAGAAGATATCTATTTGCCCCGGCGATACGGTCATCTTCTCTTCCAACCCGATTCCGGGAAATGAGAAGGCGGTAACAAACGTTATCAACGAGCTGCTTGTAAAAGGTGCTGATGTAATCTTCCAGGATGTTCATGTATCAGGACATGCCTGCAGGGAAGAAATAAAGCTTATTTACACCTTGGTACATCCCAAATATGCGATTCCCGTTCATGGCGAATATAAACATTTGAAGGCGCAGGCCAAGATTGCAAGCGAGCTTGGCATTGCAAAGGAAAATATATTTATCTTGCGTTCCGGCGATGTGCTGGAGATGGATAAGGATGAAGCGAAGGTAAGCGGAAAAGTTCCGGTAGGAGAGGTTCTTGTAGACGGATTGGGCGTCGGAGACGTAGGAAATATCGTGTTGAGAGACCGTCAGCATCTTGCAGAGGATGGCATTCTCATCGTTGTCTTAGCGCTGGACCAGTATTCCGATCAACTGGTATCGGGACCGGATATCGTTTCGAGAGGATTCGTATATGTGAGAGAATCCGATCAACTAATGGAAGAGGCCAGGAAGGTGGTGGACGATGCAGTTCACGGCTGCCTGGACAGAGGAGTCAGCGATTGGGGGAAAATTAAGTCTAATATTAAGGATTCCCTTAGCGATTATGTTTGGAAAAAGACGAAGCGCAGGCCGATGATTCTTCCGATTATTATGGAAGTTTAAGTATGGAGTGTGAGAAGAGATGACAGATAACAGTATGCAGGGCGCAGCGATGGAATTTGTGGGTGCGGTCAGAGAATCAGCCGAATACTGTGAATATGTTATGCAGCTTAAAAAGATAAAGATGCAGCCTGAGCTGTATTTGAAGGTCAATGAGTTCAGGCGCAAGAATTTTATGTTCCAGAACGAAGAGGAAGCAGAAGATCTTTTGGAGCGCATGGAGGAATTGGATAAAGAGTATGAGAGTCTGAGGGAGATTCCGCTTGTGTCGGACTTTTTGGCTGCGGAGACCTCCTTTTGCAGAATGATGCAGGAGGCCACCGAGCTGATAGTAAAGGAACTGGATTTTCAATAAGGCTTTGGCAAGGCGGCGGTTGCGAAACTGGTACATAAAATTGACGAAGGTTACGAGTTTCGCAACTGTCTAAGCTGTGGAGAGGTTTGAAAGGAGCATAGTTATAAATATGAATACCAAACAATTGATAGGGACTGTATTTGATACGGCATTGAAGATAGTCATTATAATAGTGGTGGTTATGTTCACTTATAAATATGCGACGGATGCTTATAACTTTGGATATCGTATTTTTACGGAAGCGCCGGTAGCTGAGGAGGGGAATGCGAAAGTTATCAGCATAGCTATTACGGAAGAAGCCAGTACCATGGATATCGGGGAGGTATTGGAAGAGAAGGGCTTGATCAATGACTCGAGAGTGTTCTATGTGCAGGAATTGATTTCTGAGTATCATGGGGAACTCAAACCGGGAATTTATGAGCTGAGCAGCGATATGACGGTTAAGGAGATGCTGGAAATTATGTCTGCCGAAAATAAAGCGGAAGAGGTTTCAGCAGGGGCTTCGACTACAGAAGGAGCTTCGGAAGCTGACACGCCGGAAGGCGCAGCGGAAGATGCAGGTGCGGAAGGGGCGGAGACGCCGGAAGACACCACGGGTGCGGAGTAAATGAGGAAATGATTACAGACGAAAGAATTAGCACCTTTATTAACTCTTTTGACAGAGGAAATACGGAGCTTTTAAATGAAATAGAGGATGAGTGCAAGAGGACGAATGTGCCGGTAATCCGTACACAGATGCAGAGCCTGCTTCGATTGCTTTTGGCGATGAACAGGCCGCAGGAAATTTTGGAGGTGGGGACGGCAATTGGTTTTTCCGCACTCCTTATGAGTGAATATGCGCCGGAAGGCTGTAAGATAACGACGATAGAAAAGTATGAGAAGAGGATTCCTATAGCGAGGGAAAATTTCAAAAGAGCGGGTAAGGAAGACGCTATTACGTTGCTGGAGGGTGATGCGACGGAGATTTTACGAGGGCTTGAGGGAAGCTATGATTTTATTTTTATGGATGCTGCAAAGGGGCAGTATATTCATTTTCTGCCTGATATATTGCGGTTGCTGAAGACGGGCGGACTGCTGGTCTCGGATAACGTTCTGCAGGATGGGGACATTATCGAGTCGCGCTTTGCGGTGACCAGAAGGGATAGAACGATTCATTCCAGGATGCGGGAGTACCTTTATGAACTGAAGCATAATGAGCAGCTTGAAACGGCGATTCTGCAAGTGGGTGACGGTGTTACCGTGAGTGTGAAATTATAGATGTACGTGAAATGCGGGGAACACATTGCGAAAAAGAGGAAGCATTGCGTGTGGCGCAAAGAAGAAAGGATTGATTGTTTAATGAAAAAACCAGAGCTTTTGATTCCGGCAGGGAGTCTGGAAGTGCTGAAAACGGCGGTTGCCTATGGGGCTGATGCCGTATATATCGGCGGAGAGGCCTTCGGGCTTCGTGCCAAAGCAAAGAACTTCAGTATGGAGGACATGGCGGAAGGAATAGCGTTTGCTCATGCTCATGGAGCGAAGGTCCATGTTACGGCTAATATACTGGCGCACAATGAGGATTTGGATGGTGTAAGAAAATATTTTTATGAGCTTAAGAAGATAAGGCCGGACGCGCTCATCATTGCGGATCCGGGCGTTTTTATGATGGCGAGGGAAATTTGTCCTGAGATAGATATTCATGTTTCTACACAGGCCAATAATACCAATTATGAAACCTTTAAATACTGGTATGCGCAGGGAGCAAAGCGTGTCGTTTCAGCAAGAGAGCTTTCCTTGGCGGAGATAAGAGAAATAAGAAGTAAGGTTCCGGCGGAGCTGGAAATAGAAAGCTTTATTCATGGGGCGATGTGCATTTCTTATTCGGGCAGATGCCTGCTCAGCAGCTACTTTACGGGCAGAGATGCTAACCGGGGAGCCTGTACCCATCCGTGCCGCTGGAAATATTCGGTGGTGGAGGAAAAAAGGCCGGGGGAATACATGCCGGTGTATGAAAATGAAAGGGGTACCTACATTTTTAACTCCAAGGATTTGTGCATGATAGAGCATATTCCTGAAATGATAGAGGCGGGTATCGACAGCTTTAAGATAGAAGGAAGAATGAAAACGGCGCTCTATGTGGCGACGGTAGCGAGGACATATCGGAAGGCGATTGACGATTATCTGGAATCGAAGGAAAAGTATCTTGCTAATATGGAATGGTATAAGGCGGAAATTGCCAAATGTACCTACCGCCAGTTTACCACTGGTTTTTATTTTGGCAAGACGGATGAAAATACTCAGATTTATGACTCCAATACGTATGTGAACGAATATATCTATTTAGGAACTGCGGAAGAAGTAGATGAGAAGAGTCGTGTCCGCATTACACAGCGCAATAAGTTCTGTGTGGGCGATGTTATTGAGATAATGAAGCCGGATGGCACAAATGTACCGGTTACGGTGTTGTCCCTTACCACGCAGGAGGGGGAGGCGGTGGAAAGTGCGCCTCATTCGAAGCAGGTACTGTATGTAGAACTGACGGACAAGGCAGAGAAAAATGATATTCTTAGAATAGAAGCGCCTAAAGAAGAAAAGGACCGGCCGTAAAAAGGTTACTGTTCTTACGTAGCTTAACACTTGCTGTTAAGCTACGTAAGAACGTGATTCAAGAGATGATTTCTGCTTCGCGGAGCGAATTTACATGTAGAAATCATGCGGTGCTGAGAACGGAGTGAACAGTAACGTAAAAAGCCGGTCATAAAAAGGGATTGACTCGTAATTCTTGCATATTGTACAATATGAACAGTAAACCGACGGAAAATGACTTGTTTTTTACAATATTCAATAAAATTTAAAATAGGGGGTTGCAATTTTGCAGACAATAGAGTATCTTATAGAAAACGAAGGGAAACCTTCCGGTATAAGGTATCTTGAACGAGGATGTTCCAAAGGTTTTTTTGGGGCATTTTTTTTATACCATAGAGACCTTGTTGTGTCGCAGGCGGTGAGAGGCGAACTATGATAAAACGAAAGGGAGCAAAAAAATGAGCGAAGTTTTTAATGTGGAAAAGATTTTTGCAGAAAATGTATTTACTCTCGGTAAAATGAAAGAGCGTTTACCAAAAAATGTGTTCAAGGAAGTAAAGAAGGTTATGGAGCAGGGTGAGGAACTCTCTCTCTCAGCGGCAGATGTCGTAGCTAAGGCGATGAAGGACTGGGCAGTGGAGAACGGTGCCACTCACTATACACATTGGTTTCAGCCGCTTACGGGCATTACGGCTGAAAAGCACGATTCCTTTGTGACACATCCGGATGAAGAGGGCAGAATGCTCATGGAATTTTCCGGCAAAGAGCTGATCAAGGGAGAGCCTGATGCATCTTCTTTTCCTTCAGGAGGACTTCGTTCTACCTTTGAGGCGAGAGGCTATACCGCATGGGATATTACTTCTCCAGCCTTTTTGAAAGAAGCGGGAACGGGTGTAATCCTTTGTATCCCTACGGCATTTTGCTCCTATAAGGGGGAAGCTTTGGATAAGAAAACTCCTCTTTTGAGGTCAATGGAAGCGATCAGCGAGCAGGCGCTTCGTATCGTCAGACTTTTCGGCAATACGGAGGCAAAGAAGGTAGTTGCCAGCGTGGGTGCGGAGCAGGAATATTTCCTTGTGGATAAAGATAAATATTTACAAAGACCTGATCTTATCTTCGCGGGACGTACTTTATTCGGAGCACCGGCTCCTAAAGGGCAGGAGATGGAGGATCACTATTTCGGTGTAATCAGAGAGCGCATCGGCGCGTACATGAAGGATTTGAACGAAGAGCTTTGGAAGCTTGGAGTAACGGCTAAGACTCAGCACAATGAGGTTGCGCCTGCGCAGCATGAGCTGGCTCCCGTTTATGAAACTGCCAATATTGCAGTAGACCATAATCAGGTTGTCATGGAGACTATGAAGAGGGTAGCGATTCATCACGACCTCAGGTGTCTGCTCCACGAGAAGCCCTTTGCGGGAGTGAACGGCTCCGGTAAGCACAATAACTGGTCTCTCGGTACGGATAACGGTGTAAATTTGCTGGATCCGGGTGATACCCCCAACGAGAACATTCAGTTCTTACTGGTGCTGGCCTGCATTATGAAGGCTGTGGACACTCATGGTGACTTGCTTCGCCAGAGTGCGTCGGATGTAGGAAATGACCATAGGCTTGGAGCAAATGAAGCGCCCCCGGCAATTATTTCTATTTTCCTCGGAGAACAGCTTGAGGATGTGGTAAGGCAGCTTGTAGAGACGGGCATCGCGGAAACATGCAAGGAAGGCGGTGTATTGAAGACAGGCGTGTCCTATCTTCCTGATCTTGTAAAGGACGCTACAGACAGAAATAGAACGTCACCCTTCGCATTTACGGGAAATAAGTTTGAGTTCCGTATGGTAGGCTCCGCGGATTCCGTAGCCAGTCCGAATACTACTCTCAATGCAATTGTGGCTGAGGTATTCTGCGAAGCGGCAGATATACTGGAGAAGGCTGACGACTTCGATTTGGCGGTACATGATTTAATAAAGGAATACATGAACAAGCACCAGAGAATTATCTTCAACGGCGACGGATACTCCGAGGAATGGGTAAAAGAGGCGGAGAGAAGAGGGCTTCCCAACATTAAGAGCATGGTGGAGGCTGTAGATACTCTGACTACAGAGAAGTCGGTGAAGCTGTTTGAAAGATTCGGGATCTTCACGAAGGCTGAACTGCAATCCAGAGAAGAGGTTCTCTATGAAACATATGCGAAGACAATCAATATCGAGGCTCTCACCATGATCGATATGGCTTCCAAGCAGATCATTCCGGCAGTTATGAAGTACACGAAAACCCTTGCGGATACCGTGATTGCAGTAAAGGAAGCAGGCGCGGACGCATCTGTTCAGTCGGAGCTGTTAGGCAGCATCTCTAAGAAGTTAGTCGAAATGAAAGCGGCGTTGGCAAAGCTGGAGGAAACCGAACAGCAGGCAAGTGCTATGCCGGAGGGCAAGGAGCAGGCATTTTTCTACAAGGATCAGGTGGTGGAGGCTATGGAAGCCTTAAGAGTGCCGGCTGATGAGCTGGAGAAGCTTGTGGATAAAGAGGTTTGGCCCATTCCGACTTATGCGGATTTGCTGTTTGAAGTATAAAAGGTCAATACGTAGGGGCAAAGGATAAATAAACAAGAGACTGGCAGATGCTTTGTAAGCATTGGCCGGTCTCTTGTCGTTATATTATAGGAAATACTTTGCCACAGATGATATATTTGATTCTGAAGCAGTTGGATTCTCTCGGAAAGATGGATATAAAGTATCTGTTTTCTGTCAATTCCACCCTGAAAGCCTGGAGCGGATATAGTCTATTAGTAATTACAAAATAATCCTGCAATAAAACTACAAAAAATTCAAAATAAGTCTTGCAATATGAAAATGATTCGTGTATAATACCAAAATGTAGCGTATAAAAAACGCGCTGCAAAATGGTATAGGGCTATCGCCAAACGGTAAGGCAACGGACTCTGACTCCGTCATCTCAAGGTTCGAATCCTTGTAGCCCTGGTGGAAGAACTCAGTTGAGACGATCGACTGAGTTTTTTTGTGCCCGGAAACACAGGAAATATGCGGGTTCTGAGGAATCTGTAAGAATGATGATGTCTTTGACAGTAAAATTTTCAAATATTTAGTTTACGTCTTTTTACGGGTATTTCATGCATTTTTCGAATGGATAGGTCAATTCATAGGTCAATTTGAATTTGGCCAAATGCCAGTATTTAAGGGGTAAAGGAGGGATAAGAGAGGAATAAGGAATATCATTTGGAGAAAGCGGATGGGAAATGAATGCCATTCAGAGGTGCTATTTGGGCTCATAAAGATGATAAAGTTATAATCCTCAAGGTGTTCCATAGTAGGAAGCGCTTAGGGGCGAATTAAGGGGAAATAGGGAGGAAAAATGTACAGTCCTGTATGTAGGGAAGGCTATTAAAAAGAAATGAGGAAAAAACAAGTATATATATGCCAGATACGACCATTATTTTAAAGACTGTTTATAGTTTTAAAACAGTAGACTTGATTGATACCTAGGATATTTTATAGGTTATATATAAAAAATAACAAGGTTGAAACTAAGCATAGTTTTCAATCTTGTTATTTTCATTGATCTAAGATTCTGCTTTTTGATTCATATTTTCAACAAGTTCCCGAACAATTTTAATTTGATGAGGAGTCAGATGATTCACATCTATAGATACGGAACTATTGTCAGAATATGTTCTGCCTAAAATGTAATCGGTAGATGTATGGTAAATATCAGCAAGAGCCACCAGTTTATCAATGCTCGGTTTACGCTCTTGCTTTTCGTATGCACTTATTAAGGCGGATGTAACTCCGATTTGTCTTGCAACAGAACTTTGAGAAAGATGGTTTTGTTCGCGTAATTTAATTAGCCGTGTAGCCATTGATTTTTCCATAAGCATCAACTCCTTTTAGCTTAAAGTATATAGTGCACACATAAAATAGAGGTTGATTTTATGTTCAACTAAAAGTTGAATATAAAGTATGAATATGATAATATAAAGTTGTTAATAAATATGTGTTTTATTAGATTCCACTTGGGAGGAAAAGAAAATGGGAAAAGAAAATAGAGAGAAAACTGTTACAGTAACATCAAAGGATGGATTTCTTAATGCTGTAAAAGCGCAATATGGAGAAATAGTCATTAAAGGTTCGTTTGCACAAGAAATAGGAGCAATTTTGAGAAAATATAATATGGGAAATAAAGTATCTAACTTGGGAGTTGTTATTGGACTTTTTTTATGGCCGTTTCTTTTTGTCGGAATAGGAGGAAAAATATTAACTCGGCAGCTAAAACAGTATGATATTTCAGCAGTAAAAGAAGATGAAGTTATAGTCAAAAGAAAGAAGTAAATGTCATAGAAGTACTTGCCGGTAGAAATCATATCATGAAATTTAAAGATTGTTAAAACTCGGTAAGCATTGACCACAAGAGCATGAATGTACAGCTTCTAAGATTATTATTCTGTTCTGTTAGATTAATAGACGATTTTAAATTTGTGTCTGATAATAACTGTAAGTTTCTGTCGCAATCAGAAATTCCGAAGATAATTACAACCAGATTATCAATTAAGGTAAAGCATGACAATGTATTTATCAAATACAATTGAAAGTATAACGTAAAGTAAACGGAGCCGATGGAAATTTACCACCAGGCTTTATTCGAAGGGAGAAGATAAATTATGAGTGATGAAAATAAAGAAAAACCGTTATGGAAACAGGTACTTGATGAATTTAGACCAGAAGAAAAACCTACTAGTAAAATTGGGAAAATTGGTGCTAATATAAAAACCGTTTGGAATATTGCAGTTGCCTTAGGTGTATTAGTTTTAATTATTATGGCATTTACCGGCAAGTTCGATCAGTTAGCTTATGATATGGGAATAGCTGGAAAGCCAGATAGTGCCAGCCATGATTATGTTGTTGTGGATGAAAATGGTAATGAGTATGATGTTGCAGTAGATAAAAAAGGTAATCCTATAAAAGACGAAAATGGTGATTATGTATTAGAGGATTATGAGACAAATTACGAAGATGGCGATTATGAGGAGGCATCTTCTTCAGAAGTAACAGTCGTTTATGGCACAGAAGATGAACGGAAGTTTCTGGAAGACTATGGATTTAATCTTGAGATATTTCAGTCCAGGGAGCATTTTACGTTTGTATATGAATTAGCAAAAGCTGTCATACAAGAAATTGGTGCTAAATCGGTATACGATATGAGGCAAGCAGCGGAAAAAGCACACGAGCCTGCACTTGGGGAATATGCTTTTGGTTATTATGACGGATACAGCGATGATTATGTCATAATAGATTTTATATATTATAATGGTAATCTTATGTGGGATATGAAGGAGCGTTTCGGAAGTGAATTGGATCGATATTACAATGCTGCTTTTGAAGCAGCACGTAACCCTAAAACTGTAGTAAGCGAAAATTACAGTGACGAACTTGCAGTAGACCATTTAGCATCTATTAACACCAGTGGTATATTATGGAACAATGGTTCTTATACATCAGAAGACATCTATAAGGTTGTTTCAAATGCACGGCAAGCATATTGGGATGGTACGGACATCTACTATTTTGATGATGATACATGCTTTGCAATGATGGATGAATCACAATGTGGACAGTATATTGGAAAACTCTATGATTTATATGGAGCGGTTGCTAGTGAATATGATAAAGAATTATTAGAGTTTATAGTTGGTTCACCGAATACCCCCCATGTAATTTTAGATACTTCCTTATACACGGAAGGTGCTGATTTTATTGAAATCGGAGAAACATATGAGTTTTATGCAGTATTTATAGGAACCACCAGTACCCAAGTTCCTATATTTGTTCTTATAGATTGGCCAGTATCATAAGTATCAGAATTAATTATTTTTGTATATTTATTTAAATATAGTAGAATCACAATAGGGAACTGTTAATATACATGCAGTTAAGGATAGAAAAAGGTTTTATGATATAGTTAATTTTATCTCTTATAATAGCAGATAGTGGATAAAGGTACTTCTTTAAATACAACAGTAATTGATTCTTCTAACTTAGAAGACGAAGATGGTATAAATATATTAGTACCGGCGGTATTCGGCGGAAAGATTATTATGATACACCATATTTTGAGGCATTGATTTTATGATGTTGGGTACATAACCTATGGCATTTTCAAGGTTAAATATAATACTAATTGTCGTTGTCGAAAATATATCTTGAAAAATATTGGAAAAGAAAATAGTATATTTTGATAAATAGTTTATAAAACATAAATGAATAGGTATAACAAAAGGCGGTAAGAATCATTTTCTCATTGCCTTTTTTATACTTAAAAATATAAATATAGTTTTAAATAAGCTGGATTGGGTTGTAATTGTATTCTGGCTAGAGATTGATGCAATTAATTTGATTTGTTTTATAATTATTTATTATTATTGATAGTATATTTTGTCAAATAATGATATAATACTACCAATTACAAAGGGGGAATTATATTATAAAGATTTCTACTATTACTATTTCTTAAATTACTATATACTATCCACATATAGTAGCATATCTGAAGCAAAAAACCCCCAAAATAATTTATTATATATTGATATACTAGAAAGCTAAGCTGGAGTGATATGATTCAAGGAGATATTTCGCAATTAAATGTAGTAAATATTTCAATTATTATTATTGATGTTTGCAAAGGAATTAGGGGTTGCATTTAAGTTTTGATGCAGCGTTGTAACTTTGACAGAAAGTTAAACAACAGGATTCAAGCACAACTAAAGAACATAGTAGGAGTAGTAGTGGAATATAAGATCTATTATAATACATAAAATACAAAAAAATTATTTCTCAAACTGCAACAATTTAAAGATAATAAACAAAAAACTCAATATTAAATCAGAATATTTTTTGTCGAGAGTACGTAACTTGTAAAGTTTAATTATGATTTTGAAAATATAGTACTAATAAATAGCTGGAATTTAATTGAGAAAAATTTTTTTTTAAATATACTCTAAATAGTTATTTATTTTTATGGTTGGAGGAAAAGAAAATTATGAAACTAGTAAATTCAAATGACAGATTGGGTATATCAATGGATAGACGTACCGGAAAAAAAATTGATATAAAAGGTAGTACACAAATAGTAAAAGCTATAAAAAGTTTTTCAAGGTATGGATTAATTACATTTTCTCGAGAACAATATTTTAAAAGTACTTACTATACTATTCATTTTTTCAAACCTTCTTCAACGCTTAAGAATTTATATAATTTAGGTAATGAAGTGCTGATTTTATGTAGTATTGATGGTATGAATGATTTCAGAAGTAGAACAAAGGACTTTTTAGATTATCTATTGATATCAAGCGAAGAATTTAAGAATAGATTAGATAAAATAACTTGCTTTTTATTTGATGGAAATGAAAATGTTGTATCTATAGTAAAAGAGGACAGAATAAAAAATCCTGATGCAAGACTAATTGTACCATTTAGCTATAATGAGCTAGGTAATGGGATAAATGAAAATGAGTTACAAAATAGATTAAGAGATTTTTTATATGAAAGAGATTTATTTGGTATAGCATCACCTTTGAATAGTGATACATTGTTCTTTGGGAAAGATAGAATGGATGTAATCTCTGAACTGTATGGAAAATACAAGCAGGGCGAGCAGGGAGGGGTATTTGGGCTAAGGAGAATTGGAAAAACATCGGTATTAAATTTGCTTAGATTAAGAATCGAACAAGAAAATGGTGCAGCAATATACTTTGATTGTTCCCAATACCATCATAATAGATGGAATGAATTTTTAGAAAAAATAATAAAGCAAGTACAAGAAAAATATAGTGAGGAATTAAATGAAGAAAACAGAATAATTATTAGTGAAGACATTAGATTAGAATATGGTAATGAAAGATATGATGAGAAAAGGGCAATGAAGAGCTTTGAGGAGGATATTAGAAGCTTATATTCTGCATTAGGAAGTAAAAGAATTTTACTCATATTTGATGAAATAGAAAGTGTTAGTTATACAACTTCACCATCTGAACATTGGAAAATAGGAAAAGATGCTTTATTTTTTTGGCAAGCATTAAGAGCGATTATCCAAACAAATAATGCATATTTTTCATTTTTGATTGCGGGGGTAAACCCTAAAATGGTTGAGACCGGTCGAATTGATGATTATGATAATCCAATATTTGGAATGCTTAGACCTATCTATATGGATTTGTTTAATTTTGAAGATGTTAAGAAAATGACAGCAAATATTGGAGCTCATATAGGATTGAAATTTGAAGAGCAAGTTTACTCCAAACTTCTGGAGGATTATGGTGGACATCCTTTTTTAACACGTCAAGTGTGCAGTAAAATTAATAGTGAGTTTATAGAAAAGAAAATTTTGAGACCAACAACTGTAACACGATATAGTTATGAAAAAAAGGCAAAAGAATATAAAATGGATATGGTAGGTGTCATTGAACAAATATTAGGGGTATTGCAGAACTACTACCCTCACGAATTTAAACTCCTAAAAAAGCTTGCTCTTGATGGTAGAAAGTCTTTTGCAATGGAAATATCTAGTGGAGAAAAGGAAATCCAGCATTTATGTGGATACCGTCTAATTGAAAAAGAAGATTCGGAATATTTTATAAGGATTAAATCAATTGAGGAGTATTTGAGAGATAAATTTTTATATGATAAAATTCTCGATAACCAGAGCGAT
The DNA here is from genome assembly GCA_023442465.1 of Bacillota bacterium. Lineage (GTDB taxonomy): Bacteria > Bacillota > Clostridia > Lachnospirales > Lachnospiraceae > Kineothrix. The sequence continues at coordinate 7,214 of JAEZZQ010000048.1, read as the reverse complement.
AAACGTTCTAGATTAAATATACGGAGGGAAAAATTAGAAAATAGTCTTAGAAAGATAATTTTTTATAATATACAAGCAAAGTATGGAAAAAAGGCAAAGGAGAAGCTTATTGAGTATATAGGAGGAACTACTACAGATAAAACACAAGGTCCAAAGATAATCGAAAATAAATTAAAAGATGCTATGGAGGAACTTTATTTTTCTCAGCTTAAACAAATTATGTTAAAAGACTGGAAGGATTATCAAAACATATTCCATGACAAAATGAAGTTTGAGCAATTTTTCGATTTAATTAATAGTTCAAGAGGCGCTGGCGATCACGGAAAGACTATTACTGATGAAGATGAATTAATGTATAATATAGCATTTCAATTTTTTGAGAGATGTTTATGTGATTATGATTAAAAAATTGCCATTATAATTATTGACAAATTTATAATAACAATAATGGGAAGTTTTCTATACGTCATTATAGACTATGATTAATAACTTTACAATTAGAGCAGTGGTTTAGGTATAATTCGTTTAAAAAATGTGTTCATATACAATATTATTAGAGGAATGATGGTTATGAATGAGTCTATGTTTAAAGTCATTGATGAAGAATTAAGCGTTATGAGAATAGAGTTGGTGAAATTGACATTAGAAACAATAAAACAACCTTTCAATATTTCGAATCTTAAAGATTATCCTAATTTTTTATTAAGAGATAGTATTATATACAGGCTTTTTAGTATGAGATTTCATTTGTATCTTCTTAATGATATACAAGAAAATATCATTAAATCTATGAAAATGAAATTCCCGGATGAAGATACTAAGCTTTTTCTTTTAGGGAGAGACCAGATGCTCTATATTTTTGATGATATAGTTTTTGGATTATGCTCGCTATTAGATTATCTTGGGAACATGATAGGATTGGTATATATTGGACAGCATAAAGCAAATATCAAATGGAGTGGATGCATAAAGTCATGTCGCGATAAAAACAATTTGTTAAATAATTATTCAATTTCAAAGTATTTAATTGAACAAGATAAATTGTGGGTTAGTGATTTATATTGCTATCGTTCAAGATTAATTCATGACAGAAAGGATAGTGTTGGAGCAAAAAGGGTAATAACTTTTGGAAATGAAACTTTTAATGTTAACTTTAATGTTGGAAAGCCTACAATGTTTTTGAATATTATTAAAGAATACTCTGAGAAAAATGATGTTGATAATCAGAGTATAATAGACATAGCATTCTGGTTAATGAAAAAAAACCTTTCTGTAATAAAAGATGTTGTTGAGACAATAAGGATGGATAAGATTGAATAGATGAATTATATGTAAGGTTAATTCAAAGTTGATAACACCCCAAAAGGAAGATAGCTATTATTGAGCTTATGGTCGTAAGGTGCTGAACGACAAACAGAAAGACAAAGGTGTGGTATGCTTTTGTGATTAGCGGCCGCCTATGACTTCCGACCTAATTTTATAATTGGATTAAATGACGCTTCTGTGGTAAGGAGAAACAGGAGTGATTTTTGATAATTAGTCCAATGATATAAAACATGGTATAATAACGTCTTGGGGTCTGTTTAATATGTATTAACATGCTTGAGGAGAACTATTCTGAACTTAATCGCATTTTTCTGTGAATAAAGTATTTGGAATATGCAATAGGATGCCATTGGGTAAGCGTATATTCAGCGGTTACATTACTCCCTTATGAAAAAAGAAGAAATTTCATTGATATATTATACCCTTGAGACAATAAAATCATCAGATCATAAGGAGGTAATATATCTATGGCAGCAAATGTCGAAACAATGTTTTACACAAGAGAAAAACCATGGCATGGTCTTGGTACTATGGTAATGGATGCCCTTTCTTCTGCTCAGGCATTGGATAAAGCGGGGCTTAACTGGATGGTGGAGCAGCATCCCATTGAAACAACGCAAGGAATTCCACTCAGCGGATTTCTGGCAAATGTGAGAAACACCGATAAGAAAGTATTAGGAGTAGTAACGGACAAGTACCGGGTGGTACAGAATGAAGAGGCCTTTGCCTTTACGGATAGTCTATTAGGAGAAGGGGTTACCTATGAAACGGCTGGCTCTCTGCAGGAGGGACGTAAGGTATGGCTGCTTGCCAGACTTCCCCAGCGCTACATCATTTCTGGCGATAACATCACGCCCTATCTGGTATTTTCCAATTCACATGACGGGAGTGGTGCCATTAAAGTAGCCATGACTCCTATTCGTGTTGTCTGCAACAATACGTTGAATCTTGCTCTGCATACAGCGAGAAGAACATGGGCTACCATCCATACCGGAAATCTGGCAGGAAAGATGCAGGATGCGAGACAGACGCTTTTGTATGCGGACAACTATATGGCAGAGCTTGGCAAGGCGTTTGAACGGCTGAACAGGTTAAAGATAACAGACAAACAGGTGCTGGATTATATCAACTGCCTGTTTCCTGAGGAAGAGAATCTATCTGAACTACAGAAAAAGAATCTGTTCCGTATGAAGGAAGATTTAAAAGGCCGATACTTTGATGCCCCGGATTTAAAGGAAGTGGGAAAGAACGGGTATCGCTTAATCAACGCCGTATCGGATTTTGCCACCCATGCAAAACCACTGCGGGAAACGAAGAATTACAAAGAGAATCTCTTTGGCAAGACAATAGAGGGGAATACACTGATTGACAGAGCGTATGACATGATATGCGCAGCATAAGAAAAACAAATATAGAGTAGCGGCAGGCTTTGGATGAGCCTGCCGCCTTTTTGTCGTGTGGAGGTGTATATGAAAACTTTAGTAAATACCAAGAACCTTACGAGGGCAGAGTGGCTGGAGTGGAGAAACAAGGGGATTGGTGGTTCCGATGTTTCCGTCATTGCTGGAATTAATTAGTTTAAATCAATCTTTCAGCTCTGGCTGGAAAAGACGGGACAGATCGTGACAGAAGAAGGGGGAACAGAATTTACCCACTTTGGAACAATTTTAGAGCCTATCGTGAGAAAAGAATTTACCCGCCGGACGGGAATCAAGGTAAAAGCGAAAAATGCGCTGTTACAAAGTGAGGTATATCCATTTATGCTGGCCAATCTTGACGGTGTCATTTATGAAGCCGGAGAATTGTGCATTTTTGAAGCAAAGACAGCATCCGCTTATAAGCAGGAAACATGGGAACAAGGAGTACCGGAGGAATACCAGCTTCAGGTGCAGCACTATATGGCGGTGACCGGAGCAAAAAAAGCCTATATTGCCGCATTGGTAGGTGGAAATCATTTCTTTTACCATATCGTATATCGGGATGAAGAGTTGCTCCGGCTGATGATAAATATGGAAAGAAAATTCTGGGAGGAACATGTTGTACAGGGAATGGAACCGGTTCCTGACGGTTCCGATGCTACCACCGATTTCCTGAGTGAAAAATATAGCAAAAGCAATGGAAAAGCAGTAGTACTTCCGGAGGATGCATTGGAGCTCTGCATCCGCTACGATGAACTCTCAGAACAATTGGATGCCATTAAGGACAGAAAAGAGGCAGTCGCTAACCAACTGAAATATTACTTAAAGGAAAACGAGGTTGGTGTTGTGGGCGATAGAAAAGTAACGTGGAAACAGATTACCGCTACTTCCTTTGATAAGAAGCGGCTGGAGGCAGAAAACAAAGAAATCTACGATGCGTATACTACGAAGAATGCGTATCGGCGTTTTAAGGTTGCGTGAAAGGAAGTACCTATGGAAAAGGAAGTGCGAAGAGTAAATGCAAGATTATATCTGGAGTATTTGAAGTTCAAGGATGATATGCTCCATAAGTCCCAGAAAGAGGTCTTTGAAAGCTGCTATCGAATCGATGTCTTTTTAAACCTGTATGAAATTATGGTGGAGAAAACAGAAGAGTTACCGAGGGAGATATTGGCACGGCTGGAGGAGCAGGAAGGACTTTTGGAACGTTTGTATGAAGGCTGGATGAAGAAGGATGACAGCGCTTATCAGGAGTTAAAGGATTATGTGGAAAATGAACTACTTTTGCTCCTCAATCAGAGGAAAGCAGGATAAGAGGGCAGGATATGGAAAAAGAAATCAGACTGTTAAAAGCAGAGGAAATCGAATGCAGGGTTGCCATCCTTAACGAAAAGGGGGCCAGTCTGCTCCTTTTTAAAGATGCCAGAGTAGACCAGAAAATACTGGACGAGACCTTTACGCCCTTTGGATGGCGCAGGACTCATCAGTCTATTGATGGAAATCTATATTGTACCGTGGAAATATGGGATGCGGAGAAAAACCAATGGATTGCCAAGCAGGACGTAGGAACTATGAGTTATTCCGAAAAAGAGAAGGGGCAGGCTTCTGACAGTTTTAAAAGAGCCTGTTTTAATTGGGGGATTGGCAGAGAGCTTTATACCGCGCCCTTTCTATGGATACCGGCTGGTAAATTCGTTATTCAGAAAAAAGGAGATAAGTACAGCACGTCAGAACATTTTTCGGTACTGGAAATTGGGTATAGCAAAGACCGGGCAATCAATCAGCTCGTCATTGGCAATTCTCACAACTCACCGGTATACAACATGAAACCGGAAAGTGGGAAAAAGCTCCGTCAAAGACTCGAACAGAAACTGGAAGAAGGGGATATCACGGCACTGAAAGAGGAACTGGAACGAACGGGGGTACTTTTGGAAACGGTGCTGGAAAGGTATCAGTTGCAGGAGCTGAGCCAGATGACGGCGGAAATTTATGAGACGGCCATGAGTGGGCTGAAAAAATCTAAGACAAAGAAGGCGGCATAGGAGTCTTATGAAAGAAATGATGAGAAAAATAATTGTAGGTGTGCTTTCCATCGTGGCAGGCATTTTGGCAGGTGAATTAAAAGAAAAATGGAACGGAGATAAGGAGAAGAACAATGATGATGTCTTATGAGGAATTTAAGAAAAAAGTGAAGGAAGAAGCAGAAAAAGAGTTAGGGAAGGGTGTCCGGGTAGAGTTTCAGACTACCCAGAAGATGAACAATGTTTCCCGTGAAGAAATGAGGGTATATGCGGAGGATAGGTCGATCTTACCTGTTTTACCTCTGAAGCAGATTTATACCTCTTATGTAAGCAGTCAGATAGATATTACGGGGGTGATACAACTGATTCGGCTGCAGATGGATGACTGTCCGGAGTATATTACAAAGGTAGTGGAGGATATCATAAACCGACAGGTAAGCGACCAGATTTTTATGCGTGTCATTAATTATGACAAGAATGAGGAGCGTCTTAAAAATATGCCCCATAAGAGAGTGTTTGATTTGGCGATAGTTTATTACATAGGTTCCGGCTGTGAGGGAGAAAACTCGTATACCATATCTGTGGACAATAACTTAATGAACTTTCTGGGCCTTACTCCCGAGGAATTAGAAAAGACTTCCTACCATAATAGTATGCGGGATCAGGAACCGATGCTCAGAAGTATCAAGGAAATGCTGATGGAAAACCTATGGGACCTTACCATAGAGGAGGCAGACATAGAAGAAAAAGACGTCAGGCTTTATGTGCTCACGAACAAAGAAAAATGCTTAGGCGCTGTCTGTATGTTTTATGAAGGTGTGCTGAAGGGCTTTGCAGAACAGATACAGGATGACTTCTATATTTTGCCCTCCAGCATTCATGAATTAATGCTGGTACCCAAGGCTGGGAATGAAGACTGGGAAGGGCTTCGGCAGATGGTAAGGGAGATTAATGATAGTGTAATAGACGAGGCGGAGGTGCTGAGCGGAGAGGTATACTATTATAATAGGAAAGAGAATGAGATTTTTATATGTTCAAAATGAATAAGAGGAATTGTAAATAGTAATGATGTTGTATTAAAATAAATAGAATAGAGCGAACTGAACTTCAGCCTTTATGAAAATATGTTAAAATCGTCATAAAGAGCTGAAGTTAGCTTTCTAGTAGTAAAATTAAATTATACAAATTAATTAAAAAATTCTGTTATGAATGAAATTTAATCATTTTAAATTTTCTCACCTTTTCGAGCTAATATTTGATTAAGAATATGCCAGGTATATTGCTTTGAAAAATCTGATTTATTGTCCTGTATAGAGTTTTTGAAGGTCTCTTTGCATATTTCATCGTGGTCGTGAGAATAATGTTGGTTTGTAAATAATTTACGAATGAGCTGAGACACTATTTTAGGAGTATTGTTTGAAAAATTTATGTATTGAGGTAATGGTTGCTTTAAAGATTTATAGTATTCAATAATTTTACAATGAAGATGGTTGTCACCTATTATTGTTTTTTCGTCAGTGTAGTTCGCATAAGTTATTTTCGGAGGAGGCAATTTCCCTGATGAAAAAAAGTTTATATTATTATTTACATAGTCATATAGATTGTCAACTGCTGCAACCCAATATTGTTCTCCTCCCTGATTTCTGAAAATAATATAATCGTGAAATAAAAAGAAAAAAGTCTGTTCCAAAAGAGGAACATATATATCGGTTAATATCTTGAAAAAACTTTCGGTGCGTGTCAAATAATTAGTAAAGCATATTTCGGCAGGATTTGGGGTCCTATCGACCGTTCTTGAATTAATATCTGGATACTTATAATGAGTTAAATAATTTCCTCTTTTTTCATACATGGGAAATTCACCCAAGCTCGAGATAACGTAGTCTAGAAAATAGGAAGCTGACAAGCAGCAGGGTAAGTTTTTAGAATGAATACTATACTCAATAAATTCTGAATATTTACCTTCAATTGTGTGAAAAGAAAAGCTTTTAGAGCATGTTTCATTAAACAACGCTTCATGATTTAAATAATAAGAGTAAAGGTTAGTATGAAAAATCTCTTCAAATTGGTAACTAGACAATAATTTATCTACGGAGTCTGGTTTATGAAATAGACTTCTATTTAATTGTGCTGTGCTATAAAGTTCATTTTGCATGAATGCATTAAATCTTGAACAATAGGAGTTGGGCAAATCCTGTTGTTTGTTATCACTTAAGTAAGAAAGTCGTGCATTTATTTGTTGAATAAATCCATTAACTATATCGTCATGAAATATGTATGACGTAAAATCGGAATTATATTTATATAAATACCTAAGGGAATTGATATTGTCAATATTGGTTTACACTTTTTTCTCAAGAATGTTCGACCTTATGCTGCCTCCTGCAATGAATCATAGTACTGCTGTCGCTTAACCATCGGAGGTAAGCCACCGTTAGCTGAACAGATT
>JAEZZQ010000014.1 GCA_023442465.1 Bacillota bacterium | reverse complement strand
TGATGGTTTTGGAGATAATCTTGGCGTATTTCTCTGCTTTCGCCTTTGCTACAAGGTTATTTTCGTCGGCAAGGTACGCATCCATGTAGGTGTTCACCAGATGGAGCATATTGTTGCCGTCTGAGCGGGTGGGGTTTCGAAGGTCGATGACCGCCACATGGTAGCCGTAGTGGTCGCGGGCAATGGCGCCGTAGTTGCGGTAAAGATCGCCTTTCGTGTCGGTGGTCAGAAAACTCATGCCGGAGGCACAGGCATACTCCAGATTCGGGTACAGGAAAAATGCCGTCTTGCCCACGCCGGATGCGCCGATCATAAGGCAGTGGATGTCGTCGGTATCCACCAGCGCCGTGACCTTGTTCTTCGCACCTATACTGCCGAGGATGATACCCTGATCTGAAACAGCGGGGCGGGTTTCTCCCTTCCGCCACAGCTCCGGCTGAAAGGGGATGTGCTTATAGATGCTTTTTATTTCCTGCTTGGTGGAAAACCGCGCCGTACCATGCTGTCCGTCACCCACCGTGCGGGACTTGATTCCGTTGAGGGTGTAATAATGGGCCAAAAGAGAAAGACCGCCGATGACGAGAAACATCACGGCGGCCGCAGCGATTAGGGTATAGACTTGAGATGACATGGAAGACTCCTTTCTTTTCGGTCAATTTGGTGGTAAAATGGTTAAACGGTTGTAGCTTGTTGAAGCATATAGAGCAGCAATAAATAAGAATTTGAAGTGTAGTTTTTTTATATGACATTTAAGCAAAGAAGAACTATTCAAAGGAGGTTTAAAATGAGTGTATTTTTTTATGGCTGCATTACTATGGATGGCTATCTTGCTGACAAAAATCATAACCTGGACTGGCTTTACCAAACTGGTGCAATAGAAGAAACCGGTTATGAAAACTTTTATAAAAGCATGGATATTACTATAATGGGCAAAAGAACATTTAATGAAATTAAAAACACAGGGAATATAGGCAGTCTTTATTCGACTACTAAAAATTACGTTTTTACACATGCTGAAAGATTATCAGTCAGCGAATTTATTCCTATAAATTGTGATGTTGTCAAATTTGTAAAACAAATAGAAAATGATAAAAATATTTGGATTATTGGAGGAAACACGATATTAGCCCCACTGTTAGATAATGACATGGTAGATAATATGACAATACAAATTGCCCCTGTGTTATTAGGGAAGGGAATACCGTTGTTTTCACAAAAAGAAGTATTGAGGCGATTTTATTTGAAAGAAGTTAAACAATACGGACAATTTGCAGAATTAATTTATAGTAAAATATAGTTTGTTACAGCTTTTCAAAATCCATTGCCTTTACCATAGTCTGGTCATATGAACTGCGATCTGGTGAGCAAGCCAAATTTTCATAATCAGCATAGCTGCCAAGTGCAACTTTTTCTGTAAGTGTCAGACTTTTTAGGAGCAGTCAATACTCTTGACTGCTCCTTTTTGCTATGCCATCCGCATTTCAAAGCCACTCGACTTTTGCTGTATCGCTTCTATCAAATCGTCATTCCAGTCCTTCCCCTGTGAAGTGAGCCGCTCGGATGTATACCCCTGTTCCGCAAGCTGCTGTTTCAGCCGTTCGCTTGCTTTGTGTCCGGCTTCATCGTTATCCAAGCATAGCGAGACCTGCCGGAGCTGCGGGTACTGTTCCAGCATCCACAGCATTGCCTGATCGCCGACGCCGCAGAGGGACACATAGCTGTGCCGCTGCCAGTCCTGTGGGTGCAGGGTGATAAACGACAGCATATCCACCGGCGCTTCAAAAACATACAGATGCTCACTTTCGCCAAGCCAGTGAAAGCTGTGCCGGGGATCGCAGCCGTCCACATTTCCTTTAAACGCCTGCCCCAAGGTGTAAATTCCGCGCTTGTGCGCATGACGGGCAACTCCGTTTTCATCCAAGCCCACAAACACGGCGTTATGGTATTCCTTCATGCCATCCTTCGATTTTTCGCAGCTTTCATAGAGGAGCTTCTTCTTTGCAAAGAAGCTGACCACCTCCCGGCCGATGTGCCGGGTTTTTACCAGATAGGCATAGGCTCGGCGCATATCCGTATGCGCCGGTGGGAGCGCAAAGGGCTTTTTCGGCTCCTGCTTCTTTTCCTGCGCCGGTCTGTAAATCTCGCCCTGCTCACCGCCCAGCAGTAGAGTGACGGCTTCGGGATAAGAGCATTCGTAGAACTTCCGCACGAAATCAATGGCATACCCGCCGCTCTCTGCGGAGTGATCGTACCACTCGTTTCCCCGGACAGTGATACTGCGGTCAGAAGCCAGCCGCTTATCCCGACCGCTGGAGATCAGCTTCTCGCCCTGCCGCTGGAGAAAGTCCACAAGGTCCACATTATTGGCACGGTATTTCTGGTCATCCGTAAAATGCACATATACACCCATGGGCGTACCTCCTATCTATGGCGAGTGCCGATTCTATGAAAAAAAGCCGCCCTTTTTACAGGACGGCATTGGCTTTGGAGCAATTTTCCCTTGATGGGTGGCTGTTTGATTTTCTTTTTCTGTTTCTTCACGGTTATCCTCCAATCGTTATAATGACATGGTTTGCTCATGGTCATCCCTCGCATGGCCCTGCGCCTGCTTTTTCTCACGAAGCTTGCGGAGGAGCTTGCGGTCGGTTCGCTGACCGGGCGGTTTCAGCGGCGGAGCGTTGTCCGCAAAAACACGGCTCATGTGATGCAGGAGCCGTGTTCCCGCCAGCAGGACAGAGGGGTCTTTGAAATCGTCCATATGGTCGAGGAAAAACTGAGCGTAAATGTTGCCCTGCTCTGCCGATAAGGTAAACCAGCGGACAGCAGTTTCCTTGTCCTTCGGAACATCCTTTCCCATCAGATACAGCTTGCCGAGGGTGTATTGCGCATACTGATTTCCCTGTTCAGCGGCAGCCGTCAGAAATTGCAGGGCAGTCTGAATATCCTTTGGCATATCCTCGCCCATAAGATAAATCTTGCCCAGCCGGTACTGTGCAAACTGATTACCCTGACCGGCAGACCGTTTCAGGTATTCCAGAGCTTTGGGGACATCCTTCGGAACATCCTCCCCCTTGAAGTAGAGGACGCCGAGGGC
>JAEZZQ010000045.1 GCA_023442465.1 Bacillota bacterium | reverse complement strand
GGCATGCAGTGTAAAACACGGAACCAAGTTTGAAAATACGCCTTCGATAGGTGCTGGACGGGCGGCCGCTGTTGCAGACGGCCACAATCTTCGGGGCAATTTTTTTCAGAATGGACTCCGGCTGCGCAGTATTATGGTGCGGATTTTTCAGAACCTCCGCACGGATGGCGCCCGGTTGATACCGCTCAATCCTGGAGAGAATCCGCGAGCTGGTGTCGCCCGTAAGCAGGACCATTTGGCGGTTTCCCCGATCTATCCTCAGGATCAATGAGTTGTAGTTTTCCCGCCCCGAGCCGGAGGAGCACTTTTCAATCTTGAGCGGGCCCAGGCAAGTAAGCGTAAGATCGTTCCAGGTGAGCACGCTGCCGGGGCTGAGAACGGTGTAATTGGCGCTCTCCACGACCTGGCGCTCCTCGCCCGGCGCGGCGTATTTGATGATCGCCGATTTGACGCCGTCGTGGGGAATGAAGACCTGCTCCGGTCGCATCGCGTAGATGATCGGCGCGGCGCCGCCGATATGGTTTTTGTGGGCATGGGTGCCGACGTAGTAGCGAAGCTTGGTGATGCCCATGCGCTTCATATACCTGATGCACTTGAGGCCGTTTTGGCGATACCCGGAGTCTATGAACATCGCTTCTCCGTTTGAGACGATCAGGATCGCATCCACGCGGCCTTGGTTGAGGAAATGGATTTGAAACGCACGCTCGCCGCCTGGGGCTTGGGGCGTGGTGGCGCTTTCGCCGTAGGCGGTAGTCCATGTCCATGCGAGCGCCAGAATCAGCGCAAATAATACGAATCGGATCAACCTTCGCTGGCTCATTTCGGGATCGCCTCCGCTGTATGGTATGCTCCGTCAGCAGCATTCGACATTCCTATAGTAGTGGATTCCACTCCGAAAAGCAATACGCGAATCGAAAAAGTTCGGATGATTCGTGTAACTTTGTTTTCGGGAGTGCCGACATCCCGCCTTCCGGCCTGTGCGATTGCCCATCAGGGATTTCAGTTTTTCGCACCATATGCGGGCCGGAGGGCGGGCGTCGATCTCGCCGACGGGAGATTTTTTCCAAAGCGCGCGCTCTGTAACTTGGTCACATACAAATCGGAGCTGGTGGGGTATACTATCAAACAAGAAATGAGGATACGCGGGAGGCATACACATGTTATTCGGAAAGCAAACAGGCTGCACGAATCTCTCCATGGACAAGGCCCGGTTGGAACTTGAAGGCAATCCGTCCATCACCGTCATCGACGTGCGCTCGCCGGAGGAATACCGCGCGGGTCACATTCCCGGAAGCCGCAACATACCACTCAATCGCATTGGCGAAATTGAAAAAGCCGTGCCCGATCTTGGCACGAAGCTGTTCGTGTACTGCCTGAGCGGGGCCCGAAGTGCCAGCGCCTGTGCGTTTCTGGTGCGGATGGGGTATACGAACGTCGTGAATATCGGCGGAATTGCCAATTGGCGCGGCCGGATCGAGGCGGCGCAGGCTGTCCATTCCTAACTTCTGACGCGATAATGCCGCGCGAACGGGTGCGTGGCCTGACCAGGCGATTTCAGCCCAAACCTCGGGGGAACCCGGGAATGGCGGGCATCCCGTTTCGATATGGTTTTTTGTAAAGCAAGGCGTTCCGATGCTTTCCGCATGGAGCGCCTTTTTTTTGCGTCCCGCGCATTCCATCACGCCGTGCCTCTGCTCCGCCGCGCGCTTTCTCGTACGCTTCCAATTATTGTACATGGAAATCCGCTGTAATATGATGTATTATGTAACAAGTGACATCAAAAAGTAATAATTGGAGGGTAACGATGAAGATCGGCAAGTCGTGTTCCGCGATTTTCGCGGCGATAGTATTGCTTTTTGCGCTGAGCGCACAAGCGTTTGCGGCCACAACCCATACGGTGAAGGCCGGCGATTGGCTGTCGAAAATCGCCAAGACATATGGAGTAACCGTGGAACAGCTCAAAAAGTACAATTCGCTCAAATCCGACACCATCTACGTCGGGCAGAAGCTGATAATCTCTCCCGACACCAAGTATGTTGTGAAAAAGGGCGACACCCTTTCTTCGATCGCCTCAAGGCATTCGACGACCGTCGCAAAGATCAAAAGCCGAAACAGCCTCAAGAGCGACGCCATTTATCCGGACCAGGTGCTGTACATACCGTCCGCGTCGGCGGGATCGGATTCCGCGTCATCGTCCGGTTCGACCTCAACGGTCGTGAAAAATTGGCCGTCCACCACCTATACCGTGAAATCAGGGGACACCGTGACCAGCATCGCCAAGAAGTTCAATACGACGGTCGCGAAGATCATGAAGTACAACTACATGGATTCCGGCGAATGGCTCAACGCGGGCCAGAAAATCGCCATCAACGGCTATGCGCCGAGGAATTACGCCGTGAAGCCGGGCGAAAGCGCTTCCCCCAAGCGGGTGGGCAAGCTCGTGGACTGGTTTCTGGACGGAAAATACCTCATCAAGCGGAACGATGTGTTTACCGTAACGGATGTGGCGACCGGGCTTCAGATACGCTTCAAGATGATGGGCGGCATGAACCACGCGGACGTTGAACCGGTGACATCGGATGAGACCGCGAAGCTGAAGAAGCTGTTCCCCGAATGGGATTGGACGCCCCGCCCGGCGGTCATATTCCACAAGGGCATCAATTTTGCGGCGTCGCTCTCCGGCATGCCCCACTCCTTCGACACGGTAAAAAACGGCGTGGACGGCCACTTCGACCTGTATCTCTACAACAGCAAAAACCACGGTGAATCCGTTTCGCAGGCCTACGTGAAGCAGCACCTTGACAGCGTGCTGACCGCGGCGGGAAAGTAAGTTCCTCCGCGGAAGCTGGATGAAGAAGAGGAACTTTCGTGCGGCGAACCATTGCTCTGCGGGTTTTGCC
>JAEZZQ010000040.1 GCA_023442465.1 Bacillota bacterium | reverse complement strand
TTAAGTTATCCACTTTCTCTCTCCTCCTTTGGCTACATGAATTTCATGCCAGATTGATGTCCCTCATTGCCTATCTCGTCATACGCCTTATCAAACAAGTGACGAGTTTTATCCAATCGATCATCCGGTTTTCTGGCCTGAGTAAAGATTTCACCGGTGTTTTGCTGATACCCTGCCCGTTCTGTTAAAAAGACTCCGCGACCTTTTGTAAGCTCCGAAAGCTGCTCTTTATAAAATTGTGATGTGCGAGCCGGAATTTTTCCTGATACTACGATTTCGTTGTGCTGTGTCTTTATTGATACAATATCTGCATGAAATTTTTTCAGATCATTGTAAACACGCGCATTGCAATCTTGGGGGACATAAAGCTCAAATGACAGGCAGGGCTCTAACAACTCCGTACCTGACTGTTTTAGGGCTTGCTCAAATACAATAGGAGCTAAATGCCGAAAGTCAGCAGGGGTACTTACCGGACTGTAGTATACGCCATATTCAAAACAGACTTTGAGATCTGTTACTTCCCATCCATATAACCCCTGCTCACAACCATATCGAACACCTTCTTCAACGGCGTTCTGAAATGATTTATTTAAATATCCATAGGACACTTTGCTTTCATAGCGCAGTCCAGTTCCAATGGGAAGCGGTTCGATTGACAATCCTATGGATGCCCAAAAAGGATTAGGGGTGACCTCAATATGGGCAGTAAAGTCTGCCTTTTTCAAAGGCCGTTCTTTATAAATAGTTGTTACATTCTCGATTTTGACCTGAAGATGGTATCGGTTTTGTAGCAAAGAAACGATGACTTCCATTTGTACTTTTCCGAGGAACTCCATAATAATATCGTTGCTTCTGGAATCCAATTTATATTGCAAAAGAGGATCTGTTTCCGCCAGTTCCGATAAGGCTTCTAACAGAAAAGTTCTGTCGGAAGAAAGGACAGGGGAAATGTTCGCCTGCATGATCAGATTATTGTTGTGTAGAATCAAATTCCTTTCAGGAATTGTTCCTATGGAGTCCCCAATCTTTAGTCGCATTTCATTTGGAAAAATAGCAATATCACCGCATTCGACTTTTTCGGTTTCTACCATTTTTCCATTGCTTGAGGTCTCTAATTTTTTAATTTTTATATTGTCAGAATGATCTTGCAGGGTTAGTACGTCACGTGATTTAATGGAACCTCCAAAAATGCGCATATATGTGCGTTTGTTTCGATTATCATCTCTTTCAACTTTGTATACCAATGCAGCAAGATTAGAGTTGGGTGGGGACATAAATGGAGTGAATTCCATGAGAATCGCATCCATGAGTTCTTTCGTGCCAATATGTTTCAGAGCGCTGCCGTGATAAACAGGCAAAAGAGTACCGTCATTTATATTTTTTCTTCTGCTCTCTAACAGTTCCTCCGCCGTAATAGGCTGATCCATGACATATTTTTTTAGCAAAGCATCATCCGTTTCAATAATCGTGTCTTTAAATTCTTCAGACAACGGATTCAGAGTTTTGGGCAAAAGAGAGATTCCATTTGTAATGCTCTGCATGATAAGGATATGAGAGGACAATTTAGCTCTGATATCCTCATAGAGGGAATCAAGATCAATATCCGGTTGATCGATCTTATTAATAAAAATCAAAGCAGGAAGTTTCCTTTTTCGTATTGCATCGAAAAGGATACGTGTTTGTGCCTGAATGCCGTCTTTGGCAGAGATCAGCAAGATAGCGCCATCCAACACATTCAATGAGCGCTCTACCTCTGAATAAAAATCGATATGTCCAGGCGTATCAATCAAATTGATTTTGAAATGGCTCCATTGATAAGATGCTATGGATGCCTGAATTGTAATGCCCCTTTGCTTTTCAAGTGCCATAGAATCTGTAATCGTTGAACCCCTGTCAACACGCCCGGACTCAGCAATTGTACCGCTGGCATAGAGCATACTTTCTGTTAATGTTGTTTTTCCAGCATCTACATGAGCCAAGATGCCAATATTCATTATTTTCATAAGTCACACCTCATATAATCGTTAAAAGATAAAAGTCCCCTGTGATTGAAATACTTTCATCACAGGGGACTGCTATCATAACAATTATGAGTACGACATTAAAAGCTGTTAGAAAGAGAATTCTACAGCATGGCGGATCCATAAAATATGAAAGTATTCTTAAATTAAGGTACAAAAACCAAACCCATTACAACAGATGTAATAAGGCTAAATCATTCGTACCTACCATCATTCAGTTGATTGTTATTTAAGAATACCTTGCCGCATAGTAATTAATCTCCTTTTAGTGCTTTTCTTATGTTACCTTATGAACACTGGATTTGTCAAGTTCACTTAACGCTACCAAAGTGACTATAAGCAAAAAGGATATAAAAAAGATGTTAATGTGAAACAGAATAGAATCAGACATGAAAAGTACTCAATAAAATGGACTTGTGGATATAAATCACATTTAAAAGGATGGTGATCTTATGTGCTGGTCAATCCAGATTGCACCGCTGCTAATTTATTGCAGCGATATTAGTTCGATTATGTAGCTACTTTATATAGCTTCTATCTGCCAAAAAAAGGCAACGGCTTTCATTGGAGCCATGTGCCTATCAACACGAACCAGTAGAACAGGTTTGCTACGAATTAACATATAAGAGTATACAAGCGGACTGCCGTGTTCGTAAGTATGCTCTTTTTTTGCTATATAAATCTATTCCTCTGTGCCGGTCACCGCCTCTTGTCCTTCGTTTTCAATCACATTTTGAAAATTTGGAGGACAAGCATATGTCAAAGAAATGTATCATGCCGGATTTCAGGAAAATGTATCCTGATGCCAGCGAAGAAGTTATTGCGGTGCTAAGACAGACCGAGCGCAAGATGCAGTATCAGGAATATGACCTCAAGTCAGAACACATCCGAGTCAATCAGAGAAACAAAGCAGTCACCTATGTACCCAGCCGGGAGGACTCATGGGAGCGACTGCTATCCATTGACAAGCAGTTTCCCGCTGACCAGCCCTCTGTGGAGGATGAGGTTATTTGCAAAATTATGTACAAACAGCTACACGAAGCTCTGCAGCTGCTTGCTGAAGATGAACGTTATCTGATCGTGCAGCTGTATTTTTTAGAAAAAACAGAACGTGAAATAGCGGCTTTAGAGGGCATCTATCACAATGCTGTTCATAAGCGCAAGCTGCGTATCTTAAGCAAGCTGAAAAAATTATTTGAAGAAATTTGATTTTTAGGGTGTGCAGAATGCGTTCCCAGCGTGGAAGTAAGTGAGGGGGATTTTTCTATCTCTCCCATGTTCCTTGAAAAACACCGAAACCATTCGGTCATATCCAGCAGCTTAAATACGTTAGCTGTTCAGCTCCGATGAGGGGAAAGCGGCTTCGGAGGACACGCCAAGACCATCTGCGGATAGGTCAGAGCTATCCGTCAACACGATAGCATCAAAGGTGCCAAGCGAGAATTGTCCGTCCGAGAAGCAATCTGTGGTGGATTGCCCTGCCATGACCTGAACAGCCTACAATGATACTTCTGCACAGCCACAGACATCGCAATGGGTGCAGCCGCCGGAGAACCCGGCGGGGGTGAGAGTCCCATGACAGCCAATAACCAAGGCTGGTTTAAGCTGACTGCCCAAAGGACGAAACCGTCCTTATGCCGCAGGCACTCGGCCTGTGGTGTTCTGCTTCGGGGAGTAGTGTCGAATAGAAGCAGCAGAAAACGAAGAACAAGAGTTTTGTTATATCAGAAACTATGAGGACAGCCGCCCTGCGGGTAAACCCGGTCACAATCGGCGGCTGTCCTTATCCTTGTGGTATAACACTGATTTCATAAAAAGGAGGAATGCGAAATGCGTATTTATAAAGGCGATATGTTCTATGCCGACTTAACCCCTGTTGTCGGGTGCGAACAGGGCGGGATAAGGCCGATTTTGATTGTCCAAAACAATATCGGCAACCGCTACAGCCCTACCGTTATTGTGGCCGCCATCACCAGCCGCACTGAAAAAGGTCATCTGCCTACCCACATCCGGCTGTGCAGCCAACAGTATGGCCTGCGGCAGAATTCTCTTGTGCTTTTAGAGCAGGTACGAACCATTGACCGTTCCCGTCTGCGTGAGTACATAGGCCATTTGAATGATTCACAGATGCAGCAAGTCAATGAAGCCTTAGCCGTGAGCTTTGGTCTGAATGCCCTGCTGCCGGAACCGCAAATGAGCCTGAGATTGTGAAAGGAGGCATTTTTTATGAATAAGAAATCCGCATGGAATTATTGCCGCATCGATGCGCCGGAAGATATCCACGGCGCTTTGAAAGGGCAATATGAAAGACTGGAAACCTATGCCGAACAGATGGGATTTACCGTTGTAGGTTCTTCTCAGGATTTGGGCAGCGGCCTGAACTTCGACCGTCCCGGTCTGCAGGCTGTTCTGGAAGCGGCAAAAGCAGGGAGCTTTCAGGTTCTGCTGGTGGATTCGGTGAGCCGAATCGGGCGAGATACGGCAAAGACCATGAACTTTATTCAAACAATCAGCGGCTGCGGGATCAACATCTATTCCCCGATGGAGGGAGAAATCAAGCTGTCTGATTTTGCAATGCCGCCGTTTCAATTGCGATAGGAGGAAATGCTATGACGAAAACAGAACCGGTCAATGAAGTGCGTTATTTAATGGCGCACAATTTCCTCACCTATCTTCTGGAGCAGGGCAAAATCAGCCTTAAGGAATTTGAAATTGCAGATGGATTTGTGGTCGAAAAGTACAAGCCGAGGCTTCGGATTATTTAGTGGAAATAGTGATAGCTATGTCTGCATCTATGTGGTATCGTGTGTGCTAATACTGAAAAGGTATTGAACTCACACGAAAGGAGCCGCCACACATGAAAACACAAAAACCAAAGGAGGTGCCGCCATGCCGCAGGTACAGGTTATTGAACCGGTAAACGCCATTTACCGTTATGCACCGCCCAAACTGCGTGTCTGCGCCTACGCCAGAGTCAGTAGCGATTCGGTAGATCAGCTGAATTCCTTTTCCGTGCAAATGGAGCATTACACTTCCCTGATTGCCGGAAATGACGAATGGGAGCTGGTGGACATATACGCCGATGAGGGCATCACCGGAACCCGGTCGGATAAGCGGGATGAATTTCAACGGATGCTTTCCGACTGCAGAAAGGGCAAAATCGACCGCATCCTTGTAAAATCCGTTTCCCGGTTTGCAAGGAACATCCACGACTGCCTCTCCACCGTCCGGGAGCTGAAAGCCCTCGGTATCGAGGTGGAATTTGAGGAAGATGGCCTCAAGACAGCAGATATGCACGATGAGATGATGATCGGAGCTTTCAGCTCCATCGCTCAGGAGGAATCCACCTCCATCTCCAACAATATGCGCTGGAGCTACGCCCGTAGGATGCAGAATGGCAGCTTCACTTGCTGCTGCGCCCCCTACGGATACGACCTTGTAGACAATACGCTGATTCCCAATCCCAAGGAAGCCCCAGTAGTGCGCCGGATATTTGGAAACTACCTCTCCGGAAAAAGTATGGATCAGATCGCAGCCGAGCTGAATGCCGAGGGCATCCCCTGCAAAAATGGAGAAGTCAGCTGGCTTTATACCTCCGTCAGCTATATCCTCAAAAGCGAGCGTTACATTGGCGATGCCCTGCTGCAGAAATCCTACACCACCGATACCATGCCCTTTCAAACAAAGAGCAACAAGGGCGAGCGTGACCGCTATTATATCACCGACTCCCATGAGCCGCTCATCAGCCGGTCGGAATTTGAGCGAGCGCAGCAGCTGATGAAAGCCCGTAACGCCCTCTGCCCAAGCAAGGGGCATGGCAGGCAGTACGCTTTCTCACAAAAAATCAAGTGCGGGAAATGCGGTACGAGCTTCTCCCGCAGGGTGACCAACGGCAAGACCTATTGGGTCTGCCACACACACTTCCGCAGTAAGGAGCTGTGCGAAATCCGTCAAATCCGGGAAGATGCCATCATACAAGCCTTTATTCGAATGGTTAACAAGCTAAAACAGAACAGCCTCTATATTCTCTCCTCTGCTTTAACAGAGCTGATGAATCTCAAATCCAAAATTACCATGAGCGATGTGAAAGTCGGAAGCATCAATAAGGAAATAGCGGAACTCACCAAGCAGAGTCTGGTACTGAATCGTCTCAGGACGAAAGGTTACATGGACTCTGCTATTTTTATGCAGAAAACCAATGAAATCAACCAGCAGCTCGACCTTTTGAAGCGCAACCGCCGCAGAATGCTGGAAAGCGATGCGGACGATGAGATGATTTCCGATTGCAGGCTGCTGATTGAGCTGATGGAACAAGGAGCACCGTACCTGACCAATTTTGACGAAACCCTGTTTCACAGCATTGTCAATCAGATTGTTGTTACCGAGCAGGATAAGCTGAAATTCTGCCTGATCGGCAGTTTTGCCTTTACCGAACAGCTGCCCAAGGAGGTGTTCGGGCGATGAAGAAAAACCGATACCTTCCTTTCGGCTACCACATCCAAAATGGTGTGCTGTGCATCCATGAAGCGGAGGTCGCTGTGGTACGGCAGGTTTTCGAGGATTACCAAGCCGGAATGTCCTATCGCCGGATTGCCGAAAGCCTCACCGCCCAAGGAATCTCCTATATAGAGAACCGCACCGACTGGAACAAGCACATGGTCAAGCGGATGCTGGAGAATTCCCGCTACTGCGGCAGGGATGACTTCCCGCCGATTATCCCTGTCGATACGTTCGGGACTGTGACCGCCCTGATCGGGCAGAAAATCCAAGGGGAGCCTCTATCCGAGGAACTGGACAGCATCCGCAGTAAGGCGATTTGTAGGGTTTGTGGAGCCAAATACAAAAGGGATGGCAGAAGCAAGAATTATGAAGCGTGGTGCTGCTCCGCCGAGGGGCGCATTACCCCCAAGCGCATTACCGATCAAGCCCTGCTGGAGAACGTAACAGCAATCCTGAACACCATCATCCGTGAGCCGAACTTGCTGGAGTTTTCCTCACCGCATCAGGAGAACTATTCCCTTGATGTTGCCCGGACGGAGAACCACATCAGCCGGGAGCTTGAAAAAAGCGAAGTGGACAGTGATTATATCAAGCTGCTGATATTCGGATGTGCCGCTGCAAAATATGAGGCCTGTGCCGATACGGAGCCGGAATACTTAACCCGCCGGTTGCTGGCGATATTCGAGAAACAGCCACCGCTGGTGGCTTTCTCAATCCGATTATTTGAGGATACCGTCAAACAGGTGGTCATTGATGCGGACGGCAGCTTGTGGCTGCGGATGATAAACGGAAAGCTGATTGGAAAGGAGTAACCGCCATGCAGATGCAAACTTTAACACCCCTACAGAAAAGGGTCGATATAATCCCCGCCAACATTCTTTTAACCAAGCCCAATGCCAGAAAGAGAAAGCTGCGTGTGGCGGCCTACTGCCGGGTCAGTACCGAACAGGAAGAACAGCAGTCCAGCTACGCTGCGCAGATTGCTTATTATACCGATAAAATCAGCAAAAACAAGGATTGGGAGCTTGCCGGTATTTTTGCCGATGAGGGCATCACCGGAACCAGCGCCAAAAAGCGTACCGAGTTTCTCAAGCTCATGGCACTGTGTGAAAAAGGTAAAATCGACATGGTGCTGACCAAATCCGTCTCCCGGTTTTCCAGAAACACGCTGGATGCCATCGGATATATCCGCAAGCTCAAGGCAAAGGGTATCCCCATTATTTTTGAAAAAGAGGGCATCAACACAATGGAGATGGCCAGTGAAATGGCGCTGTGCTTCCTCAGCGGCTTTGCGCAGGCTGAGAGTGAATCCATCAGCCGCAACGTCACATGGGGCAAGCGCCAGAGCTTCAAAAGTGGAAAGGTGCCATTTCAATACTCCCGCCTGCTGGGTTACGAAAAAGGTGAGGACGGTCAGCCCAAGATCGTGCCGGAGGAAGCAGAAATCGTAAAACGGATTTTCAGAAGCTATTACTCCGGTGCCAGCGTCCGAACAATAAAGGAGTCGCTAGAGGCAGACAACATCCTTTCACCCACCGGCAACACAGAATGGTCAATCGGCGCACTGCAATATATGCTTCGCAACGAGCGATACATCGGGGATGCCCTGCTACAAAAAACCTATGTGGTGGATTGTTTAACCAAGGAAACCCGGAAAAACAACGGTGAAATCCCGCAGTATTATGTTACCGGGAACCATGAGCCGATTATTTCAAAGGATTTATTCAATCTTGTGCAGGAGGAAATCGCCCGGAGAGCCGGTAAGCGAAAGGTAGCCAAAAAAGCGGTGAAAACCGAAAAAGGAAAATACAGCAGTAAGTATGCCCTGACCGAGCTTCTTTGCTGCGGTGACTGCGGTACACAGTATCGCCGAGTGACTTGGGCGAGAAACGGTAAGAAAAAGGTGGTCTGGCGCTGTATCAACCGACTGGAATACGGCACGAAATACTGCAAGGAATCCCCTACCATTGAGGAAAGCCGGTTACATCAAGCAATTGTCAACGCCCTGAACCGGCTGGATGAGGATAAGGCTGATGTTATTGAAACCCTCAAGGCAGGCCTGCGGCTGGCCATCGGTACGCAGGATGATGACAGCTTTAATGAAGCGGCTGTCCAAAACCGTATCGTCGAGCTGCAGAGTGTGATGATGGATTTGGTGGAACTCAGCTCCAAATCAAGCGCCGGTGCGGATTACTTCGATGCCAAGTTTGAGGAAATCGCTGCGGAAATAAAGGGGCTGCAGGGTCAGCTTGGCGAACACCAAGAGCAGACCATGCTTGCCCAAAATACACAAGCCCGAATTCATGAGCTGCTTTACACACTGGAACATATTGACCTTAGCGTAAAGGAATATCGTGATGATGTGGTCAAGGGGATTATTACCAAGGTGGTGGTTTTATCTGCAGACCGCATTCGAATCACTTTTGATAACAATATGGAATTGGAACAGGAACTGCCGAGTGAATAAAAATAGCAGGAGAAGCCGCCACAAATGTTGGCGGCATTTCTCTGTTCAACAAATTTTTTACTATTTTTCAATCCATTTCACCAAAATGCTGTGAATATTTCCATAATTTACACGAATCTGATTGCTTTATTCGCCGTTGCGATATATAATATATACAATATTTATTCGGCAAAGGAACGTTTTAATGGACTATATGACAGCGAAAGAAGCAGCG
>JAEZZQ010000013.1 GCA_023442465.1 Bacillota bacterium | reverse complement strand
CTGAATAGCTTGTTGAGTTGCCTGAACACCTTGAGCACCAAGATTGAGGTTCTGTCCAGCTAAACCAGACTGAGCACCAAGCAAACCTCTCTGGAAGTTCTGGTCTTGTTGAAGAGCACTTACACCCATGTTCTTGCCATTGATGGTACGAGAGAGGTTTGTATTAGCACCATTCAAAGCAGCCCCTTGAGCCGCAGCTCTACGGAGGGAACCTGAATTAGAACCGTTTCCAAGAGATACATTAGAAGCTGCCTTACTAGTAGCCTGAGCAAGAGCTGAGTTGTTTAAGCCTTTACTAAAGTTATTAACTCCGTCGGCTGTCACCCCACCACCATTAACAATACTCTGGTACTGTTGAGCAAGAGAGTTCAGTTGATCCAAACCTTGCTGTGTACGAGGTGTGTACATATCAGCCAATTGTTTTTGAGTTGTAGAAGCTGCTAAGTTATTCAGAGCACCTTGTTGGTTGCCATTAAACCCAGCCAGCTGTTGGGAAATAAATCCCTGATCGTTGTTCTGCATATTCTGAGCATTAGCAACAATCTGCTTCAGCAGGGCATCAACCTGAGAGGAAGGAGCCACTGTGGTTTTGCTAGAAGCTGATTTTCCAAATAAAGACATAAGTCCTCCTTAACTATTATTACTTAACACCAATGCTAGCTAAACGTCTGAGCACTGCTTGTGTTTGTGGGCTGTACTGAGAACCTGCTGCATGTGGTGCACTTGCCCTCTGAACTGTTTGAGAGGTGGGAGGTTTACCAGCAAGCATAGCAGCTACTCCTAATACTGCATTACCAAAGTTCTGTTGAGGTTTCTGGTCTTCACCTTCCTGTACTTCATCAGAGTAAAACTCTACCGGATTACCACCTAAAGCGCCTGTCTTAGAAGCAGCAATCTCTGCCTGAGTGGGAGCTTGTGCAGCCTTCTCTCTGTCTAACAAGTCAGGATTAAACTGATTGGCTGGTTGAACAGCTTGTAAAGCTCCAATTGGGTTAGCAATCTGAGAAGCTGCATCACCGTAAAAAGGAAGAAAGTGTTTGTTGTTCATTGAGTCTAGAGCCTGAGGGGTAAACCCTTTCTTACCAGCGAACATCTGCCTAGCACCACCGGTTCCTTCAGAGTATCCGACCATTGCCTTCTTAACATCACCATTGAAAGCTTTCAGGTTATCTCTGATATAACGAGCACCCATGTCAATATTCTTTGCTGGGTCCAGTCTATCTTCTAGTTTGTATCCATAGTCTTTAGCCAATCCTTTACTGATCTGCATTAAACCTACAGGACCAGTTCCAGAGGCTACTTTAGGACGTCCACTAGACTCTCTTTGGATGACAGCATGAATCAAAGCAGCAGGAATCCCATACTTCTTTGAAGCCTGTTGCACCATTGGGTCTAGTTCTTCAATACCCATTTTAATTGCCATAATATCTCCTTGTTATAGTCCAGCAAAAACCTTAGCTGCGTTTATTACAGGAACTGATAAGTTAACAACAGTGTCAGCCCCTAGGTCGTAATTTTGATTCCACTGAAATAAGTACCTTCCATAACCAGTTCCTATGCTAGAGCCACTCATTGTGTGAGATCTCATTTGCTGGTATCTCCACCCACTACCTTGGCCTTTTATTGCACCTATTCCAGAAGTAAGAGGTATCATAGGGTACGCCATTCCAGTGTTACCACCTCCTGAGCCTATAAAAGTATCCACAGTAAAAGGTGTTCTGTTAGTAGAAAATACACATTGAGTGGTTCCCGGAGAGTAGATATTTAAACCTCCATTATGTTCCGGAACACCCGCCCCATTGCAGAATACTGCAATTCTAACAAACACAGAACCACCCTCATTAGTGTTACCGTTTACGTAGGGTCTGTTCTGGTAGACACGAATAACTCTGTCATCAGAGGTATAAGACAGCCCGAGTCCTCCATCAGACCAATTAGCAAATACAACAGCATTGGTCATATTGAACCCACCGATATTTGGTATCTGAAGGGCATTGTTTATGACCCCCTGCCAAGCCCAAATGCATTGACCAACAACCCCAGCATCCGATATGGAAAAGTAGTCTGCTGTATTTGAGAAAGTTATCCCATAGTTTCTATCAGCTCTAGGCCAAATCTGGTAGACGTTGAATCCACAGTCAAATAAAGGATTGCCGCCGGGATTCTGGTTCAGAGTCACCCTAAAAGAGGAGTTGTTTTCTACATAGATATTATTCACACAATAAACATCAGGAACTAGGTTAGGAGGGACTTCCCATTGCCAGCATAAAGAACCGGTAGGAACAATAACTATCTGACCACTGCCATCCCATCCACTAATAGGGAAAGATCTCCCAGCTCCATTAAAGTTAAAACTCCCTCTTATACTATTCTTGAACTGAGGGAAAGTACTTCCGCTATCAATAAACAAGGGAGCGGGGGTTGCTGGCCCCGGCCCTACTGGTTGTGTCCATATTCCATATGCCATATTACCAACTCCCTATTCTAATTCTTAGAGCACCACTTCCATCGTAGAAGTCTATCCTGTTACCATTCATCCACAGTTGTGCCCCACCTGTGCCACCCATGACAAAATCACCACCAACGGTAAATCTCCAGTTAGTCCCTGACATTGTACCGGCTGTTATCTTATCCGCTGATAAACTTTGGATTTGAGCATTGGTGATTGATACGTTGGTAATCTGACCCCACTCAATAGTAGCAGTTGCAATCTGAGCAGAGGTGATAACTACATTAGTAATGTCAGCAAACTCCATAACAGCCCTTCCATTCTCAACCTTGAATGGGGT
>JAEZZQ010000035.1 GCA_023442465.1 Bacillota bacterium | reverse complement strand
GAGCCGTTACATATCCGCACAGAAATGAAGCGTAGAATACATGATATAGCTACCTTATACGAAAACTAGAACAAGGAGTCTATTCTCATATTTACAATACTTTATAGCCGCTATATTGTGCTATTTTGTTGTTTCCGCTAAACGGCAAGCAGGGCAATTGTGCACACACTTGTAAATTTAGTAATTTAAGTAAGATTATTCACACATCTGCGTTGCAGATGTAGAAGTTCTTTTACAGGTGAAAGGTCACCATTCACGGTTGGGACAGAAAGAACAAAAAACAAGCGTATCGTCCACTTTGAACAATACGCTCGTTTTAGACATTTTACATTGCAGTAGCCCATAAACAATATAGTTTTCTTATACTGTCTTATGCAGGACTGCCTTTACCATCCGCCTTTTTCTTATCTTTTCTGGTTTATAGGGTGTATTCCTTCTTCTCTGACATTGTGCCCTGAATTTTGATTTTCAGGCTCTGTCTTTTGCGTAATACTATTATACTTATCATGATTCTTTTGCTTGTTTTGTTTTTCCTGCTTTTTCTTGTCTATACTCTTATCCATGCGATTCACCTCTGAAATAGTATGTGTATGATTCGGAGAAATATACGCAAAATACCCTTCATTACATAGAGGCTTCCTCATTCGTATCATATAATTTCAGCATAGAAATCACACCCATCTTTTCGAGTTTCCTTATAAAGCTCTCCGCATTATTTCGGCTTTTATATGCGCCAAGCTGTACGATCCAACGTTTCCCTTCCGGGGCAATCTCATCATCGGCTGTATCAAATCTTGTAAGATTATACTTTTCTATGTAATCATTGATAAGAGACTCCGCGTAAGTCAGTGATGTCGCATAGCCTAAATCCTGCAAGTACTGGCATGCAAGTACATACTCCTCACAGCCTATGACCGGACCGTAGCGCAGCGTTTTTCCGCCGTCCGTACTTCTTTCTGCTATATAGGTGTTGTGGTCGAGGATGGATTCTTTCCAGCTTCCATATGACCGCCACTCGGTGTTGTCCAGCGTGTAATAACTTCCGTCAGGCCGCTGCTCTGTGGCCGCTTTCATATAAGTTTTGCCGGTCCATCCGTTCTTTTTGATTCCGAACAAAGCATTCGCTTTCTGCGCCAACTCCGAAGTGCCTCTTGCGGATTCTTTGATCGCCTGCGCTACCACGACCGAAGGAAGCATGATTTTACGATCCAGCCAATCCTTCCTTGCCACTTCCCCTACAAACTCCATAAAATCTTCCAAGGAAATGTCGTGTTTTTCTTCTGCGGGCGGCTGCGTCGTTACTGCATAGTCATAGATACCGTTAAAGATGGCCTGCGCTATGACATCCGCGCCTCCTATTTTATTATAAAGATCTACATCTGCCCGATTATCACAAAAGCACACCTCAATCAACATGGCCTTTGCCTTTGTCTTGTTGATGACATAAAGTCCGGTACCCGTTTTTACTCCCCGGTTCTTAAATCCGCAGGCAGCTATGTTATTACAGATATCCAGCGCGTCCTGATACTGTCTTCCCTCATAAGTATAGACCTCTACACCTTGTCCGGTATGAGCCGCCGAAGCATTAAAATGGATGCTGATAAACCAATCCAGGTCCTCTCTGTTTGCCAGTGCTACTGACGCTGCGAGATATTCATTCTGCGTATTTGCTTCATCTATGGTACAGTCCACCACTTTCGTACCTGCGGCACGTAATTTTTCCATGAGGGCATACCCGACAAGCCTCGTATGATTTGATTCTTTGATAAGACCTACTGCTCCATATCCGGCACCGCCTATCGTATGGCCGCAGTTTATTCCTATTGTCATAGTACACACTCCCTACCCGTTCAGCTCCGGCAGCCCCGCTGTTGAGGTCAGGAGCGATAATAACCCGGCCAGCGCCGATGCCGACACAACGACTGTCCAGTTTACCTCCGACATGATTGCGGAAGTGCCAATAGTCGCTACTGCAGTCTGGGCTACTGTTTTCACCGCCCTTACGCCTGCTGCCTTTAACCAGTTCATAAACTCATTATTCTGCATATTTGTCTCCTTTTTTATAAAATTGTTACCATTGCTGTTACAAAGGCTCCTACAACACCGCCTACAAAAGCCGTAATAATGGCCGCTTTTACCTGGCGGTTAGTCTCTACCGGCACCTTTTCCAACATTTCCAAACGAATTCCCTGCTTCTTTTGCTCCTCAAGCATGTTTTCCATGTTTACTGCCATCTTATTGACGGATATCGCAAGCTCTTGAATGACCTTGCTTTCTGCTTCAAGTTCTTTTACCCGATGTTTCAAGGAGGCTATTTCGTGTTCATGCGCTTCTAGTTTTACCGCGATTTCTGTTTCCATCGCATTCCTCCTTCCTTAATTCTTAGAGCCGGTAAAGATTACTCTTTAGCCGGCTCTTTGGCATTCATTTATTAATCTTTTAAAATATTCTATACGTAATATAATGTCATTGATTTAATCGTAAACTTTCCTGCCAGTTCAACTCCATCTTCATATTTAGGATACATCTGGAAATAGGCGATTCCTCCTATACCGGATACATCTATAATTCCTGTAAGATCTGTCTGCACCGTTTCTACTCCGTAGCTGTATGCTTTAGGTAAAAATTGTTGCACGTATACTGTATCTCCATTATATATTTTAATATTAAGTGACTCACGATTATAATTTACATAATCGTAAACAATCTTTAAAAATGCTTTGCCGGAGTAATCTATTGCAGATGAAGTAATTACCTTCTTACCATTTCCTGAAGCTAATAAACCAAGAGAAAGGTCTGAAGTAGCTAAAGCCGCTGATTTTGTACCCGTAACCTTAATACCGTTTACCCATGCAGTATAACCACTTACTATCTGTGCTGCAGTTGCTGTTGCGGAAGTTTGACTTGCCAATGAATTAGCAGCAACAGTACCTGCTCCATTATGATACCCTGCCGGGATTACAAAAGATTGACCAGCATTAAGTGAGGAATTTACCGCACTTCTATTTACCATTGTACCGGATAATCCTACGCCACTACTATTTGTAAAGGTATATCCACTTAATACCTGCCCCGCCGTTGCCGTTCCAACTTTTGTAGCCGCAACGCCGTCATTGTACTTTTTATTTGCCACTATCTCAATATTTTGCGCGATAACATTGGGACCTGCATTACCGGCTGTAGCACATCCCAATTCTGTCACTTTCCCAGCAATTGTGTTACAGCCATTCTGAAAAGACGTTTTAAATCCTCCAAATTCAGTATCTAAACCTTTAATTTTATCGTCAAGCACTTTCCCCATTGTTGCATCTAAAGCTTTACCTGCAACCGTCGTAGTTAAGTTTGCGGCCAACTCGGGAGTCTCACCCATCGGCCCCTGCGGTCCTGCTTCTCCCTGATCACCCTTTTCACCCTTTGGTCCCTGAGGGCCTTCTGCTCCGGTATCACCTTTTAAGCCCTGAGGGCCTTCGGGTCCAACATCACCCGGTTCACCTTTCGGCCCCTGCGGACCAACCGGACCCATTTCACCGTCTTTTCCATCAAATCCTTCTGCTTTTACGCCGGTATCGTCATTTCCAACATACCAATTTCCGTTTTCGCCAATAACCAGAGTTGCAATAACGCCATCACCACAACTATGAACATACACTTTCTGAAATCCTTTTTGCATAATAATTCCCTTTCGTTTTAAATTTTTTCGATTAATAGTTACCCCACATGTGTTAACCATAATATAGAACATATGTTCGGTTATTTCAATAGTAAAAACTCACAAAATAATAAAATAATTTTCTATGTGTGTATTTTAATCTTTATGTAACTCTTTCATTGTCTTTTTAGTCGCTGGATCCGGTATAAATACAGCCGCATCAATATAAAAAATAGCATTAATCCAAATAATGGTGAACATTTTAATTGGATTTGCCAATCGTTAACACGACAACCAATAAATCAGAACTTGCCGCACGTCTATGCATCGAAAACTCAATATTGTTAGTTGACAGATTTTATTGTATGATGAAAAAAATGGAAACACCATTGTATAAATTGATGGGAAAGGCCACGAAATCAGATACGGACTTGGAATCGGCCAATGCGGCCCCGGCGGCTATGGAATTAGTTGCAGAGAACTATAGAGCATTGTAACATGCAGCAACACCAACTAAATGAAAGTCAAATATAGGGGAGGCTTTAAAAATGGACATTAATAATATACATAACTTACCCGAGGAATATCTGTGGGAAGATTCCGCCGGACTGATTTCGAAGTCCTTGGGAGAGGCCGCAGGAAGTCAGAAAATTTACGTAAATATCGACTACGTTCCGCCAGGAGCATACAGCACAAGATATCACAGCCACTCCCAACAGGAGGAATTCTTCCTGATTCTCTCAGGAACGGGAATCCTTCGCTTAAACGGCACAGAGCATCGCATAAAGCAAGGCGATTTCATTGCGAAGCCGGCAGGAAAGGACATTGCCCATACCTTCTATAACTCCGGCGAAGAAACTCTCGCTATCCTAGATGCCGGAACGAATGAAACGGAAGATACCTCCTGGTATCCCAATCCTAATTCCGATAATTAGTCCAACACTCAGAATAACAATACTTCCCAGTGCAGTGATACAAGGAGTCGGATTTCCCCGTAGCGGAAGTCTAATACACGAAATGTAGTGTACTTTTTCACTCGTTCTGCAAAACCCTGGAATCCGAATTTATATGATCGGCCTCCTCAAACCCTCCCGTCATCAAATAGGATATATCCCATAAGGACAGATAAAATTAAATCATGGATAATGTTGCATAGAAAAAACATATATGACTTTCCAATTTGGATTTTTCACTATAAAATAACGATATATCACTTTTTATATTTAATATATTAGCTTAATAACTTAATATTTTATTGTATTTACAGATATCATTTACTTATAAAAAGGTTTTTGATAAGATTACTTAAAAGGAGTGCTAACGATGGATACGATTGATTATGACATTATCAATGTACTGAAAGAAAACGGAAGAGCTTCTGCTTCTGAAATCAGCAAAACAGTAAATTTATCCATTCCTGCCGTTACGGAACGAATCAGGAAATTAGAACGTGCAGAAATAATTCAACAATATACGATTAAAATAAATCGAAGAAAAATAGAGCAACGGTTATTAGCATTTATCTTTGTTAACATAGATAAAACAGAAAACATTAATAGCTTTCGAAATGCCATTGTGCAGCATAATTGTGTTCTGGAATGTCATCATATTGCAGGTATGTATGATTATCTGCTGAAAGTAGTTATGGAAGATACCCAGGCTCTGGAATACTTTCTATCTAATACATTAAAAACAATCAAAGGCGTTTCTGATTCAAACACAATTATTACCTTAACCACTCTAAAAGAAGAACTTAATTCCTAGAAAGGCAGTGTTATGATTCTAAAAGGCTTTCGGTTTGGCATGTTATTACAATTCGCAGTTGGCCCCATGTGCTTCATGGTTTTTAACACCTCCGCCACATACGGATTTATTTACAGTTTGTATCTTGTTTTTGCAATTGCCCTTATTGACGCCCTATACATTACACTATCCTGTGTTGGCGTTGCTGCTATTATTAACAAAGCAAGAATTAAAAAAATGATAAAGCTCTTGGGCTGTTTTGTTCTGGTCTTGTTTGGTGTAAATACCATATCAGGTATTTTTAACTTTTCTTTTCTGCCCCACATTGCCCTGTTCTCCAACCCATCAAGTAAAAATTTATTGATACAAGGATTATTATTGACGGCATCAAATCCTTTGACCATTATTTTTTGGAGCGGCATGTTCTCAACACAAATGATAGAAAATGAATGGAGCAAAAAACAGCTTTCTTTGTTCGCGACCGGCTGTGTTCTGTCCACCATAATTTTTCTAACGGTTATTGCCTTTCTGGGAAGTATATTAAGCAGCTTTTTACCGCAGATTATGATACAAATCCTAAATGTCATAGTTGGCATTATTCTGATATTCTTCGGAATAAATCTTCTATACAAAAGGGAAGTCATAAAGTAACCGCTTAACTACTTATCCTTCCGGATACAACTTTAAGCAAACCAAAAAACCAGCACCTTTTTAATATAAAAGTAATCGAAATTCAGACACATATACAATAAACACATTTTCTTCGTTACATAACTAAAATGTGCTTTACACACTTCCACAGCCAAGCGCTTCGACGGCACAGCTTTTACTTGGCGCACACAACTGCTCATTGTATCCCATTGCCCATATAACAAGAACACTTTCCTATGCCACAAAACAAAGAGCAGGAAACCCATTTTCAGGCTTCCTGCTCCATAATACCACTTCATACCTCTTCCACCCTCCAAAACCTTCCCTTCATTACGCCTACCGTAACCTAGGCTAATTTTATGTGCAATTTCGCACCTTACCCAACTGCCATCACCTTCACTCTAGCCAACCCCTTACTAACCGGCGGAATAGCAATAAGCACCAATGTAAACAACGTCTCCAATCCAATATAAGCCCCATTATAAACCAATGAATAAACCGGCGCTGCCATATTATAAGCCGAAGCATAACTTCCAAAGAATATCATCCCCGACAAAAAAGTAAAGAAGTACCGTCCAAGTACACCCAGCAAATACCCCTTTATCAATCCATGCTTCGCATTGGAAAACACTCCCGAAAGCCCCAATGCCCCAAAAGCAAAAATATAATCAGTAAGCATCTGAGGAATACTAATAATATACGGATCTACAATAAGCTGCAAAACGCCATATGCGATAGCCGCCATCAACCCGCCCCTAAGGCCGAACCAATAACCGATCAGACAGATAAACAGCATGCTGAAAAAAGTAACCGAACCTCCCATAGGCATATCTACCACCTTAAGCATCGACGTTACCATAGCCAGTGCCATAGCCATAGCGGAAAACACCAACTGCCTCGTGCTGAACCTTTTGTTCCCGCCCTTACCTGAAATAAAACTTGCCGCCAGCAAAATCGCCAGCATAGCAGCTACCAACAATGCATAGCCTGCTCCTGTGAGTTCGAAATAATTTCCCCACTCTTGATCCACTACTTCTTTTGCAAAAAATGACATAAAAAATCCTCCCTTGTAATTTTTAAATCACATGGAGGGGCTCAAATTTTTCTTTTGTAAATACAAAAATATAACACTCGTATTTACAAAAAAAGTGCTTTCCTACGCCGGTATTATCCGGTTCAGGTTATGAGGGTTAGAATCCGTCTTACAGACCCAATTCAGTCTCAGCTATTGCTCCCCTAGCGATTTATTTAATTTGTATACAATATACGACATACTTTTATCTTTGTCAAGACATACTCTCAATCTGTTACTGTTCACTCCGTTCTCAGTAACGCATGATTCCTGCATTTAAATTCGCTTCGCGAAGCAGAAATCATCTCTTGCATCACGTTCTTACGTAGCTTAACAGCAAGTGTTAAGCTACTGTGTGAAC
>JAEZZQ010000027.1 GCA_023442465.1 Bacillota bacterium | reverse complement strand
TTTTATAATAAATTTATTATAACAACAGAATTCACTTTTTTGAAAACTTATGATCCATCTTCATATTTGTTTAGCCACGTAGGCGCGTGTGTTACCCCTGTTTGCAATTATAAATCTAATCTGGCAGTGTGTAGCCTAAAAGAGTATTTTTACCTTGTTGGAGATATTTCAAAAAAGAGGAGAAAATCTGAAAATCATAGGTTTTAAAAAGAAAACCGTAGGGTCGAAAATAGTGCAGGTTAAAGGGCTTATGCCAAAAAGCTGGCATAAGCCTTCCAAACACCCACCGGCAGAGCCGTTGGGGAAACTTTCTATGGCATAACTTTTCCCTCTTGCCCTAATGATTTTATGCCAAACATTTTATTTGTTCATTCTGCTTTATTTCCCTCACTGATTCTTATAAGATTCTGTCAATGGATAATTCCTTGTCTTTGCAGTATTGTGTGTATTTAGAAAGGAGAGGATGACTATGATGAACACAGATTTTTTCCAGCTGCTTTATGCCCATTTGGAAGAACGTACTTTTCACAATGTATACGCGCAACTTAAGGAAGACGAAGAGTATCAAGAAGCTACAAAAGCAGAACAGGTACTTTTTCAACAGTATGAGGAGTTAGGATTATCTGAAAAACAATGCCATATCATTGAGCAATGGACAGATGCTATTCATGCAAAAAATGCTGCTTACTCCATGGTTATTTTTCGGATGGGAATGCAATGCTGCTTTTCTCTAATGGTACAACTAGCTGATTTGAAATAACGGATATAAAAATCGGAGATATTTTACAGTAAAAACTGTGAAGTATCTCCGATTTTGTGGCTTTTGTTTAGTAATATTAATAAGTATATTATCCTCATATCTCAACATGGGATTTCAAGATTGTCAAAGAAATCTTTACAAAATACAACATTATTTTTTAATAATAACTATTCCTTTAGGAGACTTACGTTCTAAACTGTCAATAAATTTATTTACAGCTTTAGAAGAATCATTAATAATGTGTATTTCATCTATACATTCCTCATTACGCAATTTGATTAAGCAAAATGTGTCTAGATGGCTATACAACTCATTTATAAAGGATATTAAATCATTAGTGTATGTAATATCTTTTCCGCTATTTACTAATTTATCCAATTCCTCTAACTTATCTCCTTCCAATGTCAATGCGGTAAATTCATAAACATTTAATTCATTATTTGCAAAATCCTTATAGTAACCCATATCGGTATTTTCATGGAATACCAAATTTGAATTATATGTGTACTTCTTTGGGTCTTGAGAAAGTTTTTCACTTCCCCATTCAATAAAACATTCTTCAATATTAACTTTACTAAGTTCCTGCTTTTTTATTAAAATATCAATTATTGAACTCATACGTTCCTCCTTTTGCTAAAATAGGCTAGATCCACCACGTTGCCATCCGCCATCACTACTATCGTAGTAGAATATATGTTTATGTGGATTTGCGTGATCGCCTCTTCCATGATTATACCAGTGGGTTTCGTATAATGGAACATCATAACCATTTGCAGGAGGCCAAGTTTCTCCACGAAATGTTGCAGATTGTCTGTAAGTAACTCCTGTTTTAGAACTAGTTTTTCCGCCTAATGTTGTGTGAGGTCTTCCTTGAGCTGAAGAATCTGGTAACGGTATGTCCCTTCCATTTACGATTTGTCTTTTTAATGGTATTGAATTTCCATTAGCATCCTTGGGATAATAAGTTCCACTTGTTTGTGGCTTACTACCACCCTTGACAGACACGCTGAATTATTATATTTAAGCGGATTTTTTTCGCTCCTTCTCTGAAAAAAGCTTAACTAAGCTGTATGTTTCACAACTTTTACTTTCTGTGTTAAATCTTAGCATATAATCGTTTTCACTGCTATGTTTTCTTTTTTCTCTGATATTTCTGTTTTATTACTCTCTGTCCTGTTCCTGATAATTCTCCGGCGCACGCCATTCCGTTTTATTCTTTAACATTGCATAGACAATATCAGGCAAAGTTGTATCCGTTACTAAATGAGCAGGAAAAGGAGCTGTTCGACAAATTCAGTGAAGCCCACCAGAAACTGATAGTAGTTTCCTGTGCCGAGAATTTTGCCAACAGATTCTCACTTGGATTACGAATTGCCTTTGAATCAATGGAAAAGCTGTGATATATTGAGTAAAATTGAATTCATATTTTAGTCAAATGTAACAGAGGCGGCCGATATTAGCCGCCTCCATTTAATTCTGGATGCTTTTAAATTAATAAAGTATTTTGTCCTCTAAAATATTATGTTGATTTTTGTTCGGCCCAAGATTTAAATATTTCTATAATTTCTATTAATTTATCTGGTCCCCCGCTTCCATAAAATTTTTCTTCTTTGACATAACAAAACATCCAGTCAACATCACTATTGTCATATTCAATGCCTTTAAATGGTTTTTCCTCCAAATCTGTATCAGCCAAATCGATTTCTATA
Source organism: Bacillota bacterium (assembly GCA_023442465.1). GTDB lineage: Bacteria > Bacillota > Clostridia > Lachnospirales > Lachnospiraceae > Kineothrix. The sequence goes on along the minus strand of JAEZZQ010000027.1, from coordinate 956 downwards.
GACCAACCGGGATTATCAACGTTATAAATTTTTATTCCAAACATATGCTCCCAGTCGCCATCACAGTTTGATTTATACCATTCTTGTAGCCATTTTAAAATTTCCACATGTTTACCTTCTTTCTTATTTTATTTTGGTATCTCTCCAGGATTAGGTACTCTGACTCCCCCTGGTATAGTTGCATCATGTACATGGGGCATTAGCGGCACTTTAGTAACTTTATTGATATGGGGTGTGCCAACTCCATCAAATCCTAATATCTCATCAAAGCCTGAAGGATTTTGCGGGTTGGGCTTGTATGTTTTGTAATTTGTAACCTTTCCTGTACTTGGGTTGGTCTTAATAACACTATGAGAACCAACAGCATTAGGATTAGGTTTAATATTATTTTTACTATTCCTCCCGAAAAACTGCAAATCATAATCCAATAAAGGCTTGCCCTCTTCTTTTACTACGGTTTTTAACTGACTACCACCCTTGACAGACACTCTGAATCGTTATGTTTAAGAAGCGCTGTCTGCTTCGATGTTTTGGAAAATATTAACCAAGCGGTACATCCTACAACCTTTATGTACCTAAATTTTAACATAGAACTGATTTTACCGCTATATCTTCTAATATCTCTCTACTTTATTGATTCTGATAATCCTCTGGCACTCGCCATTTGGTTTTGTTCTTTAGCATTGCATATACGATATTTACAAGTCTTCTCGCGATGCATATCAAGACCTGCTTCTTGTTCTTTCCTTCTTCCACACGTTTCGTGTAGTAATCCAAAAAGATAGGGCACCGTGGTGTTCCATGACGGGAAACCTGAATCATCTGAATTGCCAGAAAAAAGAAGATTGCTTGCAGCCTTCGATTTCCCTGCTTTGGTGTCATATCTTTTCCTTTTCCGGCAGAGGAAAAATTGATAGGGGCTATCCCTGCAAACTTGGCTAATTTATTGGCGTTGG
>JAEZZQ010000026.1 GCA_023442465.1 Bacillota bacterium | reverse complement strand
CCAACGCCAATAAATTAGCCAAGTTTGCAGGGATAGCCCCTATCAATTTTTCCTCTGCCGGAAAAGGAAAAGATATGACACCAAAGCAGGGAAATCGAAGGCTGCAAGCAATCTTCTTTTTTCTGGCCATTCAGATGATTCAGGTTTCCCGTCATGGAACACCCCGGTGCCCTATCTTTTTGGAGCCAGATGTTGGAGTACATAGTACTTTCTTCTAATATCGAAGCAGGTTGTGACCTCCGGGATACGAGTAATGTCCACAAATTTCTAAAAAGAGAGGTGCTTTTATGATTATTGTAGGTATTGATATTTCAAAACGCGGTCATGAAGCTGTTTTTATTGATGGCACAGGAAAAGTCATCTTGAAACCATTTCGCTTCCAGAATAACCTTTCAGGTTTCCATAAGTTATTAAAAGCAATTAGCCAATATCAGGATAATGTATGTTTTGGTATGGAAGCAACCGGTCATTACTGGCTTTCTTTGTTTGCAAGATTAAAAAAACTTGGATATCAAGTATATGTCATTAATCCAATGCAGACAGATTCCTTTAGAAATATGTACATAAGGCAGAGTAAGAATGACACTAGAGATTCCTTTCTAATTGCAGAGGTTATTCGATTTGGAAGATTTTCAGAATCAGGTATGCCCCCATCAACGCTTTATACTTTGCGTGAACTTTCGCGTAATCGCTTCTTCTTAATTGATATGCGTTCTGGCTTAAAAAGAAAAGTTGTAACACTGCTTGATCAAGTATTTCCAGAGTATGAGACCCTGTTTTCAGACACCTTCGGACTGACTTCAACTGAGGTTCTAAAAAACTGCCCTACACCGAAAGAGATTTGCTTAATAGAGAGTTCCTATCTGCTGAAAATTATTCAAGAGCCTAGCCGTAAACGCTTTGGAATGGCTAAAGTAGAACAGATAAAAGAAGTAGCTGCAAACTCTTTTGGCATTGAGTTGTCTACCGATTTTTTTAGTAATATGATAAAAGCTCATATTTCTCACATTGATTTTATTACCAAACAAATAGAAGAATTGGAAGCACAGATGGTTGAAATCTTAAATCAGTTTGATACAAAAGTAGATACCATAATTGGAGTAGGTAAGGTTCTGGCTGCCTGTATTATCAGCGAAATTGGAGACATATCACGTTTTTCTTCTGCCTCAAAACTGGCGGCATTTGCAGGGGTTGACCCGACCATGAAACAGTCAGGAGAATATACTGGAACAAGAAATCGAATGTCAAAGCGTGGTTCTCCTTATCCGCGCCGTGCTATTTGGCTTGCGGCTACCGTAGCAGCCCATCATGACCCGGCAATTCATATCCTTTATTTAAAGAAGCGAGCAGAAGGAAAGCCTTATATGACTACTATAGGGCATATCTGTCGCAAGTTGACCTCTATAATTTATGCCGTTATGCGTGACAATAAAGAATATCAGCCTGTATTGACAGCTTAGACAGTCACATATACATCTTTCCATAGATGAAATCTATCCTTGCTAAAAAGTTATTATAGACAAGGTCTTGAAACTGATGCCAAAATCAATAATAAAATGACGATTATGATATTGACAAAAATATAGCCGGTCTGCACTATTTTCGACCCTACTGTTTTCTCTTTGAAACCCATGATTTTCAGACTTTTTCCTCTTTTTTGAAATATCTCCAACAAGGTAAAAATATTCTTTTAGGCTACACACTGCCAGATTAGATTTATAATTGCAAACAGGAGTAACACACTCTCTCACGCGGGTAAGCAAAGTGCAAGGAACTTTCAGTTAATTTTCTAAATTGAATTTTGTTGCCAAGATAAAATCATCGGAAAAACTATAGGTAAAAATACATAAGAGAAATTTGAGTGCCCCCCAGAATAAAGTCAATTTAGTGTGGGAAATTTAATGATTTTTGCCTAAAAACAAGAACGAGCTTTTATCCATAGTTTACGGTGAACCATAGGATTTACAACGATTTTATTCTATGGTAAGATGGGCAAACAGGGGGATTTTGAGGGGCGAAAAATATTTCCGTCATTCTTCTTCTCCCCAGATTTGTTGTCTGTATTTTCCTTTTTTAATTGAAACATTATTTTTTAAAAATTCATCTAAAAAATATCGGAATGTAAAAAATTTCCTTGTAAAAAGATAACAAATATGTTGAAACATTCCGATGAATATAGAGAAAAGCATAAATCTGTTTGTACACAAGAGGAATACCACATGTTGTAAATCGTATTTACATAGAGAGAATAGCTTGAAATGTGACAAACTATAATGGATGGAGGGTATTTATGAGCTATGCTATTGCAGGATATTTTGATAAAGATGCAGATAATAGAATAAAAACATTATGGAAAGGAATGGCAAGATCAGGGGTTGATGATTATTTAATAAATTCGGAGAATAATCCTCATATAAAATTTGTTATGTATGAACAGTTAGATTTAGATAAGGCCAAAATAATGCTTGCCGAATTGGCGGAAAGTTTAAAAACAATTCCTGTTCAATTTAAGACATATAGCTTCTACCCAAATAAAAAGCCATTTATATGCATAGATATAGCAGTTTCTTTTGAAATCCTTGATTTACAAAGAAAAATTAGAAGCAGTTGCGACATATATGCGAAGCAATACAATATAAATTTCTTCGAACAAGGGATATGGAAGCCGGATTGTCAATTAACTATTGAATTTGAGAGAGAAAAACTTGGGAATGCAATGCAATATCTTTCAAATATGGAATTACCTTTTGAAGGAGAAATTAACAGGATAGGAATCATTGAGTTTCATCCGGCCCGGCAGTTAATTTCATATGATTTGATGACTGATAGAAAATAAATTGCACATTTCCGGTTCGTGTTGCTGGAAAATCTCAACTTAAGGGAGACTTATTTTATGTGGAATGCAGATGTTTATAATCAATACGGAAAAGAAAGAATGCAGCCATCCATTGATTTGGCGGATCGAATGAATGATAAAAACTTCAAGAGGATATTGGATGTGGGTTGTGGTACCGGAATGAGTACAGTCTCACTTCTCAACATTTGGAAAGACGCTGAAATAGTTGGTGTTGATTTGTCAGAAGAAATGCTGCAAAAGGCAAGAGAGTGTATGCCCTCCATATCTTTTGTGCAAAGAGACTGCGGTAAACCGTTATCTGATATGGGAACCTTTGACTTAATATTCTCCAATGCATTTTTACAGTGGATTCCCAATCAAGAAGAATTTATATTAAATTCATTTGATATGCTTAACAGAGACGGGGTATTTGCTGCTCAGATACCTTTATTTGAAGAGATGCCGGCTAATCGGTGTATTATAAACGCGGAAAGTATATTCCCTGGTAAATTTGGCGATATGGATGATAGCAAATATATGATATATTCAGCGTCAGAATATTACGAGATACTATCCAAGGCCACCGGTAAGATTTCTATATGGATAACGGATTACTTCCATGAAATGGATAGCCATCAAAAAATTCTTGATTTCTTAAAGGGTGCAGCATTACGTCCATATATTGGCAGATTGAATGAAGACGAACAAAAGATGTTTATGAAGGAAGTATTGAAAAATATAGAAAGAGAATATTCTTATCAAAAAAATGGTAAAATTCTATTTCCGTTTAAGAGGTTGTTTTTGATTGGAGAAAAATAATTTAACTGGTAAGGAGGCTGGTAAATTGCAAATAATAACACTATGCGGGGATGATTGCCTTCAATGCCCCAGATACCTCGCTAAAAATGAGGAAGAATTATCAAAAGTCGCAGAATTATGGTTCCGGGTAGGTTGGAGAGATAGTATTATTTCTAATGATGAGATAATGTGTACGGGCTGTTCATCACATAAGCAGTGTACATATCAATTGGTTGATTGCATAAAAACAAATAAGGTTGAGAAATGTAACCAATGTAAGAAATTCCCTTGCGAAAAGATAACAGATATGCTGAAACGTTCTGATGAATATAGGGAAAAGTGTAAAGCCGTTTGTACACAAGAGGAATCCCACATGTTGGAAGCTGCCTTTTTTAGTAAAGAAAATAATTTGAAAAAGTAACAAGTTAAAATTCTGGTTTAATTTATGGCTCAAGCTTTTTTCCATACGATCTAAACCCGTCAGGATAAGAACCGACCGCCGGATTCAATAACAAACCCTCAAATATATTCACAAATAACAGGAGGCATCAAGTATGTATAAAGGATTTAAAATGAAGTTATTTGCAGGACAAGAAGCAGAATATGAGAAACGTCATAATGAACTATGGCCTAAGATGCAGGAAATGATTCATGAACACGGAGGAAAGAATTATTCGATTTTTCTGGATAGAGAGACCCTGACCTTATTCGGCTATATTGAAATAGAGGATGAAGCCCTCTGGGCAAGAGGTGCGGAAACACAAATCAATAGACAATGGTGGGATTACATGGCAGACATCATGGAGACCAATCCTGACAATAGCCCTGTAGCAATAGATTTGCATCCGGTCTTTCATCTGGACTAAGCTATGAGCAGTATAGCCAAAGCCTAATGGTTCGCAACCTTTTAGGCCAACACTTCGATAACCAAACAACTCAACGTTCACAAAAAGGAGAATACCTATGATAATACAATCCCATTTTCTTACAGTTCCCGGTCAGAAGACCGGACCTGCCGAGCTTACCGTATACCGCATCGATAACATCAGTGTTGCACCGGAGAAAAAGCGTCCGATGGTAATAGTTTGCGGCGGAGGCGGGTATAGTATGATTTCCGACAGAGAGAAGGAACCCATCGTGCTCCAATTCCTTTCCATGGGTTATGATGCCTGCCTGATTGAATACAGCGTGGAGCCGAATGTATTTCCCGTAGCGGTCATGGAACTTGCCAGTGCGGTGGCATTTATCAGGGATCATGCGGAAGAATGGAATGTGGATGCAAATAAGATAGTTACTTGTGGCTGCTCAGCCGGAGGACATCTGGCGGCCAGCCTTGGCGTATTTTGGAACCGGGAATTCGTTTTCGGTCCCATAGGAAGAAAAGCGGAGGATATAAGGCCTGACGGACAGATTCTATGTTATCCGGTCATTACCTCCGGCGAATATGCTCATAGGGGATCTTTTGAGATGCTGTTGGGCGAAAAGAGCAATGAGGAAGAGTCTTTGAAGCTCGTATCCTTGGAAACGCAGGTGAATGGGGATACTCCCATTACCTTTCTGTGGCATACGGCTCCCGATCAGACGGTGCCTGTGGAGAACAGCATGAAATTTGCACAGGCTCTCCATTCCCAAGGCGTGAGTTTTGAAATGCACATTTATCCGGTGGGAGGCCATGGCCTTTCTCTGGCAAACGAAGAAACCAGCGGCGAAGAAGGGATAGAGCTGGTGCCTTACTGCTCCGGCTGGATAAGGCTGGCAGGGGCATGGATGAAGCTCAATTTCCCTATCGGCTCATAGGAATAAATGACAATCCTTCAGAATAAAATTAGGTGACAGGGCATAGTTGTCCGCCGACAGAATGAAGGAGGATTGGAATTGGCTTATTACGATAAGAAAATAGTGTATTTATCCTATATGAGCAATGGAAGTAAGATAAAAAATGCAGGCTTTGTTCGCGCAGAATGTCATGGAAGGGATTACACACTGGACATGCGCGTAAACGGAATTCAGGAATGGATGGAAAGGCAATATGACATCCTTGCGGTTACACCCTCAGGGAAGGAGTATGCGGTAGGCAGAATCTTTCTTCAAAAGGGTGCCGGGCAGTGGCAGGCGGGTCCCCTTAGGAGTGCAAATGACCGAAATACACTTTCCTATGAAGAAATCGAAAGTCTCCGTATCGATTTATCTGACGGAAAGACGATAGAGGGTGTATTCCGAAAAGCAGATACGAGCCGGGCGGCCATACAGAGCGAACCCAATTCGGAAAAAGGGGAAAAGCAAGGCTTTGGAAAGATTATCTGGCGGGAATCTGAAAAAAAAGAAAAGCAAGGCAGTGATAAAGATGCCAGAAGCGAGTCCGTAATAAAGGAAAAACAAGGCAGTGATAAAGGCGCCTGGAGCCAGCCCGTAATAAAGGAAAAGCGAGGCGATGATAAAGGTGCCTGGAGTGAGTCTGGAATAAAGGAAAAACAAGGTACCGAAAAAGGTGCTTGGCATGAGCCGGAAAAAAAGGAAAAGCAAGGCATCGAAAAGGTTACCTGGTTCGATTTGGATAAGAAAATAAAGCAAAGCATCGAGAAGGCTGCTCGTCTGGAACCGGAAAAAGATGAAAAACGAAGCACCGAGAAGATTACCAGATTGGAACAGGAAAGAGACGAAAAGCGCGGACCGGATGCAGCTTTTTCAGAAAAAAAAGAAGGGGCGCAGCCTGAGCTTAAGGCCGGAAGTATGGAGGCCGCAGAAACAATACATATGGACAGCGCTATTCTGAGCGACAAATGGCAGCAGCTCATGCAAGTCTATCCCGTAGTGCATCCTTATGAAGACGAGCGGCAATATGTTTCCATAGAACCCAAGGACTTTGTAATTATGAGCGGCGATTACCAGCATCTGGCTAACAACAGCTTTCTGCTTCATGGCTTTTATAATTACAGGCATATTATTCTCGGAAAGGAAAAAGATGCGACGGACCCGTCAGGAAGTTTTTATCTGGGCGTGCCGGGCGTATATTATGAGCGGGAAAAAATGGTAGCCCTGATGTTCGGCTTCGAAGCCTTCGAATGCAGAGGGGGCAAGGCAGAGCCTGGGAAATTCGGGTATTATTTGCGAAAGGTAAAGATTTGATAATAAATATTAACCTCAAAAAGTTAAATGTGAAGGGTGAAAGCTACGCGCTTAGATTCCGTCGCAGTTAAACGGCGGAATGAAGCTTTCTAAGCAAGTATTCCCTTCCTGGATAAATCCGCTTTCGATGCCCAGCGTGATGGCATAATCCACCAGTTTCTCATAATCCTTAGGAGAAAGCGTGCGGTTCAGCTCGGGAAAACGTTCCGCATCCAGGTACTCAGGAAGGGGAGTATACTGATTCATAATGCTGACGTATATGTCATTTCCATATGTTTCATATAAAAAGCGCAGAATGGCTTTGGAGTCCTTCATGCATCCCGGCAGTGCCAAATGGCGGACAATGACTCCTTTTATCATCAAGTCCCCGCAGAATTTGGGGCTTCCGGCCTGGCGTACCATTTCTGCTATGGCTGGTTTGGCATAGGAAAAATAATCTTCTGCGTAAGAATATTTTTTGCTGAGAACGGGAGAAAAGTACTTTAAGTCGGGCAGATATATATCCACCAAGCCCTCCAGATACTTTAAAGTTTCTACCTTTTCATAAGAACTGGTATTATAGACCACGGGAATGGAAAGGCCTATATCCTTTGCCTTTATCAAAGCTTTTACTATCTGAGGAACGAAGTGGGAAGGCGTAACCAGATTGATATTGCATGCCCCTTGCTCCTGGAGATTAAGAAAAATCTCCGAAAGCCTCAGGACGGATATGCCTTTTCCAGTAATCCCTTTTGATATCGTGTGGTTCTGGCAGAACACACAGCCCATATTGCAGCCTGAAAAAAAGACAGTACCTGAACCGGTCTGTCCTGAAATGCAAGGTTCCTCCCACATGTGAAGAGCGGCCCTTGCAGCCTTTATTTCAATTGTCTGTCCGCAGTATCCTATCTGTCCGGCAATTCTGTCCGCATGACAGTTTCTGGGACAAATCGTACAATCTCGCAAATCCATTCCGTTATCCCGTTATCATTTATAATCTGATCAATATTTTTAAAACCGTGCGTTCTGCGTTGAATAGAGCCAATACACGTTACCTTTACAGTTAACTCAGCTCAGGCACCCTCACGGCACATGGGAGATTCCGCTTAGTGCTGCTTTGTTCCCAACCTGACACGATTCGCAGATTCCCATTGCGTAAGACCCAAACTTCAACGCCACTTATAAAGGGCAGCTATACCAACTTAAACCCGCGGCAGAACATCACCCCTACTAGAGCGGATTGTAGGTACAGGGCACCGCTAACGCCCCGGCTGCACGGTTTTTTAAGTATACTGTTTTTTGAGGTGTTTGTCAATAAAACTGGCGTATTAACTATTTAAAATTAAGAGGTAAATTATTGAATTAATGTGTGAGGATTTCAAGATTCAGAGCGGCGCATAAGCTTCTCTTTTCTATTGCGTACCCGCAGTTCCTTAAAAAAAGCAGTCAGCATATCGCTGCACTCCTTTTCCAGGACGCCCCTGGTTACCGCCGCCTGATGGTTGAACTGGGGAGTTTCCAGGATATTTAAAATGGAACCGCCACAGCCCGCCTTAGGATTCATGCTCCCCATGACTACATCGGGAATGCGAGCCTGAACGATAGCGCCGGAGCACATCTGGCAAGGCTCCAGAGTGACATAGAGCGTACATTCCTCCAGTCTCCAGTCACCGATTTTCTTACTGGCTTTTTTGATAGCGGTAATTTCCGCGTGAGCGAGAGCCGTTTTATCCGTATTGCGCCTATTATATCCCCGCCCAATGACCTTACCTTCATGGACAATGACACAGCCGATGGGAACTTCCCCCAGTGCATATGCCTTTTTCGCTTCTTTGAGCGCTTCTTTCATGTATTTTTCATGTATATTCATAGTAATACCCGTACCCATCCAATACCTGCAAACTTATTTTTCACACGAAACTCTGATTCCGGCTTTTTAAATCCCGCCTCATCCAGTATAATATAAACATATAAAAAATAGCAACCCATACTGTTTGGCAATCATAGCTTGAATCACGTTCTTACACAGTTACGCGCGCGGAACAAAAGCTGCGCTGCCGAAGTACTTGGCTGCGAGAGTGCGCAAAGCACACTTTCGTTCATGTTTGTACCGCCAGTGGCGGCATATATGAAAGGAGCATGGTTATAATAATGATACGAATTCACGGTTTAAATAAAACGACTCTTTTAGACTACCCGGGGCATGTGGCAGCGACGATATTCCTCGGAAGATGCAATTTCAGGTGCCCCTTTTGCCATAACGGAGGCTTGGTCCTCGATCCTGACAGCCAGCCGCTTATACCCGAAGAGGAAGTACTCTCCTTTCTGAAAAAACGAATCGGCATATTGACCGGCGTATGCATCACCGGCGGCGAGCCTACACTAGAGCCTGAGCTTTTACAGTTCATACGCAAGATCAAGGAGCTCGGCTACCTTGTAAAGCTGGATACCAACGGTTACAGGCCCGAAGTCATCGAGAAACTGCTGGCAGAAAACCTCCTCGACTATATCGCCATGGACGTAAAAAACAGTTTGGAAAAGTATGGACAGACTGCAGGCGCAGAGCATATGGACACAGAGAAAATAAAAAGCTCCATTCAAATCATCATGAACAGTCAGATTCCCTATGAACTGCGAACCACCGTGGTAAAGGAATTCCACACAAGACAGGACCTTCTTGCCCTTGCAGAAGAAATAAAAGGAGCGAAAGCCTACTTCCTTCAAGGCTACAAAGACAGCGAACAAGCCATTCAGCAAGGCTTCCACTCCTATGAAAAAGAAGAACTGGAAGAAATTGTGGAGATACTGCGTCCAATCATCCCCAATATACAACTCAGAGGAATAGACTGATAACATTACAATCCATTGACAAGGCTACATACGGCTTAGGGAGTGTATGACCTTGTCGATTGCTGTTCAATAATACTTTCGCCTGATTCGCCCGGTAAACCCATAGTCGATAATGACAGGCCGTCCATCAATAACTCCCCAGTTAACAGGCCTGCACAAATCGCTTACCAGCAAATTATATTTACGGGGAATATAGCTCAAGTTATTTAACTGGAATAAATCCCTATTACTTTTCACGTGATAATAAGAACGAATGGAAGCGAAGTTATAGACCGGCCCTGCCTTCTCCATAATCAGACACCTCCCATCCCGTGCCACATACAGAACCTTTGCAAAAGTATCCGACTCATCCATTTCGGAAATCATACATTCCACTTCATTCTGCGCATATCCCTTCACATTCCGGGCCACCTTAACCACAGTATCATTCCCCAAATCAAAAACCCTCCTCCCCGACCCCACTCCGAGCACCGGATAATCACCCATTCTTAAATGTTCATCTATTTCATCGAATTCAATCAACCCATTCATAAAATGATTTCTCCACTATGCAAAATTTGTAATAAAAGCACTTATATTACTATAATATGCCCCCTCCCCCCCACTGTACCCCATATCAACTTATCGCCCCCCTACACCCACCCCATCCCCATAACCTCCCGCCCGCCACCTACCTCCACCCTCTTACATTTCGGGAGGAACTATTCGAAAACCTTGGCGGGGAAAGAAGGGGAGAGAAGAAGATTTCAAGCGATTTTATGCTACGAAGCCGAGACAATCCATTGGCTCGGCGCAGTGCCCAGCATAACCAGAGCGCGAAACTTCTTCCCTCCCCTTATTTCCCCTCACAACCTTCCCCATTCATTCCCTCCAAAATTTAAAAATAATCCACCTTTTTGAAAATCTGTTATCTGGAATAAGTAGTCTCGGGGTAATATACTTAAATCAGTCAATAAGAACACATAAAACAAAGGGAGGATTACAATGAAAAGAAAATTACTGGTAACGCTACTCACCACAGCCATGACGATCAGCATGCTCGCAGGCTGCGGCAGCACCGCCTCTACGAATGCTACGACTCCTGCAGCTGACACTGCAGCAGAAGAAACAGCAGCCCCCGCAGAAGAAACCGCAGATACGGCGGAGAGTACGGCATCTGCAGATCCCGTCACACTGAAAGTTTTCTCTAACCTTCCTGACAGAAAGAACGGTCAGGGACTGATAGAGCAAATGGTCATCGATGAGTACATGGCGGCTAACCCCAATGTGACCATCGAAGTGGAAGCTCTCGATGAAGAAGCTTACAAGACGAAATTCAAAGCATATGCCATGGACGGTATGCCGGATGTAGTGAGCATCTGGGGACAGCCCTCTTTCCTGGATGATGTACTTAATGCAGGCGTTCTCGCAGAGCTGAACGAAGCAGATTATGCGGATTACGGATTTGTTTCCGGTTCCCTGGACGGCTTCAAGAAAGACGGAAAGCTCTACGGACTTCCGAGAAACACAGATATTATGGCATTTTATTACAACCAGAAAATGTTCGAGGACAACGGCTGGAAAGTACCTGCTACCTACGACGAGTTGTTGGCATTAGCGGATGATATCAACGCGGCAGGCATCGTGCCGGTAGCTATGGACGGGGGAGACGGATGGCCGATGGCAATTTACCTCACGGACCTGATCGTGAAGATTAACGGTACACATGGCGACATCGTTTCCGAAGCGATTGCAAACGCTGATTTTTCCAATCCGGTATTCAAGCAGGCGACAGAACTTTTTGCACAGTCCGCTCAGGCTGGATTATTCCAGACAGGATATGATTCCCAGGATTACGCGACAGCGATGAACCTCTTTACCAATGGTCAGGCGGCTATGTTCTACATGGGAAGCTGGGAATCTTCCATGGCTCTCAACCAGGACATCAGCGAAGACATTCGCACCAATATCAGAGCCTTTACCATGCCCGTAGTTGACGGCGGCAAAGGTAAGGCTACGGATATCGCAGCATGGAACGGCGGTGGCTACGCAGTTTCCGCAAGCTCCGAGGTAAAAGAAGAAGCGATCAAATTCTTAAATTACTTATATCAGCCGGATAAATTATCCAAGTATGGCTGGGAAAATGGTGTTGGTATGTCCGCTCAGGACCAGACCGCTTACATGAGCGGCAGCGAGACCGAGCTGCAGAAGCAGTTCATGGATATTCTGAACAACGCTACCAGCGTTTCCGGAACACCGATTAATGACTGCGGACCTTCCGTATTCAAGACAGTGATGGAAAGCGAGATCCAGAATGCTTCCAACGGAACCACAAGCGCAGAGGATTTCCTCACTTCCATAGGAAATGCCTGCAAATAAAATAAACAAACAGTAAAGGCCGGGTTGGCACATAAAGAATGATTTCTCTTCATGTGCCGGCCCTGTTTCATAAAAAGATATTAAAAGTTCAGATAAAGACCGGAGGAATAGGAATGCAAAAACTATATAGCAATAAATTGGTGATATTTTCTTTGGTATTGCCCGGATTGCTGGTATTTCTCTTTGCGATACTGGCTCCCATCTGTCTAAGCGTATACTACGGCTTCACGTCGTATTCGGGGATGGGGCAGGCGGAGTGGATTGGATGGGAAAATTATAAGACACTTTTACACGATGCGAATTTCGGGCGTTCCCTCACGAACTCCCTTCTTCTTGCCATAGGTTTTATTTTTATCCAGCATCCCATTGCTATAATAGTTGCGGCTGTTCTGGATAAACTTCAGGGAAAAGCGGAAGGTGTATTTCGATGCATTTATTTCATACCTAACGTTATTTCTGTAGCCGTTATCGCTTATCTGTGGAAATTTATTTATAACCCGGATTTCGGCTTGATAAATAATGCGCTAAGGGCACTGGGCTATCAGGGGAAAATTAACTGGTTCAGCAACGATACGGCTATTTGGTCCGTGTTAGTGGTGCTCATTTGGCACGGCTTCGGCTGGGGCATGTTGATTTATTATACCGGAATCAAGAATATCGATCCCGTTCTATACGAGGCAGCCTCCATTGACGGAGCAGATCAGGTATCTACCTTTTTAAGGATCACCCTGCCTCTCATGAAGCCTGTCATTCAGGTAAACGTGACTATGGCCATTATCTCCGCCTTAAAGCAGATGGAGACCGTATACCTGCTTACCAACGGAGGACCCGGCAACAGCACACAGTTTGCGGCGAACTACTTATACCAGCAGGCATTCAAGGCATTCCGCTATGGTTACGGAAACGCCATCGGTGTGGTGTTCATCATTATTTGCCTATTGGTAACAGTCTTTCTGAATAAAATATTCGCAGACAAACAACCGGCATAAAAAGGAGGCTGATACATAATGAAAGAAAAAAAGACAATAGGAAGTGTGATAAAAAGGACTTTCTTATGGGTTATCCTCATCGCGGTGGCGGTCGTGCAGATATTCCCGCTGATCTGGCTGTTGGACTTCTCTCTCGCCAGCAGCAATGAAATGTTTACCACCGGACTTTTGATCATACCGAAGAAAATCCAGTGGGGCAATTACGTGAAAGCCTTTGTGGACGGACATTTTCTTCTGTATCTGAAAAATAGTATATTGATTAACGGCCTCGCTGTTTTGTTAGTTATTTTCATCTCCATCATGGCGGCTTTCGCCTGCAAAAGAATGAATTGGAAGCTTGCCGGAACGGTAAAGACGCTGCTGCTCATAGGTATGATGATTCCTATCCATGCAACGCTCCTTCCTAACTACAAGATATACAACGCAATAGACATGACGGATACTATCTGGGCCCTGCTCATTCCTTATGTGGCCTTTTCATTGCCGCAAGGCTTATTCCTTATGACCAGCTTTTTAGAAGCGGTACCCGTGGAACTGGAGGAAGCGGCGGTAGTGGACGGCTGCGGTATCTACCGCATCGTATTTGGGATTGTAACGCCTCTTCTTAAACCATCTATCGCAACAGTGGCTATTATGACCTTCTTGAACAATTGGAATGAGTTCATGATGGCCAGCACCTATTTAAGCTCGCCTAAATGGAAGACTCTTCCCTTCTCAGTATTGGAATTTACCGGGCAGTATTCCTCCAATTATGCGGTGCAGTTCGCAGTCATGTCGCTGACTGCGGCGCCTGCAGTCATCGTCTATATCCTTTTGAACAAACATATCACAAAAGGGGTAGCCATGGGAGCGGTAAAAGGATAAACTATAAAGAAAGGAAAACGAAATGCATTCCTTAAATTCGGCGGCGGGATGGCGGAAGCCGCCGGGCTTTGAAAGGACAATGGCAATCATGATTAGAATAAAAGAAACAGCGATGAAAAAAATCGCTCGCCTGACAGTATATTTCAATATAAGGCAGAAAATTATTTTCTATGTGTATCTGGTAATCAGCCCGATACTTATATTAATTACTACCTTTATTCTGATCAGCAATTATAAAGATACGAAGAACCAGCAGATAGAAGCCGATAGCAACGTGGTAAGAAGTCTGGATAAGAGCATCAGCGTTATCCAGACAGAATTATCCGATTTATCGGTTTATATTTGTATTAACAGCGATATCGGCGCGATTCTCACAAGCAGTCATCCGGAGGAGCTCAACGAGGATTCCAGGCTGTGGTATAACAGGGCGCCAATGAAAATTATTCAGGATATCATCGCCCTGAAGGGCTATATCAAGACGATGGCCATTTATCCGGAGAACGGTGTGAACGCTTACCTTCGCTGCATCGATTCCAGCGTGCACCTTTCGGACATAGGGACGGTAAGGCAGACCGATACCTATAAAAAGGCGGTGGAGATGAGAGGGGACATTGTCTGGAAGCGTGTAGGTCAAGGAACCGGCAGCATCTATCAGGCCAACTATGCGGATAAAATCGTAATGTGCAGAGAAATCTTCGATATGTCCAAAAAAGAAAAGCTAGGCTATCTGGTACTGGGAGTCAACGAGGAAAAGTATACTGATTTATGTAAAAATGCCATTCAGCAGGAAAATGAAGGTATCGTTATCCTAAGCAGCGAGGGCAGCGAGCTGACCCGCTACGGTACGGTAGACGAGGAAATCCTTTCCTATATATCCGGCGAGGAATATTTGAAGCAGGACCATAAGAAAAGAGCCGTTTACTTCGAGCACAATTCCTACAACGTATTTTGCAGCCAAGAGCAGAAAAAGGGAGTTATCGTCTGCAAGATGGTGCCAAAGAGCAACAGCGACAAGCAGCTTAACAATATTATCATCGCTCCCATTTTAATGCTTATAGGAATGCTCGTAGGCCTCTGGCCGCTTCTGAAGCTGATTTCCAACATTATCTCCAGACCCCTGCAGCGTCTCTGCGTGGCTATGGACAAATTTCAGGGAGGGGATTTCAATCAGCAAGTGGCGGTAGAATCCCAGGACGAAATTGGGGAAGTGACCGCTTGCTTCAATCAGATGGTTTTATCCATCAAGGAACTGATCGACCGCAATTATGTCATGGCATTGAGAGAGAAGGAGAGCGAGCTCAGCGCCCTTCAGGCTCAGATTAACCCCCACTTTTTATACAACACGCTGGATTCCCTTTACTGGCGTACTCAAAGTGAGGGCAATGAAGAGCTGGCAGAGGATATTCTGGCCCTTTCCCAGCTTTTCCGGCTTGTACTGGGGCAGGGGAAGGGTATCATATCCGTAGGAATGGAAAAGGAGCTTATCGCGAACTACCTTCATATACAGAAAATGCGTTTCAATAAACGTTTGGAATACGAAATCGATATAGACGAGGATATTATGGAGGAATCCATTCCTAAGCTTATTCTTCAGCCCTTCGTAGAAAATGCTATTATCCATGGCTTCGAGAATTCAGAAAAAGGAGGCTTTCTTAAAATAACCGGAAAGCGTCAAGAGGATAATTTAGTCTTTTCCATCCGGGATAACGGAATCGGAATGACAGAGGAACAAATTGCCGCCATTTGGAACGTGGAGGATTCGAAGCGTTATGCCGGACAGAGAATCGGGCGTTATGCAATTAAAAATGTAAGAGAAAGGCTGGAACTGAAATATCGGGAGAATTTCAGTCTGGCAATTACCAGCCGCCCTTTAGAAGGCACCGAGGTCACTATTATCCTGATGAGCTTGGTATCTACATAAACAAAAGGAGAAATTTATGGGTATAAAATTACTGGTCGTAGATGATGAAGATAACATCCGAAACGGAATCTCCAATTACATAAGGCTCCACAGCGACCGAATCGACCGCATATATACCGCATGCAACGGGCAGGAAGCCATCGACTTGATTCTGCGCTACCGTCCGGAGCTGATGCTTCTGGATGTTCAGATGCCCGGAAAGAATGGACTGGAAGTCATGAAGGAGGCAAGTGAGCTGAATATTCTTCCCGCTACCATTATTTTAAGCGGTTACGACGAATTCAGATACGCCCAGACCGCTTTGAAATACGGGGTAAAGGAGTATGTGCTCAAGCCCTGCCGCTCCACAGAGATACTTCGTCTCGTCAACGAGGCGGTGGATTCTGTTCTCGGGAAGGAGAAGAAGGAAAGTGCCAGAGAGGATGTGACCGACAACTACCTTGTCAACCGGGCGGCGGAATACATCAAGGAGCACTATAACGAGAATCTCACCCTCGTCGGAGTGGCGAACCAGGTGGATATTACGGCGAGCTATCTCTCTGCGCTCTTTTCCGGAAGTATGGACTGCTGCTTCATAGATTATCTGAACGGAATACGGGTAGAACACGCCTGCTTTTATTTAAAGCAGAACCGGCTGAAAATATATGAAATTGCTTTTAAGGTAGGCTTTCACGATGAGAAATATTTTTCCAAGGTATTCAAGAAGATAAAAGGGGTGTCTCCTGCTCAGTTCAGAAAAGATGGAGGAGTAGAGGAAATCATATGAAAGAAATTTTTAGTATGTTACAGTTCAGATTTTATCTGAAGGATAACCATAAAACACGTTAATTGTAAAAAGTGCACAAAGGTATAAACGCAAACACCTATATTTTGGATAAAAAAATTTGTTAGTATTGACGATATTGTTAATATTGACAGCCAAAACTTTGAATGGTACAATAGGTTTAACGTTAAACTAATAAAAACTATTTACATTAAATATAGAATAGGCTAAAAAAGGGCGTTTATCAAAAATATGATGTAAGAAAATGTAAAAAAATATAAATATTTGAGGTTTAACGTTAAACTATAAATGTAAATAAAGAAGGGAGAGCAAAAAATGAAGAAGAAAGCAGTAAAAAGAATTTTGGGCATTGTATGCTGTATGACATTAACGATGTCTATGCTTGCCGGATGCGGAAGCTCCAGCGAAACGGCAGCTACGGAAGCGACGCAGGAAACCACGACGGCAGATGAAACGAAGACTGAGGCATCAGGTGAAGCAGAGGTGCAGGAACCTGCGGAAGCGGAACCTGTGGAAGTAACCCTTGGAATCTGGCCGGAGGATACTTTGGCGGACGATATCGCAATGCACGAAGGCTTTGTTGAGACGATGAAAACGAAGAATCCGAATGCTACATACACCCCGGCATATTACAAATATGCTACGGACACGTTCATGCCTATGGTAGAGTCCGGCAACTGTCCTACCGTATTTGAGTCATGGTTCACAGAGCCCCAGAAGCTGATTGCCAGCAAGGCAGTTGCTAATATAACCTCTGAATTGGATGGAAAAGGATGGCTGAATTCCATGAATCCTTCCATCAAGGAATTATTGTCCGACAAGGACGGCAACATTTACGGAATTCCCCGTGACGGCTATGCGCTGGGACTTATGCTGAATGTAGAGCTTTTTGAGGAAGCAGGTCTGGTGGATGCGGATGGTTATCCTCTTTATCCTAAGACGATGGAAGAGCTTGCACAGACAGCTAAGACCATCAAAGACAAGACCGGAGCAGCAGGTTTTGTATTGTTAGCAAAGGACGGAGCAGGCGGATGGCATTTTTCCAATATAGCATGGAATTTCGGTGCTACGCTCTGTATTGATAACGGTGACGGAACCTTTACCTCTAACTTGAACTCTCCGGAAGCCATCGAAGCGATGGAATTCGTGAAGTCTTTGAAATGGGATTATGACGTGCTTACCGCAGATCCTACCAACGAAGATTGGGGAACGGGCTTTACACAGCTTGGAACGGGCAATGCGGCTATGTATATTGCAGCTAACGATGCGGTAAACCAGCCTACACAGGTGAACGGACTTCCTGTAGACAAACTGGCGATGTGCGCGATTCCGGAAGGCCCCGGCGGTCAGTATTCCCTATTCGGCGGTACTCCTTATATGTTCTCTAAAGACGCGACTCCGGAACAGATCAACGCTGCTTTGGATTATATCGAAGTAATGGGCAAAGGCCCCTCTGTATCGGAAGATGCGATAGCCGGTATGCAGGCGGATGCTGAGAACAAATCGGCAGCAGGAGTCCCGGTTATTCCCAGATTCCCTTGCTGGACCGATCAGGCTATCCTGGATGCGGAAGCAAAAATCATCGAAGAGTATGGCAATGTAGATACAAAGATGTTCCAGCCTTACTTTGATGCTACCTCTTCCGAAGGTCTTCGTTCCGAAGAGCCGGGCTTAACACAGGATATGTACAGTGAGCTCACCAAGGTGTTACAGTCTGTTATTACGGATAAGAATGCCGATGTAACGGCACTTATGAACACAGCGAACGACAACTATCAGAAGCTGCTTGACGATGCTAATTCGGCAAACTAAAGGAAATATAAAGGGAAGGTATTAACATAAAGCATAAAAACATGGAGAAAATCGCGAAAAACGGTTTTCTCCGGTTTCTATGATGGGAGCTTCCCACAAAAAGCGAGGAGGTGTTTCGCATAATGCGCAAACGTAAATCATTTAAAAAAAGAGACTTACTGGGCTGGCTTGTAATGCTTCCTACATTGCTGTTATTTGCTTTTTATGTATGGGAGCCGCTGTTAGAGAACGTCAGACTGTCCATGTTCAGCGCAGTCAGATACGAGCTGCAGGAATTTGTAGCCTTCGACAATTACATAAAGGTGGTCAACAACCCGGATTTCATAGCGGCATTTAAGAATACGTTCAGCTATACGCTATGGTCCTTAGTCATAGGATTTTTGGTGCCCATCGCATTGGGCATATTAATTTCGGAGACCGTGAGATTTAAAGGTCTTTTCAGAGTAGGAATTTACTTTCCCAATATTGTCCCCGGTCTGGCGACCGTATGGATTTGGAGCTTTTTCTTTAATCCGGGCAAGACGGGAGTTTTGAATATAATTTTATCGAGGTTTGGAATCGATCCTCAGCTTTGGCTTACCAATCCTCACTGGACGATTCCGCTCATCATCATTACCCTGACGTGGAAAAGTGCCGGAGCCACAGCTCTCATCTACATGGCGAATATAAGCAGTATCAGCCCGGATCTGTATGAGGCGGCTACTATAGACGGTGCGGGTATCAGGCAGAGAATCAGGCATATTACCCTGCCCAGCGTTTTTTCGTTGGCGAAGACGCTGCTGTTGTTACAGATCATATCGGTGTTCCAGATTTTGTACGAGCCTATGGTCATGACCAATGGCGGACCGAACAATGCGAGCATTTCGTTGATGATGCTCATGTATCGCTATGCATTCCGCGACTTTGATTTCCCGTCAGGCGCAGCGCTGTCCGTTATGATTTGTATTGTACTCATCATACTCAGCGGTATTTATACGGTTGCAACGAGAAAAAAGGAAGATTAGGAGGGAGAGGATATGTTGTTTCAAAGCTATACGGATAAAAAAGACGGTGCCATCAGAGGCTATGATATAAAATCTCCCAAGGTAAAAGTCCTTGCGGCTGTTATATTGCTGATGTGCTTTTTGATTGTTCTCATCTGCGTGTTTCCTGCAGTATGGGTTATGCTGGCAGGGTTTAAGGACATCAAGGAATTCACGAGGAACGCTACTATTTGGCCTACTACCTTCGATTTTGAAAAGTTCCGGGTTACGTGGAAGGCTTTTAAATTCGGAAAGTATTATATCAATTCAGCAATTGCTGTAGGCGGAAGCACTATATGCGCCGTTATTTTCAACGGCCTTCTGGCTTATGGATTCGCCGTGCTAAAGCCCAAGGGCTATAAGGTCGCATGGGCGTTGGTTATGTGGAGCCTGCTCATTCCGGCTACCACCAGTATCGTAGCTGTAATAAGAAATATAAGCCTGATAGGACTTAAGGGAAGTTTTATTCCGATCTGGCTGGCTTTCGGTGCAAATGCGTTCTATGTAGTATTGTTCAAGGAATTTTTCGAGGGGCTTCCGTCAGAGCTTTTGGAGGCTGCGAGGCTGGACGGCTGCGGCGTGCTGCAGGTGTTCATAAGAATAATGCTGCCTCTTAGTAAGCCCATTATTATGGTAGTTGCTATATTTGCGGTTACCGCAGCATGGTCGGATTTCCTTTTCCCATATCTGGTATTGAACGGCTCGGGAAAAGAAACGGTTATGGTGAAGCTCTTCGCCTTCAAAGATACGCCTACAGATGCGGTGAGCGTTTTGCGGGCAGTAGTATTTTCCATCATACCTCCCACTGTATTGTTTGCGATTTTCCAGAAGCAGATTACCGACAGCGCGGCGGCTGGCGCCGTAAAGGGATAGGAGACGGGTGAATATATGGCTAAATTTGCAGATAAATATTTTCTTGCTGACGCATGGAAAATTATAGAGGATGGTTTTGACCCGGAGTACGGTGAGGTGGCGGAGTCGGTATTCTCCCAAGCGAACGAATATATGGGAGTGCGCGGCTATTTCGAGGAGGGCTATACCGGCGCGCATATGCAGGGAAGCTATTTTAACGGCATATACGAAGAGAAAAAGCAGGGGAGCCAAGGCTATAAGGGGGTGGTCGATACTACAGAATTCATGGTGAACGCTGTGGACTTCCTTTATACGAGAATCAACTTGGATGGGGAAACACTGGATATCGGGACATGTAATATAAGTTCTTTTAAAAGAACGCTCGACATGAAATCCGGCCTTCTCACCCGTTCCTTTTTATGGGAGACGAAAAGCGGAAGGAAGTTGGAACTGACATTTGAAAGACTTCTTTCCATGAAGAAAAATAAAATAGCGGTACAGAGAATAACAGTAAAGGCATTAGATTTTGACGGGGATGTGACAATTGTGTCAGGTTTGGATTTCGACACTGTGCATCAATCGGCAAAGGAATCCCTTTGGAAGTGCAGCGTGCAGGAGTGCGAGGGCTCCCATTTGGCGATTATGGGTGAGACGGTGAGAACCGCACAGCATGTATATTCTTTCTGCTCCATAGATACGAAAAGCGTCGAAGAGCCTGCGGCCTCGTCAATCATCGGGGAAAAGAGGGTTGCCAGAGCTCTGGTAATAAGGCTGGACCGAAATAAAGCCGTTACTGTAACAAAAAAAGTATATAACGCAGTACATAAGCACGGAAGCATGGAATCTTTTTTATCCCAATGTAGCAGCGGGATAAAAGAGCTGGAAAACGTAAGCTTCGAGGGAGTGCTTCAAGATAATATCTGCTGGTGGAAAAATGTATGGAGGAAAGCGGATATTACTATCGAAGGAGATGAGTGGAACCAGCAGGGCATCCGCTTTTGCATCTTTCAAATGTTCCAGACCTATCACGGAGCAGCGGCGGGTACGAACATCGGAGCCAAGGGACTGACCGGAGAGGCATACAACGGGAATGCCTTCTGGGATACGGAAACGTATTGCCTTCCATTTTTCCTGTTCAATGATGTGCAGGCAGCTAAAAATCTGCTTATGTTCCGTTATCTGACGTTAAAAGAGGCGAAGGAGAGGGCCGGAGATTTGGATTGCAGAGGCGCCTTTTATCCGGTAGCCACCATCAGCGGAAAGGAATGCTGCAATCTCTGGCAGCACGCCAGCTTACAGCTTCAGGCCTCCACTGCGGTGGCATACGGCATATGGTTCTACGAGAAACTCACCCAGGACATAGAATTTCTCATGGAGTACGGCATGGAAATGCTCATAGAAATATGCAGGATGCTGGCGGACAGGGGAGACTTTACCGAAGATAGGAAGAAGTTCGGATATTATGGAGTTATGGGGCCTGACGAGTTCCAGATGATGGTAAATAACAATTGTTATACCAACTATATGGCGAAGTTCACGTTTTCCTATACTTTGTCTGTCTGCCGGAGGCTAAAGGAGGAGAAGCCGAAGGAGATGGAAGCTCTTTACCTGAAAAGGAATCTGACTGAGGAGGAATGCCGGGAGTGGAAAGAGATGGAAGAGAATATGTTCCTTCCCTTCGATGAGAAGACAGGAATTTACGAACAGCACGAGGGGTATTTCAAGCTTCCGCACGTGGATGTGGATCGTATACCGGTTGAAGATTTCCCGCTCTATAATCATTGGTCCTATGACAGAATCTATCGCAATGACATGATCAAACAGCCGGATGTGCTGATGTTCATGCTTCTGTTCAATTCCGCCTTCGGGGAGGATACTCTTCGGGCTAACTATGAGTTCTACGAGCCCCGATGCATTCACGAGAGCTCCTTGTCGCCGTCGGTGCATTCCATTTTAGCATCGCAGCTCAAGAAGCACGAGGAGGCTTACCGTTTCTTCCAGTTTGCTACGAGGATGGATCTGGATAATTATAACCGAAACAGCAGCGAAGGGCTTCACACTACTTCCATTGCAGCCGCATGGATGAATATCGTCTACGGTTTCGGAGGGCTACGCTCGGACGGAGAGAATATAAGCCTTTGCCCTTCGATGCCGAAGCAGTGGAGGAGCTATTCCTTCCGCATCGGTTACAGGGAAGATGTCCTCTTGGTGGAAGTAGATGTGGAAAAGGTATGTTTATCCACCTTAGAGGGAAAGGCCATCGATATCGATTTATACGGGAAGTTGGTCGCGGTAGGCAAAGAACCGAAGGAAATTGCAGTTCCCGCCGCATGGAGAGGATAGAGGAGATGGATTGGAATATAAGGAAAAAAGGATATGATCCGGAGGAAATTACGTGGTCCGGCAACCGATTTTTAATAGGCAATGGATATATGGGAATCCGGGGAACCCTGGAGGAATACCGCAAGGAACAGCTTACAGCGGTGAATCTGGCCGGAATCTACGATAAAGTAGGGGATGGCTGGAGAGAGCCTTTAAATGCTCCAAACGGCCTGTATACCTACTTGAAGGTAGATGGGACCATGTATAGGCTGCCGGAAAAAGAGCCGTTACAGCATGAGTGTGAGCTGGATTACCGCCATGGTATCTTCAGACGAAAGACGCTTTTTCGAACGCCCAGGGGTAATGTTACAGTAAAGAGTGAGAAGTTTGCGGATGCCGTGAACGTACATAGAATCGGACTGCGCTATACCGTTACGGCAGATTTCCACGCGGATGTGGAAATTGTAACGGGAATTGACGGTGACGTATGGGATATTCATGGTCCCCATTACGACGCTGTAGAATTTCAGGAAAAAGACGGAATCTTAAGCGCCGAAGCAATTACCCATGAGAAGGGGGAAAGGGTATGGGTATCCGAACGCTGCGCGTGGAATTTTCCGGCGGAGGTGAAGCTTAAGCAGGAGGAGAATGAGATTCTGAGAAGAATTATCTTCGTGACGGACTGTAATACGGACTATACCGTGGATAAATGGGTGAGTGTTTATACGAGTGCGGATACCGACGGATGTGAAAAAGGCATTAATAAGGAGAGCTGTATTCGTAAGGGTGAAGCGTTCTATTGGGACGAGGCTTTTTATAAAGCAGTAACGGGCTGTCTTATGCAAGACTACGAAGAAGTAAAAAAGGAACATACGGACTGTTGGGAAAAGAGATGGGACCACTGCGAAGTGTACATTGAAGGGGACGATGCGGCCATGGAGGCGCTGAATTATTCGCTGTACCATCTGCACTGCATTGCACCGCGCCACAAAGAGGGTTTATCCATAGCGGCGAGGGGGCTTTCAGGGCAGACATATAAGGGGGCGGTATTCTGGGATACGGAAATGTTCATGCTGGACTTTTTCCTGAATACTGAGCCGGAGGTTGCCAAAAGTCTTATGAAATACCGCATCGATACTCTGCCCGGAGCAAGAAAAAAGGCGAAGCAATACGGATATGAAGGAGCCTTCTACGCTTGGGAGAGCCAAGAAGGCGGATTTGATGCATGCAGCGACTATAATGTGACAGACGTGTTTACCGGCCGTCCCATGCGCACTTTTTTCCGGGATAAGCAGTATCATATTTCCGCGGCGGTGGTATACGGAATCATGAAGTATACAGAAATGACCGGAGATTATTCGCTGTTAAGAGAAGGCGGCGCCGAAACTGTACTGGAGTGTGCTATGTTTTACTACAGTCTGCTATACAAGAGGGTAGGCGGGGAGAGGTATGAGATTCTCGATTGCATCGGCCCCGACGAGTATCATGAGAGAATTAACAACAACGGCTATACCAACCGCATGGCGAAATACACCTTTGAAAGTGCGGTGAAGACGGTAAGCCTGTTTATGGAAGGAACGCTTGGCGCGGATAAGACGAACGAAGCAGACCTTTCTTCTTTGGAAGCGAAGTATAAGGACGCAGCGGAGAAAATATATATTCCGCAGCCGGATGAAAACGGAATCATAGAACAGTTTGAGGGATATTCCCAACTCGAAGATGTAACGGTCAAAGAGGTGAAGGAACGGCTGCTTCATGAAAAAGAATATTGGGGCGGGGCTTACGGAGTAGCATCTCATACGAAAGTAATCAAGCAGGCGGATGTGGTGACGTGGCTGAATTTGTTCCCGGAGGATTTTTCGGAAGATATTTTGAAAAAGAACTGGGATTATTATGAGCCCCGCACGGAGCATGGCTCTTCCTTAAGTGCCTGCATGTATGCCATACTGGCATGTCATCTAGGAATGCCGGAGAAGGCCTATCCTTTCTTTTTGAAATCCGCTTCCGCAGATTTGGCGGGAGGAGGCAAGGAATGGGCTGGCTTGGTCTACATCGGAGGCACTCATCCGGCAGCGGCGGGGGGCGCATATATGACGGCAGTCAAAGGATTTGCCGGAATGTATATCGAGAATGGCGCAGTAAAAATAAACCCTCACCTTCCCGATACATGGAAGAAGATGAGGTTTCAGATTCATTATTCAGGAAAGGAATACCGGATAGAGATTACGAAGGACGAAGCGGTGGTCCTCCCTATGTGAGCAGAGAACGTACGCTTTCGCGTTCAACTAATGAGGTGGGCAGAATGAGGTGGTCCTCTTCTGCCTCCTTTCCTTCTAAGAGCTGGAGCATCATATTTACGGCAAGGCGGCCCTTCAAATTGATGTCCTGATGGACTGTAGTGAGAGGCGGCGTTACCATCTGGCATAGACTGATGTCGTCGAAGCCAACTATAGAAATGTCATCAGGAATTCGTTTTCCCCGTTCCCGCAGACCGGTCATGATTCCGGCGGCCATAACGTCGGCAGTGGCAACCACAGCGGTAATATCCGGGTGACGGCAAATATCCTCGCTCACTAAGCGGCAGGAGGCCACATCCATTTCCTGAACGAAGACGAGAGATTTGTCGAAGGGAATATTTGCCTCGGTCAAGGCTGCTTTATAGCCAAGGAAACGCTCCTGAAGAACTCCGCCGTCTTTGATATCGGGAGAAGCGAAGGCAATCCTTCTATGGCCGCGCCCGGTCAAATATTTAGTAATGTTATAGCTGCCCTTAAAGTCCTCCAGGCCGACATTGCACAAGGAGCTCTGGTTCGTATAGCTGTCGATAAGGACGATAGGAATGTGAAGATTTGAAAGGACGTCGAAAAAGTGATCCTTGAATATGCCGGTAAAAAACAGCCCGTCCACATTCCAGTTGCGCAGGAATGCCAACAGCTCTTCGGAGGTCTCGATGGTGCGCAGCATTAAATAATATCCGTTTTCCCGAAGTGCCTGCTCAATGGCACCGATAGAAGCGGAATGAAAAGGGTCTTCCATAAAATTGGAATCCTTGCGGGTGATGACGTGATTCACGAACCCTATCACCTTGGAGGAGTTGGATACGAGGGAACGTGCCGACATATTCGGAATATATCCCAGTTCCTTGATTGCAGTATTTATTTTTTCTATGGTGTCCGCGGATACCCGGTTATCTTTGCCGTGTATCACATTGGAAACGGTGGTGCAGCTCACCCCGGTAACGCGGGCAATATCTCTTATTGTAGCCATATACGACGACCCTTCTATATTTCTTAGGTTTATTAATTAAGGTTTAACCTTAAACTAATTCGATTCTAACATAAAAACAATAAAAAAACAAACGGTAAGAAAGGCATGGTTATTTATATGATTAAAGGAGTTATTTTTGATCTGGACGGAGTGCTGGTATCTACGGATGAACTGCATTATATGGCGTGGAAGAAGTTAGCACAGGAAATCGGTATCGCTGATTTTAAAAGAGAGGATAACGAGAAGCAGCGGGGGGTGAGCAGAATGGAATCCCTGCAGATCGTTCTCGATAAAGGAAATAAAAGCTATGCGGAAAAAGAGAAAGAGGAGCTTGCGGAACGCAAGAACAATTATTATAAGGAAATGCTTGAAGAACTAAATGATAGTGCCGTTTTGCCGGGTGCGCTTGAGACGATAAGGAAGCTAAAGGAAAAGGGCATTATGATTGCAGTAGGCTCGGCGAGCAAGAATGCGCCCGACATCTTGAAAAGAATCGGATTGCTGACCTATATGGATAAGATAAGCAGCGGCTTGGATACTACCCGGTCCAAACCGGATCCGGAGGTGTTTCTCGTGGCGGCAGATAAGCTGGGACTTCCTCCGCAAGACTGTCTCGTAGTAGAGGATTCCGCGGCTGGCGTTCAGGCGGCAAAAGCTGCAGGTATGAAGACACTCGGTGTGGGGCCCTATTATCTGAGCCTGGGGGCAGATTATAAGGCAGAGAACCTGACTGCCTCCATTAACTGGGAGAGCGTGCTTAATAAGATGTGAAAAGAAATACTGCGTCAGCATAGCACGGGGGAAGAAGTTTGAAGTTTCATAGTGGAAATTGAATGAGGAGGGAAGGTATGAAAAATAAAAAGCGGGTTTGGGCAGTTGTGCAAATCGTTGTGGGGGCGGTATTTGTGGTTGGAATTTTAGGGACTGCTGCGGATATCGGATTTAAGAAGAAGGAAAGCGCGGAGGAGAAAATGTTGAAAGAATCTGCTTTGGTTTTGTATGATGGGCCTAAGTCCTTGAAGGATGCTTCGGAGGAGGATTTGAAAAATACCTCGGAAGAAGGGCGGGATATGGCGCTTATGCATTGTATGGATACGAAAATACGCGTAAACGGATATGAGTGTTATGTATATGACACTAATGTCAATCATACGAGACAGTGGGTGGCAAATTACCTGCCTCCCTTGTCGAGGACACCGGTGGCTTATTTTGATTTCGAAGGTGCGGCGAAGATAGAAATCGAAGTACCGGGAAGAGAAATCGATTCGGTGAAAATCAGTCCGCTTTCTGCCGGCATAAAGGCCGAAATCGATAAGGAGGCGCATACGGTAAGCTTTTTGGTGACGGAGCCGGATAATTATACGGTTACTTTTAATGATGCGCCGGAACGTGCAGTGCATATATTTGCAGGCAGTATAGAAACGGATAAGCCGGATATTGACGATGAAAAGGTCATCTACATAGGCCCCGGCGAATGGAATATAGAATCCATCGTGCCGGAAGACGGACAGACGATTTATTTAGCCGGCGGTGCAGTAGTACATGGAGTGATAAACGCCAACTATGGAAAGGATATCACGATTATGGGAAGGGGCATTATCGACTGCTCGGATTTAAGCGGCTGGAAGGGAAAGGAAGCGTATATTCCGCTGAAATTCGACCATTGCAGCAATATTAAGATCAAAGATGTCATCGTCTTAAATCCAAACGCGTGGGTATGTCAGGCTTTTGATTCCACGAACGGAGAAATTGACGGAGTGAAAATCATCTCTGCAAGGCCTAACGGCGACGGGATCAGCCTGCAATCCTGCAAGGATTATACGGTGACCAACTGTTTCATACGTTCATGGGACGATTCTCTCGTAGTAAAAAATTATGACGGAAACACAGAAAATATCCGGTTTGAAAATATCCAGCTATGGACCGATCTGGCGCAGTCCATGGAAATCGGATATGAAACCAACAAGGGACAAAAGGAAAATGCAGAAATAAGGAATGTAACATTTCAAAATATCACAGTGCTGAACAATTTCCATAAGCCTGTGATATCCATTCACAATGCCGACGATGCTCTTGTGACGGGAGTGCTTTTTGAAAATATTGCGGTGGAGAACGCTCAGATGGGAAGCGGAGATGGCGATGAGATGCCCTACCTGATCGATATACACATCGCTCAAAATGGGAACTGGTCCAGTACCAAGGAACGGGGAACCATTGAGGATGTGGTCATAAATAATGTGACAGTGATGTCAGGAAAAGAAAGCCCTTCCAGAATTAAAGGCTTCGACGACGAACATAAGATCAAAAATGTTCAAATCTCCGATATTGAGGTTCTTGGTAAGAAGATCAGCAGCTTCGAA
The DNA here is from genome assembly GCA_023442465.1 of Bacillota bacterium. GTDB lineage: Bacteria > Bacillota > Clostridia > Lachnospirales > Lachnospiraceae > Kineothrix. The sequence goes on along the minus strand of JAEZZQ010000026.1, from coordinate 38,222 downwards.
CAAGGAGGCTTCCAAATAGAGGAAGCGACCACCGAAAATATAAGTATATCAGAGGGGGAATGAAGGTATGAAAAAAGGAGGAATTATAGCGCTCACCCTTATGCTTGTATCATGGGCAGCTCTTCTCGTCTACGATATGCGTATCAGCGAAAGAGAGGCGGTGAAGATGCCTGAGGCAAACGTGATAATAGTGGAGGCCCCGGAGCAATCGGCCCCTATGGAGCATGAAGCGTTTCTGAAAGAAGAATATGTTTCACAGATACCGGAGGGAGATAACCTCGCATTGGAAGGAAAAATAGAGGCAAGCAGCTTTGCGGACGTTTACGCGCCGAACAAAGCTATTGACGGCAAGACTGCCGGCCCATCCTATTGGGAGGGAGACGGGAACGGCTACCCGAATATCCTCACCTTGGAGCTGGCTCAGCCGGCCGGCATCCATGCGATAAGGGTAAGTTTGTGCCCGCAGAAAATATGGGGAAAACGCACGCAGGAATTTGCAGTGAGAATAAGTGAGGATGGAATAAACTACGAAGAGCTGATTCCACTTCAGGCATATGACTTCGATCCTGACAGGGGAAATGAAGCAATACTGAACTTTGAAGAGACAGATGCCCAATATATAGAACTGGAATTTACCTCCAATACAGGAGGAGCAGGAGCACAAGTGGCGGAATTCGAGGTATATGGATCATATTGATAAAATGTTAATTTTTTTTAATTTTTACTTTATAAATGCTTGGGAAAGTTTATAGCTTTTTTAAGAACTATACACATGGAAGACACATTTATCCTTTAAGATGTACTTAGATGGTTGAAGAACTCACTATTTGAATTCACTATCTCCCCCTCATAAGAAAATAAAGAAAAAAGCTCCGTGCAAACGGAGCTTTTTTCTTTATCATTTTCATTTTTTACAACATGGAAGCTGCAAAATGTGGTAAATTAATTATGTAAAAGTGCGCGTTCCACGCTCCAGTAAAAGTTCTCTTTACCCACTATTTCGTAAATGCCGGAGCGATGAAGCATAGTCATGGTCTTATTGGGAACGCCGCATAGTATGATTTTCTTCCCTTGATTTTGCAGGGAGGTCAGCACATGCATGAATGCGATGGCTCCCGAAATATCCATATAGGAAACTCCTCTCATGGACAGAAGTACCGTATTGTAGTCCTCCGCATGATGCTCCATATCTTCGATATGTTGGGTGTTAGCGAAGAGCACGGAGCCGGTGAGATAAGCAACGATGGCATTCTCATACCTTTTCGCAAGAGCGGCATCGGTGTTGTGGATGCGGTTCATATCCACTTCTTCGTAATTGATTTCGATATTGGACAGACGGTTTACCAGGAGAATCAAAGCGGTAATAATGCCTATCATAATAGCAGTTGTAAGGTCGAAGACGATAGTGGCTCCCATGGTAACCGTGTATTTCATAGAAGCGCCTTTAAATTTATGGGTGATAATGTATTTGATTTCTTCCCAGTCATTCATGCGGAAGGCAGTTACCATAAGCACTCCTGCGAGAGCCGGCAAAGGTATCTTAGCCATGATGGGACCGAGCACGAGCATGAAGGCCAGAAGCCCCAGCGCGTGGAAGATTCCGGTAAGGCGCGTGCGTGCTCCTGATTTCAAGGCGACACTAGTGCGTGCGATGGCAGCCGTGGCGGGGATGCCTCCAAAAAAGGGAAGGATCATATTGCCGATACCCTGAGCTACCAGCTCCTGATCGCTGTTTAAACGCACATTAGCCATTTTGCCTGCACTTGCGCCGCACAGAAGGCTTTCGATCATGCCCAGCATGGTGATGCTGACGGCGGGGCCGAACAGGCCTTTGATATTTTCCATATTCAAAGAGCTCAAGGTAAAGCGGGTTTCCAGAAAAAGAGTCTTAGGGATAGCGCCCACCGTGGCTATATCCATATGCAGTGCGATAGACAGGACGGTAGCGAGTATAATACTAAGGAAGGAAGCCGGAATTACAGCGTTCCATTTCTTAGGAAAGAAAACCATGAACAGAATGACAAGCAGCCCGAGAAGGGCGGATTCCATATGAATGGGAAAGCCCAGACGTCCATAGCTTAGCAGCTTGGAAATAGTACCCGTACCCTTGGAAGTCACACCGAAGAAGTTATCGATTTGCCCGAGAGCGATGATTACCGAGATGCCCGAGGTGAAGCCGGTAATGACAGGGGCGGGAATCAGACTGGTCAACCTGCCTATATGAAAGATTCCGCAGAGTACGAGGAGGATACCGGAAATAAAAGCGGCGATAAAGACTCCTTGTATACCGTATCTGGCGATGATGGATATCAGTATGGCAGCCATAGCGCCGGTAGGTCCCGATATTTGGTAGAAGCCGCCGGAAAGAGCCCCGATGACCAAACCGGCAACGATAGCGGTTACCAAACCGGCTGCCGCAGTGGAACCGCTGCTGACACCGAAGGCGAGAGCGAGGGGAAGAGCTACGGCAGCAACAGTTAATCCTGCCATCAGATCCTGCATGAGGGCCGTCCCGTTGTATCCTTTGAATTCGTTCTTTAATTGTGCAATATAATTTTTGATTAACATTTCATCCTCCGTAAGGAAAATATTGAAGTAAATGGTTACTATTCACGACTTATGCAAAGAGCCATATTTCGCTCACGAAAAATCATTATAGTAGTTTTATTATATTTCGTCAAGAAACAAAAATTGGTTTTTATACTATTACAAGTTGTTTTTTATATTATCTTTAAAATAACTAATCTTAAAAAGAATTAACTTTTATTATAAATAAGTGCTATGAAAAAAGGAGTTTTCCATGAATACACAATTTTTCAGTTATGCAATAGAAATAGAAAGAACCGGTTCCATTACCAAGGCGGCACATAATCTTTTCATGGCCCAGCCCAATCTTTCCAAGGCCATAAAGGAGCTGGAAAAGCAACTGGGGTACGAGATCTTCGAGCGAGCACAAGCCGGAATCGTACCTACTGAGAAAGGGCGCAATTTCCTCATTCATGCGAAAAGTATTATGGAGCATATGGAGGAGATGGAAGCGTTAGGCTTAGACGAGAGGGCGGATAGCCAGAGGCTTCGCATATCCATACCGAGAGGCAGCTATATTGCCGAAGGCTTTACGGAATTTGTGGCACAACTGGATACAGCGCGGGGAATGGAGATCACCATTCAGGAAACCAATTCCATGCAGGCGATCAGTAACGTCGCTTATGAAAAATTCGATTTAGGAATCATACGCTATCAAAGCATTTATGAAAATTATTTTTTGGATTTTGTAAGGAGCAACGGGCTGAGCCATGAGCTCGTATGGGAGTTCGAATATTTGGCGGTGATGTCCAGAGAGCATCCATTGGCAGCGGCGCCGTCTGTGAGGGCCGAGGATTTATTTCATCATATCGAGCTGTCCCATGCGGACCTGATTATTCCTTATGTAGATAGGAGAAGCGTGGAGCCGCAGGAACAGACGAAGGACGGAAAGCATATTTACGTCTATGACAGGGGCTGCCAGTTTGACCTGCTGACGAGGGTTCCCACCACCTATATGTGGGTATCTCCGCTTCCCGAAGTATATTTGGAACAGTATGGGCTGGTGCAAAGAAAATGTGCGATTCCAAATAACAGCTACAAGGATGTCCTCATATATAGAAATGAATACGAACTCGGTGAATTGGATGAACAGTTTAAGAAACGGCTGTACCTGGCCAGAGACGAAGTAGCATACAAAGAGTATAAATAGTAACAATATGACATATCAATATGTAAAAAAAGATATAGCTGCATGCCTTTTTTATATTGTTCAAATAATAAAAAATTTGGTACACTTCTCATGTTACTGAAAATGGGTCCAAAAGTGGGAAGGTAGTCAAAATGCAGGAAAATTTATATACTCCGAAGGAGATATTGCAAAAATATATAAAGTTATGTATGAATAAGGTTTCTTATCCGGTTTGGAAGGTGCTCCTTATGGGGGTGGTAGCGGGTGCGTTCATCAGCATCGGTGCAGCTGCCAGCAGCGTTTCCATGCATGGAATAGAGAGCACAGGGGTTGCCAGAACAATCGGCGGAGCGGTGTTCCCCATCGGCCTCATGCTCATCGTTTTGATTGGCGGAGAATTGTTTACCGGTAACTGTCTCGTTATTTTTGGAGTATTAGATAAAAAATATCCGTGGCCCACGATGGCTAAAAATCTCACGCTTGTGTTTGTCAGCAACTTAGCAGGAGCTGTTCTTATGGCGGTCCTCGTCACACACAGCGGCCAGTTCGAATTTTCGCACGGCGCATTAGGTGCATATGTGATAAAGGTAGCCCTTACCAAGTCTACGCTCAACCCTGTTACAGCCTTCATTTCCGGCATCCTTTGCAACATCGTCGTTTGTGCTGCGGTATTCATGGCGGCGGGAGCGAAAGATTTGGCGGGTAAGATTTGGGCAATTTTCTTCCCCATTTTCGTATTTGTCATTTGCGGCTTCGAGCATTGCGTTGCCAATATGTATTACATTTCTGCAGGTATTTTTGCATTAGCAAACAAAAATTATGTAGCAAAGGCGATGGAGCTGTATGGTTATACCGAAGCACAGCTTTCTGCGCTGAACTGGGGCAATATGTTTGTGGTCAATCTGCTTCCCGTAACGATTGGTAATATCGTGGGCGGCTCGCTGTTTTTCGCAGTTCCGATATATTTCGCTTATAGGGAAAAGGCGCACAATGAGCAGGAAGAATCCGACAAAGCCCTCATTTCTTTAAAAGAGGCGGAACATGAATTTTCAGCTTAATAAGAGTGCTTTATTTTCCAATATGAGTGATGAAGAAATTCAGAATTGCTTAACGTGCAGCCGGTCGGAAATCATTTCCTACGAAAAAGACCAGATCATCTTTTCGCAGCACGATAAGCCGAATAAACTCCATGTGTTACTGCAAGGCTCGGTGGTCATCTGTAATGACTCGGTTTCCGGCAAGCGGAATATCGTCGCAACGATTGGCGGAGCAGGAGATTTGTTTGGAGAAGTTTTTCTGTTTCTCAGTAAGGGAGAATATGACCATTATGCGCAGGCTGCAGCCGATACATCGGTATTATTGATTCCGAAAGAATTTCTATATCACACCTGCGGCGAGAACTGTGATTATCATACGAAGCTGATTTCCAACCTGATGGGGATTCTTGCGCGGAAAGCGTATTATCTGAATCAAAAGCTTCAGATTATGTCAGCCGGCACTTTGCGGCAGAAGATTGCCAGAGTGTTGTTTATGAATTCCTTTGAGGACGGAAGTATAGAGCTTTCCATGAACCGTGAGGAGCTGGCAGATTTTCTTAACGTAGCAAGACCGTCACTGTCCAGAGAATTAATGAGGATGCAGGAAGAAGGATTGCTTCTTATTAAGAAAAAGAAGATTATAATTACAGATAAAAATCAATTTCAAGATATTTTATAGAATTTTGAATCCGTAACAAATGTTACGGATTTTTTTATACACTCTTGCTATGATAGACATAAAGAAGAAGCATGTAAATTGCAAATATAAATTTTTTTATGCGAATCATAAAGGAGGAACGTAGTATGGAAAATAAAATGTTTTGTTACCAGTGTCAGGAGGCCGCCGGATGTACGGGGTGTACCCAAGTCGGTGTCTGTGGAAAGAGCCCGGAGGTAGCGGGTATTCAGGATTTGCTCATCTATGTCACAAAAGGACTGTCTGCTGTTACTACACAGCTGCGCGCTGAAGGCAAGGAAATTGATGCAAACGTGAATCATATGGTAACACGCAACTTATTTATAACAATCACTAATGCGAACTTTGATGAGGAGGCAATTGCTGCCCGCATCTTGGAAACCTTGGAAGTGAAGAAAAATCTGTTAAATCAGGTTGAAAATATAAATAGTCTTCCTTCAGCAGCTCTTTGGGAGTCTTCTGACAGGGAAGAATTTGCAGCAAAGGCAGCCCAGGTAGGCGTGCTGTCCACAGAAAACGAAGATATCCGCAGCCTGCGCGAGCTGATCACATACGGCTTAAAGGGTCTTTCTGCATACAGCAAGCATGCGAACGCTTTGCTTCAGGACGATGAACAAGTGGATGCTTTCCTGCAAAGCGCTCTTGCTAAGACGCTGGATGATAGTCTGAGCGTGGAAGACTTAATCGCTCTGACTCTGGAAACCGGTAAATACGGAGTAAACGGCATGGCTCTTTTGGATAACGCCAACACCTCCGCTTACGGTAATCCTGAAATTACCAAGGTCAACATTGGCGTGGGAACCCGTCCCGGTATTCTTATCTCCGGTCACGACCTGCGCGATATGGAAATGCTGCTGGAGCAGACGCAAGGAACCGGTGTAGACATATATACCCATTCTGAAATGCTTCCTGCTCATTATTATCCGGCATTCAAGAAATATTCCCATTTCGTAGGAAACTACGGAAATGCCTGGTGGAAGCAGAAAGAAGAGTTCGAAAGCTTTAACGGACCGATTCTCATGACTACGAACTGTATCGTTCCGCCTAAGGATAGCTATAAGGACCGTCTTTACACCACCGGAGCAGCGGGCTTCCCGGGTTGTAAGCACATTCCCGGCGAGATAGGAGAGCAGAAGGATTTCTCCGAGATTATTGCTCAGGCGAAAACCTGCCAGCCGCCTACGGAAATCGAGAGAGGCGAAATCGTCGGGGGATTTGCTCATCATCAGGTATTCCAGCTGGCAGATAAAGTAGTAGATGCCGTAAAATCCGGAGCGATCAAGAAATTCGTCGTTATGGCAGGATGTGACGGTAGAGCAAAATCGAGAAATTATTACACCGACTTCGCCGCGGCATTACCTAAAGATGCTGTAATCCTTACAGCAGGCTGTGCGAAATATAAATACAACAAATTGGATTTGGGAGACATCGGAGGAATTCCTCGTGTTCTCGATGCAGGACAGTGCAATGACTCTTATTCCCTGGCCGTAATCGCCTTAAAGCTTAAAGAAGTGTTCGGGCTTGCTGATATCAATGAGCTTCCCATAGCATACAATATCGCATGGTATGAACAAAAAGCCGTTATCGTACTTTTGGCGCTGCTCCACCTGGGTGTGAAGAACATTCACTTAGGCCCCACACTCCCCGCATTCCTTTCCCCCAATGTGGCTAAGGTGCTGGTAGAAAACTTCGGGATTGCAGGAATCGGTACGGTAGAGGATGATATTAAGCTTTTCTTCTAAGATGAATTATTGATTTATGCTATAAGATTATTTACTCCCCCTTTCATATGATAGATAAAGGCGCCGCGTATAACTGATTAAGTTTACGCGGCGCCGCTTTCATGATACTGATATGGCTTTTTCGTATGAACTACTCTACTTTGATAACTGCTACCGGACATCCGTCCTGCGCCTCTACGGCACTTGCTTCTAATTCGACCGGAACATCCTCTACATATACTTCTGCAATACCATCATCAGCCATCCGAAAAACTTCAGGACAAATGCTGGTACACAAGCCGCAGGAAATACATCCGCTTCTATCTAGTTCAGCTTTCATGTCAATTCCTCCTTTCTTTTAATGGTATTTACTTTTGCAGCTGCTTCTGTTTTTGCAGCTGTTCCCATTTCATTTAAGTGCTTCAAAATAAATGCTTCCCCGGTTTAATTTTGCGGGAATACTACCGTAAGCTGCATCTTGAATCTTTTTTCTGCTGCTACCGCATGAGGAATACCCGCAGGCATCACAATAGTTTCTCCTGAATTCAAGGAATATACCTCTCCTCCAATAGTAATCTTTGCCGTTCCATCCAAAACGCTCAGCATCGCGTCTCCGGTGGACGAGTGGGAACTAATTTCCTCTCCTTCATCAAAAGCGAACAAGGTAATGCTCACTGCGGAATTTTGTGCCAACGTACGGCTTACGACCTGCCCTTCCGAGTATTCTACCAAAGCGCAAAGGTCCAGTACTTTTTCGTGTTCAATATTTTTTAAATAGGGTGTGCTCATCATCTAATCTCCCTTCCTCTGAAACCAATCTTTTTTCTCCTTCAATTGCCTGAAGCGGACGGATATTCTGTGTTACTTCCAGGACGCCCATGTATTCTCCTGCCTCATCCCTTACGGCAAAGTAGCGTATCAGGATGAATTTTTCACCCATATTGATCCAGAAATCTTCGTGGTCCTTTCTTCCGGCTTTGAAGTCCTCCACCAGTTTCTCCACGATGTGAACACTTGCCGGAGGATGGCAATTGGATACTTTCCGGCCGATAATAGCCTTTGTTCGTGGGAATACCCTCTCTGCGCCCTGGGAGAAGTATTTGACAGTGTCATCCTTGCCGACAAATGTAATGTCGATGGGCAGAGTGTCCAGCATTCGGCTAAGTTCTTCCACTTTTAACACTCCGGTAGGAAGGTTGATTGTGCCGGATACGGCAGTAGGCTCCTGTGCCAGAGGTTCGGGAACATTGCCCGCAGCGGGCGTCCATACAGGAACATCATCGATGAGGCAATAGCCAAGTTCTTCACTTTCTTCCGCCACAGTCTTCCATTCATCCTGCGTCAGATTTTCCAACAGCATGGGGAGCATAATGTTCTCTTCCTTGAAAATCATTTCCCCGGCTTTATCCAGGAAGGCTTCGATTTCCCCTGTCAGAGAAGAAAGCTCTTCGCTGTCGAGCTTCGCGGACACAGCCTTGAGCTGAGCGCGGATTTCATCGTCTACACCCCACATAACCTTTGGAGGGGCAGTAATTCCATATTGCTCCATATAGGGAAAGAAGAGATTTTCTTTTTTTAAATAATGACGGTCAATTTCGATAAGTCTTCTTAAGCCTGCTTTCACCTTGTTTTTTGCGTCCGGATCGGGAAGCAGTGCAAGCTGTGTACGCACCTCGTCGATTTCCTTCTCAATGGCGCGATTTTCCCGTTTAAGCGTATCTACCGGATGACCCGGAATCTCCGAGGAAACGGGAGTGCGATGGATATCCTCGATAGAGCCCTTGAACACCGAAGCGTGGACGTCGCAAAGACGCTGTACTTCCGTAACGGGAAGACCGCCTGCAATCAGGCCCTGTTCTGCCTGCGCGATTTCTTCTGCCGACACGTTTCCGAATACCTCGGCGAATTTTTCCTTCACTTCATCCACGCTTTTTCCATCGTGAAGCTCAGAAATCAATTCTTTCAAAACCTGCTGGCGATACTCTCTGTTGTTAATTTCCGCACTCATTTCTTCTCCTCCTTTACTGTATATCCATGTTGTGTAAAAATAAGTTTTATGTTTTCCAGATCCAGCTTTTTAAGAGCCGCACCTTTGGGGATTGTCATGAACCGCCCCGCCGTGGCCAGCATACCGGGCTTTGTAATATCTGTAAAACCGGCTTCGGCCAATATGGGAATTATTCCCGAATCCGAAGTACATAATTCATAAACCGTTAAATTGAGGTCGAGAATTTTATCTGACATTTTCTGCTCCTTTCTGCGCGAGCTTTTCGCGCACATCAAGTCCGTAGCATCAGTGTAGCAGGTCAGAGAGTATATATCTGTGATTATAATCAAATTTTGGAAATTTAGTATTTATTCTGTTCGCATTTTTGCCATTTTATGTATCTTTTCCGGCCATGGTCTTTAAGGCTTCGCCATCCAGAAGGAGAATATTCTTGTTGCCGACGGGGCGGATGACCCCTTCGGCCTCCAGTTGTCCGAGCTTTCTGCTCACAGTTTCGCGGGCAACCCCAAGAAAATTGGCAATGCCTTCACGGCTCAGCGGTAAGCGGATGAGAATTCCTTCCGGTACGGCTTCCCCATATTTATCGGCAAAGTCCAGAAGAAGCCCTCCGATTCGTCCATCCAGGCTGCGAACTCCCATGCTTTTCATTGTGCTTTCCATGCGCGCGATCCGCTCTTCCAGTGTTTCGATGATTTTTATGGCAATGCCCGGATAAGCAAAAAGAATTTTGTGGAAATCATCTTTCGTAAAAGAACAAGTTTTTGTAGGTTCCAGCGCTTCTGCCGTATAGGCAGATTTTTGACCGCCAAATAAGTTCCGTTCTCCGAAAAAATCTCCTACAGAAAACACATGAAGAATTTGTTCTCTGCCTTCCGGTGTAATTTTAAAACCTTTTACACTGCCTTCGTTTATGATTATGAGGGAACGAAGGCTGTCCTCTTCCGAAAACAGAATTTCTCCCTTCTGATAATTATTATGCGTTATTATAGAGGAAATATGGCTCATTTCCTCTTGGCTCAAGGAAGAAAATATAGGAACCTTGTGCATGCAAAGATTATGCGGACATTCTCCGGCGCAGTAATTACATTTCATCGCGGAACCTCCTTATCGAATTCATATGCTGGCGAGCATATCGTATAATTTGCTCACTGTTTTCCAGTTACGCACGGTAGCTGATTCGAATTCTTTAGAAATACGGACGGCGAGCTTTGAATTCCGAACGCTTTGGCTGCAGAGAAAATATAGTTCTTTCCGTCCCGCCCGTATCTTGTCTGTTCCGGTATAGTCTTTTCGTATTGCATCGATGGCTGTTTGTTCCGGAAAATCATCTAAAAAATAGACATAGAGATGCTCGACTTGCGAATCGGCAGCCTCTGCTTCCTTTACTTCCTCGTTCGTGAACGGGAACTGTTCAATAAGATACTTCCATTCTTCTGCATTTCTTATGATGACATTGCTTTTAAAGCCGAAGCGGTCTTCGAAGCCGGTTTTTATCTTTTCCAGCAAAGCCGTCTCTGCAAGGCTGGTTTCAAAAACGACATTACCGCTTTGAATGTAAGTTTTTACCGTATATATGCCTAAGCCGAAGAATAATTGTTCCAGTGCGGCCATTTTTACTATATTTTTACCGCCTACATTGATTCCTCTAAAAAGTGCTGCGTATTTCATTTATTTATCCTCATTTCCCATCCTATACTTTATAAGTTCATATATTGTTACTGTTTACAGATGTGCAGCCAGAGTATTTGGTCGCGAGAGTTTACAAAGCACACTTTTGTTCAGTAATAGGAAAGAGCGTCTATTACTGAAACAATGGATGCGCAGCTACGCGCGCGGAACAAAAGCTGTGCTGTCGGAGTTCTTTGTCGCGAGAGTGTGCAAAGCACACTTTTGTTCCAAACTTGATGAAACAACTATTATGTTTATTATATAGTCTGGCTTCCTGAGAAACAAGTATGCCATGAGGATGATCAAAAATCTTTTTATAAATGATCTTCCATTTGAAAGAACAGGAGCATTAAATTCTTTTCATACAATTCTCCTAAAGATATGTTTCCGATGCATTTTGCAGCAAGGGGAACTCCGTAAAGAAGTGTCAGGAGCATAGTGCATAAATCATCATTTTTACCTGTAAAAGCAAGCTCACATACATAGTGAGACATAACCTCCATAATATTCATAGGTCTTATTCTCTGCTGATAGGCTTGTGGATGAAAGAGGCTGTATTCGTATCCCGTAATTGCGATTTGCAAATTGAAACACTCTGTTTTTGATAAGAACTGAGTGAGGGAAAGCATCATATTTTGAGCAAATACTTCTTGACTGATACTTTTAAAAATATGTTCAATTCCTTGCCGGCCATGAAACAATCCGTTTATGGCTTCATAGCTTCTGGCATATTCCCATCCCAGTATGAAATAATGAACAATTTCTTCTTTGGAATGAAAATAATGAAAAAAAGTAACTTTGGATATTCCGACCGCCTTGCATACGTCCTCCACATAAATATCGTTGATGGACTGGGTTGTTAATCGCGTTAAAAATTCTTTCATAATTTTGTGCCGATTATTGCCAAAATTCAATTCGCGAAGGGAAAAATCATTCGTTTTCATATTTCTGTTTTCTCCTTTGTTTGATCCATCCGGTGAAATACCATAAGGATACAATGATAAGCAATCCCATGCACAGCATGGTGGAAACAGCCTTAAGCCAGGTAATAAAAGAAGATATGGAAGGCAGGAATAAAGGAAGAGGCTTTACATTCAGCATAGAGATAACCAGTATATTTTCCAGATAGTCAAATATCATCGGTATAAATCCAATCAGGGGCCAGCGGCTTTTTTCTTTGCTAAGAAGGCAAAAGGCCATAACAAAGCTGAAAGATATAAGCAGTGGATAGAGAATATCAAGCGGTTCCTGAAAGAAGAGATATACAGTTCTTGCGTTTAAAGTAAGTCCGTTAATAAAGCTATGCGCATATTGGTAATCATATCCTGATATCCCGGTCATATCAAAAGGTGTAAGACCGGAGCCGCCTTTCATAATAGCCGGAAAGGTTAAGGTATTCATACATAAGAATATGATTTGTGAAGTAATAAAAATTAGTGCAGTTTTTTTCCACGAAGCCTGGTGACGTATCCATTTATACATAATAAACCTCCAAAATTAGAATTATAGTTTTGTGTAACATTGTAATTATATTAACTCGGGTTAATATAATTTGCAACAGTAAAGTTATAATTTTAAATAAAATAATAAATTTATGAAAAAAGTAGTTGTCATATATATCAATATGATATATGATATTATATATCAAACTGATATATAGAGGAGTTTTTATGAAGCGACAGAATATTAGGAAACTATTTCTTATAATAGCCTTGCTTTTGTTTCCGGTTACCCTATATTATTTTTCTCCGGTGCTCATTATTAATGCCGGATTGAATGGAATCATCAACGGGAGCTTCATCGTGTTTCTGCTGATGTTCTTTCTTTCGATTCCTTTCGGAAGGATTTTCTGTGCCTATGCCTGTCCTGCGGGCGGGCTTCAGGAATGCGCCTTTATGATCAACGACAGAAGACCGAAGCAAGGCGTTAGAAACTATATCAAATACGTTATCTGGTTTCTGTGGATCGGTGCAGTTGCTTTCTGCTATTTTTATAAAGGGGAAATTACCGGGGTAGATTTTCTCTTTCAAACGGATCACGGGATTTCTGTGGCAAACATTTATACATACATCATTTATTACGGAATTATATTACTCATATTCATCCCATCTATTTTAGGGGGCAAAAGAGTATTCTGCCATTATTTTTGCTGGATGGCTCCTTTTATGGTAATTGGAACGAAACTGCGCGGCTTGCTGCACTTGCCGGGACTCCATGTATCAGCTGATAAAGAAAAATGTATTTCCTGCGGAAAGTGTGATCGAAGCTGCCCTATGGGATTAGAGGTAAAAGAGATGGCGAAATCAGGAAAAATAACCAGTCTGGAATGTATTCAATGCGGTGCATGTATTGATGTATGTCCACAAAATGTATTATATTATAAAATGAGACCTCAAAATAAAAATGGGAAGTAAGAGTGAGATAGAAAGTAAAAAGCAAGAGTGAAATAGGAAGTAAGAAGCAAGAGCAAAATGGAAAGCAGGAAGCAAGAGCAAAATGAACGTAGAAAGCAAGAGTGAAAGAAGAGAAAAATGGCATCGGAAAAGAAACTGGATTGCGTGATTTTAGGATTGCTCAGCCACGAAGAGCTAAGCGGATACGAAATAAAGAAGAGAATGGATACCTCGCTTAAATATTTCTGGGGTGCAAGCTATGGAAGCATATACCCGACCTTGAGCGGCCTGGTGGAGCGCGGGCTCGCCACAAAGCGGGAGGATCGAGACAGCAGCAGGGGTAAACTGATTTACACTATTACAGACGCAGGACACACTTATTTAAGAAGATGGCTCACTCTTCCGGTGGAAAAGGATGAGCTTCGTTATGAAACCCTGCTTAAACTGTTTTTTGGCAGTGAAACAGGAGCGGAGCAGACGCTGAACCATATCAAAGAATTTAGAAAAAAAATAGAGCAGAAGCTTCCCTATCTTCTGGCCTCGGAGGAAATACTGGAAAAGGTGAAGGATATGGAGGCAGCTCACGAATATTATCTTCTTACGGTTAGATTCGGAATACGGACATATCGCGCTTATTTGGAGTGGTGCAAGGAAGCGGAAGAAATATTGAGAAATAAGGAGGAGAAATAAGAAGATGAAGACATTAGTGGTATATTATTCAATGAGTGGGAATACAAAATTTGCGGCAGAGCTGATTGCCAGAAAGATGGATGCTGATATTATGGCTCTTGAACCAATAAAAGGATATCCCCGCAGTACCATAGGCAAGTACATCTTTTGCGGTAAAGCAGCTACTTTTGGGGAAAGACCCAAACTAAAGCCATATTTGTATAATCCGGCAGATTATGACAGAATTGTCATTGGAATGCCTATCTGGAACAGCAGACCGGCATCGCCCATCAATACTTTTCTGGAAGATAATGATATGAGAAATAAATTGACGGCCGCTTTTTTCAGCAGTGCGGGAGGCGATGCAGAGAAATGCATCGCTAAGCTGAGCGAGAAGTTAAGCCATATGGACGGAACCTTGAACTTGATCAATGCGAAGAAGAATGAAGAACTTACCCAGGAGAAAGTCAGTGAGTTCGTAGAACAGATGTGTGCTGCGCATCCATTGCCCTTGTAATAGGCACTTCTGTAACAGAACAAAATAAATGCTTGCCGCAAGTAACGGCAAGCATTTATTTTTTCCTTATTATTTTGTCGATTAGTTGGATGGTTTTGATACATGTGTCATAACAAATTTATCCACCGGCATTGTAAAGCAGATGCTGTTGCACGGAGTGCCAAGCCCCGCTTTTTGCCTTACGGCGTGAATGATTTTTTCACTCATTTCCTCATCTACCACGCTGAGAATGATCTCCTTCTCCGTATCGATAGTGATTCCTAAGATCGACTTCGGCATAGGACCTGAACCGCGGGCATTCATGATCGTTGCTCCGCCTGCCCCTTCCTTGCGCATGATTTCCGCAATTTCATCGGCGAAGCCAACGTTTACTATAATATATAATGCTTTTTTAGGACTAGATTCTGTCACCGTTAATTCCTCCAAAATTAAAAAGTAATGTTAATGGGTACGGTAAATGCGATACCCGTGTTCGGTTTGTCGAAATGAAACTTACTGACCAGCATATCCATTACTGTGTCAACCTTTTTACAAGGAAGAAGGCAGGTTATTACGACCTTATTCTCCTCTGGCACCAGCCCGAACATATCCCGAAGATAATCGGTTTTGACTGAGCCCTTTCCATACATGACGGTTATCAGCCGTCCGCCCTCTGCCGACAACGATTCAATAAGAGAAGCCTTCAGCTTTCTTCCGGCGATTATAGTTAAAAATTCCAGACAAGACGGAACATCATCGTGTATCACTTCTTCTATCCTCCATGGGGGAACCCCTATGCTTAAATTTTCTATTTTTGCGGCGTCTGCCGATTTTCTTAGATGAAGAACCAGCGTCAGAATCGGCAGATGTAGCTTGCAAGACCAGTGATTCCAATTCATGAATTTCTGCCAGCTCGTTTTCTTCCATAAGTTTCTGAGCTTTTCTAAGTCTTATGTCATAAATAATCCCCAAAGCCTGAACTGCGATTAATGGCGTTACTGAAATAAATGCAATAATTCCGAATCCGTTTGTCAAAATCGACTGCGCGCCTGCACCTTCCAAATCAGCAACAGCCTGAGCAGCTCCTAAGGTAAGGGGAGTTAAAAATGCCGATGTCAGGGCACCGCCGGTAACTCCGCCCGAATCGAAGGCCAATCCCACAAAGAGATTCGAAGTGAATTTCATCATAATAAGGGCTATTGCATAAAGCGGAATCAAAAACCAGAGTATATTTATTTGTGTTAATATTTTTACCATGGAAAATAGCGCAGCAAACCCGATACCGATAGCGAGAGTAGCACGAATCGATATTTTCTTAATATGACCGTTGGTAATTTCCTCGAGCTGTTCACCGAGTACCGTAACGGCAGGTTCGGAAAGAGTAATGGCGACTCCGAGTACGAAGCCCACCAAGAGCAGCAGCCATTTGAACCATCCCGGGCGCGAGGCATCCAAAAACACTTCACCGATATATTTGCCCGCGAACGCAAAGCCGAAATCAATTCCTGACAAGAAAATGAGAAGGCCCACGTAGGTGGAAATGGAGCCGAGCAATATTTGAATCAATTCCTTTTTCGGAAGCTTTATCAGCAGAAATTGGAACGGTAAATATACGATTACGATTGGAAAGAGGGCCAGGGCAACGCCGGATATATTCGACTGGATAATCGCTCCTAAGCTTTCTGCCGCGCCCGGATCATATACTCCGGCCGGCGGAAGGACTCCTCCATGTACGGCATTTAAAATGATACCGTAGAAAAACAGCGCTAAAATAGGACCTACCGATGCAAGCCCAATGATTCCGAATGTGTCCTCGTTAGCCTTATGCTTTGACATGGTACCGGAAACGCCTAAGCCCAGAGCCAGTATAAAGGGAACGGAAATATCGCCGGTGGTTGCACCGCTTCCATCAAAAGCCAATGCGATAAATTCTTCAGGTACAAAAAAGACGATAACAAAAATTGCAATGTAAAGTATAGCAAATACAATCTTGATATTCAAATCCTTCATGATTCGATACAAAGAAAACCCGACCAGCACACCGATGCCAGAACCCATAATCCATATGAACAGTGTCTCATCGATAATGTTCATAATCATATGTGTCTGACGGGCGAGAACTGCCAAAGCAGGTTCAGCAACCGTAGCGAGCAAACCGAATACAAAGCCAAAGAAAATGATGAATATGGCTTTTTTCAGCTTCACGAGGGAACTTCCAACCAGCTTGCCAATAGGCAGGATACTGATGCTCAAACCATCCAAAAACAGCGACTGTCCCAGAACAACACTCATATAACCAACTATTAACTTGACATAATCGAATGCGTTCTCCATGGGAGCCACAAAAACACAAACGACAATGATTACTGCCGCGAGGGGCAGCGATGATATAAAAACCTCTTTTAGTGTATTAAAAAATCTCATAGTATTACTATAACAGTTAATGCCGGAAGATGCAACCGCTTTGAGGCTATTTGTGCCGGAAAACGGCAGTTCCCATTATTCCAGATAATCGAGAACACCCTTCCAAAGAAGCTGTTCGGCGGCAGAATACTCCTGTACATTCTGATCTTTTTCAAGCTCAGGAGCTTTACTCATAGCCTTTAAGTCGAAGCCCTCCTTTAATACGAAAAATTTGAGTATTCCTGGAGAAAGGGCTTTTTGGGGGCAGGCATAAATACACCTTAAGCATAGCATACAATGGAAGCCGAAGGCGGGCGTTCCCTCCTTCATCCGGATATTCCTTTTTGGACAGCTTTTAACACATAGCCCGCACTGATTACAATGGCTTGACGTGCGGATGAAGGCGCCGAAAAACTTTGCGCCCAGATGCTCCGCTTTCCCGATTGAGGCAAAGAGCCTATCCTGAAGCTTAGGATGTGTGTTATTTTTTTCCCCGGATAAAATATCATCAATCATCTGTGCGGTCTTTTTCGGTAAAGTATCGATTAGCTGTTTGTTTAGCTGTGCTCCGGCATGGGATGCGAAGTTGGAGGGCATTACCAGCATATTTTCATACACAAAGTGATACCCCTTTTTTATTAATATGCGTTTACAAAAGGTCCGGCAGGCAGTATTGGGCGAAATCTCTCCTCCTCCGGAAACAGATATAATGGATGCGTATGTATTTTGGGCATCAGGCAGTCGCTTTACCCAGTCTTCGACGATGGAAGTCAGGCGGAATGCATATACCGGGGAAAAAACGATCAGCAAATCCGAGGTTCCGATACTGCCGGAACTATCGGAGGAGATGCAGATTGTGCTGGTGTGGATTCCAAGCCCGGCAAGCTGGCTTTCAAAGCAGGAAACCGCAGCTTTCGTGCAGCCTGTTCCGGAAAAATAGGCTAAGGTTATATTTTGAAACGGTATATTCCGGTTGCTCATAGTATGCCCCTTCTTTTTCTATGATTTTTTGAGATTTTTCTTCTCTGATTAATTAGACTTATTGTACAACACTTTTCGTTTATTGCGAATATCTTATTTATTTTATGAGAAAACTCAGGCAATAAAAAGCCCGGGAGTATTAGAAAATATTTCCCGGACTTTTATGCCGTCGTGTATATGGTCCATGAACCGTACGTTTTATTCATATATCAAGGAGTAATCCGTACAAATCGGATAACCTTTATCCTTATTTTCTACAAGCACCGCCTCAATTTCGTAGAGCTTTCTCAGATTCTCCACCTGAATCACTTCCTTGGGAGTACCTTCGAACAGAATCTGTCCTTGCTTCATGCCGATGATATGGTCGGCGAACTTGGAAGCGTGATTCAACTCGTGAATGACCATGACGATGGTGGTCTTCTCTTCGTGGTTCAATTTACGCAGCAGCTCCAGAATCTCTAATTGGTGGGCCATATCCAGATAGGTGGTAGGCTCGTCCAGAAGCAGAACTCCGGTTTTCTGAGCCAGCGCCAGAGAAATCCAAACGCGCTGTCTTTGACCGCCTGACAATTCCTCGACCCTTCGCTCCTCAAGCTCCAGCACCCCCGTTTTTTCCATGGCCCAGCGGATGATTTCGTGATCCTCCCTTTTCAGGCCTGACAATGGCTTTTGATAAGGAAAACGTCCGTAGGCCACCAGCTCCTTTACTTGTATTCCTTCGGGGACCAGCGGACTTTGGGGCAGTACGGCCATTTTCTTTGCGAAGCATTTAGGAGGCACCCGTCGGATGTCTTCTCCGTGGAGATAGATGCTGCCTTTTTTCGCCGGAATCGTTCTTGCGATCGCTTTTAGCAGAGTGGACTTGCCGCAGCCGTTGGGACCGATCAGCATCGTTACTTTTCCTTTCGGTATGACGAGGCTGGCATCCGGAATAATGATTCTGTCCTCGTATGCCGCCTGTAGATTCTTAATTTCAATTCCCATTCCCATTCCCGTAACCTCCTACCTTTCCTTTATCATCAAATAAATAAAATACGGAACTCCCACTATGGATACGACGATTCCGACCGGAATCTCCAGTGGAGAGAACAGATTCTTTGCTATAATATCGGCACCCACTAAAAGGATGCTGCTGACTAACGCTGCCATAGGAAGCATTATGCCATGTACCGGCCCGGTGAGCCTTTTGGCAATTTGCGGACCTAAAAGCCCCAGAAATGCTATGCTTCCTGCAACAGAGGTGGCAAGCGCTGCCAAAAAAGTGGCGAGGAGCAGGAGGATCATACGTTCCTTTTGCACGGATAAACCTACCCCTGCCGCCAGTTCATCCCCAAGAGCCAGCACATCCAGATTCTTACTGCGAAATAGCACTGTCCCGATTAGGAGAATGACTAACGGCGCGGTCAGAAAGATATAGCTCCAATTGCTGCCCCAGAGGCTCCCGCTTGTCCAAGTCAGTACCTGATTGTAATCGCCCTTGGACATATTTAGCTGATAAAAGGAAATCACTGCAAGGATGCCTCCGTTTACTCCGATTCCCGTAAGGATGAAGCGCACCGGGCGAATCCCGCCCTTGGAGGAAAGCAAATAAATAAGGCCTACGGAAAGTAAGGAACCTGTCATCGCCAGCAGAGGCATCCCCAGCACGGTAAGAAACGGCAGGGTGGAGTAATAGTCGGTGATTCCCGCGGAAATCCACAATACCACGAATAATGCGGCTCCGGCATTGATTCCAATCATCCCCGGCTCTGCCAGGGGATTTCTTGTAATACCCTGAAGGATTCCTCCTGAAACACCTAACGCCGATGCCACGATGACAGCCAGAACGATTCTTGGCAGACGTATCTGAAAAATAGTAAAATTCTGCAGTTTGCTCCCGTTTCCTAATAGGGTTTGCATTACCTGAAGCGGGGATATATGATAGCTTCCCACCATAAGAGCTATGATAACGACTGCTAAAAGGAGGAGCAGGCAGGCTGCTATTTTAAAACCGTACTTTTTCTCTTTCATCTATCGCTTCTCCTTTCTTACCAGCATTAAAAATACGGGCACACCCATGCAAGCGGTAAAAAGCCCCACAGGAAGCTCGTAAGGAGCCGAGATAGTCCGGGCGGCAATATCCGCCAGGACGAGGATAATGCTTCCATATAAAAAGGAAAGGGGCATCAGCCTGCGGTAGTCGTTTCCTACCAGCTTGCGGATAATATGGGGTACGAACAAACCCAAATATCCAATGTTGCCCGCAGCCGCCACGCAGACTCCGCAAATCGGAACGAGATACAATATAATAAGAAGCTTTACCCTTTCCGGCGAAATCCCCAGTCCGGCTGCCGCATCGTCACCGAGGCTGATGATGTTGATTTTTCCGGCAGAAATAAATGCGAGTATGGAAAAAAAGCCGCCGGCTGCAGCGACGACAGCTACTTGAACCCAGCCAGCCTGACGCAAGCCGCCCGCTACCCAGAAGGCCAGCTCCTGTGAGCGATTTCCCAATAAGGCCACCACGGAGGCCAGGGAAAGAAAGAAGGTACTTAGGGCCGTTCCGGCCAGCAGGATTCTGGAAATGCTCTGATTAGAGGCTTTTCCCATGGTAAATACGAGTATCAGGATGCCGCTCCCTGCTGCACCCAGCAGGCCCATGAAGAAATTGCCGTATACGCCGCCCGCAAGGGAGGACACCGCAGCAATGGACACTGCCAGCGTAGCCCCTTGAGTTACGCCCATGACGGAGGGTTCCGCGATAGGATTGCGCATAATGCCCTGCATCATGGTCCCCGCCAAAGAGAGCATTCCGCCCACCAGTACTGCCAAGAGCATTCGGGGCAGGCGAACCTCGCGTACGAGTTTGGCGTTTAGTGAATCGTCATAATGAAAAAAAGCCCGGTAAATTTCTGAAACGGGTATATTTTTCGCGCCGATATGAACGGACAAAATCATGCCCGCAAATAACAGCAGCACACCGGCTGCTGTTAAAATGATCGTGTTTCTTTTCATATTATTTACTGCTCCATTAAACCGGTAAATTCCTCTAAGAATACGTTCCTCCCAATACAACTGTAGCCCATATTGAAGTAAGGGCTGGAAGGAAGCTCCACCACATTTCCGTCTTTTACGGCGCGCATACTGTTATAGATGCTGCTTTGCTTTAAGCTCTCCATATCCGCTTCGGTAGCCACCACAAATATGTAATCGGGATCCAGTTCGGCAAGTCCCTCATAGTTTATTACGGGCAGACTGATGTTATCCTGTGCGGGCATATTGGCAGGCTTGGCAAGTCCCATATCCTCGTACATTACGCTTCCGATTCCTGCAGCATCGAAGACATAGAGCTGACCGCCGCTGGCAAGAAACGCCAGATAGGTTGTTTCTTCGCCGTAAGCAGCTTTGATTTCTGCACCCTTGTCGCTTGCCTTCTTATCATAATCCGCCAGCCACTGCGCAGCTGCATCTTCTTTTCCCATAATTTCTGCAAAGGAATTGATGTCATCCCGCCAGTTGATCTGTGCCAGCTCAATCATGACGGTAGGAGCGATTTCCTGAAGCTGCTCATACATTTTCTCTTGAACGCTGGAAATGATGATCAAATCCGGTTCTAATTCCAAAATGCCCTCGATATCCATAGTATCCTGCATGCTGTAGCCAAGAATCTTGGCACCCTTTAAGACATCTTCGAGGTAGGAGGGGAATTTGGTGTAATCATAAGCGTCGGAGTTAGCAGTTCCTATGACCGTGTATCCGTACACACTTAAAATGTCGCTGTTTCCGCTCAAGTCAACGATACGTTCAGGATTTGCAGGGATCTCAACCTCGCCTCTGGCGTCAGTAACGGTAATCGTATCTGCTTTGGCAGTGTCTGTTTCATCGGTGCTTGGACTTTCGTTTTGTTTCTCATTTGGATCATTACTTAGATTTGTACTTTCTGCTGTATTTACATTACCTTGTGTTTCTGCTGCTGAACTGCCGCAGCCCACTAAGACAGCAAAACTCATCACGGCGGTTGTCAATAATATTATAAATTTTTTCTTCATTTTTTCATTTCTCCTCGTACCTGCGCAAATTTTTCTTGTGTTGCGAGCTTACGGCGCAGACAAAAGCTCGCAGAAATAGAAGAACATCTTTTTCGAAAAAGTTAGTTTCGACTAACGACCTTTGCATTATAGCAAAGAGGTTAGTCGCATGCAACTATTTTATCTTTTCTCATTATTTTATTACCTGATTGAATTATTTTTGCAATCTAATATAATAAAGGTTATGAACAATGCAAGAATCATGAAGAGAGGAGGTCTATATGTATTATTCAGAAAATCCTAATGAATTTCGCCGGATTATGCTGCGCGAGCTAGACTTTCAAGCTATAGAAAAAGAAAATTATACTTTATATGAAAATCCGAAAAATGGCTATCTGCATCTTTATACAAAGCCGGGCTTTTATGATTTTGGAATTGCCGATTATACCATTCCCCGTTCTTTTGTGGTTCAGTTCAACACGCAGGAGCCTTTTTTGCGCTTTGGAATCGTTTATGAAGGTAAGACGAGATTTCAATTGGAACGTCAGCCGGTTTCCTCCTTTGAGTCTTCCGCTTTTCTTGTACTGGAGAGAAATTTGAAAGGGAGGCAGGCGTGGAAGCCCGGCGACCATTTTTATGGAGCAGAATTTACGATTTATCCGGCATTCCTCCAGAAAATCGCCATTCGTTTTCCTGACTTTAACCCCTTGGAGCAATTTTCAGAAAATCATACCAAGCGTTATCTCCCTGCGGAAATTATGGTTATTTTACAACGCTTGTTAATAAGGGATGAAGAAGACTGCTTGAACGGTCTTTTATTGGAGGCTGCAATTTTAGAGTGCATGGGAATTCTTTTGGAGAGCGAAAGGTATCAGGCGCGGACCTCATTTTCCTATCAGAAGGATTTTCAGAGCATTCAGCGCGCCCATGATATACTAACGGAGGAGTTCACTCATCCTCCGACCATCGAGGCACTCAGCCGGACGCTGCTTATTAATTCCCAGAAGCTGAAAGCGGGATTTTTCGAATATTACCATATGACTATCGGAGAATATACTGCTTCTCTAAGAATGTCCCATGCCGCAAACCTGCTTGTAACGACGGAGAAGAGCATAGCTGAAATTGCCAGGGATGCGGGGTATGGTTATCCCTCCAATTTTATTAAGAAGTTCCAGAAGACCTATGGCTGTACCCCTCTAAAATATCGGATGAAACGTTATCGGCCGGATGCGGGATTTTATCATAATACGTAGAGTATAGGGGCTGCATAATAAAAAATCGAGCACATACAGGTTTTTAGGTATCCCGTGCCAATTCGCTCAATGGTGACGGCAATCCACGTTTTTTGCTTATATATTGTTATTATTCCGATGTCCGCATATAATATTGCATGAAACGGAAAGGGCTGGCGCTTTAGGTTTTAGCCATATGTGTCTGATTCCAAGAGATGCGGAAAACCGGGAAATAATCTTAAAAAGTTATGACCTTAGGAAAATCTTAATAATATCTTATTCGAAAAATTACAAATCATTTATGACTATTTGCTAAAATGAGACGTTATTTATGATGCAAAGGAAAGGAGCATTATAGTTATATTGGAAAAAATACTTGTTGTAGACGATGAACATGAAATTGGAGATTTAATTGAATTATATTTAAAAAATGAAGGCTACACTGTTTTTAAATTTTATTCAGCAAGGGATGCTCTTGCCTATATTGTGACGAACGAACTTGACCTTGCAATATTGGACGTTATGCTTCCGGATATGAATGGGTTTAAATTATGTCAAAAAATCCGAGAGCAATATACTTACCCGATTATCATGCTGACAGCAAAAGATGAAGAAATTGATAAAATTACAGGCTTAACATTAGGTGCAGATGATTATATTACAAAGCCTTTTCGACCTCTTGAAATGGTAGCAAGGGTAAAGGCGCAGTTACGGCGGTATAAAAAATACAATCTGTCACGTTCCGAGGATACGGAAGATACTGTCATCGTCCATTCAGGTTTGGTAATGGATATTAAAACACATGAGTGCCTTTTGAACGAAAGGCCGCTTGCACTCACTCCTACTGAATTTTCTATACTCCGTATTCTTTTAGAGCAGAAAGGCAGTGTCGTAAGTGCAGAAGAATTGTTTCATAGAATTTGGAAAGATGAATATTACAACAAGAGCAACAACACGATAACCGTTCACATTCGTCATTTGCGTGAAAAAATGGATGATACTGTGGACAATCCGAAGTACATCAAAACGATATGGGGAGTGGGGTATAAAATTGAAACACAAATATAGAAAAGTTAATAAAGCTGATTATGCACAACTGAAATCAAAGATGTTCTTTCGCCTTCTTGGTATGGTAATTATTGCTTTCATAGTTATCTCTGTTCTATATACATTTTTATGGCGGAATAACGGCGGTGATTGGATTGTTTCTATATTCCGGCGGAGTCTCAGAATAGATTATTATGGTGCTCTTAGCCTGTATCAGCAAATATTTCGTAACAATAGGAATATAATTTGGATGGCGGCTATCGCTATTATTTTTTTTGTACTGCTTCGCTTTTTCCTTAATTGGTTTACTCAATATTTTAATATAATAAATCAAGGCATTGACGCTTTGCTAAATGAGGATGAATCAGAAATCCAACTATTGCCCGAAATGTCGGCTATAGAAAAAAAGTTGAATACAGTAAAACAAACGCTTGAAAAACGCAAACTGGAAGTGCAGTTGGCAGAACAGAGAAAAAATGATTTAGTCATGTATCTTGCGCATGATATAAAAACACCCCTTACATCTGTAATCGGGTATTTAAGTTTATTGGAAGAAGCGCCCGATATGCCAATGGAACAGAAAACTAAATATCTGCATATAACTCTCGACAAGGCATATCGTTTAGAAAAGATGATAAATGAGTTTTTTGAAATCACCCGCTATAATCTGCAGCAGATCAAAATAGAAAAAGAAAAGGTAGACCTTTATTATATGCTCGTACAATTAACAGATGAGCTTACTCCTATTCTCTCTTTAAATGGAAATAATGCAATACTGAAAGCTGACGAAAATCTTACTGTTTATGCCGACCCTGGAATATTAGCAAGGGTCTTTAATAATATATTGAAAAATGCGGTGGCTTACAGCTATCCGAATACAGAAATTATTATCTCTGCCGAGGAGCAGAATGACAAAGTAGTAATCTCATTTCAGAACCAAGGACAAACGATTCCGAGGGAAGAGCTATCTGCAATTTTTGAGAAGTTTTACCGGATGGACGAAGCCCGAACTTCAAATACAGGAGGAGCTGGCCTTGGTTTAGCGATAGCAAAGGAGATTGTATCTTTACATGGCGGGAGCATTGAAGCACAAAGCGAAAATAATACGATTATATTTACTGTTATTTTGCCGCAGCCGGTTTAGGAAAATATCAATCGGATATTAGGATTTTCTTAGGAATTAAATAACTGAATATTAAAATCAATGCAGCTTCTGTTCGGTAAGATAATTACTGGACAGGAGCTTTTTATATCCGCATTTATCCAAATGGGAAAGAAGGGTTACTATGAATGAAAAAATATTTAAGCAATGATGATATTAATAGACATAAATACAAGCCGCGCAAGAAATTAAGACGCAAAGCCCGGCTCAGACGCATACGTTTATTTTTATTAGCGTTTTTGGCGTGTTGCTGTCTTGCCGTAACAGTGTTGGGTTTTGATCTGTTATCAAACAATGATCCGGTTGGTGAAGATAAACAGCCTAAAATTCTTAATTCTGTCGTTGAGACGAATGATACTGATTTTCATGCCAATTCAATAGGCAATGAGGAAAACAAGCTTAATAAAACTGACGCTGAAGAAACCGCATGGTGTTTGATTTTAGTAAATAAATGGAATCGCATTCCGGATGGCTACGAGGTAGAATTGACAGAAATTACAGACGGACAATGCATAGATAAACGGATATACCCGGCATTACGGGAAATGTTTGATGCCGCAAGAAGCGATAACATTTATCCTGTTGTAGCGTCTGGATACAGAACCACACAAAAACAGCAGAATTTAATGGACGAAAAAATCGCTGAATACCAAGCCGAGGGCTATGCATTCGAAGAAGCAGCGACTAAAGCCGAAGAGTGGGTAGCAATTCCCGGAACAAGTGAACACCAGTTGGGGCTTGGAGTGGACATCAATGCGGATGGTATTCATTCCACCGGAAAAGAAGTATATGAATGGCTCAGTCAAAATAGCTATAAATTCGGGTTTATCCGTCGTTATCCGGCCCATAAAACAGATATAACGGGAGTGATTAATGAGCCTTGGCATTATCGTTATGTCGGAATCGAAGCTGCTGCAGATATATACAATCAAGATATTTGTTTAGAAGAATATCTCAATAAAATAAACTGAAAGAGGGCTGTTCAATGAAATTGGAAAATAATTTTAGAGAAGAAACCGAAACTGCGTTACAAAAGGCAGCGGAAGATACTGCAACTTCAAAAGATTTCAAGGAAGGCGTGAATAAAAAACTTCTAAAGCGTTGTCCGCAATTACGACAAAATATTGCAGTTATTTTTGGCGGTTGTTCATCAGAATACAGCGTGTCGCTTGAATCTGCTTATGCGGTAATCAGCCACATGAATAAGGAAAAGTACACTCCCATATTGATAGGTATTTCATCAAAAGGGAATTGGTTTAAGTTTGATGGTGATATTGAAAAAATAACAGCAGATACATGGTGTAATACTTCTGATTGCACCCCCGTAATGGTATCGCTTAATAGAGCTGAACATGATTTGCTTATGTTTGAAAATAACAAAATTGAAAAAGTCCATATTGATGTGGCTTTTCCCGTCTTGCATGGAAAAAACGGTGAGGACGGAACGGTGCAGGGGTTGTTTGAACTTGCGGGTATTCCCATTGCAGGCTGCGGTACTCTTTCTTCTGCGTTGTGCATGGACAAGGATATGGCACATAAGCTCGTTCGTGCTGCGGGAATATCTGTTCCAATTTCTTTTGTTCTTGAAAAGAATATGGACAAAGAAGAGGCCTTTATACAAGCAGAACGGATAGGATATCCCCAGTTTGTAAAGCCGGTAAGGGCAGGATCATCTTATGGCATTACGAAAGTAACAAACCGCAATGATCTTCCGGCGGCTATAAAGTTAGCCTTTGAGTATGATGAAAGGGTCATTATTGAAGAGTGCATTTCCGGTTTTGAGGTAGGCTGCGCTGTTTTAGAAAACAAAGATGATAACCTGATTATTGGTGAAGTAGATGAAATAGAACTTGCAGACGGATTCTTTAGCTTTACTGAAAAATATACGCTTAAAACATCTGCGATTTATGTTCCCGCACGAATAGACGCTGTGACAGCAGAAAAGATGAAAAGAACGGCAAAAACAATTTTCAAGGCATTAGGTTGCCAAGGATTTGCGCGAGTTGATATGTTTTTGTCTGCTTCCGGAAAAATTGTATTTAACGAGGTAAATACAATACCCGGATTTACAGTTCATAGTCGTTTTCCTAATATGCTGAAAGCTGCCGGTATGTCATTTGAGCAGATTATCTCAACAGCGATTGAACGGGCAGTGAATAAATGAAGAATGTAGTTTTGCCGCAGCATCGTTTTTATACTGGAAATCTTATTTCAGCATATGCCCAGTATCCTTTTCGAGAGGGACGCGCATGGATTGAACTTAATTCCCAAAACCTGCGCCATAACGTCAACGAACTATACAATTTGTTACCGTCCGGCTGCCAGCTGATGGCGGCAGTAAAAGCTGACGCTTACGGCCACGGTGCTGTTTTAGTATCAAAGGAATTAAATTCTTTAGGTGTTCACTGTTTTTGCGTGGCTACTGTTTCAGAGGGTGTAGAACTCCGGCGTAATGGTATAAAAGGGAAAATTTTAATTTTAGGATATACCTGCCCCCAACAGTTTTTTTTATTGAGAAAATATCGCTTAATTCAGACTGTAATTGACTATGCATATGCAAAGATACTAAATACTTATGGTAAAAAAATTAAAGTACATTTAAAAATTGATACAGGCATGCACCGCTTAGGCGAACGCAGCGAAAAAATGGATGATATTTGTAATATCTTTCACTGTAAAAATCTTATTGTAGAAGGTGCTTATACTCATTTATGTGCTGCTGATAATACAATGACGCAGCAAAAGGCCTTTACTATGAAACAGGGAACGATTTTTCTTGAAGTGATTTCCAGGCTAAAAGAGCGTGGCTATAGTTGTCCCAAAATACACTTGCAAGCAAGCTATGGATTGTTAAATTATCCTGAATTATCGGGAGATTATGCGAGAATTGGAATTGCGCTTTATGGTGTGCTTAGTAATCGTGAAGATATGCTTAATAGTACTATAGATTTACGCCCTGTACTTTCTGTTAAAGTAAGAGTAGCGTCGGTAAAAGATTTATTCAAGGGGGAAAACGCCGGATATGGTTTACAGTATACTGCCAACCGGGATAGAAAAATCGCTGTCCTTGCAATCGGATATGCTGATGGCTTACCTCGTTCATTGTCCTGCGGAAATGGAAAAGTCTTAATAAACGGTTGTGAAGCACCAATTGTAGGACGTATCTGTATGGACCAAACATTAGTTGATATATCTGATATTCCTAATGTCATGAGTGGGGATATTGCCATTGTAATTGGAAAATCCGGCAACTCTGAAATAACAGCCTATGACCTGGCGGACCAAACAAAAACGATCACGAATGAGCTGTTAAGCCGTTTAGGGGCACGGTTAGAAAGGATAATGATTTAATAAAATAGCGAAAATGCAGAGG
The DNA here is from genome assembly GCA_023442465.1 of Bacillota bacterium. Taxonomy (GTDB): domain Bacteria; phylum Bacillota; class Clostridia; order Lachnospirales; family Lachnospiraceae; genus Kineothrix. The sequence goes on along the minus strand of JAEZZQ010000026.1, from coordinate 9,613 downwards.
GCATAAGATTTTTACTATTAATCAATCATATAGACTGGATTAAGAGTAAATCGGCATTTTCCACCGTCTGCTTATGTTCATGATGAGAACGCATTATTCCTTCTCCCGCCATGATGTTCGCTATAAAGGGGTTTCAATTTGCTTCTTTGACTTTTTATCCAATATTTCCCCAGACAGCGCGTTTTGGAGGAAGGTTTCTATTTCAGCGGTTCTTGGCTCTTCTCTAATTGCGAGCAATACATCTAAAATATCAAGCAGTATGGATTTCCGCATAGTTTCCTTAATGGCCATGAGGTCAAAGGAAATGAGCCGGGATGCTATCTTATCATTCAATTCCGGTTTAGATGAAACTATTTTGCCCAATGATTGAATACATTGGCGTATAGTTATGGGCTTTTCGTCATTTAGGAGCTCCAGACATTCATCGATTGTGTTTTCTATCCTGCCTTCCGTATCCCATTTTGCGTTCTCGGCAATCAGCATTAGTCCGATACTCCTCTGATAGGAATTTTCGCTTTTCAGTTTACTTTGAAAGGTATCCCAATACGGATAAATATCGTCAAGAAATAAAGACCTGCTTTGCAAAAGAAGAAATGCCTGATATCTGATATTATCGTCTTTTAAGGACAGCCATTCGACAAGCTGCGGGACGTCATTTTTGTTTAGCAGCTTTGATGCTTCCTGCAAATCGCTTTTTGAAATGGACATAATACTTTCTAATGTCATCTTAAATCCCCCAAATATAAATAGTCCTCATATCAAATTCTTGCTTATTTAATCCTTTGAGCTACTATCTTATTTGAAGCATGGAAATGCTTAGGAACTCCCGGATATTCGTCCTCAAAGGTATATGATTTGAATTGAAGAATATTCCAATCGCTATATAAAGTTTCAATTTCCCTATCATCGGCTAACCCTACCGCAAATTGGGCAATATCAGGAGATGCAGGCAAAACATTCGTAAAAAGTTGAATAATATGTATACCGCCAATGTTTGTGTTTTCTTTTGCCCTAATCAACAAGGATTTCCAATCAATCTTTTCAACAAAATGTAATGTTCCAAAGGAAACGACCAAATCATATGACTTTTCAAAATGAAACTGTCGTAAATCTTGCACCCAAGCATTGATTGCTGCGTTACGCCTTTCTGCAAGCCGATGAAGCTTTGCAATTGCATTCTCAGATAAATCAAAGGCATCAACCTCTGAAAAACCTTTACTCGAAAAATACAAAGAATTTTTTCCTTCTCCACAGCCAATATCCAAAATTCTCCAGGTACTTTCATACAAGTGTTCAAACTCAATAATAGTTGCATTAGGTTCTAAGCCAAAAGTAGAAACATTATCATTCTTATAGGAATCTTCCCAAAAAGGTATCTCCATATGATATCGTCCTTTCACATAAAGTGTATATGATATCCTATCATAAAACAAACCCGCCATCAACCTTTCTGCCGACCGGTACTTCTATTCGGATACCCGAGCATAGGAGTCTCCCATTTCCCGTACCTAAATCCCTACAGCAGCCATCTGTGCGAGTACCTTTTCGGTTTTTGCCTTCATATCCTTTCCGTTGAATTTTTGCAGAGGAAGTTCGGAGACGATATTTCCGTCTTTCGTAAACAAGATTCTGTCAGCGTGGGCGGCAATCTTCGCGTCGTGGGTTACAAGCAGGATCGAAGTACCTTCCCTGTTGATGCCCACCAGTAACCCCATGATTTCCTCGGCCGATTTGGAATTAAGCGCACCTGTCGGCTCGTCGGCAAAAAGGATTTCCGGCGAGTTTATCAGTGCGCGGCAGATACCGGCCCGCTGGAGCTGGCCGCCCGAAACTTCGGTGATATCCCTGTTTTCAAGCCCATCAATTCCTGTTTTTTGCATCAGCGCTTTTGCCCTTTGCCCCAGCGCCACAGTATCCTTTTTGCCGTCCCGAATGGCGGGGAGGATGATGTTATCCAAGAGGTTCAGATTTTTCAGCATAGTGGGCTGCTGAAAGATAAAGCCCATTTTCGTCCGGCGGACATCCGCAAGCTCATTTTCCCGGAGTTTAGAAAGCTCAGTATCGCCGAACTTCACCGACCCGTCCGATATATCATCCATACCGGAAAGCGCGAACAACAGGGTGGATTTTCCAGAGCCTGACGGGCCCATAACGGCGACAAATTCACCTTTTGTGATTTCAACATTTACCATATCAAGCGCCTTTGCTTGTTCAACGCCTTTTCCAAAGATTTTTATGATGTTTTTTCCGGTAACAATGTTTTCCATGACCTATGCCTCCTTAATGTGTTCGGAAATTTTGAGCGGGCGAATGTCCGATGCGGCCAGCAATGTTGCGATATACACACATGTCGCAATCAACAGCGGGGAAACCATGTAGGCGAAGAACGGGTTGACCACAAAGTTGAAAGCGGTCGCGCCGAATGCGGATACGATCGCAACGCCAATGTACTCGCCGAGCGTGTTAGCCATAATCGTTCCGATGACAACGCCCAGTGCTAACACAATCACGGAGCGTGTCAGATACTGCCTGCGAATACCCTCGCTTGTGAAGCCAATTGATTTCAGAATCGCGATGGAATAGCGGTCTTTGGCCACCAGCATCTTCATAAACAGCACCGTGATCAGTACGGTGAGCAGAACAGTTACCCCTATCGCGGCATAGGAAGCCATCTTAACCGAGTTTATCATTGGCCCGAACATCTGGTTGATATTTTCCTTAACGCCGTAGACTTTAGCGAAGGGGAATTGTTCCTTATACTGCGCTATGATTGCTTCAGCGTCTGCACCTGCCCGGAAAGTGATTGGGATACCGACCGACAACATATCCCCGGAGCTGGTCTCAAAAATGGCTTGCGCAGTCCTGCCGCCGCTGGTAATGTCGGAGTAAATCCCGCTGACCGTCAGCCGCTTATCAGCACCGTCAACTGTTAAGACGATTTCATCACCAATGGTTTTTGCGAGGTCGTCTGCGTACAAGGTGGAAATGGCGATCTCCGATGCTGTTTGTGGAACCGTTCCCTGCGTATAGGTAATGGGATAGGCCGTATGGTCGCCCAAGCTCACCCTCAGCTTCTGCGTAGAGCCGTCGTCCGCTTTCATATCAAACATTTTGGTAGTTATCATGGTGTACTTTTCCACGTTTTCGTCTGTTGCCAGTGAATTTGCCGCTTCCGTGCCCTTTTGGGTGACGTCCTCTGCCTGTGTGGGTTTAATATACAAAGTAGCGTCGCATATCCCCATGCCCATGTAGGTGATAAAGCTCTTTGCCGAAATGGTATTATAGATGTTCTGCGGCACAACCATAATAAAAGATGAGATAATCAGCACCGTCAGCATTGTCACATAGAGCTTTTTGCGGGTAAGAATATCCTTGATTCCGAGAAAAACATTCCGGGGAAAAATCCGGTTGTTACTCAGTCGGAAGCCTCTCGCCGATTTTGATTTTTCCCGGGGTGCGCCGAACCTGACTGCTTGCGCTGCAGATATTTTCCGAAAGCGCCGCAGCACACCGTTTACATACAGCAAAACTACGCCGTAAATCGCCGCCGCGCCGACAAAGCCGCAAAGTAAACCCAACAGAAATGTCTGACGATCGCTTTCGCCCATGTATAGGCGGATGTTTTGCTTGAATGGCTCTGAGAGCGGAACGGAGAGCAGGAACCCGAGCATGCAGGCTATTCCGGCGATGACGCTGTATTTTGCGAGGTAGAGTTTTTTGATGCTGCTCACCCGCATTCCAACGGCCTTTAACACGCCGATTTCCCTGTAATCCTCCTCAATTTTCGCTAGCAGCGTAAAGCGGATGCACAAAAACGCCACGATAATTACCAGTATGACAATCAGTGCCAGTACGCCGATCATGATGCCGTCCGTGAGGCCGTTCACCAGCCTTATTTGCGCATATGTGATGGCAGGAGGGCCGTTTGCCGGAAGTTCCGCATCGAGATAGGCGGTCTCAAAATCCGCGTAGGAAACGCCGTCACATAACCGAAACTCTATGAGCTGTTCCAGTTGCCCGAACTCCAGGATTCTTTCAAAGTCAGCTTCGCTCACAAGGAATCGTTTGGAGGACACAAGCGCTGCGTTCATTGTGGAATCCCGTAAGAATCCCGCCACGGTAAAATCCACGCCATGAATAGTAACCTTGTCGCCGAGCTTTGCATTACCTTCCTGCATATAGTAAATGGGGAAATAAATTTCGCCGTTTGAGGGGCGGATGATTTTGTTGTCTAAGCCGAGCAGGAAATCGAATTTCTCGCTCTGTATGGAAAAGCCGTTGTCCTGTACACTGTCAGCAAGGGAGCTGTCTCCGATTGTAATTTCGGCACCGTCGATATTGAGAAACGGCAGTACCTGATAATCCTCCACCGCCTCTTGGCCGGCGGCGAAGTTCCGAAGTTGTTCCATATCCACATCGCCGGTGTGCATCTGTATAAAATGGATGGCCTTTGCCGAGAGCAGTATATTATCAACAGCGCCTGATAAATTCACGGTTAGCGAAGCCGCCAAAGCGGTGAGCATAGCCGCAATCAGGATAAATGCTGCGATTGTCGCGGTAATCAGCTTGCTTTTGCGTATGTCGTTTTTAATGAAATTACGATACATTTCTACCTCCGCTTTTCTTATTTTTGGGCAAGCGTAAAACAAACATCTTTGTGTAGGGTGCGATAGCGTCCGACACAAAGACCTCGCCGGAATGCTGCTCTGCCACCTTTTTCACAATGGCAAGCCCCAGTCCTGTTCCGCTGCCCGAGCTTCTTGAATCGCTGCCGGAAATAAAGGGTTCGAACAAATTTCCGGCAATTGCTTCAGGGATGATCGCTCCGCTGTCCGCAATTTGAATGATAATATGTTCAGATTCTTCCGTCAGGCTCACAGACAGCAGACTGCCCGCCGGGTTATGACGGATCGCATTTGTCAGAAGATTGCTGATGGCGCGGCTCATTTCCAGTGAATCCATTTTGAAAAATACAGGTTCTTCCGGCAGCAGCAGGTTAAGTTCCATCTGCTTACTCTCTATTTCCCCGAAGAGGGAGGCGCAAGCTACGCGAAGCAGTTCGGCTATATCGGCGGAAGTCAATTTCATTTCATACTGCGGCGTGCCTAGTTTGGAATAAGAAAGCAGTTGGTCAACCAATGCGTTCATTTGGTCTGATTTTGCTTTGATTGCCATGTGGTACTCCCGTTGCTTATCCGCATCATCCACCATGCCGCTTGCCAGAGCGCCGGCATATCCGGTAATCGTCGTCATTGGAGTTTTTAAATCATGGGCGATATGCGAGAAAAGTCGCATCCGTTCGTTTTCCATAGCCATGCGTTTTTCTTCGTAGTCTTTGAGTTTACGTGTCATGTGGTTGAAGGCATCCCGCATTTCTTTGAACTCGGTTTCTGTTTCAAAATCCAGCAAGATGTTCAAATTGCCGTTTGAAACCTCCCTAAAGCCTTCTGCCATGCGCCCGGCAGGATAAGAAACTTTGCGACTTATACTGCGTGAAAAAAGGGCAATTCCCACGCAGTATACTGCCAATTGTACCAGCCCCCATAAAATAACCAGTGCGATTTGGTGCGGTTCCATACCTGCTGCTATACCGGGGATTCCGTCATAAGGGAAATCACTTTCAGCGCCATACACAAGCGTACTAAATATGTCTTCCAATATAGATATGACAATCTCAATTCCGAGGAAATAGCCGATGAACCGAAGCACAACGGCTCTCAGTATGCTGTGCCTTCGCTTCATCTTTGCGCCTCCAACCGATACCCCAGCCCACGGACTGTCCCGATGGACACCCTGCAATTGCCGGGAAGCTTGCCGCGTAGCTTGCTGATGGCGACCATCACCGTATTGTCGTCAACGGCGACTGCTTCCTGCCATGCGGCATCATATATCTGCTGTTTGGTAAACACGCGGCCGGGGCTCTGCATAAACAGCTTCATCATGTTAAATTCTGTGGCGGTGAGCTGTATACTTTCATTGCCGGAGTGCAGGGCGCAAGCAGAGGTATCCAGTGTCAAACCACCCACTGTCAGCAAAGTCACGCTGGAATCCGCCGTCTGTGCGCCATGGCGGCGCAGTCTGGCTCTGATCCGGGCAATTACCTCCAGAGGGTCAAAAGGTTTTGTTACATAATCATCCGCTCCGAGGTCAAGCCCCAAGATTTTTTCGTGGTTTTCCGTTTTCGCACTCAAGACAATAATGGGAAGATTCCCACGTTCACGCAAGGCTTTAATAAGCTGGTAGCCGTCAAGCTCCGGCATCATAATGTCGATGATGGCCAGATCAATTTGCGCGGAGTCGGCCTGTTTAAGCGCCTCTAATCCGTTTTCGGCCTGTACCGCACAATACCCGTCCTTTTCAATATACAGCCGCAGAAGTTCACGGATTTCTTTTTCGTCATCCACAATCAGAATGGTTTGGTTCACGGTTTATCCCTCCTTGTTTATTTCTCACCTCCGGCCTGCAAAGCTATCATAACAGCCGAACCTTTCAGTTTATCCAATCGAACTTTAATATTGGCTTAACATTACCTTTCAGTTACCTTAAAATTTTTAAAATTCAATCTGGTCGTTTTTTCATTCTGCCGTCCGCTGGCTTTTCCGCGTTCTCCGGAATAGCCCATGTCCAGCCGAGCCGGTAAACGCCCTCAATGCGGCCTTGCTTACACAGAAGCTGTATGCGCCGGTCGGAGATTCCCCATTTCTCACCGGCTTCTTTTGGCGTGATGTATTTCATGACCTCATCTCCTTTGCATAAGTCATTACTACATAATTATATACGATAGAACGAACAATATAAAGTCATGCGTTCGTGAATTATCTATGTCCATGGAGGAGGGGAAATCTGTTGCGGGTGCAATGTACAAATATGGGAAGTTAGATAATAAAAGATGCCAATCATTTATATACTACGATCATCGTAATATTATAGTTGTATTATTATTACAATCGCCGTATTATATAGCTGAGATGATTCTGTGAAAGATACTGTTAGGCATGAAGATATAAAAAGGTTTGATGAACCTTATCATTTATTCGTAAGGCAAAATATAGCTTCAAAATCATGCGTTCCTGATGAACTCAAAGATTTGTTCTTCATTGATATTTCTGTTATAAATATTGTCTCCTCTAATCCAGACAGAATAATCAATAATCGTGATAGACGCTTTTTTGGAATTAAATTAACTGATAAAGGTATAAGTGTACAGCCAGATACACTTGGAATTTGAACAGGCTTATTTTGAACGTATTTTAGCGAAACTGGATACACATGAGGAGCGGACTTTGCTATTGGATTTACTAAAAAAGTTCTTTACTCAAATCAGAATGCTGAATATAAAATGGAGTGAAATGATGAAATATTGTGATATTGGCAGCGCAAACATTGCATACAGAATTTACGGAATCGGGGAAAAAACATTAGTCATTGACTCGTGCCTGGGCTCTTGCTCTGCCGAATGGTGGCATATTGGCGAAGCTTTAAGCGACAAATATAAAATACTTGTGTATGATAGGGCGGGATATGGTGAAAGCACAACATCTACGCTTTTAAGAACACCCCAAAATATTGCATTAGAGTTAAATAAGCTCCTTAAGTCTTTAAATATGGATAAGGACATTGTAATAGTAGGTCATTCACAAGGAGGACTCAATGCAATACAGTATACATCAATGTATCCAGATCAAATAAGAGGACTAATTCTTATTGATCCTGCGACACCTTTTGATAACGAGTTTAAAGAAAAACTGACAGCAGCTGAATATAAAAAAAGCGGTGTGGATAAAACAATGACATATAAAATTGCAAATATCGCAATGTCTCTAGGTTTGGGATTTATCTTTAAGCCACTCATTAAAAAATCACCGCCGTTTTATTATTATGATTTTTCTAACGAAGCAAAAGAGTATTTATTAAGGGCATCATGTAAGAAAAATACATATAAAACCGCTCTTGCTGAATATGAATTTAGCCATTGTAACGATACTCGAAATATATCGGAAGTAATTAATAATTCTGCTCTTCAAGATATGCGAGTAATACTATTAACGCATTCAAGTGATTTTTATATAAAAGAACTCGAACATTTTGGTAATCTGGATTTGCAAACAGCGCAAAGAGTTGAATCTTTATGGCAGGATATTATGAAAAGATGTCTTTCAGTGTCGAGTAATACCAAGTATGTTATGGCCCCAAATAGTGGTCACTATATTCATCTGACAGATTTTGAAATCCTGAGAAATTCAATAGATAGCTTTTTTCCTGATTGAATATTATGATTCAAGAGAATTCACTTAGACTACTTTGCCTATACTTAGTTTTATCGTAAATATTATTAAAGCAAAAGGACTTAACCACGAGGTTCAAGTCCTTTTGCTTTAATTTTGTATGTGTCATTAGGTCAAAATAGATGCAAGTCAATTTGACATTAATCTTTATTTGCTATTACACATAGCGGAATATTCGACACATCCATAAGATATTGTTCAGTTACAGCTAAAAGAGTTCTTTGTTCTAAGGTTATACTATTAACTGATAATCCAGGTTGCACAATTAAGATATTGAATTTTAAGGGCAGTTTTCTGCGGGATAGATTATCTAACCTTTGTAACTCTTGTATGCTTCCCTTAATAATACGTGATCCACTTTGGCCTTTGTAAGTTTTAGTTTCTCTTTTAAATAAATGCCTAAAAAATTCCCTATTCTCTTTATACTTCCAATGTACAGATTTTTGGGCTTGTCCGCATACTTCATACAAATTATCTACTTGTCTGCTTACTACACCACCCTTAGCAAATTTCAAATGATACATCTCTACGTGGATGCAATCATCCTTTTCTTTTAGTGTAATTATATCAGCTATCTCTCCTGAATTATCGTCATCGTAAATAATGTTATAATCCTCATCCATGCCCATCAATTTTTGAATTACATTATACTGTATAGATTCTGTGCGTAATGTTCCTACACGCTGCGATTCTTTTGATATATCTACACCGCTCCAATCCCAAGCATTAATTCGTTCTACAGGATAAACACCGGGAGCTTGCTTTAATTCAATGTATTCATTTCCGCATAAATATGAACCATCGATAAACCAAATACTTGGTTCATAAAGTTGAAAGAATTCTTCAATTGAGAAATCTTTTCGACCAACGTGGACAGTTACCGCAGGCATTCCTTCCTGTAATGCATAGTGGCTAAATGCAATGTCATCTTTTTCACCGATAGTCATTATAAATTGACAACGCAAATCATCATTAGGCAAATTAAAACTTAGATTAAATATAATTGACTCAGAGCTTGATTTTTCAAAATCCAAATCAATCGATGTATTGCCTAAATCACATTGATATCCATTTACATGGAACTCTATTTTGTTTTCTGAACTATTATATAAATCTTCGTTCCAGTCTATCCAAACACAAGATTTATTCGGTATCTGAGTAACTAATTTTGGTACGAGAGCCTCTTTTAGTATTTCATCTCTGATGTTGTATCATAAAAGTTGACACCCTATTCTCAAGGACTTTGATATATAATCATAATCAATACGAGAACAGGAGAAACAACCTATGGCACAAAATCAAAAATCTTATGACAATGAATTTAAAGC
>JAEZZQ010000043.1 GCA_023442465.1 Bacillota bacterium | reverse complement strand
GGGAGCAACAGGAGCCGATGGAGCAGCCGGCCCTACAGGAGCAACCGGAGTAACGGGAGCAACCGGTCCTACAGGAGCGACGGGAGCAACAGGAGCCGATGGAGCAGCTGGCCCTACGGGAGCGACGGGAGCAACCGGAGCCGATGGAGCAACCGGGCCTACGGGAGCAACGGGAGCTACAGGAGCACCTGGTCCGACAGGAGCAACCGGAGCCACGGGAGCCGATGGAGCAACTGGCCCTACGGGAGCAACAGGAGCAACAGGAGCAACCGGCCCTACGGGAGCAACGGGACCGACCGGAGCAGCAGGTAATGGAGCAATCATTCCGTTTGCATCAGGTACGCCGGTTGCTTTGACCACTGTACTTGGAGGATTGCTTAATACTTCCAGCGCGATTGGATTTGGTATTAACCTTCCTGGTATTGCCGCTGCCAGCGGAACAATCAGTCTGCTTGGACTGACGAACCTTGCGTTCTCAGTGCCCAGAGATGGAGTTATTACCTCCTTGGCTGCTTATTTAAGCATTAGTACTGGTCTTAGCTTAATTGGTTCTACTGTTACTGTAACGGCTCAGTTATTCCAGTCCACCACACCGAATGATACCTTCGTTGCAGTACCGGGTGCAGTAGTCACGCTGGCACCTCCTCTCACAGGGTTAATTACGATCGGTGATATTAGCAGCGGTATTACTACGGGATTAAACATTCCTGTTGTTGCAGGAACCAGATTACTCTTAATATTCTCTGCGGGGGTTACGGCGGGTCTTGATCTGGCTGCCGCTATCGCGGGTTATGCAAGTGCCGGCCTTGGAATTTCCTAAGAAAGGTTCATAAAAAGACCTTTCCAATGGTATAATTTCAAAATGGCAACATTGCTTTGAATGAATCAAATCATAGAAACGGGACGTCTGTTCACAGGCGTCTCGTTTTCTTCCTGTACAATGGGAACGCTTATGTCAGAAACAATAGATGCGCAGCTACGCGCGCCAAGCAAAGGCTGTGCTGCCGAAGTGCTTGGCTGCGAGAGTGTGCGAAGCACACTTTTGTTGCAATTTGCTGATAGTCTTTAACAGTTCTCCTTGAGCATCGGAATTAATCGGCAATAATGGGTACGAGCTGCCCATCTGCATGAGTGGTTTTTGTTAATATACGATAAAAAAATTAAAAAATTATTATCTAAAACAAAAGTACTATCGGTATCTTACTAAATATGATATGCTATTTTTTGTAATATATGGATATAATAGAAAGCTGATAGAATGCAGGCCAATTTTATATCCTACAACCTAAAATAAAATAATGGAGGTATGCTGTGAAGAAGTATTTTAACCTATCCGCCTCAGAGACCGCGGAAGACCTACAAGTCGATCTGTCCACCGGCCTTTCCGGTAAGGAAGCCACGGAGCGCAATCAGAAATACGGACCAAACCGTCTGGAAGGCGGCAAAGAAAAGTCCATTCTGGCGATGGCTCTGGATCAGCTCAAAGATTTTTTAGTTCTGATTCTGATCGTTGCTGCAGTGATTTCAATTCTTCTTGGAGAAGAATTGGAAGGCATCGTTATTTTGGCAATTGTTGTACTCAACACTTTTCTTGGTGTATATCAGGAAAATAAAGCCAGCAACGCGCTAAAGGCACTGAAAGAAATGGCAAGTCCGCATGCAAAGGCACTGCGTGACGGTCAAGTAGTTGAGATTGCCTCTCATGAAGTGGTTCCCGGTGATGTGGTTATTTTGGAGGCCGGCGACTATATACCGGCCGACCTGCGTCTGGTGGAATCCATCAACCTGAAAATCGATGAAGCTGCCCTGACCGGTGAATCGGTCCCGGTGGAAAAAGATGCAAAAGCAGTTCTGCCCGAGGATGCGGGCTTAGGAGATCGCATCAACAGTGCTTATATGGGCACCGTGATCACATATGGGCGAGGAAAGGGTGTTATCACAGACACCGGAATGAAGACCCAGATGGGAAATATCGCAGGTATGCTCAACAGCAGCAGTGACGAAGCTACTCCGCTTCAAAAGAAGCTGGACAGCCTTGGAAAACTGCTAGGTATTGTCTGCCTGTCGATTTGCGGGATTATTTTCCTGCTCGGCTGGCTTCGCGGAATGGAACTTTTTGATATATTCATGACATCTGTATCCTTAGCGGTTGCGGCGATTCCGGAAGGACTTACCGTAGTTGTTACCGTAGTTCTGGCTATGGGTATGCAGAGGATGGTAAAATGCAATGCGATAATTAAACGTCTGAGCGCTGTTGAGACGCTGGGAAGCACCACGGTTATCTGTTCGGACAAGACGGGTACGTTAACGCAGAACAAGATGACTATCCAGAGGATTTACGATGGTAAAGAGCTATACGACGTAAGTGGTACGGGCTACAGTCCCGCAGGAGATATTCTCGATGCTTCCGGCAATAAGAAGGCAGATGCGGTACAGAAGATTCTGGAATGTGTTTTGTTATGTAACGATGCGATTTATGATTTTGAGAAAGAAACTATTGTAGGCGATCCTACGGAAGGCGCGATGGTAGTGCTCTCGCATAAGGCAGGAATGGTAAAGGAACAGTGGGATAAAAAATACCCCCGCCTTCAGGAGATTCCTTTCGATTCCGACAGAAAACTGATGTCTACATTCCATAATATAGAGGGCAAGACGGTGATGTATACCAAGGGCGCGCCCGATGAACTGCTTCGCCGCTGTATTTCCATAGATTTGAACGGGACCGTTCAGGAGCTGACGGAAGAAAAGCGTCAGGAAATCCTTGCGGCAAATCAGAACTTTGCGGAAGCGGCGCTTCGTGTTATCGGAGCAGCATACAAGCAGGTAGAGCAAGTGAATGCCTCCTTCGAAGCGGAGAACGATTTAATCTTTGTAGGTCTAGTGGGAATGATTGACCCGCCCAGGGAAGAAGCAAAGGATGCGATCAGTGTTTGTAAAAAAGCGGGCATTCAAGTAAAAATGATTACCGGGGACCATAAAATCACAGCCACTGCAATCGGCCGCCAGCTCGGTATCGTTGAAGAAGGTGCTGTTGCCGTGGAGGGACGTGAGATTTCCGAGATGGACGACGAACAGCTTAGAGAGCGTGTGAAGACCGTCAATGTATTCGCCCGCGTTTCACCGGAACATAAGGTACGTTTAGTAGATGCTGTCAGAGCTAACGGTGATATCGCAGCCATGACCGGCGATGGTGTTAACGATGCTCCTTCCTTAAAGCATGCCGACATCGGTGTCGCAATGGGCATTACTGGTACCGATGTATCCAAGGAAGCCGCAGATATGATTCTGACGGACGATAACTTTGCAAGCATTGTAAGAGCAGTCGCTGAAGGACGCACTATCTACAGCAACATTCGTAAGGTTGTAGGCTTTTTGCTCTCCTGTAACATCGGTGAGATCCTTGTTATTTTCATTGCCATGCTTGCGGGTATGCCAGTACCGCTTGTGGCGATACAGCTTCTTTCTATTAACTTAATTACGGATGCGTTTCCGGCTTTTGCTCTCGGTATGGAAAAAGAAGAGCCCGGCGTGATGGACCGTCACCCCAGAGACCCTTCCGAGCCTATCGTAGACAAGAGAATGGCAATTGCCGTTGGAATTCAGAGTGTGGCTTTGGCTATCGGCACGCTGGGAGCATTTTCCTACGGATACTTTGCGCATCAGGATATCGATGCGGCGCGTACTGCATGCTTCCTTACTTTAGTTTTAGGTGAGCTGCTTCGTGCTTATTCCTCTCGTTCAGAGAAAGTTTCTATCTTCAAGATGCGCATTTTTGAGAACAGTTATCTCAATAAATGTGTAATTGCCTCCTTGGCATTTTTACTGGCAAGTATTTATATACCGCTGTTCAACCCTGTTTTTGGCACGGTAATGCTTTCCTTTGACGAAATAATCGTTTCGTTGGTTCTGGCATTGGTTCCCATGCTAGGCGGAGAGTTGGCAAAAAAAGTCACTAACAGATAAATGATTCAAATATAAAAAGACGGTACAGCTTGATATGCTGTCCGTCTTTTAGTGTTCCTACCGCCAAAGCGCCGTTGATTTTTTATTCTCTTCAAAACATTCCTGACGCAGCTTTTCAAGCTCAGCGGTATGGTCGTCGGCCGGATTATCATATTTTAATACCCTTATAACAGATAATTCGAACCCTTCCGGCCCATATTGATTCCATAGCTGAAGCAGCCGCTTGTTAGGATGAAAATTGGTGGACAGCTTGGCATTGGTACTATTAAAGTCTGCTCTTGTATCCTTGGAAATACCCAAAAAGCTTTCATCGGTTGCGATGCAGCGATAAGAAATGACTCCCATTTCAGGGCGCCTATTTTTATATTCTTCAAGAAGAAGTTTTCTTTTTTCTGTATTCATCTTAGAATAATGCTCCTTTCAATTCTTATAAGGCTGATAGATACCTACCTGCAAAGTATAAACAATAATGTGAAAAAGTACAATCTACGCTCCGTAGACAATGTATGCCTTGCGCTTTTTAAGGTTTGTTTAAGGTATCTTTGGTATAATTTTTATAAAGAAAAAGAATTATATCGGATTTGAATTTTGGGGCTATATGGGATATGATGGTGAAAACGGATGATACGGAGGGAGAGAGTGCATATGAGAATTTTGCTGGCTGAGGACGAAAAGGAACTGTCGAATGCTCTTGTGGCGATTTTAAAGCATAACAACTATTCCGTGGACCCGGTATATAACGGAGCTGATGCTCTGGATTACGGATTGTCGGAGAATTACGATGTAATTGTGCTGGATATTATGATGCCGGGAATGGATGGCATTAAGGTGCTGGAGCAGCTAAGGCAGCAGGGAATTCATACCCCCGTTCTGATGTTGACTGCCAAGACGGAAATAGAGGACCGGATTTTGGGATTAGATAAGGGTGCGGACGATTACTTGAGCAAGCCCTTTGCCATGGGAGAATTGTTAGCCAGAATACGTGCGATGGGAAGGAGAAAGGCGGAATTTACCCCGAATCTGATAGAGGCGGGGAATATCAGGCTGAACAAAGAAAATTATGAGCTGTCCAACGGGGAGTCGGTGTTAAGACTTGGGAATAAGGAATTTCAGATGATGGAGATGCTTATGGTAAATCCCAAGCGTATGATTTCTACGGAACAGTTTATGGAACGAATATGGGGATACGATGCGGAAGCTGAAATCAATGTGGTATGGGTATATATTTCCTATCTGCGCAAAAAGCTTGCCTCTTTGGATGCCAATGTGAAAATCAAAGCGGTGAGGAGTGTAGGTTACACTCTGGAGGAAAGCGATGATTAAGAAATTACAGAGAAAATTCATTATGATCACCATGGGCTCGCTGCTTTTGGTCATGCTGCTCTTAATCGGTACCATTAACGGAATCAATGTGTACCAGATGCAGCAGCGGCTGAACGGGGCAATCGATATTTTATCGCAGAACCAGGGGAAATTCCCGAAGTTCGAAAAAAAGGACCCTCCTAAGGGTGGTCTCCGTTCTGCTTTCGAAATGAACGAGGAGACACAGTTTGCAACCAGATATTTTGTTGTGAAAATAGGAGAAGAGGGGGATATTATGGAAATTGATACGAGCCATATCGCCATATCCTCTGAGGCCGCGATGAACTATGCCGCCAAGGTACTCTCCTTCGGTAAGGAGAGCGGTTACACGGATGATTACAAATATTCTCTCGTTCGGAATTCGGATGGGTATATGCTGATTTTTGTGTTTTGCAGGGAACAGATTTCTACTGCAACGAAATTCTTGCTCAATTCCTGCGAGGTAGCAGTTATAACCCTCGTTCTCATGTTCCTCCTGGTATCTGTATTTTCCAGACGGGCTATTAAGCCTATTATTGAAAATGCTAAGAAGCAGAAACAATTTATTACAGATGCAGGGCACGAGATAAAGACACCTATAGCGATTATATCGGCGAATGCGGATGTGCTGGAGTTAACGGGAGGAAGCAGCGAATGGATTACCAGTATCCGTAACCAGACGTGCAGACTGGACAAGCTGGTAAAAAACCTGCTTATGCTCTCAAGAATGGAGGAGGACAATCTGAAGCTGGCGCTTACGGATATGAACTTAAGCAGGATCGTAGAAGAAATAGCAGGTTCCTTTCGACCGGTAGCGGAGATGCAAAGCAAGAACTTTCAAATGGATATCCAGCCCGGACTTATGTTTCATGGAGATGAGAACAGCATTCAGCAGTTAGTCTCCACGCTGGTGGACAATGCCATGAAATATTCCGACGAAGGCGGCACGGCAAGTGTTACACTGTCGGCAGCAAGGAAAGGCGTGAAGCTGGAGATATACAATACTGTGCTTGAACAGGATATGAAGAAGCTGGATACGAAGAATCTTGATAAGCTGTTCGACCGTTTTTATCGCGGGGACGGTTCCCGTTCCAGAGAGACCGGAGGCTACGGCATCGGACTGTCCATCGCCAAGTCCATTGTGGAGGCCCATCATGGAAAAATAGGAGCCAAAAGCGATGATGGGCGCTCCATAAGATTTACTGTAACTTTATAATATTATCGATTTGCTCAAGCTCGTCCGTTGTAAAGGACGTATTCGCCAAGGCCTTGATGTTATCGAGAATCTGCGACGGTTTGGATGCACCGATCAGAACACTGGTTACCATGCCGTCGCGAAGGATCCAGCTTAATGCCATTTCTGCCAAGGTCTGTCCCCTGTCTTTTGCCATTTCATTGAGCTTTTGTATCTGGGCCAGCTTCTCCACGGTCAAAGAGGAGCCTGTCAGGAAGCGTCCGTCGGTCATAATACGGCTGTCCTGCGGGATGCCATTCAAATACCGGTCGGTAAGCATGCCCTGAGCTAAAGGGCTGAACGCGATGATTCCTTTTTTCAGCTTTACAGCGGTCTTCTTCAGGCCGTTTTCCTCGATAGAACGGTCAAAGATAGAATACCGGTTTTGATTGATGATGAATGGACAGTGCAGTTCGTCCAATATAGCGGAAGCCTTTTTCAAGGTTTCTCCGTCATAATTGGAAAGTCCTACATACAGCGCTTTGCCGCTTGTTACACACTGTGCAAGCGCCCCCATAGTCTCTTCCAAGGGAGTGTCGGGGTCCATGCGGTGATGATAGAAAATATCTACATAATCCAAGCCCATACGCTTTAGGCTCTGGTCCAGACTGGCGATGAGATATTTACGGCTGCCCCAGTTGCCGTAAGGGCCCTCCCACATATCATAGCCGGCCTTCGTACTGATAATCAGCTCGTCGCGGTATGTCTTGAAATGTTCTTCCAAAAGAAGTCCCAGATTCTTTTCGGCGCTGCCGGGAGCAGGGCCGTAGTTGTTCGCCAGATCGAAATGGGTGATGCCGTTATCGAAGGCGGTGAAACATAGCTGCTTCATATTTTCATAGGAAGCGGTATCTCCGAAGTTGTGCCAAAGGCCGAGAGAAATAGCCGGCAATTGAAGGCCGCTGCCGCCGCAATGAGAATAGGTCATAGATTGATAGCGTGAAGATGATGCTTCGTACATAATTTTTCTCCTTCTATGGTTATTGGTACTATCCATAGTATTGCTTTAAATAGAAGAGAAGTCAAGATTTTTGAGCGAGGTTTTCAAAATCTGTTCTTTACTGTTCACTCCGTTCTCAGCAACGCATGATTTCTGCGCTGCGCCGCCGTTGCGGCGGTCAATAAGGTAAATGCAGTAATAAGCGGAGCGATGCACATCCAAATCCCTGTTACGTGCCAGTTAACTACTGAAATAAATCCAATGATGACACCTAAATGATAGAAAATAAGGGTTAACATAAAAAACTTAAATTTTTGCAGCTCTGCCGATTTCTTTGTACGGCAATATTCTGTGAAGGAATAAACGGTCTGCCTTAAATTGTTGGTGGAAAAAATGGTGGAGCTGGCATATCCTTTTGCGCCGCTGAAGGTCCCCCATTGTAAGCCGGTCATCGCAAAGATCGGATAAAGCGCGACGATAGGATTCATTTTGGCAGGTAAAAAACCTGTAAATAACACGCCTATCACTTCCGCAACGATACAAATGCAGCGCATATCGGCCTTAACATATTTTGGAAGAAGGAAAGCGATGATCAACGTAATGATGTAGATGAGCAGGGAGAATGTGTGAATTAGTATTTCGCTCACGCTTCCATGAAGCCAGCCGACCATTAAATATATCATATTTGAAGTTTGTGAAGAACCGAAATTCCCTCCTCTTTCCAATAAGGCGTACGCTCCTAAGAAACCGCCGACCATCGACATATTATAATGTAAAAGTAAATCTATTTCATTTCTGATCCATTTAACCATAATGATAACCATGCCTTTCTCATAGCCTGTAAATATGAAATACTGTGAGATGGTATTTCTGTGCAGGAATTGTTACGATCCAGCCTCCATGTTACAGTTCACTCCGTTCTCAGCAACGTAACCAGTATACCACGCACAATAGAATAGCACATTGACTAGATTATCTAAAATACATATAATATATCCTATATCATACTTGAAAGGTATCATAAATATGGAATTAAGAACCTTGCAATATTTTCTTACTGTGGCTCAGGAATTAAATATTACACATGCGGCCAGGAAGCTGAATATTTCCCAGCCTCCTTTAAGCCGTCAGTTGGCACAGCTTGAGGCGGAGCTGGGCGTTTCGCTGTTCATTCGCGGAAAGCGTAAGATTCAGTTGACTGAAGAAGGTAAATATTTAGCGCAGCAGGCAGAACATATTTTAAATATGGCCAATCATACGACCCAGCAGCTAACGCAAATGGGAGAGCAAATCGTAAAAGGATTTCTTTCCATCGACGTGACGGAGACATGCAGTGCAAGTATACTGCCGGATATTATCCCCATGTTTCAAAAGAGATACCCTCTCATCAGCTATGATATTTGGTGCGGCAACAGCAATGATATATGTCAGAGGCTGGAACAGGGTATAGCCGAAATCGGCTTTATCCGCGAACCATTTAATTCATCGAATTTTGAAGCGGTTCCCCTGAAAAAAGAAACTTGGATAGCGGTTGTAAGCAAGGACCACCCACTGGCGGCACAGACGACGATTCAATTGGACGAGCTGTGTGAGGAGCCATTGTTTATTCCTTCAAGACAGCCTTTACAAAGCGAAATTCATAATTGGTTTTTGGAAATTTCAAAACCCTGTCATGTATTTTGCCTATATAATCAGATCGCGAGTATTATCCCTTTGATCATATCCAATTTGGGAATCGCCATCAGTCCTATTTCCGTGAAGAGGTATACCGATAACGGAAAATTAGCATACTTAAATATCATTTCTCCGGAACACATTTCCTATTTATCTATGATCCGCAAACGACATCACGTGCTGCCTACCAATGCGGAAGTATTTTGGAATTTTGTACTCGAACAGAATTTATAATAAACTTTAAGTAAATTTAAAGTAAAGTTTAAGGTTCGTTTTAGGTACAGGCGATACAATGAACCTATCAAAAGCAACACGCAAATGATAGGAGGAATTAGGATGAGCCAATATCAGGGAACCTTTAAACGGTATGAAAAGAAATATTTACTCAGTGAGAATACATATAAATTGTTAAAAGAACGGCTGGAGGATCATATGGTCATTGACCATTTTGGTAAGACCACAATATGTAACATCTACTTCGATACACCAAACCATCAGTTGATCTGCAGCTCATTAGAGAAGCCTGTATATAAAGAAAAGCTAAGGCTTAGAAGCTATGGAACGCCTGCGGAGGGTACTCCGGTATTCGTAGAACTGAAGAAGAAATATAAGGGAATCGTATACAAGAGGAGAGAAGAAATGGAGCTGACAGAAAGCGAACATTATCTTTACGACAACCTTCCCGCTCCGCGGACAAGCCAAATCGTTCGGGAAATAGACTGGTTTCTGAAATTTTACAAAAATCTACAGCCTGCCATGTATATCTCTTATAATAGAATTGCCATGTACGGCATTGAGGATTCAAAACTGCGGATTACTTTTGACAGTGATATATTGTGGAGGGAAGAAGAACTGTACCTGGAAGCGGGAGTATGGGGCAGTCCTTTGCTGAAAAAGGGGCAGAGGCTTATGGAAATTAAGATTGCGGGCGCTATGCCCTTATGGATTTCCCATATGCTGGACGAACTGAACATCTATCCGGTGTCTTTTTCAAAATACGGGCGGGGCTATGAGTATTCCTTGCAGAATATAGAAAAGAAAAATGAATTCACGATACGAAAAGGAGAGATAAAATATGCTTAACTCGATATTAACCAACACATTTTCCATACAGAGCTTTTTGATCTGCATCGTTTGTTCCTTACTTCTGGGGGCGGCTGTCGCTTGGACACACAGCAGATACAATGACAGCAGCAAGGGCTTTATTATGACATTGGCTCTGCTTCCGGCCATGGTACAGATGGTGATTATGCTGGTAAACGGAAATTTGGGAACAGGAATAGCTGTAATGGGTGCCTTCAGCCTTGTACGCTTTCGTTCCATACCGGGAAGCGCCAAGGAAATCAGCAGCATTTTTCTTTCCATGGCAATAGGTCTTGCCACCGGTACCGGATATATTACGGCAGCTATAATTTTTGTTGTAATTGTTGGAGGTGTGAGCATCCTTTATAACATCACCGATTTCGGTGAGCCGGGGCAGAAGGATAAGGAGCTGAGGATTACCATACCGGAGGGCCTTGACTATACCGGAGTATTCGATGATTTATTCGAAAAATATACGACGAAATCACAGCTTATCAGAGTGAAAACTGCTAATATGGGCAGCCTCTACAAGCTGGAGTACCGGATTGCACTGCGGGATAAGGAGCAGGAAAAGGAATTTATCGATGATTTACGATGCAGAAACGGGAATTTGGAAATAACATGCGGAAGAATATGCTTCGGAAGCGAAGAGCTTTGATTTATACGTGTGCTAAAGCACACAGATAGGAGTCAATATGAAAAATACAAAAAGAAAAAGGCGGAAAGGTTTGGCAGCAGCCTTGCTTGCGGCAGCCATTATAACGGGCTGCGGAAACGCACAAGGAAGCGATGTGCAGGGAACGGAAGAAGCAGCGGCCAGTACGCAGACAGCTTCGGACAGCGATTCGAGTGTGCAGACGCCGGCATCAGTATATGAGGAATCGCAGGTAGAGGTGGACAAAGAATTCACAGCCAGAGATTTAGATATAGGTTATGAAGAAAGTACGGCAGTGTTAATCGCTTTAAAGGGAGACAGTGCCGAGGTATCGGGAGACGGGGCTAAGGCAGAAGGAGATGAGGTGACAATTAGCGATGAGGGGACCTATGTACTGTCGGGAACGCTTACGGACGGACAAATCGTAGTGGATGCAGAGGATACCGATAAAGTGCAGCTCGTGTTGAACGGAGTTACACTTTCTTCCTCAGATAATGCCCCCATATATATTAAAAATGCAGATAAGGTATTCCTTACCTTGGCAGAAGGAAGTGAGAACACGCTGACCGATGGTGCAGAGCGCGTTCAGAGCGATGACAACAACGTGGATGCGGTTATTTTCAGCAAGGCGGATTTGACAGTCAATGGCAGCGGTGTGTTGAATATTATCGGAAATTATAAGCATGGAATCGTTTCTAAGGACGACCTCATCATAACCGGAGGAACACTCAATATCACGGCATTAAAGGATGCTTTAAACGGAAAGGATTGCGTGAAGATTAAAGATGGAATCTTTAACCTGACGGTAACGGATGGTAATGGAATACAGTCTAAAAACGGCGACGATGCTACCAAAGGCTATATATACATTTGCGGTGGAGAGATTAACATTTTGAACGGGCAGGAAGGAATCGAAGGAACAGCCTTAATCATTGATGGCGGCATGATAGATATTTCGGTTCAGGATGACGGACTGAATGCGGCCAGCGGTAACAGCTCTGCAGAGAACGAAGAGAGCGGCGGTTTTGGCATGGGCGGAGAAATGGAAAATGATACAAACTGCTATATCGCCATAAACGGCGGCACAATTACGATAGATGCAGTCGGAGATGGGATTGACAGCAATGGCTCTATATATGTAACGGGAGGAACCACTTATGTAAGCGGTCCTGAAGATAACGGAAATGCGGGCTTGGATTATAACGGAATCGCGCAGATTACAGGAGGGACCTTCGTAGTAACCGGAAGCTCCGGTATGGCACAGGGTTTTTCCGACAGTTCCACCCAGTATTCCTTATTAAATAACCTTACTTCCGCAGTCCCGGCAGGAACAGAGGCAGTGCTTGCCGATGCGGACGGCAATGTGATAATATCCGTTACGCCGCAGAAACAATATCAGTCGGTTCTGATAAGCACTCCCGATCTTTTAAAAGATGCGACTTATACTTTGACTTGCGGTGACCAGACAGCAGAGATTACCTTATCCGGCATAGCTACGAGCAATGGACAGCCAAGCGGCTTTGGCGGAGGTGGGGAAAAGATGAACTGGGATGGCGAGAGGCCGGACGGAAGCCAGATGCCTCAGGGCAGTGAGAGGCCGGACGGAAGCCAGATGCCTCAGGGCAGTGAGCTGCCGGATGGAGGCCAGATGCCGCAGGGCAGTGAGAGGCCGGACGGAAGTCAGATACCTCAGGGCAGTGAGCGACCGGATGATGGTCAGATGTCTCCGGATGGACAGACACCGCCGGGCGGTGAAATGTAATCGGTGCTATAGCGCGGGCGGCTCTTGTCCGGCCTTGACGGAAGCTTGATATTCGGAAGGAGTCATACCCGCGATATGCTTGAATTGTCTGGAAAAATAGTGGATGGAATTATACCCCAGTTTGTCGGCGATCTGCGAGAAGTTCATTTGCTGGCCGCATATGAGCTGTTTGGCAGCATTTATCTTCATAATGGTGAAATAATCGATGATGCCACAGCTCGTATGGTCCTTGAACATCTTCTGCAAAAGGGAGCGCCCAACCAGATTATCTTTGCATATCTGCTGTATTGTCAGCTTGGTGCTGATGTTCTCCTCCATATAGGCGATAATTTTATAAAAGAGCTCGTCCTCGCCCCTTTGGCGGGAGGACTTGGGAATAGCGGCGATGGAAGAACTGTTCATGCCTGTACTCCGTTTTAATTGGATCAATAACTGCAGCAGATAGAGTTGGATCAGCTGCTCGGAAGCGAAGGGGATGGAGGATTCCTCCCTGCGTATGAGCTCTTGGCAGCTCGGGTCGTCCATACGGCCTGAATAGGTGAGATAGGCCTCACGGATAATATTTCCCAGCAGCGTCCTTCCGGAAGGAGTGACCTCTAATACTTTATGCTCGAAGAAGCTCATAGAAGGAGAATTGCATTCGAAGCCGATGATGATCAAATGTGGGGCTGCAGAGCCGTTGGATTGCACACTGTGGGCCTTTCCCGGCTTAAGAAACATAATATCGTCCTTGTTCAGAGTATGAGTTTCCTGATTCACGGTTATGTTGACGGTGCCCTTGTCCACACAGATAAGCTCCCAGAACGGGTGAGTCTCTTCCTTTAGAACAAATGCGCTCATATATTCGTAGTGGTGGATGGAAACGAGGTGGTCTATGATAAATTCCTTTTTTAAAGTGATACTTTCGTAAGACATATTTGGCCTCCGCAAATAGATTAATTGTTGCAGTTCTGACTTCGGTTAAACGGCAGCATGTATGCACAAAAAATGCGATAAAACTGCGTTTTTGTACTCGCAGCCCTTGTAAAATTGCATAGAGATGCAATTTTGGTTTCGCAGTATGGAAGGCTGAACTGTAACGAACATTTATATTAAAGTAATAATATTAGTGCATTTTTTACAAAAAAGATATACAATAGTATAAAGAATTGACAATATAAAAACTTCTAATCAAATTATAACATAAAGTATATCTTATGAAGGTAGGAAAATAAAGCCTATATTTTATAAAAGAAAAGCGATGAAAGAGGAGGAACTGAGATGAAAAAGCCCGTTCTGATAATAATGGCGGCAGGCATGGGGAGCCGTTACGGGGGACTGAAGCAGATAGACCCCGTAGATGGAAACGGACATATCATTATGGATTTTTCCCTATATGATGCGGTAAAGGCCGGATTTGAAAAGGTGATTTTCGTTATCAAGAGGGAAAATGAGAAGGATTTCAGGGAGGTCATCGGTAAGCGTATCGAGCCCTTTATGGAGGTGACCTACGTATTTCAGGAGATCGGAAATATACCGTCGCCTGCGAAGGTACCGGAGGGAAGGCAGAAGCCATGGGGAACCGGGCATGCGGTGCTTAGCTGTGCCGAAGCGGTAGATGGTCCCTTTGTCGTCATCAATGCGGACGATTATTATGGAAGAAGCGCGTTTGCACAGATTTATGATTACCTGACCACTCATGAGGACGGTGAGAAATACACATATGCCATGGTGGGCTATGTTCTGGAAAACACGCTGACGGAAAACGGCCATGTGGCGAGAGGCGTATGCGAGACTGACGAAAACAGCCGTTTAAAAGGAATTACGGAGAGAACGCATATCGAAAAAAGAGGAGAAGATACTGCGTATACGGAGGATGAGGGTGCATCCTGGCACGTGATCCCCAAGGGCAGTACGGTATCTATGAATATGTGGGGCTTTACCGCAAGCTTCATGGAGGAACTTGTTTCCGGATTTCCGGTCTTTCTTGAAAAAGGTTTAAAAGAAAATCCGATGAAATGCGAGTATTTTCTTCCCAGTGTGGTAAATGAGCTGTTGGAGGAGAAAAAGGCGGAGGTAACGGTGCTGAAATCCTACGACCGCTGGTACGGCGTTACTTATAAAGAGGATAAACAGACGGTTGTAAATGCCATTCAGAAGATGAAGGATGAAGGGGATTATCCAAAGTTATTGTGGGAGAAAGAAAGCGTTTGATATAAAGTAGAAAAGGGCTGCTGTGTGCGACTTGGAATTATCGCACACAGCAGCCTTTTCTATTCGCAGCATTTTGTATCGAAGTTGTCCTCTGCCTTTTTATCCCCAAAGACTAAAAAAATATTAATTTATATTGAGAAACATATTGACATATGACATAAGATTGATATAATGAACATATGAGCAAGTGTTCATATGTTATGAGTATATGATATAGAAAGGATATATTAGGTTTTGCCTGAAATATAAGAAAATATTTCAGAGGTATTTAAACAAAAGGAGGAAGCGTACAATGAAGATAGAGCAGGAGAGATTAGAAAGCTGCGATTATATCCACGTTCACGAAGAAATTATTCATAAGGTGAACGAGCAGATGCCGGAGGAAGATAAGCTGTATGACTTAGCTGATTTTTTCAAAGTGTTTGCGGATTCTACGAGAATTAAGATGCTATATGTGCTTATGTGCTCGGAGATGTGCGTATGCGATTTGGCGCAGACTTTAAATATGACCCAGTCGGCAATTTCCCACCAGCTTCGTACGCTGAAGCAGATGGATCTGGTAAGGAACCGAAGAGAAGGTAAAACAGTGTTTTATTCCCTTGCGGATGGACATATCAAGACGATTTTAAGCCAAGGGCTGGACCATATCGAAGAGGAACGATAATAATGAAGGTAATTAAAAAGGATTAGGAGGAGAAGAAATGAGAAAGACTTACATTTTGGAGGAGCTGGACTGTGCACATTGTGCAGGTGAGATCGAGGCGGCAGTAGGGAAGCTGGAGGGCGTGAAGAGCAGCACAGTGACCCTTTTGACGCAGAAGCTGGTAATCGACGTGGAAGAAGCGAAGGTGCCAGGCATTACCAAGGAGATCAAGAAAATTGTAAAGAAATTTGAACCGGATGTGGAAGTAATAGAGAAATAGTATTAAAAGGACAGCATGCAAGGAAAGCGAAGGGTTAAGAGATGAGTAAGAAGCTAAAAAGGTTGCTTAAAAGAATCATTATAGGTGCTCTCATATATCTGGCTGCGATTTTAGTATCGCACATCATACCGGATTTAAATGAAAATATAGAGCTGGTGTTATTTCTGATCGCTTATTTTGTAATAGGAGGCAGTATAGTAAAGGCGGCGGTGAAGAATATCGGTCACGGACAAATATTCGATGAAAATTTCCTGATGTCCATTGCCACAGTGGGGGCCTTTCTCATAGGAGAGTATCCGGAAGCGGTTGCCGTTATGCTGTTTTACCAAGTGGGAGAATGGTTTCAGTCCTATGCGGTAGGCAGATCCAGGAAATCCATTGCAGAGCTTATGGATATACGTCCCGATTATGCCAATGTGCTAAGGGGCGGTGAGGCGGAAGAAGTGAGCCCCGAGGAAGTGGCTATCGGAGAGACGATATTGATTAAACCCGGGGAGAGAATTCCTCTGGATGGAGTGGTTACTAAGGGCTCATCCTCTCTGGACACGATGGCTCTTACCGGAGAAAGTGTTCCCAGAGATGTAGCAGAGGGTGAAGAGGTAATCAGCGGATGCGTAAACCTGTCCGGTGTGTTGGAGGTTAAAGTAAATAAGAACTACGGGGAATCCACGGTAGCGAAGATATTGGAGCTTGTTGAAAATGCGGGAAGCAAGAAGTCGGAAGCAGAGCATTTTATTACGAAATTCGCCAGATATTATACTCCTGTAGTTGTAATTTGCGCAGTACTTCTGGCATTTATTCCTCCGCTCCTGTTAGGCGGCGGCTTTACGATATGGATATATAGAGCGCTCAGTTTTCTTGTTATCTCTTGTCCCTGCGCACTAGTTATCAGCATTCCATTAAGCTTCTTCGGAGGTCTGGGAGGAGCCAGCAGAGCCGGTATTCTCGTCAAAGGCAGCAATTATCTGGAAGCCTTGTCGGACGCTGAGATCGTAGTGATGGATAAGACCGGAACGCTCACTAAAGGCATCTTTGCGGTAACGAAGCTGGTTCCCGAAATGGGAGTGGCGGAGGGTGCTCTTTTGGAAACAGCAGCTTATGCGGAGAGCTATTCCAATCATCCGATTTCCAAATCGCTGTTAGCAGCATATCATAAGGACGTGGATAAATCGCTCTTAAGCGATGTGGGGGAGGTTGCAGGGCACGGAGTCAGTGCACTATTAAACGGCAGCCGTGTTTATGCGGGAAATGCCAAATGGATGGAGCAGCAGAATATTCATATGAAGGAGCCGGATGAGGCAGGAACCATCATTCATGTGGCGAGAGAGAAGGAATATCTGGGTTACATCGTGATAGCGGACGAAATCAAGTCCGATGCGAAGCAGGCCATCGAAGGCCTTAAGGCGGTAGGCATGAAACATATCGTCATGCTCACCGGAGATCAGAAAAAGACGGCGTTCAAAGTGGCAGGAGCACTTGGGATCGAGGAAGTACATGCGGAACTTTTACCGAAGGATAAGGTAGATCAGGTGGAACGGCTGTTCCAGAGCAAGTCGGAAAAGGGCAGGCTGATTTTTGTCGGTGACGGTATGAACGACGCTCCGGTATTGGCGAGAGCAGATATCGGCATAGCCATGGGTGGTTTGGGTTCGGATGCGGCAATCGAAGCGGCGGATGTGGTGATTATGACAGACGAACCTTCGAAGATTGTGAAGGCGATACAGATATCAAAAAGAACCCTCGTTATCGTAAAACAAAATATAATATTTGCAATTGGAGTGAAGATTCTGATATTATTATTAGCAGCAGTGGGAATCGCAACTATGTGGGCGGCGGTATTTGCCGACGTAGGTGTAGCGGTCATCGCAATAATGAATGCGATGCGTGCCATGCGAGTGAAGACGTGAACAGACAGAGCGTGCATAAAATAGTGAGGTGCATCTATGGAGAGCGAGCGGAAGGAACACAGGATATTATCAGTGGATTTATGCGAAAGCGAGTTAAAGAATATGTGCGGTCGGTATCATTTTGGTGATACCGGCCTTCCTCTGTTAAGGGAGGTATATGAAAAGTACTTTAGGAATACTTCGGTATCCGCTTATTTTTCATGGGGCGGACAGATAGGGGATAAGGCAGCCGTACTCATGACACTGGGCGAGGGTGTGGACTGTGTGCAAAGCGACCTTATGGAGGAAGGCAGTCTGTCGGAGGCCTATATGGTGGAATGTATTGCCATGGAGCTTCTTATGAAGGCTTATGGAAGGGGAGACGATTTCCTTAGAAGACACACCGGCTTGTGGTGCGGACAGTATGAATTCCCGGGGACCGAACGCCCCATGGAGGATGCAGCCAAAATAGTGGATTCCTTCGGGCAGGAGGAAATAAGCTACAATGCTGCCTATATGCTGATTCCCAAAAAGAGCGTGGCATATACCGTGCCTCTTCAGATGAAAGAACCGGGAGTAGAAAGAGAGCAGTCTCTATGTGCCGGATGTAATAGAAAGGATTGTGAAAAAAGGGCCGGCAATCCAAAGGCGTTAAATTACGGATATCGGCGTATTTTCGGCAAAGGAGGAAAGTGATGAAGCAAGGATTGATTCATGTGTACTGCGGAGATGGAAAAGGAAAGACCACAGCGGCGGCAGGGCTTGCGCTGCGAGCTGCGGGCTGCGGTGAGCGCGTAATATTTGCTCAGTTCATGAAAGGCAATGAAAGCGGCGAACTGTCCGCCATGGAGCGGATAAAGGAAATCGAGCTTCTAAGAAACAGCAAAAACTATGGATTCTATAAAAATATGAGCGATGCGGATAAGAAGGAAATTACGCGGGAACACAATGAAATACTAAAGGAAGTCATGAAAAAGATAGAGGGCGGCGGATACGGAATGGTAGTTCTGGATGAGATTACCTATCCTTATGGGCTGGAGCTCATCGATAAGAGCGGGGTGGAGCGATTGATAAAGGAAAAGCCCCCTTCTCTTGAGCTGATTCTGACAGGAAGGGAGCCGGATGAACTTTTTCTGGAATATGCGGATTATATTACCCGGATGAAGTGCATCAGGCACCCTTATGAAAAAGGAATTCCCGCCAGGCGGGGCGTGGAATTCTAGCAAGTCAGCCGGCCTTATCTTCCAGCATCCGGTAGCCAATGCCTATTTCAGTGAATATGTAGTGAGGCTCCGCAGGATTTTTTTCCAGCTTCCGCCGGATATTCGCCATGTTTACCCGCAATATGCGGTTATTGTCATCGGCATAAGGCCCCCACACATTAGAAATAATGGAATCATAAGTCATGACCCGGCCGGAGTTCTGAGCCAGAAGTGAAATGATTTTGAATTCTACTTGTGTCAGATGTACTTCGCTTCCGCGTAGCGTAATCAGATGCTTATCGAAGTCGATAATGAGTCCGTCGGCCTCGTAGGGCCGGAGAGTCAGCCTGGAATCCGTATTCAGGCGGTTGCTGTGCCTTAGGGCGGTGCGAATCCGGGCAAAAAGCTCAGAAGGGCCGAAGGGCTTGGTAATATAATCATCCGCTCCGGTGTCCAGTGCTAATACTTTTTCCTTCTCCTGCGCTCGCGCGGATATGACGATGATGGGAATACTGGCCCACGAGCGAATATCCTTGATGACGTCGATGCCGTCCATATCGGGCAGTCCCATATCCAAAAGGATGAGGTCGGGACAGCAGGAGGCAATGAGAGAAAGACCGGATTTTGCGTTGGCAGCAGTTATGATTTTATAGCCTTGGGCCGTAAGTGTGGTAGCCATAAAATTACATATGTTCTTTTCGTCTTCGATAATAATGATAGTTGATTTGGCGCTCATTTTAGCGGGACTCCTTTTTTGTACAACATATTATTGGTTATGCCTTTGGCAGGATGAAATAAAACTCGGTTCCTACATCGTGTAATTTTACTCTAAGTTTGCCCTTGTGGGCAGTAATGATGGTCTTGCAAATGGTAAGGCCGATACCCATGCCTCTGGAGCTGTCGGCAGAGGAGTTACCGGTATAAGCGGTTCCGCTGAAAATGGTGGACAGCCTCTCTGGGGAGATGCCGATGCCGTAATCTCTGACGTGGAAGGTAACGAAATCCGAGGTCTCGTCCACATAGCATTCGATGGGCAATTCACTCCTGGAATGGAGCGCGGCATTTTCCAGAAGGTTGATAAGAACCTGCTCGATTAAAATGGCGTCCATGGGAATCATGATGAGCTCATCAGGAACATGTACGGAAAGCTGTGTATCGGGCAGCCTTTTTTTCAGACGGATAATAGCCTCTGAAAGTACCTCCTCCACAGATTCATAGGACTTGTTGACATTGGCTACGCCGTCCTGGATACGGGTGACGGAAAGAAGATTCTCCACCATGTTAAGGAGCCAGTTGGAATCTTCGTAAATATGGGAAACCAGCTCCTTTTTCTGATCTTCGTTCAAAACCTCTTCATTGGTAATATAAGAAGCGCTGGCGCCGATGATACTGGTGAGCGGAGTTCTAAGGTCATGGGAAATGGCGCGCAGCAAATTGGCGCGCATTTTTTCCTTTTCAGCTTCGACCAACAGCTTTTCCCTATCAGCGAGCATCTGCATCTGATTTCTCATGTTGCTGGTAACTGCACTTGTTGTCAGCGCCACGGCAAGCATTCCAAGAAAGGTGACCGGATAGCCGGACAGCGTAAAATTCAGCGAATAATATGGATAGGTAAAGAGATAATTGATACAGATAACTCCTACCAGCGAGGCGAAGATTCCCCAGAAATAGCCTTCCGTCTTCCTCGCGATCAGCACTAAGGCTATGACATATAAAAGTGCGATGTTGGCAGCATTCTGAGATATTCTCCAATAGATGAAGGAAAGGAGTGTCGCCAGGAGCAGCAGGAGTAAGGTAACGGATACATCGGTAAACTTCTCTTTATATATTTTGTATAAGCGAGTATCTTCGGAAAAGAATTTGTGATAAACTGTCATATATTAAATCCTCAAGGGGCACTATTTTGCCTGCGGCTTCGTAGTAGCAATTGATGTAAACGTTTGTAAGACTTGGGTTTTGTGTGACCTTTGTTCACAAAAAACACCTAGCGATGCTTCCGGTTGAATAGTAAAACGGAGGGGCATACACTATTGTGATATTTTCTTTTATTATACATCATTTATACGAGACAAAACAGAGAAAGTGTTAAAAATACTGAAAATACGTTGTTGTGATATAGAAACAGTACCTTAAAGAGAGGGAAGTCTATGGCTTATTCGGAATTATATCAAAAAATTTATAAGGTGGTGGCGAATATTCCGGAGGGACGGGTCGCCACTTACGGTCAAATTGCCTGGCTTGTGGGAAAGCCTCGTGCACCGCGTGTCATCGGCTATGCCATGAACAGGGCTCCTGCAGAGCTGAACCTTCCCTGCCACAGAGTGGTCAACCGGTTAGGAGAGATGGCTCCCATGCACGCTTTTGGAGGGCAGGATTTCCAGCGCTTTATGTTGGAGCAGGAGGGCGTTATTTTCCTGGAAAATGGCTGTATCGATTTAGAGAAAAGCCAGTGGAGGCCGGAGCCGGAGAAAAATCGTTACTGTTCACTCCGTTCTCAGTAGCTCATGATTTCTGCAATGCAAAAGTTTTGCATTTAAATTCGCTCCGCGAAGCAGAAATCATCTCTTGCATCACGTTCTTACGTAGCATAACAGCAAGTGTTAAGCTACTGTGTGAACAGTAACGAAAAATCAGCTAAGTTAATAGAAAATATGTGATTTGTGTTTGACGCGCATAGCTGTGCATCTATCTTTATTTAACAGGAGCATTTTCCTATTAAAAAAAGGATGTCCCTTTCTCTTCTTGCATGAATAGAAAAGGAACACCCTTCTTAAACTACCAAGTAGTTATTTCTTAGTTCTTATCGTTCGCCCATCCGAGCTTATCGAAGATATAGAACAGAAGCGATAGAATCATACCGACAATCGCTGCCAGAACCATACCTGTAAGCGTAATGTTGAAGATACTTAAGGCAACGCCGGAAAGACCTACGACAAACACTACGGACGTGAGCGTCAGGTTGCGGCTTCCGCTGTAATCAACTCGTCCGTCAACGATGATACGGATACCGGAAGCTCCGATGGTACCGTATAAGAGGAAGGAAATGCCGCCGATGACAGGACCGGGAATGGTCTGAATCAATGCGGCAACGGGACCTACGAAGGAAGCGATGATCGAGAGGATAGCTGCACCGGCTATTACCTGAATGGAATAAACCTTAGTCATTGCCATAACGCCGATGTTCTCGCCATAGGTCGTGGTAGGCACGGAGCCGACGAAGCCGGAGAGCATGGTAGAAAGACCATCTGCGAACAAGGAGCGGTGTAGCCCCGGATCCTTGAGGAGGTCTCTTTCCACGATCTTACTCGTTACGATCTGGTGGCCGATGTGCTCGGAAGCGATAACCAGAATAACGGGAAGAATCATTACGATAGCTTCCGGGTTAAAGCGGGGAATCTGGAAATTCGGCATTACGAACAAGCTGGCATGAAGCGCTCCGGAAACCGTTCCGGGTGCAATGACCCCAGTGAACAGTGCGGTGATATAACCTGCGATGATCGCAATCAAAACGGGGATAACAGCGAAGAACTTTTTGAAGAGTACATTTCCGAATATGGCGAATGCCAAAGTAACTACGAATACGATTACATTTTTGGAATCCACAGCGCCGTCAGTACCGGGAAGAATTCCGGCTGTAGAAGCAGCAGTTCCTGCCAGCTCCAAACCGATGAGAGCAACGACGGGACCCATAGCTGCGGCGGGAAGTACGACGTCGATCCATTTGATACCGAACTTGTAAATAACAAAAGAAAGAATACACAGCGCCAAACCTACTGCGATGAAACCGCCCAGAGCATCCTGATACCCCCATTTGGATATGACCAGACCTGCCGGTGCAAGAAAAGCAAAGCTGGAACCGAGATATGCGGGTGCTTTGCCTTTGGTGATAAGGAAAAATAGTAGCGTGCCGACACCGTTCATTAACAGTACGACAGATGGATTGATTTGGAAGATGATAGGTACTAATACCGATGCTCCGAACATGGCGAACATGTGCTGCAGGGACAGCGGGAATAGGAGACTGGCCGGTACCTTATCTTCGACCTGAATGATTTTTTTGCTTTCCAAGAAAAGACCTCCCTCTATATTTTTTCAAAAAAGTATATCATATGATCCGGCATATTTCTACAACAAAATTGACAAAAGTGAGAAAAATTTGGGGAAGGGAGGAGGTTGTGAGGAGGTTGTGAGGGGAAAGGCGGGGAGGGAAGTGTTTTTGCGCTCTGATTATGCAGGACACTGCGGCGAGCCAGAGCAGAAAATCTTTCAGCAGAGGCTGAAAAATTGTTACTGTTCACTCCGTTCACAGTAACGCATGATTTCTGCATTTAAATTCGCTTCGCGAAGCAGAAATCATCTCTTGCATCACGTTCTTACGTAGCTTAACAGCAAGTGTTAAGCTACTGTGTGAACAGTAACGAAAAATTTTCTTTGTCTCACCTCCGTAGCATAAAATCGCTTAAAAACATTTCCCTCCCCGCCTTTCCCCGCGCAAATTCTACGGCTGGGATATGGGGTGACGGATGACTGGGAGGCGGTGGAGGTGTGAGACGTAGGTCTTGGTGCATAGATGTGTATACGGATTAAGAACTTGAGTGAAGGAGAGCAGATTGCGGGAAGTTCTTAGTCGGTACGTAGTGGGAGACCCAATCCACCGCCCCGAGTCTCTCATTACCCAACAAAATAACACAATAAAAAATATATTAATATATTAAATGAAAGGAGAATTTCTATGCGGAAAGAAATTTATTTAGCCGGAGGTTGCTTTTGGGGAACGGAGAAGTATTTGGAAGAGGTTAAGGGGATTTTGGAGACGGAGGTCGGATATGCGAATGGGAATACAAAAAATCCCAGCTATGAAGAAGTGTGCCATAGAAATACAGGACATGCGGAGACGGTTAAAGTGGTGTATGAGAATACGGTAATCGGACTTCCTTTTCTGCTGGAGCTTTATTACGATGTGATTAATCCGGTGAGTGTGAATCGGCAGGGAAATGACGTGGGTTCGCAATATAGGACCGGGATTTATTTTACGGACGATGAGGACGAGGGCATTATCCGTGCATCGATTGACAGGCTTCAATTAAAATATAAGGAAAAGATTGCAATCGAGGTGAAGCCGCTGGATAACTATTATAGAGCGGAGGAGTATCACCAGAAATATTTGGACAAGAGTCCCCATGGATATTGCCATATCGGGTCGGATAAGTTCGAGAAGGCGAAGAATGCGGTGGATACAGGCCGGAGGTATGTAAAAAAATCTGCGGAGGAGTTGAAGGAGAGTTTGACAAATCTTCAGTTCGAGGTGACACAGAATAGTGCCACGGAGCGGCCTTTTCATAATGAATATTTCGATGAGTTCCGGGAAGGAATCTATGTGGATATTACTACAGGAGAGCCCCTTTTTCTGTCGGATGATAAATTTGAATCGGGATGCGGCTGGCCTGCTTTTTCCAAGCCTATCGATGCAGCACTTATTACGGACGCTGTCGATACGAGCTTTGGCAGGGTGAGGACCGAGGTGAGGAGCAGAACCGGGGATGCGCATCTGGGGCATGTATTTGAGGATGGGCCTATGGATAGGGGAGGTCTTAGGTACTGCATTAACAGCGCTTCTCTTAGATTTATACCGAAGGAAAGAATGGAGCAGGAGGGTTATGGGGAATATTTGTTACTGTTCATACAGTAGCTTAACACTTGCTTTTAAATTACGTAAGAACGTGATTCAAGAGATGATTTCTGCTTCGCGGAGCGAATTTAAATGCAGAAATCATGCGTTGCTGGGAATGGAGTGAACAGTAACGAATATTTGTTACTTTTGAAAAAGTAGGCAAACAATTGTTGACATGGGATACGAATAGTGATACATTATTTATATAGTTTAACCGTTTAAGCAAACTGTGATTCGGCAGTTTGCTTAAAAAATCCTATTTGATTAACCGGTTAAGCAAATAAGAATAACTATAGTTAAGGGTGGAGGAAAAAATGAAGAGAAGAAAAGAAATAGGGAAATTGCTCGCAGTAGGATTTATAACAACAGGCTTGCTTCTTGCAGGCTGCGGTAACGCTCAGACGGAAGAGACCGGAAGCGTAGTGGAAGAAACACAGGATGGCGCGCCGGAGGAATCTGCTGCAGAAGAAACCGCGCATAAAGTGACCTTTTATGATTCGGATGGAACGACTGTTTTAAAGGAAGCGGAAGTTGCAGATGGTGCTTTGGCAGAGGAATATACGCCTGAAAAAGAGGGCTATGTTTTTGTGGATTGGTTTGCCACACCTCAGATGAGTCATAAGTTCAATTTTGAGCAGCCGGTAACGGAAGATATGTCCGCTTTTGCCGGATTTGTTTCCTATCAAGAGGACGAGAGGGAATTTGCCATTGTGGGAAGCGGAACGAGTTCGGCTTTGCTGGAATCCAATTGGGGAACGAGCATTACGGATGTGCATAAAATGACGAAGGAAGAGAGAAATTCGGAAAATATTTATACGATTACCTTGGATTTGAATGAAGGAGATGAATTTCAGTTTGCAATAAATACGCAGTGGAATGATCAGAGAGGCTATGGTTATTTGGATACCATTTCTTTGGACGGCAAGGATTATTTCTATAATTCAGGAGGCTTGGGAGAAGCCAGCACGAAGCGTTCCAATATCAAATGTGCGGTAACAGGAAATTACACTTTCACCTTGGCCACTTATCCGGCAGAGGACACTTATGATACAAGCGCCTCCAACTATTCTGAGGAAAATAAAGAGGGATTCAACGTGAATCCTTACGACAAGATTACATGGACCTATAACGGAGAGGCAACATCGAATGCCGGGGATATGCAGGTAAATTACTACATAAAGGGAGCGGTCATAACGGGCTGGGAGGATGTTTATTCGGCAGAAACGGAGTTTACGCAGGATGGAGACATATATACGCTGAGCGTCGGTCTTACAGAAGGGGATGAGTTTATGTTCACATCGATGGTAACGGTCGGAGATATCGCTACGGTAGGCACGGAGTATATTCGTTTTACCAATATTGCTTCCGACGATGCGGATAGCCTTTCCTTCGTTTCGGAGGGGGGCGGCGGCAATCTGATTGCCGGACAGGACGGAACCTATACGTTCACCTATGATGCTTCATCAAAGGTGCTTGCAGTGTCCTGCAAATAAAGAGTTTCTTCATATCCGGAAGACATGAATCCGGAAAACATTATCTATATAAGGATATTATGCTGCTTAAGCGGGGTTCTTAAAAGTGCATATTCGACGCAGGTAATGAGAGCCTCCGCTTTTTCGGCGGACATGGAGGGAGCATAGTACAAAGAAGGGTGATCTTTCAACAGCTCTTGCAGCGTCTGATCCATGACAAGGATATTTTCTCCGTCGCTATTGTCAAGCGCATGGAAGTCTTCCACATAATGCACTCTGGAAAAGGTATTCTCAAGATACTGCTGTTTCTGAATATTAGGGGTCTTCAAAGAATAAAGGGTGTAAGGTTCACCCCGGAAAAAAAGAGAAGCCTCACCGGCAATCCTAGCATAATCGGAATTTATCTGGAAAAATAATGGGTCCTCAATAAAGCAGTCCACAGCTAATAAAGGACTGAAGTTGACGTCACCGATTTGATGAAAATATTCGGCAGAAATATCATAACCGATAATTGCATCCGCATTGTCGAACTGTTCCGTATAGTTATCACTCAGATATATGAGATCGTAGTTCTTTTCGTGAAGAAAGGAAGACAGAAGGTGAATAAAACACATCTGTTCCGCTTTTTTCAGGACAGAAGAGCTGGGGGTAATATACAGGGCTATCATGCGATTGCGGTTTGTTGCAAGCGCCTGAGCGGACTGATTGGGTGTATAATCCAGAAGATTGATGACCTGCAGTACCTTTTTTCTTGTTTGTTCGCTGATACGCATGTCCGTGCGCCCATTTAATACATAAGATACGGTTGCAATGGATACATCGGCCTCCCGCGCAACATCTCTGATTGTGATTTTATTTTTCACTTAAGTTTCCCCCTTGTAGGATATTCCTTTTCCGGGAATGACCGGAATGGGTCTATTCAAAAGTTATATAGAATTTTTCAGTATTTGTCAATAAGCGCCGGTGAAAATTTAGAGAGGATAAAGTATATGAACGAATATGCAATGTTACATATTCCCGATTCCAGATATTGTTTTCCTATAGGAGAAAAGGAATTGGTAATAAGGCTTAGAATGGCAAAGGAGGATGAGGAGACAAAAGTTTTTTTAGTATATGCATGCAAATACGATTTTCAGGAAAAACAGGAAAGTGCGGTCATGCATGTAGGGTATAGCGATAGAATTTATAATCATTATGAAATCAAATTACAACTTAAGGATGTGCGGCTGGCATATATTTTCAGGATTGAGCAAAACGGGAAGGTATATTATTTCAGCGAAGACGGTATCACCGATACCTATAACTTTAAAGAGGGATTTTATAATTTTTTCCAGATGCCGTATATTAATAAAAATGATTTGCTGCCTACGGTGGACTGGATGAAGGATGCGGTATTTTACCAGATATTTGTAGATCGTTTTTTTATGGGGGATATAAAAAAGGATTGCTCCTATATCAATATGAAGTGGAATGATAAGCCCTTTGCCAAAGGCTTCGCAGGAGGAGATTTAAAGGGAATTATCCGGAAGCTTGATTATATAAAGGAACTTGGGATAACTGCTCTTTACCTGACACCAATCTTCTTGTCGGTATCCAATCATAAATATGATATTATTAATTACATGCAGGTCGACCCTCAGTTTGGCACGGAGAAGGATTTAAAGGAGCTGGTAAGGCTGGCTCACCGGAAAGGAATCCGAGTAGTACTGGATGCAGTATTTAATCACTGCAGTATGGAGACGGAGCAGTTTCAGGAGGTACTTACTAAGGGGAGAGAATCGGAATATTATGATTGGTTTCTGATTGACGGAGACTATCCGGATACGGAAAAAATAAATTATGAATGCTTTGCCTCTTGCAATTATATGCCTAAACTGAACACAGCGAATAAACGAGTGCAGGAGTTCCTTATACGGATTGCGGTGTATTGGATAAAGGAATATGAAATTGACGGCTGGCGATTGGATGTATCGGATGAGATTTCTCATGAATTCTGGAGAACCTTCCGCAAGGCAGTTAAGGAGACGAAGCCGGAGGCGGTCATTATCGGGGAGAACTGGCATGATGCGTATCCGTACCTTATGGGGGACCAGTATGACAGCATTATGAACTATGCCTTTACAAAGGCATGTCTGGATTATTTTGCAAGGGAAAATTTTGATGCCGAACAAATGGCTTGGAAATTGAACGCCAATTTGATGAGGAATTTAGAACAGGTGAACCGGATGATGTTGAATCTTCTGGATTCTCACGATACCCACCGCTTTTTTACAGAGGTAGGGAAGAACAAGGATAAGTTGCTGGCAGCCCTTGCTCTTGAAATAATATTTATCGGAGCTGCATGTATTTATTATGGTACGGAAATCTGCCTGGAGGGTGGTTACGATCCTGATTCCCGCCGCTGCTTCGACTGGGAAGAACGTTCATGGGATGCCGGGTTGATGGAAAAGGTGAAAGTACTGACCGGATTGCGAAAGCGGCCTGAGATTGCTGAAGGTGATATAAGAGTGACGGCTCAGGGGAAAATGCTTCTGGTAGAACGGAGCATTCCCGGGAAAAAATTAAGGCTGCTCATCAATATGACGGAGGAAGCCCAGACAGAGCATATGGAGGACGGAGGCTTTGCCAAACTTCTCTGCGGCAACCGTGCAAGGTTTGAGGCGCCGGCTGCGGCCACGGTGGAACAATGGGGATTCGCCGTTATCGGGATGGAAGATTAGCGGCAGAAACATGGAAGTATATAGAAAACGAGGAGGCAGGTATGAAGAAGAGGAAGGCAATAATACTATCGCTCATGTTAACTGGGGTATTGGGGTTGGCTGCAGGCTGCGGCAATGCGGATGCAGCAAAGGACCAGACGGCAGAAACCGGCATTTCGGTAAAAGACAAGGAGACACCGAAAACGGTCCAGAGCAGTGGGGCATTTACCGGAGAGCTGGAACATAACGTAACAATCAGGGTATTGGAAAATGATACGGCAATTGCAAGGGGATATGCGAAGGAACTTTTGGAAGCATTCAATGAGGCATATGCAGAGTATGGAATTACGGCGGTGGATGCCAATATGGATCAGTATTTGGATTTGGCAAATGACGGACCTTATGGCTATGGGCCGGATGTATTGTATCAGGCAAACGACATTATAATGCAATATGCGCAGGGTAAGCATGTTTATCCGCTCCCGGTGCAAGATATGGAATGCTATGAGCAGATACCGGAAGCAGCGTGGAAGGCATACGAGACAGAGGTGGACGGAAATCTTTATTACTGCGGCGTACCGGTGAATGTACAGGCGCCGATGCTTTATTACAGAAAGGATATGCTGCCTGCAAACTGGGAGACCGATTGGGATAAGGACGGAAACGGTATTTGTGATATCACGGAGAATTGGAATGCTTTATATGCCTTTTCCGTAGCCAGACATGAGGAGAATCCCCTTAACTATGGCTATATGAAGGCCCTCTATGATGTATATTTTTCAGGCGGTTTTCTTTTCTCCTACGGGGGTTACATATTCGGGGACAATAACACTGATCCGGAAGATATTGGATTCTCGGCTGCAGAAGCGGAAAAAGGAGCATGGGTACTGTCACAGTTGGCAGGCGCCATGAACGAGGAATGCATTGACAATACGATCAATACCACCTGTTACGGTAAAATAGCGGATGGTACTTATTTTGCGACGTTATCCACACCGGACGTTTATTCCACCTTTTTGGAAGAGCTGGTCAAGAGCTATAAAAGCGAAGGAATGGATGAAGAAACAGCAACTGAGCTTGCAAAAGAAAACATGGTGATGGCACCCGTGCCGAAGCTTCCGGAGAGTGGGGATTTATCCGAAGAAAACCCGGTATGGATGGATTCTAAATCGATGGGAGGCGTGAACGGATATGCGGTCAGCGCCTATACGAAGGCGCCTAATGCCTGTCTTGCTTTTGTTGAATTTGCATCCGGCTATGAAATGATGAAGCTTCGAAATGAACTGCTCGGTGTGGCTCCGGCGAGAGCGGATGCTGCAGAGGAATCTGGCGATGTATCCAGACGGCTGTTTGAAAATCTGGAAAAGGGAAATATTATTCTGATGCCTTCCATCAGAGAAGTATCTCAAATATGGACACCGGGCGAAACCTTTTTTACGGATATTGCGAAGGATGCGTTTCGAAAACCGGAGGAGAAGAAATATCAGGATCTTCCGGCAATGAAGAAGGGGCTGGAGCAGGTGGACTCTCAGATCCACAATGCGATATTTACCCTAAAATAAGAAATGGTAACATGGAAAGAGGAAGGATATGGGAAGAAAATGAAAGGGAAAATAAAGCAGGCAGCAGGCTTGTTAAGAGACAGCGGACCGAATGTAAAGCTGTCCGTCGTTATCATGGGCGGAGGGCAGTTTAAATATGGGGCCAGAGGGAAAGGAATATTACTTTTCCTGATCGAGCTAAGCGTCTTTTACTATTTCATTACGAGAGGCTTTGCAGATATTGCCGGTTTTTTCACGCTGGGGACGAAAAAGGGAGACGCATGGCTTGGAGTTACCGGAGATAATTCGGTAGTAATGCTTCTGATGGGAGTTTTTGCATGGTTGGTGCTGGCGGCATTTTTATATCTCTATGCTATGAATATCGGCGATGCATATCATATGCAGAAGCGGCTGGAGCAGGGAAGAAGAATCCTTACCCTTAGAGAAGAGGCGATGCAGCTTTGGGATAAAAAGTTCTATGTGACAGTGCTGATATTGCCGGTGGCGGGTGTGTTCGTATTTAATGTTCTGCCCATTATATTTATGATACTTATCGCATTTACCAATTACGGCGGGACGGTAGTTCCTCCGGAATTGGTAGATTGGGTAGGAGCTGCCAATTTTGTGAAGCTCTTATCGCTGTCGCAGTTTGCGCCTACCTTTATCAAAATTCTCGGCTGGAATCTGCTATGGGCCGTTGCAGCTACCGTGCTCAATTATTTTGCCGGTCTTGGGCTTGCGCTTTTGCTCGATAAAGACTGTGTGAAGGGCAAAGCGTTCTGGAGGATGTTCCCGGTATTGGCTTATGCGATTCCCGGATTTATTACGCTTCTGGCGTTTAAATTCATGTTTTCTTATGGCGGACCGGTCAATCAGCTCATTACTGCAGGGGGAGGAGCTGCCATAGGCTTTCTCGACCTGGACGCAAAGTGGACGGCGAGGCTGATAGGAATACTGGTAAACTGCTGGATCAGTACTCCTTCTATCATGTTGTTAGCTACAGGTATTCTTTCCAATAGGGACATCTCGCTGTACGAAGCGGCGAGAATCGATGGAGCGGGGAAGTGGAAGCAGTTTCTAAGGATTACTATGCCCTTTGTATTATTTTCCACATTGCCGGTGCTTATCGGACAGTTTGTAGGTAATTTCAATAATTTCGGCATCTTCTATTTTCTGAGGGGAGGGTTGTATATGGATGGCTATTTCCTTGCCAGCGATACGGACCTCTTGATCAACTGGCTGTACAATCTTTCTATCAATAATAACTATTATTGCCTGGGAGCTGCCATCAGTCTGGTGATTTTTGTCATTACTTCGATCATATCGTTAACAGTCTATATCAAATCACCATCCTATAGGGAGGAGGATACATTCCGATGAGAACGAAGCAAAATAAAAGAAAGGATTTATCAATGAATAAAGGACATTCGAACAGTGGTCTTCACTCATTGGGCAGGATATTCGATACGGGGATTACTTATATCATTTTACTGGGGGTATCCTTTCTTTTTTTCTTTCCTTGCCTATGGCTGATTTTGGCTTCTTTTTCCGAGTCGGGAACGATTTATTCCTTTAACGGATTTTTCCCGAAGGCATATAGTCTGGCAAGCTTTCAGAGATTATTTACGGATATCGCTATGTATAATTATCCCAGATGGTTCGCCAATACATTGTTTGTAGCGGCAGGAAGCTGTGTTCTCGGAACCTTTCTTGTTATATTGACAGCTTATACGATGTCCAGATTCGAATTCAGGGCGAGAAAGCCTATTATGAAGACGACGATGGTACTTAGCATGTTCCCTTCTTTTATGGGGATGATAGTTGTGTATTTGCTGATGACCCAGTTTAATTTAATCAATCATTTGTGGGGGCTGATACTCATTTACAGTGCGGGAGCACCCATGGGCTATCTGACACAGAAAGGATTTTTTGATACGATCCCGAGAGCTATCGATGAGGCGGCAAGAATTGACGGAGCTACTAATTTTCAGGTGTTTACCAAGATTAATCTGCCCCTTTCCCGGCCGATTATCGTTTATACCCTGCTTACCTCCTTCACCTGGCCGTGGAGCGATTTCATTCTGCCTAAGCTTCTCCTCAAGGAAAAGAACCTTTATACGGTCGCAGTAGGTCTTATGAGTCTGGATGAAACGGAATTCGCAAGGTTTGCTGCCGGAAGCGTATTTATAGCCGTACCCATTGTTTTGCTTTACTTTGTTCTTGTTAAAAATATGGTGAAAGGAATGGCACAAGGAGCTGTAAAAGGATGACATAGGCAAGCACAGAGATAGAAACAGGCCATTGACAAATAAATATCAATCTGTTATCATGTAAAATAATTAAATACATATCTTCAGGGCAGGGTGCGATTCCCTACCGGTGGTAAAGCCCACGAGCCGCAAGGCATGATTCGGTGAGATTCCGAAGCCGACAGTACAGTCTGGATGAAAGAAGATTTTTGATAGCACATTTAACGTGTTTTCTTTTGTATATTAGCTCTGGAATGTTTTTCATTTCAGAGCTTTTTATATGATTAAAGTGCTTTTATTGCTGCCTTGGGATTATATGCTCAAGGCAGCTTTTTTTATATCACAGTGGAGAGCCTGCGGTATTAACGTGTAAAAGAGCAATCCGGAAAGCGTGTGCTTGTTATTAATTAACATAAGTTAGGCGATTTGATGCCTCAGATTGTATGGAAGGGAGTAGGACTGGTATATGACGGATGAGAAGTTTATGGAAATGGCATTTGCACTTGCGAAAAAAGGAGTGGGACGAGTAAATCCGAATCCTATGGTAGGTGCTGTTATCGTAAAGAACGGGAAGATTATAGGGCAGGGATTCCATGAAAACCATGGAGGGCCTCATGCGGAAAGAAACGCACTTAAAAGCTGCAAGGAGAATACGGAGGGAGCCGCATTGTATGTCAATCTGGAACCTTGCTGCCACTACGGAAAGACACCGCCGTGTACGGAAGCGATCATAAAAAGCGGAATCAAGAAGGTAGTTATTGCCTGCATGGACCCTAA
Source organism: Bacillota bacterium (assembly GCA_023442465.1). Taxonomy (GTDB): domain Bacteria; phylum Bacillota; class Clostridia; order Lachnospirales; family Lachnospiraceae; genus Kineothrix. The sequence goes on along the minus strand of JAEZZQ010000043.1, from coordinate 286,161 downwards.
TCCCAAGGTCGCAGGTAAGGGAATCAAAGCATTGCAGGCAGCAGGAATCGAAGTGGTAACCGACATACGCGAGGAAGAAGGAAAGAGGCTGAACGAAGTGTTCTTCCACTGCATACAAACAAATACCCCTTTCGTTGTTATGAAATACGCTATGACCATGGACGGAAAAATAGCTTCGGCATGCGGAGATTCCAAATGGATCACAGGAGAGGCAGCGAGAGAAAATGTCCATCAGGACAGGGGACACTATTCCTCTATTATGGTCGGTGTAAAGACGGTAATTAAAGATAATCCTCTTCTCACCTGTCGGATGGAAGGGGGCAGAAATCCCGTACGCATCGTATGCGATACGAATTTATACACGCCTCTGGAAGCGGCTGTTGTAAAGTTAGCAGGCAAGACTGGGCAGGGAGAAACGATAATAGCTACCTCCTGCCAGGATAAGGAGAAACAAGAGAAATTTAAGCAGTGCGGCTGCGAAATTATAGCGCTTCCAAAGGAGAAGAGACATATCGATTTAAAGCTTCTGATGAAGGAGCTATGGGTGCGGGGAATTGACAGCGTTTTCCTGGAAGGAGGAGGAGCTTTGAATTTTTCTGCTCTCCAAAGCTGCATTGTAAATAAAATACAAGTATATATCGCCCCTAAGATATTGGGGGGAGAAAAAGCGAAGACTCCTGTGGAGGGTATGGGAATCGAGAGGATGGCCGACTGCATAAGGCTGAAAAATCAGAGAATTACGAAGATTGGTGAGGATTTTCTTATAGAAAGCGAGGTGGACTATACATGTTTACCGGAATAATAGAAGAAATGGGGAAGGTTGAAAGCATAAAGAAAGGAAGCCGGTCTGCTTTTTTGACGATTGAGGCCGATCGTATATCGGAGGATTTGAAGGTCGGCGACAGCGTAGCCGTAAATGGAGTCTGTCTGACCGCGGCATGGGTAAAAGGCAGCAGATTCGGTGCGGACGTAATGAATGAAACTCTTTCCCGTTCTGTACTGGGAAGTTTGCAAGGGGGAAGCCTCGTAAATTTGGAACGGGCTATGATGGCAGGCGGAAGATTCGGGGGCCATATAGTAACCGGACATATCGATGGTGTGGGGAAAGTAATATCCGTGAAAAAGGACGGCATAGCCCTTTTATGTGAAATTGCAGCGCCATCCGATATTATGCGTTATATCGTAGAGAAAGGTTCGATAGCCATAGATGGCGTGAGCCTGACAGTAGCGGCAGTCTCCCGCAGCAGCTTTTGTGTATCAGTAATTCCACACACGGCAAAGGAAACCATACTTTTTGGAAAAGGCGCAGGTTCCTCCGTTAATTTAGAAAACGATGTAATAGGAAAATACATTGAGAAATTTGTGCAGGGTAAAAAGGAAATAACGAAAGAGTTCTTAATTCAAAATGGATTTTAAGGAGGGAAGATTATGTTTGAATTCAATACAATTCAAGAAGCATTAGAGGCGCTGAAAAGAGGAGAAATCATTCTTGTCACAGACGATGAAAATAGGGAGAACGAGGGTGATTTCATCTGTGCCGCACAGTTTGCAACGACAGAGAACATTAATTTTATGGCAATTTACGGAAAAGGGCTTATCTGCATGCCCATGAGTGCGGATATCTGCGAGAGATTACAGCTTCCCCAGATGGTAAGTGACAATACGGATAACCACGCTACGGCGTTTACCGTATCTATAGACCATATAGACACCGCGACAGGCATATCCGCAGAAGAGAGGAGTGTTACTGCTCTTAAGACAGTAGAGACGGCAGCAAAGCCGGAAGACTTTCGCCGTCCCGGCCATATGTTTCCTCTTCTGGCAAAGAAAAACGGTGTACTGGAACGAGGCGGGCATACCGAGGCAACGGTAGATTTGATGCGTCTTGCGGGCCTGCGCGAGTGTGGTTTATGCTGTGAAATTATGGCAGAAGACGGGCGTATGATGCGAACCCCGGAACTGATAGAACTCGCGCGCAAATGGAAGCTTAAGTTCATTACGATTAAGGCCTTGCAGGATTACCGAAAAAGATTCGACCATTTGGCAGAGCGCGTTGCAAGTCCTTTCCTTCCAACGGCTTATGGAGATTTCAGGGCTTATGGATACAGGAATAAATTAAATGGAGAGAACCATATCGCTCTTGTGAAAGGAGAAGTGGGAGATGGAAAGAATGTGCTGTGCAGAGTACATTCGGAATGCCTGACCGGAGATGTATTTCATTCTATGCGCTGTGACTGCGGTGAGCAGTTGATACAATCCATGAAGCGGATAGAAAAAGAAGGAAGAGGCATTCTTCTTTACATGCGCCAGGAAGGAAGAGGCATCGGACTGCTGAATAAATTGCGGGCTTATGAACTGCAGAGCGAAGGCTTGGATACGGCGGAGGCTAATCTGGCGCTTGGATTTGCAGAGGATATGCGGGAGTATTATATTGGAGCGCAGATACTTCGGGATTTGGGAGTGAAGACTTTGCGGCTGCTGACGAACAATCCTGACAAGGTATATCAGCTTTCGGATTTCGGCATAGAAATTACGGAGCGCGTGCCGATTGAGGCGGAGGCGAATAAGCATGATGTGGAATATTTGCGGACGAAGAGGGATAGGATGGGGCATTATTTGAATTTTAAATAGGGGGAGTGAGAAGGGTGGCTGTGGGAATTTTATGTGGAGGGTTTTGGGTTGTGAGGGCCTTTCTTCGGCGGATTGGGGTTCTGTTCCGGCGCTCGCGGATGAATTTTCTAAATGAAAACGTTGATGTGTCGGTTGCGGACGGGCCGGCAGCGATGCACATCCATGTGCAGCGCTGCCTAAACGCCGCATCCGTGCGGCGTTTTCCCTGGGTGTCGGGGTTTTCATTAAGAAAATGCAAGCCGCTCACTGACGGACCAGCCCCCCAATCCGCCGAAGAAAGGCCCGGCAAGGTTACGAATTTGCACATAAAATTTGCGAAGGTTACGAATTTCTCAGGTGTGATTTTTATTTAAAATTGAAATATGAGAGAAGAGAAAGAGATAAAAAGATAAAAAGATAAAAAGATGAAAAGATGAAAAGATAAAAAGATAAAAAAGATAAAAAAGATAAAAAATAGAAAAATAAAAGAAAAATAGAGTAAGAACTCAGGGAGAGGCAATAGGGGGTGAATTACTTCGGTGACAAACTACTAATATGGATGATGATAGGATAAAATGGCACAGATATAGAACAAGACAATAGAAAAATTAAAGTAAAAAATAGAAAAAATAAAAAAAGCAAAAATAGGAGAATATGATTATGAAGACTTATGAAGGACAGTTAGTAGCAAAAGGGATCAGAGTTGGAATTGTGGCGGCGAGGTTTAATGAATTTATTACTGCGAAGTTACTTGGCGGTGCGGTGGATGGGTTGCTTCGGCACGAGGTGAAAGAGGAGGACATAGAAGTAGCGTGGGTACCGGGAGCCTTTGAGATTCCGCTGGTAGCTGCGGCTATGGCCAACAGCGGGAAATATGATGCGGTGATTTGTTTGGGAGCAGTTATTCGAGGAAGCACATCGCATTATGATTATGTATGCAGCGAGGTTTCCAAAGGAATTGCCAGCGCGTCACTAAACAGCGGTATTCCGGTAATGTTTGGCGTACTTACCACTGAAAATATCGAGCAGGCAATAGAAAGAGCCGGAACAAAGGCCGGAAATAAAGGATTTGACTGTGCCGTTGGAGCCATCGAAATGGTAAATCTCATGAAAAACATCATATAAACGCCATAAACTAAAGTCCAGTTCAGTACAGATCAATCCGCTAAACGCACCTAACTCTCATTCGTAGCGTAGTGGGAGACTGGGGGCGGAGGCATTGGGGTTGGGGCCGTTTAGTAAGCGCCTGATATTTTCTTAATGAAACCCTCACAGCCAAGGGAAAACGCCGCATGGATGCGGCGTTTAGGCAGCAACGTACATGGATGTACGCTGCTGTCGACCCGTTCGGTTCCAACACACTAACGGTTTCATTTAGAAAATACAGCCGCGCACGGCAGGCCCCAACCCCAATGCCTCCGCCCCCAGTCTCTCGCAACCCTACAACCCCGCAACCCAACACAAAAACAAATCCCCCAAATCAACACATGATTCGGGGGATTTTAGAAGAATAATAGAGAAGTTGATTAAATGCATGTATAAGCGCCGTCAACGATAATATCGCTTCCTGTCGTATAACCGGAAGCATCGCTGGCAAGGTAGAGAACAGCCGGAATCAGTTCCTCCGGAGTTCCCATACGGTGCATCGGCATCAACGGAATCCAGGCATCCTTTAATTCCTGAGGCGTATCCACGGACATCGGCGTTGCGATATACCCGGGACTTAAACTATTCACGCGGATACCATCTAACGCCCATTCTGCAGCCAGAGAACGCGTCATATGGATAACAGCAGCCTTTGAAGAGTTATAAGAGCACTGCCACTGAGGAATATTTACGATGCTTCCCGACATGGACGCCATATTGATGATGCTGCCCTTAATGTGATTTTCTATCATAATCTTGCCTACTGCGCGGCAAACAATGAACTCGCCGGTCAGATTGCAGTCGATTACCTGACGGAATTCTTCGATCGTCGCCTCGAAGGTACCTTGATGCATGCAGATTCCAGCGTTATTGAAGACAATATCGATAGAACCGGAACGCTTCATAATTTCAGCGAGAGCAGCGTCTACCTGTTCTTCCTTCGTAACGTCGCAAGCTATAAAATAAGCTTTTCCGCCAGCCTTTGTAATGGAATCGATGGTTTCATCAGCTCCGCTTCTTCCAAGTACTACAACCTCCGCACCAGATTTTGCCAGCCCTTCTGCTACTACCTGACCGATTCCGCGGCCTCCTCCGGTTACAATAGCTACTTTACCATTTAATCCAAAAAGCTCGTCTAAGTATGACATAATATTTTTTCCCTTTCTAAGAAATTATTCTTGTACGTTAATAATAACCTTCATAGTTGTTTCCTGATTTGCGTCTATATATTTATAGGCATCCAGATAGTCCTTAAATGCGAAATGTTTCGAAACGAGAGGAGCCAAATGAACCTTTTCTTCGTCTGCCAGACGGATAGCGTCTATATAATCCTCGTTTCGGTACATCATGGTACTCTTGATATCCAATTCGTGGTCGTTGGCAACGGCCAAATCCACAGTAGCCATTCCGGCAAAGACAGCTACGAGGATAATCGTGCTTCCTTTGCGCGCATATTTGATCGCCTGCCCCATGGTGATGTTGTTGCCTGCGCAGTCATATATGATATCCGCCTTATCGGGACCGAAGGCTTTCAAGATCTCATCGCCCAAGTCCGCTTCCTTCGTATTGATGCAGTGATCGATGCCGCACTCCGCTGCTTTCTGCAGACGGTAATCGCTGATATCCGTTATCATAACGCTCTTTGCACCGAAGCCTTTGGCGGTCTGTGCCACCAGATTGCCGATAGGACCGGCTCCTAATACGATGATATTCAGTCCCTTTACGTCGCCGGCCTGCTTAACGGCATGAACTGCTACGGCGAGAGGCTCTATCATAGCGCCTTCGTCGAAAGACATGGCGTCGGGAAGGAGAGTTACCTTAGACGCGTCCACAGCAAAAAGGTGAGAAGCAACTCCTGTGGTCTGGAAGCCCATGACCTTTAACTCTTCGCACAAATTGTATTTCCCGTGGGTACAGGGATAGCATTTTCCGCATACTACCTGCGGCTGGATAGTTACCTTTTGGCCTACCTTGAAAGAATCCACTTTTGCGCCGAGAGCGGCGATTTCACCGGATACCTCGTGACCCTGCGTAACGGGGTAGGAGGTAAATGGATGTTTACCGTGGTAAACGTGGATATCGGAACCGCATACACCAATTTTCATAATTTTTATGAGAACATCATTATCTCCGAGGGTCGGAATCGGAATTTCACGAAATTCAATGACACCCGGACTGGTCATAACCTGCTGTAACATAATTGCACCTCTTTCTCGTATGAAACAACTTAATTAAAATACTTTACTAAAGTGATTTAATTATCATACAAAAAAAAGATTTTGTCAAGGGCAACAAAAGAAAAAAAGAAAATTATTTTATTAGTTTATTTTTGAGAAAAACTGATTAATAAAGTGCATAGCAATGCCTACCCCTGCCGCATTCTGCTGGAAACGGCACGGATGAAGGAAACTGTTATCCTGCTCGAAAAGAAGATATTCCTGCATGTTATCCCACAGCTCGGGAAGGTACGGTTCGATGTAACTGCCGACATAGCCGCCGAGAATGATGTCGCAATCGAAAGTGAGGTGCAGGTTGGAGGCGATGATTGCCAGATATCTCAAATAATGGCTCCAGGCAATCTGAATCTCCGCATCACCTTCCTGAAGTTTTTTGAAAAAGGCACTCAGATTTCCCTTGGCGTAATTCGCCAGAATCTTGGCGGAGCAATAGGCATCGGCACAGCCGCATTTGCCGCAGTAACATTGCTTTCCGTCAGGCTCGATCAACATATGTCCGAATTCGCCGCTTCGGAAATGGTTGCCGTAATACAGCTCGTTATTTAAGAAAATAGCACCTCCTACGGAATTGCTTAAGGAAAGATACAGCATGTTGTTATGAAAATGTTTCAGCTCAGCCATGGCGGCGCATACGGCATCGTTTTCAAAGCAGACAGGATAAGGTATATGCTTTGCCAAGGAGTTCAAGTCGATGTCTTTTAAGTATAAAACATGAGATATCACCAGACGGTTTTCAGAACTGATGACGATACCCGGAATGGAAATGCCTACGCCCAGAATCTTGCTTTGGGGTACGCCCGAATCCCAGATGAACTGCGTAAGCTTTTTGGCCAGCGTAGCATAATAGCGTTCCGCGTGATGGAAGACGAGGCGGGTGCGCAGGGTGTCAATGATATTGGCTTTCATGTCGATGATGACGAAGGAAATATGATTTGCAGTAATTTCAATACCTACGGAGTAGTGAAGCGTCTCGACGACGGACAGGGTCTTGGCCTTGCGCCCGCCGGTAGATTCATATTCCCCGGATTCCTGGATGATACCCTGATTGGTTAAGTCCTTCACGCATTGCAGCGTGGTGGGCATGCTTAGGTTCAAGGCGGAAGCGATTTCGTTCTTGGAGGTCTCCTCCTGTTCCAGGATATACCTGGCTACTCGCACGATACTGCTTTCCGGCTTGTCGTTTTGCTTTGATCGTTTCATGGATAGGGCCTGCTTTCTTTTATGACATAATATAGCACTGTAACGTTATTGATGATAACGTTTGTGAACTCATATAATAATTATACATGAAAATTAAAATTCTGCCAGTAGCTAATAGAAAGACAAACTGGGGATTGTAAAAAATGAAAAAAATGTTATAGTGTAGGCAAGGGAAAAATGAAAAGGTGACTAAAAAAGGTGAGTGGACAGCGAGTTTGGTGTAAGAAATTACCAAGAGGTAAGGCAGATATGCGAGAAAGGATGAAAAATATGCAGAAAAAAACATTGGAAGCTGTGGTTGCGGGATTGACGTGTCTTGACTTCACGCCGGTATTCATTACGCCGGAGGTAGAGGAAATCGGGCAGATATTGATTCCTTCCAAAACGGTATTTATGGGAAATGCGGATATCCATGCAGGAGGATGTGTATCTAATACAGGACTTGCCATGTGTAAATTCGGAGTCAATGCGAGGCTGATGGGCAAGGTTGGAGACGATGATTTGGGAAAAATTGTACTGCAGCAATATTCCAACTATACGACGACAGAAAATATGATTATTTCACAAAAAGAAGGAACCGCATACTCTGTTGTGCTTGCACCGGCCGGAATCGATAGGATATTTCTCCATTATCCGGGAGGAAACGACACCTTCGGGCCGGAGGATATAGATTATGAACTGGTGGAAAAAGCGAGATTGTTTCATTTCGGTTATCCTCCTGCCATGTATAGAATGTATAAGGAGGACGGCAGAGAATTAATAGAAATCTTTAAACGGGTAAAATCGCTGAACGTTGTCACTTCTTTAGATACTTGCGGTATCGATGAGAGGGCGGAAGTGGGACAAGCCGATTGGCAGAAGATTTTGAAGACCGTTATACCGTATCTGGATATTTTCGTGCCAAGTGCTGAAGAATTATGCTACATGCTGGACAAAGACCGTTTCAAGGAGTGGAAGCAAAGGGCGGGAGGAAAGGATATGGCCTCCGTGCTGCATACCTCGGATGTGAAGCCGCTGGCAGATACACTTTTAAGCTGGGGCGCGAAGATAATTCTTATCAAATGCGGCAGTGCAGGGCTTTATTTCGCTACTAATACGCAGGATGTTCTTGACGGTATCGGCGAAGATTTCCTGCCTGTAGTAAACGGATGGGGCAGCGTAAGTCACTTTGCGAGAAGCTTCAAGCCCCGGAAAGTGCTTTCCGCTACCGGTGCAGGAGATACGTGCATCGCAGCGTTTTTAACCGCTATACTGAGAGGGTATCCGTGGGAAAAGTGCGTGGATTTCGCGGCGGCTTCGGGTGCATCCTGTGTGGAAACCTACGATGCTTTGGGAGGACTTTTATCCTTCGAGGAGCTGGAACGGAAGATAGAAGCGGGCTGGGAAAGAAATTAAGAAAAAGTAAATCCATAAAATCAGAAAATTTGTTCAGAACATTAACAAAACTCCGGGAATTTTATTGCTTCCCGGAGTTTTGCTATTAGTTAGTATATGACAAACGGCTTGCCGTTTGCCGTAACGTTCTTTTAAATGATAATGAAAGCAGCTCTTATACAGTAGCAGGAACTTCTTTATTATTGTTCGCAAAGTTCTGCAAGATAACGAGGGGTTCATATGCGCCGGTATTGGTAATCGTAATACCCTCGCCAGCAGCAGCTTCGGATACGAAGAACTCGTCTCCGGATATATCCTCGAATCTAAGAAGCTCTGGAGCGGCGCATTCGTAAGCGCCGAAGGTACCATGTCCCTGAACGACCAGGGCAGTATAGCAGGCAGCGTCCTTAACAACAACAGAAGCCTTGGGAGCAACGGTAATTTCTTTTGCAGCTACCCATTCGTTGGCGTAAGCTACCCATTTTTCACTAAGGCCTTCCTGATTTGTTTCACGTACCTTAGGAGCGCGGAAATATTTTTCCTTGTAATCGGAGCGGGTACTTTCTTCCCAGTCGATCTGGCTGAATAAAGCGTCGATATTGTCCTTTTCGGATTCCGGCTGGCAATCAGTCAGAAGATTGTGAGGGTTAACTTCGCCCATGGTAACATTTTCCATAATGGTATTAACGTCGCTGTTCCACTGGGGCTCAAAGGTTACGAGAGAAGCGGGAGCATGGATAACGCCGGCCGCCGTATACCAGCCTGTACCGAGCTGAATGCGGTAAGCGCGGGACAGCTCTGTGATACGTGTATCCTTCTTGTCGTAGTTACGCAGACATTCTTTCACTTCCTCCTTCGTAGTGGACGGGTCGAAACCGAAGTAAGTCAGCGGAAAACGTCCCAGATAGGAAGAGTTGTACTGTACCGGGAAATAATAAGCTTCCGGCTTGCCGTGCATGCCGATGCGGTTTGCCATTTCTTCGGTCAGGTGCAGATGATGGAATAACGGCTTGTCATAGTCGTATAATTTGGCAAAGGTCGGCCATGTGCCGTATTTTGCCTGAAGGCTTTCGCCGATTAAATCTGCGCCCAGTTCATCCACGCAGTCCTTAAATAATATTTTTTCTCCGGTTTCATCGTCGTAGACGAAGCTCATACCTTCTGTAGCTCCGGTCTTTGGGCCGTTTAACGCTACCGTGGTGGAACCCAGCCAGCGCTCGCAAATACCTCCGCGATCCATACCGAAAGCATAGTAATCGTCAGGATGCAATCTCAGACGATGGCCCGGCTCATTGAAGCCGCGGGGAACCCATGTAGGAGCCAGATGAAAAACTCCCTTTCCTTGTTCAAATACTTTTCTTACCTTACTCATTGTTGGTACCTCCTTAAATGTTATATGATTTATTTGTAACAGATCAGCTTCCAGCACCGCGAAGCCCAAATTGCGCTTTTATGCAATTTTGCGAGGGCTTATTTGATTCTGAATAAACGAAGCTCAGCAGCATATTTCTTGGACTGTCCGGGAGCTAAATATTGAAGCTGTTTCTTTTCACCGATGGCATTTCGGCCTTCCAGCGTGTTGGTGCAGGGCTCGATACCTAAGACGTAATCATATTCTCCCATCATTTTCCACTCCGTAAATTCGGGGAAAACTGAGGTATCGAAGGATAACTCCAAGCCTTTTCCTATGGATTCGTTGCTGACTCTCACCTTTGCAGTTTTTTCTGTGAATTTATGATAATAGCACTGCTCCACGAAATTAGGAACGGGTTTTAACATCTTATTCCAAGTATCCAGATCCTCGGCGGCTCTGTCATCCCTCGGAATCACCTGATCGGAGTTGATTTCCAGCTTTGCCGCCTCGTCCAGGAGAGGATAGCCTACATTTATGTGATAGAGAAGCATAGCGGCTTCTTCGCTGGAACCCTCATTAGTTACGGTATCCTCGATGGAGATGAGATTATCCGTAAGGCCAACGGTTATGGTGCGGTCAAGGGTCAGCTTGGCACCAAACATCGTGTGATCACGCATGGTTGCGTGAATGCGGATGGCTTCTTCGTCGGTTTCATAATAAATGTGATCCGCAGGGATATTTCCGATGGTGCCGTGAAGTCCATGAAACTTGCCGTTTTCCTCATTCGGAACGCCGATATTTTGAAGTCCGCATGTGGTGATCAAGCCGCAGTTAAAGGATTTCAGGAATCCAAAACCGTCGCGGCCCTCCTGAAAATACTGGGGGCTTACATAGCCGGAAGGGGAAGTGTAGTTCATCCTGGAACCGTCGAAATAAAGCTCTGAAATGTCGCAGCAGCGGTCTGCGCAGACGGTCATGTCGATTCCAAGTCCGTTGCGGATGCGAAGTAGGTGCATACCGTCTCCTTTTCCTCCCAGAAGCCGGTATTCCTCCACACCGGATAACTGAAGAGGATGTCCGATGTATTTGTTTTTACTCATAATTTAGTAGTTCTCCTTTCCTGATTCTCCTTTTTGATTTCTGACCTTTCTTTGCGTTTTTAATATTGAACTAATATTAGTATTTATGTTTAATAAAAAAATATTAGGGAAAGATATGAAAGAAATGTGTCAGCTAAAGTTTTGTAATCCCATTGTAGTCTGAAATAAATGAAAAATCAAGAAATAAAATTTCACTTCCGGCACTAAATTTGGATAAAAAGCATAAAAATAGTGAAAAATGATGAAAAAATAACAAAAAATGAGAAAAAAAATTTCATAAAGCGTTGACAGAAAGAAAAGCAAGCGGTATGATGTTTGCAAAAGTACTTTATAAAAGTGCTGGTAAATATTATAACAATGCTGCATAAATCAAAGGAGGAAAAAACAATATGTTACTTAACATGAAGGAGTTATTAAAGGTTGCAAACGAGCACAATTTTGCCGTACCTGCATTTAACATCGGTACAGGCCAGATCTTAAACGGTGTAATGGATACTTGCGAGAAATTGCAGGCGCCGGTTATCTTGGCAATTCATCCGTTGGAATTGGAATTTCAGGGAGACAGTTTTTTGAAAATGTGCATCGACCGTGCCAGCAATTCGAAGGTTCCGGTATGTATCCATTTAGATCACAGCGGATGGGAACCTATCGTTCGTGCTATTCGCGCAGGTTTCACTTCGGTTATGATCGACGCGTCCCATCTTCCCTTCGAAGAGAATATAGCGGCTACCAAAAAAGTATGTGAGCTTGCTCATCCTCTCGGAGTTTCGGTAGAAGGCGAGCTTGGAACCATCGGAACCACGGACGGAGATACGGAAGGCGGCACTGATGAAATCATCTATACAAAGCCTGAGGATGCGGTTCGTTTCGTAGAAGAGACAGGATGCGACACATTAGCAATTGCTATCGGAACGGCACACGGCATTTACCCTGAAGGAATGAAGCCGGAACTTAAGCAGGATCTGCTCTCCGAAATCAAGAGCAAGGTATCCGTTCCTCTTGTGCTTCACGGCGGTTCAGGCAATAAGGATAGTGAAATTGCAGAAGCAGTAAAACGCGGCGTTAATAAAATAAATATTTCTTCTGATATTAAAGATGCTTTCTATCAGCAGCTTCGTATCACTCTTCAGGATAAGAAAGTACGTGAGCCCTTCGAACTGTATCCGGACAGTGTAAAGGCTATGCAGGAAGTATGCGAGCAGAAAATCAAATTGTTTAACGATGATGATAAGGTAAAATACTACGAACTGTCTAAGATGATTTAATATAAATTGAGGATGGATGACATGAAAAAAATATTAAACCGAAGCGGCGACATTGTAGCACAAAGTATACAAGGCTTTCTGGCTGCCTACGATAAATATTTCGAGGCAGTTCCGGAGACGAATTGCATTGTCTATAAGAATAGAAGAAAAGGGAAGGTTTCCCTGGTCATTGGCGGCGGCAGCGGACATGAGCCTTTATTTTCCGGATTTGTAGGAAAAGGACTGGCTGACGCATCTGCCAACGGTAATATATTCGCATCTCCCAATCCGCAGGTGATTACCGAAACTGCGAAAGCGGTAGATGAAGGCAAGGGAGTTTTGTTTATCTATGGAAATTATGAAGGAGATAACCTGAATTTCGATATGGCCGAAGAAATGTGCGGCTTTGAGGATATAAAGACTGCACATGTACGTGTGTGGGATGATTGTGCATCCGCCCCGAAGGAAAGAATCGAAGACCGCAGAGGTATCGCGGGAGACATCTACGTGATCAAGGTTGCGGGAGCTGCTTGCGATGCCGGCCTTTCCTTAGAAGAAGTGCTGCGCGTGACCGAGAAGGCGAGAGACAATATAAACACCATCGGTCTCGCTACATCGCCCGGCTCCATTCCCGGACTAAACAAGCCGACCTTCGAATTAGGAGAGGATGAAATTGAATTCGGAATGGGAATGCACGGAGAGCCGGGTATTGAGAGAACTACCATGAAGCCGGTGGATGAGCTGGTGGATCGCATGTATGATGAATTAAAGAAGGAAATGTCTCTTAATTCTGATGACGAGGTAGCTGTCCTTGTAAACGGCTTGGGTTCCACCACGCTTGTGGAACTCAATACAGTATATTATGAGTTGGACAAGCATTTAAAGAGCGAGGGAATAAAAGTTCATGACGCGGAGATAAAAAGCTGGTGCACTTGTCAGGAAATGGGTGGATTCTCTATTACTATTTTAAGACTGGACGAGGAACTGAAAAAATATTATGACGCTTCTTGTTGTTCCCCCTATTATGCGAGGGAGGCTTTGCTATGAAAAGTATTAATGTAGAAACCTGTAAGCAAATGATTATAGCGGCATGCGATGCGATTATCGACAGCAAAGAATACCTCACGGAGGTAGACAGTAAAATCGGAGACGGCGACCATGGAATAGGAATGTCCGGCGGCATGGAGAAAGCGAAAGCCGCACTTTTGGCAAAAGATGATTTGGCGACGATCAACGATGTGTTCAAAACAACGGGACTGCAAATGCTCAATTCTATGGGCGGAGCGTCCGGCGTTATATTCGGCTCGATGTTCCTTGGAGGTATCAAGGACTTGGAACCGGTGACAGAGTTGGACGGAGAATTATTTTCCAAAATGATCAGCGCTTCTGTTAAAACAATCAAGCTTCGCGGAAAAGCGGAAATAGGCGACAAAACCATGGTGGATGCGTTAGAACCTGCAGCAGCGGCTCTCGGAAAGGCGGACAAGAATGATCTGACGCTTCTTATGGGAGATGCGGCTATGGCGGCAGCCGGCGGAGTAGAAGCGACGAAAGATATGGTGGCGAAATTCGGCAGAGCAAAATCCTTGATGGAACGTGCAATCGGCTTCCAGGACGCTGGAGCGACCTCCGTAATGATTATATTTGAAGCAATGCACAGGTATTTGCAAGCTCAGGAATAGTCCTTCGGTAAAATGTGAATAAAAAAAGAACAAATCAAGAATAAATTATAAAGAAAATAAGAATAATTATTGAAGAAAAGAGTCTGGATTTTAATTTCATCCATTCTCTTTTTTTCATCCAAAATTAACCTGTTTTCAAATGTGTACAAAGTAAACAAAAAACGATTCGAAAACACGAATAAAATACGATAAGAAATGTGTAAAATATACAACAATTATAAAATCTTTCATGAAAAAATATATTTTTTCATGAAAGATATTGACAAAACCCTGGATTATATGTATACTTCTATTAAATTCTTAATAAAAGTGAAACGCAAAAAATGACATGGAAAATGGAGCGGAAAAAGCAGTATATATTCCGTCCGGACGGTAAAGAATTATCAGGTAGAAGGATGTGTTTAAAAGATGTCATATGTAGATAAATACCGACAATACCTCGAAGAAAGCACTTCTCTTGCTGCATACAGCAAAAAAGAGGGAAAGGCGCCTGTATTCGCATATACAAGCAATTTGGATGTGGTGTTGGTCTGGGATTCAAAAATATACAATGAAATATTGGATACCTATTTAATAGAAGAGCCTTACGTCAAGGAAGGCGACGTTATGAATACGTTAGAAGACTTTGCACGTATCAGCAGCTTTTATCTGATGCAGGGACTTGGCGGTAACTTCGATATTACGGATATCTCGGTGTGCGATTACCTGAAGGAAATGTTTGTATCCGAATTTGCATTGGGAGGCACTTGTGCACAAGCGGCTGCGGCCATAGGAACGATGGGATTCCCTGTTACCGTTCATTTGACAGATGCGTGCAGGAAAGTATCGGAGATGATGGATCACGAAGGAACGACGATCATCGAAGGAGATGAAAAAGTACCTATTATAAAAGGGACGTCCATGGAGGAACCGGTGTATCATTTTATTCTCCAATTTAACAAGGGCGATAGGATACGGGTTCTGGGAAGGGAAATAGAAATACCGCTGTCCAACCGTTTGATACTTTTCTACGATACAGTACACAAGAAAGTTCCTATTAAAAAAGAATTCCTGGATTATTGGAACAAAGAGGATAAGTCACCTTCTTCCTATTTAATATCCGGTTTTGATGCAATCATAGATTCCGGAATCATGGAGGAGCGTCTGCAGGAGCTTACCCCTCATTTGGAGACGATGCGTAAGAAGCATCCGGAGACGGTGATATATTTCGAAGGTGCTTTCTATATGAACCCTAAGGTGAAAGAGCAGGCCTCGGATACATTCGGAAGATATGCCCATATCATCGGAATGAATGAAGAAGAGCTGGAGCAGCAGGCAAAGCGCTTCGGATACGAAATAGACATCGAGACCATAGAGGACGTGTTAAAAGGCTTGGAAGTACTTCTTTCCAAGTATCCGGTCAAGGGAATTGTTCTCCATACGAAAGATTATGCCATGTATTACGGCGAGGAGATTAAGGGTGTGGATATCGAACGAGGGCTGACCATGGGAAATATCATGTCGGCTACGAGAGCAAGAATAGGCAGATACGGGAATCCTGTGGAATGCGAGGAGACTCTCTTGCTGGCTCTCAGCGAAAGAGGACTTCAATTCGCCGAAGCAGCAGGTAAGCAGGATACGAAGCGTATGATCAAGGTGGTTCCTTCCAGATACCTGGAGCACCCCAAGTATACCATAGGCTTGGGCGATACGTTTACCGCAGGCGTACACACCTGCTTTATCCAAAAGAAATAAAGTTACTGTGAACGGAGTGAACAGTAACGAAATAGAAACGGTGAGGAGGAATGTACAATGTCATATTTAATGGGAATTGATTTAGGAACCTCCAGCCTGAAAGTATTGATCATAGATGAAAATGGTGTGGTAAAAGCAGTCTGCGCTAGAGATTACCAATTCGCCTCTCCTTATAACGGATATGCGGAGCACGACCCCAGACAATGGTGGGAAGCCTGTGTTTCGGCTATAAGGGAAGCCCTTCCAAAAAGCGGTGTAAAACCGGAGGAAATTGCGGGAGTGAGCTTTTCAGGACAGATGCACGGAGCCGTCATGCTGGACGAGAAGAAGGAAGTCATACGGCCTGCCATCCTTCATTGTGATGCCAGATCCTCCAAGCAGGTGAAATACATGAAGGAGACTCTGGGAGACACAAGGCTGAAAGAACTTGTCATGAATCCGATTTATTCTGGATTTCTGCTCCCCTCCCTATTGTGGGTAAGGGAAAACGAGCCTGAGAATTATAAACGGGTGCGCCACGTGTGCCTCCCCAAGGATTATATAAAATATAGACTTACTGGTGAAATTACTTCCGATTATTCGGATGCCTCTGCGACACTCGCTTTTGATATTAAAAACGGAAGCTGGTCGAAGGAGATTTTGGGTATTTTTTCTGTTCCGATAGAGATTTTTCCTCCTTGCTTTAATACCGATGAAGCGATGGGGAGAGTTAGTGAGGAAGCTTCAAGGCAAACAGGACTGTCCGTGAAAACGATAGTTGCTGCAGGCGGCGGAGATCAGGTAATGCAGGGAATCGGAAACGGTATTACATTCGCAGGAGGTTCCTCCGTAAACATAGGAACAAGCGGACAAGTGTCTTTCCAAAGCGATATACCGATTTTGAACCCTAAGCTTTCCACCAATACCTTCTGCGGTTATAAAAAAGGCAGATGGATTACCATGGGAGCTATCATGAATGCAGGAATCTCCTTAAAATGGTGCAATAAGCTGTTAGGACAGACGGATTACAAGAAAATAGATGAAGCAGTAAGCAGGGTAGTTCCGGGAAGCAACGGTGTCATATTCCTTCCTTATTTAAACGGAGAGAGGACTCCTCACTTGAATCCCGATATCAGCGGCGAATTCGTAGGAGTAAATATCAATACGGGGCCGATAGAACTGACGAGGGCTGTGATGGAAGGCGTTTCCTATGCGCTGATGCAGTGTATCGAGCTGTGCGGCGAACTGGGGCTTAAGACCAAGGACTACATGGTAGCATCAGGAGGAGGCGCGAGAAGCGCTCCGTGGTTACAGATGCAAGCAGATATCTATAACATACCCTTAAGGGTAATGGAAACTGAGGAACAAGCCAGCTTAGGAGCAGCGATTGCGGCAGGAGTAGGAGCCGGGATCTTTAAGGATATAGAGGAAGGGTGTAAAAACACCGTTCGATACAAAGATATGGAGATAATCCCAGACGTTGCCAGACACCGTATTTATGAGGAATATTACGGATTGTTCAAAGAGATATATAAGGCGGGCGGCCATGTATTAGAACAGGTCACTCTGCTGGGGAGAAAAATTGAAAAAGAAAATTTGTTTGAATGAAAAATGGAGGTGAAAGCGTTGGAAAAGAACACAGACGGTAAGAATGAGTATATTTTACAATGCGAAGGTATCAGCAAGGCGTTCGGAGGAACACAGGCACTTAAAGATGTTCAGCTGTACGTGAAACCAGGCGAGGTACATGCTCTGATGGGAGAAAACGGTGCCGGCAAATCTACGCTGATGAAAATTGTAATCGGTCTTCATAAGCAGGACAAAGGGGAAATCATCTTTGAAGGACAGCCCTATCAGGTGAAAGGGCCGGTAGATGCTATTAATGCCGGAATCGCGATGATTCATCAGGAATTGAATCCGGAACCGCATCTATCCATCGCAGACAGCATCTTCCTTAAGAGGGAAGATACGGTGGGTAAGTTTTTTCTCAATAAGAAAAAGCAAAACGAAAGAGCAGGAGAAATATTAAAGCAGTTCGATTTCCCTTACGGGCCTAAGACATTGATTAAGGAATTGACGCTGGCACAGGTTCAGATGGTGGAAATCATTAAAGCGGTGTCCTCGGATGCGAGAATGATTATTATGGACGAACCTACATCCTCTTTGGACAGCGAAGAGACAGATCACCTGTTCCGCGTTATCAGGGAACTGAAGGCGAAGGGTGTGGCGATCATCTACATTTCACACCGTATGGAAGAAATTTTCAAGATATGTGATACCGTATCGGTATTCCGGGACGGAATGTTTATTACATCCGCTCCTCTGGCTGAAATATCCAGAGATGAACTGATTTCTAAGATGGTAGGACGTAAGGTGGAGAACGTATTTCCGAAGGTGGACTGCAAGATCGGCGATGTCGTATTTAAAGCGGAAAACTTGAGCGGAAAAGGCTTTAAGGATATTAACTTCGAGGTACGTGCAGGCGAAATAGTGGGGATTTCGGGCTTAGTAGGCTCAGGGCGAAGCGAGACGATGAGAGCGATATTCGGACTTGACCCCATAGAAAGCGGTAAGATGTATCTGGAAGGCAAGGAAATCAAAAATAAGAATCCTCGCGCAGCCATTAACAAAGGAATTTGTATGGTAAATGAGGATAGAAAGAATTACGGATTATGTCTGCTGCGTTCTCTGAGGGAAAACATTTCCCTGCCGAATCTGCCTCAAAAGCAGAAAGGCCTTTTGATCAATCAAAGGCGGGAGATGAAGGAATGCGAAGAAGTGGCGAAGCAGCTCACCGTAAAAGCAGCCAGCATAGAACATGACGCCTTTTCACTAAGCGGTGGAAACCAGCAGAAGGTAGTAATTGCGAAATGGATTATGGCGAATCCGAAACTTCTTATTTTGGATGAGCCTACCAGAGGTGTGGATGTCGGAGCGAAATCGGAAATCCATTCTCTTATGTGCCAGTTTGCTGCCAAAGGTATGGCCGTTATAATGATTTCTTCAGAATTGCCTGAAATTATGGGTATGAGTGATCGCATCCTTATTTATCATGAAGGAACGATAAACGGAGAGGTTACCAGAGAGGAAATCTTAAGTTCATCAGCAACGGAAGAAGTTATTTTAGCCAAGGCTTTCGGCGGTAAATAGAGGAGGATAGAAAAATGACAGGAAAAATCAAAGTAAAGAGTATGAATAACGATAATTTAAGAATGTTCATGGGAAAATACGGAATCGGTCTCGTTCTGCTTCTGATGATGGTGGTGATCGGTATTATGGAGCCGACATTCGCCACTTCCAAGAACTTTATGAATGTAGCTACTCAGGTAGCCATTAACGGTATGATTTCCTATGGTATGTGTCTTGCGATCACTACCGGCGGTATCGACCTGGCAGTCGGCGCCCAATTAGCTCTGACGAGCTGCGTGCTTGGCGTTACGATTACCAACAGCGGAATGAACGTTTGGACTGCATGCGGGGTCGCACTTTTAGTAGCCACCTTCTTCGGATTTTTGAACGGCTTTTTAATCGCTAAGTTTAACATGTTCCCCTTCGTTGTAACCTTATCCACACAGCTCATTATCCGTGGATTGTCTCAGGTTATCAGCGGCGGTAAGGCGATTTCTCTTACGAGCGAAGCTTTTAAAGGCATTTACTCCAATAAGTTTTTAGGAATGCCGATTCCAATCGTTATATTAATTGTAATTACGATCATTATGTATCTTTTGCTTCACTGGACCAAGTTCGGACGTTACATCTTCGCGGTAGGCGGCAACGTAAACGCTGCAATCGCTTCCGGCGTCAGCGAGTTCTGGACGAAAGTCGGTGTATATACGGTCAGTGGATTTTTGGCAGGCGTTGCGGCGATTATTTTTACCGCAAAGACGGGCTCGGCGCAATCCAATATCGGTGTAGGTTATGAGACGGACGCGGTTGCGGCCTGCGTACTTGGAGGTACATCCTTCGCAGGTGGTATTGCGACGGTTCCCGGAGTACTTATGGGTATCTTCATCATCGGCTTTATCTACAACGGCATGAACCTGATCGGCGTGTCTTCCTATTATCAATCGATTGTAAAGGGCTGCGTTATCATTGGTGCCGTACTGCTCGATATGGTAATGAATAAAAGGAACCGATAAAGGGTAACATTTTACCGACACGAAAAATCAACCCAGGTGATAACTTTTAGGTATCTCTATAATAGAAAATACAATACCCGAAAGTATTACAATATTTAATTAGCACTGATGGATTCATAAGAAAAAGGAGGAAATAATTATTATGATGAAAAAAGTATTAGCAATCACAATGGCAATCACAATGACATTCGGTCTGATGGCATGCGGCAGCACCAAAACAGAAACTGCTGAGCCTGCAGCTCCGGCAGAAACGACAACAGAGGAAACGACAGAAGCAGAGACAGAAACAACAACAGAAGATGCAGTAGCAGAAGTTGCTGCAGGTGCTGATGTAAACGGCGACGGAAAAGTAATTGTTGGATATATCTCCAAGAACTTAACAGACCCTTTCCACGCACCTATTAATGAGTATGCAGAAAAAACTTTGAACCAGATGAAGAGTGACGGCGTTATCGACGACTGGACTGGAATCCTCGATGGTGAGACAGACCCTAACAAGCAGATCGACCGTGCTGACGAATGTATTACAAAAGGCTGTGATGCAGTTATTGTCCTTCCGGCTGAGTCAGAAGCATCCGACCCTGCAGTAACAAAGCTTGCAGACGCGGGTATTAACGTAATCGTTGTTAACTCCAAGACAACCAGCACAGATGCAAGAGCGATTGCTTACTGCGGTTCCAATGACGTAGAAGCAGGCAAGATGCTCGGCGAATGGGTTGTTAAGAATGTTCCCGACGGCGGAAAATATATCCACTGCACAGGTATTCTTGGAAACTCTGCACAGATCGACCGTGGAGCAGGTATTGCGGAAGTTATGGCTGCACATCCTGAGTTCGAAATGGTTGGCGAGCCCGATACACAGTGGTCAGGCGATAAGGCAGCAAACGCTACGACAGACGCTATTGCACAGTATGGTGATGAATTAGTAGCAGTTATCTGCGACAATGACGATATGTCTTCCGCAGCACAGCGTGCAGCTAACGATGCAGGCAGAAACGACATCATTTGCGTAGGTGTAGATGGAAACCAGAACCCGTTACAGATGGTTAAAGACGGCGACTTAGGAGCTACCGTACTTCAGGATGGCGTTGGTCAGATCGCTGCAGCTATCAACGTTATCACAGCTTTGATCAATGGCGAAGAATATGACTCCGCACCGGTTATTCCTTTCGTGCTTGTTACGAAAGATAACGTAGATGAATATTTGAAATAACAAATTATAATTTTCCGAAAAGTGCTGATTAAAATATTGAATTTGTAATGAAGGGAGGAGTTTGGATGGATAGTCCGGCTCCTCTTGTTTCTTGAAGGGGAAAATTTTAATAGAAAAGGAAGGAAATGGAAGATGAAAATAGCGATTGGATGCGATGAGGCGGCATATGCTTTGAAAGTAGAGATTATGAAGCACCTGGAAGAGACGGGAGTGCAATATGACGATTTCGGAGCAAACAAAGGGGAAGTAGTACTTTACCCGGATGTGGCAAAGGATGTTGCCGAGGCGGTGGCCGACGGCAGATATGAAAGAGGTATCCTCGTATGCGGTACGGGAATCGGGATGGCGATTACGGCAAATAAGGTGCCCGGTATCAGGGCTGCGGTATGTCATGACCCCTTTTCCACAGAACGCTCCAGAAAGAGCAATGACGCGCAGATTATGTGTATGGGTGAACGTGTCATAGGCGTAGAATTGGCAAAGTATCTGGTAGATATCTGGCTGAAATGCGATTTTGCAGGCGGCGGCTCCAAGCCTAAGGTGGATAGAATTATGGAAGTAGAACAGTCCTATCTGGCTGGAAAATAAGGATCCGGAGAGGAATGAGGAAGGGAGAATACTGCAAAATGGACAAGAAATTATATTTTGGAACCAATTTAAAAATGTACAAGACTATCGAAGAAACGGTATCATATCTTAAAAATCTGGTGGAAAATACGAAGGATATAAGCAGGGATGAGATAGAGCTTTTTGTCATCCCGTCGTATACGTCGTTAAGCGCGGCTGTCACCTCCGTAGATCGCAGTTTTATCAAGCTTGGCGCGCAGAATATGTGCTGGGAAGATCAGGGACAGTTTACAGGAGAGATTTCTCCGCTCATGCTGAAGGAGCTGGCACTGGATATGGTCATGATCGGTCATTCCGAGAGACGGCATGTATTCGGAGAAAAAGACAGAGAAGAAAATCTTAAAGTAAAGGCTTCATTGGCCCATGGATTCGATACTCTTTTATGTATCGGCGAGACTTTGGAAGAAAAGGAATACGGCATCAGCCCGGAGATCCTTCGTACCCAGCTCAAGGTAGGCTTTCATGGCGTTTCCAGAGAGCAGGCGGACAAGATCAAGGTGGCTTACGAGCCGGTATGGTCCATCGGAGTGAATGGTATTCCGGCTTCGGCAGAGTATGCCGAAGAGATGCACAAGGTGATTAAGAACTGTCTGGAAGAGCTATTCGGAGAAAAGAGCGCAGAGATTCCCGTTTTATACGGTGGAAGCGTAAATCCGGGAAATGCGGAGGCACTGATCGTCCAGCCATCCATCGACGGACTTTTTACAGGACGTGCCGCATGGCAGGCGGATGACTTCAACAAACTGATCCGTCAGGCGATGAATGCTTATGAAAAAAGATAAAGGACAAACGAAAAAGAAAAATTATTTAGATAGAATGCTATACCATATTTCATCCTGCATGCTGCCCGTGATACCGGTGTTGGTGGCAGGAGGGCTGCTGAAGCTGGGAGTTTTGCTTCTGGGATACACACCTCTGATACAAGCCTTCCCGGATACGAAGGTGATTCTGGAAGCTATCAGCAGCGCCCCCTTTTATTTTCTTCCTCTCATCGTGGCTTATACGGCAGGGAAGCACTTCGAGGCAGATGTGGTCAGTGCCATGGCGGCGGCAGGAACGCTGCTGCTTCCAAGCTTCATCAAGCTGATGGAGCAGGAAAACAGCGTGCTTTTCATGGGAATTCCGGTCTATCGGATGACTTATGCCTATACGGTATTTCCCATCATTGTTTTGATTTATTTGATGAGTGTCTTTGAGAGGGCGTTGGAAAAGTGGCTAAAAGGTGTGCTTAGAGATATATTTCTGCGCTTTTTGCTCATACTGATTACGGCGCTTGCAGGAATGCTTGTGGCAGGGCCTCTGGTGGATGTGGTCAGCCAGGGCGCACTTGCAGGAATCTCGTGGCTTCAGGTCAACATCCCGGTTCTTGCATGGGCGATATTCGGTGCCACTGCTCCTTTGCAGATTATGGTAGGAGCTCACTGGGTGTTCGTCAGCCTGGTCATTCAGAATTTAGGAGCCTTCGGTGAAGAGAGCGGCTTTATGGTCGGTTATTTTATGCTTACCATGTCACTTATGGCAGTCACTCTCGTTACGATGTTAAACAGCAAGGAAAAGGAGAAGAGAAGTTCGGTGCTGGCAGTACTGGTTACCGTAACCTTCACGGGGACTACGGAGCCGGTCTTATACGGCATCTGCCTGACGGACAAGATCGCTTTGCTGGCGGCGGTGGCAGGAGGAGCAGCAGGAGGAATTTATCAGGGGCTTGTGACGATTCATACATACGTCTACGCGTTCCCTACGGTGTTCTCTATTTTGATATTTCAAAGCGACAAGGATCCGGGTAATTTAATAGAGGCTGCAGTGGCAGGAGTCATTTCTTTTTCTGTTGCACTCTTTGTTATGCTGCTCGGTCATAGAAAAAGTTACAGTTCAGTCTCCGGCTAAACGGCAGCATGTATGCACGAAAAATGCGATAAAACTGCATTTTGGCGCTTGTAATCTTACAAAATTGCATAGGTATGCAATTCTGGCTTCACGGTATGGAGGCAAAACTGTAACAAAAAAATAATATATTTGCGGGAAAAGATTGAAAATAAAGGAAAAAAGAGGCAAAATAGAAAAGACAACCAGAAAGGGGATAAAAGCGATGTTAGACAGACCTGTATTGGATGTAATAAGAGATAATTACGAAAAAATATTTTCTGCTGAAAGAAAAGTGGCGGATTATGTCTTGGAATATCCGCAAGAGACGGTAAACGCTACGGTTTCCGAGCTGGCGAAGGTGAGCGGAGTCAGTGACGCGACGGTAGTCAGAATGTGCTCTCATTTGGGCTATAAGGGTTATTATCAATTCCGCCTGATGCTGGCCAAGGATGTGGGAAGAGATGACGATAAAAGCAGTGAAGGCATACAGAATGAAGGAAATGCGATAGGAAGAGTTTTTCAAGACTATGCCAATACCATGTTAGCTATCGGTGAGAACATGGATGAGCAGGACGTGATGGAATGCGTGAATCTGATCAAGACCTGCGGAGAGGCTCATGTCATAGCTGTGGGCAATACGACCCCGTTAGCACTCTATATGGGATTCCGACTGGGAAGATTAGGTGTGAAATGCAGCTACGGAATCTCACCGGAATATTTTTTGAATCATGTGAACCTTGCGACGAAGGATGATATTATCATAGCGATATCTCAGTCGGGCAGATCGAAGCAGGTGATTCAAGGTGTGGAAATGGGCAAGGAGAAGGGGCTTAAGGTAATTGCGATTACGGGCTACAGGCAGTCGCCCATCGCGCAGCTTTCCGATTATGCGCTGATATCCAACGCTAAGAAGGAGACTTTTGGTTTTTATAAGAATTATGAACATTTGAAAGAGATGGCGACCATTGATGCATTGCTGGAATTTGTAATGAACTGGGAAAAGATTCAGGAAACGAATGCGGATAAGCCGGAAGTTATATTGATGGAATACAAGTTATAGAATTTGTTGAAATAGAATAAATTGGGAAAAGTAACTGCCTGTGCGCTGCCTTGTATGCGGCGCGCGGGCAGTATTTAGCTGTTTTATTTATTTAATTGCAGATCTCAGGGGGTTCTTGCGCGTTCTTGCGGGCATTCAGTTCGTCACGGAACGTTTCTATATACGAAGCGCCGAAGTGGTGCATGAGTTCCAAAATAGGAATGATTCGCTTTCCGATATCCGTAATTTCATATTCTACTTTAGGAGGAACGGTAGGATATACGTGCCTCATGATTAAGTGATCGTCTTCCAGGCTCCGAAGCTGTTTGGTAAGCATCTTCTGGGTAACGTCGGGCATACGCTTTAATATTTCGTTGTAACGTAGTACCTTGTTGCTGAGAAACCATAAGATCATGATTTTTCGTTTGCCGGAAAGCAGTTTATGAGCCAGAACCATAGGGCATAAATCGTCTTTTAAGCAGGTTTCTCTCATAAAGCAGTTCTCGTGTTTTTTTTCGTTTGTTTCCATGAATATGTCAACACCTTTCCACTTTCCCAATACTTGGAAATATAGTATAATTATAATGAAATTAGGTATACAAATAAGGTATAATTTCCTGTCAGGGAATGGTATACTAAATGATACTAAGGTACTTTAAAGTACCTTCTTGTGAATCTGGATTCCATCCTTTATTATATATAGATAGTGCAATTTTATGTCTATATTTATTATACAAGAAAGTGAAATGTTTTGCAAACAATTAGAGTGTTATAATCCGATTGCTGCAATTTGGTTATTGCGATTCGATTTGTTAAAAATTTCACGGCATTTCACGTTATTTTATTAATGGATGAAAAGGAGTCTGGATATCGACCTACGGGATACCCAAGGAGAAGAAGCGATGAAGAAAGTAGTAATTATAGGAGCAGGCTATGCCGGCATCCTGACAGCGAAGAAGCTCGCAAAGAGACTTAAAAAACAGGGAGATGTGGAAATAACCATTATCGATAAGAACCCCTTCCATACAATGCTCACAGAGCTGCACGAGGTGGCTGCGGGCAGAGTGGACGAAGACAGTATTAAAATCAGCTTGAAAAAGGTGTTTGCAGGAAGAAAAGTGAATGTGAAGCTGGACACCGTAACGGAAGTTGATTTTGCGGCGAAGACGGTAAAGGGCGAAGAAGCCTCTTATGAATATGATTATCTGGTAATAGCATCCGGTTCCAGACCGACATTTTACGGGGTTCCCGGAGCTGAGGAATTTACCTTCAAGCTCTGGTCTTATGAAGACGCTATATTGCTGAAAGACCATATTCTCAATATTTTCCGCAAAGCGGCAGCAGAGAGAGATGACGAGGAAAGAAAACGGCTGTTGACTTTCTATGTCATCGGTGCGGGCTTTACCGGCGTGGAGATGGTAGGAGAGCTTGCGGAATATGTTCCTATCCTCTGTGAAAAATATGAAATTGACAGAGACGAAGTGACCATGGTAAACGTGGACGGTTTGAGCAGACCTATTCCAAACCTTCCTGAAAAGTTATCCGCTAAGGTCGCTAAGAGAATGAATAAAATGGGCATCGAGCTTTGTATGAATGCCAGTGTGACCCGTGTTACTGAGGACACTATCGAGTATAAATGCGGCGGCAATGAGGTTACGAAGAAAGTAGGAACGGTAATCTGGGGAGCAGGAATCCAGAGCAGCACCATTGCGGCAGCTTCGGCCGACGTCTTGGAAAAGCAAAGAGGAGGACGCATTCCGGTAGATAAATACTTGCGTTCCACCAAGGACGAATCGGTATATGTTATCGGAGATAATATGTACTTCGTTCCCGAAGGACAAGAGTTGTCCGTGCCTCAGATGGTAGAGAACGCGGAACAGAGTGCGGATACGGCAGCTCACAACATCGTCAGTGCAATTACGGCAAAAGGCGAGATGGAAGAATATAAGCCGGCCTTTCACGGCGTAATGGTTTGTGTAGGAGGACGTTATGGAGCGGCTCATGTAGGACTTCCGGGTCATTTCTTCAGCCTTCCTTCGTTCCTTGCGATGTTTGCGAAGCACTTTATCAATATCGTTTATTTCATTCAGGTATTGGGATGGAATAAGATATTCAGCTATGTAAAACATGAATTTTTCACAGTACGCGACTGCAGAAGCTTTGTAGGCGGACACTTCTCCAACAGAACGCCCAGCTTCCTTCTCGTTCCATTGAGGTTCTGGCTCGGTGCGGTATGGCTGTTCGAGGGAATTATGAAGGTGGTAGAGGGTTGGTTCAAGGAGCCGAAGCTTCAGGGCTTTTTCGGCGGTGCCAGCGCATGGTATGAAAGTATATTGAATCCCGGCAGTGCGGCAGCGGCAGATGCGGTAAGCTCGGCAACTACTGCGGCAGCAGGAGCAGCAGCGGCAGCCGATACGGTAAGTGCGGCGACGGGCACAGTAGCGGCAGCAGCAGATGCGGTGAGTGCAGCGACGGGTGCAGCAGCGGCAACGGCAGTTTCTGCAGGACATGTGATATTCAACTGGAATATTTTGGGACTTTTCCGAATGGTATTTGTCAGTGGAACGGAACTGGCATCTTCGACCTTGAGCGACTTGGCATTCAAGCTGAATGTTCCGCTTATGAACTGGTTCGTAGATACGTGGATTCTTCCTTATAACTGGGTACAGATGGCGATGCAGATATTTATCGTCATAGCAGAAATTTTAATCGGCCTTGCGCTGATGGGCGGACTCTTCACCTCTCCCGCAGCGGCAGTTTCTCTGGTGTTACAGTTCATGTTCGTATGCACTACAGGATTGTATCTTGGAACCTTCTGGATGATCTTTGCGGGTATTGCCGTACTGATCGGAGCAGGAAGGACGCTGGGACTCGATTACTATGCAATGCCGGCGTTGAAGAAGCTTTGGAAGAAAATACCGTTGATCCGGAAACTATATCTGTATCAGGATTAATAAGATATGGGTGAAGCGATGGAGAAATTGACATATGAGGAAGCCTATGAGCTTGTAAAAGAAGAGATTCAGAAGGCCCTGACCCGATCACCCCGCATAATCAACGAATATTTGACTCATTTATCCGCTTCTCAGGGGAAAATGATTCGTGCGGTTTCCGTACTGATCTGTGCCGGGGACGGAGAAGGCAAAATTGCTCCGGGGGCGGTGTACGCCGCCGCTGCAATCGAAATCGTTCATCTGGCGTCTCTCGTCCATGATGATATTATCGATAATGCAGACCTGCGAAGAGGTCAGGAGACCCTTCAGAAAAAATATGGGAAACGCACCGCAGTCATTTGCGGGGATTACCTTCTGAGCCTTGCGCTTAAAATGCTCGCGGCTATTCCCGACAGAAAAGAATATACGGACATCGATCTGCCCGACTATATAAGCAGGCTGTGTCTGGGAGAGCTGTTACAGCACATTAACAATAAGAATCTGAATCTGACAGTATTCGAATATATAAGAATTATATCCGGCAAAACGGCTGCTCTCTTTGAAGCGTCCTTCTTCGCGGGGGCCGTTTTAGGCGGCAGCGCTGCGGAGGATATCAAGAAATATAAGAAAATCGGAAATTATACCGGCTTGATTTTTCAGCTAAGGGATGACTGTCTGGATTTCGATAAGACGATAGAAGAGGCGAAGAAGCCGGTTCAGTCCGATTATGAGCAGGGAGTCGTTACGCTCCCTCTGATTCGCGCTTTGGAGAAACGGCCCGATTTCAGGAAGAAGGCTGAGGCAGGTGAAATTGTCAGGGCGGACATCAACCGGGCAGTGGAAGAAGCCGGCGGTCTGGATTACACCAAAGAGATGATCGAACGGTATTATAAAAAGGCAAAGCGGTATATTGACAAGTTGGATGTAACTGAGGAAAAACGCGAGAAAGTAGCTGCGATTGTAAAAAAAGCCGCAGGAATCAAAGCGTAGATATGGGGACGGGGAAGAACAATTGCTTGGGAAACTTTTTATCTATATAGAAATCAAAACTAAGATTACGAGCACATTTACATTTATGCTGACGATAGGGTTTCTCCTGTATCAGCGGCAGGATATACAGTGGGGAAAGACTCTCGTATTTTTTGCGGGAATGTTTTTCTTTGATTTGACGACTACGGCAATCAATAATTATATCGATTCCAAGGATAACGGTCAGATCCTTCCTTTTGAAAGACGGAATGCACTTTTGATTATTTATGCGCTGTTTGGAATCAGTACGGCCTTCGGATTATATCTGGCATACAGCACCGATTTGGTAATTCTTGTTATCGGCGGCATCTGTTTTGTATGCGGAGTGCTTTATACCTATGGGCCTCTGCCTATTTCAAGGATGCCTCTCGGAGAGGTAGTATCCGGTTTCTTTTACGGAGCGATAATCCCTTTTATATTGATGTATATCAATATGCCGAAAGGAACGTTCATGACCTACAGTCTGAGCTTTGAGACAGTATCCTTATCCGTACAGGTGGTTCCGGTGCTGACCTTGCTTCTTTTTTCCATTACGCCCTTTGCGGTAACGGCAAATGTGATGCTGGCGAACAATATCTGCGATTTGGAGAAGGATATTACGGTAAAGAGATATACTCTGCCCTATTATATCGGGAAGAAGACGGCCTTATATCTTTTTGCAGGACTTTATTATATGACTTATGCCGCTGCGATTTTACTGGTGGTATTCGGAATCCTTTCCCCGGTGGTTTTGATTTCCCTTCTTACGATCGTACCTGTACAGAAAAATATCAATAAGTTTTTTAAGAAACAGGAAAAGGCCACAACCTTCGGCGTCAGTATTATGAATTTCATTTTAATTATGGGTGCCGGCATTTTGTCAGTTTTCTTATCGGTGATTCTCGACAGGATCATGTAACACATAACTATGTTATTCGTCCGGATAGCCCGGATTGAAATAAAAAAAGAGCCGCATAGACGGCATTATATGGAGGTAAAATATGAAAAAAGTAATAGCGTTATTACTCTGCATGACTTTAGTAGCAGGAACACTTACCGCATGTGGCGGTACAAAAGAAGAAGCAGCGAAAACCGGACTTGGAGTTGCGACATCTATCGCAAAATCGACACCGGCAGGGGAAGAAGACGGATTGGCAGAAGTGGATTCCATTATCGCAGCCGTACTCGTTGGAACAGACGGTAAAATTCTGGCTTGTAAAATCGATGCAGCTCAGACAAAGATTAATTTCTCCGCAGAAGGCAAGCTTACAACAGATCCTTCTACGACTTTCCAGACGAAACAAGAACTTGGTACTGATTACGGCATGGGCGCAGCTTCTTCCATCGGCAAAGAGTGGTTTGAGCAGGCAGATGCTTTCGCAGCATATGCAGTAGGAAAGACTATAGATCAAGTTAAGGGTGTTGCGGTAAATGAAGAAGGTGTACCTACGGATGCAGATTTAACTTCTTCTGTAACAATTCATGTAGGTGATTTCATTTCTGCAGTTGATAAGGCAGTAGCAAATGCAAAAGATCTGGGCGCAAAGAGCACGGATAAACTTGGCTTAGGAACTACTACACAAATGTCCAGCTCCACAGATGCAGCTGCTGATGCAGAAGGTCTTGCTCAGGCGTATTCCATGTACTCTGTTGTAACGACAGATGCTAATGGTAAAATCACAAGCTGCTATGTAGATGCTTCTCAGGGCAATGTTAATTTCGATACTACCGGAGCAATTACCTCTGATTTAACTGCTGCAGTTTCCACAAAGCAGGAACTTGGCGATGCTTACGGAATGAAGTCAGCTTCTTCTATCGGCAAAGAGTGGTTCGAGCAGGCAGATAGCTTCTCTTCCTTCGTAATCGGAAAGACTGCATCTGAAGTAAGCGGAATCGCAGTTGATGGTGAAGGCCATGCAGCGGACGCTGATCTTGTAAGCTCAGTAACCGTACATGTAGGTCCTTTTATCGCTGTAGTTGAAAAGGCTGCATCAAACGCGAAATAATAATGAACTTGAAATAATTTACGGGGGATGCATTATTTTTCAAAAAAATAGTGCATCCTCCTTTCATATGGTATAATTAGGAAACTAATTTTTCAGAGGTGGACAAGTTGAAACAAAAAATTACTGCATTCGTGTTAGGAATGATGATGATATCGATGCTGTCGGCTTGCTCGTTTGGCAAGGATATGCGCTATGAGGCCAGCTTTCTGGAACTGTTCGACACGGCAAGTGTGATCGTAGGATATGCGAAGAGCGAAGAGGAATTCACGAAATACAGTCAGATGATATATGACGAGCTGAAAGTATACAACGAGCTCTACGATATTTATAATGATTACGAGGGCGTAAATAATATAAAAACGATTAATGACAATGCTGGTATAAAGCCGGTAAAGGTGGACCGGAAAATCATAGATCTCCTTCTGCTCTCCAGAGAATGGTATGAGAAGACAAATGGAGAGATAAACGTGGCTTTTGGTTCCGTGCTCTCGCTATGGCACGACCATCGGACCGCCGGTTTGGACAACCCGGAGAAAGCAACTCTTCCCGATTATGAAGAGCTGAAAGAGAGAAACCGGCACATCGACATCGGCGATATGGTCATCGACGAGGAGGCATCCACCGTTTATCTGAAGGACCCGGAAATGAGCCTGGACGTAGGAGCTATTGCCAAGGGCTATGCCGTGGAGAGAGCCGCTCTTTTCGCACAGGAGGCGGGCTTTGAGAACGGTATGATTTCCGTAGGGGGAAATGTCAGAACCTTTGGAAACAAGCTCGCCGATAACGGGGAGGAAATTCCCTGGAGTGTAGGAATACAGAACCCGGATTTATCCAGCGATGAAAAGACACTTTATGTTTTGAATCTGTCGGGATATTCTCTTGTGACCAGCGGTATTTACGAGCGCTATTATGTGGTGGACGGGAAGCAGTACCATCATATTATCAATCCTAAGACGCTGATGCCGGCGGAATATTTTTTATCCGTTTCCATTATCTGTCCGGATTCCGGAACGGCGGATGCTCTTTCGACGGCGGTGTTCAATATGACCTATGAAGAGGGCAGTAAGCTGATTGAGGGGCTTGACGGCGTGGAGGCCCTATGGGTGTTCCCCGACCAAAGCATGAAGTACAGCAGCGGCTTTCAAGCAATGATCAAAGATTAAATATATGGTAAGCGCGAAATGTTATGAAACCGAAGGCTGAATAGTAGTTATAATGGAATGGTGCAGTCTATGATAAAGAAGAACGATTTGATTCTCGCCGGAGCGATTCTTATAATTGCTCTGGCTGCGGTAGTTTTTATAAATGTTACGAAGAAGGAAGGCGCGGTGGTGGTAGTCACTATAGGCGGCGAGGTGTATAATACATTGCCTCTGGATGAAGACACTACGCTTATGATAGGAGACAGACAGGGCGATTATAATGTTTTGGAGATTAAGGAGGGAGAGGTAACGATGACGGAAGCTAACTGTCCCGACAAAATTTGCGTGGCCCATAGAAGTATCCACTACGATCATGAATCCATTATATGTCTGCCTCACGGAGTTTCTGTGGAGATTCGTGACGGAGAGAAGAGCGATGTGGATATGATCGCCAATTAATAAGGAGTACGGATGAAGACAAGAAACGTGGCAACATATGGAATACTGATTGCATTGGCCTTTATTTTAAGTTATATAGAGAGTATCATACCGATTCCCGTGCCGGTTCCGGGTATTAAGATCGGGCTGGCGAATCTGGTGGTGATTACTGCCTTATTTACCATGGGACCGAAGCAGGCTTTCGTATTGTCCATGATTCGGATCGTTCTGGTAGGCTTTACTTTCGGTAATCTGTCCACTATGATGTTCAGCTTTGCAGGCGGTATGCTAAGCTGGCTTCTTATGGTGGCAGCGAAACGGTGGAAGCGTTTTTCCATGACCGGGGTGAGCATTCTTGGAGGTATCGGTCATAATATAGGACAGATTTTGGTGGCTATGTGGGTAATAAATAACAGCGTACTTTTATACTATCTTCCATTTCTTATTATTTCCGGCCTCGTTACGGGGGCGGTTATCGGTATTGTAGGAGCGCTTATAACGGCCAATATTAAGAAATTAGATTTTATGAAAAATTAGTATCTCTTTCCGTAAAAGCGAATTCGATAATCCTGGCAAAAGCTTCTGTTATATATCCGTTGCTCCAGAACATCGGAAAACTGAAATATCCCGCATGTGCAAGCTGGCCAACCGGAGTAAATTCCGTGACCGTATACCCTGCACTTCCTACCGGTTCATGCTTATCCTTTGATTCCACATGAAAAAATAGAATCGTCGCTCCTCTTCCTTGCTGTCTGCCAAGACCTTTTCAAAATCAATCGGTCGGTTTCCAAATAAATCATATTTCATCCTTTCAATCACGAACGTATCTCTCTTGGCCTTGCGGCATTTCGTAGTTCTTGAGGTGATTGCTCTTAATTTACATGCCGGTTCCGTGACACCCCTGGCAGGATAACATCGATTGACAGGATAACGGCCAGCACAATTATTCACAAAATACCCTTATAAATATAATGCCTTGGTTGTATGCAGAATTCTTATTGAATGACATCCAGATATGAATGTGAATTCAGACATAGTGTAGCATAAAACTGTGAAGATTTCCATATGAACGCCGAGCCTTCATTGCAAGTTCTAAACTCTCATTGCAACCTTCTGAATGGCGGATTTTCACTTTTCATGGAAACGATCCGAGACACGGTTGCTGACCACATTTTAGGATTTATTAAGACGCAGCGATAACTCGTTACTGTTCACACAGTAGCTTAACACTTGCTGTTAAGCTACGTAAGAACGTGATGCAAGAGATGATTTCTGCTTCGCGGAGCGAATTTAAATGCAGAAATCATGGGTTACTGAGAACGAAGTGAACAGTAAAGATAACTTAACGTTATAGCGAGGATAACATAAACGTATTTCAAATATGAACAAGACCTATGATATAATAAAAAAACTACATGCTCCCCGAAAGGATTCAAAATACAATGTCTGGATATGTCTTAGGAAACTTTTTTATTTATGCTGTAATTAATGCCTTCACTCCGGGGCCCGGCAATATTCTGGCTCTCAATACAACGACAAACTATGGTCTCCGCAAGGGGCGCCCTTTATTTTTAGGTATCTTCACAGGCTACTATGTAGTGCAGATCGCTTGCTCAATATTCGTTTATGGTGTCAGCACCTTTCTGCCGGATGCCCTGGGCTTTATGAAATATATCGGAGCAGCCTATATTTTATGGCTCGCCGTACATATCGCGCTTAGCAAGCCGGAGGAAAGCAAGACTGAAAAGTCTGCCTCTTTTTTTAAGGGCTTTTTGCTGCAATTTATCAATGTGAAGATATACTTGTTTGGCATTACCTCCCTTACCGGTTATGTCACCGATTACAGCAATGCTTTTCCCATTTTGTTCTTCTTCGGGCTTATCATCGCTTCCATGGGGACAATAGCAACCGTGTCTTGGATCGGTATGGGCATGCTGATACAGCGGGCCTACCAAAAGCATTACAGGATTATAAACGTTGTATTATCACTTTCATTGTTAGAATGTATTTACAGCATGATTAAATGATTTAATAAGGACAACTGTTCAGCGGTCTGTAATATCCTTGCGGGAAGCCGCAGACCGGACAGATTTCCGGAGCGCAGAGGCCGGACATAATATTTCCGCACTGCATGCAGACCCATACGATTTCCTCAGGCTTGCAGAAGACCTGACCGGAAACGACGTTATCGTATTGCTGCTGGAGCAGTGTAGCGTGATTGTAGTCTATATTGGCGACCCCGGCAAATAGGGCGGCGATATGGTCGTAGCCCTCCTCTCTTGCTATCTGTACATATTCCTGATACTGATTTCCGGCGATAGCATATTCTGCATTGGCGGATTCGATGAGATTGGTGGCGGTACTTGGAAGAGTTCCTTCGTAGATAGTCCGCAGCCAAATGCGCGCATGCTCGAGATCCTGACCGGAAAGGGTATGATAAAGCCTGGAGATTGTGATGTAGCCGTCCGTCTGGGCGATTTCTCCGTATAGCGCGAATCTGGCGCTGAACATCAATTCTTCTTCATAAACTCTGAGTAAATTTCTATAAGTACGGCTTTCTCTGAATTCCATAGTTCCTCCGGGTGAAGCTGCTTTTTATTCTTTTATATGATATGCGGATATTCCCCGCAGGGTACTGGTTTGCGGGCAGAAGATGGGGTATAATAAATAACGTAGATTTTCGGATAGAAAATGGAGAAGAATCGGATGAAAAAGCTGGACAGAGAATTTTATAATAGGGATTCCGT
This sequence comes from Bacillota bacterium, assembly GCA_023442465.1. Lineage (GTDB taxonomy): Bacteria > Bacillota > Clostridia > Lachnospirales > Lachnospiraceae > Kineothrix. The sequence goes on along the minus strand of JAEZZQ010000043.1, from coordinate 251,343 downwards.
CGTTGTAGCCAAAGAACTTCTTGGGAAGATTATCGTGCACGAGGCGGACGGGCAGAGGGTTGCGGCCAAAATCGTGGAGACCGAAGCCTATATGGGAGTTACGGATAAAGCGGCCCATTCTTATGGAGGAAGACGTACACCGAGAGTGGAGGTCATGTATGGCGGCCCGGGATTTTCCTATGTATTTTTTATATATGGAATGCACAACTGTTTCAATATAGTTACGAGAGAGGAAGGAGTTCCTCAAGCCGTGCTGATCAGAGCGGCAGAGCCTGTAGAAGGTCTGGACATCATGGCCCGAAACAGATTTAAAAAGGAGTATGCCGGGCTGAACCGGAGTCAGGAAAAAGCGCTGACCAACGGTCCGGGTAAGCTTTGTGCGGCGCTTTCCATCGACAGAGGGAAAAACGGCGCAGATTTATGCGGCGATGTGCTTTATGTGGAGGAAGGACAGACGCAGGACTTCGGAATCGTACAATCCAAACGGATAGGCATCGATTATGCCGAAGAGGCGAAAGACTATCTGTGGAGGTTCTATATAGAGAATAACCGGTATGTGTCCGTAATTTAAGATTGACAAATAAAAATTCCGGTCATATAATTTAATTGAACGACGTTCTGTCAAATAAAGGAGTGAGTTTATGACGAGAGTATCGAAGCCCCCCGAAATAAGAAAACAAGAGCTTATAGATGCCGCTTTAGCCCTATTTATGGAAAAGGGGTACGAGTCGGTATCCGTAAGAGACATTCTGAAAGTTGTCAACGGACATCCCGGCATGTTCTATTATTATTTCGAGTCCAAGCAGGAAATATATAATGAAGCTATGAGGCAGATGGGGAAGACCGAGGTTGCCAAGAGAGCGGTAATATTGGGAGATACCGGCAAGCCGGTCATGCTCCGTTTTAAAGAGCTGTTTTGCCTGATTGACAGCGGGATTCGTGATTACTACAAGACTTTCAATAATCCGGACAGCATAGCCTATGAGACGCTGACAGCCTTTGACATATTGACAGAGATGGCGGAGCCGGTATCCCGATTTATGCTGGAGGCAAAAGCGGAGGGCATCATTCCGGCAGACTCCGGCCTTGATGAGAATACGGCCTACCCGATGTCGCTGTTCATCATTCACGGCTGTCATGGATTGGTGCATAACAGTGATGTAAGCGGCTCGTTATTCAGCATAGGACATTTTATTCCATTTATCGCACGTTTTCTTGGAATTCCGGAGGATTTGCTGAAGGATGCACTGAAGGAAAATGAAGCATAGGACAAGAAGCTCAAATAAAAGTTTGCCAATCCCGGCAATCATTCTTTGAATGGAGGATTGGCATATATTTTAAGATTTTATTGAACGACGTTCTTTCAATAAAAAGTGAAAAATGAGGAGGATATGACAATGGAATATTTAAACTTTCAAAATGTGAAAAGAACTTATCAGACGGGAAACGATGAGGTGCGGGCGTTATGCGGCGTGAGCTTCGATATTAAGGAGAAGCAGTTTGCTGTCATTCTAGGCCCCAGCGGATCAGGGAAAAGTACGCTGCTGAATCTGCTTGGAGGTATGGATCGATCGGACGGCGGGCAGATCGTTATAGACGGAATGGATATTGCGGGCTTTTCCGATGCGAAGCTCACCGATTATCGCAGAACAGATGTAGGCTTTGTTTTTCAGTTCTACAATCTTATTCCTACGCTGAACGCTTATGAAAATGTGAATATGGCGGCACGAATCGGAAGGAATCCTTTCGAGGCGGCAGAAATGATGAAAGCGGTAGGATTAGAAAAGCGTATGAAACATTTTCCCGCAGAGATGTCCGGCGGGGAGCTGCAGCGGGTGGCAATCGGGAGGGCCTTAGTGAAGAATCCCAAAATTCTCCTTTGTGACGAGCCCACCGGAGCATTGGACAGCGAAACCGGGAAGATGATTTTGAGTTTGCTGAAAAGAATGTCCAGGGAATACGGAAAAACGGTAGTTATCGTTACTCATAACGCAGCGATCGCCCCCGCCGCGGATAAGGTGATCCGCCTAAAGGACGGTAAAATCGAAGGCATTCAGGTAAATGACAACCCAATCTCTATGGAACAGGTGGTGTGGTGATATGTTATATCTTATGAAGAAAATGCTAAGAGATCTTTGGAATATGAAGGTACAGTTTATTGCGGTGTTCCTTATGTCGCTTTTTGCTATATTTCTCTATACAGGACTGGAAGGCGTATGGTACGGCATGCTGGATTATGGGGAGGAATGGCTCGAAGAAAATAATACTGCGGATGCGTGGGTACAAGGTCACGGAATAAAAGAGGAAGATGTTAAAAAAATCGACGGTTTATCCGGCGTTGAAAGCGTTCAGGCGGTATCGAGTCTGACCGGTGAGATGTGCTATGGGGAAAAGAATGCGAACGTTCTGTTGATGGCTTCGAATGTGAACGAAATATCCATGCCTGAAACGATGCAGGGGGAAAGCTACCTTCCGAAAGGAGATGGTATCTGGCTATATGAGGAATTTGCGAAAAAACATGGAATCAAGACTGGAGACGTTATAAAGATAGAATACGGCGGACGGGAAGCAGAGCTGGAGGTACAGGGAACCTTACTCAGCCCGGAATATTTGTGCTATACAGGTACGTCATCATCCCTCATGCCAGACCATCTGCAATATGGTTATGGGTATATATCGTTAGATAATATGCAGCGATTAACGGGTGCTGTTCCGGAATATAACCAAATTAAAATCCGCTATGAAAGACTGCAAGACGATAATGGGGAGACATCGGAGCACTTTGCTGAAGATAGTGAGGCGATACGCTCCGGGGCAGAAGAGGAGCTTGGTGCGGCATATGCTGCCTATTTTGAACGTTCGGATTTTAAAGGAATATCAGGCTTCACGGATAAATTCAGACAGCTAAGGAGCATGACCGTTCTATTTTCCGCGGTGCTCATACTGCTGGCAATGCTAACGATACAGACGACGATGAAGCGCATGATCGAAATACAGAGAAGCCAGATCGGTACACTGAAAGCCCTGGGCTATCAGAACTGGAAAATTCGCCTGCATTATCTTTTGTATGGCTTCTGGGTAAGCTTGCTCGGGGGAATCGCAGGACTTTTTGCAGCGCCTCCCACCATTTCCGAGGCCTTGCTTTTGCTTCAGAAGAAATTCTATTCCGTACCGGAATGGAGGGTCAGAAATTCGATTATTTCTTATGTTATATTGACTGGGGTGGTGCTGCTGTGCTCCGTTACCGCCCTATGGGCCAGCAGAAGAGGAACGCAGGGAATGCCTGCTTTTACCATGAGAGAGGAACCGCCTAAAAAACGCGGGCAAATCTTCGCAGAGCGTTTTACCGGCTTTTGGAATATGCTCTCCTATGAGTGGAAGTGGACGCTTCGGGCCACGGCGCAGAATAAGGCGAGGACGATTATAGGAATCATAGGAATCGCCGGAAGTACGGCGCTTCTTATGGACAGCGTTGGACTATATGACTCTTTGAAGTATGTCAACGAGAGACTTTATGGTACGCAATTCGACTACGGGGCACGTATTTCTTTGAAAGCAGAGGCGACCGAAGAAGACAGGGATGAATTATATGCGCTGACAAATGGGGACGCTCAATGGGTGCAGGAGAACTCTGTGGATATCCGTACTTCGAAAAGCAGAAACAACGCAGTGATACAAATATATGGGGATGGATATTTCATTCATCTGGAGGATACAGACGGCAATCGTGTTGCTCTCTCCAAGGAAGGTGCAGCAGTTTCTGAGAAACTAGCAAAGGAATTGAAGGTGCAGGAAAACGATGCCCTTCAGCTTCGTATCGCAGGACAGAACAGCTATATGACCGTGAAGGTAGAGCATATCGTTTCTGCGGCGGCACCGCAAGGCGTGTTTCTTTCTTCCGCCTTCTGGGAAATGTCAGGCGGCACATTCCGCCCTAACGTATTGTTGGCGGGAAAGGCGGGTGTCGCTAAAGAAACGGAAAAATTAAGTTATGTAAACGAATCCATCACTCTGGAGGAGCAGCTGGAACAGGCGGAGGAAGCGGTAAGCAGCGTTCTTGTAGTAGTTATTATGCTGATGGCAGGTGCGTTTTTACTGAGCACCGTTATTCTTTATAATCTGGGGATACTAAGCTTTACCGAGCGCAGCAGGGAATATGCAACCTTGAAAGTAATCGGGTACCGGGATAAGGAAATCAAGTCTTTTATCCTACATGATAACATGCTGCAGCTCTTTGCGGGCCTGCTTATGGGGGTACCGGCGGGACATTTTCTGCTTGGAGTCCATGTTGGGCTTGCTTCCACGGGAAATTTTGCGTATACTCCGTATCTGCGTCTCCCAAGCCTTGGCCTTATACTGACAGCAATATGTGCTTTGACTTTCCTTGTTAATGCATCCGTATCCCGTAAGGCACTGACACTCAATATGGTGGAAGCGCTTAAATCGGTGGAATAATGAACTAATGCAGCAGAAAACACTTGACTGAATATAGTTCAGTATGCCACAATATCATTGAACTATATTCAGTGTGAGGTGATTTCATGTCCAGAACTGTCAAAGACCCGGAAGAACGAAAAGAAGAACTGTTGCAAATAGGCATCGACCTGTTTTTGCAAGGTGGAGATAAAAATATATCAATCCAGAAAGTCGCTAATAGGGCTGATGTTGCGACCGGTTTATTCTACTACTATTTTAAGACAAAAGAAGAATTTATAGAACAAGCGCATGAAAGATATCTGCATGACTATGTCGTCGATTTAGAAAAAATAGTTTGCGATAAAAAAATATCTGTTATGGATAGGCTTGAATTCCTTTTGAAACAATTCAGTACCCGATTTTATGAAGTAGCCGGTATGTACCAAAGTGCCCCTTCTAATCATCCAAAGCACTTTGCTCTATTAGAAGGGTTAATTGTCAGTAAGCTGCATAAAACTGTCACCGGGTTTGTGAAAGAAGGATGCGAGGCTGGCTTTTTCAAGGTTGCTGACCCTGAATTAACAGCGCTTTTCGTGGTATGTGGTCTTGCAGGGATTTTACAAAGAATCAATCTCATAAAGAATGGCGATGCAAATGAGGAAATACGGCGTTTGGTCTTTAGCATACTGTCAATATAAAAGGAGTTAGTGTATGAAAGAGACAATAAGGCCTGAAATTACAAGTGTAAAAAACAGTAGTACAGCGTTGTTTATATTTGCTTGCGCATTATGCTATATTTTGGCAAACGGTCAATGGGGCATTCCTGTTCTCGCATGGATTTATCCATTTTTATTTTTATGTTTACTTTACAAAAGTGAAACCTTAAAATCGGTGCTTATCATTTTCATGATTTATATTATTGGATTCTTTATACAATGGATTGATGTGCTCGGTATGGGACCTATGACTTGCCTTGCGATAGCGATAACGGTTTCGGGCATAAAAATATTTCCATACATAGTATATCAAAAGGTTAACAGAAGAGAAGATTGTTTTGCTGCCACTATTTTATTTTCTGCGGCGATGGTAACGGCGGAGTATGCTATATATTTAATTCATCCCATATTGGCGGGGGTGTCGGATGTTTACACGCAATATCAGAACCTTATGCTGATAAATCTATCCTCATTATTTGGAGTTTACGGTATCATTTTTGTTATGTATTGGACATCTGCGACAGCAGTATGGCTGTGCAGCCGTCATGAGAATCAAAAAAGTAAAAGAGGAATTATTGTTTATGCCATAGCTATGGTATTTGTATTCTTATATGGAATAATTATGTTAAATCTGCCTGTAGCAAAAAGCAATACAGTCCGCATTGCGTCTATTACTGTGCCGATAAAAGAATTACTTGAAAATGACGCTGACGTATATAAGGTATTTTATAGCAATTCATTCAGTGCTGAGAATTTAGAGATGACAAGGAGAAAACTGTCACAAGTACACGACGAATTGTTCGAGAAAACAATAGAAGAAGCCGAAGCCGGCGCCAAAATTGTCTTTTGGTCGGAGTTAAACGGTGCTGTAATGCAAGATGACGAGGCTCATCTTATTACACATGCTGCAGAGATAGCCAAACAACAAAATATATATTTGGCCATTTCTCTTCTGACAAAAACTCCTTATGAAAAATACAAAGACAACAAGGTGGTGACTTTTAACCCTCAAGGTAAAATTTTATCGGAGTTTTTCAAAACCGTGCGTTCCCCTGGTGAGCTATGCGTTGAAGGGGCAGGTAAAATGGAGGATTTTCCATCTGAATATGGCAGGCTAACCTCTTTCATTTGTTCTGATATGGCTTCCTCTGACCTGGTTGATCAAACAGGAAGAAATAATGTGGATATTATCATGGTTCCCGCTTCCGATTGGAAAGAAATGTCTCCTATTGCTATAAAGACAGCGATTGTACGAGGAATTGAAAACGGTTGTTCTGTAGTACGCCAAACCAATATGGGTATTTCTATCGCTGCCGATTATAGCGGGAAGATTCTGGCACGCAGTGATTACTATACCTCTGAAAGCATGGATCTGGTTTCAGAAATACCGATCCGCGGGAGGTTTACAATATATCCTTATGTGGGAAATATCATGCCCTGGGGTTGTACTGTATATGTAGTACTGTCATTGTTAAATTTTCATAGGAAAAACGGTATAACGGGAAATAGACACAACGGAATGATTTAATAAGGATTCACATATCTATAAAACACTGAACCGGGAGGGATTCACAGCAGAAAACTTAGAAATTACCGTTTTGCTTATGGTCGATTTTATATCATGCATCGTTGACAGAATTATTTTCGATGATGAATTATCAAAAGATGAAAAAGAAGATATCATAGAGACAGGTGCTAATGCCATTTTTAAAGTGCTTTTTCAATAAAGTCGTACCTTAAAGCCGTATCTTGAAAAAGCATGGTTGATAGAATATAATTAGAAGGGCGGAAAATGCCTTTTTTTACCAGGGAATGAGTCCTTTTGCGGAGTCACCCAACTCACAGCCATAATTAATTTGTCAGGAAGGTTTGAAATATAGATTATTAATATAATATGATATAGGGGAGGAATACAGAAATGGAAACGAAAGGGCAGCCCGATTTATTAGAAAAACCCCCAAAAAAGGGGAAAGCCAAAAAAGTCTTTTTAATAATATTAATCGCGTTGATAGGACTTTTAATTTTAATATGGGTTTCGATGTATATTTCCTTTAAGGGAGGAAATGACACGAATGCGCAAGCGGTTCAAAAGAGGTTTAACGCAGTTGTCGCACCGGAGCAAATACAGGAAGCAGTTTTATATGTAGAAAACTCTTCAGGGGATTTCTCTGAAAGCTTTGGATATGGCGGGCGCGATATTCATTCGCCGATGGTGATTGCGAGCGTAACGAAATTATTTACAACAACTTGCATTCTGAAGCTCTGTGAGGAAAACAAATTGTCTTTAGAGGATAAGATCGATCTCTATATTGATGATAATCTGTTAGAGGGGCTGCATATTTATGAAGGACATGAATATTCGTATGACTTGACGATTTCCGATTTGCTTTTTCAAACAAGCGGACTTCCTGATTACTTTACCAGCTCGGAACTGGTAAATCATGCTATTTTCCAGGAAGATGCATTCATTACATTTGAACAATATATTGGGGAGACCAAGAAACTTTCGCCTCATTTCCCGCCTCATACGGGTAATAAGGCATATTACGCCGATATTAATTTTGACCTGCTCGGGAAAATATTGGAGAAAGTAACCAGTTTAGAGCTTGAGGATATATACAGGCAGTTTATTTTTATGCCTCTTGGAATGGACGATACTTATTTGCCGGTCAAGGAAGATGATTTTGTTCCGTGCGTTTATTATGGATTGGAAAAACTGGAGCGCCCTCAATTTATAGCATCATGCCGTGCCAGCGGAGGTTGTGTATCGACGGCAAAGGATATGATGACTTTCGGCAAAGCTTTTTTTGGAGGAAAGTTGTTTGATAAGTCGGTATTCGAACGACTTTCGGACTACAGAAGTTTGCAGTTAGATATGAGTCCGATCGCATATGGCGGTGGTTATATGAGAATATCGTTAGACGGGTTAAATACATTCTTTTTGGCAAAAGGTGAATTAATAGGACATTCCGGTTCAACGGGATCGTTTCTGTTTTATTATCCCGAAAAGGATTTATATTTTGTCGGTGATCTCGCGCAATTCGAAAACCCCGGCGCGCCTGTCCGGTTTGCAATGCAGTTGGCGATGGCCGTGAAATAATATTTTTAATGCAACAAAGCAGCGATTGATTTTATCAGGTGGTTTAGGAAAAGGCAGATTCACTAAAATGGTGGCTCCGCCTTTTTAAAATCAGGCAGAGCCACCGTCTTTAATAGCTGGAAGATTAGTATTATGCTTTTGTTATGCTGATAAAACAGTCGTCGACTTGAACGCAGTGAGGTGAGAGCAGCTCAAGAGAGATTCTCGTATCTTCAAAACGGTTTACCGGTACGACAATAGTACCTGTGGAAACGGTAATGGATGAACAAGTGCGTGTAATAGGAGTACAGCACGTAAATACGGTTCTTGTATCCCTGCAGGAAGTAGCTTGCAGTGCGATGCCTATTGTTCCGTTGCAACGATTGGGGACGGTTACATTGATGGTGAAGCTTATAAGGTAATTGCCGCTATCTTTGAGTAAAATGCTCGTTTTGTCTCTGGAAAGAACAATGCTGCAGTTCGGGATAAGATCCGTAAGCTGAAGCGGACAATTCCTATTCCACCAAGTTCCGGCCTCTGCCCCAAAGGCTGCCACTGCCAGATCTGCTGACGACCCGGTAGCGCCGGTAGCGCCGGTCGCTCCAGTGGCGCCTGTAGCACCCGTAGCACCAGCAGCCCCCGTAGCCCCGGTAGCGCCAGTGGCCCCGGTAGCGCCGGTCGCACCCGTAGGTCCGGTAGGCCCGCCCGCAGGTCCGGTAGCCCCTGTAGCGCCGGTAGCGCCAGTGGCACCTGTAGCACCGGCAGCGCCAGTGGCCCCGGTAGCGCCAGTAGCACCTGTCGCACCCGTAGGTCCGGTAGGCCCCGGGCAGAAGCCATGACTTGAGTCGAGTACTCTTTCCATTTTATCTTTCAGAAAGATCTGATTTTGCATAATACTGTCTAAGAGGCGTTTAATGCTTTCATTTATGGCCAGAAGATGTTCTATGCAAACTTTATCGATGGGGCCGCCGTCCTCCTGATTCGGTAAGGTACCTAAGACATATTGGAGCTTTTCTCCTTCTGCATTGATGATATGGCTGAGGCCGAGTTCTTCCATGGCGATGGAAGCAAGAATCATGTTCAAAGCGTTATCGCGGGTTAGTTCAGGACTGATTACCGGAAATGTTGGTTGTGACATTTTATATCCTCCCTTCTAATGTTGAAGAAATATCTGTTTTTTTTCTGTTTTCAAAATATTTTTTATTATAAAGAACCGAAGGTGAATCTGGTTTAAAGCCGGCTGCCATATCATTATAGCGTTCCGCTTTCTCATACTCGCCTAGGTGGTCGTAGCATACGACGCATTCGATGCAGGGAATATATCCCCAAAAATCCTCTTGATGAAACCCCCATGAGCCCTGCGGACTTTCCAGAGTAAGAACAAGATTGAACCAAAAGGCTGCTTTCTTGTATTCTTTCTGCTCCTTAAAATGATAGCCGATTTGACAGCACAATTCTCCGCGGGGGGTGTCGTACTGAAAACTTCGCAGCATGGCTCGGAAGGCTCTGTTGCTATCGCCCTGTTCCCGGTAGCATTTCGCCAATTCGCCGCATGCCGCAATATTGTCCTCTACCCAGCCCAGTCCCGAGTCCAGGAATTGTTCAAAGGCATCGATGGCATCTTCGAAGCGGCCGTTGTCCTTTAATTCTCTGGCATAATAGTATGTTCCTCGGGGAGAAAGCTTGGTTCCCTTGGACAGAAGATTTTCGTATATTTCAAGATTTCTGGAGCTTCTTGCCCCAGGTGGCTTGGCATGTGTAATGCCAATATCGGAGTTTATGATATTTCCGCCAAGCTGCAGGCATTCGTGAACGGGTTCACTCCATCTGAAGTGAGAAAGATTTTTGGAAAGCCTTTCCCGATAATAAGAAAAGGTTACCTTTCCCTGTGAGTCAAAGCCTATATTATACAGCATCATGACGATGTCGATATCGTGAGACAACGTTTTTTTAAGATTTTTAAATTTGACGGCGTCCTCGGGGAGTATGATATCATCAGCGTCCAGCCAAAGAATATATTCCTTCGTCGCTTTGTCGTATGCGAAATTCCGCGCGGCAGAAAAGTCGTCAATCCACGGAAAGTCGTAGACCTTCTTTGTAAAACGTCCGGCGATTTCCTTTGTGCGGTCGGTGGAGCCCGTGTCAGCAATAATGATTTCGTCAACGAGATCTTTTACTGAGTTCAAGCATCTTTCCAACACTTTTTCTTCATTTTTTACAATCATACAAAGACTTATGGTGATCATTTTGTTTTTTCTCCACGTGAGTATATAATAGTTCCTGCATGCTATATTTTATGTAGTTTATTGTCATTTTGTGACATAAAAACATTCTCCCAAACGGACAAAAGTCACAATCCTTTGAAATGATGCATAAAATGATTAACAGAGTACATGGAAGAAGGTAATAAAAATGTCTACCATAAGTTTATGTATGATCGTACGAAATGAGGAGAAGAATATCGAAAGATGCCTGAAAAGTGCTGCAAAGCTGGTGGATGAAATTATCGTGGTGGATACCGGTTCCGAAGACAGGACGAAAGCCATTTGTAAAAAAAACAAAGTGAAATTTTTTGATTTCGCATGGGAGGATGATTTTGCGACAGCCCGTAATTTTGCGGTAGAAAAAGCGTCCGGTGATTGGGTCATGTGGCTGGATGCCGATGAGGAACTTCAGATTAAAGATAAACGAGCATTTAAGAAGCTGCTTCAAAAAGAGAAAAAAGACCTCATACCGGTCGTTATGATACATTATTACGGAGAGCAACCGGCGGATAAGAGCAGGGCATATAAGAACAGTGCTTGCCGTTTGTTCCGGAACAAGGCAGGGATATGTTTTTCAGGAAAGATACATGAGAGGCTTGTCGGTGATGATTTAACCGAAAGAATCTCAGAAGAGGAGCAGGATTATATCAAAATTCTTCACTATGGTTATATGGATGATGAAATAAAGCATAAAAGCGACAGGAATATGAAGATGCTTCTTAAAGAAAGAGAAGAGCAGCCGGAAAATGCGTGGATACAATATCATCTCGCGGTGGAATACTATCATACAAAGGCCTATGCAGAGGCCTATGGACTTGTCAATCTGGCGATTCTGCAGTTTCTGAAAGGGGAACTTCTGCCTCCTGCTATTGTGTATAAGCTGAAATACGATATTCTGCTTGCAGCGGAAGACTATGAAACCGTGTCACAGAGTATCGAAAAGGCCATCGAACTTTATCCCGATTATGTAGACCTTTATTACGATAAGGGTATGGCGCAGTTTGCCCTTAGAGAATATGAGCAGGCGAAGAACACATTTTTACACTGTCTCATCCTCGGTGAAGATGATTTAAGATATTTGATCGTGGTCGGAGCGGGAAGCTTTCTGGCTCTTAAATATATTGGGCGCTGCCACGAAATGCTTCAGGAGAAAGAACAGGCACAGGAGGCCTACAGACAGGCGGAGCTTCTTCTGTAGAAAGGTTTTTGGGGGCATTAGGACTTGTTATTTTTCTTGAATTTGATATACTTGAATCAACGGATAACAACAAACAAGTATTTATCAAATTTATTAAGGAGGAATAGCAAATGAACAGATTTACTTTACCGAGAGACATCTATTACGGAAAAGATTCATTGGAGGTTTTGAAAACCTTAGAGGGGAAAAAGGCTATCTTAGTTGTAGGCGGAAGCTCCATGAAGCGTTTCGGTTTTTTGGATAAAGCTATCGGTTATTTAAAAGAAGCGGGGATAGAGACACTTTTGTTTGAAGGTGTTGAGCCGGACCCTTCTGTGGAAACGGTTATGAAGGGCGCAGAGGCAATGAGAGAGTTCGAACCGGACTGGATTGTTTCCATGGGCGGAGGTTCTCCTATCGATGCGGCTAAAGCGATGTGGGCGTTTTATGAATACCCTGAGACTACTTTTGAAGATTTGATTACTCCTTTTAATTTTCCAGCCTTAAGAACAAAAGCGAAATTCGTAGCGATTCCTTCCACCTCCGGGACGGCTACGGAAGTAACCGCATTTTCCGTTATCACAGATTATGCGAAGGGAATCAAATATCCCCTTGCTGATTTTAATATAACTCCCGATATCGCTATCGTTGATCCTGTTTTGGCTGAGACGATGCCTCAGAGTCTGGTAGCTTATACGGGAATGGACGCTTTGACACATGCGGTTGAAGCATATGTTTCTACCCTTCATACTCCGTTTACAGACCCGCTTGCGATCAAGGCCATCCAGATTGTGGACAGCGATTTGATAAAGAGCTATGAAGGAGATAAGGATTCCAAGGAGCTTATGCATTACGGGCAGTGTCTTGCAGGAATGGCATTCTCGAATGCTCTCTTAGGTATCGTACATTCCATGGCCCATAAGACAGGAGCAGCCTTTTCCACCGGACATATTACTCACGGATTGGCAAATGCGATGTATCTTCCATATGTTATCAAATATAATGCTAAAAATGAAGAAGCGGCGAAACGCTATGCTGAAATTGCAGCTTCTATTGGAATAAAGGGAACGACTGAGGAAGCGATTAACGGCTTATGCGAGAGAATCGTAGGGCTGAACAATCAGATGCAGATTCCGAATACTTTAAAAGAGTTCGGCATTGTGGAAGAGGAATTCAAGGAAAAAATTGCAGCGATTGCAGCAAATGCGGTAGGCGACGCATGTACGGGCTCGAATCCGAGAACGATCGATCCGGCGACTATGGAGAAGCTCTTCACATGTATTTATTATGGTACTGAAGTTGATTTCTAAATAGCTGATATTTTATGCAAACCTCCGAACCGGCGTATCAATGCCGGGGCGGAGGTTTTGTAAAATCAAAGGCGATAAATTGCGTAAGGGTGGGAAGAGTGAAAGAAAAGCGCTTTCAACTATGGATTCCCTGCCTACTAAAGCGGACATGAGGTATAAAAATGAACGAGAGAGAACAACAAAGCAGGAAGACACATTCACAGTTAGCAATGGAATATTTTAAGGAAGGCTATAATTGTTCCCAGTCGGTATTCTTGGCATTTAGTGACTGTTATGATATGGACAAGGAATCGATCCTTAAGATCAGTTCCTCCTTTGGCGGAGGGATGGGAAGGCTGAGGGAGGTATGCGGAGCTGTGACAGGGATGTTCATGGCGGCAGGTATGCTGTATGGATATACGGACCCTAAGGACCTGAAGATAAAGACAGAGCATTATGAGAGAATACAGCGCCTGGCGAAAGAATTCGAGGAACAGAATCATTCTATCGTGTGCAGGGAGCTGCTTGGATTGGGAGCGGGGAAGGATAAGCCGGTTCCTGAGGCGCGTACGGCCGAGTATTATAAGAAGCGGCCATGTGTGGAGTTAGTGGGGATGGCGGCTGAGATTTTGGATGGATACAGGGAGGAGTGGGATGGTTAAATTTATACAGAAGGAAGAGGAAAAGGAAAGAATTGCGGATTATGTATTGAAAAGACTGCCGGAGTGGTTCGGGGTGCCAGAGAGTGTGGAAGAGTATGTGAAGGGCGTTAAGAGTCTGCCTTTCTGGGCGGAGATCACGGATACAGGGGCAGTTGGGTTTATTGTAATGAAGGGGACTAGCCCTCATACGGCTGAGATTTATGTAATGGGAGTGCTGGAAGAGTTCCAGGGGAGAGGAATAGGAAAGCGATTGTTTGCGGAGCTGTATTCTTATGCGGGGATGAAGGGATATTCTTTTTTACAGGTAAAGACGGTGCAAAAGGGCTGTTATGAGTGCTACGATAGGACGAACACGTTTTATGAGAGCTTGGGATTTAAGGAATTAGAGTGCTTTGTGACGCTTTGGAATGAAAGTAATCCCTGTCAGATTTATATTATGGGAGTGGATTTGAGGAAGCACATTTTGCAGAAAGAATAATTGATGAAAGCGGGGGATTATCAATATGGAAGTGAAGCTGGTAAGGTGGGAATTGAAATATTATGAGGCTTTTTTTCAACATTCAAGAGATAACGAATTATATGATAATATGAGCGACGATTTTCCCAATACGGAGGAGAAGTGCAGGGAAGCGGTGATGTCTTTTACAGAAAGCGACGATAAAAAATCATGTTTCAGGGCTATTATGGTGGATGGAAGGGTGTGCGGATGCATAGCCGCTTTTTTTGAATCCGGTATGTATTGTAAGAATGCTGAAATCGCTTATTGGATCGGGAAAGCGGAACGGGGAAAGGGGATTATGACAAGGGTAATTGAGGACTTTGTCAAGTTCTTATTTTCCGGTTTTGATATTGAAAGAGTATATGCAAAGCCTCTTCAGTATAATACTACCTCATGCAGAGTGTTGGAGAAGGCGGGATTTGTGAAAGAGGGAGTTCTACAAAATAGCGTTTATAAGAGAGGGAATAGTTATAACGCGGTTATGTATGCGGTAATTAGAGAAGCATTCTGTAAGAATAATGAGTGATGGGGAAGCTATATGAAGTACATCGGAATTTAATTTAACAGTTGTAACTGTAAGTTATTTATACTTTAGGAGTAGAAAATATATGAAGAGAACGAATCGTTTCAATGCATTCATGTTATATGGAATTTTTCTTACGCTATATATCCTTTTATTTTTTTATGCATTGATTTTCAAATACATTTCACCATTGGATTTATTCAGTTCGGACAGAGAATATGTTAGGAGTATTAATGTAATACCATTTCACACTATATACAGCTACCTTTCCGGTTCGCTGAATGTTTCTCCGGTTATCGTTGTAAGTAATATATTAGGAAATATCATACTGTTTGTCCCTTTAGGACTTTATTTACAATTACTAAAGAAAACTAAAAAAATATGGATAAGCATATTGATTATTTTCTTCACGCCCCTGTTTGTTGAAATGTTCCAATTTATATTCGGACTTGGTGCTGCTGATATTGATGATATTATTCTTAATTGTTCGGGTGGGTTAATTGGAATATTGGTCTACAGGTGGTTGTATGCCTTCCTGAAAAACGAGGAAAAGGTGCGTACTGCTATTGTGTTATCAGGCTTTATAATTATTTTGATTCCTGTTTTAATTACGGTCATGTTTGGCTTTGGCTTTCGGTTGGGTTAATACTTTTTTATGGAATAAGTTTTATCCATAATATACATGGTGTGAGACGGTTAGATGGAGGTCAGGAAAATTATGATAGGAAAATATGAAGTGGTTACCTTATGTGGCAGCACAAGTTTTAAAAATGATTTCGTAAATGTACAGAAGGAATTAACCCTAAAAGGATGTATAGTTATTTCGGTCGGATTTTTTGGACATTCCTGGGATGCTATAACGGAGGGGCAAAAACTTATGCTTGATGATATGCATAAAAGAAAAATTGATATGGCAGATACTGTTTTTGTGATTAATAGAGATGGATATATCGGGGAAAGCACAGAATCTGAAATTGAATATGCTGAAAGTCTTGGTAAGAATATTGCCTATTTGGAAAGCTGTGGTAGTAACGAGGGTGATGAGGATGCAATCAAAGAAAAATAGAAGTTAGGAAGTGAATACTTTTACACCACCCATTTTATTATAGGACGCGGAGCAATTACCAAAGAGGAGCATGTTTTTGGAAGAAAAATCTCAAGCAGATATCGAGAAAGAATAAAACGGTGGTAAAAAAGGCATTACGGCAGAAGCCGGGGAAATCGGATAATATAAAACTTGTTAATAAGTGGAATAAAAAAAGACCACTTATAAAGTGATCTTTTTAAGATACTACTTATGCGAGACAAACATTAACTGCCTGTAATCCACGAGCACCTTTTGTAACATCAAATACTACAGACTGTCCTTCGTCTAATGTCTTATATCCATCCATAGCAAGACCTGAGTAATGTACGAATACATCATCTCCCTGCTCATCAGAGATGAACCCAAAACCTTTTTGTCCGTTGAACCATTTTACTGTACCTTTATTCATGAAAGATACCTCCTTAATTTTATTTATATTTCGAAAAATAAAAAATCACATATTTTTGGTAAATCATCAATACAATAATGACCTACAAAAAATATGTGAAATCAAAACTTTATCAAAAATACTTCTTTAGTATATCAGAGAAAAAAGTAATAGTCAAGATATATTTTAAAAGTAAATCAGAGATTAAAAAGAGTCGGGAAGGAAAATATTAAGAATTGGGAATTGATTGCGCGATTAAAGAAATTACCTGCGGGAGTGGAAATACATGTCGGAGGAAACTTATACACCGGAGAAGTAGTCGACGTGGATATTGACGGTATGAAAGTGTATTTACAACTAACTTAGGAGTTAGTTGAGTAAATGTACATTGAAAACTTAATATTGATAGTTAGTAAGTATAATGGTATTCTACCTTGGAAGATTATTTTCAGGAGGTTACCAAATGAAGAGTAATATTTTGGCAAAAGTTTTACTTGGGATTGGAATCGTATTAATAGCGTGTTATTTCGGAGGTCTATTTTATATTTACAATATTCAAGAGTACAACCCATATGCTTCTGCGGGTGCTGATCTTGACGCTTTTATTCACAGCATATTGTTTTTATCTCCAGCTGTAATATGCTTGATATTATCTCTTATACTACATATAAAAACTAAAAAGTAAGTTGACTACCTATTATAAACATAATATTAATCAAATAATAAAAAGTAAAGAAGACTACTAGCTATCAGTATTAAGCTAGTAGTTCAGACTGTAGACAAAGCCAATTGTTAAAAGAAGCATGTAAATATGTGTGTATAAATAATCAATAATGTATTTTTATCCTTGCTTATGATATTCTTTAATAAATTGACAAATTTGAATTTGTAAGGAGAATGTCATGTGGTATGATAACCTGTTTCAAAAATTGGAACAATTAAGAGATAATAAGCAAGCAGAGAAAATGTCTGCATATATGCAAAATAGATATGAGTTTTTAGGAATACCAAAACCCAAATTGCAAGAAATTGCAAAACCATATTTAAAGGAAAGCAGAAAATATGACTTCGATTGGGAATTTGTTAATATCTGTTGGAATAAAGAGTATCGAGAAGCACAATATATTGCAATTAACTATTTATCTATGAACTCAAAAAAGTTTACAGATAAGGATTTACCAAAACTAAAGCATTTGATAATAAATAAGTCATGGTGGGAAACTGTTGATTCACTTGATGCAATGGTGGGAAGTGTTGTGTTAAAGTATGAGGCTTTAGAAAAAACAATGTTGGAATGGTCGGCTTCAGATAATATATGGTTAAAACGTGTTTCAATAGACTTCCAACAAGAGTATAAAGATAAAACCAATACAGAATTATTGGAAAAAATAATTTGTAATAACTTGGGGAGCAATGAGTTTTTTGTAAACAAAGCAATCGGTTGGAGTTTGCGAGATTATAGCAAAGTCAATCCAGAATGGGTAAAAGGCTTTTTGGCTAAATATAAAGAGCAATTATCTTCTTTAAGCATTAAGGAAGCAAGTAAATATCTATAGAACGAAAGACAAAGCCAATTGTTAAAAGAAGCATGTAAATATGTGTGTATAAATAATCAATAATATATTTTTATCCTTGCTTATGGTATTCTTTAATAAATTGACAAATTTGAATTTATTGAAGAATATAGTTTGGCAAATTCGTTATAGTTTATAAGTGATGAAAAGATATTTCTGGATATAGTGCAATATCTAGGCTATGGGAAAAGATTAAAATGAAAAAAACTATTTTATATTTATTAAGTGCTATTTTTATATTTATTCTTGTTTGTGTGTACTTTTTTGGAGGTAGTGTCGGTGCATATGCATGGAATATATCCGTTTTTATTTTTGCTCCTTTGGCAATAGTATCATTGGTCGTTCAAACGGTAATTTTAATAATACGTTTTTTCAAGAGAAGAAAAAATTTCTTCTGGAGCTTGGCATATATTGCAGTAACGGTTATTTATATCCTGCCAATTACTATTCTGTTTGGAATTTCTCCGATTACTTATCCAACCAATATGGATAGTGAAAGGTCAATTACAATCAAAATGCCAATTGAAAATGCAGTATTATTTGGTGGAAAAGAATACAAAACGCACGCTATGTGGCCATCAGAATGTTATGCCTTTGACATTTTAAAAGAACCCTATGAGGTTGGGAGCAGTAATCTGGAGGACTATGGAATATTTGGAGAGGATATTTATTCACCAGTTTCTGGTATAGTTATTGGGATGGAAAATAATGAAATAGATATTGAACCTAATATAGAAGAATTTACAAGTTCATTGGGAAATTATTTATATATAAAGCTTGATACTACCAACACTTATTTGATTTTAGCACACTTAAAGCAGAACAGTATAACTGTATCTGTAGGAGATGAAATAGTTGTGGGGGAATACCTTGGAAAAGTTGGGAATTCAGGTACTACTTCGGAACCACACCTCCATATTCAGCACCAGTTGGACAATCCATTGGAATTAAGGTTCCCTTCATGTGCAGTAGGGCTTCCCATTCTTTTTGAAGAATAACACAAATTCCAATTTAATAACGTAGATTTACTAAAGGCACGAAAATCTGTATAAATATTCTGTTTTTACATAATCCAAAATTCAAGAATTAATTTGTCTACAGTCTGGACTACTAGCTATCGGTATTAAGCTAGTAGTTTTTTGTGCAATAACTTATACAAGAAAACTGAAATTTAAAGGTGAACTGACAAGGTGCTGAATATTATTTATTTAGTGCCTTATTTTTTTATTCAAGTCCTGCATAAATAATATGAAAATATAGTCTGTCTACGGATATTTTTCAATCATACTGTCCTTGGGTCAAACGATGCCATCTGTGCGCGAAATAAAAGCTGTGTTATCGAAACGCTTGACCGCGGGAGTGTGAGAATCAAACTTTTATTCTATATTGACAGCTAATGAATGTTAGCTTATAATTAGGCTAATAATCATTAGCTTAAAGGAGGCGCGAACTTGGAAGAACAGTCCACTAAAAGGAAGATTATGAGCGAGGCGCTCAAATTATTTGCCCAAAAAGGATACGAAGCTGTCAGTGTGGCGCAGATTGCAGAGGCAGTGGGAATTAAGGCACCGTCGCTTTATAAGCATTATAAGAGTAAGCAGGATATTTTTGACGCAATTTTGGAAGAAATGAGTTCCCGCTATGAAAGGCAGGCGGCTTCCATGCGGCTGAGTGGGGGGACGCCTGATAAGGATATGGAATTATTTGCCGGTATTGATGAGGAACGGCTGATTGAAATGGGAAAAGGATTATTTTCCTATTTTTTGCACGATGAGTATACCGGGCTGTTTCGGAAGATGCTCACCGTGGAGCAGTTTCATAATAAAGAACTGGGGGCCCTTTTTGTGAAACAATATGTAGATGAACCGCTTTCCTATCAGGGGATGCTTTTTGGCTTACTGATACAGGCAGGAGTGTTTATTCCGGAGAATCCGAATGTGATGGCACTGCATTTCTTTGCGCCGATGTATTTGCTTCTTGTTTTATGCGACTGTCGCCCGGAGAGGGAATCCGAAGTGATGGAGATGCTGGAGCAGCATATCCGGCAGTTTGGCAGGCTTTATGGGAAAAAGGAGGGATAAGTGATGAAGATTACAGTGATTCATGGGCAAGGGCATAAAGGTGTGACCTATACAATGACGCGGACGGTACTCGACTTTCTTATGACGGATAAGGATGAGGTAAGGGAATTTTTTCTTCCGAAAGACGGGCCGGACTTTTGCTGTGGCTGTTTTAATTGTTTTTTGAAGGGGGAAGGCTTTTGCCCATCTGCTGATAAGGTACAGCCTATCGCCCTGGCGATGGAATGGGCGGATGTCATCCTATTGGACAGTCCGAATTATGTAATGGAAATGAGCGGTTCCATGAAAAATCTCATGGATCATCTGGCTTACCGCTGGGCATCACACAGGCCTCATGGGTCCATGTTTACGAAGACAGGTATTGTAATATCATCCTCTGCAGGAGCGCCGCCAAGGAACGTAGTAAAGTCAATGGCGAAACAGCTCAAATGGATGTGTGTACCGAAGGTGTATACCTTAGGGCTTGCCTGCTATACGGGGCCGGGAGAGGCGATTAAGCCCAAGAGAATGAAGCTGATTACGGATAAAGCGGAGAAAATCGCGAAGGCGGTGAGGCGAAGAGCGGCGCGCCCCCGGCCAAGTCTTCGGGGAAGAATCATGTTTGGGATTTTTAGGAAGATGCAATCCTCCCCGGGTTCGGCATGGAATCCTACGGATAGAGACTTTTGGGTAAATCAGGGGTGGACGCAGAAGTGCCGTCCATGGAGGACGTGATGTCCTCCTTGCATAGTAGACATTAATATTCGTAGAGAGTTTGTTCGCAGTAGCATCCGCGCCAAATTTTCCGCGTTTGTGAGGTAAGGCTAAAATTGTTCTTCTCATAGAATAATTTAGCCTTTACATTTTCCTCCAATACCCATATAATGATTTTACGGTCATTAAATACGGACTTGATATATTCGATGACTTCTGTTCCATATCCTTTGCCTCGATATGCTTCTAATAAATAAAGGCTGGATATTTCACATGTTTTCTCATCTTTTAGTTCTATTTTTATTATCCCGATAGCAATTTCCCCTTCGAAGATTAAATAATACCGGATTGCCTGATTCGTATTGCTTTCCAGGAATTCTTGTTTTCGTTTTTCTTCTGTGACGCTATATAAGTAGTTGGAAGGAAATATATCTTTATATGTTTGACGCCATGCGGTCGAGTGAATATAGCCGATGGTGCGGGCATGCTTTTCACGGGCTTCCACGATTTTCATATATTGGTCCTTTTCTCTTTATATTGTAACGTTATGGCTTAGGGAGGAGCTTAAATAATGTTTCTTATGAGCTGCACCGACTTTTCCAGTCCGTTTTCCTCTTGCATTTTCTTGGATAAATCCGTAACATTCCGGTATATTTGTGCATAATCTGCATTTAATTCATCGATAGCCGCTATTAATCTGTCTGTGCTGAGTTCCTTTGCCTTTATCGGCTTTACACCTGCCTTTAGACGGTAGATTTGCTCTGCAAATGCGAATTGGTCCAGCACGTGTGGAACGGGAATCGACGGGATGCCATAAATCATGGAGGAGGCCGAGGTACCGAAGCCACAGTGGTGTATTACACAGCAGCCTTGCCCAAACAGCCAGCTATGGGGAACAGAGCCGACTCGAATCATCGATTCCGGGAGCCGGTAATCGGTAAGCGTTTTGTTAAAGCCTTGTATAATGGCGCGCATTCCTGTCTGCTCGAAGGCTTTGACAAAGATGTCGAGCTTTTCTTTCTCCTGCCGGCTTTCGAAGGACATGGCCCCCAGAGCGAGTATGATCGGTTTGCTTCCTTCGCCCAAAAAAAATTTTAATTCTTCGGAGGGCCGGTAATCATCCTCAGGGGCAAACCAATAACCGACGACAGCATTTTTCTTTGCCCAATCGGGGTTCGGCTCTACCACATAACGACTGATAGGTATTAAGTTGAGTTCCTTTGACATCATTTGATCCATTGACTTAATGGGGGGCAGATCATATAGCTTTCTGATTTTGTTGTAGGGCTTGACCACCTGAGGATTGATGAGGGCACCGAGCACTTTGTCTTTTAATGTTGGGACTATATTTTCTCTGGGAAGCATTTCAGTCTGCAAAGTGACGTCTATGGTTTTTATATTTAAGGCTTCGGCTTCCGCCGCGCCCATATGGCTGTGAGAAATGATTACGAGGTCTTTGCCCTTGCAGGCATTATAGATATCGCCTGAGGAATTTTGAATAATACGAAAGACGAACTGCATTGTTTTTAACATGCTGAGCATAGGACTTTTGGTCTTTCCTCGAATTACGGCCGCTTCATATTCGATATCGATGTCAGGACCTATGGGAACAAAAGCGAGACCGGCTTCCGATACGAGGCTCCTCCAGCAGGGATGGGTGCCTAGAACTGGTTTATAGCCTTCTTTTAATAGCGCTTTCGCGAGATAAATATACGGTTGGACATCTCCTCTTGTACCCATTGTAAAAATTACGATTTCTTTCATTGAACTTCTCCCGGATTATTGAAATGTATGTATTGTTTACGGAAATGGTATGAATTGCAGGTGAGGCTGTTTTATAAATACTTTACTACATTTATCCTTATTTGACTATGATATTTAAGATACTTGTGAGGTATAGAAGGCTGAATGTTAACGGGAAGGCACATAGAGAGTCTAAGATTACTGTTCACACAGTAGTTCAACACTTGCAAAATTTCTGAATTGCAGAAATCATGCGTTGCTGAGAACGGAATGAACAGTAACGTCCAAAGGATTGAAAAGGAATTTATTTATATTTATGATGTTCAATTGTGCGGCTTGAGTGATATACTGAAAAAAGCAAGAAAAATTATAAGCATTAGAACCCGGAATGAGAGGAGCGAATTTATGAAGACAATCGGTTTGATTGGAGGAATGAGCTGGGAAAGCACCGTTACTTATTATCGATTGATCAATGAAATGGTAAAGGAGAGGCTGGGAGGCTTTCACTCCGCCAAAATTCTTTTGTACAGCGTAGATTTTCAGGAAATCGAAGAGTGTCAGTCAAAAGGAGAATGGGAGAAAAGTGCGGATATACTGGTGGATGCGGCGCAGCGCCTGGAAAAAAGCGGAGCCGATTTCCTCGTGATCTGTACGAATACCATGCATAGAGTCGTGCCGCAGATTCAGGCGCAGGTATGCCTTCCTATCTTACATATTGCAGAAGCGGCAGCGGATGAGCTCCTTGTAAATAATATAAAAAGAGTCGCCCTTTTGGGAACCAAATATACGATGCAGCAGGATTTCTATAAGGAAAAGCTCATCGATGCGGGAATAGAGGTGCTGATTCCAACGGATGACGACGTGGAAATTGTCAATCGTGTAATATACGATGAACTGTGCCTCGGAGTTATTTCCGGAGAATCGAGAAAAGAATATTTAAGAATCATAGAACAGCTTGCAGGAAAAGGTGCCCAGGGAGTCATTCTGGGATGCACGGAAATCGGGTTGTTGATTCGGCAGGAACATACTTCTTTGCCGATCTTCGATACGACGCAGATACATGCGAGGAAAGCAGTTGAACTCGCTGTTGGAAAACAGTGAAAAAGTTTGGAGGAAATGAAATGAAGCATTCAGGAACGATGAGATTGGAAACGAAGAGACTTATTCTCCGTAGATTTGATCTAAGCGATGCGGAAGATGCGTATCATAACTGGGCCAGCGATGCTGAGGTTACGAAATTCCTTACATGGCCCACCCATGAAAATATTGAGGCCACAAAAGGTTATATGCAGTTCAATGTAGATAATTATGAAAAGGATATTGCTTTTTATTCCTGGGGAATCGAATTAAAGGAAATCGGCCAGGTCATAGGTGGTATCGGCGTAGTTAATATTAATGAAAGGGCGGAGTCCGTACATATCGGTTATTGTATCGGAAAGAATTATTGGAACAAGGGGATTATGTCGGAAGCTTTTTTGGCGGTAATCCCATATCTGTTCGAGGTGGTAGGAGCAAACCGTATCGATTCCAGACACGACCCCCGGAATCCTTATTCAGGCAAGGTCATGGAGAAATGCGGACTCACTTATGAAGGAACACTGCGTCAGTCCGACAGAAACAACCAAGGAATATGTGACGCAGCATGGTATGGATTGCTGAAAACAGAGTGGAGAAGGAAAAATGAAGAATAGATTGCTGGAATGGGCGGTGGAACTGCAAAGCATCTCACAAGGTGCCCTATATTACTGCAAAGATGAATTCGATATCGAACGTTTTAACCGGATAAGGGAGATTTCGGCAGAAATGGTAAGCTTACAGTCAGGGTTACCTTTGGAGAGGGTAAAGGACCTGTTTTGTAACGAAATCGGCTATCAGACGCCGAAGCTGGATACCCGTGCGGCCATTTTCAAGGATGATAAGATATTGCTTGTCCAGGAGAAAAATGACACGTGGTCACTTCCCGGTGGCTGGGTGGATGTAGGTTTATCCGTAAAGGAAAATACGATAAAAGAGGTGAAGGAAGAGGCGGGGCTGACCGTGAGTGCCGATAGGATTATCGCTGTGCAGGATAGGGAAAAACATAATCTGCCTATTTATGCTTATAAGGTGTGCAAGGTATTCGTGCTCTGTTCCGTGCTGGACGGCGAATTTACGGAGAATACCGAGACGATAGGAAGCGGCTATTTTGCTGAGGACGAACTGCCTGGACTGGCTGAGGAGAAAAATAATGAGGAACAGATCAGGATGTGCTTCGAAGCATATCGGAATGCTGATTGGCGGACATTATTCGATTAAGGCAGGCTATGAACCAATTATGATAGAGAGATAGGTGATATACATTAAGAATTTAGCAAACGTAATGACTATTTTTAGAATTGCGGGAACGATTTGTTTATGCTTTTTAGAACCACTGACTGTTTCTTTTTTTACCGTTTATTTTTTATGCGGGCTGAGCGATATGCTGGATGGTTTTATTGCAAGAAAAACGGGAAACACGACTGAGACGGGGGCTATGCTGGACAGTGTGGCCGATTTCATTTTTCTTTCGGTGATGCTCATTATCTTCATTCCCCTTCTTCCGTGGAAATTATGGATAGCGGCATGGATTGGAGCGATTGCATTTTTGCGTTTGGCCAGTCTCTCCATTGGCTTTATAAAATATCATACGGCGGCTTTTTTACATACGGTATTAAATAAGGCTGCGGGATTTTTTCTGTTTGCATTTCCGCTGCTGTATATTTTGGCCGGAATGGAAAAGACGGCGATTATACTATGTGCCATTTCGAGTCTGGCAGCAGTCGAAGAATTGCTGATAACGATAAAAAGTGATTCCCTTAACAGAGATATCGCAGGATACTTGCAGCAAAAGACTGCCGATAATAAAAATAAGCACGATATACAGGGCATGTAAAAAAGAAAACAGGGAAAAGAAAAGAGAGTAAAGCAGAGGAATTACATGGAAATATCAGAAAAAATTTTAAAGCAATATTTTGGATATGATACCTTCAGAGAAGGACAGAAGGAGCTGGTGGACAGTATTCTGGAGGGAAGGGATACCTTTGGAGTGATGCCTACGGGGGCGGGGAAATCCATATGCTTTCAAGTGCCTGCTCTTATCATGGAGGGAATTACTTTGGTGGTGTCACCGTTAATCTCGCTAATGAAGGACCAGGTGGAGGGATTGAATCAGGCCGGAGTACACGCGGCATTTTTGAATAGTTCGCTGACCTCGAACCAATATTTTAAAGCGCTTGAATATGCGAAGAACGGCAGGTATCAGATTATCTATGTGGCCCCTGAGCGCCTTGCAACGGAAAGCTTTTTGGATTTTGCCCTAAATGTACAGATTTCCATGGTAGTAGTGGATGAGGCCCATTGCGTATCCCAATGGGGGCAGGATTTCCGTCCCGGCTATTTGAAAATAGAGGAGTTCATAAATAAACTTCCATCCCGTCCGGTAGTCAGCGCTTTTACAGCTACGGCGACGAAGGAGGTACGGGAGGATATCGTTTATCTTCTGGCACTTCAAAATCCTATGATAGTCGCCACGGGCTTCGACCGCCCCAATCTTTATTTCGCGGTGCAGTCCCCAAAGGATAAGTATGCGTCCATGAAGAACTATCTGGAGCTTCACCCCTCCCAAAGCGGCATTATATATTGTCTCACGAGAAAAACGGTGGAAGAGGTTTTTGAAAGGCTTCGGGACGATGGATTTTCTGTGTCGAAATACCATGCGGGGCTTTCCGACGGGGAGAGAAAGACCGGGCAGGAAGAATTTATTTACGGAAGAAAGGAAATCATGGTGGCTACCAACGCTTTCGGAATGGGAATCGACAAGTCGGATGTCCGCTACGTAATTCATTATAATATGCCGAAAAATATGGAAAGCTATTATCAGGAAGCAGGAAGGGCGGGAAGAGACGGGGAATCGGCGGAGTGCATCCTGCTTTACGGAGGGCAGGACGTGGTGACTAACCAGTTTTTTATCGATCACAATCAGGACAATGAAGCGCTGGATGAGTCTATTCGTGAAGTAGTTATGGAGCGGGACAGGGAGCGGCTTAGAAAGATGACCTATTACTGCTTTACCAACGAGTGTCTGAGAGATTATATTTTACGTTATTTTGGGGAATATAAGGAAAACTATTGCGGTAATTGCTCTAATTGCTTAAGTAAGTTCGAGAAGACGGATGTAACAGATATTGCGAAGGCGCTGATCGGATGTGTGAAGACATGCGGCCAAAGATACGGAAGCGGAGTTATTATAGATGCGGTGCACGGAGCGAATACGGCAAAGATACGCGGCTATGGAATGAATCATAACCCTTATTACGGGGAACTGGCGAAGGTTCCGGTATTTAAGCTGCGTCAGGTGTTGAATTATCTGTTCCTAAGCGAATATTTGAAGGCGACGAGCGATGAGTATGCCGTTGTGAAGCTGACGGAGAAGGGGAAGGCTGTGCTTGCCGGAGACGATATCGTCGTTATGAAGATGCCGAAGGAAGAAGAACATCCGGCAAAGGCGGCAAAAAGCAAAAGGGGCGGAAAGAGTGCATTTGCCGGAGGAGAGTTTTCAGGAAGAGAGGAGACTTTATTCGAAGGTCTTCGCGCGCTCCGTTCGGAAATTGCCAGAGAGGAAAAGGTGCCACCCTATATCGTATTTTCGGACAAGACGCTCAGTCACATGTGTGTGGTAAGGCCCCGGACGGAGGAAGAAATGTTGACGGTATCCGGTGTAGGAGAATTTAAATATAGAAAATACGGAGAACGGTTCTTGGAGGCAATTAAGAATGGAGAAACGTAATCGGAAGAAGAGGAATAGATATGACAGGAATCAGCGTATTTGAGGTAATCGGACCGAACATGGTGGGACCTTCCAGTTCTCATACGGCGGGTGCGGTATCCATGGCGCTTTTGGCGCGAAAAATGTTTCAGGGAACGATAAAAAGAGTGGATTTTACCCTATACGGTTCTTTTGCAAAGACCTATCGGGGGCACGGAACTGACCGGGCACTTCTGGGAGGAATCCTTGGATATGAAACTGACGATTTAAGAATCAGGGATTCTTTTTCGCTGGCGAAGGAGGCAGGGATCGAATATTCCTTCTCCGTCTCTGAGGAAGAGGACGTGCATCCGAATACGGCGGATATGCACATCGCGGGCGAGGATGGAAAGAAGCTGTTCATACGGGGAGTATCCCTTGGCGGAGGAAAAGTAAAAATTGTCCGGTTAAACCGGGTGGACGTGGAATTTACAGGGGAATACAGCACTCTTATCGTGAGCCAGAGCGACAGACAGGGAGTAGCAGCCCATATTACGAAGAGCTTGAGCGACCACAATGTGAATATCGCCTTTATGCGCTTATTCAGGGAGGAAAAGGGTGCGGCGGCTTATACGGTGGTGGAATCGGATGAAAAGATACCGGAGGAAGCCCTGGAATGCATCAAGGAAAATCCTTACGTATCCGATGTGATGTTAGTGCAGGTCTGAAAATTATAATGTAGAGGAAAAAAGAAATGGATTTTCGAAACGGTAAAGAGTTGTTGGAACTGTGCGGGCAGAAGGGTCTGCCCATTTCACAGATTATGAAGCAAAGGGAAGTGGAATTGCAGGAAATTACGGAGCAGGAAGCAGACCGCAAGATGGCGAAATCGCTTGATATTATGAGGGTCTCTGCAAAGGAACCGTTAGGAAACGAAATATCCTCCATGGGCGGACTGATCGGCGGTGAAGCGAAAAAGCTTGATAAGCTGCGGGCGGAGGGAAAGTCGCTTTGCGGAGCGACGATGTCCAAGGCCATGACGTACGCCATGGCGGTATTGGAGGTGAATGCCTCTATGGGAGTTATCGTAGCGGCTCCTACGGCGGGTTCTTCCGGTGTTCTTCCTGGGGTTCTGCTGGCGCTTCAGGAGGAACTGGGACTTTCCGATGAAAAGGTGATGGATGCTCTTTACACAGCCGGAGCGGTGGGATATCTGCTGATGCGCAATGCTTCTGTGGCGGGTGCACAGGCGGGATGTCAGGCGGAGGTCGGCTCAGCGTCGGCAATGGCGGCAGCCGCTGCGGTGGAAATAATGGGCGGAACGCCTGAGCAGGCCTTGAGTGCAGCGACCGGGGCTTTATCCAATCTCCTGGGATTGGTCTGTGACCCGATTGGTGGTTTGGTGGAAAATCCATGCCAGAACCGAAACTCTATCGGTGCAGCCAATGCGCTGTTGAATGCGGAGCAAGCGCTGGCAGGAATCGAGCAGTTGATTCCCTTTGACGAGATGGTACAAGTGATGTACCGTGTAGGCAGGAGCCTCCCCTTCGAGCTTAGGGAAAGTGCTCTGGGCGGCTGTGCGGCAGCTCCTACGGCATGCGGTATGAGCTGCATGCCGAAACAATAATATAATTATGCTATTGTACTACGGCTTCTCACGTCAGGATGACATGCTGTAGTGTGGGAAACAAAAAAAAGACAAAGGACAAAAGGAGTGCAGCCATGAGAAGAAAAGACAGAGAAGTGACCGACAGGGGAACGATAGAAGAAATAATAAAAGCATGTAAAGTCTGCCATTTGGCTATGGTAGATGATGGAAAGCCGTATGTGGTTCCGCTGAATTTCGGTTATAAACTTGGTGCGGACGAGCTGACCTTGTACTTTCATAGTGCAAAGGAAGGCAAAAAGCTGGATATCTTACATAAAAACAGCAGTGTATGCTTCGATATCGCCAGGGAAGGAATGCCTGTACATGCGGAAACGCCTTGTAACAGCGGCTATTACTTCTCCAGCATTATAGGTACGGGCAGCGTGGAATTTATAGAAGATACGAAGGAAAAATGCAAGGCTCTTTCCCTTCTGATGAAGCATCAGGCGGATAGGGATGTAGAGTTCAACGAGGTGCAGGCGAACAGCGTATGTGTGTATAAAGTGAGCACTTCGGATTATTGCGGCAAGAAGAAACAGAAGCCGCAATAAGTTCGGATCCTTGAAGCAGGTGCAGTTCGTGAAATGGAAAATGAATATATGCGTAATGATTCAGTCATTTGGTGATGAATTTTTGTAATATTTTATCTTTCCGGCTGATGAGGTAATGAATATAAACAAAAATACAATAGACTGAAGAAAAAGATATCTTGCGTTATTTGTCAGAATAAATACAACAGCGATAACGAGACTGAGGAATAAGGTTACATCAGTTCTTTTGATAAACAAACGATTTTCCTGACCATCCACCTCTCTGTTCGGATGGTTAACAGGGCCGATTATTTTTATTGCAATGGCACATATTAAGTAAATAAGAAAAGAGATAATCCATGGAATGGCCAGGTATTTTACTGCCAATAAAGTAGATATAAGTATAATGCATGAGAAAAACAGGCAGGCAAAATAAGTTTCCATGTGTATTCCTCCGCTATAAGATCTCATCGGAATAAAAAAAAGGAAAAATAATATGCATTCGAGCATCATATCGAGAGATAATCCAATAATTATGCTGCATATAACACTGATGGAAATTTCTAAAAAACATTGAAATCCATACTGGTAGACATCATAATTTTCTTCCTGGATAGCACCTTTTTTTAATATGTAATCCGTTAATCTGTTTGATAAATATTCCATGATAGAATCACCTCGTATCTATTATAGGGGAAAAGTGAGGATTGACATAATGCATGTTGAAATTCCGGTATATCATGTCATTTTTGCCCATGTCCGCTTTGGCGGACTTCTTTTTATGTAATAGGAAAGTGCTCCTATTACATAAAAGCCCTTCGGGCAAACAATGCGCAGCTGCGCGCGCGGAACAAAAGCTGTGTGGCTGAAATATTTGGCCGCGAGAGTGTGCGAAGCACACTTTTTGTTCTTTCATAGGAAAGTGCGCCTATGAAAGAAAGATGGATGCGCAGCTGCGCGCGCGGAACAAAAGCTGTGCAGCTGAAATATTTGGCCGCGAGAGTGTGCGAAGCACACTTTTGTTCTTAAGGCCGTATGCTGCGGTCATATTTTGAGGAACAGGTGCCGGTGATGAGATAAGTACCGGTCCTGCGTAAATGTGTATTGCTTGATCCTATGACGCGGGGAACGTTAAGGTAGTTTTATAGCCCGATTTTACTTCACTTTCTATTTGTAATCTGCCATTATGAGATTCTATGATTTTTTGTACCAAAAGCAAGCCCAATCCATGCCGTAAGTCCAAACGCTCATCTACACTTTTCATGTAGTGAGGGCGGCTTTGCAATTCTAATAACTTTTCAGAGGAAATGCCAACCCCATTATCTGCAACGACCAATAAAATTGATTGTCCGTAAACATTAAGGGTAAGATAGATTTTACAACCCTGTGGATTATGGTTCATACTGTTTTGGATTAAATTGGATATGGCCCTTGTTATTAACCGTTCATCGCATTCAAACATAATGGTCTCTGCCTGCGGAGAGATTTCTACTTCAATAGAATATAAGTCGGATAGGCCGGTATTAAGCAGGTCGGCAACGTATGCCCTGATAAGCTTTGAAAAGCGTATCTTTTTCTTATTTAGCGGCTGCATTTCATACTCGAGCTGTGAAACCAAATTTAAATCTTGAACAAGGTCTCTGATTTTTATGCTCTGCCATTTGATGACTTCCGCATCTTCCCTGGCAGAGCTATCTAGGAAAGAGACAGAAGTAAGTTTATCGGCATACCCCATAATGATAGATAAGGGTGTCCTTATATCATGAGAAACACCGCTGATCCAATTTGCACGTGCTTCATTTTGTTTGTTTATAATGCCCGATGCCTTATTAAGGCTTTCTGCAACTTCCGATAATTCTCCGCGGATAGATAGAGATATTGGCTTACCGTCAGAAAGAACATCGATCGCATTGGTGATAGGCTCGGTATTTTTAATAATTTTTTGCCTGGATAAATAGTATGCAAAAAAGAGCAGAAGAAAATCTATAACCAGTACGATAATTGTAAAAGCAGGTAATTTTTTTATGGTGCTGATGGAATAATAATTACTCAATAGTTTTGTATAACTGTTTGGCGGATATCCCAGCACAATGAGCCCATCCTCCGTACTGCGGATAAAAACGGGATAATCAGAAATATAGCCTTTGGCAAAAACAGCAACATCCTGAAGGGTATAGTGAGACGGCACTCCATATGGTAAATCGACGGACCAAAACAAGCCGCCATCCTGATTTACATACATAGCCCATATATTATTGTCTCTCAGCTTTTCCACTGCCGGACCGGCAGGCGATGTGGCGGTGGAAACAGCAGCTATTTCATCTAACATGTTTTGAGGTGAACCTTCCCCGTAGTCTTGAGAGAATGTGTTATAAAAGGTCCAGCCAAAAAGAAATATGTTAATTAATGCCAGAATAGCTGTAAATACTATAAAAGAAATAATGTATCCCGATATATATTTCCCAAAGGATTTTTTCATAATTATACCCCATGTCCGCTTTAGCGGAGTCAAAATCAATAGTTGAAAGTGCTTTTCTTTCAACCTTATACCCCATGTCCGCCTTGGCGGAGTCAAAATCAATAGTTGAAAGCGCTTTTCTTTCAACCTTATTTCCTCAAATTCAACTTATACCCTAATCCTTTCACTGTAACAAGTGAAACAGGCCTGGAGGGATCAGATTCTATTTTTTCCCGAATACGGCGGATATGTGTGTTTAAACTATTCTCATATCCAAATGGATTATCGCCCCAAAGAGCTTCGCATATGGCATCTATGGTGACAATTTTACCATCATTTCTGGCAAGGGTTTCCAATAAGGTATATTCTTTGGCAGTTAAAGCTATCGTTTCCCCATTTTTATTGACTTCTGCCCGGCTGAAATCAATAATGCAGTTTTCTAAGCTTACGAGCGATACCTCTTCTTTATAGCATCGGCGAAGAACGGCATAAACGCGCAGTAATAACTCTTGCGGCATAAATGGCTTGACAATATAATCATCAGCGCCGAGACCAAGACCGGCTAATTTGTCAGATGCTTCATCTTTAGCAGTTAGAAATATGACAGGGATGTGAGTGAATGAATGCATCTGCTGCATTAGGGAAAACCCATCTCCATCCGGGAGCATGACATCTAAAATTGCTAAATCAGGTTTTTCTTTCCCGCAGACAGCAACTGCTTCATGGAAGGAAGCGGCTGTTATAATATTGAGAAAACCATCATCCTTCAAAATTTTAGTTACCATTTTTAACAACTCAGGTTCGTCATCCACAAGCATGATTTTTTTGATATTTAAAAATAATTTATCCATACATTTACTCCGATTAGTTTATGGCTCTCATTATATCACGAAAGCAGCAACATTGAAGACTTTATATGGAAAAGTTAGGTAAAAGTAAGGATAAGGCGTTACTGAGAACGGAGTGAGCAGTAACGATAAAGCCGTTATGCGAATAAAGCAGAATTTTTAGTAATGCAGGTAGTTATTTGCAGATAAAAAGCAGATAAAGGGGACGCAGAAAGGATATTTTGGCTGGTAAGGAAAAAATTACATGAAAAAGGGGGAAAAGTTACTAGCATTCATCATGATTACCAATAAATGTTACGATATCACCATAATCCTGTTTGAGAAAAATGGAGGAAAAAACTATGAGAAATGACATTCTTAATCTTACAAACCCGATGGAAGAAAAAGAGCTGGAGCAAATTTTGGGAGGCGGCAATGGTGTAATTAAAACTATTAGCCACGAATGTGCAATGAACACATGGCAGTTCCTGTTTACATGCTGTTCATAACAAGAACATAATAAGGAGGAAGAAAACATGAGAGATGACATTCTTAACTTGACAAATCCGATGGAAGAAAAAGAATTAGAGCAGATTTTGGGAGGCGGCAATGGTGTAATAAAAACGATCAGCCATGAATGTGCAATGAATACGTGGCAGTTCCTGTTTACATGTTGCTCATAATATAACAACTAAATTAATGTTCTCAAATGGGATTTATTAATAGGCCGCTTAGAAAACATATAATCTAAGCGGCTTATATAATAGATTTTGTGCCTGTGATTCGAAACTTGCAGGGATAGGAAAGGTATGGTTGCTAATATGGATAAGGATTTTTGTAAAATATATGTTGAACATATTTTTGAATATATGATAAGAAAAATGGAAGATGATGAAAAAATAGATTTTCATATTGAGAAAGTCCCGTACTTAAAGGAAACGATGGAGAAAGAGATATTTAAAAGATGCTTCAAATCCTTACTTTACTGTATGAATGTGAACAGGGTGGAAGGCAGGCTGGCAGGCGGCACACCGCAGGAACGCTATCTTTGGTTTGTTAATGATCAATACTGCATTGATAGTATGGAAGAGATGTTCCCGGCAATGAAAACGCAATTATATGAAGAGATGAAAGGAAAATGTATATATGTTCTGAGCGTAATCAATCTATTTCAAAAAAATAAATCGGATATCTGTCAATATTTTTTCAATACAGAATCAGAGGATATTATTAACATTGCAAATTCCGGTGACTGGCATAACGATAAATGTGTATTGGTTATAACTTTTACCTCAAATAAGAAGATTGTATTCAAGCCTACAAGCGGAGATAATTTAAACTTTTTAAAGGGTGTGATCCGTTATTTTTTTGAAGCAGAATATACGAGTCAATATGGCTGCATCTATGAAAATGAGGGGGCATGGGTAAAATTTGTTGAATATGAAAAGGCTGCTGATGAAAGTGCGGTCAGTCAGTTTTACTTCAATTACGGAAAGCTGCTGTTTGTTGCATATTTGTTAGGAATGAACGATATGCATTACGAGAACTTGATCGCGCACGGAGAATATCCAGTCATTACAGATGTTGAAACGCTTCTTTCTTCTTATTTGTTTTTTGATACTCACAAATTTGAATATGATGCGCAATATAAGGCAGTGCAAAGACTATTGTATGGAGTAATGGCTACAGGCTTGATACCGATATTTTCCATGACGGAATATTTTGGAGGTGATGTAAGCTGTCTATCCAATAAAGGTATAAAAATTATTACGGAAAAAGTAGAAAATGAGTACAGAGATGATATGTATATTTACACAAAACCGGAGATCATCACACAATATAGTCATTTGCCGGATGAGAAAACAGATCCCTTACTTTATGGTGACCAAATAATGAATGGATTTGGTCAGGCTGAGGATATATTCAGAGAAGAGAAAGCTGAAATTTTAAATTATATTCTAAGCAATTTATATAAAATAGAATCGCGCATTATTTTGAATATGACGAAAGGATATTCTCAGATAGTACGGATAAAGAGCGACCCCAGATACCGTCATGAGCCTGAATTATTTGAAAAACTGCTTGGCGGTTTAAAGAGGAGCAATCAGTTTAATCAGAATGTTTATCTCTACGAAGTGACAGAATTATGCAGAAGTAATATTCCCGGCTTTTATTGGAACATCCGTTTAAATTATGTATACGGGTATCATGGAGAGGCGGCGCAAAAAATATTGGATATGAATGAGTTTAACATGAAAAAGATAGCCGGGATATTGGAAGAACAGACGGATGTACAAATGCTGGCGAGACAAAAAAAGCTTATCATGGATTCGATATCGTCGAGTATAGCGCTGGGAATCGAATATAAGAGTATGGAGGCAAGCGCGAAAAAGGAAATCAGGTTTGACAGCAATGAATTATTGAGAAAGAATATCGACGATAATCGGATTGAGGGAGACGATGGCACAATCAGTTGGATTGGTCTGATGGTTAACGATAAAGAACAGCTTGAATATGCGGTATTAGATTGGTCTTTGTATTCAGGAATGGTAGGAATCGGTTATATGTACCTTGCCGAATATTTGAATAGCAAGGATGAATTGGCAAAAACAATTGTAAATAAAATTTACCGTACGATTGTAATGGCCTATCGGTCAGGGACGTTTGAAGAGTACAATATTTCCTATTTCTGCGGACTGTCGGGTATATATGCTTTTATGATGCAAATTAAGGAGAGCAGGATTGCCGGATATGAAGAGATAGAACCATATATTATCGGAATCAAAGAGCTGATTAAAACCAATATAGCGAAAACAAACAGTTATGATACTTTATCGGGAATTCACTCAGCAGTCATATATTTCTTTGCCAGATATGAAACAGATGAATTTGCCAAAGAAATGATTCCTGTACTAAAAAGATATTTCATGTCCACTTTTAAAATGGATATTATGGAGAAAGACTTTAATTATGCAAGTTTTGCACATGGATATTCAGGTATTATGACATCGGTTATGTGCATGAACAGAATCGAAAAACGTGAGTACTTTGCAGAACTGGCAAGAGAATTGTGGAGAAAGGAAAAACGACTGTATGCCGGAACGTATATGTGGAAGGATTTAAGAAGCAGCGAGGAAGAATACTCGCACTTTTGGTGCCATGGCTCTTGTGGGATTATGCATGCACGATTGATATGGAAGAAATGGAATTTCATAAAGGATGGAATCATAGAGATGAGTGAAGCTGATCTGGATGAAATGCTGTTCCAATATAGCGAGGCAATTAAATCGGAAAAATTAAATTCACAAAATTTTTCGCTATGCCATGGCAATTTTGCCTTTATAGATTTTCTGCTTTCCTATGATACGTTATTCGGAGAAATACCTGAAGAAAAAACGTATATTCTTCATACCATGGAAACGGCAAGGCGGCAAGGATATAGCTGTATAGGCGCTCCGGGAGCGATAAACGCGATCGGATTCATGGTTGGAGAAGCCGGAGTTCAATATATGCTGGACCGATGTAAAGACAGAAGGCGGCCGTCCATACTGGCAATTGAAAATATATAAGAAAGGTGGTATTTCTCGTGAAAGTGATATTGCAGACAAATCAATCGGATTGCCTTCTCACATGTGCGGCCATGCTCATGGATACATTTAAATGCACAGTTCCGGTCTATCGCCTGGTGGAAAAGGTAGAACTGTCAATGGCCGGAAGTAATGTACTGCAGCTAAGAGATGCATTGGGGGAATATGGATTTTCTGTTGAAGGCTATAAAGTGGAATATGAAAAGCTTAATTCATCGATGCTACCTATAATAGCTTATGTAAATAATGGTCATTTCGTTGTGATTAATAAAATAACAAAGAACAAGTTTATAGGTGTTGACCCTGCCATCGGACGGATTACCTACACCTATGCTGAATTTCAAGGTATTTACAGCAACGTTGTAGTAAAGATTGACAAAGCAAGGAACGATGTGAAAACAAAGGCTGTAAAGCACCGGGAATTATTAGGTTTCTTGAAAAATAAAGAACTGATTAAAATTTTATCAGGATTACTCATAACCTCAGTTTTTACCCAGATTGTGGCTATGAGCTATTCGTATATGTATTCGGCTGTGAGTAAAGACAACTCCTATTTAAATCTGGGCATCCTATTAATTGCTGCAGTTGTCTTGCTGGGAACAGGCAGCATGATTCAAGGACATTTGACTAGAAAGTTCAATGTTTTATATGAACAGATTTATGGGAACCGGTTAGTCGATAAGCTGGTGTGTAAGAACTATAAATTTTTCTCATTCAGAAGTAACGGTGATTTATTATATCGTATTAATGCGCGCGGAATGATCAAAGATGCATTACTGTTAAAGATAGTTCCTTCTTTCATAGCATTGTGTACCATTATTTTGGTACAGGCAGTTTTATTTTGGAAAAATCTGTTTCTGGGAGGATTGTTTCTTACGGCAAATGTTTTATATTTATTTCTTTATATCAGCATTAGCAAAGTGACGTACATAGAAAGCAATAAGTATACGCAAAAGGTAATTAAGCTTAATACGACGAGTGAAAATATAATCAGGACGATTTCCACAATTAAAGTTTTGGATGTGAGCAAGGTTTTCATGGAAAAATGGCATAGTGAAAATGAAGAGCAAGCGGAGCGTTATGGTCAGCTTGTTATTTTGCAAAGTATACAAAATGTATTAACTAATATATTCACATACATTGTGCCGATAGTAGTCAGTATCGTAAATATAATCTGTAATAGGAAGGATGACATCTTCAGCCAGATAGCATTATTACCGTTGCTGTATTTAGTCGTTCAGAATGTGGTGACGTTGGGGCAGGCATTTAATTCCTTATATACAGTGCTGCCTAATATAGATAAGACAAACGAATTATTGGACGAGAAATTCATGCAGGACAGGGAACGAAAAGTTGAACACTTAAACAATAATGAAGA
Source organism: Bacillota bacterium (assembly GCA_023442465.1). Classification (GTDB taxonomy): domain Bacteria; phylum Bacillota; class Clostridia; order Lachnospirales; family Lachnospiraceae; genus Kineothrix. Next base: position 213,962 of record JAEZZQ010000043.1, on the reverse strand, counting down.
AATATCTGTACGAAATATGTTCTATTATTACGGAAGCTTCCGATGTTTGGAAGATGTTAATCTACAGATAAAAAAGGGAAAGAAATATGCGGTAATCGGAATATCGGGAAGCGGAAAATCTACCTTATTGAAGGTCTTGGCGAATCTATTTAATGATTACCACGGTACAGTAGTATTCGATTCTGCCAATAAGCAAAAGCCGGTCTATCTGGATCAGGACACTTCCATTTTGGACGGCAGCATATTAGAAAATGTATTATTCGGCCAGCAATGCACAAATGAAAGGCTGACAAGAATCAGCCAGGCGACCGGTCTGGAGGATATTGTAGCCAGGCAGCCTCACAAATGGGCCACGGAGATATCAAAGGGAAAAAACCTTTCTCGTGGGCAGGAACAGAGAATTTGTCTGGCAAGATGCCTGATCAAAGAGGCCGGAATATATTTGCTGGATGAAGCTACAAGTAATATAGATGTTATTGATGAAGAAAAGATTATGAATAACCTTATTGGCCGGAATGGTATTTTAAAAGATGAGACTGTATTTATTTCTACACATAAATTGAGCATGATAAGCTATGCGGACGAAGTAATATACATAAAAGAGGGAAGGGTATATCAAGGGATACATGAACAACTTTTACAGAAGTTTCCCTCTTATGGGGAGTTCTTTGAATAAAAGCTATCTGTTGTATTATAAAGTTTACGGCGCAGGGAGGCCGGATAAAAAGTAAGGTAAAAGTAAGGATACGAGAATGTAAATGTTAGGTTAGCGTTGTATGATAAAAGTATAAAAAGGAGATGTTGCTATGAAATATATTATTACAACAGAACAGTTGACAAAAAAATATAAAAATTTTACTGCCGTCAACGGTGTTTCACTTCATATCCGGCAAGGAAGTATCTATGGTTTTCTTGGCCCAAATGGAGCGGGTAAATCTACTACCATGAAGATGCTGCTGGGATTGACAACTCCCACAGAAGGCAGCTTTGCTATTGATGGAAAGCATTTTCCCGCTGATAGATTGATGATTTTAAAAGAGATTGGATCGTTTATCGAGTCGCCTTCCTTTTATGCCAATCTGACAGGACGTGAGAACCTTGATATCATTCGCCAGATTTTAGATTTGCCGAAAAGCTCTGTAGATGATGCATTGGAATTGGTTGGTCTTGAGGAATTCGGGAACAGGTTGGCCAAGAAGTACTCACTGGGCATGAAGCAACGTCTGGGACTTGCGGGAGCGTTACTTGGGCGGCCCCCTATCCTTATTCTGGATGAACCCACAAATGGACTTGATCCATCCGGTATTCATGAAATCCGTAGTTTGGTGAAAAGCTTACCTGCACTTTATAATTGTACTATCCTGATCTCATCCCATATGCTGTCTGAAATTGAATTGATTGCAGATGACATTGGAATACTGAATCACGGGAGACTGCTGTTTGAGGGAAAGATGGAGGACTTGCGAAGAGATGCGTCGCAGGAGGGATTTGCGGTGGACAATTTGGAAGATATGTTTTTATCCATCATTGAAAGGGATAACTTTGCCAGAAAGAAGGAGGCAAAACTATGAGAATGCTTGCAGTTGAGCTTCAAAAGGAGAAACGGACCGGTGTCACTTCGGTAATGCTGGCAGTGGGAGTTCTGGGGGCCGCATACGCATTTATCAATTTCTTCGTACGGAAAGATATCCTGCTCGCTTTGCCGCTTGCCCCGATGGATGTTCTGCTGACGCAGCTATATGGCATGATCATGGTGCTGAATATGTTCGGCATTGTGGTGGCTGCCTGTATGATTTATGAAATGGAGTTTAAGGGTAACGCGATAAAAAGAATCCATCTGCTTCCCGTGAGCGTCACAGGAATGTATTTATGTAAATTTTTAATTTTGACCGCGCTGCTTTTGCTGGTGGTCTCCTTTCAGAATCTGGCTTTAATGAGAATAGGAATGAATGATTTGCCAAAAGGTTCCTTTGAGATGGAAACGCTGGTAACCTTTGCTGGTTACTCCTTTCTTACATCAATGCCGGTTCTCTCCTTTATGCTTTTGGTGTCGTCCAGATTTGAAAATATGTGGATTCCTTTAGGTATAGGCGTGTCAGGATTTTTGAGCGGTATGGCATTGGCAACGTCAGACGCGGAATTGCTGCTGATACATCCATTTATTATTATGTTAAAGCCTGCCGTGGCCATGAGTGCGCAGCCCGATTATATGATTCTTATTGTTTCTTTGATCGAGACAGTTATTTTTCTGGAAATAGGTTTATGGATGGCAGAAAAACTGCGCTATGAGTAAGAAGAATCTAATGAAACAAACCGAAAGGAATGAGCATTATTATGAGTTTTTTTGAATTACTTAATATCGAGTTAAAAAAGGTGAAGCGTTCTAAAATTATTCCCCTGATTTTTATTGCCCCCCTTCTTGTGGTGACATCCGGGGTAGCAAACCTAAGCAGCTATTTTACGCCGGAGTATACGGATGCATGGCCGGCGATGTTTATCCAAAGCGCATTGGTATACGCATATTATTTACTTCCTTTTAGCATGATTGTTGTGTGCGTGATGATTGCCGGACGAGAGACCCAGAACAACGGTATTTTAAAGATGCTTGCTTTGCCCGTTAGCAGGTATACATTGTCACTGGCGAAATTTTGTGTGCTGCTATTTTATCTTTTTCTGGAAATGGTGGTTTTTCTTGTCGTTTTTGTTGCAGCCGGCCTGATTGCCGCCAATACATCAGGTATTACGGAGACCTTGCCGTTATTTTATCTGTTAAAATGGTGCATTGGTCTGTTCCTTACGATGCTGCCGTGTGTGGCCGCAATGTGGGCAATCACCATTTTATTTGAGAAACCGCTGCTTTCCCTGGGCCTAAATTTATTTCTTGTTATTCCTGGAGTTCTGGTTGCTAATACACCGCTATGGATTGCTTATCCTTACTGCTACAGCGGATATCTGGTATCCTGCTCTTTGCACGATTTTACGACGGAATCTTCTGATACCGCGTTTGCGGTATTTCCGTTCCTGCCTTGCGCGATAATGATTTTTGCATTGGTACTTTTAATAGCTGTTACCCAATTTGGAAAAAAGGAAATGAGGTAAATAAAAAATGGAACATAAAAAACGGGAAACTATGAGTATAGTTGCACTGGTTATCAGTATTCTTCCATTGGTAACTCTTGTTCTGACATTTCTTAATGTCAGCTTATCGGATGAGGTCCGTACGATTTGTGCCGGGGGCAATATTATTTTTGTTTTTGCCGGATTGATTCTTTCTATTGTTTGCGTAAGAAGCAATGAGAGCCGAAGTACTGTGAACATTATTTCTATGATAATAAGCTCTTTTTGGGCGTTATTAATGGTTGGAATAGTTGCAATGGCATTGCTTTTAAATTTTCTGCAATAAAAAATAAAATAATGAAGATTTACCAAGGGGAGATATCGATGGAAACGACTGAAAAGAACAGGAGGAATACCGAAAATATGTAGTCAACCGAATAGTATTTGAGTAGAATTATCTCTCCGGAACAGACATGGCGGGTGTTATGATGTATATCATTCCGTTATGTCTGTTTTATTAATTAGTGACTGCACAACAAGCGTTGGAGGAATAAGATATTTTTATGAACAGAGTTCACAGAAAACCCGAGATTTGCAAGAGATGATTTCTGCTTCGCGAAGCGAATTTAAATGCAGAAATCATGCGTTACTGAGAACGGAGTGAACAGTAACCGAATAGTAATATTTTCTGACATTACATGACTTGCTCATATTGCAAATGTGTGGGAAGGTGAATATAATAATTGTATTGATATATTTATCTAATTAGTCAATGACGATTGAATGAAAACTTAGAAGTTATCTGTGTGCGATGATTGCAGGGGACGGCACAGAAGGAGGTCGACGGGCTTCTGCAAGGCACCAGAGGGAAGTAAGAGGGGAAAAATGCTTAAGATAGCGATTTGCGACGATAATACCACATTTACCGGTAGTCTGGAGACTGCGGTAATGCGGGAGAGCCGTGACCTGGCCATCCAGGTGGAGACGGATGTGTTTTTTGGCGGGGATACACTCCTGGCGGCCATGCGGGAAGGACAACGTTACGGGATAATTTTCCTGGATATTGAAATGGAGAATGTGGATGGAATCAGGGCAGCACACGGCATCCGGGAGATGGATCGGTCCGTGCTGCTCATCTATGTGTCGGGATATGACCAGTATCTCAGGGAGTTGTTTGAGGTGGAGCCTTTCCGCTTCCTTTCTAAGCCACTGGATACGGACCGTTTTCGGCGTTACTTCCGGGAGGCTTGTCAGCGTATCGGAGAAACAGAGGTATATTTCCAATTCAATTTTAACAGAAGAATGCGCAAACTCGCTTTGAAGGATATTGTGTACTTTGAGAGCCGCAATCGGGTGGTGTATATTTTCTTGCGGGATGGAGGCTGGGAACAGTTCTATGGCAAGCTCAATGATGTGGAGGAGAGCCTTCTGGAGAGCCGCAGCTATTTCCTGCGTATCCATCAGTCTTTTTTGGTCAATTATGATTACATACGTAATATGAATTTTTCAGGAATCCTCCTTTGCTTTGGCGGAAAGGAGATGGAGCTTAAGATCAGCGAGGACAGGCAGAAGTCTGTCCGGCAGCGTCTGTGCGAGATTGCCGGTGGGAAGACGGTGATAGAATGAGTATGCCTTTTCCGTTTTTGCCGGATTTGCTCCTGCCGGTTCTCCATCTGCTCATTATGCAGCGGTGCATGAAGGCTTTTTTCGGTCCGCTCCATAAATCTCTGCCGGGATACGCAGGCTGGTTCCTTTATTATGTTTTTCAGGTATTTTCAGGTCCGGGCTCAGCCTTGCCTTCTCATCTGATGCTGGCATGCAATATACTGCTTGTATTTCTCACGGCATCCCTTTCCGGGTGCGGGAGCCTGAAAAGGCGGTGTGCATTTTCGGTGCTTGTCTGTACGGTATGGATGCTGGTGGAGATTATCGTGCTCATCCTGCTGGAACTGTTTGGCATGGGCGGGGAGAGCCTGCAGATGGCAGGTAGTTTTATATCCAAGATGGCGGTGTTCATCCTCGCCGTTACTGCCGGTCGTTGTCTGCCGGGCAGGAACCGCCGGGATGTATCGGTCCGATATTTTTTGGCTATCCTGGTGATTCCGATATGCAGCATCTATCTGATGCACTATATCTTCCTGATAGCCTATATCCACAGGGAATATTCTTTTTTTGCTGTCTCTGCCGGTATTCTGCTTCTGCTGGTAAGCTATGTGATTTTTGAGGTTTATGACTGGATGGCCAGGGATGCAGAATTAAGGGAACAGAATCGTCTGTATGAGCAACAGTTGGAGCTGTGCGGCCGTCAGGCGCAGGAACAGGAGAGCCTGTATCTGGAGCTGCGGCGGATGCGGCATGACATGAAGAACCATCTGTCGGGAATTCTGGGCATGGTGCAGGCGGGGGATGCGGAAGATGCAGCGCTCTACCTGCAGGGCCTTTTGGATGACGGGATTGCCGGACAGCCTGCGGAGGCGTTTCGCAGCGGCAATATCGTAGTAGACTCTTTGGTGAACCACAAATATGCCCTGGCCCGGAGGGAGGGAATCGCGTTTGAAGCGGATGTGCTCCTTCCTGTAGGCCTGCCGTTCCAGGGGAGCCATCTGGTCATCATTCTGGGCAATCTGCTTGAAAATGCCCTGGAAGCCTGCCGGAAGCTGGAGCCCGGAAAGGGGTACATCCATCTGGATGCGTCCTATGGCAAAGGGGTACTGCAGGTAACCGTGAGAAATCCCTATGAAGGAAGCGGGAGGAGAGACGTGGAGGGGAGGTTCTTAAGCACCAAGCCGGATGCAGACTGTCACGGCCTCGGCCTGTTGTCGGTGTAGCAGGCAGCAGCCTGCTACCGCGGGCAGATGAAGATAACGGATCAGGGAGGGGTCTTTCAGGTGACAGTAATCATGTATGGAAGTCTTGGGGAAAAATGACATGCTATCCCGGAATTTCAACATATAGCATGAAAGTATTAAAAAAAGAGGTACAATATCGATATTAATCTTAACAGCAATACATAAAACAGCAATATCACAAAAAGGAGGTATGTAAATCATGTCGAAGAACGAAAAGAATGTAGCAGCAACCTTGATGGAGAAAATCGCACGCAAATCTGTGGAGGTAGCCGCAGACAGCAGATGTGTATATGTTCTGCATCAACCTAAGCAGCCGATGGGAATAAAAGAATTTAAGAAATAGGTCGGTGCTTATTATACTTATTTTGTCGAATCCCCTTTTGTATTGAAATATTGATACAAAAGGGGATTTTTTTATATAATAGGAAGGTGCTCCTATCATATAAAAAGTGGATGCGCAGCACAGCTTTTGTTCTATCCGTCTATCATGTAGGTGCGGCTATATTGTTATTGACAAATATATTAATAAGAAGTAATATAAGAAAGCATAAACATTATCAATATTGATAATAATATTAAATATGAGAACAAATGATAGGAGTGTGATAACAGGAATGGAGCAGGATATATCGAAACTCGTTATGAATCCTATACGGCTCAGGATTATTCAATATTTGCTCATTCATGGATCAGGGACTCCTTCGCAGATAATGGAGGAGATGAGCGATATTCCGCCGGCAAGCTTATACCGGCATATTAAGCTGCTATATGAAGCGGATTGCATAACGGTGGTGGAAGAGAAGAAGATAAGGGGAACTGTGGAGAGAACATATGCCATGAAGGGCTGCCAGCCTTGTGAATTCAGCAACGACAGTGTGGAGCACATGATCCAGTCATCGCTTATGTCTTTAATGACCTCCTTTGGAAAATATTTTTCCAAGGAAACAGCAGACCCGGTCAGGGATTTTTTAGCGCTTTCCACCTCTACTCTTCTTTTGACAGACGAAGAATTTATGATGGTTATGGAAAAAATAGGGGAAGCCATAGAGCCCTATCTTTGCAGTACGGTGGAAAAGGGGAGGAACGTCAGAAGACTTACCTTTATCTCGTCACCGTGCGAAGAGGATGAAAATGAATAGGAAGAGGTGATGGAAGAATGCTGAGCATAAAAAATTTGACCAAATCATACAAGGGCGGTAAAAAGGCCGTATCCAACTTAAGCCTTGAAATTGAGCGGGGAGATATTTATGGATTCATCGGTCATAACGGAGCCGGTAAAACGACGACAATTAAAGCAGTAGCGGGGATTATCGATTTCGAAGAGGGCGAGATACTTGTCGATGGGCATTCTGTAGTAAAAGAACCGATATTATGTAAACAAAAGATGGCATATATTCCCGATAATCCGGATTTATACGAGCACCTTACCGGAATCCAATATCTGAGCTTCATTGGAGATATTTTCGAAATAGATGCAGAGACGAGAAAAGAGAGAATCAAAAAGTATGCGGATGCTTTTGAGCTGACGGCAAGTCTGGGCGATTTGATCGCCTCCTATTCCCATGGAATGAAACAGAAGCTAGCCATTATTTCAGCGCTCATCCATAAGCCGGCACTGTTAATTCTGGACGAACCCTTCGTTGGTCTGGACCCCCAGGCCAGTGTTCTTCTGAAAGGATATATGCGGGAGCTTTGCGAGGAGGGCAGCGCCATATTTTTTTCTACTCATGTGCTAGATGTGGCGGAGAAGCTGTGCAATAAAATTGCAATTATCAAGGAAGGAACGTTGATTGTGTCCGGGCAGACAGAGGAACTCACTCAAGGGAAGTCTCTGGAGGATGTATTTATGGAGGTGGTAAGGCATGGAGGCGATGCAGCTAAGGAAAAATAACTCCGTTGTTATGCAGATCGTGAAGCTGCTTAAAATACAGCTTTTACAATATATGAACATCAATGAAACTTTGCATTCGAAGGATGAAAAGAAGCGGCACAGCTTATATCTTCTCTTGGGAATCTACATTTTTCTCAGTGCGATAATTGCCTTTTACATGAGTGCAGGAGCCTATGGGCTTTGCTTTTTAGGACTGCCCCATATTGTTCCCGCATACCTGTTGTCCATAACCAGTATTATTATCCTGATGTTTACCATATTAAAGGCGGGGAGTATGCTGTTTCAGATTAAAAACTATGAAATGCTGATTTCTCTTCCGATAAGTCCTGTGGCGATCGTGGTAAGCCGGTTTTTGAATATGTATATTGGGAATCTTGTTCTGGCGTTACTGACAATGCTTCCGGCAGGGATTATTTACGGAGTCTTTGTGAATGCGCCGGCAGCTTTTTATATTGTATATGTGATCAGCATATTTCTGGTGCCTCTCGTTCCGCTGACAGTAGCGTCCATAGTCGGAGCTGCGGTAACGGCAGTGGCAGCCAGAATGAAGTACAAGAACGCCCTGACGATTGTGACTTCCATGGTATTCATTATCGGTATTCTGATAGTGTCTTTCTATCCGGCCTTTCGGAAAGGAGAGATTACGACGCAGCAGATGACGGATTTCACATCGCTTCTTAGCGCTCAGATAAACAATCTGTATCCCCTTGCCAACTTATACACGGAGGCCATTGTGAACGGAAGTCCGTCTGCTTTTGCAGGCTTTGCGGCAGTTTCCGCAGGAATTTTTGCAGTGTTTACAGGAGTGGTGCAATGGAAATATGCCTCCATATGCGCAGCGCTCATTACCCATACGGCGAAGAAGAATTATGTGCTTGGGAAACAATACAGCCGGAGCCCGATAGGCGCGATGTATGGAAAAGAAATGAAGAGGTATTTTTCATCATCTATTTATGTCATGAATACGGCAATCGGCTATATTATGATGATTCTGGCGGGAGCCGCTCTCTTGCTTGCCGGAAAAGACAAAGTGATGAGTGCGCTGGAGGTCGCAGAGGTGGCAAGGAATGCGGCAGAAAAAATACTGCCTTTCCTGTTGGCTCTGATGGGAATGATAGGAACTACCACTATCAGCGCGTTGTCTCTGGAAGGAAAGCAGTGGTGGATTCCAAAATCTCTTCCGGTAAGGACGAAAGTGATACTCGACAGTAAAATACTCGTAAATCTCACCTTGTCTGTTCCAAGCTGCGTTATCGCCGCTATTTTATGCGTGGCGGCGTTAGGATATCAGGGAATGAGCGCGGTATGGATGTTTGTGATTCCCCTTACGTATTGTGTTTTTGCTTCGGTGATGGGTATGGCGATAAACATAAAGTTCCCTCAGTTCCATTGGGATAATGAGGCATCGGTAGTGAAACAGGGAACCGCGCTCTTTGCTGGGATGCTGCTGGAATTTGCAGCTGCTATAGCGGGAATCGTGCTGACGCTTTTGGCCGGTGGAGCTGCGTATCATATATTAATGAGTGTGATAACGATAGCTTTGTTGCTGATAACGGCGGTCATTTATAAAAAAATGGTAAATTTTGACTTAAGAAAGTTGGATTAGGGTGTAAAAAAAATATATTAGCTGTATACTGTTAGGGAAAAAAGTGAAAATAATTACAACGGATAAAAATCTGGTGAAAGAGGAAGTTATGATTGAAATTAATTGGAAAAAGATAGGAACTGAAGACGAAGAGATTATTCAAAGCTATTATGACATGGAGCCGGTAAGGAACTGTGAATTTACCTTTGCGAATAACCTGCTATGGTCGCCTTTTTATAATATACGCTATGCGGTGGTTGAGGATATGCTAGTATTCATCTCTGACGAGGCGGAGGTATCCATAAGCTGTCCTCTCGGAAAAGGAGACCTTGAAAAGGTAATAAATATTCTTACGGAATATTTTAAAGAGAACAATGCACCCTTCAAGCTGCATTTGGTATCGCCGAAGCAGTTTGAGAAATTAGATAGATTATATCCGGGAAGATTCAAGGTGGAGTATAATAGAGATACTGCGGATTACGTTTATGAATCGGAGCGCCTGATTTCTCTTGCAGGAAAAAAACTGCACGGAAAGCGAAATCATATCAACCGCTTCAAAGAAGCCTATCCGGATTGGAGCTATGAGCGCATTACCGATGAAAACGTGGAAGAGTGCATTGCCATGGCTAAAGAATGGAGAAACCAGAACGGATGCGAGGAAAAAGGCCCCAAACACAACGAGTTTTGTGTGACGCTGCATGCGCTTAAGGAAAGGGAAGCACTGATGCTAAAGGGCGGACTTATCCGTGCGGGCGGACGCGTAGTAGCATTTTCATTAGGAGAGCCCTGCGGTGAGGATATGTTCGTAGTTCATATCGAAAAGGCGTTTGCCGATATTCAGGGTGCTTATCCTATGATCAATCAACAGTTCGTGCTGAATGAGGCGTCGGAATACCGTTATATCAATAGGGAAGAAGATACGGGCGACGAAGGACTGCGAAAAGCGAAGTTGTCTTATGATCCGGCCTTTTTGATGGAAAAAGGGCTTGTTACGGAAATATAAATCGAAAAGCTGAAACATAAGGTGGGAAGCTGAAACAAGGACAAAAATAAAAGAGTTCGAAAATGTGAGGAAACGCCATAATGGATAAACATGGAAAGTGTATGGACGCTGTATATCAAATGTTGAAGTTTATAGAAGAAAGCCCTACCTGCTTTCATGCGGTGGAAAACGTGCAGGAGCAGTTAAAGAAGGAGGGTTACCTTCCGATTAATGAAAATGAGAAATGGAAACTTTCAGCAGGCGGAAAATATTATGTAAACAGAAATGGTTCTTCTCTCATTGCCTTCCAGTTACCGGAGAAGGAGATAAAGGGTATCCATATGATAGCCTCCCATAGCGATTCTCCCTGCTTTAAGATAAAGGAAATTCCGGAAATGGCGGTGGAGGAACAATATATAAAGTTGAACGTAGAGCCTTATGGCGGAATGATTATGTCAACTTGGATGGACCGGCCTCTTTCCGTCGCCGGAAGGGTAGTAGCAGCCGAAAATGGCAGGCTGGTCAGCCGGACAGTAGCAGTGGACAGAGATTTGCTCATCATTCCCAACATGGCAATCCATATGAACCGGGATATCAATAAGGGTATGGAGTACAATGCGCAGACGGATATGCTTCCGTTGTATGGAGGAATAGATAGCAGGAATTCCTTCCGGAGCCTGATTGCCGCGGAGGCAGGGGCGAAGGCGGAGGATGTTTTAAGCAGCGATTTATTTTTATATAACAGGGAAGCAGGAAGAATCTTAGGTGCGGAAGGAGAGTTCGTCTCTGCTCCCAGACTGGATGACTTGGAGTGCGTCTACGCTTCCATGCGGGCGATGCTCGCATCGAAGTCGAAGGAAAATATAAATCTTATGATCGTATTCGATAATGAAGAAGTGGGAAGCATGACGAGACAGGGTGCTGCGTCCACCTTTCTTCAAGATACCTTGCTGCGGATATGCGAAGCGCTGTCTCTGACCCAAAGCGACTATTGCAGGCTGCTTGCGGATAGTTTTATGATATCTGCGGACAACGCGCATGGAGTGCATCCCAACCATCCGGAAAAAGCGGATCCCACCAACCGGCCCTATTTAAATGGAGGTATCGTCATCAAGTATCACGGAAGCCAGAAGTATACGACGGATGCAGTTTCAGCAGCGGTGATGAAGGATATTTGCAAACGGGCGGAGGTTCCCTTTCAGACCTATGCGAACCGTTCCGATATAGCGGGCGGCTCTACGCTTGGAAATATTTCGGCGGCAAAGGTGTCCGTCAGCACGGTGGATATCGGCCTTGCCCAGCTTGCAATGCACTCTGCTTACGAGACGGCAGGAAGCTGGGACGTTGAGGCTATGATAAAGACGCTGAGCTGTTTTTACTCCATGTGAAGACCTGCCCTATTGCTTGTCTAAATTTGGCCGGGTTATTTGCAGGACGATTGCACCGATGGTTTCAGTCAACTAGGAAGAGAAATAACGGATGATTTCGTCATTGATTTTATCTGAAATTTCATGATTAATACCATGACCTGCTTCAGGATAAAACTTTGCATTCATCCGATACTGGATCAAAGCATTTTTTCCGCCTAACTTGGCAAACGGGTCCTCATCTCCTACAAGATAAAGAGCTTTATCGCGTATAGACACAACTTGCTCATCGCTAAAAGGCTCTACTTTATGATAAGCCATCGCCATATTGTTAAATCCTTTCAACAAAGCGCGATAATGCTCGAGTATGATTGGATTTTCTGTGAATACGCTGCTGTTTTCGCCGCTTAGTTTTTTCAGAAGTTTAATGGTATTCCGTTCGGTCGGGAATAACGCTTCCGGTAAAAATATTTTCATCATGGTTTTCATGGGACTGGAATTGCCGACAGGGACTGAACCGGCCATGCAAAGAATCATTTCGGTCCGTTCGGGCCTGTGCAGGGCGTAATATTGTGCCAGAAAGGCACCATGTGACACGCCGGCAATATATACCTTATCGAGTGCAAGTTCCGATAGTACTTCATCAATCCACTTTGCATCGTCGAACTCTTTATTGTAATTCTCGTTTGGCAGGCTTTTGCCCGATCCGCCAATAGTATCGATCGCAATAATATGAAAATGGCGTGAAAGTGCCTGTGCATTGTAAATCCACATTAGGGCAGAATTATCGCCCACACCATGAAAGAGTACGAGCGGAGGTTTTCCTTCTTCGCCGCAAGTGATCACATGGGTTTTGCCATAGGTACCGGCTATATCTTTTTCTTCTTTATCTACATTCCATCTGTTAAGCAGTTCATTGTATGTATCATGGATTTGCTTTCCTGCTTTCTTGCTTCTATAAATTTTCATAAAGTTTCCTCCTTTTTACTATTCTCAGCAACCACCTTTTCTAAACAAGCATTCCATGTATCATATTCTACTCCCAGCCCTTGAAAGCAAAACTGAACCACATTTCTAAAAACTTGATTATCACTTTTATATGAAACTTCATTTCCGATCATCAATTTCGAATACTCAAAGACATTTGCAACAAAAACAGACCAAAAACTATTAGCAGCGCTGCCTGGATTTGTCTCGGGAATTAAGCCTTGTTCCATACCTTTTTCTATTATAGCTGTCAGAGCCTTTCTGTGCATATCCGATTTCTGTGCTCCCTCTTCCCATTTTTCAGGCCCGAATATGGCATAGGCGTCAAAAGGTACACGCATACTAAACTGCATAAATCGCAGGTCGGACCGGTTTACTCCAAACATTCCGTAAGTATAGTACATAAGCTGCTCGATTGGATTCCGCCTTTCAACATTGTCTAATAGGGCGGCAGAGAACGAATAGGATTCTTCGTACATCCATGTGTATAATTCTACAAACAGTTCTTTTTTTGTCTTGTAGTAATAATAAAGCAAACCTTTTGCAAGCCCGGCCTGTTCGGCGACAGCATCCATATCAGTTCCATGGTATCCGAAACGGATGTAGACAGTAAGCGCAGCGTCAAGTATTTGTTTTCTTCTAACCTCTCGCACAAGGGCGTTTTTTTCCGAATTGCGCGGCATACAAATCCCTCCTAATAATATTGACTTTATATTAAGTCAATAATACTTTTATTGGGTTAATTTGTCAATTCAAATTTGTTACGTTAATTATATTTGAAAATTATATCTAACTGTCCCAGCTCCCTGATTTATCAGATAGCAATGGATTCTAAGGAAGGGTTTTGGAACTATTTGGAAGTCGTTCAAGAATATGGTATAATTATATCAATTATTTTGTATGAGGGGGTGGAGGTATGTCGGTTCAAATAGCGATTTGTGATGATAGGGCGGAAGATATCATGCGCTTGTCAAAAGCTCTCTGCGCCTATGATCCTTTATTTGAAATCACTTCCTTTACCAGCGGAAAAGCACTGGTGGATGAGTTGAAGGAGGATAGCTTTTCCGCAGATATTTTATTTTTGGACATTTACATGCCGGAAATGGATGGGATTAAGACAGCGCAGGAGATACGCAGCAAAAAGGAGGACCTCAAGATCATATTTCTTTCCTCCAGCAGGGAGCATTACCCGCAGGCGTATGAGGTTTTTGCCTACAATTATCTGGAAAAGCCTTTTGATCAGGAACGTTTGTATACAGTATTAGATCGTGCGCTCGGTGAAATCCGGAAAGAAAGCGGATATAAAATCAGTATCCGGTATAAGGGCTCCGTACATACTATAGACTGCCGCGATATTCTTTATATTGAAAGCAGGAACAAGCTTCTTTTATTCCATTTTTGTGATGGAAATACCCTGCAGTGCTATGGCAAGCTGGAGACAATCCTGAACGAGCTGCCGGGACAATTCTTTATCCGCTGCCACCAAAGCTTTCTGATCAATCTGCTTCAGGTAACCGAAATGAAAGAGAATTATGTGCGAACGGGGCAGATAATGATCAGCATTTCAAGGAAATATAGCAAGAACGTAAAAGAGCAGTATTATGCATACCTGTTTTCCCGTATGGAGGAAGAGCGGCTGTAAAAGGATTGTATAAAACGAAATGATTTCTCATTGCACGCAAATTTAAAATATATCATACCGGTAAACCCTGCCAGATTCTTTGGCAGGGTACTTTTTTGTCAATTTCGGCATTAGAGGTGTCAATTTCGCCATTGGCCGCAGAAGGTAAAATCAGCATGTATACTGAATCTTGTGATCGGAGGTGAAGGAAATGATTTACCGGATAGTTCCGCAAACAGGACGAATCGGAATATTCGTAGAGCCGCGCAGTGGATGCGTCATCCGATATGTAACCCGAAAGGCAATGTCGGAACAGTACCGGGATAAAAACTTCAATGTAATCGGAGAAATCGGGGGCTTTGCCCGTGCACCGGATCAGGGCGATATTCTGATTACGGAAAATGGCAGTAACCTGCCCATCCTTCCGAGAGGAAGCAGGGTCAACCCCCTTGAATGGGTCGTCGGTTATGTTGAGGTAGAAGAAAACAGTTATCTTGCGGTGGTCAAGAGTTTGCGTTGCTGCCTGATGTGCTGCCGGAAGAACAAGAGATAATTCGTTTCACGAGAGTGTCCGAATTGTGTTCTCAGCGATTTGGATAATTTGACACTGAAAATTTTAATTATGTAAAGGAGAAATGAACAATGGAAGCATTTATTGGAACAATTTTAGCATGGCCTATGGATTTTGAACCGGTGGGCTGGCTTTTTTGCAAAGGACAGACTTTAAACATTAATCAATATCAGGCGCTTTATTCCCTTATCGGGAACAAATACGGCGGTGACGGCAGAACTACATTCATGCTCCCCAATCTTTCGGGAAGGGTCATTGTGGGGGCAGGACAGAGTGCCGGAACATCTAACTATACCACGGCACAAACGGGAGGTGCAGAAACGGTTACACTTACTACGAATCAGTTGCCGGCGCATTCGCATCCAATCCCGGCAAGTACAGAAGACGGATCAACGAACGTTCCCGGAGCAAATGCTGTTATGGCTAAAGTGACAGATAATTCGTTCGAAGCATTAAATATTTACAAGGCAGGAGCAAATACAACATTATCACCGACTGGCAAAGAAGGGCAAAATGCACCGCATGCAAATGTTCAGCCGTATCTGGCACTTAATTATATTATCTGCATCAATGGGTATTACCCGCCGCGGTCATAAAAGCAGATGTTTCTTCTTGAAGAACAGGAAGAGGACAGAGGGGATGAAGGAATGAATCGAGTATTAAAAAGAATGAAAAAAGCAGCTTTTCTTTGCATGGCTGTTCTGCTGGTATTGAATACCCTTCCTGCGAACGTGTTTGCGGTTGAAGGGGCAAGCATAGGCACGGGCAGCAGCGGAGGGCCGGTATCAGCGGCTGATGAAAGCCCAAGTGCGGACAGCAGTGTGGAGCCGGCGCCTGCGGCCGGTGAAAGCATGGGCGCGGACAGCAGTGTGGAGCCGGCGCCTGCGGCTGGTGAAAGTGCAAGCACAGGCAGCAGTGCTTTGCCTGTACTTGTGATTGGCGTAAGTGCGATTACAGACAGCGGGACAACGCTTGAGTTTACCTCCGATCAGGATGGTACAGTATATTATCTCATACAGGAAACCGCAAAGGATAAACCGGACGTGGATACTCTGAAAGCATCTGAATCAGTGAAGGTAACTGCAGGTTTGCCGGTAGCAATTGATACACGGGGCCTTTTGCGCAACACGGCATATACGGTGTATGGTATAACGGTAATAGAAGGCGGGCCGGAAGACACCATCGTATCCGAGAATTTCACAACAGCCATGGGCGAACAAGCTGCGCCGGTGGTTTCTTTGCTTGCGGCGCAGCTTACGTCAGATGGCGCAGAGCTAAACTTCGAATCCGATCAGGACGGGACCTATTATTGTCTGATCGATGAGGAACAAGCAGACACACCTGATGCACAGATCGTGAAAGCGCCGGATGAGGCAGCAGTAAAGGAAAACGGTGCTGTCCTCGCAGACTCGGCAATCACGGTCTCTGTTACCGGCGAATTGGATGCCAAAAAGCAGTACACCGCATACCTTACGGTAGAAAATGAAAATGGCATGCTGTCCGAGGTGCAGTCTCTTCCGGTTACAGCGCCAATGATGCTGCGAGGGATCATGGCGGCGGGGACGCCTGACACTAGCTGGTATAATACAAGTGCCTCATCATTTGAAATCAGCACTGCTGACCAGCTTGCAGGGCTGGCATTGCTGTTAACAAATGCGGACTCATCAGGAGTAGATAACTTTTCTGGTAAAAGCATCAAGCTGACCAATGATATCGATCTGTCAGCCTATCAAAGCGGAACCGGATGGGTGCCTATAGGCAATAATCCTTCCTTTAGCGGTACTTTCGACGGCAATGGAAAAACAATTAGGGGGTTGGAAATTTCGGGGGCAGAATCCGGATACTCCTGTGGCTTATTTAGTTCTGTTGCAAATGGTACAGTTAAAAATTTACGGCTTGAGGAAATATCCATCCAGCTTAGTGAGAATCACATTTCCGGCGGAATTGCGGCTAATCTGGCCAGCGGCACCATCGAAAACTGCTATGTCAGCGGTATGGTTTCTGTCAGTGGAGGACTCAGAATAGGTGGGATTACCGGTTATGCGTCAGGCGGAACTGTTAGAAATTGCGTCAGTACCGTAAATGTTTCCGGCCAATCGTATATTGGTGGTATTGCCGGAGCACTGAATACTTCCGTAGAAAATTGTTATGCCACAGGGAATATTACTGCGATAGCATCTGGCAGCAATAGAGCCGGCGGGATTGCGGGAAATATGGGCAGCAGTGCCAGCATTCACAACTGTGCGGCACTGAATAGTACCATCATAGGCTCTGCGGCCAATTCCGGCAGGATATTCGGTGAAAAAAACGGTGCGGCAGTAACGACCAATAATTATGCTTCTAGCGCTATGCTGGTAAATGGTGCGGCTGTTGCGGGCGGAAGCGCCGATGATAAGGACGGAGCCCCCAAGTCCGGAGCAGAGTGGCTTACGGCCGTAACATGGGGAAGTGCCGGTCTGAACTGGGATACCGCTATATGGAATATTTCGGAAGGGAGTCTGCCTTCGCTGCAAGTGTTCGGCGCGGCGGCACCTCCAGCGATTATCAGCATCACAGAACAGCCTGCTTCTGTTACCAACGCCATCGCGGGCAGCATTTCCGGTATGCTTTCGGTAGCGGCTGAAGTAACGCCGTCCGGCTCCTTAAGCTATCAGTGGTATCAAAGCACAACGGATTCCAATGCCGGCGGTACGGCAATTTCAGGAGCAAATAGCAGCAGCTTTACCATACCGGTAACTCTTTCGGCGGGAACCTATTACTATTTCTGTGAGGTCAGCGCAGGAACATCCTCTGCCCGTTCCAACGCAGCAAGAGTGAACGTGTCCGCGGTAGCGGATACAACTGCTCCTGTTCCGGGAACAGCGGGCACGCTTCAAATTGCGTCAAACTTCTTCTCTCCTGAAAGGATACTGGTGAGCTGGACAAAAGCAACGGATAATGTATCGGGCCAAACCGGACTGAAATATTACGTTTACCGCTCCGCTGCCGACAATATCAGTACGGTACAGGGTTGTGAGAGTAATGGAACGCTGCAAAACTACGGAGGAACATCGGATATCGACAGCTATTCTGCTGCATGGCCGGGCGCCGGCACCACTTATTACTTCAACGTGGTAGTTCAGGATGAGGCAGGCAATAAGGCAGCTTACCAGCCGGTTCTCAGAAATGGTATTGCTTTTGCCGGGCAGCCGAAGGCGGCCACATTGGCAGTCGGCTATGTCAGCGGCTCTTTATCGGCAGCGGCTGTGTCCTCTTCGGGGGAAATCATCAGCTATCAGTGGTACCATACGGTTAACGACGGATACGGCAGCCCGGATATACTTGACGGTGAGACCAACGCCAGCTTTACGCTTCCGACGTCTCTGGCAGTGGGAGACCATTACTATTTCTGCAAGGCCGGCATTAAGGGCGGCAGCATTTGGGCATATTCCGACAGAGCAAAGGTGACGGTCCTGAGTGAAGCGACGGCGCCGACGATTACCGGGCCCACCAGCATGACTTTGGAAGAAGGGTACGCTGCGACCTCAACCGGTATGTATACCGTTACGGGCACTGAGCCCATCGGTACTCCTGTCAAAGCAGGTGATGCCAAAATAACATGGAATGACATGACGAAAAAACTGGACATAGCCGCAGGACTTACTGCGGGAACCTATCCGGTCACATTGGAGGCCTCTCACCCTTCCGGCAAGAAAGGGACGTTGAACTTTACACTGACCGTCAATCCGTCACCGGTGAATTCTATAGCGATCAAGACTTCTCCGTCCACACTCACTTACAAGGAAGGGGATATTCTTAATCTCAACGGCCTTGTGGTAACGCTGACGAAAAGTGACGGCAATACGGAGGATGTAGCCCTCGCTGATTTCGGAGCAAAGGGAATCGTCGCTGATCCGGCAAACGGAGATACGCTTTCCGGCGGTACTTCCACCGTTACCATTACAATAAGCGGCAAAACTGCCAACCAGCCTATTACAGTAAAGTACCTTTCACCAGTTCCGGGTAAACCTATATTGGCGGAGAAAACGGTATCCAGCGTAACCCTGCAAATTATGACGGGCGGAGCTACGGATGCCAGATACCGCTTGGGTACAGAGGGAACTTGGCAGAACAGTCCTTCCTTTACCGGCCTTTCGCCTAACACGAGCTACACGTTCTATGCACAGTATCCGGAAACAGCAACCCATGCGGAATCTCCAATCAGCGAAGGGCTGACAGTCATTACCAATAAAGCCGCTTTATCCGGAACGGTAACGATCGGCGGAACACCGAAATACGGTGAAGAACTTTCAGCAAATACGTCTGCTTTGACATCTGTGCCGGAAATCGGAGCTTCAAATCTGGGTGTACTTTCTTATCAGTGGAAACGCAGCGGTATGGATATCACAGGCGCAAATAATGCGCTCTATACACTGGAGGCTGCCGATATCGGAGAAACGATCACTGTAGTAGTGACAGCTGCAAATTGTGAAGGAGCTATAACCTCCACCGGATCAGGCCCGGTAGCAAAGCAGCAGCAAGCCGCTCCTGCCGCGCCGACTCTTTATAACAAAACGGCAGATACGGTCACATTAGATACCGTATTAGGCATGGAATATTTCAAGGACGGCGGCACCTGGCAAACCAGCAATGCATTTGACAGTCTCGATCCCGATACGGAATATACCTTTTACATGCGGCTTAAGGGTACCGCGACCAAAGAACCGTCGCCTGCCAGTCTGCCGCTCATTGTAAAAACACACAAGGCAGCGTTATCAGGAACAGTGATCATCGGTGGAACTCCGAAATACGGTGTACTGCTGCTTGCGGTCACAACAGGGCTGAATACAACCCCGGCGATTCCTGATTTGGGCGAGCTGTCCTATCAGTGGAAACGCGACGGCAGCGTTATTGCCGGAGCGAACAGCGAGAGCTATATACTCTCTTCCGTCGACATAGGCAAAACCATCACCGTCGCGGTCACATCTGCCAACTGTGAAGGAAATGTAACCTCCGCTGCTACCGCAGTTGTAGAAAAGGCGGACGGCGGTACCGCGCCTATTGTGACCGGCAGTTATACCGGTAACGGCAGTACCTTTACCTATACGGTAAACGCCATTACCGGCGCGGAATACAAATTGGACAGCGGCATATGGCAGGACAGCAATGTGTTTACCGGTATAGCACCCCTTTCCAGCCATACCTTCTATGCCCGTTTCAGGGAAACGGTCACCCAAAAGGCAGGCGAGGCGGGCGATACAGGCGTGATCAGCTTTGACAGGCTGAACGACCGCCCTGCCCCGGCGCTTAACTATGTTGTCAGCGAAGGAGACTTCCCCAAAACCATTACGGTTACGGAAGTCCCGGGCGCAGAATACAGCTTTAACGGCAGCAGTTTCAGCAGTGCACGTACCTATACCTCAAATCATTCGGAAAATGTGACTTTGTCCATTCGCCTGGCAGAAACGGATACTCATAGCGTATCTGCAACCAACAGCCTGAGCATCAACACTGCGAATAAGAATCAGACAGCACCGGATGTATTTACATTGATTTATGAGGGCATAAACGATACGAGTTACACCGTGACCATTCCCGAGACGGCCGGAGCAGAATATAGCTTTGACGGTACGAGTTGGAGCAGTACGTATACCAAAACAGGCTGTATGCCCGGAGAAACCGTTACCGGCTACAAGCGCATGGCGGCAAGACCGGGTTATAATGCCAGCGCCGCCGTCAGCAATAGTGCCGCTTTGCCTATGTTCAGGGTGAAAACGCCCGTGGCATCGCCAAACGGCGGCACATTTACCGGCAGCCAAAGCATAACACTCTTCAGCCAAACGGAGGATGCGGAGATTTACTACACCACCGACGGCAGCATGCCGACAACAGGCAGCACTCTTTACACGGCATCTTTCAGCCTCGTTCAAACAGCGGCTGTAAAGGCGATTGCAGTAAAAGCGGGTATGACGGACAGCAAGGTGCTCTCGGTGACCTTTACAAAGAAATCCAAGAATGAAGGCAGCAGCGGTGACGGTTCCTCTTCCGATGGCAGTGCCACCCAAAATACTGCCACACCATCAGGGAAGAAGCCTAACCAGCCTGTTACAGCCGCGGCTTCCGTAATGGCAGCAACCGGAGTAAGCGGCACAGCTAGTGCGGCCATTCCGGATAAATCAGTTACGGATGCCATTGCCAAGGCACAGGAAGAAGCGAAAAGGCAGGGAAAAACAGCAAACGGTATCTCTGTGGAACTCAATGTAACAATACCCCGGGGAGCAACCTCGTTGTCGGTCACGTTGACCAGCAGTTCCCTGAACAGTCTTGTGAGTGCCGGAGTAAGCAGTCTTGAGATTAATGGTTCTTTTATAAGGGTGAATCTTGACCGAAAGGCGCTGACGGAAGTCCGGAAACAGAGCAGCGGCAGCATCAGCATCACGATTGCCCCCCAAACGAAGCTTTCCGCTTCCGCAAAGGCCATGACAGGAACACGGCCTCTGTACGACATCACGATCAGCGGCCTTAAGGATGGTAAGACAACCGCAATTTCAACTTTTAACGGCGGAATCGTAATCATCGCCATCCCTTACAAACCGGGCAAAAATGAAGCAGCGGGCTGTCTCTATGGCGTATATATGGATGCATCGGGTAAAGTCACCCGGATCGAGGGGTCAGCCTATGATGCCAACGCAGGAGCGGTACTTATTCCAACCGGACACCTCTCAGTTTATGGTGTTGGCTATACCGCTCCGGTACAGAAGTTTGTCGATACCGGCAGTCATTGGGCAAAGGATTCCATTGACTATGTGGCAGGAAGAGGGCTTATTACCGGTACCTTTGATATGACCTTTTTCCCGGATAATGCTATGACACGCGGAATGCTTGTAACCGCTCTGGGCAGATTGGCTGGTGTAGATACAAAGCTTTACCCCACGAACAGTTTTACGGATGTGAAGACGGACAGTGATTTTCGCCCTTATATCGAATGGGCATACAAGAACGGTATTATTCAGGGTATCGGTAATCAGCAGTTCGCACCTGACAGAGCAATTACCCGCGAGGAAATATCCCTGATTCTGCAATCCTATGCCAAAGCCACCGGCTATACTCTGCCTGTGACCCGTGATGCGGTCACTTATGCGGATGCTTCCAGTATCGGAAGCATGTACAAAACTGCAGTAACGGCTATGCAGCAGGCAGGTATCATGATGAGCGGCAGCGGAAATAAGTTTAATCCCAGGGATGATGCCACACGTGCCGAGGTTTCGGTTATGCTGCATCGCTACATCAAGCTGAGCATCGATCCTTCCACCGCTCAGGGCTGGGCATTGAACGATGCCGGACAGTGGTTGTATTACAAGGATGGAAAGCTTCTCACCGGAACGCAGACCATTGACAGCGTGGAGTATTATTTTAATGCCGATGGGATACGGGGAATCGGCCGCTAAAAAACAGACAGAGCCTGTCTCTATTCAAGGAGGCAGGCTCTTTTCATGTAATAGGAAAGTGCTCCTATTACATGAAAAATGAATGCGCAGCTTACGCGCGCGGAACAAAAGCTGTGCTGTTGAAATATTTGGTCACGAGAGTGTATGAAGCGCACTTTTGTTCTGTCAATAATCAGAAAAGTTAGCATCTGCCCCTTTTGACGATTTATGAGAAAACGGGAAGGGGTTTGTATAAATAATATAAATTTGGCAGGGAATTAATAAAAAAGATAAAAAGTGCAATAATACAATATTGTGCTATTTTATATCGTAGAAAAAAACTTGCTGTTTTAGGGTGTGCAAGTATTGCTTTTCTATGATATAAACACGAGCGGAAAACACTCGTGTTTCCCTCCGGACAAACGATGCGCAGTTACGCAAAGCACACTTTTGTTTAAAAATAAGCAAGTTGTATGTGAAGAGATGTCATTATGTTTGAAGGATTTCTTAAATGAGGAGGAACTTCAATTGCAGGATTTATTGAAAGGAATTATTTTTTATATAAATTCACCGTTTATGCTGGTCGTTTTATTGCTGGTAATTGCATTATTTGGTTTTGTTTTATTAATGTTATATTACCGCCTCAAATATTGGGGGAAGAAAGTGCATTTCCAGGGAAACTCCCTGAAAGAGGAAGAGAAACCCGGCCCGAGTGAGTGGGAAAAGCAGATGCTTATTCTGGCGGAAAGCCATAGTCAGGTCAAACTGACCAGATATAGCTTTGTTCTTAGCGACTATAATCAGGCTGCATATATAAAATTAAATAAAATTAGAGATAACATCTCTGCCGTATCGGGTGATATGATTTCCCTGATTCCGGCAGCGCGCTGGCTCTTTGACAATTTCCAGATGCTGTACCGGGAAATTAAAAAAGTGCGCACCTCAGGAACGAGCTATGCCGTATTACCGGTTCTGAAGGGAAAGGAAAACTGTAACTTTCCCCGTGTTTATGTTGTGGCAAAAAAGATGGTAGCTCTTTCCGGCGGGCATTTAAGTGAAGAAAATATTAGCCTGATGCTTAAGGCTTATCAGCAAAAGGTGTTGCTGACGGATAAGGAAATGTGGGTCTTACCGGAGATGCTCGGTTTTTGCATTCTTGAAGAAATCCTCGATATCTCGGATGAAATTCTTGATATTATCGATGTAAAATCAAAGGCGGAAGACTTTCTTTGGGATAAGCTCGCAAATAAGCAAGGGCCGGTCAGTATATCTGCACTGCTTTGCAAAGTAAAGGATAGTTTAAAGCTGAATTACTCGTTTCATGCCCATGTAATATACTTGCTGAAGAACATGTCTTTCGATGAGGCATCCATTCAAAGATATCTGGAATATCATTTTGCTTCCATGGAAAGACAGGTGAAAGCCTCCGGAATCTTTCTGGAAGAAGGAAAGATTGAATCGTTTCTTGAGACAAATATCAGGACTTTAATCGTAAGCTTGAGAGACATCAATGAAATGGATGAAGAAAAGTTCTTTGAGGAACATTCCTGTCTGGAGCAAATTTTGTCACAGGATCCGGATGGTGTCTATGCAAAGATGGAAGCACAAGCCAAGGGCATGTACCGTGAGATCATCGTTAAATTGGCGCTTCGTCACCGGCTGAGAGAAGAGGAGATAGCGAAGGACTGCTTGGAACTGGCCATAGAGGGAAGGGATGACCTGCATTGTTCTCATCATGTAGGGGCCTATCTTTTGGGAAATGGTTATCCGGTTTTGAAGGCAAAGGCATTAGGAAAGCCTGCTCCGGAAAGTATTAAGAAAAGGATGAATATAAAAGGCTTTCTTTATTTTCTTACACTTTTTCTCATAATTCCGGGGCTGAGTGTCTTCCTGCTCTATACGTTCCGGACCCTTGGCGGGCTGCAGAATACCAGCCGCAATGCAATTATCCTTTTGGCAGCAATGCCGCTTCTGATGGGCATTTCCATAGAGATTACAAATTTTATATTTACAAGAAGTATCAAGGCAAAGAAGCTTCCTTACCTGGATTATCATGAGGAAATACCGGAGGAAGCGAGAACCTTTGTGGTCATGCCGGTTATCGTTTCATCAAAGGAACAAGGGCTTCAGTATATGGACCGTCTTCAAAAACATTATCTGGCAAACAGGCAGTCCAATCTTTATTTTGCATTGATGCTTGATTTCGAGGATTCTCCGGACCAGTCTACGCCAAAGGATAGGGTGATTGAAAGTGCTCTTGTCTCACGTATGAAGGAACTGAATGAGCTCTATCCGTCAGAGCATCAGCGTTTTTCGCTGTTTATTCGCCGCCGCAAATGGAATAAGGCGGAGAATTGTTATATGGGATGGGAGCGTAAGAGAGGGAAGCTGGAAGAGTTCAACAGCCTTTTAAATGGGATGGAAAGAGAGAATACCTCTTTTTCCGCTATTTACTGCGATGAAAAGCTTCTTACTACCTTCCGGTATGTCATTACATTGGATGCGGATACCAATCTGATTCATGATAATGCTTCGAGACTGGTAGGGCTCATCGATCATCCTCTGAATAAACCAATTCTGGATTTGGCGGGCCAAAAGGTGAAAGAGGGCTATGTCATCATCCAGCCTTCCGTAAGAAATCATATTGTGGATAAGAACGGCAGCAGGTTTACGAAAATCTTCGGAGGGGAATCGGGCCTCGCTCATTATGGGAGTGTGATATCGGATATCTATCAGGATATTTGGGACGAAGGAATCTATATAGGAAAAGGCATCTATGATATTAAGGCCTTCCAGAAGGTGCTTCAAAATAAGGTGCCGGAAAACCGGATTCTCAGTCATGACCTTTTTGAGAGCTGTTATGCACGGACAGCTTTTTCCAGTACGGCCAAGATTATGGATACTTTTCCCGGCAGCGTTTTATCCTTTACCCAAAGGGAACACCGGTGGCTGCGCGGGGACTGGCAGTTGCTGCCCTGGCTGTTTATGAAGAGGACGAAGGACGGGAAGAATTTGCGGTCATTGTCAAAGTGGAAAGTCTTTGACAACCTGAGAAGAAGTCTGGTTCCCTTAAGTAAGACACTGCTTATACTGTTGAATCTGGCATGGGTGCCAAACGCATATTATCTTTGGTTACCCCTTGTTTTCTTTAATGATATATTTGCTCTGGTACTTTTGTTGTTTTCAGTGCTTGTTCAGAAGCTGTTACGGCCGAAACTTGTGCTTGTTTATAAGAGCTTTTTTAAAGAAATTGCCACGATGCTTAAAAGGGCATTTCTGGAGTTTACCATTACCCCTTACCGCGCTTACGTAGCATCGGATGCCATCGTCAGAACCTTGTATCGGATCTTTATCAGTAAAAAGAATCTGCTGCGTTGGAATACGGCGGAAGCAGTGGATGCATCCATCGTCAATACTCGAAAAGGATATTTCCTTACCATGTGGAGTTCCTTTCTTCCGGCGTTCCTGCTTGTAATAATTTTATTTATGGGATATTTGAACCCGGCAGGAATCATTCTGGCAGCAATTGTAATTGTCGATTGGAGCCTTGCGTTTGAAATCGCATACCGGATCAGTCAGCCGGAGAAGACTCTTCCTGCGAGGGACAAAGCGCAGGACATCGAGCTGCTACTGGAAACCGCACGCAGAACCTGGCAGTTTTTCAAGGAATTTTCTACAAAAGAAAATAACTGGCTTTGCCCGGATAATTACCAGACTTCAGTAGTTAGAAAAATCAGCGATAAAACATCGCCGACCAATATAGGACTTCAGTTTTTAGCAATTCTGTCCGCCAGAGATTTCGGATTTGAAACTTTTAGCGCTACGGTTGAAGCCGTGGAAAAGCTAATGGAAACGGTTCAGAAAATGTTGAAATATAAGGGGCATCTCTACAACTGGTATCATATCAAGACATTAGAGGTGCTGGCTCCTGCCTATATATCGACCGTAGACAGCGGTAACTTTCTGGGGCATCTGGTCGCTCTGAAAAATGGACTTTTGGAGCAGATTGACAAACCTGTATTTCCGGATAATTTTGTATATGAACTCAGGTCCCTGATTAAGAACAGCAACGAGGAAATGCAGATGAGAACAGGCAATCCTGCCGGAAACGGGCTTAAGCCTGAGTATACAAAAATAGGTGAGCTGATAGAAGATATTGCGGATATCCGCGAAAACTTAAGTATCAGAGAGCTTAGGCCATCTGCACAATACCGCCAGACCAGACAATTGATGAATCTCATTGACAACATTATTAATGAAGCCTCTGATTTGGGACTGAAGGAAGAGAACTTTTCTTCTTATCCTACGCTTCGTCTTATCGCAGCGGAGGGCAATGAATTTGCAAACGGCATGATCAGGCGAATCAAAGTGATATGCGATAAAATAGACGGCTTTTTGGAAGAGGCAGATTTCCACTTCTTATTTAATGAAAAGAGAATGTTATTTCATATAGGATATCATGTATCTTCGAACATGCTGGATGATGGATGCTATGATCTGATGGCATCTGAATCGGCACTCACAAGCCTTCTTGCAATATCCTTGGGGAAAGTGCCGTTAAAGCATTGGTATAAATTGGGAAGGCCGCTGACTATCGTAGGCGGTATTCCATGCTTCGTATCCTGGAGCGGTACGATGTTCGAATATTTGATGCCGAATCTCGTATTCAAAGAATATGAAGGCTCTGTCTATGCACAAACGTCCAGGGCAGCGGTACTCCAGCAGATGAAGTATGCGAAGGAGGCCCGGATACCATGGGGGATATCGGAATCCCAGTATTATCGTTTCGACCTAAACTCTAACTATCAGTACAAAGCTTTCGGTGTTCCAAAGATAAGGCTTCAGCCGGTCCGTAAGAATTCCATGGTGGCTACTCCATATGCGACAATGCTGGCCCTGGATATCGCGGAAGAGGAATGCATGAGCAATTTAAAGCGGCTGAAGGAATTAGGTGCCTTCGGCGTTTACGGTTTCTATGAGTCCGTTGATTTCGATGTGCCGAATTCTATGGAGATGACGCCTTACTGTATTGTAAAATCCTATATGGCACATCATCAAGGGATGAATCTGGCCGCAATCAATAATTATCTGAATGAGGGTATCCTTAGAGAGCGGTTCCATGCGGAGATGATGATAAAGGCCTCGGAAGTATTGCTGGAAGAGAAGCGTCAGTCCTATTTGATCTCCATTGCCAGACAGGGATATACAATAAAAATCGGGAAGTCTCTTTTTAAAGAAAGTATATACAGCAGCAGAACGGTAGGAAGTGCAGGTGTGAATGCACCGATCGTAAATTATTTGTCAAACGGTAAGTATTCACTGATGATAACATCGGATGGAGACGGCTTCAGTAAATATGAGGACCGGATGCTTTACCGTTTTCGACCGGATATTTATGAGAATACAGGTAATTATATTTATATTAAGGACATGAAGCAAGGGAAACTTTGGAGCGCTGCCTATCACCCTACAAGAACGGAACCGGAAAGCTATCAGGTAGTTTTTTGTCCGCATCAGGCGGAATTTAAGCGCAAGGACGGAGATATTTCATCAGACATGATCGTCAGTCTGGATGCGGATCATAATCTTGAGATACGTAAGATTACATTTACCAATCACGGGAATGAAGAAAAACAACTGGAAGTGACCAGCTATTTGGAAGTGGTGGATGATACCCATCTGGCGGAATTAAGCCATCCCGCATTTAACAAGCTCTTTCTGGAAAGTGAGTATCTGGAAGAGCAGGAGATATTTCTCGCCAAAAGGCGGAGGAAAAAGGAAAATGATAATTCTTACGTGATGCATATGATAAGAACGGGAACGGCACTGAGTAAGAAAATAGAATATGAAAATGACAGAAAACGATTTATTGGAAGAAACAATACGCTGGAGAATCCTGACTGCGTGGTGAACAGCATCGCGTTTTTCAATAATTCAGGTTTTTGTAATGATCCGATTATGAGCCTTCGGGCGCAGCTTAGCATAGGAGCAGGTGAATCGGTCTGCATTTCTTTCATTACCGGAGTGTGCGGCAGTAAAGAGGAAGCAATAAAAATAGCAGGGGAATTGAATGTAAGTTATCGGATCGATGATATTTTGGAGAAATTCAGGCTTCAAAAGAATCTGGAGTTAAAGTATCTGGAGATCACCAGAACTCAGTTGAACGCTTTTCAGGATCTGATCAGTCCGATTTTCTATCCTGCAAGTATTTATAGAGGGCCGAATGAAAATATAAGACGAAACTTTTTGAATCAGAGTTTCTTATGGAAATTCGGCATATCCGGCGATAATCCTATTCTGCTTTTAATGGTCCGGTCTATGGAAGCGGAAAGGATTGTGAAGGATGTATTAAAGGCTTACGAATATCTTAGAACCAACCACGTTATGGTAGATCTGGTTATCCTGATTGATTCCAAGCATGGTTATCTTCAGGAAGTGGATGAATTAATAAACGATATGACCAGCTCTCTTCGGATTTATGATTCGGGAAGCGAGAAGCCAAGCTTTTTCACCCTGCATACGTATGAGATGAAACCGGCGGAAATCGACTTGCTGTATACGGTGGCCCAGGTTGTATTTCCAGAGAGGACCGGGATTTATTTTACCAATGGTAAAGAGAATCTGTATGAGTTGCTGGAAGAATATTAGGCGTTAAGGAGGAAGAGGCTTTGGACAAAGCATATGCACAGACAGCACAGGAAGAAGAAACGCAAAATCATGAGTTTTTTAATGGATTCGGGGGATTTGCCAATGAAGGCAGAGAATATGAAATTCTGCTGGAGGGTAATAACAGACCGCCGGTCCCCTGGATTAATGTTATCTCGAATGAGAGCTTTGGATTCCAAATATCGGAGTCGGGTGCCGGTTTCACATGGAGTATCAACAGCAGGGAGAATAAGATTACGCCCTGGTCCAACGACCCCGTAAGTGACAGAGCCTCTGAAGCAATCTATATTCTGGATGAAATGACCGGTGAGGTAATGACACCTATGTCCCTTGGAAGGTCCGACCGGGGTATATACCGGGTAAGGCATGGTTTCGGATACAGCAGATTCCTTCATGAGGAGGCGCTCATCGGTCAGGAACTGACGGTTTTTACCCCTTTGGATGAGTCGTTGAAGCTTTGGAATCTCAAGCTCACGAACCGCTCGGATAAAGTGAAGTACTTGAGCCTGACCTATTATGTGGAATGGGTCATGGGGACGGTGAGGGAGCATACCAGCCCTTACATTCTGACCTCCTATGATAATGAGAATGAATGCTTATACGCAAAGAACATTTATGCCATGAACTTTCAAAACATGTATTCTTACCTATTCTCCAGTGAGACAGTAGTTGGCTATACCGGAGACAGACAGGAGTTTCTGGGGCACGGGAGCAGTATCCGCGCTCCGCGGGGAGCGGAAGTAAAGTTATCCTGCAATACGGGTGTATGCTATGATCCCTGTGGAGCGATTCAGATATCTGTTGTAATGCAGCCGCAGGAGTGCAAGGAGGTACTATTCGGACTGGGACAGAGCAAAAGTCTTAACGAGATATATAAAATGAAAGATAAGTATCGAACGTGTGCTGCCGCTGAAAAAGAGTTTGACAGGGTGAAAGCCCACTGGGACGGATTATTAGGGACGGTTCAGGTAAAGACGAAGGACAGGGCGGTGGATATCCTTGTTAACGGCTGGCTGCTCTATCAGACGGTGTCTTGCCGTATTCAGGCAAGGGCAGGCTTTTATCAGTGCGGAGGAGCATATGGATACCGGGATCAGCTTCAGGATTCCCTTTCACTTCTCATTGCAGATCCGGGCATATTGCACAGGCAAATCCTGATCGCCTGCAGCCGGCAGTTTGAAGAAGGGGATGTACAGCATTGGTGGCATCCTCCGATGGGAATCGGGGTAAGGACGAGAATAACCGATGATTTGCTGTGGCTGCCTTATTGCACTGTTGCTTACATCCGAAGTACAGGAGATTCTTCAATCTTAAAGGAGCCGGTAGCTTATATTAAGGGGCCGGCACTCAGGGAAGAACAACAGGAGACAATGTTTGTGCCAGAGATTTCCGAGCGCATAGAAAGTGTTTATGAGCATTGCAAAAAAGCCATTGATAGGACTCGTTTTGGAGAGCACGGCCTTCCTCTTATGGGAGGAGGTGACTGGAATGACGGTATGAATGAGGTAGGGATGCAGGGAAAGGGAGAAAGTGTCTGGCTGGCCTGGTTTCTGTATACTGTCCTCAGCGATTTTATTCCGCTGTGCCATAAGGAAGGTGATGGGGCCTATGGCCGGGAACTTAAGCAGAAGAGGGAAGACCTGCTTCAAAGCATTGAAGAGAATGCATGGGATGGGGAGTGGTACCTTCGGGCTTTTTACGACGACGGCTCAAAGCTCGGATCGAAGGAAAATGATGAGTGCAGGATAGATTCCATCAGTCAGTCGTGGAGCGTAATATCGAAGGGAGCGGGAAAGGAACGGTCAGAGGCGGCAATGCAGTCGGCGTGGCGTTATCTGGTAAGGGAAGAGGATGCCCTTTCCTTACTTCTTGCGCCCCCCTTTAATAAGACGAGCAAAAATCCAGGTTATATTAAAAATTATATCCCCGGCATACGGGAAAACGGAGGTCAGTATACTCATGCGGCGGTCTGGCTGGCGATTGCCACATCGATGCTGCATGATTACAGCATGGCGGAGACCTTGTTTACCATATTAAATCCGATTCACATTACGCAAAACAGGAAAGATGTGCTTAAGTATGAAAAGGAGCCATATGTAATGACGGCGGATATATCCTTAAGTCCGCCTTATACGGGAAGAGGCGGCTGGAGCTGGTATACCGGTTCCGCAGGCTGGATGTACCAAGGATTGTTAAACTGGTTTCTGGGTATTCGCAAAGAGGGAAATGAGCTGATCATTGATCCGGCGACGCCGGCAAGCTTCGGTGACTTTTCCATTGAATATAAATACGGGAGTTCTTCCTATGAGATTAGTGTTGAAAGCAGAAGCAAGGGAATATTGACAACGGAAGCAATTACCGTGGACGACAGATCAATCCAGGGGAATAGAGTTATGCTTCAGGATGATGGGAAAAGGCATCGGATTATTGTATAGCTATGCTAATGTCGAAGAAAATGGTAATAACACCTTTACTTCTGGGTATTATTTACCATGTAAAAAAGCAGCCGTATAAGATTGTCCAAATAAGGTCAATATTTACTGGTATTGAACGTGAAAAACTGTCAAAGAATAATATGGATATTGAAACTGGAGATAAAAAATAATTGAAGGAATAATTGCTTTCTAAATAATTTTTGGGTAAATTTTTTCCCGTTTGTGTAATAAAAGATGCAGTTTGTGAAATGCTCAGTGTATAGGTTAGGATTATATGGTAGTTTATCTACAGTACAAAAGATGTTATACAGCATTGGTTGTTGCAATGTGTCAGGCAAGTAATGACATCGTTTTAATAATTAAAAAATATCTGGAGAATAGGCGTTGCGGGGAAATTGACCGGCAATGCCTATATCTTTTATTATAGGAAAAATTATAAGCTTATTGTATAATATTGATAAATAAAGGAAGGAGAAATCCTATGATCCGTATTGCTGTTGTAGATGATGATCCAATAAGTGTTGAACAGTTAAAAGAATATTTAATGCAGTATCAGAGAGAGCGAAGTCAGGAGTTGTCTGTCGTAACCTTTTCAGATGGGGATGAGATTGTTGAGAATTACAAGGCGGAATACGATATCATTCTTCTTGATATAGAAATGAGATTCATGGACGGGATGACGGCAGCCTCCGTTATTCGTAAAAGTGATCCTGAGGTAATTATTATTTTTATAACAAATATGGCTCAATATGCCATTAACGGATATACGGTAAATGCTACGGATTATGTTTTAAAACCGGTGTCATATTTTTCATTTTCTCAAAGTCTGGATAAGGCTGTCGGGCGCATTAACAAAAAGGTAAAGAATTTTATTGCGGTAGGAGTAAAGGGGGGGACAGTTAAACTTTATGTTTCTGATATATGTTACATTGAAAGTCAGGGACATAGGTTGATTTTCCATACCCGCTCGGAGGAATATGTTACCTTTGCCACAATGAAAGAGGCGGAAGAGCGATTAAAGGACTCGGATTTCTTTCGTTGTAACAAGGGCTGTCTCTTGAACTTGGCTTATGTTGACAGTGTACAGAATGATTGTGTAATTATTAACGGTGAAAGTATAGCTATCAGCAGGGGAAGGAAAAAAGAATTTATGGAGGAATTGACGAATTATTTGGGAGGAGCGATGTAATGGATCATGTAACCCTTACGGAGATTCCGAGATTGTACACTGGAATAGCAGAATGGGCGGCGTGCAGCATATATATTCTCCTGCTGAAGAAGAGATATAGCGGCATTTTTATGGGAATTCTTATGGGCGCAACGCTGATTGTACAATGCTTGGTTCAGGAGTTGGCAGGTCATTTTTCTGAAAATTTTTGGCTTTTGGGTATGTTTCTTGCGATTGGTTTGATGCTTCTTTACTTTTATTTTTCTTGTGAGATGACGTGGATTAACGCAGGATACTATTGTATAAGAGCTTTTATTTTAGCGGAGTTTGCGGCTTCCTTGGAATGGCAGTTGTATTATTATGCAGTGGAAAGCACAGAAAACTTAAGTTTATGGTTGGGCGTGCTCGTTTTGGCGGCAACTTATACAATGGTATATGCAGGCATTTTCTTTTTGGAAAGAAAACACATGTATCTTTCTCAGGAAAAAACAACGGTAAAGGAATTGATCTTCGTCATTGCGATTGGGGCGACAGTCTTTTTCGTGAGCAATCTGAGCTTTGTTTATGCGAATACACCTTTCAGCAGCCAGATTACGAGGGAGATTTTCAATATCCGTACCTTGGTTGATCTAAGCGGTCTCACTATTTTATACGCATATCACATTTTAAGGAGAGAGATGCAGGCAAAATACGACTTGGATGCTATGCGGAATATTTTGCAGAGTCAATACACTTTGTATCGTAAATCGGGAGAGAGTATTGATATTGTCAATCGTAAATATCACGATTTAAAGCATCAGATAGCGGTTCTCCGGGCAGAAGAGGATTCGGCAAAGCGGTTGGCTTTCCTGGATGAAATGGAAAGCGAAATCAAGATGTATGAGGCACAGAATAAAACAGGAAACTCTGTAGTGGATACGATTCTTACGGGAAAAAGCATCACCTGCCAGAAACATAATATTGAATTGACCTGCGTGGTAGATGGTAAGCTCTTGAACTTCATGCATGTGATGGATATTTGTACGCTATTTGGTAATTCGTTGGATAACGCTATCGAATGCGAGATCCAGATTGAGGAACAGGAGAAACGGCTCATTCATGTGGAGGTAGTTTCGAAAAAGGATTTTATCGTGCTCCGTTTTGAAAACTATTTTGAAGGAGACCTTGAAATCGAGGACAATCTTCCGGCCACCACGAAGTTGAACAAGGATTTTCATGGATATGGAATAAAGAGTATCAAATATACAGCAAAAAAATATGATGGATGGGTAACGATAAACAAAAAAGGAAACTGGTTCGAGCTTAATGTTGTGATCCCATCGCCAAAAGAATAAAATCTCATCTTTGACAGTCGAGAAAGTTTAGAACCGCTGTAAAGCCTTGAAATATTGGTCTTGCAGCGGTTCTAAACTGTTTCATGGAGTATGGTAATTTATCGCCTGCCTTTATTTTTTCCTGAATGGTTTTCCTTTGACTTTAAGTGATGAACTGATAATCAGTGTGAAAGCCGCAAATATCAGGGATATCTGTACAATTTTTGGAAATACTTTGGACAACGCCATCGAGTGTGAAAAAAAGGTTCCCGATAAGGAAAAAAGGCTGATTCACATGGCTGTTTTCTCCGTACGTATCAATGTAGAGGATAAATGGTTTAAACTGACAATATTGATACCTTTTAGCAGAAAGAGGAGTATGATTGTAAAAACTGTACAAAAATGCATATTCAAATTTGTAAAATATATACATATCTAAAAACAGTTTATGAAAGAAAGAGGACAGTTTGTGTAAACCAAATCAAAAAAGAAAAAATTATGATATATTTTAATTGTCTAAGTGCTTTAAATATAGGCGAGAAAAAAGGAGGGAAAAAATGATTCAGAAAAAGTTAAAAAAATTAATGGCTCTGATGTTATCCGGAGCTCTTGTACTTGGTCTTACAGCATGCGGAGACAATGCGGGACAGACTGAAAGTACAACCGAACCCCCAAAAACATCTGCGAGTTCAGAAGAAACACAGACAGAGTCATCTGAAACACCTGTTCTGTATGAGTCTGCATATGCAAGTAAGGCAGAAGCATTACAGGCGGGGCTTGATTTAAATGTGAAGATTTCTGAAGAGGGTATGATCCTTTTCAAGAATGAAGGTGCTGCACTTCCGCTTGCAAGCGGCGCAAAAGTCACGATGCTTGGTTACGCTGCAGTCGATCCGAATGCAGGTGCCAGCCATAACGTCGTTGATGCTTCCGGCGGAGCAGCAATTGCGCAGGCTACCGTAATCTCCGGCATGGAAGATGCAGGGTTTGCCCTGAACAAAACAGTCCTTGACCTCTATGCTCAGTGGGCATCAGAGGATGTAGAAGGAGCGGAGGCAGATGACAAAGGGAATGTTCCCAAGAAGACTTCCGATATTCTGGTTGCAGATGATTTTGCAAAAGCTTCCGGGACTGATGAATGGAAAGCATCCCTGGGAGAGTACGGCGATGCGGCTATCGTTGTCATCTCCCGCGGTACCGGTGAGATTGCAAAGGACGGTAGAATTCATTCCCTGCAGCTTGATGATGAGCAGTATGATCTGATTGATTATGCAGCTGCAAATTTTGATAAAGTTATTGTACTGGTAAATAGCTGTACTCCGATTGAAATTGCACAAATTCAAAAAAATGATGCAGTTGATGCGATTCTGAATATCGGCGAACCCGGCGACAACGGATTTGAGGTGCTGGGGAGAGTTATTGCCGGTGAAGTGAATCCTTCCGGCAGAACGGTTGATACTTGGGCGGTAGATTTTACGCAGAGCCCGTCTTACACGATTTTCAACACCAGAACGAGTGAAACTGCACAGGGTGAGGATGGCAACGGCACAATGACCGGTTATACCCAGTACAGTGTAAACGGCGAACCGGTAAATACATGGTCCGTAGGTTATGAAGAAGGCATTTATGTGGGTTACAGATATTATGAAACCAGAAGCTATGAAGAAAACAAAGCAGGCACGGAGGATGCATGGTGGAATACGAATGTAAACTATCCCTTCGGTTATGGTCTTTCCTATACTGACTTTACATGGGAAGTTACTCCTTCTGCAGCAGCAGATTCTGCGGTGACCAAAGCGGATACTCTGACATTTGACGTCAAAGTAACCAATACCGGAGATGCCGCAGGTAAGGAAGTTGTCCAGTTATATTATACGGCTCCTTACGGCACAGAGGAAACAGGCAATGATACGGTAATCGAAAAATCATATGTTGTTCTCGGAGATTATGCAAAGACAGGTATGCTTGAACCGGGCGCAAGCGAGGTCGTACAGGTTTCCATTGATGTTTCCGATATGGCTTCATACGATGATGTGACAGATAAGACATATGTTTTGGATGCAGGGACTTACAATGTTAAGGTTGCAGGCAATGCTCACTATGGTATGAGCGCCAATGACGCCAGCTTTAATTACACTGTTGCGCAGAAGGAATTGTGCAATGAAGCGGTTACAGGTGCGGAGATCACCAATGCTCTGGACGATGTAACAGAAGGTTTTGCAAGCGAAGGATATACAGCTTTATCCCGCAACGATTTTAAAGGAACAATGCCGGATGGATTTGAGGCTGTAAAAGAAATCTCTGAAGAGGAATATGCTACATGGGACTATGATGATGCGGCATACAACGCTCATTATGATGCGGCGGCAATCGGCACACCCGTTTATGAGACAGATGCTGCAAACCGTACAGCAGATAAATATTCCATTGTTTTGTCCGATCTGACCGGCGCGGACGCAGACGATGCAAGATATCAGGAACTGGTTGAACAACTGACGTTACAGGAATTAGCAGATTTGGTCAATGTAGGCGGGTTCAATTCCGTCGGCGTACCGTATATCGGCAAACCATATTCGCGTGATACGGATGGCCCTAAGGGATGGACAGGTAACTACACCGATACAAATGACAGGTTCAACTACTTTGGATCAGAACCTATGATTGCATCTACCTTTAATGAAGACCTTCTTTATCAGATGGGAGAAATAATCGGCGAGCAGGGCTTGTGGGGTAACAGCACAGTAGCGGGCGGAATCGTATACAGCTATACCGGGTGGTATGCACCGGGTATGAACATTCATCGTTCCCCTTTTGACAGCCGAGTATCAGAGTATTATTCTGAAGATCCTTTCCTGACAGGAAGTCTGGCTGCTAACGTATCTCAGGGTGCAAAAACAAAGGGATGCTATATTACTCTGAAGCATTTTGCATTCCATAATGACGGCGGCGGTGCTATGACATATCGTTTTGGGCCTATATCAACCGGTACGGCAATGGATGGTCTGTCCGCATGGATGACAGAGCAGACAGCCAGAGAAGTTTACCTGAAAGGGTATCAGAAAGCAGTAGAAGAAGGCGAAGCTACTTTCGCAATGGGATCCTTTACAAGAATCGGCAAGACGTGGTGTGCTGGAAGCTATGGTGTTATGAACCAGATCACCCGTGACGAGTGGGGATTCGATGGTGCTGTTGTGACGGATATCGTAATATACAATGCTTGTAATGCATATCAGCTGATTAAAGCAGGCGCTAATATGATGTTAGATGCCAAGGTTTATGGTGTGGAAGGCGGCACATATCTGGATGTAGAAGAGATTCTTGCTATGGATAAAGATGCTCAGAATATTACAATCCACTGTATGCAGGATGCTGCAAAGCAGATCTTGTACATGGTTGCAAACAGTAATGCGATGCAGCTCCCCAAGGGCACGAAGGTAATTTATACAGATACCGTTGAAGTGGATGGTGAAGATGTTGCTATAACGCTGGCAGATGCCAAGGTTGGTGAAGCATATACTTCAGATGCTTTGAATACTGCTGCTTTAAATACCTATTATGCATATTCTGATATTGCTTATGCGGTAGAAGGATTGCCGGAGGGTATGACCTTTGATGCAGCAACCGGTATTATCGGCGGAACGCCGTCTGCAGCAGGCGACTACACGATTAAGATTACGGCAGAAGCAACGGGTTATGAACCGGCCTCTATTGAGCTTCCGCTTATAGTTGCTGAATAATCATACAGAATATATAATAAGAAAAAATAAATCGGAACAGATGCAGATGCAGCGCGTTAAGCAGGTGCATCTGTTTCGCTAAATCAGGAGGAGTGACGTAATGAAAAAGAAAGTAATGACAGCTTTGCTTATGACGGCAGCAATGGTGCTGATGACTGCCTGCGGCGGCGGTACGGAAGCCGGGAGCAAAACTACGGAAGAAGCGAATAATGAAGTGAAGGAAGCGGACGGAACAGAATTTATTTTTGAAGCAGAATACACTGTATTGGATGGACTGGAGGGTCTTGGAGTATCCGGTTCCCCGACAGGTATCGGTCTTGCAAAGGAAAATGCCAATGCAAGCAATGGCTTTTATGTAGGGGAACTTGGCTTAAAAAGTCCGATTACCTTTGTGATCACATCAGATGCGGATACGACAGCTACGCTGAAAGCAGTACTTGGCTCTAATACATTAGGAAACTGTACATGGAATCCGACAAGCTTCGTAGTTACTGTAAATGGTGAAGCAGTTCAGTATGAGGAGTTTACAACAGATAACGGTACGGATGCAAGCAATCAGGAAAATTTCAAAACAAAGAATCTTGGCGAAATCCAGTTGAAAGCAGGCGAGAACAAAATTGTTTTTGTTGCCGGTGAGAATACCTACCGCAGCAATATGCCAAGTGCACCCTCCATTGACTGTCTGAAGATTACGGCGGGCGCAGCGCTTTCCATGGAAGAGGTTGTAGAAAACATTGAGTAATACCATTAAAAATGGTGTCCGCGGGCCGGAAATAAGAAGCCGCGGCAGAAAAGGAGATAATTATGGGTTTTATTTGGGCTCATAAAAAAACAAAGATCTGGTTTATTGTGACGGCTATCGTACTTGTTCTGGTAATTACGGTAACGGCTGTTCTATTGAGCGTGCCCATTGTTACAAATTCATTAAGCCTTGTTTTGGGCGGAGAACGCGCCAATGTGGTAGAGGATAACAGAGCTGAGTGGTATGACAGACAGTATTCCAGCAAGGAAGAAGTATTAAACGCAGCAAATGATTTTGTGGCCGAAGTGGAAAAGGAAGGAATCGTGCTTCTCAAAAATGAAAATGATGTGCTTCCCCTGTCCGTCGATGGCGCACGTGTCAGTGTATTTGGCAAGAACTCAGTGAATATTGTTTATTCCGGTTCCGGTTCAGCCGGTAACAATAGTTCAGCAACGTATAAGACGTTATATGAGAGTCTGGATGCAGCGGGAATTTCCTATAATGAAACGCTCAAGAGTTTTTATGAGAATTCCGTCAAATCCGGCAGCGGAAGACCGGAAAATCCTGCCATGACATCAGGACAGAGGCTGCCCGGTTTCGGAACAGGGGAAACGCCGATGGATTCTTATACATCTGATGTGACGGGCAGTTATGCAGATTATCAAGATGCGGCAATCGTTGTTTTTTCCAGAATTGGCGGAGAAGGCTTTGATCTTCCCAGAACAATGGCAGACAGCTTTGGCGGCGGCGCCGCCTTGGGAGCTTCTTCTGCAGATAGCCATTATCTGAAATTGGACGCGAATGAAAAAGCGCTTTTGGAGCATGTAAAAGAAAGTTTTTCCAATGTTATTGTTGTTCTGAATGTGGGCACCACCATGGAAATACCGGAATTAAAGGCAGATGAAGGAATCGATTCCATTCTCTGGATGGGATTTCCGGGGGCAACGGGTGTTATGGCTTTAGGACAGATTTTGACGGGAATAGATACGGAAGGGAACCAGATCAGCCCCTCCGGTCATACGGTAGATACCTGGGCTGCAGATTTTATGATGGATCCGACCTGGTATAATACCGGCATTTATGGAAGTGAATTCGGCAACCGCTATCTTTATGGCGGTGACAAAACGGATTATGCTTTTGTAAACTATGAAGAAGGTATTTATGTAGGATATCGTTATTATGAGACCCGCGGATATGAGGAGACGACAAAGAACCCGCAGTCCACATGGTATGAGGACAGCGTAGTCTACCCCTTCGGGTATGGTCTTTCCTATACTACGTTTGACTGGAATGTTTCCTTTGCGCAAGCTGATGGAAGCACTATTACGGCAGATGATACGCTGGAGGTATCAGTGACGGTTAAAAATACCGGAGATCATGCCGGAAAAGATGTTGTAGAGTTGTATTACAGCGCACCTTATGATCATGATGGGCCTGCAATTGAAAAGGCACATGTTGTTTTAGGTGATTTTGCTAAAACAGGGCTTCTGGCTCCGGGAGAAGAAGAGACGCTTACGCTTACTCTGGATGTGAAGAATATGAAGTCATATGACTATGCAGACGCCAATGAAAATGGTTTCAGCGGCTATGAACTGGAAGCAGGGGATTACAATGTCATCGTAGGAAGCGACGCACATACGGTGAAGGCAAATGCAGTATATACCCTGAATGACAGTGTGCAGATGCCCACTGATATGGATGCGGATGGTAAGGAAGCAGAAGTTGTAAATGCATTTGATGATGTGAGCGCCGGTATTTTCGGGACGAACACCTATGCATCCTATGTATCCCGTAAAGATTTTGCCGGTACGGTTCCCAAAGCTTATCTGGATGACAGTGAGAGAACACTGACGGATGAATTAAAGGAAGCGCTGGATGAATCCATCAAGCGTAAATACACAGAACCTGATGAAGGAAAGCCATGGGAAGTAACGGGCGATGTGCCCTCTGCCACACCGGTAAATAACGGGCTGTCTCTGAGGGATATGCTTTATGCCGAGGACGGAAACTATGTAGGAGAGGCGTCCTTCGATGACCCGCGCTGGGAAACGCTGCTGAATGAGATATCCCTTGAGGAGATGAAGAATCTGGTCGGTTTCGGCGCTTTCCGCACCAATGAAGTAAATGGCATTGACGGGGTGGTCGGCAAACCGCTCACGACAGATGCAGATGGTCCCAGCGGGTTTACGAGCTTTTTATCGGAATCAGTCGTATACGGGACTTGTGCTTATCAGGCAGAATGTGTAATGGGCTCCACCTGGAATGCTGCTCTGGCAGAGAGAATGGGTGAGCTGGTAGGTGAAGAAGGTCTTGCAGGCAATGAAAAAGGTGACGGATTGCCTTATTCCGGTTGGTATGCACCAGCCGTGAATATCCACCGTTCTCCTTTTGCAGGAAGAAACTGGGAATACTATAGTGAGGACGGCCTGCTGTCCGGCAAATTCGCCGCAGGTGTCGTTCGGGGAGCAGAGAAAAAGGGCGTCTATTGTTACGTGAAGCATTTTGCGATCAATGACCAGGAGACGGATCGTGAATATAACGGTATTCTCGTATGGGCGAATGAACAGGCAATGCGTGAGATTTATCTGCTGCCCTTTGAGATTGCAGTGAAAGAAGGCGGGGCAACAGGCATGATGTCTTCCTTCAACCGTTTGGGTATGAAATGGGCAGGCGGCAGCTATGCACTGCTTACGCAGGTGCTTCGTGATGAATGGGGCTTCCATGGCTCGGTCATTACGGACTATAGCTTAAATACCTATACACACGTGGACGAGATGATTCGTGCCGGCGGCGATCTGTTCTTAACGCAGGATGCCAAGACATTTGCCATGGCTGATGATGCAACGCAGATTACGCTTCTTCGGCAGGCAACAAAGAATATTTTGTATTCGGTTGTCAACAGCAATGCTATGAGTATCCAAGCAGATGGCTATCTGCTGCCAATATGGATGCTGGTGATGATATTTGTGGACATTGCAATTATTGCAGCTTTGATCTTTTGGGGCGTGTTTGCAATCCGTTCCGTAAAAAGAGGGAAAAGTACGAAAAAAGCGTAATGCTGTAAACAAAGTGTTATAAAAAGTTAAAGAGCTGCCGCCAAAAGGTGGCGGCTCTTTTCATTCTATAGGAAATACCTTGTTACATTAAAGTGTAAAATTGTTAATCCTATAGAATAAAAGCACTCCGTGCAGGATGCGCAGCTGCGCGCGCCAAGCAAAAGCAGTGCTGCTAAGAGTTTAAATCGCGAGAGTGGGCAAAGCATACTTTTGCTCGGTGGAAGGGAAAAACGATGGAATTAAAATATCACGGGATTATTTCACAGATGTCTCTGGAAGAAAAATGCTATATGTTCTCCGGCAAGGATTTTTGGCTGACCAGAAGTGTAGAGCGTGTTGGAATAAAGAGCATCATGCTGGCGGACGGACCGCATGGAGTTAGAAAACAAGAAGGCAGGGGGGATCAATTGGGTATACATGGTTCTGTTCCCGCCACCTGTTTTCCGACGGCAGCAGCAATTGCAAATAGCTGGAATCCGTCTCTTGGTGAAGAGATTGGGCGTTGCCTGGGCGAGGAAGCCGCCAGCCAGGGTGTAGGCGTTATTTTGGGACCGGGCCTGAATATTAAAAGAAACCCGCTGTGCGGCCGTAATTTCGAGTATTTTTCTGAGGATCCGTATCTTGCGGGAAAGATGGCGGCCGGTTATATCAGGGGAATTCAGGAAAACGGTGTGTCTGCCTGTCCGAAGCACTTTGCGGCAAATTCTCAGGAGATGAGGCGCATGGCAAGTAATTCAGTCATGGACGAGAGGACTTTGCGGGAGATTTATTTAACCGCTTTTGAAATTGTGGTCAAGGAATCAAAGGCAAAGAGTATCATGTCGTCATACAACCGTATAAACGGAGTCTATGCCAATGAAAATAAGCATCTGCTGCAGGACATTCTGCGGGATGAATGGGGATTTGACGGATTTGTGGTTTCGGACTGGGGTGGCAGCAATGACCATGTGGAAGGAGTAAGGGCGGGCGCCCATCTGGAGATGCCTACCACAGGCGGTGACAGTGACGAAGAGTTGATTCAGGCGGTAAAGGATGGAAAAATCGATGAGAGGCTGATCGATAAGCGATTAGATGAGCTTTTGGATGTTATTTTTTCCGCAGGAGCGGCGGCAGAGAAGGCATCAGGGAAAGCCTTTGATGTGGAAGCCCATCATCAGATGGCAGAAAAAGCCAGTGAAGAGAGTATTGTTCTGTTGAAAAATGAAGATACTATTCTGCCTCTTAAGAAGGGGACTGCCGTGGCCCTTATCGGGGATTTTGCAAAGACACCGCGGTATCAGGGAGCAGGTTCATCTGTAGTGAATCCCACAAAGTTGGATTCCGCAAAGGAAATGACCACGCGCTTCGAGTTAAATGTAGTTGGGTTTGAGCAGGGATACACCAGGGTCGGACCGGAAAATGCCGCACTGCAAAATAAGGCAGTGGAGCTTTCAAAGAAGGCGGACGTTGTGCTTTTGTATCTGGGGCTGA
This sequence comes from Bacillota bacterium, assembly GCA_023442465.1. Lineage (GTDB taxonomy): Bacteria > Bacillota > Clostridia > Lachnospirales > Lachnospiraceae > Kineothrix. Next base: position 171,059 of record JAEZZQ010000043.1, on the reverse strand, counting down.
ATGAGATTTCAGAAGCAGAGGGACTTGAACGCCCACATATGAAGATGCCGGAAAACCAGATTTCTTTGTTAAATGCAATTGAAAAAGTAAACAAAAATATTGTGGTGGTTATGTCTGCCGGTTCTTCAGTGGAAATGCCCTGGCTTTCAAAGTGTAAGGCGTTAATCCATGGATATTTGTGCGGCCAGGCGGGAGCGTCAGCTATGCTGAAAGCGATTATGGGGGAAGTGAATCCGTCAGGGAAGCTTTCAGAGACTTATCCGCTTACATATGAGAATACGCCGTCTTCTCCCTATTTCCCATCACGGCAGAGGAATGCGGAATACAGAGAAGGCATATTTGTGGGCTACCGGTATTTTGAAACGGTGGGCAATGAGGTGTTATTCCCGTTCGGATACGGAATGAGTTATACCACCTTTACCTATTCCGGGCTGCAAATTGAAAACCATAAAAAAGATATGGAAAATCCGGCGACGGTGACATTCACAATCACTAATACAGGAAAAATGGATGGTGCAGAGGTAGCACAAATATATGTAAACTCCAAGGTGCCTGCTGTGTACCGCCCGGTAAAAGAGTTAAAGGGCTTTAAAAAAATATTTCTGAAGGCCGGAGAGAGCAAAAAGGTCACGATTCCTTTGGATGATAAGGCATTTCGATATTTTAATGTAAAAACAAACCGTTTTGAGGTTGAAGGCGGTGAGTATGAAATCATGGTAGGCGCCTCTGTAGCGGATATTCGTTTAGCTGGAGGTGTGGTCATGGAAGGTACAAATGCACCGTCTCCGTACGATATGGCAAAACTGCCAAGTTATGCGAATGGAGATATTTTATCGGTAACGGACAAAGAGTGGGAAGAGCTGTTGGGGCATGAAATCCCAGACGGAAGCTGGAGTGCGACATTGGAAGCAAATGACGCAATCTGTCAGTTATACTATGCAAAAAGCGCACTGGCAAGGCTGGTCTATAAGATATTGACAAGGATGCTAGGTAAGAGCTTGAAAAAAGGAAAACCGGATTTGAATATCCTGTTTATTTACAACATGACCTTCAGAGGAATCGGAAAGATGACAGGAGGAATGGTCAGCAGTTATATGGTAGACGGAATCATGAGGATTATTAACGGGAATTTTTTTGGAGGGCTCGGACAGGTGATTTCCGGATTTTTCAAACAAAGAAAAGTTGTGAAAAAAGCGGATACAATGAAGTAGGAGAAAAGTGCGTATAAAGTTCTTTGAAAATTTTGGAAAAGATTTCAAAGGCTGCCCGTAATCTGGAAACAGTAAATACGTTAAGCGACGAAGTGAATAAATTCAAGAATGTAGAGTAAATAAAATACATTTTGTGAAACAAATAACGCATTTTGCGCAGGGGGTAAAAAATGGCCTTAAAGCTATGATATGATGTGTATGCAGAGAAAGTATGTGTAAGCGAAAAGATTATCATATGCAGGAAGAAGAAAGGCGTGTTAAATACATGATAGATTATAAAGAATTGATAAGGAAGATGACGCTGGAGGAAAAGGCATCCTTATTGTCCGGAAAGGATATGTGGGAAACGAAGACCATAGAGCGATTGGGTCTTCCGACCATTATAATGTCGGACGGTCCTCACGGGGTACGCAGGCAGGTAGGAGCGGGAGACCATCTGGGACTGAATGCAAGCTTGCCCGCTACCTGTTTCCCCACTGCGGCAACCGTGGCAAACAGCTGGGACCCTGAGATAGGAGAGCTGGTGGGTTCCTGTATCGGAGAGGAAGCGCTTGCGCAGGGTGTAGGCGTAATCCTGGGCCCCGGAATGAACATAAAGAGAAGCCCTCTTTGCGGGCGTAACTTCGAATATTATAGTGAAGATCCTTATTTGTGCGGGAAAATGGCGGCGGCAGAAGTAAGAGGACTTCAAAGTAAGGGAATTTCCGCCTGTCCGAAGCACTATGCGGTGAACAGTCAGGAGCTGCGCAGGATGTCCAGTGACTCCATCGTCGATGAAAGGACGCTGCGGGAAATCTATCTGACGGCATTTGAAATCGTGGTAAAGGAGGCGAGGCCTAAGAGCCTGATGACCTCCTACAACCGCATTAACGGAGTATATGCCAGTGAAAACGAGAAACTTCTTCAGGAAATCCTCAGGGATGAATGGGGGTTTGACGGCTTTGTGGTGACGGACTGGGGCGGTTCCAACGACCATGTAGAATCCGTTAAGGCCGGAAATCACTTGGAAATGCCTACCACGGGCGGAGATAGTGACAGAGAGCTGGCAGAAGCCGTGCGCAAGGGAATATTGAAGGAAGAACTGTTAGACCGGAGGGTGGAAGAGCTTTTAAAGATTATTTATGAAATATTTCCGGTTATGGAAGTCAATAGAAATAAGAATATACAAATAGAGGAGCACCATAATGCGGCGAGAAGGGCAGCGGCTGAAAGCATCGTTCTGCTTAAAAATGAGGAAAATCTGCTCCCTGTTCCGAAGGATACTAAGATAGCGATAATAGGAGATTTTGCGGAGACGCCACGCTATCAGGGCGCGGGCTCGTCCATCGTTAACTGTACGAAGCTGGATAATACGATAGACATTTTAAAGGATTATGATCTTACCGTCGTTGGCTTTGAGAGGGGATATGAGCGGGGCGGCAGGGAGAATGCCGATATGCGCAGGGCAGCACTGGAGCTTGCAAAGAAAGTGCAGGTCGTTTTATTTTATCTGGGGCTGGATGAAATCAGCGAGACAGAGGGGCTGGACAGAACTCATATGAGAATACCGGAAAGTCAGATTTCCCTGCTTGCAGAAACAGCGAAGGTAAATTCCAATATTATAGCGATAATTTCCGCGGGGTCCGCTATTGAAATGCCTTGGATGGATAAATGCAAGGCGGCACTGCACGGCTATCTTGGAGGCCAGGCAGGAGCGGGAGCAATGCTTCAGGTAATTACCGGTCAGGTATGTCCCGGCGGAAAACTGGCGGAGACTATTCCTTTCAGGTATGAAGATACACCGGCTTACCATTATTTTCCGGGAAAAGAATACAATGCGGAATATAGAGAAGGACTTTACGTCGGTTATCGGTATTACGATAAAGCGGAAGTTCCTGTGCAGTTTCCTTTTGGATATGGACTAAGCTATACTTCCTTTGCTTATTCCGAGTTAAGGGTTGCAGAAAAGGAAGTGAGCTTTATCCTGACGAACACCGGAGATACGGACGGTGCGGAAGTAGCGCAGCTTTATGTCGGTGCGAAGAATTCAGAGATTTACCGCCCGTTAAAGGAGCTTAAGGGTTTTTCCAAAGTATTTTTAAGGGCAGGAGAGTCAAAGCGGGTGGTTATTCCGTTGGATGATAAAGCGTTCCGCTATTTCAATACGGGAAATAACCGCTGGGAGGTGGAAGGGGGAGACTACCATATCCTTATCGGAGCTTCCAGTGCGGATATAAGGCTTAGAGGCAGTTTGCATGTCTCAGGAGAGGCGGCAAAGTGCTGGTATGACAAAGAGGCTATGGTGCCCTATGAAAGCGGCAGGATACAAGCAGTAGACGACAACGAATTTGCCGCACTTTTAGGGCATGATATACCCGATGGGCACTGGAATGAGAACGGCATCCTGGATGTGAACGATGCTCTATGTCAGATGTACTATGCGCGAAGTGGTTTGGCCAGACTGGCTTATAAGGTGTTGACATGGCTTAAGGGGCGCAGCGAGAAGAAGGGAATTCCTAACTTAAATGTGCTGTTCATTTATAATATGCCCTTCCGGGGAATTGCCAAGATGACCAACGGAATCATAACGATGGAGATGGCAAGGCAGCTTGTCCGGATGGTAAACGGTCACTTTTTTGCGGGATTTAAGGGATTCGTGGGAGGCTTTTTCAGAAGCCGGAGAGCTCAGAGAAATACGAAATAGGGCAGGAGGATGGTTTTGGACACGATAAAAAAGGATAATAAAATAGTAAGTATATGGAAGAGCTGGAGGAAGAAGCATCCGAATATCATGGAATTTTTTATTTTCTTTCTCATCAGTAACGGAGTAACGGTGCTGCAAATGGTGCTGATGCCCCTCATCAAATTCATTTTCGGATTTACGGCTCTGGTGAACACGGCTTTTCAAGTAATTCCCGTTGGGACTAATCTGGATGGAAGCATTTATTATGTATTCGACTATGCGGTAGGAGCTATCGCGGAGGGCGGAGGCGGAGGACTGGCTTACTTCCTTGCGGTAGAAATCACTTTGCTTATTGCCCAGGTCATTAACTTCTTTTTGCAGAGGAATGTGACATTTCAGTCCAACTCCAGTGTAGGAAAGGCGGCATTCTGGTATTTTGTGTCATGGTTGCTCATTTCTATAGGAGCGGCGGCATTGCAGGGACTTTATAAGACGCCGGTATACAATCTGCTGATGCAGATGTTCGGAACTTCTTTGGGAATGACACTGGCAGATATCGTGACAATGTTTGTCAACAGCATTATATCCTTCTGGGTATTCTTTCCCATTATGAAGATTATTTTTAAGAAAAAGTGATGCGCTTTTTCTGCTCAGGTATAAGCATATTTTGAATTTGAATTGGTAAGGCAGCGCTCTTTGGCTGCCTTATTTTTTAGAACACCAGACAATAACTGCCAGTCCGTTACCAATAATACAACAAACAGTATCGTTCATCGTATCCATAAGCCGGATCAATCGGTCCTGCCATTTGTATTTATCGTAAAAACTTAATGAACTGCCAAGGTATAATGACGATATTTTGCAGGTTTGCGACATTTTATTGACTTTTTTCTATCCGCGCTCTTTTCTTTTTCCGGAGCGATGGCGTCATTTTCTTTATACGATACCAGTTACAGAACGCTTTATGCGATATTCAAAGAAAATTGCAAAAACACCTAATAGGACGAAAATACAGACTTTTGTAATGAGAGAGGGAAGAGGTATTTGAATGCCGGCCAATGTCTGAAAAGCTGTTTGTATTGGGAGCATAATACCAATCCCTATACATACTTTTAAAATCATTCGAAAAAATACATACCCAATAAATGTTTTCTTTTTGATCAGATAGAGAGTTATAAACATCATCGGGCTAATTATTCCCATATCTAAAACATAAGTAATCTCTGTGGTATATACTTCTATTAATCCTAATGGCTTACTATTAATAAGCGATACAACAATGTCCGGAAGCCATGCAACGAACAGGCAGATACCTGATATTGCTAAAAATATTATCATTCCTTTTGAAATTGAATATTGAAAAATAAAGTTTTTCTGTGTGCTTATGGAAAATAATGTTGCTAAAATATACCCTACACTGTAAAAGGTCACTCCAAATAATGCAATATACAGCAGATGTAAACTATTATAAGTAACACCAAAACATATGCTTGTTGCATAGTATAGGATTAGGGATAGTATTGCCAAACAATTTATAGAGTTTTCTATGCTATTTTCTCTTTGCAGTTTCCAAAAGAAAATTATGAAAAGCGGCAATATGAATACTAACATTGTAAAATCTGACCCAATGAGGATGGAAGCTTTAAAATATGAATCGTGAGCATATATCCCTGTGCCAAACATTTTGATATTTTCTCCATACTGGTTGACAATTTCGTAGGAGTTTCTTGTATCAAAAGAGCATACGCCATATATAGTTATGACAAACAACAAAATTGCAGTCAATATATTTAGAATTTTTAATATATTCTTATTCATCTTTATCTTTCCTTTCGTAGTTTTCAAGACTTTGAAAAAGTTTTTGAAGTTTGGAAGCAAGAAGATCAATTTCTTCATTTGCAAATATCTTAAAAAGGTTATCAGCTTCTTTGGCAGCAAGAGTCCTATTATTTTCAAAATACAAATATGCCTTTTCTGTCAACTGCACTTTTAATGCTCTTGAATCTTTCTGTGATTTGCTGACAACAACATATTCCTTTTTTTCTAATAAAGCCAACATTTTTTTTATATTTTGTCTTGTTGTTCCGGAAAGTTCAGCAATGTCGTTGATATTCTTTTCATCCTTTTCCATTTTTGAAATTATTATCAGTAGAAACCATTGCTTAAAAGTAATATCAGGCAAGAACCCGTCCCCAATTTGACTTAGCTTATTTGCAAGCAATGAAACAACACCTATTATATATTCTTCTTTTTCTGTTCTGTCCATAAATCAACCTCCTTTTTGCGCAACCTATTGCATAATTAATTATATGCAATAGGTTGCGTATAGTCAATAGTATTTCAGCAGTCTCGGATTTTTATAGGCTGACATATTCATTTCAACGATATCATATGTGTGATCATATCTGAATAAAGAGGAACAGCAGAATATAGCAGGATGAGAAAATATGAAGCGGGAAATCGTTAAAGGTGATTTTGAGGATTCCGGTCAAGCCATAGAAGCAGTATGAAAAGCAAAAGAAGTAAATTGCAACGTTTCGGTTTTTGAAAACCGCGCTGTAAGGAGTTGTGAACAAGATATGAGGAGATATATGGCAGCTTTTGATTCAGGCCGCTTTTCGAGGGAATTATAAATATTTATAAGATTATAAAAGGTGTTAAGAGGCTTGTAATCAATAAAATATTACTGAGCGCATCGACTTTGATCATGTGAGTAATAGGAAGGGCAGAAAGAAAAATAATGGAGACAACTGGACTTGAACCAGCGACCCCTTGCTTGTCGAGCAAGTGCTCTCCCGGCTGAGCTATGCCTCCATGATATAAGATTGTAACATGACAGTATGTGTTTCACAAGTATTTGATAAAGAAAAGAGAAAATAAATATTGCTGTTGCGCAAGCATTCTATTAAATTATTTTGACTGGTTGGTTCATGGTCGCCAGTCGAAATAATAAAGTCATAAAATTGCTTCTTTTATTGAGTATTGAACCTCAATGTGGTCGCTTATAAAATATGTGTTGTCACCATCCGGGAGCATCCAATTTACATTAACGCTTCCCGGCTGAAAATAGCCATTTTGCTCTTTGTAATCAGAATAGATCACATACCACGGTACCAGCGAGCTGCCTTTTCCATTTTCATCCATATATCGGTCGTTAGTATCAAAACGACTAATGTTACCATTAGCATCAAAAGAAAATTTTCCTTTGGCGGAAATACCCTTCCATGCAATCTCACCTTCGATGGTGCGGTCATCAATGACGGTCCATGAAATATAATCTTGTAAAAATAAGGACGGCATATATACTGCATCTGCCAGTGCCGTTATCAATTGCCCCTGATCCATTTCAGCTCCGGTAGAACAAAAGAGCTGAAACTGTTTGGCAAGGACGCCGGTCATCGAGCCGAATCCATTCAGCATACTGTCTTTAGCCTGCAATGGAATTCCCGCAATCCGTCCTGCCAAGAAAGCATGCCGGTCCGGTCTGTTTACAAAATTGACCTGCATGAATTTAATCTTAATCGGGTCTTTATCCGTGGAGATACGAAACTTTGTGTTACGGAAATATATCAGCATGTTATTCATAATGGGTTTTTCCATATATCCCCCATTGATGATATGCTGACGGAGCAAAGCAGGCAGCCTGGCAACATATTCTTCCGTAAATATACTTTGTGTGCTTCCAGGCCTGTTTGTTTCAGCCAAAGAACTTTTCACATCTGTCAGATATTGTTTCCAAAGCCTGCCGCCGGGTATTGCCAGGTATATCACTGTGATTGCCAGCCCAATACAAACTATTACTATCCAAAGCATATATTCCACCTCATATGTCAAATGTTGATAATTTAAATTACTTTAAATTATGAAAGCAAGCTGTTTATCCTTCCGGGACTGTTTCTTATTCTCCCTGCCGCAAAGCATTTTCTACAGCTTTTCGTATCGTGTCGCTGCTATAGGTTGCAGAAGCGATAGCATCTACGTCTAGCGATTGCTGTTCAACAATACTGTCAACAATTTTTTCTGCCGGCTTACCTAATAAATTATCGTGATCTAATATAGATACATTTACAATTTTCCCGTTACTAATCTCTACCGATACGGCAGCCTTTACTAATCCATTGTCGGCACTCCCGACATAAACGCCATCTTTGATTGTGGACGCATCAATATTTGTAATTTTTAAGTCTTTTGGCTTTTGTGTCAGCAATAAGACAATAATGATGCACAATAAAGCAGTAAGCATGAATGCTATTATTTTGAGTACCATTGATATTACGTTTTTTGATTTGTTCATTGTCTGATTCCTCCCATTAGGATTTCTATGAAATCGTTCACAAGCCGGTCGAAATTATCCAGTTCATATAATTGATTTTCTATGGTACACATAGCGAAACCTAGTAAAGCACTGATTATCATCCATGAAGAGTTCATTGCATTTGGCTTCAAAACTTTTTTGGCTATTCCATCGGCAAGGAAACTATCAAGCATATCTATTCCTGAATTAGAAGGTTTATCATCTTTATTTTCATTGGCGAATATGACATTTGTTCCGCTATACATAATGGCTTTTGCCATTTCCGGCTCATCGCAAAGGCTTGTAACAAATACTTTCAAGAGGTTATGCACTTTCTGATCGATTGAAAGTATGGCGTCACTATTCATGATAGCAGCAGTATTGTGCTCAATTTTATGGTAAAGATCGGCGGACATATCCGTAATAATCTCTGCTTTATCTTTGTAGTAAAGGTAGATTGTGGTCGGAGAATACTCAATTTTAGCAGCTATCTTTCTTATTGATAAATTTTCATAGCCCTCTTGTTCAATAAGTTCAACAGCGGCATCTTTTATTTTCCTTTTCATTTCTGCTTTTTCAATATCACGCCGTTCTTTGATACCCATATAATCACCTCAATTAACAGTGTTAATTTTATTTATAGTGTAATTATATGTTGATAATAGCATTGTGTCAATGTATTTCTGATAATCAATGTATTGCAGATAATTATGTGCTTTTATGATCAATATTACTTCTGATAATCAGTTTATCGCTATATTTCTAAGGGTTCGTTAAATAGTTTGGTACGATACTGAAATGGTTTATCAGCAAGTGTCAAAACGAAATGTTCACCTTTTCATATTAAAATGAAATTGACAAAAAAAAGATCAAATACTATAATTAAACTATTAGTTCAATTAATTGGAGCGAGGCGAATAATGGGAAGAAGAAAAAAAGAACCGAAGAGTGTACATCGTGACAATATTGCTTCCGCAGCTCAGGACCTTTTTATGAAAAATGGTATAGAAGCAACATCTATGGACGATATAGCGAAGGCAGCAGGGTACAGTAAGGCAACTTTGTATGTGTATTTTGAAAATAAGGAAGAGATTGCCGGATTGCTTGTATTGGAGAGCATGAAGAAGCTGTATGCTTATATTGCCGCAGCCTTGGAAGAACAGGAAACCACAAAGGCCAGGTATTACTATATTTGCCGCGGTTTAGTGAAATATCAGGAAGAGTTTCCTTTTTATTTCAAAATGGCACTGGATAAGATCAACGTTGATTTCGACAGTGGAAGCTATTTGCAGGAGGAACAGGAAACATATTGTGTAGGAGAGGAAATCAACGAGAAGATACGGCAGTTTTTGTGTGACGGAATCGAGAAAGGAGAAATACGTGCAGGATTAAAGGTTCTGCCTACGATCTTTGTATTCTGGGGAATGTTAGCCGGTCTGGTTCAGACAGCGGCAAACAAAGAGCGTTATATTGAAAAAGAAATGAAGCTATCCAAAGAAAAGTTTCTGGAGTATGGCTTTGACACACTTTATCATTCTATTACGACTAAGGAGGAAAAGTATGAACGGTAAAAAGATACTTGCTAATTTTTCAGGATGGCGGGAATGAGCTGCGAGGGTAGGGTTGTGTGTACTAACGCCGGTAAAAGAAACGGAAAAGAATTGCCGGAAGCGATAGTCAGAAAAATTGACAGGTGACTGGCTTGAAAGAAATCAGAGAGATATTTGATCATGTTTTTATGCCTGCTTCGGAGGCAGCGTATTGACAGAAAGGTATGGTTGGTAAAGTGAGTAAGAAAAAAATATCCGGAAAAATGATTGCTATTTATTTTATAATATTTGTTGTGTTGATTTTTTTTGTTTGTCTTGTAATTTATCTAAAGAGTGTTTCGGATTACAAACAGGCGGTTAAAAGCATTACCTTTGAAGAGATAGGCGCTGCGGAGGCTTCAGACGGAATCTATATTGGAGAATGCAATGTTGATTTTATATATGCAAAGGTAGAGGTTACAGTACACGATGGGAGAATTACGGATATAAACATATTGGAGCATAGAAATGAGCGCGGGGAGTCTGCGGAAACGGTTGTGAATAAAATAGTCGAAGAACAAAAAATAGATGTCGATGCGGTATCGGGAGCGACAAATTCGAGTATTGTTCTTAAAAAGGCTGTCGAAAATGCACTTGAACAAGCACTGCGGTAAGCTGATTGAGTATAAAGCTATTGCCTCTTGACAACTCTGCAGTAATAGCCTATCTATAATATATAAGCGTAGCTTGGGGAAAGGAAAAAGTATGGGGAAAATAATAGAGAATCCGATTCTTAGGGGATTTCATCCCGATCCGTCCATTGTACGGGTAGAGGAGGATTATTATTTGGCGACCTCCACCTTTGAATGGTGGCCGGGAGTCAGGTTACATCATTCGAGAGACCTGGTTCATTGGGAGTTGATGGAATACCCCCTTAACAGAATGTCCCAACTGGACTTGCGGGGAGTAGGTGCTTCGCAAGGTATATGGGCACCGTGCCTGACGTACTTCGAGGGGACCTTCTATCTGGTATATACGGTAGTAAAAGCCTTCTATTGTAATATGCAGGATACGATGAACTATCTGGTAACGACAAAAGACATACACGGACCTTGGTCCGAGCCGATAGCCCTGAATAATTTCGGTTTTGATCCGTCGTTGTTTCACGATGAAGACGGGAGAAAATACATGGTAAGTATGGTGACCGATCATAGAGTTCCGGCGAAGTATTCTGGACGTTTGATTCTGCAGGAATACGACGGGAAGTCTAAGAAACTGGTCGGTCCGGTAAGGGATATTTACAAAGGAGATAACATTTATTTGGAAGGCCCTCATATATTCAAAAGAAACGGCTGGTATTATTTGTTCAGTGCGGATTCGGGAACCGGAGAAATGCATGGTCAGACGATACAGCGCTCTCGCAGCATATGGGGACCTTATGAAATGTTCCGGGCAGATTTCATGGAGAGAAACAATGAAGGGGCGGCCTATTCCATATTGACTTCCAGGAATCGAGGGGAGATACCGATACAAAAGGCCGGTCATTGCGACTTAGTGGAGACTCAGGAGGGAGAGTGGTATGCGGTGCATCTCTGCGGCAGACCCTCTGAAGAACGAAATGCTCCCGATGCGAAAAGCTGTCCGGATAGCCGCAGATATATGCTGGGCAGAGAGACTGCGATTCAGAAGATGCGATGGACAGAGGATGACTGGCTGGTGCTGGATTGTGGAGGAAATACGCCGCAAACATATGTGGAGATGCCTGATTTGCCGGAATATCAGACAAAGCCACAGTTTACGAGGGATGATTTCGAGAGCAATGCTTTGCACAGGGACTATCAGTCCTTAAGGATACCGATGGATAATTATCATATCTCCTTAAGCGAGAGAACGGGTTATCTGCGCATGTACGGCCGATGCGGACTGTCGTCAAAATTTTCCCAGAGCCTCATTGCCAGACGTTTAACGAGTTACCGGATGCAAATCAGTACAAAAGTAGAATTCGAACCGGAAGTTTTCAAGCAGATGGCGGGACTGATTCTTCTGTATGATACGGATAATTATCTTTATCTTCATATTTCGTGGGATGAAGATGCAGGAAAGTGTATTACTTTATTGAAGGCGGAAAATAAAGAATACGAATATCTGGCTGACTATATTCCCGTAGAGAAAGGAAAAGCGCTGACGCTGAGAGCGAAATTGGATGGAACGAAGGTTCAGTTTTATTTTGAGCCGGAAGGCGAGGCCGAACGGGAAATAGGGCCTGAGATAAAGGCTGGATTTTTATCCGATGAGGCGTGCGAGGAAGGCTGGTTTACGGGAGCAATGTGCGGAATTTGCTGTCAGGACCTGACCGGATTTGGGAAATATGCGGACTTCGACTGGTTCGAAGTAAAGTAAATGGGAATTAGTACTATATTATAAAAGAGCAGTCCGTGGCTGTTCCCGCCTTTCTCAGGCAGAGCAATCGGATGCAATTCGTATAGAGCATACCGCGCACATAATTCTGTTTTCTTACATATAGTACTAGGAAAGAAACAGAATTATGTGCGCGGTAAAGCGTGTTAAGGAAGATGCCATGATTAACGGAATCTTTATCACATTAAACGAAGAAGATTATGATCAGTTAGGTGTACTTAACTCCCGGAATGCTTCGTTCCAGGTTCAGACAATTGCAGAAAACCTCCATATACCTTGGGCAGTAGATATAAGTGAAGACGGCAGGCTGTTTTTTACGGAGCGCAGCGGAAATCTTCGTGTGATAGAAAACGGTATATTAAATCCGGTGCCGGTGTATACATTTGACTCTCCTTTTGTCAGTATCGGAGAAGGCGGGCTTATGGGGCTTGCTTTGGACAAGGATTTTCTTTCAAACGGATATATTTATCTTATGTATACCTATGAGGAAAACGGAAGACTTTACAGCCGTGTGGTCCGTATGCGTATTCAGGACAATACGGCATCCGGGGAGGAAATTATTTTGGACCAAATTCCGGCAGGCCAGTTTCATAACGGCGGAAGGATAAAAATCGGACCTGATGGTTACCTGTATATAACCACCGGAGATGCCGGTGAACGTAATCTTGCACAGGATATAAACAGCCTGGCAGGTAAGATTCTGCGGATTGGAACAGACGGAAGTATTCCGCCTGATAATCCCTTTCAGGGGTCACCGGTTTATGCCCTGGGACTTAGAAATCCTCAGGGTTTGGCCTGGAATAACAGGGGTATATTATATGCCTCGGAGCATGGAGAAACAGCCCATGATGAAATTAACGCCATACAACCGGGCGGCAACTATGGCTGGCCTTTTGTTACAGGCGATGAGGAAATGCAAGGATATGATTTTATCAAGCCTGTCATACAAAGCGGGATTAATACCTGGGCCCCTGCGGGAATGACCTATATAACTGCCGGTCCCCGAATGGGTCAGCTGCTTGTATCGACACTCAAGGGGAGTGAGCTACTGGTAATCACCTTCGACGAATCCGGGACAAAAGTGGTTAATGCGGAACGGTTATTGCAGGGCCGTTACGGACGATTAAGGGAAGCCTATCAAGCGGATGATGGTTCTATATACATTACTACCAGCAATCTGGATGGCAGGGGACTTCCGAATCCCGGGGATGATAAAATCCTCCGGTTGGTACAATAATATAGCACAATTTTCCTCAGACTGTAGACAAAGCGGGTCTAAGATGTAAATCTTAGATCCATTTTTCCTTTTTATTTTCCCTATTTCTTTAAATTCATATACAAGATTAAACCCGGCTTCTTTCAGGTTCATAATCGCAGAGATTACAATAGATTTCCCGATTATTTTCTAAGAGGTGCGTTAGATAATAAAAATAGGAAATTGCATGAAAACTGCCAAAGGATAAAGCATACAATAGGAGTGACAGAAATTTTGAAGGATATATATGGACTCTCAAAAATTAGAAAATCTTTTGAACCTGGCGCTGAATGCTTCCATGGAGGAGAGGGAAAAGTCGCTGGTCCTTGATGTTGGATATAATCCCGAGTCGAGTGTATGGGAATTAATCGTGAAATATAACGGTGATTTGAGTAGGTTAAACAGTCCCGTTATTGGTGTGGAGGAACTGATTGCCGGTTATGCGATTATTACCATTCCGCAAAATCTGATAGCTTCGTTGGTAGAGCTGGAGGAAATAGAATATGTGGAGATGCCTAAGCGTCTTTTTTTCGACCTGCAGCAGGGAAAAGAAGCTTCCTGCATATTGCCGGTTACCGTAAGGGAGCCTTTTCTGACCGGCCGCGGTACGCTTGTTGCAATAATAGATTCGGGCATAGACTATGAAAGAATGGATTTCAGGCGGCAGAATGGAACGAGCCGTATCTTGTATTTATGGGACCAGACTTTACAACCGGATGAGAGCAGGGGATTTGCCCCCCCGGAGGGCTTTCTGATGGGAGTAGAATTTGATAATGCGGAGATAAATGCTGCTTTAGAGGAAACTAACCCGGAGGAAAGATTCCGCATGCTGCCAAGCCTCGACGTGACAGGGCATGGAACAGCAGTTGCAGCGATCGCAGCGGGCAATGGGCTTTCGTCTAACGGAAGATATGTGGGAGTTGCACCGGAAAGCGAATTGATTATTGTGAAGCTTGGGATGGCCCAGCAGCCTTCTTTTCCGAGGACCACGGAGCTTATGCGGGCGTTGACGTATGTAGTGGAGAAAGCAGTTGAGCTCGCTAAGCCGATGTCCGTCAACCTCAGCTTTGGAAATACATACGGGGCGCACGACGGGACTTCCTTGCTGGAACGTTTCATAGATAATGTTTCTGAAATAGGGAGAAATGTTATCTGTGTGGGAAGCGGCAATGAAGGGGCTGCGGGAGGTCATGCGGCAGGTGTCGTATCGGGAGAGACAAGAGTAGAGCTGGCAATAGCGTCCTATGAAAGGTCAGTCAGCGTGCAGCTTTGGAAAGAGTACGCGGATATTTTTCTGGTAACGCTCATTTCACCTGGGGGAGAAAGGCAGCTTGTGGACACCAGACGGCCGGGAACGATAAGGCTTACGATGGAGCAGACGGATGTCCTCATTTATATAGGAGAGCCGTCTCCGTACAGCATCGACCAGGAGATATATTTTGATTTTATTCCACGCCAGACTTATATCAACTCAGGAGTGTGGACATTTTTGCTGCAGCCGGTAAAAATTGTAACGGGAAATTACTACTTCTATCTGCCAAGCAGTGTAGTCCTTAACAGCGGTACGAGATTCTATTCTCCCACACCGGAAGTGACATTCACCATACCCTCTACAGCGCACAAGGTAATTACCGTAGGCGCTTACAGCAGTATCTACGATTCCTATGCGGACTTTTCCGGCAGAGGATTCCTTCTGGAAAACCGGCTGGAAAGCAGAATCGCCAGTGAATGGGTAAAGCCCGACCTCGTAGCTCCCGGTGTAGACATATCGATCAGCGATGGGATGGGGGGAACAGAACTGGTGACCGGCACGTCTTTTGCTACGCCATTTGTGACCGGATCTGCAGCGCTTATGATGGAATGGGGGATTGTGAAAGGGAATGATCCGTATCTTTACGGGGAGAAGGTAAGGGCCTATCTGAGGAGAGGGGCGAGGCCGCTGCGGGGGGAAACCATTTATCCGAATGCGAGGGTGGGGTATGGGGCACTTTGTTTGGCGGATAGTTTGCCGGTTTAAATTTAAGAGAAAAAATTTTTGCAGTTATAGAAATAAATTAGTGGTATATATGCTCAAAAGAGCCTATATACCTTTTTGTTGCAAAAAATATCCTTTAAATTACAAAAAATGTCAATAATATTGTTTTCTCATGCGAATAATATATACTTACAAAAATTGAAAAATAAAAATATTATATACATCAACTTACTTGGCACTTACCAATTGCAAATAAAAATTGGAGAATATATATGGGCTTAATAGGAATATATACTACAAATAAATGTAATTTAGCTTGCAAATATTGTTTCGCAAATAGTGAAAAAATGGATGTAAATCCTGAAAAAGTATGTGAATTTGTAAAGCACTATATCAGAAATAGTAACGAAAAGTACTATAATTTATTATTAACCGGAGGGGAACCCTTGTTATACAAGGATTTAAAAAAAGTAGTTTTCGAGTTGAGGGAACAAGTACATGATATTGCTTTGTTGACAAATGGAATATTGTTATCAGAGGAGTGGCTTGATTTTATAGAAAAGAACAATATTACACTTCATATCTCATTAGACAGTTTAGAAAAAAACTATCATGACAAATATCGAGGTGGTTTCCAAATAATAATTGCAAATCTTGAAAAGGTAAAAAACTATAATATAAAGGTCATAATTTGTATGACAATGTCTCATGATAATATAGAGGATGTTGAAAAGATGATATATTACACATCAGATGTTGGTTTCTCACTTGATTTAAATTTGATAAGTTTAAAATCAAACGATTTGTTGGCATGGGAAAATGCGACTGAGTTGCAAAGGAGAAATGGAATTGCACAAATTGAAAAATGGATCGAATATACGAAACGAGAAGCAAAAGGAAAATTAATGATAGGATTTATAAATAAAGGACATGTTATAATGCCTCTTTGCTATAATAAAAATCACTCAGTAATTGTTCATACAGATGGCCATGTATATCCTTGCTTTGTTAATAGAAAATTGCAATATGGAAATGTTTATACCGATTCGTTTGAAGAAATTATGAATCGGTTTGAGGAAGAACGAACCAGTGAAAGCAGGGACTGCTTTTGTTTGGATTGCTTAGGTATGTATGATTAAAAAGGGGAACAAAGAATGCGTTTATCAAAATGTGTGTTTTTTTTAAAACATGAAGAAAAAATATTAGCATATAATAATATGAATTTTAAAATTCTGGAAATTGATAAAGCTACATACCAGAAAATGAAGGGAGAAAAATTTGAAGAAAGTTTGGAAAAAAAAGAACTGGAATACTTAGTTGATAATAGATTTTTGGTTCAGGATAATTACGATGAAATCAAAGCAAGAGAAAAGATTAAAAAAAATATACAGGCCAAAAGTGACAGGGATGGAAACGTTGCAGTGAGTTATATTCGTATTTCTTTAACGGAAAATTGCAATTTGAGATGCAAATATTGCTTTGTCAATAAGATTGTAAATGAAAAGAAGAATATCCCGGAAGATAGATTTACGGAAGCAATAAATTATCTTATTGCGAATAATGATCAACCCAGAGTTCAATATTTTGGCGGTGAACCATTATTGAGAATGGACATGATACGTTTGGGGCATGAGATGTTGGACAAGGCTTTGTATCATGGAAAAATAAAAGCCTTTTTCGAGGAAATCATAACTAATGGGACGTTATTGGATGATGAAAAAATTGATTTTTTTGTTAGTAACAAGATGGGATTGACATTTAGTTTAGACGGATGGCAAGAGATCAATGATAAAAATAGAATAGATGAAAAAGGAAATGGAACATTTGATATTGTGATAAAGAGTATATTGAATTTTAAAAGCAGAGGGGGAGATGCCGGCATAATATTGACACCCAATAAGCAGAACATAGATAATTTGGATCGTATAGTAGAGTTTTTTGTTAATGATTATGATATTCGGAATATTAGTATTAACGCACCGCAGCCAAACGATGAAGGATGGAATATAGAAGGGAAAATTCTTGCAAAGAAAATAATTAATATATTTCATTTCTGCGAAAAAAACAATGTAAATTTAAGTGCACCCGGAATGAATTTAATCCATAATTTACTCACAAAAAAATATCAAGTTTTTTCTTGCAGCAATTATGGAGGAGTATTAAATAAGCGATGGGGCATATATTTATTTAGCAATGGAGAAATGTCATATTGCCTTGTTGAAAAAACCCCTGAAAGTACTGAAATGTTTGATCAATTTGAGGTCGGTAAGAGAATTAACGATTGGCATATGCAGTGTAATGGTGATAAAAAATGCAATGCATGTATTGCATATAGTGTATGCGGTGGAATGTGTAGTATGGAGAATTCTCTTATCAGCAATTTTTCTTTGGCTCAAAATAAATGTATTTTCAATAGAGAAATCTTAAAATGGGGGTTGACCAGAGAGTGGACAGAGTAAAGCAACTAGAAGAAAAACATATAGATATTATATGTAATATCTATCCTGGCCTTAGTACGTTATGGGGAGTTGAAAATGATAATTTTACAGATATTACTAAAAGAGGATCTGAATATGCAGTAAAGTCGTTAACGAATATATTAAATGAATGTTATGAGTTGGATGATATAGATTATTTGAAAAATAATATAGAAATGCGGATATTTGAATTTACGACATTAAGAAATAAATTATTAACGGCATATTATTTTTATGATATGACGATAGATACCTTACTTATTTTATGGGATGATTTTGTCATATATAAATACGGTCTTAAATTATCTGTGCTTGAAAATAGGCTTAGAAATATTATTCCGGCAATAGATACTGTGATAAAAGAAATGAAACAAAGAAAATTTTCTTATTTAGATTTGGCGTGTACGGAAGTCGCTATTAAAAAATCACTGATATTATTAGATAAAAAGAAAAAAGAATATGAGCACTTTTCCGGTCTATTTGGAAAAGTGGAATTAAAAGTGAAAGATTTTATGGAATTTATATCCAGGTTAAAAAAAATACAACAAATGTTAATATACTATTTACTTATGGTCCAGAAATTATGTTGCAATATATTCAGATAGGCTCGCGATGGGATATAAATAAAACCGAAATTGAAAGATTTTATTTTGAAGCAATTGAAGATCTTAAAAAAAATAAGATACAAGATTTTTCCAAAGACATAAAATGCACAAAGGAACTAATAATTGAATTAATTGATGAAATATATAATGAAATGAAGGATTCATTTGGTACGATGCCGGATTTGCGAAAGAATTTAAAAATAATTGAATTTGACGATAAAAAATATATGAATGGTATATTTTTTTATGTTAATGCAATGGAAAATGGAAAATTAACAGGTTATTTATATTTTTCTTCAAAATATAAGTACGAATCTGTTGAACAATTAAAACTGAAACTTGTTCATGAAATATATCCGGGCCATCATTATATGAAAACTGTGAAATTAAACAATAGTCAAAGTAAAAATATGTTTAGATTATGGAAGAACGATTTTTTATTTGAAGGTTGGGCAAAATACTGTGAATATTACTATGCGAACAAAAAAGGGCAAGAATTAATCTTTAATAGTAATTTGGCGTTCATGTCATTGATGTTTATTCTTGTAATGGATATACATTTTTACGGCAAACTGTTGAACGAAGTTATTCGGCATGCCGAGGAATTAGGGGAAATAGACACTAAACAGGCAAGAACGCTAGTTATCAATGCCTACAGAGACTGGGAAATACATTTTAATTATTATGTTGGATTCAATTATCTGAGAAAAAAAGAAAAAATTTCATTAAAAGAATTAATTAGTTGAAGTAACGAAGATAATGATGTATTAAAGGAGATGTTTGATAATGAAAAAAGCTTTGTTTCCGGAAGAAATAAAAAAAGATGGGAGGTTATACATTACTTTATTATCTTTATTTGAGCTGGGAGATAAAATATTTGGCGCGATATATATAGCTTTTATGCGTTTGAGAGGTGCGTCACTCCCATGCATATCCATGCTATTTAGTATACAGCAAGTATTAATGGCCGTTTTAGATTTGCCGAGTGGAGCAATTTCGGATAAGATTGGCAGAAAAAAAACAGCTTCTTTAGGATTTATTGTTTGGGGGATCAGTATACAGTTATTTTGTTTAGGGGTTAGCTTTTGGACATTTCTTCCAAGCATTATACTGTTTGCGTTAGGAATGGCATTGATATCGGGCGCGCCAGGATCATGGTTTATCGAACAAATAATAAAAAAAGGGGTATACGAAAAAAGAGGAGAAATACTACCCAAGGCACAAACGATAATTAGATTGTTTTCAATTCTTGCAGCATTGATTTCTTTTGTATTAGTTAATTATTCAAATGAAATAACTATTCTTGTTGCAGGCGGCTTAGTAATTTTGGCAGGAATAATTGGATTGATCACAGGTGAAGATAATTACGGAAATGTTTCGGAGGCAAAAATTCACATAATTTTGATTGAAAGTATTGGAAGCTTTGTAAAATCAAAATGTTTGTTAGTGATGGCTTTAAAAACTGTTGCAGGATATGTTTCATTTATAGCATTTATTCTATATTGGCAAATATATGCGACTGAATATGTCAATATTTCTACGAAATATTTGGGGGCAATTTTAGTGCTTTTTATGATTGCACTTATGATGGGGAATTATTTTGCATCTTTAATGGCAAAGCGCGCAAGTATTTTTAGTGTTGTTTTGGCTGGTTACATCGTATGTCTATTAGGTTATAGTGTACTTTTAATTAATATACACAATGCAGAACCGTTATTTTTAATAGGTGCGTGCATCATTGAACTTGGATTTGGAATAGAACAAGCTGCGACAGTAGTATGGTTGAACGATTATTTTGACAGTAGTATAAGAGCAACATACAGTTCCTTATTTTCAACAATTGAATGTGTTTTTGGTTTTCTGATAATCAATATTCTTGGTATTATAGCCGAACGATATGGAATTAATCTTATATGGGCTTTTGCTGCCAGTTCAATTGTTGTAACGCTGGTAGTAATGATTTGGTTGAATAATATTTCGCGTGTGGAGGGAAGAAGTGCCAAATGTTTGAATGTACAATAACAAAATCATTAGAATATGTATCCGGTGTAAGTAAAATATACATTCTTGGGAATAGAAAGTATATAAAGTACATTAAGGCGGATGAAATAAACACAATATTGCCGGATGTTCAGAAAGTAGTCCTTGATGGGTATAATTTTGCTGAATTGAAAAGAAAAGTTAGTGAATATGGAACAGATCTCATCATGTTGCAATCTATGATGAAGATGTAGAAAATTTTGAGCAGGAAATTTTAGCGGCATTAGAAGAGGAAAATGAATAATAAATAATAATTAAAGAAATTAATTAACATAAACAATCCTTTCACTATTATATTATCAATGAAATTTAAAGAAAAGTCTAAAAAGAGCAATAGCTAGTCCCTTGGGAATACCGGGGACTGGCTATTTGCTATGTAAGATAAACTGCGGAAATGCAACAAAAACTGTCCGCCAAATTATAGAAAAAGACAAATGTATTGTGCAGTTAAACGAGGAAGTAATCAAGGGACAAATTAAAGAATTAATCCGCGGGAGCGTGGAGGAAACACTAAATGGCCTGCTGGAAGCCGAGGCACAAAAACTAACCCAGGCAGCCAAATACGAACGAAGCCAGGATCGTCAAGGCTATCGCAGCGGATATTATCACTGCAATCTCACCATCACCTCCGGCGATGTTATGCTGTAAGTGTCACGCATGAAAGGGATTTCTTTTGAGACGACCATCATCGAGCGTTACCGCCGACGGGAAAGTAGTGTGGAGGAAGCCCTTATTGAGATGTATCTTGCAGGAGTATCCGTGCGACGGGTGGAGGACATCACGGAAGCGCTCTGGGGCAGTAAGGTCTCGCCCTTTACCATCAGCGAGTTGAACAAAAAAGCCTATGTCTACATTGAGGACTGGCGTAACCGTCCTTTACAGGGAGGTAAATATCCGTATGTCTATGTGGATGAAATCTACCTGCGCCGTAACTGGGGCGGCGAAAAAATAGAGGACAGCGTTGAAGAAACGCTCACTTACATGGAATTTCCCTATGAGCATTGGACAAAGCTCCGTACGAACAATGTGATTGAACGGCTCAACCGGGAGATTCGCCGCCGGACACGAGTAGTAGGTTCTTCCCAGACGGCAACTCAGCCCTGATGCTTGTATGTGCCAGGTTGCGCCACGTAGCTGGTACCCAATGGGGCAACAAAAAGTACATGAACATGAAACACCCGGAGACGGTTGCAAACGACATAGCTATTGCCGGCTGATTTCATCCTGCCAGGAACTGCAAACCAATTTGCGCATAAATCTTGATACTACCGTTACCCCTTGAAGGGGTACTCATACTCTTTCACACTCAGTTTATCCATTTCTATATCATGACTTTCCTGTTCCTGAATGTATTTCTTTATGGTTGCTTCATTCAGCCCGACTGTGCTCACATAATATCCTTCTGCCCAAAAGTGTCTATTCCCAAACTTATGAAGTATTTGATTTTTTACTTCTTCTGATATAAATACGGTATTCTTTTTGTAAGTTGGAAGAAAATCAGGCTGATCAATAGTTAATATTACACTTCCAGCACAAAGCTTATTGTGAGTTTCAAGCAAATCGTTACTTCCGATAATACAAATCGGTAGAATCGGCTTTTGAGCTTTGGCGGCAATTTTGAAACTACCCAGTTTAAAAGGTAAAAGCTTATTCTCAAAAATAATAGTTGGTTATATCATGTTAAACTTCAAAAAAAAAATTGACATGAAACACTCTATGGATTTCAGTTCAACAATAGCGGATTCGTCTTTAGCGCCTATACGTTTATTTTTTAACAAAAACGTTATTTTAAATTGCAAAAAATGCCAACCATATTGTTTATTTTTGGAGATAAAAGTAGAATAACAAAAAAATATGGAAGTAAATAATAAAAATATATGAAAACATATCATAAGTTGTCTGATAAATTTCTTCAATATAATTTCAGAAAACATAGAACTTGAAATCTTGATCAGCTCTTGTTGAGGTGGTGTTTGATGTTTTAATTATGCCAGTCATAATTGACTGTTTTTATAAATTTAGAGTGATAAAGTGGTTTAGCATATCTCTTAAACCCTCATAAATACGAGTGTTTAAGAGTTTCACTATGGACATGGATCTAATTGTTAAGGAGGAATAAAATTGTTAACGTATGTATTTCCGGGTCAGGGTTCGCAAAAAGTAGGTATGGGAGGAGAATTGTTTGATGAATATAAGGATTTAACAGCAAAAGCAGATGAAATTTTGGGTTATTCTATTAAAAAATTATGTTTAGAAGATCCTGATGAGTTAATGGGAAACACACAATATACGCAGCCTGCAATATATGTGGTAAATGCTTTGAGCTACATAAAAAAAATTGAAGCAGCAGGAAAAAAGCCGGATTATGTAGCTGGCCATAGTCTTGGGGAATACAATGCATTGTTGGCTGCATCAGCATTCGATTTTGAAACAGGACTGGAATTGGTAAAAAAAAGAGGAGAACTAATGAGTGCAGTGACAGGAGGAGCAATGGGTTCTGTTATTGGACTTGATGAAGAACAGGTAAGAGAAATTTTAAAAGAAAATCATTTAGATGCAATTGATATTGCTAATTTAAACTCACCCAGGCAGATAGTAATATCCGGGCCCGAAGGAGATATTAAAAACAGCAAAGTAATATTTGAAAAAAATGAAAAACTTAGATTATTTGTTATGTTGAATGTCAGCGGAGCATTTCACTCCAGATATATGGCTGAATCTAGAAAGGAATTTGAAAAAATTATAGATATGGTGAAATTTCAGCCATTAGCCATTCCCGTTATTTCCAATGTATATGCAAGAAAATACAACAACTCTGCAATTAAAAGTACATTGGCAATGCAAATGGATCATTCTGTTAAATGGAATGAAACAATTTGTTATTTAAGAGGAATGGGAGAAATGGATTTTGAAGAAATAGGCCCTGGCAATGTACTAACAGGTCTAATAAGAAGAATTGAAAGAGAAGCGGAACCATTGATAATAAAGGATAAAATAGAAGAGGAGGCGTAATATCAAAGTGCTGAATTGGAATCAGTACAAAGAAATATGATTTTTATGATGATATGCGAGAGCATATACTCAGTGATTCCTCACTTACAAAGAACAGAACTTACAACAGATAATAAACTGGAAGATTTAGGGGCAAATATAATAGAGCGTGCAGAAATAATTGACAGGACGCTGGATTTGCTGTCACTCAATATGGAAAGGGTGGATTTGTATGGGAATAAGAATTTAGGGGATTAGTGGATGCGATATACGAGCGATTGCGATGAGCCTGAAATCGTGGTTACCGGATGTGGAATTATTTCTTCCATAGGGCAAGGAAAGTTGGATTTTACAGAGGCATTGATAGAGGGGATGCATGCTTTTGATTATATAAAACGTCCGGGAAGGCAATTTGATTCTCGTTATATTGGGGCAGAGATTTCTGAGATAGCCTGCCCTGAGAATATGCTCTTAAAAATATTTAATAAAATATCTCTTTTAGTTAAGGCGGCAGTAACGGCATTAAAGGAAGTATGGGATGAGGCCAGATTAAAAGAGGTTGATCCCAATCGTATTGGTTTGATTATAGGAGGTTCTAATTTTCAGCAGCGGGAATTATTACAACTTTACGAAAAGTATAGAGGACATCCGCAGTTTGTTTCACCAACCCATAGCCAATGCATTATTAGTATTCTTTCCATTTGCAATAAAGCTTTTTTTGACCCGCATTTCATCACAATATAACCGTAAAAGGAACAATCGTTAATTTAGCCCATTCACCGGATGCCCATTTTATCCCATTTGTCCATCTATAGTTTTATATGAGGAATTGATCAATATTGCATTATCCGGACGTACAGGACAATACTTTCCTCATTATGATGATCCTCTTGATTACTTTATGAAATCAGCAAACCATATTTTTGATATGGTTAAGTCCGACCATTATATTGCAGAATTATTTGTTCTGATAAATCAAGCACAGTGCAATCAGAACTTGCCAAATCATATAAAAGAAAAGCTGGGACAAAACGGTGTTATTGAGAAATCAATACTTACTATTGAAGAGGGGCAATGCCAGGGAATAATTCGTCAGGGAAATCCTATGGCATTAGCGATGGCATTTTGGCTTTCTGTACAAGCTTATGTCGAATTGCTTGCTCTTGACCCTGATATGCCTTATCCGGAAAGCAGTTGGTTTGTTGATATATTAAGAGCCGGTAATGAACAGAAGAATTAAAATACATATATATTTTTTAGGAGGGAACAAGATGCTGCTTGAGAAAAACAACTATAACAAAAAAGCACTGCTCAATAAAACAGTGTTGATAACAGGAGGTGGCGGCGGGATTGGCTTTGAAGCTTCACGTGCTTTTTCCTATATGGGCGCTAAAGTAATCATTGCAGAAATAGACGCCAATAAAGGGGAGCGATCACAAAATCGAATAAACATGGAATTTGGGAATGAAAATGTAGATTTTTATCAAATTGATATTTCTGATGAAGGACAGATAGATGGCCTATACAAATATATTATAGGCAAATACTCTTTGCTCGACGTTATTATACATAATGCGGCGGTTGTTCCGATGGGAGCTATTGATGCGGTTCCAGTATCCGATTGGGACTTAAGTTATGCAGTAAATTTGAGAGCGCCTGTCCTTTTAACACAAAAATTCCTGCCCTCTATGAGAAATACAGGCGGGGTTATCGTCTTTATTCCGTCGGCAGCGACAACGCCATATATGTCAGCTTACGAGATCTTCAAATCCGCACAGGTAGAGCTTTGCAACACGCTGTCGGAAGAAATTTCAAAAGACAATATTATTACATATTCCGTTGCTCCCGGGTTTGTCAAAACAGATACAGCCGTAAAAGCGGTAGAAATTGTGGCGTCTTCAATGGGCATTACAACAACGGAGTTTTTTAACTTACACAATGAATACGTGTTAGATGTTGAACTTGCGGGAGCCGGCTATGCTGTTTCAGTCGTAAATGCAGAAAAATATAATGGACAAATGACATCATCATATCAGGTACTGATAGATGAAGGGTTAATAATCAATAAGGAAGCGATACAAGACAGCGTATCGGTCACACCGGCTGACTACGATAGATTAACCGTGTTATTTATCAGTATGGCAGATATCTTTTTTGACCAATATCAAGGCTGGCAAAGGAAAAAACTTTTTCAAAAGCAGTTTATATTTTCCGATTTCAAAAAACAGATGGGACTGCCGGCTGAAAGTTTCAAGAAACAATTAGAAACCTTGCAAAGCCAAATACGTAATAATGAGTGGGATAACTTTTTAAGCAGCAAAGGAATGTTCATAAGATGGAAAGATTATTATACACATCAAAAAAAATTGCTTGAAGGATACGAAAAGAACATGGCACAATTGGCTGATGATACTAAATTACTGAATGGTTGGATTGGTATTTTACAAGAAATAATTGATTTTTTTTAAAATCCCTGATTCTGCCAGCGATATATTTTGCTGAGTTTTGGTCTATAAAGGGCATTAAGCCAGTTTATAAGTAAAAATACACGCCAAATGTGGAATAGAATATAAATAAGAATAGGCGGATATGGAAAAATAGGTATGCTATGCTGAGTATATCTATTTTAGTTTATATACATTGTAGCGGGCAAGTATTACAAGTCACCATACATTTCATATACGGTATGGCCTGACAATAACATTAAATCAATGTTGATATCACTGAACTGCAGCTGACTATCCTCTGGATTGAAGTGCGGCTGTAATAAATTTTAAAAGGCTTCAATTTTTGTGAAAGCACCCCCGGTGACCTTGAAAAAAGCGCCTCTCTGCGATATACTAAAATTAATAAATTTAGGTACTATATAATGGTGATATTAATAAATCGGAGAAAATCAGTTGCATAGGAGGCGGATAAATGGACTTAAAAGAAATCATGCAGGAAAATATATTTGCGGTCGTTGGAGACACGATAAATGAAGAAAAATATGCATATAAAATAAAGAATAATTTGATTGAGCATGGATATGAAGTATATGCAGTAGGAAAAGAGCTGGCATCAATAAATGAAATACACGAGGATATCGATATTATTGATTTGTGTATCAACCCGGTAAAAGGGTTACAATTGATCAAAGAATGCAATAAACAGTATAAATGTATCGTAATACAGCCAGGAGCCGAAAGCGCAGAACTATTAGAATATTTAAGTCAAAATAATCTCCCCTATATTCATGGATGCTTATTGGTCGGACTGAAATTATATGCAAAGCCATAGCAATTAGAAAGAGGCTGCCCGCTTTGTAAGGATTTTCTTTGTTTATTTGTGACTTGCTCACAGAAAAATAAATTCATTTACCTATAATTAGAATAATAACAGTTATATTAATAATGGTAAGGTTATTTCAGTAAATTTTCTTTACAGAAGATTACTAAAATTTTATAAGCTTACATACTAATGACAAGAAGGAATGTATTTATTACAACAAGGAGAAGGAGGTAAATGGCATGAAGAAATATGTGTGTACCATATGCGGGTACATATATGATGAGGCCAAGGGTATTCCGGAAGCTGGAATTGCGTTGGGGACAAAATGGAATGACCTGCCGGAGGATTGGACTTGCCCTTTATGCGGGACGGCAAAATCTGATTTTAAAGAGCAGGCAGAAGGGAAGGAAGCAGCAAAGGGGGTTATGCCTGCTTCTTTTGAAGATGAGGAGGCCCGTGAGCTGAATTTTGCAGAGCTGAGCGCATTGTGCTCTAATCTGGCGAAGGGCTGCGAAAAGCAATATCTGTCGAGAGAGGCAGAATTATTCTGGAAATTATCCGATTATTATAAGCAAAAGGGAGGCATGATTGCAGGACAATCTTTTGGAGTACTGTTAAGTAAGATTCAGGATGATTTGGAAAAAGATTATGTAACTGCCAATATCATAGCTGATGAAAAGCCGGACAGAGGTGCCAAGAGAGCGCTTGTATGGAGTGAGAAGGTAACTAGAATGCTGAATTCTCTGATTGCAAGATATGAAAAAGAAAAGGATTCTATGCTGGAAAATACAAATATCTATGTATGTGAAATATGTGGATTTGTGTATGTAGGAGATACTCCGCCTGAGATTTGTCCGGTATGTAAAGTGCCTAATAAGAAAATAACGAAAGTAGAAAGGGGGTAGCGTTATATGCACGCAGTAAGAAATATCGATCGTTGCACAAAGGATTGTCTTTGCCTTTATGTATGTCCTACAGGGGCTACTGATACCGAGACCGGTCAGATAGACGCTTCAAAGTGTATTGGATGCAGTGCATGTGCGAATGCCTGCCCGTCCCATGTTATTGTTATGATACCGGAGGAATACCCGGCACAACAGGAGAAGACAGATAAAGTTATAAATGCTATGACTAAACTAGCTGAGAGCAAAACCGATCAGGAAAAAGCGGCTTTAGGGATTGCGGCTGCCACAGATAGTCCTGTTGAAAAGCAATTTGTGACGGCCATAGCAAAATCAAATCGCATTATGGCAGAAGATATATTAAGAGAATCTGGATATTTATTACCACAAGGTGCTCCGGCCGGAGAACTTTTACATAGTTTTTTAGAGGAGAGACAACCGGAGGATTTTCCCAAGGAAGTAGTAGAAGAATTGATTTTATTATTAAACCATAAAAAAGAGAAAAAGGAGAATAAAACTATGGAAAAATGGCGTTGTACAGTATGCGGATATATTCATGAAGGACCTATGACAGAAGATTTCAGATGTCCTGTATGTAAACAACCTGCTTCAAAATTTGAAAAAATAGAGGATGCGAATACGGATAATATCTACGCAGGCACAAAGACAGAGAAGAATTTACAAGAGGCTTTCGCAGGAGAGAGTCAGGCAAGAAACAAGTATACCTATTTTGCAAATATTGCCAGTCAGGAAGGTTATGATCAGTTATCGGAACTTTTCTTAAAAACTGCCAGGAACGAGCAGGAACATGCAAGAGTATGGTTCCAGGAATTAGGCCATATCGGTAAAACCGCAGATAATCTTCTTGCAGCGGCAGAAGGTGAGAATTATGAGTGGACCGATATGTATGACCGCTTTGCTAAAGATGCCGATGCGGAAGGTTTCCCTGAACTGGCTGAGAAATTCCGTAAGGTGGGTGCAATTGAGAAGTCCCACGAAGAACGATATCGTGCCCTTCTTAAGAATGTAGAGATGCAAAAGGTATTTGAAAAAGGAGAAGAATGCATGTGGGAATGCCGCGTATGCGGACATCTCGTAATGGGAAAGAAAGCTCCGGAAGTATGCCCGGTATGTGGTATGAGCCAGAGTTTCTTCGAAGTGAGAAAAGAAAATTATTAATACATAATAAAGCCAGTTTTGTTTGAAGAGGCATATAAAGTCAAACGCGCATAGATTGAATAAAATTACAGTGATGAAACAATAGTTAGCCGGGATATTAAAAACTAACTATTGTTTCCTTTTTTTGTACGTTTAACCCACAAAGTCATTGCTCCGGATATACTGCTTTTGTCTGGCGGATAGATTGCTGATTTAGCCTATGAAAAGTTAGCTTGTGCTTATAAGTTTTTGTTACACTTCAGCCTTGGGCTAAACTGTAGCATGTATGTACACAAAATGCGATAAAGCTGTTTCGATGCTTGCAGCCCCCGCAAAATTGCATAGAGAATTAATTTTGGCTTCGCGGTATGGAAGGCTGAATAGCTTTTTTATCAATTTTCCTTAAATTAAGGTGTTGGTTATAAGAATAATGAATAACCAGCGATAATTTTTATGAATTAGCATTATTTATTCATGCGGCATATAATACATATATAATTAATATGCAATAAAGCGAGTGAAACGCATACGAGAAAGACAATCAGAATCTCAAGGAGAGTAGAAATGGCAAGAGAATTCGAAGGAAAAACAGTTTTTATTACCGGAGCCGCGAAGGGACAAGGAAGGGCGGTTGCCTTAGGCTTCGCAAAAGAGGGGGCAAATATCATCGCCTTTGATTTGGGGAAAAGGATAGCTTATCCTGCATATAACAAGTCATCGAATGAGGACTTGGAAAAGTTAAAAGGAGAGGTAGAAAAGTCAGGCGCGGAAATTATAATTTTTGGCGGCGATGTACGTAAGGAAGAGGATGTTAAGGAGGCTGTTTCAAGAGGAATAAAGGAATTTGGAAGAATCGACATTCTTTTCAGCAATGCGGGAATTGCTGCTTACGGCTATTCGTATGAACTTACGACGGAGCAGTGGGATGCTATGATCGATATTAATCTTAAGGGCGGATGGCTTGTTTCCAAATATGTTATCCCCCATATGATCGAACAAGGCAGCGGTGTGATTCTTTATAATTCATCAATTGCCGGTTTAAGGGGAATGAACAGAATGAGCCATTATGCGGCATCTAAGCATGGGCTGATCGGTCTGGCAAGATCACAGGCGATTGAGCTTGCACCACATGGAATCCGCGTTGTCACGCTTCACCCGACAGGAGTAAATACACCTATGAATGACGGGCTTGCACAGATGGAAGGCTCTACTCCGTTAGAGATTGCAGAGCGTTCCGCAGGAAATCTCCTGCCGGTGCCCTGGGTGGAAACTGAGGATGTGGTGGAGTCCGTAAAGTTTCTTGCAAGTGATAAAGCGAGGTATATAACCGGAAGTCAGTTTGTGTTAGATGCCGGACTGCTTACAAGATAATATCGATAGAACAAAAAGAAAACTTTTATGAAACGAGGAAAAAAGATTATGAAAAAGAAGATTGTTTTAGGAGCATTATTAATTGCTATGGCAGGAATATTCGGCGGATGCGGAAAGGCGGAGAGCGAAACAGCTGCGAAAAGTACGGGAGAAGCATCCGGCACGGAAGCAGTCAATGAGTCAGAGGCGGAAAATGCAGAGTCAGGAGCGAAAGCTATTGAGACGCAAGAGGCAGATGCCGGAGAAACGAAAGCTGTCTCTCAGGCAGCAGGAGATGAAGTAATTACAGTTTCAGTAGGAACGATGGGAACATACAGCCCTTTTAGCTATGTAGATGAAAAAGACTATCTGACAGGATATGATATTGAAGTTCTTCGTAAGGTGGAAAAAGTAGATCCCAGCCTTCATTTTGAATTTACTACAGGGCCATGGGAGTCATTATTTGTAGGACTGGATTCCGATAAATTCCAGATGCTTGCAAATCAGATATCAGGCACAGACGAGCGCAGGGAAAAATACTATCTGACACAGAATCCTTATCATACTGCGGTGAATCAGCTGATTGTAAAAAAGGGAAGAACAGATATTAACGGATTTGAAGATTTGGTTGGAAAGAAAATCGGCCTTACAGTCGGAGATGCACATAATATTGAAGCGGAAAAATGGAATGAAGAAAATGGAAATTCTTTAACACTTGTATATTATGAAGAGGATATTACAACTCTTCTTCAGGAAATCGTAAATGGAAAA
Source organism: Bacillota bacterium (assembly GCA_023442465.1). Lineage (GTDB taxonomy): Bacteria > Bacillota > Clostridia > Lachnospirales > Lachnospiraceae > Kineothrix. The sequence continues at coordinate 140,151 of JAEZZQ010000043.1, read as the reverse complement.
ATTGATGCAACATTGAATGATCCCGCGGTTGCGATCAGCAAGGCAGAGATTCAGGGCCTTGATGTAGAACCGGTCGGTGAACGGCTTTCAGAAACCCCGGTTTACTTTATTTTTAAACAGGATGAACTCGGAAAGACTCTTCAGGAGAAAATAGACACGGCACTGGGACAGCTGATCGAAAGCGGAGAATTATCAAAGTTCTCAACGGAATGGTTTGGGGCTGATTATACACCACAGGGTAAATAGTAATGGGAAAAATATTTGATGTGGAGTTCATGCTAGAAATTATCCCGGATATTCTCAGGGGAATTCCTTATACGCTGACACTTGCGGTCATTTCATTTATTATAGGGCTTTTTATTGGATTAATCGGGGCGTTGATTAAGATTTACAGGGTTCCTGTGCTGCGATTTTTTACAGGATTGTATGTGTCCTTCTTTAGAGGGACACCCCTGATCGTACAAATCTTACTGTTTTATTATGGTGTCCCTATTTTGCTGAGAATCGTTAATCAGAAATTTGGAACTTCCTTCGATGTTTCAGAGGTACCGGCCATGGTTTTTATGCTGGTGGCTTTTTCGGTCAGTGCCGGTGCTTATTTAACAGAATCCATTCGTGCGGCAATTATTTCCGTGGATAAGGGGCAGTTAGAGTCCGCATATTCGGTTGGGATGAACACTACGCAAGCCATGGTTCGAATTGTACTGCCGCAGGCGGTAAAGGTTGCGCTTCCCGTGTTTGCTAACTTCTTTATCGGCCTTTTAAAGGATACCTCTCTGGCTTTTGCCGCCTCTGTAACTGAAATTATGGGTCAGGCTAAGATTGAGGCAGGAAGGGCATCTCGTTTCTTTGAGGCATATATTGATGCCGCACTTATTTATTGGGCGATATGTATTATATTTGAATTTTTGGTAGCGAAATTGGAAAAGAATGTGCGAAGAAACGAGAGAGGTATAGCCAAATGATAGATATTAGAGGAGTACAGAAGTCATTTAAGAATACCGTAGTTCTGAAGGGGGTCAATTTGACAGTGGAGGAAGGAGAGACCGTCGCCCTTATTGGCTCCAGCGGTTCCGGGAAGTCAACTCTGCTCAGATGCATTAATTTATTGGAGACACCCGATCAAGGCAGTATTGCAATCGGTGATTATAAGTTTAAAGCACATGATATTTCGAGGCATACAAAAAAAGAAGTAAGAAAAAGAACGGGTATGGTTTTTCAAAGTTTCGGACTTTTTGAAAATAAGACTGCACTGGAAAATGTAACAGAAGCTTTAGTAGTAGTACAAAAAAAGAAAAAGGACGAAGCCATCGAAATTGGGCGGTTTTATCTTGACAAAGTAGGTATGCTCAATCGGGCCGGTTATTATCCGACAGCATTATCGGGCGGACAGAAGCAGCGAGTGGCGATTGCCAGAGCATTGGCATTGAATCCTCAAATCATTTTATTTGACGAGCCTACCTCTGCGCTGGACCCGGAGCTCGTTCAGGAGGTTTTGCAAGTAATTAAACAGGCATCTGATGAAAGGATGACCATGCTGATCGTTACACATGAAATGGATTTTGCCAGAGAGGTCTCCGATAAGGTGGCATTTATGGATGATGGTATTGTTTTAGAGGTGGCGCCTCCGGAAAAGTTGTTTTTTCATCCGGAACATGAGAGGACAAAGCAATTTATTGACAGATATATGCAAAGATTCAGTTATACCATATAGAGCTTAGGAGGTTAGGTTATGGCATATATATCACAGATAGAATATGAAAAAGCATCCGATGAAGTGAAGTATCAAATTGATAAGCAAATCAGTGAGAATGGGCGTATTACAAATATGAAACTGACTTTGCTCCATTCGCTTCCATCTTATCATGCATTGATGGAATGGTATCCGCTTGAGAAAACTATTGAGCAGTTTCTCGGAGAACGTGCGGTGAATTTCTTCTGCTATGCGATATCAACAGAGAATGATTGCCTCATATGCAGTGTTTTTTTTCGCAAGATACTTAAGGATCTGAATATTGATTTCAATACTTTTCAGTTTACGGAAGAGGAAGATATTCTTATTCGGTATGGAAGAGCTATTGTAAATGATGCGAATCACGTTCCGGCAGAAATTTTTGATGAATTAAAAAGGCATTGGAACGAGGAGCAGATAGTAGCGATCACAGCATTCGCAACGATTATGATCGCCACGAATCTGATCAATAAGATTCTTCAGGTAGATTTGGATGATTACCTTAAGGCATATACAAAGGATTGAGCAGGGCGGTATGGACAAAGATTGGAAGGAAATATTCCGTTGGTTCCATGAACATCCGGAGCTGGGATATCAGGAATATGATACAACGCAGAAAATTAAAGAGATTCTTGAAAAAGGCAGTATCGAAATAGTAGAAACCAGCCTTTCTACGGGAATAATTGCAGTAGTGCGTGGGAGTACGGAGGGAAAGAACGTCGCTTTTAGAGCGGATATCGATGCATTGCCGATAGAAGAACAAACAGGGCTTTCATATACTTCTGCCCACAGCGGTATCATGCATGCCTGCGGTCATGATTTTCATATAACGACAGCACTTGCAGCGGCAGAGCGTCTGCATAAAAAAAGAAATGAGATATCCGGAAACGTATTTTTTATTTTTCAGCCTGCGGAAGAGGTGGCAGATGGTGCCAAAACAGTAATTCAAACAGAAGTGCTGAAGGAAGTGGATGAGTATTATGCTTTTCATGCAGATCCCTCACTTCCGGCAGGAACGATTGGGCTGAAAAAAGGAACCATTATGGCAGCCGTTGATCAGTTTAAGGTTACCATAGAGGGAAAGGACACACATGCGGCAATGCCCCATTTGGGGAATAATCCCATACCTGTGATGGCACAGATGATGCTTACCTTACAGACATCCGTGCCGCAAAAGGTTCCGGCTATTCATCCGAGTGTACTTAGCTTTACTCAGATATGTGCAGGGAACACATGGAATGTGATTCCGGGGAGCGGCTTTTTTCAAGGTACGATGCGCAGCATTCTCTTTCAGGAAAGAAAAGAGATGAAAGAGCGTTTTTTTACAATTGTTCAGGGCTTTGCAAAAATGAACGATATGCAGGCTCGTGTTGAGTGGCATGAAGGTCCGGCCCCTGTCATTAATGATGAGGATTTGTGCGATACAATAGAACGCATTGCAAAAAAGAAACATTTCAATATAAAGCAAGTTGAAACCAATATGATCAGTGATGATTTTTCATGCTATTTGGAAGCAAATGAAAAGGCAGCAGGGATATACCTTAAAATAGGAACCGGCGAAGGATATCCGCTTCACAATTCCAGATTTACGGTGGATATTTCTGCGATAGAAATTGCGGCGGGACTATTGACCGATATCATACTGGAAGCAGCGAAGTAGACTTTGGGCATTTATTAAGTTCCTTATTCCAATGATTCATCATAGGCTTCTAAGGCCGTCGGTAATGATTGAATAACAACATTTCCCACAGCAGGCAATCCGCTGTCAAGACGCGTTGCTGCCAAAACAGCAAGATAAGCAAGTTCTTTTGTCTTTTTATCTAATGCACTTTCTTTTTCCAGCGTATAAACTGTTTCCATCCATGCTTTATGCACCGCAGGTGCTTCCTGTCCAAATGATTGATATGCTTTGCTGACTTTCATGATTTTTTACTCCTTTATAAATTATCGAAGAAATGTTTTAAATCTTTTTTCGTGTGTTCTGTAAGCAGGGTATAGCGTTTTTCCTCGACCGCGCCTTGTAAAGCATAAAGCATATGCAAACATACCGTATTGTCAATAATCTCTATACGAAAAAATGCTTCTTTGCTGCCTATACTGACAAGTTGCTCAGGTGTATAGATTCCAATTGTATTCAATTGCTTTTCAATAACCTCGCCGATATTTGGAAGTTTGGATAGTTCACCCATATCATTCCGCCATATTAAAACAATCTTTCCAGGCAGGAAGTCGTTTCATATTGCTTTCTGCTATCTTAGTTGCGGCTTTATGATCGAAGCCTTGTGTTTTAATTATAAAGTTGATCATCCCGGTTCTTTTCTCCTCGAATGATTGCATTGAGCCATCAGGACGGGCACAATGGATACAATAGTCTTTGCCCGTATCCTCTCCGGCAAAGTCTGAATTTTCCATCATTGGCATACCACAAGCAATACAAGTTTTCATTTTAATTACCTCCAGTTTATTTTCGTATAAATTCTAAAAAGGTTGTTATCAGTTCCTCTTCATATCGTTCCAAAAGCGGTTTTTCAGGAGAGAACAAATCCTTATTGAGCAAATAGTAATGAATTAGTCCCATCCATGTATTGAATATCATATGAACAGGTATGTTTTTAACAGCCTTACTTTCAATTTCCCGCTCAATTACCTTATTAAAGTGAACAGCAATATTAGACTGTATATTTACAAATATCATCTGTACATCTTCGGGTAATAGGCTTCTTTCGCTTATAAGATGAATATAAAAGCTTTCATATTTTTTCAAAATTTCCAAGTAGGCCTTAAGTAATTTTTCGATGCTGTCATTTTTTTCTGCTAAATTATGCATTTCCAAAGCCAGCTTATTCCCAAAGTCTTCTATTAAATGGGTTAACAATTCATTTACTGATGGAAAGTGAACAAAAATCGTACCATGTGATACTCTTGCTTCTTCTGCAATCATAGCAGTGGTGGCAGTGAAGCCATGCTCAGAATATACTTTATAAGCAGTTTCAATTATTCTTATCCTGGTGTTCTCTTTCTGTAACTGTCTTTTGATTTTCAATTAATGACCTCCAACTCATTGAGTATGTACTCATTATAATTTTATTCGAATGAAATGTCAAGATAATTAAAAAGATGATGTTATTACTAATTGAAAGCAGGTGAATTAATAGAAGAGAAAAACTCTGCGGTAAATATCCTTTTCACAGTATATTATATAAAATTATAATGGAAAAAGTATGAAATTTAGTATAGAATATACTTAACTACATATCATTGGGGAGGTTTAAATTATGTTCGGATTCAGATTTATTAAGTTTCAGCCAAACGAGTATGTTTTAAAGTACAGGAACGGCAAGATTGTAAAGGCAGGTGCCGGAATATCGTTTAACTACTTTGCTCCGATAACATCAATTGTTGTTGTACCTGTCGGAAGTGTTGATGTGCCTTTTATCTTTGAAGAAGTCACGTCAGATTTTCAGACAGTGACAGTTCAGGGGCAGATTAATTACAGAATAGTTGACCAGAAGAAGATCACAGAGCTTTTGAATTATACGCTTGATATGAAAGGCAAAGGGTATGCTTCGGATGATCCGCAGAAATTACCGCAAAGAGTAATCAATATAGTAAGAGTGTTAACGAAGAAGACGTTAGAAGAATTGCTGCTAAAGGATGCGATCAAGTCCAGTGAGGCTTTGGCACAAGGAATTTTGAACGATATTAAGGAGAATGCGGAGATTAATAGAATTGGTATAGAGATATTGGGCCTTTCCATCCTTGCCATTCTTCCGAATAAAGAAACATCCAGGGCACTGGAGGCACAGGCCAGAGAGCAAATCCTTAAAAAGGCTGACGAAGCTATTTATGAACGGCGCAATGCATCTATTGAGCAGGAAAGGCGCGTCAAGGAAAACGAATTTAATACAGAAATCGCAATAGAGAACAAGAAAAAGCAGGTAAGGGAAACACAAATAGAAGCAGAGAGAGCTGTTCAGCACAAACAAAATCAGCTGAAGGAAGAGCAGATGCAGTTCGAAACTGCTTTGGAAGAGAAAAGAAAAGCTCTGATTGAGCTGACCGTGGAGAATTCAAAGGCAGAAGCTGATGAAAAAGCTTACGAGTTATCCGTGGCTATGAAGGCTTTGGAAGGAATAAATCCAGATGTAATTCAGTCGCTTGCAAGCATAGGTATGCAGCCTAATAAGCTTATTGCAATAGCATTTCAGGAGTTAGCCGGAAAAGCAGGACAGATAGGGCAACTCAATATATCGCCTGATTTACTTCATGAATTAATGAAAGAATCTAAGTAATTATGGAAAGATTAACGGAAAATAAAATTGTACTGGTCAAAAGAAAAACAAGGCTTGAAGACTTGATTACAAGATACAATACTATAGCTCAAGCCAAATTTTATATTGAGCATATGGGAAGCGATTTTTCAGATTACATAATAGAAGATGAACGGTATAAAAAGGCAATTGCGGAAGCTCAAGGTTATTTAGAAGCATTGGGAAGGGTGCAAGTGGTTGATAGGGAATATGTGCCCAACTTTATATTCGGAGAGGACGATATCGTGGTGGCTATCGGTCAGGATGGACTTGTAGCCAATACTTTAAAGTATTTGTCAAACCAGCAGCTTATTGGAGTTAATCCGGATCCTGCCAGGTGGGACGGCGTACTTCTTCCGTTTACAGTCGCGGAGCTTAGGCTGGTTATTCAAGATGTATTCAGGAAAAAAAGGCAGGTGAAAGAGGTATCCATGGCAAAAGCCACTTTAAATGACGGTCAGGCTATTTATGCAGTAAATGACTTATTTATAGGGCAGAGAACCCATGTATCCTCAAGATACCAGATACAATGCGGGCGGCGGTGTGAATATCAATCCTCTAGTGGAATCATAGTATCAACCGGACTTGGTTCAACAGGTTGGTTAAAAAGTGTACTTGCAGGTGCTAACAGCATCGTCAACGGAACCATGAACGGAACTTCAGATAAAAGTTCTAAGTCGGATAAGAATACTAAAGCGCAAATGGAAAAAAGTCTGCCTTGGAATAGTGACTACCTATATTTTTCCGTACGTGAGCCATTTCCCAGCAAAAACTCAGGAACAGAGCTTGTCTTTGGAACGGTTACTAACGAGACACCCTTAAGAATATTATCTCAAATGCCGGAAAATGGAGTAATATTCAGCGATGGTATCGAAAATGACTATCTTCAGTTTAACTCGGGGATAGAGGCAACGATTACTGTGGCGGAGAAAAAGGGGAAGTTGGTGGTGTGAGTTGGATTAAATTTATTTCAGGCCTTCAGAGGTGAGTGATAGATACAGTGAGCTTATAGATAGAATAAAAAATACGAAGTCAAAGGATTACTGTTGCTTTGAAGGCTAATACAAGTATGATTTGTCTCTTGAATATAAAACTTTGAAAAAGCAAAAAGAAGAAGGATAGGGAGTAAAGGTTATTAACCATATTTCAAAAAAGATAATAGATTCTTTCTCAAAAATGAAAGGATTTTTCCCGAGGAATATAAAGTACATGATGAATTATCTCAATAACTCTCTTGACGAACCACATCAAAAAATATATCATATTTATAAGTTAGTCACAACTAACCAGAAAAGAGATGAAATGAGCAAGGAAGTATTTGAGATAATGCAGAAAATAGATTTAAAAAACATAGAAACACAACTGGCTTTGCAGTGTGCTCCGCTCATATCGGGACTGAAAGTCTCGAATTTATTAATTATCCGCAGAGACAAACTTACACAGCTTATAGCGATTCTAAGGTCAACAAGTATTTCCTTCTATGCACTGAGGGATGGCGGAGAAAAAATAACTCTTCTTTTATTTAATGAGGCAAAACTGGCTTCGTATCTGAAGCAAGAGCGTGTGATAAAGCTTTTAGCCGGAATGGGCTATCAAGAATATTCCATATATAATATCCTGCCGATTTTTAGAGAAAGGTATCGAAAATATATGTCGGATAAAATACAGTTTCCTCATGAAATGGGAGTCCTGCTGGGTTATCCGATTGAAGATGTGGAAGGTTTCATTCGCCATAAGGGAAGAAATTTCATGCTTATCGGCTATTGGAAGGTATATGAAGATATCGCTGCGAAGGAGCGGCTTTTCCACAGATTTGAGATAGTAAAGGCAACGATGCTGCAATTGATTTTCTTCGGGATGAGTATGGAAGATATTATAGAAAGTTATAGAAAGGATAGGCTGCAGGAGATAGCGGCCTAGGAGGAAAAAGAGATGGAAAAAATTTATGTTGTATATTGGTCCCTATCCGGCAACACGCAGGCTATGGCGGAAGCGGTAGGGCAGGGAATCAAAGGGGCAGGTATGGAAGCCGAGGTAGTAGATGTGAGCAGTGCTTCTTTGGAGGAACTGAAAAAAGCAAAGGCGTTTGCGTTAGGCTGCCCGTCTATGGGCGTTGAAGTACTGGAAGAATCTGAAATGGAGCCTTTCGTATGCGATGCGGAAGGTTTCGCGGCAGGAAAGACCATTGCTCTGTTCGGCTCATACGGATGGGGGGACGGACAATGGATGCGTGAATGGGTTGACAGAATGGGCGCAGCAGGTGCATCTGTACTGAATGGAGAAGGCCTGATATGCCAGGAAATGCCGGACGCTTCCGCGTTAGCCAGGTGCAGCGAGCTTGGAAGCCAACTGGCAAAAGCCTGAGCCTGATAACAAAAGAAAAGTGCCGTTATATTATGCCGGAGGCGCCGCTCTTTTTCTTTGAAGACTTCCCGCCGGAGGAAGTAGTGTAGGATAAGCCTGTTCCGGGAAGACCTACTGAAGTAGTCCTTTTGCCGGTGGAGCTGACTGTGTGATGGGCACCATTGACCCCGCCCGTTACACTTACACTTTTATTATTGATGTTCAGCTTCAGCCCTGGGGCGATTTTAATACTTTTTCGAAATCTACCGTTCAATTACAATTGTGCATTATGATGAAAATTTTCATCATAAGCACAATTTTTTTTACTTGCAATATGATTTAAGAGTAGTATAATTACCGATTGTAGATAAATAATATCCATAATGGATAATAGCTATCCGCAAAATGATTTATAAACCGTATTGCTATTCGCGAGATATGTTAAGGAGGTAAAGCGTTGAAACTTACAAAAGGATTTGAACAAGCGGCCTGCATTATCGTTCTGCTTGCAACCCAAGACCCCGGTATTCCTTTATCCTCACAGGAAATAAATAAGAGGTTAAAGTGTTCACCCTCTTATTTACGGAAAATCATTCGTAAACTGGTTGTTTCCAAGCTGGTAAATTCCGTTTCAGGAAACAACGGCGGCTTTACGCTGGCAGCAAATGCGGAGGATATTAATTTGCTGCAGGTGGTAGAAGCACTGGAAGGGCCGATTGAAACGTTTACCGATACGGAGCTTATCAGCGAGGTATTTAATGAGTTCCCGTTCATTACGGATCAAGGTACTGCAATTCTGAAGAATGCATTTGCACAGGCCGACAAGCTGTGGAGGGATTCTCTGAGAAACAAAACGGTTCATCAATTGCTTATGGAAGCGGTGGGGGAAGAAAAGCTGGCTTTGTACGATTGGAACCAGCCGGAAGAAAAAAGAGAATTATTAATTAGAAAGGTGATGAATTCGATTCATGGAAATGATTAAAAAAGAATGGCAGGCAATCTATAAGAACAAAATTTTATTAATTTCTTTTATTGTTATTTCTTTTATCCCGCTTCTCTATGCTTCATTTTTCCTGAAATCCGTTTGGGATCCCTATGGAAAAACCGGTGACTTGCCGGTTGCGGTAGTGAATGAAGATAAAGAAGTGGAATACAACGGAAAAATGCTGAATGTAGGAGCAGAGGTTGTAGACCAGCTAAAAGAAGACGAGAACTTAAATTGGGAGTTCGTTTCGGGAGAGGAAGCGCAGCAAGGCTTGGAGAATCAGGAGTATTATATGATCGTAACGATTCCCGAAGATTTTTCTGCAAATGCAGCCACAGTAATGGATGAGAACCCGAAGAAAATGAATATCAAATACGAGACGAACGGCGCTTTGAATTACCTCGGCGAGGTAATCGGTGAAACTGCCATGAAGCAGCTAAAGAGTGAAGTTTCCCAGAAGGTGACGGAGGTTTATGCAAACGCGATTTTCGACCAGCTCTCTGAAATAGGAGATGGATTTGCGAAAGCAGCTGACGGAGCGGAGCAGTTAGACAAAGGTGCAAACGATTTGGCGGAAGGAAGCAAGACGCTGACGGACGGACTGAATACTCTGGCAGACAGCACCATAACCTTCAGCGATGGAGAAGAAACTTTCAGCGTCGCTCTCGGACAATATTTGGAGGGCACTGTCAAATTAGATGACGGTCTCGGAGAGTTGAAGGCAGGCGTGGATACATTGGGCGCAAAGGTTCCTGACTTGGCAGACGGCGTAAGCCGGCTGGATGATGGCTCCGGCAAGCTGGCATCCGGCATCAGGGATTATACCGGCGGTGTTTCCAAACTGGCGGACGGAACGAATACCTTAGCCAGTAACGGAACCACTCTTAAGACAGGTGTGACGACCCTGGTTACCGGTTTGAGTAACGGAACCGCACAGCTTCAAAGCGGGGCGAATCAGGTTTCGGCAGGCCTGACCCAGATGTCAAGCAGCATAGGCACCCAGATCAATTCCAGTGCTGAGCAGCTGGCAACACTCGATAAAGGGTTGGCAAATCTCAATAACAGCATTCAGGGGCTGAACCAAATGTTGGCGGCTGCAAGTGCAGCCAGTCCTGCGGCGACTGATGCAGCAGTTTTGAATATTTCGGGAGATGACACAGCGAACATTATCAATGCGGCGGAAGCGGCAAAAACCAGCGCGAATAATATAATGAACAGCTCTGCCACAGCCTCGTCAGCATCTTCGGCACTGGATGGACTGAGAGAAGCGGTAAATAACTCACCGGATTTGGATGATACATCCAAGGGAATCGTGCTCGGTATGATTGATGCGGCAGCGGCAAACAGCGGTTCCGGTTCGGGTATTTCGGATGAGGCTGCGAACATTGTAGCGAATATAGATGCGATAGAAAGCGGAGTATCAGGCATTCAGGCCAGTGAGGCAAGTCTGAGTGCACAGGTGAGCACCATGGCGGCCGCAGCAAACTCTACCGCTACAATCGCAGCAGCGGTAAATCAGATTGCAGCGGGGGCTAATCAGGTGCTTCCGGGAGCTCAGGGTGCGATAAGCAGCCTTTCGGGAGGATTAAACAGTGTGAAGACCGCTTTGGATGGTCAGCTCATCCCCGGCATGAGTCAGCTGACGGGAGGCATTGCCAGTCTTCAGACCGGTTTGGCAGGCGGCTCTGCGCAGCTTACCACTGGCTTGGATACCTATCTTGCAGGTGTAGAACAGGTGAACGAAGGTGTGAAAACTTTGAAGAGCAATTCTGCAGCCCTCAATAGCGGCGCATCGACGCTGAGCAGTGGCCTTAACCAGCTAAACGACAATGTGCCCGCTCTTCAGGATGGAGTGAACGCACTGATATCCGGTACCAATACGATAAAAGAAGGAAGTGAGGAGCTGGTAAGGAACAACGACGACCTTATGGCAGGACAGACCCGGCTTCAGGAGGCTTCCGCGCAGTTGACCGAAGGTTCCGCGAAGTTGGCGGACGGCGGCGTTACCCTTCAGGATGGCTTGAATACCTTTAAAGATGGAAGCAGTGAACTGGCTTCTGCCTTAAGTGACGGCTCTGAACAGGTAAACGATGTTCATGCGACGGATAGGACGGCAAAGATGATTGCACAGCCGGATGAGATCACGCAGGAAAAATACAGCGATGTGCCCAACTACGGCCATGCGCTGGCCCCGTACGTATTATCGCTGGCTTTGTATGTTGGCTGTCTGGTATTCAATTTCATTTACCCTATCCGGAAGGTTGCGGTAAAAGATAAATCGGTGTTCCAGTGGTTGCTGAGCAAGATAACAGTGGGAGTTGCTGCGGCTACGGCAATGGCTCTTATTGAAGCCGGAGTGATGATGTTCATCGGTCTGGAACCAGACCATATACTTCAATACTTTGCGGTAGCGTTGGCATCCGCATACGCGTATATGTTCCTCATCATGTTTCTGGCGATGGCCTTCGATAATCCGGGAAGATTCGTGGCCATGATATTGCTTATACTGCAGCTCGCAGGCTCGGGCGGAACCTTCCCGATACCGCTTACGGATAAGTTCTTCAGGAACATTCACCCGTATCTGCCTATGACACACTCCATCTACGGCTTTAGAGAGACGATAAGCTCAGGTCTGGGAGAAGCGACCTTTACGAGCAACGCGCTGCTGATGCTCGGCATAGCGGCAGTTTCACAGCTTTTATTGTTCCTGTCAATGAAAGTGCTGAAAAAAATCCATAAGGATGGGATCTCACAGCTCGATGACAATCAGAAGCTGCTCGATGACAATTATACTTATAGCTGCTGATAAAGTATTTGAGTTAGAATTTGTGTAGGTAAGTTACTATCAATATTTAAGTATATTGTAAGTAAAAGGATGAGAAAGAAAAAATAAAGCATTGGTAAAATAACTTGTACATGATATAGTGTATAAAAATATGATACGAATAAGAAGACAATAAATGCCCTTGTCCAATATCAGTCGGATGAGCCGGGGTTTATTGTCTTTTTTATGTAACAGGAAGTGCTCCTATTACATAAAAAATGGATGCGCAGCTACGCGTGTCAGGCAAAAGCGGTGCGGCCAAAATACTTGGCTGTGAGAGTGTGCGAAACATACCTTTGTTCTTTGCGCTAACTGCATGACGGTCACCAATTTTTGCATTTGGGAGGAAATCATATTGCCAGGGGGAAGGCTCCCTATTATACTCATGATAAGAAGATATGGGGGTGGTAGATTGTTTCTTAGACTGGAAAGAAATTCTGCACAGCAGGAGACGGAAGTAATTGTTAAATATGCGAAAATGGATCAAGATGTGAAGCGTCTCATTTCGCTTCTTCAGGCGGTGGATACAAAGATCATATGCGAATCGGAGGATGGAGAGAAAATAGTGAATGCCGCCGATATTTTTTACATTGAAAGCGTGGATAAGCGGACTTATATCTATTGCGAAAACGAGGTATATCGAACGCAGCTGCGTCTATATCAGCTGCTTGGCATGCTGTCCGATATGGATTTCGTTCAGATCAACAAGGCCTGCATTTTAAATGTAAATGTTCTGGATGCGATGAAGACCTTATTCAACAGCAGGATGGAAGCAACGCTGAAAAACGGGGAACGGCTTTATGTAACGAGAAAGTATCTGAATGGAATTAAGAACAAGCTGAGGGGAGGAGAAGCATGAAAAAAATCTTGACAAATATTATGTCAACTACTGGCATTACCCTTGTTATCCTGGCAGCGGTAGCCCTGTTGTATGGAGGCGAGTGTCTTTTTGTCAGTACTGTTTTTCAGATTTTAGCAGCAAATGCTGCAGTACATTTCGGGCTGATCCTTACCAACAAATATGAAAACAAATACCCTATATTGGAGGCACTTTTGAACATTACCTATACAACAGCCGTAATCCTTATCTTCGGATTTATTTTTGACTGGTACAGCAGTACGCCTATAGGTATTTTGATAATTATGGTCCTGCTCGTTTACGTCATAGGCTATTTTATCAGTGTCCTCGGTACGAAAGAGGATATGGAGGAAATCAATCGGCTGCTTCGGGAACGCAAGGATTCATTCAAATCAAAAGGATAAAGGGGGAAGGATTTTGAAAGTTATATTGAAAGCAGAAGACATTACCAAGGATTTTGAAAAGGAAAGGGTGATCAAAGGCATTTCCTTAGATATTTACGAAAATACATTTACGGCGATTCTCGGGCCCAGCGGCTCGGGGAAGTCCACCTTGCTGAACATTCTGTCGGGTCTTATACGCCCTACGGAGGGAAATGTGAAGTACGGGGATGAGATGATGACTTTATGGTCTGAAAGAAGGCTTGCCGATTGGAAACGTACTGAAGCCGGGAACATATTTCAGGAATATTTGCTGTTGGAAAATCTGACGGTGGAGGAAAATATAAAAATTGGCATCAGCCCTAAAAAGGGGTCTCTTTCCTTTGAACGCCTGGTGCGCATTCTTGAAATCGACGACATATTGTGCAAATTTCCTGCACAGCTCTCCGGCGGTCAGAAGCAGCGCACGGCAATCGCACGTGCAGTTATCAAAGGGCCCCGTCTTTTGTTTTGTGATGAAGTCACAGGAGCTTTAGACGAAGAAAACAGCAAAAAGGTAGTAGGGTTGCTGCACGACTTGAAATCGACGTTCGGTATCGCTGTTTTATTCACCACACATAATCAACAGATTGCGAAAACGGCCGACCGCATTTTGACAATGAAGAATGGAATGGTATATCAGGATGTTTTCAACGATGACCCGATAACAGCCGACGCCATGATATGGGGGTAAATATGAGGTTATTGTATAAGCAATTAACAAATGAAGTGTGGAGAAATAAAGTATTCGTATGGCTGCTGTTTTTCCTTGTTTTTTTGAGTGAGATTTCCTTTTATTTTGTAAAATTTTCTATCGACGGCAATGCAGCCGTACTGGAAGCACTTCCGGTTCTTAGTGTAAATCAGCTGCAATATAAAAATGCGCTGGTCTCCAATACATCTTTGGCATATACCTTTTTCTTTTCCATGCTGGGTCTGGCTTGCTTCGTCTTTTTCATGTTTTTTTACCATTTTTTCGGCTCGAATGCAAAGAGCTTCGGGTGCCTGAAATCTTTGGGCTTCACCGATAGGTCTCTGTGCGTTTATTTTATACTGTTTACCGCGGGGGTATCCTTTGCAGGTTCCCTTATCGGTCTGGCGGGAGGATATTTTTTGTCGGACATTCTCATAATGGCCAATAAGAGGACTTATTCCGTCACGGGCCTTATAAAGGGTGTTGCCCCTTTTACCGTTATCGTGGGGTTCCTGGGAGCGGCAGCGATTCTTTGTCTGAATACTTTCCTATGTTATTTTTTTGTGCGGGGCAAGGAGCCGGGGGCATTAATTGCAGGAAGGAAGAGAAGCGGTGTTCGAAAGACCTTGTTGATTGCCGATAGGATAGTGAAGTTCATTCCTGTAAAAAATAAATTTCCGCTGCGCATTGCTTTGAGAAAACCTCTTGCGGTTTTCCTTATTTTGGGGGCGGTAACGGCCTTCAATGTCTGCATTATCTTAGGGCAGTCTTTGAATTTCAGCAGTCAGAAGGTTTTTGATTCTCAGATGCTTGGTCATAATTATGAGTTCGATACGAGGTATCCTGCTTACATGGAGGAACTTCTGCCCTTTGACGGATCGCCCTACCTCTATCATGAAGCGGTACTGATGGCGGGCGGTTATGAGATAGAACAGACGATAATCGGTCTGTACCGTTTGAACGAAGTATATGAGCTGCAGGATATGGATAAGAGGCCGCTGCCCCTTCCTGAGGCAGGCAGTATCTATATCAATCCCGGGCTGGCGGAGGTGTATGGAGTCCGGGAGGGAGATTCTCTTCCTGTCTTTATAGACGGCAGGGAATATATCTTTGCAGTAGCCGGAGTTGCCGCCAATGCAAAGGCCGAAAGTATTTTGGCCAATGCGGTTCAGCTGGCGGAGATAATGGGAATACCGGAAGGCACCTACAATGGCATATGGAGTATGGAAAAACCTGCGGGCGGGGGGGAAACGACCGATAGGGAGCAGCGTATTTTGGCTTTGGAAAAAGATGCGGTATCGAACAATACCAGTTCTGTCATCAACCAGTCCATAGGTGGAATCATAGGAGGAATTTTACTGTTTCTGGCAATTTATGTAAACTTTCAAGATAATAAGCAGGATATGGTGATTCTGAATTTAATGGGTCATTCGTTCAAGGATATTCGCAGGATGCTGATAGATATTTACCGACCCATTTTATGGGCGGCGTTTTTTCTGACAATTGTTCCAAGCATATTCATAGTTAAGTTCATTCAGCGCTCGCTGTCCGTTTCAATTAAGGATTATATACCGTTTGGAACGAATGCTGCCATAATTATTCTTATATTTATTTCGCTGAATATCATATACTCGCTGGTGCAGTCAGTGCTTTTTTCTCTTATAAGAAAACCCTTTCCCCGGTAAAGCTTAAAGCGGTTTTGGCAAGGCATTCTACGGTGAAAGAGAGCAAAGTATATTTTGCTTAATGTGCGAAAAAACATTCAAATAAAATTATAGTAAAGTTTTATTTGAAATCCTCTTGACATAAACTTAACTCCAAGGTGTAGTATCTTAATATATGGAAAATATGAGCTTTTAAAGAATGATTTTCTAAAGAAAGATTTTCGTTACTGAGAACGGAGTGAACAGTAACAGATTTTCCTGTGTTACAACAAATGGTAACAAATATTAACTTGCGAAATAATAAGGAGAATAAGATGAAAAAACTGGGTTTTGGCTGTATGAGACTTCCCATGAAGCAGGGAGAGAACGAATTGGAAGTGGACTATGAGCAGTTCAATCAGATGATCGATGCATTTTTTGAGGAGGGCTTTTGCTATTTCGATACGGCCCATGGCTATATCGGGGGAAAAAGCGAGACAGCGATCAGAGACTGTCTGGTAAAGAGATATCCGAGAGAGTCCTATATCCTTACCGATAAATTGACCTCCAATTATTTTCAGAAGGAAGAGGAAATCATCCCATTTTTCGAAAAGCAGCTTGAAAATACGGGTGTGGAGTATTTCGACTATTATCTGATGCACGCCTTGAATTCGGATTATTATGCGAAATTCGTAGAATGCCATGCTTTCGAAACGGTAAAGCAGTTAAAAGAGGAAGGCAGAATCAGGCATATCGGTATTTCTTTCCACGATAAGGCAGCGGTATTAGATAAAATTTTAAGTGAGCAGCCCGATATTGAAGTGGTTCAGATACAGTTCAACTATGCGGACTATGACGATCCGGGCATTGAAAGTCATCTCTGCTATCAGGTGTGCGAGAAGCACGGTAAGCCGGTTATCGTAATGGAGCCGGTAAAAGGAGGCGGACTTGTGAATTTGCCCAAGGCGGCGGAAATCATTTTGGACGAGCATAGAAATGGTGCGAGCTATGCAAGCTATGCCATTCGCTTTTGCGCTTCCTTCGATAAAGTGTTCATGGTCCTCAGCGGAATGAGCACGATAGAGCAGATGGAGGATAATCTCAGCTATATGAAGGATTTCGTTCCGTTTACACAGCAAGAATTCGAGTTGATAGGCCATGTCAGGGAAATTATCAAGGATCAAGACATGATTCCGTGTACAGCGTGCCAATATTGCGTGGATGGATGTCCCGTACATATAGCGATTCCCGACTTGTTCGCTTGCTATAATGCGAAAAAGCAATATAATGACTGGAACAGCGACGTGTATTACAGCGTGAGTACCAAGGACAGAGGTGCAGCTTCCGACTGTATTAAATGCGGAAAATGCGAGAAGGTTTGTCCCCAGCATATAAAAATCAGATCACATCTGGAGGACGTCAGCGAGATGTTCGAGAAGAGCAGGCAGTAATATAATTTAATGTGTTTAAAAATGTCATATCGAGCTTATTCAGGAGACTCATAATGAGTACATCGAATAAGCTCTTTTTTTATGTATGTGTCTTCTTCAAAAAGATTTATAAGCTTCAAAGTATAGTCCTCGCCGGTATTAAATAATATATTACTTTTTTGCAAAAATACTAAAAATATAAAGACAAAAAAATAATGATATAATAATTTTTCATATAATTATTTAAAACACTTACAAAAAGTCATAAAATTTGTTATAATATTAAATATAGAATAAACAACTAGTAATTATTGGGTAAACGGAAGGGATATAGTTCACTCTAATTCACTGAGTGTGATGATTCCTTTTTTTGTTTATATCAATATTGAAACATAGTGTTTTGACATGAACCAAATAACTAATGATGATATCAGAAATGAATCGAATAATTACAGTCTGAAAATCATTTGAATTAGTTTACCATCGATTGGCAAGGCCTTATCCAACCATGTGAGACCTTGTCAGTTAATAGTGATGCTAATTAGATAAGAATATAGGAGTGATTTAAATGTTTAAAATTGGTGATTATGTAATAGTTAACTCAAATTATGGAATATGTAAAATTGAAGATATTGCATATTTGGATGTTTCTATGGCCGTTGGGAATGAACGTTATTATCATATGATTCCATTGGAAGAAACAGGTTCAAAAATATATATTCCTGTGGATGGAACTAAACATAGAATTCGCAAAGTTCTTAATGAAGAGGAAGCATGGAAAATAATTGGTGAAGTTCCGGAAATAGAAGAAATGTTGATCGATAATAGCAGATTGTGTGAAAAGAAATATAAAGAAGCTATCCAAAGATGTGAACCTAAAATATTGATCAGTATTATTAAAAGCATGTATTATAGGAAAAGAAAAAGAGATGCACAAGGAAAGAAAGATACTGTTATAGATGAACGTTATTTTAAGGTTGCGGAGAATAACCTATATGAAGAGTTGGCCTTTGCTTTAGGAAAAAATAAAAATGAGATGCAGAAATTAATTATAGATGGGATTAAGAAAACCCCCCAACTTTAAATTATAAGTAAAGGCTCGAGTGTTGTTAAAATGATTTGATAAAAGGCGCAGGGATTCATTCCCTGCGCCTTTAAGATTTTCAGCTATCCTTTACTCCATCATAAAGTTAGATACTCCAATATTATTCAGTGATATATTCGGCTTACATTTGAAACTTCTTCTGAAGCTCTTTGCCGGACATACTTGTAATAAATAGCTTCCGCTATACGGAACTTCGAATTCAAAGTACCCGAAGCAAGATACACATTTGCATGATAATAAAACCTGAGTGTTGCTGAATATTTGGTAAAGCCGTAGCTCCCATTCATGCTCGCTGCAGCAGGAACATCCCTTGATGTAACCGGCAATGAGTCCCGGGGTAATCATACATTCCGGGCAAGGCGGGCATTCCGGACAAGACATCCGCTCCGGACAAACCGGACAAGGCGGGCATTCCGGACAAATAACCGGCTCCGGGCAAACGGGACAAACCGGACAAACGGGGCAAGGCGGACATTCCGGACAAATAACCGGCTCCGGGCAAATCGGACAAACCGGGCAAGGCATCGGCTCCGGGCAGGCAGGGCAAACCGGACAAGTAGGACAAACCGGGCAAGGCATCGGCTCCGGACAAGACGGGCAGACCGGACAAGGCATCGGCTCCGGGCAAATCGGGCAAGGCAGCGGTTCCGGACAAGTAGGGTAAATCGGGCAAGGAGCCGGCTCCGGACAAGTAGGACAAACCGGACAAACGACTGTCTCGGGACTGACCATATTAGAGGGTGGTGTCGGGGTAATAGGACCAGTCGGAGTAATCGGGGTAATAGGACCAGTCGGAGCAATCGGGGTAATAGGACCAGTCGGAGCAATTGGGGTAATAGGACCAGTCGGAGTAATCGGGGTAATAGGGCCAGTCGGAGCAACAGGGGTAACAGGGCCAGTCGGAGCAACAGGGGTAACAGGAGCTGCCGGAGATGCAGGAAGAACGGCTCCCCCTGTTTCGCACATTACGCCTCCTGCAAAAGGAGGAAGATGGAATTCGAACCCACTGGTTGGATTTACTGCAAACGAATTCAGAGCGACATTTCCGGTAATATTTCCTCCTGTTGAGTGAGCATGAAACATAGCCTGTGGAGCCAGAATACTTCCCCAGATTGCAGCAGGAACTTCCATATATATATTTGTAGCATCCTCAAACACATAAAGGGTATGGTCCGCTTTGCTGCGTTCTCCTATAAGGCCATACTGCAGATGTGCATTATCTCCTGTTCTTAGTTTTACAATGACTAAGCTGCCTTCCGGTACTTCGGCACGAATTCCTTTCTTTAGGATACCGTTTGGTACATCAAGCATGAATACATTCTGCTGCGGATTATTACCGCGAAGAATCCATTCATGGAAATTATCAATTACTTCTCCGTTTGCGGGCAAATTTTCAATACAATTCTTATAATTCTCAATACTGTTTCTTGCATCCTGGAAGAAGCCGGCAGTATCTGCGCCAATCCGGCTTGCAGGGATGAATCTTGGCACATCGTAACTTGGAATAATGTAGTGATCTCCTTTATCGCTGGGCTTCCAATAAGGGCTGCCTGAATCGGAATGATATAGAGATTCTAACTTTTGTACCTGTCCGGGTTCTCCGCTTTTGCCGATGAAATAGGTACTGCCCTTATCGGTCCGGAAGTTACCGCCGGCCACAACATGGCCAACCACTCCTAAAGGGCCGTTCATTGAAACGTTATTTCCCACAAGGAATCTTACCATATCAGGGGAATAGCCTATATCTATCGGTCGTGAACCGCCTCCAAAGGCGAGACTAAGGCCCCGGGGGCTGACAAAGTTTCCGCCAACTGCCATTGCACCGTTAGCGTCCACAATGTTGTTAGCATTGCCAAAAACAATAGCGTTGAATTGAGATGCGGTACCGAAAGGCTGCCCGGTAACATCTTGCCAGCGAATATCGTCGTAGGGAATCCCTACTTTTGATGTAATCTTATTACTAGTAATATTATAATCCAATCTAATCTAACTCCTATGAAACATCTTGGATTTCATAATCCTCATTCTTACTACAATGTATTCAAAAAAGGGATAATCGTGCAAACGATGAAGGTTTTTGGAGAAATATATTGTTAAAAAATTAATTATTCTTGCCTTAGACGGAAGTCCAAGTCATAATTGTACTGAGAGCTAGTACCGCGTACTGTAAATACCTATGCATGCTGTACCGGTAGAAAATAGTTAACAGTAAGTAGCTACGGATAAAATGTTTTCAGGAGGAAATGACATGTCAAAAGAGTTAGTCGCATATTTTTCAAGAAAGGGTGAGAATTATGTAAACGGCGCAATAAAAAGTCTGGACATCGGCAATACGGAGGTAGCGGCGAAGATGATCAGCGATATGACGGGAGCCGATATGTTTCAGATCGAACCGGTAAAGGAGTATAACGCCGATTATAATATATGTATAGAGGAAGCGAAGCGTGATAAAGGAGCGAATATCAGACCGGAGTTTAAGAATTCCCCGGCTGATATTTCGGAGTATGAGACAATTTATCTGGGCTATCCCAATTATTGGGGAACTATGCCGATGCACGTATGGACCTTCCTCGAAAAATATGATTTTACAGGAAAAAAAATCAGACCGTTCTGCACTCATGAAGGAAGTGACATGGGAAGCAGTGAACAGGACATCAAGAAGCTGTGTCCGTATGCCGATGTTGAAACGCCGCTTTCCATACATGGTGCGAGCGTGAATGAAGCGAAGGATATCATAGAGAAGTGGATATAATAACAATGAAATAAGTCTCTGGAACGGGAAGGAATGTTTGGGGAGGAGACGGCATGATAATAGCAGATATATATGATAACTATTTTTGTAAAGTACAAACGGCGGATTTGAGGTCATTCAAAATCGCCGTTTCTTCATGTAGTAGGAAGGTGCTCCTATTACATGAAAAATAGATGCACAGCTACGCGCGGAACAAAAGCAGCGCTGCCAAGTATTTAGGAGCGAGAGTATGAGAAGCACACTTTTGTTCTAATCGGATTAAACGCTTCTGACTTTTGTTTTTTATAAAAGGATAGAAATCAGTACTGCATTCAGTTTAAATCAAAAATTTTAAAGAGTGTGTAACGTTTTGTAATGATTGCCGCACTTATTAATATAACGAAAGTAAAAGGAAGAAAAGCAAGCGGATTTATTCCGGCGTACAAGGCCGATGCCGATTTATGTTGCGCCGCATGGGGAGGTGTGGAATTGAGTGAGCAGAATATAGAACAAATTTATGAAGAGAATGTTTCTGTCGTATATAAATATCTATTCTGCTTGACCCAGGACGCCTATTTGGCGGAAGAGTTGACTCAGGAAACGTTTTATCAGGCGATAAGAGGAATCCAGAAGTTTCGCGGGGACTGCAAGATATCCGTCTGGCTCTGCCAAATCGGAAAAAGGCTGTGGTATAAGGAGTTGGAGCGGCGAAAGAAAAAAACGGTGTCCATCGATGAACTTACCGAAGAAATTTCCGAAGAGGATTTGGAAGAACAATATTTGATGAAATGCGATAAGGTAGAATTGTTCCGAAAAATATACCGGTTGGAAGGCAAAGTAAGAGAGGTTATGTATCTTAGGCTTACCGGAGAACTGAGCTTTTCGGAAATCGGTGAAATCATGGGAGTAACGGAGAACTGGGCAAGAGTTACCTTTTACAGAGGAAAGCAAAAAATATTGAAGGGAGAAGATTCATAATGGGAAATAAAATTGATTGCGCGGTAGTAAGGGATTTGCTTCCAAGCTATGTGGAAAGATTGACCAGCGAGGAGACTAACCGGGTGATGGAAGAGCATTTTGAAGATTGTGAAGACTGTGCCTCGGAGCGGGATACGATGATGAAGACGATTCATGATACGATTGCCATTACTAAAAAAAATGAGAAGGTAGTGAATTATTTGAAAAAAGCAAAGACATTATATGTTCTGAAAGGAATTGCTTTATCGATGGGGATTATTGCGGTCTTGGTCTCCTTTATTGTAGACTTCGCAGTGAACAGGCGTCTTACCTGGTCCTTGATCGTCGATGCCAGCATCGCCTATGTTTATGCCTGCGGGCTTCCGCTGGCAATCAGCAAGAGGAGCAAAATCATGAAAATGACAGCGGCTGCCAGCATTCTCCTGCTTCCGCTTTTATGTGTGATTGAATATGTAGTGAATGAGAACTATGTAAGCCAGCCTATTTATTGGGTAAGGGAATATGCTCTTCCCATCGGTGTTCTCTGGATTGCGATTGTCTGGGCAACCATACTTATCGTACGTTTTACAAAGGTAAATATATGGACCTCCATAGGCATATTTTTATTGTTTGTAGCCGTAGGTTCCGCAGTTACTAATGCAATCGCGAACCAGGCTACATTGAAAGAAATTTATGCAGTAGGATACGAATGGATCGATACGGCGGTTTACCTGCTGAGTGCTGCAGTATTCCTATTTTGGGGTTATGAGAAGAGCAGGAAGGAATAGGCCGCTGTCTTTTGTCATTCGTAATAAATTTTCCGGCTGCCGTTTATGGTTTCTCCTACGGAATGCTGAATCCAGTGAACCGCTCCGTCTATATCCCGGTCATGAATGAAGGACCAGAGCTTATAAGTATTTTGATATAGGGCGGGGATTCCATAAAGCGTGCAGAAACGTTCCCAAAGCGTGAATACCGGAACCTTAAAGGATTGAAAAATTAAAGGTATCAGAGCATTTTGAGACAATACGGCAAATTCATGCTGAAATTCGAACGCAGCCTGAGAGGCCCCGGTAATCGAGGAGGCATCCCGGATGCGTTCTGTTTTTTCCAGCAACAATTGAACCTCTTCATCGGTAATGCGTTTGATACATTGCTGTGCCGCAAGAGTATCTAAAGCAATTCTGACTTCGAGAATCGATCTTATTTCATCATTTCTCAGCTTTCCTCCATTATATTTCATGATCGAAAGAAGGGTATCGAGTGTTCCCGTTCTGCGGTAGTCTGCGACAAAGGTGCCGACTCTGGGTTTTACGATGAGAAAGCCCTTTTTTTCCAATTCGGCAATACCGCTGTTAACTACGGCACGACTGACCTGCATAGCCTCCGAAAGCTGTCTTTCCGGCGGAAGCTTTTCGCCGATTCCCAGCTTGCCGGATAAAATCATATGCTCTAATTGTTCTACGAACAGCTCCCTGAGAGAAGGGGAGCTTATTTTTTGAAATTCCATAAAATAGCCTCCATACAATAACTGGTTCAACCACATACCAAAATTGGTTATTCAATCATTATATTATACGAAATAACTAAAATCAATAATAAAATTTTAGTATAATGTAGAAAGGTTTATAAAGAATTGACTATTTTCTATAATAATGATAAATTTATATCAAGAAGAAAGCGAAAAATATGTGCTGGTATGACCAGCATAACAAAGGAAAGGTGAGAGTTATGTTTACATTTAATTATGCGGAGGGAGCAACCGGCTTAACGTCGTGGCTCATGTGGTTAGTGGTTTTTGCAGCGCTATTTGCACTGAATGAGGTGTCCAGAAGATACAAGGTAATGGGAATCGTATGCTTTGTCATACTTCCCGCTGTTTTATCCGTGCTTTGGTTTACGGTTTTATCGGATACCACCTATACGGACTGGTTCCATCTGGCAAAAGTATATTCTTCCACGGCTGGCTGTATCGGTTTCTGGTGTATCCGCCATCTTCATGGAACGAACAAGAAGACAGGAAAAGAGTGGAGACTTTCCGAGAACAAAATCGCACTGTGCTTCCCTCCTTTGATTCTTGCGATCAATATCGGTGAGGCAGTAGCCCGTGACTTGGAAGTAGGAATGAATTATGTAGGCGGCGGAATGCTGGTGGACGATGCACAGTACGTAATCGGCGGACCTTGGAACTACATGAATGCGATTGCGGGTATTTTGAACATCATCACGATTACCGGATGGTTCGGCATTAAGATAAGAAAGGCAACAGCTAAGGATAAGAGCAGAGATATGATTTGGCCTGATATGCTCTGGTTCTGGATTATCGCTTATGACCTTTGGAACTTTGCGTATACATACAACTGTCTCCCGGGACATTCATGGTACTGCGGTTTCGCACTGCTGTTAGCTCCGACTCTTTGTGCATTTACCTTGGGAAAAGGAGCATGGCTTCAGCACCGCGCACAGACACTTGCGCTCTGGTGCATGTTTGCACAGACATTCCCCGCATTCCAGGATACGGGAATGTTCTCCGTTTCCTCGACCTACAATACGACCATTTATTTTATTGTGAGTTTCCTTGCATTATCAGCTAATATAGCGGTATTGGTCTACATGATCTACAAGGTAACGAAAACGAAACGCAATCCTTATAAGGCGGAACTGTATACGGATATTGCAAAATATAAAGAAGTTGCAGCTTTAGCAGAATAAAAACGAAATACAGAAATCATGCGTTACTGAGAACGGGGTGAACAGTAACATGCCGTACTTTGGAAGGAGCAGGGCAATATAGATGAAAGAATATAGAGTACTGGAAATTAAGCAAAGTGTATTTGAAGATAACAATAAACAAGCAGATTTACTGAGGCAGAAATTAAAAGAAGAAAAGATATTTTTACTCAACCTGATGTCTTCCCCCGGTGCGGGGAAGACGACCACGCTGACGCGCACCATAGAACTACTGAAGGATAAGCTGCGCATCGGTGTGATGGAAGCGGATATCGATTCGGATGTGGATGCGGCTGCGATTGCAAAGACGGGCGCGAAGGTCATTCAGCTTCATACGGGCGGCATGTGCCATCTGGATGCGGATATGACGAAACAAGGGCTGGAAGGCTTGGGTACAGAAGGGGTGGACCTGGCGATTTTAGAAAACGTAGGCAATCTCGTATGTCCTGCGGAATTCGACACCGGATCGGTAAAGAATGCCATGATCTTAAGCGTACCCGAGGGCGATGACAAACCGCTTAAGTATCCTTTGATGTTCAGCATTTGCGATGTACTTTTGATCAATAAGATAGATGTAATGCCATACTTTGATTTTGACTTGCAGGTCTGCATAGAGCGGGCTAAGAAACTGAATCCGGATATCAGGGTCATTCCGGTTTGCGCGAAAACAGGAGAGGGAATAGCGGATTTTGCTGACTGGCTCTATAGTGAAACTAAAAAATGGCAGGCGTAAGAAAGGTTAAATGAGATGAAAGATATTACAAAAATGATTTTTCCCGAATGGTATAAATGCCAATATAATGAGAAGGTATTGGCTCTCGCCAATCACATCGGCCGTAAAAAGCCGGGCTCTAAGAACGCTTATAAATGGGATGATCCGGAGTATGTTATCCTCGAGGCCGGAGTAGACGACGAAATGGCGGAGGTAGGTTTGGGACTTGGTGTTTGCGAAAAGCGCACCACCAAGGAAATTGCGAAGCTATTGAATAAGCCGGAAGACTATTGCCACGAACGGCTGATGAAGCTGGCACAGTATGGCGTATGCTTCGTCAACACCAAGGATGGAGAAGACATATTCTGGGCGGAGACATGGATTCCCGGAACGATGGAAATGATTGTAAACAGCAAGGAAAATGTGGAAAAATACCCCATTATCGGATATGCCATGGAAGCCTACGGACGTGTAAGAGGGCCTATGAGCGCCGGTTCCTTCCCTCCGGGCGTAGGACTTATGCGTGTTATCCCTATAGAGACAGCGATCGATGGAAATACCCGCAGGGCTTCCTATGAAGAAGTATCCAAGTATTTGAATGAGAACGATATTTTTACCGTTACCGATTGTTCCTGCCGTACCGACCGTGAAATCATGGGAGAAGGCTGTGGACACCTGAAGGAAGATATGTGTATCCAGATGGGCCATGCGGCTGAGTATTATATCAAGACCGGAAGGGGCCGCCAGATTACGAGGGAAGAAGCCTTTGAGATTATCAGACGTGCCGAAGAAAACGGACTGATGCATCAGATTCCCAATATAGACGGTTCAGGAAAAACACATGCCATTTGTAATTGCTGCGGCTGCGGCTGCCTTTCTCTCAGGACGGCATCCATGTTTAAGAACAATGATATGGTGCGCTCCAATTATGTGGCGAAGGTAGATCCCGAAAAGTGCGTTGCCTGCGGACAATGTGTGGAGAACTGTCCGGTAAATGCTTTGAAATTGGGCCAGAAGCTGTGTTCCTCCAAGCCGGTGACCGACGATATTACGACGAAGGAAACGCCCAGAGATATGGAATGGGGAGAAGAAAAGTGGAATCCGGAATACCGTACCAATAGGGAGAATGTAGTAGATACCGGAACTGCTCCATGCAAGACCAACTGCCCTGCGCACATCGGCGTACAAGGATATATTAAACTGGCATCACAAGGAAAATACAAGGATGCACTGGAACTGATTCGTCACGAGAATCCGCTTCCGGCAGTCTGCGGGCGTATTTGTAACAGACGATGTGAGGATGCCTGTACCAGAGGCGATATTGACGCTCCCATCGCCATCGATGAAATTAAAAAATTTATCGCTGAGCAGGAGTTAGATAAAGAAAACCGCATAATTCCCAAGAAGAGACATGATTACAGCGATAAGAAGATTGCTATTGTAGGTGCGGGGCCGGCAGGTCTTTCCTGCGCATATTACCTCGCTTTGGATGGCTATACCATTACGGTATTTGAAAAGGAGAAAAAGCTTGGCGGTATGTTAACCATGGGTATTCCCAGCTTCCGTTTGGAAAAGGACGTGGTGGAAGCGGAAATCGACATTATTAAGGGAATGGGCGTTGAGTTCAAAACGGGTGTCGAGGTAGGAAAGGACGTTACCTTAGAGGAACTGAGAAAGCAAGGCTATGATGCGTTCTATCTGGCAATAGGAGCTCAGGGAGGAAGAAAGGTGGGCATCGAGGGAGAGGATGCACAGGGCGTTATGTCCGGTATCGAATTCCTTCGCATGGTAAATCAGGATAACGAAGCGAGAATAAGCGGAAAGACTGTAGTAGTAGGCGGAGGAAACGTTGCCATAGACGTAGCAAGAACGGCTGTCCGCGCAGGTGCGGAATCCGTAGTGCAGTGCTGCCTGGAGAGCAGGGAGCAGATGCCGGCTTCTAAAGATGAAATTATGGAAGCGCAGGAAGAACACATTGAGATACAAAATGGCTGGGGACCGAAACGTATTTTAACAAAAGAAGGAAAGGTTACGGGAATCGAGTTCAAGAAATGCGTCCGTGTATTCGACAACGAAGGAAGGTTCAGCCCTCAATACGATGAAAACGACACGATGACGGTGGAGGCAGATTACATACTTCTTTCTGTAGGCCAGTCCATTCTCCTTGGAGAATTGTTAAATGGTTCTAGCGTGGTAACAAGGCCTAACGGCACGCTGGAAGCAGACCCCTTTACCTACCAGACGGCGCAGGAGGATATTTTCACAGGCGGCGATGTATATACAGGCCCTCGTTTTGCCATCGACGCGATTGCGGCGGGCAAGCAGGCAGCTATTTCCATCCATCGTTTTGTACATCCGGGCCAGAGTCTCGTATACGGACGCGACCGCCGCATCTTCAAGGAACTGGACAAAGAGGCTGCAATTATCGAATCCTATGACAATACGCCTCGTCAGTGCCCTGAGAATATTAAGTCCGATAAAAGGGCGGAGGAAAGCTTCCGTGATTTAAGAGGAACTTTTACAGAGGAACAGATGCGAAGGGAGACGGAGCGCTGCCTTGGCTGCGGTGTAACGGTGGTGGATTCTTACATGTGCGTAGGCTGCGGTCAGTGTACGACAAAGTGCAAGTTCGATGCGATAAAGCTGGAACGCGTATATGACGGGGAAGGCGTTGCCTTTACGGATATGAAGCCGGTAGTGATGAAGACTATTATCAAGAGAAAAGGCAAGATTGCGGTTAAAAAAGTACAGAATGCTTTTTCCAAAAGCAAATAAAAGGAGCTGAGCAAAATTGCATGAGCTAGGCGTGGTGATGGAAGTGGCAAGAGTGGTGGAAGAGTTCGCAAGGGAAAACGATGTGGAGGAAGTAGACACTATCGTATTGCAGGTGGGAGAACTTTCCTCCATGATTCCCAAGTATATATATGATGTTTATCCGGCCGCTGTGGATGGAACCATGTTGGAAAAGACAAAGCTGGACATAGAAATCATTCCCGGCAACGGTCAGTGCGGAGGATGCAAGACGGTTTTTAATATACTGGAAAACCATGCAGCCTGTCCCAATTGCCAATCGACGCAGTTTGAGCTGTTAAGCGGAAGAGAGTTTTATATTAAAGAAATTGTTTGTTATTAAAGGCAGATATGGAGTGGCAGTATATGAAAAAGAGAGTGATTGCGATACATGCCAGCAGCCGGAAGAAAAACACCTATCATCTCCTCGAGAACTTAAAGGAGGAGCTTGCGGCCTATGACATCGATGTGGAAATCCTATGTTTAAGTGAGTTGGATATCAGACGGTGCGTAGGCTGTGAGGCGTGCCTGCGAAGCGGCACCTGTCATTTGAAGGACGATGTGGACGCCGTCATGCGAAGGATACCTGAGTATGACGGCGTTATATTGAGTTCACCGGTTTATATGAATAATGTTAGCGGAATGCTTAAGACTTTTCTGGACAGAACATGTAGATGGGTCCATAGGCCGGAGCTTACCGGAATTCCTATTTTGTTCGTCGCTACTACCGCCGGCTCAGGACTTAAGCACACGCTGAACTACCTGGAGGATACCGCTTTGCAATGGGGGGCGGTCCCTGCCGGGAAAATCGGCAGGAGTGCCGGCAGCCGGGCGAGAGGGCTTGAAGAGAAGGAATACAGAAGATTTGTGGAATACCTCAATATGGATATGCGTCGGTATATACCTGGCATGAGAGAGCTGCTGACCTTCGAAATAAAGAAGATATTGGCGGAAAAGGTCCTGGTGAGAGATAAGGAATATTGGAAGGAAAAGCAGTGGTTGGATAAATGCTATTATTTTGAGGCATCTATTCACCCTGCAAAGAAAGTGGTTGCTTCTTTATTCTATAAATTTCTCTCCGGGAAAATAAAAAGTGCAGAGGAGTAAATTGTTGTTAACTTTTTCACATTTCACTCAAATTTCTTAATTATTTGGAGTAATATGGAAATTAATTGAAAAAACTGTGCATTTTTGGAAATATATAATATAATAACTTATCAATTATCAGACAAGTTTGTACACAGAATGAAAGGCGCCTTTTGGCGTTATAATATGCCATGAACGTTTAACGCTCATGGTATATTGCGTCTGTGATAGGCGAAATCAACAAATTGGCAGAACGCATTGAGAAAGGAAAAGATATGCCAACAGGGGGACTTATTTGAGGAAGGCAGGGGAGGCAGATTGCTCCCACAATGCGGGTATCGTTCCTAAAATACAGCCTACAAAGAACCATAGGATATATGTCTCATAAGTTCTCAGGAAAAAACTTACGGCAAATGATAACAAAAAGACGCTTGTTACTTCTCCAAGTCCTACCGGGATAAAGAACAATACATTCTTTTAAAAATCTATTGTAATGTGTGCCAGAAAAGAAATGATACGCATCATAGATGCTAAAAACCGGTGCCAGTGCGCCGTCGCTGACACCAGGAAGAATAAAACCGGAACCGATAAACATTTCTTTTACAAAAAGCAAAATCCAATTTTCCATAACTTACTCCTTAAATTGTTTTATTGATATTATTTTAAATAAAATTCATTACACTATAACGTAATTACTGAATAATAGAAACTATTTATTAATAAATATAAATATTTTAATTAAAAATAAAAATATGCAAACAACAAAAAGTTGTGGTAATATATATGTATAGAATTTACCTGCAGCACGATTTAAGTAAAATATATGAAATCAACAGGATTTTTTTAACGATGAAGCTGACGATTATCATAGCATAAACAAGATTATGGGAAATAAAAGAATCTGGATTAAATTTTTTGCAACATGGTGACGAAATATAGTATAATATGGACAAAAAGTGTAGGGAAGGGGATTACCTATGTACCATGTAGCAATTTGTGATGACGATTGGATGTTTATGCAATATATTAAAAGGATAATTTTAAGCTGTAATCTGGGTGGGGGAGAAGTCTTTTTTTATGAATATTATTCAGGAGAGCAACTGATACAAGATGCTGATAAAAAGGATAATATAGACTTGCTTATATTGGATATGCAGATGAAGAAAATGGATGGATGTGAAACGGCCAAACAATTTCGGGAAATTTTTCCAACATCAATTTTAGTATTTTGTTCAGGAAGCTGCCAACCAACAGTGAAATGCTTTGAGTCGGTGCCGTTTCGTTATTTATTGAAGGAATATACGGATAGCCGCATGAAGCAAGAAATGGAAATAGTCATACAGGAGATGAAAAATCGGAAGGTGGAGCCGTATATTATTGGAAACTGGTATTATAACACAATAAAATTAAAACCTGAAGAGATATTATACATATCAATTGCAAAACATGGAAGCAGCATTTATGTTTGCCCTAATATTAAAAGATATGATTTTGAAAGTAATATAACGAGCAAAGAGAGAGTGGAGGAGTTATACTCCATTTTAAAAGATTTTGGTTTTGCATATGCGCACAATAGTTATATTGTAAATCTAAGACATATAAGAAGAAAAACAACGACAGAACTGGAGCTGACAGATGGTACAATCTTATCAATTGCGCGCTCAAAAGAAAAAGAGCTGAGAATTGAACTAGCTAAAAGTATGGCAAAAAAATATTAGACAGATAATCCTTGTAATGAAGTTGCTTTATTTTGTAGAGAAAAGGCCTTAAAAGTCAAGATATCTGGTGTTCGCAAACGTTTAAAAATATTGGATACAGAAGAGGATTATATGGAATATTTGGATAAAGCTGTTTTGTTATTAAGTTGTATGGCAGAAATATATATACTATTCGACTTTCTTAATAATTTTTTTGAACGAAAAAAGGCATTTAAGAAATACGGAAAAGTTATTTTTATAAGCCTCATTATTACGGGCTTGCTTTTCTTGCTCAATTTGATGGAAAATGCATATTTAAATTTATTTGGAGTATTGATTCTTTTTTGGATTTATATCAGTATATTGTTTTATACTGATTTAGGCAATAGGCTGGTTTACTATATTATTATATTTTCTATATTTTGGGGATGTGAGTTTTTATTTGTTATCCTACTAGGCATACCATCTTATTTTTTAGAGCAAACAAGCATAATTAACCTATCGGAAATTCCTTGGCAAATGCTTGCAATGAAGTTATTGACATATATTTTGGTCGCCATTATAAAACAATTTTCTAATAAGTCCAAAATGCGTATGAATAATAAAATATTTATAATGTACTTATGTGTTCCGATAGCAAGTCTGGGGATTATGGTACTTACTTATTATTCAGGTATGGAATTTAGCGGGAGGATTTTTATGAGACTTATCATGTCCGCATGTTTTGCTCTCATGTTACTTGGAAATATTCTTATATTTTATGCATTTAACAGATATTCGGAGGAAATGTCTGTAAGTATGTGCCGGGAATTAACGATTACCAAGCAAAATGCTGATTTAAGTTATTACGTACAAGTACAGGAAATAAATGAAAAATATAAGGAATTTATCCATAATACAAGCCACTATTTGAAAACGATAGGAGAGCTTGCGAGAAAAAACAAAAATACAAATATATTAGATATATTACATGAATTGAATATAGAATTGGAGAATAGTGCTATGGCAGTATATAGCGAGAACCATGTTATGGACGCAATTTTAAATGAAAAGGAAGCACAGGCAAAAAAAATGGAGATCCTTTTTGATGTATATGTTGAACCGGGAACGCATATGGGGAGCGTTGCTGATGTGGATATGATAACTATGCTGGGAAATTTATTGGATAATGCAATTCGTGCGGCGAAACAGGGAGAGAAAGAACATTATGTTAAAGTGCGTATATTTATGCAAAATGAAGGTAGCTTTTGTGTGGTGAAAATTATAAATAATTTTGGGGAAGAAATTATAAAAAATGAGAATGGTTTTGTTTCTACTAAAAAGGAAAAAGGTGTTCACGGAATAGGTATCCAAAGTGTGCAAAATACTGCCGAGAGGTATAATGGATATTTGGAATACTTTGTGGAAAAGGAGGTATTTACCGCAATATTGGTTTTACCTGCGATATAAAGAATTTCGTATATATTAAATTATTATGAATGTATATGCTGGTCATATACATTTTTTTTTGCAAAAAATGCCCATCAGGTTGCAAAAAATGCCAATCGTATTGTTAATTTATAAAGATAAATGTAGAATAACAAAAAAACGCGGAGGTGTTATGAAGATGAAAAAGAATATTAAAATGTTTCAAATTATGAACTGCTTAGCACTTATTTTAGTGGCACATACAGCAAATATATGTTGTATTTGGGCCTTTCATCAACCGGAGTTTCCGGAAGCTGCCAATAAATTTAAAAAGGTTCTGAAATGATTTTAAAGATTATTGACTCCATTATTGATAGTCAGATTGAAAATGGGGTACTTGTAGAAGACGATGCCAGTGTGTATAGATATGGGTATACACTTGTAGTAGAGGCTATTATTAACTTAATAGTTACTATAATTGTTGGATTGGTTTTAGGAGAGTTGTTATCAGCCATATTTTTTATGCTGGCATTTATTCCACTGAGAAGCTATTGCGGCGGATATCATGCGCCGAAAGGTTGGATTTGTATAATATTATCAAATGTAGTAGTCATAGTTGTTATTCTGCTTGAAAGAAGTTTCATTCAGTCTTTTGATTTTCTAATTATAATTGAATTGTGTTGCATTGCCATAATAATCCTGTTGGCACCGATACAAAGTCCATCAAAAAAAATAAATGATAATGAGAAAAAAGTTTATAAAAAGTATGCGAAGATTGTTTTGGCAGTAGAAATGGCTTTTGGAGCAGTGCTTTTGTCTATAGGTTATAATCAATATGTTTTTATAATTGTAATGGCGCATGCTGTGCAGGCTTTATCGCTAATTATTGTATGGCCAAAAGTAAAAATAGAAAGATGTTGAATTGGTATGAGGCAATTGCCTTGCAGCGGATAATCAATCATTAGAGGTTGGAATATATGGATTACAATATTCATAAGCAACATGAAAAGAAAAAATATCATGCTATTGAGCGGTTAAAGTTATTATTTGATAATAATACATTTTTCCAAATAGGAAGTGATATGAAAGATTTAGGTGGTAATTTTGAATACGATGGTGTAATCATAGGGCGTGGAATGGTGCAGGGGGAAACGGTTTTTGCATTTTCGCAGGATTTTACGGTACAAGGTGGTTCTATAGGATTAAATCATGGAAAAAAAATAGCACATATTATAAATATGGCTGTTGACAATAAATGTCCTGTCGTAGGAATTTATGATTCCGGCGGGGCAAGGATCAGCGAAGGGATTAATGCATTGGCAGGATGTGGAGAAATGATGAAAGCCAATACAAGAGCTTCCGGATATATACCTCAAATATCTTTGGTATTGGGACCGTGTGCAGGCGCCGCAGCATATTCGCCAGCAATTACCGATTTTATTTTCTGCGTGAACTCTATTAGTAATATGTATATTACAGGCACGAAGGTTGTGGAAAAGGTGACTGGAGAAAGTTGCTCCGCTGAAGAATTAGGCGGCGCTAAAGTTCATTCCACGCTATCAGGAGTAATACATACGGTTTTCAGCAGCGAAAAAGAGTGCTTTGTCAAGGTTCGCATATTGCTGAACATGCTGCCTAAATGTTATGGATATAAGAAACAGAATATTGATTTGGCTTTACTGGAAGAAACAACAGCGTGGAAAGATGTGCTGCCGGTTAAGACAACGGAACCGTATAATATGAAAGAACTTATCAAACAGTGCATAGACTATGATAGTTTTTTTGAAATACATGAATCATTTGCGAATTCACTGATTGTTGGTTTTGCAAAAATCTGCGGCGAAACAGTTGGTGTTATCGCTAATCAACCTTTAAATAATGGAGGCGCGTTAGATTGCGATTCAAGCGATAAGGGGGCGCGGTTTATAAGGTTCTGCGATGCGTTTAATATTCCAATAATTACATATGTGGATACTCCGGGATATTTGCCGGGAATTGAACAAGAGCAGAAAGGAATTATAAGGCATGGAGCAAAGTTATTATTTGCATATGCTGATTCTACTAACTTAAAAATTTCAATTATTATTAGAAAAGCATATGGTGGCGCTTATATTGCCATGGGTAGTAAACATCTGGGCACAGATTATGTCTATGCGTTGTCAAGTGCGGAAATTGCAGTAATGGGGGCAGAAGGTGCAGCGGAGATTATTTATAAAAGAGATCTGAGCAATATTCAAGACGAGGATAAATATAAAGATGCTCTTAAGATGAAGATAAAAGAATATGAAGAAAATTTTTTAAATGCGTGTGAAAGTTTAAAGCAAGGTTATGTTGATGAAATGATAAAGCCTGATGAAATTAGACGCCGCTTAGCTTATGACCTTTTATCCATGGAAAAAGAAAAAACGGCTAATATGGTTATTAAAAAGCACAGTAATATTCCTTTATAACTTTATAAATGGAGGATATGACATGGAGTTAAAAATTACAGAAACAGTATTGCGTGATGCTAATCAGTCATTAATTGCTACCAGAATGACCAGAGATCAGTTTGAAGATATTTTAACTGAGATGGATAAAGTCGGATATTATTCAATTGAATGCTGGGGAGGAGCAATTTTTGATTCCTGCATCAGGTATTTAGATGAAGATCCATGGGAGCGTTTGAAGCTTTTTAAAAGGAAAATGCCAAATACTAAGAAGCAGATGCTTCTCAGGGGACAAAGCTTATTGGGATATAAACATTACTCCGATGATGTCGTTCGCAAGTTTGTTTATAATGCGGTAGAAAAAGGAATCGATATTATAAGAATATTTGACGCAATGAATGATGTAAAAAATATAGAAGTAGCAGTAGACGAGACTATAAAATCAGGAGCTCATCCATCTTGCGCCATTTGTTATACCGTTAGTCCGGTTCATAATATTGATAGTTATATTTCACTCGCGAAGCAAATGGAAAGTATAGGAGCTCAATCTATATGTATTAAAGATATGTCGGGTATTCTGTTACCGTCGACAGCCTTTGAATTGATATCAAAACTAAAGGATAAGCTTCATTTACCTGTTGTATTGCATTCCCACTGCAGTACCGGATATGCATATATGACATATCAGAAAGCAATGGAAGCGGGAGTCGACGTATTGGATACGGCAGTGGCCAGTTTTTCCGGCGGAACATCGCAGCCTGCAACGGAAGTTATACTCAATGTTGCCAAAGATTATGGAAGAGAAGTTCGGCTAAACTTGGACAAGGTGACATCGGTTAATAATCATTTTGAAAAAGTCATGGAAGAAGAGATTATAAAAGGCACGCTTGTAACCAAAACTTTATTAACCAGGCCGCAAACAATTGAAGATCAAATTCCCGGAGGCATGTTTTCTAATCTCATGTCTCAATTAAAAGTTCAAAATGCGGAAAAAAGGATCAATGAGGTTACTCGGGAAGTGGCTGAGGTAAGGCGAGACTTGGGGTATCCTCCGCTGGTAACCCCCATTAGCCAGATGGTTGGTACACAAGCGACGTTAAATGTTCTTTTAGGGGAACGGTATAAACAGGTTATTGATGAAGTAAAGGCGTATTTCCGTGGAGAATACGGCGAACCGCCGGGTAAAGTAAATCAGGAATTAATGTATAAGATTGTAGGGAGTACTAAGTTTTCGATTGACAGGATGTCAAGTAAGTCGGTGCCGGTATATGAACAAACAAAGGCGATAGCCGAACAAGAGAAAACAAGCAGGAGCGATCTCCTGACAACTATTTTATTCCCTGCCTGCGGTAAGCAATTCCTAAATAAAAGAAATGGAAAATATACTTATAGTGTCACAATGGCTTCCGATAATGAGAAGTTAAAAACACATATGAAGGATGCTACAGATGCCGTAGGTGATGATATCAAAGCTATTTTATTAGCTGCTATTGCATATAAAACGGGTGCATTTATTGAAGATATATCAATTAGCCAAATATGTGAAATGGAGTAATAGGATATGGAATATAAAGTTATATTAAATGATAAGAAATATTTTGTTAGCGTTAATGAGGGCATAGTAAAATGCAAAACAATGGAGTTCTCATCGGATACTGCAAAAGGGGAAGCGGATAAAAGTATTACTTATTCTTATGTTAATGAATTACCGGATTTTGAGTTTGCAGAAGATGAAAAATCGGACAAGATTTGTAGTCCGATGCAAGGTAAAATTATTGAAATAAACGTTCAAAAAGGAAAAAAGGTCAAAAGCGGAGATATCCTTGCGATTCTTGAATCAATGAAGATGGGAATAAGTATTCTTGCTCCGGAAGATGGAATCGTTCAAAAGGTCAACGTGGAAATCGATGAATTTGTAACAAATGGTCAAGAATTATTTGAAATTAAAAATAAACATTGATTAAAATAAACGGCTTGTTCAGAACGA
Organism: Bacillota bacterium; assembly: GCA_023442465.1. GTDB lineage: Bacteria > Bacillota > Clostridia > Lachnospirales > Lachnospiraceae > Kineothrix. The sequence goes on along the minus strand of JAEZZQ010000043.1, from coordinate 103,281 downwards.
TGAGTAGATGCAGACAATGTTTAAAAATATAAGAAAGAATGAAGTGGTAGAAAATGGGGGATAGGCCAAGATTTAGGCATGAATTAAAATATGAAATCAATTATGGCGATTATCTGCTCTTGCGGGAACGATTGAAAACGGTTATGAAAACAGACGGTCATACAGATAAAGATGGAAAATATCTGATACGCAGTCTATATTTTGATAACTATAAGGATAAGGCTTTGCATGAAAAGCTTGACGGGGTAGATGATCGCGAAAAGTATCGGTTTAGATACTACGGTAATAACTTTTCTTTTATCAGATTGGAAAAAAAAATTAAAAAAAATAACTTATGTATGAAAAAATCCATAGTTATAACAAAAGATGAATGTGAAAAGATATTAGTCGGGGAATATGAATGGATGGCGGGTTGCGGCCGGGAACTTATTCAGGAGTTATACATTAAAATAAATACAGAACAGTTAAGGCCGAAAACAATTGTGGCATATATTAGAGAGCCTTATGTTTTTCCAGTCGGTAATGTAAGAGTTACATTTGATATGAATGTGAGTACCAGTATGAAGAATACAGATTTTTTTAATATGCAGATACCTCTTTTCCCAGCAATTGAAAAAGGGAAAATGCTATTGGAGGTCAAATACGATGATTTCTTTCCGGAGGTAATAAGATGCTTTCTCCAAATAGGTTATCTGAGGCATCAGTCATATTCAAAGTATGGTGCTTGCAGAAATTGTGAAATATAATAGTATCTTTAAAATGAAAGGCAGGCATGCTCATGACCTTTAATGACATCTTTAAATCGAGTTTTTTGGAAAAAGCAGTAGAATTTTCAGTAGTTGATGTGCTGATTGCAATGTTCTTTGCAGTTGCTGTAGGATTATTTATTTTTTTGGTTTATAAAAAGACATACTCAAGTGTTATGTATTCGAAAGGATTTGCCAGTACGCTTGTTGGAATCACGATGATAACAACGGCAATTATTCTTACTATTACAAGTAACGTTATTCTTTCGCTTGGTATGGTCGGTGCATTGTCTATAGTAAGATTCAGAACCGCAATCAAAGATCCGAATGAGATTGTATTTCTATTCTGGGCTTTGGCATCTGGAATCATGATTGGAGCCGGTCTCATACCATTGGCGGTCATCAGTTCATCAATTATAGGAATGGTTATTTATGTGTTTGCAAAGAAAAAGAACGTTGACACTACATATATACTTGTATTGAATTGCAATAATGATGATGTTGAGAAGGCGGCTTTCAGCATTATTCAAGACAGTACTGAGAAAAATATTGTAAAGTCTAAGCTCGTAACTAAAGATAGTATCGAGCTGACTGTAGAAATCTGTATTAAGGATATGAAAACCGAATTTGTAAACAAACTCAGTAATATCAAGGGTGTAGATAAGGCGATGTTGGTAAGCTATAATGGTGAATATATGTAATGATTTACGTGGGCTACTGTAGATGGAAAAGGAAAAAAATATTAATCGGGCAGCAATTGTTATAGTGGTAATAGCTGTGTGCATCACTGGATTGTTTTTATATTTTACTAGTAAACAGCAATACAGGATACAGGCGGCTTCATATTCAGCAAATTATGCGACTGAGTTATTCAATACAGATAAAATAATGAATGTGGATATTATCATACCGGAAGAAGATTGGGAGAGTCTGCTTGAAAATGCCATTGATAAAAAATATATCAATTGTAATGTATCGGTTAACGGGCAATTATATGAGAATGTCGGAATCAGAGTAAAAGGGAATTCCAGTCTTGCTGCCATATACAATGAAGGCTTGACACAAAGATATAGTTTCAAAATAGAGTTCGACCATTATATAAAAAATCAGACTTGCTTTGGACTGGACAAATTAATACTTAATAATAATTACTGTGATGCAACCTATATGAAGGAATATTTAACGTATGATATGTTTGCATATCTTGGTGCAGATGCATCATTATATAATTTCGCTAATATATATATAAATGGCAGAAGTGTAGGTTTTTATCTCGCGCTTGAAGGAATAGATGAAAATTTTTGCATTCGTAATTTTGGATATGAAAATGGGTATCTATATAAGCCTGAAACGTTTAGTGCGGAAAAGATAAAAAGTATTGATTCTGAAGCAATGGGAAAAATCTTATCTTCTATGTCTGAAGAATCACAAAATTGCATCATGCAATGTATGATGGACGATATTATAGGTGAAAAGTTTGATTTTACCAAAATTCAGATAAACGACATATTTATGGCAATGTCCCCAAAGGCCCGGGAAGAGATGATGGTAAAAATTGTTGATGCAATCATTGGCGATATGGGGGATCATGTATATCAGAATGAAAAGGTTGAATTAATGGATAAGATAGAGCATTTGTCCGATGATGCAAGAAAAAAAATCGCCGGCGATGTCAGTGAAACGATAATTAATGCAGATTTTGATTTTGATGCCGTTGATATGAGCCATCTTTTTGATATCATGTCTGATGATTCGAAGGCGCGTGTGATGAAGAATATTTTCAGTTATCTGGCAACGGGAGATTTGGATTTTACTGATCTGGATATGGACAGCTTGTTAAAAGCCATGTCCCAAGACTCCAAAAAAGTGATATTGGAATCGGTGATTAGTGATATATCAAACGGAAATATTGGAATGGACGTACTGATTGGAAATAAGACAAAAGGAAGTGATTTAAATTATTCTGATGATAATTTAAACAGTTATTCGGCAATTTGGGATGGTGCTATTTTTAAAACATCGGCATTTTCTGAGAGGAAGGTTGTGGACTGCCTTAAAGGTGTTAAAAAACGCGATGATATAGAGAAGTATGTAAATATTGATGCGCTATTAAAATATATAGCCGTACACACTTTTGTTGTTAATCTTGATAGTATGTCAGGCAGTATGACGCATAACTATTATCTATATTTACATAATGATAGATTAAATATCATTCCATGGGATTATAATTTAGCTTTTGGAGGTTATATGGCGAGTGATGCTTCGATGGTTATTAATTTTCCTATTGATACGCCATATATTAAGGGGATAAGAGAGGATGAACGTGATTTTTTTGCCGGGATTCTGGAAAATGATGAATATCGGGCAAAGTATCATGAATATTTGAAAGAGCTGGCTGAGGGCTATGTGAACAGCGGTCATTTCGATAACTTATATAATAAAGTCAGAAGTCAGATAAATGATTCGGTTGCAACAGATCAAACAGCTTTTTATACATATGATGAATATGATAATGCGTGTAATGTCCTGTATAAAACTATTCTATTAAGAGCTGAAAGCGTTTCAGGTCAGATTATGGGAACCATCCCGTCAACCAATAAAGGGCAGGAACAGAATCATGCAAATCTTATTAATGCAGATGAAATTGATATTGAAGCCATGGGCGTAATGCATTTTTCGGATATTGTTGATGTTTTTAAGTTGGAAGAAAATTTAGGGATTGAAATTCACTAAACCTATGTTTTAAAGGAGATAGCCGAATTGAGCAATAATATAATAAATACAGAATATGTAACAATGTATAACAATGATGGGATTGTCTATATGATATTGCATAATGGGGTGCAGAATAAGATACAACATCCTGAATTTATAAATCGGTTGGTTTTTCAGGAATATATGGAAGCGGAGAATCCCATAGCGCTGGTTATTAAAGGAGAGAAAAGACACTTTTCCGCAGGCGCTGATATTGAAAGGATATCCAAAGAAAATAAATCTGCGGAGGATTTCGAGGATGAGTTGAATAAAGGAAAAAACCTTTTGCACTTTATTGAAAATCTCTCATGCATAACCATAGCCCAAATTAGCGGCGCCTGTTGTGGTGGCGGATTGGAGATTGCATTGAGCTGCCAGTTCAGGATAGCTGCTGATAATGCGCTGTTTGCTTTTCCTGAATGTAAATTGGGATTACTTCCGGGGATGGGGGGGACTGTACGATTACAAAAAATAATTGGAAGGAGTAATGCGATCAGGATGATAGTTTCAGGCGAGAGCTTTTTTGCTGAAGAAGCCTATCGGCTGGGACTGGTAAATATGCTTTGTGAAAAAGAGATGCTGGATAAAACGGTGACGGAATTTATAAGTACTCTTTGCGATAAAAAAAGCAGTGAGCATATTTCAGATATTATATCTGCAATTAATAGGCCTTCCTATGAATATGAGAGTGAACTGTTTGTGAAGAGAGCAGGGCTGAACAATTTAATTTAATAGTGGTAATGAGTGACGACATAAAGTGAAGATGGAGGTAATAATGAGGAAAGGGTTAAAACTTATGCTAATAATTATAGGAGCAATAATAGTACTAATTATTTTAGCTGCTTTGATACAAGGTTATACGATGGAAAAAAATAAAGTTGATCATGGTAGTAATCCAGTGACTTATGCTGGCGGCGAAAAAAGTGCAGTTGTTTTGTATCAGCCCGCAGTAAAAGCTAAAGCTGTTGATAATGTAGCCAAATTGGTGGCACAGCAGCTCAATAATGATGGATATACGGTAACTGTTGATTATGTGGGAAGCCATGTGTCAAAGGATCTTTCTGAATATGATGTTGTGGTTTTTGGAAGCCCTACTTATATGCGGAATATTTCGCCGGTTGCAATGAGTACAATTGAGAATATTACCAATTATGGAGATAATCCAAATGTTAACTTTTTTGCGGTTGGTATGCTAAAGAATACACCTGAATTGGATGACATTAAAGAAGTGATAAATGATAATCTTAACAGCTGTATTAAATTTTATGGAGCAGACAGCAAGATGGAAGAAAATGTAACGACTTGGGTAAAATCATTTGATTGATGTGAAGGTTGGTAGAAGAAGCTATAAAGGAAAGGCAGGATTAAGTAATGGATAGTGTTTTAGCGTTGCGGGCAGAAAACATTTACAAAAGCTATGGTTCCAATGAGAATATGGCACAGGTAATCAATGGGATTTCAGTCGGGTTTGAAAAGGGCAAGATTTGTACTGTGCTGGGACCATCAGGAAGCGGTAAATCGACACTGATGAATATATTGGGTGGCCTCGATACTGTGGATAGTGGGAGGATTTTTTGCGGAGATGAAGAAATCACTCGATTAAAACCAAAGGAACTGGGAATTTATAGAAGAAATTCCCTTGGGTTCGTTTTTCAGATGTATAATCTTATTCCTAATTTAACAGTAAAAGAAAATATTCAGGTCTGCGAATATCTTGCAAAGAATCCTCTTAGAGTTGATGAACTGATAGATGTGCTCGGCCTTTCTGAACATAAGAATAAATTTCCATCACAGCTTTCTGGTGGGCAGCAGCAGCGGTGTGCGATTGGGAGGGCTTTGATTAAAAACCCTAGTGTTTTACTTTGTGATGAGCCCACAGGTGCTTTAGACTATAAGACCAGCAAAGATATTCTTGTGTTATTGGAAAAAATCAATACGGAGTATGGAACAACAATGATTATTATTACACACAATACAGTGATAAAAGATATGTCATACAGAGTTGTAACTATAAAAGATGGGCAAATTGCTGGCAATATCGTCAATACTAACATAGTTTCAGCAGCTGGCTTGGAGTGGTAATTGTATGAGGGTGCTAAATAGAAGAATTATAAGGGAGTTCAAATATAATATTGTCAGGTATTCTGTGATTTTCCTTTTATTTTTATTCGGTATTATGGTTTTTGTTGCGGTATCCAATTCATCCGATTCGATAAGTAAAGCAGTTGAGGATCTAGCTGTTAAAAGTAATCAGGAAGATGGATATTTCAGCCTCTTTGTTCCTTTGAGCAACAGCCAGATTGCCGAATTAGAACAAAATGGCGTATCTGTTCAGGAAACATTTTATATTGATTTTACTGATAAAGGGGTAACTACACGTATATACAAAAACAGAGAAACCATTGACCTTTTGCAGATTAGTACAGGGAGAGCGGCATCAGCCGATGGAGAGATTGTCGTAGAACAGCATTATGCTGATCTATATGATCTTAAATTAAATGATTCTTTTTATATTAATAATGAAGAATTTAAAATTGTCGGATTTGGCTATACCATTGATTATGATTCGATTTTTGAGACAGGAAATGGTGCATACCCAGATTTTGAAAATTTTGCATTAACGTTTGTTGCGGATAATCAGTTTGCAGAATTGCTTAGAAAACATAAATGCGAATACTATTATACATATCTTTTGGGCGATGACGAAAATGATTTTACGGATGATGATTTATACAGATGGCTGAATGAAATGGAATTTGATGAAACCCAGATTTCAGACGTCTACATGAAAAAAATAGTGGATGATGTCAATAAGGATATCCAGGATTTTAAAGATGGGGCAGACACTGCGTATGATGGTGTACTTGATATTTATGATGGTGTATCGGATTTAAGCGATGGTATCAGTGATGTCGGAGATGGCGTTTTAAATCTTAAGGTTGGTATAGGCAATGTGTCTGATGGCGTAAGTAATTTAAGCAGTGGAATTTCAGCTTTGGGAAATGGGGCGGCTGGAGCCGGATCAGGTACAAATGGATTATCAGACGGCATAAGCAGTTTAAACGATGGTATTTTAACTTTAGGAAATGGAATGACTGATGTCAAAGCGGGAGCGGATGACTTGTCTGATGGAATTGGTGAACTGGCTGATGGAGCTGATTCTTTAAAAGATGGCGTTGTTGATTTGGAAGATGGCGTCAGCGACTTAAGAGATGCAGTTTACGATCTCGTTGATGAATATATAACCGTTGATTGGTGCAACCTTATCATGTTTGTCAAGGCTAGCGATAATTCAAGGATTAACAGTTTTATAAAGAATGCAGAGACAAATAAGAACTGTGCTATGCCGATGGGTATTGTATTGTTTTTCTTATTGGCATTTTTGATTGCAACCATAGCTGTTACAGATATTAAAAAACAGCACAGGATTATTGGCACTTTATATGCCATGGGGTATAACAGCGGAGAATTGACATCCCATTTTATCATTGTTCCTACTTTGATAGTATTGGCTTCGTCAATATGTGGCACTATTTTGGGATTTGTAGCTACGCCTTATTTCATGGTTGATTACATTGCAGGTGGAAGCGTATCGGATCTTAAGATTACTATTCCTGTTTATCTGATTATTTATGGCGTAATCAGTCCGGTTGTCATTGCTTTTTTTGTCAATTGGTTTATTATCCGTCAATCGCTGGTTAAGCCGGTACTTTCCATGCTTAGGAATGACATCCCTGAATCCAAAAAGATTATGGCCGATTTTGATAAATTTGGCATAAGATTCAGATATCAGGTTTGCCAGTTGGTTCGTGAATCACAATACTACATATTGCTTATGATTTCACTGGTTGGAACAGTGTTTATGATGGTGTTTGGGATTTCACTTTATGGGACTTTGACAACATGGAGAGATAGCTGTGCGGATACAATAAAATACGAGTATAAATATTATTACAGATTTCCGTCTGATGAAATTCCAGATGGAGGTGAGGAAGCATTTGAAAAGGAAATGCGTACAACGCTGAACAATCCCAAAATAGAATTAAAAATTGAGTTGATTGGCATTAAAAGCGATACACGGTATTTTGATTGTGACGTGAGTAAAATTGACAAAGATGAAATTATTATGTCATCATCAGCGCAGAAAAAGTTTGGGTGGGAAATTGGCGATACGGTTTACTTTTCCTCCCCCAATGGAGGGGAGTATTATAAATTCAAGGTCGCCGGCATAACGGACTTTGCATATGGTTTGTATGTATTTACCAATATTGACAACATGAGGGAGCTATTTGATAAGGACGAAGACTACTGGAACATGATATTTTCAGACGAGAAACTGACAGTAGATGAGAACCGCCTTGCGGCTACAATGTCGCGGGAAGATTGTATCATCGGCGCGCAGAACAGAACAGATTCTCTAATGGGAATAGTTTATATATTAAGCTGTATGGGAATAGTGATTTTCATTGGTATGTTATATATTATGATAAATATTATAACCGAAAAGGCAGAGGTACCCATTTCGATATTGAAAGTTGTCGGTTATAAGCAAGGAGAGGTAATACAGTTATATTTGTTGAATTCACTTATGGTTGTAATTGTTAGTGTCGCTTTGTCAATACCGATCAGTTTACTTGTGGTATCAAAGCTGTTTGCAAATATCATTGCAAATGTACCAAATGGGATGCTCGTACAACTTCCTCTCTATCTGCTGATATTTATTGTCCTGCTCGTTATTGTCGCTTGGTTTGTAGTATTCATACTAATGATTAGGAAAGTGAACAAGGTGTCACCTTTAGAAGTATTAAGGACACGTGAATGATTATATTTTTGGAGTAAATTCATGGCCATACTATGTTTCGAAGGATACAATGATAAGATAATTAAATATGTTAATAAGTATAATATAATTGACAGCGAATTTGACAGGTATATTGAAGAAAGTTCAGAAGTTATAGGTATCAACCTGAGTGATTTTCTGGCAGATAATATATCCAATGTAAGCACTGTAGATGCGATTATAGCTAAAATCATCATAGTTTATGTAACTGATTTATGTATTTATAAAAAATACATGGAAAGCGGTATAAAAGCGGATGTTTTTATTGGCTATAGCCTTGGATTTATCACAGCGGCAGTTTGCAGTAATGCAATAACCTTTAGAGATGGCCTTGTTACATTAAAGTGTATTGGGGATTGTATCAGATATGCTGATACAATCATGGACTGCTCATTGCTGATAGAGATGGGACTGGATGAAGAAACCGTTAACCGTATTATCAGAAAAAATGGTGTTGAGAATAAGATAAAGATCGTTGGTGTCTGCTCTGAATACTGCATGTTAATATCCGGCGACAGCAAATGTATGGAGCAGTGCATAATGGATATGAAGCAAGAAGGAGTTTTGGGAACGAATAAGCTTGAAATCAGGATGCCCTACCATTATATGGAGTATTCGGGATGGATAGATAAGTTTTGTACGCCGATTACAATGCTGGATGCAAAGGATCCCGAAATTTGCTGCTATAGTATTACGAAGAGAAAGAAGTTATGCACTGCTGAAGAAATGATTGACGGGCTTAATTATGATTTTGTGAGGAAACTTTATTGGAAAGATGCGATAGAGGCTCTGGAAGACGAGGGACATCGTGAGTTTTGGGATATAAGCTTAAATGGCGGTATAAAAAAGATGACCGAATTTAGTAATCCGGAATCTGAAATGTATAATTATAAATTCTTTAGAAATAAAGAGATATGATAGTGGGATGAGACAGATATGTATTGTTGTGAAGATGAATTTGAAGTAAGAGGATATGAGCTGGATTCTTTCGGCCATCTGAATAATGCCGTTTATTTAAATTACCTGGAAGTCACGAGGTGGAATTTTTGCAGAAATTGCAACTTGATAAATGAAGGAGACAATACTTTCAAATATGGTTTATTTCTTGTAGTCATAGAAACCTCAATCAGGTATATAAGAGAATTAAAGCTTTTTGATCGGATTATCATTAAATCGAAGTATAGGTGTGATGACTTATACTTATATTCCGAACATATTTTTTTAAATAAGGAAACAGATAAAAAAGTATCAGTAGCTAAATCAAAGCTCGTATATGTAAATAATGAGCGAATAGTTTGCAATGTACCAAATGAAATTGCAGAAATTCTTTTAAGATAAACATTAAGGGGTGAACACATGAGAAAAACATTGATAACAGGCGTCGGCATGATTACATCATTAGGGAGTAATGTAGAAACAACGTGGAACAGTTTAGTTGAAGGTAAATGCGGAATTAGAAGAATCAGTAAGTTTGATGCTTCAAATTTGGAAACACAAATCGCGGCTGAAGTGGATAATTGTTTTGAAGAACAGGCGGCAAAAGTAATATCAAAGCGTCATCGGAGGCAGATGACAAGATCCACACGTATGCTCGTAACGGCGGCAGAAGAGGCTATTACGGACAGTAATATTGACTTTGAGAATTTTGATAAGACAAGGATTGGGATATTCCTCGGCATCGTTTCAACTGGATATGATGAATTTGAAAAACAGGAATCTAATTCGCATGCTATTGTAAAAAGTATGGCGAATGCGCCTGCTGCATGGATATCCATCATGCACGGTCTTGAGGGCCCTGCCTTCAGCATGGCGACAGCATGTGCTTCATCTGCTTATGCGATCAGCATTGCTCATAATATGATTAGAAGCGGCGTAATTGATATTGCGATTGTGGGTGGAGGGGATTCCCATATCGATCCTGAATATATCAGTGGTTTTAATCAGATACTTGCCATGTCTACCAAAAATGATATGCCGGAAAAGGCATCTGCTCCATTCAGCAAAACCAGGGACGGCTTTGTTATGGGGGAAGGGGCTGGTGTAATGGTACTTGAAGCTGAAGAGATCGCTTTAAAGAGAAATGCCCGTATTCTTGCAGAGTTGGCAGGAACTGCTATTACAAGTGAAGCAGGAGATATAACGGCACCTAAAGCCGAGGGTGAGGGAATGGCTAAGACGATGAGATTAGCGCTTAAGGATGCCGGGATTGCCTATAATGATGTTGATTATGTAAATGCACATGGGACATCTACATACTTAAATGATAAATATGAGACAAAAGCAATCAAAGAGTGCTTTGGAGATCGAGCATATAAGCTTGTAGTTTCATCAAGCAAATCCATGATTGGCCATACAATTGGTGCGGCAGGCTCCATTGAAGGAATTATTTGTGTAAAAACGATTGGAAGTGGGATTGTTACACCGACTATCAACTATATAAAAGACGATGAGCTGGATCTGAATTATGTACCGGATAAATATGTCGAGAAAGATATAAATGTAGCTGTATCAAATTCGTTTGGTTTTGGCGGACATAATGCAACATTGGTATTTAAGAGGTACTAATTGTATTTATGAGAAATTAAAATGAAAAATATAGAAATACAAAATATGATTCATAAATGCAGGCATAAATTTGGAGATGAAACCCTGTGGTGTTTGAAAATCAGTGATTATGCCGGATATTTTGGATATTTTCTGGGTGTAATGGATAAAAAGGAAAAATCTAAAGTGAAATATCGAAGCGGCGAAGCCAGTAGGCGTTATGTACTCCGTAAAGGAATTGCCAGGTATATTCTGGCACAGGCTCTCGGCAGTCCCATTGAGACTGTTAATATTTTATACACAATAAAAGGAAAACCGTATATTGAAGGTAATACTGTTTATTTCAGTATTTCACATAGTGGAGACTATTTTGCTGTTTTGGTTTCTGATAAATATTTGGTGGGTGTGGACATTCAGATTATGAAAAAAAAGTCAATATATCCAACACTAATATTGTCGCCAAAAGAATCAAGATATATGGAAAGCCTAAAGGAAGATGGAAGATATCTTTATTACTGGCGTATTTGGACATTTAAAGAAGCTGTATCAAAAATAACGGGTGATGGCATGACGGTTGACTTTTCACAAATCGAGGGAACTGCATATGATTATTCGGACTTATCAGGCCAATATTTATACCCGGGAAATAAACAATTGTTCGTTAAAGTATATGAGCTAAAATATGAAGAATGTCATGTGTGTGGCGTAATCAGTGGCTATTAATATATTGTTTTTAAATTATAATTTTATATATTAATTAAGAAAGTTTTCTTACAAGGAGGATAATGGAGATGAAGAGTATTACAAATGAAATCAAAAAAGAAATTGAGGAGATCGTGTATGATTTTTTCGTATCGGAATGTGACGTGGAAAGAGAGGATCTTACCCCGGAAACTAACGTGATCGATGACTTGGACGGAGATTCTTTAATGTTTCTTGAATTAATTGAAGTTTTGAAGAAAAAATATAATCTGGCAATCCAGATGCAGGTGCTTGGAAAATATCTTTTGAGACATCCGGCAGAAACAATTAAACAAGTTATTGAAACAAGTTATATGATTTATGAAAAAGAGAATGATATTGTGGAAGAATAATGCTAATGCATAGCATGAATCAGCCATTCTTAATATCAGGGGGTGTTTTTATCGATAGTGAAGATTATTTATATTATCAGGTGGTCCCAAAGGGGATAAGAGATATGAGTGAAGAAGAAAGTCCGGATAAGCAGGTTAAGGCAGTTTTTGTTAATATTAATTCACCAGTGATTCATGGCGGGTTGGTTTCCTCAAATGTCGATTGCCTGGAGAAATCGGCAGTATTCACTTTTCTTCATGTGGACACTGATTTTGATGAGGCTATTTTGCAGTTTTCTAATAACTTTGATTTTGTTATTTTCAATAAAGATAGACAAGTGAAACTTATCAGAGAAGATTTATCGGATTATGTGGAAAGTAACAAAAATATGATTGATTTTAGGTATTATAAAAAGATTGCTTCAAAAACTGACATAGGGGTGACCGCTGAGGAATTGAGAGATATAGGAATAATCAATTTTATTACTTCGGCAGACAGAAGCAATGAATGTCAAAGAGATATAAAGCTTTTTTTAGATTCTTTAGAAAAAGAGCAGCTCGCAAAAATTAAAGAATATGCGAGCTTTACAAGGATGTCAGGTTTTAACAGAGATGAGATGCTTCAAAAGGAAATGAGTATATTTTGCAGCCTTGTCAGGAGGAAAAATGGTAATGGATAATGTCCAGATAGAAAAATATGTGACGCTGCGGTTTTATGAAGAAAATGACATTGCCTATTTGACGCTCAATATGCCTCCGGCTAATAAAATGATACCGGAGTTCCTGGTTGAATTTATAAATTTGGTTGAGAATGATATACCACGAATAAAAGCTAAGGCATTGATTATTTCCGGCGAGGGAAGAAATTTTAGTTCCGGAGCTGATGTAGAGAAACTGTGTGAATTTATTGTAGATACATGTAATAAAGAGGGTAACGATGTGCCGAGTTGGTATAAACGTATCAAACAGGCTTTTATTACCATAGCGGAATTGGAAATTCCGGTTATATCAGTTGTAAAAGGATGTTGTATCGGATCGGGATTTGAACTTGCTATTCATGGACATGTTGTAATATGTGAAAAGGGGGCTCTTATCGGCTTGCCTGAGGTGACTTTTGGGTTATTGCCTGGAATGAATGGAACATTGAAAAGCTTTGGCAGCATGGGATATCGTAAAGGTCTTTTATTTTTTATGAAAGGTGAACTTGCAAGCGTTATACCCGGCCAGGAATACCCCTTTATCGATTACGTAGTACCTAAAGGAGAAGGCTTTAATCTGGCATTTGAATTTCTTAGCTTTTTGAAAGAAACGGGAGTTTACTGTAGCAATGATGCTAAAGATTTATTTTGGAAGTTTATTGGCTCCAAGCCTGAATGACTATTAAATCAAAATGGTGAAGAGAGCTGTTGTATACCGTTAACAGCATTTGTTTCACTTTTGTTCTGAAAATAAGTATTGATATAAAATTCTAAGAAAGTAGGGCGAATAAATGTATCAAGTAAGAATGGAGAGCGTGGCTTCATATCTTCCTGGGGAACCGGTTGCGTTTGACGGCATTAATAACTATCTTGGAGAATTCAAGCTTTCTCCGAAGTTAAGCAAATGGGCAGACAGAGTTCAGCCTGTAATGAAAGAGATTCTTGGTTTTAACTATTGCTATTATGCTTTTGATGCCGAGACAAGGGAATTTACTGACGACAACTTAACTATGTCGGTGAAGGCTGCAAAGGCAGCTATTGAAAAGGCAGATTGTAAGATTGAAGATATTGATTTATTAATTTGGGGCGGTTCTTATTCACAGCAGATGCCGCCTCTTTCAACAAGAATCCAGGAAGAGTTGGGAATCCCGATTTGTGGAGAATTACAGATACATGCTAACTGTACGTCCGTTTACAAAGCTATTGAAATGGCACATCTTCTGCTGAAAACCGGCGAATATAAGCATGCATTAGTTGTTTCATCCAATGTGGCAAGCGGCTCTTTTGTTCCTGAGTTCTATAACCAGGAAGTCCTGACCAAAGAAGATATTTTCCTCAGATGGTATCTGTGTGATGGTGCGGGAGCTATGGTATTCTCGGCCGAAGAGAATCGGGAAAAGAAAGGCTTTTATCTTGAAGCTACTTATATGGAATCAGCAGGTGGGAATAAAGTATCAGCAATGGGCAATGGGTATTTGCCAAGACTCAGCAATCCCAAAGAGGATCATGAATTGGGAAGGCACCATGTAAGGCAAATTTATTTGAACGAGATGAATCATTATACAGTTGACGATAATGGCCACACAATATTTTACAATGCATTGAACAGAATGATTGAAAAAAATCATATGAATTTTGAAGGCCTTAAGAACTTCGTTGTCAATATGCCATCAAAATTTGTCCGCGAACATATTGTTAATGAATGTATTGATCTTGGCATTCCTAAGGAGTGTTTTTTTAGTGCCATTGAAGATGTCGGTTATGCAGGGCCTCCTGCTGCGGTTATCTCCATTGACAGATTACTGGATTGCCAGAAGTTTAAGAATGATGATCTAATTGTATCTTTTGTTATGGAAGTAAGCAAGTTTATGCAGGCAGGTTTTGCACTTAGATATAAGGAATAAATCACATAATTCTATCTTTATCTGAACGAAGGAGAAAAATGAAAATACTACTTATAAATCCCCCGATTCCAAAAGTATTCAGGATGGTCGAGTTTGCTGATGCGGAGGCAAAAAAATCGATTGCGAGACGTGTTATGGTTGGGCCGCCCCTAGCACTAAATGAGTTAGCAGGGGTGATCCCTGACGAGGAAATTATAATCCTTGACCAGAAAACCGAAAATGATAATTGTGATGATTATGATTATATGGCAGTGGTCAAGAAGACTGTTGAGGAATTTCAGCCTGATATGGTTGGAGTTACTTCTATTACGGCTCAATATAACTGTGCAAGAACGATTGTGAAATGGGTAAAAGAATATAATAGTGAAATTCTCACAATGGTTGGGGGAATACATGCAACATTATGTACGGATTCCTTTGCTGATTCGAAAGCTGATATTATATCCATTGGCATTGGAAAACATAGTATCAAGGAAATTGCCGAAGTGTGTAAAAAATACGGTGTTCATGGTGACTATAGCAAGATTCCGGGTATTGCAATAAACAAAGGCGGTATTCTGGTGAGAACAAAATCTCTTTGCGAATTAAGTTACAATGAAATAAAGGAACATTTTTTATTTGATAAGGTTTTACCAAATAGAAAGCTGACCGACAAGTATAATTATACTATGGAACCCATTGGCCTATCTATTCATTATCTCAGCACATCATCGGGCTGTACACATAAGTGCAATTTTTGCAGCATCTGGCAAACAACGGATGGAAGGTATTTTCATAAAGATGTAGAGACTATTATCGATGAGTTAAAAACAATGGATAGATATAATATCATTAGATTTTGCGATGCAAATACTTTTGGAGACATAGAAAAAGCGCGCAGATTATTTACAAGAATAATTGAGGAGGGGCTCAACAAACACTTTTATATGGCTGATATCAGGACCGATACGGTATTAAGGCATAGAGATGTAATTGAACTGGCAGTAAAAGCTGGGCTAAAAATTGCTGTCTGTGGTCTGGAGGCTACAAGTAATGAGGAACTTGAAAAATATAATAAACAAAATACCATTGAAAATATTTCTGAGGCATTAAAAATACTTAACAGCTATGGCGTTATGGTCAATGGAAATTACATTGTACGCCATGATTATGTACATAGTGATTTTGAAAGAATAGCCCGGTTTGTTAAAGAGAATCCTATTTTTCATTCAGGATTTACAATCCTCACACCTTTCCCAGGTACGGAATTAGGTGAGCAGATGAAGGATGAAATTATAATTAACAATTATGATTATTATAATTTAACAAATGCTGTTGTGAGGACAACTTTGCCTGAACCCGAATTTTATAAACAGGTTGGTGAGCTTTATATAATCAGTAAAGCTTCCACGGGTGATTTTATGAGGAAATATGGTGATCCTACCAGTGTTCCTCTTGACAAGGTACTGGGCAAATATGCGCCAAAGAGGATGGGAAGATAATATGAAAATAGGAATAATAGGTAAAGGCAAAATGGGAATGGATATATTTTTATATTTTATGGAATACCCATTTTCATTAGTGCTTATTTGTCACAAACAGGAAGCGGTTGAAGCATTAACTGCAAAGATTAGAA
Source organism: Bacillota bacterium (assembly GCA_023442465.1). GTDB lineage: Bacteria > Bacillota > Clostridia > Lachnospirales > Lachnospiraceae > Kineothrix. The sequence continues at coordinate 87,104 of JAEZZQ010000043.1, read as the reverse complement.
AAAAGTATGAGAAAAAGGCAGCAAGGGGAATCATTACTAACGAAGAGTGTGAAAAAAGGTGTGCGGAGATTGTTATCAGTGCAGATTACAATGAATTATCTTTATGTGACATTGTAATTGAAACAGTTGTTGAGGACCTTTCAGTAAAACAGTCAATCTTTGAATGTATTTCTAAGATCGTCTCTGATGAATGTATATTGGCATCGAATACTTCATCATTGAATCTTGAGGATATCTTTCAAAATACATATAGGAAAGAAAGGTGCATGGGATTGCATTTTTTCTTTCCGGTGAAAATTATTGAGACTGTTGAGGTTAATTGCACAGATGTTGTTAAAGAGAGGTTTGTTAATGGCGTAGTAAAACTACTAAAAGATTCTAATAAGAGACCGATTATTCTTCCGCCGAAAGGTAATCTGGTCTTGTCAAAAATTATTTCTACAATGGTCTGCTATGCCCATCTGATTTATAGAGAAGGATATCTGACTTTTTTAGAGATTGATGCAATATTTAAGAAAAATATTATGATGTTTGGCGCTTTTGAGCTGATTGATTCTACGGGGTTCCTGATTATTTTAAGATGCTTTGAGCAATTTAGGAATGATAGATATATGCTGCTGTATGATCCGGTGGCCGCAGATATTTATAAACTGGAACAATTGGGGTTCGGAGGAAACAATGAAAAAGGCGGTTTCATAAGTTTTGAAGAAGAGAGTAATAACGTACCTGCTAAAGTATTTACCAATGAAGAAGAAAGACTTATGTATATTGAAAAATGCATACAGGAAATCAAAGCGGTTATCATTAACGATATTGCAAATATGTATAATAATGGTCTTGTACTGACAAAAGATTTTCCCCAAATTGTAGCAGATACTTTGGGTTACTCGGAAAATCCACAGAAATGGTTTGACGAATATGGTATTAATAAAATTAAAGAAATTTTAGGATCTCTATATAGTAAAAACAGTTACTCAATTTTTGAAGCCGAAAATTATTCTATCTATGAAAATTAAAAGTTACAAGCTATGAGGTAATGTAATGAGTCTAATAATACATGATTTAGCGGATGATGAGTTTGAAAATATTTATAAAGAACATATAAAAACAAGAGATGTGATTATTGGTCCTGATTCAAAAGGTGAGTTCTGTCAGGGATGTTTCAAGTGTTTTGTAAATAATACAGGTAAGTGTATATTTGAGGATGATTATTCAAAGATAGAGGATGAGCTGGCAAGAAGCGGAGATGTGATCATTATCTCCGAGTGTGTTTATGGATGTTATAGTGCGAGAGTAAAGTTGGCTTTTGAGAGAGCGATGCCATATCTCTTACCATATATGATAACGCTTCGGGATAAAGATCACCATATTCTAAAGCATCACAAAAAAATAAATTATCGAATATATTTTTACGGAAAAAATTTGACGGATGAAGAAAAAGATAATGCACGTCTGATTTCTGAAGAAAATGCTTTTGAATGGAATATGAAAAAAGATTATATTTGCAACGTGAAATTTTTTCAAGAGTTAGAAGATATCAGAATTAATTGACCTATATGAAAACTTTTGTTCAGGGAGGTTATGCGGACAATGAAACTCATGATATTGATATGCAGTGGAATGACAAATATAAGTAATTCACAGTATTTTGCGGAAAAGTTGATTGAGAGTTTTGCTGAAAACGATATACAAAATGTGAAGAGTGAAATTTTCTATATTTTCGACCATAATAATTCAGATTTAATAAAGAAGACAAAGGAATATGATAATATTTTGCTTATTGCACCTATTTATGCAGGAACGGTACCCTCAAGAATTCTAGATTATATGAAGGATTTTGAATCTGAATATAATGGTGATAAAAATAAATCTATTTATGTAATTGATAATTGCGGTTTCTATAAATTCAGATCAAATGCAGACATTGTAACATATAGGTTATGGGTTAAAAAAGTAGGATTAAACTGGGGCGGTTCTTTCAGGATTTCTACAGGAGAACTCATGCTTAATATAAAGCACATGCCTAAGAACAAGGGACCTCATAAGGATATGTTCCGCAATATGGATATATTTGCGCAGAAAATTGTGAAAAATGAATATGTGGAATTAATATCTTATCCTGTTAAATTTCCCAGAGCTGTGTTTATGTTGCTTGGAAATATTGTTTGGTATAAGAGTAGAAAAAGAGGCAGTTTTATACCTAAATATGTGATAGATGGAAGAAGTAAGAGCGATTAATTGAGGGAAAGGAATATTACGGTATTGCCGTTTGGTATTACTATGGGAGAAAAAAAAACGGTTATTTGTTTTGAAGGGGTAAACAATCAGATTTGGAAGATACAATCACGTTTTAATGAGAAACAAGTATCTGTATTTAAAAAATATTGTGAACGTGCAAAAAAATATCTTGGAATAGATTTCCATCAACAACTATTAGATGGAAAAAGCTGCGATAAATTAAAAAATGCATATAACGAATTAAACTTAACTTACATTAGTAATTGTGCCATACTTGAATTTTTACTGGATTCAGGAGTTGAGCCAGACGCATTTGTTGGATATAGCCTTGGAGTTAACAGCGCATGCGTTTGCAGTGATGCGATTTCTTATGAAGATGGATTGGAAATCAACAGATTACTGTTTAAGAGTATGTGCTATTCATTTGAAAAATTTGATTATGCAATGTCTCTGGTGGTGGGATTTTCAGAAGATACATTAAGGGAAATATTTTCTGGTTTCGGCTACGATCATTCGATAGTAGATATCGCAAGTGCAAATTCTCCTTATAGTTTTTTACTTGTCGGAAATGGAACTGCCTTAGATAAGATGGGGCAGTATTTTATGGATAAAGGTGCAATATTAGTGAATAAAATCGAGTCTTACATACCTTTTCATTATAACATGAAGGAGAAATGGCTTACCGATAATGTGGATAAATTTGCAAACTTTAAAGTGAGGGAAATGAGGTATAAAGTATTTTCCCCGTATAAGTATAGGTATCTTGATGATGGAAAAGAAGTAATCGACGAATTAATTAACAATGTTTATAGCAGAATTAATTGGGAAAAAGCAGTACAAAGTATCGAGGGAATGAACTACAGGGCCTTTGTAGATGTAAGTATCACTGGAAGTAATAAAAGAATTACCCAATTGAACAATGAGGAATCCCGGTTTTATACTTTGAAAAATTATAAGCTGGTATTAGAAAAGGATCAAAGATAATGTATTTTTTGTCTATTGATTCTTGAATAGTTTGGGAGTGTTTTAGAATGAAAATTCTTAATAAGCGGTTATTCAGAAATATTAGACATAGTTTTATTAAGTATAGTTTGGTTTTTTCCCTTTTTATGATTGGGATAATGATATTTGTCGCACTGGCTGTTTCTGCGGATACAGTCAGTGGGGCGGTGTTAGACTTGAAAGAGAAAAGCAATTGCGAAGATGGTTACTTTAATGTTTTTGTTCCTTTGAGTGATATGCAGCGAAAAGAACTTAACAGCCATGGGGTTGAACTTGAAGAGAACTTTTATATAGAGCAGAAGGAGAGTTCGACGGATGCTGTTGTCCGCATTTATAAGAATCGGGAAAAGATTGACCTTGTCCAGCTAAAAGATGGGAAAAATGCCCAAAATGATCATGAAATTGTAATTGAACAGCATTATGCTGATTACTATGGATATGATATAGGAGATCAGATAATCATTGATAATGAGAGTTATAAAATAACGGGACTGGGTTATTCTATAGATTATGATTCAATCTATAAGGATCAAACAGGGGCTTATCCCGATTTTACAGTATTTTGTGTAGCATTTGTATCTGATATGCAATTTCAGGGACTGTTAGCTGATAATAAGCCTAATTATTATTATGCATATCGCATATCGGATAAGGAAGATGCTTATACATATGATTTATTGCATGAGTGGCTTTGTAATATGGAGTTTGATGAATCGAAAATCCAAGATAAATACATGAAAGAGATTGTGGAAGATGCACGAGATTTCGAAGATAAGAATGTTCGATTTGAAGAAAATGAAGAGATTTATGGAGCTGTTTTTGATGTGCTAAATAAATACATTACAGTTAAATGGCGTAATCTGATAAACATGGTAAAAAGTGAAGATAATGTACGCATTAATAGTTTCACTAATGATATGATAACAAATAAAAGCTGTGCGCTTCCAATGGGGGTGACGCTCTTTGTTGCACTTTCTTTCATCACAGCGGCTATTGCAATTACAGATATAAGAAAAGAGCATCATATCATTGGTACACTTTATGCATTGGGATATAATACTAATGCGTTGACGTTTCATTTTACAATTTTGCCTGTGCTTAATGTATTTATTGCATCTGCCTGCGGTACAGGATTAGGATTTCTAATGGCGCATCCCTTGATGTCAAATTATATTAATGGTGGTGCAGTATCAAACCTGAATGTGCAGATTGAAGCATATATCATTGTGTACGGCATAATATGCCCAACGGTTATATCAATCATAATTAATTGGATAGTTATAAAAAATGCACTTTCAAAGCCAGTGCTTATGCTCTTTCAGAATGTTGCGAATGATACCGGAAATATGAATCTGAATATGGATAAATTTAGTTTCAAGCTGACATATCAGTTTAGACTAATGGTACGCGATTGGCTTTATTATTTCATACTGTTGATTTCGTTGATTATTACCATATTTATGCTTTTATTCGGTATTTCATTATATGGTACACTGACGACTTGGCGTGCAAGCTGTTATGATGATATAAAATTTGAAAATAAATATTATTATATGTTTCCTTCAGAAAAAGTACCGGAAGGAGGAGAAGCAGCATATTACGAAATTTTGAATAAAGATTTTCCGCTTACTGGGAAAGACATGCAGGTAGAACTTATCGGAATCCAGAATAACAGTGCGTATTTTGACTGTAACTTTGATAAATATGAAAGAGACGAAATTATTGCTTCCACATCTGCAATGATAAAATTCAATTGGAAGATTGGTGAAAGAATTACTCTCAACAGCCCTTATAATGACGAAAGTTATGAATTTACAATAGTGGATGCAGTTAAATATTCTTATGGTTTATGCCTTTTTATGAATATTGACAGTATGAGAACATATTTTGAAACGGATGAAAATTATTGGAATATGGTATTTTCTAATAAACAGTTAGATATTGATCCGGAGCGGCTTGCAGCGACTCTGAAAAAAGATGATGCTGTTTTAGGGGCCGAGAATCGGACCAATTCCCTGATGAGTATTATTTATTTGCTTTCATGCATGGGGATATTTATTTTTATTGGAATGATGTATGTGGTGATAAGCATTATTACGAATAAAAGTGAAAGTCCAATAGCCATTCTTTATATAATGGGATATAACAGGAAGGAAGTAACCCAATTATATTTAGTAAATTCCTTATATATAACAATAATAAGCATGTTGATATCCATTCCTGTGAGTTTTAATATTGTATCTGGAATATACCCGAACATTATCGCAATAGTTCCGAATGGTATGAGTGTTTACCTCCCGTTTTATTTATGGATACTTATTATTTTGATTATATTGGGTGCATGGTCTGTAGTGTTCGGATTTATGAGTAGAAAAATAAGCAAAACATTGTTTTTTGAGATACTCCGGCAACAACAGTAATGATATAATTTATCATCTCATTTTCAGTGGGCACATACTCGATTTGATAAAAATATATATGACAAAGTTACGGAGAAAGTAAATAAAACATGATATATTTTGGCCATATCAATTTTACGTATGATAGGTTTGGCGATACTTGCCCCAAGACATTAGGGGTGATGTAAATTGAAGTAGGGCAGGAAGTCCTTATTCACGGAGTTTCTGTCCTATTTTGCGTATTCAAAAAAGATTTCTATTTATGTTGGGCGTTATTTTATTTTTAGTATGTATCGCACCATTTGCGACCAGTTATTTTTGTAATAATAACTGAACTACTAGGGTAAATGAATTTTTTACTGTATTAATAAAGGGCTTAAATTTGAATATCAGGCGTAGGTATTTGCAGATACTAAAAAACAGCGGGTATAAAAAATAGGTAAAAAATTATTAGGGGGCCGTTGCAAAATAAGTTCATTATTGCCTGGAAAAAGATAAGTGTACAAGCAGCTGTATGTATCGAAGAAGTCCTAGAAAAACGCCAAAAATCCTACGATAGCATCATAAGTGAGCGTGGAAGAATGAATTGTTGTTAATTTTTTCACATTTCACTCAAATTTCTTAATTATTTGGAATAATGTGGGAATTAATTGAAAAAACTGTGCATTTTTGGAAATATATGATATAATAGCTTATCAATTATCAGACAAGTTTGCACACAGAATGAAAGGCGCCTTTTGGCGTTATAATATACCATGAACGTTTAACGCTCATGGTATATTGCGTCTGTGTGAGACGAAAATGAAAAATGGCAAAAGGATGAGAAAGGAAAGAGTATGGCAAAGTGGGTGTACTTATTTGAAGAAGGCAGCGCGGACATGAAGAATCTCCTGGGAGGAAAAGGAGCGAATCTGGCGGAGATGACAAAGCTCGGGCTGCCGATTCCGCAGGGATTTACGGTAACGACAGAGGCATGCACTGATTATTACAGAAAGCAAAAGCAGATTGATCCTGAAATCGAGGTCCAGATTTTTACTGCGCTGGAAGAACTGGAGCGTAAACAAGAGAAAAAGTTCGGAGATACGAAGAATCCTCTTCTCGTATCCGTCCGCTCGGGAGCACGTGCTTCCATGCCGGGCATGATGGATACGATTTTAAATCTGGGACTGAACGATGAGGCGGTGGAAGGCTTTGCGAAAAAGACGGGAAATCCCAGATTCGCTTACGATTCTTACCGCCGGTTCATTCAGATGTTCTCCGATGTGGTTATGGAGATTCCTAAATCCAACTTTGAAAAAGTTTTGGAGGAAATGAAAGAAAGCAGAGGAGTGCATACAGATGCGGAGTTGACAGCCCAGGACCTGAAGGAGACAACGGAGCGTTTCAAGCAAATATATAAAGAACAAAAAGGAGAGGGCTTCCCGCAGGAACCGAAGAGACAGTTGATGGAGGCGGTAAAGGCAGTATTCCGCTCTTGGGATAACGACCGTGCGATCGTTTACCGCAGGATGAATGATATTCCGGGAGACTGGGGAACTGCGGTCAATGTACAGGCCATGGTATTCGGCAACATGGGAGAAACGTCAGGGACGGGTGTGGCATTTACAAGAAATCCGTCTACGGGAGCGAAAGGAATCTTTGGAGAATACCTGATTAATGCGCAGGGCGAAGATGTAGTAGCGGGAATCCGTACGCCCCAGCCCATTACGAAACTGAAAGAGGAACTGCCGGAGTGCTATGAGCAATTTTTAGAGACGGCGAACCGCTTGGAGGTCCATTACCGGGATATGCAGGATATGGAATTCACCATCGAAAACGGTAAGCTGTTCTTCTTACAGACGAGAAGCGGCAAGCGTACTGCGGGAGCAGCGCTGCAAATAGCCTGCGACCTGGTAGATGAGGGAATGATCAGCCCTCGCATGGCAGTAGAGAGAATCGAGGCAAAATCGCTGGATCAACTGCTCCATCCGAACTTTGATGAGGAAGCATTAAAGGCCGGGCAGGTAATCGGACAGGCACTTCCGGCATCTCCGGGTGCAGCGGCAGGAAAAGTATATTTTCATGCAGAAGATGCAGTAATGGCTCATGAAAGAGGAGAAAGAGTCATTCTGGTGCGCCAGGAGACTTCTCCGGAGGACATTGAAGGAATGCACGCGGCGGAAGGAATCCTTACCGTAAGAGGAGGCATGACCTCCCACGCTGCAGTTGTAGCCAGAGGAATGGGCACCTGCTGCGTATCGGGCTGTGGGGAAATCGTAATCGATGAAAACGCGAAGACCTTTGAACTGGGAGGCTGCAAATTTACGGAAGGAGATTACCTTTCCCTCGACGGCTCTACCGGTAAGATTTATAACGGAGATATTAAGACGGTGGAAGCAGGAATCACCGGCAATTTCAGGCGTATCATGGCGTGGGCGGATGAACTGCGTACCTTGAAGGTGCGTACCAATGCGGATACCCCGGCGGATGCGCTCAATGCGATTAAGCTGGGGGCTGAGGGAATCGGTCTTTGCCGTACGGAGCACATGTTCTTCGAGCCTGACAGAATCCCTAAGATTAGAAAGATGATATTGTCCGAAACGGTGGAAGCAAGAGAAGCAGCCCTGGCAGAGCTTATCCCCTTCCAAAAAGGCGATTTCAAAGGATTGTACGAGGTGATGGAAGGAAGACCGGTAACAATTCGCTTCTTAGATCCGCCTCTTCATGAGTTTGTGCCTACGGAAGAAAAGGATATCAAGCAGATGGCGGAAGAGATGGGTCTTCCTATAGAAAAGGTAAAGGCAGCCTGCGATGCACTTCACGAATTTAATCCGATGATGGGCCACAGAGGCTGTCGTCTGTCCGTGACCTATCCGGAAATTGCCAGAATGCAGACGAGAGCGGTAATGGAGGCGGCCATCGAAGTGAAGATGGAAAAGGGCTTTGACATTGTGCCTGAAATCATGATCCCTCTGGTAGGGGATAAAAAGGAATTGAAATATGTGAAAGATGTGGTGGTGGAGACAGCGGAAGCCGTAAAGCGTGAAAAGGGCTCTGACATCTGTTATCACATAGGAACAATGATAGAAATACCGCGTGCGGCATTACTGGCGGACGAAATCGCCGAGGAAGCAGAGTTTTTCTCCTTCGGAACCAACGATCTGACACAGATGACTTTCGGTTTTTCAAGAGATGATGCGGGCAAGTTCTTATCGGCGTACTATAAGAGTAAAATTTACGAATCCGATCCTTTTGCCAAGCTGGACCGCAATGGCGTAGGGCAGTTGATAGAGATGGCGGCTCAGAAGGGAAGAAAGGCACATCCCGGGTTGAAGCTGGGAATCTGCGGTGAGCATGGCGGTGATCCTTCTTCCGTTGAGTTTTGCCATAATGCGGGTCTCGATTATGTGTCCTGTTCTCCTTTCAGAGTTCCTATTGCAAAGCTGGCAGCGGCGCAGGCGGCAATCAACTCGCCCCAAGCGAAATAAGTTTTAAATAAGAAGAGTGCTGTTACTTAATATAATTAAGTGACAGTACTTTTTCCTTTCATAGGAAAGTGCGCCTATGAAAGAAAGATAGATGCGCAGCTGCGCGCGCGGAACAAAAGCTGTACGGCAAAAGTACTTGGTCGCGGAAGTGTGAGAAGCACACTTTTGTTCTGGCATTTTCAGACAAAATGAAATTATTTTATGGCAGGTAACATCCTTAAAAATATCGAGAAAGTTTTTCATCCGTATGGTATATTAAAGTTACTTCATGAAGGGAAATAACGGTATATAGAATGGATTACTTTTTAACGATAAGCTCAATTATTATTTATATTGAAAACAGGGTAGAAGAAAAAATCGATTATAAGGAGCTGGAAAGGGCGACCGGATTTTCTATTGCGCATATACGAAGTATATTTGCGGACAAAACCGGAATACCCCTTGCGCGGTATATCCTTATTCGGAAAGTTTCCAATGCCGCTTATGAAATTCTTTATAATAATCAGAGCATTATGGATATTGCCACTAAATACGGCTTTGCAAATTATGATAGCTTTACGCGCGCATTCAAGAGAGTGACGGGGCTTACACCTTCTGAATTCAGGAGAAAACGTCCTCTGGTAGGGAGAATAAAGCTATGTGCAGGCGCATTCGGTATAGGCATACTCGATAGAAAGAAAGGGTGAAAGTCATGAATAAAGGAAATGAATTAAAAAATGAACGGAGAAATAGTTTGGGAAATAAATCACAAAGTGAAAGTGCAACGGTATTATACGGGATATCTAAGGTAGAATACGGTGCGGAAGGATGCACGCCATATCCTATGTGCGTAAAAAGCTGTGCAAACTATCTGGGGCAGGATGTGGGAATAGATTTTTCCATGGCAGCTACGGGAGCAGCTTTTCGTCTAACGTGGGAAAAAGGAGCGTGGAATGGGGGAAACGTGGATGTCATCCATACCTTCGACAATCCAGAGGAGGTCTATAGGCTGGGAGTGGAATCGCTAGGACGGGAGTTTCATATGATAAAGAGAACGAATTCCTCCTGCGATGTAAAGTTTGAAGGGAACTGCTCGGATAAGAAGAACGATTTTACTCATTTTATTAAACAGCGGATTGAGGCAGGATTTCCCTGTATTGCCCTAGGAATCATCGGACCTCCGGAGGCCTGCATCATTACCGGTTATAAAGATAATGGAGAGACGCTGCTCGGATGGAATTTTTTTCAGGATTCCATTGAATTCGCGAGAGATGTAACGATAGATGAATCGGGTTATTTTATTTTGGACAAATGGTGGGAGAACAGCGATACGATAGCTGTAATTTCCATAGGGGAGAAAAACAAGCCGTTAATCTCAAACAAAGAAATTATTGAAAATGCAATAAGAGTAATGAACGGACGGCTGGATGAGAAAGAAGGCAAGACCTTTGCGAAAGGCATTCTTGCTTACGATGCGTGGAGGGAAGGTATACTGAATGAAGCGAACTTTCCCAGGGATGCGGTCTTACCGCTTTTGGCAGAGCGCCTTATGTGTCAAGGGGATGCAATGGACTGCCTTGCAGACGGGCGAAGCAATGCGGCAGCTTATATGAGAAAGCTATCGGCGGAATTGGAAGAGCATAGCGATAGCTGCAAGAAGATAGAAAAGCATTTTTCCAAGGTGGCAGAAAATATATGTAGTATGGCAAAGATTCTGGGCGGATATGAGAGAAACGAGAAGCAAATGAGTAGTTTTGCTGAGTCGGAAGTAAGGAAGCAACTGGCGGCGTTGATTGAAGGATGTAAACAAGAGGACAGCAAGGCACTCGAGGAACTGATTCTTCTTTCAAAGGTTTTGTAACATTATTTTTTATTGAAAGATATTGCATTGTCCGTATTCGTGACGAATCTTTTTAAGATTCCGTCACGAATACTTTTTTGCCTTAATTTTACTGATTTTCAACCGGAAACGATTTGCTCAGCAGTCAATATATACAATGATGCAGAGCCGATAACACGCAGGAATAAATGCGGTTATCTGTTTTTTTGACAAGCTCCGAGAGGCTGATTTGAACAAAGCACGCTTGGAAAATGAAATTGATATTTTGCCTGAAGATACCCGTTGCAAGGTAAGAAAGCTGCATGATATGACTATTCGATTAGATAGTCTGTATGATATAATGGTGGAGTTAGAAAAAAAGAAGACGCAAAGCTAAAGCGGCGTTTCGCTGATAGGTATGCCAGGGCCGTATCAGACTCAAGCCGCACATTTATTGACCAATAAAATCTATTATCCAGATAAATAATATACATATTCAAAGAAAGAGGGGAGCATGATGCCGAAACTACTAATTGTCGATGACGATATACATCTTCGGAAGCTGGTGATGACTTATGCGGAATTAGATGGATATCAGTGCGAAGAGGCAGAAAACGGCCAGCAAGCTATTGAGAAAGCAAATAGCACACAGTTTGATATCGTTGTGCTGGATGTCATGATGCCGGAACTCGATGGTTTTGAGACTCTGGGAGAAATACGTAAAGAAAGTCAGGTTCCGGTTATTATGCTGACTTCCCGCTGCGAGGAATATGACAAGCTGTTGGGTTTTAATCTTGGAGCAGATGATTATGTACCGAAACCATTTAGTCCAAAGGAACTGATGGCCCGTATCGGTGCCGTACTCAAGCGCAGCGGAAAAAGGTCATGTGATAAGCTTTTTTTTGGAGAGTTCTGCGTTTCGCCCGGTTCGAGAACTGTAACCGTAGGTGAAAAAGTACTTAATCTGCCGCCTAAAGAGTTTGATCTTCTATTGTATCTTGCACAGAATGAAGGACTTGTTCTCAGCCGGGAACAGCTGTTGAATAAGGTCTGGGGCTATGACTATTATGGTGATGCACGTACGGTAGATACTCATATCAAATCACTTAGGGAGCATCTGGGTGACTACAGAAAAATAATTCAAACGGCATGGGGGGTTGGGTATAAATTTGAATATGAATAAGCTTCGTAGAAGGTCGCCCTTACACTCCAGGATCGTAGTCCGCTTGTGGCTGATCATGATGCTTTTGGTGACTCTTAGCATAGTATTTATGTGGATTGTGCAGATTTTTTTGTTTGAGCGCAATTATGTCGATTCTACCGTTGCTGAAGTACAAAGTCGCCTGCAGCCTGTTATAGAAAAACTGAAAACAAAAGATCTTGCTTATCATGATCAACTGCTTGCCTCTCTAAGCAAGTCCACGAACGGAAAAATGATGCTGATCGGCGTTGACGGAAAGCTGATTGCGCTTTACAGCTTAGGGTATAGATTACAAGATGAAAATTCTTTGGAGTCGGTATGTGTATTTCTAAGTGAGTTTGAGAATAGTGAAGAATACCGGCAGGTTTTGCAGGGAGAATCATATCATAAAATTATACGATGCGGATCGGAACCGTTGATACTTGAAATTGGTATTCCGGTGGTGTATGAAAAGCGGCAGGCTTTGATTGTTTTGTATCATTCAATGGATGAACTGCATACGGTACTTCGTATTAACCGTAGCCAGCTTGTGACATTGAGCATAACATTGTCGCTGGCCGCAGCTATGTTGGCAGCATTGTTGTCCCGCTATTTTGTGAAGCCAATACATATTATAAAATGCACGGTAGACAAACTTGCAAAGGGCGAATTAACCGCAACACCAGGGCTGTCCCTGAATGATGAGCTCGGGCAATTATCCGATTCGGTAGACGAGCTTAGTCAGGCGCTCCAACGAGTGGATGTTCTTCGCAAAGAGGTTATAGCCAATGTGTCCCATGAGTTGCGCTCACCTCTGGCCCTTATCAGGGGTTATGCTGAAATGGTGCGGGATATCAGTTGGAAAAATGATGAGAAGCGTAATGAAGACCTTGATCTTATTATACAAGAAGCTGGACGGATGAGCGAAATGGTCAGCGATATCATGGATTACTCTCAGCTGCAGGCTGGGTATATCCAACTAAAAAGGGATTGGTATAATCTGTATGAGATTGTTGAGTCAGAAGTAGTTCATTGCAAACAAAACGCCGCTCAATATGGTATCACGGTCCGCCTGGAGAGCGCTTGGAAGGATATTCCTGTCAATGTAGATGCAATGAAAATCTGCCAGGTAATGCGAAATCTATTGAATAATGCCGTCAATCATACCGCGGATGGAGGAATGATTTCCGTAGTGATTGAAAAATTGTGTAATGGGATACGGGTGTCGGTCGTCAATCCAGGGGAACCTATTCCGGAAGAGGAGCGGGCAATCATCTGGGAAAGATATCAGTGCAGTCAACATCATGGCGGACGTAAAAAGGGAACCGGCATCGGTCTTTCTATCGTCAGCACGTTTTTAAAGGCTCACGATATGTGCTATGGTGTAGACTGTAAAGAAACGCTGACAACTTTTTGGTTTGAGTATTCAAGTCAAAACAATTCAGGATAGGTCAGGATAAATTTCAATTTCAGTATATTTTCATATAAATCTACCTTTTTTCTCACAGAATTCTCACATTTTTACATTAAGTTCGTTTTATCTGATTAGAAAATATATTGAAAAGAGTATGTGAAAAAGAATAATAGGGATGGAGGGTGTGAGATATGAAATGGAAAAGGGTTATTGATTTTACTTTAATATTTGTTGCAGCGCTTTCTCTCGCAGCATGTGGAAATGTACAGGGTAGCAGTAATACAGCTAATACTGAAGTGGAAAGTTCAGAAGTAGAAAGTTCAAAAGTGGAAAATTCAGGAGAAGAAAATTCAGGAGAAGAAAATTCGGAAGTTAGTGAGACAGAACAGACAGATTCCTCTGATTCGGAAGAAGTAACACAATTACCGAAGGAGACACCAAAAGTTTACATGACAGATGATATCAGCTCTGAAGGTTTGATGGCAGTTTATGAAGCCATGGGCTGGACACCGGAAGGGAAGGTTGCTGTGAAACTTAGTACAGGTGAGCCTCCCGCCAGCAACTATCTGGAACCGGAACTGATTAAAGACCTGGTGCAGTCTGTGGATGGTACAATTGTCGAATGTAATACGGCATATGGCGGTTCTCGCGGCGAAACGGCTATGCATATGCAGGTAGCAAAGGATCATGGCTTTACGGATATTGCAGAGGTGGATATTATGGATGCTGACGGATCAATAAGCCTTCCGGTAAATGGGGGAACCCATCTGGAAGAGGATCTTGTAGGCGCGCACTTTGCAAATTATGATTCTTTTCTTGTACTTTCTCACTTTAAAGGGCATGAGATGGCTGGTTTTGGAGGAGCTATTAAAAATATTTCCATAGGGATTGGTTCAAAAGAAGGAAAATGTCTCATACATACTGCAGGAAAGAGCAGTATAAGTATGTGGGGAGGCGTTCAGGATGACTTTCTGGAATCAATGGCTGATGCTGGTAAGGCTGTTTCCGACAGTTTGGGGAATGGAAAGAATATTGCATATATCAATGTTATGAACAGGATCAGTATAGACTGCGACTGCAATGGAAGACCGGCTGAACCGGATATTCACGATATCGGAATTCTTGCTTCAACCGATCCGGTGGCGCTCGATCAGGCATGTATTGATCTTGTATATACTGCGGAAGGCAGAGAAAAACTTGTAAACAGAATTGAACAATTGAACGGACTTCATACATTGGAAAGTGCGGAAGAAATCGGACTTGGCAGCCGTGAGTATGAATTGGTGAATATTGATGATTGATATATTGCATAGAGAATTTATTTATCTATGGTATTATTTTAGTATTCAATTGAATCAGATTTTTGGGTACTGGTTGTTTGGTATGGTTATTGGATCGGTAGTGTCTGTGTTCGGCAAAGAACGGATACATAGTTTGTTCAGTGGCTTAAAGGATAAAAGGATGGGGGTATTGGGTATTGTAACGGCATGTTTACTTGGCATGGCTTCACCACTCTGCATGTATGGAACAATTCCGATTGCAGCATCCTTTTCAGCTAAGGGGATGAGAGATGACTGGCTGGCTGCTTTTATGATGTCTTCTATTTTACTCAATCCGCAGTTGATTATTTATAGCGTTGCTTTAGGAACGAGGGCTTTGATCGTACGTATATCAGCTTGTCTTTTTTGTGGAATTGTAGCGGGGCTGCTGGTACATGTATTCTGCAGGGAAACTTCATTTTTTAACTTTTCTTCCATTGCAGAAGTGAAAAGCCGTGATACAGACCCTAATATCCTGTTGCGCTTACTTAAAAATTTCGGACGGAATGTGAAAGCAACTTGGCTGTACTTTCTTTTAGGAATCGTATTATCGGCATTGTTTCAAAGATATGTACCGACAGATGCTTTTGTTAAACTATTTGGCAATAACGAGGGATTTGGTGTGCTGATGGCGGCTACCATCGGCGTTCCGCTTTACATGTGCGGGGGCGGAACCATACCTCTTCTGCAACAGTGGCTTTATGACGGTATGAGCATGGGCTCCGCTGCAGCATTTATGCTTACAGGACCGGCTACAAAAATTACCAATTTAGGCGCTGTTAAAATTGTATTGGGTGCTCGACAGTTTATAATGTATTTGTTATATGTGATAATTTTTGCATTTATAACGGGTCTGATCATAAACATTTGAATATCATGGATTATCTTTAAACGATGCTCAAAAGGGGAGGCGTTCTGCTGCGCGGAGAAGTCTGTAAAGAACAAAATTTATGGCGCAGAGCTGTTAATCATCCTTTTATAAAGGGATGGGCAGCTCTGCATTTTTGTAAAAGAAAAAGGAGCCTCTCTTACAGAAACATTGAATGCGCAGTTGCATGCGCTAAGCGAAAGATACAGGAGACTATACAGAATGAAATTGATAAAAGCGGTGAATACCGATTTAGATATGGTTATGGATATCAGGCTCGAGATGCTGAAAGCTGTAAACGGGTTGTCCGACATCATGTCATTCGATAAGGCGTTTATAGACAATACAAGGGAATATTTTAAAAGCTCCGGCCAAACTACTGTGCTGGCAGTGGAAGATAGTGAGGCCATTGGGTGTGCCTCCATTTGTTATATAAATGTGATGCCTACGTTCGATCATCCTGCCGGGAAAAGAGCTCATATTATGAACGTCTATACCCGTGCAGATTATAGAAGGCAGGGAATTGCCTTAAAAATGATGGCATGGTTAATGGAGGAAGCAAGGCAGAAGGGAATTACAGAAATAAGCCTTGACGCCACCGAAGCAGGACGGGCGTTATATGAAAAATGCGGATTTGTAAGAGCGGAAGAATGTATGGTTTGGTATGAAGCCGGGCATAAAAAAGAAAAATAAAGAAGTGGAAAATTATATGGCAGAGGTTTATGTTGGAGGATATGGATATTTAATTTGCAAAAAAACATTTAGTATTTAAGGTAAATATGATAAATTATTAGAAAATGGGGAAATTACGATGGATATAGCAGTTTTGGCGGATATACACGGGAATTATATCGCACTCGACAGATGTATAAAATATGCGGAAGAAAGAGGTATCGATACCTTTTTATTTCTGGGAGATTATGTAGGAGAGCTGGCTTATCCGGAAAAAACGTTGGATATGCTCTATGGGATGAAGGAAAAATATAACTGTGTTTTCATTAGAGGGAATAAAGAAGGATATTGGATCGATTATAGGAATAGGGAAGATAAGACGTGGGAATGGACGGATAATAATTCAACGACGGGGATGCTGCGGTACGCCTATGATCGTTTATCGGATAAAGATATTGACTTTTTCGAGGCTTTACCCATGAAACAAAGAATAGAATTCGAAGGACATCCTCCGTTTCTAATTTGCCATGGCTCGCCGTATCAGGTAAACGAAAAAATGATTCCAAATAGCGACAGAATATTTGAAATCCTTGAAGCGTCGGAAACCGGGCTGATTATTTGCGGACATACCCATTGGCAAAATAAAACGATTTATAACAAGAAGTCTGCTTTAAATCCCGGCTCGGTAGGGATGCCACTTTTAAGCGAAGGAAGAACGCAATTTCTTATACTGAGTAGTCATGAAAGAGGATGGCAGGAGGAGTTTATCAGCTTAGAATATGAGGTGGATGAGGTCATTGCGGATATGCGTAAGGATAAGCTGATAATTCATGCTCCATATTGGAGCTATGTGGCAGAGAGAGTCCTTAGAAATGGACGGATCAGTAACGCTCAAGTATTGGATAGAGCGATGGCATTATGTAAAGGGGCTGTGGGAGAATGCGTATGGCCTCATATTCCTGAAAAATATTGGGAACAGGCAATAAGGGAACTATATGCGGAATAATAGAGCGTAGCTCTTGGCGCCTTCTGATTTGTATGCGTGCTAAAGCACGCAGATGGGAGCTGATGATGAAGAAAATAATGATTTTTATAGAGGGTACTGCTTTTTATACAAAGCCCGTGCTGTTCTTGTTTTCCCAATATGGATATGCTCCGATAGGAGAAGCGAAGCAAATAATAAATGGCTTATATGATAAGGGAAATGAAATCTATTTATGTTCTTATGTTAGAAAGAAAAGATATTTGTTTATAAAAAGAGTCATGGATTTTCATGGCATAAAATACACGCAAATTTTATGCAGAGGAAAAAGGGAAGGGTACGCCGATTTGGTAGAACGAATAAGGCCTGATATATTGATTGAAGACGATTGTAAAAGTATAGGCGGCGAAAAAAATTGGTGTATTACAAGCGTAAATAAAGCATTAAAAGAACATATTGAATCTATTATAGTAGAGGAATTTGCCGGTATTGACGGCATCGATAAATTAGTAAATTTACAATAGTGAGGAGCAGGAGGAGAAGTAGAATGATCAGACCGGTGGAAGAAAAGGATTTAATGGAATGTCTTGCCGTCATTAGGGACAGCTCGATGACAGTTGCAGACGAATTCGGGCTTACCACGGATAATTGCCCGACAAACGGGGCTTTTATGCCATATGAAAGATTGGAAAACGATTATAAAAAGGGAAATAAAATGTTTGCAATATGCGAAGGGGATAAGATTGCCGGTTTTGCACAGCTGGAAGCAAAGGATAATGGAAGCTATGAGTTGGCTAAACTGACGGTATTGCCGGCATATAGGCACAAAGGGTACGGAAAGCAGCTTGTAGAATTTTGTTATGATATAGTAAAAACCCTCAAGGGAAATAAAATCGTTATCGGAATCATAGAAGAAAACACCCGCTTAAAAAACTGGTATATCCAGAATGGGTTCGTACATACAGGAACGAAGCTCTTTCCCCATTTACCATTTACGGTGGGATTTATGGAAATCGCGGTTGCGCAGGAGGAGTTCGATTCGGAATATTGTAATGTAAAATATATTCCTGAGGATCATATTGTTTTGCTCAGGTGGAAAAAGTATTGTCATCTGGATGATTATAGACGTCCTACTATGTTTGCGGCAAGCCTTTTGGCAAAGTACGAGGGCAGTAATTTTATTGTAGATGCAAGAAATGGATTTGTGGATGACAAGGAAGATGCAGAATGGGGCGTATCTTATTTCCTTCCTGAGATAGCGAAAACCCCATGCAGATTCGTTTCTTTTATTATGAACGATATAGCGGAGACGGGTGACGGAATGGATGAAGAAATGGATATGTGGACAGTCTCCTTCGGCAAATACTTTGCAGTGACTAAGGCGGAGAATTATGGGGCTGCCCTTCTTTCGATACGAAAATATGTCCTTGTAAATGTAAGGTATACCATTCAAGCCGGAAAAAGGGAGGAATTTTACAGAAAGCTTCAGGAAGAAAAAATAACAACGGCTTCCAGACAAGAGCCGGGAAATATTAAGTATGATTTTTATTATCCATTGGATTCATCAGATGATATATGCCTGATGGAGATGTGGACAAATCAGCATGAGCTGAAGCGGCATGCGGCAACGGCCCATTACAATGCGCTTTCCAGGCTCAAGGAAATATATGTGAAAAAGATAAAAATAAGCAAATACGGGATAGAAGAATATGTATAGGGGCAGCAGGTTCTTGCAGGGGGATAAGGTTGAAAGAAATGCACTTTCAACATCCTTGATTTGTACGCCCGCTAAAGCAGGCAGATGGGAGCAAAAATGAGAAGCTTTCTTCGGATAACGGATTATACGAAAAAGGATATTTTTGAAATATTCGGTATTGCCGACGCTATTCAAGCCGGAAAATACAAGGATTTTTTAAAGGGGAAAACAGCCGTCATGTTTTTCCCGGAAGCGAGCATCCGGACAAGGGTCACCTTCGAAAAGGGGATATTTCTGCTGGGCGGGCAGACGATACTGTTTTCCCCGCAAACGCTGGATAAAAGAGAAGAGATAAAAGACGTCACAGGATATCTGAACAACTGGTGTGATATCGTCATTGTAAGGCATAAGGACATTTCCCTTATGGAAAGGATGCAAACATTTTCCGGAGTACCTATAGTCAATGCGATGACGGATCAAAATCATCCTTGCGAAATCATATCAGATTTATACACGCTGTCAAAGCTTCGCAGAGATTTTCTGAATGACAGCTATTTATTCTGCGGAGGAAGCGGTAATATCGGCTTGGCATGGAAGGAGGCTGCCGAAGTTATGGGATTTCGGTTTGCCCAGTGCTGCCCTAAGGGTTATGAGATGGACGGCACAGATGTTTTTGGTGAGTTACGGGATGCTGTGGAGGGCAGGGACATCATATGTACGGATCCGATACAAGAAGGCGCGTTGGCTGATTTTAAAGGATATCAGATTACAAAAGAGATTATGGACAGAGCAAATCCCGGAGCGGTTCTCAATCCCTGTCCTCCGTTTTACCGCGGCGAAGAGGTATCCGGGGATGTGATTGAGTCCGAATATTTTCCGGGCTATGAGTTTAAAAAAAGTCTGCTCGTTGTGCAGCAGGCAATTATAATCTATTGTTTGTCTCACTGAATAGATGAAAAAGGAGTAGCTATGAATTATATAAAACTGACACCTGAAAACCTTGAGAATGAGCATATTTGCTGTGCCATGACTAATAACAAGGATCTGCAGACTGTGGCGAAAAAGGCGTGGATTTCTGATAGGCTTGCCGAGGGTCTGGTATTTTTAAAAAGCGAGGAGCGGGGAAAGTGCTTCATCGAATATATACCTTCGGAATACGCATGGGTCCCCATAGAGGCACAGGAGTATATGTATATTAATTGCTTTTGGGTATCCGGGAGCTTTAAGGGACACGGTTACTCCAATGAGTTGCTGGGCGCTTGTATCAGTGATAGCATGGAAAAGGGAAAAAGGGGTATTTGCACCATCTCCTCAACGAAGAAAATGCCTTTTCTCTCCGACTCGAAGTATCTCGCTTACAAAGGATTTCTTGTTGCAGATACGGCCGAGCCATATTTCACACTGTTATACCTCCCGCTTGAGAAGAATGCTCCTGTACCGAAATTCAAAGAGCATGTGAAACAGCCGCATACCGAAGAAAAAGGTTTTTGGCTGTATTATACTTTCGGCTGTCCGTATACCGCAAAATATGTACCGCTAATTGAGGAAAAAGCCAGGAATATGGGGCTGCCTTTTCACAGTGTTTTTATCGATAGCGCAGAGGCGGCAAGGAATGCTCCGGCAGCATGGACGAATTATGCGCTGTTTTATAATGGGAAATATATAACGAACGAGATATTGTCTGAAAAAAGATTTCTGGCGATTGCCGCAGAATTGAGCAGTTAAGGAATCGGGAGAGCCGCTATGCTGTTATGGGAGGCAGAGATGCGGAAATTGGGTCATAAGCTGGTTATGACATCCACGATGGTGGAAGAAAGCTCCCAGCATTTTTATCGCAAGCTGGGTTACAAGGATTGTGGATGTTTGATAAAAGATTTCGAGCCATTTGCGGAGACAATGGAAATGTTTATGATGAAACCGCTTTAACATCGGGATTGCTGCAAAGTCATAAAGGAAAAAGGAGACAGGGAAGCTATGGATGCTTATGAAAAGGCAATTGCTGTAATGAAGGAATTATTTTCAAGAGATTATCAGTTTGCGCTGGCGACAGCAAAGGATAATGTGCCGTCGCTCCGGTTCGTAGACAGCTATTTCGACGGGAGATGTTTTTACATAGTAACTTATGGGCAATCTCAAAAGGTTAGGGAAATCAGGGAGAACAGCGATGTAGCATTGTGCAGCAGGAGGCTTCATACATTTCAAGGAAAGGCCTATGATATCGGACATCCTTTAAAGCCGGAAAACACCGAAATCAGGGAGAAATTAACAGAGGTATTTAAAAGCTGGTATTTCAGGCACAATAATGAAGCGGATGAGAATATGTGCTATGTGAGGATAGAACCTGTCTCAGGATTTTTCCATAAGGACGGGAGGGGATTCAGGGTTGATTTTGCCAACCGTACGGCGGAGGAATTTCCTTTTGACTTTGAGATTGCATTGACGGAAGAATAAGATTAATTTCGTTCTGTTTGAAATAAATAAAATAATTGCTTGAAAACATACCGATAGTATGATAAAGTAAACATACCGTCAGTATGTTTTATGCTATCGGTATGTTTTAATACGGCAAATTTATGAGGTGAGATGAAATGGCGAGAAACAAGTATCCTGAGGAGACGATTAATCTGATACTGGACGTTTCCTTCCGTTTATTTATGGAGAAGGGCTATGAGCATACTTCCATACAAGATATTATCGATCATCTGGGCGGCCTTAGCAAAGGGGCAATCTATCATCATTTTAAATCGAAGGAAGAGATCCTGATTGCTGCCGCGGATAGAATGACTGCGGATTCCAATCAGATGTTAGCAGCTATTCGCGACCGTTCGGATATGAATGGAAGAGAAAAGCTGAAAACTATTTTTAAAGAATCCATACTGCGTCCGGTACAGAGCGATATGTTTGCGGCGGCTCCCAGTCTGGGTGAGAATTCCAGATTTATGTTTATAATGCTTCGCGACACGGTAGATGAAGCGGTTCCTTTATATATCCGGCCAGTCGTTGAACAGGGGATAGCGGACGGCTCGATTCAGACGCAATATCCTGCGGAGCTTTCCGAACTGATAGTGCTGGTCGCTAATTTCTGGCTTAATCCTATGATTTTTAACAATACGCCCGAGGAATGTTATAGGAAGCTTATGGTGTTTGACCAAATGCTGCGCGGCTTCGGTCTGGATGTTTTGGATGAGGAAATGATAAATCGGCTGCAGGAGCTGGCGCAGATTTATCAGAATAGTAAATAGAATAGTAAATAAATTTAAATTAATAAGAAAAGCCGTTCATTTGTGCTTTTTTTATTTTTGAAATAATACATACCAACGTTTGGTATTAAAAAGGAGATTGAAATTATGAATCAAAAATTATTTTCCAAGGATTTTACGTTAGTAATAGTAGGGCAGATTATTTCCCTGTTCGGCAATGCGGCGCTCAGGTTCGCTCTGCCTCTGTATCTGTTGAATCGAACCGGATCTTCCACACTTTACGGGGCTGTTACTGCTTGTGCCTTTATCCCGGCAATTCTTCTCTCACCCGCGGGAGGCATCATCGCGGACCGGGTGAATAAACGAAATGTTATGGTTATATTAGACTTTCTTACTTCGGCTCTCATATTGATATTTTATTTGTGCATGGGCGGAGCAAATATCATCCTTCTGATCGGGGGTATACTTATGCTCCTATACGGTATTGCCGGATTTTATCAGCCGTCGGTTCAAGCCAGCATCCCGGCATTAGTAAGCAAGGATAAACTCATGGCCGCAAATGCTGTTATAAATTCCGTTAGCTCCCTTTCTTCGCTATTGGGACCGGTACTTGGAGGGATTTTATATAGCTTATATGGCTTAAAGACGGTACTTCTGCTTTGCGTTTTCTGCTTCCTGCTGTCAGCGACTATGGAGCTTTTCATTGTGATTCCCTTTGAAAAAAGAAGCGATGGGAAAAATATATGGAAAACTGCGCAATGTGATTTTTCCGAGAGCCTTTCCTTTATTCGAAAAGAAAAGCCTATTATCGGTAAGGTTCTGCTTGTTGTCTGCGCAATCAATCTGTTTATGTCGGCAATGATTGTCGTAGGTTTGCCCTATCTGATTACTGAGGTACTTAACTTTTCTCCGGTGCAAGCGAATAGGCTTTGCGGGTTTGCGGAGGGAGCACTGGCGGCGGGCGGAATTGCAGGAGGAGTCCTGACAGGAATTCTTTCCAAAAGGCTTGCTGTCAAAAAGGCTGGAAATTTGCTGCTTGCATGTGCCGTACGTGTTTTCCCCATAGGAATAACTCTGGCGGTTTGCTCCTCGGATATGATAAATTACATAGTGATAAGTTCCTGCTGTTTTCTCCTTATGGTAATTTCGACTATGTTCACCGTGCAGATGCTTACCTTCGTTCAGGCAGAAACGCCGCCTGATCTCGTTGGCAAGGTCATTGCGGTAATTCTTATGATTTCCATGTGTGCACAGCCCATAGGAAGCGCTATCTACGGTATTCTTTTTGAAAGCTTCCGGGGCTTTGAGTATGCGGCAGTCTTGCTTGCGGGAATAATAGCTCTCGCGATTGCAATCGGAACCAAAAAGGTATTTAAAAGTCTATGAGTCCTTACATATGAAACTATGTTCACAAAAAGCACCTTGTTACTGTTCACTTCGTTCTCAGTAACGCATGATGTTCTGCAATGCAAACTTTTTGCATTTAAATTCGCTTCGCGAAGCAGAAATCATCTCTCGTATCGCGTTCTTACGTAGCTTAACAGCAAGTGTTAAGCTACTGTGTGAACAATAACGCACCTTACAGTAATATTTTATTAGGTTTCAGAATTAAATGAAAAAACTTAAAAAGTCTGTTATAATATAAATTGAAAGACTGTCGGAAAAACGCAGCCTAAAAGTTCAAGAATATTTTTGATACTTACAAATGCTTAAAATTATACGTAACGTAAGGAGAAACGAACTGCATGGAAAAAGACTTTATCACACTTACAATTGGGAAACAGAAGAATATCGCACTGATTGCTCATGATGCCAAAAAGGCTGATTTGATCAAATGGTGTCAGGATAACAGGGAGATATTAAAAGGCCACTTCCTTTGCGGAACGGGTACGACGGCTCATATGATCACGGACAGCACCGGACTTCCGGTAAGGGGATATAACAGCGGCCCGTTAGGCGGAGACCAACAGATAGGAGCGAAGATCGTAGAGGGAAGAATCGATTTTGTAATATTTTTCTCAGACCCGCTGACAGCAGCGCCTCACGATCCTGATGTCAAGGCTCTGCTCAGGATCGCCCAAGTCTACGATATACCGATAGCTAATAACAGAGCGACCGCAGACTTTCTCATTCAGTCTAAGCTGATGAATGAAAGCTATGACCACGATGTTATCAATTTCAGCAAGAATATCGCTGAGAGGGCAACTAGTATGAAAGAGAATGCTTGACCGGTGATAGAAAATATCAGTGAAGAGCAATTAAGATATGTCCACTCAATTTAAAAAGAGGTAAATTGTCCCATTCGTCAAGGACAATTTACCTTTTTAATATCGCTTTTTTATAATCGAGGAAAGACCTTGCTGATTTACCGTGTGAAGGTATTTATTAATCCTCAGGCTTATATCTCTTCTCCAGCATGCTCATCCAGTAACCAAGAGCTGCTCCGGCGGCACACATGATAACGCATATAATCGTACCGGCGCTGAGATAGTTGAAATCTCTCGGTATAATCATCACAGTGGAAGCGAAGACTATGCCCAGGATAAAATGGAACAGACCGGCATACGCCTTGGAGAAAATATAATCCATCAGCTTCGCAAGAAGAAGTACACAAGCGATTCCGCCGATTGCCAGAGGAATAAGAACGCCCATATCCACAGTCTTAATACCGTCAGCCATAGCCTTATACATTCCCATGTAAACCAGGAAATTAGACGGGCTCAGTCCAGGAACGATAATGCCAAGTCCAATCAGTGCTCCTGCAAACATCCATGTACCGAAATTCTGCGGAACGCCGGTGCTGAACATCTCTTCCCCATAAAACAAGAAGACCAGACCAATAATAAATGTGATAACGAGAATAGCGATATGCTTACCGCTCCTTCCCTTCTTACCGGACTGCTCCCACAAGGCGGGCACCGTTCCTGCAATACATCCGACAAAGAACCAAAGTATGTATGATTCAAAAGTACCAAGCAAAAAGCTTACAGCAAATGATAATACAAATACGCCGGTCAAGCCGCCAAGTCCTACCGGGATAAAGAATAACACGTTATTCTTAAAATCCTTTGTAATGTGTGCCAGAAAGGAAATGATCCGTTCATAAATCCCAAAAACTGCGGCAAGTGCGCCGCCGCTGACACCAGGAAGAATAAAACCGGAACCGATGAACATTCCCTTTACAAAACGTAAAAGCCAATTTTCCATAACTTACTCCTTATGTTAATTTTTATCAATAAAAGATTACGACCCTTGTATTATAACTTAATTGACCAATAATATAAACCGTAAATTTCTTAAATTTCAGAAAGCAGCCTTTTTGTTACTGTTCACTCCGTTCTCAGTAACGCATGATGTTCTGCAATGCAAACTTTTTGCATTTAAATTCGCTTCGCGAAGCAGAAACCATCTCTTGCATCACGTTCTTACGTAGCTTAACAGCAAGTGTTAAGCTACTGTGTGAACAGTAACGCCTTTCTTACCATAAATAATCGATATTAAAATTTATCCTCACTTAATAAAGAAACAGTATATGTGACACAGTCACAGAAAAATCCGGTTAAACATGCTACATTTCACCTATATCCAATAAACGTATATTAGGACCGCATAAATAATGATCTGCAAACCCGGGACAATTGCAAAATTCACACCTCAAAATGGAGTATAGAATCCTCCGCCCCACAATTTTGCAATTTTCCAAGCAAAAAGCACGAAAGAAAGGAATGATAAAAATGGGACTTTTTGATTTACTACGAATAACAGGAACGATCAATGAAGGAGTAGAGCGCTTTAAAAAAACGGAAGGCGCAGTTTTGCTGGATGTAAGGACCCCTGAGGAATTTTCCCATGGAAATATTCCTCAGAGCAAAAATATTCCATTAAATAAAATAGAGTCCATAAGGCTCGATAAAAAAATCCCCCTATTCGTATATTGCCAAAGCGGCGCACGCAGCACACAAGCCTGCGCATGGCTTAAAAAGCAAGGATATCAGGCGGAAAATATCGGCGGAATCTCCGGCTATAAAGGACCGCTGAACAGGAGATAAAGGCTGAGATAGAAAGAGGCCTAAAAAGTTTTGGGCTATCGCACCGGCTAAAAATAGTTAGCTTGGCGATAGCCCTCTTTTTGACCGTTATGAAGTGATTTTTGTCTTCGGAACCCATATCCCATCTTTGCCAAACGGCTTTATCATTGTTATTTCCACATTTGTACCGTCCTCTTTAAAATAAATTACAACCTGCGATACCGTATTCTCCGCATTCGTATCCGCCGTTACCTTTACTTTATCCGGATCATCCAAAAGATTCAGAAGACGGATAGCAGCTCTGTCAGGCTCAAACAATTCTGTATATGCTGGCATTTCCGAAGATAATGCATTCTGATTCAATATCTCTCCGGCTCCATTATACTGATAATCCATCATTCTTGTGATAACACCTTCCGGGTTTGCTAAAGTAAACTCTTTTGCGGTATCAATATTATCCAGATATAACAGTTCTTCATCGATAACTGTATAGACGCCGTCCTCTATCGTATATTTTATAGTTTCTCTCCAAACAGTCACATGAGGTTCAGATGTCCATGCATAGTAGATAATCTCTGCTTTGTCTTCGTCCAGGGATTCAATATGATAATCATTTTCCGTGAACATCGGCCACGGGCTTGAAAAACCAAATGAATAATAGTCCTCTCCGACAACCAGCAAATCCTTGCTAAGCTCAGACTCCACATCGTCCGATATATGCTCGGCAATATAATTTCCATCTCTTTGGCAGAACGCTTTTCCCCAAGCTTCCACAAATTGCTTTGCTCCATTTACCGCCTCATTATTCGAATCATCTGCATTTAAGCCCTCTGTACCTGACTCATCCGTATCTAATCCCACTGTGCCCGAGCCATCCAAGCCCTCTTTGCCCGCATTGGCCGCATCTGAGCCCTCTGCCATGGAGTCTGGCGCATTCAGGCTATTATTCTGGGGGTCCTTTGATTCCCGTGGATTTGTCAAAAAGCATACTCCAACTATAGTACACGAAATAATAGCTGCAAACATTATCCAAAGCGTTGGCTTTTTATAGCTTAGTACTGACTTAATTCTTGCTTTTATACTATTTTCACCAAATGCCAGCGGACATGCAGCAATCGATTTTCTTGTGATGCTGCAGGAAAGAAGCGTGCTGGAATATGCCTTTTTCTCTGAAGGATTCATCTCTTTGATTACACGTTCATCACAAGCGAATTCTATATCCCGGCAAAGCAATATATATGCCAGCCAAATGAAAGGATTGAACCAATATATTTCAAGCAATAAAAACCCAACTGGCTTAATCCAGTGGTCGCAATGCTTTATATGAGAGTTTTCATGTGCAATTACGTAAGAAAGCTGCTCATTATCCAGATAGGAAGGAATATATATATGTGGATGAAATAATCCTAAAATGAAAGGAGAATCCACCAACTCACTTTGCCAGATGTTATCTCTTAAATGAATTGCCGTACATACCCTTCTCCTTAAGCTCATCCAGCTCATAACAGTATAAAAAAACATTATGAGCATTCCTATAATCCAGGCAACAGCCGCCATAAAGATGACTGCCTGAAATGGATTCATGCTGGCTTCCGGTGACGGAGCTATCGCATCTGCTATATGGAAACTGTCTGCTGTTTCAATAATTGTACTTCCCGTATCAGTTACCGGCGCATCAGAAAAATAGATTCTTTCCGCCTGGACTGCTTCTGTATTCGGAATAAGACTTACTGCGCTTTCTATGGAAAATGGACAAATTAATCGTATCCCTACTAAAAGCCAAAGAAACCTGCGCATGGATTTCGGCGCTTTATATAAGACTCCTCGCAATAGTATGACTGCAAGAATCATCCAGCTGGCAGAAATACTCATATTTAACAATTTAAGAAATAATATCTCCATAAACTATTCCTCTCCATATGAATCGAGCATTTGACGAAGCTCGTTGACTTCTTTTTCTGATAATTTCTTTCTCTTTGTAAATGCTGCAATAAATGCCGGTATGGAACCCTCAAACGTCTTTTCTACCAGATCATCAATTTCTGCGGCTTGAACGTCGCTCTTCGATACAATGCTTGTAACAACGGCATTTTCACTCTTTACAATCCCTCGATCGCTCAATCTTCTTATTACGGTATAAGTTGTCGCTTTCTTCCATCCCAACCGTTCTTCACAAAGCTTTACCAGTTCAGTGCTTTTTATCGGTTCATGCTCCCACAGCAGCAGACAAAATCGATACTCACTTTCAAATACTTTTGACTTTTCCATACAATGCCTCCTTGGTCTAATCCGTTAAACTAATAAAAGTCTATCACGTTAGACCTTATGTGTCAATGCTTCCTGAATGTTATATATTACCAGTTACATACTTCCGGTATTGTAATAAGCAAAATAAAAAGCAGCTTATCTTATTGATAAGCTGCTGCATATCCTACAGTAAAAAACAAGATTCGAAGCACACTTTTGTTCTGCTATTTTTTCCGGTAGAGCTGTGTCGATTCCCTTTCGATAATCTGGCAATCCAAATATATCTCCCCTATCGCAGGCTCTTTTGTGCCTTCGATCTTGTCGATCAGGATGCGGGCAGAAGCGTGGCCAATGTCGAAAAGCGGAAGCTCCACGGTAGAAAGCGTCGGGCGGCATACCGTACTGATCTCCAGGTTATCGAAACCGATAAGAGCCAGATCCCGGCCGATTTCTATTCCCTGTTTCGTACAATAATCGATAATTCCCATTGCCATTATATCATTGTGGCAGAAAATCGCAGTAACATTCTG
This sequence comes from Bacillota bacterium, assembly GCA_023442465.1. Classification (GTDB taxonomy): domain Bacteria; phylum Bacillota; class Clostridia; order Lachnospirales; family Lachnospiraceae; genus Kineothrix. The sequence goes on along the minus strand of JAEZZQ010000043.1, from coordinate 58,064 downwards.
TTTCAGCAGCTTTTCGGCCGCGTGGTATCCGCTGTCTCTGTTCCAATCGCCTTGTATGGTCAAATGCGGATTATAAGGAATGTCATTTTCAAAGAGTGCCTCCTGATATCCGGTCAGGCGGTTTCTCATGTGAATACTGTCAGAGGAACCTGTCACGCAGCCAATACGTGCATGTCCCTGGCGGACGAGCAGACCGGTAGCCTCATAAGCCGCCTTCCTGTCATCGTAAAGCAGGGAAGGGATAGAAAGACTAGGACTGCTGCAATAGGCACAGACAAAAGGAATATTTTGGTTCAAGGGATGCGCGAGGACCTTATGGCTGTGGCAGCTCAAATAAATGATCCCATCTACCTGCATGGAAAGCATCAGATCAATGGCCTCATCAGTCAGCTGATTATACTTGGCGGCGTGAATGACAGGATCGATGCTCAGCTTGTGGAGACGGAGATTTTCCAGCAGATAATGATAGTTCCGTTCTTCGCAGCAGGCACCTATTCCATCTATGATAGGCGGTGTATTAAAGACAGTAATGTCCTCCGATATGATGCCAAGAGAATGACTCTGGCCTTTTTTTAAGTTCCGTGCATAAAGATTCGGACGGTAATTCAATTCTTCCGCAATGGAAAGCACCAGCTCCGTCGTCTCGCTGCTTATTCCGCCGATACCGTTTAAAACCTTGGAAACGGTCGCAATAGAAACATTCGCTTTGTCTGCAATGTCTTTCATATTTGCCATAAAATTTCCACCTCGATAAATACATTTGCTTATATTATATATTCAGGATAAACGTTTTACAAGTTGAAAAGCAAGGCAAAGGAGTTGGATGTTCAATTTATACAAAAGTGATAAGGATAAATGTTATATATTTAACAAAAATAACAAACAGTATTTACAAATAATAATGTGGATGTTAGAATAAATCAACGATAGAGTAAACGTTTAACATAAATATAAAAACAAATATAATGCATATACACAGAGAAATAATAATTTTTTATTTTTAATTAGTAAACGTTTAACTAAAATAAAAACAGATATTAAAATAGAAAAATAAGGAAAAAACAGAGTAAAAGAGGGAAAATAAAATAAAAAAGTAGAAAAATATAACAGAAAGGCTGGGAGATGATTGGAAAAAATAAAGTTGAGCAATATTAAGATTACAGATTCGTTATTTGGCAGTTATACGAAGCAGGTGGCGGATAAGATTTTGGAATATCAGTGGGAAGTGTTGAATGACCGTCAGAAGGAGGCTATGCCAACCTATTGCATCGCTAATTTTAAGATAGCTGCCGGAGAGATGGAGGGAGAACGCAGAGGTGTGGTTTTTCAGGATACGGATTTATATAAGTGGCTGGAGGCGGTGGCCTATTGCATCGATAACGGAACCGGCAAGGCTTTTGAGCGTCAGGCAGATGAGATAATTGAACTGGTAGGCAGGGCGCAGGAGCCGGATGGATATTTGAATACATATTTTACGATTATGGCTCCCGAAAAAAAATGGAGCAATCAGGTAGAGGGGCATGAACTATATACCGCAGGACATTTGATGGAGGCTGCAACCGCATATTATGAAGCCACCGGGAAGGATCACCTTCTTAATATTGCCAGAAAGAATGCAGATCTGATTTGCCGGGTCTTCGGTCAAGAGGAGGGCCAGATACATGGCTATCCGGGGCATCAGGAAGTGGAGCTGGGGTTGATAAAGCTTTATAAGGTTACCGGAGATAAGAAGTATTTGGACTGTGCATATTACTTTATCGATGAGAGAGGTAAGCAACCCAGTTATTTCCTTGAGGAAATCAGGCAGCGCGGCGGATATGAGTTCTTTCCGGAATTCGATAATTACGACTTGTCATATTCTCAGGCTCATATGCGTCCGGTGAAGCAAAAAACAGCAGAAGGGCATGCCGTCCGCGCTATGTATATGTGCAGCGCGATGGCGGATTTGGCCGGAGAGCGGCAGGACAAAGAACTTTTAGAGGCATGCAAGGCTATTTGGAATAACGTTACACAGAGGCGGATGTACATTACCGGGGGTGTCGGTTCCAGCGGCTTATTGGAAAGATTTACGGTGGATTACGATTTGCCCAACCGGACGAATTACTCGGAGACCTGTGCTTCCATAGGGCTTATGATGTTTGGGCAGCGGATGACGGCAGTGACGGGAGATGCCAGGTATTACGATATCGTCGAGAAGGCGCTCTATAATACGGTCCTTGCGGGAATCAATATAGAAGGCAACCGTTATTTTTATGTGAATCCTTTAGAGGTGGTGCCGGAATTTTGTACGGAGCGTACCTATATGGACCACGTGAAGGCGAATAGGCAGAAATGGTTTTCCGTGGCTTGCTGTCCGACCAATGTGGCCCGAACGCTGGCATCTTTGGGACAATATATTTATGCCAGGGAAGGAAATACACTGTTTATTCATCAGTTTATTTCGTCAGAGGCCAAGGTCGGGTTAGAAGATGGCAGCCTGCATGTGAAAATGGGTTCCAAGCTGCTGCAAAACGGTGTTGTAAGAATCGACTATGAGAACGATGGGACAAAAGAACTTAAGATAAAGATAAGAGTTCCCGAATATGCGAAGAGCGTAAAGGTAATCTTGGATGGAGATTTGATAGAGCCTGAGAAAGAAGCCGGATATATGATTATCGGGGCGGGAGACGCCGGGAAGCATGAACTTGCGGTTTACTTCGGAATAGATGCCAAGTGGGTGGCAGCCAGCGATAACGTTCGCGAGAACCGCGGAAAAGTAGCCTTGGTAAAGGGACCTTTAGTGTACTGTTTGGAAGAAAAGGAAAATGGAAGAAATCTTGCCGGAGTGTATGTGGAAATCCACAAACCGATCGAACCGAAAGAGCCGGCGGAGGGACTGGTGGGAGATATACCGGTGCTGGAGTATGAGGGGAGCCGTCTGGAGAATGAAGGAATTTCAAGCGGCGAACTGTATGGCGAACCGGGATTTAAGCTAAAGGAAACGAAGATTCAGGCGGTCCCGTACTGCTTATGGAATAATCGGGGCGGCGGAGAGATGTTAGTGTGGCAGAAAGTAAAATTTTAGGTCAAAATGGAGTGTTTATGCCGGTATTCAATAACGAATACCGTGGAATAAAAATCAAATTATTAAAGGAGAGGAAACTATGAAGAGAAAGCAACTAGTAAGTTTGGCGATGTCCCTGCTTTTGGCGGGAACAATGCTGGCAGGCTGCGGAAGCAGTCAGGAGACGGAAAGCGCAGTAACTCAGGAGAGCGCGGCGCAGACAGAGGCAGCGGAGACGGAAAAAACCGAGGCTCCCAAGGCGGAAACGGCCAGCGACGGTAACAAAGTACATATTACCTATGCACAGTGGGGAAATGACACGGAAACAGCGGCTACCCAGGCAGTGGCAGACAAATTCAATTCGGAGCAGGATGAAATTTATGTAGAAGTATTGAAAATTGACCACGACAATTACGTTACGAAGCTGAATGCTATGGCTACGGCAGGGGAATTGCCGGATACCGGTATTATGAGCGAAGCGGGCGTTTTGGATTTTGCAGAAAATGGATTGCTTTACGACATAAGCGATATGTACGGCGAAGGAGATGCGAAGCCGCTTGAGTCCCTTACCTTTACCTTCAAGGGCACGCCGGTAGCTTATTCTGCAGCGAACGAAGTCTTAAATATGTGGTATAACATCGATTTGCTCAAGGAAGTATGTGAGAAGCAGAATCTCGATCCGGCAGAGTTTACACCGCCTGCTTCTGCAGACGCGGCTTGGGATTGGAATACCTTCGTGAAGATCGCACAGACACTGACGCTGGATATCAATGGGAAAAATGCGCTGGATCCCGCTTTCGATCCTCAGAATGTTGAAATTTACGGATGTAATATCAATACGCTCGCATGGCAGATGGAAGTATGGGCATTGTCAAACGGCGGCGGATATTTTAACGCAGACGGTACGGAATGTACCATTAATTCCAAAGAAACAGCGGATGCGATCCAGGCAATTGCCGATTTATCCTTAAAATATCATTGTGCACCTGAAGTCAGCGACGCTTCAAACTCCTTGAACACTTCACTCGGAACGGAAAAAGTGGTTATGTCTACAGACGGAGCATGGAACGTAGGAACCTTCCTCGGCCCGGATGCACAGTTTGAATACGGCGTAGGAGTTCTTCCTTATTTCCAAAATAAAGTGACTATATGCACAGGCGGACCGAACGTAGTATTTTCTCAGACAGAACACCCGCAGGAAGCTATGACATGGTTGAAATGGTATTATCAGGAGGAGAATTCATGGTCATTGATCGAAGCAGGGACATGGATGCCTATTTTGGAATCCTGGTATACGGATCAGGCACTTACCGATAAATGGATCAATAATGAGAACTTCCCAGAGCACGATATGTATCAATCCGCAGTGGTAGATTATGCGAGAGATAATTCACAGTCTACCGCATGGTATTACGTAAACGGAACGGAGGAATTCAACAGCACGCTTACTATGGCGTTATCCTACGTATGGACCGGAGATCAGACCGCGCAGGAAGCATTGGATGAATACGCGGAAGAGTTAAATGAAATCTTTACGGAATATAATGAGTAGTAGAACTGCCTGCCCGCCGCGCAATATGCGGCGGGCGATAACGAAAGAAATGCAGGAATGGAAGGATAGGTGCTTAAATGAATAAAAAATATGGAGCCGAGAAGAGCAAAAGATCGCGGGCTGGACGAAACGAGGCAAGAACTGCATATCTTTGCCTTATTCCGGCGTTTCTTGGATTGACTCTCATCAGTTATTTGCCGACGATAGCGGTATTTATACTTAGCCTGTTCAAGTGGAACGGCGTAAAGGATCCTGAATTCGTAGGACTGGATAACTTTATACGAATTTTTACGAAGGATGTGTACTTTTTCGATTCGTTGAAAGCGACGGTTATTTTTGCCTTGCTTACGGTAGTCGGTTCTATTTTATATTCTCTTGTAATCGCTATCTTTCTCAATATGAAGATCATAGGAAGGACGCTTTGGCGTTCCATCTTCTTCATTCCTTATTTACTTCCCGCTATCGGTATATTTACGGGGTGGAAATGGCTGTATGAAGTGAATTATGGTCTGTTCAATTTCGTGAACCGCATGCTGGGTCTTCCGCCCCAGCAATATTTGAACAATCCCGGTCAAGTGCTCCCATCGCTGGCGCTGATAGCCATATGGTGCAGCGGTAATTTAATCGTCATCTTTCTTGCGGGACTTCAAAATGTTCCGAGAGTGTACATAGAAGCTTCGCAAATTGACGGGGCCAATGCATGGCAGCGTTTTTGGAATGTAACGGTTCCAAGCATTTCTCCGATTATTTTCTACAATCTGCTGACAGCGCTGATCACAAATCTCCAGGTGGTTACGCCGTCTTTAGCGCTAACGGACGGAGGACCTCAGAATGCCTCGATGTTCATGTCCTATGTTATCTATATGTATGCGTTTGTAAAAAAGAAAATGGGATATGCGGCAGCTTATGCAGCAATCTTCTTTGTTCTTGTAGGAATTTTTACGATCATATTGTTTGCGACACAGAAAACAGCACTTTTTGGAGAGGAGGACGAATAGGATGGCCGGAAAATCGATAAGAAGCAGAAAGAAAAAGGAACAAATCATAAACAGAATCGTATTGCTTGTCGTAATTATCCTTTCAGCGTTGGTGCTGTTACCGCTTTGGTGGATATTCCGCTCGTCTTTGATGAGCAACGGAACACTCTATGCTTATCCCCCTTCTTTCATACCTCATGAATGGAAGTGGTCGAATTATGCGGATGCGCTGAAGAGCTTTCTTTACTGGAAATATTTTAAGAATACCTTTACTATAATCATCCCGGCGGTAAGCGCAGGAACCATTACGGCGATTTTCTGCGGATATGCCTTTGCGAGACTTCGTTTTAAAGGCAAAAAGCTGATATTTAATCTTTGCGTAGGAACCATCCTGCTTCCGGGAATGGTAACGCTTATTCCCTTGTATGTATTCTGGACGCAGGGACTCGGTTTGGGGGGAACCTATTGGCCGTTGATTCTTCCTTATTTGACCGGCGGCGGCTTCTTCAATATTTTTCTTATCCGCCAGTTCTTGATGACCATACCGAGGGAACTGGACGAAGCGGCAGCGATTGACGGCGCATCGAGGATGCGCACCTTATGGACGATTTTGGTACCGGCGATAAAACCGGCAATTGTTGTGGTGGGAATGATGTTATTTATTCAAATTTGGAACGATTTGCTTCAGCAGCTAATTTATATTAACGATATGGAAAAGACGACCTTTGCTATCGGACTCACCAACTTTACCGGCTCTTTCGGGACAAAGTGGAATCTCGCTATGGCGGCAACCTGTATGACGATTGCACCGGGTATCGTTATTTACATTTTGGGACAAAAGAGTTTTGTGGAAGGTATCGTATTGACGGGAATGAAGAACTAAGGTTATGAAAGGGTATGGTTGCAAAATGCAGATCAGTAAAAGTATTACCGATTGGTATCTTGGAAATAACAGGGAAAATGTGAAAGAAACTCCAAAAACAGGCTTTAAAAGAGTGCTTTATTTCATCTGGAATTATTCAGGAAAGCTGTTTCTTGTAAACCTTATTTTTATATTATGTTCCATACCTATCATTACCATTCCGGCAGCCTTGTGCGGACTCAATCGGTATCTGATAAAAATGTATAAGGACGGATATGGCTTTGAAATTACGGATTTTTTCCGGGAATTCCGTTCACAGCTTATAAAAAGCATTCCGGTAGGAATCCCTTCTTTGCTTTTGTTCTTCTATGGCAGTTATCTTCTCTTGATATCAGGTGGATTTCAGAATGGAGAGCAGACTTTTTTTGCCAGGACGGTCGCTCTTGTATGTCTGGCGTTGGCGGTGCTTTTTGGTAATTTTTGTTTTATGCTATTGGCGGCGTTTGATTTACCGAACCGCCATATCATAAAAAATGCATTGATTTTAATGGTATGTGAGTGGAAATCCGGACTTTGCGCACTTTTGAGCGTTTTGCTCCTGTGGGGAATGTTATGGCTGTTTTTTCCGGTATCCATCGTATTTCCTTTGCTCGGGTGTTTTGCGGTGACCCAGCTTGCGGTATGCGGCAGCATCTTTCCTGCAATATACAGAAAAATTATCGAGCCGTATGAAAACTTATAAAGGTTCGCATTGGTGCAGGAGGAAATAGAGAAGCTATCCTGCGCAGTGAAAACGCTGATTCACAATAGGAGAAATGTCATGAAGAGAAGGAAAAAAACGGTGTTAAAGCAAGCCGGAAAGAACAGAAAGTGGAAGAAGATAACAAATGCGGGTATCATGGGAACTTTATTAAAGGCATTTCTCGTTCCTATCGTATTGATTATCATATTAGGTCTTGTGTCTTATAAAACGGCATCGAATGTCATAAAGGAAAAGGTAGAAGATTCTTCTGTAAGTACGGTATCAGCCATGAGTATGTACTGCGGCTTATTGACGGGCAGCGTATCTTCAAAGGCGCTGGAGATGGTCGTCGGAGACGAACTGTCCGCATATTATGAAAAGTATTTTAAGCAGAAAAAAGCAGCAGAATATTTGCAAAATGCGAAGAAAAGTCTTCTTCAAATGCAGGTTAGCGTAGATTATATGTATAGCTGTTCGGTCATTCCGGAAAATGGGACTTACCTTACTTCCCTGACGGGAAGCATGGGAGATGACGTCTACGAAGGCTTTATGGAGTCTCCGGAAGGCAGGTATTTTAAGGAGAATGAAACGCGGAAGAATGGATGGTTCGGTTACCATTCTTTTTTAGACCAGCGTTTAGACATATCAGGAAAGTGGTATGGCCTGGCATTCTTTCAGAAATTTTCAAAGGCGGATACGTATCTCGTGCTGGATATTACCACGGAAACGATCTACAAGATGCTGGATGAGATGGATTTCGGTGAAAACAGTATAAAGGCACTGATTTCTCCGGACGGAAGGGAGATTGTACGCCTGCAGCAGGGAGAGGGGAGTGCGGAAGTGCCCTTGCCGGAGGGAGCAAAGGCCGTATTTGCGGATAAGGATTTCTATAAAAAGAGCCTGGAAGTGAAGGATGCGGGCGGCAATTATGTGAAATACAACGGAGATACGTATTTGTACGTACACGCTCCGGTAGGAAATACGGGAATTTTGTTATGCGGTCTGATTCCCCAGAATAACATTGTAAAGGAAGTCAATTCCATCCGCAGCTTATGTATCGTGATGGTACTTCTTGCATCTGTGATCGCATTTGTCATAGGAAGCAAGATTGCAGCAGGAATGAGCAAGTCTGTGAAGGTCATTACCAAAGGACTGCATGAGGTGGCAGGGGGCGACCTGACACAGGAATTCAAGACAGACCGGGGAGATGAATTTGCCCTTCTTGCCAGCGGTTTGAACGATATGCTGGAAAGTATGCGTACGCTTATGAAGGATATGCAGAAGTTTGGAAATAAAGTAAAGGAAATGGCAGAAGGGACTGCGATGAAATCGGAGACCATTCACGCGTCCGTCAAGGAAATATCGGCAGCGGTAGAGGAAGTGGCAAAAGGGGTACAGATCCAGGCGAAGGAAGCGGATACAAGTAATCATAAGATGGCGGACTTCGCAGTGAAAATCGACGGTGTTTGTGAAGGGACAAACGACATGTCCCATACCGTAGATCGGGCTGCGGCTGTGGTGGAACAGGGGCGCGTCATTGTCCATGAACTAAATGAGAAGTCGGAGACAACGGTATCGATCACTAAGGTGTTAGTAGACAATATCAAGGATGTGGAGGAGCGTTCCACGGAGATTGAGGGCTTTATCGATACGATTAACAACATCGCCAGACAGACCAACCTTCTGTCTCTGAACGCTTCTATCGAAGCTGCAAGGGCAGGTGAGAACGGCAGGGGGTTTGCGGTGGTTGCAGAGGAAATCCGTAAGCTCGCGGATGAATCTATGCAGGCAGGCAAGAGCATCAAGGATATCGTGGAGAACATCGGAGAGACCACAAGAAGGACGACCGGATCGGCCAAAGAAGCAGAGCGGATTATTTTCGCACAGGCCGCTTCCTTAGAAGAGACCATACAGGTCTTCGGGGAGATTGACCGCTGTGTGGAGAACCTTGTGAGAGGGCTTAAAACTGTTGCGGACAGCATACAGGAAATCGCTGAGGAAAAGGAACAGGTACAGAAGTCCATCCACAGCATTTCTGTGGTGTCGGAGCAATCTGCAGCAGCGACCGAAGAAGTGACGGCAACGTTAGATGAGCAGGTCGGAATCGTGTCCGGTCTGACAGAGGATGTGGAATTATTGAAGAAGGAAGCGGATGCGCTAGACCGTTCTATCGGAAAATTTACGGTATAGAAGGCTGAACAGTAACTTATACGTTACTGTTCACACAGTAGTTTAACACGTATAAATAACAATTTTTAGAAAAATACTGGTAAAAACATTTTATCTATAGTATTATGATACTCGTGAACAAAACTTCATCCATTTAAGGTGTCGAAAGAGCGGAGGCTCGTTTCGATGAAAAGGGAAACAGGTGCAAATCCTGTACGAACTCGTCACTGTGAAAAGGGAGTTGCGGCAAACAGCCACTGATAACAATTGGGAAGGCTGCCGTATACGATAATCTTTGAGTCAGGAGACCTGCCTTGAATGAAGCATAGTACAGCCACGAGTAATTGGTCTGGAATAGATAAGGGATAGGTCTTACTATGTCTTTTCTGCCTCCTTACCCATTTGTGGTAAGGAGGCTTTTTTATGTCCAAATCTATCATGATACAAGGAACGATGTCCAATGCGGGGAAAAGTCTGCTCGTTGCAGGCCTGTGCCGGATATTCAAGCAGGATGGTTTTATTGCGGCACCTTTTAAATCGCAAAATATGGCTTTGAATTCTTATATTACGAAGGAAGGGCTGGAAATGGGACGGGCACAGGTCATGCAGGCGCAGGCTGCCGGTCTGGAACCTTCCGTGCTTATGAATCCCATTCTTCTAAAACCGACTAACGATATCGGCTCTCAGATAATCGTAAACGGGGAAGTGTTTGGAAATATGAATGCAAGAGCTTATTTCGCTTATAAAAAGCAGCTTATTCCGGTTATTAAAGCAGCTTATGATAAACTGCAAGAAACTGCAGAAATCATTGTAATTGAGGGTGCCGGCAGTCCGGCGGAAATAAATTTAAAGGAAAACGATATTGTGAATATGGGATTAGCGAAGCTGGTAGATGCCCCCGTATTATTAGTGGGAGATATCGATAGGGGCGGAGTTTTCGCACAGCTTCTCGGAACCCTGATGCTTTTGGAAAAGGAAGAGCAAAAGAGAGTAAAGGGACTGATCATTAACAAGTTCAGAGGTGATAAAACCATACTCGATCCGGGTATAAGCATGTTGGAGGAAAAAGGCGGAAAACCGGTGGTGGGAGTTGTTCCTTATATGGATGTCTCCATTGAGGATGAAGACAGTCTGACCACCCGATTTGAAAAAAAGGAAAAAGCCTTGATAGACATAGCGATTATCCGGTTTCCGAGAATTTCCAACTTTACGGATTTCGACAGATTCGAGCAGTTAAAAGATGTTTCCATGCGGTATGTAAAAAGTGTCGCAGAGCTTGGCAACCCCGATATGATCTTGCTTCCGGGAAGCAAGAATACGATGGGGGATTTAACTTGGATGCGCCAGAATGGTTTAGAGGCGGCAATTAAAAAGCTTTCCGAAAGCAGCGTCGTATTCGGTATCTGCGGCGGATATCAGATGTTAGGGAAGAGCATTTCCGACCCTTTTTCCGTGGAGGAAGGGGGAAAGATGAGAGGAATGGAACTGCTTCCGATAGATACCGTATTGGAGAAAGACAAAATAAGAACGCAGGTAAGGGGAAGCTTCCATTATGTGGGAGGGGAACTTTCCATACTTTCCGGCATGGCAATAGAAGGCTATGAAATACATATGGGTGTAAGCCGCGGAGGGCCGGAAGTTTCGGCGCTCAGCCTCCTTACGGATAAAAAGGACGGCAGGGACAAGGCGGACGGCACTTTCCAAAACAATGTATACGGCACCTATGTACATGGAATTTTTGACCATGGAGAAATCGCGCCTGCAATCATAAAATGCCTGGCAGAGAAAAAAGGAATCGCCTATGACAGCGGAACGCCCATGGATTATGAAGCGTTCAGGGAGACACAGTATGATAAGCTGGCGAAGGTGCTCAGGGAATATTTGGATATGGATTACATTTATGATTTGTTGGGAGTAAAGCATAAGAGGGCGGACGTGTGACGGAAGAGGAATTAAAGTGCCTGAAAGTTGACGGGCCGGATATGGAAATCGAAAGAAAGATCAAGGAAATGTGGGATGGTATCGCAAAGCCGCTTGACGGTCTGGGGCAGTTCGAAACGATGATTGCCCGCATAGGAGCAGTTGCGGGCGATACCCGAATCGATATTTCCTCGAAAGCGGTTATTGTTCTATGTGCGGATAACGGAATCGTTGAGGAAGGAATCAGCCAGACCGGCCAGGAAGTGACGGCCCGGGTAGCCGAGAGTATGGGGAGAGGCGAAAGCAGCGTGTGCAGGATGGCAAAGGCAGCCGGAGCGGATGTGATAGCAGTGGATATAGGAATCAATTCCAAAATAAGCGGAGCGGGCATTGTAGATAGGAAAATCTCCTGCGGAACAAGAAACTTTTTAAAAGAGCCTGCCATGACAATAGAAGAGGCTCTGCGTGCCGTTTGGGTAGGAATGGAGCTGGTAAAGGACTGTAAAAGAAAAGGATATGCTCTTCTTGCCACCGGAGAAATGGGCATCGGAAATACTACCACCAGCGCAGCGGTGACGGCAGCGCTTTTGGGCTGCCGGGCAGAGGATATTGCCGGAAGGGGAGCCGGGCTGAGCAACGAGGGATTAAGCCGTAAGTATGAGGTGATCAACAGTGCTTTGGAAAAATACCGGTTTCAAAAGACGGACGCCCTGGGCATACTGGCAGCAGTCGGGGGTTTGGACATTGCGGGACTTACCGGCATATTTATCGGCGGAGGGCTGTATCGTGTGCCGATAGTGATGGACGGCTCTATCAGTGCGGCGGCAGCGCTGGCCGCACAGCGGCTGGTACCCGGTATAAAAGAATTCATTATTCCTTCCCATGTAAGCAGGGAACCTGCCGCCGGAAGAATTATGGAGGAGCTGGGACTGCATCCGGTTATCGACGGAAAAATGGCACTGGGTGAAGGAACCGGCGCAGTAATGATGTTTTCGCTTTTGGATATTGCCCTATCCGTTTATGCGAACAGGACAGGGTTTCAGGATATCAGTGTACAGCAATATGTGCGTTTTGACTAATTAGAGAAGGAGTCCGAAAATGATGATTGTCATATCCGGCGGAAACGGCAGCGGAAAATCAGCTTATGCGGAGAAGAAAATATTATCGCTGAGAGGAGCGGAGCCGCTCTACTATCTGGCGACCATGCAAATATATGACGGAGAAGGCAGAAAAAAAGTGGAGAGACATCGGAAGCTGAGAGCAGGAAAAGGTTTTGTTACAATAGAGCAGCCGTTAAACATTGGGGCAGCGGCATATGCAGTAGAAGGGCGTGCGTCGGTACTGCTCGAATGTATGTCCAATCTGACTGCAAATGAAATGTTTACAAATGCAGGGGCCGGACTGCCGGAAGTTTCACAAGTAGAAGCGCATGTAATGGACGGGGTACAAAGGCTTATGATGGGGACAAAACATCTGGTCATCGTGACCAACAACGTGTTCGACGACGGAAATAGCTATGACGAGGGCACCATGCGGTATATGGAGACTCTGGGACGGATTAATTGCAGGCTGGCGGAGCTTGCGGACGAGGTGACAGAGGTAGTTGCGGGAATACCCGTAGAGGTGAAATGATATGTTTTTAATAAAAGCTATAGGAATTGCTTTTTCTATGTTTTCTGTCATTCCGGTTCCCCAGTTTGAATGGAAGGAAAAAGAAATGAAGTATATGATCGCCTTTTTCCCTTTGGTCGGCGCGGTAATTGGAGGTGCAGTCTATTTATGGGCCATGCTCTGTCAGGCTCTGGGAATGAGCAAAGGATGTTTCGTCCTTATCGGAACGGCCCTTCCGATCGTTATTTCCGGAGGAATCCATGTGGACGGTTATATGGATACGATGGATGCGCTGCATTCTTACAGAGATAAGGAAAAGAAGCTGGAAATATTGAAGGATGCTCATGTGGGGGCATTTTCAGTCATTCTGTTACTTGTATATTATCTTATATATATAGGCGCATATTTGGAAATCGAGGGAATGAAGGCCGTAGGACTTTTGGCAGCAGGCTTTTATTTTTCCCGAATTCTCAGCGGAATCGGTGCGGTGACCTTTGCCTGCGCCAGGAAAGACGGCTTGTTGTATACCTTTTCCAGCAGTGCACAGAAAGGGCTGGTAAGGATACTCCTGTATTTGCAGCTTGCGTTTTGCGGCGCGGTGATGCTTTTTTTATCGAAAGGTATAGGCACTGCGGCAATCCTGCTAAGTCTGTTAACACTTTTTTATTACTGGAAAAAATGTAAAAAGGAATTCGGGGGAGTCACAGGAGATACTTCAGGATATTTTACGATACTTTGTGAAGGTACTATTATGTTAACTGTTTCGATAGGCTGCATACTGATGAGAGGATTAGAACTATAGTTTGTTCATTAATTGTTGCCGGGAAGCCGGAGGCTGAATCGTAACGGATAGGAGGCGGGCGGATGGAATTGTATATAGGCGGATATGCCCAGGGGAAGCTGGGTTATGTGTTGAAAAAAAATGGCTGCGGCTTAGATAGTGTGGCGGATGGAGCGTTGGAAGATTTCGCGGATATCGGACAAGAGAAAGAAATCATAAACCATTTTCATGAATGGTTCTTCTTGAAGCTTCAGCAAAAAGAAGAGCCGGAAAAAATAATAAAGCAGATACTCTCAAAGCGTAAGGACCTGATTATTATCAGCAACGAAGTGGGCTGCGGCATCGTGCCTATGGAGGAAACGCAGCGGGAATACCGGGAGAGGCTTGGCAGATGCCTCTGCGATATTGCAAAAAAGGCAGATCGGGTTGAGAGGATTATAAGTGGATTGGGGCAAAAAATCAAATGAGGCTGCTATTGATACGCCACGGAGCTACGAAAGCAAACGAAGAAGGAAGATATGTCGGCGGAGGAACGGAAGAAGCTCTTACCGAAGGAGGAAAGAGGCACATATTGGAGGAAAAAGCGAGGGGGAAATATCCCTCGGCACAAGTCTTGGTTTCCAGTCCGATGAAACGATGCCTTGAGACTGCAAAACTGATTTATGAAAGAGAGCCTGCCATCGTAATAGAGGAATGGCGGGAAATAAATTTCGGAAGCTTTGAGGGAAAGAATTATGAAGAATTAAGAAACGATGCATGCTACCGGAAATGGCTGGACAGCAATGGGATATTGCCCTTCCCGCAGGGAGAGAGCAGAGAAGAATTCATAGAAAGATGCGGCGAAGGTTTTGTGAAATTATGCGGATATATGAAAGCAGAGTGTGCGGAAACTGCCGCCGCCGTCGTCCATGGAGGAACGATTATGGCTGTGCTCAGTTTGTTTGGAAAGGGAGAGTATTACGACTTCCAATGTAAAAACGCAGAAGGTTATTGCCTTGAGGTTTTCATGGATGGGGGAATACAGATAAAGGACATTCAGAAGTTATAAGGAGGAAGAAGTGCGGGAGATGATACTGTACCATATATTAGGCTTTTTCGCCGGATTCGTTCTGGACCTTATGCTGGGAGATCCTTATTGGCTTCCTCATCCGGTTAGAGCCATCGGCAAATTAATCGCTAAGCAGGAGGCAAGGCTGCTCAGGAAAAAGGATGGAACGGCTAAGACGCAGGAAGAGGAACGAAGGGCGGGAAGAATTCTCGTAATTACGGTTTTGATATTGACAGGGGGTATTTCCCTCATGATTCTATGCGTGGCCTATATGCTGCATCCTGTTTTAGGAATCGTTACGGAAAGCATTATGAGTTATCAAGTCCTTGCTGCGAAGTGCTTGAAACAGGAGAGCATGAAGGTTTACGCGAGGCTTAAGGAAAAAGATTTGCCTGGGGCAAGGAAAGCGGTCTCCATGATTGTAGGAAGAGATACGGACATCCTGGATGAAACGGGGGTCGCAAAAGCGGCCATAGAAACGGTGGCGGAGAATCTTTCCGACGGAGTCATAGCGCCCATGCTTTACCTGGCCGTCTTCGGCCCGGTACTGGGACTTTTATACAAGGCGGTCAATACGATGGATTCCATGGTTGGATATAAAAATGAAAGATATCTTCATTTCGGAAGAGCGGCAGCTAAGCTGGACGATGGGGTCAATTATGTTCCGGCAAGAATTAGCGCGGTACTGATGATTGCCGCTGCTTTTCTGGCAGGCAAGGATTTTGACGAAAGGCGGGCGCTTATGATTTACAAAAGGGATAGGTATAAACATGCCAGCCCTAATTCTGCACAGACGGAGGCGGTCCTCGCCGGAGCACTGGGAATCAGGATTGGCGGAGATGCCAGCTATTTTGGGAAAACAATAGAAAAACCGTATATAGGAGATGAGGTGCGCACCGTGGAATATGAGGATATTGTGAGGGCGAATAAGCTCCTATACATATCTGCAGCTTTATGTCAGGGCATTTGTCTGCTGCTTATGCTTGGGGCCTATCAGACACTTTTTGCACGATAGACAAAAATAAAAGGAAATGGATAAAAGCGAAATGGCGATTCATGGAGGAGATATTTATCAAAAGGAAGTAAATATTGATTTTTCCATAAATATCAATCCCCTCGGCATGCCGAAGAGTGTGGAAGAAGCGCTGCAGGAATCTTTGGCAGCTTGCGGAAGGTATCCCGATATCCGGGCACAGGAGCTGAGGGATGCCATCGAAAGGATGAGCGGAGTAAATAAGCGGCACATTCTTTGCGGAAACGGAGCATCGGAGCTGTTTCTTGCAATCGTACATGGGATAAAGCCGAAGAAAATCCTGATTCCTGCGCCCTCCTTTTATGGCTATGAGCATGCGGCGAGGGCGGCAGGAAGTGAAATCATTTTTTATGAAATGCAAGAAGAAGCAGGTTTTTGTTTGCAGCCGGATTTTCTGGAGGTTTTGGGGGAGGAAACGGATTTACTTTTTTTGGCAAACCCCAATAATCCTGTGGGCAATATGATAAATAGCGGTTTGCTGGAGAATGTTTTAAGAATATGTCTGGAAAAAGATATAGTGCTGGTTGTGGATGAATGCTTTTTGGAATTTACGGGCGAGGATGCCGGAAGGTCATTAAAATCACAGTTGGAGGAATATCCCAATTTAATCGTTGTCCGTTCATTCACTAAGATTTTCGCCATGCCGGGCGTAAGGCTCGGATATTTGTTTTGCGGCAATCGGGACATGCTGGAGCGGATCGGGAATCAACTGCCGGAATGGAATCTGTCCATATTGGCCCAAGCGGCAGGAATACAAGCGTGCAAGGAAACGGAGTATGTGCGAAGTACGGTGGGACTTGTGAAAAGAGAACGGGAATACATGAGGGATGAACTTAAGAAAGCAGGAATAAAAGTATTCCCTTCCGAGGCGGATTATCTGCTTATATATTCTACTCTGCCCCTATATGAGAAGCTTTTGGAGCATAAGATACTGATTCGTGACTGCAGCAATTTCAGAGGAATGAGAAAGGGATTTTACCGATTGGCGGTAAAGAGCCATGAGGAAAATGAAGCATTGCTTCATGCGGTGCAAAAAATCGAGGAAGCAGACAGAGTAAGGAGTAAGGATGAGTGAGTTAGAATTTGTTCTTCCGGAAGAAATCGAGAAGCGAAGCTTTGAGATTATTTCAAAGGAGCTTAAGGATAAAAATATTCTTTTGAAGAAGGATCAGGAAATGGTAATAAAACGAGTGATTCATACAAGTGCCGATTTCGAGTATGCGGACACCATGACCTTTTCGGAAAATGCGGTGGACAAGGCGAAGGAGCTGATCCGAAGCGGCGCACATATCGTAACGGATACCAATATGGCACTTGCCGGAATCAATAAAAAGATATTGGAGGGCTTCGGCGGCGAGGCTCACTGCTTTATGGCTCAGGAGAAAACGGCAAAGCTGGCGAAGGAGAATAATACGACAAGAGCGGCAGTGAGTATGGAGCTTGCGGCAGAGATTGGCAAGCCCTTGATTTTCGCTATAGGAAATGCTCCTACCGCACTTGTGCGGTTGTATGAAATGATAGAAGCGAAGACACTGGTACCGGAATTCATCATTGGCGTTCCGGTGGGCTTCGTTAACGTGGTGCCTGCCAAGGAGCTGATTATGAGTATGGAGATTCCCTATATAGTCAACCGGGGCAGGAAAGGTGGAAGTAATGTGGCAGCAGCCATCTGCAACGCTATTTTATACGAATTGGTGAGGTAAGCGATGAGATACGGCTTTACGACGGGAAGCTGCGCGGCGGCGGCAGCCAAGGCAGCAGCCTACATGCTGTTGACCGGCAGGCAAAAAACGAATATTACTATCGATACTCCAAAGGGAATTGTTTATAAGGCTTCCATAGAAGAAATTTCCAGAGAGGAAACGCGGGTTTCCTGTGCCGTGAGAAAGGATGGGGGGGACGATCCGGACATTACCACGGGGGCTCTTGTATTCGCGGAGGTTTCCATAGAAGCTAACGATGCGAAGGACAAGAGCGGTCGCATTTTCATCGATGGAGGAATTGGAGTCGGAAGGGTAACGAAGCCCGGATTGGATCAGCCGGTGGGAAATGCGGCGATCAATCATGTTCCCCGGGAGATGATAGAGCGGGAAGTGCTTCAGGTATGTGAACTTGCAGATTTCAAGGGCTGCCTGTCCGTTACCATTTCGGTGCCCGAAGGAGAGGCTTTGGCGAGCAGAACTTTTAATCCCCGTTTGGGGATTCAGGAAGGCATCTCCATCTTGGGAACCACAGGAATTGTAGAACCTATGAGCAGTAAGGCTTTGCTGGATACGATCCGTACGGAGCTAAGTGTAAAGAGGGCGTCAGGCGCGGAGGCAGTAGCGGTATCGCCGGGTAATTATGGCCTCGATTTTATGAAGCGGGCCTATGGATATGATCTGGATAAAAGTGTGAAATGCAGCAATTTTATCGGCGATACTATCGATATGGCGGCGGAAGCGGGCTTTCAGGAAATGCTTTTGACCGGGCATATCGGGAAGCTGATCAAGCTTTCAGGAGGAATGATGAATACTCATTCCAAGGAAGGAGATTGCCGGATGGAGCTGCTTGCGGCGGCGGGAATCGCGGCAGGTATAGATGCCGGGGCGGCAAAGAAAATTTTAAGCTGCGTGGCCGCGGAGTCGGCCGTTTCCATCTTGCAGATTGCCGGAAGGCTTAAGCCCGCAATGGATATTGTGATGGAAAAGGCACAGGGATATTTAGCGAGGAGGGCGGATGGCAGGCTTCGTATAGAATGTATTATGTACGCCAATGATTACGGCGAGCTGGTAAGGAGCGAAGGTGCTCAGGAATTGCTCTTTAAAATAAAAGGCCGGGATTCATAATACGAAATCATGACAAATGCATAATTCCTGTACATCCATTACAGAAAAGCCCTTCGGGCAAACAATGCGCAGCTGCGCGCGCGGAACAAAAGCTGTGCGGCCAAAGTACTTGGTCACGGGAGTGTGCGGAGCACACTTTTGTTCTTGCGATAGAACTTAAGGATAAATAACAATCGAAAGGGAAGAGGTGAGGCAGACACTATGGTTTATTTTGTGGGAGCGGGAACCGGAGCGCCGGATTTGATCACAGTAAGGGGGAAGCGCCTGCTTGAGGAGGCAGATGTGATAATTTATGCGGGCTCCTTAGTAAATCCCGAGCTGTTAAGCTATGGGAAAGAGAACTGCAGCATTTATAACAGCGCAGAAATGACCTTGGAGGAAGTGATGGCGGTCATGAAAGCTGCCGAAAAGGAAGGAAAGAAAACGGTACGGTTACATACGGGCGACCCCAGCATCTATGGTGCGGTTCGTGAGCAGATGGATATTTTAGAGGAATGGAACATTCCTTATGAGAGCTGTCCCGGTGTCAGTGCCTGCTTCGGAGCGGCAGCTTCTCTGAATTTGGAATATACGCTGCCTGGAATCTCTCAAAGTTTGATCATCACGAGGATGGAAGGAAAAACTGGCGTTCCTGCAAAGGAAAGCATTGAAAGCTTCGCAGCGCACCAGGCATCCATGGCAGTTTATCTAAGCAGCGGAATGACCGGGGAATTGAGCAGACGCCTCATGGCGGGCGGTTACAGCGAAAAGACGCCTGCAGCTATTGTATACAAGGCAACATGGCCGGAGGAAAAAAAGTATATCTGTACAGTGGGAACTTTGGAGGAGACAGCGAAAGTCTATAGGATTACAAAAACAGCTTTGATTCTCGTAGGAGACGTTATCGCCCATGAGAGATATAAACGGTCCAGATTGTATGCACCGGATTTTGAAACAGAATTTCGAGGGAGAAGAAGTGGAACGTAAGAGCGTTAGTATAATCAGTTTTACCGAACGGGGGATGAAACTGTCAAAGGAATTGAAGAATAGAACGAAGGAGGGCATTCATGCTTCTTTGTACACGAAGTGGGGCAGATACGAAGAGGCAGAAGTGACCTTCTGTGAAGAAAGCCTTTTTGCGTGGGCGCAAAACTGCTTTTTATATAGACGACCGATTATCTTCATCGGAGCCTGCGGAATTGCGGTGCGGGCAATTGCTCCTTTGGTAAGGGACAAGCTTCAGGACATTCCTGTGCTTGTCGTGGATGAGGCAGGGCAGTTTGTCATTCCCCTTTTGTCCGGGCACTTTGGAGGAGCAAATGAGCTGGCGGAGGAAATTGCAGGGATTATGGGGATGACTGCCGTCATTACTACGGCAACGGACGTGAACCGGTTGTTTGCTGTAGATGTGTTTGCCAGACAGAATCATCTTACTGTCTGCAACAGAGAGGGAATAAAAGAAATATCCGCGGCTATTCTTGCGAAGGAAAAAGTGACCTTTGCAATGGATGGAATCTATGAGGGGAGGCTGCCGGAAGGGCTTACTCTTGCAAGACCGGAGGATGGACAAGTATCCATCTTTTTGTCTCCTTATGAAAAAGAAGATATAACGGCTGTGCTGTACCTTGTACCCCGGGTCTTTGTAATAGGAATCGGATGCAGGCGGGGAAAGGCAGCGGCTGAAATAGAGGCGGCGGTAGATAAATATCTGAAGCAGACAAGGATAAGGGCAGAAGCGGTTGTAGGCATTGCATCCATCGATGTAAAGAAGGAGGAGAAGGGGCTTTGGGAGCTTTCGGAAAAATATGGCTGGAACTTTCAGACCTTTTCTAAGGAGGAATTAGAAAGTGTTCCGGGAAATTACAAGGCTTCTTCTTTTGTGAAGTCTATAGTTGGTGTGGATAATGTCTGCGAGCGGGCCGCTATGGCGGCTTGCAAAGAAGGTGCAGGATTGGTGCTTGGCAAGCAGGCACAAAATGGAGTGACGGTAGCAATAGCGATGAGAAAATGGAGAGTATCATTCGATGAAGCATAAAATTTATGTGGTGGGAATAGGGCCGGGCAGTGAGGAAATGATGAGCGTTCAGGCGATACGCATCTTAGAGGAGTGCGATGTCATTGTCGGATATCCTGTTTATTTGAACCTGCTTAAGGAGCGCTTCGGGCATAAGGAATTTCTTTCCACTCCCATGCGGCAGGAGGCAGAGCGGTGTCTGTTATGCTTTGCAGAAGCGAAAAAAGGGAAAAAGACGGCGCTGGTATGCAGCGGCGATGCGGGAGTATATGGCATGGCTTCGCTGATGTATGAAATCGGAGGCGCATACCCCGATTGTGAGCTTGTGATCATTCCGGGAATTACGGCGGCCAACAGCGGTGCAGCAGTGCTGGGAGCTCCGTTAAATCATGACTACTGTGTCATAAGTCTAAGTGATTTATTGACCCCTTGGGAAAAAATAGAAAAAAGGCTTCGCGCTGCGGCCGAGGGTGATTTCTGCATAGCCTTGTATAATCCGGCCAGCCATAAAAGAGAGGACTATTTAAAAAAGGCCTGCGAGATTTTATTGAAGGTGCTTGAGGAAGAAAGAGCCTGCGGCTTTGTGGAAAATATCGGGCGGGAGGGAACAAAAATTACCGTATGTTCCCTTAAGGAGCTTTCAGATGCGCAGGTAAATATGTTCACTACTGTCTTCATCGGAAACTCCCAGACCGAAAGGAGAGGGGACAAGCTGATTACGAAAAGAGGATACCGGCTATGAAGCGAGAGAGAAAACAAATTCTCATATTCGGCGGAACGACAGAAGGAAGACGGCTGGCGGAAACTATGTGTGCAGCAGGTTTCTTTTGTACGGTATCCGTGGCAACACAGTATGGGGAACAGGTTATGAAGGAAATGCCATCTCTCACGCTCCATAGGGGAAGGCTGGATGCCGGGCAAATGGAGGAATTCATAAAAGAAGGCGGATTCTTTGCGGTCGTGGATGCCACTCACCCTTTTGCTGTGGAGGTATCTGAAAATATACGAAAGAGTCTTTCCGGCATGTCCCTGCCCTATATTCGTCTGAAAAGGGACACGGATATGAGGGAAGCGCAGAAGGAGCGGCTTCTTTGGTTTCGTGATATGGAGTCTTGCGGGGAGGTTTTGCAGGAAACGACAGGGAATATACTTCTGACTACAGGAAGCAAGGATTTGGCAGCTTTTAGCGAAGGGGAATTGAAGAAGCGCCTTTATGTAAGGATTCTTCCAAACGAAGAAAGCATAGCTCTTTGTGAAAAACAGGGAATTTGCGGAAAGCAGATCATAGCTATGCAAGGGCCTTTTTCCACAGAAATGAACGAGGCGATCATAAGACAATTTCACATATCGTATCTGGTGACGAAGGAAAGCGGAAATACCGGCGGCTTTTTTGAAAAGGTAAGGGCAGCAGGCAATGCCGGGATACCGGTAATGGTAATTGGCAATCCCGAGAAGGAGGAGCAGGGGCTTTCCTTCGAAGAGGTGGCAGAGGAAATATACCGGCTGTCGGGAGAAGCACCAAGAGGCCCGAAGCTGAGAGTGTCTCTGATAGGAATGGGAATGGGAGCGGAAGGTATTCTGACCCAGGAAGCGAAAGAGAAGATACAACGTGCGGATGTAATTTTTGGTGCGCAGCGGCTGCTTGAAGAAGTAGGAGAAGAAAAAGAAAAGTATCCGTATTATCTGGCGGCAGATATTATTCCGCAGTTGACAAAGATAGTAAAAGAGGGAAATAGGTATAGTCCTTACATGGAAGCTGCAGTTCTTTTTTCCGGAGATACCGGATTTTACAGCGGTGCGTCAAAGCTCTATGAAGAGTTGAAAAGAGATTTGGAGGAAAAACGACTGGAAGCGGATATCGAAATGCTGCCCGGAATATCCTCCATGTCCTATCTGGCCGCCAAAACAGGAATGAGCTGGCAGGAGGCTGTCGTTGTAAGCCTTCATGGCAGGAAAGCGAATATTTTGGAAACTGTGAGACGGGAGAAAAAGACGTTTGTACTTGTTTCCGGACTTATAGATATGAAACATTTAGGGGAACTGTTTGCCGGCGAAGAATGGCGTGAACTAAGGATTACTGCGGGATACCGGCTTTCTTATCCGGAAGAGGAAATCATGGAGCTTACTCCGTCCATGTGCGGGAGCCTGAAAAAGGAAGGTCTTTACTGCTGCTTTATAGAGAACAGCCGGGCGGCAGCTCAGGTAATTTCCCATGGATTGAAGGATGCTTCGTTTTTTAGAGGAAGGACTCCGATGACAAAAGAAGAGGTAAGGGAGGTTTCCATTTGTAAGCTGGGACTTAAGCTAAACTCCATTCTCTATGATGTGGGAAGCGGAACCGGCTCCGTCTCCGTAGAATGCGCCCGCTTGTCCGGGGATATACGAGTGTACGCCATAGAAAGAGACAGGGAGGCAGTAAATCTGATTGGGAAAAACAGTGAACTTTTCGGGCTTACCAATCTTGAGGTCATCGAAGCGGCGGCTCCGGAGGGGTTCGAATACCTTCCTGCACCGACCCATGCGTTCATTGGAGGCAGCGGAGGCCGGATGAAAGAAATTCTGACGGCCTTATATGAGAAGAATCCATTTCTCAGAGTGGTGATAAATGTAATTACGTTACAAACTTTGGGCGAAATAACCGGCTTGCTGGAGGAATTCCCGGTAAAGGAAGAGGACATTGTTCAGGTACAGATAAACCGGGCGAAAAAAGCAGGGCCGTATCATTTGATGCAGGCGGAAAATCCTGTTTATGTTATTTCATTCAATTTTCAAGAGGGGCTGACAGAAAATGAAAACACCTAGAATTATGATTGCCGCCACGGGAAGCGGGAGCGGTAAGACGACTGTAACCTGTGCGCTTTTGCAGGCAATCGTGGATATGGGGAAAACGGCGGCAGCGTTTAAGTGTGGGCCGGATTACATCGATCCGATGTTTCACAAAAGGGTATTGGGGATTCCATCCAAAAATCTGGATACTTATTTTACGGAGGATGGGCTTACGAGGGCACTTTTTCTGGAAGATGCAGCCGGAAAGGATATTTCTGTCATAGAAGGAGTCATGGGCCTTTTTGATGGTCTTTTGGGAATAAGGGAGGAAGCCTCCTCTTATCATTTGGCAAAGGTGACGAAAACTCCCATTGTTCTAGTCATAGATGCTCATGGGATGGGAAGGTCGCTGATTCCCCTTATTGCCGGATTTCTGCAATACGACAGCGAGCATTTGATCGGCGGAGTTATTTTAAATAAAATCACAAAAATATTTTATGAAATGATCAGGCCGGAAATTGAAAGAGAGCTGCCCGTTAAGGTAATCGGTTATTTTCCATTCCAGACGGATTTGAATATAGAGAGCAGGCACTTAGGGCTGAAACTTCCTGAGGAGACGAAGAGCTTACAATGCAGGATAAAAAGAGCGGCTGAGGTTTTGAAGGGTTCTGTAGATATGGAAGCACTTTTTTCCCTTTCGAAAGAAGCGCAGGAGCTGGAAGGAAAAGCACTCCTTTCCTATGCACCTTGGATGCCTGGAAAGCAGCAAGTGCCTATCGGGATAGCGATGGATGAAGCCTTTTGCTTTTATTATGAAGATAATTTAAAGCTGTTGCAAAGAGCAGGAGCGAGACTCGTACCGTTTTCACCTTTACGGGATAAGAGTCTTCCGGAGGGAATCGGAGGTTTTCTGCTTGGCGGTGGTTATCCCGAGCTGCATGCAGCGACGCTCGCCGGAAATGAAGAGATGAGAAAGTCCGTGCTGTGTGCGGTAAGAGAAGGGATACCTTCCCTTGCGGAGTGCGGCGGCTTTATGTATTTGCACGAGAGAATGGAGGATACAGCGAAGCAAAGTTATCCGATGGTGGGCGCATTGGAAGGGGAATGTCATTATACCGGAAAGCTGGTACGGTTCGGTTATATCGAAGTAACGGAGGAGAAGAATCATTTTCTGGGAGAGAATGAGGGGATAAAAGGGCATGAGTTTCATTATTTCGACAGCACGAATAACGGAACATCGTGTACCGCAAAAAAGCCGGCATTTAATAGGAGCTGGGAATGTGTTCATGCGACGAAAAACTGTTGGTGGGGATTTCCCCATTTGTATTATTATTCGAACCCTCAATATGTTTATCATTTTATGGAAAGGGCGGTAGAATACGCAAATGGAAAGAGGTAGAAGAAAAATGCACCGCCACGGTCGTCATAGCCGCCATCGGCATGTATCCATCGACAGCTATGCTTACATTTCAGGGCTGAAAGAATGGAATACGCCGTATAAGGTTAGCTTTGCGCTGCTAGCAATCCTTGCGGTCATTACGGCGGATTCCCCTGCGGTTTCCATTATGACAATGGCCTTTATGGGAGGGCTGTCTATAGGAGCAGGAAAGATTAAGCCGGGGGATTATTTCAGACTAATGCTCGTACCTGCCGCTTTTATCATAACAGGGGGAATTGCTGTTTTAATACAGGTCGGTGCAGGAGCGGGGAGTCTGTTTCGGGTTCCTTTTTTCAGAACCAATCTTTATATTACGAAGGAAAGCCTCGGGCAATCCCTGGGACTTTTCGGCAAAGCCTTCGGTGCGGTGAGCGCTCTTTATATGCTGGCACTTTCTACGCCAATGGGAGAAATTATTTCGGCCTTGGGCAAGGTTAAAGTTCCCTCTGTCATACTGGAACTGATGCACTTAATTTACCGTTATATCTTTATTCTTTTGGAAACGAACGCAGGGCAGAAGGAGGCGGCACAGTCCAGACTGGGTTACTGCGATATGAAGACCTCTTTTCGCACCTTTGGCGGTGAATTGGCTAATCTTCTGATCCTTTCGATGAAAAAATCGGGGGAATATTATGACGCCCTGGAGTCCAGAGGATATGAGGGAAACTGTCTTTTCTGGGAGGAGAAGAAAAAGCTGACGAAGAAACAAGTGTTTTTGGGGGCCGCCTATGTGGGAGCGGCAGTTACTCTGCTTATCTTATTTTAAATGCAAAGCTTGGAGTGGGGGCAAATGAACAGAAAAATATTAGAAACAAAAGATTTATCATTTTCTTATGAAGAAGGACGGATGGCGTTAAATCATCTGTCGGTGGAAATATATGAAAAAGAAAAAATAGCTGTTTTGGGCGCCAACGGAGCCGGGAAGTCCACCTTTTTCCTGAATTTGAACGGTGTCAGAGAGCCGGAGGAAGGAGAAATCTTCCTTTATGGAAAACGGATAGATAAGAAAAACAGACGAGAGCTCATAAAGAACGTGGGCATCGTCTTTCAGGATGCGGACAGCCAGATCATAGCCTCTACCGTTAAAGCAGAGGTGGCATTCGGGCCGTTGAATATGAAGCTTCCGAGGCAGGAGGTGGAGGAAAGAACGATAGATGCGCTGGGAAGGCTGGATCTGCAGGTTTACGCGGAGCGCCCTCCCCATTATTTGAGCGGAGGTGAGAAAAAGAGGGTCAGCATAGCGGATATCCTTGCAATGGATTCGCCGATCATCATATTCGATGAGCCGACTGCGTCCCTAGACCCGGTAAATGCGGACATGCTGGAAAAGATATTGGAGGAGTTGGAACAGGAGGGGAAGACTATTCTGCTGTCCACTCATGATGTGGACTTCGCTTACCGTTTTGCAGAACGTGCGCTTGTATTCTGTGACGGAAAGCTTATTGCCGATGGGAAGCCGGGAGACATTTTCCGAGATGAGGAAATCATTAAAAAGGCGAATTTGAAAAAGCCCATGCTGATTGAGACTTATGAAATGTTAAAGCGGAACAATCTGCTGCGGAAGAATCCGCTGTCCAAAGAGGGGGAGAGTTATCCTAGAACCCTTGCGGATATAGAGGCACTTTTATAAGGCATTACACAGCTAT
This sequence comes from Bacillota bacterium, assembly GCA_023442465.1. Classification (GTDB taxonomy): domain Bacteria; phylum Bacillota; class Clostridia; order Lachnospirales; family Lachnospiraceae; genus Kineothrix. Next base: position 31,655 of record JAEZZQ010000043.1, on the reverse strand, counting down.
TTAACGCGGACAGCTATTCTTACATAAAAAATGTACGCGTATGCAAATAGAGAAAAGGAGAATTTAAAGATGACAAAAAATCAAAGAAAAACGATTGCGGCACTGGCAGTTGTATCAGTAATCATGAGTATTGCTGTCAATTCAAATGCAATGCACATTATGGAGGGCTATCTGCCTCCGAAATATAGCATCGCATGGGGAATTTTGTGTATCCCGTTTTTAGTGGCAGGATTTCTGTCTATAAAAATGAAGTTAAAAGACAGCAGAAGAAATATTACGCTGCTCGCTATGGCAGGAGCATTTATCTTCGTAATTTCTTCCCTGAAAATCCCTTCCGTAACGGGAAGCTGCTCCCACATGACAGGTACCGGACTTGGAGCTATTTTATTCGGACCTACTGCTGTCGGCATCCTTGGAATCATCGTGCTGTTGTTCCAAGCCATTCTGTTAGCGCATGGCGGACTTACTACCCTTGGAGCCAATACTTTTTCCATGGCGATTGCCGGACCATTCTTAACCTTCGGCATTTATAAGCTTTGTATGAAATTAAAGGTGAATAAATGGGTATCCGTTTTTCTGGCAGCATTTATCGGAGATATATTTACCTATTGTGTGACCAGCTTCCAGCTCGCTATGGCATATCCTTCTCCGGAGGGCGGAGTAGGCGTTTCTGTCGTTAAATTTTTAAGCGTTTTTGCGCCGACACAGCTTCCTCTTGCAATTTTGGAAGGAATTCTTACTCTCCTTATCATGATTGCTCTGGAGACTTATGCAAAACCGGAATTGAAAATGCTCGGATATATGAAGGAGGCAAAATAGAATGAAGAAGACGAAAAACTTAGTGATTGCACTTATTGTCGCGGCTGTTCTCATCGCGCTGGTACCGCTTTTCGCATTGAAGGGAGCAGAATTTGGCGGCTCAGATGATGCGGGAAGTGTAATGATTGAAGAAATCACAGGAAGTTATGAACCCTGGTTTACCCCTGTATTGGAGACGATGATAGACGGGGAGCTTCCCGGAGAGGTAGAAAGCCTTTTCTTCTGCCTTCAGACCGGAATCGGAGTAGGAATCATCGCATTTTGCATGGGACGACTTGTAGAACGCAAAAAATGGGCGGATAACGGAGAGAACGTATGAAAAAAGGAGTTCTGATCGTCAGCTTCGGAACAACCTACAAAGACACGCGAGAGAAAAACATCGATCGTATAGAACAAGCAGTCCGGCAGGAAAAACCGGACTGCATGGTTTTGCAGGCATATTCCAGCGACAGAGTAAGAGATATTATAAAGAAGAGGGATGGGATTGACATACCCGGCATAAAGGATGCTTTGGAGAGGATGGCGGAAAGTGGTGTCACTCATCTGGCGGTACTTCCTACCCATGTGATCGACGGAGTCGAAAATAATAAGATGAAGCAAATAATAAAGGAATACCGCCCCTGCTTCCAAACGCTCAGAATTGCAGATCCGCTCTTGGGAAAGGAGGAGGACTACGGCCTCGTAGCAGAGGCCCTGTGGAATTCCTTAAAGAATGAAGTAAAAAACCGCGTCCTCATCTTTATGGGGCATGGTTCCTATCACGAGGCAGATAACGGTTATGAGAAGATGGAGAAAGCTCTTATAAAATATTCGGGAAAAGAAATTTATATCGCTACGGTTGAGGGCCGCACTGCTATAGAAGATGTAATTGAGCGTATGAATATGCGATATGAGCCGCAGAAGAGGAAAATGGTCCGTGTGGTCATCACTCCCTTTATGCTTGTAGCCGGAGACCACGCCGTCAACGATATGGCAGGCGAGGAGGATTCCTTCCTATCGAAGGTAACGGCGCAAGGATATGAAGCGGATTGTATATTAAAAGGACTGGGAGAATATGAAGGCATCCGCCTGATATATTTACAGCATTTGGAAAAAGAGGATAAGGATAAACAATGAAAGTTAAATTAGCAATGTTATTTTTATGCACATGCCTGTTCGCAGGATGCGGCACGGCGGAAGTATTGCCGGAAGCGAACGAACAAGCAGAAACGCAAACGGGGGAAATGGTGGAATTCACCGATGCGCTCGGCGTGAATATGACGGTGGAAAATCCCCAACGAACCGCAGTATTATCCGGTAGTTATGCTGATGCATGGCTGTTGGCCGGAGGCAGTCTTTTTGCGGTGACGGAGGATGCGAAGGGAGTCATAACGGCAGACGACGATATGGTAATGCTGGGAGATTTGAAGAACCCGAGCATAGAGACGCTGATTGCGGAGGATGTGGATTTCATTATACTTTCTGCGGCTATTAAGGAACATGTGAACCTGAAGGATACCTTGGAACGGGCGGGAATTAATGCCGCTTATTTTGAGGTGGAGACCTTTGGGGATTATGCGGACATGATGAGGATTATGACGGATATCACAGGCAGAAAGGACTTGTATAAGACGAATGTGGAAGATGTACGTCTGGAAATAGAAGAACAGTTGGATCGGGTGGATGGGAGCAATCCTACGGTGTTGTTCCTGCGGGCCTATTCCACGGGAGTAAAGGCCAAAGGAAGCAACAGCATGACGGGGCAGATGCTGAAAGATCTGGGCTGTGTCAATATTGCGGACAGCGAGGATAGTCTGTTAGAGGACTTGAGTATGGAAGCGATTATCGCCGCGGAGCCGGATTACATTTTCGTAACGACCATGGGAGAATCCAAGGAAGCTGCAATGGATATGGTGGAGGAACTGCTTGTTTCAAATCCTGCATGGAATGGCCTGAAGGCGGTAAAGAACAATCACTATTATGTGCTGCCGAAGGAACTGTTCCACAATAAACCGAATGAACGTTGGGGAGAAAGCTATCGTATATTGGCGGATTATTTATATGAAAAGAAATAAAAGAATTTTGCTATTTATGTGCCTGCTCATATTTATGGCTTTTGTAGGTCTGGGAAGCGGAGCAGTGAAACTTTCGCCTCAGGACTTTATAGGTCTGTTTACGGAGGACGAGCTGACAAAAAGCGGAAGAATTCTTCTGTATGTCCGCCTGCCCAGGGTAGCGGGTGCAATCGTTGCGGGAGCGGGACTATCCGTTGCAGGTGCCGTCATACAGACTATCTTAAATAATCCGCTGGCAGGTCCTAATATTATCGGGGTAAATGCAGGAGCCGGCTTTGCGGTAGTGCTTTGCGGCGTTCTGTTTCCCAAGTCGTATGGAATATTTCCTCTTGCTGCCTTTATCGGGGCATTTGGAACTGTGGTGTTTGTCTATTGTCTGGGAAAGAAAACGGGGTCTTCAAAGATTACGCTTGTACTTGCGGGCGTTGCGATAAACAGCTTGTTAAACAGTGCCACCGATGCCGTTAATGCCTTTAGCGAAAGCTCTCTGATTGCCAGCAATGCTTTTAAGATCGGAGGACTCAGCGGTATAAATACAAGCGTCCTGAAGTATGCCGCTATTGCGGTGGCTATTGCGGCGATTCTCGTATTCCTGCTTCATAATGAATTGGAGGTCTTGTCTCTGGGAGAGGACAAAGCAAAGACGCTCGGCTTGCCCGTAGGCTTCTATCGCTTTGTATTTCTTGCGCTGGCGGCTGTCCTTGCAGGCGCTTCGGTGAGCTTTGTGGGACTTTTAGGCTTTGTAGGGCTTATCGTTCCTCATATTGCAAGGCTTTTAGTAGGGGAAGAATGCAAGTATCATATTTTAGCATCTGCCATACTGGGAGCATTGTTTTTGCTGACTTGTGATTATATAGCGAGAACATGGTTTTCGCCGTATGAACTGCCTACAGGCATTATTTTATCATTTATCGGAGCGCCTTTCTTTCTATGGCTGCTTGTCAGAAGGAAAAGAGGGGCGCGGAATGCTTAGGCTGGAGCATATTACTGCCGGATATAACAAAAATCCGGTAATAAAGGATATCGATATCGAGTTCGAGAGCGGGAAAATAACGGCCCTTATCGGGCCTAACGGAAGCGGTAAGAGCACGCTTTTAAAGGCGGCGGTGGATTTGTGTGAAATATATGAAGGTGCGGTATATCTGGACGGGAAGGAAAGAAACGTCCTTGGGAATAAAGAGTTTGCAAAGTATGTATCTTATCTTCCGCAAAGTCACAGCGGTGGCTCCATTGCAGTGGAACGGATGGTATTGCACGGAAGGTTTCCGTATCTGTCTTATCCGAGAAAATACGGAAAAAAGGATTATGAATACTGCTGTCATGCGATAGAGAAGACCGGTATTTCAGAACTGAAAGGCAAAAAACTCGATGAGCTTTCCGGCGGGCAGAAGCAGAAGGTATATATTGCCATGGCGTTAGCCGGAGAGGCGCAGGTCTTTCTTTTTGACGAACCGACCACTTACCTCGATGTAGGATATCAATTGGAGCTGCTGGATATTATGGTACAGCTTAGAGAGCAGGGAAAGACCGTAATTGTAGTTCTTCACGACATCGATTATGCCATGGGGATAGCCGATAAGCTGGCGGTTATGGAACAGGGGAAGCTATTGCTTTCGGATACCCCTGTTAACGTGTATGAAAGTGATGTGATAAGCAGAGTATTTCAAGTAAAGGCTAAGAAACTTTCAGACGAAGAGGGGAAAATGCATTTTTATTTCGAAAGGATTAAAAAAGGATGAGAGGTATTTTATACGGAATAGGGGTCGGTCCGGGGGACCCGGAGCTGATTACCATAAAAGCCTTAAGATGTATGAGGGAAAGTGATGTGATCATTCTTCCCTCAGAACCCAGCGGGGATTGCTACGCATATAGCATAGCAAAAGCGGTATTTACTGAAATCGATGAAAAAGAAATTATATGTATGCCCTTTTTAATGACAAAGGAAAAAAAGGAATTGGAGGATTCCCATAATAAAATCTACCGGAATATTTCAGAGCTATTGGAGAGTGGAAAAAATGTTGCATTTCTGACAATCGGCGATCCTTCGATTTATTCCACATACAGTTATATTCATAGAAGGGTGGTGGCTGCGGGAGGAAATGCTCATATGGTGAGCGGTGTGCCTTCCTTTTGTGCTGCCGCTGCTGCGATTGGTATTTCTCTTGGAGATAATAAGGAGGAAATCCATGTAATACCCGGTTCTTATGACGTAAGGGAGACGCTTTATTTAAAAGGGACGAGAATTTATATGAAGTCGGGGAAAAAGCTGGCAGAGCTGAAAAATGCATTGCGGGAAGCCGCAGCGGAAAACTTTCTTATATATGCAGTTTCAAATTGCGGTATGGAAAATGAAAGAATTACGTCGGGATTAGAGGCGCTTTCAGAGGACAGCGGGTATCTGACGGTGGTGATTGTAAAACCCATTGCTTGCCTATAACAGTAAAAAGATATATAATGCTGCTATAGGCAAAACCTATAACCGGATGATGTTTTTAAATATTAACACCTGGACGGCAGCATAAGTATAATGTTACTTAAGAAGCTAAAAACCGAGCTCCTCAAGTAATAGGGGGTGTCGTTGGGCAATATTAAAAATATCAGGAGGATATAGAGATGGCTAAGAAAACGAGAGAAAAAAGAAATTTTAAATTTGAAACCTTACAGTTACATGTGGGACAAGAGACTCCGGATGCAGTTACGGATGCGAGAGCGGTTCCGATTTACCAGACCTCTTCTTATGTATTTCATAACAGCGAGCATGCGGCCGCGAGATTCGGACTGACAGATGCGGGAAATATTTACGGAAGACTGACCAATCCCACGCAGGATGTGTTCGAGCGCAGAATAGCAGCGTTGGAGGGCGGAGTCGCTGCTTTGGCGGTTGCATCGGGGGCAGCAGCAGTCAGTTATGCCATTGAAAATATCGCGCAGAACGGAGATCATGTGGTATCCGCGAAGAATATTTACGGAGGCACTTACAATCTGCTGGCTCATACCCTGCCTCAGTACGGTATCACAACGACCTTTGCCGATCCTTTCAACTATGAAGAGTTAGAAAGTGCTGTAAAAGAGAATACAAAATTAATTTTCATCGAGACCTTGGGTAATCCCAATTCTGATGTGGTGGATATCGAGAAGATTGCGGGAATTGCGCATGCGCATAAGATTCCGCTTCTTGTGGACAATACTTTTGCAACACCTTATTTAGTAAGACCTATTGAATACGGGGCAGACATCGTGATACATTCCGCCACAAAGTTCATCGGAGGCCACGGCACCACTATCGGAGGTGTCATAATAGACAGCGGCAAATTCGACTGGGAGGCTTCCGGCAAATTCGCGTCCCTCACAGAGCCTAACCCCAGTTATCACGGCATAAGCTTCACGAAGGCGGTAGGAGCGGCTGCGTATGTGACGAAAATCCGGGCGATATTGCTTCGCGATACAGGAGCAACCTTATCTCCCTTCCACGCCTTCTTCTTTTTGCAAGGCTTGGAAACGCTATCGCTTCGCGTAGAGCGTCACGTGGAGAACTCCTTGAAGGTAGTGGAGTATTTGAACGGCCATCCTCAGGTTGAAAAAGTACATCATCCTGCGGTAACGGAAGACCCGGAGCAGAAAGCGCTGTATGCGAAATACTTCCAAAACGGCGGAGGCTCTATTTTTACTTTCGAAATCAAGGGAGATGCGCAGAAGGCTAAGGATTTCATCGATCAACTTGAACTGTTCTCTTTACTGGCGAATGTAGCCGACGTAAAATCCTTAGTGATTCATCCGGCCTCCACCACTCATTCCCAGATGACGGAGGAAGAGCTAGAGGCATCGGGCATTGCACCGAATACGATCAGACTTTCCATAGGTACGGAAAATGCGGACGATATTATCGAGGATTTAGACGAAGCTTTTAAGGCAGTTCTGTAAAAGGAACGAGAGCTATCTGAGGATGGTATTTGATGAGGAACTTGTAAGTAAGCTCTTATTTGGCTGGGATTGATAAAGGTGTTGTACGGCAGGAATCGAATACATCACATGGAAGGATGGGCGTTCCTTACTCATATGAGTGTTCTTTACTTATTAATAATGGAGGAAAGAAAATATGACATTGCAGCAGCTTCGTTATGCGGTCTGCATCGCAAATGAAAAATCCATGAACAAGGCGGCTGCCCAGCTATTTATCACACAGCCCAGCCTATCCAGTACCATACGGGATTTGGAAAATGAAATCGGCTTACAAATATTTCTGCGCTCAAACCGGGGAATTGTTATCACTCCCGAAGGAGAGGAATTCCTCGGTTATGCAAGGCAGATGATAGAGCAATACAGACAGATGGAAGAACGGTTCATCCAGAGGGAGAGATTCAAGAAGAAATTCAGTGTATCCATGCAGCATTATACCTTTGCCGTTCAGGCGTTTATCGAGATGGCGAAGGAATTCGGAATGGATGATTATGAATTCGCAGTACGGGAGACAAAGACCTATGAAGTGATCGAGAATGTGAGAAATCAGAAGAGCGAGTTAGGTATTTTATACTTGAATGACTTTAACTCCAAGGCGCTGGAAAAAATATTCATCGATCAGGAATTGGAATTCGTAGACCTATTTCAGTGCGGAATCTATGTGTTTGTATGGAAGGGTAATCCTCTGGCCGGTAAAAAGAAAATTGATTTCGAGGATTTGAAGAAATATCCCTGCCTGTCCTTTGAACAGGGAAATAATAATTCTTTTTATTTGGCGGAGGAAGTGTTCAGTACTTACGAATATAAACAGATTATAAAGGCCAATGACAGGGCCACTATGCTTAATCTCATGATCGGACTCAACGGGTATACCTTGTGTTCGGGAATCATATGCGAGGATCTTTATAATAACGAATACAGGGCGATCCCTCTCAAGACGGATGACAAGATGAGAATTGGATATATCAAGAAGAAAAAGATGCCTTTAAGTATCCTCGCCCTTAAATATATAGAAGAATTGAAAAAATATGAGAAAAATGTGCTTTGATTCAAGGCGATAGAAAACGGCGGAAGAAAAGCGCTTGCAACTATTGATATTGAGTCCGTTAAAGCAGACATGAGGTATAAAAAATGACGAGAGAAGAAGCTTGGAATTTATTGACGGAATATAATAAAGATGAGTTTCATTTGGAGCATGCGGTAATCCTTGAGGGTGTGATGAAGTATTTCGCACGTAAAAAGGGGTATGCGGAAGAAGAGGACTTCTGGGGAAATGTGGGGCTCTTGCACGATTTGGATTTCGAGCGCTATCCGGATGAGCACTGCATCAAGTCTCAAGAAATCATGCGGAAGGCCGGTCTGGAAGAGCGGCTGATTCGAGCGACTGCGAGTCATGGTTACGGTATTACGGTAGATATAAAGCCGGAGCACGAAATGGAGAAGATTCTGTATGCGGTAGACGAATTGAGCGGTCTCATCGGAGCAGTAGTGCTCATGCGGCCCTCCAAAAGTGTCCAAGATCTGGAAGTGAAGTCGGTAAAAAAGAAATTCAAAAGCAAGGGCTTTGCAGCGGCCTGCTCCAGAGAAGTGATTCAAGCGGGAGCGGATATGTTAGGCTGGGAGCTGGATAAGCTGATAGAAGAGACGATAGATGCTCTGAAAACTTTCAGAGATTAGTAACGAGTATAATCAGCATTAAATAACCTTATGTTTTGCTTGCCTATTTTCCAGATAGCACTATTCTCCAAGCCTCGACGTAGCCACCGCTACGCCTGCGTTTGTGGAACAGCACTCTCAGAAAAATATTCTGCACCAAACATTAAGGCATTTAATGTTGATTATACTGGGAAAACGGAGAAGAAATATGGAATATGGCATATCGACAAAATGTTTATATGGGAACGGGCTGACATCCTCCCCCGATACCTCGGGAGCGATCAGTTTTCCGATTTATCAAACGGCTACCTTTGCCCATCAAGGGGTAGGGGAAAGTACAGGCTACGATTATAGCCGTTTGCAGAATCCTACGAGAGAGCAGCTTGAAAAAGTAGTTGCTTCTTTGGAAAACGGAATAGATGCGCTGGCTTTTTCAAGCGGTATGGCGGCGATTACCGCACTGTTCGAATTGTTTGAGCCGGGAGATCATATCATAACGGACTGTGATCTTTACGGCGGGAGCATTCGCCTTTTTAATAATATCAGCAAGAAAAACGGAATCGCATTTACCCATGTCAACTGCTCGCAAGCTTTGAGCGGTGATGACTATGGTAAGGCTTTTGAAAAGCTGGTGAATGAAAGGACGAAGGCTATTTTTATCGAGACGCCCACCAACCCGATGATGAACGTTATCGATATTCGAAAACTGGCGAAGATTGCGGAAAAAAATAAGCTTCTGCTCGTTGTGGATAATACATTTTTGACGCCCTATTTTCAGAACCCCCTGAGGCTTGGTGCTCATGTGGTGGTACACAGCGGAACCAAATATCTGGGGGGACATAACGATACCCTCGCAGGCTTTCTTGTGACATCTTCGGAAGAAATTGCCGGGAGGCTCAGGTTTATCATTAAGACTGTAGGTTCCGGTCTGGCACCCTTCGATAGCTGGCTGATCCTGCGAGGAATCAAGACGCTGGCGATAAGAATGGAAAGAGCATCCAAGAATACGGGAAGAATTGTAGAGTGGCTTCTCCGTCAGAAAAAGGTAACGAAGGTATATTATCCGGGAATACCGGAAAATCCCGGTTTCGAAATATGCAAAGGGCAGGCGGGAGGCTTTGGCTGCATGGTCACCTTTGAGGTGGAGACAAATGAGCTTGCTTTGGAGATATTGAAGAAGGTTCGTCTGATACAGTTTGCAGAAAGCCTCGGCGGTGTGGAGACTCTTGTCACTTATCCGATTACGCAGACACATGCGGATGTGCCGAAGGAGACATTGGCGGCAAACGGAATTACCGATAGAGTACTTAGACTGTCGGTTGGGATTGAAGATGAAGAAGATTTAATAAAGGAACTGGAGAGAGTATTCTATGTGTGAAACGAATATTAACTTCGATGAAATTATCGAGCGCAGAAACACCTGCAGTATAAAATATGATTTCGGAAAGCAAAGAGGAATGCCGGATGGCGTCCTGCCCTTATGGGTAGCAGATATGGATTTCAAGGTTCCTGAAAAAGTGCTGTCGGCCATTCAGGAAAGGACGGCCCATGGTATTTTCGGGTATACAGAAGTAGGAGAGGAATATTTCGAAGCGTTGAAAGGCTGGATGGAAAAAAAGCATAATTGGAGTATCGAAAGAAAGTGGTTGATAAAAACTCCGGGGGTGGTATATGCGATAGCTATGGCGATACAAGCCTTTACGGAAGAAGGGGATGCAGTGATGATCCAGCAGCCGGTATATTATCCGTTTCGGGAGACTATCGAGAGCAACCGCAGGAGAATGATCGACAATCCTCTTTCTCTTGGCGAGGATGGAAAATATCATATGGATTTGGAGGACTTCGAGAGAAAAGCGGAGGAATATAACGTGAAACTTTTCGTCTTATGCAGCCCTCACAATCCGGTAGGAAGGGTTTGGAGCAGGGAAGAGCTTGAGAAGCTGGGAGAAATCTGCATCCGAAGGAATATCCTCGTGGTAAGCGATGAAATTCATCAGGACTTCGTTTTCCATGGAAAGCACATTGTTTTTTCGAGCTTAAGTGAGGAATTGAAGAATAGAACGATTACTTGCACCTCACCCAGCAAGACCTTTAATCTGGCGGGGCTGCAGATTTCCAACATATTGATAGCAAACCCCCAGATAAGGCACAGATTCAAAGCCCAGATAGTGGCTTCTGGTTACAGTCAGCTGAATACTCTCGGGCTTACTGCCTGTGAAGCGGCCTACCGGTACGGAGAGGAATGGCATACGCAGCTTATGGAATATCTGCGGGGAAATATTGAGTTTGTCCGTAATTATCTACGCGAGAAAATTCCGCAGATAAGGGTGATAGAGGCTGAGGGAACTTATCTCGTCTGGTTGGATTTCAGAGAGTTTGGGCTTACGGAAGGAGAAAAGAAAGAGTTGATTGTCAATAAAGCGGGGCTTTGGCTGGATGCGGGAACTATGTTCGGTGAGCCGGGAGAGGGATTTGAAAGGATCAACGTCGCCTGTCCAAGAGAGATATTGCGTCAGGCATTGAAAAGATTGGAAGCGGCCGTTTAAAGCAGGCCGCTTCCTTCGGCTATACGGCTGATAGCGATTCCATAAAATACGCTGAAAACGGCGGAGCATAGAATGCTGCCTGTCAGGCTGCGGAGGATGCTCATCTTGCTGTAACTCTTTTCTCCGCTTGTTTTGAGCGAGGTCCAAAGCCCGTTTTTCACTATGCCGAATAAATATAAACAGCCTCCGATCACTAATACAGCGGTTTCTCCCAATACCGATTTTAAATCACCTCCTGTGATGAGTCCTAGGAGAGCGAGGGCGGCGCAGGCAATATACATAGCTATAAAACAACGATATGCAATTTTCAGTTCTATTTGATACTGTCTTTCGTCCAAGTGATTTTTCATTCTTCATCCTCCCAAAATAAATCGTTCAATGTCTTATCCAACGCCTTGCAGATGGCGATACATAGGTTCAGGGAAGGGTTGTAAGCACCGGCTTCGATCATTCCGATTGTCTGTCTGGTAACGCCCGTCCTTTTGGCTAATTCGATTTGAGACAGCTCCTTTTCCATTCTTGCCAGTTTCATCTTTAAATTCCTCATTGACATCTCCTCCCGGCGTACTTTTAATATTGCAAAATCCTAATCGTCTCCGGCATTTGCCAAAAGGGCGTCTATCATACTGCTGTAGCCATAGAGGCCGGAGGCATACTTGAGTCCGTCCGCTATTTCTTTTCTTGAAAAATCGTTCTCTTCCAGAAAATCGTTATCCTTGCTATTCAAATATTCGTAGAATAAAAGGGCTGTCTGGAAAGCCTTTGAATTTTCTGCCTCCATTTTTTCTGTCAGAAGATTTTCTGCCTCGTTTATTTTTCCTTCATCGATGAGAGAGGACAATCTCTTGAAATCCTCCGCTACCTGCGCGTCCATTTCCGTGACTTCGCCATTTTCCTCGTTGGTTTTGAATATCAATTTTTTTAGTGTCCTGATAACATCATAAATCAAGCGCATAATGTAGTCATTTTCAAACATTTTTTTGTCCCTTCCCGAGTGCAGCAAATATTGATTATTCGTTCCTGTGTCTGCTTATTAAGTTGTATTTAGTCTATGGGGCGTGTTTCACTTACTGTGTCCGCTTACGGGTTACAATTCAGTACTTTCCATCCCTCTTTGACTTTTAACAATTTGAGTATATATCATTATTTTACATGTGTCAAATATATATTACATTTGCAATTTATATATATCATATATTTGCCGAAGAACTTAAGTGTCAAATATAACACCTTAAATGTAGAACAAGATGACACTTTGTAAAGTAAGATACAATATTTGTAACTGATGGCTGAATACTTGTAGTCAGGGTTTGTAATCGTAACGTAACTTTTGCAAACGAAATTTGGGCATGTTTTATGAGAAGGAATAAAAAGGCATTTGGTTATAAGTAAAATCTATTGCCAGATGTTTCTTTCATGTATTATGCAAATTCATATAGGAATGATATGATATGCGCATAACAAGGAAACGACCAAAGAGGAGGGCAAAGATGAGAGCGATAAAAAAGAGATTAGGCTTTCGGACGATAAAAGATGGAATGTGTTGTCAGCACAGAAAATGAAGGCACTGACCTTCCTGAGATAAAGAGAAGCCGTAAGGTTCTATAAGGAAGAAAGGAAAACGAAATGGGAAATAATATCGGAAGCAGTGGAAAAGTAATTTTTGGTAAGGTAGCAACATCGGAGGATACTCATGAGGTGTCTGCTACGGGCGCTTTTGTGAGACAGGATAATTATTTTATCACTCCTTTTGGAGACGGAGAGGGAGAGCTGCCGGTAGAGGCAGGGCGTTACAGACTGATATGGACTTCCCTTTGCCCGTGGGCTACGAGGCAGATCATAGCACTGAAACTCTTAGGGCTTGAGGACGTGATAAGTGTAGGTAAGGTAAGTCCCGTAAGAACGGAGAACGGTTGGGAATTTTCCCTGGACCCGAAGGGAGTGGACCCGGTGTTGGGGATTCGTTATCTGCCGGAAATATATGCCCGCAGACGAAAGAAGCAGGCACAGACGAAGCAGAACTCACGGAAGGTGAGGAAGGAATATCCATCGGAATATCGGCAGGAGCGGCGCTCTTTGCGGCCATTCAGGTTGCGGGAAGGGCAGAGAATACAGGAAAGAACATAGTAGTCATTTTCGCAGATTCGGGAGAACGATATATTTCCAGTAATTTGTACGAGTAGAAGATGAATAGTAACGAAAATTCTCACCTCTGCATCATAATTTATTGTTTACAGAATAATAGTATGGTATAATTTCATAAATTACTTTTGTAGAACAGATATCACGCATATTGTGTAAGGGGGAACAAACGGGTATGGGGAATGCAGTAAATAAAAAGGTAAAGATGACAGGAACAACACCGCTGGAGCGCTATGGTGCCTTATCCGTAAAGGGCAATCAATTAGCAGACCGAAATGGAAACGCGGTTGCTTTAAGAGGGGTCAGTACACACGGATTGTCATGGTATCCTCAATATGTAAATCAGGAAAGTTTTCGGTTTATGAGGGATGAGTGGGGGATTGAAGTGGTCCGTCTGGCGATGTATACGGCGGAGGACAATGGCTATTGTGTGGGAGACGATGACAATCGGCAGATGCTTAAGGATGTCATTCATAAAGGAGTTCTTGCGGCGGCAGAGCTTGGACTTTATGTTATTATCGACTGGCACATTTTAAGCGATGGGAATCCTAATCAAAACAAAGAGCAAAGCCTTGCTTTCTTTAAGGAAAGTTCAAAAAGGTATCAAGAGTACGATAATGTGATTTATGAAATCTGTAATGAGCCAAATGGAGATGTGGATTGGCCGGAGATAAAGTCCTATGCAGATGAGGTGATTCCGGTAATCAGGCAAAATGATGAGGATGCTATTATTTTGGTGGGAACCCCGACATGGTCTCAGGAAGTAGATAAAGCGCAGGCAGATCCTATTACAGGCTATGACAACCTGATGTATGTGTTGCATTTTTATGCGGATACACACAGAGAAGAGTTGCGCAGCAAGCTAAAGCTGGCACATGATGGCGGGCTTCCTGTTTTTGTAAGTGAGTTTGGTATCTGTGATGCCTCAGGCAGCGGAGCCGTCAACGCAGAGGAAGCCGATAAATGGATAGGACTTTTAGAAAGCTGCAATATCAGTTATATAGCGTGGAATTTGTCAAACAAAGAGGAAACATCCGCGTTTTTCAAATCCTCCTGTACCAAAACGGCAGATTATGATTACGGCGATTTATCCGAATCTGCCAAATGGTTTATCCAAACAAAATGAAATTATGGCTGGAAGGAATCGGTGTATATTCCTTCCTTTTTTATGCGCCCGTTTTTTGCAGGGATTAGTGAGAACAGAATGCAGCAGTGCAGGAAACGGGGCATGATGGCATAGAACAATTCGGTGTACAATATAATGTATGGAAAGGAGTTAAATTATGTGTACAGCGATTACTTTACAGTCACAGGGTGGTGAAACCTTTTTTGGGCGGAATATGGATTTTTCTTATGATATAGAACCGCATTTGTATGTTGTGCCGCCTAATTATGAATGGAATAATATCTTAAACATGCATGTTATAAGAAATCACTTCGGCTTCATCGGAATCGGACAGGAAAAAGATGGAATGCTGGGTTTTTTTGATGGAGTAAACGAAAGAGGTTTTGCCGCAGCGGCACTTTATTTTGCTGACTATGCCCAATATGAAGAATATAACGAGAACAATATGAGAATCGTACATATGGGTAAGAATCCGGTTAATTCGTGGGATTTTCTTCATTATATTCTGGGAAGATGCAGCGATATAGAGGGACTGAAAGAGCTTATACAGAACACATATCTTATCGGTATGCCGGATCCCGTAACAGAGACGGTAGCTCCTCTCCACTGGGTGGCTGCGGACAGAAGCGGAAAAAGTATTATTATAGAGCAAACCAAAAGAGGTCTTGAATTATTCGACAATGAGATCGGTGTCATGGCTAACAGCCCTGATTATCAATGGCAGATGATTAATTTAAGAAATTATATGAACGTATCGCCGAAACAGATTCCGGAAGCATGGTGGGGAAATACGAGATTAAGCCCTTTTGGGCAAGCGGGGGGTACTATGTTGCTGCCCGGAGGATACACCTCTCCGGAGAGGTTCGTAAGGACGGCATTTATTAAGACGCATATTGCGCTGCCTGGGGACGAGGCAGGCATGGTCATGACCTGCTTTCACGCTATGGAAAGCGTTTCTATTCCGAAGGGGGTGGTAATGACCGGCCGTGATACCTATGATTATACGAAATATACGGCTTTTATAAATACGGCCACATGCGAATATTATTTTAAAGTCTATGATAATATACAGATCGGAACAGCCGGCTATTGGGAAAACTGCAGTTATTCCACGGATGTTGTCGACCTTGGTACATTAATGAGACCGGTTATTTTTGAGAAATTATATCCATGCTGACAACGTCTTGTATAAATATGAAAGCGGAAAAAGTAGAATCCTCTTTTCTTTATATCCATTTTCTATTATAATAATAAAGTGTGCGGCAAGCTGCGCGCACGACAAAAGCACAGGAAAGAAGGGAAACTATGGAGAGAAAAGTAGGAACAATATCGAGGGGGATTCGTTGCCCGATCATCAGGGAAGGGGACGATTTGGTAAAGATCGTAACGGACAGCGTGCTGGAAGCAGCGCAGAGTGAAGGCTTTGAGCTTCGGGACAGAGATGTTATCGCGGTAACGGAATCTGTGGTCGCACGCGCGCAGGGAAACTATGCTTCCATTGACCATATAGCACAAGATGTAAAAAAGAAGCTGGGAGGCGGAACGATTGGCGTTATCTTCCCGATTTTGTCGAGAAACCGTTTTGCTATTTGCTTAAAAGGAATTGCGAAGGGTGCTGATAAAATAGTACTTATGCTGAGTTATCCCAGCGACGAGGTTGGAAATGAGCTCGTTTCTATCGACAAGCTGGATGAAGCCGGTATAAATCCGTACAGCGATGTGCTTACTCTTGAAAAGTATAGAGAATTGTTCGGAGAGAATAAGCATCCTTTTACCGGAGTGGATTATGTACAATATTACAGCGATTTAATCAAAGAGGCAGGAGCCGAGGTTGAAGTAATTTTTGCTAATGACTCGAGAAAGATTTTAGGATATACGAAAAAGGTTCTTAACTGTGATATTCACACCCGTTTCCGCACAAAAAAGATATTGAAGGCATGCGGAGCAGAGGCAGTTTACGGAATGGATGACATTCTTACAAGCTCTATTGACGGAAGCGGCTATAACGAAAAATACGGACTTCTTGGTTCTAATAAATCCACCGAGGATTCGATTAAGCTGTTCCCTAAGGATTGTACGGATCTGGTTATGGATGTCCAGAAGGAAATCCTTTCAAAAACCGGAAAATACGTAGAAGTTATGGTATATGGCGACGGAGCTTTTAAGGATCCCGTAGGAAAGATTTGGGAGCTTGCCGACCCTTGCGTATCTCCTGCCAGTACGCCGGGCTTGGAGGGAACGCCTAACGAGATAAAGCTGAAATATCTTGCGGATAACGATTTCAAGGATTTATCCGGTGAAGCGTTAAAGGACGCGATTACGAATCGTATCAAGGAGAAGAAGGACGATTTGGTAGGAGATATGGCATCTCAGGGCACAACGCCCAGAAAGCTTACAGACTTGATCGGTTCGCTCTGTGACCTGACCAGCGGCTCGGGAGATAAGGGAACACCGATTATCCTGGTTCAGGGATATTTCGATAACTATGTGAGCTAAGATATAAGCGGATGGAAATAGGTTACTATTCAGCTTCGCAGAACAAATTTAAATGCAAAACTTTTGCATTGTAAAAATCATGCGTTACTGAGAACGGAGTGAACAGTAACACATATTTATGAAGTGGATATAATTTTTACAATAAGGAACTTATATGTTACTATTTATGTGATATATAAGTTCTTTTTATGTAATAGGAAAGTATTCCTGTTACATAAAATATGGATGCGCAGCTACGCGTGCGGAACAAAAGCTGTGCGAAGAACACCTTTATTCAGGAAAATAATATCTTAATAGAGTAAAGAACGGAAGAACATAATGAAGGAATTGGTAATTGGAATATTGGCACATGTGGATGCCGGAAAGACAACTTTATCGGAAGCGTTGCTATACGAAAGCGGCGGTATCAGAAAGCTGGGAAGGGTGGATAACAAAGATGCATTTTTGGACACCTATTCTTTGGAGCGGGAGCGGGGAATTACCATATTTTCCAAGCAGGCAGTGCTTGCGTTTGGGGATATGCAACTTACTCTCCTGGATACGCCGGGGCATGTAGACTTTTCTGCGGAGATGGAGAGGACATTACAAGTGCTGGATTATGCGATACTCGTTATAAGCGGAGCAGACGGCGTGCAGGGACATACGCAGACCTTATGGCGCCTGCTTAAGAAATATCAGATTCCTACATTTTTATTCATCAATAAGATGGACCAGAATGGAACGGATAAGGCAACGCTTCTTGCGGAGCTTAAGAGCCGTCTGGAGGAAGGCTGTATCTGTTTCGAGGAAGAGACAGAAGCTTTTTATGAGAATGTAGCTATGACCGATGAGAAGGCGCTGAATCAGTTCCTGGAACTGGGAAGAGTGGATACGGAGGAAATAAGGAGGCTCATTTTACAGCGGAATTTATTCCCCTGCTATTTTGGTTCGGCGCTGAAGCTGGATGGAGTAGAGAAATTTCTGCAGGGAATAGAAACCTATACAGATCGACCAAGGTACTCCGGCACTTTTGGGGCGAAGGTTTTTAAGATTGCCCGGGACGAGCAGGGCAATCGGCTTACCTTTATGAAACTTACAGGAGGAAGCCTGCGTACAAGAGAGGTGATTTCCGGGTATCTGAATGGAGAGATCTGGGAGGAAAAGGTTAATCAGATCCGCATTTATTCCGGTGAAAAGTATAGAACTTCGGAGGAGGTGCAGGCGGGTTGCATCTGTGCGGTAACCGGCCTTAGTAAGACGCGCCCGGGGGAAGGCCTGGGGGCGGAGGAGTCTTCCGCTCAGCCGGTGTTAGAGCCGGTGCTTACCTACCGAATTGATTTGCCGGGGGACTGTGATACGACGGTAATGCTGCCGAAGCTTCGTCAATTGGAGGAAGAGGACCCTCAACTTCATATTGCCTTCGACGAGACGTTAAAGGAAATACAGGCCAAGCTTATGGGAGAGGTACAGACCGAAATCTTAAAAAGCCTGATCAAGGAACGTTTTGGAGTAACAGTCGAATTCGGCACGGGAAATATCGTATATAAAGAAACCATTGCAAACCGTGTGGAAGGGGTAGGGCATTTCGAGCCATTAAGGCATTATGCGGAAGTCCATTTGCTGTTAGAACCTGCGGAAGCCGGAAGCGGGCTTAGCTTTGGAGTATCTTGCAGCGAAGATTTATTGGATAGGAACTGGCAGCGCTTAGTATTGACGCATCTGGAAGAGAAGGAGCATAAGGGAGTATTGATCGGTGCCGGAATCACCGATATGAAGATTACATTGGTTGCAGGAAGGGCACATCAAAAGCATACGGAGGGCGGCGATTTCAGGCAGGCTACCTACCGGGCCTTGCGCCAGGGGTTAAAGGAGGCGCAGTCGGTGCTGCTGGAGCCTTATTATGAATTTCGTCTGGAAGTGCCGGAAAAGCTGGTAGGACGAGCGATGACGGATATCGAGAAAATGTATGGAACCTTTGGGGTGCCTCATGCCGAAGGGGAGAGTGCAGTTTTGACCGGATATGCTCCTGTCATTACGATGCAGGACTATTCCAAAGAGGTAACTGTCTATACCAAGGGCTGTGGAAGGCTATTCTGTACGGTAAAGGGCTATGCCCCCTGCCACAATGCGGAGGAAATAATAGAAAAAGCAGGATATGACCCGGAGACGGATATTGAGAATCCTACAGGCTCCGTGTTCTGTGCTCATGGAGCAGGATATACGGTGAGCTGGGATAAGGTTAAGGAATACATGCATGTGGAAAGCCGCCTGCCAAGTCAGGAGAAGGAAACGGAGAGCAAAGGCGTCGAAAGGAAAGCATCGTCAGAAAAAGAGGAACGATGGATAGGAACGGAGGAAGTGGACGCTATCTTGGAGAAGGCGCTTTACGCCAACAAAAAGGGCAAGGATGATGTGCGGCGAGGCTATCGCGGAAGCATTGAACGTGGGGAAAGGAAGCCCCCGGTTTCTTCGTCTCCTGCGGTCTACGAATGGAAGAAGCCGGAGCCGAAAGAAGAATATTTGCTGGTAGACGGCTATAATGTGATATTTGCATGGGAGGATCTTAAGGAATTAGCTATGGTGAGTATCGATGGCGCCAGAGGGAAGCTGCTGGATATTCTTTGTAATTATCAGGCAATCAAGCGATGCAAGCTCATTGTAGTGTTCGACGCTTATCGGGTAAAAGGGCATGATACGGAGATATTGGATTATCATAATATCCATGTGGTCTATACGAAGGAGGCTGAGACAGCGGACATGTATATCGAGAAATTCGCCCATGAGAACGGGAGAAAATACAAGGTAACGGTGGCGACCTCGGATGGGCTGGAGCAGATAATTATCAGGGGACAGGGCTGTGACCTGTTCTCTGCCAGAGAGCTGAGGGAAGAGATAGAGGCGGCAAATAAGAAAATAAAAGAGGATTATTCGAATAAGCAGCCAAGGGAGAAGAATTATCTTTTTGATTCCCTGCCGGAGGATACGGCGGGAGAAATCGATGGGCTGTACCGGAAGTAAATGCAGTTTATACATGGAGGAGTGCAGGATATGCACGAATCCATCTTTTTTTTAATCTCCTCATATATAATAAGATAAGTGGCCCGGGGTTGAGATGGAAAGCAACTGTATAGGGTAAATAACTGATGTGTGAGGAAAGGGCATGGGAATGAAAGTGAAAAAGAGAATGGGGAAAAGAGCAGGAATCATTATAGGAGTGATATTGGCAGTTCTAACTGCCGCTTGCGTCATATTCAGCATATATGTGGGAAAGCAGGTGGCGGAAGGACTTCTTCATATGAATGAGGGAAACGATACGAAGGGCAATAGCGTAAAGCAGCTGGAAATCTGGGGATATGATTTGAACGGATTTAAGGAGCAGTATGAACCGGAAATGGCTGTGGCGACGGCAGAAGACGGGAATCAGGTGCCTATGGCAGTTTTTGCAGATGATGAGAGAGAGAATACGGTAATTCTCGTACATGGAGCAGGGGGGGATCATGTGAGCATGTATCCGGTTGCAGAGATTTATCTGAGGAATGGATGGAATGTGATTGCTATTGACCAAAGAGCTTCGGGGGACTCTCGCAGCGATAAGGTAAGCTTTGGATACTTTGAGAAGCTGGATGTGAAGGCGGCAGTCCAATATGCAAAAGACGTGTTATTATCTCAAAAAGTTGTGCTGCACGGACAGTCGATGGGGGCGGCTACGGTGGCCCTCTATGCAGCAACGGAGAATGCAGGAGAGAAGGTAGATGCTGTAATTTTGGATTCCTGCTTTGACAGCATGAGGAGTATGTTTCTCGGTGTGTGGAGAGAGATGGATACGGAAGGAATACCTGAGGATTATGTAGTTGCGTGCGGAGACTGGTATTTGAAGAATTTTTATGGATTTGGCTTTGATGATGCTGATGTATGTGAGAAGATGAAGGAGAATCATATCGATACTCTGATGCTTCAAATGTCGCGGGATGTGATCGTATCTGATGAAAAGGCGCAGGAGATGTTCGCAAATATAGTGGCAGAAGAGAAAAAGATATGTTATTTTGATAGTGAGCATGTAAAAGGCATTATCGATTATCCGAAGGAATATGAAGAAGCAGTTTTTTCTTTTTTGGGAGAATAGGGCAGCTTAAGAGAAAGGGGCATGAGGGAGGCTTATGTTTGTTTTAAACCTGCGTAGGGCAAAAGAAGGCGAGGAAAAAATCGATATTTATTATTCGAAAATGACGCCTGCTGTGAAGCAAATCATATCCATTGCCCAAAATGAAAGGCCGGTTTTGTATGGAATGGCGGAGGAGGAGAAAATTCTTCTGGAGACGGAAGATATTTATTATTTTGATACCGTAGACCGGAGGACCTTCGCTTATACGGAGGAAAGCACTTATCAGGTGGCAAAGACGCTTTCCTTACTGGAGGAAGAATTGAAGCCTTTTGGATTTATCCGCATTAATAAATCTAATCTGGTGAATATCTATAAGATAAAAAGAATAAAGCCGGAATCCAATATGAGGATCAGCGCTATTTTGAAAAACGGTGAAAGGCTTCAGATCAACAGAGGGTATAAAAGGACATTTGAAGATTACCTGCAGGAAATCAGGAAATCGATTTAGGAAGGAGCTTGATGATGAGAATATTAAAAGGTGTTGAAATACCGATTGCCATATGTATTAGCTATACGATATTATCCATGGTAAATGTAATGATTGATTTGCTGCGGGGAAGAGCCTCAGGCAGTCATTACAATTCAATAGCTATGCTTCTTTTGTGTACGATAGCTGTATTGGTGCTTTCTATCCATCATCTGTTCGACGAGTGGTCGCCGGTCGCTATGATGATCATTCAATATGTCATTGCAATGGGGCTTGTACTTTTGCTCGTATTCATTTCCAGCTTTTTCTCTGAAGTAAGCGAGGGCGGATATAAGGATATCATAATCAGCTTTACGGTTCCGTATATGATAGGAGCTTTTATTTATTACAGTTCAGTGTTTCGCAGTGCCAAAAGGCAGGATAGGCTCATCCAGGAAATCAATAGCGGACGGGAGGAATAAATTGTAGTAAACGCATAATCGTTGACTTAAGATAAATGACATGATACGCTGAATTTGGAGAAATCTAAGAAAAACGAAAGAGGGGAATGAGATTATGTTCGACTGTGACAAATGCGGATTATGCTGTATCGGATTGGATAGGAATGAGATAACGGCACAGCTTCATGACGGCGACGGAATATGCAGGCATCTGGATATGGAGACGATGCTTTGCAGAGTATATGAGAACCGGCCTATATTTTGCAATATAGAAGGATATTATGAAGAGTTCTTGAAGGATGAAATGGATAAAGAGGAATTCCTGCGCCTGAACTATGAAGCCTGCAGGCTAAAGAAGCAGGAGTGGGAGGAGTGCGGCAAGGACATACGCAGAATGATTTCCAAGATTCCCCAATTGGATGAGGAGAATGAGAAAATCATTCGCGCAAGCCTTGAAAAGGCGGAGCAGATGGAAGTGTTCTGATACGCCTATTTGAAGATAAGGTCTCTTGAGGTATGAAGCCTCGTAAGCTTTACTGTTCCCGTGTTTTTTAAATTTTCCGCATGATAGACCAAGTCGCCCGGGGTGACGAACAGGGCTTCCAGCGGCATATTATATCCTGTTAGTTCTAAAAGGCGTTCCAGCAGTTCTATGAATTTTGCTGTGAGCGCCAGCGTTTTATTCAGCTCCTGCGGCAGCAGGCCGACGTGCGCAACGCTGGTATCCGAGCCTTGCTCGGAGCTGACGAGCAACTCATAAAGCTCTTGCATCAGCCCGTCGGATATGGCAATGCTTGATGAGAGAGAGGACAAAATAAGGTCCGGCTGTGGAAAGGTGTTATCCCTTGCCAGGTCTATAAGTCTTATGGAGCCCGGAGCGCCATCCGCAGCTTGGCTGTTGAAGATACAGCCGTTTTCGATACGGATTCGGTAGTCGCCGCCGCAGTCATAATAAATCTGATAGACGAGCTGCGAGCAGACCATGGCGGATGTGTCGTCCTGATAGATGATGCTGTTTATTATTTTATCCAGTGCACAGCAGGCGGCGGACAAAATAAGGTCTGTGATTTTTATGAGCGGAGAAGACGGGTATATTTTCTTGAAGATGAGCAGTCCGGCGAGAATGAAGAGCGCCGGAAAATCGTAGCGTACCTTCGCATCCAGATAAACGTCGGCCGAGCGGATGAGGGGAGCAGCATCGAGCTCGGGACTTAAGCGCATCACATATACTTCATCGCCCTCCGATATCCCAATTTCGTGTACACCGATACCGCCGGCACCCATCTCTACGATGGAATCCTCGGAGTAAACCATTGCGGCATGAGAGACATCGCTCTTGGTAAACCATGCAATCGCTTTGCTAAGCGGGTCGTCCTCCGCTTTGAAGACAACAATATCACCTTTTTTTAAATTATAATTCATTTTAACTCCTATCTGTGTGCTTTGGCACACGTATGAATCAGGATGTTGAAAAATCTTTTATTTTTCAACCTAACTCCTATCTGTGTGCTTTGGCACACGTATAAATCAGGATGTTGAAAAATCTTTTATTTTTCAACTTAACTCCTATCTGTGTGCTTTGGCACACGTATAAATCAGGATGTTGAAAAAAGCTTTTATTTTTCAACTTAATCCTCCCTTAGACATATAGAACTTTGTCTCATTAATAGTGTATATGCGTGTTCAATATAACCGATGCGTGGAAACTTGTATCATCGAAGTGAAATTGTGCCGTTCCGTTATATTTTTTTGCTATTTTTTGTATGGAGGAAGTTCCGATTCCTTCTCTTTTTGATTTGGAAGAAAGAAAAACATCTCCGAGTCTTTCTATAGATCCCGAATAGGAATTATCCAAAGTTATGACCAGCATTCCTTGTATTGCTTTCGTACGCAGCGAGATGAAGCGTCTCCCTTTGGTTTGGCGTATACACGCTTCTATTGCATTTTCCAGAAGATTTCCGAACAAAACAGCGGCATCGGTATCGGTGATATCCAGACTGTCAGGATACTGGACTTTTGCGTCGAAGGGGATGTGTTTGGCTTCCGCTATGTCTGCGTAGTAAACGATAAGGGCATTGAGCGCGTAGTCCCCGCAATAAGAAATAGGGGAAGCGGAAGGGAGAGATATCTCGTACCGGTGCATGTATTCCGACAATCCGTCCTTGTCATCGTCCTTTAGATAAGACTGGACAACTGCCAGAATCTGTCGCAAATCGTGTTTTGCCCTGCGGGCATCTTCCATGCGTCCTTTTAAGTTCTCATACTGCACGGACTGCATGCTGAGCTGATAGTTCTCCGCTTTCAGCCTGAGGTTGGCGTTGCTTTCTCCCAGCAGATGCATGACGAGATAGGTAACAAAAAGTGCTCCTAAATTAAAAAATGCCGCGAACAGGACGTTGTTCAGTTTTGTAGAAAAAGAGATAATTCCTCCGTTGGCATACAGATTATAATAATAGGACAGGCAGAAGGTGGCAGGAACCAGCCATAAATACCGCCAGAACTTGTTGTTCTCAGGAAATGTAATGAGGACTTTAAGCTTGCGGCCCACCATCCGGTAGAGGATGGGATAGCTGACAGAGTAGGTCAAAACAAGAATTCCGGTGGAAAAAAAAGAGTATGGCCTTGCTATAGCTATAGGAAACCGCTGGAAGGCGAAGTGGCTGTAAATAATTGCTACAAAGCTTCCGTAGTTTAAAACGGTCAATAGAACGAAAAGAAGCTTGGTGAGCTGGGCGCGTATGCAGACCATATAGAAGCAAAGATACAAAATGATCCATAGAGTGGTCATAAACGCAGCAACTGAAAGGCCCTTAAGAGCGAGTATTCTGCTGCAGACCAGCAGAGCATAAAGAACCAGAATGATAATCGTGGTATTTTTTTTGGAAAATCGCAAGGAATCACGGAAGGGGACGATTGCCAATATGAGGTTGGGGAAAAGATCAATGAGCTGGTAAACCGATATTTCGAGCAGACGAAAGAGACTCATAAGTATTGTTCCCTCGCTTTCTCGAACAGAAATCGGGAATAAGCCTCGAGAATCTCGTGCTGTTCCTTTTTGCGAAGAGGAATCCGTTCTCCTCCGTTCATAAAGAACGTGAAATCGTCGATATGATGGACTTGATTCATATTGATAAGGCATCCGCGGTAACAGACGAGAAATTCGCGGTAAGCTTTTAACAAACGAACCAATTCCGAGAAGGTCATGCGGGTGCGCTGCAGGCCGAGGCTTTCCGTATGAATCTGTACGTAGTGTCCTGAGATATCACAGAATATGATATCTTTCAGAAGAATCTTTACTTTCTCATATCCATTTATAATCTCGATGAAGCGTCTGTTTCGTATTTGATGCAAATCTATCAGGGAGAGAATCTCCGAAAAGTCTCCGTAGAAAATAGGTTTGACCAGATAACCTGAGGCCTTGACCTTGTAGCTGTCTACGGCATAGTCTCTACTGGCGGTGGTGAAAATTAAAATAACGGCGGGATCGACGGCGCGAACAGCCCGCGCGGTATCCAGCCCGGATAGCCCGTCCATGTAATAATCTATAAAAATAAAATCGAAGGAATCCTGCTGAAACACGCGTAAAAAGGCTTCACCGCTTTCGAAGGTATGAATGAAAAGCGATATGCCGGAGTAGTGTTTGGAGAAATATGTATGCAGATACTTCGTAATGGTCTTCCTGTCTGTATTCAGGTCATCAATAATCGCTATATTCATATGTTAAGTTCCCCTAATGTTTGTTATATAACATCATACTATAGGAAAAATCATTTTTCAACTTTTAAAGCCAAAATATTATGTTTTGAAGCCAAACTATAGAGTGCCGGTCCATTTGTGATAAAATGGGAAATACCGGTAGAAGTTTTACCGGCAAGACAGTAAAAATACGATATGGGAATAAGAGAAAGGGGATATGCAAAATGGAACAGGAATTTGTAGTATTGCAAGGAAAGGCTTTTACAGTGGCGCTTCAGTCGATGTTAGGTTCGACAAATTATGGGTGGTGTGTTTCTTCCATGCCTGAGGGAATCGTTCTTCTGGGAACGGAAAACGAATCGTCTTTACGAATGGGGCCGGTTATCCAGAAATTTTATTTTCAGGCAACATCGGGAGAGCAGCCGAATGTGGAGATCAAATTTATACTCGCCTGTCTGAGCGATTTGACGAAGGTTGAAAATGAATATACCTTAAAGGTGAGAATCGTACAAAGTGACTCGGAGGAATTCGTGACGTTCAGCGAAAATGCGGCGAACGCAGCGATGCCGTACGGCTTCGTGTATGGCGGAGAAGCTGTGATGAAGTACGGTTATCCTTGCGAAGCACAGGCCGTGAATGCAAAGTACGGATATCCTGCCGATGAGCTTGAAACAACGGTGAAATACGGCTATCCCTGCGGAGTGCAGGAAGCGAACTTAATGTATGGCTATTCTTGCGGAGTGAAGGAAGCGAACTTGAAATACGGTTATCCCTGTGGAGTGCAGGAAACGAACTTGAAATATGGCTATCCATGTGGAGTGCAGGAAGCGAACTTGAAATATGGCTATCCATGCGGAGTACAGGATGCGAATTTGAAATACGGTTATCCATGCGGAGTGCAGGAGATGACGAATTTGAAGTATGGTTATCCTTGCGGAACGCAGGATGCGAGTTTGAAATACGGCTATCCTTGCGGAGTACAGGATGCAAATTTAAAATATGGCTATCCGTGCATGGAGTGGACGAAAGATGCGAGACCTTACGGATTTCCCAATTGCTAAGGAGGAAGAGAACATATGGATTATCGACCGATTACCTGTGTATGGGAAGTGACGATGGGATGCAATATGAGATGCGGACATTGCGGGTCTTCTTGTACGAATCCGCTGCCGGACGAATTGAATACGGAAGAGGCGTTGGACGTTTGCGGGCAGATTGCCGACATGGGACTGAAATGGGTTACACTATCAGGAGGAGAGCCTCTTACGAGAAAGGATATCACCTCACTGATCAGGCGCTTATCGGAGCGGGGTGTCTCTGTAAATATCATTACTAACGGATGGCTTTTGGATAGGGACATGGCTTGTACGCTAAAAGAAAGCGGAGTAGGCACGGTTGCCATCAGTATTGATGGAACGAAAGAGATTCATGATAAGATTCGAATGAAGGGGGCATTTGAGCACGCCGAGCAGGCCTTTGGGAATTTGAAGGAACTGAAAATAAAGACCGGCGCGGTCACGACAATAACGAAGCAGAATATGGATATTCTAAGTTCTCTGAAGGAAGAGCTAATACGGATGGGTGTAGATACCTGGCAGGTACAGTTAGGTTTGCCGATGGGTAACCTGAAGGAGAGACCGGACTGGCTTCTCGAACCGGAGCAGATAAAGGATATCATCGATTTTTGCTATGATACCTCCAAAGAGGGCAGAATCAAGATTTATCCGGCAGACTGCATCGGCTACTATACCAAAAAAGAAATAGAAATAAAAAAGATTTCTTATGGGACGGATATGGTATCGATGTGGGATGGCTGTAATGCGGGTATAAGGGGATTTGGAATATTACATAACGGAGAAATCCTGGGATGCACCTCTATTCGAAACAGGGAATATATTGAAGGAAGTCTGCGGGAGCGTCCGCTCAGGGAAATATGGGAAGATGAAAATGCTTTTTCATGGCGGAGGAACTTTACAAAAGATAAATTGGAGGGCTCCTGCAAAACCTGTTCCTATGGCAGCAAATGCCTGGGGGGCTGCCCCAATACGAGACTAACGATGAACGGAGATATTTATTCCGAAAATCAATACTGTGCCTATCATCTGGAAATGGAGAAGATAGAAGCGAAATATGCGTCTTATGACGATGCGAAGGAACTGCTCCTGTTAGGCGAAGGCTTGATAAAGCAGGAGGTCTTTTCAGAGGCAGCGTTCGCGCTGAGAAGGGCAGCGAAGTTAGACAGCAGGAATGCACAGATATTAAAGGCAAAGGCATACGCAGAGTACATGTGCGGCAATTATGAAATCTGCAAAGAGGATAATAAGAAGGCGATCGCGTTAAATGAGGAAGATGCTTATGCGCTTCGGGGATATGCAATTGCTGTTTTCCGCCTTGGCAACAAAGAGGAAGCGCTTGTGAAAATGAGAAAAGCAGCGGCGTTTACCTCGTATGCGGATATGGATCTGATGGAAGATTTGCGGATGATGGAGTGTATCGATAAATAAGTAAACTGCGGGAAGACAGACGCGTTCACAAGTCTTCTCGCAGTTTTTATGTAATAGGAGTTTAAAAGAGCTTCTTAAAATTCTATTCGGGCAAGCTCTTTTTTAAAGTTTTTGGAAACAATACTATAAATAATAATCGCTGTACAAAAAAACATATTTGTATATCGGATGGCTGTACTCATTTCAACCGTGCAGGGCGCAAGAAGCTGACTGGTAATCAGGTTGCTCAGCATATGAGTAATTGCACCCGCTAACACACTTCGATTGGTTTTGATATATACGAAGCTTACAACGAAGCTTAAAAGCATGGTGGACGGAATAAATAAGAAGGCATCGAATAATGATCTTTGCAATAGATCATATTGTGCCTGCCCCGGCATAAAGTACCATGGCAAATGCCAAATGGCCCAGATGAAACCTAAGATTGCGGACGCACTCCAAAACCCCCGTTTTTTTAATAGTATATCGAGGGCAAAGCCACGCCAGCCGAATTCTTCGTTCAGAGGGCCGGAAATAATGCTTATAAATATGATAAGCGGCAGTATGTATGGCCTTTTAATAAGCATTTTTATGAATGTCATTTCCGGTATCGGAGAATGAAAAAAAGAAATACCAATTAATATTCCTGTTATTGCAATGACAGAAAAAAACAGCAACAAAGCGAATAAGCATTTAATTCCCATTTGCTTAAAATTGAAGCATCTATGAAAATAATTTCTTCTCTTATTTTGGGAATAGGTAAGAAATACGAAGAGAAGCCCAACAACAGAAGGCGCGCCGCCGCCGAAGTAAAACAAAAAGGTCCCCAGCGGCGTCCCTTGCAATCCCAGTATGACAGGAGAAAAGCCAAATCCCCATGTCCATAATAAAGTTATGATAAAAAAGGGATATATATTTCTTTCGCTATCATTTATTCTCTTCATCGGGTACCTCTGTTTTTTCTTTAAGTTTTTTGTTTATGGATAGAATTTCTTTTTTTATATGAGTAATTCCTAATAGATAGGCCAATAGAAAAATCGGTGTGATATATATAAATGACATCCAC
Source organism: Bacillota bacterium (assembly GCA_023442465.1). Taxonomy (GTDB): domain Bacteria; phylum Bacillota; class Clostridia; order Lachnospirales; family Lachnospiraceae; genus Kineothrix. Next base: position 2,606 of record JAEZZQ010000043.1, on the reverse strand, counting down.
CAATTCGACCGTATGAACCAGCCGTTAATGCACCCAACAATAAGAACGATTATTTCAATAACAATGTACTCACATATAAGTTCCTTAAGAAAGCTATCATAAAAAATATAAGCCACAGCATAATGGATAGCCATACAGAGAAATGCTATGAGTACGATTTGAAAAATAAATTTCATGTCCTGCGTATAATCAAAGCACAAAAAGGATATAAAGGTTACGACAATAATGATTATCGATGACAATAGCAATGAGCTTTGTATATATTTTTTCATATCAAATCCTCCCGAAAAACAACTTTTTTTATTTCTGGAATATATGTCCTCGATATAATTACTTTTTCACCATTGGTAAGATTTGCTTCTAACCGGCTGTTCGCCAGAACTTCCAAATGTGTGAGCTCACCTACATTGAGCAGACAATTTCTGCTTACTTTGACAAAGCCATATTCTTTCAGTTCTTTTTCGAGTTGATAGAGACGCTTATCGGTTCTGAATACCGCATCTTTGGTATAAACGAAAGTACGCTTATCTATACTTTCTATATAATAAATTTCTGGTATTAGGACTTTATAGCTGCGTCCGCTTTCGTTTCCTATCAAGAATTTTCCTTCGGATTTAATTTTATTGATGATTCGTAATACCTGATTATTTTGTTCCGGGTATTCTACTGTTACAGTCAGTTCTTTTTCACGATTTTCTTTTATGATCAGTTTCATTTCATCCCTCCCTATGTATCATATCTGTTGAAGGGTCAATTTTCAACAGATTCTTACCTGGTTACAAAATGAGATACCTTATTTACGTTACTGTTCACTCCGTTCTCAGCAACGTATGATGTTCTGCAATGCAAACTTTTTGCATTTAAATCCGCTCCGCGAAGCAGAAATCATCTCTTGCATCACGTTCTTACGTAGCTTAACAGCAAGTGTTAAGCTACTGTGTGAACAGTAACATAATATATTCTGCTTGATTGGATAAAGCAAAAACTATGCTTGACAAAGCGACGCACATGTCGCATAATATAAAAAGAGACAATGGTGTCGCAAAATATAATTTATCATAAACAACGCCGGAGGAAACATGGGAAAAAAGGGAGAAGAGACAAAGCAGCACATACGCAAAGCCGCCTACGGTCTTTTTGCTGAAAAAGGTTTTAAAGCCGTTACGATGAAGGACATATGCGAGACGGCAGGATTAAGCAGAGGGGGGTTATACAGGCATTATTCTGGAACAGAGGAGATTTTTGAGGAGATCATCAACGAGTTCATGCAAAAACAAGAGGATGAATTCGCTGACAAAATAGAAAATGGCATTCCGGCAACCCGGATATTGGAGGAGGTGCTTTCCCGCTATAAAGACGAGATGAACGACAGCGGGGCATCGCTTAGTGTCGCTATTTATGAGTATTACACCTCAGAGAAACGGGAAAACAATGCTTTACTCATGCGCTATGGAGCCTCTAAGAGGATGTGGCAGAGGCTGATTGCCTATGGCATAGAGAGCGGAGAGTTTCGCCGGGTGGACGCAGAGGCTGTCTATGACGTTATCGCATTTTCTTATCAGGGAGTTCGAATGTATAGTAAGATGATGCCCATAGATGAAAATATACCGGAGAGAATAGTGAGACAAATAAAGGAGATGCTGCTATGAATACAATATTTAACGATTTTGACGATACAAAAGAGGCTTTTTTCAATCCGAAGGACTGGCAAAAGAAAGTGGAGGGATTTCCGGAAATTTGTGTATCTACGTTTTCAGAGGGAGTGATTAAAAAGTTTGCCGAAATGGAGGGAGTGGAGGTTATCGCCAGCCTATATTCTGCCAACGGAGTCATTCCTATATATAAAATAAAATACGGCGGAAAGGAAATTGCCTTTTTTCTATCCAGAGTCGGAGCTCCTGCCTGCGCATGCGGACTGGAAGAAGTTATCGCGATGGGAGCAGAAAAAATCGTATTGTTTGGAAGCTGTGGCATCCTGGATAAGGAGGCGGCGGACGGCAGGATAATCGTTCCCGTTTCGGCAGTACGGGATGAAGGAACGAGCTATCACTATCTGCCTTCTTCCGAGGAGGTAAAAGTAGGGAAAGCCGGGATTGACAAAGTATGCGACTGCTTGAAGAAATGCGGTTATCCCTATGTGAAGGGAAGAGTGTGGACGACGGACGGTATTTACCGCGAGACGAGAAAGGCAATTGCTGACAGAAAAGCACAGGGCTGTATTGCGGTAGAAATGGAATTTGCTGCCGCTGCCGCCGTAACCGAATTTAGAAATATTCCTTTTGTTCAGTTTCTATATGGTGAAGACAATCTGGACTCCCGGGAATGGGAGCCGAGAGGGCTGCTCTGTCCGGATTTAAGCAGGGTGGAGAAATATATGGCACTGGCCTTCGAGTGCGGGCTGGCATTATAAGAGAATAACGATAACTGATTATCTGCGGCATAATTGCAAGTAAAAACCTATGATGTTACTGTTCACTCCGTTCTCAGTAACGCATGATTTCTGCAATGCAAAAGTTTTGCATTTAAATTCGCTTCGCGAAGCAGAAATCATCTCTTGCATCACGTTCTTACGTAGCTTAACAGCAAGTGTTAAGCTACTGTGTGAA
>JAEZZQ010000022.1 GCA_023442465.1 Bacillota bacterium | reverse complement strand
TAATCCTTAAGCGTAATTTCCACGATACGGTCTGCAAAGCGGTAGACAATGCCATCGCTGAATTTATTCCTTGCATAATCGCTATCTTTATAATTCTTCATGTTCCTTTCCTCCGATCTGTTTTGCTGGAATGCGAAAACAGATCGGGGGGTGGAGAGCGGCAGCGCGGTTCGACAATCAGACAGCCGTCAAGGTCCTTGTTTGGAATAAAAAGGAATATAAACGTTTTTTTTGTCGAACAAAAAAAGTCAGTACGTTGCCCTTGGCAAAATACTGACTTTTTTAGAATATGGCTATTAAATTGTATATTTGAGAGGTGGTATGTACGAGCCGCGCCGTCTTTATTTCCACCTCTGAAAAAACAAAAAGCAGGGCATACGCATAAGAGGACCCTCTTCGCCGTGGCGTATAACGAAAGCCCTGCCCGATACCACAAATACCCGTAAAATATGGCAAGAGCCCACCCTCAGAATATAGGGCAGGCTCTGCGCGGTTTTGCAGCCAGACTATCATAGCGCATTTGCGCCTTAGATCCTCAGCTTTGCGTCCCCGGCTTTAACCGGGTTTGCCCTTGGCATTATTCATTTTGTTGTCTGTGCTTTATTTTTCCGGCACTCGGAGTACATCGCCGGGGTAAATGATAGAAAACCGGCTCTTGTTATTCAGCCGTTCCAACTCGGACATTGTGCATCCCAGCTTGTGTGCAATGAGCCAGAAGCTGTCGCCCTTTTGTACGATGTAGGTTGTATAGCGGAGATTTTTGGGCACATCCGCCGTCACGCCGTACTGGTCAAAGGTATAGGCCCCACCATCAATGTCCTGCTTGCCGGTGAGGGGCTTGCCATCCTTGAAGTACATCCATTTGCCGGAATCGTTCATGGTCCAGCCCTGCGCCGTGTCGCTGGAAATTGCCAGCTCCACAAAGCGGCGCAGCACTGCTGAAACCTCGGCTCTTGTGGCTGTACCCTGCGGGTCGAAAAGATTGCCATTTTTGCCGCTGATCACGCCTGCCATCTGCATCTGCTTCACTGCATCCTTGGCGTAGACGCTGATTTTGGTGCTGTCGGCAAAGGTATTTTCTTCATGAACCTTCGGTAATGTAAATCCGATGACCTTTGCATAGTTCTGCATGATGACCGCCATCTGCTCACGGGTGATGGACTGATCCGGAGCAAACTTTCCATTGCCGGTGCCGTTTACGATACTGTTTTTGCTTGCCCACTCAATGTAGCCCATGTAGTAAGCATCGCTTTTCACATCGGTGAAGCTGCTCTTTGCATAGCTGCTCACATCGGCATTTGCCAGCCGTCCCAGCGCCGTGACAAACATTCCTCTTGTCATGGCCGTGTTCGGGCTGAAGGTAGTGTTGGAAGTGCCGCTGAACAAGCCACGGCTCACCACAAACTCAATATCTTCCTTTGCCCAATGAGCCGCAATGTCTGTAAATGCGGTATTGGTCTGCTTGTAGCCGATGCCGTAGGTGGAAAAATGGTCGGTGCTGAAACGCAGTACCTGTTCCACACTGTCATAGACCGAGTTTGTGAGCCAGTGTACCTTGCCCTTGGCATCCACATAGACCGCCTGCACATTTCCTGCGTTTTCATTTGCGCCGAGGGTGTAGGGAATAGTTACCGATACGCTGCCTGCGCCGAAGCTGCTGACTGCCTTGCCGTTGCCGTAGTTCACATTGAGGTCGAATACCGGGCGGCTGCCGATGGCTTTTTTCGCATCACCGGTCAGCTTGCTGCTGTCCCCACGGGTGGCGGTGATGTTGACATCCGATTTTGCCTGTTTGTTGATTTCCTGCACGGTAGCCAAATCCATGCCAATTCGGATGTCGGGGTTATCTACCACCACAATGGTGTTGACAATTTTCTTTTCAATGATAGTGTCCTGCACGGTCTTAGGCAGATTGACCGTAACATTAGAGCCTGTCTTATTGCCGGTGTCCACACGGAGAACTACTGTAATGCCATTTTGCTCCGTGCCGTTTTTCTTGGCCTCAGCCAATGCCTTGTCAAAGGCGTCAGTCACAGTTTTGCCAGTGATGTTCACTATGACATTGCCCTTGCCGTCTGCTGTGCCGGGAACCTTGATTTCCCCCTGTGTAGGTGAATTGGGCTTATCCGGTGCGGGCGGGGTGACGATGACAGGGCTGCTGTTGTCCGAGGAGCTGCCGCCGCCATCACCGCCGGAGCTGCCATTGTAGCTAAATGTTGCCGCAATGGTGTGATTGGCGCTTACGCCAGAAAAAGTGTAGCTTGTAATCTTTCCTTGGCTTACGTCATCCACCTTCACATCCGCGATAGAATAATTGCTGCTGGGTGTGATGGTAAAGGCTTTGCTTGTGCCGCTGTCCACCGTCACACTGCCGCTGGGGGAAATACTACCCCCAGTGCCTGCTGTTGCTGTGATGGTGTGGGTTACAACCGGTATCGTCGTTACAGTAATATCGAAGGTTTTTGTGTAATCACTGCTTGCGGTCGAGCCGTTTGCAACGGTTGCTTTCACCGTGGCTGTACCTGCCGACGTTGCACTAAAGGTGCTGCCTGCAATGGTTGCGCCCGTGCCGTTTGCGTTTTCCACGCTCCAGACAATGCTTTGATTGGTGGCATTGGCGGGAGAAACGATTCCTGTCAAGGTTAAACCACTGCCCGCCTGCACAGAAGCGGCATTGGTCATGGTGATATCCGTTACAGGAGTGAATATCATGATGCTGGTCAATGTCAAGTCTTTGCCGGTTACATTTGCGGATACCGTAACGCTACTGATGGTGCCGAGGTAGTAGCCGGGAGCGCCTGCATCAATGCTGTAGCTACCTGCCGAAACATTGGAAATGGTGTAGGCTCCGTTTGCATCTGTGAGTACCGGAGTACCTACAGGGCCACTTCCGTTCTTTAACCACACAGAAGCGCCGTTAATGCCGCTGCCTGTATCGCTGCCCTTGATGGTACCTCTGATGGTGTAGGTGGAAACCGCCGTCACAGAGACGCTCAGTCCTACCGTAGCGTTGGTGCTGTGGTTGGTGCTTACGTTCAGGGTTTCATTGTAATTGCCCACTGCAAGACCGGCTTTCGGTGTAATGGTAAAGGTGGCTATATCGCCTGCCGCTAGCGTAGTGGTACTGAGTGTGCCGATGGTGTAGTTGGTGCTGGTCGGCTGGGTCAGCGTCAAACTGGAGTTTCCAGTGTTTGTAATGGTGACGGTCTGCGCTGTCGGGGCGCTGTAGCCCACTTCCAGCGATCCAAAATCCTTGCTGGTGGGATTGGCTGTGATGGTGTAGGTAGGAACCGCCGTCACAGAGAAACTTAAATTCACCGTAGCATTGGTGCTGTGGTTGGTGCTTACTGTCAGCGTTTCATTGTAATTCCCCACCGCAAGACCGACCTTCGGTGCAACGGTAAAGGTAGCCGTACCGCCTGCCGCCAGTGTAGTGGTACTGAGTGCGCCGATGGTATAGCTGGTGCTGGTCGGCTGAGTCAGTGTCACGCTGGAGTTTCCAGTGTTTGTGATGGTAACGGTCTGCGCTGCTGGGGCAGTGTAGCCCACCGTCAGCGAACCGAAGTCCTTGGCGGTCGGATTGGCTGTAATGGTGTAGCTGGGCGCAGCGGTTACCGTTAGCGTGGCTGAATTTGAGGTAGCAACAGGCGCTACCGTACCACTGACGATGGCACGGTATTGATAGCCGTTCATCCCTGCGGTTACCCCGGTGATAGTCAGCGTCGACGTACTGGCTCCGCTGTATACTCCACCGCTCGAGATGTTCGCAAAGCTGCTGCCAGTGTTAACCTGCCACTGATAGGTTAAACCCGTTCCGGTCGCCGTAACCGAGAAATTAACCGACTGCCCTTCGTTCACCGTTTGAGGGTATGGCTGGCCTGTGATGGAAGGAGCCACTGAGGTATCCACCAGTACGCCGGTCATGTTGCCTACGCTGTTCAGCGTCAGATTCGCATTATTTCCTGCGCCATCTTGGATGGTGCCACCGTTTAGGATTAGCGAGCCGATGCTGATGCCGTTACTGTCGCTGTCGCCCGCCTGCACCGTATAACGAAAGACCAGATTACTTGCGCCACTGCCGCTTACATAAGTGGCCTGCCGTGACGTGCTACCGATGATCAGCGAGAGATACGGTGTGCCGCTGGAGGTGTTTACAGTCACATTCTCGTCAAAAGTTACTGTGAAATCCAAATTGTTTGCGGCAGAATACGTTCCGTTCCCCGGCACCGTTACCGAAGTAACTGTGGGGGCTGTGGTGCCCGCTGCGCCCGGCTCCACCTTGATGTATTTATAGGTTGAAAGATTCGCCGCATTATATGAAACAGCGGGGGTTCCGTTCATATTGGCGCTTGCCGTCACCTGCATACCTGTGAAATCAGGAGACCCGACAGAGTTGGTCAATGCCTTAACACTACCGCTTGCAGTTATCGTTCCGCCGCTAACGGTTATTGTTCCCCCTACAATTCCTTGAGTGCCTCCGGTGCTTGTCACGGTTCCTCCGCTGATAGATACGGATTCCCCCACAAAAATCACCGAACCCACAGTGGTAATTGCACCGCTGTTGATAGTTAGATTTTCGCTATAAATTCCAAAGTTAGTACTGCCGGTTACAGTGAGCGAGCCGTTATTTTCCGCACTGATTTGGAGGTCACTATCTTGAGTACAAATTCCATATATAGTGTTTAGAGAATTCGGAAGAGCAATAGAATTTGCGCCCACCAATTTGAGCTTAAGACCGTTCGGGGCATAAATACCGTAGTTAGCTGCTGACAATGTGTACCCAGTGGTAATTGCCGCATCGTTCAGTGTGAGGGTATTTGTGTCACTGTTATAGGTGACGGTTGCGCCCGTATCACCTTCGCCAAGCACATCCGCTTTGTTCGCACTGGTCACCTCCACGCCGCCCACCCATATGTCGTAGTTGGTGGCAGACATGGGAGCAACCAACCCACGCGCCGCCGCGATTGGCGGCATGTCACCCACAGTCACAACAATCTCCGGCAGCGGGGCGCTTACCGTATAGCCCTCAACCACCGGGGTGAAGACATATTCGCCCTCGGTATTCATGTCATAGCCGGGCGAAACCCATGTCACTGGAATCTCCACGGTGGTTTCTTCCCATTGAGGTTCTGTTGTCGTTGCGGGGGTTGCCGTTTGCGGGCTGCCGGAATCCTGCACAGGATTTTCATCGGCAGGCACGGCTGTCCGCACTGTGGCGGTCAGTGTTTCGGGCAATTCTAAATCCTCGCAGGATTTGCCCGGTGATACCATTTTTTCTGTTTCTGTCAGCGGTGCAAAGCTGATAATTTCTCCGTTCCCACCAAAGGTTGTATGGATTTCTTCCGCCATTGCCGATACCGGCAGCATGGTCACAATCATGCACAGCGCAAGAAACATACTGAATAGTCGTTTGTTCATATGGTCTGTTCCTCCTTGATTCGTGAACTTGTGTTTCCGTGTTCCAAAAGTTTCTGCAGCCTATCGGCTTCTTCCTCGGTGGCGGGGCGAATATGGGGTTTCTCGCAGGAAGGGCATTCCTTTACCACTCCCATCCGGCAGAATAAAAAGCCGCAGTCCTCGCAGGCGTAGGTCATGTCATGCCCCCCTTCCGCATAAACAGGTTGATTTTCTTCAAATCCCAAGGAGCTGGCGTTTCTTTGCCTCAAACTCCTGCTGGGAAATCACACCGTCCTCCATGAGCGCCTTGTATTTTTTGATTTCCTCGATGACGTCGGCAGGCGGAGCCATGTTGGTATGTAAGGCCCCCATCCCCACCATACCGGGGCCAATAGACTGCTCGGCTGCGTCGGGAAAGGACACTGTCCTGAGTGCAGCCACCAGCTTTTCAAGTTCTTCTATGCTTTGATGATAGGAGCGAAGGTAGTTGTTCACATCCGGGAGGTTGTTATCAAACCTGGGGCCGTCCATATCACATTTGAGCACCGTCCAGTAGGGGTGGTCGAAATGCAGCTCCACGTTAAACGCCTGAAAGGGTTCATGAACGTCAAAATACTGCATTGGTACGGAGTTGTTTGCCTTGCCGTCATCCAGCCTGTCAAGGGTTCGTGCCGTCCGCTTGCTCGCTGCCACCTGTGCGATTTGCGGTGCCATCGCCATAACCCGCTCGGTCACGGTGCTGGCATAACGGCGTATACCCGCTGCCGATCCCTCAAACAGAGGGGTGTTGTCCTCTTTAATGGTAAAGGATTTTAGCTGTTTGCCTTCAAACACGATCTTGTCCGGCTGTTTGCTCATGCAAAACCACTTGTTCTGGTAATCAAAGATGATTTTGGTATCCCAAAGGCCGAGATCAATCCGCTCAGAAACCACGAACTGGTCTTTCAGTATTTGGTTTTGATGGTAGAATGCCAGATATTCCCGAAAGCCCTGCATTGTCAGATTGCTTTCCTTGTCGGCATCCATATCAATCTTGTTATAACAGTCGTTACAAATATATTCGCCCTCAATTTTCGATGGCAGAAGCAGTGGAATCTTGCCGCCGCAGATGGGACAAGGGGGTTTTTTAGAAAATAGATCCATCATCATTTCCTCCATTTGTTCTCATTATCTTGTTCCGCCGCCCGAACCGCCACCGATAGAGCCGCCGCCTCCACCAAGGGAAGCAAATCCACCGCCTCCGCCGCTGCGCTTTTCCTGTTCACGCTGTTCCTCGGCTTTCTTCATATTGCTGTAAAGCAAATAGTGGTAGGAATAGGCGGTCGCCATGCTCCCGCTATAATCGGTCAGCTCAGCAGAAATTTGCGGGTATAGTGCTTTCATTTGCTCCGCCACCTGATCGGCGATGCCGAACAGTATGGCATAGGTCAGCAGCTCCCGCCAAATCAGCATTTCCTTGACACCTCGTTCAGCAATCAATGAATAATCCGTCAGATACCGTTTCAGCCCCATCAGCTCGCCCAGCTCCTGTACACCGGCTGGCGTCAGGTGAGTGAGCCTTACCGGCATATCCCACCGTTTCAGGCAGTGCTTTTGGTTCAAATAGGCTCTGCCCGCGCTGTCGCATTTTTGTATGTAGGTACGCAGCAGCTTGTCGTTTTGACTTGCAAAGCGTTCCAGCTCCTTTGGTTGCAAGACGGCATCCGAACCGGCCGCGCCCTCCAATACCGTATAGAGGTACTCGTCATACTCGTTCATACTGCTATGATTGCTGCCCACCAGCCGCAGGCTCACAGTTTCTTTGGTTTTGCCCATCAAGCCGACCTGCTGCGTTCCCACAGGGGACAGGCAGCCAAGCTGAATCAGCCGCAGTATTCCTGTGGAGAGGATCGCACCGTCCTCACACACATCAAACAGCCGTCCCAGCGCATAGGTTGCGCTCAGATTGCCGTCATTTGGAATGTCCCTGAAATACCCGAACCCCTCTGTAAACCGTTGCCGTTTTTTCTCTGCGTGTTTCTTTTTCATCCTGCTAATCCAGATAATCAGCCCGATGGGAAGTCCGATGGACAGCACTGTCAAGGTAAGGGCTGCAAATGTAGATGTCTCCTCGCCGGTGGATTCGGTATCATCGTAATCGCTGCCCTCAAAGGCTTTTTCCCTTACTTCTTCAAAGCTGCCCGTTTCTTGCCGTGAGGGGGCCAGGATTCCCTTCTCCAAAGAAAACAATACCGTTACATAGTTTTCGGGATAGATTGGGCTTTCCGTGTAGGCGAGAATGGCGCCGTTTGAAAATTCCACCTGTCCGTCATAGCCAAAGCCCCATACATCGGCGGTTTCATCGGTGATGGGCGTACCGTCCGCCAGCCGGATTTCCACCTTCACATCGGTGGGGGTGGTGTTCATCCCATCGTTTACGAATCGGAAATTGACTCCATCCCTGTCGCTGTAACCGCCCACCGCATTGTCCAGCTTATATTCAATGGCATAGCGGTTTTGCCCATACTGGCTGATGCCAAAGCAAATTTCATACCCGCTGTCCGTATCATGGATGCCGCATTTTCTTGTCTTTTCTTCAAAGCTCCAATCAATATTCCAATCCGACACCATTTCATAGCTCCCGTTTTGGTCGGAGACTGTAAGCTGGCTGATGGTCAGGGTTTCGGGTGCGTTCATGGGAATGTAGCTTTCGGTTCCCTCGTCAAAATCTCCCTCCCATACCTGTGTAACATACATGGAGCCATCCTCGTAAATGACAGCCTGAATATCCATGGTATTTACCTGATTTGCCGCAAAAGCTGGGAGAGGGAGGGCAAATAATAAGGCAAAGCATAGAATCAGGCCGCTTACTTTTTTTCGCATCGGGCACCTCATTTCATGCTTGGCATATCTGCTTTATCCGCCTGCTCCACAAGATACTCTCTTTGCTGAAAACCCAGCATCCCGGCAATGGCAGAGACTGGGAACATTCGGATTTCACGGTTGAGCTTGGTCACGCTGTCGTTGTAGATCAGGCGGCTGGTGCGCACCATGTTTTCAAAGGTCTGCACCGCATCCATGGTTTTGATATAGTTTTGGTTTGCTTTTAGGTCGGGGTATTGCTCCGTTACCATGGCAATCCTGCCCAAGGCTTCGGCAATAACCCCTTCCTGACGCATCACATCATCCGGCGTGGATTTTGCCGTGATGACACTTCTTCTTGATTTAATTGTCTGAATTAATGTTTCGCTTTCGTGCTTGGCATAGCCCTTTGTCAAATCCAAAAGGGCCGTCAGAGCATCAAAACGGCTGGAAAGCTGCACCCCGATCTGGCTCATGGCATTGCTGATATTCTCATCCAGCACCACCAGTCTGCGCTGGGTGGAGATGATCCATAGAACAATGACCGCAATAATTACGGCGATTGTGATGAAAGTTGGCAGCATAATAAAGTCTCCTTTTTTAATTTTTTGATGGGCAGACAGACCACAGTTCTGTCCGTCTGCCTATTTTGTTGCCTGTATGCGTGATTACTCCAATGTGATACTCGGAAGTATATCGGCCAGATTCGCCTCAAGGGAGGAATTTGCCCCTGTGCTGTAAGTAAAAGCAATATGCTGCTCGCAATTCTGACCATCGATTGCGAAATATAAAATAATTTGACAAGTGGTTACGTTCTTGCCACTGGTATTGCTGTCGCCTGTGCAGAGGAAGGATAAGGAATCCACTCCCGCAAGGTTAGCAGGATTATCAAAAGCAAGCACCTTGATGTTGGAATAGGTATCCCCCAGTGATTCAAGCATATAGTCCTCGGTAACATCCTCAATCCATGTATCCGATGGGAATGTAGGTGTTACGACAATGCTGGCATTGGGACCTTCAGCCACAGCGTAGCCGTCTTTGTCACTAAATTCGCCAAAATCGCTGGGAATGAGCAGCGCGGTGTAATTTGCTACCTTGTTGACAAGTGTGACATCCCAAGCGACAGGCGCCGATGTCTCAGGCGTGGAAGCGGGCGCGGAATTGTTTCCTCCGCAGGCTGCAAGGCTCAGCGTCATGGCAAGTGCCACCATAAGTACCAGTAATTTTTTCATTATAAATTCCTCCATTTTCTTTTGCTTTTGTGGTGTGCAGGGAATATCAATGGCCGATTTCTTCTAAAGCGGCACTGGCTTCAGCGATGAATGTACGGCCTACATCAATGGCTACTGTCAGGGCCCCCATAATCTCAGGTGTGAGCGTTTCAGGACTGGCAAAGTATTCGTCCGCCTTGATAATTTCATTGGAAAGGTCATTCATAGCAGTGACAAGCTCTTCATTTTCCAAAAGCTCAGGGCTTGCATTTACCTTGTCAGCAATTGCATCAAATTCTTCTGCCATGCTCATAAAATCCTGTGCAAGGGCTTGCTGTTCTGCTGTAAATTCCATTTTCTCGACTTGTGCGGGTGTGGAAGGAGACGTTGCGGGAGCAGAATCGCTTCCTCCGCAGGCTGCAAGGCTTAGCGTCATGGCAAGTGCCATTATAAGTACCAGTAACCTTTTCATTTCTAAATCCTCCGTTTTCTGTTGGGTTGTATAGGGGAGATTTCCTGCGTTCACTCTATCAAAAACCTGCCACAGAAAACCGTCCGCTGCATGAAACATGATTTTTTCGACATGAAACATGATTTTGGATATGAAAAGGGTTCACACCTTTCGGATTATCACTATGATGCTGACCCCGTATAGGCCACGCCGGGCTGAATAACTGCCTGACCTGCTGCACCGTCCCAATACACGTTGAACTGCGATGCTGTGCCGGAGAGTTTTTGTGCAAACTCGCGCAGTTGAAGGTAGTTGGTGCTGTTTATGCTATATGCCGCTGTAACAGATACGGGCTTGCTGCTCATAACAAAGCTCGTCTTGCTTGGTGTGGCGGTCACTTCGGTTCTGGGGGTTGGTGTGACCATGGCAGGCGTCTCAGAGACCTTATAGCCTTCGCCGCCGAAATAGACGTAGCCGTTCGCATATCCATAAGCACTGTTAAGAAGGTAGAAGTTATTCTTTTGCACATTATCAACCACAATCTTGCCGTTGCGGTCAAAGACAGTCCAATAACCCTCATAGGCTTCGGTATCCAGATATTTTACCGTTTTACCATAGGGTACTTGGTGAAGGGCCAGCGTAAATCCGCCGCCTATAGGCATAGCATCGGTGTATTCATCGAGTTTTTTAATTAACTTACCCGAATAGTTGTATAACTCCGTGAAAGACCACTCTTTTCCCCCGCCTTTTGTGGGTATACCTTTCGCATTCACTTCCGTGGAGTAGAAGTTCACAATAACGCCATCTTTCCATTGGAGACCAAACTGATCTGAATGATAATATCTATCAGGGTTGGGCGGGACGATAACCTTACCTGTCTTATCCATTATGCCTCCCGGAGCATATGAAACCCACCCGTCAGCAGACAAGCCATCCTTCCCGAGGTACTTGAAGAAGCAGGTCAATCCTTCTTTGTAGTTGAAAACGTTCCCATCATAAAGGTTGTCGCCGCCATACTGATACGGGATGACCATCTTCCCCGTTGTGTCAATATAACCAATCTTGTTAATAGCAAAGCCTTCATACCAGCCTTGGGACTTGAACACCGTTGCCATACCTTCTTGAAATGAGGATGCTTCATCAAATTGCAGCGGTATTACTTCTTTTCCTTTTGTGTCGATAAAGCCGTATTTGAGGTCATATTTAAGTTTCTTGCCGCTTTTCATCACGACTACAGTATCGCTCCCTACCGACTCGGTGTACGCTACGCCGTCCCCATTCATAATGGCCTTGACTACATCATCCCCATAGATACCTACCAGCATCAAACCGTCATAAACGATATGACTACTCGCAGCAGAGTAATATTTGAACGGCGTGATGAGCTTGCCTGTGGTGTCGATATAAGCGGCCGCACCTTTGGACTTATCATAAACCCTGGCTATCCCTTGAGAAAACTTTTCCGCGTCATCAAACTGCGCCTTAATCACCACTTTGCCGCTCTGGTCTTTGTAGCCCATCAACCCATTTTCTTTATAAGTTGTCCATCTCTCACCGGTAGGATCTGCTGTTGTGGTTGCAGGAATAAACCGAAATTCAGCATGATTAGGGGCGTCTAACTTCTCATGTTTCCATATAATAATGGAAGTTCCGTCCGCATTTTTCTCACCGGATGCATTAACGACCATTTTTGAAGCTTCGGGCGGACGCAAACTGAAAATGTCCGACTTTTCTTTGTTAAAGTTAGTCGCTTCCCAATGGATAAGCCAAGTATAAGGGCTATCTACCGCTTTTACTCTCACACCGTCTTTTCTCGTACCCTCAAGCCCCAAATATCTGCCGTTTTTCATTTTCAAGGTATATTGGCTGCCGCCCTTGCTTTCCACATAAAAGGTTTCATTTTCAGAAAGCTTGCGTAGCTCTGCGGCTCCGTCGGCAGTCAAATTGAGGTAATTGTTCATACAGCGGAGATGGTACCAACCTTTGGTAATCGTGTTTTCTGCTGCCCAGCCTGATGCAAACGCCGTTGTCGGCAGCAGGGTAAGCACCATGCACAGTGTGAGCAGTATGCTCATAAATCGTTTTTTCATAATGTTGTTCCTCCTTTTTAAATGAACGAAATACCGTTTATTGTTCCACGTTCAATCTATCAAAAATCTGCCCTAAAAACCGTCCGCTGCATGAAACATGATTTTTTCGACATGAATCATAGTTTCAGATTGTCGGTTTTTATGGTAAAATCAGCTTGGAGAAATAGAATCATAGAGAGGAGGAACGCTTATGCTGCAAATTGCAGTCTGTGACGATAATATTGAAGAGCTATCCAATATGGTACATCTCATCGACCTGTACCGAACATCAAGACAGCTAAGCTGCGAACACGCCGTCTTTCCAAACGGATTTGAATTGATTTCGGCCTTGGAAAAAGGAAAGCGGCTTGATATATACTGTTTGGACATCATTATGCCGGGCTTTACGGGTATTGAGGTGGCGAAGGCGATCCGCGGTTTTGACAAAACCGCGCCGATTTTATTCTTTACCTCATCGCCCGAATTTGCTTTGGAAAGCTATTCAGTGAAAGCTATCAACTATGTACTCAAGCCAATTTCAAAGGAGAAGCTGTTCTTCACCTTTGACGAGCTGCTGGAGCAGATCAAAGCGAAAGAGGAAGAGGATGCTGTCATCGTAAAGAGCAATGAGGGGATTCAAAAAATATTGATCTCCAATTTGATCTTTGCCGAGGTCATCGGCAGAAACGTACTCTATCATCTGCGCTCCGGCAAGGTGGTTGAATGTACAGAGCCTTTTTCCTCTGTCTGCGATAGCCTGCTGAAATATGGGTGTTTTATCAAACCTCACCGCTCCTATCTTGTGAATATGCAGTATGTGGATACCATCGAAAACCATCAGATAACCTTGCAGACCCTTTCCGCTATTCCTGTCGCACAGGGCAAGGCCAAGGATATGAAGCAGCAGTATCTGAATTATCAAATGGAGGAGGACGCTTAAAATGGCTGTAACAGTTATAGGACTCTTACGATTTGGGGTTTCTCTGGTCTTTGGCATCACGGTGACTGTTCTCTTTGCGGGAATAGAACCCACAAAGAAAAACAGGTTCACTACCGGTTTACTCTGTGTCATTTTCCTTTTCGTTCAAACCGCCAGTTGGTTGCTTTTGGGCTTGGATTTGACATCAAAGCTGTATCCGCTGATTATCCATCTGCCGCTAATCGTAATATTCTCTTTCTACTATAAGCGGCCGTGGCTCATATCCACTGTCAGCGTGCTTTCCGGTTATCTTTGCTGTCAAGCGCCACGCTGGTTTGGTTTCCTTGCAGGAGCCGTTTTGGACAGCAGGCTTGCAGACCATATTTTTTATATAGCATCCGTTTTTTTGGCCTATTACTTCTTGAAAAGATATGTGGCTGGCTCTGTCCGGCAGTTGATGGAAAAGTCCACTAAATCCTGCTTGTTTTTAGGCGGAGTCCCGTTTTTTTACTATCTATTTGACTACATAACCGCCATCTACACCGATGTGCTTTACAGTGGCACCGAATGGGCGGTACAGTTCATGCCCTCAACAATATCCGTTTTCTATTTTGTGTTTGTTATCCTTTACTACGCTGAGACACAAAAACAGGCAAGCCTTCAAAGAGAAAAGGATATGTTGGATGCACAGTTTCGGTTGGCGCAGACAGAGTTTGCTTCTCTGCGGCAGCTACAGCAGAATGCCGCAGCCTATCGGCACGATATGCGCCACCATTTTGCCCTTTTACAGGGACTGGCCTCAAAGGAACACATAGAGGGGATTAAAGAGTACCTACGAACTGCCCAGTCCGACATGGATGCCATCACGCCCCTGCGCTTTTGCGAAAATGAAACCGTCAACCTGATTTTATCCGCTTTCGCTACGAAAGCGAAACAAGGGTCAATCCTGCTGACGGTGGATGCGAAACTGCCTGATTCGCTTCCCTTTAGCGATACTGAGCTTTGCTCTCTATTGTCAAACGCCTTGGAAAACGCCATTCATGCCTGTGAACAGATCCCTGACAGCAACAAACGAATCATCCAGCTGCGTGTGTACTCTAAGAATACTAAGCTGTGCATTGACATTCGCAACAGCTATCAGGCAGAGCCGGTATTCCAGAAGGGGCTCCCAATATCAAAAGAACAGGGACATGGCTTCGGCACAAAGAGCATGGTACATATCGTGGAAAAGCATGGCGGTGTATTCCAGTTTTCAGTCAAGGACGGCTGGTTTATATTTCAGGCCACTGCATAGAAGATTGTTTTAACTATTAATTCCTCATATTGTGCTTTTTTGCCATCGCTCATAGTGTACGCTCTGCCTGACACCACAGATATTTGTAAAATACGGCAAGAGCCTGCCCTTTATTCTGTGAGCAGGCTCTATGCGGTTTTTGTAGTCAGGCTATCATAGCGTCCTAAGGCACCTTAAACCCTCGGCTTTCTCCACAGTATCATAAGGACATTTTCTAAACCGTGGTGAAGTGGGCAGTATGTATCAGCAGACGGCAATTATTCACTGTTTACCGTTTAGGTTACCCAATGTCAAAAAAAACATGGGGTGTAGGGGTACGAAATTAAATTTTTTCAAAAAACTTTTGCAGTTTTGCCGTAGCTGCTTCGATGCTTTCGTGAACAGAAGTAAAATGCACTCCTTCACGGTTTGCAATTTGCCGATAGGATAACCCTTGAAAGAAATGCAAAATAAACCGCCGCCGCTGTACCTCTGTCAAATCTCCGCTGTCCATAAGCTGCTTTGCCGCCTCCATGGCGTTTCTACTATCACTTTTATGTATCCATTCCGTATCCAAAGGTGCTGTGGCAAGCTGCCCGGTATCCTCCAGTCCGTTGATACTTACATCCAAACGGCTTGTCCGATTATCGTTTATCACCTGCTGATGATAAATTTCATCTGACAGGGCTTTTAGCTCCATAAAATCCTCTACCGTTTTGTCTGGATTTTCCCCAAGGTAATCCTTAAGCGTAATTTCCACGATACGGTCTGCAAAGCGGTAGACAATGCCATCGCTGAATTTATTCCTTGCATAATCGCTATCTTTATAATTCTTCATGTTCCTTTCCTCCGATCTGTTTT
>JAEZZQ010000023.1 GCA_023442465.1 Bacillota bacterium | reverse complement strand
GTGCTTTTTCTCTGAGACGACGTACCGCTTCCAGTCCCGCCACACCGTTTAACACGACAATGAGCAGCGAAAACGGCTTTAATTCCAGTATCTTTAGAAGTGCCCCTGCGCTATTACCCTCCGTAATTTCAATCCTGTGTGGGAGAGCCGCCGTTACCAGACGGTTTTCCCAGACGTCCTCTTCCAAGAACGCCGCGCACAATGCGACATTCACGCGACCTCCTCCTTCCTTAAAATGCAAATAAAAAACTACCACACCTCTTCCACCGAAGAAGTATGATAGTTTTTATTAGGGTATCACTTTGTCAAGTGTTTTTCAATGGGTTATGATCAAGCGGTCGAAAATCTGCACAAGCGGTTATAAATTCACTTGATTTCATAGTGCTAAACGGTTGCGGGAGCCTGCCCCATAAAGAGGGCAGACTCCTGCAGGGTTATTGACCATCAGTAAAATAGGCTGTTTTACTTTGTTTTTCTCATGCCGTTTGCATCGACTTCGTAATCGTCGATTTTGGTGCTTTTGGCAAGGGAGCCGTCCGTATAGAAATAGTACCATTTGCCGTCGATCTCCAGCCATTTTCCAGCAACCATAATGCCGTCCTTGGTGAAGTAATAGGTCTTGTTGTCGCCGTTCGCACCTAAATCCCAAAAGCCTACCAGCATGATGTTGCCGGAATAGAATCTCCAGTTGTCGCCGTCCTTGACCCAGCCGGTTTTCAGTATGCCATCAGTATTGAAGAAATACTTCACACCGCTGATGGTCTGCGTACCGGTTAGGGCCTTGCCGTCCTTGTAATAGACATACTGTCCGGCGTCACCCTGCGCCCAGCCCTGCGCTGTAGTGGGGTCAATAGTCAGCTTGATATAACGGCTCAGCATGGAGGAAACCTCTGCGCGAGTGGCACTAGCTTTCGGATTGAACTTATTGCTTGTGCCACCCATCATGATACCCGCCTGCTGCATGGCTGTGACCGCCGTTTTATAGGCGCTGCCAATGCTGGAAGCATCCGCATAAGTCATTGCGGTTCGGGTTACAGGCAGGGTGTAACCAGTAGCCTTGGCGTAATTTGTGAAAATCACCGCGATTTCCTCACGGGTGATGGCACGGTCGGGTTCAAACTTGCCGTTGCCGGTACCCTGAACAATATCTTTTTTGTACGCCCATTCAATGTAGGGCTGGTAAGTGCTACCGAGGGTCACATCCGTGAAGCTATTTGTGGTGTAGGCTTTTACATCCACATTCGCCAGTCTGCCGAGAGCGGTCACCAGCATTCCCCGCGTCATGGCGGTGTTGGGCGCAAAGGTGGTTTCTGATGTGCCGGAGAGAAGACCTCTGCCGACCACATAGTCAATGGATTCCTTTGCCCAATGGGAAGAAATATCCGTGAACTTTGCACTTGGCGCGGTATAACCGATACCATACACCGAGAAGTGATTGGCAGCAAAAATCACACATTTGCTGTTTGTATCGTAAGCTGAACCTGCAATACGGGTGGCGTTGCCCTTTGTGTCTACAGAAACCGCGTACAGGCCGCCGATTGCTTCGCCCTTGCCCGGTGTGTAAGGGATAGAGACGGTTGCGGTTCCATTGCCCATCGAAGTAATGTTCACGGTTTTCCCGCCTTTTACCGTGCTTAGCGCAATATCATAAGCATTGCGGATATTTTTAACCGTGACAGGTTTCAGCGTCATTGTAATATCCCCGCTGCCCTGCGCCTGCTGCTGTTTCAGGGAAGTCAGGTCAAAGGAGATATGAACCGGCAGACCGGCAATCTGAAACAGTTTTACATTTGTACTGACCAATCTGTTTAACGCGGCGCGTTCTGTTATGATTGTGAAGCTTTTTGCGTTGGGAGCAGAAATGGAGACCTCTGCGCCGATGCCGTTTGCCGTTTTTCCTTGTGCTTTTGCGTCAGCCTGTGCTTTTTCAATCGCCGTTTTTACCATGCTGTCAGTAATGGTGATAACCGCATGATTATCCGAGATCTTGCCGCTGGCATTGACGCTGCCGATGACAGGCTGGTCGGGCTTGTTTTCTGATGTTATCACAGCGGAAGAACTGCCGTTGGAGGAAGGACCGCCGGAGGAACTGCCGCCGCCGTTGTCGTTACCGCCGTTATTGTTATTCCCACCTCCGTTATCATCGTTTCCGCCGGGTGTCGCAGCCTTGACAAAGGTAAGCGTTCCAATTTTGGCTCCGGACAGGGTTACGGGGGTGTTGCTTTCATCCGTCACTGACAGGGTTCCGCCGGTAGCAACAAGGCTCCAGTATTTTGCTTGAGTACCTGTAACAGACGCAACAACCGTACCGGAGGGGGCTCCCGCCAGTGCGAGAACATCGCTCTGTGATTTGTTAGAGGTGCTGTCCACAATACAGAAGGGCGCGATTGTGGCGTTGGTAATCAGCTTGCTTGTATCGTCCACTGTCAGCTTTCCGCCGATGATGTATACGCCGTAGTCGCAGTTGGTGGTCAGCGTGGAGCCGCCGGTGACGTTCACGCCGGTCAGCGCTTCCACGCCGATAGACTCGCCGTTGGCGGTCATAGACGCGCCGCTTTGTACATTCACCGTGTCGCACATCACCGCATAGCCGTAAGGGGATGTGACAATCAATTGTGTTCCTTCACCGGTGACAGTCAATGTGCCGTCTGTTCCGCCGGAAGCTCCTAAAAATACGGAACCGCCCACCGTAACCTGTGCGCCGCCCTGAACGGTTACAGCATCTCCGTTTGTTCCTCCGCTGATGCCTCCGCCAAGGGTCAAAGGCGCCGTACCGCCAAGGGTTATGTTCAGCGCTGTGCCGGTTTCTCCATTAAGCCATCCGCTTATTATTGCAGTGGTGGTTGTGTTTACAGTTGTTCCGGCGGGAAGCGCTAGATTTCCGGGAATGTACGCACCGCCAAGGATCAATGTTTTGCGGTCTGAATCCCAAGCGTAGCCGTCGTTTTCTACTGTTTTGCCGCTGTGGTCGCCGCTTGTCAGGTCAAGACCTGAATCCGCATTGCCGATTTGTTTCACGGCTACGCCATCGTTGGTGTAGGTATCCCACGCGGTGGGCGAGCCATCTTCATATGCCGTCGCAACCCGCACAATGCCGGTTCCTGAAAGGGGCAGTGACGCAATCTGTGCCGCCGTTGTACCCTGAGGCAGCATGATGTAGTTATTATTCACAATGGACGCGCCTGTTCCGATGCTCATATCGGAAAGGCTGGCTCCCTCGCTGAAAAAAAGTTCCCCATATCCGGCATTCACGGTCAAGACCGCGCCGGGCATCAGCACCAGCTTATCGGCTGCGGTTACATAAACACCATTAGTCGAATAATCGCCGTACACCGTATTCGTGATAACGTCGCCTGTCTTTGTCGAATACATAAGGTTTGCGGTCACACCGCTGTCGATGGTCAGCTCGGCGGAAGAAGCGGCGTTTTCAATTCTGCCGGTTAAGCGTCCGCTTCCGGTAATGTGAATTTCCTTTGAAACGCTTATCCAAATAATTTCATTGTATTCCTCCGCACGAATGGTAACCGGCGCATCCGGTAACACAATGCCACCTTGCAGATAACCTGTATTCTCCATGCCGTGCAGCGTCACAATCGCGTTCTCGCCGCCGGATGCCGGGGTGTATATGATATACGCGTCGTCCGCCGCCGATTTATAATAGGTGGCTTCTGTGGGCGGAGTGGTAAGATCCAATGAACCTTGAACATCCAGCTCTCCGCCGTCCGCGTAAAATTCGCCGTTTACATAGACCTTGTAGCGGTCGTCCTCAGCGCTTTCTCCCATGTAGTACAGCTTGACAACGCCGCTGCCGGTGATGTTCAATGGCGCGACTTTAGCGGCGTTGTATTCGTAAGGCAGAAGAAGGGTGCCGTTGTTGAGGAGGGTTCCCTCGTTGGTGACAGAGGACGTTGAATTTGGCACATAAAACTCACTGCCCGTCTGCACGGTCAAGGTGCTGCCGCTGCCGATTGTCATGTTCCCTAAAACAAAGCTTATCTCATCAGCGGTAAATGAGGAGCTTTCGCCGCTCATAACCAGATTGCCGCGAATCATGACATATCCGTAGGCGGTAAGGGAGCTTCCGTCGTTTATGGTAAGGTTTGGCGGTGTAAGGCCGTATTGTGCATAATCCAACATAGAAGTGCCCACCGAAAGCGCATATCCGTATTCTCCGCCTGTAGCGGATACTTGTGCGCCGTTTTCCAAAAGCATATTTCCGGTAGTTACAATACCATAGCAGCTGCCGTACATAGTGACTTTTCCGCCGGAAATAGTCAGGTTCTCAATGCTTGAGGTGCATTGCCATGCGGAAACATACAGAAAATCATTGTCACCGCCTTGTATGGTAACGGACTGTGGCTCACCGGAGCTGTTATCGCCTGCATCAATGCCTACGCCGCTCTCTGAATTTGTGTTAGTTAAATCGTTCCTGCCCTCCAGCTTAATGATTGTGTCCGCACCCAAGTCCAGAGGAGTGTCACTGCTGGTGATTTCCGCGTTGTGCAGCGTCAGCACGGCGGGCATATCATTCTGCGCCGGTGTAAACAGCGCATAGCCATCCCCCGCCTTGTAATAGGTGGAATAAGCAGGAAGAGTGTTTAAATCCAGACCGCTTGACGATATGTCAGGGCCGGACGCCTGCACCTGCAGAACACCGTCCGCAATAGTTGTTGTTCCATTAGAAACGATTGTTCCTCCGATAATCATTCCCGCGTCGCCAATGTTGACATTGCCGTATGCAGAAATGGCGGAGGACGCGTCGCTTGCGGAGGCGACAATCACCCTATCCGCCTTGAGGGTGAGATTCCCCGTGTTAAGCGCATTCCGGCCATTGCCCCCGCCGGATATGCTGATTTCCGTGCAGTTACCGCCCTCAGGGTTGGTAACGGACACGTCTTCGCCGCTCATGCCATATCCGTCGCCGGTGGCGGCAATATTGACCTTCTCCGCCTTGATTTCCGCCGTGCCGAAGCCGGTAATACCGTCCTGCCCTTGCGCGTCCAGCGTGCCGCCCGCGAGAATACTCAGTTCATAATTGCTTCCGGCAATCACATTTTGACCTAAGGATTCCGCCGTCAGCGTAATATCCCCCACAGGCGCTGAAAGCCCCAGATACGTTTTGACACCGGCAATGGCTTGATAATCCTCACTGTTGACGGTGATGTCCCCGGTTTGCGAGGTGAGGCTAATCTGTGACTCGTTTCCGTCACCTCCTTGCACACATTCCGTCAGGGAAATGTCATTTTTCGCGTAAACAGAAATTTGGGTGCCTGCCGACGTATACAAGGAATAATTATCGCCGCTGATGGAAACCGCGCCCTTCGGAACGGATATCATAATGTCAGTTCCAACTTTGATACCATAATCCCCAGTGCCGCTGATATTGACATCTCCGTTTTCGGCACTAAGGCTCACACCGCCGCCGAAGCATTGAATGTAATATCCATTCATGGTAATGCTTTCTGCGGTTGCATTAAGCTGCCCTCCGCAGCTGACCATCTGCCATTGGGATTGAACGTTCAGGCTGCCGTCAATGTCAACGGCCACGCTGCCTGTTCCGTTGGTGGATATGCCGTAATAGCCCGTCAGGGTTAACTCCCCGGCACCGCTGATGGTGATATCCTTGCCGTCAGTTCTGTTGTAAACAGCATAGCCGTTGTCGTTCGTGGTACCTGTTCCGATTTGGTTGCTTGTGCCTTCCAATACAATCTCTAAATCATACCCGTTGACATCAATGGCATGGGTAGAATAAGAATTGTTTGCAATGGTGGCATCCTTTAATTTCACGGTAACGGTTGTATCGGTATCGTCTTTCGTCACATGGACATTCCAATTGTCCGCGTTCGCGTCCTCGGTGCTTACCGTGCCGCTTGCGTCCGTGAGAGCATACCAGTCGTCAGCATCAACGGCTGTGCCGCCGATGGAAATTGGCGAATCGCCGGATAATGTACGCATCATCATAGCGCTGCCAATCAGCACGTTGATTTCCGGCAAGCTCACGCCGTCCGCGAGGGTATAACCCTCCGGCAAAACAGGCACATAGGTATAGTACGCGCCGTTTTCACTGGAATCAAAGGATTGGGAAGTGCTGTTATCCGCATTGATTTGCCATGTGATGCCCACCAGCGTCCGCTCTTCCGAGGTGAATGCTTCGGGTTCTGTCTGCTCGGTATCCGCATCGTCTAAATTTGTGATGGTGGCGGAGCCGGTGGTGGTTTCTACAGACGGGTCAGTGCTACTGTTACCCGGAACAGGTTCTGCGCCGCTGTCCAAAATAAGCTCGGCTTCACTGCCTGTAGCGAGACTATCCGCTGTACTGTTGTCCTGAGTCTCAGGCTCAACCGACTCATTTCCAGAAACTGACGCATCCCCGGATGAATTTTCATCTGCCGCCGGTTCTTCCGTAGTGCTTCGCTCGGACTGAGCTGCTTCCTCATTGCCGTCAGCGGTGTCTGTCGCCGCAACACGGACTGTCACATCCAGCGTATCCGGCAGTCGGATTCCCGATTCCGCCGCGCCTACCTTCAGCTGCTGGGCAGTAATCTCTCCGGGCAGCTCCGCAAAGGCCGTGATGATTTCCGATTCCCTCGCCTGGGCCGCAACGCCATAGCCGGTAACCGGATTGATCATCAGCACAGCCAGCGATGCCGCCAGCAGCCGCTTCGCCTTTTTTCGGGCGGAAACACTGGTGATGCGCTCCGCCATTTGTTTTATTTCCATAAATACCTCCATGCTCAATGCCCTTCTTTTGAAGCGGCATTGTTTGTTATTCGTTCTTTCTTGTTTCCTTTTGCTTATCTGCCGCTGCAAGCAGCCAATTCGGTACTGGACAAAAAGCCGACATGCATCAGCATTGCAAAAAGGTTCTTCTCTCCGGGTGGGCCGGTGCTGCAAAAACAGACATTCAGCCGCTTTGCTTCCGATTCAAATTCCCGCCGGTTACACAGCCAAATGATGGGCAGCGCACGGCTCTGCGCCCGAAGATAATCACAGGCGGAAAGCCCCTCGGCTCCGGGATAGCCCACAACGGTAAGCGACACACGGGGACCGTCCCGCAGATAATAGGCCAGCTTTACATCCCCGCGCCGTTCCGGCTCGTCAGAAAAACGCAGAATACGGTATTCACCGTATCGTTCCAGTTCACAGGCGGTTTTCTCATCTACACCGCATAACGCCACATTCAAAATAGAGTCCTCCTTTCCCTTTTTGGAAATTAAAAAACTACCGAGACCCCCTTTTTCAGGAAGTCTGGTAGTTTTTATTAGGGTAGCATTTTGTCAAGCGGTTTTCAACGGGTTATGATCAAGCGGTCGAAAATCTGCACAAGCGGTTATTTTTTTCTGAAATTATATGGTATAATTAGGTAGGAAAGTATCAGGTTTGGGGTCTAAGAAAAACAGGACGTTTTTCTGACCTGCTTTTCTTAGACCCTAAATGTGATTCTTTCCAATTGAACAATAGTCGCGGACCTTTG
>JAEZZQ010000021.1 GCA_023442465.1 Bacillota bacterium | reverse complement strand
TTTAGGTTGCATCCTTTCGGATGCCGTTCTCTGAATTTTCATTCATTTCCTGCAATTTGCTCTTTCGAGCCATGCAGGTATTTCAGAATTTTCAGGGTTGTATTACTGTTTACTTGTCAAGGTTCATCGGTTCATAATTTCTAATCTTTGTTTTGTCTTTTGCTCAGACGCAACTTTGTTATAATATCATATGCGTTTCGCTAAGTCAATACTTTTTTTAATTATTTTTTATGAACTTGTCCGCCGTCTCTCAACGGTGGATTTTTATTATAGCATTGCATGCTTATAAATGTCAACCTGTATTTTCAATCAATTTCATCAATTTTTCATACAAATCTGATTATATCTATAAGACTGAGGAAGTTCCGAACACAAAACCCGCTTTAATCTAACCGAATCTTAAGTTCTTCCTTGCAGTGCTTCGTTAGTGTACCCAAAATATTGTCAAAAGTCAATATCTTTTTTACATATAATTATTATTTTTAAAATTGAGGATATTATGACCGTTTAAAATTACTATTTACAGCTATGCTGTTCATCCCAACAATATGCATACAAATCGCAAGGAACATGCAATCTGGTTCTGGCTACGCTCGGGATTTTGTGCGGAAGCAGCATAAAATATCTCGCGGAATAGTGGCTGTGAAGAGCAACTATTTAAATCCTCAGCATTAAGGCCAAAGAGATACTGCTCATATTTATGATATAGGTTAATAATATAAAATCAGATCAAAAAAGATATGAAGTCATATCTTTTTTGATCTGGTGCCCGCAGAGGTGTAATAATTTGAGATTAACTTTGTTTACTTATGCATTAATTTAATCCAATTGGAAGAACCTCATTACCCCTCCGTCGATTGTCACGATATCGCATTCTCTCCCACCCCAAGGCTGTGTTGTAATCTCACCGATTTGCGTCCAGCCATTTTTTCTTACAAAAGAATAAAGGTTATCAATATTGTCTACACGCATAAATGCAACTGTTTGTTTCGCGGGTTCACCGTAAAACATGTGGAATCCATTAAATGGAACAAGTGTCATATCACTTATTTCACCCGGCAAAGGCAATACACACCCATATGTTCCATCACCGTTATCGTTTCGCTGTTCAATTCCTGCAAGTGTCAGGCGGCGGCTGCGAATATATTCACCAAGAGATACGCCGCACACAATTGAAAACAGGCGTTGAAAATGAAAGCTCGACATATACGCCTGACTTGCAATAACTTCCGGGTTCAATTCATCGCAAATATTGTCTTCCACAAAGTCGATTGCCCTTTGAATACAGTTTATCGTCTCCATCTCTTCACCTCCTGTCTATTTAAGAGTATAAAATAACTACTTCATATCTTCATGATATTTATTGCTCGCTTCGGCTAATGTAAATGGAAGAAATCATAGATAGAAGAACAAAAGTGTGCATCTATGTTTTATGTAATAGGAACACTTTCCTATTACATGAAAAAAAGACATGACTTTCCTTTCGTGGAAAGCCATGTCTTTTATTAACGGAGAAAGAGGGATTTGAACCCTCGCGCCGCGTAAACGACCTACACCCTTAGCAGGGGCGCCTCTTCAGCCTCTTGAGTATTTCTCCATAGCCTGAACCAAATCACGCGAAATCTTCTTATCAAAGCCATTCACGCTTATCGGATATTAAATTCTGCGTTGAATGATAACGCAAGTGTTATTATACCTAAGGGGATTTTGTTTGTCAATAATATAATTCCATTTCTTTTTTATATTATTTACATGTGTTCAGCTATCGCTTCTTCTATACGGCGTTTCACTTCTGCTGCTATTTGCACTGTCTTCATATCCTTATATTCTTCATAATATATAGGGGGCAGATATATGATCTTAACGGTTAACGGTTTTATTGATTTCTCGTCAAACGGCTTGAATGCATCTATCAGTGCGCAGGGGACTATCGGGCACTTTGCCTTTTGAGCACTCTTAAAACTTCCACCCTTAAAATTCAGCAGATTGTTGCCCTCGCGGCTTCTGGTACCTTCCGCGAAGATAAGAAAGTTCCTCCCAGTCTTTACCTCTTCCGTAACCTGTTGTATAACTCCCATCGACTGACGGATATCGTCCCTGTCCATGGAAATGGAGCCGAGAGCCTTCATTACCTGCTTGAGCAATATGACATTCTGTGCTTCCTTCTTAATAACGAAAGCGAAAGGTACCGGACTGGATTCCAAAAATGCCAGCACATCATACAACCCCTGGTGATTAGGAAAGAATATGAACCCGTCCTCCTTGGGGATATTTTCCAGTCCAAAAGATTCTATCCTGACTTTTCCGGCCCTATTAGCTGCTACGGTTGCCCTTTTAACAACAGCATATGCCTCTTCATAAGTTTTCTTACTGCTTTTTCCATACCACCATATTTGAAAAAGATAATAAGGCACTTTCAAAAATAATCTTAAGACCATCATCATAATTCTATACATGCTATCTTCTTCCTGCCTTTTATATTTAAAAGATTATATTTCTTTATACTTTTCCAATGCCGTCTCGTACAAGTTATTTCCTTGCGAATCGATCACAACAATAACGGGGAAATTCTCTACCTGCAATTCACGAATCGCTTCCGTACCGAGGTCTTCGTACGCGATTACATTTGAACTTTTAATAGAACGCGACAGAAGGGCTCCCGCACCTCCCACCGCCGCAAAATAAACTGCTCCATTGCGTAAGATCGCTTCCCTGACTGCTTCCGTCCGTTTGCCTTTTCCAATCATTCCTTTTAGGCCTCTGTCAAGAAAATCCGGAGTATACTTATCCATGCGGCTTGCGGTAGTAGGCCCTGCGGAACCGATGGGTCTGCCCTCACGCGCAGGCGAAGGCCCCATATAGTATATGATATTATTCGTAAGGTTTATAGGAAGATCCTTCCCTTCCTCCAGGGCTTCATACATTCTCTTATGGGCGGCATCCCGGGCCGTATAAATAGTTCCGGTAATATAAACATAATCCCCGGCTCTTAACTCCCTTGCCTCTTCACTACTTATGGGTGCATTTATATACTTATCCATTTTATCCACAATCCTCTCACTCTAATAAGCGATACTCAACAGCTTCTAAATAATCCTCACCGCATGTCTGTTTACATGGCAGCAAATATTTACAGCTACCGGAAGTCCGGCTATATGTGTAGGATAGGTATCTATATTGACCGCAAACGCAGTGGTACTTCCTCCAAGTCCTCCAGGACCGATTCCCGTCTTGTTGATTTTCTCAAGCAGCTCCTCTTCCATTTCCATTATATAAGGAATATCCGAGCGCTTGTTCACCGGTCTGGTAAGAGCCTTCTTCGCCATCAGGGCACACTTTTCAAACGTACCTCCGATCCCTACGCCCACTACCATGGGCGGGCATGCGTTCGGGCCTGCGTCTTTTACCGCAGTCAATATCGCTTCTTTTACTCCCTCTATACCATCGGAAGGCTTTAACATGAACACTCGGCTCATATTCTCGCTGCCGAATCCCTTCGGGGCTACGGTAATCTTCACCTTATCTCCCTGCATAATTTCATAATGAACCACTGCCGGAGTATTATCCTTTGTATTTTCACGAATCAAAGGGTCTTTTACCACAGATTTCCTTAGGTAGCCTTCTTTATATCCTGCCCTCACACCTTCATTGACCGCATCCTCTAAAGCACCGCCTTCGAAATGAACCTCTTGACCGATTTCCATAAAGATGACCGCCATTCCGGTATCCTGACAAATGGGAATCATATCCTTTGCTGCGATCTCAAGGTTTTCTTGTAACTGGCATAAAACCTGCCTTCCCAAGGGTGCCTTTTCCGCCGACGCAGCCTTATTCATTACTGCCTTCATATCTTCCGACAAATAATGATTAGCCTCTATACACATTTCTCTTATATTATCCGCAATAACGGACACTTGTATCGTTCGCATAAATCAACCCTTCAATCATTCAACGATTATCTTTCGCACTTCATCAAGCTCTTCTCCCGAAGGTTTCATCGCTTTCCATCCTAATGTCTGTCCGTCATCCTCGTAGCGGGGAATCAGATGCAAATGAAAATGGAATACCGTCTGTCCGGCAGCTTCTCCATTGTTCTGTACCAGGTTAAAGCCGTCACAGTTTAGCTTTTGGGTCATACCGGACGCTAACTTTTTAGCGAGCAGCATAACTTTTACTGCCGCTTCATCCGGCAATTGATATAAATCGCGGTAATGATTCTTCGGCAAAATGAGCGCGTGGCCCTTAGTAGCCGGTCCCAAATCCAAAATCACCTTGAATTCTTCATCTTCATAGATTTCCTTCGACGGAATGTCTCCGTTGGCTATTTTGCAAAAAATACAGTTATCGTCTCTCATATATAGTTACACTCCTTTCAACCACTGC
Source organism: Bacillota bacterium (assembly GCA_023442465.1). Lineage (GTDB taxonomy): Bacteria > Bacillota > Clostridia > Lachnospirales > Lachnospiraceae > Kineothrix. The sequence continues at coordinate 321,582 of JAEZZQ010000021.1, read as the reverse complement.
CTGCGCCGTTAAAACGGCGGGAGCAGAAAATTAAAATACAAAAATATGGTCCAAGGTACGAAGAACCTTGAAATCGCCCTTCAGCTTCGTCACGCCGGACATAAATGCCCTTTGGAATGTCATCCTCGCATAAATAATATCATCCAGTATCTGAGAGTTTAACTGCAATTCCACATCCGCATGATCCACAGTACCATAAGAGCATTGCAGATCCGCATTATCCACTTTAATAATCAGATGTTTTTTCCGTCCTTCGATAATGATTCTATATACTGCCCGGAAGCCGGGCTGAGGGCTGAAGCTCTGCTTGAACTTTTCAATGACCTCTACGCTTTCTTCTCCGTCCGCGTTATCTATCAGGCTTCTGAAAATACTGGTAAGCTCCTGGATATCCTCCTTTTGCCGCTGCACATATTTATCGTCGGAGGCATACTGGGAAAGCTGCTCCGTTTCCTGCGGCGTCAAATCCATCTGAACCCGCGATACGGCCTGCTTAATCGCCTGATTGCTGGCGGGGAGGCTGGCCATTTTCTGGTTTATTGTCCGGTACATATTTTCTGCTTTTTTTTCTATTAAAGTAACATATTCCGCATTCGTCTCAAGAAGGGAGGTATCTGCAATATAACCGCATATGCCGCTGCAGGGGAGTCCTCCAAGAATCTCCCATGCGGAGGCTAAATTAAGCTTTCCTTCTCTCTCTCCGTATGTGGTAGACATTACGATCGGGCACATATATATGCCGCTTATCTTCTCCTTATCGCCATACAACCAGCAGGAATCCAAGAATTGCTGCATATACCCGCCTATCCCGTACCATTCCACAGTAGTTGCGAGAATAATGCCGTCCGCTCCCTTTAGCGTCTGAGGCAAAGTCGTAATGCTGTTTTTAAGCTCAAATAAATTAAAGCGCTCTACCTTAACTCTAAGCTCCTCCAATACCTGCTGTATTTTATTAATCACAAATAAGGTAGGATCATCGATCAATCCTCTGCCGCCATAATAAATATTGATTTTCATATGAAAACGTTCCTTTCCTTAAAGCTTCGCTCAAGCCGCATCTTCGTTACCCTTTGTCCGAAATCTGCCCGAAAATAAAAGCCATATTATAAATGCAGTCCCAACGCCGCTTAAAAATCCGCCGATATGCGCCGCATTATTTATATTTGTCCCCACAAATCCGCTGTATAAGGAATAAAAAATCATAAATAATAATCTGCTTAGTGAAATCTGTTCCAAATGTCCTTTGTGGATGAGTACCAAAAATAACAGCGCGCCTATCACACCGAATATGGCGCCGCTGGCACCTGCCGACATTGCATAATTACTCGTATATAGTTCATAGCTCATAGACAATAGATTTCCGAATATTCCTGACACAAAATATATGACTATATATTTCACATGTCCAAAATGCTTCTCAACCACTTCTCCCAAATAATAGAGCACCAGCATATTACTTACCAGATGATTTATATCCCAGTGCAAAAATATGCAGGAAAAGAGGCGATAATACTCTTTGTCGGAAAAAAAGCCGGTGACACTGAATGCTCCTATATTATATAACAAATCACCGGTGAATGTACATATTAGAAAAATAACGATATTGATAGCCACTAAGGAAATAGTAATAAAGGGAAGATTTTGATAGTCCCGCCTTCGCGGCTCCTGGGCCTGCGGCTCTTGCCCGATAGTTTCAGGAAGGTGCAGCAGCCAGTATTCCAGCTTACCGCGCATTCCATAAAAATCGCTGACTTGGTTTTCATATACAATAAGACGCTCTTGTAGAGGGTCGATCAACCAGCATAAGGAATCCTCTTTGCACAAATTCTTTGCCTTCTCATAATCCACACATAAAATTAAAGACAAAATATGAACGTTCGTAATCCCTTTTTCCCCAAAAAGTTCATGTATCTTTTTCTTTATATGAGTATATTGATCCTCCGAAATATATAACTCATTCCTATAATCAATGATATGGAAAACATTCACATAATTATTTTCCATATGAAAATAGATTGTAAATTCCGGCAGATTGGATGGAATTTTATTATAGCCTTCTCCGGTAAGAAAATGCTCCAGCTGTTCTTTTACCATAATGTCTCCCGACTATTATTACCTCAGGAAGCAAAAAAACATACTTCCCAAATAATGAATGATGCCATTTATCAAAACGGGTGCCCTCACTCGTTTTGATATGATACTATGGTAAAGGGTAACATTTTCAAATATTTGTGTCAATGAATTTAATCCTGTGAATCTGGTCTATCGGTAGCAAAATGTCATCTTTCCAAATCTCAGCTCATCTCCCGCTTCTATCCCTGCCGTTTCATTCGGCTCCAGACGCAGCCCGTTCTTGAAAGTGCCGTTTGTTGAATTGAGATCCGTCACGTATATGTTCTCTCCCTCTTTCGTGAACCGTGCATGTATTCTGCTTATCGAACTGTCCTTAATGACAAAATCCACGCCTCCCACCATTTTTCCTATCGTACAGGGAAGCTTATTTAAGTCAATATGATATTTATTTCCTTTATTTGCTCCATATAATTTATTTTCTATGCTGTATAAAGATGTCTCTATAAAAACAGTGCTTCCATAAATGTCTTCCTTCTCTCTTCCTCTTTGCAGGGAATCCTCCTTTTCTTTCTTCGGCTGAAAATACGCATCCACCGTCATATATTGCTGCGGTTCTTCGTTTTCTTCCTCCTCCGTTTTTCTCTCTTCATAGCCTCTCTTTCCATACCTCCTTCCTCTGACAGGTGCCATAATAAGCGATAGCAACAAAAATGAAGAAACAATAATAAGCGTTATTATCCCAGCGACCGTCAATACTGATTCTTCTATTGATAATATACAAAAATATCGAATACAGAAAATACTCACCATTGTACCTATACAAAGGAGTAATAGTATTCCCGAAATAATCATATTGCCCTTTGTCAAGGTGCTTTCTTCTTCATCCTCACTGCCTTCTTCCTTCTCGGCGTCCTCTTCCCCTGCCTCTGTGCCCGACCAAGCCCGACATACCAATTCCTTCCGTTCACCTGCGATTCTTTCCGTTTTAACGCCCTTTACTTCCTCAGTATCTTCTATTCCCCGGCCACCTCTATCTTCCCAATCTGCAGTACTATGACCGGCAGGTTCATGAAACAATTTCATAATCTCCGGCAATATAAAGTTTTCATCCTGCATATACTCATATATTTTATAGATTATCTGGACCGTTCTTTCGCTTTCCCTATCTGCCTTTTCCAGCAGAAATTCCGCCAGCGGCATTATCGGCGTATCTCCATCTCCCGGATAATACACGAAAAAGAACTCCTCTCCTTCAGGATTTGCATAAATATATTCCGGAGAAAGCAAAAGACGATTATCCTCCAACAGATATTTCCCCACTTCCCTTGAGGCCTCGAGAAGGTATTCAAACAATTGAAACATCTGCTCATACTTCATTCCTCCCCTCCCATAAAGGTTCTTTATACTTTGCTTAGAGCTTATTTCATAGTAAAAATAAATCTCATCGTTTATATTCCTGATGCTGCATGGAAGAAGATATTTCATCTTGTTTCCCGTAATCATTTTGTTTTGATATTCATTTTTATATTCCCTATCCACTTTGGCGGACGGGGAATCAATAGTTGAAAGCTCTTTTTCTTCAACCTTTCCATCATTGCCGGTATTTCTCAAAATCAAATAGTTATGACTTAAATCCTTATAATATTTAGCATCCATCACAATCGCCTAACTAATCCTCCCTCATACCCAACAGCCCCTCTCCTGCCTTTTTCATAAGGCGGATTCTTCGTATATATTTTACGGGATCGTTTCGCTCCGCCTGGCCTGCAGCCGTTAGCGCCCATCCATTTACAGCCTTTCCTTTTAACTTTACCATAACCTTTTTATTACTTATCTCCAAACTTTTTTCAAGTTGCTTCATTCCTATATATTTATTGCCTAACAGATCCTTAGCCGACTGCTCTATATATTCTCGTACTGCGCTCTCATCTTCCTGCTTTCGGATGCTGCCTCTGAATGCAAGAAGATAAGCATCCTGAGAAAGGATACACCTGTTATAAAGAAAAAAAGAAAGATATATTAAAAGTGCTATCAAAAGAATAATCGTGGGCATAAGCATAGCAGCCTCTACCGTTAAATATCCCTGCATCCTTTTCTTATAAAAGTCAGACAAAAAATACGACCCCCAATCCTGCAGCGAGGAATGGCATAAAGGGCATCCTGCTTTCTCCTCTCACCTTTTTAAGCATGAGCAAAACCAGTCCGACAATTGCCGACAGAAATAGTCCTGCCAAAACAGCAAAGGCACATTCCCCAACCCCCAGTAACACTCCTAATACGAGGACCGCAACACCGTCACCATACCCTATGCTTTCTCTCGTACAAAGACTAAGCCCCAGCATCGCCGCTCCGGGTATCAGAGAATACAAAAATGAATATAGTTCAGGTTTCTGAACAACTGCCGCAGCAATTAAGGACAAAAGCCCGAATGCCGCCATGAGAAGAACCGGTATTTCCTTCTTTCTTATATCAAAAATACAGCACATTATTATAAAAACTGCCGCCATATATTTCATCTCCACTTTCACTTGTATTACACTCCTTTTTCTTCACCTTATTTTAACCAATGCAAAGCTCATAACCTCCGTTCATTTTACATACCCCTTCATATCTTCGGAGATTTCTTTATCAGTCCTTCTTTATCCGCATTTGGAGCACTTTCCCTTCCCCCCTGTTTCGGATAAGTGAACGGCATAAATCGTCCTCTTTAATCCGGAACACTCCAGAGAATTATGATATCGGCTTCCCTGCGAGGTAATGTATAAAACTCCCTGAATCCCAACTCTGCCACACCTTTCGCATGCGTAATACTTCTCTCCTTGTTCATTTCGTATATTATCCTTTTGGAAAGCAGAAATCATCTTTATAGAGGGACACAAATATGTACAATTTCTCGATAAATGATACACTACACCAGTTTCAGCAATGAACACAACCGGGTCTTCTTCCTGCCCTCCTTGTCCGTTTTCTACATCATATCCTGTCCAGGCCCGCCCGTAATATCTATTTTCCATAGGAAAATCAGCGAATCCGATGATTCCGATGAGCGGCTTTACTTTGTAAGAAGCGATAAAATCAATGACATCCTCCTTCATGACGGAAGATTTGGCAAAGTGCAGTCCCGCCGCGCCGGAGGAAAGACAGGTGTTGTCCAGATAGTCCGTTCCGAGCATACTGATTACCCTGCCTCTCGCATACACTTCCGACATAGCGATAGAGCTCATCTCATCGGGAAGTGAGAACCCCATTTCTTCTACATTCTTATAGGCATATCCGTAAAAAGCCATTTGGTTGCCGGTCTGATGTAACGCTCCTTCAATATTCCCATGGAGTCGGAGCATATCGAAAATAACCAGAATATTCATTATAAAAAACAGAAAAAAGGGGACTGCAAGCGCTGCCTCCACCGTCATGCTGGCCCTGCAGTTTAAGAAGGGGAAGAACGATGTCCTTTTTTCGGATTTTATTTTGAATAGCGAGAGTTTGTTATTTAGAATTGTACATGAGAACCTTGCCCGGAGAATTGCTTGATTTTTGATATGATTATAGTTTTTTGCTTTCCTTATCCAAAAAAAGGACACCGTTTTTCCCCTCCTTATCGCATAATTGGTTTGCAGGCAATCAATCGTAGCCATACCTTTTTCTTATGTCGAAGTGATAGCCGAATCCGCTGGAAACCGAAATATCGGCCAGAAAGCTATCAAAGCAAGCATCCATTCGAAAATTGATGTTGCCGGGTGTTATGCGTATATCCATTTCCATAACGTCCATAGTACGCAACTTTTTCGTGTCATCCTTTTGCAGAAACAACATAATTCTCAAGTAATCCACATAGGAAAGTCCTCTTTTCCCATTATCCTCATCGGGCATGTCTCCGCTGAAATTCGCCACACTATCGATATCCGTTTTCCAATCCGCTCCGGTTTTCAGCATTGGAACCTTACCGCCGTTTAAAAGACATCTCACATCGTATAAGCTCTCTATATATGCCCATGCGAACAGAATAGAATATTTAACCGGCTCAGTTAATGCAGGAACTTGCAGAACAGCCGTCAGGCTAAGAGCCAAGGCTCTCGCCTGCGCACACTTTTCAGAATCAGACAAAATATATATTACATTGGAGACCTCCCTCCAAGTCAAAAGCCTCTTTGCTATCCTTTCCAAATTCTCTTTATCGGAACCTCTTCCTTCAAGGATATATTCAATCTGATATTTCAGCAGAGATTTATCCAATTCTTGCCCGTAGCTGCTGCATTTTTCGATTAGATATTCATCGAATAAAATATTATCGACAGCACCATTTGTACTTGATTCCGGCGAAGGTCCTATTCCTCTGAACAAGACTCTATGGGATATGTAGTCCTCCGTATGAATGGCGGAACCTGATAGCAAAGAGGTATCTTTTAATACCAGCGAAAGAATACTGCCTGCTCTAAGCGCATTTACTTTATCCGCAGGATTGTTAAGCGGTATTTCTATTTCCTCATCGTTTTCATTCGTTTCCTTCGGAAGCTCTATGGCATCTATCTGCGCCTGAATGTCGTTCCTTTCTCCTTCTATATCCCTTGTATCCAATCCGAGACTTTCGAACGAAGGAATCTTCTCCGACATATGGCCGGTTATTTCTGCAAGCATTCCTTCTGCGGTACTTTCTTTCATATAGGCCAATGCTTGTCCCTTCATCACATCACCGTTTTTGTCGGAAGCGATGGAGTATTCTGAAAGTACCGCTTTATCCACAGAAAGTACCAGCCAGTCCCGTACATTATCAGGCCCTCGTTCCCCGACCGTAAAATTTTTCTGCATATAATTCCTAAGGTGCTGTGCAGACTTTTCCACAGAAGGAGATGCCGTTCCATATGAGCTGTCCACAAAGAGTAAATCATATTGTTCCAAAAGCTCCCTGTGAAATTCTGCCAGTACACTGTTCATCCCTATATCCGCTGCGCATTCGCTTTCCATCCGGATCGTATTGATTCTTGCACCTTCTACCAATGTCAGCAGCAGAGATAGGAGAAGCGTAAGAGACAGTGAAAGATATACCGTAAGATAACCGCTTTTTGTATGTTTTTTATACTTCATGTGATAATCGTATTACTATCTTCGGTAATCTTATGAAAGACATTCGTTACCAAAGTTTGAAGCTGCTTTTTAAAAATGATTACAAGGCCTATTAAAACGACCAAGATCAGTATAATTTCTACCGTCCCCAATCCGTCTTCTTCCCAAATAAAATCTTTAAAGTTCTTTAATCTTCTTTCCATATTTGCTCCAATCTGTCCGCTTTAGCGGGCGTACAAATCAAGGATGTTGAAAGCGCTTTTCTTTCAACCTTTTCTCCCTTCCATAATTTTTACATTTTTATCCCGCTCAATTTCCGCATCTATTTCGTTTTTATTTCTGCCTCTCCTGATTTTTCGGCTAAATAGAAAAGGAAAAGTAAGCAGGTACGATAATGAGAACCACCACGATACCAAGCATGAGCATCATCGGAAGCAACAGCTTTGTTCCTGCCTCCTCTCCCAGTTTTTTGGCCGTGTTTTTTCTCTGTTCAAAAGCATTTACCGCTTCCTGACGCAGGGCCGTTAATATTCCATTGCTTCCCTTTCTTAAATTTTGTATTAAAATATTGCTGAGCTTTGTATACTGCGGAAGACGGCATCTCTTACCGAAGTTCTCATATGCGGATGTTTCAGAGATTCCATTATCCAATTCATAGCAGGTGATGAGCATTTCTTCATATACGTAACGAAAGTTATTTTCCTTCCCATAATCATTTGCGATCTTACAAAAGGCGTTGCGTATCGTCATCCCTGCTCCCATATAAAGGGTAAGCTTGCTTATAACGCATGGATAATCCAGCAGCATCTGGCGGTTTCTTTTCTCTGCTTTTTCTTTCAAATCTCTATCCTGAAGGAAATAAGTACCTAAGGCCCCTATGCACACAAGAAGGAATAAATAGCCGCTGCTGTCTTTCTTTATTTCCGTCCACCTCAGCTTTATATTTTCTACCTCGTCAGGCAGTTCCATATGCTGCTCTTTACCATACAGCTCTTCCCGCTCTTTTAATGCCTCGTAGATCTTTTTTGTTATTATTTCCTCCTCGGAATAAATCGGCGGAAGGATACGGACAGCAAAAATATGCTCCTCTCTGTAATCGTCATAGGCGAGTACGGCTGTCAGATTTACCAATTCTCCGTTCTCCTCCACCTGTTCATTGATAACGGTGCCGTCCGTATATACCAGCTCATAGTTGTCACTGTCCCAAGAAATCCGGAAGGGATACCCTTCTATTTTTCGTGCCAGATTGAGCTTACTCCTTATCTCCTCCTGAGATGCGTTGCCGTTTAGCATGAGGTCCGGCAGAAGCTTTGAGACTTCTTCTGCCAGCCTATGTACTTCTTCCCTTTCATACTTGCGCTCATGAATCGTCACACAGAATTCCTGACTGCTTTCCTCCTCTCCCTCCGCGATTTTTGCCTGTAAATCAGCCTCTATACTTCCTGCCCCGTAAGTATTCCTCTGTATATACCTCCCGTCCGTCAATACCCCTTCGTTTTGGCTGTTTAAACTCAGGACTATCGCAGACACATCCCCAATAAAAATCAAAAGGAGTACGAGACTGATTTTACGGATATAATACCTATCCGCAAGGTTATTATAGGAACGGTCCTTTTTCTTTCCCGCCGCCTCTTTTGGATGCAGCAATTTCAAATGACTTTCCGCTTTATCAGAGAAAAAAAGCTTTTTATCATAACATTTCTTATATATGTACATCCCCATTTCTTCAAAAGGCTTTTTTCTATTAGGAAGCTCCTTTTCTCTATGTCTTGCGGAAATGAAGGATAAGGCAATATAAAGAACCAATATCATTACATAAACAATCATCATTTTTATTATTATTCTCCCTTCAAGGCTGGAAAATTTTCTCCCGTTCTATATTTCGATATCGACAATTTTTCTCGAAATCATCACGGCAGCGATATATGCCGCTAAGCAGGCGGTCATTATAATTGTCCCCGGAAGATTGTGGTACAGTACGTCAAAGAAGCCTTTGGAAGTAGCTTGTATATATAGAACGATACCGAACGGAATGACATTCATAATCTTTTGTTCCATCTGCCTTGCCGCCAGCAAAACTTGAATTTCCCTCTCTGTTTCCGCCTTTTCTGTTATTATTGCAGCACTCCTCTCTATAATTTCCGTCATATTTCCTCCGCTTCTTTTTGCTGCCGCAAAAACTTGAGCAAATTCCAGCACATCCTCTGTCTGACTCCTCTTTGCAAAATCATATAGGAGCTTTTCTAAAATCACATTATTTCCAAGACCTGTGCCTATGATATATAGTTCTCTGCAGATGGAACTATTCTTGCCATATAATAAGATCATATCCGCATATGCCTGTCGAAAGGAATTCTCCACCGAGTAGCCCGCCTTTTGGTTTGCCGATACTGACAGTATCGCATCCTTAAACTGCATCTGTATTTCCCGCTTTTTCCTTGAGGCCGCAGACTTTTTCTTTTCCCTTACGTAGAGGAGGAGCAAGGGGGAGAGGAAGATTACCGCCCATAGGGAACGGTAGAAGAAGATGGCGAGCGCGAATACGAGTACGGTCCCTTCTACCATACTTTTTAAGCTTTCTAGGCCGATTTCTTTTTTATTCGCAAGATATGCCCGCTGTTTTAAGCTTTCCGACATTCAGCAGCTCCCCCTTTCTTTTTAGCTTTCCGATTACTTTTCCATCCTTATCCTCTCCTTCCTCTTCAAAGGAATATAAGACCGACAAACGAATCTCACCCTCTTCATATCCTATTATTTCCACGATTTCCAATACTCTTCTGCTCTTATCTCTAAGACGCCCTAAATGAACAATAATATCTATACCTGAAGCCATTTGCTGTCTGATCGCGCAAATAGGCAAATCCATTCCCATCAGAACCATGGTTTCCAGCCTGCTGAGCATATCTGCACAACTGTTAGCATGTCCTGTTGACATGGAGCCATCATGTCCTGTATTGAGACACTGCATCATGTCGATTGCTTCCCCTCCTCGTACTTCACCCACGATAATTCTGCTTGGCCTCATGCGAAGGCTGGTTTTGATCAAATCCCTTATGGTAATCTCCTTACAGCCCTCTACGTTTGCATTTCTCGTCTCCATCTTTACTATATTGGGAATATTCTTTATCTGAAGCTCCGCGTTATCCTCTATGGTAATGATTCTCTCCTCTCGCGGAATGTAATAGGATAGTGCATTTAAGAATGTTGTTTTTCCAGACCCGGTCCCTCCGCTAATAAAAATATTATACTTCGCTTGAACAAGCTTCGACAAAAATCCGGCTGCTTCTTCCGTTAGTGTGCCGAAGGCGAGCAAATCTTTCATCATAATCGGACTGTCGGGAAATTTTCTTATGGTTACGATTGGACCGTTTAGAGCTACAGGACTAAGCACCACGTTGACACGGGAGCCATTTTCCAGTCTGGCATCTACGATGGGTGACGCTTCATTCACGGTCCGGTTACAGCCTGCTACCATCTGCTGAATGACATCCTCCAGTTTTCCTGCGGATTCAAATTTCATTTCACAGCGGCACACGCTTCCTCTTCTCTCAATAAATATTTCATCCGGTCCATTGATCATAATTTCTGTAACACTTGTGTCATCTACGAGTTCCTGTAAAATATCCAGTTTTCTTATGGAATAAAAAAGTTCCTGCCTAAGACGCTTTCTCTCCTCCAAGCCAATCGGCTGTCGTTTGCTTTCTCCTATGATCAGTTCGTCGATTACATCTCTGATTTCCTCATCGGGCATCTCTCTCGAAAAATCAATTCTTTCTAAAACCAGCGCTTTTAATTTGTTTTTTATTTCATCCTGTCTGTTCATAAATATCTTCCTCGACAACTTTTTTCACATAGCTTGCGAGTTCTCCATGGGTGAGTTGATCCAAGCCATCCGGTAGTCTGTGGAAAACGGGCAGATTCCACTTTTTTGTCTTTGCCGCCACATCCTTGTAGTCTGACATGCACAGCATCGCTTCATATTGCTTTATTTTAGCTGCAGCAAATCCGTCTTCCCTCGTTATCGTATAGACTTTAAAGCATTGCCGCAATATATTAAAAAGTCCATTCATCTGCTCTGAAAGATCCAAGATCAAATACTCATAGGAGGTAGAAGCTTCGACTTCGCGAAACAAATGCAGCCATTGTTCTCCTGTTACTCCGCACAAATCCTGATAGGAAACTACTGGGGGAATGAAGTCCATACCATTTATCGACTGTACCATTCCCGCCAGGCGATACACCAGCTTTTCTCTTTCGCAGTTGAAATAATAGAGTACATCGGTAATATCTACGCTGAATTCCCGGTTCAACAAATAGCTCAACCCCGAATAACTCTCGAAGTTCATGTATAAAACCTTATGTTCCTTCGCCAATATCTGACCCATGGTAAGAGAAAAAGTAGTTTGCAGACACCGCCTTACGGGAGTGTAATTTCCGATAATCTTCATCGGGCTTCCCGATTGCAGCCGCTTGGGAGCCGTCTGCGCATTTCCCATGTAGTTTTCCATGATTTCCCGGAAAATTCCTTCTGCCGACTGATATTTATTGATATTTTTAATTCCTTCGCCCGTCTCATTTCCGCTTTCGTTCAAAATAAGGATATGCGCGATCGGAAGCTCCTTTATTTCTTCTTCATAGCAGCCTTCCGCAATGAGCAAAAGCTCTATTTGTTTTTTGCTGCTGAATTTCCTAAGCGCTCTTTCGTTTGTAAAGGCACAAATTGTGAAGGGCAGAAGCTCTCTGTTTTCCAAGCATTCCACGAGCCGGTAAAGATACTTCTCCTCCTTATCGCAAACCGCTAAAATTTTTTGAGCCAATATAATATAATTCCTCCTTTTAACAGCATTACACTGAGCATAATCGGCAATGCAAAATGTATTTTTGCTTTATTTCTCTCTTTTCTTTCTTTTATTGCTTTTGGCTCATTGCCTTGTGTAAACTCATTTTTTTGAGTTTCATATAACTTCCATTCTTTGGTCTTGAAAACGTCGCAGACATACGACAAAAGATACCTTAACCGCTGCAAAAAGTTTCTTTCCGCAGCCATTTTCAGCAGTGAAAAAACAGCCCCTAACAGAAATGATACCAATACACAAATAAAAATCTCTCTTACTGTAAAAAAACTTCCCATTACAGATAGCAGTTTCACATCTCCCGCTCCTATGACTCCTATCATAAAAAGCGGATATAATAAAAAGAAAGGAATTGCCATGGATACAAGGGCCTTTATGAACCCTTCAAAGCCTCCGCTCCAGGTCGTATATGACATTCCTGTCACAAATAAAACAAGAATCCATTCATTATAGATTTTATCAAAGAAAAAATCCATGACCACCGCTGCCATCAGCAATATGAAAATCACAAAAATAATACACATCACTCCTCTTTTTGCATACATGTAATATATAACCGTTTTGAAAATTTGGAACGAATCGGACTCGCGAAAATCATTTCCTCGTCTTTGTTCCCAGAAGTACTGCTTTAAAGAATTTTGCTTGAACTGTAAAATGAATTATAATTGTTAAAAAACAGCTTGTCCAGTGCTTTCAATGAAAAAATAAAACTTTGTAAGTTCTTCACAAAAGGGTATATAGATTTATCCCATAAAGCATAACGAGGCCCGGAAATCCAAGGATTCCGGATGTCAAAACTGTAATTGGATTGATGCCTATTGCAATGGAAAGCCCTTGGGAAACGAGGAAACCGTTTACGAAAAAAGCTGCTGCCGTACCGACCACCGCCCGCAGGATAAAGTTAATGATCCATTCCTTTTTTTTGCGAAATGCACCTATGAGAAGCACAAGAACGCACGATGCGGCTATCATGATTGCACCCATATAATTATCCATTTTTAACCCTGCTCCTTCCGGCCTTATGCCTTGCAAATTCAGTCCTTTGCTTTACAATATATGACCTGTACTTTTTTCTTATTCCATGAATATTTGCTTTTATAGTGTCTATACTTAGAAAAAGAGGAAATTATTGGAGAAGTTTTTTTATGAAAAAGAGGTGTTTGTATGAAAATCTGCTTTAGTCAGGCTATCTATCACAATCAGAACATCAGCGAAAGAGAAATGCAAAGAAACAGTATTTTGGCGGATATCGAAAAAACCCGCTGCGCCTTGGAGGATGCTTACGCCGGTTTTGACAACGTGACCGATCCAGATTTAATTGACTGCTATATATATGAGGTGAACTCTGTTCTGAAAAGATATAAATTCTTATTAGAACAGGCAGCAAAAATTAATTTGCTGCCTGAAGAAGAGCTACACCCTGAACCCGCGATCAAAGCCTTGATCGGTTAGATTCTCGTTTAAATTATTTTTACCGTAGGTCAATCCTGCATAAACTGTCTGAACATTTTCCATAACCGGTCCGGAAGTATCCATTTCGCCGAGCTTTACGTAAGCTTTGTGAAGACCCCCTATCACTTTTTCAATGTGATCGAGCGGTTCCGTGATATTCCGGACCTCTGCTCTTGCCAATTCTCTGTTCACATATAAATAAAGCTGTAAGAAGTTCATTGCCAGGCTCTGTTCGAAGTTGAGAGAGGCCAAAAGCTCGTTCACACATCCCCTTGCCTTGCGGATAGCTTCCCTGAATCCCAGCCTATCCTCTTTGGCATGTGCTGCTCTTCCTTCCCCGGTATAAACTAAAATCATTTCATACAGGATAGTAATGAGCTGAGTCTTGTTTGCCTGCGTTATTTTCAAGGTATATTCCTGTTTCAATTCTTTCGTCATACATCCCTCTCCTTACTGCAAAAGCTGCAGTACCTGTGCCGGTCGTTCATTCGCCTGTGCGAGCATGGACATGCTGGCCTGCGAAATTACCTGAATGGTCGTATATTCCGTCATTTCCTCCGCCATATCAACATCCATGATTCTGGAATATGCGGCTGTCATATTTTCGCTTGTGATATCCAAGCTGCTGATGCTGTGCTCCAGACGGTTCTGGTATGCACCGAGGCGGCTTCTTGCAGCAGATATATACTGAATAGCACCTGAAATGCTGTCTATTCCATCTGTTGCACTGTCCTGATCCGCTACGCTGAGTCCTTTGATTCCCATTTCATCCAGAGATATGGTAGAAATGCGGATGTCCAAAGTCTGCCCTTCATTGGAACCGATTTGCATGGTCATCGCACCGATTCCGGTAATGTCCAATTTTAAACTTACGGGGGGGATGCTAGTTAGGTCTGCTAATGTTTTCGAACCAGCAATAACAGCACCCGATGTATCTCTGTCCGGTTCTATTTTTACGTTAATTTGGAAAGACAGATCTCCCGGACAAGTAATCTTAATCGTATTTCCTTGTACTTCAGTAACTGATGAACCGGCGGGAAATGCAGGAGTTCCTGTTGTATTACAGGTACAAGCTACAGATGCAGGATCGATGCTTCCATCAGAATTGAAAGTAACTGTCAGGCTGTCAATTGTATACTCTCCCGGTGTCACTCCATCGGAATAATATCCCACTTTCGCATCGATATCGTTGGTATATCCCTTCAAATCGAAGTTACCATTTAAAAGCGTCTGCCCGTTAAACTGCGTATCCTCCGCAATTCTCGTAATTTCCTGCTTAAGCTGTTTAATTTCTTCTTCAATGGTAGATCTGTCGATGTCACTCATCGTTCCTGTGCTGGCCTTTACCGCCAACTCATTCATTCTCTGCAAAATGTCGTGAACCTCAGCCAGCGCACCGTCCGCCGTCTCGATTACAGAAATCGCATCGCTGCTGTTCTGGGAAGCAACGCCGATGCCCTTGATTTGGGCATTCATCTTTTTGCCCATCGCCATACCTGCCGGATTATCCTTTGCATCCACGATCTTCAGGCCGGAAGATAATTTCTGTAGGGACTGGGAAAGTCTGTCGTCATTTCTTGTAAGCGCATTATTGGCAATCATCGCCTGTGTATTATAGCAAATTTTCATATCTGGAACCCTTCACCTTTCTGTATATAGCTGATAAACAGCTTCGCCGTCTCATATAATTTTTTAGTAGATACTTCCTGCTTCTGCCCCTTCGTCTCAGAACTTGTTTCCTTACTGCCCGTCTCATCGGACTGCAAGGCTCCCGTAAGATCCAGCTCCCAATTGTAAATGAAGTTCAAGCTGCTCACATGTATATCGGATTGTTCAAAAGCATTCTTTAGCTTTTCCTCCGATTGCTCCAGCACCTTAAAGCCTTCCTTGCTGTCGCATACCACATAACCCGACATCTGGTAATCCGCAGAGTCTTCGCTTGCTTCCGGCTGCTTTGCAAGATAGAACCTTGCCAAGACTTTCCCGTAGCGCTCCGTCTGCATGGAAGCCGTTACTCTTCCGCTTTCGTCTGCACCCCGGATAATCCTTAAGTTGATAGAGGTCATCTGTCCGTCAATATTTACCGGTACTTCGTAATTCTCCTCTTTGGCCAGATTGCCTGCAAGGGATATCTGCTTATACATATTACTGATTTCCCTTATATCGATATTAACTGCTTCCACAGCATCCTGCTCGTAAACGACCTTGTCCAAAATCTCCGTAAATACCTGTCCAAGCTTTTCGTAAGCTTCTTTGGCAGACGCTTCATCCGTCATACTTTCCTGAAGATTGTTAACGGCGTCCTCAAATTGCTCCGTCTCTCCGGCGTCTGCTGCAGCATCCTTCATCTTGCCCGCCAGCCTTCCCCTCTCTTTCATTAAGAGTCCGGATGCCATAAGGTTGTTCGCCGTAACCGGTTGGTCGAAGGTAAGCAGCTCCTTTACTACCGTTTCCTCCGTCAAGGCTGCTTCCCGGAGCATACCCATCTGCTGCTTTTGATATTCTCTTTTCACAGCCGGGTCAGCCTCCTGCTTTTGAAGCAGCGCAGAGAATTCCTCCAGAGTTATATCGTCCGATATCGCTTGCGCAGGCAGCTTTCCGCTTTCCAGATTATCCAGAATATCATGGGAAAGCTTTTTATAGCCGTTTTCGATTTGCTCGGAAATGCTCTTGCCCCGATACTCGGAGGAAGCACCGCCGAAGGAATCGTTTACTGTCACATCCATTCCGTGCTTTTTATTGCTTCTCATGGCGGAAAGAAGATTCTTTACCGTCGGTTCTATTCCCTGATTGATGAGAGTTCCTATCGCTGCACCATCCGTTTTATCCAATTGACGTAACAACCGGTATATTCCGATGTAAGCGTCTCTTTCTTCCGGTGCGATTTCGTTATTCTTATCCAATTTATATAAAAATTCGCTGTACTTTTCAATGTTCCGTGCCGGGTTTTGGTCTTTGCTGTCCAAATACGCCTCCAGCTCCTCCATATTCATGGAAAGCGGGTTCATGCCATCCCGAATCATTTCAAGAGTTGACGCAGGTGTCATTTTGCTTACTATCCGCTGAATGGTGAAATCTGTTTCTTTTACCGCTGCTATGTTTTCCTCGGAAATTTCCATTTGGTTATAGCCAAGAATACGGATTGCCCTTCTGTTTTCCTCAGAGGTTTCCTTATTCATGTTCTGCAAAATATCGTCCACATTGCGGAATGCTTTTTTTATGGAATCTCCCATATCTGCCCGGGGAGCGGTCATAAGCGTTTCGTAGCTTTCTCCCGCTTTTTCATAGACGGCGCGCAATGCACTTCCTTCCGAATATACGGCTTCAAGCGAATAACCATCCACAGTGACAGCACCGATGCTGCCCGATGAACCGAGCCCCTGAAGGGCAACCCGTCCTACTGCTGCCGCAGGCATCTGGGGAATCTCTTTTACCTTAGCAAGGGTATCTTCATATATGCCGGCACACTTGGATGCGTTCTGGGCATCGCCGCCAAACAGTATTTGCTGTCTTTGCTGCTCCGCTGCCTTCATCTCATCCACCAGCTGCTCTAACTCCGCGGTATCGATGGTAAGCCCGCTTCTTATCAAATGCAAATTGGCCTGCACGGTCATTTGCAGCCTTATTTCCTCAAGCTGTCTTCTTCCCGTCGTGTTTACCGCATACGGCTCTGCAGCGGAAGCTGCTGCCCCGACACGTATCTGAAGCTGGGCTACCTTTAAATTGCGGAGATTCAGCTTCTTTCCTTCCGCGGTTACTTTATCCACGGCCTCATCGCTGATGGAATTCACATCATCTATATAGCTTTGGGCTTTTTCCAGATTCGTTCTGTCATCGGCAAGATTGGAACTGCCGGCCTTCTTACCGTTAGCAATGGCCGCTACTGCCGCCTTGACCACTTCTTCCATAGAGTCAGGAAGCTCCAGATTATCCAAATCGTAATACGATTTCAGCGACTCCTCAGTAAGTGGCATCCCTTTCTCGATCAGCCACTTGGCATCCGACATCGTTTCATCAGACACTTCCAGCCCGGCATTTTCAATGACCTTCTCCATCTGAGGCGTAAGCTGCTGCCAATTGAAGGTCTCCGCCTTTTTCGCATAATAACCGGTATCGTCCTGATAATAACCCTTGCCTTGCTTTCCCGCATCGGCTGTGGCACTATACTGCGCCTTATATATATTATCGAGAGTTGGCTCCATATGGTTGCGCACCATATATTTCTTAATGCCGTCGCTCAGATCCTCAAGCTGTGCCGCCGTCTTGCAGGCATTCATGACGTCCTCCACATTTTCTTTTGTGACAGGTATGTCATGTCCCTCGAACTGCTTCACCAATTCCTTGGCAAAAGCCGCGCTTCCGGTAATCTGTGTCAGCGTCTCCACATCCAGATCATCCGTATAGCCCGTAATATTCTTGCCGCCCTTAGCGATGGCCGCTTTGATTTCATCGACAATGGTAACAACCGTCTCTATGTCAGTATTTCCCGGATGATAGCCCTCTTCTTGAAGCTTAGCAAAATCTTCCGTGGACATAGTATTAGACATTACTGCCATATAGTTTTTCTGCGTGGTAACGTCAACTTGCCCCGCATCCTGCATAACGTCTTCTGCGGTCTTTCCTTGACCATCATAAGCAGTGTTATCCATAACTGTGCCAGAAATGTCTAATGCAAATACTCCCCTGCTGCTTGTCTCTCTCACATGGGAGCCACTATATGAAGTTGATGTTGTTGCCTTGTCTACATTGGAATGGGGCCTTACCCCGTTGTTCTCAAAATTAATATTCATATGCTCGTTCCATCCTGAATGCAGATTAAGGTAATGCTTCTCATTTGTATAAACAATAAACAACATGCCTTATGAATTATTCTTATCTTCAAGTTATTCAAGTGTTCAAACAAAAAAGGATGAATGTATTCTAACATTCATCCTTTATTTCGGCATAAAATATAAATTTCTTAACCTTTTGCTGCATGAATAATATGTCTGATTAAAAAAGAAATACCGCCGCACCGTAAGCAGGCAAGTCAAAGGCAATGCTGTAGTTCTTATAATTGACCTGTCCGTTTTCTTCCGTAGCCTGAAGCTCTGCTGGTATGGAATTGCCGTCGCCTCCGAACCGCTCTTCATCGCTGTTTAAAAGCAGCCTATATTTTTTCTTTTCCGGAACACCGACTTTATAACCGTTCCTGACAACCGGTGTCATGTTCAGCACGAATAAAAGGTTGTTTTTCCCATTGGCGGACTTCCGGTAAAAGCTATAAGTGCTCTGCTCGGCGTCATCCGCATTCAGCCACTCAAAGCCGGACCAGTCGTTATCGATTTCATACAAACACGGATATTTATTATACAGCTTAAGCAATTCCTTCACGTACTCGTATATTCCCTTATTCAAAGGCTCTTTAAGAAGATACCAGTCCAGTTCTCTTTCCTCGCTCCATTCCCTTTCCTGAGCAAAGTCCTGTCCCATGAAAAGCAGCTTCTTGCCGGCATGACCGAACATATATGTATAGCCGACGCGCAGGTTTGCGTATTTATCTGCCGAATAACCCGGCATCTTATTTACCATAGAGCACTTTAAATGTACGACCTCGTCATGGGAGAGGGGCAGAATGTAATTCTCAGCGCTGTTGTAGCTCATGGCAAAGGTCATGGCATAGTGGTTATTCTTTCGAAACAGCGGGTCCAGCTTCATATATTCACAAAAATCGTGCATCCAGCCCATGTTCCATTTGAAGCTGAAACCAAGCCCGTCTTCCTCCACCTCGCCGGTCACCTTCGGCCATGCCGTAGATTCTTCCGCAATCGTAAGAAATCCCGGATATGTTCCTAATACTACGGAATTGAGGTGTTTAAAAAATTCTATCGCTTCCAGATTCTTGTTGCCGCCGTATTTGTTCGGAAGCCATTGTCCCTCATTCTTGCCGTAATCCAGATACAGCATGGAGGCCACCGCATCCACCCGGATGCCATCTATATGAAATTCCTTAAGCCAGAATAAAGCGTTGGCAATTAAGAAATTCTTCACTTCCGTCTTCCCGTAGTTAAAAATCTTTGTCCCCCAATCGGGATGTTCGCCCAGACGTTTGTCGGGATGCTCGAAGATGCATTGTCCGTCGAACTCAGCCAAACCATGTGCATCGGTGGCAAAGTGCGCCGGTACCCAGTCCAGGATTACGCCTACTTTATTCTTATGCAGTTTATTGATCAAGTACATGAAATCCGCAGGTTCCCCGTAGCGGGAGGTGGGCGCATAATAACCCGTCACCTGATAGCCCCACGAACCGTCGAAGGGATATTCCGCAATGCCCATAAGCTCAATATGAGTGTACTTCATCTCCTTCAGGTACTCCACTATTTTGTCCGCAAATTCTCTATAATTATAAAAGCCGTCCGAAGTGCCGTTCGGATGCTTCATCCACGAACCGATATGACACTCATAAATGGCAAGGGGTTCCTTCTTATAGTCCTTGCCTGCTCTCGCCTTTATCCAGCTATCGTCCGTCCATTCGAAGCCGGACAAATCCGTGGTCCGCGATGCATTTCCCGGCCTGAATTCCGCATAATTGGCAAAAGGATCCGCTTTATAAAGCTTTCTGCCGTCCGGCGTCAAAATCAAAAACTTATACAGCTCGTTCACTCCCACTCCGGGAATAAACAGCGCATGAATGCCACCCGGCCCAAGCCGCTTCATCTCGTGCCTGTCCTCCTGCCAGTCGTTAAAGGTTCCTATAACGAATACCTTCTCGGCATTAGGAGCCCACACTCCGAAAAATACACCCTTCTCCCCATTTTCCACAGAAGGGTGTGCACCCAGCTTCTTATAAATATCGTAATGCGTCCCCTGGGCAAAGAGATATTGGTCCGCTTCGGAAATAAAAACTTCCTCTTCTATATATTTCGCCTTCTTCTTCGCCGCCATAGGCAACCACCTTTCATTTAATAGTGCATGAAGTCCTTTTCCCGGAGAACGATCATATCCTCTTCGTCATACCTCTTGCCTACCAGAATATCGCATAAGTGCCGCAGGTTCTTCTTGTCCGCAAAATAAATCGCATCGTCCACCAGCTCCTTCACCTCAGTCACCGTCACCTCATGGTCGCTGGTCTGCATGTCCGCGATTCTTGTATGGAGCGCCAGTATTCCAAGGTTATCGATGGAATATTCCATCTCCTGCGCATACTGCTTAGCATATTCTACGAGCGCATGGTCATTGAGGGCCTCAATATCAATTCTGGCATTGAAGTTCTCTGACAGTATATGATTCTTTCTCAGGAAAATATTCATTTCATCTTTTTTGCCCTCCATGATAACGAGAAGGCCGCTGTTCTCCTGAGATAATGCCTTTTTTAAATCCGCTGCCGTAGCGCTGGACATTTCTGTGGCGCGTTCGATTATAAGCGCTCCGTCGGTCAAGTGTGAAAGGGTTTCCTCTACATTTTTCTTTTTCAGGGTAGCCCCTGAAATCTTAGCCACTTTACCGGAAAAATTGCTGTCCGACATCTGCATCATGCGGATAAGGTTCTTGGCTAATTCTATGGTCCCCGTTCCTTCTTCTCCCGTAATGATCACGTTGTCGGTAAATGCATCCATGCTCATGGTATCCACCGCCTGTATGATCTGTTCCTTCGCCTTCTTATTATAAATAAATCTGCCGAATAATTCTTTTTCTTCGTTGGACAGGGGACGCAGCCTATTGGCATCTTCCACCATACCCACAACCTTCTCGGCCGTATTTACCGGCTCCATCCCTAAGGAAACCGTCTCTAAATCGATGATTTGTTCCGTATCTTTCCTGTCTTCTAAGGGGACTGTCTCTTGCTCTTGCGTCTCTTCCCCGCTTTCCTCTAACGTCTGCGGTGTCAAAATATCTTCCGCCGGGGAAGCTGCAGGGAACTCCTCTTGCACGGAAACTGCGGGCTCTTGAACCTCATTGCTTTCACTGCCGGATTCCTCTCCGGCACTTGCGGGCTGCATTGCCGATTTTTCCGCCGCCACTACAATATCCGACAATCTCGCGTCGGGTATTTCCTCAGGGCTAACGGATTTCTTCCCGGCTTCCTTTAAAATAGCCTCTACAACAGCCTTTTCTAATTGCTCTAACAGGCCTTTTTTGGTGGCTTCATCGAATTCTGAAAACATATTGCCCGTGTGCTGTTCTACACGCCTGCGCACGTCTTCGCTGCGCTTTTCTTTGTTTTCTTTCTTCATCTTTTCCCACTCGGCCATGATATCCGTAATGTTCATCTGACCGGTAATCTGCTTCTCGAGCTGGCCTCCCTCAGACACTGCGAGGCTGATTTGTCCGTCATATTCCTGGGAAAGCATCCTCTCAAAGCCCGACGGCTTTATCGTTGCCTTAAGCTGATGAGAGGGGATGGACGGCATTGACGCGGGAGCAGGCGGAATAGACGAGGGAGACACCGTTGTCGGGTATATCACTCTTCGCCCCGGATGAATCTCCTTCGTATCGCTTAAATTACCGGCGTTCACTTCTTTTACATTTATTTCCTTCGTGTCCTCTAACAGAACGTCCTTTACATCTTCAAAAAATACTTCCTCCAGCGCCGTCTGTTCTTCCGCAGGCTGAGGCTGTGTAAGTTGCGGCTGAAGCTCCTCTGCGGGTGCATGTGCCGCCGTAGTATTCTGTGCGCTTAAGACAGGACTTATCACGGGAATATTCTGTTCCTCAAAAGCGGGATTTTTAGTCGCAGTATCCGGTAGGACCGGCATAGGCTGTACATTCAAAACGGGCTGTACGGCCGGAACTGGTTCTTCCTGAAGAGACGCAAAATTAACGGAAGAAGTACGAGAAGGTTCCTCCGTATCGTTCCTGACGTCTTCGCCCAAAAGTTCTTTCATGCTTTTCGCCAGTTCCTTCTGCAGATTAATGGTGTTGTACTGTCCCACATCCACCGTCTTTACCCTGAATTCTTCTTCCTCTTCATCGTCCTCATCATTCTGGGCGTTATATTCGGAGAAATCTGCAATCTTACCGCTTTCTGCCTGTTGCTGTTCCTGCGGCTCCTCACTGGCTGCCGCCTGAGCAGCCTGAAGCTCTCTCTCTCTCTTAAGAAGAAGGTATTTTTCCTGCTGGTCTGGCGTCAGAGCATGGTGAAGCTGCTTTAATTCCAGCGCTTTTATGACATATCTGCCTTCTCCGAACCAGAGAATCATCTCGTCACATTCTTCCACGCATTTTGTCTCAAGTCCTACTCTATGATATAAATAGGCCAGTTCGTATGCCCATTTTTCCCGATAATCGCGCTTCTTGAATTCCTCCAGTACAGCGATGCGCTCTTCTAAGCTGACATCCTGCGCTTCATACAGCTTATACTGCAATATATATCTTCCCGTATCCTTGGGCGCAATCTGTACGAATTCTTTATAATACTCGATTGCCTGTACATATTCCCCCATCTTCACGGACAGCTCACACAAAGAATACACAATAAGACGACCGCCCGGATGGCGCTCGTATGCCATTAACAAAATATCTTTGCTTTCTTGAAATCGGCGGTTTATCTTATATAAATCGCTGATCGTGCAAAGCATCATGACACTCTTGACCCTCCTCCAGTCAATCGTATCGGCAATCTTTACCGCCTCCGCGAATTCACCCTCCGCAATCAGTGCTTTTATTTCCTCCGCCCGTACTTTATATTCGTACTTATCCAAGGTACTCACCTCATAATTATTTCATTTTTCCCAGCTGTCAAAAGACAGCATAAAAACCCTATTTTCATTTTTTAAGTTTACCATACGAGATAATTAATGTCAAAAAAATATCAGGATTTTTCTCTATATATGGCGATTTTTTTCTAATCTCATCCATATATCTTGTGCTATTTTCCCTATAATTCAAAAATGGCAGGACAAAAGTGTGCTGCGTACATTCTTGCAGCCAAATACTTTGGCAGCACAGCTTTTGTTCCGCGCGCATAGCTGCGCATCTATCTTTCTTTAATAGGAGCTCTTTCCTATTAAAGAAAGCAAATTACTAAGCTTGGCAAATTGCTCCAAAGTAAGTGCTTCTCCGCGAATCGCAGAGGGCAGCTTCATCTCTTCCAGCGCCTCAAGAACATCCTCTTTCCCTATTTTTAAGTTCGCCGCATTGGTAAGACCGTTCACTAATGTCTTGCGCCTTTGGTTAAAGGAGGCACGTATAAGGGAAAACATGAACTTCTCATCATCCACCTCCACCGGAGGTTTTTCGTATCTGGTCAGCTTGATGACCGTGCTGCCTACATTTGGCTTAGGCATGAAACAGGTGGGCGGCACCTGGATCATTACCTCCGGCTTCGCATAATACTGCACGGCAAGGGACAACGCTCCGTAATCCTTTGTTCCCGGACCGACCTGCATACGATCCGCCACCTCTTTCTGTACCATGATCGTAATGCTCTCAAGCGGAACATCACTTTCAAATAATCCCATAATAATAGGCGTAGTAATATAATATGGAAGATTCGCGATCACCTTTATGGCCTTTCCTCCATTTTTTTCCTGCACAATACGGTTTACATCCACCTTCAGGATATCTTCATTTATAATTGTTACATTGTCATATTCAGACAAGGTATCGGAGAGTATGGGAATCAAGGCCTTGTCTATCTCCACAGCAACCACTTCCCGCGCGTTCTCTGCCAGATATTGGGTCATCGTTCCGATGCCGGGACCTATTTCCAGCACACAATCCTCCTTTGTAACGCCGGAAGCTGTTATGATTTTCTCAAGTATATGGATATCGATAAGAAAATTCTGCCCGAATTTTTTTTGAAAATTAAAGTTATACTTTTTTAAGACCTCTATTGTATTGGTGGGGGTTCCTAAGGTTGCCATATGCATTCTCCATGTTTTATTTATTCCGCATCTTTTAAGAAATCTGAAACAGCTTTTTCGCATTGCATGAGGTTATTTCTACTACCGCCTCATAAGAAATCCCCTTTATCTCCGCTATTTTCTCAGCGATGAGAGGAAGGTACAGGGAGGAATTGCGTTTTCCCCTGTAGGGCATGGGCGCCAGATAAGGGCTGTCGGTTTCCAGGAGTATATTCTCCATGGGTATATATTCTACCGCTTCCCTCAGTTTCTTCGCATTGTTGAAGGTGATGACCCCTCCTATTCCAAAGGAAAATCCCATGCCGAGAAATTCCCTCGCCGTTTCCTTCGTATAGGAAAAGCAATGAATAACTCCGCCTGCTTCCTCCGCCCTCCCGGCTTTCATCATATCCACCGTATCCTTTGCGGCATCTCTGGAATGAATGATGATCGGAAGCTTTACCTCCCGTGCCATTTGAAGCTGTCTGTCAAACCATTTTTTCTGGATCTCCCTATCCGGCTCGTCCCAGTAGTAGTCCAGCCCAATTTCTCCTACAGCTATAATTTTGGGAAGGGAGCATTGCTTCTTCAGCCATGCGAATTTTTCCTCGTTAAGCTCTGCCGTATCGGAGGGATGTACTCCTGCGGCACCATATACAAACGGATATTTCTCCGTTAAAGCTATGGTATTTTCCGTGGTCCGTATGCTTGCTCCTATATTTATTACGTATTCGATATCGTTTTCCCTGAAGCTTTCAAGCAGCTTCCCTCTGTCGTTTTCAAACGCATCATCATCATAATGGGCGTGGCTTTCAAATAGCATTTTTGTTCTCCTGCCTTCATATACTTATATTTTAAAACTTTTTTAAAAAAATGCTTGCAAACTAAAAGACATTATACTATAATAACACTTGCGTTGTAAACGTGACATAAATAATGTTTTCATTTTGCGCTGCTAGCTCAGTTGGTAGAGCACCTGACTCTTAATCAGGGTGTCCAGGGTTCGAGCCCCTGGCAGCGCACGCCAAGTACTGATTTTGTGACCAAAGCGTCATGGGGTTGGTACTTTTTTATTTTCAGGAATTCATTGCAATCATTTCGAAAACATGATACTATTTCATTAGAACAAGTGTTTGTATTCAGGAATTCAGGTGACATTATGGAACAACTTTCTCTTTTCGACAACCGCAGCGGAACGGGGCCTCTGGCCAGCCGTCTGCGTCCCGATTCCCTGGAGGATTTTATCGGGCAGGAGCATCTTCTGGGCGAAGGTAAATTATTACGCCAGCTCATCGACCACGACCAAATTTCTTCCATGATCTTCTGGGGCCCTCCCGGAGTAGGCAAGACCACCCTCGCTAATATTATAGCCAAGAAGACCCGTGCTTCATTTATTAATTTCAGTGCAGTGACCAGCGGAATCAAAGAGATTAAAGAAGTGATGGCTCAAGCGGAAAACAGCCGGACTATGGGGCTTAAGACGGTTTTGTTCGTGGATGAGATCCACAGATTCAACAAGGCGCAGCAAGATGCATTTCTTCCCTTCGTTGAAAAAGGAAGCATCACGCTAATCGGCGCTACTACAGAAAATCCCTCTTTTGAAATCAATTCGGCTTTGCTTTCCCGCCTGAAAGTATTTGTTTTGCAGGGCCTTACTGCCGACAATCTCGTTCAGCTGCTGAAAAATGCCATCCATAACCCATCCGGCTTTGCACAGACAAAAATCGATATTTCGCAAGAACTGTTAAAAGCTATCGCTGTCTTCGCAAACGGGGATGCCAGAACAGCGCTTAATACTTTGGAGATGGCGGTTACCAACGGAGAAATAGGACCGGGGAAGATCACGGTAACAAAAGAAGGCTTGGAGCAGTGTATCAGCAAGAAGTCCTTATTATATGATAAAAATGGTGAGGAGCATTATAATCTCATCTCTGCGCTTCACAAGTCCATGAGAAACAGCGATCCCGATGCCGCTATTTATTGGCTTTCGAGAATGCTGGAGGCAGGAGAAGACCCTTTGTACGTGGCGAGGAGACTTATCCGCTTTGCCAGTGAGGATGTGGGAATCGCGGATAGTCAGGCTTTACCTCTTGCCGTCTCCGTTTATCAGGCATGTCATTTTATCGGTATGCCCGAATGCAATGTGAATCTCGCCCACGCCGTCACCTACCTCTCTCTGGCACCTAAGTCCAATGCCCTTTATATTGCCTACGGGGAGTGCCGCCACGACGCTCTTCATACGATTGCCCAGCCGGTTCCTCTCCATCTGTGCAATGCGCCTACCAAACTCATGGAGGACCTGCATTACGGAGAGGGTTATGAATATGCCCACGACACGAAGGAAAAGGTTGCCCGTATGGAATGTCTGCCTGATGCCTTGAAGGGCCGTTCCTACTACCGGCCTACCGGACAGGGAGCAGAGGCAGAGGCCGGCAGAAAGCTGGAGGCTATCAAAAAGTGGAAGGCCGGCGAGGAGAAAAATTAAAATGCACCATGTGAACCGAAACGGGGCTAAAGATTCCGTTTATGGTTCACCGGTGCTATAGAGTTGTTTCTCCCCCAAGAATGATCCATCAATTATTTTACCGCAATATAAATATGAATTTCATATTCTCCATTTTCCCTGGCGCTCACATATTCTTCAAAATCGCCGGTAAATGTCCTTTTCAGGTCTATCGACCATATATCGCCCCATGCTTCCCCTACCGCAGACATATCGCCGACAATTACGAACTTCGCATAACGTCCTTCAGGAATTACTTTAACTACCATATCCTTTAGAACATTGTCCGAGCTGTTAACCTCACAGCCTACGGTTATGTCATATTTTCCGGCTGCACCTTCCTCATAATCTGAATAAAGCCCAATGGAGCTTTCCCCTGCTTTGTCCGGTATTGCTTCAAATAACCCTTCCTCAAAAAGACGTTTCCAAAGCCCTCCTATCGTTTCACTCATTGCCGGATCCACGTTGCTCGTCCGTGCATTTAATCCCATAACCTTCTTTTCTTTCAATGTTACGATTTCATAATCCATACTCTCACTCTCTCCTTATGTTATTTTTCAAGCTTCCTGCGCTTATCCGGCCTACGATGCCGAAAGCCGCCCTTCGCTTTGTATGGATTCATAATAGCATGGATAATATGACATCAATCTGTCATATTTCATATTGTTTTAAGGCATTTTTTAACTCTTTTATTAATTTCTCTCTTACCCTTTCCGGTTCGAGTACCTTCATGTCTGATCCGAAGGTCAGGAGGTGCTGGTACATCCAGTCGTTCTCCGGCATAAGCATCTGTACCTTATAATTACCGTCTGCAAGCTTTTCTACATCTTTTTTATCCATTTCATCCAGTATGCGGTATGCTTTATTGGCAGAAATAATGGCTGTTACGGTTATCATCTTATCCTCGTATATATTTTTTGTGCTTATAGCACTTGTTTCACTATTTAAATTCGAACTATTCTGAGAATATTCCGTGCATTTTGAAGCCGATTTATCTTGTAAGCCTTGATATTCCTCTAATACCTGCGGCTCCTCCATACGGCTCAGCTTAAAAAACCGGAAGTCCTCTTTGTCCATGCACCATGCGTAGAGATACCACGAACCGGCACGAAAGACGAGCTTCAAGGGCTCAGCAAGACGCCGACTGCTCGTTCCATTCGCTCCGCTATAAATGAAGGTTACCCTCTTATGGGCGAAAATTGCTTCCTTCAATATAACGAACCTCCGGCTCACTCCGTCATCAGAGTTCCACGAGGAAAATTCTATCTCTATCCAATCCTCCTGCTCCCCGCCAAAAAGTGCTGACAGCTTGGAAAGTGCCGGCCTTATCTCCTCTTCCCGCACCGCATTCATTCCGTGGAGGGCTTGCATGATCATTTGCTGCTCCTTCGGGGTAAGCACCGATTTATTCAGCACATAGTTCTCCGTAAGCCGGATTCCCCCGCCCTTCCCTTTCATGGCATATATGGGAATTCCTGCCTGTGAAAGGGTATCGATATCCCTGAATATCGTCCTGGAAGATACTTCAAAGTGCTCCGCAAGCTCCGCGGCCGTAACCGTCTTCTTATCCAGTAATATATATATGATTTCGAACAGTCTGTTAATCTGCATGGATATTTACCTCTTTTGCGTTATTGTTCACTCCGTTCTCAACAACGCATGATTTCTGCATTAAAATTCGCTCCGCGAAGCCGAAATCATCTCTTGAGTCACATTCTTACGCAGCTTAACAGCAAGTGTTAAGCTACTGTGTGAACAGTAACTATTTTGTCATTATATACTCGGATTTCGCTTTACAACATTTTGGGTTCCTGATAAGTTTATCTTAATATATTTCAACTCTCATTTTAGTGCATAAAAAGAGAGGACTAAATAACCTGGATTAAATAAAATAGACATATAAGGAGCGAAATGATGGAATGGATAGAACGATTAAACAGCGCAATAAATTATATGGAAGAACATTTGACAAAGGATATTGATTATGACGAGCTTGCAAGAATAGCCTGCTGTTCCACCTATCACTTTCAAAGAATGTTCTCTTATATGGCCGGAGTACCTCTTTCCGAATATATCCGCAGAAGACGGATGTCCCTCGCCGCGGCGGATTTACAGGGTGGAGAAGAGAAGATTATCGATATTGCCCTTAAATACGGCTATGATTCGCCCACCGCATTTAACCGCGCATTTCAAAGCATTCACGGCATTGCACCTTCACAGGCCAAAGCAGAAGGGATCAGTCTAAAAGCCTATCCTCCCATCAGCTTCAGAATAACAATTAAAGGAGAAGCTGAAATGAATTACAGAATTGAAAAGAAGGACGCATTTAAAATTATAGGGATCTCTAAACCACTCCATCAGGATATTGAAGAAAACTTTGCCATCGTTCCGCAAATGTGGCAGGAAGCTGCCGCAAACGGTACGATACCAAAGCTCGCCTCCCTGATGAACACACAGCCTATGGGCATATTGGGGGTTAGCGCCTGCAATGATCTCATGCAATGGAAATACTATATCGCGACCGCAAGCACACTGCCTGCACCGGAAGGCTTTGAGGAATATACGGTACCCTCTGCAACATGGGCCATATTCAGCGGTGAAGGGCCAGCATTATCCATTCAGGAATTAGAAAAAAGAATTGTCACGGAGTGGCTTCCCTCCTCGGGATACGAATACGGCAATGCTCCGGATATCGAGGTTTATCTCTCCCCCGATCCGGAAAACACCAAGTATGAAATATGGATACCCGTCACGAAAGATCCGCTGGCATAAAAAGTGCCTTTGCCTTGTGGAATTTGAAAACTTACAGCAAATAGCACCCCTTGCCTTTGACCATTAAGGCAATATGGACGGCTCATTCTGGAAAAGATAGAGGACGTTGCAGCGGGCTCCAACATTCCTTATAACTATGATAATAGCCGTTTTAAAAAGTAGATTCCCCGCTATTTCTTCATTTTGAACCGAACGATGTTCTTCTCCTGCTCGCAGTCTAAAATATTCAGCGAGTTGACAAAGGAGCTGAATTTGGAATGGCCGAAGTTACGCACGTCAAAATCTGGGAAACGTTTTCCCAATTGGTTTCTAAGCTCGGAGGAATGGATCCACTCGTCGTCGTCGGATCCTTCCTCTACCAAAGAAAGAATCGCTTTTTTTATCATGATCAGGTCGGTCTGCGGCCTTAATTCTTCTTTTTCTTTTTTAGGATCATTTCCTTTTGCCGCCTTTTTCGAACGGATATTTTTGGAGGCGGCTTTCAGCGCAGCAGGCTCCTCCTTCTTGGAGGCACTTTCCTCCTCCTGCTCCTTAGAAAGCAGAATATCCAAATATTTGAACTGATTACATGCCGATATAAAAGGCTTGGGAGTCTTGCTCTCTCCCATACCTACCACATACATGCCCGATTCCCGAAGACGCATTGCCAGTCTGGTGAAGTCGCTGTCCGAAGAAACGATGCAGAAGCCTCCCACGGTGCCGGAATAAAGGATATCCATGGCATCAATGATCATCGCCGAATCGGTGGCATTTTTTCCCGTAGTATATCCATATTGCTGAATTGGTGTAATAGAGTTATCAAGCAGCACATTCTTCCACGATACCAGTCTCGTATTGGTCCAGTCGCCGTATATTCGCTTATATGTTGCTATCCCGTTTTTCGCCGTTTCATCCAAAATAATCTTTACATACTTATCAGAAATATTATCCGCATCGATCAGTACCGCAAGCTTCAGTTCTTTATCCATAAAAATAAACCACACCCTTCCATAAATTCCCAATTAAATTATATTTAATCAAATTCTATCATATTTCTCCGTAAATATCATAATAAAATGCATATTGCTGCAAAATTCCTGCATATCCCTCATATTTTTCAAAGGGAAAACCGTCAGGATAATATTTTAAAAGCACTGTTTTAATATGAGTATCCACAGGGAATGCCTCCGCATGGCGAAGTGCGAACAGACAGATGCATTCCGCTACCTTGATACCAACACCGCATAGTTTCATCAGTTCCGCCTTCGCGTCCTCATAGGCCATATCTGCAAGCCCGGCAAAATCTATCTCTCCTTCCACGATCATTCTAGAAGATTCCAATATGTATCGGCTTCTATAACCCAGATTGCATCCCTGCAAATCCTCTAAAGTCAGTCCCGCCAGCCTCTCAGGCGTGGGAAAAGCATAATATTTCTCTCCCCGGAAATTGTATTTCTCTTCACCGAAGCTGCTGCACAGCGATTCCACGCACTTCTTAATCCGCCGGATATTGTTCTGCTGGGAAATAATAAAGCTGATAACAGTTTCAAAGATTTCCTGTCTCAATATGCGGATGCCGCTTCCGCAGCTTACTGCCCGCAGCATATACTCGTCCGTTTTATCCACTGACCGGTATATTTTCCGGTAATCTCTTCCACAATCAAAATAGTTTGTCCACAGCTTATCCCATTCCTCCTGCGTGCAGGAAAAACAAACGCCATCCTCCGTCTCTTCCATCTCCAAATACTCTTCGCAGGCAATGAGAGCATATTTATTTTCTTGTCCTGCCAAGGCATTCATCCGAAAGCATTGTCCCGATTTGCTTATCTTCTCCAAATCGAAATCCTTCATTTGCACCTTTATCATCCCGTATCCGTACTTCCTTTCTAATATCCGTCCTTCTGCCCCACATATTCGAAGCTCGCTCTATCGTCGGTAAAGTCAAAGATCGTCTTGCCGGAAGCGCTAAAACGGCAGCGCACCGCACAAGCAATATTTTCCTCTATTTTTCTGCACATACTGCCTTTTTGAGGGGCATATAACAAAAGCCTTTTTTCTTTGTCCCCAGCAGTTTTCCCATTCTCTTTGGCTTCTTGCTTTACCTTGTATATTTCCAGTTTATATTTTCCCTGATTTATGATCAGCGTATTTTCCGTATTTTTTGCAATGCGTGCACCCGTATATGTGGCCAGGCGGTACTCTCTCCCCTGATACAGGATGGCACAGATGCAGCCGGTAAATGTAAAGCAGCCAAGCGGAATATGAGCTGCGGAGGCCACCAGAGAGCAATCTCTCTTTCCGGTCCAGCCGCTGCACTGAATCCACGTATAAAATCGCGGGAACGAGCTGCCGCAATCCTTCTCCACATATCCCGTTCCATTGGAAAAATCATATTCCCTGCCGTTTATTAAAATCTTTCCGGTTATGCTGTGAAGCATGCTCAGAACCCCGTGACGGCACTGCATGAAGGGCAGAAAGCGAAAAGGGCCCATAATATCCGATAAAAGCCCGGTAAACGGCGAGTAATGCAAGGTTCCTGTTATCGTTACATTCTCATTTCTTAAGTTTACGCTGATTCCACCTTCAGAAAATACATTATGATTTATTTTAACATAAAATTGTTTTTTTGAAGCATAGAATTCTTTTTCTTTAAAAGAAAAGCAATAAGCACCTTCCTCCGTTACTACCTGGACAGAGGCCGTACGCTTTCCATTCTCGCTCACATGGAATGCCGGAATAAAGGCGATGGAAGTATTATCCTTTTGATGCTTTAAATACCAGCCCTCGAAGTAAGCCTTTTTTCTATGTCCTCCGCGGAAATTATTCATTCGCCAAGTCCTCGATCGCCGGATTATCTATTACCTTGCCGTCGCCGTCAAAACGGGAACCATGGCAGGGACAGTCCCAGCTTAGCTCATCCGGATTCCATTCCAGGGCGCAGCCCATATGAGTACACTTAGGCGTTGCTGTAAAAACTCCTTTGCTCAGCCCTTTTACCGACTGGGCACCATCCTGAGCGAGGTTAGCCGCTGATGCCTGAATATGAAATCTCTGGGGAGTAAAAAGCTCCTCATAGGGGCTCTGTCCTTTTGTGATCAGATCGCTAAGCAGCATTGCCGAGACCATAGAGCTTGTCATGCCCCACTTTCTAAACCCCGTGGCCACGAACCAGTCGGGAGTAGAGGCCGAAAATTGCCCAATATAGGGAATATCGTCGAGAGGCATGCAATCCTGCGCGGAAAAATGAGTGATTTCCTTACATTCAGGAAACCATTTCTCTGCTGCCTTGCGCAGCTTCTGGTAGCTTCCTCCGCCTGTATTCTCTCCAGTTCTATGCCCGCCGCCGCCCAATAGAAGATAATCTCCGCTTTTACGAAAAGAGAATCCTTCTTTGTCTATACCGATATAGACATGATCCATCTGCTTTGTATTTTTAAGCGCAACTACGTAGCTGCGCTCCTGATGAAGCCGCAGGAAATAATAGCCGGGAATATTAATAAAGGGATAATGAGCCGCGAATACTACTCTCTTTGCCCTGACCGTGGCCCGGTTTGTAATTATCTTATTCTCTTCCTCAGCCCGTTCCACCTGGAGCACCTTCGTTTCCTCATAAACAGTAATATTTTCAGATATTCTTTCCAAAAATAAAAGAGGATGGAATACCGCCTGATCGTAAAACTTAAGGGCGCTCTTTACCGGAAAAGGCAGCTCCGTTTTGTCGGTAAGCTCAGCACATATTCCAAGACTCACCGCGGCCTCTTCCTCCTTCTTGAGCGTATCCGTGTCCTCACAGGAATAAAGGTAAGCCGAGCACTCCCTGAATTCACAATCGATCCGTTTCTCCTCCACCAGACTCCGAAACTGGGAAATGGCGAGACGGTTTGCCTCCGCATAAAGCTTCGCATTTTTCTCTCCGATTTCCCCGATGAACTTATGGTAAATGGGGCCGTGCTGCAAAGTAATTTTGGCCGTGGTATTCTTTGTCTGCCCACTCCCTATCCGCGACGCTTCCAAAACCACCGTAGGAATTCCTTTCCTTTCCAGAAAATAGGCAATCAATATACCTGCCATTCCGCCGCCGATTACCACCGTGTCTGTCGTTATATCTTCTAATAACGGTTCCCTTCTTGAAATATCTGCCGTCATTGTCCATATGGAATCCATAATTATGCCTTCTTTCCTATTTTTTGTATACCATGCATAATAAGTATTCACATAAATACGGCGTATTAAACCGTTATTTGTAACTGCTCTGTGCCTTCTCAGTTACTGTTATTTTTTCTTTTTGCGCAGTGAATCTGCAAGCATCGTCAATATCTCGATGTCCTCCTCCGGGAGCCCAGTCACATCGATATACCTATTTTTTTCTATACCCAATAAATAGTCGGTACTGACCCGAAAAATACCCGCAACCTTTATCAATACTTCGTAAGAAGGATATCTCGTCCCCGCTTCATAGGAGCAGATAGCACTTGTTGCCAGACCCAATCGGTCTGCCAACACCTTCTGCGTCAATTTTCTTTCCTTTCTCAATGCTCTTAACCTTATACCAAATTTTATCAATAGTCACCCCTTCTTTCACCCCTTCTTTCACATATAGTGTATCTTCTATTAATTCCGTTTTGGTAAAATTATATTCACATATTGTAAATTTTAATATTGAAAAAATAGCAATAAAGGAGTAGAATAGTAATAATTTACAAATTATTCCGATATATGACAGAGGAGTTCCAATAATCAGGGGAATTGACTAATGAATTACACGTTATGTGAAATTACAAGAGAATTATGTGAAACTTACCTTTTAAATCCGATAAAGAGCAAAAACAGTGTCAAAAATTATTTTGATGACGACTTAATACTTATAGGTACGGGAAAACACGAGATATTTACTTCTCTTGCCGCCTTTCAGTCTGCTTGGGACAATTACGATGTTGACATAGCTTTTGATATTTTGAGTGAATGGTATGAATGCCGCCAGCTTTCTGAAAACCTTTATTTGGTTTACGGCTGCTTGTGGATGAAAGAAAAAGAAAACAAACGAAAAGAAATTCTTATAGAAATGGATACCCGCCTCAGCATTATCTATGAAGTGAAGGACAATTCCTACAAAATACTCCATATCCATCATTCCATACCGAATAAAGAGCAGGGATGTGACGAACATTACCCAAAGGCAATAGCCGAAAAAGCTAATTCCATGATTGCTAAGTTCAAGAAAAAAGCAGAGCAGGATTCCATGACAGGACTGCTTAACCATAGTACCTTTGAACAGTACATTAACAAGCATATAAAAAATAATCCCATAGGCGTTTTTTATATGATAGATATTGATGATTTCAAACAAATAAATGACATGTATGGACACGAGCAGGGCGATAAGGTAATCAAAGATTTCGCGGACCTGCTTTCCGTTGTTTTTAGCAGCAAAGCGTATCTGGGCCGGCTGGGCGGAGATGAATTTGCCGTTTTTGAACCGGGACTATCGGACAGATCCCTGATTCAGCAAAAAGCCAAAAATATTATTAATGAATTCTCTTCTCTCTCCTGCAAATACGGCAATGAACT
This sequence comes from Bacillota bacterium, assembly GCA_023442465.1. Taxonomy (GTDB): domain Bacteria; phylum Bacillota; class Clostridia; order Lachnospirales; family Lachnospiraceae; genus Kineothrix. The sequence goes on along the minus strand of JAEZZQ010000021.1, from coordinate 286,498 downwards.
ACAGCTAAGCTGTTCTATCGGAATTTCCCTCATAAATAATATAAGCAGCAGCTTCAGCCATCTATATCGAAGCGCAGATAAAAATCTTTATCTATCCAAGAAAGGCAAACGGGGGACTTATCACTTAAATGAGGATATATAATCGCTTATCAGCTATTATATATCCTCATCTTCTATCCTGCATTCCTTACAATAACCATATAGCTCCAATTTATGGCCCGTAATCATGAAATTATCGTTTTCTGTCTCTATCTTCGTATGCTCAAATGGACATTTCTTAAGCGCTATCAGCTTATGGCATTTCAGACATATCGCATAATGCTTATGAGTGCCGTAATTCCATTCATAATACGCCATATCTCCACCCATCAGCGTGGATTTCGACACATAACCCTTTTCTTCAAAAATACCCAGCGCCCTATACACTGTCGAAATTGCAAAATTATAATTTCCGCACGTCTGTGCCAGACGGTTATAAATATCCACCGCACTGACCGGCTCCGTTTCCTCAGATAAAATCCGAAAGATTTCTTCCCTCTGCTTCGTCTTCTTTATCTCCTGGGGAAAAGCCAAATCCTCAAAATTTTTCATATATACCAAGCACCTTCCTCCATACTCTTCTTTTCTCCCTGAGGCCTTACCTTCCCGCGGATAATTTTCAAATCGCAATGCCTGCAAGGTCAATTACAATTCCCGCAATTACTCCAATCGCATAAAGCAAAACCGTAATCTTTATATTTTCTTTCAAGTCGTCGTTCACTCGAAACAAAACAAGAAGTCCCACACCCGTTCCGGCCAGCAGACCCGCCATCATAGAACCGAGCCCCATCATGCCTTTCAGATAAAGCTGCGTAATCGCGATGGAAGAAGCACAGTTAGGTATCAATCCCACTAAAGCCGCTACCATCTGCCCCAGAATAGGTCTGTTCAAGACCAAATTAGAGAGGAAGTCCTCTCCCACAAGATAAATTACCGTATTCAGAACAAAAGAAATCGCAACGATAAAAAAGAAAATATTAAAGGTATGCCGCGCCGCCGATCGGAATATTCCTTCCTCGCAGTGGCAGTTTTCATTTTTGCAGACATGGCCGATATCCATATGCCCGCTTTCCTCGTGACTGTGTACATGTATGCTTTTCTTCTTAATCAGCAAATCAATGATAAAGCCAGCCGCCATACCGATTGCCACCTTCATCCCCACAAGCTTCAAAATAACGGATATATGCACCTGCTCGGAAATTAAAATAGGCAGCATTTCATCCGAAGTAGATAAAAATATTGCCATTAATGTACCAAGGGTTATAATTCGCCCTGCATATAAATTGGACGCTGCCGCTGAAAAGCCGCATTGAGGAAAGGCCCCTAATATACTTCCGGGAATGGAGCCGAAACGGCCGGATTTTTCTATCGCGGTCTTCGTCTTCTCTCCCATCTTATGTTCCATATATTCCATTGCCAGATAGGTGAGGAATAAAAAAGGAAAAAGTTTCACTGAATCTATCAGTGTATCTATGATTACGTCTAACATAAAAAGCCTCCGTTAACAAACTGTAATTTCCGTTATGTTTATTATTGAAATGGCAATTGCAATTGCAACTCATTCGCAATTATAATAAACATAATAGAGCCGTTTGTCAATAGAAGCTTTCTGAATTATAAGTGTTTTGTGCTATAAACAGTAATAGTCTTTTTAATCGCTGCTATGAAACCGAAGGCTGGGCAGTAACATTCTTTTCGTTGATAAAGACACCTTTCAGCCTTTCCATATCGAATTGCCTGGTAAACCATTCGCATTTGCATAAAAACAGATAATATATATTTAACCCGCAGCCATGAATCGTTTCGAAATTTCCCTGTCCTTTGGAAATTATAACATCCGCCTCGCCTATCGCCTGTCTGGCCACATCGGATAAATGGCTTATCTGTGTTCCGGCGATTCCGTTGCCGTTGCCGATTACTTCCACGATTTCCGTAAGTCCAACCGCCCTGGCATCCTCAATGGTAGCATCGTTTAATACAGCCGTTCCCCGCACGATTACCTTTATGTTCAAATCGGGATATTGTTCTTTCAATATTTTAATCAACAGCTTATCCGCTACGATCTCCCCGCAGTTATCGGTGAGGTAAACTAATTTTCCGCAGGAAAGCAGGTCATTTTGAAACATACGGAAGGTTCCTTCTTCCAGCTTCTCTTCCCTCGCCTTATTAAGTAACTGCAAGAGCTTATCCCGGCTCACCTGGTTCATTGCACCATAGTCTATATAGTTTGCTGTTCTGGCATAATTCAAAGCGTTTGAAAGTATTTCTTCTTTACTGCCGCCCATATGGATTCCCTCTTCCAGCTCCTCCTCCATGGACAGCATCAGGGAATTAAATTCCTCTTTTTCCTTTTCATAATCAGGAAACTCGCCGAAATACCGCTTATATATACCATTGATTTTGTACACGAGGAAAGGGGCCGAAGCCTCCGATTCTGCAGAACCGATAATGCCTGCCACTTCTTTCATATAGGCTGCTTTTTTATTTTCATCCTCTATACTTCGAATACGCTCCTCCTGTCTGTCGATCAGACATCTGATACACAATGAACTCAGTTTCATCCTTTTATCCTTTCATGGAAATTAATTGTCAATCCGATTATGACGGAAAACAAGGATAAATGCAACCAAGCATAGTAAAAAGTTAATGGCAACCACCGAAATTGTCTCGCCGGTCAGGTGATAATCCGAAGGACTGCGCATGAAATTTCCTATCTGCTGCCCATAAATATATTTTGACACCTTGCCGATTGTCTCATTAAAATAAGCAATCATAGGAAGAAAAGAAATTACCATACTGATAGGAACTGCCAGGGCATTAGCACCCATAGAATTATTAGCAAAACCGCCGATGGCCAGGCCCAATACAATAGAACAAATACAGCCGATGGCCATACACAGCATAAATGCTGCACCACTTTTCACATCGTAGCTGCCCATGGCGAGATAACTGCTGCCCGTCAGCATCGTGCAGAAGAATACAAAGCCTCCGATACCTAACAAATATTCAACCGGACGTATTCCTGATAGAATCAGCACCCTGAGCGTATTCTTTTCCTTTTCCTCGGATATGATGGATGCGGTTACCACCACAGGAGTAAATACAGCATGCATGGTGGCAAATATCGAAATAAAAAAATCTGTCTGACCGAGCTGGTCGCCCACCGATGTAGTCATGACCGCTGCGACCAATGGATATACGAAGAACAATACCAATACCTGTGTATTTTTTAAAATATCCTTACACTGCTTTACAAAAACAGCCCCTATATGAGAAATATTTGTCTTCATTCCTCAAGCCCCCTTCCCGTCAATGTGAGAAATACCTGTTCTAAGTCCGGCTCGGAGGAATGAATAGAGACTACTTCTCCCTGCTTAAAAAGCTCCTCGATCCTTGCCGCGTTCTCAGGCAAATTTGTCAGCATTATCAATTGATCGTTTTTTATAAGTATACTTATCTTATTTTCTTCGTTATACTTCCGGCATAACTGTCCGGGTCTTCCATATTCTATTATTTTTCCTTCATGCAAAAGGGCCACATTATCGCAAAGTTTTGTTGCTTCTTCCATATTGTGGGTGGTAAGAAATATCGTTGTACCTTCACTTCTAAGCCTTAACAAAAGCTCATGTATCGACTTCGTAGCCGCAGGGTCCAGACCGCTTGTAGGCTCATCCAGAAATAAAAGCTTCGGCCTATGCAAAATAGCTCTCGCCAGTATCAGTCTCTGCTTCATCCCCTTTGACAACTTTCCCGCCGGAGTTTTTTTCTCGGCCAAAAGTCCTACCATGCCGAGAACTTCTTCTATTCTCTTTTTATCGACCTTATATATATTTACGAACAGCTTTAGGTTATCATAGCAATTCAACCGCTCATAAATACCGCTGTTATCCATCACCATTCCAATCTCTCTATAATTATTCTCTTTCAGCCTGTCGCAGCTTTCCCCAAACACAAACGCTTCTCCAAAGCCTGCAAGCTGCCCCGTCAAAATTCTAATAAGCGTTGTCTTCCCAGCCCCTGACGGACCCAGCAGCCCAAATATCTCACCTTCCTCTATCTCAAATCCGACATTCCTCAAAACCTCTTTCTCTCCAAAGCTTTTCCCCACATTCACTAACCTGACCGCTTTCATCCAATCCACATCCTTCCTCTATTAATCGTTACTGCCTAAGCCTGATCTTTTATGCGCTCCTAAGTTAACTCTTATTCCTCTTCTTATACTCTTCCAATCTCTCCTCATATACCTTACTCTCATACCTCGTCTTTACCACCATCACCGCCGTACTGGCTCCGAAGCATATTCCAAAGGACACCACAAACCCAATCCATCCCTGCCAGGAGTATGCCGGAAACCATCCGAAATAAATGATGAAAACGACCATCAATACCGTAATACAAATTAGCATAAAGACAGTTCTCATCAAATAAGACAAACTTCCAAAAAGGCTTTCTTTATAAAAAATTTTCTCTATCGTGGAAATGCAAACGGAGGATAATAGAAATTCAAGCAGTGTCCGATAAGCAATTCCCTGATTCCCAAGCCTGAACAGTGTGGAAAACCCCGTTTCCTTTTCTCCCACCAATAGACCGATTCCTGTAGTCACCAAAACAGTTACTCCAAATATAATAAAGGTCTGCGATACAAACCCCAGTCTATTTATAATATTTCTTTCTTCCATTCCTTCCTGCTCCTTTCCTCATCGCCCTTAACCGACAATATCCAGCTTTTTCTTTATCGTTACCGCATATTGTCTGGATACCATCAGTTTCTCTTCGTTATTCATCGTTACCAGTATCCGACCGTTGAAATCCGATTTAAGAGCCTTTATCTCATTAAAATTGATCAATACAGATTTGCCCGCACGAAAAAATCCCGCGGCGTCTAACTGTTCCTCCAGCTCATATAATTTCAGCGGCGTCTCATATACTTCATTATCTGTATACAAAAAGGTCTTCTTATCCACCGTATCAATATAGAGAATCTTTGCCGCTTCCAGTATATACATCTGTCCTCCCTTTATTCCGGTCAGTTTCTTGTCATATACGTGCAGCAAGGTTATGATTTTCATAATTTCCTCGTCCATCTTTTTACAGTTGATAATGACCTCCGTGTCCTCTTGCCCGGACACTTCATTTACTCGTATTTTCAATGAGTACCTCCCGCTATTTGAGTATCGATACTTGCTTCTATCAATACTATATGAATTTTATAAAGGTATTTCAATTATATTTTTCTATGTTGCCTAAATCCGTGACTAAGTTGTCGGATATAAATTTTAAAATGTCTGATAACAAATTGCCTTTCTAACATGAAAAGTTACTGTTTTCTCCATTCTCAGTAACACATGATTTCTGCAATGCAAAAGTTTTGCATTTAAATTCGCTCCGCAAAGCAGAAATCATCACTTGCATCACGTTCTTACGTAGCTTAACAGCAAGTGTTAAGCTACTGTGTGAACAGTAACCATAAAAAAATGTAAAATCTACTTGACATTATATGTAAAGCATACTATACTACAAATGTAAAGCGCACTATACCAAAAGAAAGGAGTGATTTTTTGCAGAACAGAATTCAAGAACTAAGAAAACGCCAGAAGGTCACACAGAATGAATTGGCAGATGCTGTAGACGTAACGAGACAGACTATTATTTCACTGGAAAGCGGCAAATACAACGCATCTTTAGTTCTTGCCCATAAAATCGCACAATATTTTAATGTATCTATCGAAGAAATGTTTATTTTTGACAAGGAGGACGAAAACTTATGATGTGTCTATTTAATGCTTTTGAAAAAAATGTAAAAACAAATGAAGAATATGCGAAAATCCTGCAAAAGAGGATGTATATTTTCTATTGGGTCATCGCCGCCGGCCTCATCACTGCAGCCATTGCCGTATGCAATGAGCTCTTTTGGCATCTCGGTGAAAATTCATGGCTCGACGGTGTATATACCGGCGTTGGCTTCGGCATGATCTGCGTGAGTATAATAAAGATAATAACATACAAGAGAGTGCTCAAAAACGACATGCTTTTAAAAGAAGAGCGCCTGAAGGTACAAGATGAACGCAATCAAATAATAGCGGCAAGGGCAATGCAGTCGGCTACCATCGTCCTTTTTATCCTTTCTTATGCAGCACTGCTTATCGCAGGATTTTTCAGCCGCACCATCTTCTATTGCTTCTGGTGGGTCCTTATCGTTTATTGTTTCTCTTATATCATTTTCAGGAAATATTACAGCAATAAAATATAATAATCAAGCTGAAACAAACGGCGCTTTCAGCTTCCGAAAGGAAAATAAAGAATGAAAAAATTTTTACAGTACTTTAAATGTCTGCTGCCCCTTATCGCAGGCCTCGCAGTGCAGCTTTTGACTGGAATCATTTACAGCATATTGCTAACGGTACAGATAACCGCCCAGATGCCCGGAGCTTCCGGACCGGATATCCAGGCGGAGGCTGTAGCCCGCTATATGGAAGTAACTCCTTCTTTGATTTTAATTTCCCACATAATCACCATTTTTATGGCTGCCCTTTGGTTCTATTTCGTATCGGGCAGAAGACTGCCCGGAAATCCTATAATGGGCTTTTCTTTCCTTACTATTCCCGTCATGCTGCTTTGTATGATAGGGCTGCAATATACCTGCTCCGGCATACTTATGATAATCTCTCATCTCTCGCCTGATCTGCTTACCGGATATATGCAGCTTTTGGAAGCCAGCGGACTGGAAAGTTTAACACCGTTTACATTAATCGCTACCCTGTTCTTTGCACCCATAGGAGAAGAGCTTCTCTTTCGCGGGCTGACCCTGCACTGGGCAAAAAAAATCTCCTCCCGGTTCTGGGTTGCCAATCTTCTTCAGGCAATATGCTTCGGCATCTTTCACGCGAATATCGTTCAGGGGATTTATGCCATGCTCATGGGATTGGTATTCGGTTATGTTCGGGAGAAATATCAATCTTTGTACGCTTCCATTTTACTCCATGCTTTGGTCAACCTCTGCGGTACGATTATTTCAGGGCTTCTACTCCCCGACCTGGATCCTGATCTGGGAATGTCCTTCGCCATCTTATGCGGCGCATCCCTAATGCTGGCTGCCGGGCTTAAGCTCATGAAAAAAGATACTGAAAAGATTTAATTTGGTTCGAAAATTTCCAAGGCTTTTGCCCGCTCCTGCGCTATCGCTTTGCTGCTTTGCAAAGCGATAGCTGCGAGGAGTGAAGCTGACACAGCAGACAGCAAAACAAGCAGTGTAATTTGGCTGATTGCCAGCAATGCGCATATCACTTACATTCTTTTTATTGCCTCAAAAGCCAGCTCTGATCTTTCACACTCACTAGGTAAAAGGGTAATCTGATAACAAAGTTTACTGCCTTTCATTTTCTCGGCAGCATAGCTTAACCCATTTGTTCTCTCATCTAAAAAAGCGGTATCGATTTGGTTTGGATCTCCCAGTAAAATTACTTTTGTTCCCTTTCCGGCCCTGGTTATAATACCCGTTATCTGTTTTGGTGTCATATTTTGAGCCTCATCTATAATTAAATATGTATTTACAAAGGACCGCCCTCTTATAAAATTCATAGCTTCTGTCACAATAATACCCCTGTCAAAAATTTCCTCGATTTTTCCTTTCAGTTCTTTTTCATTCTTATATCGTTCTTCCTCATTTGAATCAAGCAATTGTTCCAAGTTATCTATGATCGGTCTCAAAAGAGGAGATATCTTTTCTTGTTCATTGCCCGGCAAAAAGCCTATATCTGCATCAAATTGAGCATTAGGTCTGGTCACCAGGATTTTTCGATAGTCAATCTGTGAAGAATTCAGAAGTTTTTCTAATCCTACTGCCAAAGAATAAAAGGTCTTTGATGTCCCTGCCATTCCTTTTACTATAACAAGAGGAACTTTATCCGCATCTTCCATTAATGCCTCTTGCAAAAAGTATTGTCCGGAATTTCTAGGCGTTATGCCATAGGGTTTGCATTTCCTATAGGCAAGAGGAATGATTTTTTCCCCATCATATCTTCCAAGCTGTGTTTTATTATTCGATTGGTCTGCACGTAACGTTATAAATTCATTTACGATCAACTTGACAGATTGTTTATTTCCTTTTTCGTCTGCCTGATATATTTCTGATGGGAAAATTCCCTTTTTCTTAAAATCTTTAAATATTTCTTCCGGTACAAATACTTCCCTGCGTCCAAGATATGTTGCTTCTTCTCCGGGTACCTGCTCTGTAGTAAAATCTTCTGCTTTTATGCCGATTATCTGTGCTTTCATCCGAAGTAAAATATCTTTGGTTACCAAAATAACCTGTTCCGAATGCTCCTGCAGCCCCTTGCATACTTTTAGAATACGATTATCCATCTTATTTTCCGGTAAAGTTTCAGGAAGTGATACATCTATACAGTTAGTTTCAATACGCAGCGTTCCGCCGCTTTTTAAATTTACTCCTTTTAACAAATCTCCTTCGATACAAAGTCTCTCTAAATATCGTATAGCTTCTCTCGCATTAGCTCCTTTTTCTCCCTCGGCCTTTTTTAAACCATCTAATTCTTCCAATACAACGAGAGGAATTACCAAATGATTGTCTTCAAAGCATTCCAGGGCATAGGGTGCCTGAATTAAAACATTTGTATCGATAAGATAAGTTTTTGTCATATGGGCAGCTCTCCTTTTCAGTTTTCAATTTTCAAACTACTCTTTTAGTTTCACTCATATTCCTATTTATATCTATCTTTTTTATGTAAAATATATGTCAAGTTACCGGTATTATTTAACTGACTGCCATTTTCTCTAGCACTAAAACAGACCGGCATACGAAAAAGGTTCCGGCACATTTGTTCACATGCCAGAACCTTTCCATTTCTTATAAGATGCCCGGTCCGTCAAAAAGATTTCTCAGCGCTGCATCGTCATCCTCCGCAAGGGAATTGACGATACGATCCATTTCTCTTTTTGATTTTACCTTCCTGCTTTTTGCAATTGCCTGTTCCTTTTCTGCCTCGGTCATTTTAGCAAATCTGTCCATTGCACTCTGATTCATGGCAAGAGATAGTCCGAAGCCTATGGGAAGCTGTTGATTATCCATAATTTCGCCCCTTTCAAATACTTTCTGATGCTTTTTTCCATGAACCGTCCGTTCATAATGAGTAAAAAACACTCATGGTTAGTATTTGAAAACAAAGGCTTTATCAATCATCCTCTTTCTTCCATGGATGCTATTTTTCGGAAATTTTATTTTTCTGCATAGCCTCATGCTCTCTTTTCAGTTCTTCAAAAAGCTGTAAGGCGTTCCAAAAACGGTTTGTTGGCGTAAGCACCGCTTTGCAGTTTACCCGCTGCACCTTATTTTTGCGAAAACCGGCTAACACCTTGTCAATCTGCTCTCCTGACAGCCCGGCAAACACCATCATCTCGCTGTCCAGTTCCTTCCCCTCGTACCTCTCTTCTAAGGCTTTCGCTTCTTCGTCTCCCGCATAATAACCGATAGGATTAAGATATTCCTCCTTCGGAATCTCTTTTATTGAAAGATGCTGCACAAGTAATATTCTTTTTACCTGCTCCTTATAAAGCTTATCCTGAAAATTATATAATAAAACCACTGCTTTCATTGCACTCGCCTCCTGATACCTTATGTATTATTAATCGGATCAATATCCGATTAGATAAATATCCGATTGGATAAACGTATCATTAAATAAATATATGATTAGTCAAATACATGATTTATATGCCATAAATAAATTTTTCTATCTTCTTTTCTTCTATATTGGGATTCAACGTGTATAGATGGCTTTCTATTTCGCCGTAAGCATTCCTGGGAGTAAGAAGAGCCGCTTTCCTCGTAATTTCTTCGTCAAAATATTCCTCAGTGGTGCAAAACACGGTAGATGACCATCCATATTCCTGTCCTTCGAAAGATATTTTCTTCGCCCTGCCGCATACCGTGATGAACATTCCCATTTGCAGCTCCGTAATAGCACGGTCAAACTTGGACTTGTCCTCTTTTTTCACTTCACCTATTTTTTTAATGGCATGCAGAGGAATCGCACCCCTGTCGGAAACAATTTTATATATCTTTTTTGCGTAGGCGCTTATTTTTCCTTCTCCGTAGATTTCCTCAAAGCTCCTTCCCTTCCTCCTCGCCGCATAGAAGTAAGGATACCATTCCTTCGTAAGGTATCCGCTCTTTTTAAAAAACAGCTTTCCGTATGCAATATCGTCGAATTCATCCAATACCCGGATTCTCCACTCCCATGGGTCAGTATCCGGCTTTTCCGTATGCCACTCGATTTCCTCTCCGAACAGACTGCATAGAGAAAAAATTCCTTCGTCATTTTCTCCGCCCACACTCATTCCTGCAATGCGCAGGGCTGAAACAAAATCTTCATAGCAGTGTATTGAGGGTATTTTTTTCATTTTATCCATGGTCAGTCTCCTTATTAAAATTTATAAATTATTAACCCGGAATTATTCATCCTAATTCATCCAACGGTACTCTGCATAACATGGTTACTGTATTTCCATCTTCTCACTGCTTTCACCTAAAAAATAAACCCCAACTAATAAAAAAAAGAGTTCCTTATTTGGCAGAATTAAGTTACCACATTAAAACTCAACCAGAGGGAACCCCTTATATTTTAAATGTATTTTATCTTAAACCAATCAAACATTCTGGAATACACCAGAATATTTTCCCTTAATAACCTTCTATAATATCACTTATTTATTTTTTACTACTTGCAATCTTGCGTTAGCACGGACTAGCTTGATCTTAGCCAGCTGCAAACTATGATCATCATCCTTGCTGGATAAAATAATACTTTCCGCTCTGGACTTCGCTTTGTTTGCACGATCATAATCAATGTCCTCAGCCCATTCAAAGGTTGTAGCAGCCAGGAGGACCAAATCCTTAGAAACACTCAAAAATCCGCCTATGCTCGCTGCCCGGCGAGGTTTATCCAAACTTTCTACATAAACTCGGCATTCACCTGCTCCGATTGCTGTTACAAATGGAATATGATCTGCACGTATTGATATATCTCCGTCTATGGTACGCAGAGAAACCTGCTTGGCATTGCCATCAAAAAACATTCCATCCAAAGATACGATTTGAAGATGAATACTGTTCATGGCTTATTCCTTTCTTGCTTTTTCAACCGCTTCTTCGATCGAACCTACAAATAAGAAAGCTGATTCGGGTAGGTTATCATGTTTTCCTTCAATAATTTCTTTAAAACCACGAATTGTTTCTTTGAGCGGTACATATTTTCCTTGCATACCTGTAAACTGTTCAGCAACAGAAAAAGGCTGACTTAAGAAACGCTGTACCTTTCTCGCTCTGGAAACGATTAACTTATCTGCTTCACTCAGCTCATCCATACCCATGATTGCTATGATATCCTGCAGTTCCTTATATCTTTGCAGAATACTTTGAACTTTACGTGCTGTTTCATAGTGTTCTTTTCCAACAACATCGGGACTAAGAATACGGCTTGTGGAATCAAGAGGATCAACTGCCGGATATATCCCCAATGAAGAAATATTTCTGCTTAATACCGTTGTTGCATCGAGATGAGCAAAAGTTGTAGCCGGGGCCGGATCCGTAAGATCATCTGCCGGAACATATACCGCCTGTACAGATGTGATCGATCCACGTTTCGTGGAGGTAATCCTCTCCTGCAATGCCCCCATTTCCGTTGCAAGTGTAGGCTGGTATCCTACTGCAGACGGCATACGTCCCAGCAGCGCAGATACCTCGCTGCCTGCTTGTGTGAACCGGAAAATATTGTCAATAAATAGCAGTACATCCTGACCTTCGTGATCACGAAAATATTCCGCCATGGTAAGTCCTGATAACGCAACTCGCATACGTGCACCTGGCGGCTCATTCATCTGGCCATAGACTAGTGCTGTCTTATTCAAAACACCGGATTCCTTCATTTCATTATATAAATCATTGCCTTCACGTGTTCTCTCACCTACTCCTGCAAATACAGAAAGTCCGCCGTGTTCCTTGGCAATGTTGTTAATAAGCTCCATAATTAAAACGGTCTTACCAACACCTGCTCCACCGAATAGTCCTATTTTTCCACCCTTAGCGTATGGACATATAAGGTCAACCACTTTAATTCCTGTTTCAAAAATTTCTGTAGTTGATTCCTGTTCCTCATAAGCAGGCGCCGGTCTGTGAATAGGCCAACGTTCTTCACTTTCCGGATTTGGTTCGTTATCTACCGCCTCTCCAAGCAAATTAAATATCCTGCCTAATGTTTCTCTGCCTACGGGCACACTGATAGGCTCCCCTGTATCAATTGCTTCAATTCCTCTCGGCAATCCATCCGTACTGCTCATAGCGATACATCTTACCACATTATCCCCTATATGCTGTGCCACTTCTAAAACAATCTTTTTCTCATTGTATTTAATTTCAATGGCATTCAAAAGATCGGGAAGGTAACCGTCATCAAATTTTATATCTAATACAGGACCGATAACCTGTGTAACGATACCTATGTTCTTATCCATATTTTACATTCCTTTCCATTAACCGCAATTACAATCCACTTCCTGCAACAATTTCTGTCAATTCCTGAGTAATTGAGCTTTGACGGGCTCTATTATATTTACGGCTTAAATCTTCAAGCATATCCTCCGCATTCTTTGTAGCCGATTCCATTGCTGTACGGCGTGCCCCGAATTCACTTGCCATACTTTCACACACAGCTCCCCACAACATACCAGCGACATAACTGGGAACAATTGCATTAAAAACTGCGTTACTGCTCGGTTCAAACAGAATAAATTCCTTTTTTGAGGGTATCTCATCCCTACAGATGTCATTATCAAGAGGAAGCAGTTTCATGATTGCCGGTTCTTGGCTCAGAGTAGAATAAAAGTTCGTATATATAACATAAAGTTCATCAAATTCTTGTCTTAAATAGCATTCCGTAAGTAAATTGCCGATTTCATGGCAACTTCCAACATTAATATTTTCTATACGTGAAAATTCTTCCGTCACTATATCATGGCCCAGGAAATTGTAGTATTCTGTAGTACGTTTTCCTATCGGAAGGATATTTACTGTTTTATTACCAATCTGCTCCTGTGCAAAACGGAATACATTGCTATTGTATCCTCCGGCAAGCCCCCTGTCTCCGGCAATAATAACAAAGCAGCTTTTTTTAACTGTCCGTGTAGTTAAATACTCGGAATTAGTATCCAAATTTCTGGAGATGATATCACACATCGCAGAATAGGCCACGGAATGAAAAATACGGCTTTTCTCTATGCGCTCTTTCGCCCTTGTCAATTTTGAAGTGGCGACTAATTCCATAGCTTTTGTTATCTGCTTTGTACTTTTAATACTTTTGATTCTTAAATTTAAATCTTTCTTTGAAGACTCAGCCATTGCGCCAGCCTCCCTTCATTTTAGATTAGTGGGCATTTATAAACTTCTCTGTGAACTTTTCCAATGCTTCTTCAAGTCTTGCTTTATTTGCGCCATCCAAGCTTTCACCTGCGCGAATTGCAGTAAGCAAATCATCATAATAAGAAGTGAGTTCAAAGAACAGCTCTTTCTCATATTCTTTTATATCGCTGATTTTCACAGCGTTTAAATAATTGTTAACTACCGCATAAATAATGGCCACCTGTAATTCAACCATTTTCGGCGAGTTCCTGTCTTGCTTCAATACTTCAACGATTCTTTCACCTTGCGCAAGTCGTGCTTTCGTATCTTTATCAAGATCCGATCCAAACTGTGCAAAACTTTGAAGTTCTCTATACTGAGAATATAATAGCTTAAGCGTTCCCGATACCTGCTTCATTGCTTTAATCTGAGCAGAACCGCCTACACGGCTTACAGATATTCCCGGATTTACAGCCGGCATAATTCCCGCATTGAAAAGCTCACTTTCAAGGAAAATCTGTCCATCCGTAATTGATATAACATTAGTCGGAATGTAAGCAGATACATCACCTTCCTGCGTTTCAATAATAGGTAACGCAGTAAGTGAACCCCCGCCGCAATCAGGTGTAAGACATGCCGCACGCTCTAAAAGCCTGCTGTGCAAATAGAAAACATCACCAGGATAAGCTTCTCTTCCAGGCGGACGTCTTATTAATAATGACAAGGTTCTATAAGCCACCGCATGCTTTGATAAATCATCATATATAATTAGTACATCCATTCCTTTTGCCATAAAATACTCGCCCATAGTACAACCTGTATATGGGGCGATATATTGTAAGGGGGCAAAATCACTGGCCGTTGAACTGACTATAATCGTATATTCCATTGCTCCTGCGCGTGTTAATGTTTCTTCTATTTGCGAAACTGTGGAATTTTTCTGGCCAATTGCAACATAAATACAGATAACATTCTTACCCTTCTGGTTAATAATGGTATCAATTGCTATAACAGTTTTACCTGTTTGCCTGTCACCAATGATCAACTCACGTTGACCTCTCCCTATAGGTATCATACTATCAATGGCTTTAATACCGGTTTGAAGCGGTACGTTAACCGATTTTCTATCAATAATTCCCGGCGCCTGTGCTTCAATTGGTCTCGTTTCAGTCGCCTGTATCGGCCCTTTCGCATCAAGAGGCTGTCCGAGTGCATTAACAACACGACCTATTAAAGCTTCACCAACAGGTACGGATACGACCGTTCCCGTACGTTTGACTATGGATCCCTCTTTTATTCCCGAGTCATTTCCCAAAAGAACGATTGAAACAAAATTTTCTTCGAGATTGAGCGCCATCCCATAGAGCCCATTCGAAAATTCAATCAGCTCATTAGATACGCAATTATCCAAGCCATACGCCTTAGCGATACCATCACCTACGGTTATTATAGTTCCCGTTTCATACTGTTCCGTTTTATTTTCATAATTTTTTATTTGGGCCTTTATCAGACTGCTAATTTCTTCGATATTCATTAATCAGACCTCCGCTTGTAAATAGTCTGTATTCTTTATTTCATACTGCAATTTATTGAATCTGTTTCTTACGCTTGCGTCAATCATGTGTCCACGATATTCCAAAAGAATACCACCAATACAAGTCTCGTCAACTTTATTTTGTAAAACGACAGCTTGGTTCATTAATTTTTCCAATTTACCTATAATGTGCTGTCTTTGGTTTTCATTTAATTCCACTGCACTGATTACTGTAACAGGTAAAATATTCTTTTCTTGATAATACTTATTTTCATATTCCTTAAATGCAAGTAGAATTAACGAAACATCTCTACTTCCCGTAAATATTTTTAATAAGTAAAGAAGATACGGTTGTATTCTATTACCGAATACCTTTTCTATTACCTGAATACGTTCAGAAGTAGGAATCCTTGGATTGGACAAAAGTTTCATAAAATCATGGTTACTTTCAAATATCAATGCAATTTCTGCGAATTCTTTTTCTATTTCTTCTTCAAGGCCTTCTTCTGCTGCCAGGTCATATAATGCGTATCCGTATTCCTTTGCCTTATTCATACGCGTTCACCCAATTCTTCAATCGCAGAATCGATCAGGTTTTCATGAATATCCGCATTTATTTCTTTTTCTACCACCTGCTGCGCCAAATCAATAACCATTTCGATAACATTGTCCTTCATTTCGCTTACGGCTTTCTTCTTCGTGAGAGCGATATCAGATTCTGCTTTTCGTTTACGATTTTCTGCTTCAATAGTTGCTTCTTTTATGATTTCTTCTCCTCGATAATTAGCACGCTCTGTTGCAGATTTAATCATTAAGTCAGTTTCAGTCTTTGCCTTCTTCAGCTTCTCCTCATACAAATCCTTGCTCTCTTTTGCCTCTGTACGTAAATTTTCTGCTTCGGAGTAGATTCTGTCTACCTCATCAGCTCTTTTTTTTAAGATGTCATTTACGGGTTTGAACAAGAACTTTTTGACAATCAGAAAAAGAATCAATAAATTTCCCATAGCCATGATGGTCTGCCAAGTATTTATAGATAAAAATTCTAATGTTTCAGGCATTCTCTATTCCTCTTTTCTCAAATCTCAAAACAAGTTATTACAGCTTGCCAATAAACATACCCGGTGCAACGAAAATAAGTAACATACTTACAATCAGTCCATATAGACCTGTTGTCTCTGCAACAGCACAACCCATTAACATAGTAGTTGTAACATCACCCTTGCATTCCGGCTGACGTCCAATGGCTTCACAAGCCTTTCCTACCGCGTAGCCCTCACCGATACCGGGACCGACACCTGCTATCATTGCCAATCCAGCGCCAATAGCGCATCCCATTAATACTAAAGCTCTTTCCATGAATGATTACCTCCATTGTTAAATATTATTTTATTATTCTTTACTTGCTGCAGACGATATATAGATAGTCGTTAATATGCAGAATATAAAAGCCTGTAAAACACTGCTAAATAAATCAAAGTAAATTGATAATATAGCAGGAAGTCCCAGTTGCAGTAATGGAATATCAGCCAACACCCCAGGCAACCATTGTAATATTATACCACTAAGCCATGCCAGTGCTGCATACACCAGCGTTGATATTACAACTCCTGCTGAAGCATTACCAAACAAACGGAATGCCATGGATATTGGTGTTGAAAACTCTCCTATGATATTAAAAGGCGTCAAAATCGCAAATGGCTCTGTGAGTCCTTTTAAATATCCTTTCACACCATTTGTTTTGATCTTATAATACATGATCAAAGAGAAAACAAGGAGTGCCCAGCCAACAGTGGTATTAAGATCAGCAGTTGGTGGGTAAAAGCCCAAAAGACTGCTTAAACTGGAAAACATTGCAAGTGAAAATAATGCTGCTATAAAAGGTGCAAAAGCCTTAAATTTCTCACCCATGTTATCTCTTACGAACTTATTTGCGATATTGACCAGATACTCTGCTACTACTTGTTTTTTTCCTGCCGGTTTAATTTGCAGATTATTTGTGAGCCATCTGCACAACAAGGCAATTGCGATCATCACCAGCCACATATTTACTTGTGTTTCCGTAATTACTATTCCTAAAGGCAGCCTGAGCAGTATCTTTGCTCCAGTTATTTCTACATTCATGAAATATCACCTTTCTTTAAATGCTGTTCTTTTCTAAAAAATCCAAAGAATAGTATTATTAACCTTGGATAAACTACAGCAAGCAAAATCGGCAGCCAGTGAAAAATTTGAAAATTCACCGCAATGTACATACCCGCACCAAGTAATAATACAAGCCCTAATTGACGCATGGAATACGAAAATTGCATTTTCTTTTTTGCCATATTTTCATCTTCCAACTTTGTCACGTTTTGAACCGTTATTCCCATTAAGAAAAAGTTAAGAAGAGCTATAGCACCTCCATATATTGAGCCTAAAAGTACTGCCAAGCTATACGCTCCAAAAATCAAGAACACCATTTGAATAATAGCACTGCATACCAATATACCTAACCCCATATTTATTGTTTCTTTTTTTACAACTTTGTTAATTTTCATGTAGTAATTTCCTTTTTTAGTATACAGCAATTAACTTATTAACCGCTTCTTTACAATTTTCCAGCAAAATTTTATCACTTCGAACTTTTTCCATAATATATTATAAAAATACAGTTCTAATTTTATAAACCTCTATATTTACATCCTTTCGACTTATAACCAAACCCTTTTTATATACTTGTATGGCTAATCTGAGAAAAGATAATACAAATCACATTATGAAACAACGGAATCAGCAGTATGTTAAACCCAACTGCACTGATAAAGAAAATTCCAGACATTTTTTGACTGTCTAACCATTAGAACAGCCTTTTTAAAATTGTATTTTACAGAAAAATACGAGTATAATACATACAAAGAATAATATTTCACTTTTGTTTGAAATAATTTTAATATATTTTTATATAAAAAAAAGGAGAGCTCACAAATAAAGAGCTTCCCACCCTAGACGCCTAAATTCTTGAAATCGAATGTAACATTCGTTCAACCGTAAAAAAATACCTCTATTTTTTTATAATACAATAGCATAATTTTCTGTTTTTGGCAAGAAAAATCACAAGGAAGTTCTCGATATAGGAATGATTTTTATCTTAAACCCAATTTGAGAATCGTCTTTTTTAAGCTTCAAATATTTCCTTCAAATATTTCATTGTATTCATACTTATTTAGTTAAAATGTTTTCTTTGTAAGGATGTTTTTTCCTTATATCTTTATAGATTCTAAGATACCAGAACATCCCTTTCTCATTGTAAAGCATCAGTTTGGATATAGAAAAACTGTTTGCTTCAAAACATAATCATGCTGCAAATATAAATTGTACTTTGCGAAAAAAAGCGTATAATGGTAGAAAGTATCTTAACTTTTAAAAAAACAGTAAAATTTTTAATGAAAAATTCACACTTATGTATTATACTATTCTTTGACGCTACGGTCAGGAGGAGATTTATGTCGGATTTTACGGTTTTAGTTGTTAATACTTTTTCTGCATATATAGGGGTTGTTCCCTTTCTTATTATACTGCAAATATTTTTCTGGAAGTATAAGCTCCCGAAACGCCATCAGTTCGGGCTTTATATTTATTCCTTGGCTATCTGCACCATTTTAATGGCCTCGGATACCCCTTCCTTATACCAGATCGATTTCTATCCGACCTTTAATTTCATACCCTTTTACGGTTTTGGGGACAATTTGGAGCATTACATTCAATGCTTTCTGATATTTTTACCTTTTGGTCTGCTGCTCCCCACTTTGTGGAAGCAATTTCAGCCTGCAAAGGAAACTCTCATCTCCGGCATTTTGTTTTCCTTGTTAATAGAGATATCGCAGATATATTGTCTTGCTACTACCGCGACTACGGATATCACCGACATTATCATGAATACCCTCGGAACCTTGTCCGGCTATTTCATCTTCCTTCAGGTGAAGGATATGCGTTTTATGGGCCGGATGTGTCTGGATTCCGAAGATACGTCCCTTAAGAACCTTTCCAGATTTGAGGTCTATATTTACCTCTTTACCCCCTGGATCATTACCTTCTTGTTGACACCCTTTATATCCAATGCAATTTGGGACTTTCTCTGGGATACGGTCATCGGCATTCCTCTCTAAGAATGTCCTCCGTATACGCTCTCAGTATCTCGCCTACACTCCAGGCCTGTGCGTAGCATCCTCTGGAAATATGGGGTGAGTCCCCATCGAAAATCTCTGCGATGGAACCAATGCACCCATCCCACATATGATCTTCTGCCGGCTCTAACAACTTTCTTGCAAACTGTTTGCTCTCTTCGCTGTACCTGTTTACCTTCACATACGCGCTGATAAAACCTCCCAGCGGAAATGCCCACGAAGTTCCCTGATGATATGCCGCGTCTCTGTCGTGCAGCTTCCCGAAGTAAATACCTTTATATTCTTCGTCCTCAGGAGACAGGGAACGAAGTCCACTACCCGCATAAAGATGAGCCCAGACAGTTTCCACTACCCTTTTCTCCTTCTCCGGCGAAAGCATAGTAAAAGGAAGAGATACCGCCCATATTTGATTGGGTCTGATTTGCCCGTTATTCCGGACTTCTCCATTTCTTTCTTCCTCGACTACATCGTATAAGCACTGCTTTTCCTCGTTCCAAAACTTCTGATGGAAGGATTCCTTTACAGCATTCGCAAGTTCCCCGTATCCTTTTGCATCCTCCAGATAACGCTCCGCCAAAAGCTCCATTACTTTTAAAGCATTATACCAGAGCGCATTGATTTCTACAGGCTTGCCGTGTCTTGGCGTAACTACCCAGTCATCCACGCGGACATCCATCCATGTCACTTGGTCCAAATCTCCGCCTGCGTGAATCAGGCTGTCCTTATCCATATAAATATGGAACAATGTTCCTTTCTTATAATAAGATATGATTTCTTTCAATTTCGGATAGATTTCCTCTTTTACAAAGAGATAATCCTCTTCCTCTCCCGTATATTTCAAGTACATATATACTGAATAAAAATACCACAGAGACGCATCCACCGTATTATAAAAAGGCGCCATCCCTTGGTCGGGAAACATATTCGGTACCAGTCCGTCCTTTACATACTTTGCGAAGGTACGCAGAATCCCTCTGGCATCCTCATACCTCTTCGTCGCAAGCGTCAGTCCCTGAAGAGCTATCATCGTATCCCTGCCCCAATCAGTAAACCATGGCAGGCCTGCCAGAACGGTCTTACTGCCGGTAGATACCCTGTCTACGATAAAAGCATCCGCCGCCTGAACAAGCGCATCTGCGAACTCGTCCTTATACCCCGCCTTTTGTATTAATGCCTCCATGCGTTTCTTACTGGCTCCAATAATGGAATCTGCAGGCTGTATTTCCTCCTCCTCATCCGCTTTCTGCAAATAGCATATAATGGATACGCTCTTTTTCTCATAGGGTTTCAGCGATATCCTTATGTCGTAAGGCGTAAAATTATTATCAATGGGGCTCATTCCCGTATCAATCTCCGTTTGCAGCTCCATATCGGTATCATACTTCTCTTTTCTCTCTGAAATATCTCCTTCCGATACGCTGAACTTAATTTTGTAGTTCCCATGAACGGCACTGTCAGGGCCTTGCGGGACCAACGTAATCATATGTCTGTCATAGCCGGTCTCAAAGCAAAGCTGTTCCGGAAGGGAAAAGCCGCCGTGGTCCCTGAAATTGAACAACGGGGTCAGGCAGATTTCCGAATCCCTGCTGCCATTTTCTATTTTATACAGGATAGCTGTTTTATTTTTCCCATACTCCATTGCGATTGTTTTCGTCAGAAATATGTCCTCCACACGATAAGTATAGGAAGGAACGGAATCGAAAACGAAACGCTGCAAGTATTTTTGCCCCTCCTCCAGGACATTTCCCTTTCTTTGCACCGCCACCAAAGAATATTCCTTATCCCCTATGCAGACCGTTTCATTTATACGGGATAATACCAGATACCTTTCTATCGGCGCATGAAGACTAGCTATCAAAAGTCCATGATGCTTGCGCGTATTAGCTCCTATGAGGGAATTTCCCGCATATCCCCCGATTCCGTTAGTAATCGCCCATTCCCTCTCTATGCCAGCTTTAAAACTCTTAAAGCTTCCTTGTCCGTATTTTCTCGTTATCATAACAACGACCATACCCTTCCTATATTATTTCTTATCACTTTAATTTTACATTGTTTATTCTTTTGAAAGACTTATTCTTTTCGAAGATTTATTCTTTTCACAGGATCATTCTTCTCTCAAACTTATCTTTTCCACAGAATCACTCTTCTCACAGTCTTATCCTTTTTACAGAGTTATTCCTCTCTCAAACCTATTCGTCTCACAAAATCTCTTTTCCTGCCGTTTCATTCTTTTCATCATTTCTTTTTCTTCTTTTCCAACATTTCGAAGCTCTGTTATCTTCTGCAGCGCTTTATGATAAGTGAAATCGTCCAGATGGTTATTATTCAGATATTCCATCGTCTCTTTTGGATATTTCCCATAACAGAGAGAAATGGCCCATGCCACTGCCATCTTCACGTAATATCCCTCATGATGAATCTCATCGAATATGGGGAATAGAGCATTGATATAACTGTCACAGATGTAATAGTTTAAAAGCATGACCACGCCGAAGCGTATGCCAAATTCCTCGTTCGAATGCAAATATTTTTGCAGCCATTCCCACGTCTGCGTGGGATACTGCGCCGCAAGCTTAAGCCCACCGCAAAAACTGTCGCAGACCGACCAATTATCAATCTTCGGAATAAACCTTTCCGTATAAGAAAAAATATCGGATATATCTGCCTTCATATATCCGATAATCATTCCTTGCAGCATGATTTCCTCGAACAGTTCCTCCTCCGGTTTTCTGCAAAGAGCAAAGGTTACATATTCTTCGCCTTCACATTTTACTATCCTCTTTGCCATTTCCCGAAGCTTGGAGAGCCGCACCCCCACAAAGTTTTCTGTTCCGGGCAAAAGCCGGATTTGGAACTCCCGATATTTTTCATCTGACAGAGCATATATTTCTTTTCTTATTTCTTCTAATCGTATATTCATCCCCATGATAAGCATTCCCCGTCAGCGGTCTATGATTTCATTGATATAGCTTGCTGCCTTCACGGCTCCTACGTTGTTCACATTGGCATAATCGCTGAAGCAACAGTCGGGAAGAACGACATCCATCATATCAACAAACTCTGCCCCATACTTTTGGCAAAGCTCTCTCACAAAAGCCGCCAGCTCTTCATAATAAGACCTCTGCATATGCTCCTTGTACCATCCGGTATAAGGAGGGAGGAAGAAAATCGCCTGAATTCCTTTTCCCTTGCAGAACCGGGCATAACCTTCTAACAACACCTTGTTTTCCAGTAAAATATCCATAAAAGGCCTGTTGTATAGCTCACTGATCTCTCTCCGGTTCAACTCCAAAGTCTCCTTGGAGCATGTATGTTCATCGAAGACATCCATAACTTCTTCCGTCTCGTTCTTCATACTCTTTTCGAAAACCTCATACCACTTGTCCATATCCGCTTCATCAAAATACTGTTTTATCTTCTTATCCTCGGATTCATAAAGATTCGCAAAAAGCTCGGCATCCTCGCAGTTATGCATTGTCTTCACAATGGGATAATAAGCCAGACAGCGTCTCCATTCCACCTTGGACTTGGAGGCATCGTACCGCAAGGAATACGGGGCCAGTCCGATAATCGCATATTTTATGTCGGGCATGGATTCATGGGCATGACAAAACATTCTGAAATCATAAAAAATATCCTGGCCGGTATTCGTCAAAGAAACCGCTTTTGTATGCAACAGTTTGCTTTGAACGGCGCTCTTCACGTTGGTTCCCCCGGTCACAATACATTTTACTTTAGGATCGCATTTTCTCTTGTACTTCATATAGATCTCGTAAAAGGATGGGAATACTACGTACTTATATTTGAGATAATCCCATATCTTCAGGATTTTTTCCTTATCTTCTATATTCGGAAGGTCATAAATCTTTAAGGGTTCGTCGCAAAGTATGTACAAATCATATTCATCAATATAGGCAGGATTCAACGAACGCCAGTCGAAAACGCAATAGTTGTTCCTGCGCATCTTATCCTTCACTTCTCCGGTCAGCCAGTTGTCTCCGTAAACGACACATTTGGGACCCCTCAGGTTATGGTTAATGCTCAATATATCCTTCAAAAGCTTATGATATCCGCCAATACATTCCTCGTTGACCGTCTCTCTTCCCAGTTCAAAATAAAAGGCTTCTATCACTGCTATAAGTTGTTTCTTCTGATTATCCGGCAGATAAACAAGGCCTTTGGCGTATTCTTCTACTTTTTTCAGTTCTTTCTTCCGAAAATCTTTTCCCAAATTAATATTTAAAACCATGTTAAATGACGATTCCAACAACAAAAATTTACTTTCCATACCAATGCCTTCCATTTCTTTTTTCCTACTGAGTGTCTTTTACTCATTCATAGTACAGTCTAACATAGTCCTTATCGGCTTTCAATGTTAAACGATAACCTTTACCCCGTAAATGTCATAAATTGGAATAGAAATTTGATTCAAAAATATTTAAAAATGTAGAGTACAATCATTGACAAACCGATATAAAATATTGTATTATCTTATGTGTTGCAATGAAAATCTTTATCGAAGCGTGGCTCAGTTTGGTAGAGCGCTGCGTTCGGGACGCAGAGGTCGTGGGTTCGAATCCCGTCGCTTCGATTATTATGAAAATCCATGAAAGTCAGTATTTATACTGGTTTTATGGATTTTTTGTATTATTTAGATAATGCTGTATCCCTCTAAAATGGGTGAAATCCTCAATGTTTAGCCAAAAGTTTAGCCAAAATATTTATGATGGTAAAACAGCTATTGCAGATGTAACAGCACTCAGGTGTTCTTCGACTTTATTCAGCCTTTGCCGGTCAAAGTGGCTGTAAATATTCAGCGTAGTAGCTTTGTCTTTGTGGCCTAACCAATATTGAGTAGCTAGTATATCACAACCGTTATTTACCAGCAGAGATGCGCACGTATGGCGAAGCTTATGTAAGGACAGTTCAGGTCTTCCAAATCCAATAAATGCTTTTTTAAATGCTTTGCTGATATAGTCAGGGTCGTACATTCTTCCGTCTTCCCAAGTGAATATGTAATCCTCTGCATTTTGATAGGTACCTTTATAAAAGTTTCTGTTATTATCCTGATTTTGATGAATTTCCTCCAAAATTTCTTTAAATTCTGGAGATAGATGCAGGATACGATGTCCGGCTTTGGTCTTTGTATTATCTTCCGCATGGATATCTCTGATCTTTGTTATAGTATGCTGTATACTAATAGCATCATTTTTAAGGTCAATAGCACTATGTTTTAATCCGAGTATTTCCGAACGCCTTAAGCCGTAATAAATACCCGCATATGCCATTGGAAACAGAAAATGATATTTTTCGTGATTATATAAAAACTGAAAAAAGTCCGATACTTCACTTTCCTTCAGAAATAATCTTTCTTCAACGTATTCTCTGTTGCGTTTCCCTTCAATTGTAGTATTATTAACGGGATTTTCTTTTAAGTAACCGTCTCTAATCGCTCGCCGGAAAATCATATTTAGAGTATTTTTGTAATCTCTCACAGTACGTACACTTAAAGGTTTCTCTCGCACTTTTGTTTTTTGATTCTGTTTACCGTATAGTAATGAATAATCAAAAAATTTATTCAGCATAATTGTATTGACTTCTGATAACCTAGGATTTGGTTTTAAAAAGTATGCTTTGATGGAATTCACCCTACACACATCACTTTCATATGAGGAACTCCTGATATCCGCAGACTCTCGATGCTTTAACCATATATCCAAATAGTCACAAAATAAAATATTGCTATCCACAGCAAGATTATATTCATCCGGTAATTCTTCTAAATACGAGTATTTCTTTATTACTTTAGGGATTAATAAAGTTGCTTCTCGCTTATGATTCTTTGCTTCAATATTGGTGCTAACCGTTTTTGACTTCCATTTTGAAGTCAATGGGTCTTTGTACTTTAGTTGAACGTAATAATTCTTGGATGTTTTCCTTGTTACTAAAGAACCTGTCATAAAAATACATCTCCTTTCTGATGACAGGCGTAACATAACCTAAATAAATTATATACGCCTATCACCAAAAGCACAATTATTTTGATAAGAATTCAATCAAAGAATTCTTAGTTATCCGATAAATGCGCCCGACTCGTCGATAAGATAATTTACCGGATTTCAATAGTTGGTATGTGGTTTTTTTATTAATCTTTAGTATGTTAGAAACATCGATAACACTTAGAATATCACCATAATTTTCAAGCATTAAGCATACCTCTTTCTACTACATTTCATAATTTTGCCTTATATATCCGCCTTTTTTAAATAGTTAATTTATTTACTATCTGGACCTCTTAAACTCGTACTCTTGGGTTCGCTCCAATTGATATTGACGTTCAAGCTCCTGACGTTCCTTATTCTGCTTTTCAATATTGCGGTTTATTTTTCTTCTTTCAGTATCTTTACCTCGGCGTTCCATTTCCATTACTTTGCGACCAAGGTGTATTGTTGGTTCACGGTTAATTTGCTGAACTTCAAGGCTTTCATGACTCACTCTTACTTTAAGTTTTTTGTATTCAAATTCACGGTTCTGAATCTCCGCCCACAATTTGCGCCATTGACGCACAAGTACTTTTTTATTCCAATCCCGGTTTTTTTTGGGGCAAAACCCATCCCTGTCCACAGGTCTGTCAGCCAGCAATATGTGCACATGTGGGTTATTTGGCAAAACCTGATCAAGATGCCTATTCGCCGAAAGTTCATTTTCCCGATGTCCGCTGTGAATTGCGATATCGGCACACATGCCATATTTTATAAAAGCTTCTGTAACAAATTTCTCAACCAGATTTATTTGTTCCTCTAAAGTTAGTTCATTTGGCAGAGCAGCTATTACTGCCCTGCCCGTCCTTGCATCGTACCTCTTTTCCATTTTCTCTGCCTCATTCCAAAGTATTTGGCTATCAAAAAATTCTAATGGTGCATTCTCGGGTAGAAAAATATTTGTATAGAGAAGATCTGTTTTGTGTGTAAAATCATATATGGTTTTTTCGCGTTCATCAAATAGCTTTCCTCTGTTTTGATAAGCGGCCACTTTTAAGGCTGAACCACCATTTAATCTGCTTATAGGTTTGATTGTAAAACTATACATGGCTATGACAATTTTCCTTTCTGCAACGTACAAAAACTGTGATGTGTAAGTGCGCTTAGTCATAAACTGGAAGTCCTGTTTTCGGCGGGTAGTTTATCAATTACTTTCTGCTTCAGTTGTGACATTAGTTCCTGGTCAACAGACAAAATTTGCAGAAAAGTTTCAAGCGGTAAAAATATGGTAACATTATCTGCTTTGTTTCCCGGTTCAAAATATAAAACTTCAGGGAAAAATTTCGTGACCAATTCTCCGATAATATAGTTGCGGCGCTGATCTTTTTTTCTTTTAGCTTCTTTTTTTCTTCGCTCATCAAGTATCTGTTGCTGTTTGAGCTTTTTAATCTGTTCATCTGCTTTAATAAGCTTTTCTTCAATAGTTAGCATTTCTGCACCTCCAAAATTTACTTGGGAAAACCTATAATCTATATAGGTTTTTATAATAAGGGACCAAAATCATATTTTTCGGATAATAACTCTTGTTCTAGTTCTGGCATTACAAAATCATCAATAATAGAAAGCATCTTTTGAGTGGATGATAATATTTCTTTTGGTACACCGTTATGTAACTGAAGTTTTTCTACGCGATAGAAGCCTTTAGGGGTTATCAACGGAATATCCTCCAGAGTTAAAAATTCGTGTGGAAAAATAAATGGTTCATAGATTTCACTTATCTGTTTGCTGTAGCCGACACATTCCCCATATTCATTTAAGCTCTCGCTTTGGCTCCGTTGTGTACATTTAGTTGTACCAATAAGCTCACTAAGATACTTTTGTGTATTTGTGTCACCTGCACGGAGTATGGCTTTATATTGACAGTTATCAAAAATAATACGCCGGTCACATTCACCATAAAACTTGTCAATCTGAGCTATGCTTTGAACTATTAGACAAAAATTTACACATTTGCTCCTCAATGTTGAAATAGCTTCAGTCAGCATATTTAGTTTGCCAAACCTTGCAAATTCATCCATCAGTAATAATGTCTGGACGTTATTTGCTCCTTCTGGACTGTATTTCTCCGGTCTGCGTTCCAAGTGTCGGATAAGCTGTGTGTACATAAGGTTTATCACGCTGCCCCACTGATCAATTTTATCTATCGGAATGCTTAGGAAAATATTATACTTATCTAAATCATCCCAAGTAAAGCAAGTTGCTCCTTCGCGTGTACCGCGGAACGCATGACTGATGTATGGGTCAGTAGCAAAAAGCATGAGTTTATTGCGTAGGCCTCTGTCAAAGTTTGCCAATACCTCTGGCTTCATATTGCACAGTTCACCAAGAATTATTCTAATGCTTGTGTCCTTGCTTGTTATTAACTCTTCAATCAATTCAGATACCCCCATGGATAGCATTTTAGTAACTGTCTGGCTGAAACTTAATCCATACTGGAAGTAATACAATAAAGCAGCCTGAAGTATCGCCTGTTCTGTTTCCACCCAAAAGGGGTCTTTCATTTCAAGAGGAGTCGGGATAATAGCAATAGTTATTTCTCGTATATTGCTCATGAGATGATCTTTCCCATCTTTTGATAACCAGTAAAAGGGATCGTAACCGATACCATCTGTTTGTATAGGATCGAAAACTTTGAAAGGTCGGTTAACGATTCCCATCTCAAATAACTCCGCATAAAAATCGGACAATTCACCTTTTATATCCGTAATACACATGGTACCTTGCCATGATATTAATGTAGGTTTTGCTATACCGGCACTTTTTCCGCTGCCGTTGCTACCAATAACAACGATGTTTCCTTCCTCGCCTTGTGGCATCCCGACATATTTGTTCAAATCGCATTTGCTTTTAAGTCCGAAAACGAAACCAGGATCCCCTCGACTATCAAGCTGCATCCATTCTGGAATATTGTCCCATTCTTGTTGCGATGATTGATTTAATGCAGAAAAGTTTGAATACTCAAGTATTTTGTTCAAATAATGATCGCAATCCGCATATAGTTTCTTACTCTTTATTCTCTTCTTTTTTTTCGGTTTGCCACGTACGTTCACTTTTCTTCTGGCTTTGTAATCCGTATATACTTGGCTGATACTGGAGCCTATTGTTGTAACTTTAGAATCTTCCCCGTCGTCATAAGGTATGTTTGTTTCTTTATTCATTCATGAACTCCTTCCTATGCATTGATTTATGAATTATAAAACAAATGCTAGAGAGCGAGGTGTGACAAAAAAGAAATTGCAAAATATGGTTCGGTGGTTTCGATAATTTCTTTACACCTTCTGATTGATATCTAGAAGGCAATGTATTATATTAAAATAAGAAAAATTAAAGACTTGATACTTTTGTAGCGAGTGAATATTCCTTCATTTTAAAAAAAAATAACTGTGAGGATTGTGTAAATGGATAAAAAAATAGTTTGGCATGAATTGATTGATAGAGCAAAAAATTTTAATGGAGATTATGAGCTTTTTATGGAAGGGGCATTGAAAGAAGAATCTTTTTTCATTAAACTTTATGAGCTTAGTGAGATCAAAGACTTTGATTTGGACAATCTGCAAAGAGTAAGCTATTATGAAAGGCTTAAAATGATTTTTTCGAGTGTGTATAATTTAGTAGTTACTGAACATGCAAATTATAGTATCTTTGATGAAAAATCGATGGTTTACGGTGATGTGTTCGAAGCTTGTTTTTTCACCGAACTAAGTACATTTCTGCACGATACAAATCGAATTAAAGGTATGACACTGAAAATGTTTGTATACAAAAATTCTAATAATTACTATAATGATAAAAATTCAGCAAATTACCGTCCTTTTAAATCTTCTCGTGATGATATGCATAGCGAGTGGAATACACTAAGGCGTGCACGACATAGGTTGCTATCAGAAAGGCCGGTATATGATAAAAAATCAGAATGGTCGGCAATGCAGAAGGATTCGCAACATGAGTGGAGTTTTTATTACACACTAGAAATGATGGATGATGATATAAAAGATACATATAAAAGGATAGGCAATCTATATAACGATATAAACAAGGTTATTCACTCTACTGAACATAGTGTAGACAAAAGCCTGAAGGAAGCTGCTTACAAGCGTTTTTTGTCAAAACTAGAGAAAATAGATTACCAGAAATTTTTAGAGCTTCAAAGAGCGATTCTTGAGCATATATGCGAAGATAAAGAATATTATGGTATGAATATTTACAGGTTTGAAAAAGAACTAAGGTTACATAATATCACGAACCAAGTAAGTCTACTGCTTGAATCAAAAGACGAGGATGAAGAAAATGATGTCTTAGAAAAAATTATCAGAATGAATAATCTTTATTTTCCCAAAGTATATCAAGCTTTTAGTGATCTTGAGGACCTTAGATACATAACTTTCTATACTGAAAATTTTTACTCGTTTAAAAATCAAATTTTGATTTCGAGCAGGCTTATTATTGATAAATTCATTGAAAAAGGTGTTTTCGGAGAAGAGTGGGAAAATCTTTTTATTAAAACAATAAATGAAACGACTGAAAAGGTATTTTATGACCCTTGTAAAATTGATTATTCTGTTACACCTAAATCACAGGAAATGTTTATTAAAGCTATATCGACACCAGTGCGCAATCTACTGAATATCTAATCAATCCGGATTTTATAGTCAAATATTATCCTAAGCATTTCCTCACTCATTTCAACAACATAAGGCGCATTCAAAGCGGTATATTAACATGATACAATAATAGTCCCTATGCCAATCACAGCAAAGGGACTGTATTATGTAAAAAAATTTTTCTTATTTCATCAATTGATAAATCATCTTCTGTGTCTTTACTTTTTTTATGCAGAGATGTGATATCTGCACCCTTTGGTCTGACTTCCGGGTTATCTTTTAAATAAGCTATTACTGATACTATTTCTCCTGGCTTTAATTGTGAGATTCGGAAGGCTGCCATGAATCTCAGTCTCTTTTCATCTAGCATGGTGCAGACTACAGTTAATATTTCATCATCCAGTTTTGCAATACTTCTGTACCTTTCAAATACCGTTGATGATATGCCAAGGCGTTTTGATATTTTATCCCGAGTTTTGAGGCGTTTTGGCTTATCTTCCAACTTGTGTTCACAATGGACACAAGTTGAATTTTGTACTATATCGTTTCTTATTCCCTGTTGTGAGTTGTCTTTAATATATTTGCTGTACATCTTAATGACTTGAATCTGCTGTGAAAATTTCCAGTCCGAGAACGACTGCTGATTCAGATTGCTTTCAATTACAATTCTCTCTGCCATTTCTTCAGTTAAATCATCCTTAATAATTGCCTCTATGGCATTCCAGCCAAGTAACTTTACTGCTTCAATCCGATTATGCCCACTTAGTATCTCATATTTATCTTCTGGTATAGAACGCACAATCACCGGGTTCTGCAATCCGATTTCTTTTATACTGTCCGCTAGTGCTTTAAGTCGTTCGCCACCGTAGATATGAAACGGATGGTTTTTAAACTTGATGAGTTTATTCAAAGCTATAATAGTTACTTTAGGGAGAGATATTTCAGCATTTATAATAGTTGAACGGTCACTTCTTATTGGAATTAATATATCGTCGTTTATATCATTTTCATATTTTGTTTCCATAACTCATTTATTCGTCCCTTATCATTTTTATTTCTTTAAGCGTAGCAGCAAAAGAATCAATGAAATATCCCACATCGAGTGTGAGAATAAAGTATTTCATATATCTTCATTTATATATAATATATTGATAATATACTAAATCACCAATCAACGATTGGCTAGGCAATTACATTATTTCAGGAGGAGAACTATGTCAAAAATTTTAGAGAATACAACAATAAGCAACGAAGAAATGGAGATTATTATCCATATATTAAATCCACTGTTATTTGACAGGCTGAATATACTGTCCATTGAATACTCAACATCTATTAATTTGCTTGTTAATTTTGCGGTGCAGAGACTGACTGATGACATTGACTTCATAAGAAATCTCCGGATAGGAAAAGTTGAACTGAAGTAGTGCTCTTATTTGACCTCATTCTCAAAGTAGGAAAACATTGTGCGTAACACATTGAGTGCTAATTGCTTCTGTTCCAATGAATGACCGTCAATAATCTGTTTAAACTGCTCCATTATATTGGAATCACTGTCAGATACAGAATCAGCCAGCATATAGTCAACGCTTACGCCCAGCCTATTGACAAGCCTCACTAAAGTTTCCAGCGTGAGGCTTCGCTCACCACGTTCAATCGCCCCCATATAAGTGTCAGATATATCAATCGCTTCTGCCAAAGCAGCTTGTGTTAAATGTAATCTTTGTCGTTCTTCACGAATTCTATTGCCTAACCTCTTATAGTCCATATAATCACCCCTTACTATTGTATACTTAATATGAAAAAGCATTAAACATCTGAAGGGGGTATTATTATTGACTATATGGGGTATTTGGGATATAATAGCAATGTAAAGGAAATGCCCTACAGATATTATCATCATAAAATAAATGATAAATAGAAAAAGCAATGATTACCAGTCGGTAAACAATTCTTAAGAAGAATAGGTATGTAGAATATTGCAATATTTAATACCCAAGTGATTTTACATCATTATTATCTCTACAATATATTCAAGTTCAAAATAACAAACATACAAAAATGAAAGGAAATTATTATGAAAAAAATGAAATTATCTTTAATGGTTCTAATTCTTGTATTTGTTTTTAATGTCTCCGCGATATCGACATATGCCGCTACACAAACTATGTCTGATGGCGTAACTTTTGACCCACAATATTATGCAGAAAACAATCCGGATGTTGTTAATGTCTATGGAAAAACTACCGAAAAATTATACCAGCATTATGTAGAGTATGGTAAAAAGGAAGGGCGTAAAGCAACCGCCGATTCAACAGCAGCTTCGGCAGCAAAAGCAAGTACTGCTACAAACTCTGCCATAGATACACTTAAGTCACAGTATCCAGACGGCACAACATGGAACTCCAGCAGCTTGTATGAAGTTGCTGAAGCATTCGATGAGAATGGTCGTGGTAGAAAGAATACCGGCAGCAGAACTTATGGTTCCCTTGGATGGGCATGGCTGGTATCGGACACGGTGCAGGGATTAAATGACAGCAATGTCTGGAAATACCACGCTGTAATATCAACGGATAAAAACACTGTTAAAGCAAATGACGTGGTATGGCTGAATGATGGATCTGAATACGCACCTCATGCTGTATTTGTAATCAGTGTAGATGCTGCAAACAGCACATTTACAGCAAGTGAAGGTAATGGAACCGTAAACTGGAATGTGAAATATTCCTTCGATAAGATTTCTGAAGTTTGGAGAATGGAAAAAGACGGAAAAGGCCAGAAAGACATATGGTATATTACGGACGGCGTTGCATGGTAAATTGAATATTATGTAAGTAACTATAGACAACATAACTTCTGCTTAATGTAATTCATTCTGAATTACATTATAAAATAAATAAAAAACATACAAAAAGGAGAAAGAGAAATGAAAAATGGAGTAAAACAAAAAGAAAGAATCTTTGCTTCTTTCTTAACAGTAATCGTTTTATTTACTGTCTCGGTTTTTCCGGTAAATGCTGCTGGAAAAAGCGAGGTATCTACCGCGATTAAGGACTTAGAGAATTCGGTAAATCAATGCGTCAGTGTAGGACAGGTGTTTCCTATGTCGGATACTGTTACCAATCCAAGAGGGGATAGTGTTGGCATGAATAGCTGGGATATCATGGCGCAGGAGCTGGATATCATGGCTTCGGATTTAGATAATATGCCGACCGATGTTGATAAGGTGACTTGGGGAAAATATGTACAAGATATCCGTGTCTGGGTGAATTACATTGCCGGAACAATTGTTGCTGAAATGGGACAGGATGCAGGTTTGGAAACATCGTATCCAGAAATAGCCGAGGTCATTCATAAATCAATGATAGTAGTAAACACCGGAGAACAAGCCCTAAGAGATAATGATCTGGCGTTTTTAATGGGAGAAGAAACACCAAATGAAATCCCAGAACCTGATAATAATAAAAGCAATCCATCCTCAAGCAATCATTCAGAAGTGCAGGCAGTGATAGAAACTCCTACTAACATAGTATCTCTCGGTGATGGAAGTTCCGTTACCTCCACGATACATGGCGTATACATGGCCAAGGTGGTAGAAGGAACCGCAATTACCACGCTGCAAGCGGATGTGAAACAGGCGCTGGGGATCGCGGATGAAAGTACCAATGTCAGTGCCTATTTCTGTGACAGTACGAAGAAGGAAGTCAACGAGGCCTTGAAGGCCCTTGCAGACGCACAAAGTAAAACCGTAGCGGCTTATTTTCATGCGGACATGTATTCCATTACCACACAGGGAACCATAGCATCCATAAAAGACGCAAAGGAACCCATTACAATGGTATTTGGTACGCCCAAGAACTTGCAGGGGAAAACAGTATCCATTCTCTGCCGGGATGCAAACGGCAATGCCGTTGTATTTGAAGATATGGACTCTGACCCAAATACGATTACCATCTCTGCCAACGTATTCGGCATCTATGCATTAGTTTATTAAAGGGTTAGATAGAAAGACATTAGAACAGCCATTCTGGTAGGCGTTTCTCCTATCAGAGTGGCTGTATTTTATAGAAAATAAAATCTCACTCTTACCTGCACGATGAATACATAGAACAGGAGAAATATTACCATGAGAAAAAGTAACTTATTAAGGAGAAGACCACCTTGTTCGAACTGTCCCTATCCATCGGGAGAAATTCACACACTTGTCGCTCCGTGTTTTCTATGCAGGATGAATGGTTTTCAAGCATTTGAGCAGTTCCCAAAGCGGCCGTCAGTCAATAGAGTAACTTTAAACAGTAAACGTAACTTCAAAATCTAAGTAGATGCTCCTAATAGCAGCACAAGGACGAACACTTTCCCCTCCATCGCATAATGCCACCTTCCAACTATATATGTTAAACCAGTAATCCTAGAGAGAGTGAGGTGCTTCCTGTTGAAAAAGAAGAAACTAATTGATGCAGTCTTATTGTTTGTTTCCGTGTTGCTTACGGTCATAAAGACCTTTTATGAAAAGGACGACCCATCGGATACTAACAGTGAAACTTCATAAAAGCGTACACAGAGGGCTTCCCCAGGGGAGGCTCTTTGTTTGCCTTTAAGGAAAATGCAGACAGTACAAAATGGCAGCTTTCCTCCAACAAAAAAATAAAGGAGATATAAAAAAATGGCAGCAAATGTAGAAACAATGTTTTACACAAGAACGGCCCCCTGGCACGGCTTAGGCATCCGTGTGGAATCCGCGGTAAATTCTGAAGAAGCCCTGCAGGTATCGGGACTTGACTGGAAGGTCATTCAACGCCAAATCATGACGGATACTTACGACCCGATTCCCGGGTACAAAGCAAACATCCGGGATACGGATGAAAAGGTCCTCGGTGTAGTCACCGACCGTTACCGTGTGGTCCAGAACGAAGAAGCCTTTGCCTTTACCGATGCCCTTTTAGGGGAGGGCGTCAAGTATGAAACCGCAGGCTCGCTACAGGAAGGACGTAAGATCTGGCTTCTTGCCAAGCTTCCTGATAAATACATCATTGAGGGAGAACAAATTGAGCCTTATCTTGTATTCAGCAGTTCCCATGATGGAAGCGGGGCGATTAAAGTAGCTATGACTCCCATACGCGTAGTTTGCCAAAATACTTTAAACATTGCATTATCGTCCGCCAAACGGATATGGTCCACAGTCCATGTGGGCGATTTAGCAGCAAAAATGGACGAAGCGCATAATACGCTGCTTCTGGCAGAAAAGTACATGGGCAGGCTGGGTACGGAATTCTCCCGGTTATCAAAAATAAAAGTAAGTGATGCGAAAGTGATGGAGTATATCAACCTGCTGCTTCCTATGGATGAAGCACCCACGGACATTCACAGAAAAAATATAACCCGTATCCGTGAGGATTTAAAGATTCGCTACTTTGATGCGCCCGACCTTAAGCATGTGGGAAAAAATGGGTATCGCTTTCTCTGTGCAGTTTCCGACTTTGCCACCCATGCCGAGCCGCTCAGAGCCACTGCCAATTATCGGGAAAACATGTTCGCCAAGACCGTGGAAGGAAATCCTTTGATTGATAAAGCTTATGAAATGGTGTTGGCAGCATGATGTGTGGGGTATGCAGTTTCCTTCTGCATGCCCCTATTGTATGGAAAGTGAGGTTATGATATGGCAGCAATTATGATTGCACCAACGGAACAGATGTCTTATGAAGAATGGCTTGCCTATCGAAAAAAAGGGATTGGCGGTTCGGATGCTTCCATTGTGTGCGGCATCAACCGTTATAAATCCCCGGTAGAACTCTGGATGGAAAAGACCGGCCAGCTATCTGATCAGGAAGCAGGAGAAGCTGCCTATTGGGGCACAAGGCTGGAAGCGTTGGTCCGGTCAGAGTTTACCAGACGTACCGGAATAGAAGTCAGTCTGGTCCCTTATCTTCTGCAAAGTGAAGAACATCCCTTTATGCAGGCAAATCTGGATGGCATTTGTGAACATCCGGAGTATGGAACCTGTATCTTTGAAGCAAAGACAGCTTCCGCTTATAAATATGGGGAATGGGAAGAGGATTCCCTGCCCGATGCATACCTGTTACAGATCCAGCATTATATGGCAGTTACCGGATACCGGGGCGCGTATATCGCCGTATTAATTGGCGGCAACACCTTTCGGTGGAAGTTCGTGGAACGGGATGAGGAGTTGATCGCCCTGTTGATTCCACTGGAAGCGGATTTCTGGAATCATGTGGAATCGTTGGTTCCCCCGCCCCTTGACGGAACAAATGCTTCGGCTAGTCTTCTGGCAAAGAGATTTCCAGACAGCATCCCCCAATCCCAGATCCGGCTGCCGGATACCGCTTCTCCGCTGATTATTCAATACGAGGCTGCCTGTGAAAAGGTGGAACAATATATGCTGCAGAAGCAGGAAGCGGAGAACCTGTTAAAGCAGATGATGGGAGAAAACGAAGTCGGCAGTATTGCCGACAAAAGAGTTATCTGGAAAAGCATGTCCCAGGAACGATTGGACAGCAAAACCCTGAAAGCAGAACATCCGGTTCTGTATAAAAAATATGCAAATAAAACATCATATCGCCGTTTTTCGGTAAAAGAAGCGGTATGACTTGGAGGCCATTATGGAGAACACAAAACTAAAACAACAATTAACTAGTAAGAGAAAGGCAAGTACCGCGCCTGCAGAAGAAAGAACGCTGGTAAAAATGCCGGAAACGGACTTTCCCCCAGTGCATTCGGACTACATTGCCTTTTCCAACCCGGTACTGGATATTCTTAGAGAGAACTTAAAGAACCAGCCATTATCCTTTTCGCTGTTTGATCTGGTGAAGTCACCTTCCGGTGGAGCGGTAGTGTTTTCAGTTCCCGGACTGACCGGAGAAGAAGCCGAAAAAGAACTGACCGGAATTATTCTGGGTTATATCACGCCCCGTGCTTACTGGGATACCCCTGACCCGGTGGAAGGGACCCCTCCGGTATGCTCCAGTCCTGACAGCATGGTTTCCTATGACGGAAAGCCCTGTAGTCAGTGCCCCTTTAATGATTTCGGTTCCAAGAATGGGGAATCGAACGCAAAAGCCTGTAAAGAATCGGTGCTTTTATTTCTGCTCAGGCCAAGCAATATCCTTCCGCTTTTGGTACGGATTCCGGTGTCCAGCAAGATGCTTTTTCTAAAGTATACCACCCGTCTGGTAAGTAACCTGACCCCGCTAAACAGCGTTGTTACAAAGATTTCATTAGAGAAAGCCACCAGCAGAGACGGGAAACCATATGCCAAATATCAGTTTGAATCGGACAGAACCTTAAGTGCGGAAGAAGCGGTCCATGCAAAAGAATTTGGCAAGCAGTTTCTGGAGATATTTAATACCGTAGAAATAGACATAGAACCTATGATTCAGGAAGCTGGATAAATCTTACGACAATGACTTTTGAAGAATGGAGCAAGTTACGATAACATCAGATTCTCAGTAGGGTTGTTTTGAACTGTGGTACATGCCAAAAGCCAAAAAGCAACTCTATTGGGACATTTTTATGACATGCCATTAGACTACAGCCTAATGGTATATTTTGTCTTAACGGAGGACAGATAAAATGGATTACACGGAATTTAAGGATTATATAATGAAACATATTTTAGAGAACTTACCAGAAAAATATGCGGATAGTACCATCCAGATTGACCAGGTCGTCAAGAATAATGACTACCTATTGGACGGTCTGCAAATCAGTGAAAATGGCAGCAATATGACACCTGTCATTTGTCTGGATGATTATTTTAGAGATTATGAGAATGGCAGAAGCATGAAAAGTATTCTCCAATCCATAGCGGAGATCCGTATGGATTACCATATACCAAAGGATTTCGATGTTTCTATCGTTACCGATTGGGAGAAGGTAAAAGACAAGCTTGTATGTAAACTGGTCAATGCGGAGAAAAATAAGAATTTCCTGAGAAATAAACCTTTTACACAGATAGAAGATTTGGCAGTTATTTACCTGATTATACTGGAAGAAAGAGAGGCAAGCAGTTTTACCGTTACTATACATAATAATTTGTTAGCTGAATATGGAATAGACAAGGAAATCTTTCATCAGACAGCTCTTTCCAATATGGAATCCCTTATGCCCGCCGTATTCTTACCACTGCAGGATGTGGTGAAAGAACTGCTGATACCGGATATAGCAAAACAGTTTGAAATAGAGGAAGAATTGATCCGGGGATTTTTTGAAAGTATGGTGCCGGAGCGCAGGATGACCATGTATTGTCTGACCAATAAAGCAAGGGTAAATGGGGCTGCCTGTATCTTAAATACAAAAGTACAAGAGAAGATAGCGAAACAGCTTGGTGGGGCGTTCTATGTTATCCCGTCATCAACAAACGAAGTGTTGATCTTATCGAAAACTGAGGATATCGATTTTAGGGAGTTGGAAAAGATGGTACAGGAAGTCAATCTCATGCACGTTTCCGTAGATGAAAGGTTGTCCGATTATATGTATGAATATGATAATATAGGGCATGAATTGGTACGCTGTGATAAAATAGCTAAGTAAAAATATGTTCCATAAACTAAAATTCAAATCAATTCATTTACTGAAAAATGGCTCTGAAATAGAATTTGTGAATGATTATTCTGTTTCCAGAGCCGCTATTTCTTCATACTTATTTCTATGTCAATTCCTGTCATTTGCCCGAAAATAGGACAGAATAAATATCTATTTCAAGGCAATCGCATAAGAAAAAATATTTTAATTGGGGTATTTATCGCTGACCATCTATAATTAAAATATTTTTTCTTATGCGATTGCCCTAAATATTGATAAATATTATCCGTTTATTGATTATATACAAGAGCTTAGAGAAATGTAGAAAGACTGTGATTATGAAGTTTTTCTTTTTTAGCTGAATAAAAAACGTTAGATAAATACAAACTGTTTTACAATAACATTTTCGGCTCCAAATTTATGGCTTTGTTTTTCAAAAAATAAGTAAGCCTCCAATTATTATTTGGAGGCCCATCTACTCTATCGTTAAATTAAACCAGATTTAATTAAGTGCTTAAGTGTATTAGGAATTATACTTTTTCGGACCACTTCTTCATTCTGTTTAAAAAAATTATAACTTAATGCCTTTATTGTTTCATCAATACTATCTACTAATGAACATGATTGTAACTTATTAATCCCTGCCTTATACTCACATTTTATATATCTATTTTTTTTAACACCATTAATCAATGTTAAATCAAAAAGTAAGTTGGCTTTTTTTACATGTATTTCTTCTTCTATTTCCTCAATAGAATCCAAGGGATTTTCGTAAGATGTCGCAATAATAAGGAAATCATATGGTTCATTATTTAGTTTTAATATTTTAAAATTATCTTTCATAACAAACCTCCTTCTTATTATTACTGATTTATATTCATATATGAAGTTTCTATCAGATTAATTACTGTATTTATAATTTCATCTGCTTCATGCTTATCTTCAATTAATGTCGTACCTATTAAAATCTGTGTCGTATGAAAAAGCACGTGCCTGCTACCTTTGAAATATGCATATAATCTTTGCAATTCTGCATGAAATGTTGCATCACCAATTTTAGTAATCACTTTCGGATATAAAACATTTCCATTAAATACATCACCAAAAGTATTTCCAATTGGAACCTCTTTTAAACCAAATAAATATTTAATATAACCTTCTAGTGCTCGAAGCGCAGGAAACGCATAACATGAGTAATCTTCTAAATTAATGTCTATTTTTCTTAAAGAAATTGATGGTGAAAGCAATTTAAAAACCATTTCATCAATATTGCCATAGGCCCTAGGCATCAATGTCTCCATTTCGTTCCTTACATCACTTATCTTTACATTTAGATTGTGGAAACTATTGAC
Organism: Bacillota bacterium; assembly: GCA_023442465.1. GTDB lineage: Bacteria > Bacillota > Clostridia > Lachnospirales > Lachnospiraceae > Kineothrix. The sequence continues at coordinate 246,822 of JAEZZQ010000021.1, read as the reverse complement.
ACTATCTACTATGTCATCAACTGACACATCTTTACAATAAGAAAGAAATGAAATTGCCTCTCCATATAAATATGCGGGTTTTCCCTGTAGTGTTAATGTTCCTGTCTCATAAATATTTATTGTTAATTTATCACCTATCTTACTGGTAAAAATATGGGAATTATGTAATGGAGCTGTTTCTACAACGTAGTGCTCTGCTGTCACACCTTCCAATGACTCTAAATAGTCTACTATTTTTGTCGCCCATTCATTTGGCAGTTTTCTTATTGAGTATGTTTTTCCTTGTGCTTCACTCGAAAAAGAACACCCATCTTCAAGAAGTGCCTTTACAGTCATAGAGATATCTTGATTATTGCCTGTGGGAGTGATTGTTGTCGTACCGTCACTGTTAAAGTGAAGGTTTAACAGTGCTTTTCTTCCCCCAGCCGTCATTTCACATCTTTTTGCAGTACCTGATTGGATAAGATTACTTGCTGTAAAATCATTCCATTGCTTAGTTCCTTCTATTAATATTAAATCAACAATTTTTTCCCTATCTATATAAACACCTTTTTTCTTAGCCATTGATATTTCTTCCTTAAATGTTTTTTCTGTAATATCTATTCCTAATGCATTTTTAGCCAACCTATCTGCTAATTCATTATATTTATCGCCAGAATGCCCTTTTACTTTAACAAAATTAATTTTCATATATTGAATAGCTTTTCTATAAAAATCAACATATGCTATTGTACCTAGCTTTTTTGCCTTCCATTCTCCTGTACACCACTTTTCAATTCCTTCATAATCATAATATATTGTAATACTACGAATATTATTATCTAAACAATATTGAATAGCTGCCTCTGCCCCTTTTATTTCTCCAGCAACATTATTCATTTCTGACAATTCAGAATCTTCATATGCCTTAGAAAAATGTATCTCTTTTCCATTGTTTAAAAAAACTATTCCATATGAAAAAGTATTATTATCGGATTTATAACTCCCATCAACATATGCAACTGCTTCTTCATTGGTTATCTCATTATTAACCTTCTGATCTTCTCTTGTATTCTTAACAAAAGTTTCCGCTTCCTCTTTCGTAGCAAAACCTTTATAAATTGCTCCTGAAAATCCATTTATTTGATTTTGGCATTCTTCCCAAGTTTCATATACACCTGGTGTTTTTCCAATCTTTACCGCATAATATTTCTTAGACATATTATTTCTCCATTCGGATTCATCATCCTACCACTTTTGTTAATAGAAGTCAATATCTTTAAAAATGTATTAATTATACTATTTCAATGTATTTAGCTTCTTTAGTCCTCTTATTTTTTAATTTATCAAATGAATCTTCAATAATAAAAGTGACGTTATCTCTTTCTTTTACTCGTCCCACTACTTCAACAAGCCTAAAAAATATGGAATTTTTGTTATATAAAATGAAACCATTTTTTCCATTTTTCATGATTTTACTCACTACTCCTTTATAGACCTGAGAATTCCCTTTTATCCTTTTAATCCATATGTTCCTCATATACTTAGAAGTTATTTGAGAAGTTTCACATGTTCCTTTACATTCTTCAATTTTTTTATCTAATTCTAAAGGAACTTCCCATTCATTATCTTCTCTTATTTTTTTGAAATATATATAGTGCAATTTTGCCAAATCATAATCTTCCATTTTTTCTAAAATCTCTGCTGCAAAATAAACTACTTTTACTTTCATTCTGTCAGGATCTCTACTCAACAATGCCTTAAACACATAAAGAAGTGCTTGTTCTCCTTCGCCCTTTTTATCGTACAACTGTGCAATCTTAAAAATTATAGACCAATGATTTTTTTTCAGAGACAATTCAGTCAAGCCTAAAAGAGCCTTATTATACTCTTCCAGCATGCCTTGTGAATAATACAATCTAGCTTTAATCCATATGTCATTATCGTAATGATATGTTTTCAATTTTTTTTCTGCTAACTCACAGCATTCAATACATTCATTATATCGTTCTAAAACAATTAATGCTTTTGAATAATATGAAAAATATTCTTCTTTCCTTGATTGCCATTCACTATCATTTCCTTTCTTATCAATATATTTTACTGCTTCATCTGATAGCAAATCTATTTTCAATCTGCCAAGCCAATCAACTATTTTTTCAAAACTTATTCTATCACCCTTATTTTTGTATATATGTATAATGGCAAATACAATATGTTCGTAGGCACTCCCCTGTTTTTGTTCAATTAATCCTATTGCCGCTTTTGCTATTTTATCTAATTTTATAATTTCATGATGTGCCAGTGTCTCTTTCTTCTCCTGAAAATACTTCTCATATACACACCAAGCCATCAAATCATTATTCAAAACAAAGTTGTTATCCAATTTATAAGTATATTTGCAAACCATGATTGCCTTAGTAATTTCCTTAACTTTCTTTAAGCAATAAGCATATTCCCAACCTGCCCATTTATCAGTGTTTTCTTTTGTCCATATTTTCTCGTAAATTTCTATAGCATTTTGATATTTACCCTCTTCTTTATATTTTTTTGCCTGATTTCGTAAATCTCCCATTTAACATTTCTCCATTAATTAGCTATTCACTAAGTTAATAGGGACTATGCTCATATATTTTTATAAGAGAAGTTCCCCATACTGATTAATTATCCTATAAAAATTATATCAGACAATCTTCTATATTACCATTTTTTTCTATGTTTTAGGTGCCTCGCTAAACTTAATATTAAATTCTATTTTTTATTTTTATATAAATTAAAACGAATTTCGAACGTATGTTCTGTATATTTAAAATATCATATTCTTGTGGCATATGCAAGTTCCTTTATTTTCTCGTATTTTCTGAAAGAATGCAATTACGTTCTGAAGGACGTAATATGATAAAATAAATTCCAGCAAATCTCTCTTTTATTCAAATTCAGAATTTAGTCATGTACAAATTTATATTATTCTGTACATGACATAATTTTAATCATATATAGAAGGTGATTCTCGAAATGCTGCTTTGTAGTCATATATAGTATATTGATTTGCTATCATGATAACGGATAACCAATTCTTGGTTTTGTTCATTAGAAAATTTCACGAATATTTTCTCAATAACTTTGATTGTATTTACACTCAATTAGAGGTTTAAAAATGCTCGTAAAATTCGATAAATGAACGGGTAATATCATTGTGTTTTATAGCAATAATTGATATAATGAGTCAACAGTAGGCACAATGTCTGTCCATGCAATTTAGAAATAATAATAGTCAATTATGTGGGAAAATATCTATGCGGTTTTCTTATAAAATAAGTAGCTCTGACAGGTTAAGATTATGGCTATAATTCAAATATGATTTAAACAAGGAGTCAAATTATGAGCTGGTTCGATATTTTAATAGGAATTTCATCTATCGGTTCTTTTATTGTATCAATAGTTGCGCTATTTAAAGTAGATAAAATCGAAAAGCATATTGTCAAAGATTATTCCAATAAAACTAGTCAGACAATTAAGCGTTCTAAAATAAATAATAGCGATATTAGGCAAATCGGACGAGATAATAAGGATCACTAATAATGTTAAGTTTTTTTAAAAATTTATTTTATAAAAAGCAACAAAATATTGAAAGAACCACCATAGTTAATTCTGTTGTCTTACAAACTGGCGGTGATATGGTACTAGACTCGGAATTAACCGATTTGCTTATTATGCACAAAAATGACAAGTGCTACTTGAATCAATTAATACAAGAAAAACTCACACATTGCGAAACGCTAATCCTTGAAGATAATCGTAAGGATGCATCTCGTATCATTGATACTATTTATATGTCATCTTTAAAAAGTATTGATGATGCAAACAACGACTGGCTTATCTATTTGAAGGCAGTTATTTGTGTTTTAAGTAGTGATAGCGAAAATGTGAAATTATTAGTTGATTATTTAGAAAAATCATCTATCTATAGAAATAACATTGCAACTGCTATTAATTTAAAAAATAATAGCAGTTTTGAGTTTGTAATGACCGATAATTATAAAGAGGACCATCTTTTTTCATATATGCTTCTTCATATTTTCTTTAATAAATCTGAATGGGATTATATAATTTCCAATTTCAAACCAAATGAATATAGTTTTCATGTACAAGATTGTTTTTATGGATTAGCATCTTTCAATAATCAAAATTTTGTTGAAGCAATCCAAGCACTAGACCTCGCGATTAAAAAAAGGCAATTGCCCAAATACTCATTTTATAAAGCACTCAGCTGTGTTTATCTCGATTTGGAACAGATTCAAGAAGATGATACAGACCATGACCGGTTAACATCACATTATCAAAAGCTAATTAATTGGGGAGATGCCTGTCCGGAATTAAGAGATGAAAATTTAGCTACATTCAATTTATCTAAGATAAGAGCCTTACTTATTATAAATCCAGAAACTTTTCTAGATGAATATTCAAATTTAGTTCAAATACAAAAAAAGAACATCAATTTTCGATTTCAGCTAGGCGCCTTTTACCAAATGCAAAAGCTATATGACGAAGCCCTTGCTGTTTATACAGAAATACTCTCAGAAGGTTCGTCACAAGAACTGTCTCATCGGATAATAGTATGTTATTTATTACAAAAAAACTTTTCTGCAATACTCAGTTTTTTTGAGGCTCCAAATACGCATAAATTTTCTGCAACTATTACAATATATTTAATTGCTATCCACAATCAAAATCCCGGACAATTTGATAACCTTTTTGATAGATATTTTTTTAGCTCCTGTGAAAACGTAAGTGATTTGATACATTTTCTTGAATTATTTCGCTATAGCACACATGTAAAAGAAGAACTTTATAAAAAAACAAAGGTTTTAAAAGACGAAATATTATTAGCTAATAAAACACAGAAAATTATGCTTGCTTTTTTTGTCGCAGAAATACTAGATATGGAATTAAGTAAATGTTTTCTGGCTAGCATCCATAATTACCTCCCGCATGATTTAGAAATGGTACATTTTCTTCTTTCTAAATTGTCCTCATCCGAATTGCGAGAAGAATTAGCAAAATGGTTTGTAGAAAATAACTTTAAAACTCCTTTTATTTTAAATATATTAGCTGAAAATTATATACATCAGGAAAAGTATGTATCTGCTTTGCCTTTACTTAAAGAAGCTTTTACACTTTCTCAAGAAAAGAACACTGCTATCTATTTGGTCAATTTAGCAGCGCTTTTGGATACTGTAAAAATAGAAGATATTCAAGATTCTTTGTATTTCCTTTCATCTGAGAAAGACCCTGAAATACTGTTAATTGTTGCCCAGACATATTATAAATTCGGTTTTTATGATAAGGCCGAGAGACTATCATATGAAGCTATTTATTTACTAAACAATCTTGATGATAGTCATCTCTACCAACTATATATGTCTATTCATTTTAATATGCTTAATGGATCTTCAAAAAAAATCATTGATTTTGATAGAGCAACTATGGACGTAGTTATTTTTCTCAAACCTGTAGTTCCAGAATCTTCAGAAAAAAATATTGCTGATTCTGTCAATATGGGCGAAGAATCTCCCCCGCTAGTAATATGTATTAACCAAGAAGCAAATTTTTGTACCGATACCTATAGTATTGGTGCTTTGCATGTTTCTAAGTCAAATTTACTGTACTTAAAACTAATTAACAAGGAAATACATGAGATAGTAGAATACAATGGTATACCATATGAAATTGCTAGTATAACCAACAAATACGTATATGCTTTTAGGCATGTTTTATCTAAAGTGGCAGATTCAAGCGATGGTTCTTTCATCAAAAAAATATCAATCGATAAGGACAGGGACATTAGGCAACAGATGCGAGATGTCCTATATGATTTGAACCCTATTACAAATTGGCTTGATCTATACCACTTCAAAGATAATCCCGTCGGAACACCTATCGAATGGATTAATAGCTGTGGTTATGATGAATATGTGCACATTGTTCAATATTTACTATACTCAAAAGAAGAGGTATTGTACGCAGGCCTAAATAATATTTCATATGATGCTGACCAGACTTACACTATAACGCTTTCTTCATTAGTCATACTTCAAATTATCGGTAACCTCTTTGTCTTAGATAATTACTTTTCTAAAATCTTCATTTCAGATACATTGCTTGAATTTATTAAATTACAGTCTGAAAACTCAAGTAAAACTTTAGTTATTTCTCCTGGGAAGATTGGCATTAGTGATGATGGTAATCTGACATTAACACCACCAGATAAGACAATGCCTGATTTTTGGAATGCTCTTTATGAAATTGCTTTAAAATTAAATTTGCATATTATTACAAATGATGACCGCGCTAACTTCAATAGGATGCATAGCAGTATGGATTTAGAGAAACTTCTGGCCAATCCCAAAGTTCATATTTGTCAATTGGATAGCTTTATAGTTGCTCAGAAAAACAACTCACTCTTACTATCAGACGACCTGTTTTTTAGACAACTAGGCACTCTCCTAGGTATACAAAGTGTTAACCATACTCACTTGTATTCTATTATAGATATTAAACAATATATATCGGCTCTAACAAAGCTTATGGAAACAAATTTTTTATATATTCCTATTACAGAGGCTGCTCGTCCTTTATTAAACGATTATATTAAATCTATATCTAATAACGAGCGAAAACGAAAATTGTATACAGAACTTTTCCCACCCGATAGTTTTATGAGATCTATCCTCAACCAATAATCTAGTTTATCTGTATTTGAGGCAGATTTTAATGGATTGGAAGAAATGTTTTTACAGCAAAACTATAATCAATTTAGTCAAATATTCAATTAAACCTTAATTTTTCTAGGGTTAAAAGACTTTTCAATGCTCAACATCTTTTCTCTTTGACCGTCCAGGACGCAGCGGTCGCAGGTTCGAATCACCAAGTAAACAGACCTGTTTTTTGTAGAAGCAAAAGATAGGTCTGTTGTTATTTTATAAGGGAAATAACAGGAAACTCAGGATTAGAGCCAGTGTGGGTGCCAAATATAAGCACCAAAAGCCACGTATATTTGACTTTTGATGCTTTCTTTAATTTAAATCCTAGTATACGTGACTTTTATAGTTAAGAAAGAGAGGTAAGAATCATGGCATATATCTCATATGGTTTTGTTCAGAAGCAGGATGGTATCTTTGTAGAACTTCAACAGGCAGAGGTAGTAAGAGAAATCTTTCAACGGTATTTAAATGGCGATAGCCTTGGCGGCATCTCTGATTTTCTTTTTGGGCAGGGAATCCTTTCACCCACTGGGCCGGAAAGATGGACACGACCGGCAATTAACAAACTTTTGTCCAACTCTAAATATATCGGCTATATCATCAGTTTCGAAGATTATTTTGCCACTTAAATCGACAAGGGAAACCGCAGCAACATAGATGAAGACACCAACCAGAGGAAGGCCACCCGGTACAGTTCACAAAATGTACTGAGTGGCCTTTTGGTTTGTGCAGAATGTGGTGCTAATTATCGTCGTATTACCCGTCCCTCCGGCGAGGTGGTCTGGCGCTGCGCCAATAAAGTCGAGCACAGAAAGCTGATTTGTAAAAACGCACCGTCTATCAGTGAAGATACCCTTAAGAAACAGCTTTGCACAACACTTAATATGACAGAATGGGATGAGAAAGCTATCAAAAAAAAGCTCGATTGAAAGAATTCTTATTCGACATGATGGCGATTTATAATTAGATTACAAACACGAAATAAGGTATAGTTTGGAATATTAAGGCTATGCAAGCCCCGCTCATCTTGATATAATATCCGTACAAGTAAAATTGAGGTGAGCGGCGTGACTGAAGCAATTTGGACTTATAGGATATCGCAGGAAAAAGTTTTAAAGAACCTTGTTGCGAGAGGAATCTTTACACAAGAGCACGCCGACTATATGTCTGATCATCTCTTTGAACAACTGAATCTATTGGATGTCCCCGGCTCACATCTATCCTCTATTGGAGAAAAGATGATCAATGCAAATTGCGGGCACAGTCCCTATGTTTCACTTACGGATATCGCACGAGAAAAGAATAGTGAATCTCCAGGATATATGGTTCAAAGTTGGCTACGCAACAGCAGCACTATTGAGTATTTAAGACTATGGGAGAAAAAGTTTAATCCTAACTTCCTTGATGATGAGTGTGAAAAGCTCATTCAAGTCATCCGGACAAGCAGCGCTCCCCTGACGCCAAAGATATGGATCAGTGCCACTAAGGCATTAGGTATCGAATCCAAAGCAGGCAAGAATGGCGGGACAATGACTCATCCAGAAATAGCTGAAGCATTTCGTGCTTGGCTGTTTCCCGAGGGATGCTAGAGATGGTAAAAAGATATAGGTGCTATCAACCTGAATTGGATGGATCAGCGGCCTCTGTGAACGAGGCTGAATCCTAATGTATAGAGTTGCGGCCTGGATATATAAGAACTGTAGTATTTTCTTAGGAACTCAGTTTAGCAATAATGAGAAGTTATATAAATGTAGTACGCTACAATAATACTGAAAAACAAAAAGGAGTTTGAGGACATGGCTACTCCTGGAATCGGAGATCCGTATTGGTACGAATGGTACGTCGGATTAGAGAATGTAATAAAAATGCTGAATTCCGATTTCGGAATCTCTTGCGTTATCTTTCAGCATAGTTCTTATAATACTATCGATGACGTGGTAGTAGAATTTGCTGATGGCAAAAAACAATTATGCTATCAGGTAAAGCATGAAATTGATACTTCAGCTCCTAAAAATCTGACATTTGGAAACATGTTAGAATCTAAGAATGACAAGAAATGCCTGTTCGAAGCAATATTTCAAGGATGGAAAGAATCCAAATCTACTGCTGGTTCTGCAGTTAAGCCAATACTCTTTACAAATCGTAAGATTTTAAATAGACGCTCCGGTCGTAGCTTTAATGGCAAACCCTACAGTGCTTATCCTGTTGATAAGTTTTTACTGGGGATGCAGACTGTAATTAGAAACATAACGGACTATGAGAATGTCACGATTGATGATTCAACACTGCTTTTCCAATGGAACGAATTATGTAATGTTCTCCCAAATGCGAATTCCAAAGAGTTAATGTCGTTTTTGAAAGAGTTTTCAATCGACGCGAATCAGCTTAGTTTAGCCGCAATGAAGCAATCATTGATTACCTTGTTGACACAAGTATTTTCCTGCAGCGAAGGTATTGCTTTGGAATTATTTGGTAGACTACTTTTAGGTCTTACCGAATGGACAACAACTGAACGGAGCAACGAGCGCGTTACTTTAGAGGATGTGTACTCAGTTCTGGGCATCGAGGAAGACATTGATGAAAGTCAACACAGGCTTGCACCTCCATATCCTTTCTTCGAAAGTAGGCAAGTGTTTTGTAAAGAGCTAGAAACTCAGATTCGATCAACAGAACACAAGATTATTTTTCTTTCTGGGGATCCGGGATCTGGAAAGACAAGTACGATTAGTTACCTGCAATCAAAGACCAATTTGTTTTTGCTTCGCTACCACACATTTAAACCGATTTCCCCGGAGCAACATTTCTATAATGCAGATCCGGGTATGTGCACTGCTGATAATCTGTGGGGTACACTATTGATTCAGCTTCGGAAGAGATTTAAAGACAGATTGGCTGAATGTAACGTCCCAATTAGCAATAAATTGGTAACCGTCGAAATGATGCGAAATCACGTTATCCGTTTGTTGGGCATTGCAGCTCAAGACACTACCGGACCAGAAAAACGAGTATTTGTTTGCATTGACGGAATTGATCATGCAGCGCGTGCCAATGATCCCCTATCATTTTTACCCACATTGCCGTTGCCAAATGAAATACCTGATGGTGTTTGCTTTGTAATCGTTGGGCAACCAGTCGCTATATATCAAGATCAATATCCTTTATGGCTGTCGAACAGGGATGACGCTGAACAGATATACATGCCAAAGCTTTGCACTGTCGATATCAAACAGCTAATTCTGATGCAAGCAAGTCAATTTGAAAGCGATGCCGATGGGCTTGCGGATTTTATTTATCAAAAGACTGAAGGCAATAATCTTTCTGCGGTTTTTGCGGTTGAAGAAGTAAAAGCATTATGCACTTTGGACGAAGCGATTACAAAACTTCAAAAAAGTGGAATAAGTGCAGATGTTCAACAGTATTACAATCATATTTGGTCTCATATGAAGAGAGAGCTTTCAGTGATTGTCCATATGCCCGTATGTCCTGAGAGCATTGTTGCTTGCCCCATCCTTTTGATGAATGGTCGTGTAAACACAAAAATTCTTGCCAAAGCTCTCACGTATGGAATGAGTGAGAGCGATTGGACGATGATATTGAGCCGACTATATCCGCTTGTTGTACCGACAAAGAATGAAGGAGAATATGCACTTTTCCATAATGACTTCCGAGTATTCCTTATGGGAGTAATTCGTCCATATCAAGTACGTTACGAAGAAATTGCATTAGCAATGGGGGAGTACCTTCTTCAAAATGAGGAGGGTATTCTGGCATGCACCTTGGGTATTCATTTACTGAAATGCGCCAACAAAGAACATCTTATTCCGCAATACTTTACTCCGAATTTTGTTATTAACTCCTTGGCCGAAGGAGTGTCGTTACAGAGATTAGATGAATTTGCCCACCTTTCCTATGACGCTTCGTGCAGCAATCAAGATATGAAGGGATATCGAAATACATATTTGGCAATAAAAACTTTATATCAACATAAGCAGTATTTCGAATATTTTGGTAGGAACTATATAAGCAATGATTATCCTGAAACAAGTTCAATTGACATTTCTGAAATACGAACGCTACCAATTACACCTGAGAATATTGGCGAATTTGAAAATGTGTTAACGCTGTGTAAAAAACTTCATTCTTCCTGCAATCCAGAATATTGCTCGCGAGCATATGGACTGTATGAAAAATGGTTTGGTGGTTATTCGCCTATGTCATTTGTACCTCTTTGCGCAGATAAAGTTTCAGAAGAGAGAACTTGGGAAATAAAGTCGACTGAGGTGGGCTTCTTTTTACAACATTGGGGAACAACTGCTGCGGAGATAAATGCTTCTGTGCCACAAATTATTGAAACTGTCTCTGATCTTGATTTTTATGCTGTTACAACATTCGGTGAGCAATATTTCAACTATTGCATCGAAAACAAAAAATTCGAGCTTGCCATAGACGCTATAAAAGCAGGCTATGTAGCGCAAAGTATCTTTGCTGACAAACTGGAAGATATTTATTTTGCAGGCGCTTCACATATATTTGAATCGGTGCTAACTCGTGTAAGCGAAAACAAGAAAAAGCCAGCATGGAATTCCTTTGCACTTGCAATGAAAACAACGTGCAATCAACTGTATATTCCTGATCGATCAGTAGTTGATTCGGCTAGCTCTGTTAAACGAATATATGATGAATCCTGCTTTGCACTTGTGTTAAGAGCATTTTTACTTGGATGTATCGAAAAAGACGTTGAAGATGACATTTTGATTGAACATTCGGCAAAGTATTGCTTGGAGCTTGAGGGAAATAAAACAGAGAAAAGCCAAGCATCTTTTATTGTTAGGGTGGCATGTCTGCTGGGTAAATACTACTGGGATAGTGCACCAAACTCCAATGCATTTGCCGGATGTTCAGAATGGCTTTTATCTGCACATTTGTGGCGTTCGCTCGATTATTCAAAGGCACGCAGATTTCTGCTTTATACTTTGCTTAATAGTCCTGCGGCTAAGGCCTTTAACAATGAAGCATGGTTCATCTCTACGCTACAAGTGAGCTTATTCGACATTGATCATCTGGGCATGTATTATAAGACGTATATTCTGGACTATCTTCAACAGTTCAAACGGCTTGACATTATTATTGAATATATACATGCTCTGTATGGCGAAAACTGCTGCAAAATAAGCTTGGAAGAAAATAAAGTTGATATGCATGCTCGATTTCGCCCATATGGTGAACTAGTAGAACCGGAAATGATGTGTAGGTTCACCTCACAGCTTAAGTGGGATGTCGTTGGTTACACGAGTTATGAAGAATATGCAATGCATGGCCCGTCTGATTGCTTCAATATTATTGCTGAAGTCGACCCCCGCAGGTGGAAAGACCTTGGTGCAAATCTGTATAGACAATCTAGAATAGCTGAATTGTCAAGTAATCATGCAGCCTATGAAATCTGCAACAACATTACGAAAGCTGCTGTAAAATGTGGCATAATCGATTATTGGGAATTGTGCAATTGGGACGATGAATTTAAGATGAACCCCAACCAGATATACCATTCTCTTTTTGAGCTCACCCATAATGTCGACAGTGAAGCGGATTTAGAAGCGATTTGGATACTAAGCTGTGGAATGCATTCGTGGTATAAACAGGAGGATCGGAGTGGATCCAAATGCATTTATGATGCGTGCCAAGAGAAGGCAACAGCATTAAATGTTGATTTTGCTTCAAAAGCAAAAATGATAACGCCGCAATGGGTGGCAATTATTGAACATCTATCAAAAAGATCTGATCGGAAAACTGATTCAGATGATTATTCTGTACGATATGCCGAGGATATCAGTGCTATACAAGTTCAATATGCCGATATTTCAATAGAGGAATCGTTAGAACTACTTTCCAGCTTAAAAACATCGAAAAATCCTATAGACCATTTTTGTGTAGTATTCAAAAAAATACTGTCTATTGATACTGAACGTCGTGAAAACCTCAAAAGTTTTTTACGTATTATTTGCCATTATCTTCAGGGTAAGGAGTGGACATATGATAGGTATGATTTTGTAATTAGCTCACTTCTTTCCGAAATGGGAAGTGAAGCATTCTGGGCACTAGCATGCTGTATTAGAGCTCAATTAGCAGACTATGAATATCAGATTTCCTCACGTAATATGCAGCTGCTTTTCAAGTTAAATTACAAAAACGACACAGCCAAAATGCAGACGTTGCTTGAAGCAGAACTTCAAACACAGGAATTATGGGTTACAGGAAACAATCATCTTGAAGTGACACTCGATCAGGAAAAGTCCGTATCGCTATTCTCTACACCAAAGACTGTTTCAGAACTGGCACTTTATATTCTGTTAGAGCAGATAGATACTCAGAATGCCAGAAAGATGGAGTCAGCAATATACGCCATCTGTCTGTTAGGCAAACAGTTTCCGCGTGTTATGGATATCATCGCTGAGAGTTGGGCTGCATTCTCCCTAAATCAAGAAGAATGCCTGTTGATTGTTATTGCAAGATGGGCATCGGACGGGATTTGCACGGAAAGTTTACGCGGCATACTGCAGAACATGTATGATGCCTGTGCAGAGCTATCCAGAAAGTATTATTTGCACAGTATCCTGCTTCATTTGAATTTGGAAGAAGTATATTCAGAAGTAATTTCCTACAATGCTCCGACTATCAATCACACGCTCCCGACAAGCGGAATAGTGGAAGATGATAGCTATTATGAACGATTTCTTTCACTGGTCGAAGATTGCGAAAAGAGTGCACTAATTGACTCAATTCGCAGATATATTTTCCAGATATCTCCGTTAGAAAATTATGTTGAAGATCGCTATGGCGAAGTGGGCGATAGTAAAATTCCCACCATCAACATGCAGCCGGGGGAAATTCTTTATGGTAAAGATAAAGCTGGACAATGGGCATCCATTCCTTTGATATGCAAAAAAGCCCGATTACTTCCGGTGGAAGATCCTTTCATCTTGACGGAAATGCCGTTAATTGATTTTAATAAAGAATGGTTTCCTGATATACCCATCACATATAACGGAGAAAAAGAAAGTGGATTATATAACGAACAACTACATGATATTGCACATGCACACATAACGGAAGGCAATGTATTACTCGCTGCAAGCCTGTGGTATCCGTGGGGTCATGAAGGAGGGGCAATATATATTAAGTCGTCTAAAATTGATTTCCCATTTAGCAGGAGCCACAGACAAGAATTTGATTGGTGTATTGGAAATTTCGGCCTACTTGCTTGCGAAGGATCAATAGATGAAACTCATAGCTCAACTCTGGGTATTGGCGGAGTTAGTCTATTTAATCGAGTTGGCGGATGCCAAAAACTGCTCTTTGGAAACTGCCAAATGGCACCAGCGTCTATATGGCGTAAAATATTTGCATGTCATCCTAAGCAAGGTAATCCATACATTTGGATAGATCAATATGAGCGTGAAGTGTTATGGTTTGAACGCATAGTATCACCTGATCGGGAAGCTAGGCAAGAGGCTTTTATTCGGCAACCAATCCTTTTTAGGTGGATTTGTAATGAAAGTTGGTTAAAGGTGGTCTTAAGTGATCTGGAGATTTATTATATTACTTCAATTGAACCATACCCTCCTTTGACAGAAGAAAGTTGACAAAAACTTGCTTCGCTTTGGCATTTCTTTTAGGATAAAGAACAGAACATATTCCCATAATGTTTAAACTAAGCACTTTGTTTTGGTGGATTGTAAGAATACTCTTGATTAAACTCAAAAATCTATTTTCCACGGTGTCCACATTATAAAAATCCATAAAAATCAGTATTTATGTAAAAGAAATATATTTACTATGCCCACAAGAAAAAGACAGTATTTATTTGGAAATATTAGAAGTATCAACCAAGCTAAGTGAGCAGTAGTCAAGGTGCAGCATTATATTTTGGTTGATGCTATTAATTCTTTAGATGCTAGTTTTCTTGTATCTTAAAAACATTGACTTTTATAAGCGAATTTTATACTATATATAATATAGAACACTTGTTTGCGGATAAAGGTCAGGGAGAAAATATGGGGAAAAGAACAAGTAATAGACTTATAATTAATAAAAAGGAAATGGTATTAATTAAAAATAGTGAAACATGTAAGGATATAGATGTATATGGAAACTTATTTAATGTTTTGGATACATATCAAACGTTAAGCTATGATGAATTTGAAAAAAATAATATTTTTGATTCTAAATCCAGAACTGTACTCTTGACTAGTAAAAAAATGCTTGTTGATGAAATAAAAAATGAATGGTCAAGTGTAGGACATAGCGATATTGCTGTAAAAGAAACTAGATGTCAACTATGTGGAAGAATAAATAAATTTGTTTTCTTTATACATAATAAAAATAATGATAGAGAATTAAATGTGGGCTCTGAGTGTATTAATGGATTTAAAGGAATCGAAAATTTTTCAAATATTAGACGCTCTTTAAATGAACAGATTAAGCATCATAATGAGCAAGTGAGAAGAATAGAGTTTGAAGAAATAGATATTGATAATGTGGATTATATTAAAAATGTAGAAATGTGGTTTAAAGAATTGGATATACTTTTACCCTATAATTTATATGATACTATTAATACTTTACTTTACGAAATTAATTTTTTAAGAACATCATATATAAAAGTCGGAGGTAATAAAGAGGAAATAATAACTAGCTATTTTACTATAAAAAAGAAATTAGATACTTATCAAGTAAAAGCGAAGGAATTTTATAAAGCCAACAAGAGAAATAAGTTGGCATGTAATAGGAAAATGTCTGAATGGTTAAAAAATGAAAATCAATATATTTGGGAAAGTGTAATGAAGAATAATGGAATGTTTTCCTTAGATACATTGATGTATGCATATAATAAAGATT
The DNA here is from genome assembly GCA_023442465.1 of Bacillota bacterium. GTDB lineage: Bacteria > Bacillota > Clostridia > Lachnospirales > Lachnospiraceae > Kineothrix. The sequence goes on along the minus strand of JAEZZQ010000021.1, from coordinate 231,184 downwards.
ATGTAGAAGAACATATTCCTGATTTTAGCCAACATCTCCAAGATAATGATATTAAATTTATAGGTATAAATGGAAATACAATTAGATTTTTATTAGAAAATCAAGATTATGTTTATTCTCTAACGTTCCTCATTACCTGTAAAGAATTTATGAAAGAAATAGGTTGTCATTGTTTAACCAAGAAAGAATACCGTTTTAATAAATTTGATTTACCTAAGATATCTATAGAAAAGAATCCTAAAAATTTCAATGCGTTATACACGCGTATGAAAAATATTATAGATAGTGTTGGATTGGGTATTGACATTGATGAAAATACACAACAAAAATATTATGTTAAATTACCTCAAGTAATAAGAAAGTCTAATTGGAGTGATAAAACAGAAATATCAGACATTGGTTACAAACCGTTAGCAGATACTTTTTTTTATAATATGTGTGAATCCCTGTTATTTAGTTCGGAAGAGCGAATTAAAAAAGAATTTATGAAATTATTTACATCATTAAAATTAAAAGGGAAATGGATAACCCAAGAAGAAAGAAATCGTATGTCTGAAATATCTAAATCTGTTACTATGCAAAGGCAGAGAGAATTCACCCCATATTTATGATTACATTTTCAGAGGGCGTGCTGAAAATGCTCTATTTTATGCGAATTCTCAATTTTTTTCTGTTCAATTCCGTAAGTAGGTCCATTAGATTGCAAAATATTATATCATCAAGGGATGGGCTGCATGATAAACGTCTAAAAAGCGGATATTATTTTACTGATAAGTATTATACAGGTTATGTTACGCCCAAATGTTTAGCCAAAAGTTTAGCCAAATCCGATCAAATTTTTATTTCTGCTTTTACTGAATTAATGCAATGATTACTTTGATAATAGTCTAATATACCGATTTTAAAAGGCTTTTAAAGGATTTAGAGGAATCAAAACGGATTCCAACGGAATTAATACCCTATAGTTCGGGACGCAGAGGTCGCAGGTTCGAATCCTGTCGCTTCGACGAAATGAAGTAGGTACGAAGTATTGAACAGTTTTTTAGACTGTGCAGTGCTTTGTACCTTTTTCTATGCTCAAAATCCTGTGTTTATCGGTATTTGTCAAATAAGTACTGTTCTTTGGTGATATACCATGTGCAACTATTTTCTTTGAAAACGAGTCCAAGATAATGCAGACGTAATGATATTTGTCGTTGACCTTAAAACAGGTACATCACTGACCCAAACGCAGTTCGGTTCCGAAGTCTGAAATTGCCGTTTCAGATGGTTTTGTTTTTTGGCGATTCGAATGTGCTTTTTGTACTCCTTCTTAGAGCTGATAACAATGCTTTTTATTCTTATCTCCCGCATAAGTTCAGCAACGTATTTGGGTGTGGTCTTGACACATGCCCTGCTAAAACGGCAGCTATTTTGTTGGCACCGAATCTTTGCAGGCATTTTTCGGAGGATGTGTTGAGTGCTATTCAACCGGAACAGAAACAAAGCCGCAAATCAATCAAGATGCGGTATTCTAAACTTCCGGCCGATATCCCAATGCCCGTTCCTCCCCTGCAAGCATCGTGAGGATTAGGGGCTTGTTGACCCTACAGGTAAGAGCGATAAAGAATTCATTAAGATCATAAAGACTATTCAGGCAAAGGTAAAAAATTAGCAAGATTCGACTTGTGAGAGTTCCATAATTTCTAATTTCATGATTATCGGAAAAGACTTGGCTCCTACATAGTTTCCAGCATCGAATAAAACCTCCGATATTCTTGCATAACCTCGTTACGGTTAACAGCCTTCCGTCCTAATCGGTCACAATACCCTAATAAGGCTATATCATTAATGTCAACACTTGAAATCAGCCCTTCTTTATCACTAAACGGAAGATTCTTTAAAATATAAAGCATATGCATATGATATTTAACCAACAGACATACTTTTACAATGAAATCTTGTTCAGATGTAACCGACTCCAGAAATTCTTTTGATAAGTCAGCTCCTACCTTATCGTGATTGTAGGCAGTAATCTTTTCCCCTTTTATTCTGGTGGTATCTGGTTTCCCTATATCATGCAGCAAAACTGCCCACATGAATGCCTTTGGATCACTGCTGTTTTCTCTCACTGCAGCAGCTTCATCCAATACCAGCATCGTATGATTCCAGACATTTCCCTCGGGATGGTGGATTTTTGATTGCTCTGTATCCTTTAGCCTCCTTAACATGGTAAAAGGCCATTGCTTGAAACCCTCTGAATCAAATAACTGGTTTAGATAATCGGAAGGTTTTTCGTTAAACATTAAGTGTTCCGTTATAGTATTAAATAATTCACTTCCCATTTGCATAATTGCTATTCCTTATTTTTCATTTTAACATATTCTTCTATAAACGCGATCGATATAGCATGGATGGTGCAAAGCAATATATTTATAAAGAATATAAAGCTTATTCTCATCATTATAAGTAATGCCCCAAATATCATATCCTTAATTACCAGTTTAAATTTTCTCCATATTTTCTATTTGTAAGTCTAATAAATATAAAAATATCCTTAAAATAATCACACAAGGCATAATCGCATTTTTACATAGATTTTGACATTTTCATCGGTATTTAACATTTCTACCCGAACAGGAATATACAGTTCAGGTAAAGGCAGTATGCGGGACTGAGACGGAAGCGCCCCATGAGCCGCAGCTTATAACGGGGCGGAAAAAGAAATTTCTGAATATCACAAAAGCACCTTACTATGCCGCAGGTGATGGAAGGCTGATGAATACGGAGTCCATACAGAGATATGGAACTCTACCTTGAACGGAATACAGTTCTTCAAGGGACGAACAGGAGGATTATCACCCCAAAATGTGGAACAGGTTCGAAGGAACAGAACTGGAGTGCTACAGCAATCTGCTAAATATTGACGTTTTGAATCACAGAGGCGGTTATAACTGCTGTAATGTGGTGATATGGGGAGAATCCAGACTCTTCTCGCTAAAAGTGAGTTCAGACACGGTATCACGATTGAAAGTAAGATACCCGGAGGCATTAATGATGTGACCATATAAGACTGCAATATGAGCACATCATTAATTTTTGCTGTGCGTCGGGCAATCAAAATGGATACATTCACCTGCTCCCATGCAAAGAGATATCACATCCACAGGGAAAAGACTGTGTCTTTTATGCATAAAGTGTGATAGTATGTATTTATAGTTTATTGCATTACACTGGCAAGCAGAAATTTGGAAGAGAGATTAAACGTATGCATATGGAGATTCTTTCTTTAAGAAAAACAGAGATTACAAATCATTGCACAAATCCTTATCCGAAAGATATGGATGTGCGAAGGCTGACAAAGTCTTTGATTTCGCAGGAGCAGAACTGGATAACCTATTAATTGAGTATCCGAACACACCAAAAGGCGAGCGAAACCATACTGACAAATACATTTTTCCGCGCGTTGCCATATACCGTGCGCTTAAAAGAGAGCTTCCCGATGAGACGGCGATACTGTTGATAGATGAAGCTATTGAAGCTCAAGGTAAAAAAATGGTTTTAAACAAACATTTTACGCTACTGTGAGGGATACCGTTAAGTTCGATATTCTTGATTGTACTTATTGCAGATACTGCAAATTGTGCTGTTGTCCTGAGCTTATTCATACTTTTTGTAACAGCGACGCCTATTGTTTTGACAACTTATCAAAAATAAAGTTTACCCGGGAACAAACATTGGAATCGGGAGAAAAATGTGATTTTACACTTACGATCGTAAACTATTAGAACCTCTAAAATTCTAATTTGCCGGCTGAGTAAAATACATACTATTATTCGATGACAAATCGTAGTATGATGGATTCAAATTTTATTGTGCTATTAAGACAAACAAGAACTTCTTGCGGTGAATAGGTGAATATATGAACAACATTTATGATGATAAATACTTTTTTGACCAATATGCAAAGATGTCCCGAAGTCAGCATGGTTTATCCGGCGCCGGCGAATGGCACCAGTTTAAGGCTTTGTTTCCAGATTTAAACGGTAAAACCGTACTTGACCTCGGATGCGGTTACGGCTGGCACTGCAAATATGCAGTGGGACGTGGTGCAAGACAAGTGCTAGGCATAGACCTGAGCGAAAAAATGATACATGAAGCAAACGAAAAGAATGCTGATTCTAAAATTATCTATCGGGTCTGTAGTCTGGATGATTATGATTATCCTGCCGATTCATACGATTGTGTAATTTCCAATCTGGTGCTGCATTATATTGCAGACGTTGACACTATTTTCAAAAAGATATTCCGAACATTAAAAACGGGCGGCATTTTCCTCCTCAATATAGAACACCCTGTCTTTACCTCAGGAGTGAATCAGGATTGGGTTTATAATTCGAGTGGCGAGCCGCAGTATTGGCCTGTGGATGATTACTTTTATCCCGGAGAACGGATTACCAACTTCCTCGGGCAGAATGTTACGAAGCAGCACCACACACTGACACAGATTCTGACGGGACTCATAAATGCCGGATTAAAGCTCCAAGTTGTTGAAGAAGCGGTGCCCAGCGCCGATATGATGAATCTTCCCGGCATGTCAGATGAAATGCGCAGGCCGATGATGTTACTTATTAAATCGCTTAAATAAAGAGCTATATAATCTCGGATTTTTGAGGTAAACTATAGATAATACTCCCCTATATTAGAAAACCTTTTTCCACAATTTTTATAAAATACTATTATAATTAAAGGAATTCGTAACAAATGTTACGGATTTTTTTATTTTACCTTGTTATGATAAACACACAATGACAAATAAAATAAATCAAAATAATTCAGAGACTATAGACGAACCTTATACTTCCATGGTCTCTTCGACAGAAAGGATTAGACTATGAGTGCTTTTTTAGGACCGATTCACTACTGGCTGTATAATAAAATCCAGCTCCAGGAGGAGTGGATTCACAATATTTTAGAACTTTCCGCGCAAAAAGGCTGGAAAGACGTATCCGAACAAAGGTTGGATACGGCATGCGGTAAATTAGAGCTGGCCCCGCTGGAAGAAATTATTGACGGGAGCAATATTCATGGCTGGCTCCAGCAGAAAATAGGAATCAGCGAAACCCGGCTGGCATTTCTGGTTACCAGCCTGTTGAATGAAGATGCTTCCAGACTTGCTGACTTGAAACAAACTGCATTTCAATTCGGAGAAAAGCATGCCCTTCAAAATGGAATCGGTGCGGACGATGCTTTTAAGACCTTGGAAGATACCTTGTTGGATGGTATGCCATGTGACCACGTTAACAGTGTAGCAGAACGTGACGCGGACAAGGTCCTCTGGCAAAAAACGCAATGCGTGCATCACGAATATTGGGACCGGGCAGGAGGCAATATATCAGTATACAATGCGCTTCGAGGAGAAATTATTGCGGGAATGCTTTCCCACAGTGGTCTCGATTTTCACATCTTAGAGAACAATGAATATGAAATAAGCAGAAAGGAGTAATTGCTATGTACAGCGTAGAATTAATGGTAGAGGAACACGAGAATATTTTGAAACTTCTCACGGTTATACAAAAAGCTTGCTGCGGCATTCTGAACGGACAGGAGGTAGACGATGGTGACTTTCGCAAGGTAATCGAATTTGCCCGCAATTATGCCGACAAGCATCACCACGGCAAAGAAGAACAAATTCTGTTTCAGGAAATGACTGATCGCCTGGGACAAATCGGCGTTAAATTAATTCAGCAAGGTATGCTGGTAGAGCATGATTTGGGTCGGCTGCATATTTCAGAACTGGAAAAAGCCCTCGATCAGTATAGGGGCGCTCCCCAGACCGTATTCAAACTAGGCATTCTGACTGAAGCTATGGGGTATGTAAATTTGCTTCGGCGGCATATTGATAAAGAAAATCAGGTTGTCTATACCTATGCAGAAAAGAATTTGCCACCGGATATTTTGGAGTCGGTAGATCAGCGGGTGAAAGCATTTGAGACAGAAGCAGATCAGAATCAGATACAAGAGATATATTTAAAAACCTTGCAGGAACTTGAAGAGAAATATCTTGATTAATATCTGTAGCTTCAGTTGAAAAAACCCGATCACGAACGGTATTACTATTATCATAATCCATGTTCTGAAAAATCAGATGTACTGGCAGTCTATTATTAACAGAATGAAGGAAATAAACAGATAGAATGGAAATATAAGGTAAGCGGCAGACTTCTCCTATACATAGCAGAACTGTCGCTTTTCTTATAGTTATATCTCTTACTATATTATCTATACAGAACGTTCTATTTTCAATTGCTCTCCTAATCCTTCCTATAGCTTCCGGCGAAAGTAATGCTGATTGCTATTCAATCGGTAATCATTGCAAATTACCTGTTCAGGCACGCCATACGGTAAATGGTTTCAGCCATTTCCCTGGCTGATTTCATCACATCATCCTTCAGCCAGTGCTGGAGCAGTCCGACGCTTCCCGACACCGCATAGATAAAATAATATTCTTTCGTTCCCATGTCGGCATTTTTATCGGGGAAAAGCGATATGCCGCATGACTCGTATATCATCGCAAATAGCTGCTTTTGAAAATTGATATCACCCTGTTCGCTCATAAGTATTTGGATATGATTCCTGTTATCGATAATATATTGAAAAATTTCTTCAAGAAGTTTCATCATTTCATGTTGGTCTTCTTCCCCGATAAGATTAGAAATAGCCCCCTTTGCATAAGAAAGACATTCTTCCTCCATTTTTTGAAGAAGGTCATACTGGTCGGTATAATGCGCATAAAAGGTAGTACGGTTGATATCCGCATTTTCACAAAGCTCTTTTATCGTTATCTTGGCAATTGGCTTTTGCTTCATAAGCTCCACCAGGCTATCCTGTAAAACCATTTGTGTATAACGCGTCTTCCTGCCTTGTTTCATATCTTTCATAAGTACGTCCCTTCCCTATATCCAATTCCATAGACATCAAAAACTCTTTTACAGCCTGCAACTGTTACTGTTCACTCCGTTCTCAGTAACCTGCAACTTCACACTCATTCAAATATAATATTTACGCCATATGTTCTGAAACCAACATTTGTATATGTTTTTGTTGCAAAACCATCGTCTCGAAATCAACTGTCGGTTGTAAAATCAACACTGTGTTTATATAATATCTCTATCATAAATAATCTCAGGGGAAAAAGCAAGGGCTACTTTCGGCAGTCTTTACAACCCTCGAAAAATTGCATAGAGACGCAATTTTGGCTTCGCAGTATGGAAGGCCGAACTATAGCTATGATAGAATACAGCAGATACGCAAAAATAGAAATGGAGGACACATGGCATATATAGAATTTAATCATGTTATGAAAGAGTACGCGACTGACGGCGTAAAGATACGCGCATTGAACGACGCGAGCTTTTCTGTGGATAAAGGGGAATTGGCCGTCATTTTAGGTGCTTCGGGCGCCGGGAAAACGACGGCTCTTAATATCTTAGGAGGTATGGATACCACCTCTTCCGGAGACGTTATCGTGGATGGGGAAAATGTCGCGGCCTATACCAAAAAGCAATTGGTGGGCTATAGGCGCACAGACATCGGCTTTGTATTTCAATTTTATAACCTGATGCCGAATTTAACGGCACTGGAAAACGTGGAGCTGGCCTCTCAGATTTGCCCGGATTCTTTGGACGCCTCCGAGACCCTGGATAAGGTAGGCCTTGCGGATCGTAAAAACAATTTTCCCGCTCAGCTTTCGGGCGGTGAACAGCAGCGTGTATCCATCGCCCGTGCAATTGCCAAAAACCCAAAGCTGCTTTTATGCGATGAACCTACCGGTGCGTTGGATTACAATACCGGAAAGCAAATTTTACAACTGCTCCAGGATACCTGCCGGAAAGAGAAAATCACAGTTCTCCTTATCACGCATAACTCTTCCCTGGCCCCAATGGCGGACCGGGTAATTCACTTTAAAAATGGTACGGTGGTAAATACAGTGCAAAATGCGCATCCTACGCCCATCGAGCAGATTGAGTGGTGATGTCATGAATCGTTCTTACAAAAAAGACACTTGGCGTTCCATGAAAAAAAATTGGAAACGCTTTTTATCCATCCTTATTATTACCATGCTGGGAGTAACGATGCTGACCGGCATATATGCGGCCTGTCAGGATATGTACTATTCTGCAGATAAATTTTTCGACAGACAGAACCTGTTCGATATCCGCATCGTATCCACTCTGGGACTCTCCCAGGAGGACATAGACGCACTGGAGAAGGTAGAGGGCGTGAAGCTTGCCGAAGGCGGATACAGCAAAACTGTCAACACTTATGTGGACGGGATATCGAGAAGTGCCGAGATGACCGTTCTCAGCGAAAACGGGATGAATATTCCCTATTTGCTGGAGGGAAAGCTTCCCATGAATCCCGGTGAAATCGCCGTTACGCAGAAATATATAGATACCTCCGGGAAGTCTGTTGGGGACACCATTATTATCGAGGAAGAATCCTCTGAGAAAGATAGCGATAAAATCTCTGAAAATAACAAGGCTTCTGATGATAGCGGCGATTCTGCAAGCGAAGATTCCATTTCCGACATCGATCTCGATATGGATGAAGACATGGATATGAATTTAGAAGAGGAAGACACCCCTGTCTTCGCCCATACCACCTATACAATCACCGGCATAGTCATAGACCCTATGAATATCCAGAGCGAGGGCTTTGGAACTGTATATCGTTCCGCCATGTCCGCAGACTATACCTTTTTCATAATTCCGGCAGATGCAGACAGCGATATTTTCACTGCTGTTTACCTTACCCTGTCCGGAACGATTGAGATGGACGGCAATTCCAACGAATATGAAAAATCTGTCCAATCGGTCATTGGGAATATTGAAGACCGTATCAAGGAACAGCGCGAGCTGGCACGTTACCATTCCGTTATATCGGAAGCTCGCGGCAAAATCGTGGATGCCGAAGATACGATGAACGAAAAATTTGCAGACGCGGATGAGCAATTCGCAAATGCCTGGAGCGATATCGATGATGGGAGGCAAGAGTTGGCTGACGGTGAAGACACTCTTTCCCGGGAAGAAGCGGATGCTCTAAGCAAAATTGCTGATGCCAGAACAGAGCTTTCAGATGGAAAGCAGGAGCTGGCTGATTCTGAGGCAGAGCTTCTGGACGGCGAGACACAGTTGGCTCAAGGCGAAGCACAGCTAAATGCCAATGCCAGACAAATCGAAGACGGGCTGCAGGAACTGGCCGACGGGCGAAGACAGGCGGAGGACAAATTTGCAGAAGCGGGCGAGCAGCTTAGCAGTGCACAAAATCAATTGGATGAATCCCGCACACAGCTGGAATCCGGACTGGAACAGATAAAAGCTCCCTTCGGAGCCGCATGGCCTGAAAACGAATGGAACGCCCTTGTCAACGCTGCTGCTGCCTTAGCTGCCGGCGGCGCACAGGACGCTGATATCGAACAGAGTACTGCTGCCGAAAGTGCCGCTCTTTCCAGTGCGCTGCAAGTCCAGACAGATGCCATCACTGCGGGGCTGACCGCACAGATTGCACAGATGCAGGAATCGGTAAACGGTATCAACCTATATATCGAAAATTTAAACCAGAGAATTGCAGATGCCGCAGGTCAAGGTCTGGACGAACAGACCATCGCGGACTTAACAGCCGAAAGGGACATGAAAACAGCCGAGGCGCAGCAGCTTATTTCTGTAATCGGACAGATGCAGGCACAGGCACAGCAGCTAAACACACTGCCTGCTTCCGGCGTGCAGGCTGCTTTCGGTATGGCCAAAATAAACGGCGGACAGCAAGTCCTGGACACTCAAAAAGCTGCCTTCGAGCAGGCGAGAGAAAGTACCAGACAGCATTTGAACGGAATCGCAGCCCAGTTGGCCGGAGCCGAGGCACAAATAGCAGAGGGCCGTAAGACTATCGAAGAGAAAAAGGCGGAACTTCAAGCCGGCAGGGATAAAATTGAATCTGCGAAAGCAGAATTAGCAGACGGTGAGACGACGCTGAATGCTAAAGAGGCGGATGCGAAAAAGAAAATTGCAGATGCCAGGGAAGAGCTGGAAGAAGGAAAACAGGACCTTGCAGAGGGTGAAACGAAGCTTCTTGAAAAAGAACAGGAGTATACCGGCAAAAAAGAGGAAGCCATCGAGAAAATTGCAGATGCCTATGCAGAGCTTGACGATATCGACATGACCCAGTGGTATGTTCAGGACCGTATCTCCCTTGACAGTTATTCCAGTCTTCATAACGATATGTCCTCCATCGAAGCGGTAGGAAACGTTTTCCCGATTATATTTTTAGTAGTTGCCGCTCTCATGAGCCTTACTACCATGACGCGCATGGTGGAGGAAGAGCGGGGACTGGTAGGAACCTATCAGGCATTGGGCTTTAAGAACGCTGCTGTTTATTGGAAATATCTCCTTTTTGCCCTGCTTGCCTGCTTGTTCGGAGGAATCTTAGGAGATTTGGCCGGCTTTATTCTGTTTCCAAAATTTTTGTTATTTATTTTGGAGACACTTTATAACCTTCCCGAATATTATCTGCGTTTTGATATGCTTTACGGCATAGGCGGCGTACTCTTATTTTTAATCGGAATTGCCGCAGCAACTGTGCTCGCCTGTCATAGTGAACTTAACCAGACACCGGCAACGCTTATGAGACCCAAGGCTCCCAGAGCCGGCTCCCGTGTTTTTCTGGAACGACTGCCCTTTATCTGGAACCGTTTCAAATTCCTGAACAAGGTCACTGTCCGCAACCTGTTCCGCTTTAAAAAGCGCTTGTTTATGACGGTAGGAGGAATTATGGGCTGTACTGCCCTCGTTCTTTGCGGCTTCGCACTTAAGGATACCATCGTGAATCTGGCGCCGGAGCAGTATGAAGAAATCTATTGCTACGATTTGATGGCGGCAGTGAACCCGGAGGATAACGATTTCCTTATACAAAAGCTGTCGGAAGATGAGAATACAGCCGATTACCTGAACCTGCAAATCGACAGTATAAAGCTGCTCAATTCGGCAAAGGAATCGGAAAAAGTCCAATTAATGGTAATACCTGATGGAGCCTCCATCGAAGACTATATTCACGTACAAAGCCCCGGCGGCACTCCTGTTTCTATAGGAGGCAACGGCATATATGTGACTCAGAATGCCGCACAGATTTTAAACCTGAACGAAGGAGATACCATTTCTCTCCAGAATCTTCAATTAGAAGAAAAAGAGGCTGTTATCGCCGGTATTGTGAAAAATTACTTAGGCAACAACATTTATATGACCCAGTCCTATTATGAGACACTATTCGAAGAATATAAGCCTAATGGTGTGCTTGTCCACCTTTCGGAGGCATGCGCTGACCATGAGGAGTATGCCCGGTCGCTTAAAAGCAACGATGAAATACTTACCGCAGCAAGCACAGCCGGCCTAAAGGAGGATTTTGGATTCGATTTGATCAACGCGGTAGTCCTGTTGCTTATTGTCATGGCTGGCGGTCTCGCCTTCGTTGTATTATTTACTTTGTCAAATACTAACATTTCCGAACGTGTGAGAGAGCTTGCTACTATTAAAGTGTTGGGATTTTACGACAACGAGGTGCACCAGTATGTGCATAAAGAAACCTTGATCCTGACTTTAATAGGAATTCTGGCCGGCTTGCCGTTAGGCAGGTTTCTGAGCGGACTTCTTACCCGCGTGCTCCAACTGCCCTCGGTATACTTTGCTGTACACGTAGAATTTACGAGCTATCTGATATCCTCTGCCATCACATTATGCTTTGCTTTGGCCGTGAACCTGATGACTAACCGTGCTCTCAATCGGATTAATATGGTAGAAGCATTGAAAAGTGTAGAATAACAAATAAGTATAAAAGCAGAATATTGTTCAGACAAAAAGAGGGACGGCCAAAAAGCCGCCCCTCCTTTTCCTATTCTCTATAATTTAAACTTATTTACTACATCATACAACTGCTTAGACATATCGCTCTGTTCCTTAGACATATCCCCTACTTCATTTACTGTCTTCTCCATAACAAGGATGGATTCTATAATCCTGCTGCTATTATCAGAAGTATTTTGAGCGGAGTAAGCTATGCTTTGCACCGCCTGGCTCACTTCGTTTATAATATGCTCTATTCCTTTGGACATCTCCGATATTTTTTCTGAGAAGTCCTTGATCGTCTCTGCATCCGATTCATACTGTATTGCCGTATTGACAAAGGCCTTATAGTCCGGAGATACCGTTTGCGTAATGAATCCAAGGAGTTCCTTTGCCGTTTGTATCAATAAATCAAATGCATCCTCAATTTTTTCGGTGGTTTCCTTAATCTCATTGACTGCAGAAGCCGTCTGCCCTGCCAGCTTGCCGATTTCTCCTGCCACAACCGCGAATCCTCTTCCCTGTTCTCCTGCCCGCGCTGCTTCTATGGACGCATTAAGGGATAATAAGTTAATCTGATCGGCGATTTCCGAAATTACATCGGCAAGCAAGCTCACAGATTCCACAATCTTCGCATTATCCATACTTTGTGCAAGCTCATTTTCATATTCTTTTGTCAAATCAGTCGCTTTTTCATATGAATTTCTGCTATTCGCTTTGACTTCGGCTGCGCGTTTGCCAATTTCAGCGGCCAGCTCATTACTTCTTCCCGTCTCCTCAAGCAGCACATTTGCGGAAGAATTTACTTCCTCTACCGATGCATTCACCTCTTGTGTAGCCGCACTGGATGACATCATATCTTCATTAACCTTATTCATAATATCGGCTATATTGTTAAATTGCACCGTGAGCTCTCCAGCCGCCTGTGTCAAGTTCCCGCTGGATTCATTGAGCGTCTCGGAATTCTCCGCAATATGCTTAATAATGGATCTGTTATTTACAAACATAGTATTTAAGGAATCGCTCATTTGTTTCAGTTCATCTTTTCCCTTTAATTTCAATTCCTCCGACCTAAGATCGCCTTCTGATAAAATTCCTGTAAAATGATTTACTTTTTTTAGGTTAGAGCTAAGCCTTCCTACCATATATAAAACAACGGCAAAGCATAGAATGATAGCTGCTATGCTGATTCCTGCCATCTGTACAGCCAGCGTCTGAGCCGGAGCATTCAGCTCACTCTCAGGAATCTCAATGACCAGTATCCAATTCAATTCGGGCAGCGTCTTAAAATACACCCGATAAGTTTCATTACCATCGGTATAAGAACCGCTTCCTTCCTTCTTCTGCAAAATCTGGCTGCCAAGTTCTGCAAGGGACGTATTTTCTTCCTCCTGAATTTTCTGCTTCATTATCTTCTCGCTGTCAAGGCAGGAAAGATAGCTTCCATCCGCCCCGAGTAAAAGGGCCTTTCCGCCTTCTCCTACCTGAATACTGTTCACCAGATTTTGAATTGTCGTAAGTTCAATATCTACCGTAACAGCTCCGATAAAGCTGCCGCTTTGATTTGTTACCGGTACGGTACATGAAGACATAGTAACTCCTAATGTTTCATCATAATAAGGTTCCGTAAACACCGGATCCCCTTGTGATTTTACCGCGTTCTGATACCATTCATAACTGAAATAATCATACTCTGCATTGCTGTAATCATAAGTTACCGCGGGTTGTTCCCCATCCTTGTAAATATAAGGACCTACATATTTTTCCGCCTTGTCAAATTGATACGGCTCAAACCAAATCCCGCTTCCCATTGCCAGGTCATTGGTATATATGATCTCACCCAAAACCTTTTCATATTCTTTCAGGGTCGTAGTTCCATATGTATTGGATACCGTTGAAGAAATCATATTTGCCATCATTTCTATTTCTCTTATTTCTCTGGAAATATTCGTAATTTCTCCGTTTAATTCGGATGACATCAAATTCCCTGTTTGCTCTAAAATACTTTTTTTACTCGCATTTACACTGTTAAAGGTAAGAAAAATCATTGATAAAATAATAATCGGTAAAATAGTAATCAGCATCTTCGTCTTAATCGATTTCATCTTTTGTCCTCCTCATAAAAAATAATTCATCTATTTTTACTTTCTTATTTTATCATATAATTTTCCCGTTGTTTTAATTTTTTTGAATATTTAGCTATCTTTTACATATGCCGTCAATTTGTAAAACAAAAGTGTGCTTGGCACGTTCTCTCAGCAAAACGTTTCAGCAGCACAGCGTATGTTCCGCGAGTAGCCGCCCGAATATTTGCTTGTTTTTCTGAAATTGTGTAAGGAAAAAGCTTCTGCTAAATCCAGCCGTCACAGCAATGTGGCGGCCCCTCACGGACAAGAAACGACGGCTTTGATTGTTATCTCAAAACCGTCGTCCCACATTTTATTGGGCATGAAGATGATCCCCCGGAACCACGGCTTTTCTTATAGTCCCGGTGGCGATTATTTTTTGAGTACTTTATCTTGTAGCATAACTTTCAGCCGCGAAACAAATATAGTAGCTCAAACCAGTCTGCTGTTTTTCAAGCATTTGACGATGGAACTCATCAGTCATTAAGAATTTCGATTGAGCGGCAAAACCTTGTGCGTCAATTTCCATATCACACTGCAAAGACTGAATATGCTTGCCGATGGCAGAATGAACTTCTTTCGCATCGACACTAACACCATTTCTAAGCGCATTTGACATGAAAACTATAAAGTCTGAGGCTTCTTTTGCCTTTTCATTCATAGCGTCTACATCAATCGTACTCGTATCGATGGAATAGCTATAGTTTTCATATAAATACTCGTTCTGCGGCTCCAATGCAGCCTCCCATTCTTGCTTGTTTAGACCTGCAAACATCTTTTCTTTACTCATAGTAGCTCCTTTCTCCGCATAGATAATAGCTTCTTCAAGCGTATGCAAAATGCTGTTAATCCTCTGTTGGCGCGCCATCAACAAAGTTTTTTGCTCACATAAGCACCGCAAGCGGGAGGGCTCGTTCTGCATGGCAGTTTTGATTTTTTCCAGCGGAAAATCAAGTTCACGGTAAAATAGTATCTGCTGAAGCTGTTCAAGTTCCTTGTCACCATAGTACCTATATCCATTTTCTGCAATACTTTCCGGCATAAGCAATCCAATCTTCTGATAATGATATAAAGTTTTGATTGTCACGCCGGACAATTTTGCGACTTCGTGCACCGTATATGACATGCAATTTCATCTCCCGAATGTAACTATAAGGTCTGACCTAAGGTTGGAGTCAAGTGCTTTTTCCAAACTTTTATCTGTCTGCTTGAGAAGCAAGCGGTGTATTTCAGGGCAACTATTTTCCAACGACCAAGGCTACTGTACCGGTGTCAGATAACTGCTCACCGCGTATACTGTCTGTCCGTTATAGTCGAGTCTCGACCACCCCGTATTCGAATTAATTCCCGTTTTGGTCACCACATCTCCATTTCTTATGGTTGCCACTACTGTACCTTCGTTCGCCGTACTCGGCTCCGTACGGAGATTACATTCTATTTTTGGTGTCACCTGCTCGTTAACATCCGTATAGACCGAAGTATCGGGAGATGTCTGTACATATCCGAGGTCAGTGGTGAGATAACTGCTGATGGCATATAAGGTCTGCCCGTTATAGTCCACCTGTGACCAGCCATTGCTTCCGACTCCGGTGCGCGTCACAGTCTCACCATTATGAAGCACCGCCACTATCGTATCATCGCTCGCCGAGCTTGCCGCACTCCTTAAGTTGGTAACCTTCTTCGCCGTTACCGCCTCGTTTACCGGCTGATAAATGGATGCGGGCTGTACAGCGGATGCCGGAACTTCATAGTCCAGTTCAGTTGTAAGGTAGTTGCTTACTGCATATACCTTCTGTCCGTTATACTCGAGTCTCGACCAGCCGCTTGAAGATATTCCTGTTCTCGTTGCGGTCTCTTTATTTTTTAACTTTCCTACAATCGTGTCTCCGCTGGCTGTACTCGGTACCGAACGAAGATTTGTCTCTATTTTTGCCGTTACCTGCTCATTTACTTCCGTCATATTGAGCAATGCTTCGGGATCCGCTTCTACCGCTTCATAGGGAGTGTCATCCACCGCTTCCGCCGCCTCACTGTAACTGAAGTAAGCCACATTCATATCCACGCCTTTGGGGACACCAGGCACAGTGCCCTGGCTTGTATACTGCCACATGGCATGCGTGCCGCTATAGCTGGAGGATGCCGTCTGGGGATAAGGAACATCCGGATATTGGGATACCCATATTTTATATCGGCTGGTAAGCCTGTCCGTATCCCATAACGTATTTCCTTGCATTTCATTTTTTGCCGCATAGAACATCGGAGTATAGCCTTTGTTCTGCACATAATCCAAAAAGGCAATCGCACAATCGCTCCGTGCGCTTTTATCCAATCCATACTGCCTGCTTTCCGAAGATTGAAAGCCTTCGCAGTTATAAACTACCGGATAAGTGATCGGGTATTGAGCGATGAATCCCGTTACCCATGCCGCCTCCTCTTTCGCTTCTTCCTCCGTTACCGCCGTAGAGAAGAAATAAACACCCAGCTGGAGTCCTGCTTCTTTCGCCTGCTGCATATTGTATTTCGCTAATGGGTCCTCCATGATGATTCCCGTCTTCTGGGTGCGGTATCCCACGCGGATAATAGCAAATTCCACGCCGGAATCTGCTGCCTGCTGCCAGTCTATGGTACCCTGCCATTTAGCCACGTCGATTCCATAGGAAACCTCTCCCGTTTCATTGGCCCCTTTAATCACCGCACTTATATCCGACGCTGCTCCTGCCCCGTCTTCATTCATGCTCTCCGCTTCCTGCGGGTCCTCTTCGTCGTCCATCTCCGCCACGTCGGCAGCTACATGCAGATCCTCTGTCTCCGCCGCGGTTTCCGATTCTTCATCCTCCAAAGGTTCTCCTTCCGCCGGTTTCTGAGCCTCCTCAAGTACCTGAACGGCGGCTACCTCCGTATCTTTCTCTTCTCCGAAAAATACGGACCTTACCAAAACGATAATAAGTACCAGTACAAGAAGAATAGCGGCTCCTGCTCCGGCCACCACCGCTACATGCTTTCTATTGTACCTCACACGTTTTTTCCTATACTCGCTCATTAAAATGTCCATGCCTTTCCTGTTGACTGAAATAGAAAGAAACACCCGCTGAGCGAGTGTTCTTAACCTTCAAAACTTCAATTACTTCGTCAGCGCCTCTTGCAGCTTATTCTCCAAATCCGCCTTAGATACTCCTCCAACGGTTACGCTCACCGCTTCTCCCCCTTTAAATACAATAAATGTAGGTATGGACATCACGCGATATTTCTGTGCCACCTCCATCTCCTCATCTATATTACACTTACCAACCTTTACTTTTCCTTCCAGCTCTCTGGCAAGCTCCTCTACCACGGGAGCCATCATCTTACAAGGTCCGCACCAGTCTGCAAAAAAATCTACCAATACCGGAAGATCCGATTTCAGCACCTCTTCCTCGAAATTTGCCGTTGTAAATTTGTATTCCATATTGAAACCTCTCTTTCTACCTCACAATAATGTATTTGTAAATAGGATTACCTAAAGAAGAAAATTTATCTTCATATTCAGTCATTATATTTCCCCGCATCATCTCCTCATCCCGGTGCAGGTCATGGGTCACCTTCTCAGCTCTCCAGCCGGCTTCTTCTAACTCATCCAAAGCAAAAAGAAACAAATCCTTATTATCCGTCTTGAATTCCAGCTGTCCTGCTTTTGTCAGTATCTTATCATAGCGGGCAAGGAATTCCCTGGACGGCAGACGCCGCTTGGCATGTCTGTCCTTAGGCCACGGATCGGAAAAATTGAGATAAATCCTCTCCACCTCTTCTTCTGCGAAGACCTCCGTAATGGTCTCGGCATCCATTCGTACAAAACGGACATTGGACAGAGCTTCCTGCTGTTCCATCTTCTGTATTGCCCGCAGCAAAACGCTGGAGTATTTTTCAATCCCGATATAATTAATATCCGGATGTGCCTTCGCCATATCCATAATAAAACGGCCTTTTCCCATTCCTATTTCAATGTGTATGGGCTGGCTGTTACCAAAAATATTCTGCCAGTTTCCCTTTTGCTTCTCCGGCTCGCTAACGGCGAATTCGCTTTCGCCGATGATTTCCCTCGAGCCTGATATGTTCCGTAAACGCATAAAGCCGCTCCTTAATTTTCTTATGCTTCATTTTACACCACAAATCGATAAATGAAAAGCCCCAACCGAACGCGATGATTTATTTATTAAATAATATTTTTTTTTGTAATTATCTTTGGTTTTTAATTAAAATAGTGTATTATTAAAGACAACGTTTAAATTTTGAATAGGAGTGTCAGTTTATGTCTTTTAATCACACCGGGCTGAAAAGGGAGCCCTTTCGTTTTCATAAATTAAAGAAAAACCTCTGTCTTTTTACTCTGTCAGCCACCATATTTTCTTCCGCTTTTGCAACGGATATTGCATATGTACAAGCCGTCAGCCTGGACGCGCTTACACAAGCTATGGAGAATAGAAAAACCCTTCCCATCCAATCCAACGAAATAGAGAACTGGCCCGCAGGTCCCCAAATCGGCGCCGAATCAGCCATTGTCATGGAAGCCAATACAGGAGCGATTTTATACAGCAAGAATATTCATGAACAGCTATATCCCGCCAGTACCACTAAGATCCTTACCTGCCTGATTGCAGCGGAGAATTCCTCCCTGGACGAAATGGTCACCTTCTCTCACAACGCCGTTTTCTCCATTCCCAGGGGAAGCTCGAATATGGGTATGGATGAGGGACAATCTATTTCTATGGAGGAATGCTTATATGGAATCCTTATCGGTTCCGCCAATGAGGTAGCTAATGCGGCAGCCGAGCATGTGGGAGGCAGTATCGAGGGTTTTGCAGAAATGATGAATGAAAAAGCCAAAGAACTGGGCTGTACCGACTCTCATTTCGCTAATGCTAACGGCCTTCATGACGACAACCATTACACCTCTGCCTATGACCTTGCCACCATCGCCCGGGCTTTTTATAAGAATGAACTCCTGGCAAAAATATCAGGTATGCCTTCCTATCATTTCGAGCCTACCGCCACCCAGCCGGACGACTTCATTCTTCGCACACACCACAAGATCGTGAATAACGAATATCCCTGCGAAGGCATTATCGGCGGCAAGACCGGCTACACGGACAACGCGAGACAGACACTGGTAAGCTGTGCGGAGCGAAACGGCATGAAACTCATCTGCGTCATTATGAAGGAGGAATCTCCTCATCAGTTCACGGACACGGTGGATTTGTTTCAGTACGGCTTCAACAATTTTGAAATCGTCAACGTATCGGAAAACGAGAAAAACTATAACATAGATAATGCCGACTTTTTCCAGACAGATAACGACATCTTCGGCAGTTCCAAGCCGGTCTTGTCCCTGAACAAGGACAGCTACCTCGTGCTCCCGAAGACTGCAGTCTTCCAGGATACGCAGTCCTCTATCTCTTATAATGCGGAGGATGACAGCCAGATCGCCAAGATCGATTACACCTATAACGGCGTATACGTAGGAAGCGCAACCGTAGATATCGCTCTCAATACCGAATCCTCCTACGATTTCGACACCTCCATAGAAGGCACTGCTTACGACGCACCGGAAGCACAGAATGAGGAGCCTCAGGAGAATGTCATATTCGTCAATGTGAAAAGAGTCCTTTCCTTTATTCTTATCGTGGCAGGTATACTGATTCTCCTGTTTGTAGTGAAGTCCGTCATCCAGAATTACAGCTTCGCTAAAAGGCGCAGAAACCGTCTGCGGAGAAAAAACAGGAGGAAAGACAGAATGCGTTCCCAGTACAAGGATTTTGATTTTTAGATTGGATCGGAAGATAGATTGAGGGCATCCTCAAAGCCATAAATGTGTTTCGCAATTTTACGACTTTGGGGATGCCCACTTATTCTTTACCTGCTATACTTATTTCTTTCTTTTTTCTGCTGCCTCGCCCGTCCCTGCCTCTCCTTGATTTCAAGCACGTCCTCTTCCGATATGAATTTCGTTGTCTTTATGGCATACATCTTATCGTTCTCCGATTTCTTGATGCGCACCTTAGCTTTCATAAAACCGTGATTATTGCAATAGCCTACGCTGTAATAATGCTTTCCGTTAGGAGTAAACCATTTGATTTTACGCTTGATATTCTTTCGGCAAAGATAGCACTTCGTGCTCATGATTTCCCGGTCATCCAGCACATCCTGCTTGCTGTCGAATTCTCTGGAGATGTACTTCGTATAATTATCGAACACTGCATATACTTCTTCTTTTTTACTTCCCGGCGCCACAAAAACGTCAAAAGAAACATTGCCCAGCAGTTCCCTGTCGATATGGGCCAGTATTTTCGCAGTATAGTATGCATCGCTGAAGGCTCTGTGAAAAGGAATATCCTTTCTTATATTCAGAAAGTCAATCGCATACTCCAAGGTTCTTCTGGACTTCTTGTCCTCGAAGCAGATGCTGAACAGCTTCTGCACATCGTAAAATTTCAACGGCTTGTCCGAAAGCAGCGGCATATGATAATAACGCATATTCCTCTGAAGCTCCGTTAAATCCAAAGGCCCCCACGTACAGAACATGTAATCTGTTCCGCACCATGTGAGAAAGTCTTGTACTACTTCATTAAAGAAACTCTCGTTATCCAGCTCTTCCATCTGTAAATGTATCAATTTCTTCGTGATATGGTGCATTTCATGGTAAATCTGAGGCTTTATCAACCGGTTGAACTCCCCGGTAATTTCAAAATTATCATTCAGCTTCAAAGCACCGATTTCTATAATTTCAAAAGGGACAGTTTTTACTTCATCATCTTTTCCGGTATTGCTTTGATTCCATTCTAAATCAAACACTATATAATTCATGTCAAATACCTTTTCCTTTGCAAAACAGTCCTATCCTAGATGTCTATTTCTTTTATTTTGAATACTTTTAATATAAATGTCAAGAAATATACCTTTTTATTAATTAAATTCCAGGCTTCCGTTCACAGGCAATAAAGTGAGCGGAAGCCTGCGGGACATTTTATCGGTTTTATGGATCTATTTCCATACTTCATCAATTATATTAATAAATATCCGGTTAAATTTATCCAATTCATCATACATAATTCCGTGACCGCTGTTTTCAAGAGTGTACAACTTGGAACCACGAATACCCCTATGCTGAATTCTCGCAAGATCGTTTGATACAACAACATCTTTGGCGCCATGTATAATTGCCGTAGGTACACACACTGACGACAGATCTTTTCTCCCGTCTTCATCCCGAAGGGAAATAAGTGCTTTCAAAGTACCGATCCCCGATGCCGAAAGTGCAATATCTTCAAACCAGTTTTTAACTGCTTCACTTTGAGGAGACGCAAATAACTGGTTATGCGCAAATTCATAAGCGAGTTTCGGCCTGTCGGTACGTATCTGCTCAATTAATCCATCCACATAACTTCTCATAAGTCCATAGGGATAACCTGTGCGCTGCGTCCAGGAAGGAGCCGCTGCCGCTAACAGAATCAACTGCTTTACTCCGTACCCCTGATATATGTTCATGTACCGGAGTGCAATCGCCCCACCCATAGAAAATCCCACTAAAACAATATCTGTAAGGCGCAGCGTTGTAATAACTCCATAAATATCCGCTGCCATCCGGTCATAAGAATAACCGCAGGCCGGTGCATCGGAGCTGCCGAAGCCTCTTAAATCGAGCGCCACTACCCGATAACCGCAGGCAATTAATTTTTCTATCTGATATTCATAGATTTTATGGGAAAGCGGCCAGCCGTGAATAAGAAAAACCGTATGGGTACCGCCGCAATCATAATTATACACTGCTATTTTTACATTATCTGAGGAAGTAATATAGAACATAACGATATCCTTAATAATAAAGTTATTTTATTATATGTACTTTTTCCCGCTTTGTTATGAAATAAGCGCTTCCAAAAAATACTAATTTGTCCTATGATTATTATCATTCATATATAGGATTTCTCCACCCATAAATTTCGCTTCCTTTTCATCGTGGGTCACCAATATGACCGTCTTGCCCATACTTTTCTCCAGAGTGTAATTCATGACCTCGTTTTTTTTATACTCATCCAGCCCTTTAAAAGGCTCGTCCAGAATCAGAATATCGTAAGGAGATAACAAAGCCCGTACCAAAGCGGTTCTTCTGCGCATACCGCCGGACAGCTCCCTGACGGGCTGCCTTTCACTTCCCTCAAGGCCTACCCTTTGCAGCTCCTCCTCGATTTGATGCCCGGTTATCCTGCTGTCGCACACGAGACGGATATTAGCCACCGAATTCAAATTCTCGCAAAGCCTGTCCTCTTGAAATACCATTCCAATCCGGCTTCCCTCCATCCCTGTAATGCTTCCTTCATCCGCTTTCTCAAGCCCTGCAAGAATCTTAAGAAGCGTAGTCTTCCCTGCACCGGAAGGCGCCATAATAGAAGTAACTGATCCCTCCTTTATTCTGATGGAGAAGTCACGAAGTACCTCTTTTTCCCCGTATTTTTTTGACAAATTAACAATATTTATATCCATTTCTTACGGCTCTCCTCGAATTTTTCTATGGGTTTTCAACCTCTCTCCACTTTTTTGACCAACTTATCCACAAAAAGAAGGAATATCTTCTCAAAACCTACACTCAAAAGAACAATAGTGAATGTCCATGCGAATAAATCCGGCGTCTGCAGATAAATCTTCGCTTCATACAGCTTCTCGCCGATAGAACCTCTCGGAATCCCTATCACTTCCGCCGCCACTCCCGCCTTCCAGCACAATCCCAGAGATAAAGAGGCCGCCGTCTTGAAAAAGGGCATGATCTGGGAAAGATATATATATCTGAGGCGTTTTCCATAGGGTACTTGAAAGACCTGAGCCATTTCCAGGAGCTGCCCATCCATCCTCTCTATACCCTCCAGAATGTTCTGATAGACTACCGGCAGTACCATGAGAAAGGAAATAACCACCGATAAGTTACGGGAGGGCACCCATATCAATACGAGGATGATGAAGGATGCTACGGGTACCGCCTTTATTACTGCGATAAGCGGCCGCATCAGCTCCTTGATAAAGATGTTCGCAGAACTGATTCCTGCCAATATCACTCCGGCACACAAAGCCAACAGGAAGCCTCCGATAATACGAAGGAGGGAAAAGGCGATGGACTGCCAGAACGAAAGGGTGAACATCAATTGCAGGAATTTAAACAATACAACGGCAGGAGATACCAAAAGTATCTCCTGCCCGATAGAGCGCGCCGCTATCTCCCACACGAGCAGCCAAAGCAAAACAGCCCATAATTTTATTTTTGATCTATTTCCCTTGTCTTTCATAGTAAAAGTCATCAGCCGGAATCTCTCCTCCCACGGACTTCTCATTCTGTTCCAACAATACGCTTAAATATCCCGATAATTTATCTTTCATTTCTGCGCCCTCGATAAACGTAATATTACAGTACGGCAGCGCCTTTTGCGCTACGGCGGCAGGAACGATATCAAATTTCTCGATAAGCTTCGCCGCTTCCTCTGCATTTCCGTTCACATAGTCTACCGATTTCTTATAGGAATCCATAAAAGCACTTACCGCCTCCGGATGCTCTTCTATGAAATCGGCTCTCGCTACAATGACTCCGGTAAGAAGGGCACTGGGCGTCTCCTCATCCTTCTGCAGCTTGTCCCACTCCTGCGTCAGATCGAGCGCAATACGTATTCTGTCATTCTTCATCTGTGCTGTCGTAACAAAGGGCTGTGGAAGCAGCGCGATTCCTTCATCTTCAGAGGCCGCAAGCGCCGCTACACATTCCGCATGCTCTGATTTCCACTCTATTGTTACATCCTTTTCCGGGTCGATTCCATTCTTCGTAAGAATATAGTTTAAGGCATATTCCGGGGTCGCACCTTTTCCGCTGGCATATATGGTTTTTCCTTTTAAATCCGCTGCCGAATGTACCGTATCACCCGTATCCACAATATAAATCACGCCCAGGGTATTGATAGCCAGCACCCGTATCTGTCCATCGGTATTGTTATAGAGCACCGAAGCGAGATTTGCCGGAACTGCTGCGATGTCCGTTTCTCCCTGAACCAGTTTGGGTGTTACCTCGTCCGCAGAAGCTGCGATGGTGAAATCATAATCGTTTCCATTCACAGCACCGGATTCACTTTCATCCATAAGCTCAACCAGGCCCATAGCCGTAGGCCCTTTCAATGCCATAACCCGAACCGGCGTATCTGCGGTATCTGTTGCATCCGCAGTCTCTTCGGGAGCAGGCTCCTCCTGTGCCTCAGAGGAATCTTCCACCTGAGCCTCTTCACCGGAAGCCTGACTCTCAGCCTCGGAGGTTTTCTCCGGCTGGCTCTGTGCAGAACTTCCCGCTTGGCTGCCGCAGCCGGTTATCAGCGTCAGGCACAGAACCAAACTTATAGGTAACATTAATAACTTTTTCATACGTCTTCCCTTCTTTACTTTTATTAATTTATTTCCCTGATCCTCATCTGAGGCTTGGGGATGTACTGCAGTGCGATTCTATTCTCCGGCTTGCTGTCACAAAGGTAGATGATCATAAGGAAAAACCATTCCGCCGGTTTCATGATATAATAAATCAAATCTGCCATAAACGGCGATTTTACATTTTTAGCGATAGGGTAACCATATTTATCGTAAGCACCCCTTACTGCTCCGTGCAGACGGGGAGTCTTTTCTTCAAGAATCTGCTCAAATGCATTGGCAACGCAAAGCTGTCTGTTGACGATGACTTCATGTCCGTGCCTCACCCCAAGTCTCAGAGGCTTCACCACTCTCTTATGCCCGCCTGCTGCCACCGTACATAAATAGTGCTCGTCGAACATAACATTCTGCGGTGCCACCCTCTTGGACAAGCTCCAATCCGCCGTCTCTGTCCAAGCCTTTATAAAGCTGTCCGGCGCCTGCCCGAACAGTATGAGAATCACGATCAAAATTCCCAGAAGCGGAATAGTAAGTACCAGCCCTACGATGGGCCATCTGGAGGAATTCATCAGCCACGACCGGATAACGGAAAGGGATTCCTTCGTCTGGCTCATATCTGCTGCCTGAAGTTCCCGCCATCTGAATATAAGCTCCTTTATTGTCTTCATCACAATAAATATGAAATTAAATGGCAATAAGCTAAAGATCATGCTATCGTATTCCATTTCCCATATTTGCACAATCCAGAGAATGCACTGAACTGCGCCCAGATACATGGCGGCAATACATAAAGTAAGGATTAAGGGCGGCAGCTTTTCCAGCCTGCCGTAACGGGCGATGACATATCCCAGCATAGAAACCCCGACGATAGTTATTATGGTAGGCAGAGTCTCCGTAAGAACAGGCGAATGCTTCTCAAAATTACGGGCTTCCATCCACCAATCGTTGATGGTCATATTAGAAAAACCCGAAGCTGCGTAAATGATGGAATAAACAATTCCAAGAATAATAGTAAGCGCCTCAATCTTCCTGCTGCTAACCGAAAGCTCCAAAGAGGGCTTTCTAAAAAATAAAGCGACCATATTTATTGCGGTCAATACCAAGGGAATTCCAACAAATATCCAAATAAGGACAAAAACTATAAAGTACATATATAAGTCATCCCGCTCCACCCTATGATTCCATAGTTCTGTAATGAACACAACAGCCGCCGGGACAGCCAAAAAAACAAAGCTAAGAGCCATGCATAAAAGCACAGGATGTCTTTTATAATGAAAAGTAATTTTTCCAAACACTTCTTTCATGATATTTTTTAACTTTACATCCATTTCAATGCTTCTCCCCTATCACGTTAAAAATTTATAAAACTTTTATTACTTTTAAATAGTACCACATAAAGCAATAAAATGAAAGAAAAGGGGAAATCTTTCAATTTAAATAAAAAACGCCTACAAAACTTTTGTAGGTGTTTTTTGAAAGGAGAACACATTGAGGTTTATGATTGAACGTGAGATAAAAGTCCGTATACGTATCCATACCGGTACCAACAAAATGGCATATGAACAGACAGTGCTACCTCCATCGCAAAAATGGTGGGGGACGGCATTAACGATTCTCCCGCCCTATCTGCCGCCGACGTAGTAATAGCTATCAGTGACGGAGCAGAAATTGCCAGAGAAATCGCAGACATCATTATCGGCGAAGACAACCTCTTTGGAGTGGTTACCTTGAAGCTGCTTAGTGACAGCCTGACGAAACGCATCGGCAAGAACTATCGCTTCATCGTCGGCTTTAACTCCGGATTGATCGCTCTGGGAGCCGGCGGTGAGCGTAAAGAGTATGGGAAATTTACTGGAATAAATTAAAGTTCCTTGGCAAATTGTTTACCGAATTCCACACAAGAAGCAAGGCCTTCCTCATCCGGAACCCAGAGCAGGCGCAGACCGTCATTGACGATTTCAAAGCCTCCTTCACCGAGAGCCTTCGTCAATTGCTTCACCGATTCGCCACTCCAGCCGTAGCTTCCGAAAGCTGCGGCTTTTTTGTTTTTAAGCTTAAGGCCTTTCATCATTTCGAGAATGCCTCCCATGGAAAAGAGCAGTCCGTTATTAATAGTGGAGGAGCCTGCAAGAATGGCTTTGGAGCGAAATACCTCGGTAATAATATCGTTCTTGTCCTCCTTCGCAGCATTCATCAGTTTGACTGTTATCGAGGAATCGGCCTGACGGATGCCCTCCGCTATGGCCTCCGCCATTTTACGGGTGGAATTCCACATGGTATCATAAACTAATGTAACCTGATTTTCCTGATAGCTATCCGCCCACTTTAAATAGCTTTCGATGATCTGGGCCGGATTCTCCTTCCAGATTACGCCATGACTGGTACAGATCATATCTACCGGAAGGTTAAGAGCCAGGACCTCTTTGATTTTCTTCATAACGAGAGGACTGAAGGGGGTAAGGATATTCGCATAATATTTCAATGCTTCCGCAAAAAGCTCGGCTTCATCCACAGCATCGTTATAAAGAGACTCTGTTGCATAATGCTGGCCAAAGGCATCGTTGCTGAAAAGGATATTTTCCCCTGTCATATAAGTCATCATGCTATCCGGCCAATGAAGCATGGGAGCCTCCACGAAAACCAGCCTGCTTTCACCAATATCCAGAGAATCTCCGGTCTTAACAGTAACAAAATTCCATTCATGATGATAATGACCCTTTATTATTTTCACACCGTTCGCCGTACAATAAATGGGAGTATCCGGAATCTCTCTCATCAATTCCGGCAATGCGCCGCTATGATCGATTTCGTTGTGGTTCATAATAATATAGTCTATTTTCTTTAAATCGATTTCCTGCTTTAGCCTGGTTACGAATTCTTTGTCATAGGGCTGCCATACCGTATCGATCAGCACTGTCTTTTGGTCTCTGATTAAATAAGAATTATAGGAAGAGCCTCTGTGGGTGGAATACTCATCCCCGTGAAATTTCACAAGCTCCCAGTCCGTTTTTCCTACCCAGCTTACTTTATCGGTTAATTTCTTTCCCATAAAATACCTCCTTTTTTTCTTTCCTTTTTATACTTTCCGTTTTTCTTATATTTAATCATACCTGAAATCCTTGGTGGGTACAAGTTCTATCAGATAATATGGTTAGGTTTTCCTTTATTTAAATGACGGGACATTTAATACCTTTAATAATGTTCTCCTGATTCACATCTTTCATCCATCAACCATCATAAAAGGAGTTTCCGAATTTCGAATCAAAATCGTCCATAGATAGCTTACTTGTAAACAACGTATATTAAAAGTATAATATATTTGAAAATACCCGCATCAAATGTATAAGAAAATGTCTGCCTGCTGAAATATTTATAATTTTATCAGGCAAGAAAGGGGGGTATACCGTGCTTATTCATAGTGATAAGACCTTCAATATAAGTCCGCCGCATATACTGCTCAATAAATATGTTCTTTTTTATAATATAGTTTTTCCAACGCCAAATATATTCGTAGAACATTATACACTTATGCCCGATGCTTGTGGCACATTGTCTCTCACCTTTGACGGAAAAAATATTCTGGCTGAATTATGGGGGGCTTCTGTAACCCCTACCTTGCTTGGAACCGAACCTAACAAATATCATGTTATGCTGCTGATACAGCTCTCCCCTTATGGTCTGTACCAAATAACGCATTGTCATCAAGCAGAATTTGCAGATAAACGTTTATTGCTGGAAAGTGTTGATAAAAAACTTTTCACTTCCCTTTGCTGCGCTTTTGAGACTGCAGGCAATATATCGGAATTATTCAATATGTGCGATAAGATTTTATATACCCGCATGGAGCATTGCGTTGTCTCTGACGCGCTATTTTCTGCGGCAAAAAAAATTTCGGATAACCAAGGCCAAATATCTGTCGCTGAACTTGCCAAAAAGGTTGGCTATAGTGAAAGACAATTGAACCGCCTTTTCTTAATGCAAATAGGTATGAATGTCAAAAGCTATTCTCGTCTTATTCGTTTTAACTATGTGCTAAGTAATATACAAAAATCGCCATACTTCTTTTCGGCATTATCACAACAAGCCGGATATTTTGATCAGCCTCATTTTGACAAGGATTTCAAAGCAATTAGTGGTGTTACTCCCCAAAATTATTTGAAAACCATGTCTGATTTTTACTATGATGCTTCAGATGTATCCACTATGCTATCACTAAGGAGGGATAGCATATGAAATATCAAGGTTGTTTATTAGCGGTTAAGGATATGACCGCATCAAAAAATTTCTATGAAAAGGTGCTTCATCAAAATATTTTAATGGACATTGGTGTACACGTCACTTTTGAAGGATTTTCTCTACAGCAGGGGTATGCCGAGCTGATTGGCGTTCCGGCAGACAGCATCCGGCAACAGTCACATAATTTTCAAGTCTATTTTCAGGTGGAAAATCTGAATACTGCGTATGCCGATCTAAAACAAATACCCAGTTTGTTATGGGTACATGAGATTAGAGAATATCCATGGGGACAGCGTGCCATTCGGCTCTATGACCCGGACAAGCATATTGTGGAAATTGCAGAGGATATGGATGTAGTTATTAAGCGCTTCATTGGACAGGGCATGTCGGTTGAAGAAGTTGCCGAGCGTACTATGTTCCCTCTTGAAATCGTGAAACAATATGCGGGCTGATTTCACCCTATAAAGAATATCCCGAACAGCGGTTTTGATTTTATTGAAACCGCTGTTTTCAGGTTCATCCATATGTATGGCAGCATTGTCAGACTTTTTATCTTGGTTCTCTATCTTATGTCCCGGCTGTTCTACCTAGCGATTAAAAGATAGCCTGCAGACTAAAATAACAACATAATTGTTCCGAATATAACGAATAACAAACCGACAAAGGCTTTTTTCGAAAGTTTTTCTTTAAGAAATAAATAGGAAAATGCTATGGTAATCACAATACTCAGTTTATCAATGGGTACGACCACACTGGCCTTTCCTTCCTGAAGAGCACGATAATAGCAAAGCCATGAAAGGCCGGTTGCAAGACCGGAAAGTGTAATAAATATCCAGCTTTTCTTATCGATATTTTTTATGAGAATATGCTTTTTTTGAAACAAAACGATTCCCCAGGCGATGACCAGTACGACGATTGTGCGTATCGCTGTTCCCAGATTTGATTCGATTCCCTGTATCCCAATTTTTCCAAGAATAGAGGTCAAAGCAGCAAAAATAGCTGACAGGACGGCATAGAACAACCATGATCTGTTCTCAGTGCCAGTAGTATCCGACTTTTGCCGTTGTATCATAAGATAAGTCCCGGCAGAAAGTAATAGAATACCACACCCCATCCAAACAGTCGGTACTTCCCCCAGAATTATGAAAGCAAGAAAGATGGTCAATATCGTACTGCTCTTATCAACGGGAGTCACTTTATTGACAGTTCCAAGCTGTAACGCTTTGAAATAGCATAGCCATGATGCTCCGGTAGCAGCACCTGATAGAATTAAAAATATAAGACTGTGAGTAGAAATAGTATCGATGGTATGCTGTGAACCCACAACAAAAACCATCATCCACGAAAACAAAAGAACAATAATTGTTCGTAAAGCAGTCGCCAAATTGGAATCGGTATTCTTAACGCCAATTTTCGCTAAAACAGATGTCATTCCCGCAAACAATGCGGAGCCAAAAGCATACAAAATCCACATTGATATTCCCCCTTAAATCAAATATTTTGATTATACAATTAAAAAGAGAAGTATTGAAAAATTCATTGCTTTCAATACTTCCCAGCGTTCCCGAGACGATTTGAACGTCCGACCCCTCGCTTAGGAGTTTAGGCAACTCATTTTTTAGAGTCCAGCTAGTTCTCTGTTGTCCATTAATTCCATTAAGTTTGGGATTTTTTAAGGGCAGTTGTCCATCAAGTGTTATCTTTTCCATGTAATATCATCTAATCTCAGCTACTCCAATTAGCAGAGTATTAGCAAAGGAGAGATTCGTTCAATGGTCGGCTGCCTTTTTATTAGCATAATGAAAATTAATATCCAATTCTGAGCGGTGCGTCGATTATTACTATAAGTTCCTTTCTCAAGAATACCATAAAGCACTATCAGAAACAAGTTTTTAAACCCTGACAATTCAAGAAAATCAAGGAGAATACTATGGATTATCAACTAGAAATCAAACAAATTGTGGACTATCCACGATGTCGCATCTATCGTGAATTTATCCGCACCCTTATGGCAGATAAGAACATTCGGTCAAACGGAAGCTCTTATCTTTTTTATTATATGACACTTTGTTCCTATGCAAATTTCCGTTCCTCCTATCGCAAACTGGAGGGCATATCATACCTTATCGGTCCCGGTGAATGGATTTGCAGGACTTCAGAGCTGGCAGAATGGTTCCGCACACGCTTTCATCACCAGGCAATCTCCATTCTGGACTTTCTGCAAGCACAGCACTATCTGACCTACACCAGACTTGGCAGAGGAAACCTGGTTAAATTCCGCATCAATGAATGGAGCCGCCACAATACATCATTTGAATACAATTATCCATGTCTGAAGGATGTGGGCTTTTTCTTTTTCCCTATTGCTTCCGTGCATGAGCTTATCAGTATGGGAAAGTGTTCGGAAATGGATATTATTTTGGATTTATGGATACACGCCATCTATAACGACAGACAGGTACAAGGTTCTGAAGTAGGGCCTGTGGTATATTTCCGCAACTACACCGGCAATCCCCTTACAAGCTTTAGTGATCTCTCCCTTCGATGGGGAATTTCAAAGGCAACTGTCAGCCGGACATTGAATAAGCTTCAGGAGAAGGGGTATCTTTCCCTGGTTTCCTTCCCCGGAAGGCATGGGAGTGTCATATACCTATGCAACTACCTATCCACCATGTTTAACATAAGTGATGTAATGATTGATAAAGAGGAGGTTTCCATGTCGTTTCATATTCCCATCCATCTGCCGGACACGGAACCGGATACAGAGGTATCATCCATCAAGGACGAACAGATCCTCGTTTCAAATGAAAATGGTAGCGTTTCAGAATCACACAAGAAGCTATTCGTCAAAAAAGCGGCTCAAATCCTTGCAGCACAAGGACTTTCCTGTTGTGAATGCCCCAAAACACTCTATAAGTTATATAGCTTATCCGACTGCGGGGAACCAGATATTAAATATTCTCTACAGATAGACTGCCCCGATGGTAACCAGTCCTACCGCTTTGAATTAACTCTGCTCCCCTGCCGGGCAGCAACCAAACATACTCCTAAAAAATCAGACGAAAAGAGAGGAATTATAAGCTATGAGTGAAAAGAAAAATATAAAAGATTACGAAAATGTTCAGGACAACCCTCTATTCCATGATACCTGGAAGCTACTGAAAAATTACAGGGATGCCGTGTGGAATCTGGAACTGGCAGTCCAACAGGTAAAGCATGAATTTGAAGTAGAATACGGCAACAGCATTGAGGAATTTCTGGATTCCATCTATCTGGCCGGTGCCGACCTTGGCGGAACAAGACTGGAAAATTATGCCCGGAGCATTGAACGGAGTAACAAGATGCTCTCTCTCCTTACCTCTGCCGTAGATATTCTCCGGACAAAGCACAAACACGGGGAACAATATTACTGGCTTTTGTATTATACCTATCTCTCCCCGCAGCAGCTCCAAAATACGGAGGAAATCATTGAGAAGCTCCGCCCCCACATTACCAGCATTTCCTACCGTACCTATTATCGAAAACGTCCGGAAGCAATTCAGGCATTAGGCAGTATCCTATGGGGATATACTTCAAAGGAAAGCCTGAATGTCCTGAATAAATTCTTCCCGGAAGAAAAAAAGTAAGGCTGGCAGTATATCGGCAGAAATACGGGTATAAATGGCACTGGATTGCGATTTACACGATATTTTTACCATGTTATACTAATCATGCTCAAAACTGCACCCAAATCCATATACGGCACTATGCCAACAAACGCATCTGTCTTTTCAGGTGTTATTTTTTTGCCCAAAAACGGTGGCCCATACAGGCTGCCGTTTTTGTTTGGGTAGGAGTAGAACAATGAACATTACAGGAGGTAAGAACTTGAAAAAAGAAAAACAACCCACCGCCGTTATTTCCGGCCAACGCAAACTGCCTTTTCGTATTACTGGAAAGGCTCTCTATTCCACCGCTATTATGGCGTATTTTATGGCTTTAAACACGGTTCCCGTTTATGCCACTGATATGTGGTCCAAAGCAGAAAGCATTATGAAGGATGTGTATGGCAAGATTCTTGGTATTTCCACCATTGCAGCTATCGTTACCGCATCCGTTGCCCTGCTCTTAATGAATTTTTCCAAAAGCGGTAAGACCGTTGATGAATCAAGGGCTTGGCTGAAACGCATTGCCATTACCTGGGTAATCTTAAACGGACTTGGATTTATCCTTGCCTATGTAACGCCATTCTTCTCCGATGGAAAATGGAATGGATAATCATGCAGGACAAAGCAGGCTTCGCTCTCCCATGCAGGCTTTTGCGAAAGGAGTGATTCTATGGGTATCTTAGACGGAATCGTGGAATGGATTGCCGAGCAGGTTATGAACATTCTGGATTTGGTAAATACATCGGTACTGGGTGCATTGGGCTGTAACATGGATACCTTCCTTCGTTATTTTCCTGCGGCGGAAACCATGTACAAGGTATTTGTGGCAACAGCAATCGGGCTTGTGCTGCTGAACTGGGTCTGGCAGCATTTTAAGAACTTTGGTCTGATTGCAGGTGTAGAGGCGGAAGACCCTGTAAAGTTAAGCTTCCGTTCCATACTCTTCATCCTGCTGATTTATTTCTGCGATGAAATTACGGGTATGATTCTGACCATCGGCGGAACCCCATACAACTGGATTCTAAACGCTGAACTTCCACCTTTACAGTTTGCCGATTTCAATTCCGTACTGCTTACCATACTGGGTGTGGTATCGAATGGCTCCGTTGCCTTAATTGCTTTAATTCTTCTGCTGATTCTGGCATGGAACTATATCAAGCTCCTGTTTGAAGCGGCAGAACGCTACATTCTCTTAGGTGTTTTGATTTATACAGCACCCATCGCCTTTGCTACCGGCTCCTCAAGCTCTACCTCCAACATTTTCAACAGTTGGTGCCGGATGCTTGGCGGTCAGATTTTCTTACTGATTATGAATGCCTGGTGCCTGCGGCTCTTTACATCCATGGTTGGTACGTTTATCTCCAATCCATTATCACTTTAGGAGGGCCTATGAAGAAAATACAGAAACTTTGCTCCGTTCTTCTCCTCTCCCTTTCTCTGTTCCTGATGCAGGCCATTCCAGTTCTTGCTGTTACAGAGGCTGAGGTAGAGGCAAATGGGAAAGAATCCACCGCCGGAAATTTTTTAATCTGGTTTATGTGCGCCATTGCTTTTTTGAAAATCAGTCAGAAAATAGACAGCTTCATGGCAAGCCTCGGTGTAAACGTAGGTAGGACCGGCGGCTCCATGATGGCGGAGCTGATGATTGCCGCCAAAGGAATCACCTCTGCCAAACACTTTTCTGGAGGCGGTATGAACTTTAGAGGCGGCTCGCAGACAAACCATAATGCCTCGTTTATGTCCGGTGGTCTTGCCGGTGTTGTAAGCAGAGGATTTACCCAGGGAGCCATAGGCAGCATGACCGGGCAAGGAGGTAATCCT
This sequence comes from Bacillota bacterium, assembly GCA_023442465.1. Taxonomy (GTDB): domain Bacteria; phylum Bacillota; class Clostridia; order Lachnospirales; family Lachnospiraceae; genus Kineothrix. The sequence continues at coordinate 197,059 of JAEZZQ010000021.1, read as the reverse complement.
ATCAGCCGCAAGATATTTGAGTCATCCGTTCAAAAGGGCGGCACTTTCGCCAATGATGTTACCGGTGCTGTGGCAAAGGGAAATATCAATTACACTGGCTCCATGGCCGGTCTCCAGGCAGCCAAAGCCCTGTCCTCCTACATGGGGCATACGGGAATGGCAGAGCCACCTTCTTACAGCGATGTGGAAATTGGCGGCGGACGTATCATGGGCACAGAAACATCAGTAGAACATCCAAATGGAACTACCTTCGGTATGTATCAGGCAGACCAATATACTACCCCTAATGGGAAATACGATACGGTAACAACGGCGGATAATAGCACCTGGTATCGACAGTATGCACAGGACAGCGTAGAACGCACCCCTTACATGACCGGAGAAGGTAAAATTGCCTACCATGAAAATCTGGTCAAAAAACTGCCGGATATGCCAAAAAGAAAGGATAGAATCTAAATGCCCCAAACTCAGTCAAATGAAAAGAGCAGTCTTTCCTCTGCCGCTTCAACTGTAGGTGCAGCTCGTGGTGCCATCAAAGCCGGAAAGGCAATCGCCGGGGCTGCAAAAGGTGCTGCCGCCGGACCTTATGGGATGTTAGCCGGGGCATTATGGGAGAATAGAAAAATAATTGGCAAGATTCTGATCGCAGCCATTTCACTGCTGATGCTTCCTATTCTCTTTATCCTGATGCTACCTTCCCTTATCTTTGGCGGCCTTACTTCCGGCACCGACTCTGGCAATGTCTTAAATGACAATACCCTGATTATGAAGAATATCGCTGAGGATGAAGCGGTCATTGAGGAGGTTCTAAGATCCAAACACGACAAACTCCTTGAAGAAATTCGCACAAAGGGGAATGCACTTGGGACGGATTGTGAGTACATCATTACCGATGACTTTGCGGATAAGATTATTTTTGAAAGCTTCCTGATCATCTCCCAGTACAGTGCTTCCGAAGAAAATTACAAGGATGTGAGTGTGGCATCCCTAAAAAAGACACTGGAGGATAATGCTGACGGCATCTTTTCCTACACTACAAATATTAGCACAAGAGAAGAAACCGTTGATGAGGAAACCGGCGAAACGAAGACAATTACCTGTTATGAATATGTCATTGAATATGCCGGAAGTACCTATTTTTCAGAAAAAATCTTCCGGCTGACCGAGGAACAGTCTGCCTTTGCAGCAAACTATGCCAATAACCTAAACATCTTCTTTTTTGATGCAGCATACCAGATAGAAATTAACCCGGAACTGATTCCACGCGAAACAGGGAATGCCGCGGTTGACCTTGCACTTACAAAGATTGGGACTCCCTACAGTCAGGCCAGAAGGAATCAGAAAGGATATTTCGACTGCAGCTCCTTTACCTATTGGGTATATTCCCAGCTTGGAACCAGCCTTTCCTATAATGGATCAAATACTGCGGCTGCACAAGGACGCTATCTCGTGGAAAATAATCTGGTGGTCGGCTATGACAGTCTTGCTCCGGGAGATCTGATTCTTTACAGCTTTGAAAATAATCATCGTTTTATGAATATATCCCATATTGCTATTTACTATGGCAACGGATATGTGGTGGATGCCTCCTTCTCTCATGGCAAGGTTATCTACCGTCCTATTTACAGCACTAACAAAATTGTATTATGCGGAAGGCCGTATGTGAAATAACCCATGCGGCAGGGACAGTCTGTTACCAGTCCCCGAACAGGAGGTGTAATCGTGTCCGTAAATCCTGAAGAAAATGATATATATGTTATACCACCTAATTTTATTGATACCGGCACTCTCTTTGGTGGCACTATCAAACTGAGAAATGCCATAGAAGCGCTGGTTCTTATACTTATCGTCGGTATTCCGGAATTTTATCTTCCGGTTAGCCTGACTACCAAAATTATTATTGCCTGCCTGACCGTGCTACCCCTTGCACTATTTGCCATTATTGGCATCAACGGGGAGAGTCTCTCTTCCTTTGCCATTGGATATATTCTGTTTCTAAAAAACCGTAGGATTGTTGGAATTTCATCAGAGGGTGAACCAACCGAACCGAAGAACCCAAAGCGTAAAATGGCAAAACCTAAGAAAAAAGCCGAAAAGAAAATAACACCGCAAAAGGAAAACTTTGCAGAAGAATTCGGCTCTCTCAAGGAGGAAAAGCCAGGGAAAGACTCTGGATTAAACAAAAAAGAGAAACCTTTTCCCTGTTCCAAAATAAGGCCCCGGAAAGAACCTGCTGAAAAGCTACCGGAACTTTTAAATCCAAGTGCAGCCTATCTTCCCATTCGGAAAATTGAAAATGGTATTATTTACACCAAGGATAACCGATATGTGAAAATTATAGAAATTATCCCTATCAACTTTCTCCTGCGGAGTGCAAGAGAACAGCGTAACATCATCTATTCGTTTGTCAGTTACCTTAAAATCAGCCCTGTCAAACTTCAGATAAAAGTTCTAACCAAACGTGCTGATATCAATAAACATCTGGAAACCATTCAGGAAGATATGAAAAGGGAAACCGATGAACGCTGCGTTGACCTTCAGAAGGATTATTTAAAATTGATACGTCGGATTGGCTCAAGGGAAGCCATTACCCGACGTTTTTTTATTATCTTTGAGTATGAACTTTTTTCCGCAAATCGGGGAAATGAGGAATCGGAAGCCGTTTCCCAACTTTCCACCGCCGTCCGAACCGCACGAACCTATTTACAGCAATGCGGAAATGAGGTACTTGTGCCGGACAGTGAGGATGAAATGACAACAGATGTGTTGTACAACCTGCTAAACCGCAGAACCAGCAACACAAAACCACTCTCTGTTCGTATCAATGAGGTCATTGGACAGTATCTCAACGCCGGACGCCGGGATGAAATTGACCGGATTCCGGCAACTGAATTTCTGGCACCGGAACACATTGATTTTACCCACGGTAATTATGTGGAAATGGATGGCATATATCACTCCTATCTGCTGGTTCCCTCTGACGGCTACCGTTCCCAGGTATATGCCGGCTGGGTATCCCTTTTGGTAAATGCGGGAGAGGGGATTGATGTGGACCTTTATTTCCACCGCCAGCCAAAGGATATGATTCAACAAAAGCTTGGTCAGCAACTTCGTATCAATCGGTCCAAAATTAAGGAAACCTCGGATACGAACTCGGACTTTGACGATCTGGATTCCGCAATACGCTCCGGCTATTTCTTAAAAGATGGACTGGCTGCCAATCAGGATTTTTATTTTATGAATATCCTGCTGACCATCACGGCAGATTCCTTAGAAGAGCTGGAGTGGCGAACCAATGAGATGAAAAAACTCCTGCTGTCTCAGGATATGAACGCTGTGTCCTGCCACTTTAGGGAAGAGCAGGCACTTCTTTCTGCCCTTCCCCTGATGTCCCTTGATAAGAAGCTCTTTGAACGATCCAAACGAAATCTTTTGACCAACAGCACCGCCAGTTGCTACCCCTTTACCAGCTTTGAAATGTGTGATGATAACGGTATCCTACTTGGCGTGAATAAACACAATAATTCCCTTATCATCGTGGATATCTTTAATTCCCGCGTCTACAAAAATGCAAACATAGCACTTTTGGGTACTTCCGGTGCCGGTAAGACCTTTACCATGCAGTTAATGGCACTGCGGATGCGACGAAAGCATATTCAGGTATTTATCATTGCCCCGCTAAAAGGGCATGAGTTCCACCGAGCCTGCAGTAATATCGGCGGAGAATTTATTCAGATTTCCCCTGCCAGCCGTAACTGTATCAACATCATGGAAATCCGGAAGGTTGACCATACCGCCAATGAATTTCTGGATGGCCCCATTACGGACAAGTCTGAGCTTGCAGCTAAAATTCAGCGGCTTCATATTTTCTTCTCCCTGCTGATTCCGGATATGAACCATGAGGAAAGGCAACTGCTGGATGAAGCTCTGATTCAGACCTACAACCGGAAAGGGATTACCCACAACAACGAAAGCCTTTATGATCCGGAACATCCCGGACAATACAAAACCATGCCCATCCTTGGGGATGTTCATGCGGTATTAAAGGAAAATCCCGAAACCAGAAGACTTGCCAATATTTTAAACCGTCTGGTAAATGGCTCTGCCTCTACCTTTAACCAACAGACCAATGTAAATCTGGACAACAAATATACTGTTTTGGATATTTCTGAACTGACCGGCGATCTGCTTACCGTAGGTATGTTCGTGGCTCTTGACTTTGTATGGGATAAGACAAAAGAAGATCGTACCAAAGAGAAGGCTATCTTTATTGATGAAACATGGCAGCTAATCGGTGCTGCTTCCAATCGTCTTGCCGCAGAGTTTGTACTGGAAATTTTCAAAATTATCCGTGGCTATGGCGGTTCCGCGATTTGTGCTACTCAGGATTTGAACGATTTCTTCGCATTGGAAGATGGCAAGTATGGAAAAGGCATCATCAATAATTCCAAGACTAAGATTATCCTGAACCTGGAAGATGAAGAGGCCATGCGCGTACAATCCATTCTTCACTTATCGGAAGCTGAGACCATGGCGATTACCCACTTTGAGCGTGGAAACGGTTTAATCTCCACCAACAACAATAATGTGACAGTAGAATTTAAAGCCAGTGAACTGGAAAAAGAGCTGATAACCACAGACCGGGAAGAATTAAAGAGGCTTCTGGAAAGGGAAAAACAGAGGCAGGCAGTCTAATACGCATGGTTTACATACAAATGCATAAACAAAAACCCAGAACATACTTTACTTAAATGTATGTAAACCATACTTAAACATACCTCTTTCTTCCTATTATAATGTTTTACTTTAAAAGGAGGTTTTACCCATGATGCACCAACTACATAAGCATGATGCGGAGTACCGGGAGCTGGTACGGCTGCTCTCCCTATATGATGCCTTCACCTTGAGCCAGGCAGAGCGTTTTTTTCCAAATTTACCTGTGGAAAAGTGTCATCTGCTCTTAAAGAGGCTTCAAAAACAAGGTAGAGCCTATCTCCATAACCGGATAATAACCAGGCAGGCGGATTTTCTTCCCTCCCAAGGGCAGCTTGCTGCCTTCTGGGTAATGTTAGACTTTCTTCCAAAGATAACCTATCACATCCCCGGCAGCTTCCCAATACAAATCGCCTTTTTTATCGGCAATGAATCCTATGAGATCATCCATGTGCCGGAAGAGAAGGAAGCGGTAATTGCCCATGCCTTAACCACCCTGCCATTGGAGGAAAACCAGAAACGTATCCTCATTGTGGACAACAAACAACAAATAACCAGGCTGTCCCTTTCCGACGTTACCGCTTACTGTATGGTAACTCCTGATGGGACAGTCACCTATTTTAACCTGCAAGGAGCCTAGAACTATGGATCTGAACACACTACATGAGAAAATCTCCCGCATTGAAACGGAACTTCCAAAACTGACGAATACCCTATATGCAATGAAAAATATGAATACCAATACTTATCCCCAGAACTATGAAGAATTAAGTACCGATGCCGCACTCCGGGCAGAGCATATTGCCTGTTCTCTGCGAAACATCATTTTTGCAGCCAATCTGTTACCCAGACCGGAGCTGATGGAGAAGACTGCCGCAGTTCATGGTATCACCATCTTTCAGGATGACCATATCCTTACCATTACACTTCCGGGTCTTCTGCCCAAACGAAAGAAGCATGTGAATACTGCTTTTTTAACCGAGCCGCTGCATTTTAAAATGGAGCAATACCTCATGTCCCACTCTTTGGAACGCTATGAGGAATGTGTTATCTGCTTTACCCATGTATATGACGCAAAACTCTCTACCAGAAGAATCCGGGATTATGACAATATGGAGTGTAAGCAAATTCTGGATACGGTAGCCGCTTTTCTGATTGTGGATGACACCGGGCTATGCTGTGACGCATACCATACCACGATTCTTGGGGAAAGCGACTGCACGATTCTTACTGTTATGGCCAAATCCATGTTCTCACAGTGGCTTATATCTGCCAACCAGAGCATGGAAAGCATGTCGGATTTTTAAGGTATTTCTCTTAATAATAACCGACACTGGTAAAATCCCAAAAACCCGGCTAAATTTCCATGTTTCTGCCGGGATTCCTTACCGGTTTTTGCCGGAGTATCAGTCGCATAGGGTTACATCAACGAAAGGAGTCCACCACTTTGGAAACACAAACACACCGCTCTCTCCTGCTTGCTCTCATCGGCATATCTGGTGAAATACCGACCGATCTGCTGGATCGGATGGGCATATCAGAAAGCTATGGAGAAAAGCTCATTACCCGATTAAAGGAGGAGGGCTATATTAAAACACACTACCGGGACAAGTTAAGGGGATACCGATTAACAGCAAAGGGAAAAAAGCTGCTTCTTACCCAGAATCCGAACCGCTTTTCCTTCTTTCTTACAGGAAACAGCGATACCAACCAACCGCGCAGTGACCTTCCCCGAAGGCTACGACTCCACCAAGGGGCAAGAGTATGGCTCTTTATGGAGCATATCCAGGCTTCCATCTACAGAGAGGAAAAGCCGGATCTCTTTTCCACACTGGAAATGCAGGCAGCAAGCCCTCTTCCGTTCCCCTCTTTTTATCATTCCAGAGAAATCAAGGAACTTGGAATGGAAACCACAAAAATTAATAACTCCAGAACCATCGGTGTACTCTTTGCGAAGCATTGCATGTACGTCGTTTTTTATACCGGAAATTCCGTACTCAAATGGGAATACCGGACAGAAATCCGTGTAAAAGCCCTGCTTTCCTATCACTCCTCCCAGGGAATCCTAAAAAGCTATTACCGCCTTGATACCCCAATCCATGCCTTGTTTATCGGCAGCCAGATGGAAATGGGAGTACGGCTTCTGACCAGCACCGGCGGGTACCGGAATAGCTGTTTTAAGTTGGATACCAGCTTTGAGCACTTCTACTTTCTTCCTGACTCCTCTGCCGGAGAAATCATGCTGCGGATTCTTTGCAGCGAAGCCATGACCGGCAGGCTAAAAAATTTGCTTTTATCTGACCTGGAAGGAAAAAGTGATGGAATTCCCTTTGACCATGACGCAATGAAGGAGGATACTCCGGTACTTCTGGCTTATGACTTTGACCTCATACGGCTCTCACGATTTGTTACCGGCCTTTCCAGATACCACCTGCAGGGAATCTTGATTTGCTTTGACTTCCAAAAGGAATCCCTGCTCTCCTATTGTGGGGAACAAGTAACCATTATCACCATTGACCTGCACAAGTTTGAAGGGAGGTTTTTATGATCATACCAGAACGATTGAAAAAGATGGGAAGCCTCCTCTTTGCTTTGCCGGTTCTGCTTTTGGTGCCACTTTATGTCGGTGGCTTTCTGTCACAGCTTATCGGGAACTACAAGATATGGTCTCTGGAAGGCGGTACTCCGGGAAACGGAACCTCCCCTGCCCTGCCATCGCTTCAGCCTTTTGCCTGCTTTAAGGCATTGCTTCACTTTCCCTACAATCTATACGGTATTGGAATTTTCCTTTTGGCCTTCGGACTCCTTATCTTTATGGTTATGCGAATGGGCTTTGGCCGGCACGGAGTCTATGACCGGGAACGTAACCTGGTATATTCCGACAAGGGAACCTACGGCACCTCCGGATTTATGACAGAGGAGGAGATGAACCGGGTGCTGGAGCTGACCGGAAATGTGGCACACACCAAAGGAACCATACTGGGCAAGCTGGATGGAAAGGCTGTTTGTCTTCCGGAGGATACCAGGATGAACCGAAACGTAGCCGTATACGGGGCATCCGGTTCCATGAAGTCCAGGGCTTATGCCAGAAATGTCATCTTCCAGTGCGTAAAACGTGGGGAAAGCCAAATTATTAACGATCCAAAATCCGAACTGTATGAAGACATGGCTGGATACCTGGAGGATAACGGCTATATTGTCCGGGTATTTAATCTGGTGAATCCGGAATTTTCCGACAGTTGGAACTGCCTCATGGAAATCGGTGGTGGCACTGGAGATGCAGGCGATACCGAAATTATGGCCCAGCTATTTTGTGATGTCATCATCAAGAATACCGGTTCCGCCAAAGGGGACCACTTCTGGGATAACTCGGAGCTGAACTTATTAAAAGCACTGGTACTGTATGTGAACCAAGGCTTTCCACCAGAAGGCAAGAATATCGGCTAGGTATATAAGTTGCTTACCATGAGTTCAGAAAAGGAGCTGAACGGCCTCTTTGACCTGCTTCCCGTCTATCATCCGGCCAAAGCTCCTTATAACATTTTCAAACAGGCTTCCGACACGGTACGAAGCGGTGTCATCATCGGTCTCGGTTCCAGGCTTCAGGTGTTCCAGAGTAAACTGATTCGTCAAATTACAAGCCACAATGAAATCAACCTTACCATGCCCGGATACCAAAAGTGTGCTTATTTCTGTATCACTTCAGACCAGGATTCTACCTTTGACTTTTTAAGCTCTTTGTTTATGAGTTTTGTTTTCATCAAGTTGGTACGGTATGCGGACAAGCATGGAACTGGGGGGCAGCTGCCGGTTCCGGTCCATATCCTCGCTGATGAACTAGCCAACGGTGGCATCATCTTGGATCTAACAAAAAAAATATCGACCATTCGCAGTCGCTCGCTAAGCATCAGTTGTATTTTTCAAAATCTACCGCAAATGCAAAACCGCTACCCTTTGAATCAGTGGCAGGAGATTATTGGTAACTGTGACACGCAGCTCTTTTTGGGCTGCACGGATGAGCTGACCGCCAAATTCATCAGTGATCGCACCGGGGAAGTCAGCGTGGATGTTTCCAGCAAAGCCAAGCAGCTTGGTACCTGGCAGATAACCGATTATACACCGGAATACAGGGAAACCCGTTCCGTCGGCAAACGAAAGCTGCTTACCCCGGATGAAGTGCTGCGACTCCCCTTAGAAAATGCACTCATAATCCTACGGGGACAGAAGGTTTTGAAGGTAGAAAAATTCGACTATATCCTTCATCCGGAGAGCCGAAAGCTTCATCCGAAAAAAGCAACGGAACATATCCCGGCATGGCGGAGTATAGAAAATGTACCAGAACCGGACTATTCATCCTTGATGAAACCAATAAAGAAGCCTTTGCCCAAAAAGAAAAAGTCTCCGGAGCCACAAACCCTTCCAGAGGAGCTGTTGTTTCCTAAAAATGGCCTGCAGACGGAAGATGAAAAACAGATTGTCTGTATGGATAAAGAATCCATCATGTCAAATTAACAATGTAAATTTTGAAAGGAGAGCATAACTATGCCGAGAAAAGCCAAAACCCAAATTACTGAGGAACTCAAAGAAGTCGAACAGAACGTAGCAGAAAAACCGCCCGTTCCCTCCTCTATCCTTACCCTGGAATCGGATGGGCAGGTGGAAACGAAGGAAAGCCGGGAAGATATCATTTGGCATGAACTTCAAAACGCCTACCGTACCAAAAGAATTCTCACCGGCACACTAGGAGGTATTGAAAAGCTGGAGGGCGGAGGTACCATTGCCATCATTTATTACAAGGAGATGCGTGTGGTAATTCCTCTTGGTGAAATGATGATCAACCTCATCGAAGATGAAAGCCACAACTATGGCGAACTGAACCAGAGGCAGAACAAAATTCTTGGAAATATGTTAGGCTGTGAGGTGGATTTCATCATTAAAGGACTGGATTCCGGAAGCCGCAGCATAGCTGCAAGCCGCAAGGATGCCATGTATAAGAAACGTCAGGTATTCTATCTCCCTGATGCCTCCGGTCATTCCCGCGTATGTGAAGACCGCATCGTTCAAGCCAGGGTCATTGCCGTGGCAGAAAAAGTGGTCCGCGTAGAAGTCTTTGGGGTTGAATGCTCCATCCTTGCCCGGGATCTCTCCTTTGACTGGATGGGCGATGCCGGAGAACGCTTCCATGTAGGAGAACAGATTCTTGTGAGAATTCTTTCTGTAAATATGAAATCCCTGGAAGATATCTCTATAAAGGCAGACGTAAAAAGTGTGGAGGGCAACACCAGTAAGGCCAACCTTGGAAAATGCAAAATTCAGGGCAAGTATGCGGGCACCATTACCGATATCCACAAAGGGACCGTTTTTGTACGGCTCTCCATCGGTGTCAATGCCATTGCCCATTCCTGCTACGACAACCGGATGCCCGGCAAGAGGGATGAGGTAAGCTTTGTGGTAACCAGGATTGATGAGGAGCGTAATGTTGCTGTGGGATTGATTTCCAGAATTATCCGGCAGAATATCTAAATCTTTTATAAATAGCAAGACAGAGGCAAGTAATAATTGCCTCTGTTCTTTTGAAATATCTCTATCCTGCAAATCTGAACTATTATCCAAATTATCTTCATACCTACTATAACACTACATTTGATCTATTCAACCAAAATGCAATTTCTTTTTACCTTGCTATTCGATTATTCAGGCTTCTTTTTTGTCTATGCAGTTCAACTGAATATATACTATGTATCCAGTTAGGAATTAAAAATCCAGAGTTTCTTACAGACTCAATTTCTTTTTGTAATGATTGCAAGTCTCCCACATTCAAATCTCTTGTGTTGTTGTCTATTATCTCAATTTTTCCATATGCCTTACCCTTAATGTATTAATTGCAACGGCAACTGCTTTACTTGATAATCCCAAATAGTGAGTTCGATATCCAATCCGCCTGTAAAATTCTATCTTCCGTGAAAGGGAAGGTAATATAGGAACAATTTAAAGAAAGTAAATTGCATACGGCGTAAAAGTACAGGGAGTCGAATTATCGACTCCCTGTGTTTTTTTGGATATCTGCGTTTATTTATCTTTTCTTACGCCGTTTTTATCGACTTCATAGCCGTCGATTTTGGTGCTTCTGGCAAGAGAACCATCGGTGTAAAAGTAATACCATTTACCGTCAATCTCAAGCCACTTGCCGGATACCATCAGACCGTCCTTGGTAAAGTAATAGGTCTTATTGTTACCGTTCGAATCAAGATCCCTCCAGCCAACTAACATTGTCTTTCCAGAATAATAACGCCAGTTGTCGCCGTCCTTGACCCAGCCGGTTTTCAGGATTCCGTTTGTTTCAAAGAAATACTTCACTCCATCGATGGTCTGGGTGCCGGTAAGGGCCTTGCCATCTTTGTAGTACAGATACTGTCCGGCATCGTTCAATGCCCAGCCCTGTGCCGTGTCAGGATCGATGGTGAGCTTGATGTAACGGCTCAGCATAGCGGATACCTCCGCGCGGGTGGCATTTCCTTTCGGATTGAACTTATTGTCACTGCCGCCCATCATGATTCCTGCCTGCTGCATGGCTTTTACAGCATCTTTGTATGCACTGCCGATGTTTGCAGCGTCTGCATAGGCGGTCGCTTCACGGGTGATTGGCAGTGTAAATCCAGTTGCTTTTGCATAGTTTGCAAAGATCACAGCGATTTCCTCACGGGTAACTGCCTGATCCGGCGCAAACTGGCCGCCTCCGGTGCCCTGCATGATCCCCTTGCTGTACGCCCATTCAATGTATGGACGATCGGCATTCTTCGGTTTCACATCGGTAAAACTATTCCCGGTATATGCTTTCGTATCCACTCCTGCCAGTTTGCCAAGAGCGGTTACCAGCATTCCCCGCGTCATGGCGGCGTTTGGAGAAAATGCGGTTTTGGAGGTGCCAAAAAGCAGCCCTCTGCCCACCACGTAGTCGATGGACTCCTTCGCCCAATGGGTTTTTATATCCTTAAGCTTCGTTGATGGATCGGTGTAGCCGATCCCGTACTGAGAGAAGTGTGTGGTGGTAAAGATCACACAGCCGCTACCTGCATCATAGGCGGAGCCTGCAATGCGGGTTGCTTTGCCCTTTGCGTCTACATAGACCGCATACAGACCGCCCACTGCTTCGTTCTTACCCAGCGTATACGGGATAGATACCGTCGCAATTCCTCTTCCGAAGCTGGATACGGTTTTATTGCTGCCATAGCCTATGGTAATGTCATACACAGGTCTTGTGCCGATCATCTTTTTTGCCGCATTGGAAAGGTTTTTCTTAGGTGCAATGGCAATTCGTATATCCCCGGTGCTCTGCTTCTGGATTTCTGCCAGTGCGTTCTTGTCAAAGCTTACCTTTACGAGGGAGCCATTGATTTCAAGGCTGCTGACCCCGGCACTCACAAGACTGTCCAGAGAACTGCGTGTGAGGATTGCTGTCAGGGAAGCCGCACCCTTTGGCATGGTTACATCCAGGGCAACCGTGATGCCGTCTGCCGTCTTACCCTGTGCTTTTGCATCCGCTTGTGCTTTGGCAATGGCATCAGTTATCGTTTTATCCGGGATAGATGCACTTGCCGCACCGTTCTTTCCTGCAGTTGCTGTGACCGGAGCCGTTGCCGTTACCGGCTGATTGGTACTCGGTTCTACCGTTGGAGTAAGCGTCGGGTTGGTGCTTTCTTCCGTTCCCCCTCCTGTGTTACCGCCGGAGGAACCACCGCCCTCACTACTGCTGTTTTTGCTGTATTCTGCTTTCACCGTAACCGCCTTATCCGGCATCATAAAGGTTGTTGTGCTTGCTGTGCTGTTTGCAAAGGTGACCCCGTCGCTGCTGCTCCAGCCGGTGAAAGTATAGCCGTTTCGGCTATCTGCCGTAATAGTCACGGTCTGACCCTCACTGTAGCTGCCGCTACCGGTTCCGTTTGTCACAGTCACGGTATAGGTCGCATTGACCACGGTCAGCTTACCATTTGTATAGGTAACTGCATAGCTGTCTGTATTGGCAAGGGTTCCGCCACTGATTGTAATGTCATATTCGCCCACCGTATTGGTATCCGTCGCTATGGTGGATATAGTCGGGCTGGTAAAGGTGTCACTGTCCACCAGACCAGTTACGGTATAGGTAAGCTCTGGTATTGCAGCACCCTTCACTACGTTCAGCTTGTCGTCCGCCTTGACGGTCAGTGTTTTCTTGCCAACAGTCAGGGATACCGACGCCGTCGCTTCATTGTAGGTACTATCTGCCGCCTTGGTAGCGGTGATGGTCACGGTACCAGCCTTGTGAATCGTTGCTGCGGTACCGGTAATGCTGACAATGGTCGGGTCAGAGCTTTCAAAGGTCACAGCTCCGCCGCCGCTCCCGCCTGTTGCAGAAAGAGTAAATGCTCCATCGCCATAGGTCTTTGTACCGATACTTCCTATGCTAAGTGCCGCTTGATTCTGTTTATTTGTGTCAAAACTAAGCTCTGTACTGGTAGCAGTGTTATAGTTTCCGCTACCGTTGTAAACAGCCTTGATCTTGTAAATCTGGCTGGCAAGCCCAGTCCATGTGTAAGTTGCCTTGCCGCCTGTGATTGTGACAGCGGTCGCGCCGGAAATATCTTCCTCACTGCCGCTTGTGCTGTTAACAAACTTCACGGTGCCCGTAGGGGTTACACCATCGCCTGCACCAGTCAAGGTTGCGGTCAATGTCGCCTTACGGCTTCCTGCATCGTCGGAAACGACTGCATTCACTGTCACAGCAGGAGTTGCCTTGCTTACCGTAATGGAGACCGTATCCGTTGCGGCGGAAATTTCATAATTTGCCGTCGCCTCAGCGCTGGGCGCAAAGGTAACATCATATCCGCTGTTTGCCACAGTCGGAACCATATCGCCGTTTGCCCACGCAAAGGTGCCGTACTCTGTGCTGCCGCCGTTCAGGATGCTTGCAGACAGCTTCTGTCCATAAGTAAGTCCGCCTGCCGTCGGGAAGGTAATGCCAGAAACCGATGCTTTTGCAATGGTGAATGTGCGGCTTACAGTTCCGGCATAATTGCCTTTTGCGGTTATGGTTACCGTTGCCGTTCCGGCATTTGTGTTGTTACTATAGCTGTAATCATAATCCGAAGCAGTAATGGTAGCTGCGCTGTCGGAAACTGTGACAACAGGTTTCTTTTCGGTTCCGTCATAGGTATAAGTGCCGGAAACCTCTCCGATGGATACGCCTTCCGCCGTCAGGCTTTTCGGCTGCACGGTCGGAACGATATTTCTCGTAATGGTGGCATACTGTGCTGTGTTATCCGGCGTAAATACCACCGAATAGGCATAGGTACTGCCGACAGAAGGAACAGCAGTGCCCGATACGCTCCAGCTTCCTGATATGCCGTTGGTGCTGGCCACCTGAGATACCGTCATATCCTTTATCTGCTGACCGTAGGTTCCCGTGATGGTCGGATTGCTGGGGAAAATCGGTTGGGTCTTGGTGGTTGTAAAGCTCATGCTTTTCACTTCGCTGTTATTTCCCGCACTGTCCGTACCCACAGCATAAAAATAGTAGGTTGTATTTGCCGTTAAATCGTAAAGCGATGCGTAAAGATCGATATTTTCCCGCCCCTGTGTCACGCTCACAGTCGCCCTGTCGTCGGCGCTTAAAATTGTTTCCGCTGTAATTCCAGTTTGTTCAGAGGTTTTTACCACATAAGCAATCGTTCCGGTTTCGTTCATGCGTACATATGCTAAGGCAGATGTATCTTCAAGCGTTGAACCTCCCGGCGCCGTCAAAGTAACCGTTGGTGCCGTCTTGTCAAGGACGATTCCGTCTGTGCAGATATAGGCACTTTTGTTCCCTGCATGATCTGTCGCATACGCATAGATAACGTATTTGCTCTCACTGGAAATGGAGAAGCTTCCGCCCTCCGTAAAGGAAAGATCATTCAGCTCCTCGGCGGTTTTGAGCGTTGTGCTGCCGGTGGTGTCGATGTAGTAATAATACTTATCCACGCCGGAGCCGCTGTCCGTGGCCGAAATACTGACATCCTTTGTTTCCTTAAAGAAATGCCCAAAGGTTATCGTGTTCAAGAATGATTTCCAGTTATTGTCACTGATGGTAATTCCGTCGGTTTCGCCGGAGAACGCCGGAGCCGTCTTATCAATGGTCACCGAAACGCTCTTTCCGTCTGTGATATAGCCGGTGCCATCCTGCTTGAAATAGAGCGTCTTGCTGACTTCACCCTCTCCGCTTAACAGATAGGATGACGCAAAGGTTCCGTCCGCGCTGTCGCTGACGGTATAGCCGTCTGCGGAAATCTGCACATCCCCGGTATACCAGCCCGCCTTTGTGGTGCTGCCGTTGTAGGCCGGTGTAACAGTCCCATCGTAAAAACCGATGGTTACGGATTTCGTATTCGAGCTTGGTTTGAAATAATCATTTTCCGGTATGCTTACCGCAAGGGTATAACTGCCCGGGGCTGTCGGTGGCGTGTCCAGCTGGTTGCTGCTGTCATACCAAACAAAAGTTACATTGCTGTAGGACGCGCCTGTGATGCTCAAATCCACTGCCGCCGGGTTAGATACAGGACTGCCGGTGTAGAAATAAGTTCCCGTATAGGACGAATTGAACGCAATAGACGTATCTGCTTTTTGCACGGCTTTTGAAATACTCGCACTTAATATCTCGTTATCCTCGCCCAATACATAATTATTGTCAGTATCGCCCCCTTCCGGAAAAACAGCGATTGCATAAAACGGATAGGTTCCGGGTCTTTTGTTATTAAAATTTGCTTGCGATATGAAATATGCGCCTTTCTCCGTGTTATATTCCATCACATGGCCTACAGGATTGCCCCCATCGATACAGTCAACTGCTACAATCGAAGCATCTGTAAGCGCCACTCCGTCTACACCCGTAACATGCACCGTATAGGTTACAGCGCTTCCATACATGATTTCGTCATCTGCTCCCGCGCCTTTTATCTCAAGAGTGATACTCGCTGTGGCTTTTTTAATGTTAAATGTTCCGCCTTTTGTTCCGGTGTAATTGCCTTGCCCGGTGATGGTAACGCTTGCGGTGCCGGCATCGGTGTTATCCATGTAATCAAGAATATAATCCGTGCCCAAAGCTAAAGTGTGTCCGTCCAACGTAAGGGTAACAGCCGGTGTTTTAGCTGTTTTGTCATAGATATAGCCGCCTTCGGGAATATCCAATGCCAGAGTACTGGCGGAAATGTCTTTCTGTTCCACCGTAAAAGTTGCGCTTTGGCTGTTTAAAATATAGCCGTCGCAGGTGACTACGCAGTAAAAGCTGTGAGTGCCTGTGTCAAGGCCGGTTGGCAGTGTCTGCGTGGCGGAGGTTCCCAAAGCCGTGTCGTTGGTTTCATCGCCGCTCTTTACGCGATACCATTGGTACGAAATACTGCTGCCCTCCGGTGCGGCGGAGGTTTTGGCCGCCGTGACGCTCATGGTAGCGGTGGTATATCCGTAGGTCGCGGATGTGCCCTGCGGCTGTGCGGTGATTTGCGCAGGCACCTGCTGGACGGTGACAGCTTTTGTTAGAGAATAGTTTGCCAAGTCGTTATAATAATCTTTGTCTCTGCCCAGATTGTTCACCCAGGTATTATCCGACTTGTTCTTAAAACCATAGCCGCTTTCCAGCAGGTTGGCGACAATGGTTGTGTTATTTGTACTAATATAACTATATTCCCCGCCGGAAAGAGCAACGCTGACACAAGCGTCAAAAGCAGTTTTGGGGCCGCTGAACGTGCCGCCGGAAATCACCACATCCACGCTTTGCAAATAGACGAGATTCATGATACTTTTGCTTGTTTGAATTGTACCGCCTTGAATGGTAATTGTACCCGAGAAATATGCGACCAGCACATAACTTGTATAGTTGCTGTTCTCATTTTCATAGATGCCGCTTTTGATGGTTAAATCAGCGCGTTTGACAAAAATTGTATTTTGAGCAGTACTCGTGGTCAGCTTGCCGCCGGTGGCACTGTCCATTAGTGTTACATGACTGCCTTTTTCGAGATATAATGCGGCATCACTTGCTGTACTGGTCCATGTTTTTCCATTTAAATCAATGGTAAACGTACCGGAACTGACCTCTACTTTACTCGCCGTAGTCGCTTCGGCAAGCAGCTTGACCGTGCTGTTAGGCTTGCTCTTTGCCGCAGTGATGGCTGTTTCCAGCGTGGGGTACTTCAAGGTCAGTCCACTGGAAGATTTCACTTCATAATTGCCCTCGGCAGATGTAACATAAAGCGTTGCGTTATCCGAATTTACCGTATAGCCATCGCAGGTGACGGCGCAGTAATAAGTATAATTCCCCTCTAGAAGATCAGGTTCAACCGTATAGCTTGCACTTGTTGCACTGTCAATGGCTGTACTGTCCTTATACCACTGGTACGAAATTGCTTCGCCGGAATCCGCAGGCACCGTTTCCGCCGTCACAGCGAACGTCGGCGCCTCGCTATAACCTGGCGCAACAACAGCGTCCTCCGGCTGGGCGGTGATTTTGACAGGAATTGCTCGAACGGTGACATTGGAAATCTTGTTGACGCTCATGTCGGTGATCCATTCGCCGCTCTCATTATTTTTATAGGCATAGCCGTCTGCAAGCACGTTCCCTACTTCGCTTCCTCTTGCCCAAATGCCTGTATAACTGCCCCCCTCCAGCGACAGCGAATAATCGGTGTATCCGAATATAGAATATACTCCTGAATCTGTTGTTGTAATACTACCGCCGCCTGCACTGTCTTTTACAGTGAGAGAAGCTGTATTGCCGCTACTTCCGACTAACTGCAATACTCCGGAACCCACAGAAAAAGTATTTGTCCATGCCTTGCCATTCAAGTCAAGGATAACGGTGCCGGAAGTAATATTCACCGCATCTTCCGTAGCGACATCTTTCAGCAATGTAACCGTGCTACCGCTCATGCTCTGTGCCGCAGCAAATGCTTCTTCAATGGTATCATAATAGGTTACAGCACCCTCCGAATCGGTGACGCTGGCTTCGCCGTCCTCCGCCGTGGCGGTCAGCAGTGCCACCGTATACAGCGAAAAATGCTCGGCGGGCGCTTCCACAGATTCTGCCTCTTGATTTACAGTGGTGTCCAGACCCTTTGCTTCGCTTAAAGAATCATCCATATGAAAGACCTTCAGCTCCTGCGTGGGTGTGGCATCCTCCGTCACCATAGGCAGCTGTGCGAAAGAAACCTTTACCTCGCCCTTACTGGTATCGGGCTGAAGTTCGTTGCCCTCCGCATCCGTGATGGTAATGTCGAAGGAAACCAGTTTCGTTACGTTTTTAGCGGCATCCTCCGCTTTGACTTCTTCGCTGACAGCACTTTGGATTTTTTCCTTGTCCTCTGCATTGGTTACTTTCTCGACATGAAGGACAGCTCCCTCCGGGAAAACATCCTTTTCCGCCTTAACGGTGATTCGGGCGCCGTCTATGGTCGTGCTTTGGCTGAAAGCCCACTTGCCGCTGTCCTCAATCTGTACCTGAATCTGTGGCAGACTCACGCCGTCCGCGAGGGTATAGCCTTCCGGCAGAACCGGCTCATAGAAAAATACTGCGCCAGCGCTCGCGGAATTAAAGGTATCCGAACCGCTGCGCTCCGCATTGATTTGCCATGTGGTGCCCGTCAGCGTCCGCTCTTGTGAGGTGAATGCTTCGGGTTCTGTCTGCTCGGTATCCGCATCGTCTAAATCTGTGCTGATTGCGGAGCCGGTGGTGCTTACGGCTAAAGGCACCTCTCCGCTGTCCAATACCACGGTAGCTTCGCTATCCGTAGCGGTGTTATCCTCTGCGGCGTTTGCATCCTCTTGTGGTTCTTCCGCATCGTTTCCAGAAACAGTAGAATCGTCAGCAGGGGATTCGTCAGCCGCTGGTTCTTCCGAAGTGCTCTCGTCAGATTTCACTTCTTCGGTAGGGATTTCCTCTGTCTGCGAATCTTTCGCATTGCTTTCCGCTGTATCCGCTGAATAAACACTGATTGTCACGTCCAGTGTATCCGGCAGGTTGATATCCGATTCCTCGGCACCCACCGGAAGCTGTTGGCTGGCAACCTCTCCGGACAATTCCGCAAAAGCTGTGATGGTTTGTAGTTCCCCGGCATGGGCTGCAACGCTGTAGCCGGATAGCGGATTCGCCATCAGCACAGCCAGAGTCAGCGCCAAGAGCCGCTTTGCTTTTTTCCTGGTCGAAACACTGTTTAAATGTTCTGCCATTTGTTTTATTTCCATATAATCCTCCATTGCCAGGTGCCCTTTTTCAAGCGGCATTGGCTTTTTATTTGTCTTTTCTGATCTTCTTTTATTTATCCGCCCCGATAAGCAGCCGTTCCGGCATCCGTCGGGGGATCGGCACGGAGCAGCCCCTCGGCAATGCACGCAAGGTCTGGCGAACCATTGCCGTAAAAGCTTACGCCAAGCCGTTTTGCTTCCGGTTCAAATTCCCACCGGTCGCACAGCCACAGGATTTGCAGCGCACGGTTCTGTGCCCGCAGATAATCACAGGCGGCAAGTCCTTCGGCTCCGGAATAGCCTACGACAGCAAGCGCCACCGGCGGGCCGTCCCGCAGATAATACACCAGCTTTACATCCCCACGCTGTTCCGGCTCATCGAAAAAACGCAGAACATGGTATTCGCCGCCGCATTCCAGTGTGCGGGCAAGTTCTTCCTCTATGCCGCACAGTGCAATCGTTTTTATCATTCCTCCCTTTCCCCCTTTCTTTTTTCAGAACGTATCAGACAGCCTGTTACCGCTTCCCGCAGCTCTATGTCCGTCACCGGCCTGCGAAGAAAGCAGGTAACACGGTACTGGTATCCGAATAAACTGTAATCCTCATCGGAAATCCACAGAATGGGCACCTCCGGTGCCTTTGCCCGAAGCTGCCGGACAGCCTCCAAACCCGCTATGCTGTCCAATATCACGACCAGCAGAGAAAACGGCTTTAACTCCAACGCCTGCAGCACTGCCCTGGCACTGTTACATTCCGTAATTTCTATCTTTTTAGGGGCGGCAGCCGCCTGCAGGCGGCTTTCCCAAATATCTTCCTCCAGAAATGCTGCACACAGCGCAAAATTGCAAGCTTCATGTGACATTCCGACACCCTCCTTTTCCTATTTCCTTTTAAAAAATGTCAAAAAAATAACTACCAGCCCTCCTTTTCTGAAGTCTGGTAGTTTTAAACAGGGTAGCACTTTGTCAAGAGCTTTGCAAGGGGTTATGTTCAAGCGGTCGAAAATCTGCACAAGCGGTAAAAAATTCGCTCAAGCGGTCAACTTTTTATCGATATTATATGGTATAATGTCAAATGAAAAAACTTAATTTGGAGGTATTTCAAATGAATGCAGTAATCGTAGACGATATGGCTACTGAGTGCGACATACTCCGTAGCCTTTTGAAACAATATGAAGAAACACAGCAGCAGACGATACAGATCACGGAATTTCACAGCGGCAGTGAACTGCTTGCTGATTACATACCGGGCCGGTATGACGTTGTTTTTATGGACATCTTTCTGAACAATGAAAACGGCGTGGACTGTGCGCTGAAGCTGCGTCAGCTTGACGAGAAGATCAACCTTATTTTCCTTACCACCAGCTCAGAATTCGGTGTGAAAAGCTACGATGTCCGTGCAGTGGATTATATCGTAAAGCCAGCCACCTTAGAAAAACTCTCAAGGGCGCTGCACTATTGCAGGATTACAGCAGCAAAGAGCGATCCGTCCATCACGGTTACCACAAGAAACAAGCCGCTGAAAATCGCCCTGAGCTGTATTCTCTATGCCGATTATCAGAACCGCTGTGCCTGTATCCATTTAATCGACTGCCTGGTTCCGGTATCCGGCAGCTTCTTAGAGATTTCGGAAAAGCTGACGGCCTATCCCCAGTTCATGTCCTGCTTTAAGGGCATTGTGGTCAATCTAGCGGAGGTGCAGGAGCTGGGCGACGATTATCTTATCCTGAAAAACGGGGAGCAGCTTCCGGTCAGCCGCCGCCTGCAGCGACAGGTACAGCAGCAGCGTCTGAGTCTTTCCGCCGGTTCGCTGCGAGGGGGTGACGTATGAAGCAAATACTTGCGCTGATGTTAACCGCCCTGCTTCTTTGCACAGTGATTATGCCTTCTGTGCTGGCAGCGGAAGAATCCGCCGCTTTGTCCGAAACCGTGACTATGGATACGATGACCGGTGATACTGGCAGCACGGATTCTGCTCCTTCTGGTACCACTGCTCCTTCGGATACAGCTGCGGAGGCAGAGGAGGAAACCACCGATACTGACAACAGTACCATCACCGACGGAAGCGAATCTCTGACGGTTCTTAACGACCTTGGTGATACCGGCAGCGATCCTTCCTATCCTGCTCCGGTGCTTACCGTAACACCTTCGGCAATCACCCTGACCAGCTTTGAGGAACCGGACCGAACGGATGCGGTGGCATTTGCCGCCGGAACCTCCCAGGAGGAGATTTCCAAATGGTTTGACGATTCCGTTGCAGGCTTTATCGGCTATGATGCGGATGGCAATTCCTATGACTTAGTATCAGGTGCATGGTCTTTGGATGCTGTGGATACTATCACGGCTGGCGTATACTATGCTTTTACATCACCCGACCTTGGAACGGAATATACGCTGGCAGACGGTGTTTCTCTGCCCAGACAGCTTTGTGCGGTTTCCATTCAGGTTCCCGGCGAGCCGGATATTAACTGCTGTGTAGCCGGGCGAGGCTTTCTGCACTTTCCATGGGTGCTTTCTTCTACACAGGAGGAGCAGCTGGATGAGTTCGCTGTATGGCTGCGTCAGGATGGCGGAGAATGGACCAGTTTAAGCGATGGCTTCTCATTTGTCTCCGATGGTCTCCGGCTTTCCCAGCGGATTTTTACAAATGGAAGCACTTATGAACTTAAGGTAACCTATCCCGGCGGTCAGACCGGTGTTCTGACCTTTCAATATGACGGGGAGCTTAGTATCCTTGATTATTCCGGCGGTGATCGAGACGGCGGTGATGCGGGCGGCGACGATTCGGGAACAGGCTCCCAGCCAGCGCCAGACACTCCGCAGCCAGAGCCAACCACTCCACTGCCGGAACCAACTACTCCACAACCAGAACCAACTGCTCCACTGCCGGAACCAAACACTCCGCAGCCAGAACCAACTACTCCACTGCCGGAACCAAACACTCCGCAACCGGAACCAACTACTCCACTGCCAACGCCAACCACTCCGCAATCATCTGATAACACACAAAAGAGCGGGACCCATAACAGCAATAACACCTCCTCGGTGCAAGCTCCTGTGGCAAAGAAAGAGGCCACCGGAACACCTGCCGCTCCAACGGAAGAAGCGGTACCAGTATATTCCGATGCCGTTCTTTTCGATGAAGCCGCGGAAGCTTCGCCGATACCGGAAAAGAATACACAAGCACAGGCGTCTGCTGCTGTTATGGAATCCTATTCTCCGACCCAAACCGTCATTTCCGCTCTGCGTCTGCGAGATCTCTGTGCGGAGGGGGAAAGCGTCGTATTCGGCTCGGGGAATCTGACGGTCAGCATCCCAAGCAGTCTGCTTCTGGCACTGAACCTGTCGGATACGGATACTCTGACGGTTACGCTTACTCAGCCAGAAGGGAACCGGATCTTGCTTGCGGTGGAGATTTCGGGCAAATTGGTTACAACGCTGCCGGGAACGGTGCTGCGCCTGCGCTATACGCCCCTTTCGGAGGATGCCGAATTTACCGTCCAGAATGAAGCGGGAGAACCGGTCATGGAGGTTTCCTATCACGACGGGCTTCTTTGCTTTACAGTGGAGGAAACAGGAACCTATACGATTTCGGAAGACTCTGGGGTCGGGGAAACGCAAAGGCGAATCTCGCTGCTATTCCCTATATCCGGCGGACTGCTTCTGGCGGTCGGCGGGATTACCATGTTTTGGAGGAAACGCCATGGATAAAAAACCTTTTATATTACGGCAGTCTTTGGTGCTGCTTCTGACGACTGCCCTTTCCTGTGCCCTGTTTCTTGCCTTATACCACTTTGACAACAAATACACAAAAGCCGCACCTCAGGCCATTAACGGCGCGCTGTATGTTTCCGAAACGGACTGGACAGAAACGCCCATCCGCTATCTGCGAGACGGCTGGCGTTACTATCCGGACCGTCTTCTGACACCGGAAACCTTGACGCAGCAGGGAGATGATTATCGGTACCTATCCATTGGAGAGGAACCCAATCTTGCCACAGGCGACTCCCGCCGCTCTCCCCACGGCAGTGCCAGCTATGCCTTGACCCTGTACCTGCCGGAAACGGAACACACCTACGCCATCGAGCTGCCGGAAGTCTATTCCTCCTACCGGTTTTACGTGAATGATAAGCTGAAGCTGCAAATCGGCGAACCGGACCCAGAGGCTTATCAGGATCAGACCCAGTGCCGTGTCATCACCTTTGAAGCCTCCGGCAAGATCACCCTTTTGCTGGCGGTCAGTGACCGCTCCTGGGTATACAGCGGCCTTGTCTATCCCCCGGCCTTTGGGGAGCCTTTGAAGGTATTCACCACACGTGGACTGCGGATGGGCATTGGTCTGATCCTGGTCACGGTCACACTGATGCTTGCCGCCTTCAGCCTTTACCTTGCCCTCCGCACCCGCCGCAGGAACAATATCTGGCTTTTCTTCCTGCTCTGTATGGCAACCGCTGTGTCTACCAGCTACTGCGTGGTGCATGGTATTCTTTCGCTGTCTATCCAGCCCTGGTATTCCATCGAACTGGTCAGCGGGTATCTGATGACACTGCTTGTAATCCTGCTTCACAACCGCATCTGTAATCCGGGACGGCACTTGCAGCTTGCCAGCGGCATGGTGGCCGGTTCGGTCAGTGTGCTGGCGCTGCTTTACGCAGCCCTTGCCTCAAAGCTGACGCTTCCGGTGATGCTTGTCTTTTCCAATCTGGTATTCGGCTTTAAGCTGCTTACTGCGGTTTATCTTTTGTCCACAGCCGCCATAGCGGTACGCCGGAATATCGACAAAGCGATGATACTGCTCTCTGCGGATATCATCTATGCCTGCGCCTTTGTCTGGGACCGCCTGCTGCCGAGCTTCGAGCCGGTTTTTGGGGGCTGGTTTCAGGAATGGGGCAGCCTAAGCCTGGTCACTGCAGCCGGCGTGGTGCTGGGACATGATGTCATCATGGGTTACCGCAGCAGTCTGGTCTACGGGGAGGAACAGCGGCAGATGAAACGGCAGCTTACCATGCAGGTGGAGCATCTGCGGCAGATAAACCAGAAGGTGGAGGAAAGCGCCAAGCTGCGCCATGACTTCCGTCATCACCTGCGCACACTGATGACGCTGGCCGGAGAAGGACACTGTGAAAAATTAGAGAACTATATCCGTGGAATCACGGAAATCAATGAGGGCACCCGCATCGGACGGCTGACGGAGAATCTTGAGCTGGATGCGCTGGTGCAGTATTACAGCAATCTTGCCCAGTCAGATGGCATCCAGTTCCGGGCAAGGCTTTCCCTTCCCGCAGTGCTGAATTTTCCGATTGTCGATCTGTGCGGTCTTCTTGGCAACCTGCTGGAGAATGCAGTAGAGGCCTGCCAGCGTCAGCAAACCGGGGAGAAGACCATTTTTATCGCCGGACGGCTGCATGACAGAGAGCTTGAGTTCGTGGTAGACAACAGCTTTGACGGGGAGCTGAAAACCAGAGGAGGACAATACCTGTCTTCCAAAAGAAATGGCTTCGGTATTGGCATTTCCTCTGTTCTGGAAACCGTGGAGCGGTATGACGGCGTAATCAATCTGTATGCCGATGACAAGGGCTTCCACGCAGAGGTGTCCCTGCCGATAGGGGTAGCGCCAAGGATTCCTTTATCCTTATAGTTTTATTTGCAAAGTAGTCTTTTTCAAGATCCGGCCTTCCATTTTAAATGTCGTAATAACCTTAATAATCCCAAACGCAAAAACAAACAGGGGCTATTGCAATAGCTTGAACAAGCTAGAGCAATGACCCCCCTTTTTCTATCCTAATGATACTATTTATGCACAAAAAGGTCTAATTCTCATTGGGAAATAGACCTTTTTTGTGTCTTTTAATATATGACTTGTGCCCAACTTGCGTGTAATAAGCCAGAAACTATCACACCCTTACACAGTGTAGGTGATTTACTTCAAGTTTTTGGGCATATCTGCTGTCACACCGTACTGGTCAAAAGTATAGGCTGTGCCGTCGATATCCTTTTTCCCGGTGACCGGCTTTCCACTTTCGTAGTACATCCACTGGCCGGAGTCATTCCTCATCCAGCCCTGCATGGTGTCATTGGAAATTGTCAACTTCGCAAAGCGGAACAATACTGCCGAAGCCTCGGCTCTTGTGGCTGCGCCTTGGGAATCGAATAGATTTCCGCTCTTGCCGCTGATGACTCCCGCCATCTGCATCTGCTTCACTGCTTCCTTGGCGTAGGCGCTGATTTTGGTGCTGTCGGCAAAGGTATGTTCCATATACACCTTCGGCAGTATAAAGCCGGTAGCTTTGGCGTAGTTTAGCATAATGACCGCCATCTGCTCACGGGTGATGGACTGATCCGGGGCAAATGTTCCATTGCCGGTGCCGGTCACAATATTGTTTTTACTTGCCCACTCAATATAGCCCATATAGTAAGCGCCGCTTTTCACATCGATGAAGCTGCTCTTTGTGTAGCTGCTCACATCGGCTTTTGCCAGCCGTCCCAGAGCCGTGACAAACATTCCTCTTGTCATAGCAGAATTCGGGCTGAAAGCAGTGGTGGAAGTGCCGCTAAGTAATCCACGGCTTGCCGCAAATTCAATCTCTTCCTTTGCCCAGTGGTCTGCAATGTCCTTAAATGCGGTATTGGTCTGATTATAGCCAATACCATAGGTGGAAAAATGGCTGGTGCTGAAACGAAGTACCTTTTCTGTCCTGTCATAGACTGAGTTTACCAGCCAGTGTACCTTGCCCTTGGCGTCCACATAGACTGCCTGCACATTCCCAGCCTTTTCCTTTGCACCGAGGGTGTAGGGAATGGTGACCGATACACTGCCTGTACCGAAGTTCTGCACCGATTTGCCTTTGCCATAGTTCACCTTGAGGTCGAATACCGGGCGGCTTCCAATGGCTTTTTTCGCTTTACCGGTCAGCTTACCACCATCCATACGGGTGGCTGTGATATTCACATCCGATTTTGCCTGCTTATTAATTTCCTGTACGGTAGCTAAATCCATGCCGATCCGGATGTCTGGGTTGTCCACTACCACTATGGTATTGACGATTTTCTTCTCAATGATGGTATCCTGCACGGTCTTAGGCAGATTGACCGTAACATGAGAACCGGTCTTGTTTCCGGTATCCACATGGAGCACCACCGTGATGCCGTTTTTCTCGCTGCCGTTTTGCTTTGCTTCTGCGAGAGCCTTGTCAAAAGCGTCGGCTACGGCTTTATCGGTAATTTTCACTGTAACATTCCCCTTCTTATCCACTTTTCCGGAAATCTTGATTTCTCCCTGCGTAGGAGAATTCGGCTTGTCCGGTGCGGGTGGAGTAACGATAGGGCTGCTATTATTGTCATTTGAGGAACTTCCGCCATCGGAGCCGCCGCCATTACCGCCGGAGTTGTTTTGACGATAGTTTGCACTCACAGTTACTGCCTTTGCTGGCATGGTAAAGGTAGTTGTCTTTTGGGATGCATCCGCAAAGGTTACATCCGCACCGCTCCAGCCGGTAAAGGTATAGCCGCTTCTGTTATTTGCCGTAATGGTAACGGTTGCACCATCGGCATAGCTTCCACTACCTGTGCCGTTTGTTACCGTGACCGTGAATAGCCGTTCTGCCACAGTTAAGGCCCCTTTTGTATGGGTAATGTCATAACTTGCGGCGTTTGTCACCACTCCGCCTGTGATGGTGATGTCAAAGGTGCCAACAGAAGTTCCATCAGCGGTGGTAAACATCGTTGGCGCGGTTGTCACAGCATCGCCGTTTACCAAACCTGTGGATGTGTAAGTAAAGGTCGGTAATCCATCGCCTTTGGTCATGCTCTTATTCTCTGCTTTCAGAGTAAGTGCTTTTTTAGCAACGGTCACGGTGTAGCTTGCCGTAGCCTGTGCGTGGGTACTCGTTTCCGCAGCGGTGGCGGTGATGGTGGCACTTCCGTCTCCCACGGCAACGATGGTTACCTCGCCGGTGGCAGGGTTGACCGTTGCCACGGAGATATCATCACTTGCATAGGTGACCAAGCCGTTTACGGTTATTTGTGTGAGCGGATTGGTGAACTTAGCATTACCATAAGTCTTGGCTATGGTAGCTGTTGCATAGGAAATCACCTGCGGCGTCTTTGCCGTGGAGGTAACCGTTACAACTATATTGTAATTATTGTAGTTCGTGGCTCCTGTCACGGGAATCGTTATCGTGCCGCTTTGTCCTGCCGTACTTGCGGGTGCGGTATAAGTTAATGTAGTTTCTGCAATACTCATACCGGTCATTGTAATTGTGCCGCCTGCAACCGGGGTACCGTAGACCCCGCCTATCGGCAGGTCAGGAAGCGTTACAGTCGCCCCTGTTTGCCCGCTTGTGAAAACGCTTGCCGACACGGTGTTTGCGCCTGTATAGGTAATTTTATGGATGGTGTAGCTGCCAAGGGATAGTCCCGTAACTGCGTTATATACTGCGTTTCCTGCAATATCCACAGTAATGGCATAAGTACCTGCATCGGTAGGTGCAGTGGTGCTGCCGTCATATTTGACGGTGATTACACCCAAGGCCTTGCCAGAGTCTGCCGTCACAGATACCGGTTTTGCGGTGCCGTCATAGTTCACGGCGGTCAGAGCATAGATCAAATCAGCCGCAGTCGGTGTTGTCTTGACAAAGGCCATAATGGTAACCGTGGCATCCGGGCTTGCCAATGCTGTGCCGGTGGACTTGATGCGTACATGGTATACACCGGGCGCAAGGTCCGTCACCGTGCCGCCGCTGATGGCAGTATAGCTTGTATCACTGCTTTTCTTATACTCCATCAAATTATTCACTCCGGTGATAGTGCCGTTATTCCGTGCCGAAGTTTCGTCCGTTTTGCCGATTGTTGGCACAGACGGTTGGGTAATATCGATAGTCTGGATGGCACCAGCATGATGGGTGGCAGTTTCTTTTACCCGCACCTTAATGTCATTTGCCGCTGTAATACTGTCCAGCCCGGCGGTCAGATCCATATTTGTGGAACAGTCTGTCCAGTTGCTGCCACCATCCAAGCTATATTCCATCAAAGGACTTACATCCATGAGCTTGTTGGTGTTTGTTCCGTCAAAGGAGAAGGTGACAACGGGTGCGCTGGGGCTATTGGCCTTTTCGACAGAGAAAGTCGCCGTGCTCGTGACCGTGCCTTTATAACCGTTATTTTCATTTCCGGTTACGGTAAGAGTGATTATTTTGCCAATATCGGCAGCTTTGACCTCATAAGTCGCACCAGTACCGACTAGTATGCCGTCCGCTCTCCACACGTAGAAAACGGCCGCGCCGCTTGGATTGATTGTTGCGGACAGCGTGTCTCCGAATGTGGGTGCGGTGTTGTCAATGGCTACAGAGGTCAACTCTATTCGTGTGTCCTCGATTGTCAGTGCAAGCGTGGGGCTTATACCGCCGCTCATATCAAAGGTGATTGTTGTCAGGCCTATGGGCAAATTTTTCAAGTATTGATACGTGAAGTGGTAAAGGCTTTCGTCGACCGAATAGTCAAAGATTTTGCTAAGGGGCGTTTCTCCGCTCTTCACCGCTGTCAGAGTGTGGGTTTCACTCGTAAGTGATATGTCAAACCCATCATGCCCGTTCACCTTTGGATTCAAGTCATAGGTTACCGAGGTCGGGGAGATGCTTGCATTGACAGGCGCAACCGTGGTCGTAATCGCTGCACTTGCTGCAGCGGTTCCCGCATTGTAGCCCGTCTTTGCCGCAGTCCGCGCCCAGACGTAATAAGTCACGCTTGGCGTAAGGCCGGTAAAGTCCAGCCCCGGCTGCCAGCCGCTGTCTGGCGCGGTCGAACCGTTTGTGCTGATTGCATACTCAATAGCCTGTCCACCGGGGTTCGAGCTTGCCACAGCCGCATTGATGGTTATTTGGCCGTGCGACACAGAGGAGACGGTTGCGGCGGTTGTGATTTCCGCACCTGCGGAGTTTACGGCAAACATCAGATATTTGTAACTACTTATGTCCGCAGCATTATAAGCTGTCGGTGAGCTGCCGTCATAATTGCTGCTTGCCGTGACCGCCACATTTGCATAGCTGCTCAAATCCGGGGCTTTGTTCATCGCCATGTTGCCGCCCCGAATGACAGGAGAACCACTTGGGATGGCGATTTTGCCGTTGGCATCGTTATATATCGCATTCCCTGCGTCGGGATTTTCTATCTTACCGCCTGTTATTACAAGGACGGTATCGTCGTTTGTGCCATTGGCTAAATGAATCGTGCCGGTGGCGCCACCAATAACACTACTTTTAATCCATGCGCCTTCCTTGATGGTAATCTTACCTATTTTTTGATTTTGAATCGCCGGCTTGGTAACCGAAATCAAGGTGCCGTTTTCAACAACGATGTCCCCATTTTCTTTGTTATAGATCGCATACTGGTTTGCCCGCACAAAGCCGCCCAGAACGCTCACGCTGCCGGAGCCGGAGTTCAGAATTGCGTATGTATCGAATGAGGGCTCAGAGCTATTTGCGATATTGCCGCTGCGGATAAGTAGGCTACCGCCTTTTAGTTCAATTGTAGAGTGCGCCGCACTTGCAAGCTTGCCGTCAGACCCGGAATCAACGATAGTCAGCGTACCACTGCCACTGTGAACAATGGCGGTGTGGGCGACACCGTTCAGAGTATAACCGTTTAGGTCAAGGCTGAAGCTTACGCTACTGCTGATTGTAACGGAAGCCGTAAGCGCAATACCGCCCAGCAGCTGAATAGTCTGCCCTTCCGCAACCTCATTCACCGCCGCTTGCAGACTGGCATATTTTTTATTTGTGGTTGTGTTTTGGAGCATAGGGTTACCCCATCGTGCCGTCAAGCCTGTTACGGTGCTGGGAACCGTTGCACCCACAGCGTAGGTTGTTGTACCGCTTGTGTCATTCCAACCATCAAACACCTTGCCGACAGGCGCGGTCAGCCCCTCGCCGCTGGGCGCTTTGAAGCTATCTCCCGCACAGATGATGTTGATATTAGCACCGACGCCCTTTAGACCGCCGCCGTTTAGGTTCAGTGTCACCGCTTTCAGCCCGTCAGCGGTTAGAGTTGCAGGGTTCAGCACTTCGAGGGCGGGGCGGAAGCCGACGTGCGCGGCGAGATCTGATGCCTGTAGGGTGCCCCAGTGGCAAGCCGAATCGTAACCGCGAATCGCGCAGCTCGACGAAAGTGCAGCAGAAGTGTCCTGTGCGTAAGAGTGACGTTCACTCCAATTTTTTATCCATCCTGTTGTATCATCGGTTGAACCCGATTTAGTTAAAATCTGATTCCATTCGTTGGTGCTTGGCTGCCCTATATGATCACTGCCGTCTGATGCAGAGCCTGTTTTGCTGCTCCCTGCGCTCAATGAGCGCAGCTTATAATTGGTATCAAAGGTTTTTCCGAAGATGAGGTTTGCTGTGTCTAATGCGTTCCAACGGATGGCTTTGTCGATGACAAAATCCCCCACAAACAGGCTGCGGTCGGATTTGTTTGCGGTTGCATATTCTTCTGTTGTTGCCATTGCGCTTGTCAAGCTATAGGCATTCACCGTGCCTGCGTAGGTAAAGGGCACATAGTGCAGGGTTGTGTCAGGCAGAGCGGTATTCACCGTGCCGACATTGCTCTTTTCGCCGGAAAGGTCAAAATAGTAGGTGCCGCCGGGGGTGAGATTGAATTGTTCGGAGACATCCGCGGCAGGCTCAACCTTGATGTATTTGTAGTTTCCGAGATTCGCCGCATTATACGTTTCCGCAGTGGTTCCGTCATAATTTGTACTCCCGGTGATGGTCGCACCACTCGATGGCACAGTAAACGTACCAAAGCTATCAATTACTTTTGCGTCGCCTTTGATAACGATACTTTTTCCGGCGGATGGCACGTAGATGGTTACCTTACTGGTGGTATTATAGTTAGATATTCCTTTTCTTCCACTACCGCTCCCGTCAATCGTGCCGCCGGAAATAAAGACTTCACTCATATTAAAGATTGCCCCATAACTTCCGGTCGTGCATGAATTGGATATTGTGCCGCCCGTGATGGTTAAGCTCGCGTCGGCAGTATTAGAAAGTGTTATAATGCTGTTGCTGGTGATGGTACCTCCGCTAACTGATGCGATTTTATGGTTATAAATCGCAACACCGGCGCCACCATCAATCGTACCATCTGTGATGATTAAATTGCCGGCATTACTAACTGTTCCATTGATGGTGCCGCCACGGATTTCAACGGTTCCGCATTGTGTTTCTGATGAATCTCCGTTATGGACCACTTTATTGCTTGCACTACTCTGTCTTATCGTGCCGCCATTGATAATCAATGTCCCAGCTAAGACACGTACCGTAGAAGCGCCGACGCCGGTATTACCCACAATCGCTCCATTTTCCTGACTGTCTGTAATTGTCAGCGTACCCTCGCCTGCTTTGACGATGGTGTTTACGGCATTACTGCAGCTTATAGAATGACCATTCAGGTCAAGGGTGAAGCTGCGGGTCGTATTCACTTCAATAGCCGCTGTAATCGTAATATCGGCGACCAGCTTGATTGTCTGCCCCTCAGTCGCTGAATCAACGGCCTGTTTCAGGGTAGCATAGCCTGTTTCCCCGATTTGGGCGACATCTGTGCTCGCTGCGCCCGGCTCAATCTTGATGTATTTGTAAGCCTGCACCTTTGCATCGGTATCAATGTCAGTTTTGGCAATCTCAGAGGTTGCCGAACCATCTGCCGCCGTGGTGCTTGCCGTGATCTTCACATTGGTATAGCCGCTCAAGTCCGGGGCTTTGTTCATCACATTGCCGCCGCCCTTGATCTCTACGGCATCTCCGGAAATAACGATCTTTCCGCCGGATGTTCCCAAATAATTTTTGATAGCTTTGCCAGCGGAGCCTGTTGCCTCCACAATACCGCCTGATAGCTTGATACCGCACATTTGGTAGTTAAAGACAGCAGTTCCGTTACTCCCTGTATTTTCTACCTTACCGCCTGTCATCTCAAACACAATGTCAGTAGAAGAGGAGCCGCCAAGATAAATTGTTCCCCCATCGTACCTAGTGTTTGGGCTGGTGATGTTTGCAGTGCCGGAAATATTGATTTTACCGGTTGAGTCGTTTTTAATCGCCCTACCGGAAGAGTCTGTTGCGCTAACCGTTCCGCCCGAAATATTGATTGTGCCGGTGGAGTTGTTTAGAATGGCACTGCCATACGCTGTGCTTACCGTACCGCCTAAAATGTTAACTGTGCCGGTGGAAGTGTTCTCAATCCCTATTAAGTCATTCACAGCCTCTACAGCTCCGCCGGAGACGACGATTGTGCCGTTACCATTATTACGAATTGCAGCACTTAAACTGCCAGATTTCACTTTTCCCCCATTGACCTCAAGGCTGCCTCCATCAACAACAATTGTGCCCTCCATTGATAACGCATTTGAAGAAGCAATGATACCGCCGGAGCTGCTGTCTTCTATGATCAGATTGCCTGCGCCGCTGTGTTTGATGGCAGCAGCAAACTGACCGGTTGATTGCAGCGTTTTACCGTTTAAGTCAATAGTAATATTATAATTATTGCCGCTGGCAATTGTCAGAGACTCAGTGGATGTGCAGTTGTCGGAAAGCATTAAGTCCAAATCACTTGCTGCACCATTTATAGCAGATTGGAGATCCGCAAAATTGGCAATTTCCGTTTGTGCACCCACACCCAGCGGCATCGCCACAGCAGTTAGGGGCATTTCACCCACCGTCACGGTAAGCTCCGGCAGCGGGGCGCTGACCGTATAACCCTCAATCTCCGACGTAAAGATATATTCGCCCTCGGTATTCATGTCATAGTCGGGCGAAACCCATCTCACCGGGACATCCACGGTGGTTTCTTCCCATTCGGGTTCTGTTGCCGTTGTGGGGCTTGCCGTTTCCGGGCTGCCGGAATCCTGTGTGGGATTTTCAGCGGCAGGCTCAGCGGCCGTTGTGGGAGTTGCCGTTTCCGGGCTGCCGGAATCCTGTGTGGGATTTTCAGCGGCAGGCTCGGCGGCCGTTGTGGGAGTTGCCGTTTCCGGGCTGCCGGAATCCTGTGTGGGATTTTCAGCGGCAGGCACGGCTGTCCGCACTGTGGCGGTCAGCGTTTCGGGCAATTCCAAATCTTCAATGGATGTTCCGAGTGATACCGTTTTTGCTGTTTCTGTCAGCGGTGCAAAGCTGATAACTTCTCCGCTCCCGCCAATGGTCGTATGTATTTCTTCCGCCAATGCGGTCACCGGCAGCATGGACACTATCATGCACAGCGCAAGAAACATACTTAATAGTCGTTTGTTCATATGGTCTGTTCCTCCTTGATTTGTAAATTTGTGTTTCCTTGTTCCAAAAGTTTCTGCAGCCTATAGGCTTCTTCCTCAGTGGCGGGGCGAATATGGGGTTTCTCGCAGGAAGGGCATTCCTTTACCGCTCCCACCCGGCAGAATAAAAAGCCGCAGTCCTCGCAGGCGTAAGTCATGTCATGCCCCCCTTTCCGCATAGACACAGTGATTTTCTTCAAATCCCAAGGAGCTGCTTTTTCTTTGCCTCAAACTCCTGCTGGGAAATCACGCCGTCCTCCATGAGCACCTTGTATTTTTTGATTTCTTCGATGGCATCGGCAGGCGGGGCAATGTTGGTATGTAACGCCCCCATTCCCACCATACCGGGGCCAATAGACTGCTCGGCTGCGCCGGGAAAGGCCACCGTCCTAAGTGCCGCCGCCAGCTTTTCCATTTCTTCTATGCTTTGCTGATAGGAACGGAGATAGTTGTTCACATCCGGGAGGGTGTTATTAAACCGGGGGCCGTCCATATCACATTTGAGCACCGTCCAGTAGGGGTGGTCAAAATGCAGCTCCATGTGAAACGCCTGAAAGGGTTCAGGAATATCAAAATACGGTACCGAAGCGGAGTTGTTTACCTTGCCGTCGTCCAACCGGTCAAGGGTTCGTGCCATCCGCTTGCTCGCCGCAAACTGTGCGATTTGCGGTGCCATCGCCATCACCCGCTCGGTTACGGTGCTGGCGTAGCGGCGGATACCCGCTGCCGATCCCTCAAACAGAGGGGTGTTGTCCTCTTTAATGGTAAAGGATTTTAGCTGTTTGCCTTCAAACACGGTCTTGTCCGGCTGTTTGCTCATGCAAAACCACTTGTTCTGGTAATCAAAGATGATTTTGGTATCCCAAAGACCGAAGTCTATCTGTTCCGAAATCACAAACTGATCTTTTAGCAGCTTGTTTTGGTCGTAAAACATCAAATATTCCTTGAAGCCTTGCATGGTCAAATTCAATTCTTTCTCGGTCTGTATATCAAGTTTGCCGTGACAGGTATCACAAATATATTCACCCTCAATTTTCGTTGGCAGAAACCATGAAATCTTACCGCCGCAGATGGGGCAAGGGGGTTTTTTAGAAAATAAGCTCATATGTATTTCCTCCGTATGTGTAGTAAGTGATTATCTCGTTCCGCCGCCCGAACCGCCACCGATGGAGCCGCCGCCTCCGCTTCGCTTTTCCTGCTCACGTTGTTGTTCCGCTTTCTTCATATTGCTGTAAAGCAGGTAGTGGTAGGAATAGGCGGTCGCCATGCTCCCGCTGTAATCGGTCAGCTCGGCAGAAATTTGCGGGTATAGTGCTTTCATCTGCTCCGCCACCTGATCGGCGATACCAAAGAGCATGGCATAGGTCAAAAGCTCCCGCCAAATCGGCATTTCCTTGACACCTCGTTCGGCAATCAATGAAAAATCCGTCAAATACCGTTTCAGCCCCATCAGCTCGCCCAGCTCCTGCTCCCCGGCAGGGGTCAGGTTGGTGAGCTTGGCAGGCATATCCCACCGTTTCAGGCAGTGCTTTTGGTTCAAATAGGTTCTGCCCGCGCTGTCGCATTTCTGTATGTAGGTACGCAGTAGCTTGTCGTTTTGACTTGCAAAGCGTTCCAGCTCCCTTGGCTGCAAAATGGAGTCCAAACCGGCCGCGCCCTCCAACACCGTATAAAGGTACTCGTCATACTCGTTCATGTTGTCATGTTGGCTGCCTGCAAGCCGCAGGCTTACCGTTTCTTTGGTCTTGCCCATAAACCCGATTTCCTGCATTTCCACCGGGGACAGACAGCCTAGCTGAATCAGTCGCAGCATCCCTGTGGAGAGAATGGCGCCGTCTTCACAGACATCAAACAGTTGCCCTAACGCATAGGTGGCACTCAGATTGCCACTGTTTGGAAGTTCCCTGAAATACCCGAACCGTTCTGTAAACTGTTTCCGTTTTTTCTCTGCACGTTTCTTTTTCAGCCTGCGAAGCCAGATAATCAGTCCAATGGGAAGTCCAATGGACAGCAGGATAGTGACAATCGCCTCAAATGTGGATATTTCCTCGCCGGTGCTATCGTAGTCGCTGCCTGAAAAGGCAGTTTCTTTTACTTCCTCAAAGCTGCCCGGTTCTTGCCGTGAGGGGGACAGGATTCCTTTCTCCAAAGAAAACAGTACCGTCACATGGTTTTCGGGAGCAATGGGCCTTTCCGTGTAGGCAAGGATGGCACCATCTGAAAATTCCACCTGTCCGTCATAGCCAAAACCCCATATGTCGGCGTTTTTCTCGGTGATGGGCGTTCCGTTCGCCAGCCGGATTTCCACTTTCACGTCGGTGGGAGTGGTGTTCATTCCATCGTTTACAAATCGGAAGTTTATGCCGTCCCTGTCGCTGTAACCGCCCACCGCATTGTCCAGCTTATATTCAATCGCATAGCGATTTTGCCCATACCGGCTGATGCCAAAGCAAATTTCATATCCGCTGTCCGTATCATGGATGCCGCATTTTCTTTCCTTTTCCTCAAAGCTCCAATCAATGTTCCAATCCAAAACCGTTTCGTAGCTCCCGTTTTGATCGGAGACCGTAAGCTGACTGATGGTCAGGATTTCGGGTGCGCTCATGGGAATATAGCTTTCGGTTCCCTCGTAAAAATCTCCCTCCCAACCTTGAGTCACATACATGGAGCCATCCTCGTAAATGACCGCCTGTATCTCCATGGTATTGATCTGATTTGCCGCAAAAGCCCGGAAAGGGAGGGCAAATAATAAGGCAAAGCATAGAATCAGGCCGCTTACTTTTTTGCGCATCGGGCACCTCATTTCATGCTGGGCATATCCGTCTTGTCAGCCTGCTCCACAAGATATTCTCTTTGCCTAAAACCCAGCATCCCGGCGACCATGGAGACCGGGAACATTCGGATTTCACGGTTCAGCTTTGTTACACTGTCGTTGTAGATCAGACGGCTGGTGCGAACCATATTTTCAAAGGTCTGCACCGCGTCCATGGTTTTGATGTAATTTTGATTGGCTTTCAGGTCGGGGTACTGCTCCGTCACCATGGAAATCCTGCCAAGGGCTTCGGAAATAACCCCTTCCTGACGCATCACCTCGTCCGGCGTGGATTTTGCCGTGATGACGCTTCTTCTTGATTTGATTGTTTCAATCAGAGTTTCGCTTTCGTGTTTGGCATAGCCCTTTGTCAAATCCAAAAGGGCCGTCAGCGCATCAAAGCGGCTGGAAAGCTGCACCCCGATCTGGCTCATGGCATTGCTGATATTCTCATCCAGCACCACCAGTCTGCGCTGGGTGGATATGATCCATAGAACAATGACCGCAGCAATTACGGCGATTGTGATGAAAGTTGGCAGCATAGTCATTTCCTCCTTTTTGCAAAAGCGGATGCGGGTGTTCCGCATCCGCTTTTGTCATGAGATTATTTTTTATGTTTTATCCATTTGATAAAACGCAATGATTAGTTGCTGTAGGGCTCGCTGTACTTAGTGACTAAGTTGGGCATTTCGTCCAGCATTGCCTGATACTGTTCTATAACGGCGTCAATATCCTCTGTGCTGGTGTCTCCGTATCCGTCAAGTTCTCCAAGTCCAACCCTTGCGGAGTCCATAATAGCATATACCGCGTTCAGCTCCTGCACCGCCAGCTCGTCTTGATCCCAGCCGTTTGCCGTGGCCGCTGCCGCCGCTTCTTCGTACAGCGGGCCCATCTTCGCCATGATGTCTACAATAGCCGCTGCCTGCTCGGGGGTTACATTGTCTTTCCGTTCCGCAGCGGCGGGGGTGGATTCCGGTGTGGATGCAGGGGGTTCGGCCTTGCCGCCGCAGGCTGCAAGGTTCAGCGTCATGACAAGTGCTATCATCAGTACCAGTATTTTTTTCAATGTTAACTTCTTCATTTCTAAATCCTCCGTTTTCTGTTGGTTGTATCGGGTAAATTCCCATGTGTTCACTTTATCAAAAATATGCCTCTAAAAACCGTCCGCTGCATGAAACATGATTTTCTCGACATGAAACATGATTAAAAAGTTTACGCCGCCAATCTTTTTTATGGTAAACTTAGTTTGGAGAAATGGAATCATAGAAAGGAGGAATTTTTATGCTACAGATAGCGGTCTGTGATGATAATATTGACGAGCTATCCAATATGATACAGCTCATAGACCATTACCGGACATCAAAACATTTAAACTGCGAACACGCCGTCTTTTCAAACGGATTTGAACTGGTATCAACCCTGGAAAAAGGAAAGCGGTTTGATATATATTGTCTGGATATTATTATGCCGGGTTTTACAGGAATTGAGGTGGCAAAAGCGATCCGCACCTTTGACAAAACCGCACCAATTTTATTCTTTACCTCATCGCCTGAGTTTGCTTTGGAAAGCTACTGCGTGAAAGCCATCAATTATGTACTAAAGCCAATCCAAAAGGAAAAACTGTTCTTCACCTTTGACGAAGTGCTGGAGCAGCTCAAAGCGGAAAAAGAGGAGGATGCGGTTATTGTAAAGAGTAATGATGGCATCCAAAAAATACTGATCTCCAACTTAGTTTTCGCCGAGGTCATCGGCAGAAATGTGCTCTACCACCTGCGCTCCGGCAAGGTCATCGAATGCAGCGAAGCCTTTTCCTCTGTCTGCGATAACCTTATAAAGTATGGGTGTTTTCTCAAACCCCACCGCTCTTATCTCGTAAATATGCAGTATGTGGACATGATTGAAAACCATCAGATTACCTTACAGACTCTTTCCTCTATTCCTATTGCACAGGGTAAGGCAAAGGAGATCAAGCAGCAATATCTAAATTATCAAATGGAAGGGGAAGAATAAAATGGAAGGAGATACTTTACATATGGCAGTAACCGTGATAGGACTTTTACGATTTGGAGTTTCTCTGGTCTTTGGCATAACAGTATCAGTGCTCTTTGTGGGAGTCGAACCCACAAGAAAAAACCGGCTTACCACCGGCCTGCTCTGTGTTGTTTTTCTTTTCGTTCAGACCACCAGTTGGTGGCTCTTAGGCCTGGATCTGACGTCGAAGCTGTATCCGATGATTATCCACCTGCCGCTGACCGTGATATTCTCCCTGTACTATAAACGCCCATGGCTCATATCCGCCATCAGCGTGCTTTCCGGTTATCTTTGCTGTCAAGCCCCCCGCTGGTTCGGCTTCCTTGCGGGAGCTGCCACAGACAGCCGCCTTGCAGACCATGTTTTTTATATTGTGGCGATTTTTCTGTTCTACTTTTTTTTAAAAAGGTATGTGGCAGGGTCCGTCAGACAGCTTATGGAGGTTTCTACGAAATCCTGCTTATTTTTAGGTGGGGTTCCGCTTTTTTACTACCTGTTCGACTACACTACGGCCATCTACACGGATGTCCTTTACCGCGGCACAGAATGGGCAGTGCAGTTCATGCCCTCAACCATCTCCATTTTCTATTTTGTGTTTGTGGTCCTTTACTACGCTGAGACGCAAAAACAGGCAATTCTCCAAAGAGAATGGGATATGCTGGATGCACAGTTTCGGCTGGCACAGACCGAATTTTCCACTTTAAAGCAGCTACAGCAGAATGCCGCATCCTACCGGCATGATATGCGCCACCATTTCGCTCTTTTACAGGGACTGGCCTCCAAGGGACATATTGAGGAGATTAAAGAGTATCTGCAAACTGCCCAGTCCGACATGGACGCCATCACGCCCATACGCTTTTGCGAAAATGAAACCGTCAATCTGATTTTGTCCGCGTTCGCTGCCAAAGCAAAGCAGGCGGGAATCCTATTGACGCTGGATGCGAAGCTGCCGGACTCGCTTCCCTTCAGTGACACCGAGCTTTGTTCCCTCTTATCAAACGCTTTGGAAAATGCCATACACAGTACAGAGCATATATCTGACAGCGGCCAGCGTGTCATCCGACTGCGTATGTATTCCAAGAATACAAAGCTGTGTATTGACATCCGCAACAGCTATGAGATAGAACCGGTCTTTCATCAAGACCTTCCCATATCAACAGAACAGGGGCATGGCTTTGGTACAAAAAGTATGGCTCATATTGTAGAAAGGCATGGCGGTGTATTCCAGTTTTCGATTCAGGATGGCTGGTTTATATTTCAGGCTACGATATAATATAGCTTATTGGCATTTGTCTTCTAAACTTCTGATAAAAGAAGCGTTTTTTGCAACGTCAATCGAATAGTAGGAAGATCGTTTCCTTCCTATCATATTGTCTTTTAGAATGAGAGATTCTTATAGGTTCACTATTGAACTGCACCTTAGTAAAAAACAGACCTTTTCTTTTGGAATATATCTCCTCACTCACTTCTAAAAGCATCTAACTGTTCGATTACTGCCTGCTGTTCCTTGGGGAATATCACGTTTATGTCCTCTGCTTCCTCCTCCCGGAACCTCCACTGATTCAAATAATAAAAGGGGGTATACCAAACATCATTCTCTGGATGAAAGCCGGGATGTGCCAGGGAGTCGCCGACAATGACGATGGTCGAACAGCCCAAAAGGCTTAACTGGACATAGCACATCATACCGGCAGTCCGATCAATATCCTGCGCCACAAACAACACTTTCTCCTGATAGTTGATTCCATTTTTTCTTGATGCATTGGCAAAGGCAACCAACATCGCCCCTGCGCCACAAGCCGGATCGCTGACACGGATATATCTTTTTTTCTGAAATTCCTCCATGTCTTTACCTGCAAACTGAATCTCTGCCATAAACTGGCAGATGTGATAGGGAGTAAAAAACTGTCCTTTCTGGTGCTGGTTCAACTCCAGGCTATGGTACAGGCTGCCTAGAAAATCCTGTTCCGGATTCTCTTCTAATGCAAGCACGACAAAGGCATATAGTTGGGTTAGCAATTCCTGCTCTTCTTTTGCGTAGCGGTTGATTAAAGAAACATACTGTTTTTCCCTCTCTTCCCGCTCCTTTACCGGCACTACATTTGCCATGGCTACCGCACTAAGATATAGAAAGTCATTCCAAATCTGCCATTGTGAATAACGGTATGAAAGCCTTTTAAATATCTGTATAAATTCCTTTTGATAATCTCTTTTTTCCATCGTTTTGCCGTCCTCCGTTCTAAAAATTAATGACCGCCTGTTCGTAAACTTCAGGAATTTCTATCTTCCTTTCGTCCACCAGCTCATAATACCGCTTTACCACTCGCTCTCCCAACTTCGTATTACGCTTGTCCGAATCAGTGTTATGGATTGCCATGTAAATGGCCTTCCTGCTTCCCACGATGAGGACCTGTTCCTTTGCTCTGGTAATCGCAGTATAAAGGATATTACGTCTTAACATCTTGTAAAACATCGGTATCCACGGCAGGATAATGACCGGGTATTCACAACCCTGACTTTTATGTACAGTTGTTGCATATGCATGTTCCACCATATCCATCTCGTCTATTCCATAATCCACTCTTCTCTCATCAGAAAATGAAAGACTAGCCCGTTCCTCCTCGTCCTGGTTTCGGTAAATATTCTCTATAAACCCGGTATCACCATTACTGATTTGATCTTTGTTTTTGTTCTGGATAATCTTATCTCCCAGATGAAACACAGTCCCACTGGCTCTGATTTCCGGTTCTCCAGGCTTTAACGGATTTACCTTATTGCGGATGTATTCATTCAATTCATTCACGCTGACCTCACCCCGTTTTCTATAGGGAGTGAGTATCTGAACATTCTCCACTCCCTTTTTTGCAACCGTTTCCAGATACAGCCTCCGTACCACCTCGGCTGCCTCTTTGTCACCATCTGCTTCAAAGAGCATGAAATCATCCCCATATTCCAGCTTGGTGTTATTCTCCTGCATTTTCTCTGCATTGGCTGCAATACGGCTGTTTTCTCCCTGGCGGAATACCATGTCAAGAACGGTTACCGGTACGATTCCGCATAGAATCAGTTCCCGGAATACATTTCCCGGCCCCACAGAAGGCAACTGGTTCACATCTCCAATCAAAACCACTCTGGTACCTTTTTTGATACGGGTAAAAAATTCCGCACCCAGACGCATGTCCAC
The DNA here is from genome assembly GCA_023442465.1 of Bacillota bacterium. GTDB lineage: Bacteria > Bacillota > Clostridia > Lachnospirales > Lachnospiraceae > Kineothrix. The sequence goes on along the minus strand of JAEZZQ010000021.1, from coordinate 155,783 downwards.
CATGGAAAATTCGTCATCCAGAATGAATTCCGCATCCAATGGCTCAATAGCAGCTTCATAGTCCTCGGTATCATCACCTAAAAGTCCCAACCCACTGTGCATGGTGCAGGCATCCATATGGCCTGTACTTTCTGCCATTCTCCTGCTTGCTCGTCCGGTTGGTGCCATGAGAAGCACCTCTCCGCCATTCAGTTGTTTATGTACATACAGAAGTACCTTTTCTACCGTAGTTTTACCGGTTCCGGGACCGCCTGTAATAATGCTGAGTTTATGGGAAAATGCCATTTTTACTCCCTGTGCCTGCTTTGTAGATAACTGCATTCCTAACTCCTTCTGGGCTTTTTCAATCAGTAAGTCAACCTGGATAGCGTCATCCTCCTGAACCAGCATTTCTGCAATGGCATCCGCCGCCCTTACTTCGTTAAGAAAGCATCCGCTATCATAAAGCACAGTATCCTCCGCCACCAGCTTCCGACTTGTAACCATCCGGTAAATAGCTGTGGTAATATCTCTTGCGCTGGCCACTTCTCCCTGACAGTTTTTATTTAACTGCTCATACACATTCTTTTTCAGCTCTTCCCTTTCCAGGTACAGATGGCCGTTCTTCATCTCCAAATCCATGCAGTAACGAATACATCCCTCCATACGCAGCGGATCATCTAACCTGCAGCCGGTCGCCCTGGCTATTTCATCTACGGTAAGAAATCCGAATCCACTTATCTCACAAAGAGAAAAAGGAGAATTCTTCACTGTTTCCAGAGAGTCACTGCCAAACTGTTCATATATTTTCTGTATTTTCTTCTGGGTGATTTTATAGGGGGCAAGATATGCCGCAAGATCGCGTACCGCGTGGGTAGACTGATAGGATGCAATAATTGCAGAAAGCTTATTTTCCGTAATGCCTGGTATCTGAAGCAGATGTTCCGGCTCCTTATCAAGTACCTCAAAGGTCCGTTTTCCGAACTTCTGCACGATTTTCTCTGCCATTCTCGGACCAATTCCTTTAATCATGCCGGAGGCAAGATAACCTTCCATGCCTTTTGCTGTCGCCGGAACCACTTCCTGATAGCTTTCAACTTCGAGCTGTAGACCGTATTTGGGATTTGTTACCCAGCGGCCCTTTATGTCAATTTCAATGCTGTCTGTATCCGGAAGATGATAACCAATGGCAGAAAAATCTGTTCCACTGTCATTGTATTGCTTGTTTTTTGCTCCCTGCGGGACACCTTCTTCCTCTGTGTGATATATGAACACACAATATCCCGTATCGTTATTACGGAATACCTTTCTTTTAAATCTACACTTCATATTCTTCCCCTTTCGATTCATAAATACGGATTACTCCCTGCCCTTCTGCATTGACAATCCATTGAAAAACTGGTTTGTTTAAGCTTCTTGCATATTTAATTTCTTCTTTCATACCAGAGCTGATATGTTCTCCGCATATAATGAGAGCATGGCATTTGTATAAAATTACTTTTCCAAAAGAAAGACCAAGCTCTCGTTCTTCTGGCATAGTGTCATCCAGAAACTCTGGAAGCCATGCATGAGGTGCGGTAGCTCTGCACTCTAAGCAGTCTGAGATTATTTCTACATAACTCCTTGCCTGAAGCATATTCGCTCTGATTCCTTCTTTGGTATCCGCTGACAAAGGAGAGCAGATATAAACTTCTTTCCCTTTTAACATTATGCCGCCTCCTTTACCTTGACATTAAACCGGCGGGATTCTGAAGTTTCCACATAATCTCCATAGACATCAGGATGTCTGACCTTTAACTTCTCAAGTCCGTCCTTGCTAATACCTGTCCGGTAAGCAGGATTATAAGTTACTTGATATTCCTTTCCTCCTGCGGATAATACAGCACTGCAACTAACACCCATTTCTTCTACTATTTCTGTATAGGCTGACTTCATTTCACCTTCCAGCTCTTTTGACCTTTTATCCGTCTCGGATTTCTCCTGTCTTAACCGAAGGTATTTATCAAGTGCTGTGAGATGTGACTTCTTGAGCTTCACCTTATCTGCATCCTTATCTGCCGGTCCGTAATGTCTGCGAATACTTTCCAGCACTAAGTCAGGCTTTTCTGTATAGGGCGGTTCTACTTTCTTTAGTACCTGCTCCTTCCAGAAATATTCCTCCTCTGCAATCAGATCAGCTTCAATATCCATATCCCGTTCTATATAACGGATGATAAATTCGTTCTCGTTATTGCCATATAAGCAGGCAAAGTATACTTTGTTTAAATTTGTTACTGCCATATAATGCCTTCCCTGGTATTCATAATTGACCGGAACACTTTCACCGGCCCATTTGTCCTGGCAGTTATAATTGGTGGTCTTGCACTCCAATATGCCAATGCTTCCATCCGGGAACTCAATGAAATAGTCTACGTCTGCCAGCATAAAAGGATACAATGGATGCCGGAACATCTTGCGGATAGGAAACACCTTCAGACCGGTCTTTTTTGAAAAGATTTCTGCAACCAGTTCCTCCAGGCGATGTCCTACCTCCTTAGCAACCCAATTACTTTCTTCTTCATCCATCACACTTTCAATCCCGCATTTGTCATAATATAGGTCACGCTTGGTACAAAATGGTGACTGTCCCATGATGGCAGCACAGTCACTCCCTCCAATACCCAGCTTCCTATACCCAAGCCACTGCTCCTGTGTTAACCCTTCGGTTTCTACCAATACCTCCGGCTTATAATTTAAGTTCAGCATTGCTCCATTCATGTTTTCCTCTCTTTCTACCATTTCAGATGGCTAAAAAAGGCGGTATCCCTCAAAGGATAATCCGCCTTTCCAAATTTACAGAGTTGACTACCATTTTATTTCACCAGGCATGTCATACTCTCTCCAGTTGATTCCAAGTGTCCTTGCCACTTTTTCTTCCATTTCCGTAATCTTGCTGCCGCTTTCGCCGTTGCAAACCAGCGTATAGATCACTTCTGCAATTCCATAATAAATATCATGGGCAGTGCAGGGATCTTCGCCATGCTGGGCCTTGAATAATTCCACCGCTTCCATTCCATATTTTTTTGGTATGCCTACTCTTTTCATGGCTCCCATCATACAGTTGTCTGGATGATCAATGCCAATCGTCAGCAGATTAGAAAGCTTTCCTATGGCCGCTTGATATTTCCCATAGACCATGTGTAACTGCTCCTCATATTTCTCAATCGTAGCCCCTGCCTTATGTTCCAGCTTTAGTGCATCTCCCAGAGAAATCATTTGATTCCTGTTTCCAACTTTCAGCATGGGATAGATATTTGCTCCACAATTTCCAACATCGGATGTGGATATGCGGATGATTGGCTTCATATCCTCGGGCATCAGACCATGGTGCATTAGCTCTGACTTATAAGCCGCCAGCAGCCGCTCTTCTCCGCCGAGTTCCCATACAGAGGAAGCTATCGTGTGTTCAAAGAAACCACCAAGATAATTTACCCCTTTAAAACTCTTATACAGGTATTCTACGGAAAGCATGAATATCTGTCTCATATCAAGTACAGCGTATTCATGGCTGTCACCGCCCAAAACTGCAGATACTTTTCCTTCTGAAATACGAAGCAAAGCATCGCCTCCGGCCACCTTCATACACTCATTAATAATTCTGGCGTAGACATTTTTATCTACCTTTCTAAGTGCGGAACCGGAGATACACGCCCGGTCAAGAATTGTCTTAATGGCACAGCTCCTTACAGGAAGTAGCTGCCCTTTTACCTTTAAGGCAAGTCTAGTATTTAAAAGTGTATCTTCCAAAATACCTTCATCCATGCCTTCCTCCTCATATTTGCTCGTAAGCTCCTGTAAAACCTTATTTCCTTCCTCCAAAACCACCAGTCGTAAATCCTTCGATTTCTTCCTGTCCCATGAGGAATTTCTCCCGATGTTCTTCAAAAAATCCAGAAAATCCTCCTGCCTTGCAAACGTACCTTGATAGTTGTCTGCATACACTTTTGCTTCATTCATAGTCTGTTCCACCTTTCTTGCTCCATTTTGGAGAATATTTTTATCCAGCCGCACTATGCGGTAAAAGCCTTACGGCATTTCTGGCAATAAAAAAAGGAACAAGACAGCAATATGCCATTTGTTCCTAACTGCGTGTGGCTACCCACAAATATGATAATCCGGTCTGTATCTGATACCGCCCATACAAAAAAAGTCAAAAGCACGCCACTTAACCATAGGCTACCTCTGACACTTCAAACTTAAACAACGTGTGCCGGATGATTTCTTATCATCCTGGAACATACCACTGGTACATCCTCCCATCTTACTGGAAACACAAAAATCAATTACATGAAAATAGTAGCACAAGATATAGTAGATGTCAACTTTGATAAATACAAGATATATTAATAAAGTTTATTCAAGGAATTTTTTCTTTGTCTGTCTTTACTTTTATATACATCTTTCAAAGAATGTATGAACGGTTCCTTGACAACTGAAAAGCATACACCATTATGGATACTGGTTACGGTGGCGGACTTATTATCATAAGTCTGCCAGTCCGTATGAAATCGTACACTGTACAGCCGAAGACATGGCCAGGAAGGGAATAGGAAACGGTGATGGGAGGTATGTGAAATTAGTAATTACTCACATTTACATAAATTTTTTATATATTGTGCCCTGCCATTTTCTAAGGTATAATTGCCCTTAACAGAGAGCTATTTGCTGGACTCTTGGCAGACTGCACAAGGAAAGGAGTTCCATGTCAGTCATCGAACAAAAAAACTCTGAAGCAGAAAGTCGTTCAAGCCAGGAGATCAGAGATAAGAAAACCTACTCCGTTCAGGAAATTGCGGATATTCTACAGATCAGTAAAAGTAAAGCATACGAGCTTTGCAAACAGCCTGATTTTAAACTCGTAAGACTTGGACGGATTATCAGAATCTCCAAACCATCTTTTGACGATTGGCTTAACAACCTTTTGTAGGAGTAGTAAGGAGAAAAGAATGGCATCTATTATTAAGAGAAAAAGCAAATACTCTGTAATTTATTATTACATCGACGAGAAAGGAGAGAAACGCCAAAAATGGGAAACCTGTCAGGATTACGCTGACGCAAAACGTCGAAAAGCTGAAATAGAAAATCAGCAAAACAATGGTACTTTTATTCCTCCCAGGGAGTTAACAGTAAAAGAATTTCTTCGTGACTTTGTTAAAATCTACGGCACGGCTCATTGGGCATTGTCCACTTACGAGTCAAATACATCACTTATAGCCAATTACATCAATCCTATTATTGGTGATGAACTGGTCCAAAACATAACACCAAAGTTTGTAGATGGATACTACTTGAAGTTACAGAAAACCAAATCTGTAATTGACAGAAATCGAAAACCAAAAAGTGAGTATGTTTCTGCGGGAGTGATTCATAGTGTTCATAAGATACTTCGGTGTGCATTTAATCAGGCGTTAAAATGGGAAATTATCAGCAGGAATCCTTTCCCTCTGGCAATTAAGCCAAAAACAAACTATAAGAAAAGGGATATATGGACTGCCGATATGATACGCAAGGCTCTGGATGAGTGTGAGGATATGAAGCTTTATGTGGCAATGAACCTTGCTTTTGCCTGCTCCTTGCGAATCGGTGAAATTAGTGGGCTGGATTGGGACAAAATGCACATTACGGAAGAAGACATCGCCAATGATAATGCACACTTGTTTGTTGAGCAGGAATTAGCCCGTGTGTCAAGAGAAGCAATGGCCGAACTGGATGAAAAGGATATTATCCGAGTTTTCCCTGCCGTTATGTCAAATACGCATACGAACCTTGTTTTAAAGAAGCCGAAAACGGATTCCAGTATCCGTAAAGTATGGATTCCAAAAACCGTTGCCTATATTTTAAGGGAATGGAGAGACATACAGAAAAGATACAAGAAATACCTCGGACCAAATTATTACGACTATAATCTGGTACTTACCTTACCAAATGGTAGGCCGGTGGAAAGCCGTATTATTGATAAGGATTTTGCAAAGCTGAAGGAAAAGGCAGAATTGCCGTATGTCGTGTTCCATTCCTTACGCCACTCCAGCACCACCTATAAATTAAAACTGAACCACGGTGACTTGAAGGCAACGCAGGGAGATACAGGACACGCGCAAATAGATATGATAACAGATGTCTATGCACATATTCTGGATGAGGATAGAAAAATTAATGCCCAGAAATTTGAAGCTACCTTTTATGCAAAGAATTCGGGCAATCCATTGAGAGACGTAAAGGCACCGCAGGAAAGCAATCCTGACCTGGATAATTTGATTGCTGCACTACAGCAGTCCCCGGATTTAGTGGCGGTTTTAACCCAGGCTCTGAAACAAAACGCTATTAGCAGATAATTCGATGCTAATATGCAATTAGCAAACTCTTAGCAAGTGGCTAAAATACATAAAAATGAGTACGAATCCCTATTAGCAAGATTTTTTGTTAAAATATATTTTTTCGTTTGTGAAAATAGATGTTCTCACATCACTGAAATTTTAGGAACAAAAAAAGAGAAGTATTGAAAAATCCAGTGTTTTCAATACTTCTGAGCGTTCCCGAGACGACTTGAACGTCCGACCTATCGCTTAGGAGGCGATCGCTCTATCCAACTGAGCTACGAGAACATCTATGAAAAGTTTGCTAATAAGCAAACCTAACACCTATGAAATTGTTGATAAATTCGTTCATCCGGCAATCAGCCACCTACCGCTTAGGAGGCGAGTGCTCTATCCCCTGAGCTACGAGAACATTTTATTGAAAAGGGACTGTTACCGAATTATTCTACCACAAGAATCCAACTCTGGCAACCTTCCCTTTTCTAAATTTTTTTCTTCACTTATTATTATTCAGGAAAATTAATATATCCCTGCATCCATATATTTCCTTTGAACCTTCTTCCTACCTGAGGCTCACCGTACAGATCCTCGGTATTGATGCAGATATCGAACTGCAAATCGTTACAGCTCACAGTCATCTGATGGATTTCCTCGTTGGTCATCTTATTGGTCACCTTATGACATTCTATAATCTCTCCCAAGATCGAATACTGGTCACATTCCACGCCGTAAGGCATAAAATAAGTGTCTACGAGACTGAATACATCCTCTTTCTGAATTCTCTTGGAAATAGTAGTGTAGGTATCCATATCCTCTAACGTCAGGCTTTCAATAGCGTCCTCATCTCCCTTTCTTGCAGCAGCAATCAAAGAATTACGGTTATTGGACGCCTTTTGAATAATTTTTTTATCTTTTTCATTTTTTATAATCGGCATCATAACTTTTCCTTGAAGGGAAAGGCCCGACAGAGTAAGTGTCGTTCCCCTTACCGGAAGGCTGTTGTTATTTTGTGCCTTCACGTAAGGAATCATATTCTGCAAATAGAAAATAAGCGAAACCCCGATTTTAATATCGTCGCATACCCCTGCATAGGATTCCGTACCGGCATGACGTTCCACGGAGACATCTTCCTCCGAAGTAATGCCGGTTCCTCTCAAATACGGATAATAATAATCATAGGAATATCTCTCTTCCCTATCGAATTCACCGCAGACTGCGATTCCCATATTTTCAGCAAAATCTTTGCGGAATTCTGCTATGATCGTATCTTCACCATTCGATGTATAAGCACGCTCATTCGTATTTACAATAATATCGGTTAAAAGATTTTGCAGTTCTTTTCTATCCTTCAATTTACTAAAACCGATTGCCCTTAAATATTTATGCAAAGATTTCACCTCTTTTCAAAACTACAAATTGCATTGGGGCAAGGACATAAAAATTATTTTTGTACATTATTTAATTACTTTCTTACCGCCCATATAAGGCTGCAGCACTTCAGGAATTCTTATGGAGCCGTCCGCCTGGAGATTGTTCTCCAAAAATGCGATCAGCATTCTCGGCGGAGCAACTACCGTATTATTTAATGTATGCGCGAAGTACTTTCCATTTTCTCCGTTTACACGAATTTTTAATCTTCTTGCCTGTGCATCTCCTAAATTGGAACAGCTTCCTACTTCAAAATATTTCTCCTGCCTCGGAGACCATGCTTCCACATCGTAAGACTTTACCTTAAGGTCCGCCAGATCGCCGGAGCAGCATTCGATCGTTCTTACCGGAATATCCATAGAGCGGAATAAATCTACCGTGTTTTTCCATAATTTCTCAAACCACATAGGGGATTCTTCAGGCTTGCATACTACCACCATTTCCTGTTTCTCAAACTGATGGATTCTGTATACACCACGTTCTTCCAACCCATGAGCACCTTTTTCCTTTCTAAAACAAGGAGAGTAGCTGGTGAGTGTCTTAGGAAGTTCTTCCTCGGGAACGATAGTATCAATAAACTTGCCTATCATGGAATGCTCGGAAGTTCCGATCAAATACAAATCCTCACCTTCAATCTTGTACATCATCGCTTCCATTTCAGCAAAGCTCATAACTCCTGTCACCACATTGCTGCGAATCATAAAAGGAGGAATGCAATAAGTAAAGCCCCTGTCAATCATAAAGTCTCTCGCATAGGAGATAACTGCAGAATGCAGCCTTGCAATATCCCCCATCAAATAATAGAAACCATTCCCGGCAACCTTTCTGGCGCTGTCCAAGTCAATACCATTCAGGTTCTCCATGATTTCCGTATGATAAGGGATTTCGAAATCGGGAATTACAGGTTCTCCGTATTTCTCGATTTCTACATTTTCCGAATCGTCCTTGCCGATAGGTACACTGGAATCTATGATATTAGGGATTGTCATCATTATTTTCGTTATCTTTTCTTCCAGTCCCTTTTCAATTTCTTCAAGCTCTGCCAGACGCTTCGCACCGGCAGCAACCTCAGATTTCTTTGCTTCTGCTTCTTCCTTTTTTCCCTGGGACATCAGTGTTCCGATTTCTTTAGAAATCTTATTGCGGTTTGCCCTTAAATCATCCGCTTCCTGCTGTGTCTTTCTGCTCTCCAAATCCAGCTCGATTACTTCATCCACCAAAGCAATTTTATTATCCTGAAACTTCTTTTTAATATTTTCTTTTACTGCTTCCGGGTTCTCCCTCAAGAATTTAATGTCAATCATTGCCTTACTCCTCTTTTCTATTTAATATTTTCCATTACTCTCTCAATATATATATTATCATATACCGATAAATCCTTCACTATATCCTGCAAAACCGTTTCACCTTTATTATCGTATATTATTTTGATAAACGGCTTGTCTGGCAAATTTTTATTCTGCCTCAGAACAATACCTATTTCTCCTTCGTTGGTGAGAACGTAGGAACCTGCCGGATAGACCGCAGTAAATTCGAGGAATATATCTATAATTTTACCATCATACATAATATCTTTGTTTTTTCTTAGATGATCGATGGCCTCGTGGACCTTTATTCTCTCACATCCGATACCGCATATCATTTCATCGAAAGCATCACAGACATTAACTATTCTCGCTTCCACCGGAATATCGGTAGCCTTCAGGGGATAGCCGGAACCATCCAATCTCTCATGATGATACAAGATAATATTCTTGCCCAGTTCGGAAATCCATGGCTCGTTCTTTAAAGCGGAATATCCGTATACGGGATGTTTTTTATATTCTGACAGCTCAAGCTCAGACAACTGCTCGAGTTTTTTATTCATATAGTTGATTGTTAAATATCTCAAGCCCAAATCGTGCAGCAGACATGCTACACCTATGTCGTGTATTCTCTCCTGAGGAATTTTCATTTTTAAAGAGGTCAATATTGCTAAAGAACAAATAGTAATTGAATGTTCGTAAATATCGGCAATTCTTTCCTTAATATCGTATATTTTTTCAATTACCTCTTCTTCTTCCAAAAGGTTTTTAATAATATTATCTGCCGTTTTACTCAATTCTACTAATTCTTTGCTATGAGTATAAGTATGTTTTTCGATAACCGTTCTAACTTTTTCTTTAAAGCTATTTTCTATTTCATCTTTTAACAATACTACTTCTTCCGTATTGATTTCTTCTCTTATGTATACTTCTCTAATTCCCAGCTCACTTAATTTCTCAATATATTCTTTCCGTAAAATTGTCCCTTCCGCTAACAATACTTGATAATCCAGCGTCAGAATTGGTCTGGATAAAACTTCTCCACCGGACAAATTACCGATATCACATACCTTCATCAATATTACTCCTCTTCTATATTAGCCCTCTGCACCCATCGCTATGTCGAGCGCTTGTTTTTCTTCCTCCCCTAATAAAATTGCGCACTGCCCATTTTTTATTTCTTTCGTATAAGAATAGCAACCCTCTGTGCTATGAACGGAATTCAATACAAAGCCATTATTGTTTTCATCAAGCAAAGCCAAACTAAAACTGAGTTGGCCTCCCATTTGCTTGAACGCATCATATTTTACTACTCCTATTTTTTGGAAGGTAGATTCCAGTTTCTTGTATAGCTCTCTTATATCTCTTTTATTTTTTTCAGCCGCTGCTTTTACAAACTTATTATCTTCATATAATCCGATAATGTCCTTCTCTAAATTCTTTGCGTCCTTACCCTGCATAAACTTAGAATACTTTTTCTTCAGTTTTGACGTGCTGACCATTTGGATAATAACTAACACTGCCAGTATAATGATAAGGATTACCATCCCTATCATTAAGTAGCCCATATCGAGGTTACCTAATCCAATATAACTTAATATTTCACTATTCACAATTTCTATTTCCTCCATTCGTATTTTGCCAAAGGTATCAATTCAGTTTATCATTATTTAATGTGTTAGTTTATCTGTAATTTTTTCCAAATCGTCATGATTGTAGAATTCAATTTCTATTTTTCCGGTACCTTCACCTTTGGAGGATATACATACTTTCGTACTAAGCGCTTGTTTTAACTTTTCTTCTAAATCCTGATAAATTACTTCCAGATTTTTATCAGTCAATACAACCTTTTTCGGTTTAATCGGCTTATTTAAATCTTTTATCATCTTCTCCACATCGCGTACACTCAGCTTTTCATCAAAAATTTTCTGAGCCAAAGTATACTGCTGCTCTTCATCCTCTATCGGGATAAGTGCCCTTGCATGTCCAGTGGAAATCATGTCGTTGATAATCATTTGCTGTACTTCATCGCAAAGCTTCAATAAACGCATAGAGTTTGTTACCGCGGTTCTGCTTTTAGATACCCTTTCCGCCACTTCATCCTGCTTTAAATTAAATTCGTTCAACAATCTTTTATAAGCCAAAGCTTCTTCGATAGGATTTAAATCCTCTCTCTGAATGTTCTCAATTAAAGAAATTTCAACTATTTCCTGCTCGGTCAGATTCCTTATAATAACCGGGACTTCCTTCAATCCAGCCATCTTCGCAGCACGCCATCTTCTTTCGCCTGCTATTATTTCATAATAAGTATTCCTATCCTGAACAAGAATAGGCTGGAGCAAACCAAATTGCTTAATTGATTCTGCCAATTCCAATAATGCATCTTCATCGAAATTTTTTCTTGGCTGCTCTCTATTCGGTTCAACCTTAGTAATTTTCACTAATGTTTCCGAACTGTTTTCATTCTTGGATACCTCTTTTTTCTGTGAGGCATTACTTGCCTTGGTATCCACTCCGCTCGGTATTAAAGCATCAAGTCCCTTACCTAATCCTCTCGCCGCCATAATTTATACACCCTTTCTATTAATAACTTCATCTGCAAGTAACAAATAAGCCTCGGCACCTGCCGATTTTGCATCATACATATTTATTGGCATCCCGTAGCTGGGAGCCTCCGCCAAACGAATATTTCTCGGAATAACAGTCTTATATATGTTTTGATTCAAATGGCTTTTAACATTTTCGACTACCTGCATAGATAGATTTGTTCTGGAATCATACATTGTAAAGACAACTCCCTCTATATCCAAATCCGGATTCAATCTCTCCTTCACCAAATTCACCGTATGTATTAACTGGCTCAATCCTTCCAATGCATAATATTCACACTGAATAGGAACCAATACCGAATCGGCCGTCGTCATCGCATTAATTGTCAGCATATTAAGAGAGGGAGGACAATCGATAATAATATAATCGTACTGATCCTTAATCCAATCCACTTCATTTCTCAGAATAAATTCTTTTTTATCCACTCCTATTAATTCAATTTCCGTCGCTGCAAGATTCACATTGGAAGGAATAATAGATACGCCCGGAACAATATTTTTTATAATACATTCTTGGATAGAACATTCTCCCAGTATCAATTCATAAACCGTATTGTCCAGTTCATTTTTATTAATGCCGAATCCGCTAGTCGTATTTCCCTGAGGGTCCGTATCTATGACTAATACTTTTTTCCCTTTCTCTGCAAGTGAAGCAGATAAGTTAATCGATGTCGTTGTCTTACCAACTCCACCTTTTTGATTTGCAATTGCAATCGTTCTTCCCATTTTTTATACTCGCCTTTCGTTTTTTCAAACGATTTTCTAATTATATTATTTTATCGTCTTGTTCGATTATATCATTAATCATATGCAGAATCTACATAATTTTGAGTTAATCTCATGTTTCACGCTATTTAAAATGTTTCACGGACAGGTTTTACAACATCTAGCGCTCCGATGTTTCACGTGAAACATTATGTAGTGGAATAATTAAAAAAGAGCACTATATGTTTCACGTGAAACATTAAATACTCTTCTTTTTCCAGTATTTAAAACCTAATAGAGCTGTATCAAATTATTTTTTATTGCAAAAACAGCAGCCTGAGTTCTATCATTAACCTCTATCTTCTTAAAAATATTAGATATATGATTCTTAACAGTTCTCTCACTAATATCTAAGCTGTTCGCAATTTCTTTATTGAACATACCATTCGATACTTGAATCAAAACTTCCAACTCTCTTCTAGTCAGAGATTCTATCTTCTCTTTATCTACATCTCTATTGACTAATCTAGAATTCAATGCTGGAATCAAACTAGGCTGTATATAATTCTCACCTTGTATAATATAATTAATAGCTCTTTTTAATTCTGCTGATTCTGTATCCTTTAATATATATCCATCAGCTCCAATATCTATTGCCTTCAACAAATATTCAACTTCATTATGTACCGTCAGCATTAGAATCTTTACAGGCATACCTTTCTTCTTAATTTCGGTCAATACCTCAATACCATTTTTGTTAGGCATATTTATATCCAATAGAATAATATCAGGTATTATATGCTTCAAATTATCCAAACACTCAACTCCATCCGATGCCTCAGAAACCACCTCAATACTTCCATCAAACTCCAAAAGATTTTTTATTCCCTCCCTCATCAAAATATGGTCATCCACCAACATTACTTTAATTGACATCTTATAATATTACTCCTTTCAATTCAGGATTACTCTTTCAACTACGAAATACTAAATCCCAAAATTTCATATATAATAATGTATAATCCCTTAATAATGTCACTCCACAAAAAACCATAAGCTTTATACAAAATTTTTACTATATTATTAATAAATAACTATATTATTATCTATAACTTTGAAGGAGACTCCCTTTAGCAATTTCATCTCGATTCCCTTAAAAAATACTAAACACTCATGCCGGAATCAAAATCAAGCTACAAAAGAAAGTCTCTTACAATCTCACGCTCCAACAACTAATTATTATACATAAACTATTCTCACATTTCCAACAACGGAATAAATATATGTATAGCAGTTCCAATACCCGGCTTAGAATCAATATTTATACTCCCTGATAGAAGCTCAACTCTTTCTCTCAAAATATATAACCCAAAATGTCTTTCCTCTGGAGACAGAACTTCATCGCAATCGAAGCTCTGTCCATTATCCGTAACTTCAATCGAGCAGCCGCCTTTTTCATTTTTCAAAGTAAAAATGACCTTATCGCCTTCTGAATGCTTCAAAGCATTATTGACACATTCTTCAACAATTCTATATATCGTCATCAGCACCAAAGAATTACCACACTCGATTTCATCCACCTCAAATTTAATATCACACTTTGAAGACTCTCTGAATTTATAAATCAATTTTTCAAATGCATTCTTTAATCCCAAATCATCAAAAATCATAGGCCTCAAATCAAAAATCGTATTTCGTATATCTTGAATAACAGATTTGAGGCTTTTGTTTACAGAAGCAAGTTCAAGCTTAGCTTTTATAATATCCTGATCCATATACATAGACGTCAGTTCTATCTTATGTACTAATAAAGCAAGATTCTGGAGAGAAGTATCATGCAAATCCCGTGCTATACGCTGGCGTTCTTTTTCTTGAATATCAAGAATTTGACGCTGCTCACCAATATTCTGCTGATTACATCTGACACGCTTGTACGAATCAACATCTGACTTATCTTTCTTAGAAATAAAACTTCTATTCAAAAGGTTTAATTCATTACCCAAAATCTTTATTCTATTACTTAAAACATTGAGTTTTTCATAATAATATTGATTATCATTCTCAATATTTAGTTTTTCAGCTCTCCAAAAGTCTGCATCATTCTCATGCAAATAATTATCAATCTGTGCAATTCGGTTTTTATTGTTCTCTAGCATATCCTGTAATTCTTGTTGTTCTTTAAAAAAACCGTTATACATTTCTTTTAAATTTACATATAATTCATCCAGCATCCAGAGTCCCCATACAACACCAAAAATTTATTAAGTTATATTATATCACATTTTCATTATATTTTGTAAAATGATTGATTCAAAAAATTACTATTGATATAATATAATAAAATAAATACTATGAAAAGACATTTTAACAATTTTATTTGTAATCACTTTACAAATATAATACAATGAAGTAGTAAGTCAAAAATTAAGGCTATGGGAGGACATGGTTAATCATATGAAACAGAAATTAAAACAACTCTTGATTTTATCAGGACTTAGCACCATCGCAATTCATATAATAAACAGAGTTTACTATTCCATATACACCGCCAAGAATCACCTTCGTTATCCGAAAAATAACTATTATGAATGGAGATTTGGCAAGATACGTTATACTAAAAAGGGAGAAGGCTCCCCTTTACTGCTCATCCACGACCTAAAGGTAGGAAGTTCTGTTTATGAATTCAGCAAGATTACGGACATGCTGGCAACAAATCACGAAGTATATTCTATTGACTTATTGGGTTATGGACTATCGGATAAACCGAATATGACCTACACTAATTACCTATATGTACAGCTTATCATAGATTTTATTAAAAACATTATAGGCAAAAAAACAGACATAATAGCTACAGGGGATTCAGCTCCTATCACAGTAATGGCTTGCCACAATGATCCGGAAGTAATCGACAAAATGATTTTCATCAATCCACAGAACCTGTATGAATCTAACCAGATTCCGTCCAAACAGACGAGGGCTTTTAAATTATTGCTGGATGTACCCGTTATCGGAACTTTTGTATATAACTTTCTTACAAATAGGACATCTATCGAAAAGTCTTTCAGGGAAGAATATTTTTACAGCACATTAAATATAGAGGAAAAAGATATTTCTGCCTATCTGGAAGCAGCTCATCTTCCAGACCACACCTCGAAATATGCTTTTTCCAGCTATATGGGAAAATATATTAATACCAATATTATCCATGCCTTGAAAGAAGTCAACAACAGTATATATCTCATCGGGGGGAACGGAAAGGAAAACATTCATACATCCTTAGAGAATTATATTTATTATAACAGCGCGATCGAAGCTTCCTACATTCCCTATACAAAGCACCTTCCTCACTTGGAAGCACCTGAAAAAACTTACGGATACATTGACGTATTTCTGACTCCCCAATAAAACAAAAGTGTGCTTTACACACTCTCGCGGCCAAGTACTTCAACAGCACAGCTTTTGTTCCGCGCGCGCAGCTGCGCATCTATCTTTCTTTAATAGGAGCACTTTCCTATTAAAAAACAAATCCAAATGAAACCTTTCACATTTAAAATATGGTTTCATTTGGATTTCTTTATATATTGGTCATCAACCAATTCTCTACAACCAGCGCATCACTTTCATCCATAAAAGGATGCTCACTGTTCTCGGAGACCGTAAGATCACAATGAAATTTCTCTGCAAAATTTTCAATAACCTCCAAGCTCTGCAAATTATCCTTCGACCCATATAAAATGTGTGTCGGAAAATTCCATTTCACAATAGGATTCTCTTTTACAAAAGTATAATAATCCCACGATAAAATATCTATGGGTGTCTCAATCTCTCTTTTCTCTTCAAGCATCGATTCTGAGACACTGAACCAAATAAACATTTGATGAATGAGATATTCCATATCCAAAACAGGCGATTGAAACAAACAATTTTCCAGTTTCCTATCCTTATACCCATGCAGACTGAAGAATGCTCCTAAACTGGAGCCAAAAAGAGATACTCTTTCCCACTTTGAAAAAACATAATCACCAATTTCTTCTAAATCCTCTTTGCCGTTCCAGATATCGCACTTTCGTTCCTCCTCTTGCCGCTCACCATGAGCAGGTAAATCGAAACTGATTGTCTGATAACCTTTCCCCTGAGCAATCCTTGCAAATAACTCAGCGCTTTCTTTACAAGACATTTTTCCATGGACAAAAATATATATTTTATCCGATTTCTCACCCCATATTATAGCAGGTATTTTTCCTATATTAATCCTAAGAGCCTTCATTAATCCCCCTTATATATTATATTAAAGCTACTTCTTATTTTATAGGTTCTTTCGCCGGAAGCCCCGCCTTTCTGGGAAACTTCGCCGGTGTACTTTTTACTTTCTTTATGATAAGAAGATTTCTACTAATATCTGAACCAGGCAGTTCAAAACAAACCTGACCCTCCACCTTTCCGCCAAGCATCGTTACTGCCCTTCCCGCCTCTTTTAACTCATCTGTCAATTTTTCTGATTTATAAGAAATAAATAATCCATCTTTTTTCACAAAAGGAAGACATAGCTCCGAAAGAGTAGAAAGATTGGCCACCGCTCTGGATACACATAAATCATATTTTTCCCTGAGCGTCTTATCCTCATTCAACTTATCCGGCTTAGCATAATCCTCAGCACGTCCATGAAGAGTATCAATACCTGAAAGTCCCAGCTTACCTATTACCTCATCTAAAAATTTAACTCGTTTCTGAAGAGAATCTAACAAAGTAACCTTAATATCAGGAAAAGCAATCTTTAAAGGAATACCGGGAAAACCTGCACCAGTTCCGATGTCTATCACTTTACATTTCTCAGCGTTCAAAAAAAAGTCCGATTTGCTATCGGAATTTTCATTCATATAGTCAAAAGCCTTAACAATAGAAAGGCTATCGATGAAATGCTTTTTCATAACCTCATCGAAATCTGTAATTGCTGTCAAATTCATAAAAGAATTCCACTCGACTAAAAGCTCATAATACTGCATGAACTGAGATTTCTGTAAGTCACTCAAATGAATTCCAAATTCCTTCAAATCATTTTCAAACATATTAAACCTTTCCTTTTTAAAACTTAATTACTACTCAACACACTGCTCCGAAGCAATAATTAATGTACAACAATACTGTATGACAGTACTTCACTCTTACAAAATTACACTATCGGATCACTTATTATTTTTATTAAACTGCTCCAAATAAACAAGCAAAACAGAAATATCCGCAGGAGAAACCCCGGAAATTCTGGAAGCCTGACCAACCGATACCGGCTTATAAGAAATCAACTTCTGCCGCGCCTCCAAACGAAGGCTTTTTATATCATTATAATCCAAATCAGAAGGAATCTTTTTCTTTTCCATCTTCTTAAACTGCTCCACCTGCCTCATCTGGCGGGAAATATAACCCTCATATTTAATCTCTATCTCCACCTGCTCTATGACATCCACAGGCAAAGGCTGTCTGTTTACATCGATTTCAGATAAAATCTCATAAGAAAGCTCCGGCCGGCAAATTAACTCCGATAGATTCGTTCCGGTTTTTAAAATAGAGCTTCCTTTTAAAGATAAAAACTCCTGAATATTTTTTGAGGCCCCGATAGATGTATTCTTAAGGCGATAAACCTCTTTATCTATCAATTCCCTTTTATCGAGGACAGATTTATAAACTTCCTCGGAAATGAGTCCTGCCTTGTATCCCTTCTCCCGAAGGCGCAAATCTGCATTATCCTGACGCAGGATCAACCTATACTCAGCCCTCGAGGTCATCATCCGGTAAGGCTCAAAGCTTTCCTTAGTCACTAAATCATCAATCAATACACCTACATAAGCTTCTGAACGGTCTATCACAAGCTGATCTTTATTCTGAATGGACAGGGCAGCGTTAATTCCGGCAACCAATCCCTGAGCTGCCGCCTCTTCATATCCACTGCTTCCATTAAATTGTCCGGCACTGAAAAGCCCTTTTATATTTTTGAATTCCAAAGTAGGAAATAACTGTCTCGGATTAATACAATCGTATTCTATTGCATATGCGTTTCTCACTATCTTACAATTTTCCATTCCCGGAACTGTACGATACATGGCAAGCTGCACATCCTCCGGAAGAGAAGAGGACATTCCTGCCACATACATCTCATTGGTATGAAGACCTTCCGGCTCAATAAATACCTGGTGTCTTTCCTTATCCGCGAACTTTACTACCTTATCTTCAATAGAGGGACAATACCTCGGTCCTGTTCCCTCTATAATTCCGGCATAAATAGGAGAACGATCCAGATTCCCGCGTATGATTTCATGGGTGATCTCATTCGTATAAGTCAGCCAACAGGAAGCCTGATCTATCTGTACATCCTCCGGATCGGTGGAAAAAGAAAAAGGAACTACTCTTTCATCTCCAAACTGCTCCTCCATTTTTGAAAAATCCAAACTTCTTTTGTCCATTCTCGCAGGAGTACCCGTCTTAAACCTTCTCATTTCTATTCCAAGCTTTCTCAACGAATCCGTCAGATGATTTGCTGCCTGCAGCCCGTTAGGTCCCGTATAAGTAATACTTTCCCCGCAAAGGCACCTGGCCTTTAAATAAGTCCCGGTACAAAGAATTACTGCCTTACATTCATAAACCGTACCGGTAAAGGTTTTTACGCCAACAATATGGTTATCCTCCGTAAGCAGCTCACATATCTCCGCCTGCTTGATCGTCAGATGATCCTGATTTTCCAAAACTTTTCTCATAAGTCTGGAATACTCTGCCTTATCTGCCTGGGCCCTAAGAGAATGAACTGCCGGACCCTTAGATACGTTGAGCATTTTAGACTGAATAAAAGTCTTATCTATATTTTTTCCCATTTCTCCGCCAAGAGCATCTATTTCCCTTACCAGATGTCCTTTGGAGGAACCTCCTATATTAGGATTACATGGCATAAGTGCGATACTGTCCACACTGACAGTAAAAATAACGGTATTAAGTCCAAGCCTCGCACAAGCCAAAGCAGCTTCACATCCGGCATGTCCGGCTCCGACTACACAAACATCCACTTCTTCTTTTATATTAGTTCCAAACATTTTATTTCCTTCTTTCGTTATTCCCGTAAAAACAATGAACCAAAATCAAATTCACATAAACTTGGCAACTATCCACAGAATCATTTTCCCATGCAAAACTTTGAAAAAATCTCATTTACCAAATCTTCCCCAACTTCTTCTCCTATTATGGTACCCAAAGAAGAATAAGCACTCATCAAATCAATGGAATAAAAATCCTCGGGCATATCGTTCTCTAAACTACGCCTTACCTGAAGCATACTTTCATAAGCGTTCATAATTGCTTCTTTATGCCTCATATTCGTAATGAATACTTCATCATTAAAAGATATTTCCCCTTGGAAAAACATATCCTTAATAGCCTGCTCCAATAAATCGATTCCTACATTTTCCTTTGTGGAAGTCTTAATAATCCGGATATGAGAAACATCCATGGCATTCATTTCTGCAGATAAAGTACTTTCTGTGACCACTTCATCTAAATCCGTTTTATTCAAAAGAACTATCACTTTTTTACCGGAAATCATACGAATGATATCATAATCACTCTCATCCAAAGGCAGAGAAGCATCCACTACAAAAATGATCAAATCTGCTAAAGAAGCATATTTTCTTGCCCTTTCCACACCAATTTTTTCTACCACATCCTCAGTATACCGGATACCTGCAGTATCTATGATATTCAGACTAATACCATGAAGCCTTATGGATTCCTCTAAAACATCTCTCGTAGTCCCTGCAATATCAGTAACAATTGCCTTTTCCTCACCGACCAGAAGATTCAAAAGAGAAGACTTGCCTGCGTTAGGCTTTCCTACAATTACTGTACTGATCCCCTCCTTAAGCATCTTGCCGTTATCAGAAGAATCAAGCAGCTTTTTTAACCTTGAAATAATATTCTCCGTCTTTTCAAAAAGCTTTTCTCCATAGCCCTCCAGACTAATATGCTCCGGGTCATCCAGCGCAGATTCTATAAAAGCAATTTCATAAATAAGCTCCTGACGAAGCTTTTGAACTACTTCAGATACTGAACCCTTTAACTGGCTCACAGAACTTTTTAAGGCAAATTGATTCTTCGAATGAATAATGTCAATAACCGCTTCTGCTTTGGACAAATCTATCCTTCCATTTAAAAAAGCTCTTTTCGTAAATTCCCCCGGTTCTGCAATCCTGGCCCCATTCTTAACTACCAGCTCTAAGATACGATTCATCATAAGAACACCGCCATGGCAATTAATCTCAACCGTATCTTCCGTCGTATAGCTGCCGGGAGACTTCATAACGCTGACCATAACCTCATCTACAACATTTTTTTCGTTAAGGCCAGCTTCATCCACAACATTTTTCTCTTCACCAAAGTTATCCACAATATATCCATAATTTATAGTATGAGAAGTGACTTCACGAAGAATCCTTCTTCCCGATTTCGTTCGAAACATTCTATCTGCAATTTCAATTGCTTCTTCACCGCTGATTCTGATAATTCCAATTCCAGAATCTGCCATCGCAGTAGCAATGGCTGCAATAGTATCTGTCTTCATAATAAACCTCTTATTTTACATATATAACTATAATAACTCAATATTTCTGCAGCAGAGTTTTTGTTCGTCACTGTTCACTCCGTTCTCAGTAACCTTTGTTCCGTGCGTAGCTGCGCATCTATTTTTCTTTAATAGGAGCATTTTCCTGTTAAAGGAACAAAACCCTTGAATCCATGTAGATTCAAGGGTTTATTATATCATACATCTTTATTTTTTTAAAGTAACAACTACGCGGCGGAAAGGTTCTTCTCCTTCACTATGAGTAGTCACATACTTATCTCCCTGTAATGCAGAATGAATAATTCTTCTTTCATAAGGATTCATAGGTTCGAGTGACAGAGAACGCTTGGTTCTCTTAACCTTATAAGCCATATTTTTTGCAAGATTTTCAAGAGTATCTTTTCTTCTCTGTCTGTAATTCTCAGTATCTACCTTCACACGAATATAATTTTCAGCGTCCTTATTAACTACCAAAGATACAAGATATTGAAGAGAATCGAGAGTCTGGCCTCTCTTTCCGATAAGAACTCCCATTTCATCACCGCTCAAATCAATATCCAGCGAGCTGTCAGCTTCATCGTATTTCGTATTGATTACAACAGTAAGGTTCATCGCTTCAAAAACATCCGCAAGGAAAATCTTCGCTTTATCATCGATAGAGGATTTCACCCTGGCCTTAATAACTGCAGGCTTCGAGCCAATTCCAAGAAATCCGGAGGAACCTTCTTCCACAACTTCATAATCCAATTTTTCGCTCGTAACAATAAGTTTTCTACAAGCTTCCGTAATCGCATCATTTACAGTTTTTGCTGAAATCTCAATAAATTCCATGACCATACCCTCCTACTTATTATTCTTTTCATTATACTGTTTTACCATATTAGCCTTGGAAGCAATACTGCCAGGCTTTGCACTCTTGCTATAATACTCTGTCGATTTTTTTACCGCTTCATCCTTTTCCTGCTGCGTCATTGAGGAAATCTCAGAAGCCTTCTGCTCTGCCTGCTTAGCCGCCACATTTTTCGTATTCATGTTAGCATAATCATTAATTGTCTTTAAATTGATACCCTTTGACTTCTCCAGTTTCTTATTTCTCTTCTCTACATTCTTTTTAATAAGTTCATCCAGATCCATCTTGTCAATATGCTTATTAATCACTATCTGCTGAACACTTCGCACTACCGAACCCGCAATCCAGTAAAGTCCCATACCTGCGGGAAGAGTATAGCAGAAAAATGCTGACATAATAGGCATCATGGTATTCATTGTCTTCATGGAAGATGCCATCGGATTATCCTTATTATTGCTTGTATCCGGCTGAGGCATCAGCTTCGTATTAATCCACTGGGTAACTGCCGATAATACAGGAACTGCAAGGGCTGCTACTATCATAAGATAAGTTCCGCTGGCAATTGCTTCCTTCATAATAAAAGAAGGAGAATTTCCTATATTCAAACCAAGGAAGTTATTATATCTATCCAGAGTATGAAGAGTATTCGTCACATCTTCAGATAAATTAGGAAACTTATCCGAAATAGAAAGCCATTCCGAGGTAGAAGCCTTGTTCAGGACATCTATAAAAGTATTCTGCACATAATCCACAGTACCGCTGGTAAAAGCATCTGACTCAAACTGCTTATTATACATATTGGATTCTTTAAAAGCTCTTATGAACTCTGTACTACCCGGGGAAGCAATCAACTTGTCCACCAACGGGAAAAATGCTTCCTTAATCTTACCTACATAAGCAGGCATAGAATAAATCACACGGTAGAGTGCAAACAATATAGGCATCTGAATGATGAGCTGAAGACAGCTTCCTGTAGGAGAAACGCCGTATTTCGCATACACAGCCTGCGTCTCCTCATTCATCTTCATAGCATTTTCATTGTCTTTCTTATTCTTGTACTTCGCTTGAATCTCTTGAAGTTCAGGGTTCATCTTAGCCGAAAGCTTAGAGAACTTCTGCTGCTTAATAGTGAGGGGCATCATTATAAGATAAATAACAATAGTAAATAAAATAATAGCCAAACCAATATTGGGAATACCTATTTTATCCAAACAGAAGAAAATTCCTTCCATTATATATCCGAGAAACTTAGCAACCGGCCCTATAATAAAAGTTTGATTCTGGGTTAATATAATACCTGACAATTTTTCTCCTCCTTAATGAAGCGTACTTAAATTTTAATTAGTAATTATTCTATGGAACCGGATCATAGCCTCCCTTGGAAAAAGGATTACACCGTAAAATTCTCCATAACGACAAAAGCCCACCTTTCAAAGCGCCGTATTTACTGACTGCTTCCAGACCATACTCTGAACAAGTAGGAAAATAAGGACATTTTGTTCTCTTCATAGGAGAAATATATTTTCTATAGAACTTAATCATGTAAATCAATAGTTTTTTCATAAACAATTATCAAATCAAACTTTCATACATACATTAAAAGCATCCAAATCAATTCAAGATAAAAATAATTTATACGATAAAATGCATTACTATTCAGCTTTCCATACCGCAAAACCAAAATTGCGTCTCTGTCAATAATACCCATAATGGTATACTTATAGTAAAATACCTATCATAATAAACTTATAATAATAAAATAATATACTATTAATCATTATAAAAATATATCTTTAATATATGATGAAGTTTTCCCAGATGTAATAATGCGCTTTCTATATCGGCATAAGAAGCCGAAGCGGCGCTGTTTCTTGCAACGACTACTATATCTAATCCACCATTAAATATATTTTCATGCAGTCTGTAACTTTCTCTCAACAATCTCGTTACTCTGTGGCGCACGACACTGTTTCCAACTTTTTTACTTACCGATATTCCGATTCTGTTCATATCCCTATTATTTTCCAACACATACATTACAAGATATTTATTAGCATAGGATCTGCCACTTTTATAAACAGTTCTGAAATCGTTATTTTTCTTCAATGATTCTGAAAATCTCATATTTTTCGCCACAAGAGAAAAAAGGCCACAAAACTGCGGCCTATGCTGACAATCTCTTTCTTCCTTTTGCTCTTCTGGCAGCTAATACTTTTCTTCCGCCCGGAGTACTCATCCTGGATCTGAAACCGTGAACTTTCTTTCTCTGTCTGTTTTTAGGCTGAAATGTCATTTTCATAATTGGTGCACCTCCTTTTTGAAAACCCTCTATAATTTCTATAATAAGGTAAACGAATAGTTTTTTATTAATATTGTGTTGGAAAAATATCATTACGATTATATAAGATAAAAAAGTTTCCGTCAAGTGAATAACTATAAATTTAATAAATTAAAAATACCCAAAAAAGGCTGAAAAAATCGTGATTTTAACTAAAACTACATATTGTTATTTCAAAGACAAGCTAACCACTAAATGTAGACCGATAAAAAAGTTATTCACATAGGGACAAATTAATTTTTAATTTACATAAATCTATCCACATATTGTGTATAAGATGTGGATAACTCCTTTATAGCATGTGAAAATAAAGTGAATTAAATAAAAAAACCCTTTAATAATTAACCTTTCCTTATGTTAATAATTATTTTTATAGTTATACACATAGCTTCAGGACATAAAAAATACTATGTTAACTTTGATTTCAAAATTACATTTTATTCCCCTTAATTATCCACAATACGTGCATAAACCCGTTCATAAAATTAACCATTTGAAATTTTATATTATTTATATTAAGATATAAATGAGGTATTTTCGCTTAAGTAATACCAATAACCGGAGGCATTTCATGGATTCTATTAAAGAGAACTGGGAATTAATTAAACAAACGATAAAAAAAGAATATGATTTATCCAATATTTCTTATAATACATGGGTAGCTAATCTCAATTTTTACAGCGTGGAAAACGATGTGGTCACTATTTTGATCCCATCCGACCAGGCTCATGCGCTCAGCTACATAACGAACAAATATAAGAGTTATTTTCAGGTGACCATTGCGGAAATGATGGACCATGAATATGACATATCTTTTATATTGGAAAAAGATGTGGATGAGAACGATAATTCCATGGCTTTAAAGCCTCAATACAATATCAATTATGAAAAGGCCAACCTGAACCCGAAGTACAGATTCGATACCTTCGTAGTAGGAAGCAATAATAAATTTGCTCATTCCGCTTCCCTCGCAGTGGCTGAATCTCCCGGAGAAGCATACAACCCCCTTTATTTATACGGAGGTGCCGGACTTGGTAAGACTCACCTCATGCACTCCATCGGACATTTCGTCTTAAATCAGAATCCGAACATGAAAGTGCTTTACGTTACCTCAGAGCAATTTACCAATGAAGTAATAGAATCCATAAGAAGCGGTAACGCTGCGGCCATGACGAAGCTCAGGGAAAAATATAGGACGGTAGATGTATTACTCATCGATGACGTACAGTTTATTATAGGTAAGGAAAGCACACAGGAAGAATTCTTCCATACCTTTAATGTACTCCACTCTTCCGGAAAACAGATTATTCTCTCCTCAGATAAGCCTCCCAAGGAAATGGAAACCTTGGAAGAAAGGTTCCGTTCCAGATTCGAATGGGGACTTATTTCGGATATACAACCTCCTGATTACGAGACCCGAATGGCTATTCTTAAGAAAAATGCGGAAAGCTACAGCAAAGAAGTGGATAATGAAATTTTCAAATATATCGCTACCAATATTAAATCGAATATAAGAGAATTAGAAGGCGCTTTTAACAAAATCATAGCCTTTTCCAAATTAAATAATGTAGATATAACTCTGGATATCGCGGAGGAAGCGCTGAAGGATATTATTTATCCTGATAAACCGAAAGAAATAAGCCCTTCCTTCATTATTAATGTAGTTTCGGAGCAGTTTGGAGTAAATCCGGAAGACATCACTTCCAAGAAACGTAACTCCGAATTCGTGGAGCCAAGACAGGTCGTTATGTACCTTTGCCGCAGCATGACAGATACTTCTTATCAGAATATAGGTAAGATTCTTGGTAAAAAGGATCATACCACCATTATCCACGGTGTAAATAAAATTACAGAAGAGCTTAAGAGCAACGAAGAACTTAAGAATAAAATAGAAATCATCAGAAAAAAAATTAATCCGTCTTAAATTTCATAATAGCTTTCCACAATTTCATGTTTATTATTATGTGGTTAGACTGTTGATATTTTCATAAATCTTCAACTTTATTAAAAATAATCGAGCTTGATTTAAGGTCTTATGAAAAGGGATGTGAATAATTCACATGTTATCCAAAAGTTATATTTAGTTTTTCACATATATTATGATTTCTTTTTTTACTGAAAAATAGTATAATAGATAAGGTTATACACATATCAACAACTATTACTAATTATATTATTAAATTCATTATATATTAACCGGTTTTCGGCAAATCAAATTTTTCATCTTTTCAGGAAGGGAGTTATACACAAATGAAATTAGTTTGTTCAAAATCAAATCTGCTTAACGGAGTACAAATCGTATCGAAGGCTGTTCCCAACAAAACGACGATGTCTATTCTCGAATGTATTCTCATCGATGCAAGGGGAGGGAACATCAAACTGATAGCCAATGATATGGAACTCGGTATAGAGACCTTGATTGAAGGAAATATAGTAGAAAAGGGCTTAATTGCTTTGGACGCCAAGATTTTTCTGGAAATCGTAAGAAAGCTTCCTGATAACGATATAACTATTGTAACGGATTCCTCTTATAAGACTACTATTACTTGCGAAAAGGCTAAGTTTAACATTATAGGAAAGCCCGGAGATGACTTTTCCTATCTTCCTTCTATAGAGAAGATAGATTCTATTATTGTTTCTCAGTTTACCTTGAAGGAAGTGATCAGACAGACTATATTTTCTATTTCTGATAACGACAGTAATAAATTGATGACGGGTGAATTATTTGAAATTAACGAGGATATTTTGAAGGTAGTTTCTCTGGATGGACATAGGATATCCATAAGAAAAATAGGCCTGAAGAATTTTTATATGCCTAAAAAAGTAGTAGTTCCCGGTAAGACTTTAAACGAGATAAGCAAAATATTGTCCGGTGGGATGGAGGAGGATGTACATATCTTCTTTACGGACAAACATATCGTATTTGAATTTGAGAGTACTACCGTAGTTTCCCGTTTGATAGAAGGGGAATATTTTAAAATAGACCAGATGCTTTCCAGCGATTATGAGACAAAGGTAAGAATAAATAAAAAGGAATTCTTGAATTGTATTGACAGAGCTACTCTTCTCGTAAAAGAAGGGGATAAAAAACCAATTATTATTAATATAATCGATGGAATGATGGAACTAAAGATTAATTCCACCGTAGGAAGCATGAACGAAGAAATCGACATTGATAAAAAGGGAAAAGATATTATGATCGGATTTAATCCGAAATTTTTAATTGACGCCCTTCGAGTGATCGATGATGAAGAAATAGATATTTATCTGGTGAATCCAAAGGCTCCCTGCTTTATCAGAGATGTTGAGGAGAAGTATACTTATTTGATTCTTCCGGTAAATTTTACTACTGTGAATTAGTTTATATATTGCAGTTCAGCTTTTTGCTAAACGGCAATATATATGCATACAAAATGCAATAAAACTGTATTTTGTCGCTTGCAGCTTTTGCAGTATTGCATAGAAGCGCAATTTTCGATTCGCAGTATGGAAGATTAAACTGTAATGTTTATTTATATAAAGAATTTCACGAATTTAAAAATATAAATTTGAAATTTAAGGAAAATTATGGAAATAATAAAATTAAGAGACGAGTATATTAAACTCGGTCAGGCCCTAAAGGCTGCAGGTTTCGTGGATTCCGGAGTAGAAGCGAAGGATGTCATCGTGAACGGAGAAGTGAAAGTGAACGGTGCGCCGGAATTTCAAAGAGGAAAGAAGCTTTATGATAATGATATTGTGGAATTTGGCGGGAAAAAGATTTTAATACAAAAATAGTGGTTATATGTATTTTTGTATTTGGAAAATAAGGTGTAAGCATGATTATTAAATCGTTGGAACTGATGAATTTCAGGAATTATGAATTTCTGGATCTGAAGTTCAGTGAAGGAACAAATATTCTGTACGGTGATAACGCACAAGGGAAAACCAACGTGTTAGAAGCCATTTATCTATCCGCAACCACAAAATCACATAAAGGAAGCAAGGACAGAGATATTGTTAAATTCGATTCAGAAGAAGCTCATATAAGAACTTATCTTGAAAAGCAGGAAATTCAATACAAGGTAGACGTACATCTTCGTAAAAATAAATCAAAGGGAATTGCGATTGACGGACAGAAGATAAAAAAAGCGGCAGACCTCTTGGGCTTATTGAACGTTGTCTTTTTTTCTCCCGAGGACTTAAGCATTATCAAAAACGGACCTGCAGAAAGAAGAAGGTTTGTGGATATGGAACTTTGTCAATTGGATAATTTCTATCTATATAATCTAAATCATTATAACAAAATAGTAAATCAAAGAAACAAGCTTTTAAAAGATATGTATTTTAAACCTGAGTTAAGAGAAACTTTAAATATATGGGATTCGCAATTGGTTTCCTTCGGAAGCAAGATCATTGAAAGGCGCCGTATCTTTGTGGAGCAGCTCAATGAGATTATTTATGACATACATAAGAGGTTGTCCGGAGATAAAGAGGAATTGTATATAAAATATGAACCTGATGTGGAAATTGACGATTTTGCTAAATTGATGAAAAACAGCCAGGAAAAGGATATCAGGTTAAAGCAGACTTCGGTAGGACCTCATAGGGACGATTTTTGTTTTATGGTAGGGGATATCGATATCCGCAGATTTGGTTCTCAGGGACAACAGAGAACGGCTGCTCTTTCTCTCAAATTATCCGAAATAGAGCTGGTAAAGAAAATTACCAAGGATATTCCTGTTTTGCTTTTGGACGATGTTCTTTCGGAGTTAGACAGTAACAGACAGAATTATCTTCTTAGCAGTATTGGAGATATACAGACAATTATTACTTGTACGGGCTTAGATGAATTTGTGAATAACAGATTTGAAATAGATAAGGTTTTTAAGATAGTGGAAGGAACTGTCAAGGAATAGATAACTATTCAGTCTGCGGTTTCCTGATATGAAACAATTAATACGCATAGGTATTGCGCAGCAGTATTTCGCGCTTGAAAGGAGCATAGCTATAAAAATGAGTAATGAAAATTTATACGGAGCGGATCAAATTCAAATATTGGAAGGCCTTGAAGCAGTAAGGAAGAGGCCCGGTATGTATATAGGAACTACATCTTCCAGGGGTCTCCATCATCTGGTGTATGAAATCGTAGATAATGCCGTAGATGAAGCGCTTGCAGGATATTGTGATAAAATTGAAGTTAGTATCAATGAAGATAATTCCGTAACAGTTATAGACAACGGGCGCGGTATTCCTGTAGGAATTAACCACAAAGCCGGTATTGCTGCCGTGGAAGTAGCGTTTACTATTCTTCATGCAGGCGGTAAATTCGGCGGTGGAGGATATAAGGTGTCCGGCGGCCTTCATGGTGTAGGAGCTTCCGTTGTAAATGCTCTTTCCGACTGGCTGGAGGTTGAGATATATCAGGACTCTAAGATACACAAACAAAGATATGAAAGAGGACATGTCTGCTATCCCTTGAAAGTGGTAGGAGAATGTCCGGAGGATCAGACAGGAACGAAGGTTACCTTTAAACCTGATGCTACTATCTTTCAGGAAACTACTATTTTTGAATTTGATATTTTAAAGCAGCGCCTTAGAGAAATGGCTTTCCTTACGAAGAATTTAAAAATTATTCTTAAGGATATGAGGGTGGAAGAAGACAAACAACCTATTGTAAGAGAATTCCATTATGAAGGCGGAATCAAAGAATTCGTAACTTACCTGAATAAGAGCAAGACGGCGATTTACGATAATATAATGTATTTTGAAGGTATGAAGAATAATGTTTATGTTGAGGTTGCTATGCAGCATAACGAATCTTATACTGAAAGCTCTTATAGTTTTGTTAATAATATAAATACTCCCGAGGGAGGAACTCATTTAATAGGTTTTCGAAATGCTCTTACCAAGACCTTTAACGATTATGCAAGAAACAATAAGTTATTAAAGGAAAATGAAACCAACCTTATGGGTGAGGATATAAGAGAAGGTTTAACAGCAATTGTCAGCGTTAAGATAGAAGATCCTCAGTTTGAAGGACAAACGAAGCAAAAGCTTGGAAATTCTGAAGCCAGAGGCGCCGTAGACAGTATCGTCAGCGAACAGCTCACATACTTTTTGGAGCAGAATCCTTCTATAGCTAAAATTATATGTGAGAAATCCATTCTTGCCCAGCGTGCCAGAGATGCTGCAAGAAAAGCGAGGGACTTGACGAGAAGAAAGACAGCTTTGGAAGGTATGAGCCTTCCCGGAAAGCTTGCAGATTGTTCAGATAAAGATCCTTCTAATTGTGAAATTTATATCGTTGAGGGAGATTCTGCCGGCGGCAGTGCGAAGACTGCAAGAAGCCGTGCGACTCAGGCTATTCTTCCCCTTCGAGGCAAGATACTTAATGTAGAAAAAGCCAGACTCGATAAAATATATGCCAATGCGGAAATTAAAGCAATGATTACTGCCTTTGGTACAGGAATTCACGATGATTTCGATATCAATAGACTGCGTTATCACAAAATTATCATTATGACAGATGCCGATGTGGATGGAGCGCATATTTCTACCTTGCTGCTGACCTTTCTTTACCGTTTTATGCCTAATCTTATCAAGGAAGGCTACGTATATTTGGCACAGCCTCCTCTTTATAAACTGGAGAAAAATAAAAAGGTGTGGTACGCCTACAATGATGAAGAGCTGGATAACATTCTTCAAGAGGTAGGAAGAGATCAGAATAATAAGATTCAGCGTTATAAAGGACTTGGAGAAATGGATCCGGAACAGCTCTGGGAGACTACCATGGATCCTGAAAGGCGCATTCTTCTCCGGGTAACTATGGATGGAGAGGCAGAATCGGAAATCGATTTGACATTTACTACACTTATGGGTGATAAAGTAGAACCGCGGCGCGAATTCATTGAGGAAAATGCGAAATTTGTAAAGAACCTTGATATTTAATAAGCACTGCGATTACGAAATGGAGATAATGAAAAATGGAAGAAAATATTCAAGACACAGTCTTTGATAAAATTCATGACGTGGATTTGAAGAAGACTATGGAAACCTCTTATATCGATTATGCTATGAGCGTTATCGCTTCCCGTGCATTGCCTGACGTAAGGGATGGTTTGAAGCCGGTACAGCGAAGGGTGCTGTATTCCATGATAGAATTGAATAATGGTCCTGATAAGCCGCATAGAAAAAGCGCGCGTATTGTCGGCGATACCATGGGTAAGTACCATCCTCACGGCGATAGTTCCATATACGGAGCGCTGGTAAATATGGCACAGCCATGGTCTACCCGTTATCCTTTGGTAGACGGTCATGGTAACTTCGGTTCTGTGGATGGAGACGGCGCGGCAGCTATGCGTTATACGGAAGCCAGGCTTTCCAAGATTTCCATGGAGCTTCTTGCAGATATCAATAAAGATACGGTAGATTTTTTACCGAACTTCGATGAGACGGAAAGAGAGCCTTCTGTACTTCCAAGCCGTTATCCTAATCTTTTGGTCAATGGTACCACAGGCATCGCAGTAGGTATGGCTACTAATATACCTCCTCATAATTTACGTGAGGTAATAAATGCTGTAGTAAAAATCATTGATAATAGGATTGATGGTAACAGGGATACAGATATAGAAGAAATACTTTCTATTATTAAAGCCCCTGATTTCCCTACCGGCGGAATTATTCTCGGAACCAGGGGAAGCGAAGAAGCTTACCGCACCGGCCGTGGTAAAGTAAGGGTTCGTGCAGTTACCGATATAGAGACTCTTCCTAACGGTAAGAGCAGGATCATAGTAACTGAGCTTCCGTATATGGTAAATAAGGCGAATCTGATTCTGAAAATCGCAGAACTCGTGAAATTAAAGAAAATCGACGGAATTACTGACCTTCGTGACGAGTCCGACAGAGAAGGTATGCGCATTGTTATCGAGCTTCGAAGGGATGCAAATGCTAACGTAATTATGAATCAGCTTTACAAGCATACTCAGATGCAGGATACCTTTGGTATTATAATGCTAGCGCTTGTAAACAACGAACCGAAGGTTATGAATATCCTCGATATGCTTACAAACTATTTGTCACATCAGGAAGAAGTCGTAACCAGAAGAACGAAATATGATTTAAATAAAGCAGAAGAAAGAGACCATATTTTACAAGGTCTGTTGATTGCTCTCGATAATATCGATGAAGTAATCAATATTATAAGAAGCAGCGATAATGTTCAAACTGCGAAGCAAAGATTGATAGAACGCTTCGGCCTCTCCGACGCTCAGTCTCAGGCTATCGTAGATATGAGACTTCGTACTCTCACCGGTTTGGAAAGAGACAAGATAGAGAATGAGCATAAGGAATTACTTGAAAAAATTGCGCAGTTAAAGGCTATTCTTGCCGATAGAAAACTGCTGCTTGGAGTGATCAAGGAAGAAATTTCGATTATTGCTGAGAAATACGGAGACGACAGAAGGAGCGTGATAGGCTTCGATGTTTATGATATTAATATGGAGGATCTTATTCCTAAGGATAATACGGTAATCGCAATGACCAGCCTCGGTTATATTAAGCGTATGACTATTGATAATTTCAAGAGCCAGAATCGCGGAGGCAAAGGTATCAAGGGAATGCAGACCATAGAAGAGGATTATATCGAAGACCTCCTTATGACTACCACTCATCATTATATTATGTTCTTTACTAATTTTGGACGGGTATATAGACTGAAGGCTTATGAGATACCTGAAGCGGGAAGAACAGCCAGGGGAACTGCAATCATCAATTTATTGCAGCTCAATCCGGGAGAAAAGATTTCTGCCATCATACCGGTAAAAGACTATGAAGATGATAAGAACCTTTTCATGGTTACGAAAAAGGGTATTGTAAAGAAAACTTATATTATGGAATACAGCAACGTAAGAAAGAACGGTCTGGCTGCTATCAATCTCAGAGAAGATGATGAGCTGATCGAGGTTAAAATTACCGATGTCAATACGGAGATATTCCTTGTTACTAAACACGGTATGTGTATACGGTTCAAGGAAACTGACGTAAGGGCTACGGGAAGAGCTTCCATGGGTGTAATTGGCATGAATTTAAGCGATAGGGATGAAATCGTTGGAATGCAGCTTGATCACCAAGGGGATTCTCTCCTCATCGTATCCGAGAACGGAATGGGTAAACGTACCTACCTCGAGGAATTTACCGTACAAAAACGAGGCGGTAAGGGAGTGAAGTGTTATAAAGTAACGGAAAAGACAGGATATGTGGTAGGAGTAAAGGCAGTAAATGATGACCATGAAATTATGATGATAACCACTCTGGGAACCGTTATCCAGCTTCGCATGGAAGATATTTCCACCTTGGGAAGAATTACCTCCGGCGTTAGAATGATTAATCTCGATGAAGGAGTGAAGGTAGCTAAAATAGCTAAAGTAAGGGAAAAGGTCTCAAATGGCAATCAGGAATTTGAAAATCTTGAAGATGCTCTTGAAGATATACCTGAAGATGAGAAACATCCCATAATAATCGAAGAGGAAGAAGAAGTAACTCTTCCTACCGAGGAAACGGAAGAATAAATTAAAATTTAAAAAGGATAAATCCATTTCATTAAAATATAAGAAATTGGATTTATCCTTTTTTATTGAATGTAAAAGTAATTAAGTTACTGTTCACACAGTAGATTATCACTTGCTGTTAAGCTATGTAAGAACGTGATGCAAGAGATGATTTCTGCTTCGCGAAGCGAATTTAAATGCAGAAATCATGCGTTACTGTGAACGGAGTGAACAGTAACGTAATTAGTAAAACATCGATAGATATTGTTTACATATCAATTAGTGAATATGATCTATCAGTTCCTGCTGATAAGCATTCCATAGTTCTGTGGAGAAATCCATGGATAATTCATTATTTTTAATCATTTCATCATATAAGATATCATTGATTTTATTTGTCCTGAATAAATGCATTATCTCCCTTTCATAGGTATCGCTTATTACATATGCCAGACTGAACTCTTCAAAGCAGAATACAACCATATTTGATAAATCGCTGTTAATGATTTTCAATTTATTATAGCTGCCCTCTTTTAAATAGGAATCGAATCGCTGCAAATATGGCATTCTCTTATTGGGCGGGAAATAAAAAGTGCCGATAAAGGGGACAATCACTTTTCCCATAGATATAAATTTATCCATGGAAGTGTTGGATACTGAATAATTAGTATTTTTAGACATAGAATCATCAAATAACTTCTTAATATTATCTCTAAGGATCTTATCTCCATTCAACGTATCTAACTCTTCATCTGTTAACATATATCCGAAGGAGGTAAAGTTATAAACACTTTTAAGCTTCTTATCTGTTAATTTATCAAGAAAATCAGGATTCTCTTCTAAAAATGTAACAATTTCTTCTTTCTCATAACTGATTTTTCTCGCGTCCCTCTTCATAAGAATGTTATAGAAAACTGCAAGATAGCTCTTATTATAAACGGCAGTTAAAATTGGAGTTCCATCTATCTGTGCATTAAAAAACATCAAAATATTAGCCTTTAAAAGTAAGAAAGGAGAAATGTCCTGAGATGTCTCCCAAAGGTTAATCTGAAAATGCTTTTGGTACTTAACAATCAAAGAAAGAATACTGCCAAAGCTTATAGTGCCGGGATTCTTCTGTTCGAGTTCGTTTAAAAAGTTTTTATTGTAAAAGAAATTAAATATGATATTTTTAAATCCATCTTTCCCTATCAAAACCATTTTCTGAAATATCTTTGTATATGAAGGGTCTAATAAGGGAATGGAGAAATAAATTTCTAATGGATTATTGGAATTGCTTGTAACATAATCCGATAAAATAATGCAAAGAAGACCGAGAACCGGCCTCTTGCCAATATAATACTGTCCTCTCTCAGAACAATCCAAATTAATGTTAATCTCTTCTGTGAAGGCCCCGTCCAACGCATATTCAATAGCATAGGATAAAAAAGACTGCAAATCATCCTGAGATTCAAAATCATAGATTACCGGAAAAATATTTTCAAATTTCCAATAGCAACCCAGAGAATAAATATTTTGTGCAAAATACTCGGCTGCCAACTTGGTAAAAATTTTCCTATCCTTAATGGTAGGGATTCCTTTTTCTGTAAGAATCTTACTAAGTCCACTGGGAGTCATATTCATGTGAAGTGCGAAATCTGTCTTTTGTTTTTTGGCAATGATAATAAGTTCTTTTAATAGAAAACTGATTTTCATAAGTAATACCACACTTTCCCTTCATATGTAAGATTTTTTTATATCTTGCATTTTTATTTCATTTTAACACAAAATCATATTAATTTACCATTGATTTAAAAAATATTTACAATATTTTTTCTGTTAGGTAACATAATTCGACCATTTTTTAGAATTATTTTCAAGTTTATTTTTGAGTTATTCTATATACTTTAGAGTAAAAGAAAACGATAATAATTACTATCATTATGATTAATACTGTTGATAAAAATTATCAATTATTATTTAGATATTATCTTTTGTCTTGTAGAAGATTCGCATAATATTTTACTAAAAAAATACAAAACGTTAGGGTAGGGAGAAAGAATGAATTTATTCAAATTGAGAATGAAAAAAAAGTTTTTAAGAGGAATTTCTTGGACACTTTTTTTGGTATTAATAAGCACTAATACTGTATTTGGAACTAATTCTTTGACGGCATATGCACAGGAAGTTTCTGGGAATTCTGCTGTAACTGGGGGAAGTCAGGATTCTTTGATCGAAGAAAGTACAGAGAACACTATAGATGGTGTAATTGATGTTGGTATTATCGATGGGGAAACAGGTAATGGTGAGAATAATAAAGAATCTGATATTTTAAATAATGATTTGGAAGCTACTGAAACTAATGATTTGAGCGGAATTGATAGCGACGGAAGTGCACCATCTATAATGGCATTTGATGATATCATTTTATTTGATACATATGTAGGAGAGAACAAAAAAACGCTTCTTAATAATTTTATAGCTACTATAAAACAGGAAAATAAAATAATAGATGTAACTTCAGAAAAATTAGATCCTAAAAAGAATGTAGATGTTAGTGTGTCATTTGATTTTCCTGTTATGGGTGATTTAGGTATAGATAAAGATGATACGACGACATATATAAAAGGAGGAGACTTTGCATATATTAACTTCCCAGAAGAGTTTAGTTTAATTAATTTAGTAGAGGCTAACTTAACTTTTCAAGGTATTACAATAGGTACTTTAACATTAGCAGATGTTGATGATGGTAGTGGTGGTACCAAAAAAGTTGCAAAAGTAGTTTTTTTGGATGCAATAAATGATCAAAATATTAATACTGCAAGTGCAAATTTTAGTATGATGTTGAAATACAATGGAGAAAATGATGGTGAAGTAGAAAAGGATGAAGAAATTACCATATATGATAAAACCTTCACTATAACGATTCCTCCTAAGGTAACAACTATTACAACTAATAAAACTGGTATTGCAGATGTATCTAATAGAACAATAACCTGGAAGGTTAAAGTAACTGCTGATAAAGAAGGCCAAGATGGAAATTTAAAAGGTTATATTTTTTCTGATGATTTAACAAATGTAGGAATATATAAGGGTAATTTTCTAATTGCTCAAAATGAAGACGGTACTAATCCAATAGGAGCATCTTCGCCTGATTATGCAGATAATCTATTAACCTATACTTTTGCGGATGATGTTATAGGAACAGTTTATATCTTTTTCGATACGGAAATACCAAGTGATAAATATTATAGTAATGGTACAACTACAATCAATAATACGGCAGAAATATATAAGGAGGGTTTAAAGGTTTCTTCCAATACAGGTCATGCTTCTTATACTATGGATTGGATAGATAAAAAAGGTGAACAAATAGGAACAGGTATGAATGGTGATACCTATGATCCTACAAATAGGCAAATAGAATGGACTATATTTATTAACGGAGCAATGAGCAGTGCTAAGTTAGAGGATTTATTGCCGAATGGTCTTTCTTATGTTAGCTCTACAGTATATAAATATAACAATATAACAGAAAAATATGATATTGATGAAACAGTTGATCCAACGAATACTCCAGATGGTAGTAGACAAAAACTTATTTTTTCTTTGGGTAACATTTCTGGTAAATATAAAGTTACAATAATTACGAAAGTAAATGATACTGCAATTAACGGTCAGAAACAGGTCACTTACACGAATAATGCGACAATAAAAGGCGATGAAAAACCAGAAGGAATAACTAGCAAGAATATTGATGTTACAATTGGTGTTCCAAGTATTACAAAGACTGCAGGTACTTATGATAATCAGAACCATAAAATGAATTGGAACGTTGAAGTGAATACGTTAAAGCAGGAGTTGGGAGGAAATTTACGAGTACTCGACCTTTTGGTATACGGAGGGAGTATTAATATTGATAATATTGAAGGTATAAATTCAGGAATAGGTGTTTCAGGAGATTTAAGATATGTAACAAAAGATGTTCTAAAAGACATTACTCCCCAATATTACCAGATGATAGACCAAGCATCATTGCCTATCGTTTCAGGTCTTGAATTTACGGTATATAGCCTTACTGTAAGCGGGGAAAAAGTTGCAGATTTATTAGTAGTGACTGCTGATGATTACAAAGGAATAAATCATGAGAACCCCTATAATTTTTCTTATAGTACAATTGTTACTAATCCGAATTATTATGCTTCAAATGGAAGTAATACCATTTACAATACGGTTCATCTATTTTCTGGAGATAATAAGTTAAATGATAGTACTGATAAAAAAAATATCTCAAGTAATATGCTTAAGAAAAATACTTTATCAAGAGATGATGCGGATACAGTTACAGCGGGAAATGTAAATGATAGCAGTGTAATAGCGGCTGTTAATAAAAATTCGGGAAGTACTTCAGGAAGCTATGATTATGTTGATAAATCGGTTATTTATCGTATTTATGTCAATCCATATAATGTTGATATAACGGAAGGTGTTACTACCAATATAGATGAAGTAATAGGAGATTATAAGATAAAAGATACTCTCCCGGAAGGTTGGGAATTCAAGAAAATAAAAGATAATGATTATTTTTTGCTTTATGAGGGTACCGGAAATGGGACTAAGGTAAATGCAACAGGTTATGTATCTGATTATTCATCTATCATGCAAGTATCGGGGCCGAGCGCGTCTGGCAATGCTACGGAAGGTCAGGAAATGACTTTTAATTTTACTGATCTTGAAAAAGGTTATGTTATTTTATTAAAGGCAGGTCCTATGGAAGATACTGCTAAGGGGTATTTAGGTCAAATTAAAGATTATACAGAAAGAAATAATGTAAATCTTATAGATAACACAAAGATAACAATAGGAGTTAATTCATACGCTGATGTTATAATTTCGAATTCCATAGTGACAAAAGATGTGGATAAAAACTATGTAAATCAAGACTATCTGATATGGACAATAGATTACAGACCTTATGATATCAGTTATGCCGGTGCTTATATTAAAGATATTCTTAATCAGGGCATTGATTTAAGAGTTTCCAGTAACGGTGAATTATTGATTAACGATACTTCAACCGGAAAAAAGAATATACAAATATTTGAATTGAAGCTTAATAAAGATGGAAGTTATACGAAAGATATTGAGTTAACACTGCCCGATAAGGATATATTGACTTATGATAATGCATTACGAACACTTTATTTTTATCCTCCGAATCCGGAACAGTCATACCGGTTAATTTATTATACCGATATAACAGGAGATGGAACAAATATAAATAATACGGTACAATTTGTTACATCTGAAGGTTCTCCCGTATCAAAGCTTTCGTCATTCAGTCTCGCAAGCTTTGCATCAGGTGCAATATATCAAAGAAATGGTTGGTTTGAAATAACAAAGACAGATGGGAATACAAACCTTAGTATACCGGATGTTAAATTTACATTATATTCTTCCAGTGGAGTAGTTATAAGAGAAGAAATAACTAATTCTAAAGGTGTTCTTTCCATGAAAGCTTTGCCGGATGGAGATTATACTTTAAAGGAAACGGGTGTACCTTTAGGATATACACCTTCTGAAAAAGTATATGCTGTCCATGTAGAAAAAGATGGTACGGGCACTCCGATAACGAGTATAGATGGTATTGTTACAAATAATATCAGTATTAAGAATTATAAAGATGGCACGACGGGTAATCTATTGATTTCAAAAGCGGTAGCTGGTTCAGGTGCAGACCTTTCAAAGAAATTTGAATTTACATTAACCCTGAAAGATAAAAATGGTATAGAACTTATATCGGAATATCCATATAATTCTTTTGATAAAGATAATAAAATTGTAAAAGGCGGAATGATTAAAAGCGGAGATACCTTTGAATTATCTAATTCGGAAAGCTTTAAAGTATTGGATTTACCTATGGAAAGCACTTATAAGGTAACTGAAACAGATTATTCTTCGGAAGGTTATGTTTCCATGTCATTAGGTAGTGCGGAAGGAACTGTAGAAGTTGACAAAACGAAAACAGTATCATTTTCAAATATTAAAAATGTCGGGGGATTGGTTGTTCAGAAGATAGTATCAGGCAGTGGAGCTGATTTAAGTAAGGAATTTAATTTTAAAATTGATTTTAATGCTTTCGGTTCCTATTCCTATATTGGGTTAGGTGGTATACCTGATGGAACGATATCTGATGGTGATACTATAAAATTAAAACACGGTCAAAGTATATCTATAGCCGGTTTACCTGAAAATACAACTTATAAGGTTACAGAAGATGACTATTCTAGTGATGGTTATGTTACTACAAAGTTAGGCGATACGGGAACAATAGAAAATACAAAGACTAGTGCTGCTATTTTTAGAAATGCCAGAAATGTTGGAGAACTCGTTATTCAAAAAACTGTAGAAGGAAATGCGGGAGACAAGACTAAGAAATTTGAATTTACTGTGAATTTTCAAGATGCTAATGGTTCTTATTCTTATTCAGGAAATGGAGTTCCCGACGGAACAATAGTAAGCGGTGAAAAGATTGAACTTTCTGATGGACAATCTATCGCAATTCATGGTCTTCCTGAAGGGGCAAAATATGGTGTAACCGAAAAAGATTATTCTGAAGACGGTTATGTTACAACAAAAAGTGGAGATGTAGGATTAATAAAAGATGGAGTAACAAATATAGCATCATTTATTAATGCTAAAAATAATGGAAATCTTTTTATTGCTAAGACGGTGGAAGGAAACGGTGGCGACAAGAATAAGGAATTCGAATTTATTGTTACTTTTAATACGAATAAGACCTATTCCTATAAAGGAACCGGCGTAAGTGACGGGACAATAAAAAGCGGCGATATAATCAAGCTTGCTGACGGACAATCCATAGAGATTACCGGAATCCTGGAAGGTACTACCTATACTGTAAAAGAAGAAGATTATTCTTCCGAAGGATATGCGACAAAATCTACCGGGGAAACTGGAACGATTTCCAAGGATACCGCCAGTGTAGCACATTTTACTAATACGAAGAATAATGGAAATCTCACGATAAGTAAATCGGTGGAAGGAAACAGAGGCGATAAGAATAAGAAATTCAAGTTTACTGTTACTTTCAATACGAATAAGACCTATTCCTATACAGGTACAGGCGTGGATGACGGAACGATAACGAGTGGTGACGTAATCGAACTTGCCAACGGACAATCGATAGAGATTACCGATATTTTGGAAGGTACTACATATACCGTAGAAGAAACAGATTATTCTTCAGAAGGGTATGTGAAGAAATCTGTCGGTGAAACAGGAACGATTTCCAAGGATACTGCCAGTGTGGCACATTTTATAAATACTTATAATGTTGAATCTAATGGCAGCAGCAATAAAAACCCGGATGATACTCCTTCTTATAAGTCCAAGCTCATTCCTAAGTATAGGATGGGAGAGGTACCCAATCCCAACGGAAAGGATGCTCCTGGTAAGATTATTCTGGTGGATAAAGACGGTAATGTACTTGGGACTTACACAAGGGTGCAAAATGCCGATGGTACTTATTCCTATGTGGATGAAAACGGCGTGGCATTGTCAGCGTCTTCCATTGCTAAGACCGGGGACGATATGCCTTTGATTCCAATTATTGTTGTTACGCTAATTGCGGTTGTCGGAGCGGTAGTGCTCTTTTTATACAAAAGAAAAATTTTTGGCTTTTACTATGATTCATAAGTACAAAAGATGCAAAAAAAGTACGAAAGAAAAAGCGATTGACCTATGTATCGGAATTCTCTGTACAATTGTCGTTGCAGGATGCTTGAGCGTTGGAATTTATTTCTACTCTCTCTCCTATGACGCCGGAGAATTTCATAGATTGATCGAAATAACCGATGATAGGAATACGGCTTTCTCGGATTTCTCCGGGGATATGCCTCCTGTCGCGGCAGGAAGTGAACGTTTTATTGATTTAACGGCGTTGCAGCAGGAAAACAGCGATATCGTAGGTTGGATTATGATTCAGGACACGATGATTGATTATCCGGTAATGTTTACGCCGAAAGACGGAGAATATTATTTGCATAGGAATTTTGAGCAGAAATATTCGTTGTCAGGGGTGCCTTTTATAGACGCAGCCTGTACCGTCACCCCACGCTCCGACAACCTAATCGTTTATGGCCACAATATGAAAAACGGCTCTATGTTTTCAGGCCTTCTATCCTATCAGGATGAGACGTATTGGAGAGCGCATAAAAAAATCCTCTTTTATACACCCGAAGAGGTGCAGGAATATGAAATCTTGGCGGCCTTTCCCATAGATGCCGCCGATGGTTCACAAGTGGAGAAGTATTTTTCTGTTGATTTCTCCGGGGAGAAGGAATTTGGCAGTTATATCGAAGCAGTAAAGAAGAAATCCCTTTACCGAACCGGAGTAGAAGTGCAGTACGGAGACGGACTTATCACTCTCGCCACCTGCTCTTATCATACAGCAGACGGAAGATTTCTCGTAGTAGCTAAGCAAAACTAAGAAATTGGGAAGAAGTTAAATTAAGAGATTAATTTAAGAAATCGGATGAAATGATTGAATTGAAAATAGCTGATTTGAACTTTTTACAAAGGATCAAATCAGTTATTTTTTTGCGTCATCGTATACCGGCATAAAAGATAAGGTATGAAAACAGCAGACGATATGATAAAATAACTCTAAAATAAATTACACATAAACCGATATAATTTTTGAATATAATCATACCGCTATAGGAGATAAGGATGCCGGTCAGTATAACAAAAAACAAAGTAAGCGAGCAGTGCATTGAGCAAATGATTTGCAAAGCCTTTCCCCAGGAAAAGGCAAAGAATATTATCGAATTGACGGAAGGTTTTTTCAACGTCGCATTTCTGGTCAGCTTGGAGAAAAAGGACGTTATATTGAAGATTGCTCCTCCTCCGGATGCGATTATAATGACGCATGAAAAAGATATTATGCGAAGTGAAGTGCGCGCGATGAAAATGATAGAGGAGCAATCCATTGTTCCTGTTCCGCGGGTATTGTTTTATGATAACGGACGGGAGATATGTGAAAGCGATTATTTCTTCATGGAGAAGCTGGAAGGCAGCAGCTTTTCAAGTATTGCCGACAAGATGACACAGGAGGAAAAGGATGAGATTTTCTTCCAAATGGGAAAATACACGAAAGCGATTAACAGTATTGATAATGATATCTTCGGCTATTTCGGGCAAAAAGAAAAGCAGGGCTCTGATTGGTATGAAGTATTTCGCTCCATGTTGACGGACACCTATTCCGATGCAAAACGCAAGAATATTTCCATACCCGTTTCCGAGGAACAAATATTATCCATGCTAAAGGTTGACAAGGAAATATTTGAAGAAGTGAAAAAAGCGAAGTTTGTCCACTGGGATATATGGGCTGGGAACGTATTTGTAGAGAATAAAATGGTAACCGGAATCATTGATTTCGAAAGGTGCCTATGGGCTGATGAACTGATGGAGGTGGGATTTAGAACCTATGGATTGGAAAAAGCCTTTTTTAAGGGATATGGAATCGAAGAGTTAAGTGATAAACAGTTAAAAAGGGCAAAGTGGTACGATATCTATTTGTTCTTAATTGCCTGTCTGGAATGTGATTACAGGATGTACGATAATAAAGGAATGTATGAGTGGGGCAGCGAAATGCTTAAGAAGAGCATCCATGAAAAAAGTAGATGGTAGAATTAATTCTAAGGAAAAGAAGAGGAGAAGGTAATTATGGTTTGTCCGAAATGCGGAAGCAATCATGTGAACACACAGACGGTAACGGATACGGAAGTGACGGAGAAGACAAAGGGGTTCGGATGTATAAAGGCATGTATCGGCTTTTTAATCTTTAACGTATGGGGAATCCTTTGCGGACTGTGCGGAATGGGAAAAGGAAAGAGAACGACGAGAACAAAATCGAAGGTAGTAAATGTATGTCAGGACTGCGGCAATCGTTTTTAGAAATCATCAGGACGCTTGGAAATGAAAGCGGATGTCACCAGATGCCGGAAAGGAGCTTTTTTTATAAGGGTAAGCAGTTTCCGGTTTGTGCCAGATGCACAGGTGTATTTATAGGCCATTCCCTTGCTATTGTCTTATTTTTTATGAAAAAGCAGATTCCCTTTAGGAAGTGCTGTATCCTAATGGGAATTATGGGAGCGGATTGGTGTATACAAGAAACAGGGCTGAAAGAGTCCACCAACGGAAGGAGATTGGTAACCGGCTTCCTTGGTGGACTTGGGTTGTTCAGCATATACAGCATTATAATCAGAAGAGCATTCAGCCTTTTATCCGCAAAATGTATGCAATAACACTGCATCGTTTGGAAAAGGCTTTAAAAGCAGCTCTCGTTGGGGTAAATACCTATCTGAACGTCATTGATTTTTTCCTGCCGGTATGCCTAATCCCAGGCATGTAGAAGGGGAATAAAATTTCCTGTATATTTCCTGGAATTCTCCAAAGTATATTTCAAATCACTTTTACTCTGATTCTTCCATAGAAATTTTTTTGCCGATCCTTCATTATCTTTTCGATAAACAAATAAATCCTTCTTCAAAAAACAATAATTGAGAGAAGCAAAGCAAGAATTACATAGTAAAGCAACAATTGATAAATTATAATGATTTTAAGAAAAGCATGATAAAGATTCGTGAAATAAATAGTGTTTAACAAAAATAAAAAAATACTAAGGTGTTGGATTGGAGGCAGATATGGGAAGTGTTCGTAATCCGTTATTGGAGGGATTTTATCCGGATCCGTCGATTTGCAGAGCCGGGGAAGATTATTATATTGTAAATTCTACGTTTTCTTATGCGCCGGGAGTCCCTGTTTTTCATAGTAAGGATTTGGCGCATTGGGAGCAGATCGGACATGTGCTTGTGCGTGAAGAACAGCTTTCCTTGAAAGGTGCAGGAATGTCTCAGGGAATTTATGCACCGTGTATCCGGTATCATAAGGGTACATTTTATATGATTACAACAAACGTATCAGGCGGGGGAAACTTTTATGTCACGGCCAAGAATCCGGAAGGACCTTGGTCAGCCCCTGTTTATTTGAAGGATGCGCCGGGAATCGATCCCAGTCTGTATTTTGAAGAGGAGGATTGTTATTATATCGGGCAGCGTGGTAAAAAGGATTCGAAATATTACGGCGATTGTGAAATATGGATACAGAAACTGGATCTGAGCAAGGGGGAACTGACGGGGGAAGTTCATGTAGTGTGGGATGGAGCCATGAAAAATGCTATT
Source organism: Bacillota bacterium (assembly GCA_023442465.1). Taxonomy (GTDB): domain Bacteria; phylum Bacillota; class Clostridia; order Lachnospirales; family Lachnospiraceae; genus Kineothrix. The sequence continues at coordinate 110,848 of JAEZZQ010000021.1, read as the reverse complement.
TGGGCGGAGGGTCCTCATTTGTATAAAAAAGGGGATTATTACTATGTGCTTATAGCAGAAGGCGGAACTGGTTATGAACATAGTATTTGCTTTGCAAGGAGTAAGAATATATTCGGCCCTTATGAGGCCTGCCCTTACAATCCTGTATTTACCCATAGACATCTCGGACATAATGCTAAAGTGCAGAATGTAGGCCATGGGGATATCGTCGAGACGCCGGAGGGGTTTTGGTATATTGTTATGCTGGGAACCAGACCGGAGGAAGGATATGCACCTCTTGGCAGAGAGACCTTTTTCGCTGAACTCGTATGGGAGAACGATTGGCCGATCGTTAATCCGGGAGAAGGTAAGCTGAAGGAGATTCAAGAGGTTCCTTCTGCTTTGGAAAGGGAAGTGATCGCTCTCGGCAATAGAAGAAATATTGAATGGGGAGATTCTCTGGATCATAGATGCATTTTTTTCCGTTTCCCGGAGAAGGACATGTATCGGATGGAAGAAGGTGGAATACTTGCGCTTAAGGCCCTTCCGCAAAATATATACGATGAATTGTCACCTGCTTACATCGGAGTAAGGGTTACTTCTAAATATTTTTCCATAGAAACAACGATGGAATTTACTCCTTACGGCAGGCAAGAAGCAGGTTTAGTCTATTTATACAATGAAAAGAATTATGTACGTTTTACGGTAACGACTTCGGATACCGTTGCTAATGGAAGTAAGATAAGAATTATAAAGACGGAAAGAGAAAAAGAAACCGTCTTATTCGAGGAGGAGGCAGTTGCAGATTGCTATAGACTGAAAATGCACGTAAAGGGGCTTTCTCTGGCTTGTATAGCGGAGGGAAGAATATTGCAAAGCACTGATATCCGCGGTCTTACCTCGGAAGTTGCAGGAGGTTTTGTGGGCTGTACTATGGGCGTTTATGCGACGTCCAATCACGAGGTTCATAATGGCGATTATGCCCGCTTTACGGAATTAATTCTTGCTGCGAGGCATTTGACTTTATGAAATAGTATACATGCTTCTAAACTCCGTAGGCGTACAGTTCTTAATGATTTTGAACATTCTGATAAAGGAAGAGAGGCTTGAGAATCCTGAGTTCAAAGCAACGTCTGTTATCGTATAATCAGGATTCGCAAGAAGCTTTTCTGCTGTAGCGATTCTTTTTTGGTTCAGATATTTATAGAAGGACACATTGGTAAATTGTTTAAACAGCCTTGTGAAGTGAAATTTAGAGAAACCGGCAAGGCTGGCCGCATCGTCCAGAGTTAGGTTTTCCGTGCAGTGGGTGCTTATATAATCACATATATACATAAATTTTTCGGTATATTCCTGCTGCTTATTGTTCGTAACATCAAATGTTTTTCTATTTTCCGTATAGCTGCGTCCGATCAAAATAAGAATGGAAAGCAGTTTGCCGTAGATAGCGGCCTCTGAAAGAGGAGTGTTCTTCAGATATTCATCTCTGATTTCCAATAACAAAGCCTGAATTTGAGGATGAATCTGAGGATACTCTTCCGGGGTTATGATAATGACGGGGGACAATATGGATAGAACAGTTTCCAATTCTCTTATTTCACGAAGGACCGATATGTCCGGCTGAAAAATAATTCTTCTGCCCTTTTTGGGTGCATATAAAGTATGCAGGCAGCAGGGACAGATGAGAATAATATCATTTTCCCGCAGTACGAAGGTATGCTCGCAGCATACGACCGTATATTCGCTTTCCGTAGGCATAATAATTTCCAGAGGTGTGTGCCAGTGAGGCGGATAATCTTCATATTTATCATTATCATAAAGCCTCAAATTCGTATTTTCTTTAAAATTTACAGTTTCAAAGATACCCTTTAAGTTCTCGATCATATCGGTCACTTCCCTCGCTAATAAAGTAAAAAGTAAATAATAGTATGTATAACAATTATTGTGAGTTAATTATTGCCAATTTATAAATAAAAAACACCTAATGATTTAATAAAATAGTAGCAATACAAGGCAAAAAAGTAAATATATTAAATTCATGATTAACTTTATTTGTTAAATATGTTACAAAATAGAATATTATTATAGTATATTTTGACAATAATTATAATTTTAATATAACTAAAATAGCAATAATTAATATCTATAAGGCAATTATTCGAAAGAAAGAGCAAAAACAGTATGTTATTTTAAATTTATGAAGTTATGAAGCTGATAAACAGTATGAATAGGGAGGTAAAGTAAATGAAGAAAAAATTATTGTCATTGTTACTGTCGGTTGGGATGATAACAAGTCTTTTGTCAGGATGCGGTGTGTCTACGAATACAGGAAGTGCGGCGCAGACGGAAAGCAGCAGTACGGCGGCGGCCGATACGGCTGAGACGGAGACAAAAACGGAAACCGCTTCGACCGAAAAAGAAGTGCAAATCACATGGATGTTCTGGGATGACCTCGAGGCTACGGAAGATTTGATTACGAAAGGCTATAAAGAAGTTATCGACAGATTTAACAATGATTATGCAGGCACGTATCATGTTAACGTTATTACTACGAATCTGGAAGAGTATGATACAAAGTTAAATGCTCTTATCGCAGCGAAAGATACACCGGATTTGTTCATCTGTAACCCGGGACCTAATCTCACGCAGTACGTAGATGCGGGAGTTGCAGCGGATTTAACAGATATTCTTACGAATCAGGAAAAGGATTGGTATAATAGCTTTAGCGGAGGAATCTTCGAAAGAATTACATATGACGGAAAGATAATGGCTGTTCCGACGAATTTTGCAGCAGCTTGCGTATTCTATAATACAGAGATATTCGAAGCAGCAGGTGTAAAGGCTCCTTCCAACTATGAAGAATTGCTGTCAGCATGTCAGAAAATCAAAGAGGCAGGGTATACTCCTATTTCCTGTTCTGCAGGAACTGCATGGTGTCTGTCCATGGTAGCGGGTTACCTTTGTGATCGTGTCGGCGGCCCTGATAATCTTAAAAAAATTGAAGATCACCAGATGGAATGGACAGATCCTACCTTTATCGATGCAGGCAATAAGCTGAAAGAGTTATCTCAATATTTCCAGGCAACGGCCGCAGGTGATTCCAATGATCAGGCAACGGCAGCCTTCTATAACGGTGAAGCGGCAATGCTCATTCAAGGTTCTTGGGCTATTGCTCAGGTTAACGGAAATAATCCTGATTTTGAGTCTAAATGCGGCGTGTTCCAATTCCCTGCAGTTACCGGCGGAGCGGACCCGAACCGTATGATCGTTAAGACAGATAACCTTGTTATGAGTTCTTCTACAGAGCATCCGGATGCGGTAATTGCATTGATGAAATATTTTACGGATGAAACAGCACAGAAATATACGGCAGAAATAGGCGGTAAGATTCCGGTTGTAAACAATGTGGAAATCGATTACTCCAAGGCACCGGCACAGTTATCCTATGTTCAGGACATTCTTGCTAATATGACAGGTACTTTTGGTTTCTATAATGAATCCTTAGCGAGTGTGGAAGCGGGAGATGTTTTCGATAATGCCATGGTAGATATTTTCCTTGGAAATGCTACTTCTGATGAAGCATTCCAGAAAGTACAGTCTTTCTATGAGAAGAATGTTTGGAAATAAAAAGTAACGAATATTAAGAAGAAATACGGGGCTTGAAATTTAGTCCCGTATTCTTTTAAAAAAGCTCCGGGAGGTGTATTCCCTAATGGAAAAAATTTTAAAAGATAAAAAAGCGATTGTTATTTTTATTGCACCCGCATTTATTTTATTTACATTTGTTTTATTTATTCCGATTATACAGGTATTTTATTATTCCTTATGCGACTATAACGCGCTGACGAAACCTGAATTCGTCGGCCTTAAAAATTATATCAATTTATTTACGGACGATGAAACGATGAGGACGGCTCTTAAGAATTCATTATTTTTTATGGTATTTTCGGCTATTTCACAACAGATTACCGGGTTGTTGTTAGCGGTCCTCTTAACGAACATAAAGCATGGAAGAAACTTCTTTAAGAATATCTATTATCTTCCCTGTGTTCTTTCTTCAGCAGCTTTAGGTTTGCTTTGGGCGTTCATGTTTAATCCTAAGATGGGAATCAATCAGATGCTGGCCTACTTTGGTATAGAAGGCCCGATGTGGCTTTCCTCAACAAAGGGATTTATCGTTCTTCCTATGTGGGTCATTGCCTGCGTTGCCCTCTGGCAGTATGTAGGAACGACGATGATGCTTTATATCGCGCAAATCAGCGGAATATCAAAGGAATTGTACGAAGCTTCATATATTGACGGTGCGTCAAAGGCACAGACTTTCCGTTATCTGACGCTTCCTCTTGTAAAGCCGATGATGACCATATCTTTATCGCTGAATTGTATCGGTTCCCTGAAGTTTTTTGATTTAGTTTATAATATGACGCAAGGCGGTCCCAATCATAGTACGGATGTGCTTGCAACGCATTTATACATGCAGGGATTCCAATACTTCAAATACGGCTATGCCAGTTCCATATCGGTCGTATTACTGATTCTCTGTTTAATTGTGTCTTTCCTTATTAACAAATTTATTAAAGCAGAAACTTATGAAAGTTAGGGGGATGAAGGTATGATGAATACAAATAAAAAACCGGTCAGCCCGATTTCAATCGTTATATATATTGTATTATTGCTGTTGGTCGCAGTATATTTGACACCTCTTTTATGGATGGTAAACGTTTCCTTAAAAACAAATGCGGAAGTATTTGCTTCTCCATTTGGAGTGCCGGAAGTATTACAGCTTGGGAATTACATTTTCGCATGGACGAAGGGTTATCTGGGAAGAGCTATGTTCAATTCGCTGATTGTATGTGTAATTGCACTGATTGTCAGCATGTTCTTAGGTTCCATGGCTTCTTTTGCCATCGCGAGGATGAAATGGAAATTGTCCGGTCTTGCAATGACCTATTTTATGATAGGAATGATGGTGCCGGTACACTGCGTATTGATTCCCCTGTTCGTACGTTTTTCCAATCTGGGGCTGACTAATTCGCTGGCGGGATTGATTTTGCCTTATATTACATTTTCTCTTCCGATGACCATATTTTTAATGGTGGGATTTTTTAAAGGAATGCCGAGAGAAATGTTTGAGGCGGCGTGTATCGACGGATGTAATATTTATCAATGTTACTTTCGGATAGCGATACCTCTTTCCAAGACAGGTATGAGTGTAGCGGCACTTATGACCTTTGTAGGAAATTGGAATGAGCTTTTACTGGCAATGGTATTTATATCGGATACGACCAAAAAAACTCTGCCGGTGACCTTGACCTATTTTGTAGGGCCATATTCGACGAATTATGTTCAGATGTTTGCGGCGGTCATTATTGCGATAGCACCTACGATTTTGGTGTACTGTATGTTCAGCAATCAGATTGTAGATGGATTAACGGCAGGTGCGGTAAAGGGGTAATTAAAAAAGAAAAAGCTTGGAAAGGTAAGGAAAACGATGACGAGGGAAGAAGCGAAGGAGAAGGCAAAGAAGCTGGTTGCAGAAATGACGATAGAAGAGCGTGCCGGACAGTTAAGATATAATGCACCAGCGATTCCGAGGTTAAATATACCTGCCTATAACTGGTGGGGCGAGGCGCTGCATGGAGTTGCACGCGCCGGTACGGCGACAGTTTTCCCACAGGCGATCAGTATGGCTGCGGCCTTTGATGAAGAGCTGATATACCAAATTGCCGATTGTACGGCAACAGAAGGCAGGGCAAAATATAATGAATATTCTGCTCACGGCGACAGAGATATTTATAAAGGACTTACCTTTTGGTCACCTAATGTAAATATTTTTCGAGACCCCAGATGGGGAAGGGGACATGAGACTTACGGAGAAGATCCGTATTTGACTTCAAGGCTGGGGGTGGCTTTCGTTAAGGGTCTGCAGGGAGAAGGAGAGGTAATAAAAGCGGCAGCTTGTGCGAAACACTATGCGGTTCATTCCGGTCCTGAAGAGTTGCGTCATGAATTCAATGCCCTGGCTACGCCCAAGGATTTGGAAGAGACTTATCTTCCCGCGTTTGAAGCGCTTGTAAGGGAAGCGGGTGTGGAAGCGGTAATGGGAGCTTATAACCGTGTGAACGGAGAGCCTTGCTGCGCGAATAAGATGCTGATGCAGGATATTCTTCGCGGCAAATGGGGATTCGAAGGACATTTTGTCTCAGACTGCTGGGCACTTAAAGATTTTCATGAACATCATATGGTTACATCGTCGGCAAAGGAATCTGCGGCAATGGCATTAAATGCGGGCTGCGATCTCAATTGCGGGAATGTATATCTGCATATTTTAAAAGCTTTGCAAGACGGACTTGTAACAGAAGAGGCAATCACCAGGGCCGCTGTTCGATTATTTACTACCCGTTATCTCCTTGGATTATTTGAAAAGACCGAATACGATGAAATACCGTTCGAAAAGGTAGAATGCAATGAGCATCTGGCGCTTGCGGATAAAATAACGAGTGAAAGTATCGTTATGTTGAAAAATGATGGAATTTTACCATTGGCTGTGGATAAGTTGAAGACCATCGGAGTAATCGGTCCCAATGCAAACAGCAGAAAAGCGCTGATTGGCAATTATCATGGAACTTCGTCGAGATATATCACGGTATTGGAGGGGATTCAGGATTATGTGAAGGATAAAGTCCGTATTCTATATTCCGAGGGCTGTCAGCTATCGGAGGACAGGACGGAAAAGCTAGCCTTTGCCAAGGACCGGCTGGCTGAGGCAATGACTGTGGCGGAGCATAGCGATGTCGTTATTCTTTGTCTTGGATTGGACGAAACGTTAGAGGGAGAAGAAGGAGATACCGGAAACAGCTATGCTTCCGGGGATAAAGAGGATTTAAAACTTCCAAAGCCGCAGAGGGACTTAATGGAGGCAGTGGAAAAAACGGGGAAACCGGTAGTGTTTTGTCTGATGTCAGGAAGCGCTATCGATTTAAATTTTCCTGCCGGTCATTTTAATGCGGTATTGCAGTTATGGTATCCCGGCGCCCGCGGAGGAAAAAGCGCTGCCGATATTATATTTGGGGAAATATCTCCTTCCGGCAAGCTTCCCGTAACTTTCTATGAAAGCTTAGAGGAACTTCCTGATTTCACGGATTATGGCATGAAGGGAAGAACATACCGTTATATGGAGAAAAAAGCGCAATTTCCGTTTGGTTTCGGTCTGACCTATGGAAAAACGCAGGTTGTGGGAATCGAGCGAAAGGAAACTGATAAAAACGATATATGCGTCGAAGTCGCGGTAAAAAATAAGGGAACTGCGGATACGGATGATGTGATTCAGATTTATGTAAAAAACAGAGATTCAAAATTTGCGGTTAGAAATCCGGCTTTGTGTGCTTTTAAAAGGGTGCATATAAAGGCGGGAGAAATGTTGAAACAGAAGCTGACTATCAATACAAAGAGCTTTACCGTTGTTAATGATGAAGGAGAACGTTTCTATGACGGCAGCAACTATATTTTATATGCGGGCATGAGCCAGCCGGACGCAAGAAGCGTGGAGCTGACGGGAATAAAGCCGGCAGAATTGGAAATACACATAGATTTTTGATTAGAAAATTGATTGGAAAAGCAGTTGATCTTCCCGATATACCGGAAAGGTTAGCTGTTTTTTGTATGGAATAAATGATGCGCAGTTATGTGCGAACAAAAGCTGTGCTGCTGAAGCGCCTGACTGCGGGAGTCTATAAAGCACACTTTCATTTTTTGATAGGAAAGTACTTCTATTAAAGAAAATAGATGCCTAAAGTTATATGTAATGTATGAAATGGTATTAAAATATAATATTTTCACGGAATATTAATAGAATAATATATCAAAAAGGATTTCAATATTTTCTAAGTCGATATATAATAAAAATATATATGGAGTATATATGGAATATATTCGAAGCCTGCCAGGCGGAACCATTTATTATAATACACATTTGTCATAACACATAAGAAAGAACGGAAAATGAGAAAGCAGCTAGAGGGACAGATAAATCTCTTCGATATTTTTGCTTCTGAGGAATCGGAGAAACCACAAAAATCAGAGGAAGTAAAAAAAGACGGCAAACAGTATTTCGAAGAATGTAAAGTGTGCTGGTGCTCCGATTGCAGACACAATGCGGTGAACGAAGGGATTCCAAGAGAGTTCATGGGAGAGTACAAGCCCTGTCCGTCGTGTACATTCTGCACAGACAAAGGTAAAGCAGATCCTTGTGAAATCGGTTCTTATGACAACGGGTGTAAGGTTCGCTCGGAGGAAGAAGGAATTTAGTGGCAGCAGTCTGCCAGAGAGGTTTTGGAAGTTTCAGAAATTATTTAAAAGCGTAATGCTGCAAAAGGAGAAGGCGAAATGAAAAAGGAATTTGATGTAGTTGCATTAGGGGAATTGCTGATTGACTTTACGGATAACGGCGTGAGCGAGCAGGGAAATACAATATTCGAAGCCAACCCGGGCGGAGCTCCGTGCAATGTGCTGGCTATGCTTCAGAAATTGGGCGATCGCACTGCGTTTATCGGGAAGGTCGGAGAAGATATATTCGGAACGAAATTAAAGGGAGTTCTGGAGGAAGTAGGAATCGATACCACCGGTTTGATCGTGGATAAAGATGCAAGGACAACCTTGGCATTTGTCCAGACTTTTGAAGATGGGGACAGGGATTTTTCTTTTTACCGTAATCCCGGTGCGGATATGCTGCTGACGGAAGATGAGATAGATGAAAAGCTGATCAAGCATAGTGAGATTTTCCATTTCGGCACCTTATCCATGACTCATAAAGGGGTTCGTAAGGCGACAAAAAAAGCAATCAAGATGGCGAAGGAACACGGTGCGCTGATTTCCTTCGATCCTAATCTGCGCCCGCCTCTTTGGGAGTCTTTGGAGGAAGCCAAGGATCAGGTGGCGTATGGACTTGGGAAATGCGATATTTTGAAAATATCCGACAACGAGATTCAGTGGTTTACCGGAGAAGAGGATTATGATAAGGGCATAGAAAAGCTGCGGAAGGAATACGGTATTCCTTTGATCGTACTGTCTATGGGAAAAGACGGAAGCAGAGCCTATTATAAGGATATCAAGGTGGATAAGCCTGCTTTTGTTCAGGAAAAGACAATAGAGACCACGGGCGCAGGAGATACCTTCGGCGGTTGTTGTCTGCACCATATATTGAAATATGGTATCGATGATCTGGATGAAGAGAAACTGGATGAGATGCTCACCTTCGCCAACGCTGCCGCATCTATCGTTACGACGAGGAAGGGTGCTCTGCGCGTAATGCCTGCAAAGAATGAGGTGGAAGAGTTTATCAGAACCTATTAAAGCGTTGCTCACCGGATAATCAGGCTTGGAGGACAAGAATGGAAGAAAATAAAATTATTTCTCCGCTAAGCAGCATTCATATGGTTCCGATGGACATAATAGACGGTTTTCAAGTGAGGCCTGGAATGTACGAAGTTAACGGGGCAATGGCGATTCCCTGCGGCGTTAATTTTACAGTACATTCCTTCGGCGCCACCTCCTGCGAGCTGCTTTTGTTTAAGAGGATGGAAGAGAAGCCCTATGCGGTACTGAGATTTCCCGAAAATTACAAGATAGGAAAAGTATACTCAATGATCGTATTCGGGCTGAAGATTGAGGAATTCGAGTATGCTTATCGTTTGGACGGGCCATATAATCCCCGGAAGGGATTGCTGTTCGATAAAAATAAATGCTTGTTAGATATATATGCAAAGGCGGTGACCGGCCAGAGCGTATGGGGAATGGAGAAAAAAGAGACGGTCTGTTACAAGGCCCGTGTAGTAAAGGATGATTTTGACTGGAGAAACAACAGGCGGCCTTTAATACCTATGGCGGATTTGATCATATATGAAATGCACATCCGGGGATTTACCTTTCACAAATCTTCAGGCGTGAAATATCCGGGAACCTTTGAAGGTTTAAGAGAAAAGATACCTTATTTGAAGGAGCTTGGGATAAACGCCGTTGAGCTAATGCCTATCTTTGAATTCGACGAAATGTCCGATTACCGGGAAGTAGATGGAAAGCCGTTAGTTAATTACTGGGGGTATAATACTGTCAGTTTTTTTGCTCCGAATACGAGTTATACGGGAAATATTGAATATAACAGAGAGGGTACGGAACTTAAGGAGCTTATAAAGGAATTGAACGACAACGGCATTGAATGCTTTCTCGATGTGGTTTTTAACCATACGGCAGAGGGTAATGAGCAGGGACCTTTTTTTTCTTTCAAAGGATTCGACAATAATATTTATTACATGCTTACCCCTGAGGGGTATTACTATAATTTCAGCGGGTGCGGAAATACGCTGAATTGCAATCATCCTATCGTTCAGCAGATGATACTGGAATGCTTGCGGTATTGGGTAACGGCATACCATATCGACGGCTTTCGTTTCGATTTGGCCAGTATATTAGGGCGAAACGAGGACGGCTCTCCGATGAGTAAGCCGCCTCTGCTGCAAAGCCTTGCTTTCGACCCTATTCTTGGAAACGTGAAGCTTATCGCGGAGGCGTGGGATGCAGGAGGCCTTTATCAGGTAGGCAGTTTTCCGGCATGGAACCGCTGGGCGGAGTGGAATGGAAGATATCGGGATGATATGCGCAATTTCTTAAAGGGCGATTATAGAATGGCGGATATTGCGGCGCAGCGAATTGCCGGATCCAAGGACTTATACCTTCCGGAATTCAGAGGCACCAATGCATCGGTAAATTTTCTGACTTGCCACGACGGCTTTACACTATGGGATTTGTATTCCTATAATATGAAACATAATGAAGCCAACGGTTGGAATAATACGGATGGAAGCGACGACAACAGAAGCTGGAACTGCGGAGTGGAAGGAGAGACGGAGGATTACGAAATTCTCGCACTCCGAAGAAAAATGATTAAAAATGCGGCAGCGGTCCTTATGTTAAGCCGCGGAACCCCGATGTTCCTGGCAGGAGACGAATTCGGAAATACTCAGTATGGAAATAATAATGCTTACTGCCAAGATAATGAGACCTCGTGGCTCAACTGGGATATGTTGGAGAAGAACAGAGATATCTATGCGTTTTTTAAATATATGATTCAGTTCAGAAAGAAACATGCGGTTATTCGGAAGTTCTCCGGGCATTGTTCCTTAAATTTTCCGGAGATTCAGGTGATGGAACCGGAAGAGAATCTTAAGGTACTGCGTATTGTTTATGCGGGGAGAAGTGCTCAGGGAAGTATAAATGAAAAAGATGATATAGTATGTCTGGCGATCAATGTGTTTTGGGAAGAGCAGGAATTCTGGCTGCCGGGTTTGACTACCGGTATGGGATGGTTTGTGGCTGCGGATACGGGATTGAAGTATCTTGCGGATAGTATCCCTCAGTCGGAGGAGGATATGCCGGAGATAACTTGCGGAAGGATACGGATGATGCCTCGTTCGGTATGTGTGTTTGTGGGGAAAGAGAGTGATTTATTATTGTGAAATTGGGGAATGTGAGGTTTCTTGGGGTGGTGGGGGTTGTGAGGGAAGGAAGCGTATGGAATGTGTTTCCTGCTCTGAAATGCTGAACACTTCGGTGAGCCAGGGCAGGAATTCTTTCAGCAGAGGCTGAAAGAATTCCTATGTCTCGCCTCCGTAGCACTAATCGCCGGAAACACATTCCATACGCTTCCTTCCCTGCCAAGTTCTACGAAGGGTGTGAAACGGTAATGTTGTGAGATTTCGCAAGTAATAAATGGCGGGATGGTGAGGAAAGAGCGGAAGGGCTGCTTTTTGATATCGAAGCCTTTAGCGATTTCACTTATAGATGTAGAAAATTGGTATTACAGTTGTTCTGATATTTTGGATATTTACCGGATAGATAATATCTTTTATTTCTAGTAACGCATCTTCTATGCCGGAAGTATCAGGCAAAGATATGGGTGAATGAGAAGAATCAATTGCCTGGCATAGAGGTTCGGTTAGATTCACAGAATAATTTTTATTGAATATGTAACTATAAATTTATTATAGGACGAGGGGAAGGATGAAGGAACAAGTAAAAGTTGCAATTACTCCAGTTTTTATTATATTGATTGGTTTTTTTACTGCATTATTGTTCAATCATTATATCGGCGCTTGGGCATTTATGCCATTGGCTATTGTATACTGGGTAGTTCTTGGTATCTTTGGTAAAGTGGATAAGGTAAGCCTGAAAAGGGCCTTTGTAAAATCCGGGCAGCACCGTTGCTTTAATATTTTAGCATATATTCCTTGTATATTTTGTATTGTTGCTTTTGTGTGGGGACTTCAATTTATAATACTTGATCCACTTTTTATTATGCTTTCCTTTGTTTTTGTTATTGTGAATCCTGTAATGGAGGAGCTTTTTTGGCGGCAATATCTGTTGGAACGGCTGAAGTGGAAAAATTGGGTAAAAATTATATACAGTACTATTTTATTCTCGCTGAGCCACCCTCTTATGTGGGGTATTTTTTCTGTTACGATAAGAAGTAAGATCATGGTCGTGCCCTTACTGATTATGGGGATATTATGGGGAAGTGTATATCTGAAAACAAAAACGCTGCGTCATTGTATTATTGCCCACTCGCTTGTGGATGTTCTCAACCTTTCTGTGTGGGTTTTTTTAAATATATACATACCACCTGTGGTATAGGCAATTACCTGGTTAAAAATAAAATAAAAGGAGAAAGATCATGGAAAAAGATTTACTGGAAAAAGACACGCTGGACAGAGACATCGGAGCTTCCACGGAGGCGGCTGCAGAAAATGAAGCCGGCACTCAGGAGACGATGGAAGATTACAGCAGAGAGCTGGAGGCTTCTTTCAGGAAGATCGGGGAAGGGGAAATCATATCCGGTACGGTAATTTCTGTGGATGAGGAGGAAGTAATTCTGGATTTGAATTATTTTGCTCAAGGTGTTATTAAGGCGGAAGATATGAGCAATGATCCGAAGTTCAATATCCTGGAGGAAGTGAAGATCGGTTCGGTGATTGAGGCTACTGTGGTTAGAACGGACGATGGGGCGGGAAATATCCAGCTTTCTTGTAAGGAAGCGAAGGATATTTTATCGTGGGATATTTTGAAGCAGTATCTGGATGAGGAGAAGGAAATTGCGGTGAAGGTGAGCGAGGTGGTAAACGGCGGTGTTATCGCTTATGCGGAAGGAATTAGGGGATTTATTCCTGCTTCTCAGTTATCCCTTACTTATGTGGAGGATTTGGAGCCGTGGAAGGATAAACAGCTTACGGTGAAGGTCATTACAGTGGATGAAGAAAAAAAGAAGCTGGTTCTGTCAGCGAAGGCGGTAGAAAAGCAGAAGGCGGAGACAGAGATTAATCATAGGATTTCTATGCTGGTGCCGGGTACGGTGCTGGAAGGAACGGTGGAATCTTTGATGCCTTACGGCGCGTTTGTCGCTCTTGCAGATGGTTTAAGCGGCTTGGTGCATATTTCTCAGATTTCTGCTAAAAGGATTAAAAAGCCTTCAGAGGTGCTGACGGTAGGAGATAAGGTTAAGGTTAAAGTACTCAATACGAATGATCATAAGATCAGCTTGAGTATAAAGGCTGTGGAAGAGGATTCCAGACCGGATGAAATGGAAGAGAAGGAAGCCGCAGAATATAGTTCTAATGAGGAAATCGGTACGTCTCTTGGAGATCTGTTCAAGAAACTGAAGCTGTAAGTAAGAGCGAAAGAGGCATGATAAGAAATGTCAGTAGAAAATGTAAAAAAATATTTAAAGTCCTTCGGACTGGATGACAAGGTTAAGGAATTCCAAGTATCCAGCGCGACGGTGGAGCTTGCGGCTGCGGCCGCAGGCGTTATTCCGGCGAGGATTGCCAAGACACTCTCCTTTAAAACAGGTGAAGGTGCTATATTGATCGTTACGTCGGGAGATGCCAAAGTGGATAATAAGAAATATAAGGCGATATTCGGCAAGAAGGCGAAGATGCTGACGCCGGAGGAGGTCATTGCCTATACGGGACATGCGGTAGGAGGAGTGTGCCCTTTTGATATTCCTGATGAAAGCGTTGAGGTTTATCTGGATGTTTCCATGAAGCGTTTTGAAACGGTTCTTCCCGCGGCGGGGAGTGCCAACAGTTGTGTGGTTCTCACTCCTGATGAGCTGGAAAAGGTGTCACATGCCAAGGAATGGATCGATATCTGTACTTTAATCTAAATTTTTCCAGTTTTGTTAAAAATGAATAAAAACGTTTTTATTTTACCCCTTTATTTTTGTTTTAAAGGGGTTTTTTATTGTATATAGTGCCAAAGATTATTTTATATATTGAATATTAAAACAAATCATAGTAGTATTATGACATAAAATAAAAACGTTTTTATATAAATAAAACGGGATGTTTTTTAGAATCAAATACATATGGGATTTCAAGGAGGATTGTATGAAGGAGAAAATAAAAGGGTTATCCCGGAGCAATCAGTTTTTAAATAGAGAGCTTGCAAACAGAAAGACAGGGGTCTGTCTTTCGGCGGCAGTAAGCATCGTTGCTATCATTTTATCTCTCCCCTTTTTTTCATGGATAAGTATGGTAAATATTCCCTCTCTTTTCTCCAAGCTGAACATAACGAGGGAAATGGCAGAGAATTTATTTCAAGGTTACAGCTTGTTCAATCTGTTATCTTTCGTGCAGGAGTCTAGGCAGGGAAGTCTCGGACTGTATGCGATGATTCTGTTGATCCTCATGGCAGCCGCCCTCTATTTCAATGTAGTCTATGCCTTAAAGGTAACTTTTAACCTTAAGGGGAACAAAGGAAACTTAGGGCTGTACGCTACGGGACAGACTGCTATGGTATTTGAAATGATAGCGACGGCGGCGACGGCAGGCTTTATAATCTTCGCGAATCACAAGTTCGGGATGACCGGTATGCAGGCCTCGCCTATGGTATACATACTTTTTCTTCTTTCCCTTCTGTCCTATATGGCGATCAAGCTTTTGGAGGCGGAGGAAAGGGCGCTTTACAAGGAGCATGGACTGCTTAGGGAAATACAGAAAAATTGGGTATTGTTCTTAATGCTGGTGCCTACCTTCATTTACTTTATGATTAACAATTACCTTCCGATGCTCGGCGTATACTACGCCTTCACCTCCTTCAATTTCAGAGATGGTTTATGGGCGAGCCCTTTTATCGGTTTCAAGAACTTTGATTTTCTGGTTAAGGCGGATTTGTTCAGGCTGACGAAAAACACTATTCTCTATAACGTAGTATTTATCGGGCTTGGTAATGCTCTCCAGATTGTATTTGCTATCTTTGTCAGTCAGGTGACGGTAAAGTGGTTCAAGAAGGCATCGCAGACCTTGATGTTTATGCCTTACTTCGTATCCTTCGTTATTTTGAAGGTTCTGGTATATAACATTTTCGAATATCAATATGGCCTTATCAACAATATTATTACTTCTGCAGGCGGAGGTAAAATCGATTTTTACAATACACCCTCTTATTGGCCGGTATTGATCACTCTGTTCTACCTGTGGAAAAACATCGGCTATGGAATGGTCGTATACCTGGCCACAATCATGGGCATTGACAGCGAATATTATGAGGCTGCCAAGGTGGATGGGGCTAATATTTTCCAACAGATATGGTATATTACCCTTCCTCTTGTGAAGCCCACCTTCATCATCCTTCTTTTATACGCGCTGGGAAGCATTATGAAGGGACAGTTCGAATTGTTCTACCAGATGATCGGCAATAACGGCACCTTATATAACATAACGGATATTTTTGATACTTATGTATATCGAATTACTATGACTCAGCCGCTAAGCATAGGACTCGGTACGGCAGCGGGCTTATACCAGTCGGTATTCGGTTTCGCCATCGTTATCCTTACCAACTTCTTAGTAAAACGTAAAAATCCGGAATACGCGTTATTCTAAAGAAAGGTGAATGAAATGAAAATTAAAAAGAATACCTCTACTATAATTTTTAACATCATTACTTATGTCACGCTTACTTTTGGAGCCATTGTCTGCGTATTTCCGTTTATCATTATCGTTTCCGGCTCTCTGACGAACAATACTACGATTCTCACTCAAGGCTACAGCGTGCTGCCGAGGGATATTACTCTATCCGCTTACCGGACGATTTTCAATGCGCCTAAGGATATTTTACAGGCCTATAAGATGACCTTTTATTATACCATCGTAGGCACGGTAATCGGTCTTATGATGATAACGTTGACGGGATATGTTATTTCCAGAAGAGAATTCAAGTACCGCAATACGGTATCCTTTCTGATTTACTTCACCAGTATATTCGGAGGAGGTATGATTCCGTGGTATTTGATGTATGCCAACGTATTGAATATGAAAGGCTCCACCTTTGCAATCTGGTTTCCGGCACTGATGAGCCCGTTTTTGATCATCCTGATGAGGACCTTCATCGTAGGTTCCGTTCCCGAGGCGATCACAGAGTCGGCAAAGATAGACGGTGCGGGACATCTGACCATATTTTTCAAGATAGTAATGCCTGTGTTAAAGCCGGGATTGGCTACGGTAGGGCTGTTTCTGGCACTTGGCTACTGGAATGACTGGTACCGCTCTTCGATGTTCAGCACCAGCTCTAAGACATGGGAACTGCAGTTTTATCTATACGATTTATTAAACGCTACTACGGCATTAAAGCAAATGGCCCAGAGTACCAGTATCTCCACCGCAGAACTTCCTACCCAGTCCGTAAAGCTGGCGATGGCGGTAGTGGCTACCGGTCCCGTGCTCTTATTCTATCCTTTTGTACAGAAATTCTTCGTTTCCGGTATTACGGTGGGAGCGGTAAAGGGGTAAGAACAGATATGAAGGCGCGGACGCTTAACGGAAACGCTTTGATATAAAAAACTAATAATTATTTTAGGAGGGTAAAAATGAAGAAGAAAAGAAAATTAGTGAGTATCGTTCTGGCACTTACCATGGTACTTACAATGGCAGGCTGCGGAAGTAAGTCCGCAGTGGAAAGTCTGAACGAAGCGGCTCCCGCAGAAACTACTGATAATAGTACGGAAGCAGAGGCTCCCGCGGTAGCAGAAGAGACCACAGAGGCAGCGGCGCTGGATACCTCTGAAAGAGTAGATCTCGTATTTTATGTAATGGGTGATGCACCTGTAGACGAGATTGCGGTAGAAGATGCCTTGAATGAGATATTGCTGGAAAAGGTAAACGCTACTATCGATTTCCAATTCTCCACATGGACGGATTTCCAGCAGAAATACAGTCTGGAGCTGACAGCAGGTCAGGCGGATTTGATCTACGTAGCCAACTGGTTAAATTACGGACAGTTAGCTACCAGCGGAGCTTTTGAGGAGCTGGATGATATGTTGAATACGGTTGCTCCCGCATTGAAGGATACCGTTGGTGAAAGCAACTTGAATATGTGCCGTGTAGGCGGAAAAGTTTATGCGGTTCCTTGCTCCTGGGCGGAATATACATGCAACGGCGTTAAATACCGCGAAGATTTAAGAGAAAAATATGACCTTCCGGTACCTGACAGCCTTGAAAATTTCGAAGCATACATGCTGGGAATCAAAGAGAATGAGCCTGGTCAGGGACTTTTGACCGTAACTACAGAGGAAAGCCAGGGAATGCTAACAGCCTTCGATGCAGCCTGGATCCTCAATCTGAAATATCCTTGGGTTAACGCTAACGGACTTCCGTACGGTCTGGCATCCAATTATGATACGCCTTCGGACGTATATGATTACTGGTATTCCGATGACTTCACAGAGGACATGAAGCTCATGAAGAAGTGGGCAGACTTAGGCTTCTGGTCTAAGAGCGCACTGTCCGATACCAACGATAGCGAAGCATACAAGAGCGGTCTTTGTGTAGCTGAAATTGCAGGACAGAATCCTAACAAACAGATCGCCGCTATCAAAGAATTTGAAAAAGAACAACCCGATTGGAAATCCGAATACATCGCATACGGTGAGGTAACGAATACTATTTACCCCGGACATGCAACACAGAACGGCACGGCAATCGTACGCGGCAGTAAGAATCCGGAGAGAGCTCTGAAGGTATTAGAGCTTCTCATGACGGACGAAAGCATCAACAGGCTGGTACAGTGCGGTATCGAAGGAACCAATTATGAGCTGGATGCGGACGGTATCTACCACAACCTGAGCACCTCCATTCCGGAAGCGTTCCCTTATGAAGGTTTCAATACATGGTCGTTAAGAAACGGCGAGTATAAACTTCCTCAGGAAACAGATGTTATTTTGAATCAAATGTTCGACAAATATGAGGAATTAGGAAGCAAGACAAAATTCCCCAATGTGAATATCTATAACGGTTTCAATGAAAATTATGATGCTTATCAGGCAGAGAGAACAGCAGTATCTAACGTTATGAAGCAGTACCTCGCTCCATTGCAGGCAGGACTGGTAGATGATGTGGATGCAGCGGTAGAAGAATTCCGTCAGAAGATGACAGACGCAGGCATAGAAGTTTGCCGCGATGGTTTCAAGGAACAGTGGGAAGCATATTGCAACGAATACGGATATAAATAAGTTTCTAAAGGCAGCCGGCAAAAGATGCCGGCTGTTTTTTAAAAGGGAAAGGTATAGTCAAAATCTGTGGGTGATAGGATGAAAAAGAAAAGGGAAAAACAAAGGAAAAAAGAAAGGCAGTACTTCATACATAGTTTGAAAACAAAGCTTTCTATAGGCTTTTTAATTCCTGTATGCTTTGTGGCGTTAGTAGGCGTATACGCATATGAGAAGGCCTCTGCCGGGATGTTGAAAAACTATGAAAATTCCACGATGCAGGCCATCGATATGACGACTCAATATTTGGATTTCGGGTTCGAAGGAATAGAAGCGGATTCTTTGCAGATGTACGGCGATGAGAACCTGACAAACTATATTCTGAATCTGTATAAGAACGAACCCGTCGAGGCAAAAAGGGTGCTGAACTATTCCAAGAATCTGATAAATGTAAAAGCTGTTTCCAACCATTTCATTGAAAGCATCCATATCGTTACCGCAGGAGAAGTCAATTGCCTTACTACCGCGGCGGTGGGGAGAGAGGGAAGCACAAACGGCTTTTATCCCGAGCTTTTAGAAGAAAAGCAGGACGTGCTTATCAGCAAGGTGGCAACGGAAAAATGGGCGGGAACCCATGCGGTTCTGGACGAGCATTTCGCGCTTAGCGACAGCAGCTATATCTGTTCTCAGTACAGAATCCTTTCTACGGGAAATGCTGCCGTAGTAATAGACGTCAATGCCGGCAAAATAAAGGAAATATTAAGCAGCATGGAGTTAGGGGAAAACAGTGTGGTAGCCTTCATCACCGCTGATGGAAGAGAGATGGCTGCAGGGCAGGAGGAATACTCTTTCCTCGGCCAGGATTTTTTCCGGAGAGCAGCAGAGAGCGGCGAAGAGAAGGGATCGGAATATGTGGAGACAAAGGACGGGGAATATTTGTTCATGTACAGCAAATGTTCTGCCAATGAAGCAATGATATGCGCTCTCGTTCCTAAAGCTTCCTTAATGAAGGAGGCGGAGGAGATGAAACGCACCAGCCTGTTTCTCATCCTGTTCTCCTGTGTGACCGTATTCATTATCGGCTTATTTATTCTCTTAAGCATAAGCCGTAATATGAGCCATCTGACCAAGCGCCTTTCTCATGTAGCGGAAGGGGATTTGACGGTGGATATGAATATCCGCACTAAGTCTGAATTCGGGGTGCTGGCCAAATATATTAAGGGAATGGTAAGCAACACTAAGAATCTCATTGTGCAGGCTATCTGTATCGTTAAGAATGTAACGGAATCTGTGGAAGAGGTTTCCCAAGCTTCCGAAAGGCTGAAAAAGTCCACGGAGGGAATAGAGACGGCCCTTGAAGAAATCAATCTGGGAGCGGGGCAGCAGGCACAGGATGCGGAGCATTGCCTTACGAAGATGGACAACCTCTCCGGCCTGATCATCCATACGAAGGAGCGGGTATCTAAGATGCAGGAGAGGGTTGCTTTTACCGGAGATAAAGTTCTTAGCGGAAGAGAGCAGATGACCCAGCTTCAGACAAAGGAGAAGGAAACCAGCAGGATAACGGGTCAAGTTGCCGGCTGGGTGGATGAACTTTTGGGCAAATCCAAGGAAATCGAGGGTTTCGTAGGAACTATCAGTGATATTGCGGACGAAACGACTCTTCTCTCTTTGAACGCTTCCATCGAAGCCGCCAGAGCGGGTGAGCAGGGAAGAGGATTCGCGGTTGTTGCGGAGCAGATAAAGAAGCTGGCGGATGATTCGTTAAAATCCTCTAAGGAAATAGAGCGGGTAGTAAATGAAATCGGTTCTCTCATGGAGACCACCAGGAATTCCTCCGCTAAGGCAAAGGAAATCGTGGAGGAGCAGGACGAGATCGTCATCGGAACGGATACTATTTTCAAGGAAATCTATGAATGTATGGAAGCCATACAAGATAATGTAGAAAAAATGGATCGGGCTATGCAGGAGATGATGAAGGAAAGAGAGGAAACTCTCGGTGCTGTGGAAAGTATTTCCGGCGTGCTGCAGCAGACTTTGGCCTCATCCACCTACGTGAAGGAGATGGTAACCGAACAGGCCGGTCAGGTAGAAGCTGTAGAAAAACGAATCAATGAATTAAAGGAAAATACCGGGCAGCTGACAAATACTGTGAGTAGTTTCAAGGTAGATCAGTAAAAAACTGGAAGGAAAGGTATGGTCGTTAACATGAAACGAGAGATGCTGAAAACGAGAGTAAAAGGATTCCTGGATGTAAAGGGGAAAAACATTGTAAACGGAGAAGGAGAGGAAATCCTTCTGACGGGCTGGGGGCTCGGCAATTGGCTTTTATGCGAGGGCTATATGTGGCTTGCTAACGGTTACGAGAGATTTGACAGGCCTAGGCGCATTGAGACAGTTATAGAAGAACTTACCGGAGAAACTTACGCAGCCCGCTTTTGGAAGCAGTTCAGGGAAAATTATATCAGAGAGGAGGACATCCGCCTTATGGCGGAGCTTGGCTACAACTCCGTAAGAATTCCCATGAACGCCAGACTTCTTTTGAAAGAAGAGCCGGGAGAGCCGCAGTTTCTGGAAGAAGGATTTCTTCTGCTGGATAAATGTATCGGGTGGTGCAAAAAATACGGCCTGTATGTTTTCCTCGATCTGCACGGCGCGCCTGGAGGACAGACAGGCGCGAATATCGACGACTGTATTGATGATATACCCAGGCTGTTCTTAGATCAGGACTGCTTCGACAAGGGAATTGCCCTTTGGAGAGAGCTGGCCAAACGGTATAAGGATGAATGGATTGTCGGCGGATACGATTTGCTCAACGAGCCCATCAGGCCCAAGCGCTTCGAAACAGACCCGGATGTGGATTATCTGCTGCCTCGTCTTCAGGAATTTTACGAAAAGGCAATTGCTGCGGTGCGTGAGATAGACGATAGACATTTATTTACTCTGGAAGGGCATCACTGGGCTTCCGCTACAGACGTTTTCCATAAAAAGTATGACGAGAAGATGGTCATTCATTTCCACAGATACGGCTGCCAGCCTGATATGGCCTGCTACAACGAGTTCCTCGCTCTGTCCGAAAGGCTCGATGCACCCTTATGGCTAGGGGAGACAGGGGAAAATATATCCGAATGGTACACTGCCATGTACCCGCTGGCGGCGGAGCTTGGCATCGGCTATAACCTATGGCCGTGGAAGAAGATGAACTGCATCAATTCTCCCTGCAGCATAAAGAAGCCGCAGGACTTTGAATTGATTACCGGATATGCGAAAAAGGGAAAGCATCCGGGCTATGAAAAGGCGCAGAGTATCCTGGACGAATATCTGGAAAACATGAAGATAGAAAACTGCGTTCTCCATCCCGGGGTAACTCAGGCAATATTCAGGCAACCGGGCTGTACGGTCAGAGGTACGGACTTTGATGAGTTCCCGGGCAGGGGGAAGTCCTGCTCAGGTGTCTTTCCGGAGGAGAACATCTATTGTTACCGGATAGGAACAGGAATGGAAATTCGCAATAAATTCCCTGACACTATTCAGAAATTTGGCTTTGATTGCAGATGGGAAAGATTTGTTCTGGCCATGGGCGAGGGAGAATTTGCGGATTATTCACTCTTTGATATCGGGAAAGGCAGTGTTGTTCATTGTGAACTTTTTGTCGGTGAGGATGCTCAGGTGGCTTTTTATCAGGGAGAGAGCCTTCTTGAAAGGGCGAAGCTGAAGGCAGGAGCAGAGCGTCAGGTTACAGAGAATTTCCTGCTGAATGCAGCGGAAAAATCCGTAATCAGAATATTCGTAGAAAAAGGAAAGATAGAGGTGGAGAAAATCGTAACGAAATAAATGTTATTATTCCGCTGGTTGCTTCATAACAACAATTTATGCACAGAAATACTGCATCGTATCATTCCGCTCTTGTAGAACTCGTGTCTTCTATAAACTTTGTCCACAAAAAATGCCTCGTGGTAACGAAAGACTGAATTGTAACAAATAAATACTTTGAAACAAGAACTTACATTGTCTAAAAAAGTAAATTATGCTAAGATAAAAACGATAATTTCTTTATGACCGCGGAGGAATAAAAAGTGGCATCGAAAAAGGTGACGATTAAGGATGTGGCAAAGGAAGCCGGAGTATCCATATCTACGGTATCCAATGCTTTAAACGATGTAGATGTTCTGCATCCCGATACGAAGCAGCATATTTTAAAGATAGCGCAAAAATTGCATTATATGCCGAATTTGAACGGAAGAAATTTAAAGGCACAGGCGACCAATGTAATCGGGCTGTTCATCAGCTGTATAAAGGGACCTTACTATGGAGTATTGGCAGACTCCATCTTTTGGGCATGCAAAAAGCACGGATATGAGCTGAATATTTTTATCAGTGACAGGTCCAACAATATGATGGCGAATATTCTGGGCAAACGAGTGGACGGTGCCATCGTCTTGAACGAATGGATCAAGGAAGAACATATAAAAATGCTGGTGGATAATGATATCCCTACCGTGTTCATAGATAGAGAGATGAAAGGAAAGTTTTTATCCAGCGTGGTGTTTGACTCCTATCACGAAGGTGAGCTCGCCGCAAAGTTTTTGCTGGAATTAGGACATAAAAGTGTCGCTTATATGCGGGGTGCGGAGAATAACTACGATAATACAGGGAGAGAAAGAGGCTTTACCAACGTGTTGAAGCAGGCGGGAATAACCTTAGAGGAGGATTATATTCTGGCGGGAGCTTTTGAGCGGGAGACCTCTTACAATTCCATGAAGGATTTTCTTGAATCGGGGAAGAAGCTTCCTGAGGCTATTTTTGCAGCTAACGACGAAAGCGCAATCGGTACACTGGAAGCGCTTTTGGAAGAGGGTGTTCGTGTACCGGAGCAGGTCAGCGTCATCGGCTGTGATGATATTGAGACAGCGCGGCTGGTAAAACCTGCGCTTACCACAATCAGGACTTCTTTTGAAAAGCAGGGGACCCTCGCTGTAGAGCAACTTGTGGGGCTGATAAAAGGGGAAAATGAAGGCAACATTAACATTTTGCACGGAAGAATCATACCGAGAGAATCTACCTGCCCAAGAGAATGACTCAGGGCAGGAAAATTTTTTACTATAAAATAAAAACGTTTTTAACACAAGGAGGAGCACCTATGAAATTACAGCTGGATACCACGAGTTATAGGCAGAGCGGAATTAAAAAAAGCGCCGGGGAGATTATCTTTCAAACGGATAAAGAGACGGAAAATCAACTTCTTAATTTATACCCGGAGGTCACCTACCAGCAATTCGATGGCTTCGGCGGAGCACTGACGGATTCTGCGGGATATATCTATTCTCAGATGAAGGAAACAGATAAAGAAAAGCTGCTGGAGACCTATTTTGGCAAGGAGGGAATGGGCTATTGTACGGTGCGTGTTCCTATCGATAGCTGTGACTTTTCTATAGAGCAGTATCAGGCAATTGCGGAGGGAGATGAGGAGTTTGCTACTTTTTCTCTCGAAAGGGAGAAAAAGTATATCTATCCTCTCTGGCAGGACATACAGAGAGTGTATGGAAAAGACATCGAGGTAATGCTTTCCCCATGGTCACCGCCGGCCTTTATGAAAACAAACAATAAAAGAGTAAAGGGAGGAAGACTTAAACCGGAATACCGGGAGCTGTACGCGCGGTATCTCTGCCATTATATCAAAGAGCTTCAAAAGGAAGGCTTTCTTGTCAAGAGGCTGAGTATCCAGAACGAGCCTAAGGCGGTGCAGACTTGGGACTCCTGTAACTATACTGCGGAGGAGGAAAAGGTATTTTTAAGGGATTATCTATATCCGGCTTTGGTAAAAAGCGGACTGGAAGAAATAGAAATCTTTATCTGGGATCATAACAAGGAGAGAGTATATGAAAGGGCCTGTGCTATGATCGACGAAACTACCGATCATATGGTAGCGGGGATGGCATTCCATTGGTACAGCGGAGACCACTTTGAGGCGGTGGAATTGGTGCATAAGAGATTCCCCGATAAAAAGCTGATTCTCTCCGAGGCTTGTATCGAATACAGCAAATACGGAGCGGAAGGAGAGCTTGAAAATGTGAAAAAATATGCCCATGACATTATCGGGAATCTCAATGCGGGAATGACGGGCTTTTATGATTGGAATATCCTGTTGGATGAACAAGGAGGCCCGAATCATGCAGAAAACTTCTGCGATGCACCTTACCTTTTTCGGACAAAGGAAGGAGAGCTGACCGAGCGCTTCACCAAATCGGCCATCGAGCATTTCAGCCGTTATTTAACACCGGGGTCGACCCGTATCGCTTTTTCCAGATATACGGAAGAGTTGGAGGCGACAGCTTTTGTAAATCCCGATGGCAGGCTGGTATTCATTGTTTTCAATAAGACGCAGCAGGCCCTTCCGGTAACGGTGAGGGTGAAAGAGGAGACAGCTTCTTTTATAGCGGAGAGTTTTTCTATTACTACCGGAATTATTATGTGAAAAGGATGTTATTACCAATGACGGCAAGGCTTTTCAAGAAAACCTTCCGGAGGGTTAACATATAACTGACGATTATGTATTTTGAAAGAAAAGCCGGTAGTTTGACCGGCTTTTTTTATGTTAGAAATAGGTTTGTACAAAAAAGGTATTTTGTGATAGAATATTCATTAGATTTTATACCCATATGAGTGGGAAATGCTCATGTTGCCGGATGGCATAAATTATGTTACTGACGAGTCAGGAACACTCGTGGCAAGCTCAATTGTCAGCTTGCCAAGCAAATATAATTTTAAATACAGGGCATGGAAATCACAGTAATATCACAATTATACCGTATAATCATCAGCAGTACCGTACAGTGCGATGGTATTCTTTTGATAATAACTTTTCCGGAAATAATGTAAAAATGAGGAGGAACTCTCAAATGGCGAAGAATAAGGAGCCGCAGACGGATGTTGAACAGAAGGTAAAGACGAAATACGACCGTAAAATGGAAGAAAGAAAAAAGCAAGAAATAAAGGACAAGCGTAAGGTGAGAATTATGCAGGCAGGTGCAATCGTTGTCGGTGTCGGTATCGTTGCGGCAATCGCAGGCTCTATCATTGTTTCTGCAGTGAATAAGCATAACGCGGTCAATTCCCCTTATGTGACGATAGGCAGCTATGAGATCACCGAGCCTGAATACAATTACTATTACAGTGCTACGGTCAACAATTATGTTTCTACTTATTCGCCCATCCTTTCTTATATTGGCTTAGATACCTCTGTAGATTTTGATAAACAGCAATATTCGGAGAATATGACATGGAAAGATTTGTTCGATCAGATGGCGGTGGAACAGATCAAACAGACAAAGGCATTGTTGGATGATGCTGCAGCTCATGGATTTACCCATGATACGACGGAAGAATACGCTAACGTATTGAGCTCCTTTAGCGCCAGTGCAGAATCCCAGAATTTATCACTCAGCGACTACTATGCTACCAGCTACGGCCCTTATGCTACGGAAAAGAGACTGGAGCCTTATATCAAGAATAACATTTTGGCAGAAGCATATTATAATGAGCTGCTGAGCCAGAATGTTCCTACGGATCAGGAAATAAAGGATTATTACGCAGAGCATACGCAAGAGTACGATAAGGTAGATTACAGAAGCTTTATCGTTAAGGCCGATATCGTAGAGGGCGCAGCGGATGAGGATATCGAGAAAGCGATGTCAGAAGCGGAGAAAAAAGCGAATGCGATGATGGAAGCCCGTCAGGCAGGCGGCGATTTTAAGGCACTGGCTTTGGAAAATGCTGCCGAGGAGGATAAGGCAACTTATCAGGATACTGAGACCGATGCAACTCTTAACGAGGGCAGGGTTTACAGCGGCATAGTGAGCACCATATCCGACTGGCTTTTTGAAGAGGGAAGAGCAGAAGGCGACATTACCGTTTTGGAGGATACCACGGACCATCAGTATTATGTTGTGGAATTCGTTAACAGATATTACGATAGTGCTACGGATGCAACCATTTCCGATACGATTGCTGCAGAAAGAGTAGCCCAATATATGGTGGGGCTTGAAGAAAGCTACACAGTGACGGATAACAAAGGCAATTTGAAATATCTTACCGTAGATTCGGGTACAGGAACGACGGAAGATACAGCAGCCGGCGAAGATAGCACTGCTGTGGAAGATACTACGGGGGCGGATACGGCAGAATAAGGCAACGGGTAATATGCTTTATGAATTATTCTTATATTTAAACAGAAGATCCTGCAGGGGCTAAACGCTCCCGCAGGATTTTATAATTGTATGGCAGTCTTTTAATAAACCACCTGCTATGCAGGCGTGATATCAACCAATCAACATTACGCCGAGAAAATCAACTAAAAAATGCACTATCATGGGGCTCCAAAGCGATTTCCCTTTGCAATACAAATAGCCGAAAAGTAATCCAAGCACCAAAACAAAACCGCATTGCGCGATCACTGCCGCGACGGGAAACTCGCCATTCAAATAAAACTTTATGAAATAGGCTGGCAGATGTAGAGCAATAAAAAAACAAAGTAGATATGATATTAGCCTTGTTCTCTGATAAAAACGCGGAAAGCGCATTTAGACCCCATCCTCGATAGACAAGCTCCTCGGCAAATGCGACCATTATAAATGTTAGAGAATGCTTTAGGAAGTCAAAGGTTGGATTTATCCATAAGTAGGTATGTCTTTCGCATATAGCCGAAGTAAGACAATCGCAGGAATGGCCCAAACGAAACGACTAACGAAGTGATACCCATAACTCGTCCAACTTTCTCGCTGTGCCCCTAATAGTAGCCGTGAGTAACCCCAGGCATCCGAGACTATTGCCCACAGCACTATGGTCATAATAAGAGATATAATAACTTTCACAAGAGATAGGTGGCGTATTTTATACTTTGTACCATTCATCTTTATCACCTCCAAACATTATGATAACCAAATCGCAAAGAGTGCTGAACAAATCCGTATCATCACTCTTTATTGGCGGTTGCTCATAATGTGCCAGACATAAAAATGCTTGACAAATGATTACTTCCGGCGGAGCTTCCTGACTAAACCCCACTTGGACAATGACATCTTGCATCGTTACAGCAAAAACAGGTTTTTTACAAAAACCTCAAGAGCGGCATTTATATTTTAGTGTATGTGCTTGATTTTATCAAGGAGGAATTGCTCTCAAGAATAGTAAATCTATACCGTTCCCGCTAAACGGCAAGCCGCTCCAAACCCTGCAATTTGGCCCGAAGTTCCGCTATCCGGATAAAAAAATACCGCCCATCTTGTCCGATTGGGCGGTATTCTGTGCTGATAAAAATATAGATTATTATAAAAGAACGGCTTCGGCTTCCTCCAGCATCCTTTTGACCTTTTCGAGGTGAAGGCCTTCCAGTTCCTTTCCGGCGCGATTGAGCATAAGGAAGTACTTTAATATGTCCTTTGTCTTCGCTTCCTCGGCGATAGCCATACGGATGGGATGATTCTTAAATATCCTTTTATCCATCCAGCTTAGATTATTATAAGATTTTCCCTTATATTCAAATTTATTTTCATAATAATCGATGAGTGCATTAAGGCGCTGTTTGCCGTCGATAATTTCATAATCCGCATTTCGCTTAAGCCGCTCCTCTTTGGAAAGGTGGTTTAAAGCGATTTTGCCCAAATCAATATTATGGAAAATACTGTCGATAAGAAGTTCCTTATCCTTCTGCTCCCAAACGTCCTCCCTCTGGTAATCCGATTTCATATCGATCCCAAAATAATAATATAGATGAAGGAGGCTTTCCAAAGTAGAATTCTGGAAAGTCAGCTTAGAAATCTGATTATTGGCAAAGCTCGTATTTTCATGTGAAACCGGCCTTACATCCATCCATGCCGCAACCCTGTATATTTGGTATGTATATGGATGTCCGTAATTATTGCTGATCGCTTTGCCGGTAAGACCATATACCTTTCCGTTATATAATACTTCCTTGATAATGCAGTTTTTCAAGCTTCCGTATACTACCTCTTGTCCTACGGTAAAATAATAGGTGGGCTCGTTCAAATATTGCAGGCTCTTTTCAATCGACAAGAGACCCTGCTGCCTTTCGTGTGCCAGCCTTTCCTTCAATGTTTGCTTCTTCGTTTTATTATTTTCAGACATTCCATACCTCTTATAAAGTTTTCCTATGATCCCTTTACGCCTTATATTCGGATAACAGCTATTTTGTATTGTGTCTAATTCGGTCTATTATATACTATTCAAAAGCTTGCTTTTTTATGCGGAAAATATTAAAAAACGGCGAAAAAGCATCGTATTCTATTCAATATATAAAATTATGCCGATATCGAGAGATCATGAATATGGGACGAAGCGCTCGAAGTGAACAAAGCCTTTTTATTTCAAATATACAAAAAAATAAGAGGGAGCATTGCTGTAAAGCGCATGCTCCCTTACTTATTTTTTAAATAACACCTTGAACAGCGTCATAACCCATTTCCTTCGTTCGAATCTTCAGGGCGTTACGTATTTCGTAGGTAAAAATCTTGCCGTCACCCACCTCTCCGGTGTAAGCAGCTTTCTGAATCGCATCAATTACCTTCGTCTCCCATTCCTCGGAGGAGACAACGATTTCGAATTTAACCTTAGGCTGCATAAGAATGTCAATTTCTGTACCGCGGACAACTTCGGTATAGCCCCTTTGAACGCCGCAGCCGATAACCTGAGAGACGGTAATTCCGTTTACCTCAATAGCATTTAAGGCTTCTTTTACATCTTCCATTTTCTCTTCACGTACGATAGCTTCTATTTTTATGATCATAGTTAGAAATCCCTCCTTTTTAATCCCAACCGTTGAAGGATGGATAAGCATTTTCACCATGTTGACAAATATCAAGACCGAGTTTTTCTTCCTTGTCTTCTACGCGCAGAGGTGTAAATAACTTGACAATACCTGCACAAATAAGAGTACCCACAACAGCAAGCACGACGGAAACAGCAATGCTGGCAAGCTGTGCTAAGAACAGCCTCGTTTCACCGAATACCAGGCCATTCCACTGGACTACGCCGTTGATAGAACTTTGAGCGAATAAGCCGGTGGCAATGCCTCCCCAGATACCTCCTAATCCATGGCAGCCGAAAGCGTCGAGAGAATCGTCTATTTTCAGTTTGCTCTTAATAAAAGTAATTCCGAAGTAGCAGATAGGGCTTACGAGAGCACCGATGAGAAAGGAAGACCAAATCGGTACAAATCCTGCACCGGGCGTGATTGCTACGAGCCCGATCACCAGACCGGTAGAAGCGCCTACCAAGGTAGGTTTTCCCTCTTTTATAATATCAATGAGCATCCAGGAAAGCAATGCCGAAGCAGCAGAAATTGCAGTTGTCATAAATGCGTGTGCCGCCAGGCCATCAGCTTTTAAAGCGCTTCCGGCATTGAAGCCGAACCAGCCGAACCAAAGCAGGGATGCGCCCAAAGCGACGAAAGGAATGTTGTGTATACGGTAAGAAACGTTTATGTAGCCTTTTCTGTTGCCGATAAGGTAAGCTAACAGCAGAGCGCTGATACCTGAACTGATATGTACGACATTGCCGCCTGCGAAATCTACAGAGCCGATAGAAGCCAGGAAGCCGCCCTGCCCCCATACCATATGAGCTAACGGATAATATACTACTACGGACCAGAGCGCGATGAATAGAAACAGTGCCTTAAAGCGCATGCGTCCAACAACAGCACCCGTGATCAGTGCGGGGGTGATCATTGCGAACATCATCTGGAATGCTGTAAATACGTAGTGTGGAATCGAATCGGCATAAGGGCCGGGCTCCATTCCCACACCATTGAGAGCAAAATAACGAAAATCGCCGATTATTCCTAAGTGATTGCCGCCAAAAGCCAGTGAATAACCGAATAAACACCACATAACGACTGAGAGACCCATTACAGAAACACAGGCCATCATAGTATTAACTACATTTTTACGACGCACGAGCCCTCCATAGAAGAAAGCGAGACCGGGTGTCATAAGAAATACAAATGCGGTGCAAATCAACATAAAACTAGTGTCGCCAGAATTCATTTTCAAATCCTCCTCTTTATTTAATTAGTCAGACTTTTACGCGCAAATAAAAAGAAGTCCGTGAGCGATAAACTCACTGGACTTCTTTGTCTAGACGTGATTATAGCATACGTATTTTCTCATAGCAAGAAAAATTTAAAAAAGTATTAAAACCCCCATCTGATTTATTATCAGTGTATCAGATGGGGAGGGAGTTTTTAGGGAAAAAGGCTACCTTATTATAAAAAATGTAAACAAATATTATTCGGCAGCATCCTGAAGAGCTTCATAGCCTTGCTCTCCGGTCCGTACTTTTATAACATTTTCAACATTATATACAAAAATCTTACCGTCACCGAAATTGCCGGTATAAAGAGCTTTTCTTGCTGTATTGATAACATCTGCAACAGGAACCTTGCTTACGATAACTTCAACCTTAACCTTTGGAAGTAATATCATATCTACCTCAACACCACGATATTTGGTTCTTCCCTTTTGAGTGCCACAGCCAAGCACCTGTGTAACAGTAATACCTGTAACACCTATCTCATTAAGGGCTTCTTTAAGCTCTTCGAACTTGTTCTGCCTACAAATAATTGACACTTTGGAAAGTTTAATATCACTCGCAATAGGATTTGCCTCTGTCATTACCTGTACAGGCACCGAATTATCTACAGAAGCCCTATCTGCAGAAGTTACTGTACCGTCAAAATTGGCAACGGATACTGACGGCATAAAGTCGGCATATGCTGATACAAGGCCATGTTCTGTACTGTCAAGGCCATGAATCTCTTCCTCGGCCGAAACTCTGAGACCATTTGTTTTCTTTATAACAAAAAATACTATTGTCATTAGAACTATGGTCCAAAGAACGATAGAACCAATACCAAGCAGCTGAATACCAAGCTGCTTAACACCGCCGCCATAGAACAATCCCTTCGATAAGCCCGCCTCATTTTCATATATATTAAATAAGCCTACTGCAATAGTACCCCAGATGCCATTAGCCATATGTACGCCGACTGCACCGACCGGGTCATCAATATGAAACTTAAGATCGAGCAGCTCTACTGCTACTACTACTAAAATACCTGCAACAAGACCGATGATTGCCGCTCCAAGTGCATCCACATTTGCACAACCGGCCGTAATCGCTACAAGACCAGCTAATGAACCGTTAAGGGTCATTGAAACATCCGGTTTACCATTTTTAATCCATGTAAAGAACATTGTTGCACAAGTTGCTACCGCCGCGGCAATAGTTGTTGTTCCAAATATCTGTGCAAGCTGAAGATTATTTGATGCTGCTGCACCATTAAATCCATACCAGCCAAACCAGAGAATAAACACACCAAGCGCACCAAGAGTTAATGAATGTCCCGGTATTGCGTGAACTTTAATTTTCCCGTCTTTACCTTTTGAATATTTACCTAATCTTGCTCCAAGGAAAGCTGCACCGACAAGCGCTGAAATACCACCTACCGTATGTATAGCTGCTGAACCTGCAAAATCAACAAAGTTCAACTTATATAACCAGCCATCTGCATTCCATACCCAGCCTGCTTCAATAGGATATACCACCGCACTGATAACAGCACTGTAAATTAAGTAAGAGCTAAACTTCGTTCTTTCCGCCATGGCACCTGATACTATTGTTGCTGCTGTAGCACAAAAAACTAAATTGAATACAAAGTTTCCCCACTCAAAATTGCCGAAATCTGAAAAAATATCAAATGACAACTTGCCGATAAATCCATTAGACTCTCCGCACATAAGTGAATATCCGATAGGAACAAATACCATAGTACCCACACAGAAGTCCATGAGATTTTTCATAATGATATTACCTGCATTTTTTGCCCTTGTAAAACCTGATTCAACCATTGCGAAACCGCATTGCATAAAAAATACAAGTGCGGCACCAATAAGGAACCAGACTCCCGTAGAGCCGAACATTACACCGGATTCGTAAAATAATTCTGTAAAATTTTCCATATAGGCCTCCTTCTGCCCTGAGTGGATATTTCCCCTCAGCATTTTATATTGGCAATAAAAAAGGCGCTTTAGAAAAATCTAAAGCACCTTTGCTGCTGCTTGCATTATATTCTTACATATAATATTTGTCAACCTCCTTTTTATTTTTATTTTAGATAGAAAAGTTCATAAAAAAAGTAAGGTTGATTGATTCCCAGTCCATATCATAGTTTGAAAGCAGCCATGAAATGAGAGTAGCTAGTAAATCAAAAAAGACAGAGTTGACATTTATTTAAACAAATGATATATTGATGGAGAAAATTTAAAGAATAGGAGATGTGTGGATGATTATTTATTCTTGCTGATCAGTAACTGAATGATGTGCATGATAATTCGGCCGTTAGTGTGATGTAACGTGACAGGCCGGGGTTTTGTTATCGTGCGGGCAGGAATAATTGAAGTCGGACATCTTTTGATATTGTAAGCGCGGAATTATGCAGGATGCATAATTTCTGTGTGTCATTTATTACCATGAAGCCAATAGGCGGAATCGTAACGGTGTGATTTGTCAGGTGCAGATAATTATTTCTGCACCTTTTTTCTTTGATAGGAAATGGCATCCTATTACAGAAAAAGCCCTATCGGACGGGATGCGCAGCTGTGTGCGCCAAGCAAAAGCTGTGCTTCCAAAAGTGAAGGCTTTGGCACTGCAAATGCATAGAGCCGGGCCTATAAAACGGAGGTATATAAATGTCACAAATAAGTGTAAACCATTTAACTTTTTATTATGACGGAAGCTATGACAATATATTTGAGGACGTCTCTTTCCAGATAGATACGGATTGGAAATTAGGATTTATTGCAAGAAACGGAAGGGGAAAGACTACCTTTTTAAATCTGCTTCAAGGAAAATATGAATATAAGGGAACGATAACGTCCTGCGTGGAATTCGATTATTTCCCCTTTATAATATCCGACCGTACCAAGGATACGCTGGCCGTAGTAGAGGAAATCTATCCGGATTACGAATTCTGGAAGGTATGCAGGGAACTGACACTGCTTCAAGTGGATACGGAGGTTTTCTACAGACCCTTTGACACCTTGAGCAACGGAGAGCAGACAAAAGTAATGCTGGCGGTTCTTTTTTCCAAAGAAAACAGCTTCCTTTTGATCGACGAGCCTACCAACCATCTGGATATGCAGACGAGAGAGCTGGTCAGTGACTATCTGAATAAGAAAAAAGGTTATATTCTCGTATCCCATGACAGAATGTTTCTGGATGAGTGCATCGACCACGTGCTGACCATCAATAAGACCAATATCGAAGTACAGCAGGGCAATTTCTCCAGTTGGCGGGAGAACAAGAGGAGACAGGACGAATATGAACTGGCCGAAAATGAACGGCTGAAGAAGGATATCCATCGCCTGAAAGAATCAGCCAGGCAGTCCAGGGAATGGGCTGATAATGTAGAATCTACCAAGATAGGAAAAAAGTCGGAAAAATATGAAAAGAATATTGATACCAGAGCCTATGTAGGGGAGAAGTCCCGCCGTATGCAGATGCGCCGCAAAAATACCGAAAGGAGGCAGGAGAGGGCGATAGAAGAAAAATCGTCTTTGCTTAAAAATATCGAGACCGCAGATGACCTTAAGCTGTTCCCGCTCAGGCATCACAAGGACGTGTTAGTACGCCTTGAAAGTGTGGGAATCTCTTATCTGTCCAAGAGCGGAGATGGGAACAGCAATGAAAAGCAGATAATTGACGGTTTTAATTTGGCGATCAGAAACGGTGAAAAAATAGTGCTTCAAGGAAGAAACGGCTGCGGTAAATCCAGCATCATAAAGGCTGTATTATCTAGCGTTTCAGAATCTGCGCACCGAAACTATGACATGGAAAGAGAATATAGCGGAAAAGTAAGTGGGCGGATCGAGCCGGCGGGAGGTCTGATCATTTCTTATGTGCCTCAGGACACTTCTCACCTCTTTGGAAGTATTTCGGACTATGCCAGGAAGTATGATATTGACGAGACTCTTTTTAAGGCACTGCTCAGAAAGCTGGATTTTTCCAGAATCCAGTTCGAGAAGAACATGGAGGAATACAGTGGAGGGCAGAAGAAAAAGGTACTCATCGCCAGAAGTCTCTGCGAGCAGGCTCACCTTTATATTTGGGATGAACCTCTTAACTTTATCGATGTATTTTCCAGAATGCAGATCGAGGAGCTGATTATGAGATACAATCCTACCCTCCTTATGGTAGAACATGATAAAGCCTTCGTGGACAAAATAGAAGCGAAGATAGTACAGCTTTAGATGCCACTGATTGACAAGGCCGCACAGCCGGATAAGGCCTTGTCAGTCCTTGGTCATCAAACATGATATAGCAGCCGTTTGAAAAATGCATTGCGATACTCTGTAGGAGTCAGCCCTGCGATTTTCTTGTAGGCTTTGGCAAAGTTATGGCTGTCGGTAAAACCCAGGGATGCCGCAATTTCACTGATAGAAGCATTTGTATCCGTCAGCATGAAGTTGGCGGCATCCATTTTTACGTTCAGAATAAATTGTTTGAGCGGTATGCCTGCTATGTTGCTGAACAGATGGGAAAGGTATTTTTCGTTATAACAAAAGTGAGCGGCTACGTCAGCCACCTTCAGATTCTTGTCCGTATTGGATTTCACATAATCGATGATATCATAATACATCTGCTTCTGGGTACGCTTGGAGCGCTGGCTGACATTGTTCTCTCTATAGAACTGGCTATAAAGCTCGCAAAGAATAGTAGTAGAAAGATAATTGGCAGTAGTGTTGTCATAGTTGCTGCGAATAGAGTCCTGAAGCTGCTTCATAAGCACCACGATTTTTTCCGCATGAGGAATCTTCCCTTGGCGCGGAATGGCAATGGTGTATTGAGGAACGGTATAAGGATAAGCCGCGTGCTTGGAGTTCGGAATCGTACTCAGGGCTACTTCGTGATTCACAGAAAAGTGAAGCCAATAGAAGCTGCAATGGGAGGGCCGAATGCCCTTTCTGCGGTTGTTCGGGGGCGGAAGGGGAGGAAGCAGAAGAAACTCTCCTTCATTTATAGTAAACGGTTCCCCGTTATATGAAATGTATAAGGTATCCTTTGTGACTACGAATAATTCATAATCGGTCAGCGGGAAATCCTCATGCACCCAGTTAGGAGAAGGAGCTTCAAACTTTCCGGTCATAACATAATTTATTGGATGCTCGATATAAAACTCATATACATACATAGAAAAATCACACCCTTTCTTACTTTGAGATACTTATTACCAAACGAAATGACACCTAAATGAACTTTATAACATATTTTTGAGTGTAAATAAGTGTCTTTAAAACACGTCTATTTAAAAATATTATATAATGATTCCCAATAAAAGTAAATATATATAGGCATAACGTACACAAAAGTTAGGAAAAGTGTAAAAATCACATAAGATGGTGGTGTAAAAAAGAAATATATTACAATTTTACACTTTATAAAGCACTATGATATTTTACTTTCCCTTGTATGATGCTATATTCTGCCCATGGAACAGAACAAAAGGGATAGGAGAATTCATAAGAATATGAAAACTGACAAAATGGGAAAACGAAGTAAAGTGATTCGGTATAAGGAGCTGGAATACGACAGCGTCAGAATCACAGATCCTTTTTTGGAAAATGCTTTCCGGTTGGAGCTAAAGTATTTGAATGAATTGGATGTAGATAAGCTGCTTTGCGGATTTTTGGAAACCGGAGGCGCTGCGGCCAGGACCGGACGCTATCCCGGCTGGGAAAGCACCGAGATTCAAGGGCACACGTTGGGCCATTATCTGACTGCTATCTCGCAGGCATACGGGGAGACGAAGGACGAAGTATTTCTTCGGAAAATAGAATATACCCTCTCGGAGCTTAGGAGAAGCCAGCACGAGGACGGTTATCTGTTCGCTTCTCCCAGTGAGCTGTTCGACAGGGTGGAAAGCAAAAGGCCGGTATGGGTACCGTGGTATACCATGCACAAGGTGATGGAGGGGCTGATAGCGGCCTATCGCTTCACGGGAAGCAAAACGGCATATGAGATAATGACTTCTCTCGGACTTTGGATATACCGCAGGTGCTGTGGCTGGAGTGAGGAGACGAGAGCGGTAGTTTTGGATGTAGAATACGGAGGCATGAACGACTGCCTTTATGATTTATATATGGAGACGGGGGACGAGAGGTTTGCCCAGGCTGCTCATCAGTTCGACGAAATGCCGCTTTTTCAGGCGATGTATGAGAACAGGGATATTCTGAACGGACTGCATGCCAACGCAACTATTCCTAAGCTGTTAGGCGGATTGAAGCGCTATATCGCCTTTGGAAATGGAGAGGCGGAGGATGAGGAAAGGTTTTATTTGCAGGCCGCCGAGAATTTTTACCGGACGGTAACCGAGCATCATACATATATCACCGGAGGTAACAGTGAATGGGAGCATTTCGGAGAGCCGGATGTACTGGACGATGAGAGAACGGCTTGTAATTGTGAGACCTGTAATACTTACAATATGCTCAAGCTCTCCAAACTGCTGTTTCAGATAACGGGAGAGAAGAAATATGCGGATTATTATGAAAGGTCGTTCATCAATACGATCCTTTCCTCTCAACATCCTAAGACGGGAATGACCACTTACTTCCAGCCTATGGCTACGGGATATTTCAAGGTGTTTGGAACGCCCTTCGATCGTTTCTGGTGCTGTACGGGAACCGGAATGGAGAATTTCACCAAACTGACGGAAGGGATTTATTTTACTTTTCCGGGAAGGGTCTATATCAACCGTTTTGTAAATTCCAAGGTATCCACGGAAGAAAATGGACTTGAACTGGAAGTGACCGGAGATTTTCTTGTAAGCGATACCGTCAGGATAAAAGTGGTAAAATGCGGTGAAAAAAGTGAGCAGACGGAAATCGCTCTGCGCATACCCGAATGGTGTGAAGGGAGTCCTCGGATAAAACAAACTATAAAGGAGACGGTAAGCAAAGAGGAAAAAGGTTATCTCATCTTGTTCTGCCGCTGGCAGGAGGGGGACGAGATAGAAATTGCCTTTCCCATGGGTCTGGCACTGCACAGCCTCCCCGACAACAAAAACGCCGTTGCATTTACCTATGGTCCTTTTGTTCTCAGCGCGGGACTTGGAAGACAAATGATGGATATGACCATTACCGGAGTGGATGTTCTCGTTCCTATGAAGGAACTGCTGATCAAGGATTACATCGTAGTGGAAAATGGGACGATTTCAGAGTGGAAAGCAGATTTGGGTAAAAATCTGGTTCGGGTTCCGGGGAAATTGGAATTTATCTTGAAAAATATGGAGGCTGACAGGGAGCTGATATTCACTCCTCATTATGCAAGATATCAGGATCGTTACGGCATTTACTTTAAGCTGTGCCAGAAGGGCTCCCAGACATTAGCAAGATATAGAGAACGTGAGAGGAGGAGACAGGCGCTTTCGAAGAGCCAGATCGATACGGTTCCTATCGGAAATGAACAATATGAGCTTGCTCACCATATCAAGGGTGAGAAGACGGATACGTCGAGGGTGGATGGACACCGCTGCCGTTATGTGAAAGAAAACGGCTGGTTCTCCTACGAGCTTGGCCTGACGGAAAAGGCGAAGAAGCTTTGCGTGACCTATGCCGATGAAGACGAAGGAAGCTCCTTCCATATCTATTTGAACGACGAGCTGTTTGTAGCAGAAACGCTTTTTGGGGAAGACGAGGAGTTCTACACGAAGGAATACCTCCTGCCGGAGGAAATGTTACTGGGAAACAACACGGTTACCGTGAAATTTCAAAATATAGGCCTTAGCGGCGAATGCAGGATTTTTGACGAACTATATATCAAAAAGTAACAAGAAAAAATGATTGGAGGAAAGAATATGAAAAAGAGAATTGCAGCACTGACACTGGCAGCTATGATGACCGCATCTGCGCTTGCAGGCTGTGGAGGGGCAACGGCAGACAGCGCGCCCACAAACGGTAAGGCAGATACATCCGCTTCTGCCGGAGCGGAAAGCACCGGCACGTCATCCGGTGAAAAGGTAAAACTGACCGCCCTGTTCATCGCGCACCCGCTTACCAAAGATTTAAATGAAATGCAGTGGCTTCAGGAAATCGAAGACAAAGCAGGAGTGGATGTGGAGTGGGAAACCATTTACACGGACTGGGAAACGGTGAAGGCTACCAGATTTGCCTCCGGGGATATACCGGATCTTGTATTTAATGCGACGATTGATTCCGACTACACGACATATAACGGTCTGTTTCAGGATATGACCGGATTGATCGAGAAGGACGCGCCTAATATTCAGGCAATGTTTACCGAACAGCCCGATACGAAAGTGCTGGCTTCTTTAGACGGAAAGATTTACGGTATTCCGAAGTTCCAAGGGAAATGGCCGTCCACCAATACGGTAATGTTCATTAATAAGCAGTGGCTGGATAATCTGGGGCTGGAAAAACCAACTACCTTCAGCGAGCTGGAAGCTGTTTTGAAAGCCTTCAAGGAACAGGATGCTAACGGCAACGGAGATATGAACGATGAGATTCCTCTGGATTACAACGCATACGGCGGCAACAATGCCTGGTTCAATTCCGCATATTCTCTTACGAACCTTCTGGGAGGAATGGGAATCCAGTTGACCAACTGGGGTGTGGATGCATATTTTGCCGAGGATGGTCAGGTAAAAAATTACGCAGTGGACGAAAGATATAAATTGTTCATGAAATATTTGCAGGGTCTGTATTCTCAGGGATTGATCAATGAAAATGCACTGACCAATGATTATTCAGCATTCCAGTCCTTATCCCGCGGCAATGAAAACGGCGATGCTTTAGTAGGCGTAGTATTCGGATGGGAAGAGACGGATAAGTTCGGTCCCACTCTTTATGAACAGTATGAACCCTTAGCGCCTCTCGATTACGATATAGACGTTGCAGCAGGCACCTATGATACCCGTTGGAGAGACGATTACACCGGACTGAACATGGCGGTTAACAGAGTTGCGATGAGTGCCAACTGCTCCGATAAGGATGCAGCAATGAGATTTGTCGACGGTTTCTACGATGCGGATACTTCCGTTCAGGTATTATTCGGTGGAATTACCGATGGCTGCGTGGAAAAGATGGGAGACAGCAGCTACAAGGTTTTAGACCCCCTGGATAAAGATACAGATGCAGGTACATGGAAATGGACCAATGCATTTGCGGATAACGGACCGATGTATATCAGGCAGGATTGTACCATCGAAATGGCTCAGGATATGACATATGCTTTAAAGGAGAGGGAGTATTACAACGATATAATTGCGAAGGCGGATGAGATGGATAGCTATCCGCAGTTCATGATGAAATATACGGAAGACGAGCAGAACACGATGGCAATGACACAAGCCAGCATCAATGGCATTATCGACAATTACTGGTCCTTATGGATGAC
The DNA here is from genome assembly GCA_023442465.1 of Bacillota bacterium. GTDB lineage: Bacteria > Bacillota > Clostridia > Lachnospirales > Lachnospiraceae > Kineothrix. The sequence goes on along the minus strand of JAEZZQ010000021.1, from coordinate 70,851 downwards.
AGGGGAATCCGATATCGACACGGACTGGGATGCTTATGTGCAGAGCGTAAATGATGCGGGTCTGCAGCAGGTATTGGAAATCCGTCAAAAAGCATTCGATGTTTATCTTGGAAAATAATTAAAAGGTGATTCTTATGAACGCACTTACGGCAAAAGGAAAGAAAATTAAAAACTATTTCACACATACTTGGCAGCTCTGGCTCATGCTGCTGCCGGGTATCATCTACATATTCGTTTTCTGTTATGTCCCTATGTACGGCATACAGTTGGCCTTCCGCGAATACAGCTTTACCGCCGGTATAACCGGCGGTGAGTTCGTGGGGATGAAGTACTTTAAGCAGTATTTTGAGAGCCCTATGTTCTGGCCGACCTTGAAAAACACATTTATCATCGCGGCTACCAGCATTATTCTGGGATTCCCTGCTCCGATCATTCTGGCTATGATCATCAATCAGATTCGGAATAAGAGGTGGAAAAGGGTGGTTCAGACTACTGTTTACGTCCCCTACTTCATATCGGTGGTAGTCCTTGTGTCCATGCTGAATATCATGCTCGCCAATAACAGCGGAGTTATCAGCAATTTTTTGAAGGGCTTTCATCTGGTGAGCCGGAATGTCAATCTGCTCGGTACGGAATCGGCGTTTGTTCCGGTTTACGTCTTGTCGGGAATATGGCAGACTATGGGCTGGAACAGTATTATCTTCCTTGCGGCACTTTCTGCTGTGGATACACAACTTTATGACGCCTGTAAGATTGACGGAGCGAACAGATGGCAGACAATGATTCACATCGATCTTCCGGCAATCATGCCCACGATTATCATCATGCTCATTCTGAATATGGGAAATATTCTGAATGTAGGCTTCGATAAGGTATATTTGATGCAGAACAGCCTGAATCTGGGGGCATCTCAGGTTATATCCACTTATATTTATTCCGTGGCGATCAAAAAGGCGCAGTTTAGTTTTGGTGCGGCCGTGGGACTGTTCAATACCCTTATCAATTTCTTTTTCCTGGTCGTAACCAATAAAATTTCCAAGCGTGTCTCCGGCACTGGCTTGATGTAAGGAGGCGTTTCGAAATGGCAGGAGCAGTAAAAGTAAAATATAAAAGTCCGGCGGACAGAATATTCGGAGCAGCGGTAATCGTCTTGAGCATCGTTATCTTTCTGATTATTCTTTACCCGTTGTGGTTTGTCGTTATTGCCTCCATCAGCAATTCGAATCTGGTGAATCTCGGAAAGGTTACTTTCCTGCCAAGAGACATCAGATTCTATGGCTATGAGCAGATCATGGAGGATGCGAGGATATGGAAGGGGTATGCCAACACTATTCTGTATGTGGCAGCGGGAACAGTGCTCAATCTGGCAATTACCATGCCGGCAGCTTATGCTCTTTCCAGACCGGACTTCAAGGCACGGGGGAAGGTTATGTTTTACTTTGTATTCACGATGTTTTTCAGCGGCGGTCTGGTGCCTCTTTACATGACGGTAAGCTCGCTGAATTTGATCAGCACCAAAACGATTCTGATTATTATGGTAGCAATTAATACGTACAATCTTATTATTGCAAGGACTTTTATAGAGAACTCCATACCTCATGATTTATATGAGGCGGCGGTTTTGGACGGCTGTTCCCACTTCACCTATTTCTGGAAGGTAGTGATTCCCTTATCAAAAGCGGTAATTGCCGTACTTATTTTGTACTATGCGGTATTCCACTGGAACGATTATTTTAACGCCCTCGTTTTCAACAGCAACAAAAGCAATGAGCCGCTTCAGATCGTGCTCAGAAGAATTCTGCTCTTGAACGAAGCGTTTTCCAGCGGAAGCGGCGGCGTTCAGGGCGGCTATGCCCAGTCCTCGGCGGATCAGGTAAAGTACGCGGTAATTATCGTGTCCACCCTTCCCATTCTGTGCGTATATCCTTTTGTACAGAAGTATTTTGAGAAGGGTGTCATGATCGGAGCGGTAAAAGGGTAAGACAACTTAGATCAGCGATCCAGATAAACCGGGCCGGCCAGAACGTCTCTCGATACATAGAGGGTCATGTCGGGTCTGGTGGCGAGAGTCCATTTTACTAGGCGGATGCGCTTATATTCAATTTCCAGGCATGTAATACAGCGTGGGTGGACACAGCTCCCGCTGTTGTAATAGTATTTATCCTCCTCCGTCAAGGAAGGGCGGTGGGTATGACCGGTAATCAATATATGCTTTTCCTTTGTCGCCCAGTGCTGCAGGCGTTGTTCCGCCCTGCGTTTCCTCGTATAGTTCTTGGCAGCGCTGGTAGGGTCCAGAACGCCGAATCGCTCCAGGGGCCTCCAGAAATAACGGACGAGAAAACGGGTGAACCTCCAGAGGGTAGAGTTAAACAGATCGCTTTGATGGCCATGGGTCAGATACACATCGTGAGGACCGCACATATCGTCTCCGGAAGGGCAGAGGTGAGCCTCGTTGTTTATAGGGGGCGATGGAACATTTTCCAGTATGATGCCGGAATGAAAGGTCATATTAGGGAAGAGGGGCTGCTTTTCCCAAAAAGAGATTTCCTCACAGCTGCAGTGATAGGTGCTGCAGGTTTTTTGCGTGTAGCGGTTGTTCTTTTTTATCATATCGTGATTTCCGTACAGCATATACAGCCTGCCTTCCTGACGAAAGAGGGAGAGCAGCCAGAACACGTTGCTGTGTGTCTGAATGATCTGTTCCATGCTGCGGTTTTCCCACAGTTCATCCCCGTCGCCCAGCTCGATATAGGTATAACCGTACTGATAATAGTGCTGAAGCGCCGCAAAATATAGATTTTGATTTTTTAGGAAATTGTCGTAGGAGGTACCCGTGCCCCGGTGGCAGTCGCTGATCAGAACGTATTTGGAGCGGTCCGTCAGAGGGAGTCTCAGCGCTCCCTCGAAGGATTTGTTAAGACGGGAATAATAGCTCATGAACGATGCCTTCTTTGCTGATTCAACTTATTATACTTATTGATATGCAGCATTTTGAAGAATATATGAGGAAGATAATAATATAAATATAAAAGCCGGTCGAGAGACAGGCAAAACGGCCTCGTGATAAAGAGGTATGCGCTGTACCAAAAGTGATTGATAAGCTGGGCGATGGCATCTCTTAAGAGATGCAGCCTGCGGGGGCGTATAGAGGAGCCGGCAAAATAAAAGGTTACGGTATTAAGAGTCACATTGAAGTCTTCCTTAGTGTAACCGGCAGCCTTAAGGCTCTTTACGAAGGCCCAGACCATTTCCTGACCGGGAAAAGCGATACTCGCCTGCATGAACAAATCGGCAGGCTCGGAAAAGCGGCCCATGGAAAAGGCCGACAGCCACCATTGTCTCGAGAGGACATCCGCAATGCGGACACCTTTTCTAAATAAGCAGAAGGAAAGCTGAGGCATTTCGTTGTCGGATACGCTGTAAAAAGGAGTGCTTTTAATTTCTTTTTGATCCAGTATGCGGTCGGCATAATAAATATCGATTTCCCCGCCGGTATTGATTCCATACTGTCCTCTGCGAAACTCCACCAACCATGTCTTATCCTTGTAGTCAAAATAAATGGGGAGGCGGTAAAGAACCAGATAGAAACGGCAGCCGAACCTACTCTTATCTGAATCGATGCGGGAAACAAGAATATCCTGAGATGCCAAATAAGAAAACCCGAAGGGCTCCAGCAGCTCATTTATAATATTACATTTTTCATCGTTATTCAGGGCGCACACTTTTTTCAAGGTTTTTTCCCGGCGCCTGTGGCTGATGAAACACAAAAAAAGAAGGACTAAGAGAAAGGTTCCAAAAAATACGTACATAACAGAATCCATAATCATCGACTTGTTATATAATATGAAAATATGTCGAAAGGGGTACCTTAAGAAAAGGCTCAGCCGGAAATTTGAATAACAGTCGCCTTTCCTTTATATCCCGCGTCTCCTATAATCTGAGGTATGCTCTTTTCCCCTTGAATGTCGCTTTTTAACGCGAAATGAACGTGACCGGCCAACACCAGTTCTACCGGGCTGTCCTTCGCTGTAGTAAGGGTGATGAATTCCGTGGATACGGTGTCGGGGTAAATGCCCCCATGGATTCCTCCTCCCAGTACTACGCCGCCTTTCCAGACAGCAGCCGCTTTTTCCAGAACAGCCTTAGTGTAAAGAGGTACGTGCAGCATGAGAATGACCGGCTTCTTTTTGGCGAGGATTTCCTTGTATTCCTTGAGTGCATCCGGGGTTATCTGGTTGCTGCTGTTATTTACGGCTACGATGGTGAAGTCTTCGTATTCTTTCGTGTGGATAGAGGTGTTATTTTCCATATACGAATTAAAAAGAGGAAGATATTCACTTTTTCCCTTCTCGGTCATGTATTCCCAAGGATAGGTCCAGTCATGATTTCCTATATTATATATATAAGGTATCTTTAAATCGTCCAAAGAGGTATTCAGGTACTCCAGATTGGAGGCGGAAGGAGAGTCGATAATATCACCGCCAAGCAGCAGGCCGTCAAAGGCTTGTTCATTCGCATAGTGAATCCACTGCGGAAATTGTTCGGCAGAGGGGGGAACGTCCTCTACAGCGAAAACAGGAAGGCGCTGTTTTTCATAGTCGAATATTTCCTGACTTTCGTTATCGTCCGGAACGATCATATGAGTATCCGTCAGATATAAAAATTCATAGCTGTCCTCCGTTCCCGGTATGCGGATCTGATAGGTGGTTATATCCTCCTTCTTGATGGAGGCAGAGCTCCCGCATGCTGAAAAAAGAAAAGTAAATGTAATGATGAGCAAAATTGCCCGAAATACCCGAAGGTTTGTCCGCCTCATAAAAAGCCTTTCTTTAAGCAAGTAATTTTGAAATTAAACCCAATAATATAATATACTAAAGTGCATGGAAAAATATTGAAGATTTACTTAATTTTTTTAAAAAATTTGCAATGTTATTTTTTATTTAATCTTTAAAAAGCAATATTGTATCATCTTACTGAGTTCCCATAATAAAAATAAATGTAAAAACAATAAAATTGTATAATATTACCAAATAAAAAGAGATAATTGAAAATATTTTATAGATTATTCATAAATTATTTACAAATTATCATTCCTACTTCATATCTATCTGATATCATTCAATTATAAGCAGCAGGGGTGTAGCTTCATAGGAGGTATGGGATGAGACGGAGAGGGTTCTTAGCATTGTTGGGGATTTTCGCGTTGATTGCAGTTCTGAATGCCATCGCATGGGGAAGTGAGGCGTTTTGTAACTTTTATGTGCGAAATATTTTTCCTCTTTGGGTAAATACTTATGGACGGTTTATAGGGATGTTCCCCTTTTCCGTCGGAGAAATAATGATAGCAGTAGGTCTGGTAATAACAGTGATAGCTGTTGTACTGGGATTTGTTGCGGTCATTTTTTTATTAGCGTTTAAACACTCTTTGGTTTATTCCGGAGTCATGAGACTTTGCCGCAGGTATTTTACCGTTTATGCGTGGATATTCGCAGGATTCTGCGGAGTGATGACCCTGAACTGCTTTATTCCTTATCACAGTTCTGCTTTGACGCAGAGGTACGGGATGCTTGACCGGATGTCGGCACAAGATCCGCTGCTTCCGGATTTACTACGGAGAGAATATACGCTGGAGGAGCTGGAGAACCTTAGAGATTACGTGGTCATAAGAACGAATGAACTGGCGAAACAGGTAAACCGGGACGAAGAGGGGAATATTATTTATCCCGATAATATGGAGGAAATCGCCATAGAGTCCATGAGAAACTTAAGCAAATATTGTGAGCAGTTAGGTGGTTATTATCCCATGGCGAAGCAATTTCATTTCTCAGGATTTTTCAGCCAGCAGAAGATGAAGGGATACTTTTTCCCGTTTTCTATGGAGGCCAATTATAACAGCCTGATGCTGGAAATCAACCGTCCTGCGACCATTTGTCACGAATATGCCCATTTGAAGGGATTTATGTTCGAAGACGAGGCGAATCTGATCGGATTTCTGGCTTGTGCCAATTCCTCGGATGTGACGTTCCAGTACAGCGGTTATCTGAGTATATTGAATTATATAAACAACGAATATTATGATGCGATAGGCAGAAATAGCGAAATCTATGCTTCTCATGTAAAAATATCTGATCAGGTAAAGAAAGAGAATGTATTCTTAAAAGAAGCCACTTGGAAAAAGGTAGAGGCAAAGGCACTTCTGGATACGGAAGTCGTAGATAAAGTCTCCGACAAATTATCGGAGACTTCCATGGTCCTTAACGGTGTGGGAGACGGGATTTTAAGCTACACAAGAGTAGTAGGTCTGCTGCTCCACTATTACGATGGGTCTATGGAGGTACAGCAGACGTTAGCTGACCCGGGATATTTGGTACAATCAGATGAGTAAGCCCACAGGGCAATGATCGGAGCCGAGCACATCGGTATAAATGACAGCGTCCTGCAGACGGTCCTTCAGGCTGTCCGACACGAGGAAGTAGTCGATACGCCAACCGGCGTTTTTGGCTCTGGCACTGAAGCGGTAGGACCACCATGAGTAGATGCCTTCCTTATCAGGATAGAAGTAGCGGAAGGTATCAATAAAACCGGATTCGGTTAAAACAGTGAATTTTTCTCTCTCTTCATCTGTAAAGCCCGCGTTTTTGCGGTTGGTTTTCGGGTTCTTTAGGTCAATTTCCTTATGAGCCACGTTTAAATCACCGCAGAAAATGACGGGCTTCTCCTTTTCCAGAGCCTTTAGATAGGAAAGGAAGTCGTCCTCCCATTTCATACGGTAGGAAAGCCTTGCCAGTTCGTCCTGGGAGTTAGGGGTGTATACGGTTATCATGTAGAATTCGGGGAATTCCAACGTGATGACGCGGCCCTCATGGTCGTGTTCTTCTATTCCTATTCCGTAGGAGACGGAAAGAGGTTCTTCTTTGGTGAAGATGGCAGTGCCGGAATAACCTTTTTTCTCGGCGTAGTTCCAGTATTGGAAGTAGCCGGGGAGGTCCAGGTCAATTTGGCCGGCCTGGAGCTTGGTTTCCTGTAAGCAGATAATATCGGGTTCCTCCAAGCTCAGGAAGTCCAGAAATCCTTTACCGACGCAGGCGCGGAGGCCGTTTACATTCCATGAGATTAATTTCATAGTATTTGATTCCTTTCATAAATGGGAAGTCGTTTGCTTCGCGGGTGGTTAAGAGTTATGAGTATAGTTTAATGAAAAAAAGTGAATTTGTAAAATGAATTCGTGAAGCGGCTGTTTATCTGGGGTTGAAGGGAGACCGGGAGGGAAAATCCAGGGAGATTAATAAAAAATCAAGAAACTGTTCACACTTTGGACACATTTATGACATATTATGTTAAAAGTTGATACAGGAACCACATACATAGGTTTACATCAACAAAAAACATTTCATATTTCTAGGAGGAGAAAAATTATGAAAAAGAAAGTAGTTTTATTATTAACAGCAGTAGCAACATGCGCAACATTGATGATGGCTTGTGGAAGCACAGACGTAGCAACGGAAGAGACAGCAGTAGAAACTGAAGCAGAAGTAACGGAAGAAGCAGCTCCCGAAGCAGAAGTAACGGAAGAAGTAGCTCCCGAAGCAGAAGTAACAGAAGAAGTAGCTCCCGAAGCAGAAGTAACAGAAGAAGTAGCTGAAGATGCGGAAGTAGTTGAAGATGCAGCAGCAACAGATGCAGAAGCAACAGACGAAGCAGCAGCAACAGATGAAGCAGCAACAGATGAAGCAGCAACCACTGATGCAGAAGCAACAGACGCTAACTAATTATAAACTGGGCGATTGTACAGTAAATAATTAAGCTAAAAGGCTGTTTACTATCCTGAATGGACGGTAAGCAGCCTTTTTATTTTTTTATTATCTTATAGGAAAGACCTTGTTGTCTTAACGTGTGAAAGTATTGCTTCCTATGATATAAATAAGAGTGCTTTCCACTCGTATTGCTTTTCGGGCCAACGATGCGCAGTTGCGTGCAGGTCAGCTTTGTGTATAGTCAACCTTTATGGAGTCCTCATAGGGGAGGATCAATTCGTTTACAATCTTATATGCGAAGTCGCGCATGTCGGAGAAGGTCTGCTCATAGTTTTCCGGAGTGAGCCGGCTGCTTCCTGCGATAATCTGGTCGGTCATATACTTGTTTATTTCAGGGGAAAAATGGAGGGTGTCCATATAGTTGTCGAGATTGGTTATAATCTCGGTCTCATCCTGAAAATAAAACATCTGGACGTTGTCATAGGTGAGCAGGCGGCCGGCGGTCTGTTCCATGTTGTAAAGGTAAGCCTCTAAATCCCCTGTGCGATAAATGTTGTCCCACCAAAGCATAGAATAGGCAGGAAAGAAAATTTTGAACTGTGTTTCGGGATGGGCGGTAATCTGCTCCTCCACCAGCCCGATATTGGCGTTCAGTACATCCTGATAGTAATCCTTTTCTTTCATGGAAGAAATCCGGGGTGTTCGAATGTAGACATTTAATGCCATATCCTGATTGAATTGCTTCCACTGTGCCCAGTTATAGGAGTCGTTTTCATTGTAATCCCCAATGAGAGAATTGGCGATCAGGTAAGGCGTTTTTTCGAGCAGAACACCTTTGTTGTATATATATTGTACGTCGTCCAGGTAATTCTTGTTGTATAAATACATGGGGCAGCCGGTGAGCTCGTAAGTAGGCACCGGGTCCGCAGCAAGGGAGGAGGTGTCCATGCTGTAGAAAACGTATTTCAAGTCATGGCTTTCGTATGCTGCATCCAGAAGATAGCATAAGTCTGCAGTAGCACCATAGGAACGAACCGCCTTGATAGCGGTACAGTCAAAGCCTTGGTCAAACCAGCCGTTGTTATAGTTTTCCGCTACAGAGGAGCCTAGAATCAGGCTATCGTAATCGAAGGTGCGCAATGTGCCGATGCATTGATATTCCTTATCGGTCAGCACTGCTTTTAACCCGAACCATGGCTTGTGATAATGGAAAAAGGGATCCAGTATGATGACGAATCCGGCGATAACGGCCATGATCACCAATATTCTTTTAAAAAAGGATATAATAAATTTTCTTTCCAATTGTATAATACCTTTCTGCCTGTTTGCTGCGGTATAACGGGTGAAGCTGCCGCTAGAAATTGAAATAGATAAATGTGCTGACTTGTGAAAATGAAATCAGCGACCATAGGAATACGATAGTAATGTACCAGCAGAACTTGGAACTGTAATTCGTCTCCTCCACTATCTGGAGAGAATTTTTCCTCGTCAGAACGAAAGCGCTGACAGCCAGTGCGACGAAGAAGAATACGATATAAGCTGTGCTGAGCATATTCGGTGCCAGAAGATTAATGGCCTGTTTGATAATATAGAATTCGGGAATATCCATATTAGCAGCCAGTTTGTATAGGTAGCCGGTATTCTTAAAGGCGAATATATTCTTGAACATTTGGAACGCATAGGCCATACTTTCGCTCCGAAAGAAAATCAAGGACAAATTGAAGAAGGAAAAGGTGAAAAACCATCCCAGCCATCTGGGTATATGGATTTTGGAAGGAACCTTTTCTTTATTGCCCTTTATTCCTACTATCCCTAAGTTATCCCATACGACTAAGAGACCCTGCATAGTTCCCCACGCTACGTAGGTCCAGTTAGCACCGTGCCACAGCCCGCTTAAGCAGAAGATGATCATGGTGTTGAGAATCGTCCGGGGTTTTCCTTTCTTGCCTCCGCCCAGAGGAATGTACACGTAGTTGACGAAAAAGCGGGATAAAGTCATATGCCAGCGCTGCCATAATTCTTTGACCGAGCAGGCCTTATAGGGTGAGTTGAAGTTAACGGGAAGGACGATGTTGAACATATAGCCAAGTCCGATCGCCATATCGCTGTATCCGCTGAAATCGAAATAAATTTGGAAAGTATATGCGAGAATGACTAACAGCGTGGAAGGCGTGTCAAGAAAATAAGTCTGCTTGAAACCGAAATTGGTGGCTAATGCCAGCATATCGGCTAAAAGGACCTTTTTTGCGAGACCCAGCACGAACAAAGAGATACCCTTTGCAAAGTTGCCGGAGTTGAAGCGTCTTTTGCTTAAGTCCTCGAAAGGGGGTATTATTTCTTTGTAAAAAACGATAGGACCGGCGATCAGTTGAGGAAAAAAGGTTACAAAGGCAGCATAATTGATAAGGGAGGGGTGCTCCAGCTGGTCCTCATAGCGGTCTATGGTGAAAGAAATCTGCTGGAAGGTAAAGAAGCTGATACCCAGGGGCAGGAGTATGTGTCTCAGTGTATAGTCGCTATGAAAAAGATAGTTGATGTTGCCGATGAAAAAATCGTAGTATTTAAAATAGAACAAAATGCCGAGGTTGATGCCTAGGCCTGCTAAAAGACCTATCCGTCTCGTAAGCCTGGTCTTTAAAAAGGTCATAAGATAGCTTAGAGTGTAGTTGGCGAGGATGCTTATGGTGATGATGGCGAGATAGTAGGTGTTAAAGTAACCGTAAAACCATAAAGACATGCCGACGAGGAGGGCCTTTGCCAGCTCGTATTTTTTTAGCTTGTTCAGTCCGTACCAGCCTAGAAGGACTGTGGGGAGGAATAGGAAAATGAATATATAAGAATTAAAAAGCATTGTGGGTGTAGGTACCTTTCTGGGGAGTATTGGCAGGCCGCGGGCAGAGACGAAAAAACTGTGTTTTTGGTTCGCTTCGCTCGTCAAATAGAAAAATAAGCAAATACTCGTGCGAGCACGGGTATTTGTTTACTTTTCTGTTTGACTCTGCCCTATTCGCACATTATAACATAATTCTTTCCATAAAAATATTAAATATTTTCTCATTTTGCAGCAGTTAAAATATTTTCTTCAGGATAGAAATCTAAATGAAATTTTTTGCCAAAAAGGGATAAATTCAGTTTACAGGGAAATAATGATAACTGTGTAATCAATGGAATTATTGTAAATTATTTCAATAGATTAAGATGGAGGAGATTATGAAGATGCGTTCGTTAGTTACAACTTTGGCAATGGTATTGACAATATGGCTGCTGGCGGCGCCTATTATGAGTGGATGCGGTGATGGGCTGGTGTCGGATTCCAATACGAATAGTGTGGAAAATGTTAAGAGGGATGACACGGCTGATATGGATGTCGTGGAGGCAGCGGAAGAACCCGGGGATAATGAGGCTTTTGCGTCTATGAGTGAGATAAGGGACGCGATAGTGAATATTCTTGGGGATAATTACTGGCCGGATAAGAAGCTTACGAAGGAAGAGCTGGAAACGGAGACGGGTATTTCGGCGGATATGTATGAGGATTATTTGGCAGAGAAGCAAAGTGTCGAAACGGATATTGATATGATAATTATCATTAAGGCGAAAGAGGATTATGTGGGAGAAGTGGAAACTATACTGAATGAGTATAGGGAGGGCTTAATGACAAAATATAGAGATCGCCCGCAGGAGCTTGGGAAGGTGGAAGCCTCCAGAATAGAGACAGTGGACAGCTATGTCAGCTTCGTACAGCTTGGCGCGGATACTGAGGCAGCGGCTGAAATAGGTGATGAGGAAGTGATTTCCGTTTGCCAGCAGGATAATGAGAGAGCGGTGGATATCATAGAAAAAACGCTGTTCGATGAGTGATGTTTGTCTCCTGCTATTGATAGCTTTTGGTTTATAGGTTATAATTATAATAAATATATTAAAACAATTGCGAAACTTAAACGTTTCGCAAATTTTCATGCGCTTATTTTGTTGTGAATGGTAATCACAGAAGATTAGAGGGTGAAAGAATAGAATCATGCAGAATACGTAATTTCTATGCATGATTTGCTGCAGTTTTTGCGAGAGCAAAGCTGTAACATAAATGGAGTGAAAGGCAGGGTTGTTAGTATGACCAATACGATTATATTCGATATGGACGGCATACTGTTTGATACAGAGAGAATTAGCTGTGAATGCTGGAATGAAGTGGGACAGGAAATGGGGCTTGATGATTTAAGCAAAGGGGTAAAGGGCTGTGTCGGCTTAAATAAAAATGACGCCGAGATTCTTATGAAGGACCTTTACGGAGAGGAATTTCCTTTTGAAGAATTCCGGGGTACGGTACATGCTCTCATGAAACGCAGGATTCTGGAGGAAGGGCTTCCCTTGAAGGAGGGAGTCATGGAGATATTGGATTATCTCACGCAGGAGAACTATATCATAGGACTGGCTTCCTCAACAAGCTTAAAGAGTGTTCTGGCACATTTGGAGGAAGCGGGTATCACTCATTATTTCCGCAAGATCATTGCGGGGGATATGGTGGAGCACAGCAAACCCATGCCGGATATTTATTTGAAGGCGTGCGAAGAATTGGGAGTGACCCCGATGAATGCCATAGCCATTGAAGATTCACCCAACGGAATCCGTTCGGCGTACCGTGCAGGAATGAAGCCGATTATGGTGCCGGATCTGATCGAACCGACGCCCGAGATTGAATCCATGCTCTATGGGAAGTTCTATTCCCTTTTAGATGTGATCGATTATTTAAAAGATTGTTAGAAAATGGCAGGAGCTATGATGCAGGAAGTGAAACGCATCCCTTTAAAGGGAGTACATAATACCAGAGATTTAGGCGGATACACGGCAGCAGATGGCAGCAGGATTAGACATTGCTGTCTGATTCAAAGCGGAGAGGTATGAGAGGCCCGCTCCGGAGCTTGACGGGGTGAATTATATCGTCAATCCTATTTTGTATGAGAAGGTTCTGGGCATTACCCGGGAAAAGGAGACGGACGAGGATGCGGCGTTTGGCGCTATTTGCAGGAAGAAATGGGGCTTAACGGGGACGGACTTATAACCCTTAAGAATAAATATCTGCAATAAAATAATAAAAACATATATGCCCGATAGGACAGGATGGAGGAAAGTATGTCAAAATCAAAGGTATATTACACGAGTATGAAGACGTCGTTCAACGAAAACCTTCCGCAGAAGCTTGAGCGGTTGATAAAGACGGCAGGGATTGGAGAGATCGATTTCGACAGAAAATATGCGGCGATTAAGATCCATTTCGGAGAGCCGGGGAATCTGGCCTTTCTCAGGCCGAATTATGCGGCTGTCGTGGTAAAGGTCATAAAGGAATTAGGTGGAAAGCCGTTTCTTACCGATTGCAATACGCTGTACGTAGGCGGGCGTAAAAATGCGCTGGATCATATGGACGCAGCATATCAGAATGGTTTTTCGCCGTTTTCTACGGGCTGTCATGTGATTATTGCCGACGGACTGAAAGGAACGGATGAAGAGCTGGTACCCGTGGAGGGCGGCGAATATGTGAAGGAAGCAAAAATCGGCAGGGCGATTATGGATGCGGACGTATTCATTTCCTTAAATCATTTCAAGGGACATGAAGCCACGGGATTTGGCGGTGCGCTGAAGAATATAGGTATGGGCTGCGGTTCACGGGCCGGTAAAATGGAGATGCACAGCGCGGGAAAACCCTCTGTGAATCAAGAGGTATGCATAGGCTGTGGTCGTTGTATTAAGATATGCGCTCACGATGCACCGTCCATTACCAATAGAAAAGCGGGCATCGATCAGGACAAATGCGTAGGCTGCGGGCGCTGCATCGGAATTTGTCCCACGGATGCCATCGAAGCGGCAGGAGACGAGTCCAACGATATTCTTAACAGAAAGATTGCGGAATACAGCAAAGCGGTAATTTCAGGAAAGCCTCATTTCCATATCAGCCTTGTTATCGATATTTCTCCTAACTGCGACTGTCATGCGGAAAACGATATTCCTATCGTGCCCGATGTAGGAATGTTCGCGTCCTTCGACCCGGTAGCGTTGGATCTTGCCTGCGCGGAGGCCGTAAATAAGCAGCCGGTCATCGCGGGAAGCCAGTTGGATCATATGCCTCACGTGCATCACGACCACTTTATGGACTCCTCTCCGGCTACCAATTGGAAATCCTCGATAGAGCATGCAGTAAAAATAGGAATCGGCAGTTCGGATTATGAATTGATAGAAATATAAGTGACAAGAATGCGCCTTAATTGGGCTGAAAACCCGTTTCAAGGCGCATTTTAAGATCATTTCAAGGCTGAGGCTTAATTTCCGGTAAAGACGAACTTAGAAATAGACTCCTTCATGTGTGAGGAACTTTCATTCAATAAATCCGTCTCCTTCACGAGCAGAGAGGATTCATCATTCAGCGCCTGCACTTCTTCAAAAATCTGATTTACCTTTTGAGAGCTGTTGTCGGCGGACCGAGCGATGTGCTCTATTCTGTCGAAGACGGTTTGTAAAGAAGCGAACAGCTCTTGGGAGGTACCGCTGAAATCAGTAATGATATCGTTAATATAGTGGGAATCATTGCTGTACTCATCCACGATATTCAGAAAGCTGTGATAATCCCGGTTCACATTATTGGAGATGAATTCCAAAAGGCTGCGGGAGTCAGTGACCAATTCTTTTACCGCGAAAACCACTTCGTCGATTACTGTTCTTATTTTTTCCGTATTTTCTTTGGAGTGTTCGGATAATGCCCGTATTTCTTTAGCAATTACCTCGAAACCTTTTCCGTTGCTTCCTGAACGGTTGGATTCGATAGAAGCGTTGAGGGCGAGCAGGTTCGTCTGGGAAGAAATCCTAATGATAGCCTCTAACAATATATTGATTTCGTCCACGATCAGGGCATTTTTAATGGTAACCTCTAATTTCTGGCTGGTTTCCGATAGAAGTGCCTCCGCCGTCCGGATGGATTCCGATATATCCCTTTTAGCTTCCGTCGCCTTTTTCAATACGGCTTCCGAGACGCCGGTACCCTCCATTGCGCTGTCCGCTATGGATTTCACCGCGGATTCAATTTCCGTCGATATGGAATGAAGGTCACCGGAGATACCGGAGACTCTTTGCATGTCTTCAGAAACCTCTGCTGCAAATCCATTGATATCCTCAATACGGTGATGAAGGGCGGATAATCCGTTGGAATTTTCCTGCACGATGCCGTCTATGACCATGGACTTATCTGCTACTGTGCCTATGAGCTGTTCCAGAAAGGCTTTCATTCCGTTCAGGCTCTGCACCAGGTCACCGATGGCATCGTGGCTGTTTATACTACATTCATAGGTGAAATTGCCTTGGCTGATAGACTGAAAGCATTGGTTCAATTTTCCGATGGTTTTCAAGATGGTAGCTTTTCCGATACCGAAGGATATACCTCCGACCATGATACCGGCAAATATGCAGCCTACGGTAAAGTATAATTCGCTTGCAGACGACTTGGCTGTCATGAAAAGTCCTGCGAATATCGGAAAAATAATACCCATGATGATTCCCGATATAATACATAAACAAAAATAAGTCCTGATGACGCTTTTTTTCATATGTCCTCCTATATTTTATAACTGTAACAAGAACAGTTATCATTACTGAATTTTGTTTATAAAATAATGTGGCATGAAAATGCCACAGTAAATATTTGATGATAGAATTACTGGAAAAAGGTAAGTATTTTTGAAGACCATTGAATAGATTCCAAATACCCTTTATATAATATTTCAGTATCTATTTCGATAATCTGGGCATATTCCTGCACCGCCGCCCAATCACCCTGTTCGTAGGAAAGCATAAGTCTGCAAAAGGGTTTTAATTTTCCTTTTCCGTAGACGAGAGCATTAAATACATCATTTGAAATCAGCATTCCTTTCAAAGCGTCTTCCATCGGCTGGTCTAAGAGCACATCCAGCGTACTGAACAGACACATCATGGAGATTTCTTCCTTGCGGTCTTTATATATGCTGTTCTCCGCCACATATTCGCTGAACCGGGAACGAACTAAAGACAGCCGCATAAGCTCTAACGGCTTATTCTGGGAAATATCCTGAAGCATCAGGATGTTGACCCACCGCTCTAAATCGATAAGGCCCATACGGACCAAGGCGTATTTAATGGAATTAAAGGCGGATTCTCCTTTTTTATGGCTGATTACCCGCATCATACGATATGCGAGGTTGACGTCCGACTCGATGATTTCGGTGATAGCCTCGTAGGAGGGCTCCTCCTTTTTAAGTTCGTTTAGAATCATGGAATATTGCACCTTTGAGGATCTTTTCGGACTGGAACTGCCTACTATTTTAGGCTTGCAGAAAAAGTATCCCTGGAATAGGTGGAAGCCCATACTGATCGCCTTTTGGAATTCCTCCTCTGTCTCAATTTTTTCCGCCAGAAGAAGCTTTTTCTGGGAAAGCGCACGTTTTACATCGGAGGCAATAGTATCTAAGGGTGTAACCATAATGTCGTATTTAATAATATCGGCCAGAGGCACGATGGGATAGGAGGCGTAACTCTCTTCGAAATCGTCCAGCGCGATCTGATAACCCTCTCTCTTCAAGTACTTAATTCTGTCTATCAAGACAGCATCCACCTTTACGGTCTCAAGTACCTCGATAATGAGGGTATCCGGTTTGATCAGCTCAATATTATTGGACATGATAAAATCGTAGTCGAAGTTGACAAAAGCTTTGGCCTTTCCGACTATCTGATCGATGCCCTGCTCAAATAAGCCTCCGATGACTGTCGCCGTAGCGGAGACAGAGGAAGCGTTCCCAAAGCTCACCGTACTGGAATCAGAGCGGAACAAGAGCTCGTACCCATAAATCTTCATCGCCTTATTGAATATAGGCTGTCGGGCAATAAACATAATTAATCACTGCTTTCTTTTCTTTTGTATGACCTTGATCCCGGCAGAATCAGCGGCCGTTTGTGGTATCTTCGATGAGATCGGTAATCGTGCGGATAGAATTAAGCTGATTGCTCTTGCTCATCGCGTCTATATAGGTCTGTCTGGTGAAATAAAGCTCATGGACCTTTTCCACTAATAAATTTTCTGTAAGATAATCTTCATCGATCAAGAGGCTGAAGCCCTGCGATTCGAAGGACTTGGCATTTAAAAGCTGGTCGCCGCGGCTGCTGTGGGCAGAAAGCGGAATAAGAAGGTTAGGCTTCTTAAGTGCCAGAAGCTCGCAGATAGAGTTAGCACCGGCTCTGGAAACTACTACGTCGGCCATAGCGAATATGTCCTTTAACTCTGTCTTCACGTATTCGAATTGCTTATAACCCGCAATATTTAACATCAGGTTATCCACTTTATCTTTCCCGCAAATATGAACTACCTGAAAGTCCTGCAATAGCTTGGGTAATGCGTCACGTACAGTCTTATTAATGGCTTCTGCTCCCAGACTTCCTCCGACAATCATAACTACCGGCTTGTTGGAAGTGAATTTGCATATATCGTAGGCGGCTATCTTGTTGCCCCTGGCTAACTCCTCGCGAATCGGGGAACCGGTCAGTACGGCCTTTCCCTCGGGAAGCATCTGAATGGTCTCGGGGAAGTTACAGCACACCTTGGAAGCTACGGGAATACAAAGCTTATTGGCCAATCCCGGAGTCATATCCGATTCATGGATAATGCATGGGATATTCAGGGAGGCAGCGGCACGAACCACAGGAACGCTGACGAAACCGCCCTTTGAAAAGACGATATCGGGTTCAAGATCCTTTAAATATTTTCTTGCTTCCGAGTAGCCTTTCATGACGCGGAATGGGTCTGTAAAATTCTTCGGGTCAAAATACCGGCGGAATTTACCGGTGGCTATTCCGTAGTAGGGTATGTCAAAATCCTCGATTAATTTTTTCTCGATACCTTCATAAGAACCTATATAGTATATTTCATAATCCAATTCCCGAAGTCTTGGTATTAACGCAATATTTGGAGTTACATGACCGGCCGTTCCGCCACCGGTAAGTATGATTCTTTTTGCCATTTAATTAAATGCCTCCAGACTTAATTATTCGTTTAAAGGAAACGAACTCGATGATTCCATCATTCAATTTAATATCAATCGATGTAGAACATACTCCCTTCGTCTGATATTTCATATGAATAATCACGCCTTTCTAAAACAAATTATCAAAAAATATGCAAACCAAAAGAACGCATCAGCGTTCCTCTCTTAAACATATGTACATGTATTGCAATAATTATAACAGAAAGAATTATATTTTTCTAGTGGTATTCCTTCATCTTGTCGAAAATTGCAATGGATTACAGCCTGACGTCTATTGAGATGCGCAGTACTTTTGTTTATAATATCTAAATCGGGAAAAGGAGGTTTGCTATGCTTGAGGTCTTTCTGGAACACAAGCTTCTTTGCGGAGCTTTTCTAATACTCTTATTATTGAGCATAATATGCCAGATTATGATAGGAGCAATATACCAAAAAATGATAAAAGAGACGGATAATATGTCTTCTACCAACAATAAGTTTTTGAAACAATGCAAATTGAAGTTCGCTAACTGCTATCAATTGAACGAAGGAGTGTCCAATATACCCATATTTGTGGATAAGTTTATCTCCAGGGTATCCTTTATGGGGATATCTCTGACAGGATTTAAACATCTGTCCGGACAGCTTATGCTCTTGTCTATCGTGGCCGCGGGAGCCGGAGCCTGCAGGGAAATCGTGAGCGGGGAAACGGTAGGAAAGGTACTTCCTTATTATATTATCAGTTTTTTAGGATTATATGTATTTTTTTCTATTTCCGGTTTGGTAGACATACAAGGGAAACGGGAAAGGTTAAAGGTGAATCTGGTAGATTATCTGGAAAATCATATGGCGAACAAGCTGAGGCAGTCGGCCATTGATTGGGCGGAAATCACAGGGGGAGAAAAGATAGATAATTCCGGGCTCGTTAAGAAAGCAGAGAAAGCGGGCAAGCCGGAAAAGAGCAGCATAGAAACAAAGAATAGTACGGAGATAAAAAATAGTGCGGAAATAAAAAGCAGTTTGGAACCTAAGAGAGACATTGAGGCGCTGCGGGAGGAAATTGGTTTGGCGCCGAGGCGCAAGGAACAGGAGGCCGAACGGAGGAGTAAAATCGAAGAGGACAAGCCTGAGACGTTCCGTAAGGATTATAAGAAAAAGATATTTTCCCATCAGGAAGAACAAGAGCTGGAGGAGCTGCTTAGGGAATTTTTTGTATAGGGTATACTGAGTAATCTAATGTTTCTCTTGAAAAAGAAATACAACTTTGCTAAACTTAACGTGATTACTTAATGAGTGTTTTTAACTTAATGGGTATTTTTTACTCAATGAGTGTATTTTACTCATTTATAATACGAATATAAACCCGGGAAATATCAGTCCGGGCAGATAAAAGGAGCGAGACAAATGAGCAGTAAAGTTACATTTGATTATTCCAAGGCTTCACAGTTTATAAGCGATCATGAAGTGGAGCTTATGAAGAAGCTGACCTTGGATGCAAAGGAAGTTTTAGTTTCCAAGGCCGGCGCTGGCAATGATTTTCTTGGATGGATTGATTTGCCGGTAGACTATGATAAAGAAGAGTTTGCCAGAATTAAAAAGGCAGCGGCTAAGATTCAGTCTGATTCAGAGGTGCTTCTCGTTATCGGTATCGGAGGTTCTTACCTCGGTGCGAGGGCGGCAATCGAATTTTTAAGACACAGTTTCTACAACTCGGTGGACAAGTCTGTGAGAAAAACGCCTGAAATTTATTTCGTAGGCAATTCCCTCAGCTCCACATATATTAAGCATCTTATAGAGGTAATCGGAGACAGAGATTTCTCCATTAATATGATAAGCAAATCGGGTACGACTACGGAGCCGGCCATCGCATTCCGCGTGTTTAAGGAAATGATGGAGAACAAGTATGGTAAAAAAGAAGCAGCGGGAAGAATTTATGCTACGACTGATAAGGCGAGAGGTTCTCTTAAAAATCTGGCTACCGAGGAAGGCTATGAATCCTTCGTTGTTCCTGATGATGTGGGAGGACGATTCTCTGTTCTCACCGCAGTAGGTTTGCTTCCGATAGCAGTCAGCGGAGCGGATATCGATCGTTTGATGGAAGGTGCGGCCAGCGGAAGAAAGCGCGCGATGGAAGCTTCTTTTGAGGACAACGATGCATTGAAATATGCTGCACTTCGCAATATTTTACTGCGAAAAGGCAAGACAATAGAGGTTCTCGCTAACTATGAACCTGGCGTGCATTATGTTTCCGAATGGTGGAAACAGCTGTATGGTGAGAGCGAAGGAAAGGACCAGAAGGGTATCTTCCCTGCAAGCGTAGACCTTACCGCAGATTTGCATTCCATGGGACAGTTCATACAAGACGGAGCAAGAACTCTTTTTGAGACGGTGATCGATATCGAGACGAGCAGAGAAGAAATCATACTCGGTACAGAGACTGTGGATTTGGACGGCCTTAACTATCTTGCAGGCAAGACGGTAGATTTTGTAAATAAGAGCGCGATGAACGGAACGATTCTTGCCCATACTGACGGTAATGTTCCGAATCTGATCATACATGTACCTGAAGTAAATGAATTCAATCTCGGTGAGTTGTTCTATTTCTTCGAGTTTGCCTGTGGCGTCAGCGGATATCTGCTGGGTGTAAATCCTTTTGATCAGCCGGGTGTGGAAAGCTATAAGAAGAATATGTTCGCACTTCTTGGCAAACCCGGATATGAAGCACAGAGAGAAGAATTGCTGAAAAGGTTATAATTATCATTTAGGGATATTTTGAACTCAGCATCCGTATAAGAACCGCAAGCAGAGACAAATATGGATTAGCAGAAGTGAAAAAAGCAGGAAAGAAGTTTTATAAGAGTAAGCAATAATGCAATGGAAAGAGCTTCTATCGTTTTAGATAGAAGCTCTTAGTAGTGTGGTAAAAATTAGTTTATGAAAATGCAAGCATATGTTATGCTTAAAGGTAAATAAAAACGGGAGGCTATCCGACTTCAGTAAATGAGGAATGGCGTGTGAAAGGAGCATTGATATAAAAATGAAACAATGGACTAAAAAACAGAAAATTATGCTGGTGGCGGTTTTTGCCATTATAGTGGCAGCAGTCGGCATCGCTGCAGGAGTGGTGAATTATCGCTCCACACAGGAAGGTGTAAAGCATTTTCAGGTAGTAGTGACTTCCGAGCGGGACGGATATTCCAAGACGACAGTATGTAAATCGGAGGAGGAATATCTGGGGAATTTCATGCGAACCTTCGAGGGCTGCGAATGGCAGAATTCCGATTATGGTATTTATATTACCGGTTTTGACGGAATGGAAGAAGATATAGACAATCAATACTGGTGGTGTGTAATGGTAAACGGTGAATCGGCGACGATTGGGGCTGATGAGATACCTTTGCAGGACGGTGAAATCTACAGCTTTGTTTTGATGCAGGGCTGGTAAGCCTGGCTGCAGGAAGGCGGGAGCGGATGCCGATTAGAAAAATAACAAGAATTGCGCTTTTAAGCGCGGTTCTTTACGTTGCGAAGGTGGCGTTAGAATTTTTGCCGAATGTGGAGCTTGTGTCGTTTCTGACCATTATATATACGCTGGTGTTTGGAGCAGAGGCCTTCCTCATTGTTGCGGTCTTCAATATGTTCGAGCTGATACAATGGGGGTTTGGCGTATGGTGGGTATCCTATCTCTATGTATGGCCCCTGCTTTGCCTGGTGACACTTCTGCTAAAGAAACTCTTACAGGAGGAATTCGTGCTGTGGGCTATTGTTTCGGGGCTCTTCGGCCTGATATTCGGCTCTTTGTTTGCGATAGCTTATCTTCCGGTGGACCCTTCTTATGCGCTGGCTTACTGGCTCAGCGGATTGACTTGGGACGTGTGGCATGGAATCTGCAATTTTATTATTATGCTGCTGATCGGCAAACCGATGTATGCTGTGATGATTTTGGCGAAGAAAAAGGATGGTTTTCCTTAAAATCAGCAATAAATGGTAAAAAGTAATAAAATTTTAATTATTCTGACAAAAATTGTTCATTCTTTTTATATCCAAATATGGTAGAATAAATAAAATTGACCGTAGAAGGCATAATACATTGGGTGTGGTTTACATTATGGAAGGTAGGAGAAAAGAGTGAAATCGGTAAAAGTTGTCTTTAATTCAATGGAGGAATGTCAGAAGTATATTAGAGCTGTGGAAAATTTCCCCTTTAATATAGACTTACAGTGCGGAAGCCGTATCATCGACGGAAAATCTGCTCTCGGCATTCTGGGATTTGGACTCAGAAAGGTGTTGGAACTTCGGGCTCACACAGAGGAGCCGGAGGCTTGGTCGGAGCTTCTCGAGAAGATAGAATTCTGCACCTGCGGAGAAGAAATGAAAATGGCAATATAAAGCTGAAAAGGGATTGCTTGACCGCAATCTCTTTTTCATCTAATAGGAAAATGCTCCTATTACAGAAACCGTGGATGCGCAGCTATGCGCGCGGAACAAAGGCTGTGCTGCCCAAGTATTTAGTCGCGAGAGTACACGAAGCACACTTTTGTTCTAATTTAAATCTAGGATGAAAGGTAAAGCAGCAAAGGTAATACCATGACTCTACAGCAGTTAAAATACATAGTGATCGTAGCAGAAACGGGAAATATTACGGAAGCCGCAAAACAGCTTTTCATTTCCCAGCCCAGTCTGACCAATGCAATTCATGAGTTAGAGAAGGAAATGCAGGTAACCATATTCAATAGAACCAACAAAGGCGTTGTTGTCTCAAATGAAGGAGATGTATTTTTGGCTTACGCCAGGCAAGTTCTGGAGCAGGCTAACCTTTTGGAGGAAAAGTTTCTGCATGTGAAGGAACAAAGCCCCCGATTTTCAGTATCATGCCAGCATTATTCCTTTGCAGTCAACGCTTTTGTAGATGTTATCCGTGAATTTGGCGGAGAAAAATATGACTTTACTTTGCGGGAAACACAGACATATGAAATTCTTGAAGATATAAGCCGATTGAAAAGTGAGATCGGAATATTATATAAATCTTCCAAGAATGAAGAGATCATCGATAAGCTTATAAAACAATATGATTTGAAATTCGAAGAACTATTTACGGCGGCTCCGCACGTCTTTATTTCTTCAAGGCATCCGCTTGGGGAAAAAGAAATTTTAACTTTGGAGGATTTGGAGGAATATCCATACCTTTCCTTTGAGCAGGGGGAGTATAATTCCTTCTACTTTTCCGAGGAAATCCTAAGCACTTTAGACAGAGGACGGAATATTAAGGTCAGAGACAGAGCAACCTTATTCAATCTGGTAATAGGCTTGAACGGATATACTGTCAGCTCCGGAGTAATCAGTAAAGAGCTGAACGGAGAGCAGATCATTGCCAAACCCCTTCAGGTGGAGGAGTATATGATAATCGGAACGATTACCCAGAAAAACATGGTATTGAGCAGATATGGAAAAGCTTATATGGAAGCATTAAAAAGGTATACCGGCAGCTTGATATAGCTCTAAATTATGCCGGATTACCGGTTTTTATATATTTCATAATAGTCGAAAACTATATTGATATGCACAAATCATGCATTGCTGAGAATAGAGTGAACAATAAGTGAAATCTGATTTGTAACTATTATAAAGGCAAAGACCAATAGTGAATTTATATAAACAGTATATCCTATATTAGGAAACACTATTATATGAAAAGCCATGGGGAAAATATGGGAACCTTTTTGAATAATATGAGAACTGCAGAACACAAACTTTCTATATGGAAACAAATAATGTATACGGCTGGAATTTTGAGCCTTGGCATTATTTTAGGAACGGCTTCAAAATATTTAGACTGTACTCCTTCTAATGAATTGCCTTATTGGATTGAAAAATTAGATTTTAGAAACTTTTTCGGACGATTTGCAATATGGATATTCCTTGCTGTATGTATTTCAATTTACAGTAAAACATCTGTAAGAGCTTCGATCAATGTATTTGTTTTCTTTGTGGGAATGGTTGGAAGCTATTATTTATATTCCAAGTATGTTGCAGGATTTTTCCCATATAGTTATGCACTCATTTGGATAGGATTTACAATTATTTCCCCGCTATTAGCTTTTATCTGCTGGTACGCCAAAGGCAGCGGAAAGGTTCCATTGATTATTTCTGCAGGAATTATTGCTGTATTATTTAATACAACCTTTGCATATGGTTTTGTATATTTTGATGTTAAATCGCCATTAGAATTAGCCGTATTTGCGCTTGCAATTATTATATTGCGCCGAACGGTAAAAGAAACAATTATTATGGTAAGCATTGGTGCTGTTATTGCCTTTGCTTTAAACAGTATTGTTCCGTTTTAGTTTTGGTAATAGGGTAAAAATAAAGAGGGTGAAAGTGCAGCGGTGCTTTTGCTCTTTGTTTATATCTTCGGGAAAAGGCTTTGTGGACTTAACGTGCGAAAGTATTGCCTCCCCGTGATAAACACAAGTGTTTTCTACTCGTGCGCCCTTTAGGAAAAGGACGCTCAGCTACGTGCTTCAAGCAAAAACTGTGCCACTGAAATTCTAGGCTGCGAAAATGGTTAAAAGGTGAACCTAAGATATGAATTATTTTTCGTCATTATTACGAATATCGCAACGAACATTTTCATGTTATTATCATAAATAGGCGATCAGTCTGTGGGGTGGTTTCCGTCTCCGAAAGGAGGTGGTGGTGCTATGAGTACATACGAGGAGCTGAGCATTATACTCGGTGTTGCAATGCTTATTGTGACAATTCTAATATATGTAAATAGCAAAAATGGTACAAAAAAATAATCACCCCGCCTACAAGTAAGGTGATTATTTTTCAATAATTCAACAATTATTTGGAAGCCACTCCGTGGAGTTGACCGCCTTTTGTACCTTTATCATATGATGTTTTTGGTTGGATGTCAATATGTTATACTATAATTTTTCTGATTTCCGAACTCCTCCAATGAATGACTTATAAAAATCTAGTTTGTCTCCATTTCATAGCTCCATTTTGCAATTTCTGCGATTAGCTCCAGCGGCAGCGGCTTGCTATATGGAAGCTGCAATGCACCTTTACTTGTTTTATACTCCTCAAGTCTTGGTAAGAAGTGTGCCATAGCCTTCTCGCCGGGATATATCCCAATATGGTTTTTGAACGATGCGAAATGAATGATATTGTGTTTGCTCCAATAAGTGGGCATTTGCCACGATATACGCTCCTCTGCATCCGGGATTGCAATCTGGATCGTATCCCTTACCAGATACAAAAGCGGCTGAACACTTTCTGGTTGTGCGGCAATATACTCATCAATTGTTTTCGGCGGTTCATTGAGGTGATCGATTTGATTAATATTATTTGCTTTTTCTTTCATCTGCTTCCTCCTTAATTTTAACATACATAACCTATTGAATTTATGTAATACTATCTTTCTTATACACATCCAAAGGCTATCCTTCCGGTTTAAATTTCGTCTCCTTAAATTCCTTTGGAGAAATTCCGAATTCCTTTTTAAATGCTCTGTAAAAGCTGGAATAGTCCCTGAAGCCAAAAGACTGATATACCTGGCTGATATTATCATCTCCGAGCAATGCCTCTTTACATGCAAGCAACCTCTTTTTCACAATATACTGATGGACGGATATACCCATATTGTCCTTGAAAATATGGGAAATATGATATTTACTTACGAAAAATTTATTTGCAATTACATCCAGAGTAAGTTCCTCCTCCAAATGCTCCTCTATATAGTAAATCAAATTCTGATATAAATTATTCCCTTCCTCTGAATATTTTAAATACCTTTGTTCATACATTATCCGGTTCAGATGCATGATCAGGCCGCTGATGCCCAGCGCAATGCGCACATTCCTTCCGAACCGCTGCCCCTGAATCTCTTCCAAAAGCTCGAACACCTTTGCCTGAATCGTATTAAAAGCAATGACATCATTGTGGATAATATATTCTCCCGTATCCGATACATGCTTCATAAAATAAAGGTAATCCTCCGACAGCTCCAGAAGCTCACTGCAATATTCCTCACTAATCCAAAGCACAAACCGCCTATAAGGCCTGCCGGACTCATGTATCACCGCCTGATGATACACCTTGGGAGGAATAAACACAATATCTCCCGGCCTCAAATCCCACATCTGATCCTCAATCCGAATAGACACATCACCCTCCAGAAAAAAGTAGAATTCATGATAACCATGCATATGAATTTTTCCCTGCGGAAGATTCCTATCGTTATAATAATACCGGAGCTCCAAATACGGAAATAAGCATAGAATTTCAGACAAAGAAAAAGAACCGACCAAAACGATTTACAAATAAACCTGCAGCATGCAAATATGCTACCTGCATTATTTCCGTTTTGTCGGCTCCTAAAAGTTCTCTGCTTTTTCCAACTCGTAACAAACTCTTGATCATCAACTGTCGGTCCTGAGGATTCAGCTTCTTTCATAAAAAGTCTGTCCAATCTACCGCTTCCCTTGATGTCTCATTCTATTCAGTTATTTTTAATACTACGGGATATTAGCGGCAGAATCACCAGATTTATTAATACAGCGTAAACGGGTACTTCGTAGAAGCATGACATCTGCACAGGCAGAAGAAACAGAATAACAGAGATAAGCTCTATAGGCAGTAGCAGCGTAATTTTATCCGGCCACTTGTCTGATTACTTTTTTATCTTTCTATTCCATCCATGGCTTCGACATATAAAAAGCATATCCGTTATCTGTCATACCTTGTTGAAATGATGAATAACTTCCATCATTCAAAGTTATCTTAAAGTTAAGCAAAATACCTTCTTTGTTATTTTCAGAACTGCCGCTCCATTCTCCATATACAAGTGTGGCACTATCGCCTACCTTTGTGTATCCGCCTTTCATTGCTGCTGTGTATGTAGCCGGATCAGAAATATCCAGATATCTGCATTCTTTTATACAATTTCCACTTTCATCAAAGAAATAAATATCTGTACTTTCCGTTGACTCCGTGATGTAATAATCATCCGTTATAAGTTCTGTATCATCGAGATATTGGAAATCCTCCTGAGCACAGTAATTTTCGGCAACCGGAGTCGATGCTAACAGGTTCATTTCTGACATATATAATTGCGCTGCACTATTTTCCGTATAGCTGATCTCAGCCATAGTATCTATCATTGCACTTGAATCTGCCTGTGCCCATGCCAGATCCGTCAGATATCCCCGTGATGCACTTTCTGTATTGATTGCCTTAATTGTAGTCTGTTTCAGTCTATAGTATAAAAAGCTATCACTTACATTTGCCTCACTCTCGTTCAAAGCTCCTTCACTCCCCTGTACAAACCCCTGAGCCAGGCGATCTGCAAGTATAGATTTCATCGTTTCACTGTCTGCATAAACAGGAACCATTCCCTGATCTCCTGCTTCCATTCCGTTGATATACCCCTCTCTGACGTAACCTTCTTTTAAGTTTCCTCCATTGTTAAAAACAAAAAGTATTTTCTGGTCAAGTCCTGTTATCCCGTTAGGATCTGTTTTAGATTTGTCATAAAGAACATAATTCTCTGTTGACGGTGCAAACCAGACAGCATCCAGATCTCCTTTCTGGAATCCAGCTTCATAGACCTGTTCCGGAAAAATATCTGCAGATGAAGTCTGTTCCTGTCCTGCTTCTGTTCCCTGATTTGTTATAATAGCCTGATCGAACAAAAGAGACAGTTTTTCCATCCCTTTATCATATTCGGAATATTTGTACTCAGTAGCATCATTGAAAGTGAACGCCGCCAGGTCTGAAATATCCGCGCCTTCAAGGACCTGCAGTTCTTCTTCTGTCGGAAGCGAAACATTAATATCCAGCTGATTTCCACTCACTGTATACTCCAGACTCTTGATCTCCCACGTACTGAACCCGTCTGTCCCTTCTTTTTTCAGAAACCCAAGACTGCACTTAATATCTCCGGTGTTATAACTATCCTTTCCCTCTTCGTACATAATCGTTGCATCCGCACAGAAATCTCCAAAATAAATCTTCCAAGAGTAGACAAGGTTACTTTCTTTCGCTTCATTTCCCCCATTTATATTTTCCGTCAGGGCATTAGATCTGATTGAAAATACTGCTTCCCTGTCGTTTGTTTTAAAAATGGATAACCCAGATTCTGAATTGCTCGCTTCATTTGTAGTCGTTTGAGTTTCTTCCGGATTCATGCCGTTGCTTATAATTTCTGCAGACCTTTTTCCCGCCGATTTGCACCCACCAATAGACAGTACAAGGACTAATATAACTATTAAAACACTTTTTCTTCTCATTCCTCTCCCCCATATGCCCCTTACAGCAAATAAACATTTTTAATGTCGTTTTATTCATACCAAAAATCTAAGTGCATTTTACCTAAATTCCACGTGCATTTTTTATTAGCTTAAAAGAACACTATTTCAAGAAGAATTTAAACTGATACTCCCACATTGTAACATTATTTACCACCACCTTTCAATCTTTTTCAATAAATTATTGATTGCAACTTTGGAGTAAAGATACTTATTAAACCCTGCAAGTTATCCACAGAGCAACACCCGATTTTCAAGATGATATCTTTATTATACCAGACATTTTTCATACACTTCCTTGTACGGATAGTTTTCTGACAAATTCATAATTACAGTTCTTGCGGTTTTAATGATTTTGGCTGCAAGAAATACATACTTCAAACGAAAGGTCTTTATTTGCTGTCTGTATTCTGAAGGCTCTAAGGAATCAATCTTGAACAACAAAAACAGGTTATATGAAAGCATCATCATTTGAAACACCGCTTCATTTGCCCAAAATGATTTAAGTAAAAGATGACCCACCGCCATGTCGTATTTGGCTTCTTTAATATAGTTCTCAGCATTGCCACGTTTTTCATAGGATATAACTACTTTTTCAGAAAGCAATGTAGTGTTTGTCACAAAGAAAAAGTATTCGTACTCAGAGCCTTCTAAAAGTGATATTTGTGCTCTTTCTTTTTCTGGTTTCAGTACGCGAGACACAACAAACCTTCTGTCTTTCTCCCAGTTATCTAATTTTGTAAACAGTTCTGTAGTTTCTCTGCCTTCTTCACCTTTAACGAATACAACCGATGAATTCGTTGCTTGGGATGCAAGCGTAGAATAACTTTTGGCTTTAATTAAATATTTGCAACCAAGAGATTCTATCGTTTCAATAATTTTTTCATCAAAGTAGCCACTATCCATTCGAAATAAAATCTCTAAATCATCTGTTTTGATGTTGGCTACTATTTCTTTGATCATTTCAGATGCACCGTTAGCTGTGTAAGTATTGCCACTTCTTACAAATCCGGTGACGTAGGCTTTTAATTCGTCGCAAAATGCAAACTGGATATTGTAGCATCGGGTTCCTAGTTTCTTGGGATTATATCCTTTTGATGCACCTTCTTGATGACCTTCTACGTTGATTACACTACTATCAATATCAATCGTAATGGATGTCAATTTACTTTTAGTGAGCAGTTTTTTAAAGACTTTAAAATTAATGTCTCTAAACATTTGTGTTGTCTTAAAGGTGAAGTTTCCTAAAAACCGTGACACTGTTTCAGGTTCTTTTACGGAAATATCAAATTCATTAACGAGTGGATCATTTTGAAGGAGCTTTAGACGTTCTAGCTTGTCTATACCAATAAAGTGACCACAGATCATCGTCTTTATATGATTCATCTTGATTTTATTTGTGGAGTCATTATCAAATACGAGGTCATTTTCAACTAGATCAAAAATCTCATTACTTTTTGCGTTCTCAAGGAGAAGAAAAAGACCTGCATTTGATGTTAGATTCTTAGCTGTGAAATCAATTTTATTAATCATAATTTAAACCCCTTTTTCTGCTTTTGTTACTATTATTGTACCATATATCGACTCATAAAAGCTGATAATTCAACGCATTTTTGAGCATTTTTCTTTCACCCAATGGGTGAAAGCTGAATTTTGAAGGAACGTATATTTATCAATGCTTTGAGGGTGGTTTATAAAGTACTGACGTAGAATCTCAGTAATATATTTCAAAGTCCTCCGAAAGCATATACTGCCTTTTCGTAAATTCCGCCCTTAAATTCTTCTTCATTTTTATGTCATATCCCTCTCAATCCTACTAACACTGACCATTGCGAAACTCTCAACCTACATCAATTTTATGTACAATTTCACAACCTTACGGAGGCTTTCTTGGGGGATTAGGTTTCGTTTCCTTTAGAAAATACAGCCGTGAGCGTCTGAACTGAAACCTAATCCCCCAAGAAAGCCTTTCAAAACCCCCAAATTTCACATAAAACTCCCCAAATTTCGCATTCATCCCCTACAGAATACCACCACCCCGCAACTTTTACAATATCAACAGCAATTCTATCAATAGACTTTTCCCCTCCGCAATTTATAATAAAAGTACACTACAAATAAACTTTTACCAGAGAAAGGAACTGTTAATTATGGAAATGACATTAAGATGGTATGGTTCAAAATTTGATACCGTTACACTGAGCCAGATTCGGCAAATACCTGGAGTAACCGGAGTCATCACCACATTATATGACACAGCTCCGGGAGAAGTATGGAGTCCAGAGAGGATACGTGCGTTGAAAGAAGAAGTGGAAGATTCCGGACTTCACATATCCGGAATCGAGAGCGTAAACATCCATGAAGCCATTAAAGCAGGTACAGAGAAAAGAGATCAGTACATTGATAATTATATCGAGACACTTGAGAATCTGGGCAAAGAAGATATTCATCTCGTATGCTACAACTTCATGCCCGTATTTGACTGGACCCGTACCGAACTGGCCCGGGTACGCCCCGATGGCTCTACGGTGCTTGCATATAGTCAGGCGGCTGTAGATGCATTAAATCCCGAGGACATGTTCGACTCTATCGCCGGAGACTCTAACGGTGCAATCATGCCCGGCTGGGAACCGGAGCGGATGAAGAAAATCAAGGAATTGTTTGCAATGTACGAAGATATAGACGGAGAGAAACTATTTGCAAATCTGAAATATTTCCTCGAAAAAATTATGCCTGTTTGCGACAAGTATGATATTAACATGGCAATACATCCCGATGATCCCGCTTGGAGCGTATTCGGTCTTCCACGCATCATTATCAATCAGCCTAACATACTTCGTATGATGAAAATGGTGGATAATCCTCACAATGGTGTGACATTTTGCTCCGGTTCCTATGGAACCAATCTGGAAAATGATCTTCCCGGCATGATTCGCGCCTTGGAGGGAAGAATACATTTTGCCCACGTACGCAATCTGAAGTTCAATAGCCCTGATGATTTCGAAGAATCCGCACATCTTTCCAGGGACGGTTCCTTCGATATGTACGAAATCATGAAGGCTCTCTATGATATTAAATTTACCGGCCCTATCCGCCCCGATCATGGACGTATGATCTGGGGAGAGGTTGGGATGCCCGGATACGGATTGTATGATCGTGCGTTAGGAGCAACTTATTTGAACGGCTTATGGGAAGCGATTGAGAAAGGAGAGAGCAGAAAGTGAAATTGGATCGAACCGGTATGAACGACAAAAAAGCGTGGTCTGAAAAAGGATATGCCCTCCCCCTTTATGATAGAAAGGCGGTGGAGGAAAAAACCAAATCTGCCCCTTACTGGATTCATTTTGGCGCAGGTAACATCTTCCGCGCTTTTCAGGCAAATGTGGTGCAGAATCTTTTGAATAAAAAGGTTCTGGATAAAGGGCTTATCGTTGCCGAAGGCTTCGATTATGAAATCATACAAAAGATGAATCATCCTCATGACGACCTTTCCATTCTCGTAACGTTGAAGGCCGACGGTTCTGTGGAGAAAACGGTGGTTGCGAGCGTGGTGGAATCCTTGTGTGCGGATTCGGATAATCACGAGGATTTTAGCCGGCTGCGAAAGATTTTTTCCAGTGCGTCCTTGCAGATGGTCAGCTTTACCATTACAGAAAAAGGGTATCTCCTCACGGACGCCAAGGGCAACACCCTCCCCTCCGTAGCTGCGGACATGAAGCGCGGGCCAGAAAAGCCGGAAAGCTATATCGGAAAAGTTGCAAGTCTGCTTTACACACGTTTCCAGGCCGGAGCGACACCGGTGGCTATGGTCAGCATGGATAATTGTTCCCATAACGGTACCCGCCTTTATGAAGCGATTTATGCTTTTGCAGATAAATGGAGTGAATCCGGTTTAACGGAAAAAGGCTTTAGGGAATATATAAGCAATCCTGCCAGGGTTTCTTTTCCTTGGACTATGATAGATAAAATTACCCCGAGGCCCGACCCTTCCATAGAAGAGATTCTTAAAAGAGACGGTGTAGAAGAGCTGGAACCTGCGGTCACTGCCAAACACACTTATGTGGCTCCTTTCGTAAATGCGGAAGAATGTCAGTATCTCGTTATTGAAGATGCCTTTCCTAACGGGCGGCCTGCGCTGGAAAAGGGCGGCATTATTTTTACCGATCGGGAAACTGTGGATAAGGTGGAGAAAATGAAAGTCTGTACTTGCCTGAACCCGCTTCACACAGCGCTCGCCGTGTTCGGCTGCGTCCTCGGTCATGATTTGATTTCAAAGGAAATGAAGGACGATGTTCTGCGCAGGCTGGTAGAGGAGATCGGATACAAGGAAGGGCTTCCTGTAGTAATCAATCCCGGCATTCTGGACCCTAAGCAGTTTATTGATACCGTTTTAAACGTGCGCATTCCCAATCCGTTCATGCCGGATACTCCGCAGCGTATCGCAACGGATACGTCCCAGAAGCTGGCAATCCGCTTCGGCGAAACTATCAAGGCATATATTGCGTCTCCGGAGCTTAATGCTTCCGGCTTAAAGGGGATTTTGCTGGTTTTTGCAGGATGGTTCCGTTACCTTATGGGTATCGATGACAACGGAAATCAATTTGAACTCAGTCCGGACCCTCTTTTAGATGCCCTGCGTCCTTACATGGATGGACTTAGCTTGGGTGATGACAATAATACGGAAGAAAAAATAGGGAATAGGATAAGACCTGTTTTAGAGAATAAGAATATTTTCGGAGTAAATTTATACGATGCAGGACTTGCACCTCTGGTGTGCATCTACTTCCGGGAGATGCTTGCCGGCCCCGGAGCCGTAAGAAAGACACTGGAAAAATATGTATAGGACTTAGGTGATTCGAAAGGAGCCTCTGTTTATGAAACCTTTTATTCATGAAGACTTTATGCTAAGCACGGCCACCGCAAGGGAGCTGTACCATCAGCATGCGGAAAAGATGCCGATTATCGATTTTCATAATCATCTGAATCCCCGGGATATTTATGAGGATTCCCGCTATAACAATATGACTGAGGTATGGCTGGGCTGCGACCATTACAAATGGAGGGTGATGCGCGCTGCCGGCATTCCGGAAGAGTTGATAACCGGGGATGGCAAACCCATAGAGAAATTTGTGGCATGGTCTAATACCGTACAAAATTGCATCGGCAATCCGCTGTACCATTGGACTCATCTGGAACTTAAGCGGTACTTTGGTGTCGATACGATCCTCACGCCCGATTTTGCTGAAGATATATGGGAAACCTGCAATGAGAAGTTGAAAACTCCGCATTATTCCATCCGTAATCTGTTAAAGATGCAAAGTGCCGAGGTGCTGTGCACCACCGACGACCCTGCGGATGATTTGGAATGGCATAGAAATCTGGCAGGAGAAGGTTTCAGTATCCGTGTACTTCCAACCTTTCGTCCGGAAAAGGCACTCGGTATAGAAAAAGTTGATTTTCCTGCCTATATAGGCGGGTTAGAGCAAAAAACCGGACTTAGTATCACTTCTTTGGAGGATGTGATTACAGCGCTTAAAAAACGGTTGGATTACTTTATTGAGGCCGGATGCCGCGTAACCGACCACAGCCTGGAAGGCAGCTTTTATATACCAGCCACTTATGAAGATGCCGATGCTATTTATAAAAAACGTATGGCAGGTGCTTGCCTGCCTATGGAAGAAGTAGCAAAATACCGAGGTTTTCTGCTGACAGAGCTTGGCAGGGAATATGCCCGCCGAAATCTCGTTATGCAGCTCCACATAGGCGCAATCCGCAGTAATTCCACAAGGATGCTGAAAAAATTAGGGCCGGATACCGGCTTTGACAGTCTGAATGATTTCAATTATGCGCCTCAATTGTCCGCCCTTCTGGATGTCATGGACCAAACGGAGGAACTTCCCAAGACTGTTCTTTATTACTTAAATCCCAAGGATGCGGAAATGCTCGCTTCCATGGCCGGTAACTTCCAGAGCAATGCTCACGGAATCAGAGGAAAAATACAGCTTGGCAGCGCATGGTGGTTCTGCGACCACAAAAACGGTATGGAAAGGCAGATGAACGCTTTGTCGGACGTTGGGTTGATTTCCACCTTTATAGGAATGCTGACCGATTCCAGAAGCTTCCTGTCTTTTCCGAGACATGAATACTTTCGGCGAATTCTGTGCAATAGAATCGGAGCCTTGGTTGAAAACGGCGAGTATCCAAAAGATATGAATTATTTAGGTGAGATGGTGGAGAATATTTGTTATAACAATGCAAAGGCATATTTTAATTTATAGGGATTGAATTCAATGTGAATTGATAAAGCGTTGTGAATTGGCGAGGGGCGGTTTTTGCAGGAATGCCTTATTGATAACTTGAAAAAAGTATCATATATAAAGGGACAAAGGACGGTCAACTCCATGGAGTGGTTTCCATCAAAGCTAAAAAAAATAATCACTTATCCTTGGAGGGTTGAGTGATTATTTTTTTGTACCTTTTTTGCTATTTATATACATTCATATCGTTATAATTAGCATTGCACCCCCGGGTATAATACTTAACTCTTCATATGTACTCATAGCACCCCCACATTTTGGAAATGGAAATCATCCAGCAGATTGACCGCTTGGTTACAAAAGTCGGTTTTGTGCAGGTTTCCACTCGATTAATTCCATTTTCAAGAGCTTTGACTTTGGTTAAAATTGCGCTATAGAAAGAACTATGAAAGTTTATTAGTTTATTAATTTACGATAGGAGAGCGGTATGAGAATGGGGATAGGAAAAAGAAAAAGTATTTTGGGTACATTGGTTCTGGCATTCCTTGTACCTATTATATTAATTATTGTTTTGGGAGCAGTTTCCTATACGATAGCCTCCGATATCATTTTAAAGAAAGTGGAGGAATCTTCTAAAAATACTATTTCTGCGGTAGGCATGTACTGCGGCTTA
Source organism: Bacillota bacterium (assembly GCA_023442465.1). Taxonomy (GTDB): domain Bacteria; phylum Bacillota; class Clostridia; order Lachnospirales; family Lachnospiraceae; genus Kineothrix. Next base: position 35,826 of record JAEZZQ010000021.1, on the reverse strand, counting down.
CTTACCGATAACGTGGCCTCGAAAGCATTAGAGCTGGTCGTAAGCGATGACTTCTCTTCTTATTATGAGATATATTATGATAAAAGCGACAGCAAAGCAATGCAATATTTTAGTGATGTAAAGAAAAATCTTCTTCAGGTTTGTACAAGCCTTCAATATATTTACAGCTATACTATCATACCCGAAAACGGTTCATTTTTATCCTCACAGTCAGGCAGCCTAAATAAGAGTGCATATGAAGAATTTCTGGAAGCACCGGAAGGAAAGCCTTTTGCGGGAGAAAATGGAATTAAAAACAGCTGGGTAGGATATCATTCCTATTTGGATGAGCATCTGAAAATGTCTGAAGATAAATATGGACTCGTGTTTATTCAGAAATTTTTTGGGGCGAATACTGTTCTTGTCTTAGATATTAAAAAAGCTGCTATTGAAGAGATGCTAGACACAATGGACTTCGGTGACAACAGCATTAAAGCTCTCATTACTTCCGACAATCGTGAAATTGTTCGTATGCAGCAGCCGGAATCCGGTGCTGCCTTTGGCACGGAGAAAAACGTGGGTCCGATATTCGCAGATAAGGACTTTTATATTACCAGTAAAGAAGCGGTGGAGGCAGGAGGAAAATATGTCAGCTACGAGGGCGAGACCTATCTATATGTCTATGCGCCGGTAGGCCATACGGGAATTATGCTCTGCGGACTCATCCCTCAGTATAATATTGTAAAGGAAGTAAGCTTCATCCGCAATATCAGTGTCCTCATGGTAATGATAGGATGTGTAATTGCACTTGCTATCGGCGGTGGAATTGCTGCAGGTATGAGCCGTTCGTTAAAAACGATTACGAAAGGCTTGGACACTGTTTCTCATGGTAATCTGAGGCAGGAATTTCATACAAAGCGCAGAGATGAGTTCAAGCTTCTTTCGGACAGCCTGAACCATACGTTGAGCGGCATTCGGAGCTTAATGCAGAATATGAATATCTTTGGCAATAAGGTAAAAGAAATGGCAGATGGAGCAGCTTTGAAGTCTGAGTCCATCATAGATTCCGTAAATGAAATCTCACTGGCTGTAAATGAGGTGGCCTCCGGGGCACAAAAGCAGGCACATGAGACGGAGAGCAGCAATGATAAAATGATAGGATTCGCTGAAAAAATAGATGCGATCTGTAATGAGTCAAACAATATGAGCCATACAATTGGTGAAGTTACCGACGCCGTTTGTCAAGGACAGATAATTGTGGAGGAGTTAAGCGAAAAATCGAAAACTGCCATTGAGATTACAAAAGTTTTAATGGAAAATGTCTGTGAAGTGGAAAAACGCACTGCGCAGATTGAAGGATTCCTCGATACAATCGGCAGCCTTGCCAGGCAGACAAACCTGCTTTCCTTAAACGCTTCAATAGAGGCGGCAAGAGCAGGCGACAGCGGGAAGGGATTTGCCGTAGTAGCGGAGGAAATCCGGAAGCTTGCGGATCAATCTATGGAAGCAGGAAAGAATATTGCGGGTATCGTGGAAAATATTGCAGATACCACCGGAAAAACAACAAAATCAGCAGGAGAAACAGAATGTATCATTTATGAACAAGCGGATTCATTGGAAGAAACTACAAAGGTATTTCATAAAATTCGCGGATGTGTAGAAAACCTCGTGAAAGGACTGACTAAGATTGCGGAAAGCATGCGGATAATTAGCAATGAAAAAGAGCTGGTGCAAGAATCTATCAGCAGTATTGCTATTGTTTCCCAGCAGTCAGCAGGGGCTACTCAGGAGGTAACTGCTTCGCTTATGGATTCAGCCAGAGTACTTTCCGATTTGGCAGAAGAAATTGAGTTATTAAAAAAGGAAGCGGCTGCTTTGGAGCAATCGATGCAAACGTTTATTATTTAGACAAAAATGATTAGATGGAAAGCGGACAAAATATCCCGACTTTTTAGATTGTTTCGAAGACAAAGGAATTAAGAGGTGCTTCGAGGTAATAAAAAGTCGGGATAAGTGTTTGGAAGAGCTGTTCGATGCTGTTTAAATACAGCAGTTGCCTAAAAATCGATTGTAATTCTTTATTTTAGATTATACTATTAAAATATACTTTTAGAAAGGGTGGATAATAGTGAAAAAACTTGCCAAGCAATTCAAGAATCTGAAACTTGAAGGGAAAATGATGGTTGTATATATAGCTTTTATCGGAATCTGCTTTGGGTTGGCAATATTCGCCCTGCAGATTAGTTTGAGTATATATGATGGGAAGCTTTACGAAAAATCATTGCAGGAATTAGACTTTTTCTCACAAAAAGTGAATGATGATTTGGAAGAGGTAGAGGACCTTGCATTTACCATCGCCATGGATACAGAAATACAGCAACAATTGAAGAAAATTGCTCAGATAGATTATTTGTCGGCAGAATATTCCTATGAAATGTACAAGTTTCGGCTTTTGCTGATGAATCAGGCATCTCCTCACGATATTATAAAGAATATTGTTTATACGGACGGGATTAAAACAAGGTTTACTGTGGGTGAAGCCTGCGGCACAATCGATCAGGAGACCTATGATGCACTGCTTAATAGGTTCCATGAAGCGAGAGGCGGATACATAGTAGAAAATCCATCCGAAAAATATCCATATCTTTTATCGGGCAGGGATGTGTTAGAGCATCTGGATGCCAGTATGCAATACCTTGGCTCTCTGGTGTTTACCTGTGATGTGGCTGGTGTTATAGAGAATAAAGTTAACATGCTGGAAGCGGAGCATGCCGAGCTCTTAGTTTTTTCTGAAGATGGAATCATATATTCGAGAGACACTGAGCTAAAGGAAATTCTGCCGAATATCGAAAACCCCCAAGGGTATGAAATTATCAGATATCAGGGGCAGAGATATTTTGTATGTTACCTGAAATCTTCACAGAATGGATGGACATTTGTAAACGCATTTCCTTATTCGGCAATTTTTGGACAGACAATGGCAGTAAGGTATTTGATGATCGGAGGATTTATTGTCTTGTTTATTACCTCGGTGTTTGTAATGAAAAAAATGTCCCATATTATTACAAAGCCTTTAAAGCAATTGTCGGAATCTATGCAGATAGTTGAGACAGGAGACTTTCAGGGCGCAAAGGTGGTGCTGGCAAAGGAAAATAATAAGGATGAAGTCGGAATGCTGGCACAGGAATTTCACGCGATGTTGGAAAAGATAGATATCCTGATACATGAAAATTATGAGAAACAGATTTTACTGCAGGATACAAGATATAAGATGCTGCAGGCACAGATCAACCCGCATTTTTTATATAATACACTCAATGCCCTGAATTGGATGGTAAAGGCAGGACATAGCAATGAAGCAGGGAAGATGATAGTAGAGCTTGGAAAGATGCTGCGGGCAGCCTTCGTAACGGAACCTTATACGAGTGTGGACGATGATGTGGAGTTGGTAAGGAGCTATATAACGATACAGCAGTTCAGATATTCGGAAAGAGCAGAGTTCGAAGTGGAAACAAGAGGAAATCTGCAGGACTATATGATTCCTCATATGACATTGCAGCCGCTTGTGGAAAATGCCATATATTATGGAGTGGAGGCTTCGCTCAACTGCTGCATGGTTACCGTTAAAGCGGTAGAAGAAGAGGAAGAAATCTTATTGGAGGTAAAAGATACGGGGCCAGGTATGCTTGCAGGGGAGTTGGAAGCGGTGAGAAGCTTTACGGCAGTTCCCAAAGGAAATGGAATCGGGCTTAAGAATATTCGTGAAAGACTTTTGATTACATATGAGAAAAGTCAATTTGACATTGAAAGCATACCGGGAAGAGGAACAACAGTAAGCATACGGATACCGAAGGTAAAGAGGGGCGAGATATATGTATAGATTATTGATTGTAGATGACGAAAAGTTTGAGAGAGAAGGTATGGCCAATCTGATACCGTGGAATAAATATGGCGTGGAGCTGGCAGGAACGGCATGGAACGGCATAGAAGGTCTGCAGATAATCGAAAAGGAGAGGCCGGAAATCGTTATAACGGATATTAAGATGCCTGTACTTGATGGAATTGGATTGATTAAGAAAGTAAAAGCGAATTTTCCGGAGATAGAGTTTATTGTTTTATCCGGTTATGGGGAGTATGAGTTCACGAGTCAGGCAATGGAGCAGGGTGTCCGGCATTACATATTAAAGCCCTGTGATGAAGAGAAGATCGTGCAGGTCCTTGATAAAGTTAAATCAGAGCTTGATGCAAAAAAGCAAAAACAGCAGATGGAAAAACAATACCAAAATACAATGAATACTCTTCTCCCGCGCGCAAGGGAACACTTATTCAGAAATATGCTGCTTGGAAGAGAACAGATAAAGGCGGAATATCAATTGTTTCTGGAGGAATTAGGAAAAGTGGATATCTGTGTTGCAGTACTGGCATTCCGCTCACACAACAGCTTTGATTATCTGGAACAATTCATTCTCTGGAATATTCTTCAGGAGCTGTTAGGAGAGAATAATATATTGCTGAGTACCTCTGTACAAGAGGAAGTAATGTTTTTGCTTACCGAAAAATCTTTATCTTCTATGGAAAATGCGGTAAATCGTACCATGCAGGAATTTGAAAAGTTTGGGAAGAAAGAAGTATGGGCTGCGGTCAGTAAAGTTGGGAAAATAGATGAAGTGAACAAGCTTTATATTCAGATAGAAGAGCTGTTTCGTATAAACGAATTAAATCAGGAGAAAGGAATCCTTCATTATGGTACACTGAACGATATACAGAGTGATGCGACGGCATTAGTAAATTACAAGGCGCTGCGGGAAGCCATTGATTATGAGCAGATACTTTTTGAATTATACCTGATTTTTATTAAGATGGATTTGAAGGGATATTCTTATAATGGGAAAGTACAGTTATGCCGGTGGGCCTTGAAAATATTATATGGAAATGATGAATTCGATATAGAAAATGAAAAAATTGAAGAGATATATTCGGGGACGGATGAAGAAAAGAGCCAGAAGCTTATGATTTGTCTGACGGACATTATTATGGGAAAGAAGGGCTATTTGTCTGCGAGCAAAAAAGAGGAAGAAAAGTACAGAAATATGCTGGCAGCAGTTTACCAGCATCTGGCAGATCCGGAAATGAGCATCCAGTTTCTGGCGAAAAATATTTTGTTTATGAATGAGGACTATTTTGGAAGAGTATTTACAAGAAGCCGAAAGGAAAAGTTTTCATCATATTTACTTAATACAAGGATTACTATTGCTAAACGACTGATGCAGTATGACCCGGAAATTAAAATATCGCAGCTTGCAGTTCTTACGGGGTTCTCGGCCGATGGGCAATATTTTTCAAAAGCATTTAAAAAGGTGACGGGAATAACGCCTACCGAATTTAAGGAAAGGATATAAAGCTAGAATACTGTTAGTATAAAGCCGGTTTTTTATATTTTTAAAAAGTCGGTTTTTTTCAGATTATAACATGTAATAATCCATTTTTATTTTAACTTTTTTTATTTATGATAAGACTATAAAAGCTGAGCGCTCAGCAAAACAAATAAAATGTATAAAGGAGAGGGACATGAAAAAGAGGATGAGTAAGTTGGCAGCAATTTTGCTGGCAGGAACAATGGCATTATCAGTGATGGGATGCGGTACAGGAAGTACGAAAACAGCACCGGCGGAAACAAATACAGACACTGTAGCAGAAACAGCAGCGGATACTGCGGCAGAAACAGCAAGTGCTGAGGAGAGCGCGACAGAAGCAGGAGAGCCCGTGACAATAAAGATAACATGGTGGGGTGGACAATCAAGACATGATTATACGCAGCAACTTTTAGACTTATATACGGAATCGCATCCGAATGTGACTTTTGAAGCAATACCGGCAGGTTGGGATGGATATTTCGATAAGCTTTCCACACAAGCAGCAGCAGGAAGTATGCCGGATATCGTACAGATGGATTATCTGTATATTTCTACATATGCAAAGAATAATACGGTTGCCGATTTGCAGCAGTTTATAGATGACGGAACAATCGATGTTTCCAATGTCGATGAGAATATTCTGAAAACAGGGCGGATTGACGGAAAGCTGTCAGGGCTCGTATTGTCAACCTCCGTTATGTCTGTTGGTTATAATCCGGATGTTCTTGCGCAGGCGGGAGTAGAAGAACCTACTGCGGATTGGACATGGAGCGATTTCACTTCAATGTGCCAGACCGTTACGGAGAAGACAGGTAAATTTGGTGCTGCTTTAAGCCCGGTAATTGATACCAATAATTTTCATTATTGGGTAAGACAACATGGGGAAAAGCTTTTCAGTGATGACAATAAATCTCTTGGCTATGCGGATAATGCAGTTTGTGCCGATTATTTTGCAATGTGGAAAGATTTGATGGATCAAGGTGTAGCACCTAACCCTGATGAGTGGGCGCAGATCGAGACCTTGGGACAGGAAGCAGGTCCTGTAGTTACCGGTGACGGTGCAATGATTTTTGAATGGAATAACTATGCGAATAAGGTTGCAGGCGTAAATGATAAGATTAAGATGGTGACAATGCCCCTTGCTGATGATTCTGCCAATAAGGGACTTTGGCTGAAACCGGGTATGTTCTTCTCTGTTGCGGAAACCTCGCAAGTGAAAAAAGAAGCAGCGGAATTTATTAACTGGTTTATTAATTCCGAAGAAGCGAATGACATCATTATGGGAGAAAGAGGAACGCCTGTATCTTCCGCTATCCGTGATTATATGTCCACATCGGGCAATATGTCTGCACAGCAGCAAGAAATGTTCGCTATTATTGATAAGGCGGCTACTCTTAGCGGCGAAACACCGGCACCGGATCCGATTGGCATGTCCGAGATAAATGAAGTGTTCAAGAATGCAGCTTATACCGTATTCTATGGGCAGGCATCGCCGGAAGAGGCAGCAGCAGCCTTTAGAGAAGAGGCAGATGCAATCCTTTCCAGAAGCAATGGATAAGTAAGATGATGGGGATTGTAATTTAATTACAATCCCCTAAATATTTGGAAAAGAGGATGGAAGGTTGAAAAAAAGGAAAATCTATACGATGAAAGACAATATAGCCGGGTATCTGATGCTCTCTCCGTGGTTGTTAGGCTTTATTGGAATGTGGCTGATTCCAATGATAATTTCGATATACTATTCCCTTACAAATTTTAATCTATTGAATGAGCCTCAATTTGTGGGACTGGATAATTATGTAAGGGCTTTTACGCAGGATAAGGATTTCAGGCAGGCGCTCAAGGTTACGTTTGTTTATGTATTTGCGCTGGTGCCTCTGAGATTGATCTTTGCATTGTTCGTAGCTATGCTCTTAAATAAAAAACATAAAGGGCTGGGGCTTTATAGAACATTTTATTATATTCCATCTATTATCGGAGGAAGCATAGCAGTTTCTGTCGTATGGAAACAGATATTCGGCAACAGTGGTGTTATTATGACCTTGCTAAATGCTATCGGTATAGAGCAGAAGACATCCTTATTAGGAAATCCGTCTACAGCACTGAGTGTAATCGTTTTGATGGGAGTATGGCAGTTTGGTTCCTCTATGCTGATTTTCCTTTCTGCTTTGAAACAGATTCCAGGCTCTTTATATGAATCTGCGATGGTGGATGGGGCAAAGCCTGCCCGGATTTTCTTCAAAATAACGCTGCCGATGCTTACCCCTACCGTATTTTTCAACCTGATTTTGCAGATCATCAATGGATTCCGCGTATTTACGGAAAGCTATGTCATAACGGACGGAGGACCGCTTAACAGCACGTTATCTTATGTATTGTACTTGTATCGCCGTGCGTTTAATTATTTTGATATGGGCTACAGTTGTGCGTTGGCGTGGATTTTGGTTGCAATCATAGCAGTATTCACGATTATTATTTTCAAGACACAGAATAATTGGGTATATTATGAGTCAGGAGGAAAAGAATAAGCATGGGAATGAAAAGAAAGAAAAAAATACATTCGGTTCTATTCCATCTGGGAGCATGTGCCCTGGGATTTATTATGATTTATCCCCTTTTATGGCTTTTGGCAAGTTCCTTCAAGAGTAATGAGACGATGTTTACAAATACATATTCGCTGATTCCCGAGGTATGGGATGGAGTGAAGAACTACAGCAGTGGATTTGCAGGAGTGGGAGGGGTAAAGTTTTCTACTTTCCTGATGAATTCATTTATAGTAACAATAGTTGGAGTAGTTGGATGTGTCACGACATCCCTCTTTGCCGCATATGCGTTTTCCCGAATCAAATTTAAGTTTGCAGGTTTCTGGTTTGGCTGTGTTATGATGACTATGATGATACCTGCGCAGGTCATGGTAGTTCCTCAGTATATTATATTAAAAAAGCTTGACCTGACGGATACAAAAGTTGCACTTGTCCTGCCGTGGTTCTTTGGCGGTGCATTCTTTATATTCCTTATGGTGCAGTTTTTCAGGGGAATCCCATACGAGCTGGATGAAGCGGCGCAGATAGACGGATGCGGCAGAATCGGCATATTGTTCCGTATTCTGATACCAGTGGTAAAACCGGCAATCGTTACTTCTTCTATATTTGCTTTTTACTGGATTTGGCAGGACTTTTTCCAACCGTTAATATTCATGAATTCTACGAAGAAGTTTACTGTTCCGTTGGCGCTTAATATGTATCTGGATCCGAATTCATATAATAATTACGGCGGTTTATTCGCAATGTCTGTAATATCACTGATTCCTATTATTCTATTCTTTATTTTCTTTCAGAAATATCTGGTAGATGGTATTGCAATGGATGGTATCAAAGGTTAGCGGAGGAAAATAATGAGTGCATTTATCTTAAACAGTAATTCAGCAATTTCGGTTAATGGAATGTCCTATGATACTATTTTGGATGCGGAGCCTGTGACAAGAGCAATCGGACGGTTCCGCAGGGATATGAATATGGTACTGGAGGAGAAGGCTGACGCAAAGGGCGGAAGTATTGTAATGTGCGTGCAGGAGATGCCTGCAGAGCAATATCGTCTGCAGATAAAGGAAAATGTTCTTTCGATTATGGCGGGTGATGAGCTTGGATTCATATATGCGCTTCACCATATTAGCGAAAGGTATATGGGAATCTTGCCGTTATGGTTTTGGAACGACCAAAAGTTTCTTCCCAGAAGGCAGACGGAGATACCGGTGGGTGAATATGCCTCAGACTGTTTTAGGATAGCATATAGAGGGTGGTTTATTAATGATGAAGTGCTGCTCAGTCATTGGAACGCAGGTATAAGCAGTGAATATCCATGGGAAATGGTGTTTGAAGCGCTTCTCAGGCTGGGAGGAAATCTGGTCATTCCGGGTACAGATAAGAATTCAAAAATATATGCGCCTCTTGCAGCGGATATGGGATTGATGATCACTCATCACCATGCAGAGCCTTTGGGTGCAGAGATGTTTGCCAGGGCATATCCGCAGCTTACTCCCTCATATAATGAGCATCCGGATTTATTCAGGAAGCTTTGGGAAGAGGGAATTGAAAAGCAAAAAGGGCAGAAAGTGATATGGAATCTGGGGTTCAGAGGACAAGGAGATGTTCCCTTTTGGGAAAATGACCCTGCTTATGATACTCCGGAAAAGAGAGGAAAATTAATTAGCGGAATTATAAAAGAACAATATGATATGGTAAAGGGAGAAGTACCGGATGCGGTATTTTGTACAAATCTGTATGGCGAAATCATGGAGTTGTTCCGGGAAGGGCTTCTTACCATCCCTGAGGACGTAATTATGATTTGGGCAGATAACGGATATGGGAAAATGGTTTCCAGAAGACAAGGGAACCACAATCCAAGAGTTCCGGCTATTCCGGATGAAAAGCTTAAGGATAAAAATCATGGAACGTATTATCATGTTTCTTTTTACGATCTGCAGGCGGCAAATCATATCACTATGCTTCCTAATTCTATGGAATTTGTGGAAAAAGAGCTGGGAGCAGCATACAAATGCGGAATAGATAAGTTATGGATCATAAATGCTTCTAATATAAAGCCTCATGTATATCCTTTGGACTTTATTGCAAATCTTTGGAAAAACAAATATATAACGGCACAGCAGCACAGAGAAAAATATCTTTTAGATTACTATACAAAAGAAGTTCCTTTAAGAGAGAAAATAAAAGAGTGCCTGGAAGATTATTTTTCTAATACAATCAGCTATGGAATGAGAGAAGACGAGCATGCCGGAGAACAATTCTACAATTATGTAACAAGGGGCTTGATTCATGGTTGGATGAAAAATGGAGGAAAGAGGCCTTGTGAAAATTTGTATTGGTGTGCTGAAAAAGAGGATTTTTCAGCACAGGTCTTATGGTATCAGGAAAAATGTGAAGAGGGGTTTAAAAGGTTTGAGAGGCTGCTTAAGAAGTGTGAGGAAGTAAAGGGAGGAGATTTGTGGGAAGATTCTATTTTACTTCAAGTGAAGCTTCACTTATTTTGCATGAAGGGAGCAATTGCGTTCTGTGAGGGATATAATAAATATAAAAATGAAAAATACATGGATGCTTTTTATATGATTGGAGAAGCCGCAATACAGTATGAGGAAGCCAACCAAGCTATGAGGGAAAGAGAGCATGGCAAATGGAAAGACTTTTATGCCAATGACTGTCTGGCAGATATAAAGGAAACGGCTTATTGTTTAGAGAGATTGATGGGATATATCCGTAATCTGGATGATGGGCCTGATTTTTATAAATGGCAAAGAGATGTGGTCTATTCCGATAAGGATAAAAGAGTAGTGTTGATAACAAATATGGAAAATCATATGTCGGATCGGGAATTGTTCCGGGCAATGAAAAAATATCGGAGAGAAGTATCAGAACATATTTAACACGTGAAGGCTGCAGAATGCAATACGCCCCGCTCATCGAAGCAGGGCTCAGGAATTAAACCGGGCATATTTCTTCGGAGATATGCCCACTGCTTTTGTAAAGGATTTTAAGAAGTTGCTATAGTCGTTAAAGCCGCATTTTTCACAGGTCTCCGTCACGGAATGCCCTTCATTTAGCAGAGATTTTGCGATGGTAATCCTTCTCGCGGTAATATATTTGTTGATCGTAGTTCCGGTGGTGGACTTGAAGATACGGCACAAATAAGAACCGCTTAAGTAAAAATATTCCGACAGCATCTCAAGCGTCAAGTCTTCAGAAATATGTTGATTGATATAAGAAAGAATATCATCCACCTGAGCATGATTCGTTGTGACCGCTTCCTTATATTTGCGGTGGCAGGATTCATCAAAAAACTTGTTTAAGAATACCATAAGCTCCGTAAGAGCCGAACGCTCCGTCAAATCCGTGCCGAAGCCTTCGGCTTCCGCTATTTTATGTATCAGATAAATAAAGCGTTTGCCCAAATCGGAATCGAGATGAAATTTATGTGGATAATCGGCATTTCTGTGAGTAAAGCAATGGCTTAAGTCGGTTATTTCAGAAGAAATACGACTTAAATAATCGGGATGAATAGAGAGAACGATTCTCTCGTGAATGCGGGCATCTATCTGTGTCAGGTGATGGCTTTCATATTGATTAATAAAGAAAATATCTCCCGGCTCAATCGTATAAAACCGGTTATCGATCAAGAACTGTTTGCCTCCGGATATAGAATAATAAATCTCGTAGCAGTCGTGAATATGCATGTCCAGCGGCTTTTCATCGCTGTAAAGATGAGCAAGAGAAAAATACTTGTTTGTAATGCAATACTGAATCGCTTCCATGTTGGATGTAAATTCTTTCATGACTTTTTGCACCTTTCCCTTTTATTTATTTTTAATTGTAATTTTAAGCCTATCATCACTTCATCTACTATTATAAGGGGCATGTTTAGCATTTACAACATTTTCATCAATTCGAGTTTTTTATTTGCAGTTTCTTAATTTAAACTTGCTTTAGTAATTTCTTTGAAACAGTCCTTGTAAAAAACTGTATGGAAGGTCCGAGCATCAAAACCGTGAGAAACGTTCCGATACCAACTAATCCGCCTGCTATAAAAGCTATAATTACTGCGGTTGCGTCACAAGCGATACGACAGAAGAGATAAGGTAAATGAGCTTGTTCGGATAGTCCGAGTGAAAGGTAATCATAGGGAGAGATACCGGAGGCTGAAGTCTGATAAAGGGATACGCCCATTGCCGATATAAGAATAGCAGACAGCAGAACAATCACCCGAACTGGATAAGTATCAGGGAGTGTAATATAATGAGTATCCAAATACATACAAAAATCCGCTACATAGCCGACCAGAGTCCAGTTTACCAGCGTTCCGATTCCAATATATTTTTTGCCCAAAAAGAACTGAAAGCTGAAAAGACAAAAATTAAATAACAAAAGAAACGTTCCATAATTTAAAGGGGTCCTCATGGATAAAGATAATGTCATGGCAGAAAAAGGATCATTGCCCAATGCTGCATGGCGGTAAAAGGCAATTCCGATGCCAAGCAGGGTGTTTCCTGCGAACATACATAGAATTCTGCGAAGACCAAGAGCCGACAGATATTTCATTAAAATAACAAGTGTTTTTTTCATCTCAGTTAGTTTCTCCTTAGCTATAGAACGAAAGTGTGCTTCTCAGCCTTGTAGCCAAGCATTTTGGACGCACTTTCCTATTTACATTAAAAGAGTTTCCCAACAAAAGTGCTTGCAGACAAACACCGTATAGGAAACCCCTTATCATCATGTTACACACCTATAAAGCAAAGTATCTGAAAACAGATCTTCAATCTATTCGGTGCTTTATTACTTTGGTAATTATACATTACAAAGTTTGTTTTGTAAACGAAGACCGCAGAAAAAATTCATCTTACTCTACCACAAAATGTTCCATTTTCTTCTCCAGCGTATCCATATCCTCCATCAAGTTCTGAGATATAGAATCCATTTTCTCCGCATTTATCAGAAGTTCATCTGCCAGTATACCTACCTTGGCGGCGGAGTCGGAGGTGGATTCAGTAACCTCGGTAATCCTTCCAACGGCAAGCTTGGTCGCATGGCGTCCGGCGTTTACGCTTTCCACGTTCTGGCTTATTTCATCTACGCTCATGATGAGTTCCGTCATTCCGAGGCTCAGCTTGTCGAAAATGACAGCCATTTCTTTAACACCTTTCTCCTGCTCGCCTACGATTTCCTTCGCTTCCTGCGCATTGCTCGTAGTCTCCTGCATTTGGGCCATGATGTCATTTACTGTATTTTGGATTTGTTCCGCCGCTTCCAGAGAGTTGTCCGCAAGCTTGCGTATTTCCTCTGCGACCACTGAGAAACTTCGGCCTGCAGCACCTGCGCGGGCAGCTTCAATGGAGGCGTTTAAGGAAAGGAGCGTGGTTTGCTCTGAAATATCGTTGATAATACCGATAAATGCTTCTATGGACTTCGCTTTCTGAGATAAATAGGAAATGTTGTCAATGACCTTCGCCGTAACCTGTGAGGTGGAATCCGAGCTGTGAGACAGCGAATTCATCTGCAGTACCCCCGATTTGATCATTTCGTGGCTGGAAGAAGCAAAGGTCTCTATCTTTCCTATTTCCTGCAATACCGTCTTTATTTCCCCGGACAACAGATCCATTTTCTGCTGGCACTCGTTGGCATTTTCTCTCTGGTTTTCGATTCCTTGCCGGATTTCTTCAATGGCATGATTGATATCGCCGGAATGGCTGTTTACCGTGTCGGATGTATTTTTAACTTCGCCGGAGGTTTCGGACACCCGGGAAACACTCTCCTTGAAGTCGTGAACCAAAACGCGCATATGCTCTAACATTTGGGTAACGTTCTGCCCGATACTGCTGAATTCGTCATTTCCCCGTATTTTTATCTCAGCCGTAAGGTCCCCGGAAGAAGACTTGTCAAGGCCTGCCATAATAAGCTTCATTCTCCTGCTGATTTTTATAGAAATCAAAGCCGCGAGAACGCTGGCGATGACACAGGATAAAATAACGAGAAGAATGGTAATGGTCTTAATATTGTTTGCTTTCTCAGTCACAATATCTTTCGGTATTACGGCATATACGACGATACCTGCAATATTGTTCCTGGAGGCAAGAAGAAGATAGCTCATGCCTCCCTCTTTTATGTAGCCGGTGGTTTGTGTTTCACCGGAATTTTGAAACTGTCTGTAAAAATCACTGTCTGTCAGAGTAAATCCCAGTTCGCTGCCGGTAACCACTTCTCTGCCGCCTCTTGTTATAAGCCCTACCGTACTGCCTGCGCCAATATCCGTTTTATCCAGAATGTCCAGAATCATGCTTTTGCTTATATCAACAACAACGCCCGCCTTTGAATTGTTAGAAGCGCAGTAGTAGGAAAGAAGATAGTCTTCCGCACTAGTCCCCAGCTTCTCATCAATGATAGCGTGGGAATCCAGCCAGGCAGAGAATATGCCGGAACCGCAGGTTTCCTGAATCTCCGTCTCCAGCTCATCGTAGAAACCGGTGCCGCTCCCCTTTTTCATATCCTTTGTAGTCTGCATAATAATGCCGGGCTGAGTGATGATATGTATGTCATGAATGAACTTGTTGGTGTTACGTGCGGACTCCATGCCGGATTTCATGCTGTCAATGATCTGCATTTTCTTGGAGTTATCTCCTTCGTACAGACCCATGTAATACTTATTCATGTTAGGATCGTTGGCATACTTCAAGGCTTCGGCTTCTCCCAGTTGAAGACCCAGGTCGATATACTGATCAATCATTTTTATGGCAGCCAAAGAGGAATCCTCATATTTTTCCCTTATCCCCTTTTCTGCCTGAGAGTAAGCAAGTACGCCCACGAGAATAACGCAGAGAATGGGGATGATAAAGGCAACGCTGATTTGTCTTATAATACCGTGTTTCTTGGATAATTTGATTTTTTTCACTTTCCTTGTTTTTTTCATTGCTTCCTCCTTTTGTACACTGCAATGCGGTTCTATGAAATCAGTATTTTCAAACTGTTTTTTTCCGGCAGGATCAGAATCCGGTAGATTTCGTGCTCCCAGACAGACTTCAGACGAGGATCGGCAACTGGAATTTCCTCTATCGTATAAATGCTGCCGCCTTCTATTTGCATCTTTCCCAAGGAGCCTATGGAAACCGTGGTGCTGTTCTTATCGGATAAGTGACTGACTACAGGCTTTTCATAGGTCATAAGGCTGATGACCACCTGAGATGGAAGAACGGAAAAACAGTCCTCAATAGCGATATATTTTCCCTTGTATAGGGCGGCATGCCGTTTATAGAAAAGAAGGCCGCATTCCGGGGGATAAGCCCCCGAAATATCCATTTCGATATCGCATACCTCCTTTTCCAGCCGGTAAACAACATCCTTTGCCTTATATTCGGCTCCGTCTTTTTGCATAAAGCCGCCCACGGTAGGAAGGTTGTGGTAGGAGGACTGCATGGTCCATATTTCGTAACGCTGGGAAGAGAAGGTTTTCTTCGTATAGCTTTCCACTCCGATGTCGATGAACAGAGGCTTGCCGTCCTTATATATGGTAAAGCTTCCGGTATCGTTGTGGTTATGACTGTCCCCGTTACCCCCTGCCTTTACGGCGAGGCAGAGTTGTTCATCTCTTGCGATAAAGAGACCCGTACTGGGATAAAATATATCCCGGCGGGGAAGCGGGAGGCTGGTATCACAGCCCTTTATCTCGGCAGCAGTAAATGCGTTCTGCAAACGATAGTATAAATTATTTTCTGAGGACAAGAGGAGAGACGCGGGCAAATCTTTTTTGAAATCGTCAGCGGCAAACTGCTCCATCGCCTTGTTGCCGGTCCGTCTGGCGAATAAATATTCCCGTACTCCCGCGCGCCCTGCGGCGGGGGAACAATCTGCGAAGTTCACATAGTATTTGTCGTCGATGTGAACGTTCAGTATGTAAGAAGCAATATTTCGGATTTTCGTATCTTCATAGAGGGAAGCGAAGCGGCCGTTTGTTATTGCATTCAGTATCTCCATAGTATTGAACAGGCATAGACCGGCATGGCGATAATACTGAGCACCTTCGTCACAGCAGCCGTCCTCACCGTATTCGGCAAGAAAGTAATCGGTACTTTTACAAGCCTTCAGAAAAATGTCGTACCGGATATCCTCATTTCCATCTGTTAAGAAGACAGAAAGCAGGACATTCTGTGTACACCAGATCGTCCAGTTATTCATCGGCTCATTTCCGTTGCCCATCCACCAGAAATGGACGTTTAAATATGGAGTAAAGATGCGGTGGTCAAGCTCCGAGAGAATCCGTTTTGTTATGAAGGGACTGATCTTATCGAGAGCGTCCTTCATCAGATAATAGGCAGCAGCCAGAACCGCGCCTGTCTCGCAGGCAAACAGGTCTAACACGGGAGCTGTCACATCGGGCAGGGGAAACTGCGTGCAGTCGCGGATATAGGAATTATGCGCCGGAAGCTGCCATGCGCTTTCTTCGCAAATAGAAAAAATACCGTTTATAATATCTTGCGTAAACCGCCCTTCGTTTTCTGCGCATTCTGCCAGTACCAGCGCACTTAGGGCCAGACGCTTAGAGAAGGATTTGGACTCGAACCGGACTCTGTTTCCTGTTTTCGAAAAATCCATAAAATCCGAGGCTGAGATATAAGGAAAGGAAAACTCCAGGTATTTTTCACCCAACCCGATTGCTTCCTTTCGCCACTGCGCATCCAAGGAATCCCAAGCCCCTCTATCGGTAATGGGTGCAAAGGGTGTGAAGGGGATAAGGGGATGCCGGTATTCTTTAGCAAATTCAAAAAACATACGGATAACCATACCTTTCTTCATGACCTGTGAACTCCCGGTGTACTCATTCCAGTTATTTGATGGACGATATACTAGCCGCAGGCATGTACTTGAACATAATGGAACAAAAACCAGAAAAGCAAGTAAAAAGCTTCTCTGGTTCCAGTATAATTTTATATTTCAATAATTAGAATGAATTATATTACGATAAGCTTCACTATTTTATTTAGTATTTATATAATTTGGCTCATATAATCCCTGGGAGAGACTCCGGTTACCTTTTTGAACACACGGCTGAAATAAAAGGCGCTTTCGAAACCGAGGATATCGGATATTTCATATATCTTAAAATCTCCGTCCGCCATCATCTTTTTCGCGGCATCGACTTTGCTCTGATTGATGTAATCAGTAAATCCCAAATCGTTGTATTTGGAGAAAAGGACGCTCAAATAATTTGGACTTATATTAAAAACCTCGGCTACTTTATTTAAGGTAAGCTTTTCCTCTACGTGTTCACTAATGTACTTTTTCACATTGATTACGATATGGTTCTTGTAATCTTTGTTGTGGGTGGCGAAGCTTTTGCACAGCCCGTCACGGAATATGGTCAGCCATTCCAATATCTGTTCCACATTGGTAAGCTCGTAGAGGGAACGATATCCGTTGTTTTTGTTTATAAATATTTCCGATACTGTCTGCTCGCCGTTACTCAACAGGGAAAGGGATAAATACAGAATGTTTCCGGCAGCGTCCAGCGCTTGTACATAGTGGGAGGGCTGATTCTGGAACAGCTCCATAATAGAGGTAAAAATGGCATAAAGCGCCTTCTCATCGAATTCGGCATAGGCCTTTCGGATGTCCTCTTTGAATAAAGACATATTGAAGACATTTTTGAGAGGCTTATCGTAAGGAGTATCCTCTGCAAAAAGAAGAGGATGCTCCGGTGTCAGCTGCGAGAATACCTGCTTGGCATCCTGAAAAGAGGAGGCGATTTGTATTGGCTTTTTAACTACTGCTCCGACACTCGCCAGTATGGTGACGCTGTAATAGTTGTAGAGCATGGAGGAAACCTGCTCTATGGTGCTGCGGATAATTTCTTTGAACTCTTCGGTGTCCTTATCCAAAAAAAAGATAATGGCAAAATGCTTCGTATCCAGTGACAGAACGTGGCAGGGAATGTACTTAGCCGTCAATTCCCGCACAATTTGCAGGCTGCTGGTGTATAGGTTAAGCCTTTTTTCGGAGGACATAGAAGACAGTTTTTCACTTTGTATTTCGATGTAAGAGGCAGCAAAGGCCTCATGATTGAAATCGATATTGAGGTTATTATATTGAATTTCGAATTGATGCTCAGATTCGAACAGGTTCAAAATAAGTCTCGTATAAAACTGCTCTTTTAATAAGTAAATACTTCCGATAGAAGTATTTGCGGCGCTTATTGTTTTTTGCATCTCGGATACCTTACCGATAGCACGCTTTAAGGATTCTCCAAGGATTTCAGGAGTGAGTTCCAGCTTCACAAGGTAATCGGCGACCTGATAGGTAAGGGCTTCCTTTACGAACTGAAATTCTTCGTAACTGGTAAGGATAATGAATATAGGCAGAATCATTCCTTCTTCATAACATTTCTTAGCCAGTTCCAGCCCGCTCATAAGGGGCATCTTAATATCTGTTATGACGATTTCAGGGGAATTCTCCTTTATCATATGGTAGGCAATGGCTCCATTGGTCGCTGTTCCTATAATATTTATATCGTAATCCTCCCAATTGAGCATGGATTTAATACCTGCCTGAACCAACGGTTCATCGTCGGCTATA
Organism: Bacillota bacterium; assembly: GCA_023442465.1. Lineage (GTDB taxonomy): Bacteria > Bacillota > Clostridia > Lachnospirales > Lachnospiraceae > Kineothrix. The sequence continues at coordinate 17,309 of JAEZZQ010000021.1, read as the reverse complement.
AGTAAATTAATCATGAGATACCCCCCCGGTTTGCGCTCCTGAATCCTTCGAATCGAAAGGCTCTGATTGGAACGGCAGCAATATCGAAATAGTTGTGAACTCACCTATCTTGCTTTTCACGGATAGTCCGTATTTATCACCGAATTCATATTGCAAACGCTTGTGAACGTTGCTGATACCGAATTCCTTAAAAAAAGAGGATTCTGCCGGAGCCTCCGTATCCAGCAAATGAGCGGCCACCTCAGGTGTCATGCCTACACCGTCATCGGTAATATCGATATGTACGTCGGCAGCCTCATCCCGGTAAATATGAATCTCGATGCTTCCGGCATTTCCTTTCGGCTCGATACCGTGAAAAATGGAATTCTCCACAATAGGCTGCAAGGTGAATTTCAATATCCTGCATGAGGTTAAGGCTTCGTCTTCAATATTATAATGGAGAGTGATGGTGCCGCCGTAACGGTATTGCTGTATCGTAAAATAATCATTGATCAAAGAAATTTCATGCTCTAAAGTAACGAGATTGGTCGTACCCTTGGAGATATCCTTCAGCAACCGGGAAAGAGATGTGGTCATTTCCGCGATACCGGAGGCATTTTGAATAGTAGCCATCCATTTGATGGAATTGAGTGTATTGTATATAAAGTGAGGATTAATCTGACTTTGCAGCATTTTATATTCATAATCCTTCTTCTGCCTCTCATCTGCTATTCTTTGATTCATCAGCAATTGCACATTCTCCGATAAATCGTTGATATTCTTGCCGATGTCACCCAGTTCATGCCCCCATTCTGTGGAAGGATCTCTTTCGAAATCGCCGCCGGCAATCCTTTTCATCCTTTCCTGAAGCTTATGGACCGGAACATTTACCGTCTTGGACAAGAACCAGGAAAGAAGAATTCCGATAATGCTGGCAGAAGTAAGAATGATCAATGCTATTAAGAAGAAGGTACGATAAATATTTTTGGACAATACTGTTTGATCCAGGCACTCGGTCACATACCAGCCTTTGGTGCCGAGAGGACGCGTTATCATAATCGAATGGCTTTTGCTTTCCGGATTATAGACCTTTTGTATGATGGTATCGCTGCTTAGTGAGATATCCGACAAATCCTCTTCCAATATGAACTGAATCGAGGAGGGTGTCAGCATGTGGTCGCTATATTCATAGCGGTAGTCACCTATCTGAAAGAAGAAACGGCTGTCCGTCTCCGACAAATAGTTTTTAATGGGACCGGTAATAACGGAGAGGGACATTTCCGTATAAATATATCCAAGCTCTTCCGCTTTATAAGGATGTTCGATAGTGTGGACGAAAGGAATCATGGGAACCTGCTTTGTGGTAAAGAAAGGGTCCATTAATATTCCTGTGGATACCTCTCCCGGATTGGAGTGAAGCGTATTAAAATAAGGGAGGGACAAAATGGCATCGGCGGAAACTGCTATAGTGGAATAAGGAGATTCCACCACTTGTACGATGTCGCTTCTTTCCTTGCCGATGACCACGAGACGGATGAGCGAGGAAGGAAGTGCAGCGTTAGCCGCATAGGTATCTATAATGAAATCGTGGGCCTCTCGCTTAATACTGTTACTGTCGGTATCCGCTTCCCCGGCGAAGTTTTTGATTTTACTGCTGATCCGGCAGGACCGGATGAAGCCAATAACGTTATCTATGTTAGAATCTATGGAGGAGCACAAAAAGGCCAGCTTAGTTTCTGAAGTTTGGATTAAGTTCTTCTGAAGACTGGAGGAAACTACGAAGTAGCTGATAGAGGTTATGATAATGCTTATAATGACGATTAACATAACAGTACTAAGCAAGATACGTGCGCGTATGGTATGAAGATATTTGTTCAGTTTGCCTTTTGCAGGAATCATATTGTTCCTCCTTCCGGGTCTTAGAGACCACTGTACCGATCTGTACAATTATTGCATTGTCCTCAAAGTAACCTGCGCCATTGCTTTTCTAAACTCAGTCCGGCTATTTGCAGGACGATGCACCAGGCCTTTGAATGTATTCTAGCACAACGGAAGTTTTGTTGAAAAGGAAAAATCATTAAAAGGACAAAGTAAAAAAAATAGTGCATTTTAATCAAAGAAAGTACAGCTTTTTTTCTAAATATTTATGAATAAGAATGAATTATGAATGAAATAAAGAAATATTTCATGTAAAATAAAAGAAATAATTTATATACTTAAACCACAATAGCCCATCGGGTCAATAACCTTAAGGGTATGTTTGCTACTATTAAATTAATTATCGTGAAAAGGGAGGAATCTATTCATGAAAAAAAGGCTTTTAGGGATTTTTCTTGCAACAACAATGATGGCAACCTTGTTTGCCGGATGCGGTTCTGCTGCAGCGGAGACACCGGCTGCTACAACGGAAAGCACTGCAACGGAGACAACGGAACCGGCAGCTGAGGAAGTGGCAGAGGCAGAGGATACTTCAGAGGCAGACGCTGCGGAACCTGTTACGCTTAAGTGGGCAATATGGGATAAAGACATTACGCCTTACTGGGAAGCGCTGAAGGAAGCATACGAAGCAGCCAACCCCAACGTTACAGTTGAAATGACAGATTTAGGTTCTACAGATTACATGACAGTACTTGCGACGGAATTATCCGGAAGCGGTTCTGATTTCGATGTAGTTACGATCAAGGACGTTCCCGGTTATGCAACTTTGGTTTCCAAGAATACGCTGGAGCCCCTCGACAGTTACATTTCTTCTGCAGGTATCGACCTTAGCCAGTACGGCGGCGTTGACAAGCAGGTTACGGTAAACGGAAGCCTCTATGAGCTTCCTTTCAGAAATGATTTCTGGGTAGTTTTCTACAACAAGGACATTTTTGATGCAGCGGGCGTTGATTATCCTACCAACGATATGACCTTTGACGAATACGATGCCCTGGCAAGACAGGTAGCAGATCCTACCTTCGGAGCACAGGTTTACGGCACACATTACCATACATGGAGAAGCGCTGTTCAGTTGTTCGGCGTACTTGACGGAAAGCATACGATCTTAGACGGAAATTATGATTTCTTTAAACCGTATTATGAAATGGTCCTGAAGCAGGAAGACGACCAGATCTGCAGAAATTATGCTGATTTGAGCGCAGAAGGCTTACATTATTCCGCAGCATTTTCAGGCGGCGATGTAGCGATGATGAATATGGGTTCATGGTTTATATCTACTTTGATGGCCAATATTGCCAGCGGCGAATATGACGCTTCTCTTTGCGGCAACTGGGGTATGGTAAAATATCCTCACGCAGACGGCGTAGAGGCGGGTTCCACGCTCGGTACGATTACAGGTCTGGCAGTAACAAGCGTATCCGATCAAAAACAGGCAGCATTTGATTTCGTAAACTGGGTATCCAGTGCGGAAGGTGCGAAAGTTATGGCTGAAACGGGTAACTTCCCGGCTCTTATGAATGCTGAAGTTGCAGGCATTATTTCCAGCCTCGACGGATTCCCGCAGGATGACACCAGCAAGGAAGCTCTTAATGTATCTAACTTATACCTGGAAGTTCCTTATGCAGAAAACGTATCCGCAGTGAACGATATTCTCGATACATATCATAAATCCATTATGAATCGTGAAATGACCGTTGACGAAGGTATTGCAGCAATGAATGATGAAGTTGGAAAAATTTTAGGACAATAATCCTTAAGTAAATATGACAATTCCGGGGCTGGTAAATACCGGCCCCGAACTATCAGAGAGAGGATGTTAGAATGGACGCAAAAAAAGCAGCCCGGATGGAAAAGCTGGAAGTAGAGTCCGCGGATTTGATGAAACAGATTCGTATCGAAACGGATATGAAGAAAAAACAAAAGCTGATTGCCAAAAGAGAGAGCGTGCAGCGTAAGGCCACGGCAATCAGAAACAACAGAAGGATAAGCAGAGAGGCGAAAAGAGACTTGGTAGCCTACTCGTTTATTGCGCCCAATTTTATAGGATTTGCCGTATTTACTCTCGTTCCTATCGTATTCGCCTTTTTGCTCGCCTTCATGAAATGGGATGGAAACAACACGATGGAATTCGTGGCCCTGAATAATTTCAAAAGGCTGACCGGAGATACTTTTTTTGTGGCGGCGCTTAAAAACACGATTATTTACGTTATAGGAACAGTACCTCTTACAATGATAGCTTCGTTGGCTTTGGCTATCGTGCTGAATCAGAAAATCAGAGCGAGGGGTTTCTTCCGTACGGTGGCATTTTTCCCATATGTAGCGTCCTTAGTGGCAATTACAGCAGTGTGGAGTATGATTTTTCATCCGTCGAAGGGACCGGTCAATTATCTGCTGCTAAACGTATTTGGAGTGCCGCAGGCTAATCTTCCCAAATGGTTTGGCGGGGGGCTCGTACTCTTTACTTTAATATTATTCAGTGTATGGAAATATATGGGTTACTATATGGTAATCTACCTGGCAGGACTTCAGGGTATTTCTGCCGAGTTATACGAAGCGGGCAGTTTGGACGGCGCCAGCACATGGCAGAAATTCAAGTTCATTACGTGGCCGCAGCTCCGCGCCACCACATTCTTTGTTGTGGTAATGCTGACCATCAATTGCTTCAAGGTATATGACATTGCGATCATGCTGGCCGGAGGCGGAGATGGAAAGCTGAGCATTTCCTCAACGGTTCTTGTTTATTACATTTATCAGAATGCATTCAATTATTGGGATCTGGGATATTCCAGCGCTATCGCGATGGTATTGTTCGTATTGGTGCTTATCGTTACGCTGATACAGTTCCGATATGAGAAAAAGCTGGGAGAATAGGTTGAAAAATAAAAGCTTTTTTCAACATCCTGATCTATACGTGTGCCAAGGCACACAGATAGGAGTTAAAATAAACAAATAAAGGAGGAACCGCAATGGGAAATAGTGTTTCAACAAAAAAACTTAAATCGAAAAAAAGAAATAAGATTGCCGGAAAGGTCGGCGTTTATCTTATTTTGCTCATAATTACCGCTGTTATGATCGTTCCGTTTTTGTGGATGTTGTCTGCATCCATTAAATCCAACCGGGAGGTTTTCCTGATGGACCCTTTCGTCTGGATACCGGAAGTTCCCAAGTGGGACAATTATATTAAGATATGGACAAAAATTCCGCTTTTGCAATTCGTTCAGAATACGGTATTTTTAACGATTGTAGTTACTTTTTTACAATTGCTCACATCGAGCTTTGCCGCTTATTCTTTTGCAAAGTTAGAGTTTAAACATAAAAACATACTATTTTTGGCATATATATCCACAATTGCAATGCCTTGGCAGGTGTATATGGTTCCCCAGTTCATTATGATGAGGGGAATGGGACTCAACGATAAGCTGTTAGCTATGATTTGTCTGCAGGCGTTCTCAGCCTTCGGCGTATTCTTAATGAAGCAGTTTTACGAAGGAATTCCTAACGATTTATGCGAGGCAGCGAGAATCGACGGCATGAGCGAATACCGGATTTATCTTAAGATTATGCTTCCGCTGTCAAAGCCTGCGCTATCCACGCTCACTATTTTTACCTTCGTTAATACGTGGAATGACTACTTGGGACCGTTGATTTACTTAAAAACAGAGACGAAAAAGACCATACAGCTTGGATTGAAAATGTTCATCGGACAGTATTCGGCAGAATACGGGCTGATTATGGCGGGTTCCGTGGTATCCTTGATTCCGGTTATTTTGGTATTTCTGTGCTTGCAGAAATACTTTGTGGAGGGTGTTGCTTCTACCGGATTAAAAGGTTAAAATTATGGATAAGTTAAGATGACCGATTGATTTTAAAAGGAGGCAGGAACATGCTATTCGAGAACATGCCGGTAATTACCGGGGAAGAAATAAAGCGGGCGCTTCAGTTTGGCTCGGAGCAGATAATCCGCAATCTGCCCGAATTTACCGACAAATTTCAGAACGCTTACAGCGAGAACAATTTTTATAAGCCCATAGAGAACAACTATTGGACTACGGGTTTCTGGACGGGAGAAATATGGCTGGCCTACGAGTACACGAATGACGAGAGGCTGAAGAAAGCCGGAGAAATCCAGATAGACAGCTTTTTGGACAGAATAAACAATAAAGTAGAAGTAGACCACCACGACATGGGTTTTCTGTATTCGCCCTCCTGCGTTGCCGGGTATAAGCTGGTCGGAAGCAAAACGGGAAGGGAAGCGGCAATAAAGGCTGCGGACCAGCTGCTCACCAGATTTCATCCGATAGGTGAATTTATTCAGGCATGGGGACCTATGGATGCGCCGGAGAACTACAGGCTGATTATAGACTGTCTGCTGAATCTGCCCCTTCTGTATTGGGCCTCGGAGGAAACAGGGGACGGCAAATATCGGGACATTGCTGAGAAGCATATACATACAGCGATTCGAAATGTGATCCGTGAGGACTATTCCACATGGCATACCTTCTTTTTCGACATGAAGACAGGAGCGCCTGACCATGGATCGACTTGTCAGGGTTACAGAGACGGGTCTGCATGGGCGAGAGGACAGGCATGGGGAATCTATGGAAGTGCACTGGCTTATAAGTATACGAAGAGAGAAGAGTATATTGAAATATTTAAGAACGTAACACAGTACTTTTTGGAGCATTTGCCGAAAGACATGGTTCCTTTTTGGGACTTGGAATTTACAGACGGGGATGACCAGCCGAGAGATTCGTCTTCGGCTTCTATTGCTGCCTGTGGTATGCTGGAAATGGTTAAGTCTATGGATGGAAAGGATGCAAGCGTATATAAGAAGCTGGCGATGCAACTTATGAAGTCTGTGTATGACAACTATGCGGTGAAGGATGCCGAGTCTTCCAACGGACTGGTGCTGCACAGCACCTATTCTAATAAATCGCCTTACAATACGTGCAACCATTGCGGAGTGGATGAATGTAATTCATGGGGAGATTATTTTTATATGGAAGCTCTTATGAGACTTGACAGAGACTGGATATTATATTGGTAAACGGAGGATATGAGGATGAAGACGGACTGGGATGGAAAGCTAAGCAGTAAGGAAGAGTTCCGTGAACTGTTATTGGAGATTGTGAATCCTCTGATTCCCTATTACAGTGAGGAAAAAGCAGAGCTTAATTTAGGCGTGACGGCAACTACCTATGGGAGAAGAACAATTGAATTAGAAGCATTTTCACGCCCCTTATGGGGCTTGGTCCCTTTCTGGGCAGGCGGTGGAAAAGCACCTGAATTCGAGGAAATATACAGGAAAGGCCTGGCAGCAGGAACGAATCCCGGCAGCCCGGAATACTGGGGAGGCTTTCATTCTTTTGATCAGCGGTTTGTAGAAATGGCGGCAATTTCCTACGGACTGATCTTGTCGCCGGAAAAGACATGGGATCCGCTTTGTGAAACAGAGAAGGATAATCTCGCGAACTGGCTCTACGGAATCAATGAATACAACCTTCCCATCTGCAACTGGATTCTGTTTGCGGTTCTCGTGAATGTGGCGCTGAAAAAGCTGGGAAGGAAATACGATGCCAAGAAGCTGGAATATTATTTGAACGGCGCAGATACCTTCTATCTGGGGGACGGCTGGTATCAGGACGGAGATTCCGGGCAGAAGGATTATTATGTATCCTTTGCCATTCATTTTTATACCCTCTTTTATGCCAGAGTAATGGAGAAAGAGGATAAGGAGCGAAGCCAGATTTACAAAAAGAGGGCGGAACTTTTCGCAAAGCAGTTCATCTACTGGTTCGATGATAACGGAGCGGCTCTGCCTTACGGACGGTCTTTGACCTACCGATTTTCTCAGGTCAGCTTCTGGTGTGCATGTCTGATCGCAGATGTGACGCCTTTTCCGGTAGGCGTGATAAAAGGCTTGATAGTAAGACATTTGTGTGACTGGATGAAAAAGCCGATTTTTGACAGAGACGACATTCTCACCATAGGCTACGGATATCCCAACCTCGTTATGGGAGAGCGTTACAACGGCCCTGGCTCCCCTTATTGGGCGCTGAAGACCTTCGCGGTTTTGATGCTGCCGGACGACCATCCTTTTTGGTGGGCAAAGGCAGAACCTATGCCTGAACTGGAGACACAGATACAGCTTCCCTATGCCGATATGATGATATACCGTTATGAAAATCATACCACCGCTTTTGTACCGGGGAAATACAGTCCTTCCGGTCACGGGCAGACTCCCGCCAAGTATGGGAAGTTTGCCTATGATACGCGGTTTGCCGTTAACATGGCGAAATCCACGTGTGAAATCCATGAGGCTGCAGCGGACAGCATGCTGGCCTTTTATATCAACGGGTATGTGTATGTACGCAGGGGATGCGAGGACTTTAGCTTGTCTCAGGAGGGGGTGATCTCCAGATGGTCTCCTTATCCGGGAATATCAGTGGAGACAATAATTACGCCCACACCTGCCGGACATATCAGGAAGCATACGATAGAAAGCGACGTAGAATGCGAAGCCTACGACTGCGGATTTGCGGTAGAAATCGATGTGGAAGGAGAAAAACTGACCGAAAACGGTTCTATGGCAAGGGTGGAGAACTGCTACTGCTTTTGTGAGGTTACGGCAAAAGGCGGAGAAGGCAGAGGGAATGTGATTGGAGCCGATCCGAACACCAATCTGCTTCATCCAATGACGAGAATTCCTGCGGTCTGCTATTCGATAAGCGAGGGAAGGAATAAAATCGTTACGGAGGTAACGGTGCAGTACAACAGAAAGTGGTAAAATAAGAGGAGGAAGGCATGGCGAATTTATTTCATTATGATAATCCCATTTGGAGGTTTATGGGTAAGGTGGCAGATATTTTCTTTTTGACCCTCCTTTGGACACTTTTAAGTCTGCCGGTGGTGACAATCGGTGCCTCCTCCTCTGCGCTCTATTACGTATCCTTGAAAATGGCGCGTAACGAGGAAAGCTATATCTTCCCGTCCTTTTGGAAGGCCTTTAAGGAAAACTTCAGGCAATCCACCGCATTATGGCTGATTGTGCTTGCTCTCGGCTTCTTTTTCGCAGGCGGCTTATATATATGGCATCGTGCAGAATTCGAGGGAGCAGCCTTTATTTTCTGGCTGTACCTCGTATTTGCGGTGCTTTATCTATGCATGCTCATGCTCGTGTTTCCGCTTGCGGCCCGTTTGGATACAAATCTTAAGAACCTGTTCTTCATGACCTTCATGGTGATGCTTAAAAACCTTTCCTGGGTGCTTTTCATGGCGGTTATCGCCGGCTGCATCATCGCTCTGGGCATATTCGTCTTCTGGCCGATACTGTTTATCAGTGCAGGCGGAATCGCTTTTACTCATTCTAAAATACTGGAATACATCATTTTCCCCAAATACGGCTGGGACAGCGTCTCCGGAGCTAAGAATTGAATTGTGCGTATTTCTTGGGAGATATTCCCACAGCCTTGGTAAAGGCCTTTAAGAAGTTGCTGTAATCGTTGAAGCCGCATTGACCGCAAACTTCCGTAACGGAAATCCCCTCGTTCAGCAGAGCCTTGGCAATGGTGATTCTTCTTGCGGTAATATATTTGTTGATAGTAGTGCCTGTGGTAGATTTAAAAATGCGGCACAGATATGAGGAGCTTAAATAGAAATATTCGGAAAGCCGCTCTAAGGTAATATCTTCAGAAATATGCCGGTTAATGTAGCTGAGAATATCATCTACCTGTGCATGGTTGGTAACAACCTTCTCTGTATATTCCCTATGGCAGGACTCATAAAAGGTCCGGTTGAGAAAGACCATGAGGTCGGAAAACCCAGCGCGTTCCATCAAATCGCAGCCGAAGCCTTCGCTATCGGCTATTTTATGTATCAAATAAATAAAGCGTTTGCTCATTTCCGGGTCCAAATGAAGCTTGTGAGGGAGCCCGTCGAATCTATGGGTAAAGCAATAGCTTAAATCAGTCTGATCAGAGGAAATCTCCTGCAAATAATCAGGATGTACAGAAATGACAATCCTTTCGTGTACGCCGGTATCCACCTGCGTCAAATAATGGCTTTCATATTGATTGATAAAGAAAATATCTCCGGGCTCAATATCGTAAAAGCGGTTGTCGATTAAAAACTGCTTTCCTCCGGATATGGAATAATAGATTTCGCAGCAGTCATGAATGTGCATGTCCATTGTCTTTTCATCGCTATAAAGATGAGCAAGAGCAAAATATTTATTGGTAATACAATGCTGGGTTGCCATTTTACACGATGTAAATTCCTCCATAATAGTTCAATCCTTTCCATAGTTTTCCTGATTTTCCTGATTCCTAATTTCATTATAAGGGGTGTATTCAATATTTGCAATATTTATGAAAACATAAAACAAGAATTGGAATAAATAGTATGATAGGATAAAGACATAACGAATAGAAGAGTTCAGACGATTTTATAAGACGTTTTTAAGTTGAAGATTAAAATAGGAAGGATGGGAAAAGAATGGAACTTAGGACAGCGGTTTCACCGAGAGATGTGAAACACTATACGACGGAGAGACTGAGAGAAGAATTTTTGATTCAGGATTTATTCGCGGGGGATGAAATTAAGCTTGTATACAGCCATATCGACCGCATCATTACGGGAGCAGCGACGCCTGTTTCGAAAGTGCTTAAGCTGACGGCAGGGGACGAGCTGCGGGCGGAATATTTTCTTCAGAGAAGAGAAATGGGCGTAATCAATATCGGCGGCGCAGGAACGGTTATCATTGACGGAAAAAGATATCAGGTAGGCTTCAAAGAGGGAATGTACATTGGAATGGGAGCGAAGGATATCTCCTTCGAAAGTAAGGATGCTTCCTGTCCTGCTAAATTTTATATCAACAGTGCACCCGCTCATAAATCTTATCCTACCGTATTGATAAAGCCTGAGGGAGAACCCGAAGAGGGCGTAGTCATCGTAAAAGATGAGAATAAGGTGGAGCTAGGCTGCCTGGAAGATGCGAACCATAGAGTTATTTGTAAATACATACTTCCGGGACAGGTGGAGAGCTGCCAGCTCGTTATGGGAATGACAAAGCTTAAGCCGGGAAGTGTATGGAATACGATGCCTTGTCACACTCACGACAGGCGCATGGAGGTATATCTTTACTTCGAAATGCAGCAGGATGCCTTTGTTATGCACTATATGGGAGAGCCCAGCGAAACGAGGCATATCGTAATGAGAAACGAAGAAGCGGTGATATCGCCGAGCTGGTCCATCCATTCCGGCTGTGGCTCCAGAGCATATACCTTTATCTGGGGAATGGTAGGCGAGAACCAGGCGTTCGACGATATGGACGCTGTAGATATGAAGGATTTAATGTAAGGATTTTTTGCAGTTAAGGGAAAGTCACAGAAAACCTGGAAGTTACAGCGCGAAATTATGCGGGAGGCATAGTTTCTGTGTATTATATGTTGCAGCGGGGCCGAAGGCTGAAGAGTAACGGATAACAAGGAGAAAAGGAGATATGAATATGAGCGGATTAATGAACAAATTTTCACTGGAAGGTAAAGTAGCATTGATAACAGGAGCTTCTTACGGAATTGGCTTTGCAATTGCAACCGCCTATGCGGAAGCGGGAGCAACTATTGTATTTAACGATATTAAGCAGGAATTGGTGGATAAAGGTCTTGCGGCATATGAGGAAAAAGGAATCAAGGCTCACGGCTATGTATGCGACGTAACGAACGAAGAGCAGGTACAGGAAATGGCAGCGCTTATTGAGAAGGAAGTAGGCGTAATCGATATTCTCGTAAATAATGCAGGAATCATCAGGCGTATTCCTATGTGTGACATGACGGCGGCGGAGTTCCGTCAGGTAATCGATGTGGATCTGAATGCTCCCTTTATCGTTTCTAAGGCGGTAATTCCCAGCATGATCAAAAAAGGGCATGGCAAGATAATAAATATCTGCTCCATGATGAGCGAGCTGGGACGCGAGACGGTATCCGCTTATGCGGCTGCCAAGGGTGGACTTAAGATGTTAACTAAGAATATTGCTTCTGAATACGGCGAATTCAATATTCAGTGCAACGGCATCGGCCCCGGCTATATCGCTACGCCTCAGACGGCACCTCTCCGCGAGATTCAGCCGGACGGTTCCAAGCATCCTTTTGATCAGTTCATTATCGCCAAGACTCCGGCGGCGCGTTGGGGAGAAGCGGAGGATTTGCAGGGACCGGCGGTATTTCTCGCATCGGATGCATCGGATTTTGTGAACGGGCATGTGCTTTATGTGGATGGTGGTATTCTTGCTTATATTGGGAAGCAGCCGCAGTGATGTTTCAATAGGTGGGGTGTGTGATGGGGGGGGGTTGTGAAAATTTTATGTACAATGGAGGGGTGTTGATGGCTTTCTTCGGTGTATTCGGTTTCTGTTCCGACGCGAACGGCTGTATTTTCTAAAGGAAACCGGGAGTGTGTCGGGAACGGTCGGGCCGGCAGCAAAGTACATCCATGTACTGTGCTGCCTAAATGCCGCATCCATGCGGCATTTTCCCTGGGTGTCAAGGGTTTCCTTAAGAAAATGCAAGCCGTTGGCTAAAGGAACTGAAACCGAATACACCGAAGAAAGCCTCTGGAAGGCTGTGAAATTGTACATAAAATTAGCGGGGGTTGAGGGTGTAATTGTTGTTGATGCATTGTGTTAGAGAAGAATGGTGATAAGAGGGTAATGGATAATTAGAGAAATTGAAATGGTTTAAGAGAGAAAATAGGGAAACGCAGAGAAGGAAGTACGGAGAAGGAAATATAGAGGGGGCTGTATTTTTATGTGGATGCAGGGAAAGGAGCAGGGAAGGAAAATGAAGATAGCTTTAATAAATGAGAACAGTCAGGCGGCTAAGAATGAGTTGGTCTGTGATACTTTGAAGAAGACGGTGGAGCCTCTTGGGCACGAGGTATATAATTATGGCATGTATAGTGCGGAGGATGTGAACTCGCTTACATATGTGCAAAATGGTATTCTTGCGGCAGTGCTTTTGAATTCGGGAGCGGCGGATTACGTGGTGACGGGCTGTGGTACGGGGGAAGGGGCTATGCTTGCCTGTAACTCTTTTCCGGGAGTGCTGTGCGGACATATTGTGGATCCTTCGGATGCATATATGTTTGCTCAGATCAATGACGGCAATGCAATTGCGCTTCCTTTTGCCAAGGGCTTTGGCTGGGGTGCGGAGCTGAATCTTTCCTATATTTTCGAGAAGTTGTTTTCCTGTGAAGGGGGACAGGGTTATCCGAAGGATAGGGTTATACCGGAACAGAGGAATAAGAAGATTCTCGATGAGGTAAAGAAGATAACGCATCAGGATATGGTAACGATTTTGAAGAATCTGGATAGGGAGTTGGTGAAGGGAGCTTTGGCGGGAGAGCGGTTTAAGGAATATTTCTTCGCAAATTGCAGGGAGGATGCGATAGCAGCCTGCGTAAGAGAGATTTTGGAAGGTTAAATGGGGTGAAGATATGGCGGTTCTGGCACTTAAGGTTCTCGATAAAAATGGAAAGACTATATGTGTGAGCAGCGGGGAGGATTATGTCAGCCTCGTATGTACTGCGGAATATGCGGAGGGTGACCGTATTGTCCTGGAAACCTCGGAGAAAAATATTCATGTAATACTGCAGGTGGACGATGCTATGGGACCGGCCTTCGTATATATTACGGATAATGTGTCGTATCAGATCCCTTTCGGAGAAAAGAGGATTTGCTATTCTCCTAAGGTATTTTATGGAAGCAGGCATTATTTATATGTGCGGACGGCCAGGGAAGATGAAATAAAGGGTTATAGGAACCTTGCGTTGAATGTATGTGACCAGCATGGGGAGACGAATTGTTATCCTCATGCTCAGGCTAACGTAGAGACGAGAGGAGAATCTGTTTTTGCAGCCCGCAACGCCATTGACGGCGTATGTGAGAACCGTTCTCATGGAGAATGGCCCTATGAATCGTGGGGAATCAATATGCGGGAGGATGCGTATATGAGCGTAGATTTCGGGCATGAGGTGGAGACGGACAAAATCGTTTTGTATACTCGTTCCGATTTTCCCCATGATAACTGGTGGAGGCAGGTAACGCTGACATTTTCCGATGGAACGAGCATAGAGTGGGATTTGGAAAAAAGCAGTCTGCCTCATATTCTGGAATTCGGGAAAAAACGGATTACGTGGGTGCGCCTTGGAAATTTGATAAAGGCGGATGACCCCTCGCCGTTTCCGGCATTGAGCCAGATAGAAGTATACGGAACAATTGTGTAAAAGGAGGAAGATTCAGATATGAATCCGATAATTGAAGAAATTGGTAAGATAGGCATTGTGCCGGTAATCGCTTTAGACGATGCAAAGGATGCGAAACCCCTTGCGGAGGCACTGTTCAAAGGCGGACTTCCCGTCGCTGAAGTAACTTTCCGAACGGATGCGGCAGAGGAATCTATCCGTATTATGGCGAGGGAATTCCCCGACATGCTTGTGGGAGCAGGAACAGTCCTTACGATAGAGCAGGTGGATCGTGCTGTTTCGGCCGGAGCAAAGTTCATCGTAAGCCCCGGACTGAATCCCCGGGTGGTTTTCTACTGCGTAGGGAAAAATATCCCGGTGCTTCCGGGAACTTCCAACCCAAGTGATGTGGAAGCCGCTATCGAGCTGGGACTCGATACGGTAAAATTTTTTCCCGCAGAGGCGGCAGGCGGAATCGAGATGATCAAGGCGATGAGCGCACCGTACAGCAAGATGAAGTTTATGCCTACAGGAGGCATTACCGCGGATAACTTAAAAGAATATCTGGACTTCGATAAAATTGTTGCATGCGGCGGAAGCTGGATGGTGAAAAAGGACTTGGTAATTGCGGGAAGCTTCGATAAGATTGAAGCTTTGACCAGGGAAGCCGTAACGAAGATGCTGGGATTCGAGCTTAAGCATGTAGGAATCAACGAGACAGACGAGGAGTCTGCCGATCATACGGCAGGAACTTTCGAGGCAATTTTTGGAATGACGAAAAAGGCAGGGGCCGGCTCTATCTTTGCAGGAACAGGTATCGAAGTGATGAAGACCCCGTACCTTGGAGCAAACGGACATATCGCAATCGGTACGAATTATATAGAAAGAGCTATTTATCATCTGGAAAGGCAGGGTGTGATATTCGATGAAGCGACTGCCAAGAGAGACGATAAGGACAGGCTGAAGGCTATTTACTTAAAGGATGAAATCGGCGGTTTTGCGGTGCATCTCATTCAGAAATAGAAGGGAGAATAAAGAATTTATGAATAAAAAAACAGTAACTTTTGGTGAAATTATGCTAAGGCTGGCGCCGGAGGGCTATTACCGTTTCGTTCAGGCGGCAAGCTATGGAGCTACTTACGGAGGCGGAGAGGCCAACGTAGCGGTATCCCTTGCAAATTATGGTTTGGATTCCTCCTTTGTGACAAAACTCCCGGCACATGAAATCGGTCAGGCGGGCATCAATTCTCTGAGGCAGTTTGGTGTGGATACCAAAGATATCGTGCGGGGCGGCAAGAGGGTAGGAATTTACTTCCTGGAAAAAGGAGCTTCTCAAAGGGCTTCCAAGGTTATTTACGATAGAGAGGGTTCCTCTATCGCTGAGGCGGTAAAAGAGGATTTTGACTGGGATGTGATTTTTGAAGGTGCGGATTGGTTCCATTTCACGGGAATTACTCCTGCGTTGGGAGACAACGTTGCAAAAATATGCCTGGAAGCCTGCAAGAAGGCGAAGGAAAAAGGAATTACTATAAGCTGTGACTTGAATTATAGAAACAAGCTGTGGAGCAAAGAGAAAGCCGGTGAAGTAATGGGTGAGCTGTGTAAATATGTGGACGTATGCATCGCTAACGAAGAGGATGCCGGCGACGTATTCGGCATAAAAGCGCCTGACACCGATGTAACCGCGGGGAAAGTAAACCATGAAGGTTATAAAGATGTGGCAAAGCGCCTTGCAGACCGTTTCGGATTTCAGAAGGTGGCGATTACCCTAAGAGAGTCTCTTTCCGCCAATGACAACAACTGGGCGGGAATGCTATATACTGAAGGCGAATATTATTTCAGCAAGAAATATACGATGCATATCGTAGACCGTGTGGGAGGAGGGGATTCCTTCGGAGCAGGGCTGATTTATGCCAGTCTGGCGGGTATGAGTGCGCAGGAGATCATAGAGTTCGCAGTGGCCGCAAGCTGTTTAAAGCACAGCATCGAAGGAGACTTCAACCAAGTGAGTGCAGATGAGGTGAAGAAGCTTGCGGGTGGAGATGCTTCCGGAAGAGTGCAAAGATAATAGGAGACGGACTTCACTGAAGAAACCGGTTAATGAGAGAGGTTACAAAAAGGGCAGCCTGAATGCGCCATGTCTATAAGGATGTTTTCAGTTTTTAAGAGTTGCCGTAGGATTTCAAGTCCTACGGCTTTTCTCTTATCCTAAACCCTGCCCACAAAGTTGAAATAGACATCAACCTGCTGGGTATAGTTTTTCTTTTTGTACGGCTCGGAACGTTCATGCACCACAATCTTCGCGACAAACTCCCTCACAATTTCAGGTGTTAGCTTCTGAATATCGGTGTACCTGTGCACAATGGTCATAAAGCGGTCGGCATTGAGCATGGTGTCTTTTCCAGAACGAATTTCCTGCTCCAGCTTGTTAGAACGCTGGGCAAGCTCCTGCCTTTCTCTTTCATAGTTTCCGGTCAATGCCTTAAACTGCATTTCAGACAGATTTTCCAGTGCCAGCTGTTCAAACGCTTTCTGCAAGAGCCTATCTAAGTCTGAAAGGCGTTTCTGAGCCTTTCCCAGTTCACGTATCTTAACGGAAAGCTCCTGTTTTAGCTGGCATTGGTGCTTATCCATTGCCCGTTGTAGGAATTGCTCTGTATGCTCCTTGGCTTCGGCTGTTATCCGCTGAATTTCTGCTAATACAATCTGGTGTAATGCCATAACTTTGATGGTGTGGGGAGTACACTCGTCCTTATGTGTATGGTACTTACCGCAGGTGTAAGTATACTGTTCCTCGTTCCAGCTACCACAACGGCATAAGTAATGCTTCGTTCCGCAAGTCTCGCATTCCACCAACCCCGAAAGCATATCCATTTCACCCATCTTGTTGGGTCGGCGTTTCCCTGAACGAACCTTCTGCACAATGTCCCATGTTTCACGGTCAATGATTGGCTTGTGGGTGTTCTCAAACCGGAGCCAGTTTTCAGGCGGATTCTTCCGTTGCTTTTTGCTCTTGAAGGAGGGGATATATCCTCTGCAATTCACCGTAGTGCCGATGTATTCCTCATGTTCCAGAATACCGCTGACCGTTCTGCCTGACCATGCATAGGGTTTATCCACGTTCAAATAGGTATGAAGTGCTCCAGATTGTTGAT